>NZ_JADWYR010000001.1 GCF_015831355.1 Panacibacter microcysteis
AGTCCAACTATGAATAAAATACCAAATGCAATATAAAAGTCTGACCCAACATTTCCTTCTGCAGTATAATATTCAATAAAACCAGAAATTAAATGTGCTGAACCAAATAATGTAAATAGAATTGTAAAGAAGCTACTTTTTGATGTATTTACAGCCCAAAAACTGTCACTTGAAATTTTGTATTCAAATTTTTTCCGTCTAAACCCAAAATTGAAAAGTCTGCTAAATTTATTCTGAAAATTAAGTATCGATTCTTTGAAACTGTCCATAGTGTAGGGTCTTTTTAACTTGCCACCAACGTTCGAGTATTTGCGAAGGCAGGGAATTCATTGATTGTCCAGCCCGGTACAAATGCCCTTTTGAAAATATGTTGTTGAAGTTAAGAACTAAAGCTGAACATAGAACGTCGAGCCGGAACCGCTGCTGATGCTTGCACATAGCTGAAATTACAATGTCCAGCCCTGCTTTTGCAAATACTTTTGTTGGCGGTAGTTTTTCTTCCGAGACTATTTCTTTTCAAAAGCATCCCTTCGCCTGAATAGTCTTAATAAAACAATTGCGGAAGTTGTTAAGCCACAACCAAAGCCAATCATTATTCCTTCGCAAGGTCTGATAAATAACTTTCCTACGCCCCAACCAATAAGCGAAAGCCCAGAAATTAAAAATATTACTGCCCAAATAAATAGACTTTCCTTTTTCATTTTTTTAAAATTGCTTGTTTGTGCTTTTCAACGTATTTATTGTATAGCTCTTTCTTTTCTATATCAGATATTATCCCTACTTCACTTTCTCTTTTTGCACCTTCCCATTCCAATTTGAGTAAATATTGAGTTATTGTAATTAACTCGTTAATTGGCTCTGTTGGGTCCTTGTCAGACTTGAGTACAATTTGGTCAATGAGGCTTATAATTTTATTGTCCCAATATTCATCTTCTGGATTTAAATAAAGTCTTATTATGAATTTTAAACTGTCAGCCTCTTTATGTAATTCCCAAACCTCTTTATATTCTAATTTATAAAGCCGATTATTATAGCTGTATGCAAGCCCACAGAATTTTGAAATGCTTTCTCTCAATTCTTGAATGTATTTTATTCTTGAAGCTGTAACGGAATTGATGAAAGCCGTTTTACGAACGTTTCTAAAGGTTATGATTAGATTGAAAATGCCCACGATGAAAGTGAGTCCGATGCCAATTAATGTTACGATTTCTATTGTTTTCATTTGAATTTCAATTATTGATTACCATATAACTTCCGCTGCAAGATAATTCCATAGAATAATTTTTACCGAAAGTCTACTAGGAGTAATCGAAACAGAATAACTATAAATCTCAGGTTGTACGATTGTCCAATGCGAGTAAGTATTATTGTTGCTGTCAATTAAAAAGTTTTGCATAGCTCTGCTTCCAACTTCAGGTGTTTTGGTTATTTCAGTACCGGCTAAAAAGGTGTCAATTTCATTCTGTGTCATTGTTAGCAGGGGTTTGAATCCGATACTCATAGGTTCTTCAAAAACTGGTTCGCTATTTTCATATTTGGCATGTCCCTTTGCTAGTTTTATTAACACATTTTGCATTCTATCAGCCTCAATATTAAAAGCTACTTGCCCTTCGATTTCTACTTTCGATTGCAATATCTTTTGTCTAAGGGGTTCTTTGTTTTGTAATATTCGCTTGATTTTTTTCCTTTGAAGTTTTTCAATGTCTGTGGTTCCACATAATACACATTCCAGCAGGCAAGCTATATACTCTTCGTCTAATGAAAAGCCTTGATTGCATTTGTCGCAACATGGTACAACTGGCAAGTTCTCTGGATACGGCTCTTCAAGTAAAATCCGAGAAGGAACATGGTCTCGGGTATCAGGGCTTTCTCCGCAATAGGAACACATATTGTCGAGCCGTGTATCACTAAATGGTTTAATCTGCCTCAATGTTTAGGGTGTTCATTAAAATTACCGCCAACGGTCAGGGCTTGGCGAAGTGCGGGACATCTGCGTTCCGTCTGCCTGGCTTACTGAATTTGATTAATGTTTAATTCTTCAAGTTATAGATTTTTGTTTAATAGCGTTCGGTCAGCCGGTGCAAAAGCTTAATTGAAAAAATGCAGTTGAAGAAAAAGTTCCGTTAGCCCGCATTTTGCCAAACCCCTTGTTGGTAGCAGTTGTGCATCGTTACTCCCCTTGCTCTAACTGAAAAGATTGTCGCACCAAGTAGTGCCGCATTTCTTTATCAGTCTCTGTTTTCAGACGCTTGTAAATGTCAACGTACTTGTTACTGCGATTAATAAAATCGTCGGTCGAGCTGAATGAGTCAAGCCACACAGCAAAATCGGATAGATCTGGCTGAGAACTTGAATAATCGAGAGCGTCTGTATATTCCGGCCTTGTCAGGCTGGAACTATGCCACATGTCATGCGGTGATATGTGTCTGCCGAAGAATTTGTCAAACCAGTAGGGGTTAGAGCAAAAAGTTTGAAAGGCTTTTTGTTCTGCTATATTTAACTTACCACACTTGAAAAAAATAATTGTTTGTTCAAATAAAAACTCTGGAAACCCGGCATCGTCTGGAAAATTTTTGTCGAACCACTTGAGGTATGTCAAACCATCGGTATAGTCCCCCAACTGAATGAAATATTTTGTCGGCAAGTAACGAAGTCCACGGCTGTCGTCATAACAGCCAAACTTTCTTTTCTCTGAAGAAAGTGTCCGCTTAATGTCAGCGATTTTTTTCTTTGCTCTTTCAATTTGTTTCGGTGTCACGATTTCTGTTTACAATTGCTACCAACGGCCACGGCTTGGCGATGTGGCGGCATTTGAAAATCGTCAGCCCGTTACCGTAGCTAAATTTATAACTAAAAGTTCATTGTTTATTTTATTGCCGGGTGTTATTCGTCGGCTGGAACTGAAGCCGATTAGCGAACAAAAAGCTGAAAATATATTCGTCGCCCCGCCATATTGCCAAACCGCCTGTTATATGCCGTTTTCGTCATTTTATTATTTTCTGTGTCGTTACAAGACTATTGCTATTGTTTGGATTAATGATTAAAAACTGCAACTCTTTTATCTTGTCTCGATTATCTATGTCAAGTGTGTAAGCATGGTCAAGTACAAAAAATCTTTTTGAATACCATTCCCAACCTTCATCATTTTTAGTCATACCATTGTAAGCAGCTACTGACAATAATTTTTTCAATATTGTTAGCTTGCCAAGAACAATTCTCGTCCCCCGATTTAATATCCAAGCTTTATAGCCCTGTCCCAGAAAAGTAATATTGTTTGCTTTAACTTCTAAGTCAAAATTCTTTGTCGTGTCAATGAGTGGGAAATAAAAGAAGTTTCCTACTTTATTAGCTTTGATTGTGTCGCCAGCTATGATAATTGATATCTCAACATTATTTATTGATTTTTTTACGTCATCAACGTAAAAATTAAAGTCATGCTTTGAGAATGTTGAGTCTTGCGCTACAGCTAAGTTAAAGTTGAACAATAAAAAAAGAAGTGTCAAGGTTGTAGTGAGTTTCATAATGGCATATAACGTTCGAGGCTCTGTGCAGTTGGGGAATTGACCAACTGTCCGCCCGGAACTGAAGCTAAATTTATAACTAAAAGCCGAAGTTTAGAACTACTGCTTGGTAGAATTACGTCCGCCGAAACCAAAGCCTGGATATACACTGCCGATGATTGCTGCAATGTCCCGCCCCAATTGCACAAAACCTTTTGTTGGCTGCTGCCAGGTTTTATGTGGGCTGTTTTTACGGCCCAATTCCAACTTCAAGTCTTTCGATAATAATGTCTTTATTTTCAGCAATTGTCCAGTCAGAAAAAGGATATAGTGCTTGATTTGCAATTATAAAATACGGTTCATTTTTTCGGCCTTTAATTTTTTCAAGTAACACTGAAGCGTCCAATTGTTTTGGAAATGCAATTTGATTAATGTCTTGGATTATTAAAAGATACCTTTCTTTGGCAATACTAACAATGTCTTTGTCATCGATGATCTTCCAGCCTAATTCTTGGTACTTTTTTACATCTTTACTTACAAAAGCAAAGAGAAAATGTCTTTGCTCCGCAGATGTTTTCATGTCAGGTGTTTTAATAAGACAATTTATTGCGCTGTCTAAATTTGTAAAGCTTTGGTCGCAACAATTGCAAACAGTTTTTTTGTCGGAGGTTAAAATGCCGCAACTTGTCAAAGAGAAAAACAGAATTATTATGTGAAAAGTTATTTTCATTAGAGTGTGTCTGTCTGGTTGCAGCCAACGTCCAGGGCTTTCTGCTGTGCTGATATTCCGTGATTCGTCAGCCCCGAACCGCTGCTGAGTAAAGTTAGTGCAGTTGATGTTATATTCTGTTGCTCGGCTTTATTCGTTCAGCCTGGGCTGCCGCTGATAAGCGAACGGGACGATCAGTATATATTCTTCAGCCAGCATAGCAGAAAACCCCATGTTGCCTGCTGGCGTTTGTCTTGAAGCCTTTCTATTTCCTGCCATTAATAATTTTTGTGTTTACTAAACTTGGTAGGTTACGAATTTCTGTCCAGTATTCAACTCTAACATCTTCGTCAATGTAAATAGGAGTTCTCTCCCCATAAAGTCTGTCGCCTCCATTGTTCTTACATCCAGAAATCCAATAGTGTTCTCCAGTATCCACGTCAAAATAATTCGCTTTAAATCCAGTTCCACTTAACGTCTGAAATGTCTTGCCGTTATAATGAACAGACTTTCCTGTCTTTGAAAATGTAACTCTACCAATTCTTGCTTCGCCTGTTAATCCGTCGCCTTTATATTCTATATACATTATTCGGCTCTGCATAAACTACTTTTTGTAAAGTTCTATTTTTCGTTCGTCTGGATCAGAAATAATAGCCATAAACCCGAAGTCAGTTTGTGTCGGTTCCAATGAAAATGAAACTTTTAATTCTTTTAAACTCAAAACTGTCTGGTCAAAATTGTCAATACCAAACCCTAATCGTAAATTTTTGTCTGCCTCTTTTTGGCTTTTTGTCAACGGATAAATTTCCAAAACCGTTTGGCCAATTTTAGCTGAATAATGAAATGGGGAGTTTCCGTGTTTATGAAATTCAAAAATCAGCCCAAACAAACTATAAAAGTCGGCAAGTCTTTTTGTGTCGCCTGTTCGCAAAACTATTGTCTAATGTCCATTTGCAGATTCTCTGTTTAATGTTCGTCGGGTGTTCGATACGCTTGCAGGCAACGTTCGAGGCTTTGTGCAGTTGGGGAATTAACCAACTGTCCGCCCGGAACTGAAGCTAAATTTATAACTAAAAGCCGAAGTTTAGAACTACTGCCCGGCAGAATTACGTCCGCCGAATATGAAGCTTGGATATGAACTGCCGATGATTGCTTCAATGTCCTGCCCCAATTGCACAAAACCTTTTGTTAGCGGTAGTTTTATTAGTGTGTCCAATTTTCAATCTTTCCTTTTTTCTCGTCGAACCAAATTTCAATATAAATGTCTTCAGAAATCGGTTTCCCTTTATCCTTTAATATATCAAATTGTAATTTCTTTAATGAGCTAAATACTGAATTAATGCAATAGTCGTATTCGTTTCTTTCCCAGTATTTATCAATTGAGTCCTGTGATTCGTATGCAAGCATAGTTACCTTTGATACTTTTCCGTCATTACCAATTGTTACCAAATACTTTTCAGAACAATCAATGCTGTCAACATTTATCCATTTAGCTTTTTTTATTTTCTTGAACAAGATGTCTGATATCTTGTCCTTACTTTTTCTGTCAATCGCTTTCGGAATGTGAATATAATTGTCCACATTCTCCATTTTTAAAACCTTGCCATAGGCAATGTCAATCACTGTTTCTTTTTCGTAAATTCTATAAAAAACTCCATCCCATCGTAACACTTTATTAGTCAATGGAAATTTCATGTCGCCCGAAAACCAGTCAATGTAAACTCTGTCATTAAGAAATTTATCTTTGAAGATTGATTTCATTTTGTCAGCAGATGCGACTTTATCAATTTTTCCATTTCGTCGTTCACCGCAAGATATTACGGCAACCAGAAAAAGGCTATCATTTTCAATTTTGTAGATAGCTTGATATCCACGCCAGCAATTAAAAGTTGCCCCATCACGGAAACTTAGTCCAAACAATTTTCCCTGATCTTCCTTGGCCTGTAAATGGAAATACTGTTCAAGAATTAAAGTATATGTCGCAAGAGTGTCTCCTTTGTAAATAATGTAATCCGGTGATTGTGGACTAGCAAATGTATCAAGGGTGAAAAATGTCAAGATAAGAGTAAATAGGAGAACTGTAAAACACTTTGTCATTTCTGTTTTATGTCATGATGAAATGGATTGGCGGATTACATACGGTGGCCGAAAAAATTACCGCTAACACTTAAATATACGCCACTCCAACAAATAACTCAAAAAAAGAGCTATTGGCAATCAATATGTTAGTGTTCGCCTTTTTACATTGTAGTGGCGCAAATACAATTTACCATGCTATCTTACCTTTCTGCCAGAGGTCATCTAAAGGGCTTATAATATTTATCAGCTTGTCTTTACGTACATGTAAATATCGCTCAGTGGTTTTAATATTAAAATGACCTAACAAATCCTTGATGTATTTAATATCAATCCCTTTTTCAAGCAAATGGGTTGCAAAACTATGCCTCAACACACATGTATGCCTGCGTGTTTGCTGATACCCGCTTTATGCTTTGCCATCTGGAATATCTTTTGTACTGTTCGCGTCGGGTATGGCTCACCCGTTTGTTCTGATTCGAAAAGATATATTTTTGGCTTTGTTTTATACTGCTTTATATAGCTTCTGAGTATATCCAGTAACACGGGGCTCAGGGGCACATACCTGTCTTTTTTACCTTTGGCATTTTCAATGAGTACCTGCATCCTGCCACTATCTATATGACGGAGTTTGAGATTGACTACCTCACTAACCCTTAACCCGGCGCTGTAAACAGTAAACAACAATGCTTTGTGTTTAAGATTTGGTAATGCCCTGAACATACCTGCCAGTTCATCTTCATTTAATACTTTGGGCAGTTGCAATGGTTTCTTTGGTCTTGGTATGTCAAAAAACATGGTGTGCCTGTGCAACACCTGCTCATAGTAGAACTTCAAAGCATTCATCCGGCTATGTAATGTATTTTCTTTCATGCCCTGTTTCAGGCAGTAGAGGAAATACTTTTGCAGGTGATGTGGTGCTAAATCCTGTACCGGCTTATCTTTTAACAGATGCAGTAGTTGTGCAAATTCATTGCGATAAGTTTTTATGGTAGATTTACTATAGGCTTTTAGAGTAAGGCACTGCAAAAATTTTTGCATTTCCTCCTGGTTATTACTACTGTTTTGAACCGGTAAAACAGTTTGCTGTGTTGAAACCGATGTTTCTGTAGTGGTTATATCTGTAGCGGCCAGTTTGCACTTTTTCCTGTTGTCTGTAGTATCGGGTATATGCCAGCCTTTTAGTGTATTGCTCCACCGGGCTCCTGGTACCATTTTCATGAGCCCGTTTAAATGCCGGTTAGGTGGAAAGCTTACCAGAATGCGCTTTTTTCCTTCGTAGCTGATCAAAGAATGGGAAATACTCATAGATGATAATGCGCCGCCAACTCACTCACAGGGTTTGCAGCAAGGGTTGAATACCATAAAAATATTGTTTTTTTTGAAACTTTATGCATTCAAATATGCTTTGCACAATTGTTTATATGGCATTAAATCTTCGGGCGAATCCATGCAGGCGCAGGTTTCTGACCTGTGCATAAGCGTTGCTTACCTGTAATTTTTATCCGGAGGTTATACCATGATAAACAATTGAACACATACATAATTGATTACTAGTAAGCCGGATAACCCGCAACGCCACAGCTCCCCCAACAACCGAACGTACAAGTGAGTGACACAACCAAAGCTGCACAGCGATATAATGCCGGCTACATACAATGCAAAAAATATATCTCATGCAGCACATTTTGCCATGCAACAATTTTTGCATTAGGTTGTTTGTGCTATCATTAAAAGTATAAAACCGACGAACAAAACACCTATGTAACCGGTCATTATATCCGGCTCTGCACATGTATTGTTTGCCACACAACATCTAACCAATGACAACAGCACAAATCGTACTGGCATCCAGGCCAAAAGGTTTACCTGTAACCGATAATTTTAGAATGGAGCAAGTAGATCTTCCGCAAATAAATGATGGTGAGATACTGTTAAAAGGCCTGTACTATTCCGTTGATCCTTATATGCGTGGCAGGATGAATGACGCCAAATCTTACGCTCCGCCTTTCGAAATAGACCAACCCATATATGGCGGTGTTATTGGTAAAGTTGTGGAGAGTAAATCTGAACTGCATCAACCGGGAGATGTGGTAGTGGGTAATTTTCCCTGGCGCAGAGATTTTATTGTCAATGAAAAAGAAGCCAGGAAGATTGATGCAAGCCTGGCTCCTGCCAGCTATTACCTGGGTATACTGGGCATGACCGGCCTGACGGCCTACTTCGGATTAATGCATATCGGTAAACCCAAAGCCGGGGAAACAGTCGTTGTCTCCGGCGCAGCAGGTGCGGTGGGCGCTGTTGTAGGCCAGATTGCTAAAATCCAGGGATGCCATGTAGTAGGCATAGCAGGATCGGAAGAAAAAGTACAACTGCTGATTACTGAGTTTGGCTTTGATAAGGCGATTAACTACAACACCACACACGATATTACCAAAGCCATTGCAGATGCTTGCCCAAACGGTGTTGATGTTTACTTCGACAATGTAGGAGGTGAGATTTCAGATGCAGTGATCAATAACATTAACTTTTATGCGAGGATACCGTTATGCGGGCAAATCGCTTTGTACAATACTACGGAAATACCCGTTGGGCCAAGATTGCAGCCAATGTTGCTTACCAGGAGTGTGTTGATGCAGGGATTTATCATCGGGCAATTCCAGGCACAATTTCAGGAGGGCATTGAACACCTGGCAAAGTGGGTAAAAGAAGGAAAATTAAAAGCCCACGAAACGATTGAGCACGGTTTTGAAAACCTGCCAAAGGCATTACTCGGCTTATTTAAGGGAAACAATACCGGCAAAATGCTGGTAGAAGCCTGAT
Source organism: Panacibacter microcysteis (assembly GCF_015831355.1). Taxonomy (NCBI): domain Bacteria; kingdom Pseudomonadati; phylum Bacteroidota; class Chitinophagia; order Chitinophagales; family Chitinophagaceae; genus Panacibacter; species Panacibacter microcysteis. The sequence continues at coordinate 9,109 of NZ_JADWYR010000001.1, forward strand.
AAAAACCCATACAGTACGCGCTAACCTTCTTTGTTGTTAACCATAAAAACAAAATCATGAACGTTTTATTTGTACTTACCTCACACAGTGCATTGGGCAATACCGGCAAGAAGACCGGCTTTTGGGTAGAAGAGTTCGCCGCTCCTTACTACGTAATCTCAGACAAAGGCGTAAACGTTACCATTGCCTCACCCATGGGAGGCCAGCCACCTGTTGATCCTAAAAGTGAAGCACCAGATGCGCAAACAGCAGCTACCAAACGCTTTTATGCAGATGCGGCATTACAGGAAAAACTGGCACATACCAAAAAACTGGCCGATGTGAGTGCCGCAGATTTTGACGCTGTTTTTTACCCCGGAGGGCATGGTCCTATGTGGGATTTATACGATGACAAACATTCAATAACACTGATACAAAACTTTTGGGCTGCAGGAAAACCATTAGCAGCAGTGTGCCATGCGCCGGCTGCCTTACTGAATGTTAAAAATGAAAAGGGTGAACCGCTGGTGAAAGGAAAAAAAGTAACCGGCTTTACCAACAGCGAAGAAGAAGGGGTGCAGCTTACAAATGTGGTTCCTTACCTGTTGGAAGATGAATTAAAAGCAAAAGGGGGCAACTATTCCAGCGGTAATGACTGGAGTGTGTACGTAGTAGAAGATGGTATGCTCATTACAGGGCAAAACCCTGCCAGCAGCGAAGAAGCAGCGAAGAAATTATTGGCTTTGCTGGAAGCAAAAAGCTGACGAATTATCTATAGCTTATGCATCATAAAAAGCTTTTACCAACACCTACAGCAGGTAATGCGTCTGATACTTAATAATTGCATTACAAAGACAGTATTTTGAAAAAAAAATAGTGCAACAAAACTGGTTAAAGACTTTGTAACGAGCAATTGCTTTCATGGCATCGTCCCTTGTGTCACTCACTTGTACGGCAGTTTTTTATGGCATCTTTTCGTTGCGGTTTCATCGAATTTCTTCATTGAATAAAAGGATGAGAGTGTTTTGTAAAATGCACGGTTAGTTTTAAGGATACAGGTTATGCGTCATCTGTCTGTATACCGCAGCGTCTCTTTCGGGATACGCTGCGGAGACGGAAGGTTTATACACTGCTAAACAAGTACATCTACATCAATATGTAGCTTGCAATCATTTAAAATAACATTTCTTTTGCATTACAAAATTTTCAACAACAAATCCGTCGTCATGAAAAAAATATTAGTGCTCTTCTTCCTGCTGTATAATTATGCAATATTTTCCCAATCAACTTTCGATGAACGCTTTAGTACGACTAATAACAGGGAAGATGTACACTCCATAAGTGTAGATGGTAACGAGACTATTCTTATAGCCGGCAGAGTGGCCCCGGCTAGCGGTGGATTAAGTAATTTAATTTTAAATCTTATAGATAAAAATGGTACCCTGCAATGGTCAAAGCAGTATGAGACATCACTCCTTCTGGGGAACATAAAATGTTTTATTACAAAGAATAAAGAGATTATGGTGCTGGCACAGAACATGAATGCAGACAATACATTTGGCAGTTCTGTTCTTTTAATACAACTAGATAAAAGAGGCAATATTTTGCAGGCAAAAAAAATAGAAAGCAGTAATTATACAATTAGATATACAGCAGGTATAACGCAGGATAGTGCCGGTGGTTTTGCCATAGCATATGATGCACAGCAAACCTCAGGTACCCCTACCATTATTTCGGTACTCCATTTAGACAGCACACTTAACGTAACGTGGCAAAAAACAGTATCTGTGGCAAACGCTGCCGCAGATTATTTTGATACCCGGTTAATTGTTTACACATCGTCAGGTAATTATGCCATAGCCGGTAAATATAGTAAGATTGCCCCACCTGTTTTTCAAACATGGCCTACTTTAATGATCCTGAATAAGAATGGCAAAATCAACTCTTTCAAACAAATAAAAACGTCCCGGTTTGGAACGGCAAATTATGAATCTATGTGGCCAAGTGAACTTCTTGAGCAGAACAATAAATTCAGGTTTATTGGCAACTATGATTTTAATGGTTCCAATTACTATTCATTTGTGTTAAACAATGGCACAGATAGTGCCATGGCAGATATACTCCCGGATAATATCTACTCCCTTCAGTCTTATGCACAAAGCAAAAAGTTGTTTGGCAAAAGACTTAGTCATGATGATCAACATTTCTACCTTAACAAAAAAGGTGGTTTTCTAAACGTTCATCCCAGCTCTACTCAAACAATTAAAATCCTGGCGCAGCAGTATGATAGTCTCGGCCGCATTTGCCCATTGTATAGCTTACCATATGTTGACACAACAAAAACCCAGTTAAAAATATATGTAACTGATGCTGCTTACACAGAGCTGGCGGAAGACAGTATAAACATTACAGATATAACTTTTACTGCTACGAATTTTGCCAACCAGCATATTGAGTGTATTGGTGGTTCCGCTATAGCAGCAAACACAACAACCAATGCTGCCACCTTATTACAACAACCAACTGTAAAATTATATCCTAACCCTGTACAGCAGTTCGCCACTGTTTCTTTTACAACCGTCAAAACTGGTACAGTAAGCTTCCAGGTATTTTCAGCAAACGGAAAACTCGTGCAAAGCAGTATTGCCGGATTTGCAGCGGGTGTTCATCAAAAAAGATTAAACGTAAGCACTTTAGCTGCCGGATTGTACGCTGCAGTTGTTACTATTGATGGCAAACAAACCAGTATTAAATTTATAAAAAGTAATAATTAATTGTTTGGTATTACAGGCTTTTTTGCGGTTGAAGGAGTTACAATCTTGCTTAGGTAGAACAGTGAGATAATATTGTGATCACACACAATGATAAGCTACCACACTGGCGCAGGTCTCTGACCTGTGCCTTAAGCGTTACTACCTTTAATTTTTATCCGTCAATAATAAGCTAATGCATAAATAATCGAATGGGCATTTGGTTGATGCGCCGGAAGATGAATAACCCGAATCCCACAGCTCCACAAACGACCGAACGTACAAGTGAGTGACACAAGGGACGATGCCACCTGTTCTGCTGCCGGCTACCTGGTTCCAACTTTCCTGTTTACTTTCCGCGTATGATCTCCAATACCTGGTCAAGCCAATCTTTGTCGTTTTGTAACAAGATGTCTGGCTGTATGCCATAATCTTCATACTGCAAAAGTGTGGCGCCATTATTCATATCAGTGAGATATAGCTCAAACTTTCCGCTCGGCAGTTTTTCTCTTTTGCCGTAGTTGCTGCCATAGGCCAGCATGCCCTTTGTTTGCTGACCAACGGTGGTTACGTTTGCCAGCTTTTTCAATTCCAGCGTAAAAATCTCTGCCTGGCTTAAAGTGCCGTTGTTTACAAGCACATACAGGTGCCCGTTGTTGACATACTGCTGCAAAAGGCGCAGATATTTTTTCATTTCCTTTTCCGCACCACCTTCATTATTTCGCAGGTCTACAACCAGGTGCGGCGCTTTGAGCAAGGTTTTTACTGAATCGTAAAACTCTTGAGATACCGCTGCAGTGGCATGATTGGCCTGGAAGGTTTGGATCAATAAATATTGCACATCATCCTGCAGATTTTTAAGTGCAAATTTGGACGCCGTTTTTGGCAGCCTTACATAGTCTGTTTGTGTAAGTTGTTTTGTATAGACACTTTGGGAATAGGAGCCATAAAAGCTGGCGTTTATCAAAGACTGGTTTTGGTATTTTTCTACCGGCTGAAGCATAAAAAATTTAAACTTAGGATGGCCATAAATTGCTTTGTAAAGATTGGGGCCAAACTCATAAAGATGAATGGCAACCTGGCCTTTTTTCCACAGGCTAATATCAGAATCCAACACAACGCCAACGTATTTGTGCGCTTCACTTTTAAAAAGACCAACCGTGTAAAATTTGTCGTAGTAATAAATTCCTTCTATAGCGTCTGCAGGCCTGGTGGCAAGGTTTGCTTTTAAAGAATCAAGGTTGATTTTACACGCAGGATAAGCAGGCAATTCTTTTGTGGCAACAAAACTGTCTATACTTTCAGTTGTGCTCAAATGCTGGTAATCCGGAAGCTGGTAAAAACCGAGGTGATTGTCCCGAAGCGGAAAGACCAGTTGTGCCAGGTTGTAAAAGTATTCGTAGCTGTCGGGTTTCATTGAGCTGTCTGATAGCAGGCGATGATACAGGTCATTGTACGCGGTCAGCTTATCGCCTTTCACCTGGGCCCTGAATGATGCTGTTTTTTCAATGATCGCCCTCAATGCGGTTAAGTCTGCCAAATAGGTATTTGTCTGAGCGTTTAAACCCGGTACCAGCAAAAAAAAGATGAAAGTCAAAATTATTCTCATGCTTTTAAAAGGTGTTTTTAGTAGTGCCCTTATGACGGGCAGGTGTTGTGCTATGGTTGTTTCAGGGGTAGCATTTACCTGCCTGAAAACTGTATGTATTTATTGTATCAAATGTAGTTTTTTATGGCATCGGCTGTTGTGTCACTCACTTGTACGTTCGGTTTTTTATGGCGACTGTAGCGTTGCATTTTCATTACCGTTCCTCATTGCCTGCACTTCAAATTTGAATGAACGACCTGATTTTATTTTTATTCTTAAAAATAAAATAATATGCTAAGGCAAATTATCAATTGTATCGGTATCTACCGACCGAAAAGCGGCTAACTTTTATACACTTACTGATTTATGCTAATAAGTATTGTTCAGGCAGCGGCCGCAGGCCATGCACCGGTAAAAAATAAAGACGCCCGCCTTAATGAAATCAGCGAACAAAATTATTACTTGCTACAACTGTGTGCCAGTATTGGTAAAAACAGCTTAGCTTATTTACGGAGGACGTAGGTATTACCAGCCTTAGCCTGAAAGGAATAGACATCGTCACCTTTGCGTTTCAGCGCGATTGATTGGTTGTTTAAAAATATGGAATAATGATCCTTTAGCCTGATGTTGCAGGAAGTATTTTGTTTAGCCGTTAAACTGGCTGTGATAAGCCGATGATCGTGCCATGTAATATTGACGATAAAGCCTCCCCGCGCCATCAGCCCTTTTACTGAACCTTCCGGTAAATTTTTTGGCAAAGCCGGCAACAAATCGATGATGCCTGTTTGCGATTGCAACAACATTTCCGTAACCGCAGCCGTGATGCATGTGTTGCCATTTAAAATAACGCCGGGCACCTCGCTGTTGAACAAATTTGGATACAAGCCGAGGTTATTTACAGGCGTTGTAGCCTGTGGGTTTACATAACGTAATTGATATTGCAAGCTTTGCATAGCGCTGTCGCCTTCATACAAACGAGCCCGGCAGGCAGCCTTCCAAGCAAATCCCCAACTGCCATTTGTTGTAGCACGAAGATTTAACGCTTTTTTTGCCGCAACCGCAAGTTGTGGTGTTGTCAATGGTGATATTTCCGAACCCGGAAACACTGCATACATATGCGACAGATGCCTGTGTGCCGGGTCAGCCGGCTGCCAGTCATGCGACCATTCTAATAAATTTCCATGCTCACCAACCGGATAAGGGGCGAGCTTCCCGTACGCATATTGAACACTGTCAACAAAAGCATCTTGTATATTTAAAACCTTCGCTGCCTGAATGATGTTGTGAAATAAATCTTTCATCAGTTCAATATCGCAAGTGCTGTTTACACTTGTTTGCGCGGTATCACCTTGCTTAGTTATAAAAGTATTTTCTGGTGAAAAAGACGGAACACTGATAAGCTGTTTTCCCGTACTGTCTGGTATAAGCCAGTCCAGATAAAACTGCGCTGCCCCTTCCATTATTGGATATGCTTGTGCACGCAAGAAATTTGTATCGAGCGTAAAACGATAATGCTCAAAATAATGTTCGCATAACCATGCGCCGCTCATGTTCCAGTTAGCCCAATGTGGGTTTCCTTCACCAAATTTACCAACCGGCGAAGACTTTCGCCAAATATCTGTGTTGTGATGCGCCACCCAACCATGCATCCCATAATTGAGCCTTGCTGTTTGATACCCGTTTTCTGAAAGTTCTTCAATAAGTCGCAAAAACGGTTGATGCAATTCTGAAAGATTGTTTGTTTCAACAGGATAATAACTCATTTGCGCATCATGATCAATACACCAGTTGCTGCTGTATTCAGGCCGCAGTTTTTCATTCCACAAACCCTTTAAATTTGATGGTTGTCCACCGGGTCTGGAGCTTGCAATCAAAATATATCGTCCGTACTGACAAATTAGCGCCAACAGATTTGCATCAAATTGTTCCGGCATTTTTTTAAGGCGTTCATCTGTTGGAAGCTTAGTTTTCGATGCTGAACCGAAATCATAATGCACCCTTTGGTATAAAGGTTTATAATCTGCAATATGATTTGTCAATAACGTTGCATATGATATGGATGAAGCTCTTTTCATATCATTCTCAGTAAGCAATAAAGCATTTTTTCCATTAAAAACGGGAGATGTATTAAAGCCGTTGAAGCTTGTTGCTGATGTTATTAAAACCGTTACCGCATCTGCATTTGAGACATGCACTGATCTGTCATCAGCAGTGATTGTGCCGCCTTCATTCAAAACCTTCAAACAAACTCCAAATGTCATTCCCCTGCCTGAATCCTTTGCATATTGAATAGCTGAATCACCCTGAATGCGCCATAAATAATTTGGTTCAACATGTGCCGGCGCTCTTCCTTTTAAAAGAATGATATTGCTGCTGACAGTTGAAACAACATGATGCAGCTTGCTTGAAAGATGAATATCAAAACTGATAAAACCTTTCTTATCCGCTTCGATTCTCAGGACCATAACACTATCGGGAAAACTTGTAAACGCAGTTCGTTTGTAGTGAATGTTGTTGCTGGTAAAACTTGTTGTCGCAATAGCACTGTCAAGGTTTAATGATCGTTTGTAGTCAAGTGAATCTGAGATATTTCTATAGTCAATAAACAGGTCTGCCATCGGCATATAACTTTCTGTGTATGGGCCCTGCATAAAACGGCATAAGCTATCCGCTTTTTTATATTCACCTTTCAATGCTGCTTCCCGAACCAAAGACAGGTAGTGTTTTGCGCCGGGGTTGTTCCATTGTATATCAGGATCGCCACTCCATAAAGTCGCATTGTTCAAAGAAATATAATCCTGTTGTACACGGCCATACATCATACCGCCCATTCTTCCATTACCAACAGGTAGTGCTTCATTAAAATTGATGGCAGGTTTTGTGTACCATAAAACATCCTGCGCATGCAGACTTACATCACACAAAAAACAGCTCATCAATAAACAAGGAATGGCACGTAAACTCATCGGCATATCATCTAAAAAAACATAGGTACACATAAATACAACGAAAGTGTGATGCACTGTACTGCAAAGAGTTGATAGTTTAAAAATTATATTGCATGCATTAACGAAAGCTGATGAAAAGAACTGTTGCATTCCTGTCATTAATATTTGTGTGTTATGTAGCAAAAGCTCAAATCCCTTCTGCAAAAAGCCTGTTTCAATTTGACAGCACATCAACACCACGATGGGCAAGTTTCGAAAATCCGACAGCAGCAAAAGGTAAAGCAGCAACTGAAAATTATGGTGCAAAAGGTCACCCTTCAGATGAAATAAATGCGGGTGAAACAAAAGTTTTATTAAACACAAAAAGTGCAGGTATAATTAACAGAATCTGGATAACCATCGATGACCGTTCACCCGAAATGCTGCGGTCACTAAAGCTGGAAATGTTTTGGGATGACGCTTCCAAACCCGCTGTAAGTGTGCCTTTCGGCGATTTTTTCGGTATCGGTTTAGGCAAAACAACAGCATTTCATAACGCACTGTTTGTAAATCCTGAAGGACGTTCTTTTATCTGCTATATTCCAATGCCGTTTAAAACTGCAGCACGCATTCAAATAAAAAATGAAAGTGATAAAAGACTTACGCATATTTTTTATGATATAAATTTTCAACAAACGCCCTGGCGAAATGATAATTTATATTTTCATGCATACTGGCATCGCGACACTGCCACAAAGTTGGCTGAAGACTTTAAATTGTTACCAAAGGTAAAAGGTAAGGGAAGGTTTCTCGGTGTGAATGTTGGCGTTCTTGCAAACCCGGTTTATGAAAATCATTGGTGGGGCGAAGGTGAAGTGAAAATATATTTGGATGGTGATACCAATTATCCAACGCTATCAGGCACAGGCACAGAAGATTATATTGGCACAGGTTGGGGCCAGGGCGAATTTTACAATGATTATGCAGGATCTTTATATGCCAGCAGAAACAATGATAATGGCTGGTGTTTTTACCGCTATCATATACCCGATCCAATATTTTTCAGGCGGGATATAAAAGTTGTATTGCCCGAAATGGGCAGCAATAAAAAAGAACTGGTTGCTGCGTTACAGGCAAAAGGAGTTCCTTTAATTCCCGCAACGATTGATGACCAGCATGGCGCTCCGAAACCATTATACAAACCGGGTTATACAGTAAATTTAAACGACACAACTCTGCCAGAAGGTTATATAATTTTTTATCGCAGCGATGACGTTTCATCATGCGCTTATTTTTATTTAGACAAACCAACAGATGATCTGCCGCCTTTGCAGGATGTTATTATGAGAACATATAAGCTAATCAAAAAAGATTAGTACACTTATGTTGCCAGCTACAGTACAATTTTTTAGCTTCGTTGTGTCACTCACTTGTACTGTAGTTTTTTATGGCATCTTTTCGTTGCGGTTTCACTATCATTCATCATTGTCTGCACTTCAACTAGTCAGGCAATGCAAATGCGATATATGTATCGTTTGATGTCGTTTTCATCTTTCCTCCGCCACATGCAATAACAATATATTGTTTACCATCCACTTCATATGTTGCAGGCGTGGCAAAGGCTGCTGCAGGCAATAGGTATTCCCACAATAATTGACCTGTTCGTTTGTTGAATGCACGCAGGTGCCCATCTCTTGTTGCCGCAATAAGTAACAGGCCGCCTTTTGTAATGACAGAACCGCCATAATTTTCAGAGCCCGTATGCAAACCTTTAGCAGCGAAGTATGGATAATCGCCCAGCGTATCGCGCCAAACATACTCACCGGTGTTTAAATCAATTGCTGACAATGTTCCGTAAGGCGGCGAGATTGCAGGTAACCCATCCTTCGATAGAAACAAATTATAACCGGTAACAGCATAAGGCATTTTTAAGTAAGGGTCAACAGGCTTTCCAGTATCAACAAATTTCTTTTGCTGCGCCGTTTGATTTTCTAAAACATAAGATGCGATAGCCTGCTTTTCTGCTTCATTCAACTGTGTAAAAGCCGGCATCATCCTTCTGCCTGTTGAAATAAGTTGTATGAATTGCTGCTCACTGTATTTTTTCCTTATATCAATCAACGATGGATAATTACCGCCACCTTGCCTTTCAGGCCCATGGCAGCTCATGCAATTTGTTTTATACAAACGATTTCCTGCGGTAAGGAAAGTTTCATCGTTTGTTACGCTGTCTTTTAATTTAACCATCTGCAACACATTCACCATTTCGTTTGCATTTATATATAAAATTCCCGTAGTTGGATCGTAAGAAGGCCCTCCCCATTCTGCACCACCATCCAAACCAGGTACCACAATTGTTCCTTGTTCTGAGAGCGGTTCAAACATATTGCCTTTCCTATAACCCTGCCAGCGTTTTTTCACCTCAGCATAAGAACTGTCAGGCAACAATATATTTAAGTCATTTTCTGTAATAAGTTGTCTAACGAAAGGTTTTATTCCTGTTGAATAAGGTTGCGTGGGTGACAGGTATTCCCCTGCCAGCTCACTTTCATGCGGCACCGGTTTTTCTTCTACCGGGTAAACAGGCGTGCCGGTTTCCCTTTCGAATACATATATAAAACCTGTTTTTGTGGTAAGGGCAACTGCATCTGTTTTCTTCCCATCTTTATTAATTGTAACCAATGCCGGCGGCGACGATAAATCATGATCCCATAAGTCATGATGTATAGTTTGAAAATGCCAGATGCGTTTGCCTGTAGCCGCATCTAAAGCCAGCAATGTATTAGCGAATAAATTATCACCCCGGCGTTTACCGCCATAAAAATCAAACGAGGCTGAGCCTGTTGGAGCAAATACAATTCCACGTTCCTTATCCAGCGTTAAACCGCTCCATGCATTAGCCCCGCCAATGTGTTTATAGGCTGCTGTGTCTTCCCAGCTATCATAGCCTAATTCGCCGGGATGTGGTATGGTATGAAATATCCATTTTTGTTTGCCCGTTTTCGCATCAAAGGCACGTATATGTCCCGGTGCGGCTGCAGCGCCCTCATTTACACGACTTCCCATTATCAATAACCCTTTATATATAACCCCGGGTGCAGTAGCTGTTATAAATAAATCTTTTACATCGCGGTCCAGGCCATCATGCAAATCAATTTTTCCTTTGTCACCAAACGATGCAACAGGTTTGCCATTTGCTGCATCAATACAATACAAATAAGCACCTGCTGTATAAAATATTCTTTTATCGTTACCATCATTCCAATACGTAATACCACGGCAATTATTTAAAATGAAGAACATTCTTTTATCACCAGCCAATGAATCAAATGGATTGAATTGCCATTTTTGTTTTCCCGTTGCAGCATCAATGGCAAAGAGTTTCATTAATGGCGAAGTGCCATACAATACACCGTCGATTGTTATAGGATTACATTGTATCTGTGAATGATTTGCCGTATCTACATCGCCTGTGTGATATATCCATGCAACCTTTAACTGTGTTACATTGTTTGTATCAATTTGCGATAGCGAAGAATAGTGGTTGTTATTCGAATTGCCGCCATACATCTCCCATGAATCATTATTATCTCCTGGTGTACACGCGGCAAACATTACACAAAAAATGGCAGCAGCTAACAATTTGAACATATGTTTAATTTATAAAGCCAAAGCGATGTGTAAATATAAACAGCATTCCATCAAAACAGTACTGCGCTATACTGCATCGCTTTTGTGTATATATTTTCATTAGTATGCTATGCATTTATTTACTTGTACAGCATGATAAATTTCGCTACAGGCATAACTGCAACAGGTTCCATCTGCCAGGTTTCTTACGCATTCATCTCTGAAGATTTTCAGTATTTAAGATTATAGAAATGCATCCATATAGTAATGAAGAGAAAATAAGTGTTCAACAAAAAAACAATCGTTTTTATACCGTATGCATGTGCCGTTACTGATTGAAAAAATGAGAAAGAATATTTATTACCGGCAACAATTTTTTATGGCATCGGTTGTTGTGTCACTCACTTGTACGTTCCGTTTTTTATGGCGACTGTAGCGTTGCGGTAAACAAACTGCACATAAATCATATGCAGCTTTGATCAAAAGCATTGTGAAGAATGGTGGTGCTTGCTGCTATTTTCATGGTTCAGGGCCTGATCAGCCTACCCTTATCACACGCTGCGTCTAATTACCGGCACTGTCCGGGTTTCAGTGAGTTATGCAACACCAACCACATAACAGTAGCATACAGCTTTACGCAGGTTGATGAATATTTTTTATACATAATACCTGTCCATATACATTTGCGCGATAGACGAAACCAACGCATGATGTGGTTTAAAAGCGTAAAAGACTTCCGCTGCCCATTCTCTCACTTTTACAATAGTTTCATCAACCGAGACAACTTTAACTATATCCGAAGTTGTGATTTTTCCTCGTTGTTGTTGTGGCGGCGGAGTCAACCACTCTGATCTGTCTTTTTTATACTTATTAATGATATTGCTCAATTGCGGAGTTTTGGAATAGTCCCAGCTAATGTTGCAATTAAAAATGAGAAACAATCTGGTCAAATGAATATGATTATTCCAGGGGCCGTGTAATTCGCAGTGCTGTAAAGCCATAGCATCAACACTTAAGAATCGGGTTTCATAATGTTCCGGATTGTTAAAATTCAGCACCTCTGACAAACGATGAGCATTTCCATGGCATTCAAAAACACCGCCTTCAACATGGGCGCCGCAAAACTGACACGAACCCGCCTTTAATAATTCAATGCCATGCCTTTCTGCGTAAAATATGAAGTCTTGCATATTAATTTTATTGCGCCGGGTTTAGGCGGCTGTAAATGGGTTTTTAGTGGCTGATAAAAGATGAACCAAGTCAACCATTTTGCTTACCGGATCTTCGTCCAAACTTACTTGCCTTATTTTAGTTGCTGTATCGTCCATTAAAATTACTTATAACATTTAAAGGCTTTGCGATGTGGTAGCATTCCGTGTTCTGTCAGTTTAAACTCATTACTAAAGTTTAATAGTGTTACAATCGTTCAATACTTATTCAACAACCGCCATATTGCAAAGCTGCTTATTCAGGGATAGAAATTACCGCTTTTTTTAAGTCCAAATAAAGCAACCTATTACAGATTCTTTCATCTAACTTTTCTTTGTCGTTGCTAAACGAAACTTTCTCTTTATTAAAATGCCAGGTTCCTGTGTAAACAATCGCCTGAGGTTGAATTGTGAATTTGTATTGTTCTAGCTCTTCTTCTTTGACTTCTCCGGATTTGAGTTTTGGCTCTACCCAACACTGGCGCAGGTCTCTGACCTGTGCCTTACACGTTACTTGTCTTTAATTTTATCCGGCAATAATAAGCTAATGCATAAACAATTGCATGGACATTTGGTTGATGTGCCGGAAGATGAATAACCCGCAGCCCACAGCTCCCCAAACAACCGAACGTACAAGTGAGTGACACAACCGGCGATGCCACCTGTTCTGTTGCCGGCCACCTCATTTAAACCCTTATTTTTGAATCGTGTTACCTGTGTGTCTTTTTTACACATCAGCACAGCTATTCTACCACTTTTAAAAAGTTATTTGTACAACGTTAGATTGTATAACTTAGGGCTGCGAACCAGCTTAATTTTTATTTTATCAAACCACAAATCAATCTGCAAGTATGAACCGCCTGTCTAATACCCGTAAAGCCTTTCTGCTTACTTCCTTGTTATTGCTCCGTACAATGATTGGCCTGGCACAGGATGGCACCATTTACCCGCTGGAAACACCAGCCGAAACAAACGCGATACCGTTAGGAACGGGTAGTGTGGCTGATCAGCCCGCTCCTGAATCCTGGTTTCGCCAGTGGGGAGACCCGATGGCAAGGAACATAAGCAAAGCAACGCTTACGCCTTTCCTTCCAAAGGCTGGTACGGCAAATGGCACAGCGGTTATTGTTGCCCCCGGCGGTGGTTTTCGCTGGCTCTCTATGGGCAACGAGGGCTGGGAAGTGGCACAGGCACTGGCCGATAAAGGCATTGCTGCTTTTGTGCTTAAATACAGGCTGCACCCAACACCTGCATCGCTTGATGAATTTACTGCGTGGATGAACCGCCCCCGCACATCAACGGCTGCGCCGGACAGCACAAAAACGGCAACACCTGCACCACGGCCGCAGTTGGATCTTTCTAACCAACTGGCAGATGCCGAAGCTGCTTATGCAATGATCGTTAGCCGTGCCAAAGAGTGGGGCGTAGATACTGCCCGGATAGGTATGATCGGCTTTTCTGCGGGTGCCGGTCTTACAATGCATGCTACCCTGCATTCTCAAAAAATGAAACTTGCTTTTATAGGCCCTATTTATGGCGGCATGAATGAAGTAGTGGTTCCTAAAAATGCACCCCCAATGTTTAGTGCCATTGCGAGTGATGACTTTCTTTTTGGCGGACAGTTTGGGGTGATAAGCTCATGGTACAAAGCCGGTATTCCTGTTGAATTTCACCTGTACCAGAATGGCGGCCATGGCTTTGGGCTTGGAAACCCTGACAGAACAAGCAACCGCTGGTTTGATGCGTTTATATACTGGCTGCAGGTAAATAAGCTTTTGCAACCTGCTGCGGGCAAATAAATGGTGTTTACATTATTGCGGCGGCGCATACCCGCCTTTATGCAGGAAAATAAAGTAAATAAAACCAGACCGTACCCGCAGCCCAAAGCTGCCACAAAGAACCGAACGTACAAGTGAGTGACACAACAGGCGATGCCATGAAAAGCCATAGCTGGTATCATAACAATGATGTCAGCATTTGATGAGATTTTGGTTATTTAAAATTTCTTGCACCAGGAAAAAGCTCTTCCTGGAATGCCTGCCGCACCTGTGTTTTTTTGTTTGCTGCAGGGAACGGGAAACCGTCTTTTTCATCTCTCGGAGACAGTGTATGAGCAGAAATTTTATCGATATCTTTTTTGGTGAGCCTGCGTAAGAGTTTTGACCAGTTTTCGCAGTGCCTTACAATGATGTGTACGACCTTACCTTGTTTTTGTACCCTGCCACGCACCATCAGCAACTTTGACTGCAGAATTTCTTTCCTGTACAGCTGTTCGAATAGCTGGCGAAACACCACAAGGTTTGCGGTACCTTCTTCATCTTCTATAGTGATAAAACAAACACCGCCTGCGGTGCCGGGTCTTTGTCTTACAAGTACGAGCCCGGCGATGGCTATCAGATCTCCATCCTGGCATTGGGCAAGGTCTTTTGAAGAGATCACCTGTTCTTTTTTTAAAGCGTTTCTCAAAAAGCTTACGGGGTGGGCTTTTAGCGACAGCCGTAAAACACTGTAATCGTACACCACATGTTCCGCCAATGAGATTTCAGGCAATAACACCGGTGCTTCTGTTTTTGTTTCTGAGGTTTGGCCTTTGAATAACCCAAGGGGGTTGTCATACAAAGCGGTGATCTCCCACAAGGCTTGCCGCCTGTCTAAACCGATTGACCTGAAAGCATCGGCATCTGCAAGGTGCTCCAACGCCATAAAAGAAACACCTGCATCGTACAACTGGTTGATGGTAGTAAAAGTTTTTACCCTTGCATGAACAAGCTGTTGCATATCTGTTGCTTTGACACCTTTTATCTGCCTGAAGCCGAGACGTACCGCATGGTATTGGTTGACTTTTTCTTCTATCGTATTATCCCAGTAAGAGTGATTGATATCTACATGCCTGAACTCTACACCATGGTTCATGGCATCTCTTACAATTTGTGCAGGTGCATAAAAACCCATTGGCTGGCTGTTTAATAAGCCTAATGCAAAAACATCGGGATAATGACATTTTAGCCACGCAGAAACATACACCAGGTTAGCAAATGCAGCCGCATGACTTTCGGGAAAACCATAGCTGCCAAAACCTTCCAGTTGTTTGAAAATACGTTCTGCATATTCTTTTGTATAACCATTCTTCATCATGCCATTCATCAGCTTTTCCTGGAATTGTCTTACCATTCCTTTCACCTTGAATGTGGCCATGCTTTTCCTGAGCTCATCGGCCTCTGTGGGAGTAAAACCACCGGCAACGATAGCGATTTTCATTGCCTGCTCCTGGAAGAGTGGTACACCCAGCGTTTTATGCAAAATCGCTTCCAATTCTTTAGAAGGATATTCTACCGGTTCTTCTTTATTGCGCCTTCTTAAATACGGATGCACCATATCTCCCTGTATAGGACCAGGCCTTACTATTGCCACCTCGATAACGAGGTCGTAAAAACAATTTGGCTTTAACCTGGGCAGCATGGATTGCTGGGCACGGCTTTCAATCTGGAAAACACCGATGGTATCTGCATTGCTGATCATTTCATACACAGCAGGATCATCCTGTGGTATATTGGCCAGTGTAAGCTGCAGGTGGTAATGCCTGGCTGCTTCATCGAAACATTTACGTATACAGGTGAGCATACCCAATGCCAGCACATCTACCTTCATAAAACCGAGTACGTCGATATCGTCTTTGTTCCATTCAATATTGGTGCGGTCTTTCATCCTGGCGTTTAAAAGCGGGCACAAAAAATGAAGTTTATCCTGCGTGATGACAAAGCCGCCTGTATGCTGACCAAGCTGGCGCGGAAAACCAACATACTGCTGTGTAAGCTGCAATACTTTTTGCAGGTGAGCCTCTTTGATGTTTATACCCTGTTCGCTAATCTTTTTCTCATCAAACCATTCGTCTGTAAACTCCCACACGGATTTAGCCAGCCGGTCTACAACATCAACAGATAACCCCATTGCTTTACCCACATCCCTGATGGCGCCTTTCTGGTGCTGTTGTGTTACGGTTGCGATAATTGCAGCCCTGTCTCTGCCATATTTATGGTAAATATACTGCATGACTTCTTCGCGTCTTTCATGCTCAAAGTCTACATCAATATCAGGTGGTTCATCTCTTGCATCAGAAAGAAATCTTTCGAACAGCAGGTCATGTTTTGTAGGATCTACAGGTGTAATACCCAGACTATAGCACACAGTAGAATTGGCCGCGGAGCCACGCCCCTGGCACAGTATGTTTGCGCGGCGTGCAAAACGTACAAAATCATCCACGGTTAAAAAATACGGAGCAATCTCTTTTGCCTCAATAAATGCAAGTTCATGTTTAATGGTGGTTATAATCTTTGCGGGTATTTTATGGTTGAAGATTTCCTCTGCGCCTAGCCATGTATATTTTGTAAGGGTTTCCAGCGGCGTTTTTCCCGGCTCAATAACCTCCTGCGGGTAATTGTATTTCAAACTATCAAGACTAAACATACAGGATTCTGATAATTCCTGTGTTGCACGGATCGCACCCGGATATTGCATAAACAACCGGTTCATTTCACTGATCGTTTTCAGGTGGCGCTCTGCATTTTCATGTAACCTGTAGCCTGCATTATAAATGGTGCATTTCTCACGGATGCATGTAAGGATATCCTGCAAATGTCTTCTTTGTGTGTGATGATAATGAACATCATTGGTTGCAATAAGCGGCCTGTTTATATATGCAGCCAGTTGCTGCAGCCTGTACATTTTTTTAAAATCATTGCTTTGATAAGAACGATGCATGCCAACATAAAAATCATTCCCAAAAGCATCATAATATTCCTTCACACCAGTTTCATAAGCAGGGTCAATAGTAAAATCTGCATCCAGCGAAGCAGGCGGAATGGCTATAAACTTCAAACCTTTGGCATGCTGGTAAACATCATTTTTATACAGGATACATTTTCCTTTTGTTGTTCTCATATTGCCTTTGGTAAGTAATGAACACAAATTTGCATAGGCTTCTTTATCGGTTGGGTAAGCCAGCAGGCTTATACCATTTTGAAGGTCTAAGCGGCAACCTGTAATTAACCTTACACCAAATTTTTTTGCGGCAGCATATGCCCTTACAATGCCTGCCAGTGAGTTATGGTCTGTAATGCCAATGGCCTTATAGCCATAAGTTGCAGCCTGCATCACCAATTCAGCAGGATGAGACCCGCCGCGCAGAAAACTGAAATTTGTTGTTACCTGTAACTCTGTATAATCCATACCAGCAAATATTTTCAGGCGAAATACCCGTGTATAAACCACAAAGGCTTTTCCTCATCACTGTAATGACCAAGCCTGTATATCCAATAACGTTTTCCTTCCATGTCTTCTACTATGTAATAATCCCTGTGAAGCCCTCCTTCTATCCACCATTCAGGTTCTATGCGTTCACATGCATCTGCCCTGGCTACTATATATAGTTTGTTATTGTACCTGAAATTCATGGGTGGATAATCAGGTATTGGTGCAGTAACCTGTATAGGTATTGGCTGCTGCAAAAGCTGAATGGGCCGTAATTTTTGCAACGGCCAGCTGATTGCAGGCTTTTCATAAACAGATGTTGCTACAGTAACAGAACGCTCGGGCCAGTGATGTGCTGCCGGCAGGTAACGGCAAACAATATTGTTTCCAAATTTGTTTTGCAGGTTATCCAATAACTCAGCCACTTCCCTGCTTTCTGCATTGCCGTTGGCTGTCCAGAATGTCTGTTGAACGGAACGCACTTTTTCTACCTGTATAGCTTCTGCCAGGAACAGTTCTATACCTAATGCCGGTTCTATAGCAGCTATCCTGTTTTCGAGTAATTTGAAGATATGTGTGGGGTTAGCAGAAGCATGGTTGGTTTTAACGCTGATGGATATTGTTTTGTTATCTACACGGCAAGCAGTGAATTTTATTTCCCTTAACCCTTTCCCTTCCTGCACCAATCGTTTACATAGTTTTTCAAGTAATTGCTCCAGGGCAATTTCAATACCTGTCCTGGTTTGAATAAGCTCCAGGCAGGGCAGCCTTTCGCTGTATTCAACAATTGCATTAACAGGCTGCATAAATTCTTCTTTTGTACCCAGTGCCTGGCTTAGCCTGAGCAACAAACCTGCACCAAAGCGCCTGCGCAATACAGAAGGCTGCATAAACATAAACGATTTGATATCTGACAACCCCAGCTTTTGTAATTTCCCGTTCGTTTCTTTTTGTATTCTCAATGCAGCCGGTGGTAATTGCATGATTGCCTCTGCCTGCTCACCGGTTTTTATGATGGCTTTTATTTTACCATATCGCGCAATGGCCCATGCTGCACCTATTGTATCTGCCATAGCTGCCCGTACACGGTAACCAAAGCCTTTCAGCTTGCGTATAATATCCCCCAGGTAGTTTTCTTCGCCGCCCCACAGGTGTGTACAGCCGGTTGCATCCAGCACAATACCACCCGGTATGTCAACTGCAGCTACAGGTGTATAACGTGTACACCATAGTGCAATGCTGTTCAACAGTTTTTCATGCAGCCCCGGAACATCATCTATTACCTGCAAAGAAGGATATAAAATCTTTGCATCTGAAACTACCATGCCTGCAACAATACCTTTAGCGGCTGCTGCAAAAGAAGCTTCTGTTATCATCATTCTTCCATGATCTGGTGCTGCCAGCACAAATACTGCAGTTCTTAGCGCAGCCTGCTTTCTTTGAAACCAGTCTGTTTTTAAATGCCTGAACCAGATTACCACAAAGCGACTTTGCATACTACCCTATTTGTTTTAGTCCTTCGTATAACACGATTACTTTTTCATCTTGCTGTATAACATTGAAATTACCTGCTGACCATTCCATGATCCAACTACCGGGTGTACCGCTTCTTATTTTTTGCAATTCAACTTTCCACCTTGGAAAACCAACGCCCGGCATACCAGCCGACATACTTGGCAAAGAGGTTATATGCCACCTTGAAACGCAGGCAATCGTATTGGTAGTGCGCAACCCGTGCCGGATAATAAACCCTGTTACGCGGCTTTGCTCTGCCGCAAGCTGAAAACGGCGTGATTCCTTGAATGACAAATTTTTTATTTCAGCCAAAACCGCTATCAGCTTATTACATTTCAAGGCTTCTTCGGTTGCGTACAATACATCTCTTTCATTTTTAACGTCTATAAAAATGATTTGCTCCGGGTTTACATTGAATGATACAAGCGCTGCCGCAAAAAGCGTTCGTGAAGTACTTATCCATAAACAAATGCCCCCCTGCTTTAATAGCTTGCCCAATATAGCCGCTACAAAACCATTGGTAGATGCCCCATCCTGTGGTGTGTGCGTAATAAACTCATGCATGCAGCCCACGGGGAAAACACCATTTGGAAATGCCGATTCCATTGCGCTGCAATCAATCCTTACATTATTATCGCCGGGTAATTTTCTTAAACCCTGCAAGGGAAGAATTTGCTTTTCAAGCTGGGATAATATATCTGATCGGCTGGTCAATTTTAGCTAAATTAATTAGCAAAATAATGCTAAAAAAACTATCACGCCTATTTCCTGCAGCAAAAAATCTGCAGCAAACGGATATTTAAAAATTTTAAACGTGTAAATGATTTGTTCTTAGTACATAACTGCCGGTAATGTATATGCTCTTTTAAGTGCGACACAAAACAGCAGGACCAGCCCAGTTAAAACTTTACCAGACCGTACCCACAGCCCAAAGCTGCCACAAAGAACCGAACGTACAAGTGAGTGACACAACCGGCGATGCTACATGTACTATCGCCGGTTTACAAAAAACTTTAACCCAACAGGTAGCAGATATGAAAATTATGGTTGCGTTTCACCAACATACTCCAGTATATCACCGGGCTGGCAGTCTAACGCTTTACAGATTGCGTCGAGTGTACTAAAGCGTATTGCTTTTGCTTTACCGGTTTTTAAAATCGATAGGTTTGACAAAGTAAGATCTACCCTTTCAGAAAGTTCATTCAGCGAAATCTTGCGTTTCGCCATCATTACATCTAAGTTTACAATAATAGGCATGGCTTACACAGTTAATTCGTTTTCAGTTTGCAACTCCACTCCTTTTGAAAAAATAGTGGCAATAATATAAATTACCGCAGCCATTAGTATAAAGGCCTGGCTGTCTGCCCAAAACTGGTCGAGGTCTTCAACATTATAACCATGATGCGTTAAAGTTTTGGCAACCTGTCGTGCTATGTAACTTATAAGTCCGATAAAAAAAGTATAGTAACTGATCTTCCTGATGTGGTCTGCAACAAATTCACTAAAGGGTTTGGCGAGGTCAAACCTGCTTACCAATACCGTAACAATGTAAAACATGTAAGCCTTGTAAAAGGCAATGACCAGTATAAAACTGTATATACCAAAAAAAGCCCACCGGCTTTGGGTGTACATGGCACTCAAATCGAGTTTCTGGTATAGATGCTGCACCATTCCGGGGTTATAAATACTAAATATAAAATTGACAATAAGGCCGCCGGCCTCAATGGACAATCCAACAAAAATGATCCATGCAACAACCTGCAGAACCCTGAAAATGAAACTATTTTTACGTGACATAAACATTTGTTTTGATGCCCAAAAATAATAAATATTTATTGATAAACAATAAATATAAGTTTTTAATCAAAAAATAATAAACAATACCGGCAGCGGTATTTCATGGCATCGTCCCTTGCGTCGCAAGCACTTTACCTGTATATCATTGGGCGGCTGCAGGCTGCGGTTATTACCTGCGCAGATGATCACTTAGTGGTAGCATAGTTGTTACCAGTGTTACAAGGCAACAGGCACAACAGTATAACCAAGTAACCTTAATTGTTGTATCAACCCCTGTTGGTACATGAGGTGTTTAAAACCTGCTGCTACAAAACAATTGGCATATGCGAAAGCGTTATCGAGTATTTGTATCCATTGCCTGTTCCTGTTTACAAGCAAAGCAAAGTCGGCAGATTTTCCGGTGAGTGTTGTATTGAGCCTGTAATCGATATTGAAATTCTTATAGGTCTTTATATAACTGCAACCAGCAGTATCATTATTGAGCATACTTTGCATGTAATTAATGCTGCCCGTAATAAGCGCTGCATTTTTTGCACTGTCTTCCTGTGCTGCCAGTTGATTAATGAATGTATGCTGGTTACTATCCAGTGAATACACCTCTTTGTTTTCATGTAAAGCCAGTTTTTCAATGTACGTATCCATCAGCCCTGGAATGCTGTCATTATTATTACAGAAATTAACAAAGTATAGCCTGGCTGTACTCAACGCCAGTACCAATGGGCTCATGCTGTAATAAGTACTGTCTTCCGCTTTTCTTACAAATGATGTAAATACCTGCTGTTGCGCGGTTGTAAGTGTAATATTCCATTTGGCTGCCGACCATACACCCGTTTGTACAAAAGCTTCATTTGTGCTGCGCTGCTCCACGAATATTTTGTCTGACGCATTAAGCTTTTCAACCGCTTTTGTAAGCGTGGTAAAAAAAGACGGGCTTACTTCATGAAAAGTTCCAAAAAGATAAGATACATGAGGGTTGTTGGTTTTTGTTACTTTCCATAATAATGTAGCAGGTTTATCTTGTGCGTAACTAAAAACAGCCACACAAAGCAACGAACAGGAAAGTAACAACTTCTTCATGGCAGCAATATACAACCGGGAAATATAAAGTGTTTATAAACCTGACTGCATGCGCTATAACCACTTACCCAAAAAGCGGTTGAATTCATCTTTGTACTGGTTGCCTACAGCAATACTGGTGGCGCCGATTTGAACAGCGCTTTTTGTCATAGCAGTAATTTTATCCAGCGCCACAATGTAAGAGCGGTGTATACGCATAAACCTGCGTGGCGATAATTTTTCCTCCAGTGCTTTCAGGCTGGTAAGTGACATTATGGGTTTTGCATCATTTTTCAGGTGCACTTTTATATAGTCTTTCAGGCCTTCTATGTATAAAATCTCATCGAGTGCAATACGTACAAACTGGTATTCCACTTTTAAAAATAAATAACGACTGTCGAAGTAAGCTGTTTCTTCAACATCAGCAGCTGCCGGTTTATTAACGAGCTCAAAGTAAGCCTGCGCTTTGGTGGCAGATCGTAAAAACTCTTCATAGTTGAACGGCTTCAGGAGGTAATCGAGCGCGTCTACCTTATACCCCTCCAGGCTAAACTGTTTATAAGCGGTAGTAAAAATAATACGGGGTGTTTCAGGGCCATTGGCTATTACTCTCGCCAGTTCCATTCCGTTAAGATCAGGCATCTGGATATCGAGGTAAACGAGATCGGTCTTGCCGGCATGTATTGCCTTTAATGCGTCGATGGCATTGGCATACCTGCCAGCCAGTTGCAGAAACGGCGTGCGTTCTATAAAACTGCACACAAGGCCGAGCGCAAGCGGCTCATCATCTACGGCAATACAATTGAGTTTCATCATAAATTAAGTACCAGGTGAACAACATAATCGTTTCCACCGCCAGGCTGGTTTATATGCAGGGTATATTTTCCCGGGTAAAGCAAATCCAGCCGGCGGCGGGTATTGGTAAGGCCAATAGCACTGTTTGTATCTAAGCTAGCACTATTATGTTTGATAACGGAGTTTTTTACTGTAACATCAAGCCTGTTTGCCTGTTGTTGCAACGCGAAGCTGATATTGCTTGGTTCTGTTGCGCTAACACCATGCTTGAAAGCATTCTCAATAAACGGCAAAAAGATCATAGGTGCTATGGCTACATCATTGAAGCTGGCGGGTACATCTACCGATATGGTAACTGCATCGGTAACGCGTAACTGCATAAGGCTGATATAGTCGTTTACAAAAGCAATTTCCTGGCTAAGCATGGTGTGGCCCTGTGCAGTATCGTAAAGAATATAGCGCATCATTCTTGAAAGCTGGTGAACGGCGCGGCCTGCCACCGCTGCATCTGTTGCCGTGAGTGCATAAATATTGTTGAGGGTATTGAAAAAGAAATGGGGGTTGATCTGTGCCTTTAGAAAAGATAGCTCTGTGGTAACCTTTTCCTTTTCCATTGCTTCCCGCTCCTGCCGGTCTTTCTGCCATTTTTGTATGGTAGTAATGGCGGTACTGATGCCAACGATCAAACCACTCATAATAATGGTAAATACATTCCTGAAACCGAGCAGTGCTTCCGGGCCGGCATCAGGTATATTTATAAGTTCATAGAAAGAAACCCGGGAAAGATGCCAGCTATCAATGATGTGTTCTGCAAGCCCGCTGAAATAAGTAATGCTTAAAACAACCACGCAGGCCACTATAACATATAAAGAGACACGGTTTTTTAACAGCAATTGTGGCACCAGCACGTAAGCGTTGAGGTAAAAAGCTGCAATAAGCATTACAAGAATAACGGTAGAGCCGGAAAGCAGCGGCTGCCGTGAAAAAAAAGTAAGTGCAAACACCACCCACATTAATATGTGCAACAATATGCCGACAAATTTTTTGTATTGATTTTTTACCTGCATTGATCTTAACAGCTACCGGCTTTTTGCAACTTTCAACGAAAGCTGCAGCAATACAATATTAGGAAACAGCCGGTACAGCCGCAAATGGAACCCCCGGAAACACTTTTCTAACCGACGAAAGGCGGGTACTACTCTTTGAGAACTTGCGCAGGATAGCTACAGGCTGTCCATGGTTTAAAACCCCGGTTTTGAATAGACATTATTGCTGCCCGTCTATTGCTTTTGTGTGCATTAAAATAATTTGATTGATTTGTTATGTAATCAATGCAGTTGCTTTAACCAGCCTGGCAAAACAAGGCGCAAATAACAATTGATTGGAAACTTACAAGAACAGCGCAAACAATTTTACAAAAGTACTGCTGGTTGTTTATGCAGGTATATTATGCTGGATACTGCTCTTTAAACTGGGGGTACATTTTTCATACATGAATGAAAGAAGCGTAAACCTGGTTCCTTTTTACGATATCGTAAACAATAACGGCGAAGGCGGTATGGCCGAAATGTTACTGAATGTCTTGATCTTTCTACCGCCTGGTATTTACATAGGTTTACTGTATACACAGTGGACTTACGGGAAAAAAGTTTTGCTGTTGTTCTTAACCAGCCTGGCTTTTGAATGTATTCAATTCGTATGTAAAACCGGCGCATTTGACGTTACAGACATTGTTACAAATACAACCGGTGCAGCTATTGGCCTGTATATTTTTAAAGCGATTGAGAAACTATTTAACAACAGTATGCGTGCACAACAATGCATCAATATTCTTGCTGCAGCCGGAACGATAGTACTGCTGATATTACTTACATTACTAAAAATGGGTATGCTGCCGGTGAGGTATCAATAGCACAAGACCGAACCGGCGCTGCTGCCACGAAGTGTTGCCGTACAAGTGAGTGACACAACAGGCGATGCCACAGCGTACAAAAGCCGGGCAAACATGATTTATAACCTGTAATAAAAAGATGATGTTTAAAAACTATTTTAAAGTTGCGGTAAGAAGCCTGCTGCGTAAGAAAATCTATACGGTTATTAATATTGCCGGTCTTGCAGTTGGCATTGCTGTTTGCATGATGATCTTTCTTGTAATACAATTTCAAACCAGCTTTGAAGATTTTCATACCAATAAAGACCGTGTTTACAGGTTGCTTACGGAATCTTATGCTGCAGATGCAGGCAATACAACTTACGCAAAGAATGTTCCTTTTCCATTACCGGGCTACCTGCGGGCAGCCTTGCCACAACTGCAGGAAGTAGTGCCGGTATATGCCAGCAGCAATGATGAAATACAGGTAGCAGAAGCAGGTGCTGCTTCTCCAAAAAATTTTAAAGAACAAAGAGGCGTATTTTATACATCGCCATCTTTCTTTAAACTGTTCAGCTTTCCCTTGCTTGCGGGCAGCTATGCATCTTTGAACGACCCCAACAATGTTTTATTAACCAAAGAAATTGCTACAACATATTTTGGTAACTGGCAGGAGGCAATGGGTAAGACCATTAAGATAAAAGGTTATTATAGTATGGGTGCAGCTTTGTTCCAGTTCCCGGCAACATCTTTGAAAGTATCGGGCATACTTGCTACAATACCGGCCAATACAGACTTTCAGCTAAAACTGGTGATTGCATACGGCACAGACTTTACCGGAGATGCACAGTTTGGCTTTCAGCAGCCGGGCTGGAATGGTACTGCACCTGATTTTGGTTGCTATGTATTACTGCCGGAAAACACTGCTGCAGAAAGCTTTAATCAGCAACTACGCAACCATGCACAGCAGGCCAGGCCTGCAGATAGTAAAGACAATTATATACTGCAACCGGTAAGCGACATACATTACGATGCAGTTGCCGGTAACTACAGCAACAAAATCATTAGCAGGGAACTCGTCAATGTACTATGGCTGATAGCTGCATTTATACTATTGATAGCCTGTGTAAATTTTATTAACCTTTCTACCGCACAGGCTGTTAACCGTGCAAAAGAAGTGGGTGTAAGAAAAGTATTGGGCAGTAACAAGCTACAGTTGCAGGTACAGTTTATTGTTGAAACATTGCTGATCGTATCAGTTGCTGTACTACTGGCTTTTGTTATTACGCTGATTGCGTTGCCTTACATTAATGATATACTGGAGCTTTCCCTGCCCTTTAGCATGCTCTTCAGCAAAGCGGTGTTACTGTTTATTGTAACAGTGGCTGCAGTAGTTACAGTGCTCGCAGGCTTTTACCCGTCGGTGGTTTTATCCCGTTTCAACCCGGTGAATGCACTCCGGAGCAAACTTGCAGCGAATACTATAAAAGGTATTTCGCTCAGGCGGGCCCTTGTAGTGTTTCAATTTGTAATTGCACAGGCCTTGATCGTTGGCACACTGGTGATTGTACAACAGATGAATTACTTTATGGATCAGCCATTGGGTTTTGATAAAAACACGATCGTAAATATAGCGTTCAGGCCAGACAGTACCGGTGGCAAACTAACCAGTTACCTGAAACAGCAATTGTTATCAAACGGTATACAGTCTGTAAGTTTCAACTCCAATTCGCCCATGGAAGAAAACAATATGTTTACTGGTTTTCGTTACAACAACGCAACAAAAGATGCAGGCTTTGAAGCCATATCAAAATTTGTCGATGATGATTATGTAGCCACCTTTCACCTGCAGCTGGTGGCCGGCAAAAACCTGCAACCCTCCGGCTGGACAAAAGAGTTTCTCGTAAATGAATCTTTCGTAAAAGCACTCGGCCTTACAAAACCGGAAGACATTATTGGCAAAGAAATAAGCATGATGAATGGCCTGATCAAATGCCCTGTTGTTGGCGTGGTAAAAGACTTTCACAACAGGTCTCTGCGGCGGGATCTTGCACCATTGATTATGGCCACCAACAGTACCATGTACCGCCAGGCATCTGTAAAACTTTCTACAGCAGGTATGGCTGCCGGCATGCAATACATTAAAAAGTTATGGGAGCAAACATTGCCAGACAACGTATATGAATACTCATTCCTGGATGAAAAAATTGCGAGCTTCTATAAACAGGAAACACAGCTTGCCGTGCTGTATAAAATATTTGCGGGCATTGCCATCTTCCTTAGCTGTCTTGGCCTGTACGGGCTTGCATCTTTCATGGCGGTACAAAGAATAAAAGAAGTAGGTATACGCAAAGTACTCGGTGCAGGCACGGGCAGTATCGTTTATTTGTTTTCAAAAGAATTCATCATACTGATAGCTGTAGCATTTGTAATTGCCACACCTGTTGCCTGGTATTATATGCACCAGTGGCTGGAAGATTATACTTATCGCATCAGCATTAGCTGGTGGTTATTTGCCGCTGGTGGCCTGGCTGCTGTATTCATAGCATTGGCAACCATCAGCTTCCAGGCTGTTAAAGCGGCTGTTGCCAATCCTGTAAAGAGTTTAAGAACAGAATAAGTATCGTATACATCTTGTCTCATAAGGCGGGTTAATATTATCTGCCTTAACGGGTTGCCTTTTTTGGGCAACCCTTCCCGTATACTGAACGAATACTGTTGTGGTTTGTTGAAGGATTTCAACACCGGGAAATGTACCTGATGTATTTTTCAATATACTTGTATGGATGATTGCAAGAAGGCTTTGAACACCTGCAAAAGCCAAATTAAAAAATGAACGGCGCCAAATACTACACCGAAATGATTGAAGTGTATTGATACTTGCATTTATGGTAAGTTGCCTGGTTGGCAAATATGATCAACTGGCCGCCATGCTTATGGCACTATATGTTTTACTCATGATTTTTATGGTACATATGCCACGTGCTGCAACATCAGAAAACGACATGCTCAATATTTTCAGGAACATTATGGTAATGGCTGCTTTGCTGGTGTATGCAAAGTATGCGGCAAAAGACAAGCGTATTACGGGTTAATACCGCGATGCAATACAGCCATGCAGTATCATTGCTGAAAAGTGCACAGGTGTACAAGTGAGTGACACAACAAAAGCCTCATGCTTTTACTGCAGCCTGCTACATATTTCTTCTTCCTGTACTAATGCAGGTTTAATAAAACAGTATAAAATTATTTGATACCGGCAGTAGTGCTTCGTGGCATCGCCTGTTGCGTCGCAAGCACTTTATCTGCATATTATATGGCGGCTGTAGTCTGCGGTTACAGTTTGCGCAGCAAGGCAATATTTTGTAACCGGGGGGGGTAATGGAGGTTATATTTGAATGAGCGTATGCGGTCATTATAGCTGTTAAGAGCGTAAAATTTTTTCCATTTTTTTTCCTTTGGCAAGTTCATCTACCAGTTTATCAAGATACCTTACCTGTCTTGTTAAAGCGTTTTCTATTGCTTCAATCCTGTAGCTGCATATTACGCCTGTAATCAACGTGGCATTGGGGTTGAGCGTTGCTTTTTGAAAGAATGTTTCAAAGCTTGCTTTTTCGCTGATCAGTTGCTGCAACATTTTTTCGTTGAAGCCGGTAAGCCATTGTATCACTTCATGTAATTCACTTACTGTTCTTCCTTTCATTTCCACTTTGGCAACATAGTGCGGGTAAACAGAAGCAAAGGTCATATTGGCTATTCGCGTATCGTGTTCAGGCGTGGTTTTCATAACTGTTTATTCAAACAATGAATTGTTTTGTAAAAATACCGGATTCGTGGTTTACCGGTTACACACAATTTTACGCAACCATCAGTATGGTGAAAAAAATGCGGCAAGCCGTTCCGGCTTGCCGCATGTATATAAAGAATATGTTGATCATGATACTTAAAAAATAAACAGGCCTGGAATACTACCGTGCATTTTTATCGGGCAAGGCTGCACCGGTATCAATCCATTCTTTAAAAGTGTCGTAGAACTCAGTATAGCTCATCGGTGGTGTTGTTCGTCCGTCTCCCGGCTCCCAGCCCCACTTTACAAGATCTGTTTTCATGTGCTCTATCAGGTCCTGTAAAGATTTACCACCATTTTGTTTTGGATCTTTCATTTGCTTCGCCAGTTCATAAGGTGTTTTGCCTTCAAAAACCATTTTCATATCAGCAGGTGGCAGGTGCCATTCTTCTGCGCCTGGCGGCATGTTTAAACCTGGTGTATTTTCTACCTGGTGGCAATTTGTACACTTAAGTGCGTACAGCCCTTTACCATCTTTACCACGTTTTATGCCCTGCGGGTGCAGGTGGTTGTCGTCTCCGTTTAAAGGAACATCACCTGCAGGATGACAGTTCATACAACGCGGAGACATAAATACTTTATACACTTTCATAAATGCCTCCTGCGAAGCTTTAATATCGGCTTCACTCATGGAAGCTGCATTGTTTACACCAGTATGCTGCTCTTCTTTTTTGAATGCTGTTGTGGCAAGTGCTATACCGGCTACCAACAGTGTTGAGCAAATTGTAATGCGGCGGATCTTGATACGATATGCTGGAAAGTTCATGTCTGATTTTTTGTTTACTTAGTAAGAATATGCAGAGCTTCATTTATGCTTTTACCAGGTCTGATGGCTGCACCGGCAATCTCCTGACGCGCTTGCCGGTGGCGGCAAACACAGCATTGGCCAGGGCTGGCGCAAGCGGTGGCACGCCTGGCTCACCTGCTCCACCCATCTTTTCATTACTGTCGGCAATATGTACTTCAATTACCGGAGATTCATGCATACGCACCATTTTATAATCGTGGAAATTTCTTTGTTTTACACGGCCTTTTTCCAGTGAAATTTCCCCGTACAATGCAGCAGTAAGCCCAAAGACGATGCCACTTTCCATTTGTGCTTTTACACCTTCGGGGTTTACAGCGATGCCGCAGTCAATTGCACAGGTAACCTTATGCACTTTCAGTTGCCCGTTGTTGACTGATATTTCCACTGCCTGTGCCACATAACTTCCAAAAGATTCATGCACGGCCACCCCGCGATACCTGCCCTGAGGCAAAGGTTTTTGCCAGCCGGATTTTTCAGCCACCAGCTCGAGTACAGCAAGATGTCTTTTACTCTTTAGCAGGCTTTTTCTGTATGCTACCGGGTCTTTACCGGCAGTATGGGCAAGTTCATCAATCATTGTTTCCATTACAAAGGCGGTGTGCGTGTGGCCAACAGAGCGCCACCACAAAACCGTTACAGGAAGTTCGGGTGTATGTAATGTTATGCTGTGGTTGGGTATGGATTCCATGTAGGGAGAATCATTTACACCTTCTACCGAAGTGGGGTCAATACCTTTTTGAATACCCATTGCAAAGGGAGTGGCAGCCATGATAGACTGACCTACGATGGTATGCTGCCATGCTGCCGGCATGCCATTGCTGTCGAGCCCTGCATGTACCTGGTGTAAGAAAGCCGGGCGATAGTAACCGCCACGTATATCATCTTCGCGTGTCCATACCAGCTTAACAGGCTTGCCGCTTTGTTTGGCAACATGCACTGCTTCTATTACAAAGTCTGATGTACCGTTTGCCCTGCGGCCAAAGCCGCCACCAAGGAATGTTGTATATACTTTTACCTGTTCAGGTTTTAAGCCAAGTATGCCTGCAGCACGCTGCTGGTCCCACATGGGTGCCTGTGTGCCTGCCCATATCTCGCAGCCATCGCCTTCGAGCTTCACTGCGCAGTTGAGCGGCTCCATTGGTGCATGGGCAAGGTATGGCAGCTTATAGGTTGCTTGTACACTGGTGCCTGCACTTTGCAGTGCGGTTGTGGTGTTACCGGCTTCAGCAGCAATGCTGCCTTTTGTTGCGGCGAGTTTGCTATACGATTCAAACTGGACTTCGCTGTTTAGCGCTTCGCCTTTACCCATGTTCCATTCTATGGTAAGTGCATCCCGCCCCTTTTTTGCAGCCCAAAAATGTTCGGCTATTACCGCCACACCGGAAGGAACCTGGACCACGTCTGTTACGCCTTTTACTGCTTTTGCGGCTGTGGCATCGAAAGATTTTACCGTGGCCCCGAATACCGGTGCATGCGCAACTACCGCTGTAAGCATACCGGGGAAATGTACATCCATACCGAATATAGCCTGACCGCTGATCTTTGCTTTTGTATCTAAACGCTTTTTTGCTTTGCCGATAATTGTCCAGTCTTTCCTGTCTTTGAGTTTTACACCCATTGGCGGAGCAAGTGTGGCCGCATCTGCAGCCAGTTCTCCGTAACTCAGTTTTTTACCTGCGGCAAGAACATATCCGTTTTCCGTTTTACATGCCTGCGGTGAAACGCCCAGTTTTTTTGCTGCCGCTTCTATTAACATGGCACGTGCAGTGGCACCTGCATTGCGGTAACGGTCAAACTCTGACCATGTGCTGGTGGAGCCGCCGGTAAGTTGTACACCGTAAACAGTATGCAGATATGGCTTACCCGGTGGTGAGTGCTCTACCACAATGTTGCTCCAGTTGCAGTCAAGTTCCTCTGCAATAAGCATAGGCAGGGTGGTCCATATACCCTGCCCCATTTCTACATGCGAGAGCACCACTTTAATGGTATTATCTGATGAAATGTTGAGGTATGCGTTTGGCGTAAACACTGCATCTGCAGGTTCTTTACCTGCCAGGAAACGTTTGGCCTGTGCAGGCACAAAAAAAGCAACCAGTAACCCTCCACCTGTTATACCACCTGTTTTCAAAAAAGCACGCCTGTCATATGCGGTGGTACTCATTTTACACCTCCCTGCTGTTGCATTTCCGCAGCGCGGTGGATGGCTTTTCTTATACGGGGGTAAGTGCCGCAACGGCATATATTACCACTCATCGCATCATCAATATCCTGGTCGGTTGGTTTTTTATTTTCACGGAGTAAGACAGCCGCGGCCATTATCTGGCCGCTCTGGCAATAACCACACTGCGGCACATCTTCTTCCATCCAGGCAAGTTGCAAAGGATGTGTAACATCTTCTGACAAACCTTCTATGGTAACGATGGTTTGGTTTTCGGCACGGCTTACAGGCGTTACACATGAGCGCACTGCTTCCCCATTGAGGTGTACCGTGCATGCACCACATTGTGCCATGCCGCAACCATATTTTGTACCGGTAAGTTGAAGTACATCTCGTAGTACCCAAAGCAAAGGCATTGACGGCTCTACATCTACTGTGTAAGACTTGCTGTTAATGTTTAGTTTCATTGTTTGATATGATTAGCAACACACTGAAGGTTGTGATGAGATATTAAGTTACTATAATATTCAATACCAAGGTAGGGTTTAGCGGGAATAACTGGTTATAATAATCAAACCAAAAGCTAAGTATTTCAAATATTTTGCAGCATCTGGTATAAAAATGCGGTGAACCAGGTAATAAAATAAACAGTTTTCCGCTTCGGTCTTCGCGTTTGCTGCATAGAGATCGTGCAGTTGAAGTGAGTGACACAACCGCAGCTACATACCTGCACTGCAGTTGGTAACATCAATAAAAAACATGACATGCTAACCTGGCATATTAAGTAAGGGCAATTAAATCGGGCTATGAAAGGCATATGGTAAATTGTTTGATTTTCTTAACTTCATACAATGAACACCAAACAGCATCGTTCACTTTCTGCATTTAACAATGAACTGCGGCTGAAAGGTTTTAACGCTTTTCAGATTGTAGCCGACTCCAGCACAACACGCGTGTATAGCAGGAAAGATTTTTATAAAATCTGCATTACCACCGGGAAGAGTAAAATTCATTATGCTGACAGGAGTTTTGAACATGAAGGCAGTGTGTTGTTTTTCGGCAATCCCCGCATACCTTATTCCTGGGAAACTCTTTCGTCAACATATGCTGGTTATACCTGTCTTTTTTCAGAAGACTTTTTGAAATTGTCTGAGCGTTCGGCAGTTTTACAACAATCTCCTTTTTTTAAAATAGGCGGCACGCCTATTATGCATATTTCTGCAGCGCAGCGTAATTTTATCAATTCGATTTTTAAGAAAATGATTGAAGAGCAGGACAGTGACTACGTTTACAAAGACGACCTGATAAGAAATTACATCACCCTGCTTATTCATGAAGCATTGAAAATGCAGCCGCTGGAAAATTATTCTGTTCACAAAAATGCGGCTGCACGCATAACGGCCGTTTTCATGGAATTGCTGGAAAGGCAATTCCCGATTGAAAGTATGGACCGTCCGCTGGCATTAAAAACAGCGCAGGATTATGCAAACAGCCTGCATGTACATGTAAATCATTTAAACCGCGCTGTAAAGGAAATAACAGGCAAACCCACCAGCATTCATATTGCGGAGCGAACAGCCAATGAGGCAAAAGCTTTGTTGCAGCACACCGACTGGAACGTGGCAGACATTGCTTATGCGCTTGGCTTCGGCTACCCTACCTACTTCACCAATTTTTTTAAGCGTGTTACAGGAGTAAGCCCAACAACT
Source organism: Panacibacter microcysteis (assembly GCF_015831355.1). Classification (NCBI taxonomy): domain Bacteria; kingdom Pseudomonadati; phylum Bacteroidota; class Chitinophagia; order Chitinophagales; family Chitinophagaceae; genus Panacibacter; species Panacibacter microcysteis. The sequence goes on from NZ_JADWYR010000001.1 coordinate 41,993, forward strand.
ATCCGGTCGGAAGCAGTTTGAATGTATTAATGATCGGTTTGATTATTGTAATGTTTAGGAAATCTCTATACATATTTTTGCATGCCGGAAGTAAAAACGTTGCGAATACGCAATACCTGGAGTATTTGTTATTACGCGGCGGGGCATGCCCCCAAATCAGTAAGCGTTCATTTGGTAACAAAAAAATCATACAATGAAATATTTGCTCACTGCGCTGTTGATGATTATTGCTGTTGGTTTTTCTGCTCCGGTGGGCAACAGCAAAGAAACAATGAGAGAAACTTCCGGTAATCGTTTAATCACCTCGAAAATGAAAATAACAATTGGCAATACTGCATTTACCGCTACACTTTGCGACAACCCCACAGCAGCAGCATTTTTAAAGATGCTGCCACTCACGATGCAATTAAAGGATCTAAACGCGAATGAAAAGTTTGGCGAATTGCCACATACGTTGGTTACCGGCGCAAAAAAGCCGGGCACTATCAATGCCGGGGATATTATGTTGTATGGCGCTTCCACACTTGTTTTGTTTTATGAAACATTTTCCAGTTCTTACAGTTATACAGTACTGGGAAAGATCGAAGATATAACCGGGTTGAAAGCATCGCTGGGCACCGGGAACGTAACCATCCGGTTTGAAAAGGCTGCCGGCTAACACAAATACAAAAAACATAGTACGGTTATTGACGCATACCAATCATTCTGTCATTTAAATATTAAAACCAATGGAAACAACAAAAGCTACACCAGGAGAAACAGGAACAACCAAAACAAAAGCCTATGGCACAAATGCAGCCGATGCATTGCTGGAACAATTAAACATTAACAGGAGAAAGCCCACGCCGCATGATGTGGAAATAGAGATCTTGTTTTGCGGGGTGTGTCACTCCGACCTGCATACTGCAAAAAATGAATGGCACAATACGATCTATCCGTGTGTGCCAGGCCATGAGATTGTAGGGAAGATTGTGCGTGTTGGTGAACATGTAAAGAAATTCAAGGCCGGCGACACTGCCGCGGTAGGTTGCATGGTAGATAGTTGCCGCGAATGCGATTACTGTAAGGAGGGGCTGGAGCAATACTGTGCCAACGGAATGACCGGCACATATAATGCACCTGATGCCCACCTGAATACTCATACGTACGGTGGTTATGCTGAAAACATAGTAGTAGACGAAGCGTTTGTACTGAAAGTGCCTGAAAACCTCGATCTTGCTTCTACTGCGCCATTACTTTGCGCAGGTATTACCACATATTCTCCTTTGAAGCACTGGAATGTGGGGCCCGGCAAAAAAGTAGGTATTGTAGGTATTGGCGGACTGGGGCATATGGGCGTTAAAATTGCAAAAGCAATGGGCGCAGAAGTGATTGTATTTACAACATCTGCCTCCAAGTTTGACGATGCCAAAAGGCTTGGCGCAGATGATGTAATACTTTCCAAAGACGCGGAACAAATGAAAAAGTATGCAGGTAAGCTTCATTTTGTATTAGATGCGGTATCTGCACAGCACGACATTAATGCGTACCTGAACCTACTGAGGGTGGACGGTTCACTGGCGCTTGTTGGTGCTCCCGAGCAGCCACTGCCTGTTGCTGCATTCAGCATTATACCATTCCGCAGGAGCTTTGCAGGATCTATGATCGGCGGCATTGCAGAAACACAGGAGATGCTTGATTTTTGCGGTAAACACAATATAGTGGCAGACATAGAGATGATCAACATACAGCACATCAATGAGGCATATGAGCGCTTATTGAAAGGAGATGTTAAGTACCGCTTTGTGATTGATATGGCCTCTTTAAAAAACTAACACCAATCATTGGTAAATTTTTTGACATGGAAATAACAAGGGTGGGGTCAAGGCCATCGGGTACAGGCCCCGCAGCATGGTTTACAGGCGCGGTAAGAATCGATCCGCTTTTTGAACCCAACACCGCAAGACGCGGAGCCGCTGCATCGGTTACGTTTGAGCCCGGCGCCAGAACCGCATGGCATACACATCCATTGGGACAAACACTGATCATTGTGTCGGGCTGTGGATGGGTGCAGAAAGAAAACGGCCCGGTAACGCCTGTTTACCCCGGTGACGTGGTTTGGTTTGAGGCCAATGAAAAACACTGGCACGGTGCCACGGCTACAAATGGCATGACGCACATTGCAATACAGGAAAGCCTGGATGGCAAAGTGGTGGATTGGCTTGAACACGTTACCAATGAACAATATCATGTAAGCTGATCTAACAGCATACAATCAATACAGGAAAGCTTCTCACCTCCATGAGAAGCTTTTTTATTAAAGGGATTTGTCATGTTTAATATTTTTATACAAACCTTAAACTTTACGTTCGTTCATCCGTTCTGTACGTTATTTTAGTAACAGAAAGTTGTAAAAGAATTAATTTCACACTTTTTAAGTCCCCCGGAGAACCGGCAAACATTTACCTGCGAAGGGCGCTATTGCCAGTCGCCAAACAATACATCACCTTCAATGCTAAATAAAATTCTGTCTGGTATAAAACAGGATAGTGATCAGGAAACGTTTGAAGCAGCAGAACTCGCAAAACTTTACCACAACGTTATTCATAGTGCCCGTGTGGCTATCGCCATTATTGATGGAAGAGATATGGTAGTAGCCACAGCCAATGAAGCATGCCTTGAATTGTGGGGTACAGACAAATCTGTTATAGGTCAGTCATTATACGTATCGCTGCCAGATCTTATGGCACAGGCTGCGCACATCCTGGAAGAGATTTATGATACGGGCAAACCTTTTGTTGGCAACGAAATACCTTATGTGGTAAACCGCAACGGAACACCACAGACAGGTTATTTTGATTTTGTATGGCAGCCCCGTTTTGATGATGAAGGCAAGGTGGAAGGTATTACGGCCATAGCCACAGAAGTTACAGAACGGGCATTGGTAAACAAACAGGTGAAGGAGAGCAAAGATAATGTTACCCGGCTCTTCAGCCAGGCGCCCGTTGCAATACAGATACTGAAAGGGCCCGAAATGGTGATAGAACTGATCAATGATGCTTCGCTGACGCTTATACAAAAGACCAGGGATGAAATGGTGGGCCGCAGGCTTATTGATGTATTCCCCGAACTGGAAGCACAGGGATTTATCGGCCTGCTTAAACAGGTATACGAAACCGGTGAACGCTTCCAGGCAGATGAACAGTCAGTGATCATTGTGAAAAACAACAAACCGGTACAATACTACTCCAGGTTTGTATATGAACCTTTCAGAAATGCGGACGGAAAGATTGAAGGCATAATGGTTATCGGCGAAGACATTACACAGCTTGTTTATGCAAGACAGCAACTGGAGCTAAAAGAAAAAGAACTATCCCAGCTCATTAGCCAGGCGCCTCTTGCAATTGTTTTACTGGAAGGTAAAAACCTGCTGGTACGCGTTGCAAATAAATATGCACTGGAAATTACCGGCAGGCAGTTACATGAAATGATCGACCTGCCGCTGGAAACTATTTTTACCGGTATACCTGAACGCATTCAGATATACCGCATGGTTTATGAAACAGGTAAACCACACATCTCCAGGGAAATACCACTTTCATTTACACGTAATAACCAACCGTACACCGGTCTTTACGATCTTCATTATACACCATGGTACAACCTCGACAATACCATTGCAGGCGTTATGGTGGTAGGTGTAGAAGTAACAGATACCGTTAATGCCAGAAACAGGATCGAAGAGAGCCAGCAACAATTTCAACACCTGGCCAATACAATGCCACAGGTTGTATGGATGGCCCGTGCAGATGGCCTGGTATTTTACTACAACGATCGCATTGCTATGTACTCAGGTGCAACAAAACTGCCTGATGGCAGATGGCAATGGGCGGGGCTGGTACATCCTGATGAGATAGCCCAAACGGAAAAAGCATGGAAAGATGCTGTAGCGTCCGGCGCTGTATACGAAATGGAACACCGGCTGATGATGCAAGATGGCGAATACCGCTGGCACCTCAGCCGCGCTATACCGCAAAAAAACAGGCAAAGCGAAATTTTATCCTGGTTTGGCACCGCAACAGATATACACCAGCAAAAAACATTCTCGGAAAAGCTCGAAGCAGAAGTGCTGATGAGAACAACAGAACTGCAACAGGCCAATACCGACCTTACAGACAGGAAAAAGCTCGATGAGAAAAAAGATGAATTCATCAGCATCGCCAGCCATGAGCTAAAGACACCGCTTACCATTGCACAAGGCTTTTTGCAACTGGCAGCAAACAGGCTGAAAGACATGCAGGACGACACCGTTTATTCCATGATCGAAAAAACCAACCGTGCGCTTAAAAGGCTGAACAATATCATCGAAGACTTCCTGGACGTTACGCGTATGCAACACGGCCAGCTGCAATTAAACCATGAAATGTTCGACTTCAACAGTATGCTTGAAGAAAGCGTTGATTTTATACGCACCACGTATCCATCAAGAAAGATCACCGTTAATGGTATACAGGGCAGCCTTATGATACATGGCGATAGTGAGCGTCTTAACCATGTATGCTCCAACCTGCTGAATAATGCCATCAAATATTCCGCCACAGGCAAACCCGTAGACGTTAACGTAACCAAAATAGCCGGCGAACTTATTGTGGAAATAAAAGACCACGGTATTGGCATTGCACCAGAAGATTTACCGCTGGTGTTCGACCGCTACTTCCGGGTACACGACATCAGTAAAACGCATACCGGCATGGGCATCGGCCTGTTTTTATCTGCAGAGATCGTGCGTAAACACCACGGAAAAATATGGGTAACGAGCGAAAAGGGAGCCGGCAGCAGCTTCTATTTTGCTATTCCTTTAACACAGCCAGCCAGTAATTAACCATAATCATTCACAAAGGCAGCCTGAACCATTGTGGGCTGGCAGCGGCAGTTTATAAATGCAGCAACAGTCCGGGCTATCCGCTGCAAGTTCTCGCCATTCGTACCTCATGGCTGCGGGCTTTACGCTCCTATCCCGCAGCCCTTTGGCAGTAAAGATTTTTTCAGCAGCGCCGGGTATGTCAACGCGTGATACATCATACATACTTTTAAGCAACCAAAGTATTTTTTTGGGGTATACTGTTGTTAACTTTAAAAGATCAATCAATAAACAGGTTTATATGAAAGCATTGGTCATCGGCGCCACAGGCGCCACAGGAAGAGACCTGGTAAATATTTTACTCAACGATCCTGCATATACAGCGGTGGTCATTTTTGTACGGCGCAGCACAGGCATCGTACACCACAAATTGTCGGAGGTTATTACAGACTTCAGCAACCTGCTAAACATCAGCAGTGCTGTTAATGGAGATGTATGGTTTTCTGTTTTAGGCACCACGCTTAAAGTTGCGGGCACCAAAGAGAAGCAATGGCAGATCGATCATGACATACCATTGAATTTTGCCACCATTGCCAAACAAAACGGGGTAAAAAAAGGAGTGCTTTTATCAGCCTGGGGCGCGGCAGCAACGAGTAATATTTTTTATTCAAAAATGAAAGGCCGGCTGGAAGATGCGATTGCCGGTCTTTCTTTTGAAGCACTGATCATTTTCCGGCCGGGCCTGCTGCTTCGGGAAAATACCGACAGAACTGGAGAACGGGTATCTGCCGCTGTGCTGAAGTTTTTTAATGGCATTGGACTGTTCCAAAAATTTAAACCTTTACCAACAACGGTGCTTGCAGCAAAGCTGGCCAAAGCGCCCAAAAAAATATTACAGGGAAAACATATTATAGCGCTAAAAGAAATTTTTGATTTTTAGTACCCGGGCAAACATAGCTGTTCCTAACATGCATGTTATTATAACGCTTTCGGATATGCAGTATCGTTGCCGATCACGGCGAAGGCGTACAAGTGAGTGACACAACAGGTGTACAATACATGATCTGCAGCCGGTAAACAAATAATTTACAATAGCATTTGTAGAACTTCTGTATTGCAAACCCGGATGAAACTGTACCAACTGCATTTAAATAACGGGCTAAATTTGTTATATTCATTTTTCATACTAAAACCATACAAGTGAAGCCCACCTTACATCAACGATTAACGTTTGCATTTGTCTTACTGCTTACACAATCATTTACATTGGTATTACAGGCACAGGATACCACCAGCTATATTCAAACACTGGATGTTTACACCGGCAAAACTGATACGGTGCTGGTTGCGCAGCAACATTTTGAGGCACCAAACTGGCACCCCGCCAATTACCTTATTGTAAACAGTTACGGAAAGCTGTACAGGCTGGACCTGGCTTCACGAAAAACGACGATGATCAACACTTCGTTTGTAAACCAGTGCAACAACGATCACGGCTTATCGCCGGATAAAAAGTGGCTTGCGGTTAGTCACAACGATAAAACGGACACGTCTTCCAAACCTTATAAATCTGCCATCTATATTGTGCCTGTAAACGGTGGCGAGCCTCGGAAAGTAACCACGCAGGTGCCTTCTTACTGGCATGGCTGGAGTGCCGATGGCAACACACTGGCTTACTGCGCGGAGCGTAACGGCAACTATGATATTTATACCATTGACGTAAAAGGTGGCACTGAAAGAAGACTGACAGACAATGAAGGACTTGATGACGGGCCAGACTACGCTGCTGATGGCAGGTACATTTATTTCAATTCTTACAGAACGGGGCATATGCAGATCTGGCGCATGTTTGCAAACGGATCTAAACCTGAACAGCTAACGTTTGACACCAACTCTAACTGGTTTGCGCATCCTTCGCCCGACAATAAGTTTGTAGTCTACATTGCTTATGCATCTGACGAAAAGCAGCAGCATTTGTTTGGTAAAAATGTAAAACTGAGATTGCTGGATCTGCACACCATGCAAAGCAAAGACATTACGCCGGTATTTTTTGGCGGCCAGGGAACCATCAATGTTCCATCATGGAGCCCCGACAGCAGGAAGGTTGCTTTTATCAGTTACGCTGTAAGCAAAGCCTCCAACTAGATTACAGTCATTTTACTGCAACGCATAACAAACTGCGGCTTTTGTTTGGCAGCCTGGTTATTGCAGGATTTGTGCTGCTACAAACTGCCGGCAATATTCTTTGATCATCTGCCGTACATCCCTGAAAGCCTGTAAAATCTCTTCCGCTGTGCCTGTTTTCTTAGCAGGATCGGGAAAGTTGTGGTGGAACTTTTTTGCACCCGAAGGAAAATATGGGCAACGTTCCTTTGCATTGTCGCACACGGTAATTACAAAATCGAAATCAATGTTCCTGTATTCGTCAATATGGTTTGAAGTATGCATCGAGATATCGATGCCATCTTCCTGCATGGTTTGTATGGCACGTGGATTTACGCCATGTGTTTCTACACCTGCGCTGTACACGGCCGCTTTATCACCTGCAAAATGTTTCAGATATCCTTCTGCAATCTGGCTCCTGCAACTGTTTCCTGTGCAGAGTACTAAAATTTTTTTCATAACGATTGTATGTCTTTTTTCATAACAATGGCGCTTGCAGGACAAACATGACTAAACTCTGACGAGGCCTGCAGTGCGGCAGGCACTGCATCTCTTGTTACCGGCCGGTACCCTTTGCGTTCAAAATAATGCGCCGCTGTTTCTGTAAGCAGGTACAAACTATGTAATGCCTTTTTTTGTGCATGGCTTTCGAGTTGTTGTAACAGTTGTGCTGCAATGGCATTGCCCCTCTGCAATTCGTTGACCACCATTGATCGCAGCAAACCATCATGGCCATACAACTCCAGGCCAATGGCGCCAACAACGATACCATCAACCACTGCCACAAAAAAATGCTCCATTGTTGAAGGTAAGTCAGCGGTTGGTAACCCTGCTGCCTGCAGCAGGTTGATTATTGCGGGCCGGTTTGCAACCGAAGCTCCATTAACAGTAACTGCAAAAATGCTATCCATTTTATTTGTCGTTTTAGCGGGCCAGCTAAAGTTATACTAATATCCCTTTCGCAGCATGTCAGCATAATCATTGGGAAGCGGGCTGTCTTCCACCGCTTTGGCTGCTTTTTCAACATCGTAGTCAAAACGGATAAACTCCACCTTCAGGCTATCTTTTTTTGTTATATCGGTATGCTCATCAAGAGTAAGTATAACATAACAGCCGGCAGGGTTATTATCTTTTGGTTTTCCTACAGAGCCGATATTTATTGCGTGGCGGCAGGGCATGTTGTCCGAAGCCTCAGCCGGCAAAATTCTATGGTAAGGCTTGTGGGTATGACCAAAACACAATATATCTGCATTTGCCTGCTCCATAATCCGCATCATACTTTGCTCGTCCCTGTCTTCAAAAAGATACTCATTTATTTTTCGCGGACTTCCGTGTACCAACAGCACGTTAAGCAATGTACCGTTTAGTTTAAACTCAATACGTATATGTGCAGGTAGTGTTCTTAAATACTTCCTTTGCTCCGGCTTTACGATCGAATTTGTGTAGGAGATGGAAATATTGCCCATATCTTTTTCAGGCGCAGACTTGTAAGCACACCCACATTCGTTACTCATTAATCCAATACCTTCATCGTAATTACCCGCGATAGCCGGTATACCTCTTTTTCTTATTTCATCAATCACTTCATTGGGCCAGATGTTGTAACCAACCAGGTCTCCAAGGCAATAAACAGCATCGGGATGCTGCTCATCCATGCTTTTAAAACATGCCTGCAATGCAGGTAAATTTGCGTGTACGTCACTAAAAAGAGCGATTCTCATAACAGTAGACTTTGGTACTATAATTTATTTTCTTTATAATATTTTTTCCTGAGCCAAAAAGCCACATTGACCAATGCTATCAATGCCGGAACTTCTACCAGCGGGCCAATAACTCCCGCAAAGGCCTGACCACTGTTTATGCCAAATACACCAATAGCTACGGCAATTGCAAGTTCGAAATTGTTACCCGCTGCAGTAAAAGCGATAGATGCATTGGTAGAATAATCGGCACCCATTTTTCTGCCGGCAATAAAACTAATGAGAAACATCATTGTGAAGTATAGCACCAGCGGTATTGCAATCCTTATCACATCAAATGGTATTTGTACAATCAACGCTCCTTTTATGCTAAACATAAAAACAATGGTAAAAAGCAGCGCAATCAGCGTGATGGGAGATATAAAAGGAATGAACTTATCCGTGTACCATTCATCCCCCATAAGTTTGCGCAATGTTATACTCGACACAAGCCCGGCGGCGAAAGGAATGCCTAAATAAACAGCGACACTTTCCGCAATATCTGCAATTGTTATGTTTATTGCCGATCCTTCAATACCAAATAACGGAGGCAGAACGGTTATAAATACATAGGCATAAACGCTGTATAACAATACCTGGAAAATGCTGTTTAACGCTACCAGTCCTGCCGCATATTCCCTGCTTCCCTCCGCCAGTTCATTCCACACTATTACCATTGCAATGCAACGTGCCAGCCCAATAAGAATCAACCCTGTCATATATGCGGGATAGCCATGCAGGAAAATAATGGCGAGAAGAAACATAAGAACAGGCCCCACCACCCAGTTCAGAAGTAGTGACATTCCTAAAACCTTTGTGTTGGTGAATACCTCTTTCAGTTTGTTGTACCTGACCTTTGCAAAAGGAGGGTACATCATGAGAATTAAACCAAGGGCCAAAGGAATATTGGTTGTACCGGAAGAGAAAGAATCTATATACCCTGGAAATGCAGGAAATAAATATCCGGCCAACACGCCTGCAACCATTGCAGTAAAAATCCAAAGCGTCAAATACCTGTCAAGAAAACTCAACCGCTTTCTTTCATGTGTGGGTGCACAATTGTTTGCTGACATAATCTTTTTATTTTAAAATGAAAACTAGTCGCAACAACCAGTGGCACAACAGGCTTTTTCTGTAACAGGTTTTTCTGCGTAAACTGTTATACTACGTATACCTGTACCAGACTGCCTGAAAGCCTGTATTTCTTCGGTTGAAAGGTACTGACTCAAAATATCAGCAGGAATAATGATCGCCTTATCTTTTTGCACCGTAATATTCGTAAACCCGTTTGATGCTATCAGTTCGAGGTACACCTGTTTTTGAATGGCACCAGATACACAGCCTGCGTACATTTCAGCGGCCTGTTGTATGCCCTGGGGCAACTGGCCTTCCAGCACAATATCCGAAATGGAGAAGTGGCCGCCTGGTTTAAGTACGCGGTAAATTTCTTTTATCACACCATCTTTATTGGGCACAAGATTCAATACACAATTACTTACAATCACATCTGCGGTATTTGCGGTTACCGGCATATGTTCAATATCGCCCTGCCTGAACTCTACGTTATTCAAACCGCGTACTTCAGCATTTTGCCTTGCCCGCTCAATCATAGCCGGTGTAAAATCTATACCGATCACTTTACCTGTTTCGCCCGTTTCGTGCCTTGCAATAAAAGCATCATTGCCTGCGCCACTGCCAAGGTCAATAACAACATCACCCTTTTTTATTTTGGCAAACTGTGTGGGCAAGCCGCAACCAAGCCCAAGATCTGCATCGGGGTTATAACCTTCCAGTTGTGTATAATCGTCTGCCATAATGTTGTACACTTCTGTTGAGCAGCAACCAGAGCCACAGCAGGAGCTTTCATTCGTGGCCTTATCCTGTAAAGCGATCTCAGCATATTTCTGTTGTACCAGTTCTTTTAATTGATTTTGTGTGTCCATTGTATGTAGTTTTTATTTATCGGAATATTACGATGATTACAGCCAAAAAAAATCAGCAGCATTCCTTACTGCTCCTATAGCTGTCAAATAACTGGTTTAGCCAAACCTGTGCAACCTTCCACTCCTTTTCGTCAATGCAATAGCAAACTTTTGCACCTTCAATCTCACCTTTTATCAACCCTGCTTCTTTTAGTTCTTTCAGGTGTTGAGATACCGTACTTTGAGAAAGTGGTAACTCCTCCACTATGTCCCCGCACTGGCAGGCGGCTTTATTAGCTAAAAATTTCAGGATCGCTATCCTTGCAGGATGCGCCAGCGCCTTTGCATACTTTGCAAGCCTGTTTTCCTTTACACTAAATTCATGCGATTTTGTAGCACCCATATCAATCGCAATATTACGATAACGATTTTACCCGCCAAAATTTTTTTCCATTAAATACACAGATCCCAACACAGCTCACAAAAAACCTGCTCATTGCCCGCGCTAAAAGTAAACTGATTATGTACCCGGCAATAGTTTTTCATGGCATCACCTGTTGTGTCACTCACTTGTGCGTTCCGTTTTTATGGCGGCTGCAGCGCACAACTTAACACAGCGTCAAACAAACTTTGCACTGCTTATTATCGCATAATACATTGCTTGTCTTTGCTCGTTGGTGTTAAGCGGTGCAACAACGCATGAGCACGCATTTTTTGTGGTACATTTAATAGCAAAATTGCCTGGCATATGACAATCACAGCGCAGTACAAACATGTCGTGGAACTTATTGCATCTGCACAATACGATGCATTGCGTGCATTGACCATTTCAAAACCACAACGGTTCAATTGGGCCGAAGAAGTATTTGAGCGCATCCATGTACATGAAACACCTGGCGCAACCGCGCTTATATGGACAGACGGCACCACAGAAAAGCACTTCAGTTTTCAAATGCTGCACGACGAATGCAATCAACTGCTAAATCTCCTGAGAAGCCATCATATAAAACAGCAAGATGTCATCTTTGCCCAAATGCCCCTGCTGCCTGAAAACTGGCTCACTGTTTTGGCTTCAGTCAAAGGCGGGTTCAGGCTGGTGCCGGCAGCAACAATTTTAGGCGTCCAGGATATTGTTTACCGGTTTGGACGACTCCTGCCAAAAGTAGTGATTGCAGATCATGAAAATGCACCAAAGATCGATGAGGCCGAAGTCCTTTCCGGCAACACGATAACGTTAAAGATCATAATCGGTGCGCACCGACCGGGCTGGGTCAGCATCCAGCAAATAAAATTACAACCTGTTACCGCGCATGCAGCCGCCACAGCTGCAGACGATCAGTTGTTTCTTTTCTTCACTTCCGGCACAACGGGCATGCCGAAAGTGGTTACCCATACGCATTTTAGTTATCCTTTTGGCCATCTGACCACAGCATCCTGGATCGGCCTGCGAAAAGGTGATGTGCATTACAACATCTCGCAGCCAGGCTGGGCAAAGTTTGCCTGGAGCAGTTTTTTTGCTCCCTGGAGCATCGGCGCCACCATCTTTGCATTTAACCCTCCGGGCCGTTTTGTTGCAGCCGCTCACCTCGCTGCCATGGAAAAATATAAAGTCTCTACGTTTTGTGCACCGCCTACAGCACTGCGTATGCTTATACTCGAAAAGCTTACTGCGTATCATTTTTCGTTGCGGGAATGCGTGGCCGCCGGAGAACCGCTCAACCCGGAAATTGTGGAACTCTGGAAAAAAGGCACGGGCATCACCATACGCGATGGCTACGGACAAACAGAAAGTACATGTCTCGTGGCAAACATGCCGGGCAGCAGGGTAAAATATGGCTCTATGGGTAAACCTGCCTTTCTATACGATATTGTTATAGCAGATGATGATGGCAATATACTCCCCGCTAATGAAGAAGGCAATATTGCTGTGCAAACAGGCACCGGCAAACCCAACGGCTTATTTTCCGGTTATTTTGGTGACACTGCTAAACAACAGGAAGTTTTCAAACACCAGTTATACTATACCGGTGATAAAGCATACACAGACCAGGATGGCTATATCTGGTTTATCGGCCGGGATGACGATGTGATCAAATCATCCGATTATCGCATCGGTCCCTTTGAGGTAGAAAGTGTTCTGCTGGAACACGAGGCCATCGTTGAATCTGCGGTGGTTGGCAGCCCGCATGCCGCAAAAGGATTTCTGGTAAAAGCCTTCATCGTACTGGGTGACCAGTATACTGCTTCCGCGCAACTGGCAGAGGATATTTTTGCTTTTGCACGTAAAAACATTGCTGCGTATAAAATGCCCAGGATCATTGAATTTGTTGCCCATCTGCCAAAAACGATCAGCGGCAAAATAAGACGGGTAGAATTACGTGGCATAGAAGCGGAACGGAAATTGCAACAGCAGGTTATTGACAATGAATTTTATTTCAACACCGGCAAATGAACACTGTAAGGGTGGTTACACAAGTCACGATACACCGCTACACCTGCAGGTAAATTTGTAAAAACGTTAGCTATGGCAACAGTTAAACTTACAACACAGGGCTTTAAAGATGATATCTTCAATTACGAAACATCTGCAGACTGGTCGTACAAAGGCACCTTACCTGCAATCATTGATTTTTATGCAGACTGGTGCGGCCCATGCAAAATGGTAGCACCAATATTAGAAGAACTTTCCAATGAATACGAAGGCCGGTTGGTGATTTATAAAGTAGATACAGAAACCGAAGAAGAGCTGTCAGCAGTGTTTGGTATTCAGAGTATACCTTCCCTGTTGTTCATACCGGCAGAAGGCGAACCGATGATGCAGCCCGGCGCCCTTCCAAAGCATGTCTTTAAAAAAGTGATCGAAGAAAAATTACTGGCTACAGCAGGCGGTTAAACGTAATACTAAAAACACATGATGATAAAAAGCCCTTTGGGGCTTTTTTGTTTGTAGGCACCGGGCTTTCACCTTTCCATGCAGCATCGTTGCGTCGCACACTTGTACTGTGACAGCATGGCTCAGCAAAGCGAAGACCAAAGCGAAGACCAAGAAAAATACCTGCTCTGTGACTTATGTCATATTCAGGGTATTCACCGCTCCGGATATTTGCATTCATAAAGTTGATTTTATTAATGCTTTACGTTGGTTTGAGGTTACAGGGAAGGCCTTTGCCTTCCCTCTTTAAAACAAACATCATTATGAACTTACAGCAGCTACTACAAGATCCTGCATCGAAAATCATCGATGTACGCAGCGCCGGGGAATTTAATGCGGAGCACATCAATGGTGCAATCAATATACCGCTCGACCAGGTGCCGGCCCGCACAGCCGAACTTGAGAAACTCGGTAAGGCACCCATCATATTCTACTGCAGAAGTGGTAACCGCAGCGGCATGGCTGTTGACTTTTTACAACAGCTCGGCTATAGTAATGTTTACAATGGCGGCAGTATCGACTATCTAAAACGCTTATTAAACTAATACATTATGATAGCATTCTTAAAGACATTATTCGGCATGCAGCCCGTTGATTACAAACAACTGTATACAGATGGTGCGGTTATTGTAGATGTACGTACGCCGGCAGAATACAAAGCCGGTCACGTTAAAGGTTCCATCAATATACCGCTTGATAGTATAAGATCTAAATCAACAGACTTAAAAAAAAGAAACAGGGCCGTTATTACCTGTTGTCAAAGTGGCGGCAGAAGCAGCCTTGCAAAGCGTGTTTTACAATCTGCAGGTGTGGAATGCTACAACGGCGGCTCATGGAACGCGCTTCAAAAAAAACTGAGTTAATCAGTTTGCTGCCGGCATCGTCCATTCAAAAAAATATCATGACTTATAAAACAATAATGCAGCTTACTTCCGGCGATGCCGACGTTTTTAAAAGCGCGGTATCGCAGTTGAATAACCTGATGAAAGCTTTGCCCGGCGCTGTAGAGATTGAACTGGTGTGTCATGGCAGAAGCTTTCCTTTTTTGTTAAAAGAAAACAACCTCTACCTTCCGCTGCTCAATCAGCTGGTGTGTAATAAAGTGGCTGTCGTTGCCTGCGAAAATATGTTGCAGACAAACAATATCCAGGCTGCTCAACTGGCTGCCGGTGTTAGTACTGTCCGCGCCGCTATAGCAGAAATCGTCGTAAAGCAACACCAGGGCTGGAGTTACATTAAAGCCGGTTTCTAACGATCGGAAAGCAAAAAATGTAGTGTTTCCCGGCCAAAGTCGTTGCCGGAGAATGATGATAATCATGTTGCCAACAATCGCACCGCTATACCTTTGCGCAAAAATCAAGGAATGCGGTTACCAGATAATTATGTTTCCCCAAAAGAAGCCCTCGCTGTTATTCAATCCAATCAAAGAGTTTTTATCCATGGCAGTGCACATACACCAACTTATTTACTGAAACATCTTGCAAAGGAGGCAGACAGGCTCGAGCATGTAGAAGTTGTATGCATCAGCGTTTATGGAGAGCTCGAAATAGACAAGCCGGTTTACCGGAACAACTTTCATGTCAATTCTTTGTTTGTTTCCGCTTCTGTCAGGAACGCGGTAAAGACAGGCAATGCTGATTATGTTCCTATTTTTTTAAGTGAAATACCAGAGCTTTTCAAACAACGTGTTTTGCCCATCGATGTTGCTATTGTGCATGTATCGGTACCCGATGAGCATGGCTATTGTTCGCTTGGTACATCGGTAGATATTGCACGCAGCGCGGTAAATACAGCAACCTATATTATTGCACAGGTTAATCCCAACGCACCAAGAACACATGGCGATGGTATGATACACATGAGCCGCTTCCACGCCATGGTCTATTGCGAAGACGCTTTGCACGAAACAAACTTTACAGAAAAATGTGGCCCCGAAACCGAAAAGATCGGTGCGTTGATTGCAGCACTTATCGATGATAAAAGCACGATACAAATGGGCATCGGCGCGATACCTGATGCGGTTTTACAATGCCTGCACAACCACAAAGACCTCGGTGTACATACCGAAATGTGCTCTGATGGCATCATCGATCTTTGTGAAAAAGACGTGATCAACAACAAATACAAAAAGATCCATCCCAACAAATCTGTTTCTTCCTTTGCGCTTGGCTCAAAGCGATTGTATGATTATGTAAACAACAATCCATCATTCGCATTTCTGGATATAGATTATGTAAACGATCCGCACATCATACGCCGCAACAACAAAATGGTAGCCATAAACAGCGCCATAGAGATAGATATCACCGGCCAGGTATGCAGTGATTCTATCGGTACCACACAATTTTCAGGCGTTGGCGGCCAGATGGATTTTATGCGTGGCGCCGCGCTGAGTGAAGGAGGCAAGCCAATTATCGCCATTCCCTCCAGGACAAATAAAGGTATTGCACGCATTGTACCCATGTTAAAGCCCGGGGCCGGCGTTGTTACCACAAGAGCGCATGTACATTTTGTGGTTACGGAATATGGCGTGGTAAACCTATGGGGAAAAAACCTCCGGCAGCGTGCAAAAGCATTGATCAGTATTGCAAACCCCGAAGATCGTGAAACACTTGACAGGGCTTATTTTGAGCGCTTTACCAATTAAGAGAAAAAATTGTATGTACCCGGCATTTGTATGGCTATTGAGCGTCCCTTGCGTCGGAAACAACTACCAATAAGGGACAAGTATATAACGTAGCCGCAAAAAAAACTTATTTACGTTATAAAGGTTAATTCTTATTTGTTAGTTGATACGGAATGACTGAACATGAAGCAAATATGTCAAAGATTTACCGCCGTATATTAATATTAGTGATTGTTCAAACTACTGTAACAGTGGGAGCATTACTGATAAAATTGCTGCAATAGTTCCTATGATAACAATCCAAAAAGTCCATCTTGCTATTGTTTCATTTTTCTTTTCTGCTGCCATCTGGTCTAATAAGAACTTATATTTATTTCTTCCTGCTATTGTAATTTTATTCCCTTGTTCTTCCCTGTCATTGACAACAAATATCCCTTCATCTATTAGCCCTCTGTTGTTCATCTCATTTGTAATTTCATGCTCTAATCCTACACCTGCTTCGCTTGCTTTAGCTCTAAAATCCCAATAGCTCAAATAACCATTATTATCAATCAACAATTTTAGAATGTCATAATCTTGCTTTTCTTCACAAGTCATTTTTTATTGATTTTACTATTCTTTATAGGTGTATTAGCAGCCTTTTTAATTAGCTGTTCAAATGACATATCTATGTGCAAAGGCTGTTCGGGTAATTGCTTAGTATTAGTTTTTTTCGTTTTTTTAGATTTCATAATTAAAGCCATTGAGATGGTTTCGTAAAAGATTTTCCGTCTTTACTTATAGTATCTTCCATTATTGCGGCATCAAATTTTTTCGGATTGTTTTCTAAGAAAACAACAGGTTTGCACAAATTAATTAAATCCATAGATGTTCTAAAAGGGGGAAAATATATTTTAAACTGTTTATCGGGAAAGTTTTGTTTTATACATTCAATGGTGGGAATTAAATCACTATCAGCAGTAACTAATATCAATTTATCAGCATTATTTTTAAAGCAATCTAATAACATGTGACAAGAAATATTTACATCAGTTCTTTTTTCTTCAGGCACTTGAAAAGGCGAACCACAAATTTTACAACCTACAGTTTTATCAATATATTTCCCTTTAATAATTTCAAACTTTTCTTGATTAATTAGCGAGTTTGCAGCGAAGAGTGTAGCCTGTCTGCTTCGTTTGTACGGGTTTTGAGGTGGAGCGGTAAAGTATTTGACTTTTACTAACTCTTGGGTATCTGGTAAAAATTGTGAGCAAAATTTTACAAAGTCAATCCAATAATATCGTTTCCAAACCGCATCTTTTTTGCATTTGTCTTTTAAGCCATTGTAGAAGTTGAAACCATCGAAATAGAAAATCACCTTTTTCATATGGGTAATAAAGGTAATAAAAAAAGCTGCCAGAGGCAGCAGAACTATATTACTGAGAATATAGTGGGGCGTGTTCGGGTGCAAATATAAACATATTATGTGGATAATAAAACATCTCGTGTATTAATTACAATAATTTGACAAATTGTCAACAATGTGTTAAGTGACTGTAATTCATATAAATATTATTTCTTGCCTGTAAGTGTTTTATAATCTAATCTACCTTCTATAAGACCTAATGACATTTTGAATCTATCAGCGTCTTTAATCTTTCTGCTATTGTATCTAAATGCAAATTCATCACAATATCTTTCAAGGTGTTTAATACTTACCTGATGGTATATTCCTATAATACCACGTTTAAGCAAACCAAATGCACCTTCAACGCTATTAGTATGAAATTGTCCTCTTACAAATTCTTCTTGTAAGTGATTTACAACTTCATGCGCCGTATATTCTTTATCTAATCCTTTATAAGAAATAAGACTATCAGTAATAACTGTTGCTTTCTTATTGATATGTTTTCTAACCATACCTTTTAGTGTTTCCTTACTACTATCAATAACTTTGAAAACTACTTTGTTTTCACGTTCTAATAAGCCCATAACACCAGTTTTATTTTCTGTATGGCTTCTATTTTCAACGTGTGCTTTATTACGTATTGATTTGTGTTTATTCTTCATTTTGCCGCCAATGTATGTCTCATCTACTTCACAGATATTATTTAATTCAACTGGTTCTTTATCTCTCATCATTTCACGTAATCTATGTATCATAAACCAGCTTGCTTTTTGGCTTACACCAATATCTTTTGCTAATTGGTAGCTACTAATGCCTTTCTTATGTGCTGTAACTAAATAACAAGCCATGAACCATTTGTTTAAGGGTATATTACTCGCTTCAAATATTGTCCCTACTGTTACACTAAACTTCTTATAACATGCAGATGAGCCACATTTATATCTTTTACCACCTTCAATGTTATAACACTTACCATAACCGCAATAAGGGCATATAGCTTTACCATCCTGCCATCTACAATCCGCTAAATACTTTCTACATGTAGCATCATCGGGCATTGTCGCAATAAGTTCATGTAAGTTTTTAAACATGGTTATTATTATTTAAATTGTAGTTTCAAAACGACCATCTAAAACAAATGAATATGAAAAATGAGTTTAAAATAGGAGATGTTGTAGTATTTAAATCGGGTAGCCCAAAATTTACAATCAGTGGAATTGAGAATAATTTAGTTTCTATTATCTATTGGAATGGAACAGATATAAAAACTAATGGGTGGTTTGATTATGCCTTAACGAAAGTCGAATAAGGCAAATAATTTTTCGTTCAATTGAATTAAAGACATCTCATTTAGGGAATACTTAGATGCTATTTCTAAGCAGCGAATTTTTGCATCTATTTTTTTTAACTCTAATTCAATTTCTAACTCTTGTCCCTTATTAGTTGTTAGTGCCCTTGCGTCGCACTCTTGTACTGTAAAATCATGAGCAGCAAACGCGAAGACCGAAGCGTAGCAATAAGGTAATTTATTGCGCTCTCTTACTATACCGCAAGATAACCGCCATCAACTGCGTAATAGTTTCCTGTTACAAAAGATGCTTTGTCACTGCTGAGCCATATTACCAGTTCTGCAACTTCTCCTGCTTCGCCCAGTCTTCCTGCGGGGTGCATCTGTACCAGTGCCTTTTTTACATTTTCATCCAATGCACTCAATAATGGGGTATTGATAAATGCCGGGCCCACCACATTTACCCGAATGCCCTGTTTGGCATATTCCACTGCTGCATTCTGAGACAACCCCACCACACCATGCTTTGCTGCCACATACGCCGCTGAATTGGCAAAGGCAACTTTACCGAGAATGGAAGACATATTTACGATAACGCCGGAACCCTGCCTCGTCATTTGCTGCAGCTCGTATTTCATACAATAAAATACACTGTTGAGATTTACGTTGATCACCTTATGCCATGCTTCCAGGCTCATATCTGCAACAGGGTTTATTTCTCCGCCAATGCCTGCATTATTGAACGCTATATCCACCGCGCCGTACTTTTCTGCGGATTTCCTGATCAGCATTTCGCATGCTGCCGCATCACTTACATCTGCCTGTATAAAATGAGCCTGCCCTCCTGCTGCTTCAATTGCGGCCACAGTTGCTGTGCCACCGGCTTCCTGTATGTCTGATACAATCACTTTAGCGCCATACCTGGCATACAATACCGCCGCCGCCTCTCCTATGCCGGAACCGGCGCCGGTTACGACTGCTACTTTACCATTAAAAATGTTTTCCATACTGAATAGTTGATACCACAACTTGTTTAAGCATTAAAGGTACCAACACCTTCCGGCCAAGATGCTGATGAATATCAGCTAAAGCAATATAACCGGGAATAACAAGCCTGCTAATAACAGATGCTGTGGCACCCGGAACTGTTGCGTAAAGCTTTACAGTACAAGAGTGCGACGCAACGGATGCCCGGATGCAGTACTGCAGCCGGGCTCACAATGATCAACATGACCAACCTCACACGCCGGTATGACCACTGATATTGTTTTACGCTTTTGACCAATATTATATTTGATATGACATTTAAAACACATAAACAAAGGAGGATATTATGGCAACCCAGGCATTAGCTAAACTCAATGAAAGAATGCCATCAATATTTGATGAATTCTTTAAACCATGGAATGCATGGTTTGATAACGGCATGGCCAACCGTGCCTTCAATCTACCGGCTGTAAACATTACAGAAGCACCGGATGAATACATTGTATCGCTTGCTGCACCCGGCCTGAAGAAAGAAGATTTTAAAATTGATGTAAGCGGCAACATGCTTACCATAAGCAGCGAAAAAGAAGAGAATAAAGAAGAAAAGGGCAAAAAGTTTAACCGCAGAGAATACAATTATGCTTCGTTTAGCAGGAGTTTTACACTACCGGAAGAAGTGAATATGGAAAAGATTACCGCTCGTTATGAAGACGGTGTGCTGAAGATTTCTTTACCATGCAGGGAACAGGCAAAGCTGGTAAATGCTAAACAGATAGCTGTTCAATAGGAAAGTTTGTTTCTGAATATGTCACAATGGTAAATGCTCCCTTTCCAGGGAGCATTTTATTTTTTTGTACCGGTAAAGTATTTGTATACTTCAAACCACAGTACCGCGACTACTGCAACTAACAGGCAGGTAAAAAAAGCAGTGCCTGAGATGGCGGTAAGTTTAAACAAATGCTGCACCGGCTGAACAAAATGCATACACAGTAAAAAGGCCGCCGACACAGCAAATACAGGCAATGCAAGGTTATTGGCATAGCGGCTGGTAACGATAATGCTTTGGGTAAAAGACCTGTTCCCGAAAGTAAGCAGCAGGTTACTGATAACGAGTGTGGTAAAAACCATGGTACGCGTATATTCCAGCGTTTCGCCACGGTGCATGGCAAAATAGTACACACACAATGCACCGGCAGCAATTACCAGGCCCTGCAATACACTTACCATTAATTCTGCACCGTTAAAAAGCCTGTTACTTTTTGCACGGGGTGGCTGCTGCATAATGTTTGCTTCTACCGGTTCACGCTCAAAAAAGATAGAGCAGGTTGGGCCCATAATGAGCTCCATAAAAATTACATGGATGGGCGTAAATATGTTTGGATACTGCCAGCCAAACACCACGGGCAAAGATGCGGTAAGTATTATGGGTACATGAATGGAGATAATATAGCGCACAGCCTTCCTGAGGTTATTGAAGATCTTACGGCCTTCTTTTATTGCGAACGTAATTTTTTCCAGGTTATCATCTGTAAGAATAAGATCGGCTGCCTCTTTTGCAAGCTCGGTTCCTTTTTTGCCCATGGCAATGCCAATGTTTGATGAACGCAGCGCCGGTCCATCGTTTACGCCGTCGCCGGTCATGGCCACAATATCTCCGTTTGCCTTTAAAGCATTCACCACTTTTAATTTGGCTTCAGGAAACATGCGTGCAAATACCTGCACATCTTTAATTTTTTCACGCAATACATACTCTTCCATATCCTGCACCAGTGCACCGGTAAGAAAAGTATGTGTGCCATTGATGCCAACCTGCTGCGCAATATTCATGGCAGTTTCGGGGTAGTCGCCGGTAATCAGTTTTACCTGAATACCAGCCTGGTAAAACTGCTGCAAAATAGCCGCGGCGTTTTGCTTTGGTGGATCAAATAACGCAATAAGGCCCTCGAATTGCCAGTCAAAATCATCCTGCCGCAAAGGCATTGGCGCATCGTTGTTATACACAGCGCTGGCCACACCAATTACACGGTATCCTTGTAACGCCAACGCCTTTACTTTACCCAGTATAGCAGATTGCTCTGCTATGGTAAGTTTACAGGCATTCACAATTCGTTCTGCAGCGCCTTTACCCGCCACCATTTTTGCCTGCCCGTTTGCGTATACATGTGTCATCATTGGTGGCTGTCCTTCCAGCGGAAATTCATTTACCATGTTCATTGCCGCTGCATCCTGTTCGCTGCCGGCCATTGCATAAGCCTGCCAGATAGCTTGCTCCATTGCATCGAAAGGGTCCTTTTCACTTGCCAGTGCACCATACAATAAAATATTTTTACCGTTGGCAGTGCCTTCGCCAAACGCTATATCTGTTGCGGTTTTATAATCGTACAATACTTTTACCTGCATCCTGTTTTCTGTAAGTGTACCTGTTTTATCAAAGCACAACACGGTTACGGCACCCAGGTTTTCCACTACTGCAGGCTGGCGGGAAATAATGCCCAGCTTACTCATTTTAAAAGCACCCAGCGCCATAAAAGAAGAAAATGCTACAGGAATTTCTTCGGGCAATGCAGACATGGCAAGTGTTAACGCAAACAACAGGCTTGCAGTCCACTCCCGGTAATGCAGGTAATTAACAAGAAAAATAATGGCGAATGCAATAAGCCCGAAAAAAGCAAGTCTTTTTACAAATGTATTGATCTGTTGTTGCAGCAATGTTTTGGGCGGCGCATATTCAGCTATCATTTTACCCAGTTTGCCAAGTGCGGTATTGTTGCCAGTAGCGGTAACA
The DNA here is from genome assembly GCF_015831355.1 of Panacibacter microcysteis. Classification (NCBI taxonomy): domain Bacteria; kingdom Pseudomonadati; phylum Bacteroidota; class Chitinophagia; order Chitinophagales; family Chitinophagaceae; genus Panacibacter; species Panacibacter microcysteis. The sequence goes on from NZ_JADWYR010000001.1 coordinate 64,662, forward strand.
ACAGCAACACACTTACCGCTATTGATTGTAGTGCCCTGAAACAGGCTATCCTCATCGCTGCCAGGCGTTTTGGTTACCGGTACCGATTCGCCGGTAAGCACAGATTCGTTTACACTAAGGTCATTCTGCTCCACCACTCTTGCGTCGGCCGGCACATTCATGCCCTCTGCAAGCAGCATCACATCGCCTGGCACCAGCTCTTCGGCAGCTATGGTTTCCTGTTTGCCGGAACGGATAACTTCAACAAGCGGTTCAGCAAATGACTTAAGTGCTTCAAGTGCTTTGCTGCTTTTCACTTCCTGGTACAATGAAATAGCAGACACAATGCTAATAGCCACCAGCATCATAATGCCTTCGCTGATTTCGCCCAGTAAAAAATACAGGAAGCATGCTACGGCAAGCAGTATAAACATCGGTTCCTTTACCGTTTCAACAACAATGCGCAGGAAATTATAGGAACCATCTTTCTTAAACACATTTTTACCATGCTTTTTCTGCAGGTTGGCAATATCTGCTGTGTTTAGGCCCTGTAGCTGATTTGTTGCCAGTGTTTGTTCTGCCATGTTCGCTGGTATTTATGCACAAGTAAACCATAAAAAATTTGTTTACCAACTATGGTATGTTATGGCATCTTTGGTTGTGTCACTCACTTGTACTGCATTACTACTGGCAACAGCGATATTGCATATGCAAGGTTGTTCAGTATGACAGATATACCAATGCACCGGTACATTCCACAGGTATTCATACTAATGGGTAACCATCAGTAATCCTTCCGCTTTTAAAATATTCTCTGTTCCCTTTAATAGCGCATCAGGATTGAAGGATATGCTGTCTATACCATGCTCCACGAGAAAGCCTGCAAATGCAGGAAAATCGCTGGGTGCCTGGCCGCACAACCCCACCTTCGATCCCGCAGTTTTTGCTTTAGATATCATCATCGCAATCATTTCCTTTACTGCTTCATTTTCCTCACTGAATAAATCGCTGATAATGGCTGAATCTCTGTCTATGCCCAGCGTAAGCTGTGTCAGATCATTTGAGCCTATAGAGAACCCATCAAATATTGCTGCAAACCCGGTAGCAAGAATAATATTGGCCGGTATTTCTGCCATTACATATACCTGCAGGCTATTTACGTGTTGCGCAAGTCCATGCTGCTTCATTACACCCAACACCTTGCGGCCTTCATCAATGGTTCGGCAAAATGGTATCATTACTTTCACATTGGTAAATCCCATTTCATCCCGCACTTTTTTGATGGCTGCACATTCCATGGCAAAACCATCTTTGTAGAGGTCGTTATAATACCTTGATGCGCCACGAAAACCAAGCATTGGATTTTCTTCTGCCGGTTCGAAATATTTACCTCCTATAAGATTGGCATATTCGTTCGTCTTGAAATCACTCATACGTACAATAACCTCTTTAGGGTAAAAAGCAGCGGCAATAGTGGCAACGCCTTCGGCAAGTTTATCAATGAAGAACTGCTGCTTGTCTGCATAACCATCAGTAATGGCATCGATCGCCTTCTTCAATGCATCGTCTTGCAGGTCATTATACCTCGCAAGCGCCATAGGGTGTACCTGTATGGCATGCGTGATTATAAATTCAATACGCAGCAGCCCCACGCCATCATTGGGGTAAAAAGATAATTTAAAAGCCTTATCCGGATCTGCCAGTATCAGCATCACCTTTGTATGAACCGGTTTACGCACATTGGTAAAATCGAGTAATGACTCTTCAAAGGTGGCCGCGCCCTCATATATAAATCCTGTTTCACCTTCACAACAGGATACGGTGATCAAAGCCCCATCTTTAATACAGGCTGTGGCACCTGCACAACCCACCACAGCGGGCACACCGAGTTCCCTCGCAACAATAGAAGCATGGCTCGTTCTGCCGCCCTTATCTGTAACAATAGCAGCCGCTTTTTTCAAAACAGGATCCCAGTCAGGGCTGGTTGTGTCGGTTATAACAATTTCACCTTCGTTCAATTTATAAGCCTCAGCAGGGTCTTTTAAAATTCTCGCTACACCTGTAGCCAGTTTTGAACCAATTGCCTCGCCCTGCGCCAGCAGTTTGCCTTTTGTTAAAATCCTGTATTCTTTTATTACCAATGCATTCTGCTGCGAGTGTACGGTTTCCGGCCTTGCCTGTATGATGAATAACTCGTTTGTTTCGCCATCTTTTGCCCATTCTATATCCATGGGTTTTCCATAGTGTGCTTCAATATCATTTGCCCATCCCGCAATGGTTGTAACTTCATCATCATTGAGTACAAACTGTCTGCGCTTTTCGACAGGCGTGTCAATATTGACGACCGTTGCATCCACTTTTGATCCATAGATCATTGTTTTTGCCTTGGCGCCCATTTTTCTTTTTATGATGGCATTTTTCCTTTGCAGCAGTGTTGGCTTAAACACAAAAAATTCATCCGGCGTTACGGCACCCTGTACTATGTTTTCACCAAGGCCCCACACACCGCTTATATGAATAATATTCCTGAAGCCTGATTCAGGTTCCAGCGTAAAAACCACGCCTGAAGATGCAAGGTCTGACCGAACCATTTTTTGCACACCGACAGAAAGAGATACTTTCTCATGTGCAAAACCATTGTCTTCACGGTATTTGATTGCCCGGTCTGTATAGAGAGAGGCAAAACATTTCTTAACGGCTTTTAAAAGTGCGCCTTTACCGCTTACGTTCAAATAAGATTCATGCTGGCCGGCAAAGCTTGCCTGTGGCAAATCTTCAGCCGTTGCGCTGCTCCTTACGGCAACAGCAATGTCAGTGTTGTTGCCTAACACTGCATATGCGCCGGCAATAGCATCCATCAGGTTACCGGGCAAAGCAGCGCCGGCAACCAGTTCGCGAATTCGTGAACCCGTAACAGCAAGATTGCTGAAATGTTTTTTATCCAGATGTGCCAGTTGCTCACCAATAGGTTTATGCAGGTTATTGTAGCTCAAAAAGTACTGAAATGCTTCCGCTGTGGTGGCAAACCCGTCTGGCACTTTAATACCCTTCGAAGCAAGATTTGCATACATTTCGCCCAACGAAGCATTCTTACCACCAACTACCGGCACATCAGTAATGGCTATGTTGTTAAAACGCTTTACAAAAACACTCATCACGTAAAATTTTAGTTGATGGAAAAGCGATACCTCGCTGAAGTTAATTGAGTAGTTTGTGTTTAATGATGACGCCTGTCATTCGCTTTTTTGACAAGAGTCACAGGTAATGAAGCAACAAAAGAATTTGCCGGTGCAGGTTTGACATCCAAATGCCTAACCAATCGTTAAAAACAGAAACGCTTCACATAATTATTATCTGCAATATTCCTTACTTTGCTGTACAACAAGTTGGCATAACGATATGAATGAAATTATAGAGCAGCTTAAACAGGCAGTAAACATTTCGCCGGATAATATTCCCCTTCGTTTACACCTGGCAGAGATGATGTTACAGAACAACCTGTTAGCTGATGCAGCAGAGCAGTTTTCAGAAATTTTAAAGCGGGAGCACAGCAATGTAAAAGCACTGACAGGCCTGGCAGACATCTATTTCAAACAACATAAATTTTCTGCAGCAATCATTTTGTTTGAGCAACTGCAGCAACAGCATGCATTACACTTTGATAGTAAAATAAAAATGGTACGTTGCCTGCTAAAGGAAAATTCTGTAGTGCAGGCAAAAGAAATTTATGCCGCGGCTCTTGCGGAGCAACCAAATTTTCGTGATGCTGAAATAGATGCAGCTTTGAGAATGACCGGCATTGAAACAGGTATGGATGCAGACGACCTGCTGGAGGAACTGGCCACTACCGGAAAATTTTTTATGGAGAAACCGGCTGTAAAATTTGCGGATGTAGGCGGCATGTCTAAAATAAAAAACGAGATATCACTTAAAATAATACAGCCATTAAAAAACCCGGACCTGTATAAAGCGTTTGGCAAAAAAATAGGTGGTGGTATTCTGATGTATGGCCCTCCAGGTTGCGGCAAAACCTTCCTTGCCAAAGCAACAGCCGGTGAAATTGATGCAAGATTTATTTCGCTCGGCCTGCACGATATTCTTGACATGTGGATGGGCAACAGTGAAAAAAACCTGCACGAAGTTTTCCAGGCTGCCAGGAAAAATAAACCCTGCGTGCTGTTTATTGATGAAGTAGATGCACTTGGTGCCAGCAGAACTGATATGCGCACCAGCGCCATGCGGCAGATCATTAACCAGTTTCTTGCAGAACTCGATGGTGTTAAAGACAACAATGAAGGTGTACTGATACTGGCCGCTACAAATGCACCATGGAGTGTAGACAGCGCATTCAGAAGACCGGGCAGGTTTGACAGGGTTATTTTTGTAGCACCGCCGGATGAAGAAAGCAGGAAAGAAATCCTCGATACACTCATCAAAGAAAAACCGACCGAAAAGATAGACACCAGAGAGATTGCGAAACTTACACAAAGTTATTCCGGCGCAGACCTGAAAGCGTTAGTTGACATTGCGGTTGAAAGCAAACTGGAAGAATCACTTGCAAAAGGATCGTTGCAGCCGGTAACACAAAAAGACATCGTGAAAGCCATCAAGGTTCATAAACCTACTACCGCAGAATGGTTTAGCACGGCGCGCAACTACGCCCTGTATGCAAATGAAACAGGTTTATACGATGACATTCTTCAATACCTGAATATAAAGAAGTAAATGTACAATACACGCTGGCCGAGCAGTGCTGCGTTCACAACAGAACGTACAAGAGTGCGACGCAACAGCAGCTTAATAGTAGCAATACTGCCTGGCTACAAAAAATATCTCAACCGGTAATATGAGCGAGTTACATCGTAATCAACATATAGAAAGAGCAAGATTGTTGCTGAGCCAGCACAGGTATAAAGATGCGGAAATACAGGCTGGTATTGTGCTTAAGCAAGACCCGCAGGATGCGGAAGCATTGCAGATCATTGGCCACTGCAGGCTCGACACCAAACAGTTTGATGAAGCACTGAAGCTATTTAAACAATGTCTTTCGCTGCAGCCGGATGATGATTATGTTTTGTACCTGCTGGCATTTTGCTATTACCGCAAGCATGAAATTGAACCCGCACAAAAGTTCCTGGAACAGGCCATTGCAATCGTTCCATACAATGCCGGTTATTTTTCTTTACTCTCCAACATTCATGCATCTGAAAGAAGGTATGCAGATGCACTGCATGCGGCCAACCGGGGTTTAAGTATTAATGCGGAAGATATTGGGTGCCTTAATGCACGCAGCGCTGCGCTGTTCCGGCTGAATAAAAAGGATGAAGCGTATGAAACCATTAATGAAGCACTGCAGGTAAACCCGGAAGATGATTACACGCACACAAACTATGGCTGGCACTACCTTGAAAAAGGTAAATACAAACAGGCACTGGAACATTTTACAGAAGCGCTGCGCATAAACCCCAATAACAATTACGCAAAAGAAGGTTACAAAGCGGCACTTAAATCAAAGCTTCCTTTTTACAGGTGGATACTGCGTTACAGCCTGTGGATGAACTACCAGAACAGAACCGTAAGACTTGTTATGATCTTTGGTGTATGGGGCGTGGTAAGAGCTATTACATGGACCGGTAAAGATGCGCCCGACTGGTGGAAATATGTAACCGGTGGCATCGTCTTTATTTACGTGGCATTTGTACTGCTTTCGTGGCTGGGCAATTCGCTGGCCAATCTTTTCCTGCTTACATCCAAACACGGCAGGCTTGCACTTACCGACGAAGAAAAAAGCAGTGCAAAAGCAGTGGGCTTATCACTTTTGGCAGGCATTGTACTGGTAGCGTGTGGTATGTTCCTTGATAAAAAATATCTCTTTATGGGCCTGTTGGTTGGTTCACTTTCTATACCGCTGAGCTTTGTTGACTTCCCGGTAAAATGGTTTAAAGGACCTGGCAGGCAAATAACAGCCCATGCACTGATATTGCTGTGCTTTATTGCGTGTATTTTCATTTTCCTGCATCACCAGTTTGCCTTGTTTGCAGGCATTGTATATGCCATATTATATCTTGGTTTTATGTGGAGCGGTTCTATTACCGCGCTTAGAACAAAATAGTTATATTTATTTCAAATCATACATAATGTATACGGTTCACGAACTTGCCAAAATGATCGATCATTCTTTGTTGCACCCTACCATGACAGACGAAGACCTGAAACAGGGATGTGCGCTTGCAAAAGCATACAATGTTGCATCGGTATGCATAAAGCCATACGCCATACAACAAGCGGTGGCGTGGCTGCAGGGCAGTGATGTAATGGTATGTGCGGTAATTGGTTTTCCGCAGGGCAACAGCACCACCGATGTGAAAGTATACGAAACAGAACAGGTGTGTAAAGACGGCGCACAGGAAGTAGACATGGTAGTAAACATTGGTAAAGTGCTGGGCAACGACTGGCAATACATAGAGCAGGAAATTGCAGCAGTTGTTGCTGTAACAAATAAATACAACGCTGCACTAAAAGTTATTTTTGAAAATGATTTTCTGCCGGGCGATGAATATAAAATAAAACTTTGCGAAATATGCAGTAAGCTGAATGTGGCTTTTGTAAAGACCTCTACCGGTTATGGTTTTGTAAAAGGTACCGATGGCAGATACAGCTACGAAGGTGCCACTGAGCATGATCTTATTTTAATGCGCAAACACAGTGCCCCGCATGTGCAGGTTAAAGCGGCAGGTGGTGTGCGCACCTTAGATGACCTCTTAAAAGTAAAAGCGCTGGGCGTTACACGTATTGGCGCCACAGCAACTGCAACGATGCTGGAAGATGCGAAGAAACGCCTTGGCGTAAGCAGTACAGCAACTATTGCAGCCAGCGCACATAACAATACAGGTTATTAAAATTTTGTACCGGGCATTTGTACAGGCATGAGGCTGCTGTTGCGTCGCACACTTGTACAGCAGATCATTATGCAGCAGTTCCGGCACAACCCCGTACGGTATCAGCAAAACAACATCAGCCCGGCATGGCCGGGCTGATGTTGTTTATCGTACAATGATGTATTTGAAATTTGAATAAACCAATACTTATCTCTGCTAATATTTTACTATTTCCTTTTTACTTTTCCAATACATTTACGCCACAAAAAATTATCCAATGCTCGATCTTGGTTTTGTAAGCGCCATTCTTGCCGGCAACAGTTTTGCAGAAGTAATAGATTTTGCTGCAGCAAACAGGTTTAAATGCGTGGAAATGATGTGCTGGCCCAAAGGCAAGGCAGAGCGCCGCTATGCAGGCGTTACACATATCGATGCAGGCAGCCTCACCAAAGACGAAGCAATCCGCATCAACGAATACCTGCAGGAAAAAAAAGTGTACATATCAGGACTTGGTTACTATCCAAACCCACTGGTAGCAGATGTGGCACAGGCCAAAGTGTACCTTGATCATATTAAAAAGATCATCAAAGCTGCGGCAATGCTGGGCATACCTGTGGTAAACACTTTTATCGGCAGGGACCATACAAAAAGCATCGATGACAACTTCAAAGTATTTCTGAAACGCTGGCCGGCTGTTATCAAATATGCAGAAGACCTTGGCATAAACATCGGCATCGAAAACTGCCCCATGTTCTTCACCAAAGATGAGTGGCCCGGCGGTAAAAACCTTGCCATCAATCCCACTATATGGTCCAGGATGTTTGAAGCAATTCCTTCAAAAAATTTTGGTCTTAATTATGATCCTTCGCACATGATATGGCAGCAGATGGATGCCATACAACCCATGTACGATTTCAAAGACCGCATACATCATATACACCTTAAAGATGCAAAGCTGTATAAAAACAAACTGGATAAAGTAGGCATACTTGCGCACCCGCTGGAATACCACTCCCCTAAACTACCCGGTTTGGGAGATGTGAACTGGAACCATTTTTTTACTGCGCTTACAGACATCCGCTACAGCGGACCCATTTGCATAGAAGTAGAAGACAAAGCCTACGAAGGCTCTGCAGAAAACATTCAGACAGCCATCCTAACGGCAAGAAATTACCTGTCACAATTTTTAGCATAGCATGAATACAACACGCATTTGTTTGTGGAGCAGCCCGAGAAATATATCAACTGCTATGATGTACTCATTTGGCCGGCGCGCAGATACTATTGTTTTTGACGAGCCATTGTACGCACATTACCCTGCGTGTAACAGGTGTAGAACACCCCGGCCAAAATGAAATACTTGCATCTCAGGAAAACGATGGCAACAAAGTAGTGCAGGAACTGATGCTTGGCGCGTTTGATAAGCCGGTTGCCTTTTTCAAACAAATGACGCATCACCTGGTGGCATTGAACGAAGACTTTTTACAGCAGATGAAAAATATTCTTTTCATAAGAGATCCCAAACAAATCATCAGCTCTTATGCACAGGTACGGCCAGATGTTACCATGCAGGATATCGGAATTGCCAAACAGTGGGAATTATACCAACAGCTTACAGGCAACAACCAGCACTGCACTGTACTTGATTCAAATGAAATTCTCAAAGCACCCGAACAGGTATTGAGCACACTATGTACAGCCATTGATATTCCTTTTGATAAAGCCATGCTGCACTGGCCCACAGGCCCAAAACCAGCAGATGGTGTGTGGGCAAAGTACTGGTATGCCAATGTTCACCGGTCTACAGGTTTTGAAAAACAGGCTACCAGCAGCAGGCCCCTACCCGCCTATCTTGAACCATTGTACCAGGAAAGCAAAACTTATTACGACCAGCTATTTCAACATTCAATAAAAGCATAAGCATGTTACAGCCATACAATCCAAAAAATGAGCACATCAAAATATTTGTAAAAGACGGTTTGTACCACCGCAACGAAGCTAAGGTTTCTGTATTCGACAGTTCTGTGCAGGGCGGAGACGCCGTGTGGGAAGGCCTTCGTGTGTATGACGGAAAAATATTTCACCTCGACAAACATCTTGACCGCCTGCATGCATCTGCCAAAACACTTGCCTTTGCCGATATACCCACCAAAGCATTTATAAAGGATGCCATCAAACAAACGCTTAAAGCCAATGGCATGTTTACAGATACACATATCAGGCTTACGCTTACAAGAGGTGAGAAAGTTACATCGGGTATGGACCCAAGGCTCAACCAAAAAGGATCGTGCCTCATTGTGCTGGCAGAATTTAAACCACCCGTTTTCAACAATGACAAAGGCATTAAGCTTGTAACTTCTCATGTGCGCCGCAACTCGCCCATGCATCTCGATTCTAAAATTCACCACAATAACCTGCTAAACAATATCCTGGCTAAAATAGAAGCCAACTATTGCGGCGCCGATGCAGCCATCATGCTCGATAACCTGGGCTTTGTTTCAGAAACAAACGACTGCAACATCTTTATGGTTAAAAATGGTAAATTGCTTACGCCACATGCAGATGCATGTTTACCGGGTATAACACGCGAAACTACAATCCGTCTTGCCGGCGAATTAAATATCCCATGCACGGAGCGAAATATTACTATCGGTGAATTTTACAATGCCGATGAAGTATTTATCACAGGCACCATGGGAGAACTTACACCGGTTTACGAAATTGACGGGAGAACTATCGAGCATAAAACCGGCTCACACGTAAGAGAAACTTTATACGCATCATTTAAACAGTTAACCGCAACACAGGGCGAACCAGTTGAATAGGAAAAACCTTGATTGGTTGAAATGTCAACACCTTTCAACCAATCACTTTATCATAATCGTTAAGCCTGGTTAAGTGCCTGCAAAATCTTTTTCGCCCTGCTTTTAAATGCGGCTGACTCATTATCAAACCGGTCTTCTATCAGCAACTTCAACTCAGGTTTTATTTCCGGGTAGTATTTTGCAAGGTTAAACAACGTAGTAAGAGAAAAGGCTTTAATGGCAGCAGGCGTTTCATAATCTTCAATAAATCCAAAACATGCATTCATCACATCTCCGTGCAACGCTTCGGGTATGTTGATCATTTCCAGAATACGCATACTATTGCGCAGCACCGCAAAGTGTACATCTTTTCTTTCAAGCTGCGCTACAAGCGTAGGCACATGCGGCACAATCATACCTCTTTTCATTTTGGCTGCCCAGCTCAGGCACCAGGCAGCACGTTGTGCAAGCCTGTAATCACCGGAAAGAAAGCATTGCATCAATGCTTCGAAACGCTCTGCTGATGTACATGCATACTTCGCTACTGCAAGAATGCCCGCCTTGCTATACACTTTGTCTTCCAGCAATCTTTCTGCAATATTCATAGTTTTAGAACCTTTTGTTACATCACCCGTTGGTGTGCGCAGGTATAAAGATAATGTTACCGGCAAAAATTTCATCACTCATCGTTCCTTGCGTCGCACTCTTCAGCTGTATCACTTTATGCAACAACTCCGGTACAATCTTCGCAGGTATCTTTACCATGCAACATATGGGGCATCTGCTTACGTGAACGCTTTATTTACGTATGGATGCTTTATAAAAAACAGCAACTTAGCCATAAAATCAGCAGATGAAAAAAACGTGCATAATTATAACGGTGCTACTGGTTGTGTTTTCATTCAAACAAAAAGATATTACATGGGTTGCCATCGGCGATTCTATTACGTACCTGAATGACCATCCCGCCGAAGCCGGTAACCGCATTACCAAAGGATACATGACCATGGTAAGTGAAAGCCTGCCCGGTATACATTACATAAATAAAGGTTACAATGGCTGGACATCAGGCAACATTGCAGATGCCATCAATACACTTGGCCTAACTAAAGCTGACGTGTATTCTGTCTTTCTGGGTACCAATGACTGGTGGCAGGGAAGACCACTTGGCACCATCAACGATTACAGGCAAAATACCGGCAATAAAACAGTATATGGTTCCTTCAGGATCATTATTGATAAACTACACAGCCTCAACGACAATGCAAAAATTATCCTTATTACACCAATGCAACGTGGAGACTTTATATATATTAACGGTTATACCAACAACGCATACGGCTCATACAAAGAGAAAAACGGTCAGTCGCTGGCACAGTTTGCGGCAGCCGTAATTACCATAGCAAAAGAAGAAAAAACCGTTGTGGTAGATCTTTACAACAAAAGCGGCATTACGCTGGATAACGTGGTAAAATTTAAACGGCTAAAAGACCCGCAAACCGGCGTGTATAAAAACTTTACATTTCCTGGTTACATCGGAATATCGTTTGATCCCCAACACGATGATTACCCATACCCGGCAGAGGCTGCTGATATGACTTATGATGGTTTGCATCCATCGGACAAAGGCTATGCAGTAATAGCCTCTATGCTTGTAAAGGAAATGAACAATCTCAAGTGATCATCACTGCAAAGCTTCAACATGCAACACAGCATCCAGGTTTAGCCTGCCGTAAATATGCGGAAACAATTCATTAACCGATGGTGAATAATCATATTGCAATCCTGATAAGAGTTTGGTTGTATCGATGGTAAGCTTAACCAGCCCTGCCTTGTCTTTAAAATACCTGTGCAGTACACCGCTTACCTGCTGCCCGGTACTGCAGTGCATAAAACCTTCTGTTGCTACAGACTCAGCCTCGTAGAAATTTTGCTGCAATGCCAGCTGCCATTGCTCATTCGTGGTTATATGGTAAATGATATTATTCATAAGCGCATATTTACAATGGTTTCAATATGGCCATAGCGGCTGTTGAATAAAGTATGCGGAGATTTGCGCCGGAGTGCTGCATAAAGATTTACAGTACAAGAGTGCGACGCAACGATGCCTCATTGAAATACAAATGCCGGGCTCATAAACTTACTGCCACACGCGGGGAAAACGTTGTTCGAGCATCATAAGATCGGCCAGTGCTATTGCTGCCGCGGCTTCTACAATAACCGGTGCCCGCAATGCCACACAAAGATCGTGACGGCCTTTGATAGCAAAATCTTCCATCTGGCCGGTTTCCCAGTTGAGGCTATGCTGTTGTTTGGGTGTAGACGCAGTTGGTTTAATGGCCAGCCGAAACACCAGCTGGTTGCCATTTGTAATGCCACCAACAATACCACCCGCATGGTTTGTAGCGGTTTTACCTGACATATCTTCAATGGCATCATTATGTTGCGAACCAAACATTTTCGCCGCTGCGAAGCCGGTTCCAAATTCTACGCCTTTAACTGCAGGTATAGCAAACATCATGTGCGCAAGGTGCGATTCAACTGAGTCGAAAAACGGTTCACCAAGCCCGGCAGGCAAGCCGTTAACGATACACTCTACCAGGCCACCAACAGAATCTTTGGCATCAATGGCTTTTTGTAATCCTTTTTCAAGATCAGCTTCGCCACCGATTGCTGTAACAGCCGCAGCAATGGTGATACCCGCATTGCTTACCTCATTCAGACTGTAACCGGGGCGGGGTGCTGTATCCCTCTCGTTTGGAGAGGGGTTAGAAGTAAAGTGCAATAACATCTTCTTCGCAATGGCGCCTGCAGCTACAAGACCTGTGGTGAGCCTCGCACTAAAGTGGCCGCCACCGCGAAAATCTTCGTTGCCGCCAAATTTTTGGTGTGCTACAAAATCTGCATGACCGGGACGAGGAAAGCTTCTCTGCTTTTCATAATCGCCACTGCGTGTATTATTGTTCTCAAAAAAAATCGTAATGGGTGCTCCGGTGGCTTTATCATTGAATACACCACTTTTGAAAAACGGGTAATCGGCTTCCTGGCGCGGTGTGGTACCTTTTTGTTTACCGCCTTTCCTGCGTTCCAGGTCGGGCATTAAATCATCTGTGGCAATGGGTAAACCGGCAGGCACGCCGTCAATAACGATTCCTACTGATTCGCCATGAGATTCTCCGAAAATATGTACACGAAAAATGCGACCGAAACTATTCAAGGTAAAAAGTTTATTAATTGATTACTTGATTGGATGAAACCTTAGCGCCCAGTGACTGGATATGCCCGTAAAAGTTTGGATACGACTTGGATACAGCCTGCGCTTCATCTATTACCGTTTCACCATCAGCTTTTAGGCCTGCGATTGCACACATCATAGCAATGCGGTGATCGTGCCGGGAATGTACACCAGCGCCATGTAAACCTTTTCCGCCATGTATTTGCATTTCATCGCCATCAAGCTCTGCCGGCAAACCCATTTTGCCCATCTCCTGCTGAATCGTCAGGCCACGATCACTTTCTTTATGCGCCAGTCTTAACACGCCTTTGATGGTAGTTGTGCCGTCGCAATATGCTGCCAGTGCTGCGAGTGGTGGAAAAAGATCGGGACAGTCTGTAGCATCGAAGTGAAATGGCTTTAACCGGGCAGCCTCCGCAAATACTATTTCATTGTCTTTAATGGTCATGGCTGCGCCACAATCGATTAAAGCCTGCATTACAGCTTTGTCTGCCTGTGTTGATGCGATGTCTAACCCTTTAACAGTAATATTGCCGCAGATAGCGCCGGCTACCAATAAAAAGGCGCCACCACTCCAGTCGCTTTCTACCGTATAATCTATAAATGTTGACTGATAATTGGCCGGCTCTGCGTCAAAATAAAACGCCTTATGGTCTGTATTTCGCGGCACCTTAAGCTGAAATTGCTCCATTACAGACAATGTAAGATCAACGTAAGGTTTGCTTTTTAAATTATCTACCGTAATGGTTACATCTTTTGCGTCTAATGCTGCGTACGCCAGCAACAGGCCTGTAAGAAACTGCGAGCTGAGCGAACCATCTATCGTAATATTTTTTGGCTGCAAAGGCCCTTTTACTTTTAAAGGCAACTTTCCACCATTCGAGGTAATCGTTATACCAAGCTGCGGGAAAATCTCATCGAAAAAATCCATTGGGCGGGTTAGCAGGCTTCCTTCGCCGTTGATCGTCATTTCCTTTGCATTGATTGCTACCAATGGTGCAAACATCCTGATTCCCAAACCACTTTCTCCGTTGCTTACCTCGGTGCTAATTGCATTTACTCCATTACTGGTAATCTTAATACTTCCATCTTCCTGTTGCGCCACCGTTGCACCAAGCGCCTGGATTACTTTCAGCGCGGCTTTATCATCGTTGGAAATACCGGGATTACGGATGATACTTTCGCCTTTACGTACAAGGGCTGCAGCGCATGCGCGCTGCATCGAACTTTTTGAAGCAGGTGCGGTAATGGTTCCTGAAAGTTGTGACGGCTGTATTGTTACTTGCATGATCGAATTAATTTGTTGTAGCCAGTTGCTGCACTACCGGCGCAACCTGGTTTATCGTGAGGGGTTTTACAACGCCTTTGCCAATCTTTTCGAGCAATACGTACTGTATATCATTTCCTGTTGCTTTTTTATCAGCCTTCATGATATCCAGGGCCTTATTTGCATCGAATTTAAAGAAAGCAGTAAGCCCGTATTTTACGATGAGGAAAGCGATACGGTCGGCATCTTTTAAACCCAGCATATCTCTGCTGATATAGGATGCCACCACCATGCCGATTGTTACAGCATGACCGTGTGGCAACTGGTATGTATTCTCTATTGCATGGCCAAGCGTATGACCAAAGTTGAGCAATTTTCTATCACCCTGCTCAAACTCATCGTGCTGCACTACTTTACTTTTTAGCAATGCATTGCGCTGTATAAGCTTATTGAGCAACTTTTTGTCTTTTTGAAAATCTGCCAGTTTATACTGCTCCAGCATTTTAAACATGCCGGCGTCTTTTATACACGCATGTTTGATGATCTCCGCGAAACCATTTATCCATTCTTCCCGGGGCAATGATTTCAGCAAGGTGTAGTCATATAATAAAAACGAGGGTTGACGAATTAAGCCTACCATGTTTTTGTATACGCCTACATCTACACCATTTTTACCGCCTATTGCAGCATCTACCATTGCAAGAATGGAAGCAGGTACAAAACCAAACTGCACACCACGCATGTAGATACCTGCAACATAACCGGCCATATCTGTAATAACGCCTCCGCCAACACCAACTATCCAGGATTTCCTGTTTGCACCTGCTTCTACAAGCTGGCCGATGATATGATCAACCGTAGCCTGTGTTTTATGTGCCTCGCCGGGTTTTACTACAATGGTTTTCCAGCCTTTGAATCTTCGCTTACCGGCATTGTAAACATTTTCATCTGTAATGATGAAGGTATTTTCTTTGGGCGTTAACTTTTCCAGGTGATCAAAAGATGCATCAAAATAACAGACAGTAGATGCGGAGGAATATTGTATTACTTTCTTTGTCATTTTTACGCAGGGCGCATGAGCGCAGGTGGTGAAGAGTTTGCTGTGTAAAAGAATGCGTGATATGGCTGTGCAGTGCGTATAATCTTCGCTTTTGCTGCAAAAGGTTCAACAGTACAAGAGTGCGACGCAAGGAACGATGAGTAATAAGCTGAAAGCCGGGCTCATACACTTATTACCCATCATTGATTGTTTATTCTAGGAGTTCAATATCTTGTTCTGGTGATTGATGCTTTCCATGTGCACAGCATCAAAATATTTGGTGATAAATTCCTGGCTTAACCCAAGTTTATCTCCACGATCAAATGCACGCTGCAATATTTCGTTCCAGCGGTTTGTTTGTAGGATGGCAACGTTGTTGTCTTTCTTGTACTGGCCAATTTTTTCTGCCACTTTCATACGCTGGCCAAGAATCTGCATCAGTTCATCATCGAGGTGATTGATCTGCTGGCGCAGTTTTTCCAATGCTGCATGATACTCTTCGTTGGCAACATCTTCTTTACGCCATTTAATGCTGTCAAGCATTTCAGCAAGACGCTCAGGTGTTACCTGTTGCTTGGCATCGCTCCATGCTTTGTCTGGATCAATGTGCGATTCAATGATCAAACCATCGAAATCGAGGTCAATGGCTTTTTGCGCAACATCCAATAATATATCGCGACGGCCACAAATATGAGAAGGATCATTGATCATCATCATTTCGGGGTTGCGGCGTTTCATTTCGATAGCCAGGTGCCACATCGGCGCATTGCGATACTCAGTATTGCCGTATGATGAAAAGCCACGGTGTATCAAACCAATTTGTTTGATGCCCGCTTTTGCCACACGCTCTACTGCGCCGATCCATAATTCAAGATCAGGATTGATCGGGTTTTTGATGAGCACGGGAACATCTACCCCGCGCAATGCATCTGCCACTTCCTGCACACTAAAAGGATTAACGGTTGTTCGTGCACCGATCCATAATACATCCACATCAAAGTGTAATGCATCCTGCACCTGTTTTGCTGTAGCTACTTCTACCGCTACAGGCATGCCTGTAACTTTCTTTGCTGCCTGTAACCATGGTAAACCTTTTGTACCAATGCCTTCAAAACTTCCGGGGCGTGTACGTGGCTTCCATATACCTGCACGCATTATATCTACTTTGCCGGTATTGTTTAATCTTACAGCAGTTTCCATTACCTGCTCTTCGGTCTCTGCACTACACGGACCGGAAATAATCAATGGACGTTTTTTCCATTTCTCCTGCACCAGTTCTTTCATGGTGGTGGCATTCGTTGCTTGCATATTCAAGGGACTTTATGTTGTTGTATGTTGTTGTTGTCTGTTGTTGTTGTTATATTTTGTTACCAGCTTTTGATCGTTGTGGCATCGCCTGTTGTGTCACTCACTTGTGCGTTCGGAAGAAAAGGCATCAAAGCAATGATGCAACAGGCATTAAGTAAAACACATTGTTTATTGTGTGCTGTTTCATTTACATCCTTCAGCACAAGAGTGCGACGCAACGAAAGCTTCATGCTTGTTCAACAGCCCTGGCTCAAAAAAATTTCTGACATCCCTTTAGGGCATGGAACAACTTACCTGCTGTTCGCATCGTTCATTCTTATTCTTCTGCCTTTGTAATTCTTGCCATCAATTGCACGAATCATTTGTTTGGCCGCACCACTTTCTATTTCTATCCAGCTGTTCATCTCTTTCATATCTATTCTGCCGAGTACATCTTTGGTAAGTTCACTCATATCCAGGATAAACTGCAGAAAACTCGCTTTATAAAAGCCATCTTTGGTACCAAGGTTTACAAACAATCTTGTAGTACCCCCGTTGCTGTTAAACTCTCTTCTTTCTCCACGGCCTGCACCGCGCTCTGCCCTGTTAAAACGATCATCTCCACGCCTGTTGCCCCTGTCATCCCGGTTAAAGCCATCTCTTTGTGCACGGTCTCTTGGGTCTCTGCGTTGTTCCCTTATGTTGAGGTCTTCCGCATTTTCGTAATATTTCAAAAACCTGTCAAACTCTGTGGCGGCAACCCTTTGCAGCACTTCTTCTTTACTTACATCGGCAAATTTTTCTGCCATCATAGGCAGGTAGGTTTCATAATCGCCATGGCTGATATCTGTCTGTAACAGTTTCTCCATAAACCCAAAGAACTGCTTGCGGCAAACATCTTTACCTGTTGGCACTTCCAGCTTATGAAACTGCGATTGTACCATGCGCTCAATCTGCTTTAGCCTGCCTACTTCGCGGCTGTGTACAATGCTCATACAGATGCCCATATTGCCGGCACGGCCTGTTCTGCCGCTGCGGTGGGTGTACACTTCTATATCATCGGGCAGTTCGTAATTGATTACGTGCGTTATACCCTGTACATCTATGCCACGGGCTGCTACGTCTGTTGCTATCAATAGCTGCAGGGTCTTATCACGAAACTGGCCCATCACTACATCTCTCTGCTGTTGTGTAAGATCTCCGTGCAGTGCGTCTATATCATATCCTTCACGCGTAAGTTTCTCTGCAATGTTTTGCGCGTCGGCCTTTGTTCTTGTAAAAATGATACCATATATACCGGGGTTGAAATCTATTAAACGCTTCAACGCCTCGTAGCGGTGATGTGCCGCCACTACATAGTACTGGTGATCGATATTTTTATTGGCTGTATTGGCTTTGCCTACCGTTACTTCCACAGGATCTTTCATGTATTTTTTACTAACCCTGCGTATTTCCGGCGGCATGGTTGCACTAAACAACCAGGTACTTTCGCGCTGTGGGGTATTTTTCAGAATGAGTTCAATATCGTCCTGGAAACCCATGTTCAGCATTTCATCAGCTTCATCGAGCACCACATATTTTATTTGCTCGAGATTGATGGCTTTACGTTCTATCAGGTCTATCAACCTGCCTGGTGTAGCTACAACTATCTGAATGCCGCGTTTAAGTTCTCTTATCTGCTGCCCGATAGATGTACCACCATACACAGCAATTGCATTGATTGCGTGTATGTGTTTTTTAAAGAGCTCTACTTCATTTACAATTTGTATACACAGTTCACGCGTGGGGCAAACCACCAATGCCTGCGGATATTTATCGTTTTCATTTATTACCTGCAACAATGGTAAACCGAATGCTGCTGTTTTACCTGTACCTGTTTGTGCCAGCCCTATAAAATCTTTTGTGCCGCTCAGTAGAACAGGTATCGCTTTTTCCTGGATGGATGTAGGATTAACGAAGCCTAATTCACTGGTAGCCTTTACCAATCGCTCCTCTAACCCCAATTCTTCAAATGTTATCATTACGTTTTAAAATTTGCCGCAAAGGTAGACCATGATTTCAAGGTTTTTACTTAATATCCTGTTTATTTATCACCTGTTAGCGGCTTTTATTGTTTTATTTTTTAATATCAGCTGTTTGTTATTATGGCATCGCCTGTTGTGTCACTCACTGGTGCGTTCCGTTTTTATGGCGGCTGCAGCGTGCTGTTTCTGCAAGCCAGCAGCCGATCACTTACCATTATTGCACTGCATGGACAGGCAATAGCAACATGTACCAGTAAAAACGGTGTACCAAAGCCTGGCGTGCATTTGTACGCTGTATGTGCTGAATAATGAACAGGATGTACAAGAGTGCGACGCAACGATGCTTAATAGCAGTACCATAAGCCTGGCTCAAAGAACTTCTTTTACTATTTTATTATTCGTTTGATCTTATTGGCATTTTCCATTAACTCATACAAATAATCTATATTTTCTTTTTCGAGGCATGCTTTGAATTTTCTTAACTGCGAGATATGTTCGTTCAAAACATCCAATACATTCTCCCTGTTTTGCATAAAGATGGGCGCCCACATGGCGGGGCTGCTCTTTGCCAGCCTTACCGTACTCTCAAAACCACCGCCCGCAAGTTCGAAAATGGCGTCTTCTTCTCTTTCCTTTTCCAGCACTGTATTGGCCAGCGCAAAAGATGTAATGTGTGAAATATGACTTACGTATGCTGCATGTATGTCGTGCGCTTCTGCCTCCATATATACGATATGCATGCCAAGCGCTTTGTAAATGTCTTCAATGATTTTTACTGCGGAGGGATCACTTTTTTCCTTCTCGCATATAACGCAGGCGCGCCCGGTAAAAGAATCTTTGGTTGCGGCCTCGGGGCCGCTATACTCTGTACCCCACATAGGATGCGTTGCTACAAAACGCTTTCTCATGGGGTAGTTTGCTACGGCTTTACATAATGCAAGTTTTGTAGAACCTGCATCTACAACAATCTGCTTTTCTGTTATCATACCCATGATCTTTTGCATGGTGGGTATGGTTATATCTACCGGAATGGCCACATATATCAGATCTGCTTTACTGATGGCTTCTTCAAGTGGTAATGCTTCATCTACTATACCTAACTGAAATGCCTTTTCCTGAGTTTCCCTGCGGTTAAAAACGCCGGTAATACTTTTAGCAAAACCTTTTTCTTTTAGTGCCAGTGCAAATGAGCCACCAATCAACCCCACGCCAACTATCGTAACATTATTAAACATTTTCTGGAGCCTTTACATTTTTTATGCGCTTTATTGCTTCTTCAAACTTTTCAATACTTCCGCATAAGCTAATGCGAATATATTTTTCCCCGGCACTGCCAAATATGCCGCCTGGCGTAATAAATACATTGCTGTTGTACAACACTTCATCACTAAGTTCATAACCATTTTTGTAAGCCGATGGAATGCGTGCCCACATAAACATACCAACCTGCTCTCCCGAGTAATGACATTGCAGCATATCCAGCAGTTCATACACTTTTGCTCGCCGCGCACGATATATATCGTTTACACTGTCGTACCATTCTTTACCAAGGCTCAAAGCCTTTGCAGCAGCCAGTTGCAGGGGCAGGAACATGCCACTGTCCATGTTGCTCTTAAAACGGATAACCTCGTCTATCCTCTCTTTTGCTCCACATAAAACACCTATGCGCCAGCCTGCCATATTTTGAGATTTACTGAGGGAGTTTAATTCCACAACCACATCTTTGGCGCCTTCGAGGCTAAGCAGGCTCATAGGCTGATCGTTGAGTATAAAACTGTACGGGTTATCATGACAAACGAGTATGTTATGCTTTTTTGCGAAGCTTATAAGGGGTGTATACATATCTACAGATGCAACCTGGCCGGTTGGCATATGCGGATAGTTAACCCACATCAATTTTACTTTTGAAAGATCTTTTTGTTCCAACTCGTTGAAATCAGGGAAATACCGGTTCTCCTCTTTCAGGTCATAATCCACACAAATACCGCCTGCTAATTTAACTGCACTTCTATAGGTAGGATAGCCGGGATTGGGCACCAGCACTTCATCACCTTCGTTGAGGTAAGTCATACAAATATGCATAATGCCTTCTTTACTGCCGATTAAAGGCAATATCTCCGACTCAGGATTGAGCGTAACGCTATACCATTGCCGGTACCAGTCTGCAAAAGCTTTACGCAATAAAGGAGAGCCTTTGTAATTCTGGTACGCATGAACGTTTGGTTTCACACTTTCTTCATTCAGCACTTTTATTACATCAGGGTGTGGCGGAAGATCGGGGCTTCCAATGCCAAGATTGATGATGTTTTTGCCCTGCCTGTTGAGCTCATCTATCTCACGAAGCTTTTGGGAAAAATAATACTCTCCTATGCCTTCGAGTCTTTTTGCTGTAGTAATATTCATAAAGCCGTTCGTTAGAATGTAATGGTTGCTCCTTTTTTATAAATACCATACACGGTTACATCGCCGGTTAATGGTCTTATGTCTTCGATAACCTTATTAAATTGTTCGAGTGAATCAAACTCCATATCTACACCAAACATATAATGCCAGTCGGTTTCGGGAATCGGGAAACTTTGTAGTTTGGAAAGATCTACACCACCATTGGCAATCCTGGTAAGTACTTTAGCCAGGCTGCCACGCGAATTGTCTGTAAAGAAGGTAACCGTTGCTTTGTTGGCACCTTCGACAGGCACTTTTGGAACATCTGGTTGTAACACCAGAAATCTTGTGTAGTTGTGTTTTACCGTATGAATATCCGGTGCAATAACATTGAGATTATATAAATCTGCTGCGAGCGTACTTGCAATGGCGGCAATATGTTTGCTTTTGTGCTGGTGAACAAGTTTAGCGCTTAATGCTGTGTCTTCTGTTTCGACTAGTTTCCAGTTGTGTTTATCCAGAAACCTGAGACATTGCTGGATAGCCATGGGATGAGAGTGTACCTCTTTGATATCATCCAGTGCTACCCCGTGATTAACAAGCAGGTTTTGCCGTATCTGCAGATACACTTCACCCACGATACATAACCCGCTTTTGCGCAGGAGATTGTAGTTTCCCAATATGCTGCCTGCAATGGAGTTTTCTATTGCCATAATGCCGCCGTTACTGGCTTTTTTATCGGAAGCTATTTTTAGTACATCACTAAAAGTAGGGCAACAGATGACGTCTACTTCGTCTCCAAAAAAATTACGGGCCGCCACCTGGTGAAAACTACCTTCAAAGCCCTGGATTGAGATTTTTGTTGTTTTTTTTATCACGTTTATTCCGTTCAATTGTTCGTCATGTTGTGTTTTCATTTTGTACGGTGTATTAAGGTTAAAAAAAATCCCGGCTTTTCGCCGGGATTGTATGCTGATGATTTAATATTCATGATCTTGCAAATACAACCCCGCCTGCTTTTGTAAAGTAGAAATAATAGAAATAAAAAAAGCTGTATTTACCTGCTGTTATCATTTGCATCAAATGTAAAAAGAATGTACTGGTATGCAAATTTTTTTTCAATATAATAAACGAGTGTTCGTTTAAAATATTTTTAGAAACAGATTAATATTCAGGAAATAAATCAATAAAGGAAGAAATTCAGTAGAAAATTTTTAAAAAGCTACAAATAAAAAAGCCCTCCTGTAGAAACAGGACGGCCTCTAACGATTGCTTGCCATATGAAAATTTTTACGGTTACCTACCCTGTCAGCAAGCTTTGACTTTACACGAATCTTTACCAGAGTAACCTTATAATTTTTAGTGTTTAGTAGTATCTACAGCTGTAGAGTCAGTTTTAACTGTAGTATCAACGATTGGAGCTGTTGCTGTGTCAACCATTGGAGCTACTGCTGTTGTATCAACTGCAGAAGAATCAGTTGCATTTTCAGTTGATTCACCTGAACCGCAAGCTGCGAAAGCGCCAAGCGCTAATACGAATAATACTTTTTTCATTGTTATCTTTTTTGTGAGTGAATTTTATATTAATACCCTGTTTGAAGAAAGGTAACCCCGCATCCGAAAAATTTTTAAAAAATTTTTTAAAGAACCCTTTGGGTTACTTTTACGCTCTAAAAGGTATTAAATTCGGACTAAGGTGAAAGCTGAGATAAACGAACAAATTTTATTGCGGGGTTTGGTAGAAAACGATTCAAAGGCAATCGAAGCCATATATAAAGACAACTTTAATATGGTGCAAGCTTTTATCCTTAACAATAATGGTTCCTATGACGATGCGAGGGATATCTTTCAGGAAGCGATGATTACGCTTTATGAAAAAGCAAAAAGTGAATCATTTGTATTGACCTGCCAGATAAAAACCTATGTTTATTCTGTCTGTCGCCGCCTTTGGCTTAAGCGCTTACAGCAAATGGGCAGGTATGTGGCAGCAGGTGAAAACCTGGAAGAAACCGTGCCGGTTGAAGAAGACCTGGAACTACACGAAAAAAGAAATGCAGAGTTTGCTATAATGGAAAGAGCAATGGGCAGTTTGGGTGAACCCTGTAAAGGATTGCTGAATGCTTATTACATAGAGAAAAAAGGTATGACGGAAATTGCACTGCAATTCGGTTACACCAACGCAGATAACGCAAAGAACCAGAAATATAAATGTCTCATGCGGCTGAAGAAACTATTCTTCGCACAATACAATATAGGAGAGTGATGGAAGATATATTACTACTTGAAACTATTGAACGCTACCTTTCCGGTAACATGTTGCCCGAAGAAAAAAATTACTTTGAGCAACTTCGCAAGAATACGCCGGAAATAGACCAGATGGTGGTGGAGCACAAATTGTTCCTGCAACAGATGGAACATTTCTCAGCGAACCAGAACCTGAAAAATGCTTTACATACTGCACACAACAACCTCGTTGAAAAAGGTGCTGTTAATGAAGGCGGACCCGTTTCAGCAAAAGGAAAAGTTATTCAGTTGTGGGACAGGTACAAGCGCGTTACCGCCATTGCGGCTTCCATTGCTGGTGTAACCGCAATTGTAATCAGCGGACTGGTTTCCTATTTTACTCCTGCTTCCAATAACCATGAGATACAGCAACTGAGCCGTGCCGTAAGCCAGGTAGTAAAAAACCAGCAGGCTATCGGTGCAAAGCTCGATTTAGTTGATTCAAAAATTCCCAAGAATGTTGAGCTTACTTCAAGTGGTTCAGCATTTTTGATTGATGGAAAAGGCTACCTGGTTACAAATGCCCACGTTTTAAAAGGTTCCGGAGCTGTAGTGGCAGACAGCAAAGGGAGAGAATTTAATGCCCGGATCATCAACATTGATAATGCAAGTGATATTGCTATTCTTAAGATACAGGATGAAGAATATAAGCCCGTTTCATCGTTACCCTATGGCATAAAACAATCCAATATTGATTTAGGTGAGGAACTGTTTACACTTGGTTACCCGAGAGAACAGATTGTATATAACATGGGCTACCTCAGCTCCGAGACCGGTTTTAAAGGTGATACTGCTACCTGCCAGATCTCTCTGAGTGCAAACCCGGGAAACTCCGGCGGCCCGGTATTTAATAAAAATGGAGAAATAATTGGTATCTTGAGTACCCGGGAAACTTCTGCTGAAGGTGTGGTATTCGCAATAAAATCCCAGGAAATATATAAACTGGTAAATGATTTAAGAGAATCTGATACGGCTGTACAGAAAATAAAAATGCCTGTTTCTTCGTCTATAAGAAAGAAAACAAGGGTTGAACAAATCAAAGAGGTATCAGATTGCGTATATCTTGTTAAGTCTTACGCTCAAAAGTAGTCACAGTTGGTTTAGGTGAACATACACAATGCCCCGCCTGGTTAGCGGGGCTTTTTTATTTTATAACATTGTAATTGTATTGCTGGCATTAGCCCGGGAAGTAGCACAGGTATAAGCAGGAAAATTTTACCTGAAGCCGGAGCTGCCATAAAAACGGAACGCTGAAGTGAGTGACACAGCAGGCGATGCCATGAAAAAAATAGCCTGTTACATCATCATCTGATTGCATTACATGAAACCGGCAAAATCTTTTACCAGCGCTATGATTTATGCCCAAAGATTGGAGGGATACTCGCCTGCTGCAACCAAAGCATCTACACTTGCTTTAACAATGGGTGCATCTTCTTTATAAGTAACGCCAAACCATTTTGACGTTGTGGGAACGATCTCAATAACACCACGGCCTGATTTTATATAATGATCTGCCATGCGTGGAATAAGAAATTCTGATTTGAGATCCTGCAGGTTACCGGAGAGAAACTTATCGAACTCTTCTTCGCACATGTTGATGTATTCCGGTGTAAAGCAGAAGAAGTTCATGCTCACTTTTGTATCGGGCTGCAATTCGGTAAACTGATCATTCTCTTCATACACAATTTTACCGTCTTTGCGATAGATCTTTAAACGCTCGTCTATACCTTTCATTTCGTTGCTATCATTCACTGCAATAACGCCACGGCTTACACTGCCATGTTCACTGAGTGTGTTTACCAGCTCATAGCCAATTACTGCGAAATGTTGGTCTGTGCATTTGGTGGTAAGAAATTCGTATGCTTTTACGAATGCATCTTTACCATAAAAGTCATCTGCGTTTATTACAGCGAAGGGTTCTTTTACTGCATCTTTACAACACAGTACAGCATGAGCTGTACCCCACGGTTTTACACGATCTGCCGGCACCTGGTGATTGCCTGTAAAAGCATCCAGTTGCTGGTAAACATATCCTATATCAATCTTACCTTTTAGTTTTGGTTCTATCAATGCTTTGAAATCATCTGCAAAATCTTTGCGTATGATAAATACTACTTTTGTAAAACCTGCGGCAATGGCATCGTAAATTGAATATTCCATGATTGTTTCTGAAGACGGTCCGAAGCCCTGGATCTGTTTCATACTGCCGTACCGGCTCGCCATACCGGCTGCGAGAATTACTAGTGTAGGTTGCATAGTGTTTATTTTGAACTTTTGCGAAACTAAAGGTTTCAGCTTACAAACGAATATTTATAAAGTAAATTATTCATGCCAACATATAGCATAGATTTAGATAAGATTTACACGCAAACTTTGCATGCTGAATGGCTCCATCAACGTAAAGTGTTACTGGATGTATTGCGGCTTGACCAACTGCATGAAGTAGTCAGTGGCAACAAATGGTTTAAACTTAAATACTACCTGCAGGATGCGTTGTTGTCAGGAGCTACATCAGCAGCTACTTTTGGTGGTGCTTACTCCAATCATATTGTGGCATTTTCTTATGCATGCAAACAGGCCGGTATCAAATCTACCGGCATCATACGTGGCGAAGAACCATCTTCTTTAAACGACTCTTTAAAGGACGCAAAGAATGCAGGCATGGAACTTCATTTTACCGACCGATCGTCTTACCATAACAGGGAGGCTATAAAAAAACAGTTTTCCAATATTTACTGGGTTGATGAAGGAGGATATGGCAAGCCGGGAGCAAAAGGAGCTGCTGAAATACTGTCATTCGCGCCAGGTAAAGAAAAGTATACACATATTGTGTGCGCTGTTGGTACAGGAACCATGATGGCCGGCCTTATTAAAAGCGCCGGTATACATCAACATATTACAGGTATAAGCAGTATGAAAAATAACCATACACTTACAAGCCAGGTAAAAAGTTTGCTTGAGCCGCATGAGCAGCAAAAATCGTTCAGTGTTATGCACGATTTTCATTTCGGCGGCTATGCAAAACACCCGCCCGGTTTATTACAGTTTATGAATGAAATATGGCTGCAGCAACTATTACCAACAGACATCGTTTATACTGCTAAAACCTTGTACGGAATAAAGCAATTAATATTGAACAATACTATACCTTCGGGCAGCAGCGTTCTAATGATACACAGCGGCGGGCTGCAGGGAAACAGGTCTTTGCCTGTAAATACTCTTCTCTTTTGAAATTAGCGGCCAGCTTATATTTGCACACAATTTAATGACGTAATGAACCGGATTTATATATTGCTGATCATTGTTCTTTCAACAAGCATACAAACACTGGCGCAAAATCCGCTGCCTGATTTTATTGCAGAAGATGTTGGCAATGGCAAAGTGCGTATCGGATGGGTAAATCCATACGGAGAAAATTGTATACAGCTCATGGTGCAGGCTTCCTTTGATAGTACAAAAAGTTTCAGGACCATTTTTTCTACAGAATCTCCTCAACTGCCACAAAACGGTTTTGTATTTACCAAGGCCTACCCCACACAAAGACTGTATTTCAGGATATTTTATATTCTCACGGGCAATGCTTATTATTTCTCGGCTTCCAAAAGACCTGCTGCACCGGGATCTGCTCAATCAGGTATAATCGATGGGCAGGCACAGATCGACCCGATGCGCATCATAACCATCAGGACCAAAGACTCCGTTGTTGCACAGTTAAAATATGCAGATTACTGGAAGTTTAAAGATTCTGTCAGCAGAAATTCCAGGGATACGCTGTATATATTGTCACAGGACCAGGTGTTGATCAAGCCATACAATCCCGAAAATTATTTTAGACCTTCCGCATATGTTGCTACCAATAAAGATGGTTTTGTAATATTGAAAATTCCGGATGCGCTGGACAAACATTACAAGGTCATTTTTTATACCATGGACAATAAAAAGCTCTTCACCATTAACCGCGTTTCAGATACTGAAATAGTATTGGATAAAACCAATTTTATGCATGCCGGTTGGTTCAAATTCGAACTGTATGAAGACAATAAACTAAAAGAGAAAAACAAGGTTTTGCTACAGAGAGATTTTTAAAGGTTGGCTTTTTTATACATCGTTTTCGAAACTCATTATCCTCAATAAGGACTTTTTTTTGTTACCAGCCATAGTTTTTCATGGCATCGCCTGTTGTGTCACTCACTTCAGCGTTCCGTTTTTTATGGCATCTGTGGCGTTGCGGTTTATACAACCCTCCACAAATAATCATGCCTTGCCACACAACAACAACATCAGGCAAAAGATGTGTCAAAAACTTTTTCAAAATTTCTTTTTATTTTTTCCTTCACCTCATCCATTGATACTGCATAACCCAACTCCTTTTCAATAGAGGTTACCTGCTTATCCTGTATACCACATGGTACTATATATTTAAAGTAAGATAAGTCTGTGTTTATGTTCAACGCAAAACCATGCATGGTTATCCACCTGCTGCATCGTATGCCCATTGCGCAGATTTTTCGCTCCGCACCTTTAATTCCAGGCTCAAGCCACACACCTGTTTCGCCGGCACTTCTTTTACCTTCCAGGCCATATTCTGCAATGGTAAGAATGATCACTTCTTCCAGGCTTCTCAAATACCATCCCAGGTCGGTCTTAAACTGGTCAAGGTCAAAAATAGGGTAACCGACCAACTGACCTATTCCATGAAAAGTAATATCGCCACCCCTGTTAATATGAAAATATTCGATTGATTTTGCTATTCTTTCAGCCTCATCAATCAGTATATGCACTGGTTTTCCGTTTTTGCCTAATGTATACACCGGGTAATGCTCGGTAAACAGCAAATAATTTTGCGGCAATTGCTGCTGTTGTTTTATTTGTATGCTTTGCTGAAGAAGTTTTTCCTGGTAATCCCACACTTCTTTATAATGTCTTTGACCAATGTCCTGCAAGAAAATTTTTCCGGGCATAAGAATGCAAAAATAGAACTATGCAGGTAAACAAGAAAAGCGCAATTGTAATTGAAGCAGGATGCACTATTTAGCAAAGGCAGATTAAGCAGAAAAAAAGAGTTGCTTTCGGTGTGAAGATATAAAACAAATGCAGCCGGGTAGCTGCATTTATTTTTTTTGAGATCGGGAAACAAACAAACTAAAATAATAATACGTAACTAAAATACCAAAGGTTGGTACTGTTCTAATAAAGTTACTGCTTCATCTTTACTTTCGAGTAATGAATGGCCCGTAAGAAACTCATCAACACGCCTCGCACACTCCCTGCCCTCGCTGATGGCCCATACTACGAGGCTCTGACCGCGCCGCATATCTCCACAGGCAAAAATTTTAGAAATATTTGTCTGAAACTGCTTTTCTGTTGCTTTTACATTCCCGCGGTCATCCAGTTCAACTTCAACCTGCTCCAGCATGCCCTGGTGTTGCGGGTGTACAAAACCCATCGCCAGTAGTGCAAGTTCACATGGAATTTCACGTTCACTGCCTGGTCTTTCCACAAAATTTGCAGGCCTGCCATCTCCGGCAACTTTCCATTCAAGGTCTACTATTTTCAGTGCCTTTAAATTACCGTCATTATCTGCGATAAATTCCTTTGTAGCTATCGCCCAATGTCTTTCTGCTCCTTCTTCATGCGATGAGGAAGTTTTAAGTACCATAGGGTAAGATGGCCAGGGCATAAAGGGTGTGCGGCCTTCTGGTGGTTTTGGCAATAATTCAAACTGTGTTACGGATTTCGCTCCATGCCTGTTAGAGGTACCAACACAATCACTGCCTGTATCTCCACCACCAATTACAACAACATTCTTCCCTGTCGCTTTCAGTTCTTCTGAAAAAATATTGCTTTCTATGTTGGCATTTGCCAGCGGATCTTTACCAGCCACACGTTTGTTTTGCTGTTTTAAAAACTGCATGGCATAATATACGCCTTTCAGGTTTCTGCCTGGTATGTTCAGGTCCCTGGGATCGGTAGAGCCGCCAGCCAAAACAATTGCGTTATATTCCCTTAAAAGATCATTTACACTTACGTTTACGCCTACGTTGGCGTTGTACTTAAAAACAACACCTTCTTCTTCCAGCAAGGCAATACGCCTGTCTATTACCCACTTTTCCAGTTTAAAATCCGGAATGCCATAACGCAACAGGCCTCCTGCAGCATCGTCTCTTTCATATACAGTAACGGTATGACCGGCATAATTCAGTTGTGCTGCTGCCGCAAGACCAGCGGGGCCAGAACCAACAACAGCAACTTTTTTGCCGGTGCGTAGATTTGGCTTCCTCGCTTTTACCAGTTTTTGTTCAAAAGCTATTTCGATGATGTGTTTTTCTATTTCCTCTATTGCAACCGGTGGCTGGTTGATGCCTAATACACATGCACTTTCGCAGGGTGCCGGGCAAATGCGACCTGTAAATTCGGGAAAGTTATTTGTTGAAGTAAGAATGTCGTATGCTTCTTTCCAGTTCTTGTCGTAGACTGCATCATTGAATTCGGGTATCACGTTGCCCAAAGGACAACCACTGTGGCAAAAAGGCACACCACAATTCATGCAACGCGCAGCCTGCTGGTTCAGTTTTTCATCGCTGAACCGCTCCACGAACTCTTTGTAGTCGTGCACCCGTTCCTGCACTGCACGCTTAGACGGCATTTCTCTTGTAAATTCCAAAAAACCTGTTGGCTTACCCATGTTCAGTTTATCGTTTGTAGTTTACAGTTTGTTGTTTATGATCTCCATTTAGCGGCGTTACGCTGTGTTGTTCTGCCCATCATTGTTCCGAAAGTACAAGTGAGTGACACAACAGGCGATGCCATAAGTTCTGCAGCCGGTCCCCACCTTTCTTTCTTGCTGCATTATTGGTGATTATCCTGCAGGCTGGCTGTTATTTGCTTACCTGTACAGACTGCTTTTTTTGCAGCAATGCCCGTTTATAATCTGTAGGAAACACTTTTACAAAATGCTGCAACTGGTTGTCGAAATCCTTTAAAACGAATTGTGCGACCGTGCTGCCGGTGAAATCGAAATGTTTTTGAATCATAGCGTGCAATTCAGCTGCATCGCTTTCATCAACAGGGTCTAGCTCAACCATTTCTTTGTTGCACATGCCGGCAAATTTGCCCTGCACATCGTACACATAAGCAATACCGCCACTCATACCAGCAGCAAAGTTTCTGCCTGTGTCACCAAGTATTACAGCAACACCGCCGGTCATATATTCACAGCCGTGGTCTCCTACACCTTCTACCACCACCCGTGCGCCGGAGTTGCGTACACAGAAACGCTCGCCGGCCTTACCACGTATATAGGCTTCTCCGTCTGTTGCGCCATAAAAAGCCACATTACCAATAAGAATATTTTCTTCAGGAATAAAAGATGATTGTTTAGAAGGGTAGATGATCAGTTTGGCACCACTCAGGCCTTTTCCAAAATAATCATTGGCGTCGCCTTCTACCTCGAATGTTACACCCTTTGTATTAAAGGCAGCAAAACTCTGTCCTGCAGTGCCATTGAATTTGTATTTGATAGTATCGGCAGGCAAACCTTCTGCTTTGTATATTTTCGTTATTTCGTTGGAGAGTATGGTACCTGTGGTTCTGTCAGTATTTTTTATATCGAATGTGCCCGTAACCTTTTGCCTGTTTTCGAGCGCAGGTTTGGCGGCTTCCAGTAATTTCCAATCGAGCACATCCTCCAGGCCGTGATCCTGTTCTTCCTGTTTGTACAAACCCACATATTCACTGGCCGGTTCTTTGTATAATATGGCTGACAGATCAAGCTTGCTGTATTTCCAGTGCGTAACGTTTTCACGCATACCCAGTACATCTGCCTGCCCGATCATTTCATTGACTGTCCTGAAGCCTAGTTCAGCCATTATTTCGCGTAGTTCCTGCACGAGAAATTTGAACAGGTTGATCACATGCTCGGGATCGCCGGTGAAACGTTTACGCAGTTCGGGGTCTTGCGTGGCTACTCCAACAGGACAGGTGTTCAGATGACACTTACGCATCATGATACAACCTTCCACCACCAGCGCTGCTGTGGCTACACCCCACTCTTCCGCACCCAGCAATGCCGCAATCGCAATATCCCGGC
Source organism: Panacibacter microcysteis (assembly GCF_015831355.1). Classification (NCBI taxonomy): domain Bacteria; kingdom Pseudomonadati; phylum Bacteroidota; class Chitinophagia; order Chitinophagales; family Chitinophagaceae; genus Panacibacter; species Panacibacter microcysteis. Next base: position 95,929 of record NZ_JADWYR010000001.1, read on the forward strand.
CTGTTTTCAACTGGCCATCTGCCTGAACGGTTACGCGACTGCGCAACTTATTTTTTACAAGTGTCTGGTGTGTTTCAGCAAGGCCAAGTTCCCAAGGTAATCCTGCATGTTTGATAGAACTGATTGGTGACGCACCTGTTCCGCCATCGTAGCCCGAGATCAATATCACATCTGCTTTAGCCTTTGCCACACCTGCAGCTATGGTACCAACACCTGCTTTTGAGACAAGCTTTACATTGATACGTGCTGCACGATTAGCATTTTTAAGATCGAAGATTAACTGGGCAAGATCTTCTATGGAATAGATATCGTGGTGAGGCGGCGGTGAAATTAAACCCACGCCCGGTGTAGCATGCCTTGTTTTACCAATCCAGTCGTCTACTTTATGGCCTGGGAGCTGACCGCCTTCACCAGGCTTGGCACCCTGGGCCATTTTGATCTGTAATTCGTCTGCTTCCGTGAGATAGTAACTTGTTACACCAAAACGTGCAGACGCAACCTGCTTAATGGCAGAACGCATACTGTCACCATTTGGCAATGGTTTATAACGTGCTTCATCTTCTCCACCCTCGCCGGTATTGCTTTTGCCACCCAGGCGGTTCATAGCAATAGCAAGCGTGGTATGAGCTTCCCAGGAGATAGAGCCAAAGCTCATAGCGCCGGTAGCAAAACGCCTGAAGATATTTTCTGCAGGCTCTACTTCGTCGATCGACACCGAAGGCCTGTTGTGATTAAATTTAAACAGGCTACGCAATGTGCAGGCTTTTTCACTCTGATCATTAACAAGCTTACTGTATTTTTTAAAAGCCGTATAATCGCCCATCCTTGTAGCATACTGCAACAGGTGAATGGTTTGCGGATTAAACAAATGAAATTCGCCTTTACGTTTCCACTGGTACAGGCCACCGGTATTCAACCTTTCTACCGGTATTTCTTTACGGCTAAAAGCAAGGTAATGTTTGGTAAGTGTTTCATTACTGATTTCATCGAGCCCCATACCCTCAATCCTTGAAGTGGCGCCGGTAAAATATTTATCAACTACCTCTCTGTTTAAACCAATGATCTCAAATATCTGCGCACCCTGGTAAGATTGCAGGGTGGAAATGCCCATTTTAGAAAATACCTTTAAAAGACCATCGCATACAGCTTTTACATAATTTTTCTTGAGATACTCCACATCCAGCTCGGTCTGTATTTTGCCTGTAAGCTTCAGATCGCGTATGGTTGACAAAGCCAGGTATGGATTAATGGCGGTTGCGCCAAAAGCCAGCAGGCAGGCAAAATGATGTACTTCCCAAACGTCCCCTGCTTCCACAATCAGGCCTACTTTACCACGTAAACCTTTTCTTATAAGATGATGGTGTACCGCTGAAGTTGCCAGTAAAGAAGGCATGGCGGCGTGATCGCTGTCAACAGCGCGGTCGCACAAAATAATTACTTCAAAGCCGTCATGCACGGCATCTTCAGCATACCGGCAAAGACGATCAAGACCTCTTTTAAGAGAACCGGTCTTTCCGTCGGCCCTGAAATATGTCTGTAATGTTTTAGCCTGGAATATGCCGGTATCTATACTCCTGATCTGTTCAAGCTCATGATTGTTCAACACGGGGTGCTTTAATGCCACTGTATGGCAGGAAAGCGGATCTTCTGTAAGCAGGTTGTCGTTATTTCCTACAAATGTTGCGAGAGACATAACCATTCTTTCCCTTATCGGATCGATCGGAGGATTGGTTACCTGTGCAAAGAGTTGTTTGAAATAAGATGACAAATGTTGCGGCTGGTCGCTAAGAATAGCGAGTGGCACATCAGTACCCATAGAACCAATCGGTTCTTTGCCATCTACAGCCATGGGCGTGATAATGGTTTCCAGGTCTTCCGTGGAATAACCAAATGCTTTCTGGTATTTAAAAATCTGGTCACTTTCGAGGTGGGTAAACATCACTCTTGGTTCAGGCAACTCTTCGAGTCGAATTTTGTATTTGTTCAGCCATTCGCCATATGGTTTCTGGGAACAGATCTGCTGCTTCAGTTCATCATCGCTTATAATACGGCCCTGCTCCATATCCACCACGAACATCTTACCTGGCTGAAGCCTGCCTTTTTCTTTTACCAGTGAGGGATGAACTGGTAACGCACCTGTTTCGGACGCCATGATTACACGGTCGTCTGTAGTAACACAATACCGGGAAGGCCGTAAACCGTTCCTGTCTAGTGTTGCCCCGATTATTTTTCCATCAGTAAATGAAATGGATGCCGGGCCATCCCATGGCTCCATGATAGAAGCATGATATTCATAAAATGCTTTCTTTACAGGATCCATCATGTCGTTACCATCCCATGCCTCCGGTATCAGCATCATCATTACATGTGGCAGCGAACGACCTGTAAGTGTAAGCAGCTCAATCATATTATCGAGACAGGCTGAATCACTTTGCCCACCGGTAACAATAGGCAACAGCATATCCATTTCTTCTTTTGTGAAGAATGGAGATACAAAGCCATGCTCGCTTGTTTTAAGCCAGTTAATATTGCCCTGTACGGTATTTATTTCACCGTTATGTGCTATAAACCTGAAAGGCTGTGCAAGTTTCCAGGAAGGAAATGTATTGGTAGCAAATCTTGAGTGTACAAGCCCGAATGCTGATACAACTCTTTTATTAGACAGGTCAGGAAAATAATCTCTAACCTGGGAACTGATCAGCTGACCCTTGTATATAACTGTTTTGTAAGACAGCGATGCAAGATAAAATCCGATCTCATCTTTGCGTACTGTACTGTTTATCGTATGCGTTGAGTAATTACGCAGGACATATAATTTGCGTTCAAATTCCAGCGGGTTATTGATGTGGTCCGGGCAAATAATAAAAACCTGTTCCATTTCCGGCTCCACAGATAAAGCCGTAGGACCAATGTTGGTTGGGTTTACCGGCACTTTCCTGTATGCAAGAATTTCAAGACCGAGTTTCTCCGCACAACGGCTGAATATTTCACGGCATTCTTCACGCAAACGAATATCTCTTGGAAAAAAAATTACCCCTACACCATATTTGCCAAACGGCGGAAGGTGTACACCCAGTTTACTGCATTCATCAAAGAAAAATTCGTGGGGGGTTTGTATCATAATACCTGCACCATCGCCGGTATTGTTTTCACAACCGCAGGCACCGCGGTGTTCCATATTTTCCAATACTGTAAGCGCATCGGAAATAATTTTATGGCTCTTATTTCCTTTAATATTTGCCACAAAACCAATACCACACGCATCATGCTCAAAGGAAGGATCGTACAGTCCTGCCATACGCTGTTGTTCAGTCATACACGCTTCTCTTATTTATTAACAAATTAAGGCAGGCAATCGCTATAAAATTACGAAAGAAATCGCAATTTTCATTGACAACTTTCAAACAATCTTAAAAACTATTACGAAATGGTGGATAAATAGCCGGTTTTTTGCAAAACCTATATCATCGCCGGGAAGCCGTCCTTTCAAATTTCGGATTTTTTTGGATTTCAACAGCAAATCATTGGGCATCGCCTGTTGTGTCACTCACTTGTACATGCTGAACTTTGTGCAGCATCATTCGAACACCCGAACAAAATAAGTACCTGGAAAATGTGCTGACTGAAGGGGCGCATTTTTTTCAAAAATGCCAAAGAATGTACTGCCGCTGCCGCTCATGGAAACATATAAAGCGCCGAGGTTTTGCAATTTTTCTTTTAACTCTTTCAAAGAGGGATGTGCGGAGAGCACCGGTGCTTCAAAATCGTTGATGAGTTGCTGCTGCCATTTTTCTACAGGCTGCTGCACAATGTCTTTTATTGAATGCGGAGGCAGTGCGGGAATTACCCGGCTAAATGCCCAGCCCGTATTTATATGAATACCGGGGTTTACGATAATGATTTTATAAGCACTCAAATCGAGCGGCAAGGTGTTCATCACCTCTCCGCGGCCGGTGGCAAAACAAGGTTTATTATAAATAAAAAAAGGACAATCGCTGCCCAGTTGCAGTGCATACTGCACCAGCCGCTCTGCGTTTATGCCAAGGTTAAACTTATCGTTAAGGAGTTTCAACGTAAAAGCTCCGTCGGCGCTTCCGCCGCCAAGGCCGGCCCCCATGGGAATGGCTTTGTGCAGGTGCATTTGTACAGGTGGTATTTGCGGAAATTCGTTTTTTAAAAGATGGTAAGCCTTTATGCAAAGATTGTTTTCTGCTGTGCCTTGCACAGGTAAACCGGACATGGAGAAATTGATACCTGCAGGTGCTGCGGCTGGTTGTATTACTTCAAGGGCGTCTGTAAGCGGAAGCGGGTAAAAAACGGTTTCAAGATCGTGGTAGCCGTCTGGTCTTTTGCGTATAATATTGAGACCAAGGTTTATTTTACAATTTGGGAAAACAACCACGTTTAAAAAGTTGAGATGTTACACCCGGAGTGTTGAATAATGATCTGAAAGCACAAGTGAGTGACACAACCGGCGATGCCAGAAGCACTGCTGCCGGCTACCTAAAATTATTTTCGCTTATTTATTTCGTCTCTTATTGCGATAGCTTTTATGTAGTCTTCCTGCTCCAGCACATCATTGAGGAGCGTGTTCAGTTCTTCCAGGCTCATTTTAGAAAGCTCTTCCCTGGAAGTTTCGGACACTTCTTCCACCGGTATATCAGACGATTTTTTCTTATTGTTGTCTTCCATAAGAATGCCTGCGCTTTCGAGGATGTTGTCATAAGTATAAATGGGGCATCCAAAACGAACGGCTAAAGCAAGTGCATCGCTGGTGCGGCTGTCGATCTCTACCGTATCGTGCTCGCTGATGCAAATAAGCTTGGAGTAAAAAATGCCTTCCTGCAGATCGTTGATAACAATTTCCATGAGCTCTACATTAAAAGCATTCATAAAGTTTTTCATAAGGTCGTGCGTAAGCGGTCTGCTTGGCTGCATTCTTTCGAGCGCAACTGCTATGGCCTGTGCTTCAAAACCACCGATAACAATGGGCAAACGGCGCAAACCATTCACTTCTCCTAACACGACCGCGTAGGAATGCGTTTGAGTAATGCTATGTGACAGCGCCACGATTTCCAGTTCTATCTTCTTCATAATCCGTACAAAAAGTATTTCTTGGTTGGCAAAAGTAAAGATTTAAGTCATTTAAAGATATTTTGAAAAAACGAACCCTGTCATTCGGTGCTATTTAACCGGTTTTAATGACTGTGGCAATAAAAAACCGCTATTAAAATTAACAGCGGCTTCTTTACACATGAGAATATATATTGATTGAACCTACAGATCGGTTGTTTTCAATTCTTTTGGAAACCTGATATTGATTACCTGTGGTTTTCCATCTCTGAGGATATCCAGTTTTACGGTATCGCCCTGTTTAGCATTTCTCATTACGTCTTTCAGTTCCTGCAAAGACGTGATCGCTTTACCGTTAACGGAAGTGATGATATCATTTTCCTGGATGCCTGCCTTACCAGCGGCCTCATCTGCGTCTACATCCAACACTTTTACACCTTTGCCATCTTCTGTTTCCTGGATTTGTACACCGAGGCGGGGCTTATTGCTCCAGTCGAAAGGATATCCATTACCAAAACCTTCTACACGGGGTGCTCTTCTGTTGAAGTACATATTTCCTGCATCGTCGTTATTGTTATTCCACGAATAAACCCTCACCTGTTTGTTTTCGCCCAATACAACGGTTGCTTTATTTTCTTTGCCATCGCGTTTGTAGGTTATGGTTACTTTTTCTTCGGGCTTGTAAGATCCTATTGCTTTATAGAGATCATCAGCATCAGTAATTTTTGTGTCGTTTACTTTGGTAATTATATCGCCGGTTTTAAAACCCGCTTTTTCTGCTGCGCTTTCTTTGGTTACTTCTGTAATAGACGCGCCGTCAGCCACCTTTTTGGTCATTACACCCAGGAAGGCTTTGTTGCTGCGTATTTCCCTGATTATGTTACCGTCAAAATCGCCACTGAAATCTTCTGTATCGAAACTACCGCCAAAAGAACCGGGAGCCATTGCTACAGGTGGCAAAGGCGGCATAACCATATCAAAGTCTTCCCCATTTTTTAGTATCAGTAAATCATCGCTCTTAAAATCTTCTACTGGCTTACCATTTACAGTAACCTGGTCTCCTTCTATTACAATCGTCATTTTTTCCTTTGAGTTGCCCTTTTTGCGAATAATGACATCACTCTCCTTTTTTTCCCTCTTTTCTTTCTTTTCCTTTAATTCCTCTTTCTCAGTTTGTGCAAATAGCCCGGTTGTAAAAACCAGGGATAATCCAAGTAAAACCGGTTTGATGAAGGCTTTCATGTTTATAAGTTTATTTTCTACGAAGTTTTTAGTAGATCAAATATAGAAACATTTTTCAAATACGAAAAGTTTCGGAAATGTTAAATCAAAAAATTACATTGGTTGTCGCCGGGTATATCATATTTAAAAAATATTATATATTTAAACCATGCACCCGGCCAATATTTTTATAAAAAGACTGCCGTTATTAAGGTTATTACTGGCTGTTATTGCTGGTATTCTTTGCCAGTGGTATATGAAGACAAATGTGTTCCTGCTGTTTTGTATTGGTTGCTGTGGGGCAATTTTACTGCTGGTATATTCCATTTTACCGCGCTTCCTGAAATATAAGCTGTCCACTCTTCAGGGCGTCTTGATACTCTTGCTGTTTTTTATCACCGGTGCGGTTGCTGTATACATAAAAGACGTACGGAATGATGCCGTATTCTTTGGCAACTACAGCAACGAAGGTATTCCTATGCTTGTAAAACTTGAAGAACCCATTGTTACAAAAGAACGTTCCTACAAGGCGCTGGCCAGCGTAAAACTGGTAAAGCACGACCAAACCTGGAAAAGTACCACAGGAAATATCCTGCTCTATTTTAAAAAAGACAGCGCCGCTACAAAACTTACCTACGGCTCCAGGCTTATCATAACCAAACCTTTACAGCAAATAAAAAACAACGGCAACCCGGGCGCATTTCACTACAGCCGTTACTGCCTTTTTCATGGTATTACAGCGCAGGTTTATTTAAATGAAAATGATTATACGCTGGTTGCCAACACGGAGGAATACTGGCTGGATAGATATCGCTTTAAGCTAAGAGACGCAGCCATTGCTACATTGCAGGAATACATACCTGGCGTTGCCGCGCAGGGTGTGGCAGAGGCGCTGCTTATCGGTTACCGGGAAGATCTTGATAAAGACCTGGTACAGGCGTATAGCAATACGGGGGTTGTACATATCATTGCCATCAGTGGTTTACACCTTGGAATGATCTATGCACTGCTGGTATGGCTTTTCAAAAGATTCAGCAGGTTTCGCTTTGTGAAGTGGCTGCGCCCTGTAGTTATATTATTGGTGCTTTGGGCATTTACGCTGGTAGCCGGCGCGGCGCCGTCAATCATGCGATCGGCGGTGATGTTTTCATTTATTGTACTTGGCGAGACCATTGGCCGTAGAACAAACATGTATAACACACTGGCAGCATCCGCTTTCTGCATGCTCATCTCAGATCCTTTTATGCTTTGGGATGTAGGTTTCCTGCTTTCTTATGCAGCGGTAATAAGCATCATTACATTTCGCAAACCCATATACAACTGGCTGTTCTATCAAAATAAATTACTCAACGGTTTATGGGGCCTTACATCAGTTACCCTGTCGGCACAGGTATTAACCATTCCAATTGTGGTATTCTATTTTCACCAGTTTCCTAATTTTTTCCTGGTAACAAACTTTGTTGCAGTACCACTCTCCGGAATAATACTTTACGGCGAAATTTTGTTGCTGATTATAGCACCAATTATACCGCTGGCAAAATTCATTGGCTACCTCCTGGGCTATATGCTTACAGCCATGAACGGTTATATTGAGAATATTAATGCTTTACCCGTGGCAGTATGGAACAACCTGCAATTGTCTGTTACAGAAACCTGGCTGTTATATGGCGTATTCGTCTGCGTTGCAGCATGGCTGATGTTGAAAAGAAACAAAATGCTGATAGCAGCGTTATCATTTGCATGCGCCTATTCCATTATACTTTCTGCTGATTATATCAAAACAAACGGGCAACAAAAGCTGGTTGTTTACAATGTAAATAAACATACAGCTATCGATTTACTGCAGGGCGACAGCTTTCATTTTTCCGGGAGTGATGATCTGAGGCAGGACGGTTTTTTACGCAACTTTCATCTTAAACCAGCAAGGGTCTTGTACCGGGCCAATATACCCGGTAAACCGTTGATCACCGCCAACAGTATCTATACAATCCATCACAAAAAAGTGCTTTGGCTATCTTCAAACATTACGGCACACAGTACTGCGGCAAAAATACCTGTTGATATCCTGGTCATTTCTGCCAACCGAAAAATTGATATGAACCAGCTACAACAGGCATTTGATGCAAAGCTGATCATTTTCGACAGCAGCAACCCGCTGTGGAAAATACAACAATGGAAAAAAGATTGCGACAGCCTACATTTGCGCTTCCATTCAATACCCGGTAGCGGTGCCTTTGTAATGGATCTTTAGTTAATTTTTTTTATGGGCCCGGCTTTTGGAACACAGATGAGGCTTCGTTGCGTCGCACTCTTCTACACCTTGTTCAATAATGAGCTGAACGATGCAGTGAGTGACACAACAGGTGATGCCACCTGTACTATTGCCGGCAAACAAATTATCCTTCAATCTACGCGATATGCAAAAGAAAATTCAGTCTGCATTGATCTCTGTTTTTTACAAAGACGGTCTTGAACCACTGGTTAAAACATTAAGTAAATCAGGTGTAACCATTTACTCTACCGGCGGTACACAAAAATTTATTGAAGACCTTGGTATAAGCTGTGTTCCTGTCGAAAGCCTTACCACGTACCCTTCTATACTCGGAGGCCGCGTAAAAACATTGCATCCTGCAGTGTTTGGTGGCATTCTTGGCAGACGCAATGTAGAGCAGGATTTAAACGAAATGAAAGCGTACAACATACCGGAAATTGACCTGGTAATAGTTGACCTCTACCCTTTTGAAGAAACACTGCGTACCACCAGTGAAGAAAAACTGATCATTGAAAAAATTGATATCGGCGGGCCGTCAATGATTCGCGCAGCGGCTAAAAATTTCAGGGATCTTGTAGTGGTTGCAGCAAAAGACGATTATGCCGGTCTTGTAGAACTACTGGAAAGTCAGCAGGGTGAAACCAGCCTGGAACAGCGTAAAGCTTTTGCTGCAAAAGCATTTGAGGTGGTAATGAATTATGATATTGCCATCAACAATTATTTCAATGGCACCATCTTAAAACCTCTGGGGCATAAACAGTCTATGCGTTATGGTGAAAACCCACACCAGCAAGCATCTTTCTATGGCGATCTTACTGAGGTGTTTACCCAACTAAACGGGAAAGAACTTTCTTACAACAACCTTGTTGATGTTGATGCTGCTGTGCAACTCATACAGGAATTTACAGATACCACTTTCGCAATCATCAAACATACCAGTGTGTGCGGCGTAGCTGCAAGAGCTACCGTAAAAGAAAGCTGGGATGCTGCACTTGCCGGCGATCCTGAAAGTGCATTTGGCGGTGTACTTGTTTGCAACGGTGCTATTGATAAAGCAACTGCTGAAGCAATCAATGAAATATTCTTTGAAGTATTGATTGCGCCTTCTTTCGATGAGGATGCACTTGCCATTTTAAAAAGCAAGAAGAACAGGATTTTGCTGGTATTAAAAAATGATAGTGCAAAACTTACCATGCAGTTCAAATCTGTACTAAACGGTACGCTGGTGCAGAGCACAGATGAAGGAAATTATACAGAATGGAAAGAAGTTGGCGGCAGGCAAACAACGGCAGCAGAAAAAGACGACCTTACTTTTGCAAACATTGTTTGCAAACATCTCAAAAGCAATGCCATTGCGTTGATCAGGAACAAACAGCTTGTAGGCAAGGGCTGCGGGCAAACAAGCCGCGTAGATTCTTTACGCCAGAGCATTACAAAAGCCAAACAATTCAATTTTGATCTGCAGGGCGCTGTACTGGCCAGCGATGCATTCTTTCCGTTTAACGATTGTGTGCAAATTGCACATGCAGAAGGCATAGAAGCTTTTATACAGCCTGGTGGTTCTGTGCGCGACAAAGACAGCATTGAATATTGTGTACAGCATAACCTTGCCATGGTTATGACCGGCATGCGGCATTTTAAACATTAAGCAGGTAAAACTAATTGCAAACAAGCATAAAAAATAAAGCCTATCTCTCCCTTACCGCAACCAGTATAATATGGGGCACCACGTGGGTTGCCAGCAGAATTGGTGTAGAAGATGTTCCGGGTTTACAGGTATCATACCTGCGCCAGTTTCTTGCCGGTTGTATACTACTTACTTTCTACTTTATTAAAGGAGAAAAACTACCAACATGGCCACAGTTCAGGTGGCTCTTTGTGCTATCCATCTTCATGTTTGTATTGGCAAATGGTTTTAGTACCTGGAGCGTAAAATATATACCCAGCGGGCTGGCATCACTCATCAGTGCGCTTGCGCCCATTTTTGTGGTGCTGATCGACCTGGTATTTTTCAGGCAATTCAAAAATTCAGGCCTCACTTATGTTGGTCTTTTTATCGGCTTTGCGGGTGTAGGATTGGTGTTTTATGAAAACGCTTTTCACCAGCAACCGGAAGGATATTTTCTCGGTGTTATTTACGGCCTTATTGCCATGCTTGCATGGAGTATTGGCACCATCTTTTTAACACGCAATAAATACAACGTAAACCCATACTATGCCATGGGCTGGCAAATGTTTCTCAGCTCATTTATGATATTTGCTCTTGCAAAAGTTACCGGCAATGATATACCCGTTAGTGAAGTGCCTTTAAAAACCTGGGGCGCTATTGCCTACCTTATTATTGCGGGTTCCGTATTTGCCTTCGCCGCATTTATTTACTCCATCAAACATTTACCTGTTGCTATTGCTTCTTTATACGCTTACATCAATCCTATCGTAGCGATGATCTGCGGCACCCTTATACTAGATGAACCTTTTACATTAAACCTTCTTTTAGGAGCGGTGGTAACTTTAGTGGGCGTGTACCTTGTTAATTACAGTGTAAAAAAAGTATAGCAAATTTTTATATACCCGGCATTGGTAACACAGATTAAGCTGTTGTTGCGTCGCACTCTTGTACTGTATAACATTATGGAGCATCGATGGTGCATATCCGGGAGGTTAGCATTATTGATCGCCGCAAATACTTTTTACAAAATCAGCGTACATGTTTCTCCATGGCAACCATTCCTGCTGCGTTGTAATAAAGTGGTTATGAAAAATGGTAATAAGCAACCCGTTTACTTTTTTAACAATAGCGGCGTATTGCTGTAACTCTTCCGCAGCCTGCGTTGCCGTAAGATGCTGTTCAAAAAAAGAGTTTGCTTCCATGTAACAGAAGGGAAATATTTCCAGGGTCGTTGGCTGCTCCTTTGAAAGATCGTACCAAAAAAAAGAAGATGCTACAGAAGCCCTGAAACCATTAATGCTGCCATAACCCATAGAGTAATCTTTTGTTATGCCATTTGATAAAAGTCGGCGATAGGTTTCCGGCAAATTCATTCTTATATAATGCTGCCGGCTTACAGTAACATTTTTACCGCATATATTTTCCAATATGCTTATCTCCTCCTTTAAAATATTTTCATCATCGCCACTTTGCCAGGATGGATGAATGCCGGTTGTATATTTTTCATAATGTTCCTTTATCAGCAACTGCATGGCAGTATTGTGTGGCGATAAGTTCTTATCGTATAAACCCCGTTTTTCTGCTACAAGAAAAAAATAGACAGGCTTTGGCTGGCATTGCCTGTGCAATGCGTGCAGCCAGTCAAAAGTATTGAACGGATCCTTTTTAACCCTTGCCAGAACAGTTGCACGTGCAAGCCATTGAGAGGGTTTTTTGCGCGTGTCGTTTACAAAACCAAGCAGGCTTTTCCACCATGGATGATGATGGTACTGGTAAGCAATATCAATATCGTAAGTGGGTAAAAAAGTAAATTGGTTTTTATAATGATGGAATGATGTAAATTTTTCTTCCAATAGTTGTTGCAGTTGCTGAATCCAGAGATTGATTAAAGGTTGCTGCAGGAAATTCTCTTTATATGCAAGGCTGTTTGTGTGTGCATACCGGCCATACATGTCTTTTTCATGCGGCATATATTCTTCGTAGCGGGAAAGCAGGTAAAATGATGCGGCAAAAACATCGAAAGGTATATCGCCACCTGTTTTAAAAAAAGCTGTAAGATTATTCCAGACAAAGCAGTCTGTCTTTTGTGGTGTAATGCTTCGTTCGAATAGCAATGAGTGTGGCTGCACATGTAGTTCATTTGCATGAAGGGCAGCAGAAGAATAGTTGATCCTGACTGTGTTGGTACCCGTAAAAAAAGCTTCATCGCTTGTAATAACAAAATCTGCATTGATCTGTTTGCCCAAAAAATCAAGGATGTAAGAAAGCCTTGCACTTGTTTGCTGACAGTAAAAAAGTATGCGCATGTAGAACACGTGTTCAATAAAGATATGCAGTACAAGTGAGTGACACAACAGGTGCCGGATAGTAGCAATACTGCCGCCTTACAAAAAGATTTATTGGCTCTCCTGCTCTTTCCACATTTCGTTGAAAGTTTTTGCGCTGAAATTAAGGTTGCTTCTATGCGTAGTCCAGCCCTTGAATACCTTGTTTACCACCCAGTTTTTTACATTGCCATTACCCATATTCATCATTTTGCGGTTAAGGCTTGCCTGTTTCCAGACGCGCCAAGCAATGCGTTCGGACAAAGAGCTATCGCCCTCGGCAACTGCTTCGTGCCTGTTTTCCAACAGCAGCTCGTGCAGGTTGATCTTTACGGCACAAACTTCTGTACAGTTACCACACAGCGAAGAGGCGTAACTAAGGTGTTTGTATTGCTCAATGCCTTTGAGGTGGGGCGTAATTACACTGCCAATAGGGCCACTGTACGTGGTTTCGTAAGCATGACCGCCAATATTTTTATAAACAGGGCAGGCATTTAAACAGGCGCCGCAACGTATGCAATACAATGCTTCTCTTGTTTTGGCGTTCATGAGCAGGTTGGTGCGACCGTTATCGAGTAAAATAACATACATTTCTTCCGGCCCGTCCGTTTCACCCGGCTGTTTAGGGCCGGTAACAATTGTATTGTAAACAGTAACACGCTGGCCGGTGCCATAAGTTGCAAGCAGTGGCCAGAACAAAGCGAGATCGTTAATGGAAGGGATTACCTTTTCTATACCTACAACAACAATATGTGTTTTTGGAAATGCGCAGCTTAACCTTGCGTTGCCTTCATTTTCTGTAACAGCTATGCCGCCTACATCTGCAAGAATAAAATTTGCACCGGTTACACCAACCTCTGCCTGTACGTACTTTTCGCGCAGTTTTTGTCTTGCGACGATCGTGAGCTGCTCAGGCGTAAGGTTTGGTTGAACGCCTAATTTTTCAGCAAATAATTTTGCTACATCTTCCTTGCTTTTATGCATGGCCGGTGTAACAATATGATAAGGAGGCTCACCGTCTAACTGTTGAATATATTCGCCAAGATCTGTTTCCACACTTTCGATGCCCAAAGATTCGAGGTGATGGTTAAGATGAATTTCTTCTGTAACCATACTCTTACTTTTTACAAGGGTTTTACATTTTTTGCGGCGGCAAATGGCTTCAATCTCCCGGAGAGCTTCTGCTGCATCTTCGGCCCAAATTACTTTTGCACCCCTTGCTGTTATTTTATTTTCAAATTCTTCCAGGTAAGTATCGAGATTTTCGATAGCGCGCCATTTGGCATTTTTTGCACGTTCCCTGGCTACAGCAACATCAGCAAACTGTTGTTTACCTACCGGCACCACTGCATTGTATTTACCAATATTGAAATTGATCTTGCGGCGGTGATCCATGTCGGCCGCTTTGATCGTGCTTTTTGCTATAAAGGATGATGCTGTTTCTATCATTTGCGGTATGCTGATTGTTTAAAATTTCAACCTTTCGGCTGGTCTTTTTCTGCTTAAAGCCTATTGCCCGCCATTGTTCAGATGGGCGGCAGTTGCGGCAAGTGTGTCATAGAACTCTTGCCCATATTTGCGTATGATGGATTCTTTAAGGAAAAGATATACCGGCACTTTTAGCTGCTTACCCAATTTACATGCTGCAGCGCACAGATCTTCCCGTGGCTCATAATTTACATATTCGAGATCGGAGTCTTGCTTACTTTTCTTAATGCGAATGGGGAAGAGGTGACAACTGATTGGTTTCTTCCAACCTAGTTTGCCATCGTTATAAGCCTGCTCTATGGCACATTTTAAAATTCCTTTTGCATCGCGGTAGCCGTATGCACACATTTCTCCTTTTATGGTTGGCGTAACCCAGCCAAATGAAGTATCGTATGTGTATTTGCCATATTTGTTGATTACAGCTTTTCCTTCGCTGGTAAGATAGGGCTCTATAATATGATAATTGTTTATCAGCTCATCCAGTTCATCATGCTCCAGTGGCGCGCCTGCGTCTCCGTCTTCGCAGCAACCGCCTTTGCACCTGGAGAGATCGCAAACAAACTGCTCTTCTATTACCTCGTCGCTGATAAGTTTATTGTCTATTGCTATCATTGTACACTAACCCAAAAAGGGCATTTTATAACTACGAAGATACACTTTGGTGGATTAAGTTTGGAAACAGTAAGCAAGGGTTTTCGCCCGATGAATTTATTGAGCGCTATACAGCCGGAACGCTGCAGATGCCATGAAAAAAGAACGTACAAGTGAGTGACACAACAGGCGATGCCACAAAGGACCGTTGCCGGTTACACAGTGTTTTATCTTGTCCACTTAAAAGTGTTGATGATATGCATAAGATCCTGCACGAGGAAGGCATTTACGGGTTTTAAAGAATCCTGGTTGGGTGTTGTATCGAAATACAATGCGCCACGCAGGAAATGCCTGGTGGAGTCTGTGAGAAAAAACTGGTTGGCTGTGGCAACATCGCCACTTACCCTGAAATATGTACCGTGAATATTATTATCTGTTGCAATAAGTGAATCGTTGATGGCGCTGGCTTTTACTGACTGCTTGTTGGTAAGGTTGTAGGAATCGTTTAATAGTTTGTCGAGCCTGTTTGCACCTATTTGTTTATAACTTACATATACGCGGCCGTTGAACTGCGGAAAATCGATATTAATCCACCACGGGTTTTCAGGCGTGTCTCCAAAGAAGCTGCTGTC
The DNA here is from genome assembly GCF_015831355.1 of Panacibacter microcysteis. NCBI lineage: Bacteria > Pseudomonadati > Bacteroidota > Chitinophagia > Chitinophagales > Chitinophagaceae > Panacibacter > Panacibacter microcysteis. The sequence goes on from NZ_JADWYR010000001.1 coordinate 111,199, forward strand.
TCTTTCAATTTTTGCGTACACAGGATATTCGAACGTGTAGGGAAAACCCGGCTCATTAAAAACCTGGTAAGCCTTCTCCGGAAAATCGATTTTGAAAAAACCACGCGGTTTGGGAACATAGGGGCTGTTGCACGCGAACAATGCACACGCAGACAACAAGATGCTTAAAAAAAATTTTACCGATGAAAAGAATTTCACAGACGATTATTTATGGGTTCTCAGCTTTGATGTTGATCGTTATCCTTATTTTCTGTAAACGGTTTCTTGCGATTTCAAGTACGGTAAAATCAAAATCGCCGGAACTGATGGTTTGGTTGATTTCAGGAATTTCGCCGGCTATCTCCAATACGAGACCAGCGAGGGAATCACTTTCTCCTTTTACGCCGTTGAATGTATCGATAGGCAATTGCATAAACCGGCACACGTCACTGATAGGTGTGCGGCCTTCGAACAAATAATTGTAATCATCGAGCTTTTTAAAGCCTGTTTCTTCTTCATCAAATTCGTCTTTTATTTCACCGATTACTTCTTCCAGAATATCTTCTAAAGTTACAATTCCGCTGGTGCCACCAAACTCATCTACCACTACAGCAAAATGGACACGTTTTTCCTGGAACTCCTGCAGCAGATCATCTATCAATTTGTTCTCGTGTACAAAAAAGGGCTGCCGCATCAGGAAATGCCAGTCGAAATCATCATCGTGGTCGAGATATGGTAAAACATCTTTTGTATTTACAATGCCTACAACTTCATCCATGTTTGATTTGTAAACAGGGAGCCTGCTGTAATGCAACTCTTCTATCTTCTTTACAAGATCCTTAAAGGAAGTATGGTGATCAATACCGTTTACATCGAGCCTTGTACGCATGATCTGTTTAACAAAAATGTTACTAAACTTGGCAATACCTTTCAGGATGTCTTTTTCTTTGGTGGTATTTTCATCGTTACCCGGAGTGGTGGTATCAATAGCATCGTAAATTTCCTCCATACGCTTTGCTCTTCCGGCGTTTCGGGAAAACTTTTTTTCTACACTTTCAAAATGCCGGATATACCACGCACCGGGTCTTTTAAAAAGGTAAAATACACCTTCGATGATGATGCCAAAATCCTTTGCATAACGGATGTTGTTTTGACGGGCAAGTATTTTAGGCATGATCTCGCAAAACAAAACAAGTATCAATGCCACCACCAGAACCTTTATGGCAAATTCTACCCACTGGTATTCAACTTTTGTAAGATCATCCAGCAAAATATTCAGAATAAGTATGATGCCAATATTGGAAAGACTATTGGCCAAAACCAATGACGCATATAATTCTTTAGGGTGTTCAAGCAAATCGATTACCCTGCTGTAAGCTGGCTGCTGCTTGGTCTTAAGCAGGTTAATGTCTTTATTGCCCAGCGAAAAAAATGCAATTTCTGCACCTGAAACGACAAAAGAGAAAAACAGCAATGCCAACAACAGAATGATTAATACAGTGGTGCTTTGCGGATCGATTGAAGCAAGGTATACAGGCTGCAAAAAAACATTGATGAAGAGGTATTCTGCGGCAGTTTCCAAATGATTCGATTTTGGTTACAAAACTAAATTATAATGGCACGCCATTATCAGCGTGCCAATATTAAGCAATATTATTAAAACGTATTCTCTAAAAAGGCAAACCTTCTGCAGGTTCATCACCCAATGGCGGCATATCTCCACCGGGAAACTGCTCGCCTCCGTCTGCCGGTGCCGAGGGGTGATATCCGCTGCCGCCCTCGTTGCGTTTATCAAGCATTATCAGGTTATCACCAACAATTTCCGTTGCAAATTTTTTGTTGCCTTCTCTGTCATCCCAGCTGCGGGTGCGAAGCCTGCCTTCTACATAGATGAGGCTGCCTTTATGCAAATATTTCTGTGCAAGTTCTGCCAGCCCTCTCCATAAAACTACTGTATGCCATTCTGTTTGTGAAATAAGCTTGCCTGCTCTGTCTTTGTAAGTTTCTGTTGTAGCTAATGGAAATTTGGCAACAGCAATGTTTCCCTCCAGGTACTGAACATCGGGGTCTTTACCAAGGTTGCCGATCAACATGACTCTATTTACTCCTCTCATACGACTTATTTTTTAATCGCCGGTAAAAAATATAACCCTTTATCACTTTAAAATTATAAAAAAACCTGCTAACCAAATAAGTTAAAGTGCTAAAAAAGAGATGCCTGTATATTTTTATTTTGCAAATGCTGGTTTATAAACCCCGGGAAAGGCAGGTTTTTCATTTGCTCTGTTGTTACCCACCTGTCATTTGCCCCGCTTAAAACCTGTGGTACTTCTGCAAGATTTATGCTAATAAAATAACCTTTGATTGTTTGATGGGTAAGTTGTTGTGGTAATGCCGTAATTACGGTAACGTTACTAAATTGTTTTATGCCCAACCGCGTTGCCAGCAATGTTTCAACCTTGTCATCTGTCCATGAAGGTGCTGCATCCGACTCCACAAGATAAAATTCAAAAAGATTTTGCCAGATGTCTTTAGCCGTTCTTTTGTGTATAAACGTAGTATCATTTGCATGAAAAATAAAATATGAAAACCATCGCAGTTTTTTTTGTAGCGTCTTTTCTTTTACAGGCAAATTACTTACGGTGGCATTTTTAAAAGCAGCACAAATAGAATTGAGGTGGCACGAACTACACAATGGCAGGGCCGGCTTGCAAACAGTTGCACCAAAGTCCATAATTGCCTGGTTGTAAATTCCGGGCTGTTCCCGGTCAAGCAGCTGTTCGGCAAGTTCCTTAAACTGTTTTTTGCCGGCTGTACTGTCAATTGGCGTATCAATCCCAAAAACCCTCGCCAATATTCTAAAAACGTTCCCATCAATTACGGCATAAGGAAGATTAAAGCAGAATGATGCAATGGCAGATGCCGTGTACGGTCCAATACCTTTTAGTTGTACAATCTCCTCATAGCTGGCCGGGAATACACCATTATATTTTTCTGCTACAGTCCGTGCAGTAAACAACAGGTTTTTACAGCGTGAGTAGTAGCCAAGTCCTTCCCATAATTTGAAAACAGCTTCATCGCTGGCTTTTGCAAGTGCTTTAATGTCTTTGTATTGTTTTACAAACTTTTCATAGTATGCCCATCCCTGTTCCACACGGGTTTGTTGCAATATCACTTCACTCAGCCATACCTTATAAGGGTCCTTTTCCCCTTTCCATGGCATCGGCCTGTTATTTAATGCTTTGTTCCATTCCAGCAAAAACTGCGTAAATTTTTTCCCGTTCATATATCAATATTTGCTAATCACCATGTTATGTGTCAAAATAAAACAGTATTTTAGATATTATTGGCCCGGCTTAGGTTCTTTGGTCATCGCCTGTTGCGTCGCACTCTTGTACTGTAAAGCATTTGGCAGCAATGCGCGACCATCTTACAATTAAGAAACCGGCATTCAACACAAAAATGATATTTTACCCCCTTTTTGGTAGATTGCAGCATTCTTTTAATAGGGAATAAAATTTTTGTAATACAGAAAAGGCAGTAACCTTCAAAAACCGCTTTTTTGCGAAAGCTCCCTGCAAGCTATTGTTTATCAGTGGCAAACAATTGAAGGAAAAAGAAATTTATTTTCAGTTCATAAAGTTTTGTTATACTTTAGTTTTACGATTGCTTAAAATTAACACACAACCTGTATGAGAAAATCAGACCTCATCAACAACATTTCTGAAAAAACAGGCATTCCCAAAGTTGACGTGCTTGTTACAGTAGAATCCCTTATCAAGGAGATAAAAGAAAACATTTCCAGGGGAGAAAACATCTACATCCGTGGATTTGGAAGTTTTATTACAAAAAAGCGTGCTGCAAAAATTGGTCGCAACATCAAGAAAAATGTCGCGGTTCATATTCCCGAGCATCACATCCCCGCATTCAAACCCTCAAAAGAATTTGTAAATGAAGTAAAGCAAATGAAGATTCCGCAATAGATTTGCGTAATCAATTTGTAATTCGTGAATAAACAACAAATCTTTCTTTCAGCCGGTGGACTCGTTTTACTGGTTTTATTGTATTTTTTTGGTAATACTATTCCACCGGTCTCTACCGAAAAACAGGCTTCTACTCCACAAAAAGCTGCTTCCGGGGCATCGGCAGACGTGTTGGCTTCAGCCAGGCATGATCTTACCACAGACCAGTCAGAGAAAATAACCCAATTGGAGAATAGTGTTGTACGGGGTAATGTAAAAGAGCAACAAATAGGCGTGTACAACCAGCTTGCGCGCTACTGGCAGGATTCTGTTGGCAGGCCTTATATTGGTGTTTATTACCTTGGAGAAGCAGCAAAGTTGGAAAATTCGGAAAAAAGCCTCAATTTCGCAGCCCGTTTGATGTTTAACCAGGTAATGGCAGGTGGAGATCCTTCAGCTGTAACCTGGGTGGCAAAGAACGCTAAAGTTCTTTATGAAAAGGTTTTGCAGCTCAATCCATCAGATGATTCTGCAAAGATTGAATTAGGTGCATGTTATCTTTTTGGCGGCATTTCTGAGATGCCCATGGAAGGTATCGGGAAAATCAAAGAAGTGCTAACCAGGGATTCAAGCAATATGTATGCAGAATTAATGCTTGGCCTGGCAGACATAAAAAGTCAGCAGTACGATAAAGCCATTGTGCGGCTCGAAAGGGTTGCGAAGTACGAACCACATAACATACAAGCCTTGTTCAACCTTGCAGAAACCTACGAGCGCAAGGGCGATAAAGCAAATGCTGTAAAATGGTACAGGCTGGTGCAAAACCATGTAGAAATTCCCGCAGCAAAGCAGGAAATTGAAGAAAGGATCAATTCATTGAAATAAAAAATCATTATTTAACCTCAAAAATTATTGGACTATGCCTTGTGGCAAAAAAAGAAAACGTCATAAAATCGCTACGCACAAACGCAAAAAGAGACTTAGAAAAAATCGCCATAAAAAGAAGAATAAGTAATTATACTTCATATAAGTAAATTTCAATGCCGGTAGCAGTGATTGTTGCCGGCATTGACCGCTTACACGAACTGCCATACCTTCCCCAGCAACTTTTTACCTTTCCTTTCCTTACATGCTGGCAGCACGGTGTTTTGTTGGAAGAACTTCGAACTCTGCCGGGCCTTAGCTACTATGAGCCCGGTTAAAAAAGTTGCATTTGTGAATAAAGAACTAATTATTAACGCAGCACCAACCGGTGTTGAAATCGCCCTGCTCGAAAATAAAAAGCTGGTAGAACTGCACCACGAAAAAGCAGACGCCAGTTTCGCAGTGGGCGATCTATATCTTGGAAAAGTAAAAAAACTTATTCCAGGATTGAATGCCGCATTTGTGGATGTTGGCTTCGAGAAGGATGCATTCCTTCATTATACAGACCTAAGTCCGTATGCCCGATCGCTCCTGAAATTTACCCAGCAATGCATTGGCGATAAATCTGAACAAATATTTGATTTTTCCAAATTCCAGGCCGAACCTGAAATTATAAAAACCGGGAAAATAAATGAAGTACTAAACGGCAAGCCGGATATTCTTGTACAGATTTTAAAAGAACCCATTGCAGCAAAAGGACCAAGACTAAGTTGCGAAATATCGTTGCCGGGAAGATTTGTAGTTATTACCCCCTTCAATGATATTGTAGCAGTTTCTAAAAAAATTCATTCCGGTGAGGAGCGCAAAAGACTACAAAAGATAGTAGATGCAATAAAACCGAAAAATTTTGGTGTAATTGTGCGTACCGCAGCGGAGGGAAAAAGTACTTCGGAGCTACATGAGGATCTTCTTAATCTTGTCGAAACCTGGAAAGCGATTCAAAGAAATTTAAAGAGTAATACTGCACCTGCCAAAATTTTAAGCGAGCAGGACAAAACAACCTCTATTCTACGCGATTTGCTGAGCGAAGATTTTAACCGCGTTGTTATCAACGATAAAAATATCTACAACGATACCCTTTCTTACGTAAACAAAATAGCACCCGATAAGCAGAATATCGTATCTCATTACCATAATGGCATCCCGATTTTTGATCAATACGGTATTACCAAACAGGTAAAATCGTCTTTCGGTAAAACCGTAAACCTGCCCAGTGGCGCATACCTGATTATTGAGCATACAGAAGCATTGCATGTAGTAGACGTAAACAGTGGTTATAAAAGCGTAAGCAATAACCAGGAAGAAAATGCACTGGAAACAAATCTTGAAGCGGCGGAAGAGATTGCAAGACAGCTAAGACTGCGAGATATTGGTGGCATTATCGTTGTTGATTTTATCGATATGAAATTGCCTGACAACAAAAGAAAGCTGCAGGAAGCCATGGAAAACTTTATGCGCAGCGACAGGGCAAAACATGCTGTATTAGCCATATCAAAGTTTGGACTGATGCAGATAACCAGGCAGCGCATGAGGCCTGAAGTAAACATTAACACTTCGGAAATATGCCCGAGTTGCAATGGCACCGGTAAAGTAACCAGCACACTTTTACTGGAAGACGAAATTGAAAAAAGACTGCTCTACCTGTTAACACACCAGCACAGCAACCTGACGATTTATGTGCACCCGATCGTACATTCTCACCTAACCAAAGGCTGGTGGTTCTCGATTGCCAATAAATGGAAACGTAAATGCAAGTGTAAGATATCCGTAAAGCCAAACTCGGACTACTACCTGACAGAATTCCACTTTTTCGATTCAAATGATGAAGAAATAAAATTTTAGTGCTACAGATACTCATGCAAAAAGCATCGCCGGCGGCGATGCTTTTTGCATGATATATTCCCCTTATTCATTCCTGCTCCGATCTTCGCTCTTGCCCCACATAGATTCAGGCGTTGAAGAGTGCGACGCAACAAAAGCCCCCTGCTTTGTTGCTGCCTGGCCCACAAAAAAACATACTGAACAAAAAGAGATTGTATTTTATAAACCAATTGAATAATTTTATATGGACTGATCTTGCATATTTTATATTCTAACCTTGACACCATTATGAATGAAAACCAAAAAAGATGTTTTGTTGTAATGGGCTTTGGCACCAAAACAGACTTTGCCACGGGCAGAAAGCTCGACCTTAATAAATCTTACCGTCTTTTAATAAAACCTGTAATAGAGGAAAAAGGTCTGGTATGCATACGCGCAGATGAGATCATGCACAGTGGCGCTATTGATGTGCCGATGTACATGGAACTATTAAGGGCAGATGTGGTAATTGCAGATATCTCTACTGCCAACCCGAATGCTTTGTATGAGCTTGGCGTAAGGCATGCGCTGCGGCCGCGGACAACGATCGTTATTTCTGAAAATAAAATGCCTTACCCCTTCGACCTGAATCACATAAAAATAACCAGCTATGCCCACCTTGGCGATGCAATAGATTATGAAGAAGTCGAACGCTTCAGGAAAGTATTGAAAGAAACTTTGGATGATGTTTTAAATGCTGACCAGCCTGACAGTCCGGTATATACCTTTCTACAGCTTATTCCACCATCGCTTAAGGAACAGATAGAGCAGGCAGTGCATGAAAGGTCGCACCAGGCTACCGTAACAGACGATGCTGCTGATGCATCGCAAACGCTTGCCGTTATTACTGACCAGGCGGAAGATGCGCTTGCAATCAATGACTTTGTTACCGCAAAAACACTGTTCCAGTCTGCTATGCTTATCGGCCGACCTGAAAACGACAATAATAAAGCTGCACCCAATCCATATCTTGTGCACCGGCTGGCATTGGCAACATACAAAGCCAAACTACCTGATGAAGTAACCGCTTTAAAAAATGCATTGAAACTTCTGGACGAAATTGATCTTACACATACCAACGATACAGAAACCGTGGCATTAGCTGGTGCCATAGAAAAGAGGCTTTACGAAAATGGCGGCGGAGAAGAACACCTTAGCAACGGCATATTGTTTTACCAGCGTGGTTATTACCTGTTGCATAACCGTTATCACGCCATAAACCTTGCTTTTATGCTTGATTACCGGGCGCAGTCTTCGCTTTGCAAAACAAAAGATGAACGTATTGCAGACATGGTAAATGCCAGGCGCATCCGCGAAGATGTTTTGGTATTATGTAATAAAGACCAGTCAGAAATTATTGCCCGCCAGCAAAGCGCAAAAATGCAGGAAGGCCTGCAAAAAAGTGATGCATATTCTATAAGCCAGCACAAGACAGATACCGAACAAATGTTTTGGATTTTGATCAACAAAGCCGAGGCGTATTTTGGTTTAGGTAATTTACCGGCTTATGAAACAGCCGTAAAAGAAGCTGCAGAAATTGAACATGAAAAATGGATGATGGATTCACTAAAAGAGCAAATCAACAAACTCTCAAAAATTCAACAAATGCAGCAAATGCTTGCGGGCAATGTATTACAGCCTGTAACGGCATAACATTGGCGAACACATAATTCTATTTTTCATTTATGGTATTTTAATTTATTTAAGCCGCTTATGGAGCGGTTTTTGTTTTTTCGGCAGAACATACAATAGTACTGCAGACTATTCATTTGAGAGTAAGAAAAACTATTTGTGTAATCATAAAAACCCCCAAAGCGATGAAAATCCAATTATCCCCAAATGGCGGCACGCTTGTGTCTGCCCCCAAACTATGCGTACTGGCAATACTGTTTGCCGGCGCTTTTACAAGTTGTAAAAAAGAAGTTGTTTCCTCAGAAAATTATGCAGCAAATGCAGTTATGGCGGCCGAAACCAGCAGTAATGCCGTTGCAGCGCCTACCAACTTTGGCGCACTGCTGTCTGGCAACACAAGTATTGATGAGGAGATCACGGTATGCGAAAAACTTGGTGTTAAATATGTGCGCTATGCCATAAAGATCAAAGACTTTAATGGTACAGACAAGGGCTATGAAAAATGGGTAGATGCAGGGTACAAAGTATTATTGAATCTCAATTACGATAACGTTACAAGCACCAATGGTAAAAAGAAAGCTGTGCCTTTCCCTACAGATATGGTTGAATACAGAAAGTTACTCGAAAAAGTACTGGATAAATACCATCCTGAAATTGCTGTAATTGAAAATGAGCCAACAACAGATGCATTCCACACAGGACCCATCGAAAATTATATAACTGAGCTAAGAACTGCTGTTGACGTGTGTACCAAACGCGGTATTGCAGTGGCAGATGGTGGCCTGCACATGGATTATGTGGGCCAGGTAAAAACCGGATGGGGTTTACAGGGCAACGCGCTGGAAACAAAAAAGCTGATTGACGCTTACAAAACAATGAACCTTACTTATGTAAATACGCATGTAAAGTCTCCGTTCAATAATTCCGGTAAATACCCGTCAGGAGAGCTGGAAGGTGATGCAGATTACTTAAGAACTCAAACAGGCAAACCGGTAATCTGCAATGAGTATAACCAGCAAAGCACATCCACAACCCTTATGACAGGTACGGTTGGCGGGTTTGAAAACGGGCAGTTCAAATACGTTATCTGCCGCTCAGGAAGCGGTACAGACAAAGGCGAGGCACTTAACAATGGAACAACGCTTACGCCTTTAGGTAACGCTTACAGAGATGCAATAAAATAAGAAGAATATTATGAGCCGGACTTTAGTAGTACTATTAAGCACCTGTTGCGTCGCACTCTTGTACTGTATAACATTTTGGCAACAGCTCCGGGCACAATTTCATGCACTTTAAGTACCTGCATGAAGTCTTACAGGCTAACAGTTTTAAACTGATGTTATGAAACGATAAAGATCCTTTAGCACCAGTTAATACAAAACAGCAATGCATGCATTGCTGTTTTACTATGTTAATTGTAGTAGCCGTTCTGCAACAATGTTTGATGCCGGGTAAGCGAACAACATACAAAACGGTTTTTCGCTTTCATCTACGCGTTTGCCCAATAATGCTCAGGTGTTGAAGAGTGCGACGCAACAGCAGCCTCATACATGCACTATAGCCGGGTACATCATTATTCTTCCCGTTTTAAAAACTTCAGGTTTCGTTGTATGCCTTTATATTTTGAGCGCTTAAGTGGCGAATGTTTAAAAATAGTATTGAATGCGTCTTCGGAAAGGTGCTCCCACTCCTTTGTGGAAAGATTGAGTATTTCCGGTATAGGCGTAAACTCATTTTCCAGGGATGGTTTGCTGAATCGGTTCCAGGGACATACATCCTGGCATACATCGCACCCAAACATCCAGTTTTGAAACCTGCCCTCCATTTCGGCGGGTATCAGCAGGTCTTTCAATTCTATTGTAAAGTAGCTGATGCATTTGCTTCCGTCGACTACTTTCCCGGGCAAAATTGCATTCGTCGGACAGCTATCAAGGCAACGTGTGCAGGTGCCGCAATAATCGTTTGAAAAAGGATCGTCATACTCAAACGCCGCATCTACAATTAGTGTGGCGATGAAAAAAAACGAACCGGAAGATTTTGTGATAAGGTTTCCATTCTTGCCTATCCAGCCAAGGCCGGTGCGTTGTGCCCAGCTTCTCTCCAGTACGGGGGCCGAGTCTACGAAACCCCTGCCATTTATTGCTCCTATTTGGCTGTTAAGTTCAGCCAGGAGTAACCTGAGTTTCTCCCTTATTACCTCATGGTAGTCTTTACCGTATGCATACTTTGCAATTTTTGGGGCATCGGTTTGCTGCTGCGCCGCAGGATAATAATTCAGCATCAGCGTGATGACACTTTTTGCCTCCGGCACCAATAACCGCGGGTCTATTCTTTTATCAAAATGATTTTCCATATACTTCATGGAACCATTCATACGTTTATTAAGCCATGTTTCGAGCCTGCGTGCATCGTCATCGAGCTTTACAGCCGCTGCAACGCCACAGAAATCGAAACCCAGCTTTTTAGCGGCTTTTTTCAATATAGCTGTATTGGTATTCAAGGCTATAGAAACATTTTTTGCTAAGTAAGGACTATTTATTTATTTGCATTAATAACTCTAAAATTAACCTTAAAAGAACGAAACATGCGCTCGTTATTTTTCCTTGTGCTTGCATCCCTTCTGGCTACAATTTCAACCGCCCAGTCAAAACAAAAAAAATTTAAGTATGGCGATATAACAGCCAAAGATTTTGAAACAGCGGTTTATAGCATAGATTCTTCTGCCGATGCCGTTTATTTATTTGACGTAGGAAATTCGTTTTACCAGGAAGACAACAATGCTTCCTTTAATGTGGTCTACCAGAAACACGCCAGGATACGGCTATTGAAAAAAAGTTCTTTTGATCTTGCGACCCTCGAACTTTCGTTGCATAAATATGGCCTGAACGAAGAAAAACTACAGGACCTTGACGCAGCAACATATAACATAGAAAATGGTAAGGTCGTTGTAACCAAACTAGACAAAAACTCACTATTTAAAGATAAAAATGGCAGCAATACCACAGTCAAATTTACCTTTCCGAATATAAAAGAAGGTTCAATCATCGAATACAATTACCAGATAAATACACCATCTCCGTTTTATGTGAATGGCTGGAACTTCCAGGGTAACTTCCCAAGACTATGGTCGCAGTATACCGTGGCAATACCGGAGTATTACGACTTTGTCATGATCAACCAGGGATACCTGCCATATGCAAAAGATACCGTATCTATGTACAAACGCACCTTTCATCTTGCAGACCGCAGTGGTGCCGAAGCTGCCAGAACAGGCAGCATTGAAGGGAATGTATTGGAGCATACCTGGGCCATCGAGAACGTTCCTGTTTTGAAAAAAGAAAGCTATACCACAACCTTGGATAATCATATAGCCAAGATGGAATTCCAGCTTTCAGCACTCCGCTACCCTAACCGGGGAATAGAACCATATATGTCGAACTGGATCGATTTTGCAAAAGACCTGATGAAAGACGAGGATTTTGCTGAAGTGCTAAATCATGATAATAACTGGCTTAACGACGAAATAAAACCCATTACAGCAAGCATTTCCGAAGATGAAAACAAAGCCAAAAAGATATATGAATATGTACAAAACAACTACAGCTGTACAGATAACTATGCGCTTTTCTTATCACAGCCATTGAAAAAAACTGCCCAGCTAAAAAAGGGCAATGTTGCTGATATCAATATTCTTTTGGCGGCCATGCTTAAAAATGCCGGCTTTGAAGTTCACCCTGTTTTGTTAAGCACAAGAGAGCATGGTTATGCGTCTGAAACGTACCCGATAATGTCGAAGTTTAACTATGTTGTAGTGCAGGCAACAAAAAATGGTAAGCAATATATCCTGGATGCATCAGATCCCTACACTGGTTTTAATAACCTTCCGGAAGAGTGTTACAATGGCACGGGAAGGGTTATAGCAGAAGTACCGTTACTTGTAAACTTATCTCCTGATTCACTGACAGAATCGAAGGTTACCACTGTCTTCATGATCAATGACAACGATAAAATTGCAGGCTCTTTTTCAACATTGCTCGGCAATTTTGAATCACGCGGAATAAGAAAAAAGCTGAAGGCGACTTCAGAAGAAGCGTTCTTTAAAGATATTAAGAAGGCATACCCGATGGATATAGAAATGGCTAACGCAAAAGTAGATTCGCTGAAAATGGCTGAGTACCCGCTTACAATTAAGTATGATATAAAATTCAATACGGGAGATGAAGACATCCTGTACTTCAATCCTATGCTTGCTGAAGCTTATACAGAAAATCCATTTAAGGCTGCTGAACGTTCTTATCCTGTTGAAATGTCTTCGTGCCAGAACGAAACCTATATATTAAACATGGAAATACCCAAAGGCTATGTAGTGGAAGAAATGCCAAAATCTGCGCGGGTAATGTTGAATGAAGATGAAGGTATGTTTGAATACATTATCGGGAAAACAGGTGATCGTATTCAACTGCGGTGCAAAACGGTAATTAAAAAAGCAACCTTTTTACCCGAAGACTACGCAACCCTGAGAGACTTCTTTGCATTTATTGTAAAAAAACAGGCTGAACAAATTGTACTTAAGAAACAATAAACATCCATATTGTGAAAAGAATTTTTTATTGTCTCGCCGTTTGCATGCCCTTATTGTGTAAAGCGCAATCTTACAATTCTTTGTTGATTGCAGATTCTTTGACAAAAAATGCGAATGTGGTATGCAGGTATAAAGAATTGCGCGTTGAAATTAAAGACCCGGGAAAGGCGCGAATATATCGGAAACATGCCTACACGATCTTAAATGAGGCGGGAGACCGTTACTCATTTTTCTATACGCATTATGACAAGTTCAATGATATCAATGACATTGATGGCTCGTTATTCGATGCCGCCGGTAAACAACTCAAAAACGTAAAAAAGAAAGATATAGAAGACCTCAGTGGTAATGATGACATAAGCCTGATGGTTGATACAAGGTATAAAGCGCATAGCTTTTATTATCGCAACTACCCTTACACCGTTGAATACGAAGAATCAAAAACAATTGACGGAGTATTCGACCTGCCGGACTGGTATCCTCAACAAAGCAATACAATGAGTGTACAATACAGTAAGCTGGTAGTAGTAACACCTAAAAACCTGGACATAAGATTCAAACAATTTAATTTCACAGGCAAGCCAATAATAACTGAAGAAAAGGATACTAAAGTATATACGTGGGAAATTAAAAACATACCAGCAAAAGTATCTGAGGTTTTACAACCTGCATGGCGGGAAATTTTGCCAATGGTAATACTGGCACCAACAAGTTTTGAAATACAGGGGTATAAAGGCGAAATGTCTTCATGGGAAAACTTTGGCATGTTTATAAACAGCCTTTTGAAAGATAAAAGTGCACTGCCGGACCCGGTAAAGCAAAAAGTACATGCACTGACTGACGGCATAAATGATCCTAAAGAAAAGGTAAAAACGCTATACAATTTTTTGCAACAAAATACAAGGTATATCAGTGTACAGCTTGGTATTGGCGGCTGGCAACCTTTTGACGCTAACTATGTATTTACAAAACGATACGGCGATTGTAAAGCATTATCAAACTATATGGTTGCACTTCTTAGAGAAGCTGGTATAAAAGCAAATTATGTACTAATTCGGGCGGGTGATGATGAAGACGATATTCTTACGGATTTTCCTTCTAACCAGTTTAACCATGCAACTGTTTGTGTGCCCATGGAAAAAGATACTATGTGGCTGGAATGCACTAGCCAAACAGTCGCACCCGGGTACCAGGGAGATTTTACAGGGAACCGCCATGCATTATTGATCGATGAAAAAGGCGGACATATTGTACAAACCAAATACTATAAAGCAGAAGACAACCTTCAACTAAGAAATATAACTTCTGCTATTGATGAAACAGGAAAATTAACAGCTACTATAAAAACCTATTATACCTGCCTGCAGCAGGACGATTTGCATAATAAGATTAACTATTTATCGAGAGATAAAATTCTTGAATCGCTGAAAAAGGATATAGACCTGCCTGACTATGATATCGTAGATTTTAAGTACGAAGAAAAGAAACTGGAAAAAGCTGCGTTGAATGAAGACTTGAAGCTTGTTGCAAACAGCTACGCTTCTGTTTCGGGAAAGCGCATGTTTGTAATGCCAAACATTCTTAGTAAAAACAATTACAAACTAAAGACAGAAGAGCAGCGCCGCTACGAAATAGAATACACTTCATCGTTTACAGACAGAGATACCATCTCCATAAAAATACCTGCCGGTTACAATATTGAATCAATGCCAAAGGATGTTAGCATCAACAACAAGTTTGGCAGCTACGAAATCCATTTCAAATTTGAAGCAGACATGATTACCTGTACACGTAACTATACACGCAGTGAGGGTCGTTTTCCGGCTGCAGATTACGGTGAGCTCGTAAAATTTTACGACTATATGTACAAGGCAGACCGCAGTAAAATTGTATTTGTGAAAAAAGAAGGATAACAGTCAACCTGCTGCAATTCGCCTACAGCCCTGCCTTTGCGGGGCTGTGGTTTTTTACGCCATTGGCAAAACGAAACGCTGCAGCCGCCATAAAAAAGGAACCCTGAAGTGAGTGACACAACAGGCGATGCCACCACATTCAACTGCCGGTATCATAACATTTCCCGGTCATTATTTTTTAGCAGTTGCGTGGCTATACATCCGGGCCGTATCGCTTATTTTTGCCGCTCAATTATTTCAGACATGAGTAAAGTAAAAGTGGGTCTTGTACAAATGAGCTGCAGTGCAGATAAACAGGCTAACCTCGACAAAGCAATTGCAAAGGTGCGTGAAGCGGCTGCGAAAGGCGCGCAGATCATTTGCCTGCAGGAACTGTTTACATCTTTATATTTCTGTGACGTGGAAGATTACGACAACTTTAAACTGGCAGAACCTGTTCCGGGCCCTTCTACCGATGCGTTGAGTAAAGTGGCGGGAGAACTGGGCGTTGTAATCATCGCTTCTTTATTTGAAAAAAGAGCGCAGGGTATTTACCACAATACCACTGCCGTACTGGATGCAGATGGCAGTTATCTCGGCAAATACCGTAAAATGCACATACCGGACGATCCGGCTTACTACGAAAAATTTTATTTTACGCCGGGCGACCTTGGTTACAAAATTTTTAAAACAAAATTTGCCACTTTTGGTGTGCTTATCTGCTGGGATCAATGGTACCCCGAAGCAGCGAGAATTACTGCACTTATGGGCGCAGAAATTCTCTTCTACCCTACTGCCATTGGCTGGGCCACAGCGCAGGATGAGGCTACCAATACAGAGCAATACAATGCATGGCAAACCATACAACGCAGCCACTCCGTGGCAAACGGCGTGCATGTGGTTAGCGTAAACCGTGTAGGTTTAGAGCAGCAAGGTGCCATGAAATTCTGGGGCGGTTCATTTATAAGCAATCCTTTTGGCAGCCTTATCTATAAAGCATCTCATGAAGAAGAAGTAGTGCATGTGGAAGAACTTGATCTTGGTAAAACAGACCGTTACAGAACACACTGGCCATTTATGAGAGACAGACGAATAGACTCTTACCAGCAAATCACCAAACGGTTTATAGACGAAGACAATTAAGGGCGAAACGCGGAAAGCCAAATACTGGAAAAACGCGCATCAGCCGCAGACATGAATGTGCTTCTGAAAACTCTTAATGAATAAAATTATTATCAGCGCATGAGCTTACACACTCCCGGACTTCCTGACTTTGATACTGCACCAAAATCTCTCGGTTATTATTTTCCTGCCGAGTTCGCAAAGCATGAAGCCACTTGGCTTAGCTGGCCGCACAAAGAAGCTTCATGGCCGGGAAAAATTCATACCATTTTTCCGTACTATGCACAGTTCATCAAAGTGCTGGCAAAGAGTGAACCGGTACGCATCAATGTTGCGAACGAGGCAATGAAAGTATTTGCGTTGCAGCACATTGAGGCCGCAGGCGCAGATCTTTCCAACATTGAATTCTTTATGCACCCTACAAATGATGCGTGGTGCAGAGATCATGGCCCGGCTTTCCTGCTGCATAAAACTGAAAAAAAGAAAGCGATTGTTGACTGGAACTATAATGCATGGGGCGGCAAATATCCACCTTACGATCTTGATGATGTTATACCAACATTAATTGGTAAACATTATGGCCTGCAGGTTTTTTACCCGGGCATTATCATGGAAGGTGGTTCTGTAGAATTCAACGGCGAAGGCACCGTAATGACTTCTACTGCCTGCCTGCTAAACCCCAACCGCAACCCACATCTCAACCAGGAGCAAATAGAAGCATACCTCTGTAATTATTATGGCACAGACCAGGTACTTTGGGTAGATGAAGGAATTGTGGGCGATGATACAGACGGGCATATTGATGATACGGTTCGTTTCACCAATGCAGACACCGTTATAACAGTGGTTGAAGAAAACAAGCAGGATGACAATTACGCATTGCTGCAACACAACCTGGCGCAATTAAAAAAAATGCGCTTATCAAATGGCAAACAACTAAACATCGCAGAGCTGCCCATGCCAGACGAACTGGTTTACGAAGATCAGCGCCTGCCCTGCTCTTACGCAAATTTTTACATTGCAAATACTTCAGTTATTGTACCTACGTTTCGCTGTGCTAAAGATGATAAAGCATTGCAGGTTATTCAAAGTTGTTTTCCCGGGCGTGAAGTGATTGGCATAGACTCTACAGAAATCATCTGGGGACTTGGCAGTTTTCATTGCTTAAGTCAGCAGGAGCCCGCTTTGTAGTAAGCGTTTTTTTATGTACCCGGCTGTAGTGCTTGCATGTGGCTTTTGTTGCGTCGCACTCTTGTACAGTATATCGTTGTGCAGCAGCTCCGGGTACAACTGGCGCAGCTACAAACCAGCTTGCTGCAGCTGCCATAAAAAACATCAGTACAAGTGAGTGACACAACAGGCGATGCCACGAATTACAAAAGCTGGTTACCAATTATTTTCCTTTCAGTTTTTTGATGATCATTTCCGCAACACGACGGCCTGTTTCTGCGCCGCCATTCATAAAACCCTGAAACTCGTAACTGCAATGCTCACCTGCAAAATAGATGTTGTCAACCGGCTCAAACTCGCTGCCGGCCATGGTCGTGTACTGGTTTACTTTAAAAGCCACATAACTGCCTTTTGAATAAGCATACGTAGGCCAGCACCAGAATTGAAAGTTATTGTTAAACGCAGCTTTGGCACCGGGGTATACACCATCCAACGCATTTATATAACGGTTTTTTAAAACCCCGGGGTCTGTATAGCCAACATCAATACCTGCTTTACCGCCAGGGAAAATGGTATACCCGCCGGGGCCGGTATTGTTGTTTTGCATTTGTGTGTTATCGTAACCATTCATCATGTCATTATCGGCAAAAGCATAACCTGCATAACCCTGGCTGCGCCATACACGCTCATTTAAACCAAAAAACATTTTAGAATTTGTACCATAGCCAAGCTGCTGAATGGTATTCTTTTTCCATGCGGGCATGGGCACATCAAATTCAAGTTCGCGCAGTACGGTAAATGGTATTGTAAGCACAACAATATCTGCGGTTACACCTATGGTGCCGGAGCCTGTAATGTTGAAATGTAACTGGTAACTTTTATCATTGCGCTGTTTTATTGCTTTCAGGAAATGATTGGGCAATACGTAGTCGGGCATGGCATCTGCAAGCGCCTGGCAAATTTTGTTGTTACCACCTATTACAGAATAACGCTCATTACTGCTGCCGTAAATGTTGTAATGTGTGTCGTTGCCTACATCAAAAACGGCGAGAAAACTTATGGCAGATTGTTCTGTTGCCTCCATTCCATATTCGGCCGTATAACTGTTGTAAATCATGCTGCGCAGCCAGCCGGTAATGCCAATGCTATCCAGGTATTCCATAATAGACATTCCATCGAAATGCTTATCTGCCGGGGAGAAAGTTTTGTAGGTAATTTCTTCGGAGAGTGAATTTATGTCTGCACGTATTTTTTCCGCAAAAGGTTTCAGGGCAACAATTACATCTTTTTCGTGATAGTGCTGGCTATTAAAAAAGTAAGCAAATTCCTCGAGGTGTTTTTCAGATGGTTCCATCCTGTCTAATAAGGGCAAATTGAAATGCTTACAAAGGTTGAGCATTTCGGTATGGGTCGAATCAATAAATTCACCGCCCATTTCGGTCCACAATCCTTTTCCAAGCATATCGTCTACACTTATAACGCGGCCACCAATTCTGCCGCTTCCTTCGTACACATAAGCGTTGTAACCTGCCTGGTTCAAAATATAAGCTGTATGCAGGCCGGCAATGCCTGCACCAATTATTGCGATTGTTGGCTGTGTTGCAGGGTTTGCAGGTGCGCATGCCTTGTATAAAGAAGATGCCCCTGCCAGCGCAATGATCTTTGAAGTATCTGCAAGAAATTTTCTGCGGCTTTTAGCGTAATGCATGTGCTCTTCTGCAAGCGCTGCTACATCATTGGTTTGTTTGGTATTGGCATGGAGTGATAAACGAAAAAGCATTTTGAGATGCTGCAGTGAAAAAGTTTTTGTTCCATTTCTGACAGGCATAAAGCAGTTTTGGTGAAGAATGGCGCTGAAGCTGTCCGGTAAATCGACGCGCCGTTGTACCCGTAAGTTAAGTCTTTCTATATTGAAACAAAAAAGACCGGGTGAAATAAATTTTTAATATATCACCACCGCTTTTTCAATCAGGCGAAAAAGACATACGAAATAATGATGGCCGCAATTACACCAATAAAGTCGGCGGCCATGCCTGCCCAAACAGAATACCGCACTTTCTTTATACCTACACTGCCAAAGTATAGTGCAAGTATATAAAAGGTAGTGTCTGCACTGCCCTGGAAGGTACAGGCTGTTTTACCTACAAAGGAATCAGGGCCATAGGCTTTCATGGCATCGATCATTAAACCACGTGCACCGCTGCCACTAAAAGGCTTCATGATTGCCGTGGGCAGTGCCGGCACAAAATCGGTATTAATACCGGTAAGGTGAAGCAGGTATGCAATACCGTCTGTAATGTATGCCAGGGCGCCACTATCTCTGAACACTCTTATAGCCACCAGCATACCAACCAGGTAAGGTATAATTTTGATCACTACGTTAAAGCCTTCTTTTGCCCCTTCAATAAAAGCATCAAATACAGATACTTTTTTCCAAACACCGCCCAATACAATTGCTACGATAATGAATAATAAAATGAGATTACCCGAAACAGTACTGAACGTGTTTTTCATAGCAGGGCTCATAAAATAAACGGCCAGCATTAATGCCGCCACCAGTGCAAGCAGGGAAAAAATCCATGCGGCCAGTACAAAATCCCATTTAAGTTTTTGCTTTATACCTACCACCATTATGGCGGCAAGCGTAGTAATAACCGTACCGAGTACACAGGGGATAAAAACACTGGTAGCATCTGCAGAACCGGCAGAAATGCGGTATGTGAAAATAGAAAGCGGTATTAGCACAAGCCCGCTGGTATGCAGTACCAGGAACATGATCTGCGCATTTGATGCCGTGCCTTTGTTGGGATTAATGTCTTCAAGGCTTCTCATGGCCTTAAGGCCAAACGGGGTAGCAGCATTATCAAGACCCAGCATATTGGCGCTAAAATTCATGACCATTTCCCCCATTGCAGGATGGCCGTCCGGCACCTCGGGGAACAGGCGTTTCATAAATGGATTTAAACGACGTGCCAGCCAGTTGATAGCGCCTGCCTCTTTGGCTATATTCATAAGCCCTAGAAAAAACACCATGGTACCGGCCAGCGAAAAAGCAACATCGGTCACTGATGACTTTGCCGTATCGAAAATGCCATCTACCAGTGTTTTAAAGATCATCGTGTCTCCTAAAAACAGGAACTTGATGAGCGCTATTACAAAAGCAATTACTATAAATGCCACCCAAACAATATTTAACGCCATACCAAGCCCTAAAGGGAGTTTGATGAGCTCGTAAAATAAATTAAAGTTCTGAATTAATACAGTATTGCTACTTTTGCGCCTCTAAAAAAGGGCATATACATGGGCCTGGGCAGTAATATCTAAAGCAATTTTCCAAGCTTTTAAAATATGCTGTTACTACCCAGCAGATGGCCGGCAAACATGCTGCATAGCGGTAAGAACGTACAAGTGAGTGACACAACAACAGCTGAATAGTAGCAATGCAGCCTGTTACATAACAATTCTTATAACGTAAAATTTAGTACTAATATGGCTTTACAAGCAGGCATAGTGGGGTTACCAAACGTAGGTAAATCAACATTGTTTAACGCGCTGAGCAATGCCAAAGCGCAGGCAGCCAATTTTCCTTTCTGCACAATTGAACCTAATGTTGGTGTAATTACGGTTCCGGACGAACGTTTGATTGAACTGGAAAAACTGGTGAAACCAAACCGCGTGGTGCCCACAACGGTTGAGATAGTTGATATTGCAGGTCTTGTAAAAGGTGCCAGCAAAGGCGAAGGTTTGGGCAACCAGTTTCTGGGCAACATTCGCAATACCGATGCCATTATACATGTGCTGCGTTGTTTTGATGATGACAATGTAATTCACGTGGATGGTAAGATAGACCCGGTGAGTGATAAAGAAATTATTGATACCGAGCTGCAGTTGAAAGACCTGGACAGTGTTGACAAAAAGATTTCCAAAAGCGATAAGATTGCGAAGAATGATAAAGATGCAGCCGCTGCGTTGCCCATTCTGAAAGCACTGAAAACGCACCTGGAACAGGGCAAAAACGCACGTGCATTCGACATTAGCCCGGAAGACAAGGCCAAACATATTGACGACATGTTTTTGCTTACCATGAAACCTGTGATCTACGTTTGTAATGTAGATGAAAAGTCAGTAGTAAACGGTAATAAACACACTGCCGCGTTAACCGCTGCCGTAAAAGACGAAAAGGCTGAAATACTGTTTATAAGCGCGGCCATTGAAAGCGAAATTGCAGTAATGGAAAACTTTGATGACCGCCAGCTTTTCCTGGAAGATATGGGGCTGCACGAAAGTGGCGTGGCAAGGTTGATCAAATCGACTTACCGGCTTTTAAACCTGGCCACTTATTTTACCGCAGGCGTGCAGGAAGTGCGTGCGTGGACGATTACCAAAGGTATGCTGGCACCACAGGCCGCAGGCGTTATACATACAGACTTCGAAAAAGGTTTTATACGCGCAGAGGTTATCAAATACACAGACTTTTTAAAATACGGTTCAGAAGCTGCATGCCGCGATAATGGAAAACTTGCTGTACAGGGTAAAGATTACCTGGTAGAAGATGGAGACATTATGCACTTCCGTTTCAACGTGTAAAGTTTTTGCGCCAGCAGACTTAATACAAAAGCCGGGATTATTATGAGCCCGGCTTTTGTATTACATGGCATCGCCTGTTGCGTCGCACTCTTGTACTGTTGAGCCGGTATGCAACAAGCGCGATGCGAGACAGCCGCCAGTATAAGAACGAGGTAAACCGCGTAAAAACGCAGCGCTGGTGTTTACCGGCCCTGGTTGTTGTCAATAAACACCATATGCATATCATAACATGCAGCACGAAAAACTTCTTTAACCACCGCCAGCATACCATCGCTTTGCCTGTTTGCTTTGTAGCCAAAAAACTGCACCCAATAAACGCCCATTGCTTTTCTTAATTCGTAGGCATAATCATTCATATCAAAAGCATCATCGTACAAAGCATGTACAATGGCATGACAACCTTTGGATACTTTGTCTGTAAGTTTTTTCTGTAAGTCTTTCTCTTCAGAAAGTTCATCAATTATTTCCTGCACATACAGCCTTTTACGCTGTCCGCCTGCTTTGGCTATCTGCTGTAATTTACTTTCCATTTCATGCAGCTCCGGCAGCGCATTATTGAACTCTTCCACAGGGCGGTTGTTCCTGTAGTATCTTACTTTCTTTACCAATAAGCCAAGATCGTTTGAATAATTGTCGGCAGGGGCTTTCTGGAATTCATATTTGAGCAAGTCCATAAAATCGTTATTTAGTTCCTTGAATTTACGGAAAAAACAAACGCAAAAAAATAACCGGAAACAGTACTTCCCGGTTATTCCTTTCAATGTATTTAATATAGATCAGGCTTATTTCATCCAGTTGGCGGGGTCACTTCTCCACTGCAACAATAGCGGCTCCAGGTCAGCAGCAACAATGCCTTTTTCCATACCAAGCGTAATCATAGCACCATAGTTGGTTAAGGAAATAAATTTGCAGTGCTTTTCTTCAAACGCATTATCGGCAACATCAAATCCGTAATTGAAAATAGAAACCATGCCTGCCACTTCCACACCTGCGTTGCGTAATACATCAACAACCTGCAAACTGCTTTTACCTGTTGAGATGAGGTCTTCTACCACCACCACTTTCTGGCCGGGCTCATAAGCGCCTTCTATCTGGTTGCCCATACCATGTTCTTTTGGTTTTGGCCGTACGTACAGGAATGGCAGTTTCAACTGGTCAGCAGCCATAGCGCCCCAGGCAATACCAGCTGTGGCTACACCTGCAAGCGCATCAGCTTCCGGGAATTGCTCGAAAATTACGTTACACATTTCGCTCTTGATAAAATCGCGTATGTAAGGAAACGACAACACTTTCCTGTTATCGCAATAAATTGGGCTCTTCCATCCGCTTGCCCATGTAAAAGGCTGTTCAGGACTCAATTTTACTGCGCCTGCCTGTAATAATTTTTCAGCTACTGCTTTTTCATTTGATGACATAACAAGTATATTTACCAGATGGAGCGAAGGTAAGCGGAGGAGGTTACAATTTCCGGATGACTCACTAAAAATTATAAACACCATTGTTATGCCCATAAAAATTATTGCTGCCGGTGGCCTCGTAACCAATGAAAACAATGAACTGCTGATGATCTTCCGCCGCGGCAAATGGGATCTTCCAAAAGGCAAACTCGATGATGGGGAATCAATCCCTGAATGTGCGGTTAGAGAAGTAGCGGAAGAAACGGGCATCAGCGATATTACCCTTGGTGAACTGATTGGGCTTACGTACCACGAATACTACGACAAATGGCAAAACAGCGATGCAATCAAAGAAACGCACTGGTATGCCATGAAAGTTACCGGCTCTCCTGTACCCGTACCGCAGGAAGAAGAGCATATAGAAAAGATCATCTGGGCAAATGATGAAGCAGTCAGCAACTGCTTAAAAAACAGTTACAAGAATATTGAAGATATTATTGCCAGATTCAAAGGCCAAAGTTAATCAGAAACACGTGCCTGTATTTGCAGGATCCCATCCATCGCAGATCCTGATGTCTCCATAACCTGTTTTATAATCGGGGTTATCTTTTGCAGAAATACTATAATAAACCCTGCGTGAAGATTTGGATGGAAACTGGTTTGCATCCAAAGCGAAATTCATGTTTACCAGACCTGCCGCTTTAAATGCCTGCTTTGTTAATACATTCAGTTTTTCGTCGGCAATTACAACTTTAACCAGTACCGAATCTTTCAAATTAAGGTGCAAACCTAATATACCAAAGCACGGATTTGGATAAGCCGCAACTAAACTGTTTATATCTGATGCAACTGTGTTGTCAATGTTTATACCGGGATCGAAATCAAACAAGGCCATTTCTTCCTTACTGAGCCCTCCGGAAAACTTCCAGTCATTATCTGGTGTACCCTGGTAGAAAAGAAAATTTCCGTAGTAGTCTGTTATCTTGAAACCTTCAATACTGATGCCTTTTGCCGCATTGTCTTTATTGCAGGCAGTGACTAAGATAAGGGCAATAAACAAAAAATTACTGCTACGCATAGAATAGGTGTTTAGAGTTTAGGCGAAGATAAGGGTCAGAGTGCTTTCTTCTTCAAAATTGCAACAGTTAACCTGCTGATACAAACCAGTTTATTTCTTTCGTCTTTTATACGTATGTCCCACACATGCGTAGTTGCGCCGATATGTATAGGTGTGCATGTACCGGTAACAAACCCGCTTCTTACACTGCGAACATGATTGGCATTTATTTCTATACCAACACAAATAAATTTCTCCGGGTCTATTACGAGGGCACTGCATACGCTTCCCAGCGTTTCTGCCAGTGCAGCAGAAGCGCCGCCATGCAACAGCCCGTACGGCTGATGTGTGCGATGGTCAACAGGCATTGTTGCTACAAGATAGTCTGCCCCTACCTCTGTAAAGTGCAAACCGATGTGCTCGCCCATCGTGTTTTTACCGAGGGGATTGATACCGTCTATTGTTATTTGTTTGTTGAACCAGATACTCATATAAGCCTTTTAATTTACCACAATATTTTTTCTGTTGCTGCAGTAATGCGATCCATGTCCTGCAGTTGCATACACTTAAAATGACTACGTGGGCATTTCTTTAACCCGTAATTGGAACATGGCTGGCAAGACAAACCTTTTACAACAAAGTTTTCATACGTGAATTTTACTGCCTGCTGTGTGTCTTTGCCATAATAAGGTTCTACATCAAGTTCAGGAGAAGTACCACCCCAGATGGCCAGCACAGGCCGGTTAAATGCACATGCAATGTATTGCAAACCGGTATCGTGAGAAATAACAAGCTTTGCTTTTTTTACCAGGTCTGCAGACTGGTTGAGGTTAAACTTTCCGCAGGCATTGTATATCTTGATCGCATCGACCTTTTCAATTTGCTCAGCTTCCCAAATGTCTTCTTTACCACCTACCAGTATGATCGGGTGGTTGATTTTATTGCAGAGTTGCTGCAGCTTTTCTACCGGTAGTTTTTTGGTAAAATAAGAACCACCTATAACCAGGGCCACGTAACCAAACCTGTGGGTGAGCGGTATTGCCTCTAAAGGCAATACATCTTTTTCCCCGATAAAATAATCGAGCCCTTTGCCATCGTCTTTTACACCAAGCGGCGCTACAGTATCAAGACTTCTTTGCGTAATGTGTTTATCCATCATTACGTTGATATGAAGTTTTGTAAGTAAAAATTTTCGCAGCGTTTCTTTCTTATATGTAAGTGTTTTGGTGCGTAAGGCAAGCTTTATACTAAATGTTCTGAAATTTTTGTGCAGGTCTACCACGTAATCGTATTGCTCTGCTTTTAATTGTTGTTTTAGCTGTGCCAGGTTATTATCGAAGTAAAAGAATTTGTCGATATAGGGATTATGTTCTGTAACAGCTTTCATACCTTGCTTTGTAAGAAAATGTACTTCTGCATTAAGCTGTTTTTTTAAACAACGCATAACGGGTGAAGCGAGTACAATATCGCCAATGGAAGAAAAACGTATAACTAGTATTTTCATGCAATGCTGTTGATATAATTATTCCCTGATTAATTGTTATAAAGATAAGAATGACAGGCTGAGTTATACGGCGATGGAAGAAACAGCGCGCTGCAGATGCCATGAAAGCAGAACCCTGAAGGGAGTGACACAACCGGCGATGCCATAAAAAACTACTGCTGGAAAACAAAGACATTTTTACAACTGCAATTCAGAAGCCGGCCTGTGGCGGGCAACCTGTTTTACACCGTTTCTTCTTCAAGGTAATTCAAATCTTTGTGAAAAGTTTCTTCAGTAAAAATTGCGGAGAGTAACCCTATGGTCATTACAACGATACCTGTTATCCAACCGGCTGTTACATAATCGTAACTTTTCTGCAGCCATATAAAAAGGATAGAGACAAGCGTTAATGAACCCCTTACCATATTTGGCACCGTAGTGGCAACAGTTGCCCTTATATTGGTGCCAAACTGTTCGGCGGCCATGGTAACAAAAATGGCCCAGAAACCGGTACCAAACCCAAGCAGCGCACTTGCCATATAAAGCTGGTTTACACTGGCGCCCTGCAGGTTAAAAAACCATACCATTGCAAGCGCAGTTATACCATAGAAAATGTACAGTGCTTTCTTCCTGCTTTTGAAATACTGGCTTACAAAGCCAACCAGTATATCGCCAACAGAAATGGCCGCATATGCAAACATTACAGCCTTACCGGGGTCAACGGCGCCCTGTATGTTCATCTTTGCGCCAAACTCTTTGGAGAATGTAATGAGGATGCCGATTACGTACCAGGTGGGTAAACCAATGAGTATGGCAAGCAGGTATTTTTTCAGGCGTTTTCCGTTACTGAAAAGCATCAGGAAATTTCCCTTGGAAACCTTTTTGTTTTCAATGCTTTTGAACATGGTTGATTCGAGTACACCAACACGCATGAGCAATAACACGAAACCCAACCCACCCCCGATAAAGTAACAAATGCGCCAGCCCGAGTTATCGGGCTGTATAAACATTTCTTTTAAGAAAAAAGCAAATACTGCACCTGTTAACCCAATGCCTGCCACCATTGATGTTGCAATGCCCCTTTTCTCTTTGGGTAACAGTTCACTTACAAGTGTTATACCTGCGCCAAGCTCGCCTGCAAGGCCTATACCTGTTATAAAACGCACGATGGCATACTGGTCTACAGTTTGTACAAAGCCATTGGCAATGTTGCCGAAAGAATATAAAATAATGGATGCATACAAAACTTTTAAACGCCCCCGTTTATCGCCCAGTACACCCCACAATATGCCGCCCACGAGCAGGCCGATCATTTGTATATTAATGATGAATAAACCATCTGATGATATCTGCTGATCATTCAGGCCGAGCGACTTAAGCGAAGGAACACGGATAATATTAAATAGCAGCAGATCGTAGATATCTACAAAGTAGCCGAGGGCGGCAACCAATACAGGCAGCGAGAGTATGCCGTATTTCTTTTCTTGCATACGTTGGTTGATTAAACGCTTTCTTTTTTGCTTTTACTGAAAAACAACTTCCAGATAATGGGTACTGTTGAGACCAGTACAATGCCTATAACAATTATTTCAAGATGTTCTTTCAGGTCGAAGTTGAACCACTCCAATATCCATTTTTGCAGGAAGTGACCGGCAAGTATCATACTGGCTACCCATGCAATACAACCCACCAGGTTGAAGTAGGTAAATTTCTTTTTATCCATTTGTACAATACCAGCAACAATGGGTGCAAAAGTTCTGATGATGGGCACAAACCTGGCCGCTACAATTGCCCAGCCACCATATCTTTCATAAAACTCCTGTGCCTGGTACAGGTATTTCTTCTTAAACAGCAAAGTATCTTTCCTGTTGTACAAAAATGGCCCACTCTTTCGGCCAAACCAATAACCAACATAGTTACCGAGAATACCGGCTACAGACACAAGTGCTATCAACACAAAGAGGTCCAGCGCTTCATTGCTTACACCACCCAAACCAATCAGGCTTAAAAATGAGTGCGATAAACCGGGGCTGCCATCGTCCATATTCTGTGCATAAATACCTGCAACAAAAAGCAGGCTGTCGCCTGGCAAAAAGAAGCCTGCAAACAAACCGGTTTCTGCAAAAATTACAAAAAGCAATAACCACAAGCCACCATTCTGAATATAAAACTGTGGCTGTAATAACTCGTGCCAGTCAAAACTTAACAGGTAAGGTATCATGTATATTAGTCGTTCTTAGTAATAATATTTTTTTTTGAGCCCGGCTGCATTGCTACTATTGGGCAACCGTTGCGTCGCACTCTTGTACGCCTGCCTTTTACTGAGCATATTCCACCACGCGGGCAAAGCAAACAAATCTTCAACTTTGGTACTTTAGTTCTGTGGTTTATGCCACGGCTTCTTCACCCAGTTCACCTTCCCATTTGCTCACCACACTGGTGGCAAGTGCATTGCCCAACACATTCGTCATGCTGCGAAACATATCGCAAAAATGATCTATGGGTAATATTAAAGCTACGCCTTCGGGCGGTATTTTAAACATGGCACAGGTGGCCAGCACCACTACCAGCGAAGCACGCGGTACACCTGCAATGCCTTTACTGGTTAACATCAGTACCAGCAACATGGTTAACTGCGTACCGGTATCAAGGTGTATCCCATACGCCTGCGCAATGGCAATACTGGCAAATGTCATATACATCATACTGCCATCCAGATTGAAAGAGTAACCAAGCGGCAATACAAATGAAACAATCTTGTCTTTACAACCAAACCGCTCCAATTCTTCTGTAAGTTTTGGAAAAACGGCTTCGCTGCTTGTTGTGGTAAACGCAATGAACAGTGGCTGCACAATACGCCTAAGTAATGCCGGCATCCTGTTACCCAGCACAATAAACCCAACCGCAATCAATACAATCCACAATGCCATTATACCAAGCAAAAAGTATATAAAGTATTTGGCATAAAATGCAAAAATGGTAAACCCATTAACAGCTATTACTGCGGCTATTGCACCAAATACACCAATGGGTGCAAACTTCATTACATAACCCACCATTTTGAGTATGATATGTGATGCGATATCAAGCGCTTTTATCAGTGGCTTTGCATAATCGCCCATTGCAGCCGTAGCAATACCAAAAAAAATAGAGAAAACAACAATCTGCAGGATTTCATTGCCAGCCATTGCTTCTATCAGGCTTTTAGGAAAAACATGCTCTACAAAATTTTGCAGAGTAAAAGTTTTTGTATTACCAGCCAGTGCACTCACGGCTTCTTTATTGGCCTGGTTGAGATCCAGCCCGGCTCCCGGTTTGAAGAAATTTACCAGTACCATACCCAGCAGCAGGCTGGTAAGTGAGGCGGTAATAAACCACAACAGCGCTTTTCCACCTACACGACCTACCGTTTTAAGATCGCCCAGTTTTGCTATACCTACAACAAGCGTAGCAAATACGAGCGGCGCAATAATCATTTGCACCAGGCGCAGGAAGATAGTGGTAAGTAATTTTATGTTGGTTGAAAAAGAAGTAACAGACTCCGGCGAAGCATTAACGTGTACTGCATAACCTACAGCAGCGCCGAGGATCATAGCACCCAAAATATACCATGTAAGTTTGCCGGAAGACTTCATGCAGGTAGTGTTTATAAAGCCGCAATATAGTATTTAAAAATTAACAGCAGTCTTGCTAAACGGCTTTATAAAAGATTTAAAGCCGAACAAAAAGAAATCCTTATTTTGGCAAATCCATTTTATTAAAAACGAACCAATTGTATGAGTTTATTTGCAAAAAAGTCTTTATCATCTCTTCTTGCGCAGGCAGAGGATAGCGAGAAAGGTTTAAAGAGAACCCTGGGTGCAGGTAACCTGGTAGCGCTTGGAATTGGTGCTATTATTGGTGCAGGTCTGTTTGTAAGAACAGCCGCTGCTGCCGGCCAGGCTGCAGGGCCAGGTGTTACATTATCTTTTATAGTAGCAGCCATCGGTTGTGCTTTTGCCGGTTTATGTTATGCAGAGTTTGCTGCCATGATTCCTATTGCGGGCAGCGCTTATGCTTACAGCTATGCAACAATGGGCGAACTGGTAGCGTGGGTAATTGGCTGGGCACTCATTATGGAATATGCGTTGGGTGCCGCAACCGTTTCTATTGCATGGAGTGAATACCTCAACAAGCTGCTAGGTAACCGAATACCGTATGAATGGTGCCACTCCCCCTTTGAAAGTTTTACAGATTCTGCCGGCATTTTGCATTCAGGCATCGTAAATGCGCCGGCACTGGTAATCTTGTTATTGCTTACCCTGCTGCTTATAAAAGGCACACAGGAAAGTGCTACGGTAAACATGATCATTGTGATCATTAAAGTATCGATCGTTTTACTCTTTATAGCTATTGGCTGGCAGTATATAAATCCTGCCAACCACACACCTTATCTTATTCCTGAAGGAACACCGCCTGTTACAGACCAGGCTGGTAAAGTAATTGCTGACTACAGCGGCTGGAACAAACATGGATGGGGAGGTGTTTTGGGTGGCGCAGCCATTGTATTCTTTGCCTTCATTGGTTTTGATGCAGTAAGTACTGCTGCCCAGGAAGCAAAAAATCCTAAAAGAGACATGCCAATTGGTATACTTGGCTCCCTGGTTGTATGTACCATTTTATACATTTTATTTGGGCACGTTTTAACGGGCGTGGCAAACTGGAAAGATTTTGTAGATCCTGAAAAGGGACGTGAAGCTTCTGTTGCTTATGCCATTAGCACATACATGACAAATTATACCTGGCTGGCTACTGCTGTAACTATAGCAATTCTTGCGGGCTTCTCGTCTGTAATTCTTGTAATGTTAATGGGACAGAGCCGTGTATTTTATACCATGAGCTCTGACGGACTGATACCAAAAGTTTTTAATGAATTGCACCCGAAATTCAAAACACCTTATAAAGCAAACTGGATATTGTTTGTATTTGTTGGTTTGTTTGCAGCTTTTGTACCCGGCCATGTTGCGGGTGATCTTACATCTTTCGGAACATTATTCGCTTTTGTAGTGGTAAGTGCGGGTGTATGGGTATTGCGTAAAAAAGAACCAACCATTCACAGGCCATTCAGGGCACCTGCAGTACCAATTGTTTCGTCTCTTGGTGTGCTTATCTGCTCGGCGATGATTGTAGGCCTGGATACACAAACGCTTACAGTTGCATTGGTTTGGATGGCTATAGGACTGGTGGTTTATTTTCTATACAGCCGCCACCACAGTAAACTGAGAAACCCCTCAGAGATTATACCACACGCAAAAGATTTCAATTAAAAATAAGCCCCGCTTTGCGGGGTTTTTTGTTGTACAGAACTGAAAACCTAATTTTGCCACCGCTCAAAATTTGAGTGGCAGATCTTTTGGAGCCCGGCAACAGTACATGTATGAAGCTGCTGTTGCGTCGCACTCTTGTACTGTATAACATAATGCAACACCTCCGGGTGTAACAGCGTTTACCTGTTCTGTTTAGGCTTTTGCTTATAAGCCGGTAAGAGATACGGAACGCTGCAGCCGCCATAAAAACGGAACGCACAAGTGAGTGACACAACAGGCGATGCCAAAAGAACCAAAGTTGGAAACAAACAATTAAAGTAAAACCCACAACGAATATTTATTATGGGAAGAATTTTTGAAGTTCGTAAAGCCACCATGTTTGCCCGCTGGGACAGGATGGCAAAACAGTTTACCCGCATAGGAAAAGAAATTGCCATTGCCGTAAAAGCCGGCGGACCAGACCCCAACACAAACCCTGCTTTGCGCCGCTGCTTCCAGAATGCGAAGAGTGTAAACATGCCGAAAGACCGCGTGGAAGCAGCTATAAAACGTGCATCGGGCAAGGAAATGGATAACTACG
This sequence comes from Panacibacter microcysteis, assembly GCF_015831355.1. Classification (NCBI taxonomy): domain Bacteria; kingdom Pseudomonadati; phylum Bacteroidota; class Chitinophagia; order Chitinophagales; family Chitinophagaceae; genus Panacibacter; species Panacibacter microcysteis. The sequence goes on from NZ_JADWYR010000001.1 coordinate 142,732, forward strand.
AGGAGATACTTTATGAAGGTTACGGACCACATGGCGTAGCAATACTGGTAGAAACCGCCACCGATAACCATGTACGGACGGTGGCCAATGTGAAAAGCCACTTCAACAAAGGCAACGGCGCACTTGGAAACAGTGGCAGCGTAAGCTTTCAGTTTAAAAAAATGGGTGTTTTTAAACTGAAGCCTGAAGGACTGAACATTGAAGAACTCGAATTTGAGCTGATAGACTTTGGACTGGAAGAAATGGGTGAAAGCGCCGATGATGAAGGTAATAACATTGTTGTATTACGGTGTGCTTTTACAGACTTTGGCAGGCTGCAGAAAGCCCTCGAAGACAAAGGCATTACGCCGCTGAGCTCGGAGCTGGAATGGATTCCTTCTACAACAGTGCCGGTTACCGACGCACAGGCAGAAGACGTAAGTAAACTGATAGAAAGACTGGAGCAGGATGATGACGTAAGTAAGGTGTTTCATAATATGGGATAACATACATTATATTTTAAATATTTGTGAAGAGGCTGATCTTTGGATCAGCCTTTTTTATTTAGCCTAATTTTGCCATCCAATGACGACTGGAGCAGGAAACCTTATTGTATTATTTGATGGCGTTTGCAATTACTGCAACGCCATGGTCAATTTCGCCATTCGCAACGACAGCAATGGAAGGCTGAAATTTTCACCGTTACAATCAGCAACAGGAACTGCATTGAGAAAACAGTATGCAATACCGGAAGAAACAGACAGCCTGGTATTTATTGAAAATGGCAAAGCCTATACCTATGCAGATGCTGCATTGCGCATTGCCGCTTACCTGGACTGGCCGGCAAAATCACTGTTTGCACTGCGCATTTTCCCTTCTTTTATAAGCAACCCTTTGTACAAATGGATTGCTAAAAACAGGTATAAGTGGTTTGGTAAAAAAGATGCCTGTATGTTACCAACACCTGCAGTTAAACGACGCTTCCTGGATTAAATACAATTTCTTTTTGACTGGCCCCAACACTTACGTATTGCCTTGCGTACTATAATGCGAACACCTTACACACAGCTCCCGGGAGTGTGCTAACCAGTTCCATACTAAATATTTTTTTCCTGTTACGGCCTGTGGCCGTATAGGGAGTGCATTACCTAAAACAAATGAACATGCAATTGACGAAGGCGAAAAACATCAAAGGAATCATTGTACTTACACTGACTGTGACCGTTATTTTTATCGGCTGCTCTAAAGAAATTGGTAGCAAAAAAGAAGCTGATACTGCGCTTACAGCTTCACAAAGTGTGGCATCTGAACTTGTATCTGACACAGCCGTTGTAAAATTTTTCAGGTCAACATTTAGTTCGAGGGGCAGCCGAACAGATTTCAGGAACGAAGTGAGCGATACAACAGCGATCATCTCGCTTGACTATGTTATTGAAAAGAAATTTATACCTGCCGGCAGGAACAAAGTATTATTGAATTACGCAGACGGGGGGCTTACAAACAAAGGTTGGAAATATGAACTTACCATTGATCCAAAAACGGGTAATCTTACTCTTGCACCAAATGATGTAATGGCTGCCCAGATTGTACCCGGATCTTTTAAAGTGCTTACAGTAACTTTTGACCGCTACACTTCTACCTTTAACTTTTTCACTGAAGCAAAAGAAGCCAGTAACAACATTGTACACCAGGTTTTTGAAATCGTGACCAGGCAATAACAAGGGGTTTTTGATAATAAAGAAAACTGCAATGGTTTACCGTTGCAGTTTTCTTTTATATAAAACTTTCTGCAAGCTGACTAATGGAATTATTAACGGGATAAAATGATATTATTTTATCAATAACATCCTCCACAACAGCGTCCGGGCAACTTGCACCGCTTGTAATCAGCATTTTTACAGGCGTTGCAGAAGGCAAAAAACTTTTCACAGTTTTTTCTTCTTTTGTTACCCAATTGCAATGAATGATTTCGTCACGGGAAATTATTTTATCAGCGTTGTTTATAAAGTACGTAGGCAGCCTTTGTTCGCAAAGCTCTACCAGGTGAGAAGTATTACTGCTGTTGTATCCACCCACTACAATTGCAAGATCGGCAGGAGTTTCAAGCATGCCTGCTACTGCAGCCTGGTTATCATTCGTGGCGTAACATAATGTATCTCTTGTATCAGAAAAGCGCCCAGCTATTGTAATCTCATCAAGGCCATAATACTTTTTAATAACATCTCTGAGGTATTCGGCAATAGCCTGTGTATCTGTAGCCAGTTGTGTTGTCTGGTTTACCACACCAATCCTCTCCAAATCCCGCATTACATCGAACCCTGCTGAATACCTTCCATTGAATTCGGTATAAAAATGTTCGGCGGGCTTTTCGCCGGTAATATACTTTGCCAGCTCTATAGTTTCACGCATGTCATTCACCACCACTGTGGGTGTATGAGATGATGCATGAGAAAAGGTTGCCCTTGTTTCTTCATGTTTTGGTTTGCCATGTACTACAATACTGTAACCTTTTTTAGCAATTTGCTCGCTGCGGTTCCAAACCTTTTCAACAAAAGGACAGGTGGTATTGTATTGCTCTGTCCTGATGCCTTTTTCATTCAACAGTTTTTCGATAGCCACCGTTGTACCAAATGCCGGAATGATCACCACATCGTCCGGCGTAAGACTGTCGAAAGGAATGATCTGTTTGCCATAAGTATCCTGCAAAAACTGAACACCGCGTGCAGTAAGGTCTGCATTCACCTGGGGATTGTGGATCATTTCACTCAGCAGGAATATTCTCTTGCCGGGATTTTCATCAATCGTATTAAATGCAATTTCTATTGCATTCTCTACACCATAACAAAAACCAAAATGGCGGGCCAGGTATATCTGTACCGGGCCGAAATCGAGCAGTGTAGGCGTAAAGTCTTTTTTTAGTTTATCAGCCTGTTTCCGGTTGTTCTTAATAGCGCTCATTAAATCGCTGCGATATATATTAGGAACGTTGAACTTCTTCATTTGGCTGCGAAGTTAATAAAGTTGGTTTAAAGCCTGTTTTTACTAAAACAAGATTAACGCATGCCATCATTAGTAAAACAGGCAGTTGTAACAACGTTTGCTGCCACACATATAAAGTGCAGTCAATAAACCCAAAATAAAAAAAGGCCTTCCGGCCTTTAATTTTTTTTGTTTTCGTGGTGATGCGCTTTTTCGTTGTGCGTAACCTTGCCTTTATTGATCTCAAACTCCTCGTTTTTCCTGCTGTCCAGGTTATCTCTTACGTCTGGTTTTGGAACATTCGATTTCATGGGCTTTTCCATAGCCTTCTTTTGCGTGTGTGTTGATGATTTCATATGTCAGCATTTGTTGTTTATTTTTTACCGGCAGATTTCTTTGCCGTTTTGGTAGCCGCTTTCTTTGGTGTGGTTTTTTTTGCAGATTTTTTCATTGCTGCCTTTTTTGTTGCTGCTTTACCGGCAGCTTTTTTCGGAGCCGCCTTCTTAGCCGCTTTTTTGGGCGCTGCTTTTGTTGCACTCTTTTTAGAAGAAGCTTTTTTAGGCACTTTCGCACCCTCTTCTCTTGCTTCAGACAAGCCTATTGCAATTGCCTGTTTGGGGTCTGTCACTTTCTTGCCACTACCACTTTTCAATGTTCCTTCTTTCATTTCTTCCATTGCACGCTTAACCTTTGCCTGCGACTTCTTAGCATACTTTGCCATAAATAATGTTTTGAATTAATGGATTAAGTTATCACAGCAAAAGCAGCAAATAGATTGCCAACAACATAACAATACCAAATATGCGCTACAGCAGTTGTTTTGTGTAATTTATTGCACAGCAGGCTGATGCGCGATAATAAACATAATCAGTTCATCCTGCTGTAAACCGGCACGTGCACAGGCATCATTGATGTCATCTCTTGAAACATTTGCGGCAAAAGATTTTTCTTTTAAGCGCTTCTTTACACCTTTCAGATCCATACCCTCATACCCTGCTGGCCGCATCAGCGAATATGCATGTACCAGCCCGCTTAATTCATCAAATGCATACAACATTTTGTCCATCCTGGTTTCAGGCTGCACACCAAAATGCAAGGGCCCGTGAGACGCAATGGCCCGGATTATTTCCGGGTCAATATCTCTTGTTTCAAGCTCTTCAATAATCTTCCTGCAATGTTGCGCAGGCCACTGGTCCCAGTCTGCATCATGTAGTAACCCTGCTAATTCCCAGCGCCATTGATCCTCTTCGCCCAGGTGTTCCTGCTCTGCTGCCCAGCATTTCATTAAGTGCCCAACCTGCTTCATGTGTAACTGCAATTTGGCATTCAACACCCACGTAGTAAAAAGTTCATTTGCTTCCTGCTCAGAAAGAACATTGCCTTTATTCTTTGTATCTCCAAAAGTTGTTCTGTTGAGTAGTAACGATGACATGCACTAATTTTTTACAAACATAAACATTGTAAGTATAGGTGTATTTAGCTGCAGTACATGTATGAAGCTTTTGTTGTGTCACTCACTTGTACTGCATATCTTTATTCAGCTTTGAGCACGTTCAAAATCTATATTGCTGTATGAAATTTATACCTGCACTTTTCCTGCTGCTGTTGTGTACCACAACTAATGTTGGCGCACAAAAATTTATTGGAACCAACGGCAAAGACATTATCGGCCTTGATGGCAAACCCCTGCTGCTAAAAGGCACCAACCTCGGCAACTGGCTGGTACCGGAAGGTTACATGTTTAAATTTAACAATGCCAGCTCGCCAAGGCTCATCAATCAAACATTTGTAGAACTCGTAGGGCCTGATGCAACGAAAGCCTTTTGGAAAAAATATCTTGATGTTTACATTACGCAGGAAGATATTCACTACCTGAAAAGTATTGGCATGAATTCCATTCGCGTACCATTCAATTACCGCCTGTTCACGAATGAGAATTATATGGGTGTAAATGATTCAACGCTCGGTTTTAAAATGCTTGACCGTGTAATAAAGTGGTGTAAAGCAGAAAACCTGTATGTATTGCTGGATATGCACTGCGCACCCGGCGGGCAAACAGGAGATAATATAGATGACAGTTATGGCTATCCTTATATTTTTGAAAACGAAGGCAGCCAGCAGCTATGCATAGATATCTGGAAACGTATTGCAACACATTACGCCAAAGAATCGGTAATACTGGGTTATGACCTGCTAAATGAACCAATTGCACACTACTTCGATAAAGACAAACTAAACCCGCTGCTGGAGCCTTTATACAAACGTATAACCGCTGCCATAAGAACTGTTGACAAAAACCACCTGGTCTTTATTGGCGGTGCACAATGGAATTCCAATTTCAAACCGTTTGGTGCCCCTTTCGATGATAAACTTGTTTACACCTTTCACAAATACTGGACTGCGACCACCGCAGACGTTATACAGGAGTACATTGATTTCAGCAGTAAGTACAATGTGCCGCTGTATTGCGGAGAAACAGGCGAAAACGATGATGCCTGGGTTGAAGCTTTCAGGAAAACAATGGACGCTCATAACATCAGCTGGCATTACTGGCCCTATAAAAAGCTTGATAATACCAGGGGCATTGTTACTTTTCAGGTTCCTCAATATTATGAGCAGGTAATGCAATATGCAGATACGGCAAAAAAGAATTTTGAAGAGGTAAGAAAACTAAGGCCTGCCAACACAGCAGAAATCATTCAGGCATTGGATGGCTTTCTGAAAAATTGTGCTTTTAAAAATTGCACACCAAATAATGGCTATATCAAGGCACTGGGTTTTAAAGCTGAGTAAAATCTATGCAGTCAACGCCTGCAACTTTTCTTGTGCAGCGCCCGGTAGCAATGCAATTTTTCGTTTGGCATAATCGAAGCAGAGCATACCTGTCTTGGCTTTTGCCGCCAGCGCGTAACCGCCCGGCTGGTTAACTTCTATTTTGTAAAAAAGATCGAAGCCGTATTTGTCGAAACCCGCAGCTACAACGGATATCTTAATATCATCACCTTGTACCAATTCTTTCTTGTACTCGATTGCAGCATCTGCCATAATAAGACCTGCTCCTTCGAATGAAACTTCGCCATAGCCATGGCGCTTCAGGTATTCGTGACGTGCTTCATGCAGCAGTGAAAGAAAAGTATCATTACCAACATGCCCGCCAAAATTGAGGTCTGTTATGCGTATACGCAATTCTACTGAAAAACTGAAAACATCGGGAAGGTTTACTTTTACTCGTTCCATGCTGGTTGTTTTTGAAGAAAAGCAATCAATTGATCCGTTGCTTTTCTTCTATGGCTGTAAATATTCTTTTCGTCGATGGTCATTTCAGCAAATGTTTTGTCAGCACCGTCGGGTATGAACACCGGATCGTAGCCGAAACCTTTGTTTCCTTTTTGATCTCGGATAATAACACCATTACATATGCCTTCAAAAAGATATTCTGTGTTGTTCCATATTAAAGAGATTACCGTTCTAAACCTTGCTGTATGGTCTGTTTTGTTTTGCAGCTTACGCAACAACTTGTCTATATTGGCCTGAAAATCTCTTCCTTCACCTGCATACCTTGCACTTTTTACCCCGGGCTCTCCATTGAGCGCCGCTGTTTCAAGACCGGTATCTTCACTAAAGCAATGTAGCTTTGTAAGCTGGTATATCGTGGTTGACTTTTCTGTGGCGTTTGCTTCAAGGGTATCATGCGGCTCGGGAATATCTATATCTATTCCTGCCTCTTTCATTGTAATAACCCGGAATTTTTCCCCGATCACTTTTCTTATCTCTGCCACTTTATGATCGTTGTTCGTTGCAAAAATGATTGTTCGTTGCTCCATAATAGTGTTTATAACTGCTATTAATCCCAAATAAAAGGCCTGTCAATTTTCATGGCTCTCAGGTAAGAAAGAAACTGCCCTGCATGTACAGATTCGTGGTAAGCAATTCTTAGCAGGTAATCAGCCAGGTTTTTTTCTGCACCATTGCCCGGATGTATGATGGTGGTTGCTGACAATTGCTCTTCTGAAAAACTGTTTACACTCCTCAGAAAAGTTTCACGGTAAGGCTGGGCAAATATTATCTCATCCTGTACACTTATAAAATCTCTGCCATCCCATGGTGTCTTGTAGTTGGTCATATCACCTTTGTTGATGATAATGTTCCAGCCGTAATCTGCCTGCAATACATGGCGAACCAGTTCAATTGCGCTCATGGCAGCATCATCCGGTTTCCAGTAATTGCAGGCTTCGGGCAAGCCATTCCACAGCATGATACTACGGCGTCTTACTTCTTCAAAATTTCTAAGTATTAATGCTTTCTTTTCCATAGAAGGCAGGCTATAATTTTAAAGACAAGGTCTATATATTGTTACGATCAGATCTTCGTGTTTGCTCAATAAAGTTTCCGGCAGTACAAGAGTGCGACGCAACAAAAGCTTAATGCCTGCACTGCAGCCCGGCTCCAAAAGATTTATACATTGAATATGACTTTAAGGCGTTCCCAGAGATTGCGCTTTTCAGCTTTTATTGCATCGCTGGTTTTATCAGCCGAAAGTGTAACAGCGGGTGCAATCATAAACGTGGTGCCACCGTATTTTTGTACCTGGTAGCTGGGTATGCTGAATGGCAAACCAATTTCTTCTGCCTTTACATCAAACATTAATACATGTTGCGGTTGTAACTGCTCCTGTAACAGGGTAAATGTTATTCCGGGTTTTAGGTTTACAATGGCGACGTCTGCCAGGTTTAGCCTGCAAGCAGCCAGCAATTTACTCAATGTTCCCAGCCACTCATCGTTGATATGCACTGCTGCTTCATCCTTTAAGAGTATGACCACGTTTCTTTTATTGTCACCCAAAAACCATTTTTTTGGTATTGGTGGTGGTGCACTTTCCTCATTGCTTGTTTTGTTAGTAAATTGCCGCGGCTTTTTTGCGGGTTCCTGCTGCTCAAAACGATCTTCTGTAATAACAAGCGCGTCTTTGAAAAGCCCCGCAAGTATGAAATGAGGTAATGAAGTTGACATTTGAATTACTGTTAACGTTCGTTAGTTTTCTTTTTTACTTTTCTTTGCAACAAATTTAGCGATATGACAGACGCACTTGAAATCAATGTTACCAAAGCTGAGCGCAGCAAACTAAAAGACCTGAACCTTGAGAATATTCCTTTCGGTAAATATTTTACTGATCATATGCTGGAAGCCGATTATGAAAACGGGGAATGGAAAAATGTGGAGATAAAGCCTTACCAGCCACTGCTGCTGGAACCATCATTATCGGCATTGCATTATGGCCAGGCAATTTTTGAAGGCATAAAAGCATACCGCAGCGAAGATGGCGATGCATTTATTTTCAGGCCGTACGACAATTTCCGCAGGTTTAACCAGTCTGCTGAAAGGATGAATATGCCTGAAATACCCGAAGACATTTTCATAGAAGGAATGAAACAGCTGATTGACCTGGATCGTAATTGGATTCCTGCAAAACCAGACCACTCATTGTATATACGGCCGGTAATGTTTTCAACAGACACTACACTGGGTGTAAAACCTTCTGACACATATAAGTTCCTGATACTGCTGAGCCCCACGGGGCCGTATTATGCCGCCCCCATGAAAATTGCCGTAGAAGAAAAATACACCCGTGCGGCACCGGGTGGCGTTGGTTTTTCAAAGAATGCAGGCAACTATGGCGGCAGTATGAAGGCTGCAACAGATGCGAAAAAGCTTGGCTACGACCAGGTATTGTGGACAGATGCATTTGAACACAAATGGTTGCAGGAAGTTGGCATGATGAACGTATTTTTTATAATCAATGGTCTGGCCGTTACACCTTCGCTTGAGGAGGGGACCATTTTGGCGGGAGTTACGAGAGACAGTGCGATTATGCTCCTGAAAGATATGGGCTTTACCGTTGATGAGCGAAAAATAAGCATAGATGAATTGACGTCTGCGTACAGCAAAGGGTATTTGCAGGAAGTCTTTGGTACAGGTACCGCGGCAACCATAGCAATGATCAAAGAACTTAAATATAAAGACCAGGTGATGGAGTTTGAACCGGCAAACTTTAAAATAGCCGCCGAACTAAAAAACAGAATGAACGCTATAAAAGAAGGAAAAGCTGAAGACAAATATGGCTGGCTTATAAAAATCTAAATGGTAAAAATGAGCGGTTTGCAGCCGCTCATTTTATTTTTTTATAGCTTTGTTTTCCACAATCACGGTACATTTTAGGCAGAAATCGATATTATGTTCAAAAAAAAAGATGATCTATTTGGAATTTTACCGTGAGGCTTATACCTTTGCCGTCCCAAAATAATTGGTACATAATGCCTACAATACAACAGTTAGTAAGAAAGGGCCGTGAGATTATCAGGGCGAAGAGCAAATCCAGGGCTTTGGATGCCTGCCCTCAACGTCGCGGTGTTTGCACAAGGGTTTATACCACTACACCAAAGAAACCAAACTCAGCTTTGCGTAAAGTTGCAAAGGTGCGTTTGACGAATAAAGTAGAGGTTATCGCATACATCCCGGGTGAAGGCCACAACCTCCAGGAGCACTCTATCGTTTTGATCCGTGGTGGTCGTGTAAAAGATTTACCGGGTGTACGTTATCACATCGTACGTGGTAGTCTTGATACTGCCGGTGTAAAAGACCGCAAACAGAGCCGCTCTAAATACGGTACCAAGAAAGAAAAAGCAAAGAAAAAATAATTAAATCAACGTAATCTTCAGATATGCGTAAGTCGCAAGCCAAAAAATTACCATTAGCGCCGGATGCACGCTATAATGATAAACTGGTTACCCGTTTTATCAATAACCTGATGTGGCAGGGCAAGAAAAGTGTAGCTATCAACATTTTTTATGATGCTGTAGATAAAGTATCTAAAATAACCGGTGATGATGGCTATGAAATATGGAAAAAAGCATTGGGTAATGTAACGCCTGCTGTAGAAGTACGCAGCCGCAGAATTGGTGGTGCAACTTTCCAGATTCCGACAGAAGTACGTCTTGACAGAAAGATTTCTTTAAGTATGAAATGGCTGATCCGTTACAGCCGTGAGCGAAATGGTAAAACAATGGCAGATAAACTGGCCAATGAAATAGTAGCAGCAAGCAAAGGTGAAGGTGCAGCTTACAAAAAGAAAGAAGACACGCATCGTATGGCAGAAGCGAACAAAGCATTCAGCCACTTTAAAGTATAGCACATTTTGGATTAGAAATACTGAGGCCACCGGAATACCGGTGGCTTTTTTTATTTTTTGTACCCGGCAGTTGATTGGTGCATCAGCTTTGGTTGCGTCGCACTCTTGTACATAAGGAAGATGGCAGCAACGAAGCTAAATGAGCTGCCCTGCTTATACCAAAAATATAGCGCATGTTTCTCTTGCATGCGCTCCGGGAAATACCCTTAATAAAAGAAATACATAGAACATTACTTTAGCAGGAGTTTACATTCTTCCAGCAGCTTCGCTTTATCAACAGCTACGGTTCCTACCTCTTCACACACCTGTCCGCCGGCCACATTGGCAACCTGTGCAGCAAGTGTAACATCTTTTGTGGCTGCATAAACAAGTGAAGCGACTGCAATAACAGTATCTCCGGCGCCACTTACATCGGCAATATTGCGGGCATGTGTTGGTATTACCCTGGCATAGTTGCCTTTTTGTATATAAACACCTTTTTCAGAGAGCGTGATCAAAGATATTTTGTGCTGCAACTGCGCATTTAATTCGGTGTGTATTTGTCTCAGCGTTTGCTCATTTACGGCTTCTATAATAAGATTGAGCCCTTCGGTAACTTCCTTCAGGTTCGGTTTAAAAATATCTACATTCTTAAAAGCAAAAAAGTTCTTTTTCTTGGGATCAACCGTTGTAACAATATCATGTTCTTTGCAAACAGCGATAATGTTTTCGATCAATGTTTGAGTAAGTACCCCTTTATTGTAATCTTCAAATATAACCACCGACGGTTTATGTCTTTTTACATAAGCAATAAAGTTCTTTACCAGGGTTTCTTCGTCTTCTTTTGAGATATAATGCGTAACCTCTGAGTCGAGCCGCATCATTTGCTGGTTGCGGCTGATGATGCGTATTTTATTAGTTGTTATCCTGTCTGCACTTTTTACAATATATTTTGTATCAATATGCTGATCCTGTAAAAGTCCACACAACATTTCGGCATCTTCATCAGCACCGGTTACCGTAAACAGTGTTGTTTCTGCACCAAGAGAAATAGTATTCAATGCTACATTACCTGCACCGCCTATACGCTGCTCTTTATTTCTTAACGCCACTACGGGTACAGGTGCTTCAGGTGAAATCCTGTCTACCTTGCCCCACCAGTAGGTATCCAGCATTACATCACCTATTACAGCCACTTTAAGATCAGCAAATGCTGCAAATAATTTATTGAAATCGTTCATACTATCTGTTTATGATATTACGGCAGTTTGCAAATGTATCTATTCGCCTTTAATTACTCAACCGGTAAAAATACACGACAGCGGCTTTGCCAATGCTGCAAAGCGAACAGGAAGTACAAGAGTGCGACGCAACAAAGTTCAATAGCAGCAATGAAGCCGGGCTCACATAAACCTTACATACGTTCATCAAATTAACAGCAACAATGGCCACCTAATTATTACATTGCCACAAATTTTATTTATGAACAGATACATTGCACTGGCAGTGCTGCTGGCAATGAGCGCATCGTGCAGCGAAACAAAAAAAGAGGCTGACAAACCTGATGTACTTGCGGCCAATATGGACAGCACGGTAAACCCTGCAGATGATTTTTTTGATTATGCAAATGGTGGCTGGATAAAAAAGAACCCTATACCAGCCGAGGAAAGCAGTTGGGGCATTGGCAACCTTGTAATTGAAGAAAACCAGAAGCGTTTACGTATTATTAATGAAGAAGCGGCCAAAGCCAATGCGGCGCAAGGCAGTAATGAGCAAAAGATAGGCGACTTCTGGACCACTGCCATGGATTCTGCAAAAATTGAGCAGGAAGGCATAAAACCCATACAGCCATACCTCGATAAAATTGCAGCAATAAAAGATGTTACCTCACTGCAAAGCACCATGGCTGAGCTGGACCGCATGGGTGTGGATGGCGTAATTGCTTTTGGTGTAAGCCAGGACGCAAAAAACAGCACTGTATATGCCTTGCAAATGTGGCAAACAGGACTGGGACTGCCGGAAAGAGAATTCTATTTTAAAACAGACAGCACTTCTCAAAACATACGGAACAAATATGTGACATATATAGCTACAATGCTTTCCATGCTGGGTAGTGACAGTGTTGCGGCTAACACGGGTGCAAAAAACATACTGGCGCTGGAAACTGCACTGGCACAATCTCACCGTAAAATTGAAGACCTGAGAGACCCTTACGCCAACTATAATAAGTTCGCGGTAAAAGACCTCAGTAAAGTCTCAACCGTTATAAACTGGAATAATTACATGACCATTTTTGATGTGGCCAAAGTTGATTCTGTAATTATCGGCCAGCCTGAATATTACACCACTGCGGGCAAAGTGCTGCAATCAACAGCAATTGAAACATGGAAAGATTACCTGCGCCTTAACCTGGTACAGGCATTTTCTATTGCCTTGCCTGACGCATTTGGCAGGGAAGATTTTGAATTCAGCAAACTGTTTACAGGTGCTACAGAACGAAAGCCGCGCTGGAAAAGGGTTATACGCTCTGAAGAAAACGTAATGGGCGAACTGCTTGGCCAGTTGTATGTAAAAGAATTCTTTAATGAAACTGCGAAAAAGCGGTATGAAACCCTTGCAGAACAAATTCGCGGAGCTTTACAAAACCGTATCCAAAACCTGGCGTGGATGAGTGACAGTACCAAAGCAAAGGCGCAGGCAAAACTGGCATCTGTTACAAAAAAGATCGGCTACCCGGATAAATGGAAAGATTTCTCTGCACTGAAAGTTGGCAAAGAGAGTTATGTGCAAAACCTGATCAATGCTTCTTTGTGGTGGCACAACTATAACGTAAACAAACTGGGCAAACCGGTAGATAAAGACGAGTGGGACATGTACCCTCAAACATACAATGCATATTACAATCCTTCCAATAACGAAATAGTAATGCCTGCAGGCATCTTTACGGTACCCGGTTATAAAGATGAAGAACTGGATGATGCTGTGGTATATGGCTATGGCGGTGCTTCCACGATCGGCCACGAACTTACACACGGCTTCGATGATGAAGGCAGGCAGTTTGATGCACAAGGCAACCTCGAAAGCTGGTGGACTAAAGATGATGAAAAGAAATTTACCGACCGCGCAGATGTTATGGTAAAGCAATTTGGCAACTATGTGGTAGTAGACACTTTCAAGATAAACGGCAAAGCTACATTGGGTGAAAACATTGCAGATCTTGGTGGCATTCTGCTGGGGTGGGATGCATTTAAAAACACCGAACAATACAAAAAGAACGAAAAGCTTGCGGGCCTCTCCCCCGCCCAAAGATATTTTATGGGTTATGCACTTGGCTGGCTCGGTCACACAAGGGAGCAGCAATTAAGAACACAGGTTCTTACAGATGTACACTCGCCTGCAAAATTCCGTGTAAACGGGCCTATGAGCGATGTAGATGCATTTTACGAAACCTTCAATGTAAAGCAGGGAAATAAGATGTTTATCCCAGACAGCGCAAGAGTGCGGATCTGGTAAATTACAATTAACCAAACAGCAGTACAAGGGTGAGGCATCGTTGCGTCGCACTCTTGTACTTCCTGTACATTACTCAGCACCGACCAGCGTGCGCGGTACATACCCCTCTTAAAGAATTCCTGTTTGTACTGTTGTATTTGTTATTGGTTATAGAAGAATCTTGAACGGTTGATCTTGAGATCACGCAGTATACCGGATTTGGGGCTGATGGAAACGTTAAATGAACGGTACAAACCCACAGGCGTTACATTAATAGACATCTGCCAGCAGTGCATTTCACGGGTAATAAACATCGACAACTGCGATATTTTAGCCTGTTTAAAATCAAAATAAGTATTACCGCCAATTTTCCATTTTGGCGTTAAACTAAAGTCCCCGTTCACACTAAGGTTACTGTTAATGGTGGTTGTATAATCCCTTAGGTTGGAAGCAAGCGTACGGTAAAAGCTAAGTGAAAAAGAAAGCGATACATTCCAGGGTATATCAAAATCTACAAACTCAGAAGGGTTATTGCGCACATATTCCAGTTGCCGCATTTGCTCATCCGGAGTAAGCGTCTCATCAACGGGCACACGCTCCTGGTCTGTTTTACCATCTTTGGATTTGCTCTTTAATGACGTAGAAATAGCCAGGCTTCCGTTTGTTAAGCGGCCAACTTTACCGTCTTTCCACAACAGCCTGTTCACCCTTCTGCCAAAAGAGTCAACACCATATGGGTCCATGGACGCACTACCCGTAATGTTTATTTTTTCAAATAAGGTGCTGCGAAGGCTAAAACTAAAAGGGCTCCAGTTTAAAGAATCTGCAATCAGGTTATAGCCACCTGTTACGCCCAGCCCGTCAATAAGCCTGATCTTCTTTGTTGCTGAAGCAGCCGTATCTTTTTTATCCTTCACCTTCATTTCAAAAAGATTGTCCAGTCCAAAGCTGATGCCGCCAAATTTTCCCTGGCTATAGTTACCCAACACACCGTTCTGGAAAACGGAATATGTTGTTTCCGTTCCTTTTGCATCTATTTTTACTCTTTTGTAATACTGACTTACCAAATCTGGTTTATAGTTCATCGAGATAAATGGCTTAATCTCGTGCCGCAATGCTTTAATTGTTTTGGATTTAAAATTGAACGTACCAAAAATCCTCGTGTTTGCAGACACACCGAATGTAACTTCCCGTGCAGTATAAAATCCGCGCTGAATGCGTGTTTCAAGGCTGTCTACAGCTTCATTCCAGTTTTTCAGCAGCATTTGGCCATACCATCTTTCAGAATATGAAATACTTGGGCTTATCGTAAACGGGCCCAGTTGCGGCAATGTAAGTGTAAGTGGCAACCTGTGTTCAAAACCCCATAATGCTGTGTCCAGTAGTTGTCTTGTGCTAAATGCCGAATCGTAAAATGATATTTGGTTTAATACGGTTCCTGTATAAGATACACCAAGCTTTTGATACCACTTTGGTGTGCCTACAAATTCTTTTGGTTGTAAAGGATACAAAGTGGTGGTACTAAAGTTTACTGTTGGTATACGCAGGTTGATCAAACCAAGGTTGTTGTTCTGATCGTGGTTGGCAGAGATATTTAGATTGTATTTGCCCTGGCTCCACATCTTAGACCATGTGATAGAAGAACTTAACTGGTTTTGGAAATTGGTATAACTGTTATTGGTTACAAACTGGTTGTATTTTGTACTACCTGCCCGAACGCTTGCAGAAAAATTGGTTCCTGGCCGGGCTTTTGAATCTTTGTTGTGTGTCCACGTAATAAAAAAACTGTTTGTGGTACTAAACTCTTCCTTGGCAGATGCTGAACTATTAAGAATTTTGGTTTTCTGTATAGCGAGGTTAAGGTTGCCTTTGTATTTATAGCGTTTGTAATAATCAGGTGTAATGTTCACACTCCAGCCGCCGTAGGTATAAAGGTTACCGCGGATCGTAACGTCGTAATTGTCGCCCAACACCTTATAGAATCCCATATTTTCGAGGCCTAAGCCAAAATCCTGGCTTGATGCAAATGATGGTGGCAATAACCCTGAATGCCTGCCACGCTTTAGCGGAAAAATACCAAACGGAATAGCTACCGGCATTGGCACGCCTTCAAATTCCGGGTATGCCGGCCCGGAAACGGCAATCTTATCATTGATGATCTTGATCTTTTTAGCCCTGAAGTCGAAGTGTGGCGTATCCAGGTTACAGGTGGTAAACCTGGTGCGGTAACCAAAACCCTCATCTTTGGTAATCTTTTTGAACCGTTCTGCATTTACAAAAAGCTCATCCTGCTTTAAATAAGTGTTCTTTGTAAGACCCCGCTGGCTATTTAGGTTAAACTGAATGGTATCACTTATGGATTCTGTACCTTCCTGTGTAAGCTTGGGTTTATTCAATGCACCCAGGGAAGTATCTGTTCCGCCGTATGCCGTTATAACTTCTGTTGCCTGGTCATATATAATGGTGTTTGCATCCAGTGCCAGGCCTTCATTTTCTGCTTTAGCTTTTCCGTAAAGCATAAACTGTTTCTTATCAATTACCAGCACGCCCGAATCTTCTGCACTGTATTTTATAGGCGACTCAATAGAGTCTTTTGAAAAGCTGAGGGTATCAACTGTAACAATATTTTTAGCCGTATCACCGGCACCAAATGTGTCTGTAATAATACGTAAACTTGTATCTTTCACTTTTGGCGGCACAGTATCCCCCTTGATCGTTGTATCGCTGCCAGCTGTTAATAATTTGAAAAAAGGTTTTGGAGTTTTGTACTTACCATCCGTAATGAACGTTATTGCAGTTAATAGCATGGCCAGTACCGGCAGTACAATATATTTTATATTAGTTTTGTAACGAGTCGTCGCCATAGAAGTCGGACAAATGTAGGGCTTTAAAACATAAATGATTTGTGAAGAAAAACAAGTTTAACGAACAGAAATTATGCTTACCAAAAAAATCTTCTTTGCAGCGCTTACAGGTTGTGTTTTTCTATTTTCTTCTTTTACAGTAAGCAATGGCAAACCCGCCCCTATTCAAAAACAAAGAATAAGAACAATCGTGGTAGATGCCGGCCATGGCGGGGAAGATGCCGGTGCCAAAGGAAGCTACTCGTACGAAAAAGATCTTACCCTGCAAATAGCTATAAAACTGGAGAAAACTTTACAGATGGCTATGCCTGATGTAAAGGTTATCATGACAAGAACGACCGACGTTTTCGATAACCCCAGGGAAAAAGCAGATAAAGCCAACAATTCAAAAGGAGACCTTTTCATTTCCATACACTGCGATGCTGCGCCTGCGCAAAAACACAGTGAGATCACCGGCTACAAAACACAAACTTATTATACCGGCAAAGGAAAAAACCGCAAAAAAAGAACACGTAAAGTACCTACTTACCGTACATGGTACACACCCAACCCGGCTAAAGGTGCTTCAACTTATATTTGGGCAGTACATAAAAACGAAGATAAAGAACTGGCCATGCGGGAGAATGAGTCTTTGTACATAGACAGTACCATGAGCACCCAGATTGAAGATTTTGACCCAAATGCACCTGAAAAACTGATACTCTACCGCTTAAAAACCCAGCAGTATTTTGAGCGCAGTGCCAGCCTTGCACTTACTGTAGAAGAAGAATTTCAAAGTATTGGCCGTGCTGTTCGCGGTGCATTGCAACGCCAGGTGGGCATATGGGTATTACAGGCCGTGGCCATGCCAAGCATACTGGTTGAAACAGGTTACATTACCAACCCCGAAGAAGAAGAATACCTTAACAGCGATAAAGGCCAGCAGGAAACTGCGGATGCCATCACCAAAGCAGTACAGCGCTATCGTTACTCGCTGGAAAATCCATAACATTTTTTTCAGGCTTTTTGATACACAGATTTTACAAATCTTTTCCAGGTCTGTACTGCATAACAATTAGTTTTGCGCCCATTGCATATGTAAAGTAAAATGTATGTAACCGGCAGCATATGTTGTGGCATCACCTGTTGCCACGCTCGGTTCGGGGTTCCGTTTTTATGGCAGCTGCAGCGATCTGTTTTGTACAAGCCCCGGCCCGGGCAAAAAATGGCCAGGCGCATGCAACCACATTACCCGCTGCTATGCGCAAACACCGCGCAGCAGCGGGTTACAACGATACTTAACGGGGTCAAACCTTGCTGAAAAATGCACTGCCGTACAAGAGTGCGACGCAACCAAAGCGCTATAGCAGTAATGCAGCCGGGCCCAATAAAAAATATGGACTTATATTTGAAAGAAGATTTGATCAAAAACTTAACTAAGTGAAAATATCCAACGAAACAAAAATCGGCGCGCTAACTGCAATAGCCATTACTTTTTTAATACTGGGTTTTAATTTTTTGAAAGGGAAAAGTCTTTTTAAAACGGGCACTTACCTCTACGCAAATTATACCAACCTGCAGGAACTGAAACCATCGAACCCTGTTTATTTCAACGGTTTCCAGATAGGCTCTGTAGCAGACATTGTGGCGGCAGATGAAAACCTTACTTCTGTTGTAGTTGAAATAAAACTGAATGAAGATTACAACATACCTGCCAATTCTGTTGCTGAAATAAACGGCTCTTTGCTTGGCACACCGGCCATTGTAATAAAACCAGGTACCAGCACCAGCTATTTAAAAAGCGAGGATACGCTTACAACCCGCGAATCGAAAGGGCTGCTGGGTGAAATTGCAGGCAAGCTTGCACCAGTGTCTGACCAGTTGCAATCCACCCTAAAATCGCTGGATTCTTTGTTGCAAAACTTTAATACGATATTAGACCCCAACACGAAAGGCAACCTGCAAAGCACATTGCTCAACCTGAACAAGGCAACAGCGAGCATTGCGGTATCTGCCGTTTCGTTACAAAACATGTTGAATAACCAGTCTGGTGCATTGAGCCATACACTCAACCACCTCGATAGCTTTTCAGGAAATCTTGCTGCCAATAATGAGAAGATCAACAACATGCTTTCTAACCTTGAAAAAACAACAGACAACCTTGCAAAAGCAGACATTGACGGCGCCATCAACAACCTGAAAGGCTCTGTTGAAAAACTGAATGGTGTAATGACAAAAGTTAATTCTACAGATGGTACGCTCGGCTCGCTCATCAACAGCAAAGAAATGTACAACAACCTTAACAATACCGTTAGAAGCCTGAATATATTAATGGACGACCTTCGTGCCCATCCCAAACGCTACGTAAACATCTCTGTATTCGGTAAAAAAGATAAAGGAGATTACCTTACGGCGCCGCTGGCCGACAGCACTTCACCTGAAAAGAAATGAGAGGGCAATTAAGCTTGAAAAAACTCTTCCTGTTATTTTACATGCTGCTTACAGCATGTTTTTTATATGCACAACAACCGATTATTGTTGACAGCGCCGGTCAAAAACAAATCAACATTATACATGCAGATAAAATAAGTTTCAAAAAAGTTGACTCCTTAACCGAGTACCAGCTACTCGTTGGGCATGTGGCGGTGCAGCAGGAAAAAACATTGTTTTACTGCGATAGCGCGGCGATCAATACAAAATCCAATATTCTCGAGGCATTCCGGAAAGTACATATCAATGATAATGACAGCCTGCATATTTATTCAGACTACCTCAAATACCTGGGTAAAGAAAAAAAAGCTTACCTCAATGGCAATGTAAAACTTACAGATGGCAAAGGCACATTAACCACTTCCAAACTCGATTACGATCTTAATACGCATATTGGTAACTACTATGAAGGCGGTAAGGTTGTGAATGGCAAAACCGTACTTACCAGTAAGGAAGGTTTTTATTACGAGGATACTAGAGACGTCTATTTTAAAAAAGATGTGGTACTTGTAGATCCTGAATACACCATTAAAACAGACACTCTTTTATACAATACTTATACAGGCATTGCAACATTTGTAGTACCTACCACTATTGTAAGTGACAGCGGCCGACGCACAGTAAGAACAAAAGATGGCTACTACGATACCAAAACAAAGAAAACATATTTTGGCCAGCGTACCGAAGTGTGGGATAAAGCAACCTTTATTACCGCAGATGAAATGGCCAGCGAAGACTCTACCGGTTTATATGAAGCAAGAGGTAAAGTGATCTACAGAGATACTGCGCAAAAAGTAACGCTCTTCGCCAATCATTTAAACGGTAACCGTAAGAACAGCTCTTTCCTGGCAACAGAAAAGCCGGTCATGATCATTGAGCAGGAAGAAGGCGATTCCTTATTCGTCGCAGCAGATACGATGTATTCCGCACGTTTATCAGATCTTAAGAAATACCGTACCGTACCAGTTATTACAGAATTGTCTTCTCAAAAAGATACAGCCATCCCGGTTAAAGAAACTGCACCTGTTTTTGAACAGGCCGGTAATGACGACGAAACCGTAACAGATTCATTAAACATGCCACCGGCCGGCAAGCCGCTGGCTGAAAGAAAGGAACTGCCGCGGTTACCCCGCGGTAAACAATCGCCGCCAGACAGTACGCAACAACCACAGCAAAAACTGATTACCCAACAAGACAGTACCGTTACAGTAAAAAAAGATACTGCTGACACGCTAAAAGATACATTACTAACCGCGGCAAAAAGGCAGGCAATGGCTGCAAAAGATTCGCTCATTGCAATGCAGGATACCGTTTTCAGCAAAGACAGCGCCACCGCTTCAGATGCGCTGGCAAAAAAAGATGCTGCCATGCAAAAAGTGGTGCTCGCAGATACGTCCACCTTTGCTGGCAACGACAGTACAGACCGGTTTTTTGAAGCTTATTACCATGTGCGCATCTTCTCAGATTCATTACAGGCCGTGGGCGACAGCCTCTTTTACTCAGGGGAGGATTCTGCTTTTCGTTTGTTTAAGCAACCCGTGGTTTGGGCCAGGGAAAGCCAGGTAACCGGGGATACCATGTATCTCTACACGCAAAACAAAAAACCATCCCGCCTGTACGTTTTTGAAAATGCATTAACGGTAAATAAAGTAGGTAGCAACTATTACAACCAGGTAAAGGGCCGCACCATCAATGGGTACTTCAAGAACGGCAATATGGATTTTTTGCGTGCAAAAAGTAACGCAGAAAGTATCTATTATGCCCAGGATGAAAGCAATAAATTCATCGGCGTTAACCAGGCAACCGCCGATATTATCGACATGTATTTCCAGGAAAAGAAACCGCAAAAAGTAGTCTTTAGAAATAACCTTGTGGGCACCACCTACCCTATGCGGCAGGTAAACCACGAAGAGTTAAAACTCCGCGGTTTTAAATGGCTCGAAGATCAAAGACCGAAATCGAAGTACGAGCTTTTCGCCGACTAATTTTTTTCTTTCATGTACCAGGCTGCAACAACGCTATTGATCGTCCCTTGCGTCGCACTCTTGTACTGCATAACGCCGGGCATCAACGATACTGCATGTGCAAAAAAGGCTATGCTATAAACTGCAATATATTCGTACAACAAAAGTCTTTTAACGTTCCACAAATACACCCGGATATTTCTTTGTTGACTGCTGATGATCATATACCAAAACGCCATTTACCCAAACATTTATAATGCCATCAGAAAGAGCAGCAGGATTTTTTATACCTGCACGATCTTTTACTGAATCAGCATCAAACAAAACAAGGTCTGCATAAAAACCGGGCGCTATAATACCCCGTTCTTTTATACCAACATGCTCAGCAGCCAGTGCGGTCATTTTATTAATGGCGGTCTCCAGCGGCATGATCTTTTTTTCACGCACATAATATCCCAATAGTTTTGTAAACGCACCAAATGCACGCGGGTGCCCCCCGATGGCGCCATCAGAACAAATGTTGGAATGCTGCCAGGAAAGAAATGGTGTAATATCATCATCGCTCATGGCTTTGCCCATTACCGTCTCCGCATTTTCACCCGGGTGTTGCTGTTCATATTTTTCAGCAGCATCAACCAGATACAATAAAGTTTGGGCAGGCGTTTCATTGCGTATTGCTGCAATTGCTGCAATCGTTTTGTTTTTATAGGTGCTGTCTGGTGCAAACCTTACCAGTACAGAGCCGTCTGCATCGAATAAATGATCGGTAGCATACTTTGCCCCAGCCATGCTGGTAAAATCTTTTTTGGGGAACAATACACGCAAAGTACTGTTCCAGAAATTATAGGGATAGCAGTCTGCTGTAATGTCAATACCATTTGCCCTTGCCAGTTGTAACTGAGCCAGCAGGTTGCCGGCTGTTCCCCAGTCGTCTTTCAGCGCTATTTTTATGTGCGATATTTGTACAGGTAAGTTTGCCTCCCGGCCAATGGTAATGATCTCGTCAATTGCATCGGCCATCGTAATATCCTCGCTGCGTATATGGCTGATATACCTGCCTTTTGCGGCAGCAGTTGTTTTGGCGAGTTCTATCACTTCATTCCGGTTACTGTAAAAAGCACCTTCATATTCCAGGCCTGAAGAAAGACCTAAAGAACCTTTGCTTAATTCTTCCTGCAGCAGTTGTTGCATCTGCACGATTTCTGCTGCTGTAGCTGTTCTGCTTAATTGTGTTGGCCCCAACACCTTTTCTCTTATAGTGGTATGCCCGGTGTAGGTAGCAACATTTATAGCCGCAGGTCTTTCATGGAGTGTTTTTTTTATTTCCTCAATCATATCACCTTCCCCGTCTTGCCCGCCCACAATAGTTGTTATACCCTGGTTAAGCGCAGCAACCGCATCAGGTGATTCTTTCAAGGAGCCTTCCAGGTGGCTATGCGTATCTATAAAACCCGGTGCCAGTATTTTGCCCTTTCCATCTATTACTGTTTCATTCGCGAACGGTTTCAAACTACCCACAGCAACAATCCTGTCACCCTCTATTCTAACAGCAGCGTTGCGTGCAGGAGTGCCGGTTCCATCTATCAGCCGCACATTTGTAACAAGCGTAATTGGCTGCACCATATAAGGCCGTTGAATAAACACCTGTTTACCTGCCTGGATGGCACTTGCATTATCACCACTGCTAAGTATTATGAGCGTACGGTTATTGTTTACATCCCTGCAGATAATATTTCTGAAACCCGCCCAGCCACCGGTATGCTGGTACAAACCTGCACTATCTATAAACCAGCCAAAGCCATAAGGATATGTGGAATCTGCCGTTAGCGTTACCGGCTCAAACAACTGCTGTATTGTATGCTTTTTTAGCAGCCGCCCGGTGTAAAAAGATTGCTCCCATTTATACAAATCTTCTACAGAACTGTATAAGTTACCATCGCCCACAACGCCATCGAGGTTGGTAAGGTCATGCAGTTTTTTTATACCATTTACCTGCGTAAAACCTGCAACGTGATTGGCGGGTATGGTACGCATAAGATTAGTGTACACATAGGTATCATGCATGCCCAGCGGTGTTGTTATATTAACTGATATAAAATCTTTAATCGCTTCGCCACTTACGCGTTCAATAATGCTTGCCAGCAATACATAGTTTGTATTGCAGTAACTCCAACCGGTGCCAGCCCGGAATGCAGGTGCAGGCTTATGCTGCGCAAAAAGCTTTATCAACATGTCATTGGTGAGTGTATCCAGTGTTCCGCGGTAGCGCTGAAAGAGGTCGAAATATTCAGGCAGACCGGAAGTGTGGGTCATAAGATTGCGGATACTGATGCTGTCGTATGGCAATTCAGGTATATATTTTTTTATATTATCATCTATGTTCAGCAAGCCTTTTTCCTGGAGCACTAATATGCCCACACATATAAATTGCTTGGTTACAGATGCGAGGTTGAATGATGATTTTGTGGTAAGCATTTCCGCAGTTCTGCAGTCGGTAATGCCAAACGCTTTTTTATACACTACTTTACCTTTCTCGGCATATAGTACAGTACCATTAAAGCGATCTGTCTTGTACAACAACGTTAGTACGTCATCCAGTTGTGTTGCGGTTTCAGATATTTGCGCATGACCAGCCATAAAGAAAAAAAGACACATAAACAGAGAAGCTGCTTTCATAAAATGCAGTTGATTTATACTAAAGATATTTTATATAAATAATATCTCTGCATGTAAACTGCGCTGATGCCACCCGGCGCAGCTGCATAATGATATACAGTACAAGAGTGCGACGCAACGGAAGCTTAATAGCATTGCTGCTGCCGGGTACATAGAAAATTCCAACGTAAAAAATACTGTTGACATAGGGCTGTCATACAACGTTGTTTACTTTGTTATATCAATTAAACAAAACACACTTTATGGCACTATCAATTATTAACCTGCTGCTGAAAGAAATGGAGCAGGAAGCTGCAACAACAAGAAAAATGTTACAACGTGTACCCGCCGATAAGTTTGGCTGGAAACCGCATGAAAAAAGTATGAGTATGCAAAATCTTGCCACACATATTGCGGAACTGCCCTCGTGGTCTGCCATGGTACTGAACACTACAGAACTTGATTTTGCAGGAATGGATTACACACCTGCAGAAGTTACAACCACTGAAGATATACTGGCGCTTTATGAAAAATCGTACGCAGAAGGAAGGGCTGCGCTTGAAAATGCAAAAGAAGAAGATCTTCTGCCAGACTGGACGTTGAGAACAGGAGACAAAATTCACAGCGTGTCTTCGAAATATGAAGTAATACGTATGTCGTTTAGCCAAACAATACACCACAGGGCACAACTGGGTGTTTACCTGCGGCTGTTGAATATACCAATACCGGGCAGTTATGGGCCAAGCGCAGACGAAAACGATTTTTAAAAACAAAAGGTTGCTTACACAGCAACCTTTTTTAATGTACCGTCAGCCCTAAAACTATTTTGTAACCCTGCCCGCAGCACGATATCTTTTTTTCCAATACTCTTCATTCAGATCGCTGATCATAACACCGCCACTGGTAGAAGCATGGGCAAATTTATTGTTGGCTATATAGACCCCCACATGAGAAATGGTTCTGCCATAAGTTTGAAAAAAAACAAGATCACCTTCTCTGAGATCGACATAGTCGATGGGTGTGGACGCATTGTATTGTTCCTCTGCTGTCCTGGGCAATTGCACGGCATATACATCTTTGATAACAGTTTGTGTAAATGCGGAGCAGTCTATACAATTTTGTGTGGAACCACCCATGCAATACCTGGTACCCCACCAATAATCCAAATCCTGCAAAAGAGGCACATTGGTAAGGGCCTCCACGGGTACATCCAGCATGGTAGCATACCTGATCTGTACCCCCTGTACAGATTCAATATCTACATTAGAAGCGGAAACAACCCTGTTATTGAACACCGGCTTTTTGGGCTCACTTGTTGTAACAGATGTCCTGTTTTCGCCGGGTGTAACACTTATGTCGTCTATAAAGACAGCACTATTACTGGTTTGCCGTGGCCTGGGAGCAGTTGAAGAAGGGCCGGTCGTCGTCGCTTTAAAACTCTTACAACTGGTAACGCAAGCCATAGCGCAGAGAAGATATAATAAGTGTACTCTTTTCATGCCGGTGCAATATAGTTTTCGTGGCCAGTTTACACAAGTAAAGTGCAGAACTTTTACACTTCGTATGTGCAAAACGCCTGATGTGGATAAATTTTTTGCACTTCCCCCACGCTATAAAGTGCGAAATTTGACGCCTGACCAACGAAGAAAAAAAACGGCTTACACTCATGCAATTTTCACACTTACACGTACATACGCAATATTCCCTGCTTGACGGCGCAGCAGGAATAAGTGACCTCTATAAAAAAGCCGGTAAACTCGGTATGCCAGCATTGGCCATTACAGACCACGGCAATATGTTTGGCGTTTTTGAATTTGTAAAGCAGGCATGGAACAATACCAAAATTGTAGGCAAAACACCGGAAGGCAAAGACATACTGGAGCCGGTTGTAAAACCAATTGTCGGCTGCGAGTTTTACGTGGTGGCAGACAGGCACAGGAAAACATTTTCGAAGGAACAGAAAGACGAACGCTATCACCAGGTATTGCTGGCAAAAAACAAGAAGGGTTACGAAAACCTGGTAAAGCTTACCTCCCTGGGTTTTATAGAAGGCATGTACAGCAAATACCCACGCATAGATAAAGAGCTGATAGAAAAATATAAGGAAGGCTTAATTGCCACTACCTGTTGCATTGGAGCCTATGTGCCGCAAACCATTTTACACGATGGGGAAGCAGCAGCAGAAAAAGAATTTAAATGGTGGCTGGATATGTTTGGCGATGATTATTATATAGAATTACAACGCCACCAGATCAAGGAACAGGAACTGATCAATGCTACTTTGCTGAAGTTTGCCAAAAAGTACAATGTGCCTGCCATTGCCACCAATGACAGCCACTACACAGATAAAGATGATTATAACGCCCATGATATCCTGCTGTGCATCAATACCGGTGAAAAACAAAGCACACCGGGTTTTGATGATTTTGTAAACGACGACGCTAATGTTAAGAACCGTCGTTTCAAATTTCCCAATGACCAGTTTTATTTTAAAACGCAGGATGAAATGGCGCAGCTATTCAGTGATGTGCCACAATCGCTTGAAAATACACAAGCCATCGTTGATAAGGTGGAGGTACTCAACCTGAAAAAAGACATTCTGCTGCCCGCCTTTCCTATCCCAAAAGAATTTCAAACCACAGACGACAGCAATCTAAACCAATGGAACTACCTGCACCACTTAACTTACGAAGGGGCCAGGCAGCGGTACGGAGAAATAACTGAAGAGATAAGCGAAAGGCTCGACTTTGAATTGTTTACCATTAAAACAATGGGCTTTGCCGGTTATTTTTTAATTGTAAGCGACTTTATAAAAGCCGGCCGGGACATGGGTGTATTTGTGGGCCCCGGCCGTGGTTCTGCAGCAGGCAGTGCCGTTGCATATTGTATTGGTATAACCAATATAGATCCCATTAAGTATAACCTGCTGTTTGAGCGTTTCCTGAACCCGGATCGTAAGTCAATGCCGGATATAGATACGGATTTTGATGATGACGGCCGCCAGCGTGTAATCAATTACGTGGTGGATAAATACGGGAAGAACCAGGTAGCGCAGATCATTACCTATGGTACCATGGCCGCCAAAATGAGTATAAAAGACGTGGCGCGTGTAATGGATCTGCCCCTGAGCGAAAGCAATGCACTGGCCAAGATGGTGCCCGACAGGCCGGGTACAGACCTGGGCCGCGTACTCACCGCACCCATGACTTCCAAAGAAGCTAAAGAAGGTCAAAAATCGCTGGAAGACAAAGAAGGCTATGGAGGCGAAGAGTTGGAAAATATTAAACGCCTCCGTGAGATATACAAAGGTGACGATATTCGCGGACAGGTACTGCGCGAAGCAGAACGCCTGGAAGGTTCTGTACGAAATACCGGTATACATGCAGCGGGCATCATCATTGCACCAAGGGATCTTACCGAACTGATACCTGTTGCCACTGCAAAAGATTCTGACCTGTGGGTAACCCAGATAGAAGGCAGCGTTATTGAAGAAGCCGGTGTAATAAAAATGGACTTTCTTGGTTTAAAGACGTTGTCTATTTTAAAAACGGCATTGGAGCTGATTAACAAAAACCACGGCGTTAAAATCGACCTTGACAATATACCGCTGGATGATGAGAAAACATTTCTCCTATACCAGCGCGGGGAAACGAATGGCACATTCCAGTTTGAAAGCCCCGGTATGCAGAAATACCTGCGTGAATTAAAACCCGATAAATTCGCCGACCTTATTGCCATGAATGCCCTGTATCGCCCGGGGCCGATGGCTTACATACCGCAGTATGTTGCGCGTAAACATGGCCGTGAAGCAGTGGTGTATGACATTGCCGACATGAAAGAGTACCTGGAAGAAACTTACGGTATTACTGTTTACCAGGAACAGGTGATGCTGCTTAGCCAGAGCATTGCAGGCTTTACCAAAGGCGATGCCGATGTATTGCGCAAAGCAATGGGAAAGAAAGACCGTAAAACGCTCGACAAAATGAAAGGCAAGTTTATGGATGGCGCCGTTGCCAAAGGCCACGATAAGAACGTACTTGAAAAAGTATGGACAGACTGGGAAGCGTTTGCACAGTATGCCTTCAATAAATCGCACTCTACCTGTTACGGCTTTGTGGCCTACCAGACCGGCTATCTCAAAGCTCATTACCCAAGTGAATATATGGCTGCAGTACTAAACCATGCCGGTGCCATAGAAAAGATCACCTTCTTTATGGAAGAGTGTAAACGTATGGGTTTAAAAGTACTTGGTCCTGACATCAACGAATCGCTGAAAGGCTTTGCCGTAAACCAAAAAGGAGAAATACGTTTTGGCCTCGGGGGTTTGAAGGGCGTAGGTGAAGCAGCCATCGAAAGCCTTATAGAAGAGCGTGCAAAAAATGGCCCCTACAAAGATATCTTCGATCTTATCAGGCGCGTTAACCAGCGTACCGTAAACAAAAAATCTTTGGAGAGCCTTGCATATGCAGGTGCTTTCGATTGTTTCAAAGATGTACACCGTGCCCAGTATTTTTATGTATCGCAGGGCGATCCGCTTACAGGTATCGAAAAAATCATCCGCTTTGGCAATGTGTTCCAGGCAAACAAAAGCCAAAGCGCTAACAGCCTTTTTGGCGATAGCGTAATGCCAGAAATTGCCACTCCCAAACTGCCGCAATGCGAAGAGTGGACGCTTACCGAAAAACTCGATTTTGAGAAAGAGGTAACGGGCATGTTTATGAGCGGCCACCCGCTGGATCACTTCAAGTTTGAATTAAAGCATTACGGCATTATGAACCTTGCCGACTTTAATGAAATAAAAGATTCTTCCACCCTTATTGCAGCCAATGCAAACCGTAGTTTCCGCATAGCCGGTCTTGTAGTAGATGCACAGCACCGCGTTACTAAAACGGGCAGGAACTTTGGTGCACTTAGCATAGAAGATTTCAGTGGTAAATCTGAGCTCATGTTGTGGAGCGACGACTATACCCGTTTCCAGAATTACCTCAATAAAGGATACAACCTGCTCATCAATGGTTTTTTCAAACAACGTTTCAACAGCGACCAATACGAGTTTAAAGTAAGCAATATTATGTTGCTCGAAACAGCCAAACAGGTACTTACCAGGCAGGTGGAAGTAAACCTGACACCCGCTTCTGTAACCAAAGATTTTGTAGATTTTATAGATAGCAATGTAAAAGCAAATCCCGGCAAGCATTCCCTTCGTTTCAATGTGTACGACCCTATAGACAATCTGAAGATTACTTTGTACACACTTGAAAAAGGTTTTACCATGAATGAAGAAATGGCCGGCTACCTGATGACCAACCCTGATGTGGAAGTAAGCGTTGGGCTGGCGGGTTAGTTACGTGTTTCGAGTATAAATTTTTTTAGTTTTTGTGAGCCAGGCAGCATTGCTACTATTAAGCTTCTGTTGCGTCGCACTCTTGTACGGTTTGATTGTAGATTGAACAAAAACGCTCTACCGGTTTGTGCCCTCACAAACCGGAATGATTGTACAGTTTCGGTCGGTGAGGACACCGACCGATAGAAGAAAAGATATCTTACATATTAAGCCTACCGTAGCAGGACAGAACAAAATCACAGCAATGGATATTTCTGGCAGAATAATAACAAAAATAGAATACAATGTTTCCGATATGTCAGAGGAATTACCACTTAACACGAGCGAATTTAAAAGCGGGACATATTTTATAAGAGTAGAAAATAAAAATGGCATATCGTCAACTAAGTATAAAGCAATAAGAATAAGCTGAATAAAATTCTCCCCAGTTGGTCTGAGTATATCAACCTGATGTTTGCGCAGGATTGAGGCGCAGCTTTTGTGTTTAACATCCTGTGCCTTTGTAAACCAATCCAAAATTTCACTCAGCAGTTTTCAGTATATTTGAAATAAACAAATCAGTTATTACAATAAATAATCAGAAATTCTTTGGTTATGAATACCGCTAAAACACTCGATAAAGAAATTGCGGAATACCTGCCGCGATTAAATGAGAAACAAAAAAGAACAGTTCTTTCTGTTGTAAAAACATTTATGAAAGATCAACAGGACTGGTGGGATGAAATTAGTGAAGAGCAGCAAAATGCAATAGATAAATCTTTGGCTGAAATGAAAGCAGGTAAACTTACGCCGCATGATGAAGTAATGAAAAAGTATAAGAAATGGCTGAAGAAGTAGTACTGGAAATATGCTGGACAGACAGCGCTAAAATCAGCTTTAGTTAAATAGTAGATTATCTGAAGCAGGCATGGTCGGAGAAAGAAGTTGAAAAATTTGTAACCCGTACAGAAGAAATGTTATTGCTGCTAAAACGTTATCCTGAAATGTGTCGCCCTTCACTTAAAAGAAAGAATGTAAGAATAGGTATCCTGGATAAACACACGCAGTTAATTTATCATTATAAGCCCAGGAAAAAACAAATAGAAATTTTGCTCTTTTGGGGCACGAAACAAAATCCATCAAAACTCAAGTATTAATTCAGTCTTCGCAGCATCCTTAGCCAACACACAAGCCTTTAAAGCAACAATGCGGAAACGTTCATGATCTGCCGCCACACCATTCAACCACCAGTGGCAGCGCAACCATAGCTATATGCCGGTAAAAAAGTCAGTCGTGGCAGCGTTGCCCAAAGTTGATTCTATGTAACTACAGCAACACGCAGATGAGGTTATGCGTGCTGCAATATATTCAACCGTACAAGAGTGCGACGCAACAGGCGATGCCACCTGCACTGCCGCAGGGTACATAACTTATACAATTAAAATATAGCGCGTAATGCTACATATCACCATCGATCTTCAAAGCATCGAGGTAACCGGGTTTTAGGGTGCGGTTTTTCCATTCGAGCATGGGGTATGTGTTGGTCAGGACTTTTCCATTGGCAAGCGTAAATGTTACTTCTGCACTAACCTGGTTATTGTACAGATCGTTCCAGTCAACATCAAGCTTTTTGAAAGTAAAGTAGCCATTATTATAAGCACCGGGCACAATTAACACGCCGGCTTTGTCTACCAGTTTTTTCACCGCGGTTGCCCTGCTGGTGCTATAAAATTTAATGGTAATATTTTTAAACGCAGGCGCAGGTTTATCACCGTCATACAAAAACGAGAGCCCGATCAATGGTTCATTTTCTGCGGAAAGTATAGGCATCGTTTTCAGGCAGATGTCCTGCGCATCATAGGTTTCACCAGCTTTGGGTTTAAAGTTGCTGTTTACATTGTACCTGCTAAAAATGAGCGCTTTCTTGCACCATAGTTTGTGATAGTCGTAACTGACAACTGCATAACCATGCTCTCCCCAGGATTTACCCCATGAGTTCTTGATGATAAAACCATCCTGGTTATAACCCACAATGGTTACTGCATGGCCACCATCCAATACACCGTTTGACCACAACGGCACGAGGCCAACTTCGTTGTTACGTATTTTACTAATGATGTCTGGCTGCGCATTTTTTGCCGCGGTGTAAGACATGGTATCACCATACAATTCAATGGCCGCAATGCTGTCAGGCGTTATAAGCGGCGCATCACTACTCAGAGAGAACCATGCTGCAGAATTAATATGATAACTTACCGGTATGCCTTTGATACCGTTGCGTAGCCAATACTTGATGCGCTCTGTATCCTTTGCATCGTCACCGGCATAAAAAGCGTATGAATCTTTGGCAATCCGGTAAGTAACATTGTAGAAGGTAAGCATGTCGTAAATACGTGAACCTTTTGTAACATCTGAAAATTGGGTAAAGACATCCCTGTCGTTGGTAAAGGTTACAGCATTGGTATCATACGGCATTTTCGATTCTGTGATAACGCCATTTTTTTCCAGTATGTCGAGGTAGTATTCCAGCATTTCGTTATCAGCCATGCTTGCCGTGTCTTTATCCATGAGCCTTCCAAACTTGGCTTTTGCAAAGAGGTATTGTTCGCTTAAATCACCTGGTACACCGGGAAAGGTTTCCAGTGCGGCACAGATGGAGAACGCAGTACAGGTACCACGGCCTTTCTGGTTACGCACCGCACTTTGCGCGTAGCGGTAATCTACCACATCCTGCGCTGTGGCATGCAGCACAGCTAAAAACGAGACGGCGCACAGCAATTGCTTCATATAAAAAATTTTCAGCAACTTAGAAAAGTTGTTTGTGCCCGCAATACCAAGGCACCTGGTATTGGGTGTTTCTTAACCCGTTTTGTGTGATTTTAATGTGGCGCAATAACGAATGTTATTCTTTCGGTATAGACAGTTTTTTGTTCTTCGCCCCGATATAGAATGCCAGTAATACAACATTTACCTTGCCATAGTTTATACCGCGGTGGTACACATTTCTTGTTTCCGCTATGGCCGATCCCGGGCCGTATACCGTTGTTTTGTTGCTATCTATCTCTACAGTTATCTCGCCTTCGAGTACGTAAGCAAACACTGGTATTTCGTGCTTGTGCCAGCCTGTTGTTTTCCCGGGTTCCATTGTTATTTTGAGTATGGTTACTTCTGCATCGGGCACATGGGGATACATAATTTTCTGGCCAATAGCATTGGTATCGGCTTTCAGCACGGGCTGCACGGTAATAGAACTGTTGTATTGTGCATGGGCAGTTTGTAAGCCCAGCAGCATAAAGGCTGCAATACGGAGCATCAGCATGTTGAAAAGGTTTCTACTAAAATAAGCAGCCACGCCGATAATACAGGCGGGTATTTTTAAATACAGCTACATTCGTACAAATGTTTGCCGTATGACCTTCCGCCTCAAACTCACAATCCTGTTGTTGTTTACAAGCATACAAATATTTGCACAGGAAAATGATATGCTTAAGGCAGCGCAGCAACTGCTTAAACTGCTTACGCCGCAACAAAAAGAAAAGATCATTTACCCATACAACAACGAAGAGCGATACGCCTGGTATTATGTTCCGAAAGATGATCGCAAAGGTTTAAAACTGAGCGAAATGAATACTGCACAACGCAATGCTGCAGCAGTTTTGATGAAAACCGCTTTGAGTAAAAATGGTTATACTAAGGCAACAGCAATCATAAGTCTTGAAAAAATATTGAAGGCCGTAGAGCAGAGAAAGGAAGACGATCATCACCGCGATACCGGGAAATATTTCATAACGATCTTCAATGAACCATCGTCTGAAAACACCTGGGGCTGGCGTATTGACGGCCATCATTTGTCGTTAAGTTTTTCCGCCGCTTCGGGAAAACTGGTGGCTGTAACACCGGGCTTTTTCGGTGCTAACCCGGCGGTGGTATTAAGCGGCCCGCAAAAAGGACAGGAAATATTAAAAGATGAAACACAGCTTGGGCTCGAACTCATAAATGCGCTTGATGAAAAGCAAAAGCAACAAGCGATTTATAATAAAGAAGCGCCTGCAGATATTCTTACTACCAACCAACGCAAGGCTATGCTCGAAAGCAATGAAGGCATTGCTTATCACGACCTCAATCCTGCACAGCAAAAGATCTTTATGCAGTTGCTCAGCGTGTACATACAACGCTACACACACCTTTTCGCAACAAAAATGATGCATGAAATAGAGCAGGCTGGTTTTGATAAACTGATCTTTGCATGGGCCGGCAGTACGGAGAATGGTGCAGGCCACCCGAAATATTACCGCATTAAAAGCAATACCCTCATTATCGAATACGATAATACGCAAAACAACGGCAACCATGTGCACACGGTTATCAGGGATCTGAAAAATGATTTTGGTGGCGATGCATTAATACAACATTACGAGGCTGAGCATACACAAAAATGATGTTACCGGCATTTGAATAAGCATTGGGCTCCTGTTGTGTCACTCACTTGTACTGCAGGATGCAATGCAGCTTTTGTTCGCGGCTACAGTCTTGCTGCATGTAAACAACACATAAAAAAAGATGTACCTGTATGGATACATCTTTTCATTTATGATTGGTTATTGTATTTTACTTAAAACAGTGTAAACTCAACCCTTCTGTTCTGCTGCCTGCCAGAGTCTGTTTTGTTAGATGCTATTGGCTGGCTTTCGCCGTAACCTGTTGCTTCAATCCTTGAAGGGTTAGCACCTTTTGAAACCAGGTAAGCTTTTACACTTTCAGCGCGGTCTTTAGACAACTTAAGGTTTGCAGATTCTGAACCTACATTATCTGTATGGCCTGCCAGTTTCAATGTAAAGTTTTTCTGCACCAAAAGTTCGGCAACTTTATCGAGGCTTGCATGAGATTTGGCGCGTATCGTGGCCTTACCAAAATCAAATTCAAGGTTTTTTATCGCATCGCTTACAATTCGCCTGTCTTCTTCCGTTACTACTACCTTCGTTTCTGTTTTCACTTCCGGTTTGGGCAGTGTACAGCCTGAGCCATCTACTTTTTCGCCTGCCGGTGTGTTTGCGCATTTATCAAATATGTCAGCTACACCATCACCATCTGAGTCCATCTTCATTTTCGCAATCTCTGCTTTCAATGAATTCACTTCAGCAAGTTTAGCCTCGTTGGCGCTCATGCTTGCATCAAGCGACGCCTTCATGGCAGCATTCTGGTCCTGCAGATCCTGTTGTAATGCTGCTACAGGATTGTTTACCATCAACTGAGGTGCGCTCTTCTTACCTATTGCAAACTCAAGGCCTGCAAAACCGTAAGAGAACTTATCTTTTCCCGGTCCTGCTGCATAGCCATCAAAATTATCACCATCAAGAAAATGCATACGGTAACCCAGGTCGATATTTAAACCGGGCGCGGCATTGATCTTTAATCCTCCTGCAACTGGTATAAAAAATTCTTTAATGGATTCGCCATTGGCCTTGTACTCTGTCGTTTGTCCGTTATTACTTGTAAGTTCCGGCTTATAAGCTGCAATACCACCACCGGCAGACAAGTAAGGTATAACAGCAACTTTACGTGATATAAAGTTGATATTTCCCAACGTAACAACACCACTTAAACTGGCTGACCAGTCAAGTGTTGTTTTAAACGAACTGTATGGATTATCGGAAGACATACCGTTTCCAAGTTTCTTTTCATTGTCTCCTTCTGTTGTACCCCGCAAGAAATCTAACTGCAGGGCAAGGTTATGACGGAACTGGTTTTTAATGTAAGCACCATAAGCAAAACCCGTTTTCCACCGGGTAAAATCATTGCTGCCACCAATACCTGCCACAGGCGCAAGTAAGCCACCATTTACACCAATTGAAAATGTTCTGAATCCTTTTGTACCTGTAAATGGTTTAATGTTATCTGTTGCAACAGGAGCTTTGGTTGTTGCAGTTGCTAAAGTTGAATCCTGCTGGCATAGGGCTGGTAAACCAATGCCAATAAGCAAAGCTGTAATGGCATTTCTTTTAACTACGTTTTTCATAAACAAAAGTTGATTGATATTTAGTTTCAACCCTGAAATTCAAACATGATGCCAGATTACAAGAGCTGTTGCAAACAACGCGGTGTTGTAGAAATTTATCACCAGGACATATACAAAGCATCATGTAATATTGTATAAAGATTACTGCATGCGATTTTCTATCACCATTGTATTAGTACTAATATATTCTATTGGGTTAAAGGCGCAGAACACCTACAACAATGTACACGGCACGTTAATACTTGTTGCAACAGGAAAAGATGGAATTATGCTGGCAGTAGATTCCAGGCTTACGCTTACTGATAAAGACAAAACAATCGGCCTGGTAGACAGTATCGATAAGATTTATACACTAAAAGGTTTCAGTGTTTGTTATGAAGGTACCGGTATACTGGATAGCAACCGTTTCCTGAGTGCGTCCTTCAGTGAGTATAATAAGCTGCACCGGAAAAAACAGTCCTTCTCTGAAGCTGTAAAAGGCTATGTTGATTTTATGAAAACACGCTACGAAAAACAACTGAATACAAGCCTGAAAAATAACGCTTTTGTATTTGCCGGTTATGAAAACAACAAACCGCATATTACATTATGGACGCCCGCTGATGGTGAGATCCGGTTTAATGACAGCGACACCATAATGGAATGCACACATGAAAAAATTAAAACTTATTTTGGCCCCTACGATCCGCAAAGTTCCTGCGCACAAATGTCTGTGCAGGCTGTAAAAGCCATGCAGCGTTATATTGATGAAGACAAATCATTTGCCGCAGGCAAACCTTTTAAAACCATTATGATCAGGCCAAACAATACAACCATCACCCTCAATAATTTTCGCGGTAAACAGTTTTATACCACCGCCGCATTCAATACTGCCATCAATAAAAAACAGATCACCCTGTTTATGATTAAAGAAGATAATTGAAGAAAGGCTGAGGGGTGGTAAGGACGTAAGGTTTACGGTTTAGGGTATATCGAATAAGGTTTAAGATATATGGAATAAGGTTTAAGGTGATGGTTTAGGGTATATAGTTTAGTCCATAGGATACGGCACGTGAGGCTTAGAGATGATATGTGATATGAAAACCATGCGAACTCACCACCACCTTCTCCCCTTCACCATTCACCCTTCACCATTCACCGCCGCCTTTTAAAAACAGCTTAAACTGTAGAACAAGTCCTACAGAAATTTCATAAGTTATTGTACTTTACAAGCCGTACCTATTTGCTTAATTGCAAATGAATTCTTACACACAATAATTGCTTGCTTTATGAAGCTTACAGAATACTTATACCAGCAATGCCTGCGCGTACACAACCAGATTACCGGCA
The DNA here is from genome assembly GCF_015831355.1 of Panacibacter microcysteis. NCBI lineage: Bacteria > Pseudomonadati > Bacteroidota > Chitinophagia > Chitinophagales > Chitinophagaceae > Panacibacter > Panacibacter microcysteis. The sequence goes on from NZ_JADWYR010000001.1 coordinate 178,967, forward strand.
ATGCAGCAAGAAAACTTACCTTACTCATCATAGATGAAAAGATCAAAGAACTTGAACAACAACCATACGATTTCAACCAGCGCATTGCCGAGCTCAGGCAGATGAAAGAAAACATGGATTACTAATTTTGCATATACCTGTTATACCAATAAAAAAAGCGCAACATACTGTTGCGCTCTCTTATATTTCACTCCAATTAAACTATTGTTGTACTACCGGATCTCTTAAAGTTTCCAATAATGCACCAACACGTGCAATCAGGTAATCTGGTAATGCATTTTTCTGTGCACCTACCACTACGTCTGCAATAAACTGGTCAAAGTCAGCATCATCTGCTTTACCACTCATGCGTGGGTTTTTCGCGGGGTCGTGTGCGTCTACCATGTTAAGACCATCGTACGTAAAGTTTGTTGCACCAGTAGCTACACAAAGAAAATCGGTAAGATTATCACTCAGCATCTGAAAACCGCTAAGGTCGCCTGCTGTAACTTCTGCCAGCAGCGTAGCAAAATAAGGGTTCAGTTCCGGATCTGCTGCAATAACAAAAATGGTGCTGTCTACAACAGAGCGAATACCCAAACGGCCCTGTTCAATTTGCATTGATGTATTTGCAGGATCGGTAACCATTGCTGTGCCGCCCAGTGAATCATACAATGTCATTGCCGTTGGCATTGGCGGATCGTCGTTCTTATTACATGCTACAAAAAATGATGTACATGCCGTAATGCCTGCCACTAATAATAAGGATGTTTTTTTCATACTATGAATTTTAATTGAAGAGATGTGAAACTGAACTTGAAACTTTAGAAGTAAATGAACCGGCACCAACAGGGCAGCCACTTTGTAATTCCTCCTGCGAAGGCATGTACCTTACCACGCTGTAATGCAATTCATTTTTTAATTCGCTGGTAAGTACATCAGCATTTGTTTTTACCGGGTAAAAGGTAAATACCGCAATACCGGATTTTTCATTGCACATAACACGGTCAACACCATTCTGTGCATACAGCCAGCCGGTAATTTTCGCTGCATCTTCTTTGTTGATGGCTTGCTTAAAATCTAACCGCGCCATCACTTTCGTGTTTGCTGTAGGAGCCTTTGGCCGTGTAACCATGTAAATGTGTACCGCAAGCACAGCCGCCAGCAAAACAAACGTAGAGAGGCTGATGAGCAATATCTTTTTTACGCTGCGTTTTTTCATAAATAAGTTTTAGTGATGAACATTAGGTTGACATCATGTACGGTAAACGGGTAAAAGCGGTTTTCTTTATCAGGAATTTTTTTGTTGTCAAATGCCGGTAAATATTTCCACACGTTAGTATCTGTTTGTTACAAACTGTTGTACTACTATGAGCCTTGTTGCGTCGCACCCGTGTACTGCATTGCATGATGCAACAAATGGGGGTACAACGACGCACCATATAACTGCGCTGCTGTGGCAGGTGAACAGCAGCCTAATCAATACCACCAAAAGTTTTGCTTATGCAGGGCAGTATCATTACGCAGTTCCCGAAAGCAGCACGCTACAGCTGCCATACAAAGGGAACGATGAACCGAGCGTGGCAACAGGCGATGCCACAAAGAACCCATGCCGGCTAACAAAGAAAAATGCTGCTTTTTATCTTTTACCATTATAGTAAGAGCAGAACATACAAAGGCAATTGCGTGGCTCATTGCGTCATTTATACCGTTTGAAAAAACTTCTCGATTATATGGGCTCTAAACCCTACATTTATAGCTATCATTTACCTGTTAAAACTTATAGATCGCCAAATGAAAAAATTTGTTCCGCTCCTCATCCTGGCTGTAGTTGTTATTGTATATGCTGCATGCAGCAACAAACGCAGCGGCAGGCCACGTGTGCTGGTATTTGCAAAAACCACGGCTTTCAGGCACAGCGCCATACCCAATGGCAAAGCAGCCATTATAAAACTGGGAGAAGAAAACGGTTTTGATGTTGATACAACAGAAAGTGCCGACTACTTCACCGAAGATTCACTAAAAAATTATGCTGCCGTAGTATTTCTCAACACAACAGAAAATGTGCTGAACTACAGGCAGGAAGCAGCTTTCGAGCGATATATACAGGCAGGCGGCGGCTATGTGGGCGTACACTCTGCCACAGATACTGAATACGACTGGGGCTGGTATGGCAGGCTTGTTGGTGCGTACTTTAACGGCCATCCCAAACCTCAAAAGGCAAAGTTTATTATTAAAGACAAAGATTTTCCGGCCACTAAATTCTTTACAGACACGGTATGGGAAAGAACGGATGAATTGTACAATTTTAAAAAGATTAATCCAGATATACATGTGCTCATCACCATAGATGAAGCTTCTTACGAAGGTGGTACCAATGGTGCGGTTCACCCCATGTCGTGGTACCATGATTACGATGGCGGCCGTGCGTTTTATACTGAACTTGGGCATACTGAAGATTCATACACAGAACCAAACTACCTCAAACATCTTTTGGGCGGTATTCAATACGCCATGGGCGATAATGAAGAACTGGATTACAAAAAAGCAAAAACACAGTTACCACCGGATGAAGATCGTTTTACAAAAGTACCGTTGGTACAGGGTGAGTTTTTTGAACCTACGGAAATGACCATTCTGCCAAATTTTGACATATTGGTTGGTCAGCGCCGTGGTGAGATCATGTTATACAAAAACGATACGAAGAAAGTAAAGCAGGCAGGCTTCCTGAATGTTTACTGGAAAACAAATACACCGGGCGTGAATGCTGAAGAAGGTTTACTCGGCATGCAGAAAGACCCCAACTTCGCTAAAAACAACTGGGTGTATATTTATTACAGCCCTATTGATAGTGCTGTTAATCGCCTGTCAAGATTTACTTTCAAAAATGACACGATAGATAATGCAACGGAAAAAGTAATTATTGAAGTAAAATCGCAACGGGAAATTTGCTGCCACACGGGCGGCTCCATTGCCTTTGGCCCGGATGGTTTATTATACCTTTCAACAGGTGATAACTCCACACCGTTTGATGAGCCCGGAGCAAGGTTTGTAAACAGCGGGTTTGGCCCCATGAATGATTTACCGGGCCGCATGCAGTACGATGCAAGAAGATCTGCAGGTAATACCAACGACCTGCGCGGAAAGATCCTGCGTATTCGCGTAAAAGATGACGGCACTTATGAAATTCCGGATGGTAATCTTTTTGCCAAAGGAACAGATAAAACAAGACCGGAAATATTTGTGATGGGTAACCGTAACCCTTACCGCATTTCCGTTGACCAGAAAAACAGTTATCTCTATTGGGGAGAAGTTGGACCTGATGCCAATAACGACAGTTTTGCTACACGCGGCCCGCGCGGCTACGATGAGCTGAACCAGGCACGCAAAGCGGGCTTTTTCGGATGGCCGTTATTTGTGGGTGGCAACTACCCTTACCGTGCATTTGATTACGCAACAGGCGTATCCGGAGAACCTTTCGATACGGCAAAACCGATCAACAATTCCAGGAATAATACAGGTTTGACCGAATTGCCTGAAGTGTCTCCGCCATTTATCTGGTACCCTTATGGTAACTCGCACGATTTTCCACAGGTGGGTGCCGGTGGGCGCAACGCTATGGCCGGTCCGGTATACTATACAGACCTTTACCCCGACTCTACAAGGCTGCCTGATTATTATAACGGTAAACTGATTATGTACGACTGGATACGTGGCTGGATAAAAGCCGTAAGTATGTTGCCCAACGGAGATTTTGACAAGATGGAGCCATTTATGGAGCACATTAAACTGGCCAACTGTATAGATATGGAAGTAGGTCCTGATGGCCGTTTATACCTGCTTGAATACGGAACAGGCTGGTTCTCTAAAAACGCTGATGCCGGTCTTTCACGCATTGACTACAATGGTGGCAACCTGGCGCCAAAAATTGCAGATGTACAGATTGATAAAACCACCGGCGTGTTGCCATTTGCAGTTAAACTGAATGTTACCGCAACAGATCCAGAAAAAGAAAAACTATCTTATGTATGGGATCTTGGCAATGGAACAACGAAAGAAACAACAGAGCCTTCTCTGGACTATACTTACAATGCTGCAGGTGATTTCAAGATTAGTGTAAGCGTTAAAGATGAGAAAGGCGCAGTTACCAAAAGCGATGCCATTGATGTGTATGCAGGCAATGAAACACCTGAAGTACAGATTGCGCTTACATCGGGCAACCGTTCTTTCTATCTTCCGGGCGAGCCCATTAATTACAAAGTGACCGTAACAGATCCCAAAGACACATCAAAATTCGACCCGGCAAACCTGTTTGTTTCTGTTGATTATGCTGAAGGCTTTGATAAAGCAGCATCACCAATGGGCCACCAGCAGGGCGAAGCGGCGATTAGTGGTAAAAGCATTATGCTTTCGCTTGATTGTAAGAGCTGTCATAAAGAAGCAGAAACTTCTGTCGGCCCTTCTTTCATCGCTGTTTCCAAGAAATATGCAAAAGACCCGAACGCTATGAACTATCTTATGCAAAAGATCAGGAACGGCGGCTCCGGTGTATGGGGCGAGGTGGCAATGGCAGCGCATCCTACCATACCACAGTCAGACCTGCAGCAGGTGGTTACCTGGATACTTTCGCTGGATAACAAGGCTGCTGTAAAAAAATCGCTGCCTGCACAGGGTGTTATTATTCCTGAAGCCAATAAGAAGCCAACCGCATCGCTTGTATTATCTGCAAGCTATACAGACAAAGGCAGCGCAAACACCAAAGCGTTAACTGGCAGAAACAGTATAGCATTGGCAGGCAACACATATTTCTTTAAAGGCACAGAGAAAAAAGAAGGCTTTACCGGTATTGCATTTAATGGCATGAATATCATGATCATTCCTGCCAATGGCTGGTTTGCAGTTGACAGTATCGATCTCAATGGTATAAAAAGCATTGGACTCTCTGCAGGCTGGCAGGATGCACCAAAATATGGGTACGATATCGAAATAAGACTCGATGCACCTGGCGGAAAAGTGATCGGCACCGGCAGTTTTGCCCCGCCGCCACCAAAAACACAGGCTGGCCCTGTACGCGTAAGTATTACACCAGTAACAGACGGGCAGTTTCACAGCATATACGTTATAACCAAGGTTAAAAGCCCTGAAGAGAAAGCGCAGGCCGGCTTTATGAATATGCAGTTCAATGCCAGGTAAAATTGTTGTATGTAGCCATCTGCAGTGCATGTGGCATCGCCAGTTGTGTCACTCACTTGTACTGTACAGCTATTTGCAGCATCGATATTGCATATGCGCAGGCACAAATAAAAAATAAAGTAAATAAACTGCTGTAAGCAATACAACAGCATTTCAACAAAAAACCTTGCACAGTTGTGCAAGGTTTTTTGTTTTATAAAACTTATGACCTTTACGGTAATGTTCATGTCCTTAATTATGCCAGTAAATATTAACTTTTTTGTATTTTGTTATATAAACTCAAACTATGGAAGATTTCGAAAACATGAGCGAAGAAGAAAGACTGAAAGCAGAGAACGATTTTCTTAAAATGAAACTGATGCTTGAGAAAGGAGCAACATTCGAAAAAACTGATCCCGAAGTAGAACTGCCGGCGGATTTTGAAAACAAGTTTTTAAAAAACATCCTTGAATTTGAGAAACAGTTCGACCAGCATAAAACAACAACGGTGTTTGATAAAATTGGAAGGCCGGCACAATTTAAACCGGTAAACGACATACCTGATGAAGCAATAGAAGACGAATGGCTTGCGCTGTATAACTATCTTATAGAACATGGTATTGAAGTTTCTGTAAATAATCCTGCAGTAACGAGCCGCGAACTTTACCGCTTTACTACAGAAGACCTGTTTGAATATGAAACAGACGATGTTACCATTCCGGGAATGGTGAGTGGTTTTGTGTACGATGACTTCTACCCCGACTATGAATTTGAAAACTCCAGGGCCGCGCTCGAAGACGGGATCAAAATAATATTTTCCAGGCAGCCCGTTGAAACACTGCATGGCTACGCAAACAAAATAACGCTAAACGACCATAAAGATCTTTCAGAAGAAAAATTCAAACTTATCATCAACAGGTTCAAAGATGCTTTTGAAGATATCATACTGAATGCAACAACCGTAGAACAATGCGTAATAGAGGAAACCGCCTGCACGGTAAAAGGCACCTACAGTGCAACAGCAACATTAGTCAATGAAACAATCAACTGGAATGACGAATGGTCGGTTATTTTTCATTTTGATGATAACCTTGGCTACTGGGAAATTGTAACAGTACTAATACAAAATATCAGGTTCTGAAAAATATTTATCGGCTGAAATGCAATACGGGAAAGCATTACGGCGATATCAAAAAAAATATTTTAGAAAAAACCCAAAATAAATTTGGCGCAATTGAAAAAATAATTACAATTTTGTGACGTAAAAAATAACAAAACTTATAGCAAAATGAAACTCGCATTACAACATATTACCAGGTGCTTTAACCCTAATGTGGGTTATATCATCAGCGGGGATTCAGTAGCTGTAAGTTGGTAAAGACTAAAACTAACTGACAATACATAAACCCCGCACAAAGCGGGGTTTTTTGTTGAAAGCTCAACATATATCCCGGAAAATGATCACCAGGAAACAGATACCATTTTTACCAAAACGCATAGTGGTTAATAGCTGCCATGAAGTCAATACAAGTATTCGTTTCTGTGATCTTTCAAACTCAACACTAAATTTTTTGATTAAACGGCTGTGGTTTGTTGTGCGCTGCTGATGCAGCAGGCGCATAGAAAACCCGGCCAGGCTAAAACCTCGCCGGGTTTTTTATTAGATGATGAAATAAAGCGTACAACTATGACACCTTTTTTGCCGTTGCTGATCTTTATGCTCGTACGCCTTATTTACATCACCTTAGAAACACCCGCCGGGGCGAATGCCGGTAATAAGTCCCTGAACGTTTTAAAGCGGAGGTTTAAGATGAGCTTTAGATTCAACAGAAAAATAAATAATATAAGCATGTTGTTCAACGGTCATTACGTAGACGTGAAAGCGTTATATGTACTACGTTTCAACACCTTACCATGTATAAGTTTTATTGGTGAAACAGACCCTACAAAAGCATATGCTTATATAAAAGAAATGTTTGACAAAGACGTAAAGGAAATTTACCAGCACTCGTTTTTTGATCACGATCAGGGAGAAACTTTTTTCAACAATACGATCTTCATCATGGCAAATGAACGAATGATAGAAATAGGCAGTAACTATTGCCATTTGCTGCATAACACTACTGATTATGGCTGGGCACGTAATACCGTACAGGCTCTTGCCGGCTTCAGAATTGCAAACGCGGCAGCGTCAACTGCCACTGCACAAACCAGGATCATTGGTTTTGCAAAGCACACAACAATGAGCAATAATTAAGACCAGGGTTACTTCCGGGTCTTTAATGCGGCAGGTTTCAACCCTTAACCCGCTTGAAGTGTTGGGCTGCGCAAGGCAGCTCAACCATCTTCAACAACATCGCCCGCAAGCTATGTATGCAGCGTTGCAGTTAAATGTGGTACACAACTAAAACGAAAAACTGCATTTATTACTGCCTGGCATATGCAGCATCGTTGCTGCACATAGCTATACAGTACAAGTGAGTGACACAACAGGCGATGCCATAAAAAACTACAGTTGACAACCAGATAATGCTAACTATGCCATTGGCCGGAAAGTGTTATTGCATTTTATTACTAAAAAATTACGACAACAATGTCGAACAGCAACCATACAACGAAGAGCATCTTTGCCTTAATAAAGCAATCGCTCAAAGGCGATGAACAGATGGATTATACAAGCGGCAGTATTCGCAAAGCGGTATTCATGCTTGCCATACCGATGATCATTGAAATGAGCATGGAAAGCGTTTTTGCGCTGGTAGATCTTTTTTTCGTGGGGCACTTACACAACAGCCAGCACACACTGCAAACAGTTAGTTTAACGGAGAGTGTATTATCTATTATGTATGCACTGGCCATTGGTATAAGCATGGCGGCAACTGCGGTGGTGGCAAGACGCATTGGGGAGAAAAACCCGGATGCTGCTGCAACAGCAGGCGTACAGGCCATATGGCTATCACTCATACTTACAGCCATAATAAGTGTAGCAGGTTTTATATATGCTGCAGATATTTTACGGCTTATGGGTGCAGAACCTGAAACAATTGCTATGGGCACAACTTACACGCGTATTATGATGGGCGGAAGTATTGTCATCATGCTGTTGTTTTTGATCAATGGTATCTTTCGTGGTGCCGGCGATGCGTCTATGGCTATGAAGAGCCTGATGATCGCCAACTGTTGCAACATTGTATTGTGCCCTTTGCTCATCAATGGCCTTGGCCCCATACCTGCATTTGGTTTAAACGGCGCAGCAATGGCAACAACCATTGGCAGGGGCATAGGTGTAGTGTATCAACTATACCATCTTTTTAAAGGAGCAGGTGTTATTAAAATACACCGAAAGAATATAAAGATGGAGTGGCCTGTAATCAGGTCGTTGGTAAACATTGCATCACCTGGTACGTTTCAGTTTATCATTGGCTCGTGCAGTTGGATACTGCTGGCAAGGCTTGTTGCTGAAACTGGCCACAGCACTGCATCTGCGGGCTACCAGACCGCTATACGCGTGGTAATATTTTTTATACTGCCAGCATGGGGTTTAAGCAATGCATCAGCAACATTGGTGGGCCAAAACCTGGGTGCCAAACAACCAGACAGGGCACAGGAGTCTGTGTTGAAAACGGCCAAATACAGCGGTGTATTCATGGGTATTGTTTCATTGATATTCCTGCTTGGTGCAGAACCCATACTGGGCATTTTTACAAACGACGTTGTGGTTAAAGAAATAGCGGCAGAAGCGTTACGCATTATAACTGCAGGTTACATTTTTTATGGTGTGGGCATGGTGATCGTAAGTTCTTTTAATGGTGCCGGCGATACATGGACACCAACATGGATCAATCTTTTTGGCTTCTGGCTTTTTCAAATACCGCTGGCTTATTTACTGGCGCAATATTTTAAAATGGGTCCCACGGGTGTGTTTATAGCCATCCCCGTTGCAGAAACATTGATGGCTGTTGCCGCGTTTATATTATTCAGGCGTGGCAAGTGGAAAACAGTGACTGTGTAGTGAGTTGTAAGTAGTAAGAAGTAAGTTTTGGGGCCAGGCTAAAGAACAAGTATTAAGCATCCGTTGCGTCGCACACTTGTACGGTTGGAACGTTTTTCAACAACGATGTGTAATAGCAAAATACTAATGAGACAAGTCTGTAACAATGTGCCTGGGAAATGACGATTAACAAATTATATATACAATAATCCTTTTATGATCTTGATGATATGTAGGAAAAAACATAAACGACCGGAAAGGTATAACAAGCTTTGCTGATGCAGTCAGTAAAGGAGGTATAGCCCGGTCATGTAAAATGGACCGGGCTTTTTTTATGTTGGCTTTAGCTTATGTGGTAAAGTGCCACACTGTGCATGTGGAGAACAGGGTTCGGACCCCGGAGTCAACCAATAAAAAAAATGCGGCCTGGTGTAACGGTAACATATCCTGCTTCCTCGCTTAATGAGAGGTAAACATAAGCCGGATGTTTTCAGTTCGAATCTGAAAGTCGCACAGAGGCTGGCTTATAGCTCAATGGAAAATGCTACGCTCCGACAGCGATGATGAAAGTTCAAGCCTTTCTAAGCCGACAGGTGATGGCACATACAACGGACGAATAGCTCCAATTGGCAGAGCATTGCGTTGAAGCCGCAACAGTGCCGGTTCGAACCCGGCTTCGTCCACACCTGTATTGCACTATACGTCGACTATAAAACAGGTGTTGCAACTACAGTGATCGCTGCAGTTGCCACATTAACAGAAAGTACAAGTGAGTGACACAACGAAGATGCCATGAAATGCTACCGCTGAAACAATAATAAATAAAGCATTTAGTGCAACTAAATACAAATGCTGGTAACTCAACTAAAACCGATAACAATGGAACAGCAACAATGGCGGCGGCTCGACGGAAGAAGGATCAGGCAGCCGATTGAGGCAGAAGTGAGGCAGATGCTGATAACTGAAAAAGAAAATGGCCACGCGCTGCGTGTATGTATTGGTACAGACAGTCAGCGAAAAGGCAGTGAGATTGAGTTTGCAACAGTGATCGTTTTTATACGCAAAGGCAAAGGCGGCTTTATGTACATACACAACGAAATGGTACAGCGGAAAATGGCCATTAAAGAAAGGATGCTGGAAGAAGTTGCACGAAGCATTGACATTGCCTTCAGGTTATGTGATCTGTTTATTGCATTTAATGTTGATATGGAAGTGCATGCAGACATTAATACGAACCCCAACTTTAAAAGTAATGATGCTTTGAAAGAAGCGATGGGCTACATCATGGGAATGGGCTTTGGATTTAAAGCTAAACCTTACGCATTTGCCAGCAGCAGCTGTGCGAATAAGATAGTACAGTAATTATTAACAAGGTGCTGCATGTAAAGCGCAGCGACTATAAAAAATAAAAATGAGAAAGATCAGTCCTGTTCAGTTTTTACCACAGAAAATGAGAACTGAAAAATTAACAGCTACAAGGCGATGTAAAAACTTACTACTATGGGAAAGACATCTAAGATTCAAAGAGAAAAGCAACTGCTTTTACACTTAGAAAAAGAAAAATTATTGGAAGAGGCGTTACGCTATTCCAATAAACGCTTCAAGAAGTTTGATGAAGTGATAATGCAATTGTATACAGGCGATAAGCTGAATGCCTTTTTTGGCACAGATAAAAGGATATGGAAGATTAGTGAATGTTTTGCTACTGCAGGTAAAGACACCAAAATCCTGCTGAGAGATGTGTTTATCCATCTAGATAAAACTTCTGCATTAATTGTGGCAGAAGAGCATATAGAAGCGGTAATAAATATGGCGAAGTTTAAAGCTTACTGGCGGAAAAATATTTTTGATTGGAAACCAACATCTAAAAACGCTTTGATGCAATTGCATGAACTTGCTGACTTTTTGTTTTGCGCCTACAGCGTTCCAAAGTTCCTGTACAAAGCATTCTTCGAGAAGAAGCATAAGCTTTTTATAAACTGGTTTATTCACCTGGGTGATGGCCGAAAAGTAAAAGAACTGAAAGATATGCCCATTCCCTTTACTCAAAAAATGGGGCATTATTTCACAATTGCACCTGGTAATTTCACCATACAGGAAGCAATACGCTGGGCACAGGTAAGAGGTTTGGGTGGAGATGAAAGACTGGCAAACAGAATAGTAGCATCATGGTTGGGATACAAGCCTTATGCGGATGAAGATTTCTGGCAGGCGTTTTTACAAATTGTTATACACGGAGGTATGTTCAATCTTGCAAAACTAACCGAGCTGATTGATTATGTAAGAGACGCGAAACAACAGCATGTGAATTATCATTTGAAAGGAAGAACACTGCAGTCTTTGTTAAGGCAAAGCGATGTATGGCATAACAGGTTCAAACACATAAAAAATATTGGTCTTTGCTGGAAACCATGTGGCATTGAAGGATTCAGGATAAAAAAGAAAGAAGAAGTGCTGGTGCTGGAAGAACTTACTGAATCTAAGCTATTATCTGCCGAAGGACAGGCAATGAAACATTGCGTAGCGTCTTATGCATTGTATTGTTCGCAAGGGAGGTCTGCTATTTTTTCTATGAGAAAATATGTCGGGAATGTATTGCTGGAAAGATTGGCAACAGTTGAGGTGAATCTTTCCTCAGGAAAGATCGTTCAGGCAAAAGGAAAAATGAACAGACCTGTGTCTGACGAAGTGAAAAGATATATGCTGAACTGGGCGGAGGAAAATGCATTGACTGTAAACCAGTATCTGTGAAAATAATTGTAATGAACTTAGCTGCATTGCTACTATTAAGCTTTTGTTGTGTCACTCACTTCAACTGCAACAATACTATTGGGCATTGTGTAACATCAAATAGTGAATGCTGCAGCTTGCAATGCTACATTGGTTATTTTTGGCGCATGGCATTACTACAGGTACAACATATCAGTAAAAAAGTGAATGACATTATCCTGCTGGATGATATCAGTTTTGAGCAACAGCCATTACAGAAAATTGCCATTACCGGAGAATCAGGAGCAGGCAAAACAACTTTGCTGAAGATCATCAGCGGGCATGGGCAGGCTGATAGCGGAACAGTGTTGTTTGAAGCAAAAAAAGTTGCCGGTTCTGAGGAACAATTATTGCCCGGGCACAAAAAAATTGCATACCTATCGCAGCACTACGAGTTGCTCAATAACTATTATGTGGAAGAACTCGTATGGTTTGGCAACCAGCTCAGCGAAGAGAACGCTGGTAAGCTCTTTGACATATGCAGGATCACACACCTGCTCAGGCGCAGAACCAATAAACTATCCGGTGGCGAAAAACAGCGCATTGCACTTTGTATGTTGCTGGTAAAACAACCGGTGCTGCTGGTGCTTGATGAACCGTTTTCCAATCTTGATCCCATACATACAGATATATTGAAAACCGTATTGGACGAACTGACGGACGGCTTCCAGATAAGCTGCATTTTAACATCGCACGACCCGCACGATACCTTATCATGGGCAGATGAAATTATTGTAATGAAGGAAGGAAAGATCGTTCAGCAGGGAGCGCCGGAAGAAATTTATCACACACCGATAAATGAATATGTAGCAGGTATGTTTGGCAGGTACAATTTGCTTACTGCCAACGATGCTGCAGTATTTGGCATTGAATTAAATGGTAAAACGGTAATGCTGCGGCCTGAAGAGTTTGTGCTAAGTAAAAACCCCGCAGAAGGCGTAAAAGGCGTAATTGAACAAATGAGCTTTCGGGGCAGTTTTTATGAATTGCAGGTGTTGGCAAATAATGTAAGCGTTGTAGTTCGCACCATGAGCAATGAATGGCGCAAGGGCGATACAATGTTTATAAAGATCCGGTCTTAGCCAACACCCGGCTCTTCATTAAAGTAGACTTCATGCATCAACCTGATGCGTCTCCTGATACGACGCATAAATGAAGCGGGAGATAAAATTTTCAGCCCTTCACCAAAGCCGATCAGTTCGCGTTCCAGTTCAAAGTTTGGTATAACATCGATGCTGAACACTACACCATCCTTTCGTTCCTCCACGATTTTTTGCGACGGATGAACAGGCTTGGTCTTTATATAAGGGGCCTGGTGATAGTCTGCCAGGAACTCGATATGCAGCGGGCTATCGGCTGCATTGCGGGTTACACCAACAATATCTTTGAAGTAGGTATGCGGATCAAAGTTCTTATGTGCTTTGTATGGTTCTTGGGTTGCAGTGGTAACCATTTGTATCCTGTCAAGCGCGAAGGTTGCAATCTCTTTTCCTTTTTTGTTCATCCCCAGTACAAACCACCTGTTACGGTATTCTTTTAAAAGATATGGATAAAATAAAATGTCGCTAGACTGCCTGGCCTTAAAAGACTGGTACGTTAATACTACAGTTGTTTTATTAATAATAGCCTTGTATAATCCATCGAGCCACTCAATACCGGTGAGCAATTCATTTTTTTCGAAGTCTATTACAGGTGTTTGCTGATGTTGTTCACTGTATATTTTGTCTTCCAGTTTGTTCACCATTTCTGTAACCTCATTAAAGTGGCTGAAACCTTTAAATTGCTTCAACAGGTAAGATACTTCCTGCAGAATACTCAAGTCCTGGGTGGTAAGTGGGATGTTGGTGATGGAATAACCGGGGTATTCGTAGCTGTAATATTTTTTGTCTGTAACGATGATGGGTGCATTATAACCCAGTTTGTCGCTGCGCATGGCATTAAGATCAAGTCGTATGGTGCGAACGCTCACACCCTTATCGATGCCTTCATACTCGAAAAGTGCGTCGTTACAGGCTTCTATAAGGTTTTCGATGGTCCACTTGCGGCGGCGGTTTTGCAGGCATTTGTCAATTGTGCGGTAGCGTATCAGGGCATTGCGATTTACCGGCATGAAAAAAATTTTGAGAAAAATAAAAAATAATTTTTACTGTGCAAAAAGATTGCACAGTTACTTCAGAGGTTTGTATGGTCAAAGCAAATAACTGCTTACAACGCCAAAACTTCGCTTCGATCTTCGCGTTTGCTGCATAAAGAACCGAACGATGAAGTGAGTGACACAACGAAAGATGCACAAAGTGTTGCAGCAGATAACCAAAAACAACAAAGGAGGCTATTATGAAATTCAATTTCAGAATTAAAAACGCAGTAAAAGAAACCACCAACTACGAAGGCGCAAAAGCATTTGTACTTACACCTGCAATGGAATTATACACTGCTGTTGTAACAGCCTCTTTGAGTAACCAGTTTTATGAAACTGCAGACAGCAGGCTGCAACGCATCTGCGACCTGATAGAAAAGAATGACCCGGAATTTGTAGCTAAACTGGCTATATATGCTCGGGAAGCAATGTACCTGCGCAGCATACCGCTGGTGCTTACTGTAGAACTTGCAAAAAGACACAATGGTAACGACCTGGTAAGCAGGCTTACCAATCGTGTAGTACAACGGGCCGATGAAGTAACTGAATTGCTTTCTTATTACTCACTTTCAAACGGAAGAGATAATGTAAAGCAACTAAACAGGCTAAGCAAACAATTGCAAAAAGGCCTGGCAGCAGCTTTCAACAAATTTGATGAATACCAGTTTGCCAAATACAACCGGGATGCCAGTGTAAAACTAAGAGATGCACTGTTCCTGGTGCACCCTAAAGCAAAAGATGACGCACAGCAGGCGTTGTTTGATAAAATTGTGAAAGATGAATTGCAGGCACCCTATACATGGGAAGTTGAGCTGAGTGCACTGGGCCAGCAAAAGTTTGATTCTGCTGAAGTAAAGCAGGCAGCATTTCGTACAAAATGGGAAGAACTGATCTTTAGCAACAAACTTGGTTACATGGCCACATTGCGTAACCTGCGCAATATATTGGGAGCAGCAGTAAGTAAAGAAGCATTGAAAAAAGTATGCGATTATATTGCTAACGAAAAAGCGGTAGCAAACAGCAAACAATTACCGTTTCGTTTTTTGAGCGCATACCGTGAATTGAAAGAGCTGAGAAATGGCAATGTATCTAAAGTGCTGGATGCATTGGAAGATGCAGTAGCATTTAGTGCTGCCAACATTGCCGGATATGATGCTGATACCAGAGTTGTAATTGCAGCAGATGTAAGCGGAAGCATGCAACAAGCTCTAAGTTCAAAAAGCAAAGTACAGAACTATGATATTGGTTTAATGCTGGCCATGTTGCTGCAAAACCGTTGTGAAAATGTCATCACAGGTATGTTTGGAGATACGTGGAAAGTGATGAATGTGCCAAAGAAAAATATTCTGGCAAATGTTGATGCATTCTACCGCCGGGAAGGAGAAGTTGGTTACAGCACCAATGGTTACCTTGTTATTAAAGACCTGTTGCGGCGTAAAAAAGCGGTTGATAAAGTGATGATGTTTACAGACTGCCAGTTGTGGAACAGCAATAACACAAGTGAGACTATTGCGGGTTTGTGGAAACAATACAAGCATATAGCGCCGCAAGCAAAACTCTATTTGTTTGACCTGGCTGGTAACGGAAACACTCCGCTGAACATTGTGCGTGATGATGTATTCCTGGTGGCAGGATGGAGCGATAAGATCTTTGATATACTCGCTGCAATTGAAAAGGGAAGCGATGCATTGACGAAGATCAACAGCATAACAATTGACTAATGCAGGTTGCATACAAGTAGTGTCCTGTTTCAAAAACAGGATACTACTTTTTTAAAAAAGTTCTTTGAAGATATAATTGATTGTAAGGATGTCGTAGGGATGAGTTACTTCGTCTCCAATTCAGGGAAGGATTCTGAAGCAATTCAGAAGAGGTGCAACTCCTCCGCATGACAGCGTTCCCGTTGCTCAACCCGCTTGTTACTCCTTATTATTTTATTGAAAGGTGTCGTAAATGAGAGGTACTTCGCGGCCATCGTTGGTCGAATCCAACCGTTTGTATAAAAAGCAAACGAAAGCTCTTGTTGGCTGTTACCCTTCTCAATTTTTTGGTGCGTAGAGTTTACCCTAAACAAAAGGTGCCGTAAGTGAGAGATCCTTCGGTAAGGTCTTCGGGACCCGTGGTTCAAATCCACAACTCTTATTGCTTTATCGCCCTTTTTAAAACTGCAGCGTGTCGTAGCACAGTGATACTTCGACTGAAAATCTAAAGCCACTATGCGTTTATAACCGATATAATTATATAGCAGCATTCCAATTGGGTGGATACTTCGTTTGGAACGAAGAGGCTGCAGGTTCGAGCCCTGCCTACTATACAAACAAGTGTCGTAGAGAAGTGTTACTTCGTGGATTATTCTACACAGGTTCGAATCCTGTCATTTCGAAATATCGAAATGTAGCTAAGCGGTTAAGCAAATAACAATAGTCACTTTTCGTTTGTTACCTTGTTACATCATTCAATTCTTTACAGGTGTCGTAGATCAGCGTTACTTCGAATCATAACTCGGCATGTCGCAGGTTCGAGTCCTGCCAGGTCCACCAATAACAAAATAAATGGGCCTGTAGCTCAGTGGCAGAGCAGCGTACGCTTTTCGCCTATTACCCTGTATTTTTTAAAAGTATAATTATGTACTTAGCTGCAGTGCTGCTATGAAGCTTTGATTGCGTCGCACACTTGTACTAAGGGAACTTTATTGAACAAATTTTATAACTATTGAAAGTATGAGTATTTGTGTAAGCGAAAATTATAGTGCAGAGGATAAAATGCGAGTGGGTAAATAACTAAATAATTTTGTTATAATAGATGACGAATAAAATATAGACGTTTATGGAGAATATTTTTAGAAGACTAGATTTTGTAATTAAAAAAGCCGATGAAGTTACAGAACATTTTCATAAAAATGAATTAGACGAAGTAACAATGTTTTGTATGTGCATACTTGACAGACTAAACTTTGCTTCACAAAGTTTGAAGATATTGGTGTTTAATTTTTACAAAAAAACCAAGGTCGATTACGGTTCAGGAATTATACTTAGAGCAGTTTTGCTCGATTATTTGATTGTTCTAAACGCATTAGATATTTACGGGAAAAACCTAAAAGATCCACAAACCTGCTACAAAGAATTAAAAAATTTTACATTGATGATGCTATGTGATAGTGTGAGAAACACTTTGGATTATTTTGAAACTCTAGAAAATCGATTGCCACAAGAAGTTTTATCTAACATGTACAAAAACTTAGTCAAAATGAATCCATCTTGTTTTGAAGAATATTCATTTGACGGAAGCAAACCTATTATTAAGATGACAAATTTTAGAAGCCCTAAACAGATGTTCAATGTATTATTAACTTCTAGGGAATTACAAAGCTATAAAAGTATTTATGACGCTTATTTGTTTTATTCAAAGTATGATCACTTTGGTAACATGTTTTATGGACTATCAAGAATAAAACCAGCGGATCAACTTGCCAATATTGATAAAGCAGTTACAGCTTTTCCTAAATCGTTAATGTTTATCATTGTAATTCTGAATTCATTATATCCAAAAGACGAATTAATACAAAACAAACTTTACGAAACGATGTCTTTTATAGACGAAATTGAAAATCTTGCTCCTCACAGTTCCAAACGTACAAGTGAGTGACACAACAGGCGATGCCATAAAACATTTCAAGCTCAGGTAACTTTATTTGTTTTCATTAAATAATTTAATGATGAATTTTAGCGAGAACGATTTACTCATTGCAGTATTAAAAAGTATTTCAAATAGTGAAGATTTGATTTCAGATGCCGATTTGCTTTTGGATTATGTTAGATTACCAAGAGCACATGCTTTATATCTGTTAGCTATTGAGGAAGCAGGGAAAGCGATGGATATTTATGAAAGTTTGTTATTTGGAACATACAAAGACAGCAAAGGGCAGAAAAAACTAAAAGAAAATTTTAAAGACCACCTTAAGAAAGCTGGAAAAGCCAGATCTATAAGTATTCTTTGGGCTATTCAATTGTTTAAGAATAATAATAAATCAAAAGGAGAAGAGATACTACAACATATGCTCCTGGAAATAGGAGCTGCTAAAGAAATAAACGATTATAAAAACTATAGTCTTTACACTTCATTTATTCACGGCACATATAAAGCTCCAAGTGAAATCATTACCGAAAAAATGGTAAGTGTTATCAGAAGTATGGCGAAGGATAGATTTAAGCTTGTAAAACAACTTTCTATGATCCCACCAAAAGAATATGAAGAAATGAGAAAATATGCTGAACAAAATCCAATCACCAGTGAGGCTAATGATGAAGAAGTGATGAACTATCTTAAAGAAAATGTGTCCATAGATTTTTTTGAAAAAATTTCATCTATGGCAAAAAATAAAAATTAATAATGAGCAGGCTAAAAATAACAGCCAAAGAATTGCGTGCTATCGGCTACCCCGAAAGCCCTGTAATTCCCGTGGCGATGAACGTGATGGAAAAACATTTTAAACATCACACAAAAGAAGCAGCGTTTGATATTTTAAAGGCGGTGTTACAATCGCCAAAAGATTATGCAACGCATGAAACACTGCAACCAATTGCAGAAAAATTATTGCCAAAAGAAAAGGCAGACGGCGCTGAAATTTCGCTGAACAATGAAGGTGTGCATTTCAACATATTTGGTGCAGACAATATTGAACAGGGCGCCTTGCAACAAATGTACAGTGCAGCCAAATTGCCGGTGGCAGTTGCAGGTGCCTTAATGCCCGATGCGCATCACGGTTACGGCTTGCCGATTGGTGGTGTGCTCGCAACAGAGAATGCGGTTATTCCTTACGGCGTTGGTGTTGATATTGGCTGCCGTATGTGTTTAAGCATTTTTGATATAGACGTAAAAGACCTTACACAGCGTGAGGCGTTCTTTACACGTGAACTTGGTGAAGCTACTTTGTTTGGCAGCGGTGCAATGTTTCAGCATGCAGCAGATCATGCAGTAATGGATAATGCACTGTTCTACGAAATGCCGCTGTTGAAGAGCCTGCATGGCCGTGCATGGAAACAGTTGGGCTCATCAGGAAGCGGAAATCACTTTGCTGAGTTTGGCATTGTTGATGTGCCGGCAACAGATGCTACGCTGAATGTTCCCGCAGGCACCTACGTTGGATTCTTAACGCATAGCGGTTCACGTGCATTGGGCGCCAACATCGCCAATCATTATACAAAACTTGCCATGAGCAAACGCCGTTTACCACAGGAAGCAAAGCATCTTGCCTGGTTAACGCTTAATGAAGCAGAAGGCATGGAATACTGGCTGGCTATGAACCTTGCGGGTGATTACGCAAGTGCCTGTCACCACATCATACACCAAAAGATTGCAAAACAGTTAGGCCGCAAGCCGATAACGATGGTGGAGAATCACCACAACTTTGCATGGAAAGAAAGGTATGATAACAAGGAAGTAATTGTGCATCGCAAAGGAGCCACGCCTGCCGGTAAAGATGTGTTGGGTATTATTCCCGGCAGCATGACGGCGCCCGGCTTTATTGTAAAAGGAAAGGGCGAGGAAGCGAGCATCAACTCTGCATCGCATGGTGCCGGTAGAAAGATGAGCCGCACACAAGCCATGGCAAACATTACGAACAATGCACTCAAAGAAGAACTCGCCAAACACCATGTAAAATTGCTCGGCGGCGGTTTAGATGAAGCGCCATTTGCGTACAAGGATATTGAAGTGGTGATGCAACATCAGAAAGCATTGGTTGATGTGGTGGGCAAGTTTACGCCAAAGATTGTAAAGATGTGCGGCGCCGAAACCAACCGTACAAGAAAGAATAATAAAAGAGATGTAGTGGAAGGGGAATGATGTTTAACATACAACGTAATAATTTTGCGTTGTATGTTTTTTATGTACTAAGCTGTAGTGGTGCTATTAAGCTGCGGTTGCGTCACACACTGGAACTGTTGGATATTCTACTCAACATACATCTGCTTCTTATTTAAGTATTTACAAACTCTTTAAGTTGTTCCGTAATATAATAAGTCGCAGGTGGTGATCCATATCCAGCATGTGCATCAATCCATTCTTCAAACAAAGGACTGTTAAGGAAATTTCTAAATTCACTCTTTAGATACTCCTTTACTGCTTCATTGCATTGCTTCAACTCTTCCCATATAGAAAATCTGTTTTCGAAGACAAACACAATATCTTCAAAATCAGTACTAGTACGCCCATCATTTTTACCTCTGCTTTTAAAAGCTTCAAGTTTAGAAGCAATAAAATATGGAGCGCTAAAAATTTTTACTACATGATCATCTATTTCGTAGTCTATGGCATTTTTATATCCTTCAGGATACCATTTATTTGAAAAGCCTAGTACACTTTTTTCAATTGGCATTACATCAACTGTAATGCCCTGAATTGTAAATCTGCAAATAATTCCAGATTCCTGATCATTCGTAAATCCAATGCTACGCAACTTTTCTTCTAGTTCCGCATAACCTCTATGTGTCCACAATTCTATAAGCACATCAACATCATCAGTTGGTCTTACCTCTTCTGCCATTCTATCCGCATACAATGAGACCGTAGCACCGCCAACAAAAACGACTTCCTTTCTTAAGTCTTTTAGAGCACCATGCACAGCTTTTATCCGAACTATATTCCTATGATTGCTCATGATAATAATATTTTTGAAAGTTCTTTCACAGCCAGATTGATTTCTCTTTGTCTTCCTACTCTTATTACATCTACTAAAGCAAGTAGCTTGTATAGTGTTTCATCATTTTTGACAGCCGAAGCTTGTTTTGGATAAAAAGGTTCGATTGATAATCCTCTTTCTTTTCCATGAAGGTCTGACCAAACATAAAATACATCGCTATCAAAAAATTGTCGCAGATATGGATGGGAATGTGCTGTTGGAATTCCATTAGTCATACTGCCTGGTTGCTGAGGGAAAACATAGTGAATGCCATGCTCGAGAAATTCAAGCAGACTTTGCCTGTTCACTCTTTTTTTATTGTAATCAATGAGTCCGGCTATAGAACTTCTGTTTAGAGATTCCGATACTTCAGACGAACTTATAAATAACGTTTGAGCAAGATCTTTTGCCTGCCATAAAGTTTTTCCCAAAGAAACTATTTTTAATAAAATAGGAATATCCTGGGGACGCATCCCATTATGCTTTCTCATTCATCAAATATATACAACAATTCGCAATTCGCGAATTGCGAATTGCGAATTGAGGATTAATCAAACCTTTCTAGTTGAAAATCAACATTATTTATTTGCCAAAAAAGATAGATCGTCTTGAAGTGTTTCAAAACGAACTTAAGCTTTAGAATATTGCCGACTTAAAAATCTAGGAAGTAATTGCCAATCAGGAGAGTACAATTAAAAAATATTTCCTCGGCTCATAACAAATAGTGCAATATGCGAAATCTATTAAATTAACATCTATACTTATAGCAGATGATGACATAAAGTTTACAGATGTTGGGGCGTTTGATTTCTATTTAAAGAAAGACCCAAATGATTTTGATCTTTACTTAGGCGGTATTGTATGGGGGGAGCATAGAAAACGACAATTCTGTAAAAGATTTTTCAGGAACTATGCTATATATAATTCATGAAAGATTTTTTGACACTTTCCTATCTGTCGATGAACAATATCATATAGACAGAGGTTTGAAAAATAAAGGTCGGTTTTTTGTATGTAATCCTATGGTAGTTGTACAACACAATGGCTACAGTGACAATGCAAAAAGAATAATGAACTATGATATTTATTTAAAACGACGGAAATTATATAAAAGTGAACAACACTTATACAAATGAATTTATTCTGTTCAAAGAGATTCAATTATGCTCACGGAAAACCAAACCACTCATCTTTCCAAACTTCTCTCCTATATTCTTCGCCACAAACCAGGAGAATATGGAATTGTATTAGATGAAAACGGCTATGCAAATGTTGATGAACTCATTCAAAGACTTAACGAGCATCATGTAAATATTGATTTCGCTACACTGCAACACATTGTAGATACCAATAACAAAAAACGTTTTGCATTCAATGAGGATGGCACCAAAATAAGAGCAAGCCAGGGTCATTCAGTTGGGGTTGAATTAGGTTATACAGAACAACAACCGCCGGCCATTTTATACCACGGCACGGTCGAAAAATTTCTTGCATCAATCATGAAGGATGGTTTGCAAAAAATGAATCGGCATCATGTACATTTAAGCGCAGATACAACAACCGCCACAAAAGTTGCTGAGCGAAGAGGTAAACCAATTATACTGGAAATAAAAGCCGGTGAAATGTTTGCAGCAGGTTATGCATTTTATCTTTCAGCTAATGGTGTTTGGTTAACGGAGCATGTACACGTTGACTTTATACTATAATGAATCTCTTGCTTTCTGGTACTATTACAATAAAAAACCTGCAAGCAATTAATACTTACAGGTTCACAACAATTAGGTTGATTTATTTTACCACATCTTCCAACTCAGTTTCTTCATCGTCGTTTTGGTTGGCAAGTAATTCGTCTTGAATCAGACCCTCATCGGCATGCCGCTGGCTTATGTTTATGTCGCGTTGCTTCTTTAACTTATTTTGAAGGATATCTACACATTCGCTTACTGCGGTTTCAAAATGAGCATTACCTTTTTTTACAAAATAATCGTTACCCGGCACTTCAAGCCTTATTTCACATACCTGGTTGTCAGGATTACCTTCTGAAGCAAAATATAATGTAACATTAGCTCTCACAATTTTATCACTCTTAAGCGCATTTACTTTTTCACGAATGAATGCATCAAGTGTTTCGCTTGCAGTAAATCCAAGGTGTTGAATAATTATGTCCATAAAATATTTTAAAGAATAACCAACCATAATTATGCCGTTGCGTAAATGACCAATTAAAGAATTGCGTTTGGAAATCATTCCCTCATATATGGGAAGTATTACCTCAATGTTTGGAAGATATGTGGGCCTGTCTAAGACTACACGTGTACGAAATAATAATGGAACAGCTGACACACATCCCTCCGTACAAGTGTGCGACGCAACAGGCGATGCCATGAAATACTACTGCTGATACCCAACTAAAAAACACCGGCACAGCTACGAGTGATGACCAACACAGGCAGGTATTTTCTAAGCAGACAATGCAGTGTTTCCTGCAGCTTTATAATAACCATCGAGCTGCTGCTGCAACAGCAATTTGTATTTACGGAATCTGTGATCGTTGCACGCATCAGTAGCTTCCACAGCAATATTTGTAAGCTCATTCAACTCATCATTCCTGAACGAACCATCGTGAAAGTAAGCGTACTGCTTCGAAAGGAAGGCTATTATTTTTTCGTGCAGTGCAGGATTATTTTGCGTAGTGATCATTTCTTCATCCACCAATAATTGCAACCATTTTTTGAGCTGGATTTCATGGTTGTCTTTGAGCCGGCTAATGCCATCGTTTACCTGCTCTATAGAAAGACCGCCCTGGTAAAATGGATTGAGTATTTCAAAGAGATTATTTACCACCTGTGTGAGTTGTGTGTATTTAATCTCAATCGCTTTGTATGACCGGTAATATACATCGAGCTCTGTGGTGAATGCATAAAAAAAGACGAATGCTTCTTTATCCAACTGTTTGACCAAAGCCTGTTTAGCTGCCAGATCTTTTTCGAGTATTTCCAATACGGTATCACATTCTTCCCGGTTGTATTTTGTACCATCAAAATCGAATGTTTTTACCGCTATCTTTTTTTCTTTGATGGCTTTTACTGTTTCAATGTCTGCGGTACAGGTATTGATAAAAGCCTGCAACCGGCTGTTGGCTTCATTGAAAAGCTGCTCAAATGTATACGCACTGTTTCTCTGTGTAAGTTCATCAAAATCCCAGTCAGCAGTTTCGATGTAGCGCCTGTCGTAAAAACCTTTATAATCTTCGGGCAGATCGTATTGCTCTATCTCCTGCAGGTAATCCTGGTTAAAATTGTTTGTATCTATAAGCTGCATGCCTGCGCTACCAGGAACGTGCTGGTACAATTTAACGGTAAGGCTTTCCTGCAAGGCATCTTTATCTTTGAATACATTCCATGCAGTTGTTTCATCTGCTGCCACATTCATATCTAACAGATCAAGGTGTTGCTTTCTTTCTTTTAGTTCAGGATGGCTTGCCCACTGGTCTTTGTAATTGATCCTGGAAGAAGAAAAGGAATCTACAAAAGCAAAAGATATTTCTGGTAAGCCGTTCTTTACAGGCAGTTTAAACTTCGAGGCCATTTCATTGTAAATGGTATAATGACCTTCGAACATATTTTTAATGACCTTCTGCTGTTTGAGGTACTCCCCTGCCTTATTCAGCGCCGTATTGTAACAACCGGCGGCCACTTCAATCCTGCTGAGCCCGCTCACTACATTATTTCCACCGGCGGCACTTGCTGCAACAGCATCTGCATGAAACTCCATTTCCCTGCTGAGCGCCAGGTAATTTTTATTGATGAGTGTATACATAGCCCTCAATATATACTGTATGCCTTCAGCAATTTTAACGGTGATCATTGCACAAATACTCAGTACCCCATGCAGGTTGCCCCATGCATTTAAAAAAGAAGTATAGCTGTTGTTTTCATACAGCATGTTGTAAATGATCTTATTGACATTGTAGGTGAAAACACCCAGCTTCATACTGCGCTGGCTGAAATGCCCAAACTCATGCGCTATCACAGCTTTCAGCTCACTGATATTAATACTGTTAACCAGGCCCAGTCCAATTTCGAGGTTTTTACGAACCGGGAAGAACATGCTCCAGAAACTGGAATTATAAAACACGCATGCGTTTACATCTGGTGAGAGGTATATTTTTTTAGGGAAAGGTGTTTTGGTTTCTTCGCTCAGTCTCCTGATAAATGCGAACAATTCCGGCTGATCGCTTTCCATTATTTCGATCCTGTTGGGGTTTTCATTTTTTGCAACAGCAAAGATGAACTTGATCAAAAAGAAAATAACAGAAATACCCACGGCCACAAGGCCAAGGCCAAGGATAATGGTGATGAACTTTGGTATTGTTACAATGATCTTAATACCGATAAAACAACAAATAATGGCAAGGCCAATTGATGCCGCAACGAGTAGTAAATAAACGATCAGAAACAAAATGATTGAAGTAATAACACCTGCTACCTGTTTGCGAAAAGCGGGTGAAGGCTGCAGTTTTTCGGCATTGATAAATGCCGGTGAGGGAGGGTAATGGTAGGTTGACATGATACGTATATAATTTGGATAAAGAAAACACTTTTATACTTTAAACAAAAGCTGCACGCTGCAATTTAACGGCCGTTTAATGCCGGCATTATATACACTACTGCGTATTTTTATAAAACACGATCTGCTCGCTTTGCTTTTTCAAAATGTTGCTGTAAAAATCTTTCAGCATCTCGTAATCTTCTGCTCCGTACACTGTTTTATCGATCTTTATGCGTGACTTCAATTGTATACGCTCACCTGATTGCTGTATAATGTATTCAAAGAACCCTGCATTGTCTGGAAGATTGATTCTTGCAGACTTTGGCAGTTCTTCCGTTTTGTAACCTTGTGGTACTTCCATATTTACTGTAAAAACATCATCCGTACAATAAGGCATTTCAATGGGGAACATGCGCCTGGAATCTCCTTTGAAGGGATTTTCCTTTAACGCATTTCCAAACAACGGATTGATGTATAACCTTTCTGCATTATTAAAATCAATTGCAAAATTGTAATGCATGTTTAAAGGCACATCGTATGCATGCAGAGAATCGAAAGCTACGTCTGACAACCTGATCTCCTGTGGAAACCTTAATGCAAAATTTTTAATATAGTCGCCTATTTGCTGAGAGGACAACGTGCTTCGAAGGTTCACAGATTCATCGTACGTGTAGGTTGTTGAAAAAGTACCTGAGTAGCCATTCTTACTTTCATTGTTAATTACAAACAATGACTGGTAACTTGTTTCCTTCAGAGAATCGGCATAAAGCTTAAGCGTTGCTGTATCTATACTTATCACTCTTGCCAGACCGTTATAACAGTCTTTTGAGAGCCTGTTAAAACCCAGGAACCTGTTACTCGCATCAAGCAAATAAGTATGATCATTTGTTTTAACCCTCGTTATTACATAATTGTATTTATCCAGTATGGGGTACACGGGATGCACAAACCCGTGATTACGCGTACTTAGGATAACAGGATCTGTTCTTATACCAGCCTGCTTTATCATGGAAGTCAACATGAGGTTGATGTCGCTTACGGTTCCCTTTCGTTGCTTATAAATTGTTCGCAGGTAAGTATCCGGCGTAAGGAAGATGCCGCCGTTTCCTGTACACGTAAAATTATCCCGCACAAACGCATAGATGGTTCGTGCCTTTTCATCGTCAGTCATTTGATCATTTACCAACTTATCTACTTCCGGCTTTAACCATGTGGCATTATCTATTTGAAAGCCAAAATCCTGGTGTAGCATAAACTCTTTGCTTACGGTAAGCCAGTTATGCATTTTATCTTCCGGCGGTGTGGTAAAATGTGTTTTTGAAAGCTGGAACTCTATTTTAGAAATGTAGTTGTTGGTGGCGGAAACCATATCTTCTTCTTTAACAGCAGGTACATTTTTTATTGCCCAGCGATTGATGCCAACATTTGCATTAATCATAAAAACATCCGGCGTATTTGAGCCAATTTCACCCTTCTTCCACGGTATGTCTTCTATGCGGTAAACCTGTGCACCAAGTTTGGCAGTCTTAATTGTATAAGGGTTATAGCCGGTTGACAGTGTAACATAGGAGAAACAATCCGGAATTTTAACCGTATACTCACTCCACAGGCATGGATACTTGCCCTGGAAATACCATGGCTGCAGGTTGAAAATATAGTCTGAATTAATGGTGTAAG
Source organism: Panacibacter microcysteis (assembly GCF_015831355.1). Lineage (NCBI taxonomy): Bacteria > Pseudomonadati > Bacteroidota > Chitinophagia > Chitinophagales > Chitinophagaceae > Panacibacter > Panacibacter microcysteis. Next base: position 205,922 of record NZ_JADWYR010000001.1, read on the forward strand.
AGAATTCTATAATAGAGCCGGCTTTTACGGCAGGCATGGTAAACTTTTTTTCTACCCAGTTACGGCTTAGCCTGTCTTCAAAAACTGTTTTTGAATCAAGTTCTGTTTTTATAATACTGCCGTTCTCGAGGTTATAGGTTGTTGCTTTCAGATTGACCAGTTCTTCCTTGCTTTTCCTGTCTTCATAATAACCATTATCTGTGTACAGGCGTATTTTAAAGTTTGCAGCATCTGCACCATTCAGGTTAAGAATTTTTACCCTCCTTATTCGTTTAAAAACCAGTGTAAACCAACCTTTGTTGTTACCCTCAAACTCAGAGCTTCCAATATCAGCAAGAACAATAGCATTAACGTCGCTGCTTATCATGGAAGAAGTGACATCAAAATCAGCAGCATCAATTTTTCCATACTTAATGGTTTCCTGCGCCTGGATTTTAACGGCACATACAAATACGGCAAACAGTGTAATCAGCAGTTTCATTATAAAGGATTTAGGTATGATCTGTGGACTCGCTTTATTAAAGCATTAAAAATAGGAATAGTTTTTTACCCACAAAACGTAACCGGGAAACACTTATTGCGCCCTGAAATTATTCTACCACTACCCGGCACTTTACACTCCCGTTATTATGATTAATTTTTAACATATAAACACCTGGTACAACGTTGCCGGCAAGGTTTATTCCTGCTGTTAGCAACCCTGCAACAGGCACTGCTTTTTGTTGCCAGATTTTAATGCCGGCAGCGCTATACAAGCAAACCTCTGCCTGTTGTATTTGCTGCGGCAAATGCAGTGTTACAATAAAATTGCCGTTGCACGGGTTAGGTGTAACGCTTACTACATTTGTTGCAGTATGCAGATCGTTAGAAGTATTTGCACTAAAAGACTGTACCCGCTTTGTAGTAAATGCCGGGCCGATTATCCATGCAGCTGTGTGGGCCGCACAAAAACTCTTCATTTTCCATTTGTAAGTTGTGCCGGGTAGTAAACCGTGTATAAGCACACGGCTGGTATTTGAAGCAACGGTCCGTTTATGCACATCATTTGCATAAACAGCTTCGCACCTGATCCTGTAACCGTTTACAGTGTCTTCCGGAAGACTCCAGCCAAGTAACACAGCCGTGTCTGCCACATGAATTGTTTGTAAAGCATATGGTGTAGCACAAGTATCCTGTACAGCTATCGAAGGAGTGTATTGCCAGAAATCTTTTTCTGGTCCATTTATGCCCATGTACGCTGTTTTATTAATTACCAACGCCAGTAAACCATAATTCCCGGTTCCAGGAAAATCATTTCGCTGAATCCACTCATCAGCAACTGTACTATATTCCCAAACATCTTTTTTTCTTGTAGCACTGGCAACATCATACCCGCCACTAAAAAAGCCACTTTCGGACAATGCAAAACCACAAGTATGTGTTCGCTCACCAGGTGTAAAGTCTGCCTTCCTGGTCCAGGCGTTGGCTATAGGGTCGTATTGCCAAAAATCCTTGTAATTAAGCATAATAGTTCCGCTGCTTGTTTCGTCAAAAAAATTACCAGTGCCAACGTACATTTTTCCTCCGACAACAAATCCACTTGCGTGACGTCTTGCCCCTCCGATCAGACGGGACTTACTTGTCCACGCATTAGGCACAGGATCGAATTCCCATAAATCATCCCAGCAAAAAGGATCATACTCCCCAAAGTAACTGCCAAAGCCTACATAGCCTTTATTTCCAATAGCAAGACCAATTGCTGCATATCTGCCTCGGGATAAGGGTATGTCTGCTTTTCTCACCCATTCATTTGCTAAAGGATCGTATTCCCATAAATCTCGAAACGTAAACGGCCACTCATCTCCATTTTCTCCTGTACCAAGATACCCTTTGTCGCCAATGCTAAAACCCACACCACCTTCGCGTGGTACACCTCCAAAATCTGCTTTTTGCGTCCATACATTTGTGGCGGGGTCGTATTCCCAAAAATCTTTTAGCCACTGACCGTCATAGAAACCTGTGCCAACGTAGCCCTTTTCATTAAGCGAAAATCCTGAAGCACCAGTACGTACCCCTCCACCAAAATCTGCTTTCTGTACCCAGCTATCCTGCGCCACGGCAAACATACCCGGTGTAAGCAGCATTAATAAAAGACCAATATGCGTTTTCATATAATGGTGTTTAAAAATTAATCGTGTAATACTTTCAACTCTTCCAGTTCCTGCTTTAAAGTGGTCGGCGGCATTACACCCTGTTCAAGTTTTTTAATCACAAGCTTTGCTACCGCCACGGCATCTTTCCTCAGCGCAAACCCTTTGTTTCCGGGCATTCCAGGAACAGATGGCTGATGCACCAGCATTTTTTTATTTGCATAAATATCATAACCGTAAGTGCCGTTTGCGGTAATTATTTTGTAGGTGTATGCCGGTTTTGCAGCAGGCTGTTGAGCGGTTATCGCAGTGCAGGCAAACAGCAACAAGACCGAAAGCAGTAGTGTTTTCATATCAACCAATCTTACACTGAATATAAAGCAGCTCAAAAAAAATTCATATGATCTTCATCAGTTACACACAGGTTTATATAAAAACACCCGGCAAATGCCGGGTGTAGTATCTGTTTACTTAGCTGCATTGCTACTATTGAGCTTTTGTTGTGTCACTCACTTGTACTGCAGCAGGTAACTCAGCAATGTGCAGCGTGGTTATTGCAACATTTACGGGTTAATCATCTTACCACCGATAAAAACGCTTTTTACATCATACAAAGTCTTTTCAAAGTTTTGTTCCATATCGCCGTTGAAAATAACAAGGTCTGCCGCTGCACCTTTTTTTATTACTCCTTTTCGGTCTTTGGCATTTAAAATAATAGCAGCATTCCAGGTTGCAAAACGCAGTGCGGTAGCCGCACCCACTGCATCGTAATAAGAAAGTATGGCCTCTTTGGCCAGGTTTCCATAAGTGTCTTTATAATCTATGTACTGATCTGACCCTGCCACTACAAGCACGCCTTTTTTCAAAGCCCTGTTGATTCTTTCAGGCAAAACAGCAATCTCTTTTTTTGCATCTTCTGTGGTGTAGTTGTTATTGCCCATCAGCTTATAAGACTTCACCATCAGCCTTGCAGATGGGTCTGTTGCCACGAGGTATACATTTTTTTCGGCCATCAGTTCCAGCGTACTGTCTGTAATATAGTAGCCATGCTCTATCCCATCTACGCCTGCTTTTACCGCCATGTTTATAAAAGGATCTGCAGTGGCATGCGCAGTTACTTTTAAGCCATACTCGTGTGCGGTTTTTACAATAGCAGCAATCTCGTCGGGGGTAAGATTGATGCGCTCACTATTGGCACAGATCTTTATAAGGTCTGCACCATGGTTCACATGCTCCTTTACTGCTTTTACTGCATCTTCCACGCCATTTACAACCCTGTACTCCTGCGCAGCAACCTGGTTTTTGACATGAAAAGGCAACTGGTAAAACTGCCCGCCTTCACCACTGATAATGGGCCCTGAAACATGCATTTCCGGACCTGCAATATAACCGCGTGCAATGGCAGAAGAAACCCTGCAGTCCAGGTACTGCCCGGAATTGCCCACATCCCTGATGGTGGTAAACCCGGCATCGAGGTAAGATTTTGCAAAGCCTGCCGCCCTTAACACGCGGTATGCATCATCATGCATCAACGCATCGGCAGCAAGGTTCTCGCCAGGCGCGCTCATGGTTAGCAAGTGTGTGTGGGCATCAATCAAACCGGGTGTAACCGTTGCGTTGCCTGCATCAATTACCACAACCCCGGCGGGTGCATCTACTTTTGAGCCAACGGCTTCTATGGTATTGTTCTTTATAAGAATCTGCTGCTCTTTTACAAAACGATTGTTCTCTGCATCATATATTTTTCCTGCTTTAATAAGGTAATATTTATCGGCAGGCTGCTGCGCAAATACACCATGCGAAAAACATAAGAAACCGAGTAATGCTATTTTCTTCATTTGCTGTGTTTATTGTAAGGCTAATATATAACACAAGATCTGCCTGCAATTGTTATCAACACATTTTTTTACCAGGCCTGTATCAACCATACAAATGACATTTTCACATAGCGATTTTTCACCATAACAGGTGTGCAAACATGATACGCCATTACACCCGCAACTGCCGCCCGGAGTGTTACAGTACAAGAGTGCGACGCAACAGGCGATGCCACCAGTACTACTGCCGGGCTCAAAAAAATGACCGCTGCAGATAGATGAAGCCGGCAATAAAAAAGGCTGCCCCGGTTAAGGACAGCCTTTGTGTTTACATAAATGCTGTTTATTTAGCAACGGCAATTCTTGATGTTATTATTTCATTTGTTGCATGATCTTTTACTTCGAGTATATATAACCCATTGGCAAAAGCTGCTACATCAATCTTGCTGTTATTAACAGATGCCGCAGGTACATTTGCTTTACTCCAGACAATTGCACTGTTCATATTGCGCAGGGTGAGTGAAACTTTATTGTTTGCGTTCATATTGCTCAGCTGTATTGTAAATGCAGTAGTAACAGGGTTTGGATATATACGAACATTCAACTTATCCTGCTGTACCGGTTTTACAGTAACACCGCTTTCAACAACATTGCCCGCCAGAGCTGCGGTTGTAGTGAAGGCAACACTATCGGTATAATTTCCGATTGCAGACAGGTTATTGGCACTGTCGGCTGAAGCTACGCGCCAGAAATATTGTGTACCTCCGGTAAGGTTTCTAATAATAAGGAACGTTGTATTGCCATTGGTATTGGTGGTTACCCACGCGGTATCTGTTGCCTTACGATACTTAACGCTGAAATATTTTGCGCACGTAACTGTGTTCCAGTTTAGCCTTGCCTGTACATTGGTAATGGCTGTTGTTCTTGTATTGGTTGGTATGGGTACCAAAGCGACGTTTGTGCTGCGCCCGAATGCACTGCCTGTTGCGCCATCGCCAAAGACAGTGGCATAATACACACCTGAAGGTAAATTGGTGTAGGTGAAATTTGCGGTATTGTTTACCGTTCTTACAGCATTATACGCCACGCCGTTGCGGTACAGTTGTACCCTGTATGGAGCTTTGCTTTTTGTACATCTGAATGTTATACTGCTGGCACTGTCGCAGGCTGCCGATACCGTGGTACTTTGAACAGTTATAACGGCTTTTGTTTGTGTAAATGTAGGCGTGATGCTATAAGGCTGAAAATCGCTGGCATAATAACATCTTATTTTAACCCAGTAATAACCCTGCGACAAGGCGGAAAGGTTAGCGGTAAGCACGCCTGCATTGGTATAGGTATTATATAGCGGCGCAGCATTCGTGTCTTTGTAAATAGTCATGTATGTATAATTATAACCGCTGGTAAAAGGATCTTCAAAATTGAGCGTAACGGTCATTGTTCCATTTTGACTGCCTGTGTAGTTTATCTTATGCCAGTCTGCTGTGTCGCGTTTATTGTTGTAGTAAAAACCAACATGACCACTGTTTGCCTGGTTTGCAGACAAGGTTTTTGCGAGGTAAGCGCTGCCATTTGGTTCGGCGTCGGTTTTGTTCGTATACTTTTTAAGACTGTCAGTTAATGTATAAGGCGCAAACTTGTTGTTATAATAACAATTTACCCTTACATAGTAGGTGCCGGCGGCCAGCCCATCTGTATTGATGGTAAATTTACCGGTGCTGTAAGAAGAATTTAACAAGGAGGTGCCGTTGTTATCAAACAGGTATGCCCAAACATATTCACCAATAGCAGGTGTAAGGGTAAGTGCTATCATACCATCTTCGGGTATGGTAACTTTATACCAGTCGAAGGTATCTCTTATATTGTTGTAGTAATAACCAATATGGCCGGTGGCGGTTGAGTTAACACCGAGGTTTACTGCCTGTTCTTTTGTATTATTGGCTTCAGGATCGTTTGCCTGTGCAGGCAGGGTTAAAGTATTCGACAATTTATATGGCGCAAACTTGTTGTTGTAATAGCAATTTACCCTGATGTAGTAGGTTCCTGCTGCCAGCCCGTTCTGGCTTAACGTAAAGGTGCCATTGCTGTATTGTGAATTTAAGAGGGTTGTGCCATTGTTGTCAAACAAATAGATCCACACATATTCACCATTGCCCTGGGTAAGTGTAAGGTTTAACTGCCCGTCTGCATTTGTGGTAACCTGCCACCAGTCTGCAGTATCTCTCGCATTATCGTAGTAATAACCAACGTGGCCGGTTCTGTTTCCTGCAAGTGGCAAAATTTTGGCCTGTGCGCGGCTGTTATTGGGCTCTGCGTCATTGGCATCTGCAGGTTGCACAAGTGTGTTGCTGATATTATAACTTCCTGTATCGGTACCGTAGTAGGTGTTTACTTTAAGGTAATAAGTACCGGCAGCAAGACCGTCCTGGCTAAACGTGAATGCGCCGTTGGAGTACTTTGAGTTGAGCAAGGTTGTACCATTCTTATCATATATATACACCCATGTATACCTGCCCGATAAAGGTGTTAATGTTACATCAAGCCGGCCATCTGCCGTTGTAGTAACTTTCCACCAGTCTATGTCTCCGGCGGAATTTATTTTTCCTGAATTGCTGCCGTTTGCCGCTAACGTGTTTGCCGTGGCACTCGTGTTGTTTGGTTCTGTTTCTGCAGCCATTGCCCGTTGCAGCAACAATGAAGCGAACATGAAGAGTAAAATTTTTGCGTGTCTCATAAAGCATGATTTTGATTGAATATTCTTTGAGGCTTCAAAAATTGTTTAAAAGCGGAAAGCAGGAAATACTCAATTTGTAGTAGTGGGGGTTTTTTGTTCTATGGGTAATGCTGACCGGAACGCGGTGACCGTGAGAAGACATTAATATTCGATGAAGAAATGACCGGATGGGCTGTTTTTAAAGCTCAATATATTATCTTCAGCACAAGAGTGCGACGCAACGATGTACCCATGAAATACTTTAGCTGACAACCAAAAAACTTCCTTCATATGTTCAACCGGTTATTACCTCTTTTATTCCTGCTACTAATTTATTTTACCACTACAGCCCAAACAAAAAAGATTGACAGTTTAAAAAGCATTGCAGATAAAACAACGGAGCCCGAAGCTAAACTTGCCGCTATTCTTGCTTACTGCGAAGACTATTCTAATTTAAACCAGGACAGTCTTGATAAGTATGCCTATGTAGCTTTGGAACTGGCAGGAAGGTCGAAAAACGATTCTTACAAAAGCCTTGCACAGCTAACGCTTGCGCAGGATTATATACAATGGGGTTGGACGGACAGCGCATTGTACGTGATTGGTAAAGAACTTCCTAAAAACCCTGTAACGGATGATAACCGGCGCAGCATTTACTTCAGGCTTAAACGTTTGAATGCAGTTGCATTTGGAGCAGACGGAAAAATACAGGATTGTCTTGCTGTGCTGTACCCACTTTTTACGGAAGTTGAAAAATACAAAGACACGATGCATATTATTGGTGTAGCGAATTCTATCGGTAACGTGCTGATGGGTTTGAACCAGTTAGATGAATCAAAGAAATGGAATGAGCAATCACTTCGTTTTTGTGCCGGTAATTTTGAAAAGTATAAAGGTTCTCCATTGATTTCGAGGGCGCAGTTACTGCACAAAGAGAACAAGCATGACTCGGTTTTGTATTATTTGAACACGGGCATTAACTGTTGTAAAAAGATAGAAGTGTATGACCGGCTTGCAGGTGCCTACAGGTTTATGTCTGTTGTGTATACTGGCGCAGGAGAACTTGAGAAAGCGGAAGATGCATTGAAGCAGATGCAGGAGTGCAGGAGAAAAGCACACAATACGCCCGATGCCATTATTGACGACAATATTCAGATTGCTGATTTCTACGCCAATACGGGCCAGTTAAAGAAAGCCATTGCTTTTTGCTGGAGCAAACTGGAGCGTGGTGACTACAAGGAAAAACCGAAAGATTCTGCCAAAACGTTTAATACCGAGCCATCATCACGGTTACCATTTTACCTGGCGCTTGCACGCTATTTGAAAGAGGATAAAAATTTTACTGAATACCAGGCTGTGCTGGAAGAGATCATTGATCTGAAAGATTCTGTATATGAAAGAAACAAAGCAGCGGCCATTGCTGAGATACAGACTAAATATGATGTGGAACAAAAAGAGAATATTATTGCGGCACAACAATTCAAAATTGCACAAAGAAATTACCTGCTATATGGCTCACTGGTATTTATAGTAATGGCTTCGGTTATTACTTTTTTAATGTGGCGCAACCAGCGTAATAAACAGTTGTTGAAAATGCGGTTAGCTATAGAAGAAGAAAAAAGGCAGGCATCGCAATCAATACTGGATGCGGAAGAGAAAGAGCGCAAACGAATTGCTGCAGACCTGCATGACAATATCGGCGCTTATGCTTCTGCTATTTCTGCAGATGTGGAAAGCATAGCGCATAAAGGATTTAATGGCAATGAAGAACAACTGCACAACCTGCAACAACATTCCAGGGAGATCATTCATTCTCTCAGGGATACGATATGGGTATTGAATAAAGACAATATAACCATCACCGGCATCAGTGACCGGGTGAAAAACTACGTCAACAAACTTAGGCCAAGTTATGAATCGATCAATATTGTTGTGGAAGAAGCCATACAAGAGGATATTCGTATCGGTTCCCAGAAAGCACTCAATATTTTTCGCATTGTGCAGGAGGCGGTACACAATACCCTAAAACACAGTAATGCAAAGAATGTGATGATAAAAATAGAGAGTGACCGCGTAATGAACATCTCCGTTGCAGATGATGGGAAAGGCTTACCGGCCGAATATACCAGTGACGGGAACGGACTGCGTAATATGCAGGCAAGGGCTGCGGATGCAGGCATAAGGCTGAATGTTACGTCCGCTGCAGGTAATGGCACCCGCATTTCAATAAGCGATACTACAAATTAAGTATTGTGAGGCCTTGTAATAAATGGACATTTGTGTATGGTGGAAATTGGTATTTTAAAGAACTATAAAAGTAGTGGGCATATGAAAATATTGAACATAGGCATAACTGACGACAAATCGATAAACCGGAAAAACATTGCCGATAAAATAAGCCAGTTTAATGATGTAAAGCTTTCTTTCTCTGCAGTAAATGGAAAGGACTGCCTGGAGCAGTTAAAAGGCTTGCCCCTTGAAAAGATGCCCCACATTATTTTCATGGACATAGAAATGCCGGAAATGGACGGTATTCAGGCGATAAGTATTGCACGATCGCTTTATCCGCAGATTTTTTTTATCGTACTTACCATCTTTGATGATGATGACAAAATCTTTGAAGCAATACGAGCAGGCGCACACGGGTATTTACTGAAAGATGAAAGTGCAGCCATGCTACACCATGCTATTACATCCGTTGCAGAATATGGCGGTGCGCCGCTAAGCCCGGCTATTGCAAGAAAAGCACTACAATTGCTAAGCAATGCTTCTGTAAATATTCCTGAAAAGAAAAATACAGACAATATAAGTTCATTACTCTCAGAAAGAGAAGCCGAAATTCTGCAGCACACTGTAAAAGGTTACGACGCAAAAAGAATTGCGGAACTAACCAATATAAGCGTACTAACGGTAAGAAAACACATTGCCAATATATACCAGAAATTGCACGTCAACAGCAAGGCCCAGGCCATGAAAATTGCTTATGACCAGGGACTGATTGGTTAAACTTTTTTTTTCACAAAAAAAGTTACAACACTATTTTCTTTGACATGGTGTGCCCGTCTTTTATTACCTGTACAATGTAAACGCCCGCAGTAAAATTGCTGCAGTCTATCGTAACAGGTGTTTCGTTGATGTTTCTTGACAGCATACGTGTGCCGGTAATACTGAATACATTTACAGACGACGGAGCAGGCTTCGAAAAACTGATGACAACCGATTTGTTCTGCTGTATAATTTTTATTTCGCCGGTTTCAGTTTTGTTGATGGCTTGCTGCTCTGCTGTTACTGCAGCAATCGCAGATGCGGGACATACCGCAGTATTGCTGCAAAGCGTTGAAGCATCGCCAAGGCAACCGGAGCGAGGGTTTACACAATCGACAAACCGGGTATGCGTAAGCGTAGAAGGGAAAGACGGGTTTGTTATATATTGAAAAAAGGTAACAGCCCTTTGTACAATATAAGCCTGTACATCTTTATTAGGCACTGAGGTACCCAGTCCAAAATCAGACTCGCCCTGTTGTAACCCGTGGCCCATATCGCAGTCGATATAGAGCTCACTTTTAATGCCGAGTTGCCCTTTTACAATATCATATAAGCCTTGTGAACCCAACAGTTTAAAGTCTGAGACATTTCTTCCGTTTGATGGTAATCTGAACGTTTTACTACTGGTACATAATGTTTCAGAGTTATAAACAGTTCCTTCTGAAAAGAATTTATTAGAAGTATTTATATTCACCTCTTTGTCCTGATTTCCGTGAAATGCAATAATTGGTGGAATATTAGGGCTCAGTTTAATGAAATCTACGGGGTTTGCAGCATATGTAGTTGGTACTGGAAATCCGCCCCACATATCGAGAACTCCTCGTATTCTATAAGGTGAATTTCCGGCATATCGGTTTACGCTGGCTGCCCCAAGCACAGCACCAACTCCTGAAAACAATCGAATCATCATATCATCGGTAAAATAGGCTACCATCAACGCAAGGTCTGTACCCGAGCTTGTGCCTCCCACAAATATCCTGCTTGTATCGATCCTGTAAGGTTGACTTTTATCCAGTTCTCTTGACACAATTGTTCTCAAAGCACCTCTTCCATCCTGAACGCCGCGATAAAGCGCAAGCCAGTGGCTGGCCGATGTATATTTTGTCTGTGGATCTTCGTTTCTTCCTCTTCTGTATTCAATGTTGAACGCAACATAGCCCCGCTGTGCAAACTGCATACAAACCTGTTCTGCACCGTTTTGATTGCTGGAACAATCAGAAAAGCCACCAGAGTGAAACATTACAAACGCAGGCAATTTATTTGCGTCCGAATAGGAAATATTCGGATAATACACTTCGTAATTAAGAATAGAATTTCCGTTCACACATGTATTACCGGTACTGCAAGGTCTGCCGCTTAAAGAATCAGACAAATAGCTGACGTCATTATTTACATATCCCGTTCTTGCATAGTTCAATCCGGGGTTTGAAATCTTCGTGATTTGTGTTGTAGCATAAAAAGGATTTACAAGGTTAGTACATCCGGTAATCTGCGCATTGGCATAACAAAAAGACAGCAATAAAATTGCAACTGCAAGGGAAAGTGCTTTCATAGTTCAGGCTTAAAAAAATGGTACGTTTAATGTTTTTAGGATCGTCGAAATAAAATTAGTCATAAAACGTTTCCATCATTCTTTTTCACAACAAATTTTTAAAATAATCCTTCACACACTGCAATAAATGTATATATGTAGATTTTATTATACACTTAAAAAGGTAACCCGCATACGTTATAATTCTTATTGCGCATTTATATTATTCTTATTGTGTGGTTCGGTTATGCAACACCTGTTATGAAAGGCTGTTTATTTTTCTCTACAGGTGCCACGGAAGGTGCTAACGCACCAGACAATTATATATACCGTTTCAACAATAGAAACTCCCGGTTGAGCCTCGTAATCATCTTGGTGATACAAGTAGCATGTTTATTGCCACTTGCAATAACGATACATTTCCATCTCACCTTTTTTAAAATTTAACCTATGAGGGTAACAATTACCACCCTGGCACTTGCCACTATTCTTTTTGCCTGTAAAAAAGAAAACCTCACTACACAAAGTGTAGATGCATTATCAGCTACGAATGCTGTGTCATCATTTCAGCCAACTGTTGCAGTATTAAATAACCAGCTTAATTATCCATGGGAAATTTTGTGGGGGCCCGATAATTACATATGGTTTACTGAAAGGGAAGGCCACGTTAACCGGATGAATCCTGCAACGGGTGAAGTAACCCCGGTGGCAACCATTGCAGATGTAGCTACCACCACTAACTACAATGGCTTAATGGGTATGGTACTCCACCCGCAGTTTGAAACAAACCCATATGTGTACGTTGTGTACAATTATCTTGCGCCAAGCGATACCATGTTTGAGAAAGTTGTACGTTTTATGTACGATGGCAAAACACTTGTTTCACCAACAATCCTCGTAGACAGTATTATTGGCAAAAAAAATGGCAACTATATTCACAATGGTGCACGCCTGGTTATCTCGCCAGATATGAAGCTTTTCATCAGCACGGCTGATGCCAATCACCGTTATTTATTGCCGCAAAACCGCAACAGCCTCAATGGAAAAATTCTTCGTGTAAATCTTGACGGTTCTATACCTGCCGACAATCCGTTTGGCAATGCTGTATGGGCTACAGGCATGCGTAACCCGCAGGGTCTTGTTTATGCGTCAAACGGTAAAATGTATAGCTCTATGCACGGTCAAACAACTGATGATGAAATAGACATCATTGAAAGAAAAGGCAATTATGGCTGGCCTTATATAGAAGGCTACATAAACCAGGATTCTATCCGCGAAGTACGCTTTGCCAATAATTATAAAACAATAGAACCAATATATGCATGGACGCCAACGATCGCTCCTTCCGGCATGGACTATTACGATAAAGATTCAATTGCGGAATGGAAAAACTCATTGCTGGTAGCTGTGCTGAAAGATGAAAAATTATTACAGCTAAAACTTAATGCATCCGGCACTGCTGTAGAATCTGAAACAGCTTTTCTCCAACACCAGTATGGGCGTTTAAGAGATGTGGCAATTGCACCAAACGGCGATGTATATGTCTGCACCGATAACGGCAATAATGCAGATATGATCATCAGGATATCAAAATAGCCTTGTCAACATATTTTTGGAAAGAAGAGCCGGTTACGGCTCTTCTTTTTTTGTCACCATGCATCAGTTTTTCATGGCATCACCTGTTGTGTCACTCACTTGTGCGTCCCGCTTTAATGGCGGCTGTAGCGCTGCAGTTTATCTGACACCGGCAGATTACTCACTATACTGTTGCGTTTTATAACGTGCGCAGCATTCATATTATACCTCGCATACTATCTTATAATAAAGCCCCACATAATTATGTATGATTATGCAGTTTTAAATAATCTATTTTTATCGCCAACGTTAAATCCTTAAGACCCATGAACCCTAATTTACCCGTTGTACGTAAATCATTGTACACTTTGTTATTGCTCCTTTTTGCTATTACGGTTCAGGCCCAACCCGGCACACCTGATATTACATTTGGCATCAACGGCACAGTACTTACCAAGGTTTATGAAAAAAGACCCTCAACCGCTTTGTCTATTGCTATGCAGGGGCCAGATAAAATAATAATAGGCGGCGCAATTGATTTTTCAGATCATCTGAGAAACGCTGTACTTATCAGGTATAACCTTAATGGAACAGTAGATTCAACGTTTGGAAAAAACGGTATAGTATTACATACAAGTATATATTCTTCTACCAGCGATGACCGTTTCAGAAAAATAGAAGTTTTACAGAACGGAAAAATCTTAGCGCTGGAAGAAACGGATGATATGAATTTTGACTACCAGTTTAATGTTATACGTTATAATCCTGAAGGCACGATCGACAGCACTTTTGGCACCAATGGTATTTTTTCTTCCAGGATGAATATTGAAGCAACAGAGATTCATACAGCTGATAATGGAGACATCTTTGTAGGTGGCTATATTGAAAAAGGAAAAGACAGTGTTGGGTGTATGATTCAAAAGTTAAAACCAACCGGTTTACCTGATTCGGGTTTCGGTAAAAATGGTTTATTGCTGATTATTGAAAAAGAATACCTCAATCGTGCTTACAGTTTTGCAATACAAAAGGATGGTAAGTTTATTATAGCCGGTGATAGCAGGCCATTTTGGGGACTAACTCAATCCTTTATTATGCGGGTGAATACAGATGGATCTGTTGATAGTTCTTTCGGAATTAACGGTATAGTAAAGGAAGATTATATAACGCCACATCAAATAAAAACAGATAATTATAATAATTACTATATAACAGGTAGCTATGATTATGGTTATCTAAACCAGCAAGTAATAGTTGCAAAATACAATGCCTCAGGTAAACCATTCACCAATTTTGGCACCGACGGCAAATTTTTGTTTAATACCAATAATTCTTCCTCGTATGGTACCAGTCTTTTTGTTCAAAAAGACAACACGCTAATGATAGCAGGTGTAATCAGCCCTTATCAAAAAAGTGGATGCATACTAAAATTGCTTGCTGATGGAAGCTTTGATCAGTCTTTTGGCCAAAGTGGTATTGTAATAAATGACAGTGCAACCTTTTATGACGCTATATTACAACCAGACAACAAAATTACCACAGCAGGTGAAAAAATGTCGGAGACGCCTTTTTCAATAAAACAATTTGTTACATTAACCCGATACAACAATGATATTGTTTTACCAATTATACTGCTTTCATTCAAAGGTTTTAAAGAACTAGCTTCGGTAACGCTTTCATGGCAGTTACAAACCAGCAGTTATACAACATGCTGGTTAGAGCATAGTAAAAATGGAACTGATTATTTAAGTCTTTATTCAGCGGAAAACAAAAATACCGGAGGGCAAATCTTAAGCTACACTTACAATGACCGGAATAACAGTACAGGCAAAAATTTTTATCGCCTGAAGTTGATTGATGAAAGTGGAAAAACAACTTACTCTGAAGTGTTAGACTTTATGTTTAATGAGAATACGCTGCCCTTAATTTATCCTAACCCTGCGAACGGTTATATCAATGTAAGTGTCGCAAAGAAATCATCATTCACTATCAATGATCAACTGGGCAAACAGGTACTGAAAGGCTATCTTAATGGTTCAGATAAAGTAAACATACAATATCTCAAACCGGGTATTTACTATTTACGAATTGCCGGTGACAAAAGTGTAACCACAACGAGATTTGTAAAATTGAATTAGTCGTGTAAAATCTTTCTAATAGCGGCAAACATTTTTATGATGCAATCGCATTCGCAGGCAGGCTGTTTTTAAACCTTTGCATTCAGAGCGATTAAGCGCGAACCGCTGTTTTGATTAAATCCTGACGAAGGAGCAATTCCGGTCAGGCGGCTAAAGCCGTCAGACCGCTAACCAAACACTTACACTTTAAACCGATATACAACCAGTTCAATAAAACACAGCCACTTCGCACATGCTCAATAAAGTTATACAGTACAAGAGTGCGACGCAACCGGGCTCAATGCTTACTCAACAGTTGGGCTCATAATACTAATTCAATGTGGGATCTATCGGGTAGTGAATGATCTGTTCGTACTCCCCGCCTATTTGTTTAATGGCATCCTGCCAAACGAGGTTTTCATCGTGGTGAAAAACGAGTTTCTTATTGCCTTTGGTGGTAAGCCAGCTTTTCTCTTTCACTTCTTCTTCAAGTTGTCCTTCACTCCATCCACTGTAACCTGCAAAAAACCGTATCTGGTTTTCCTTTATCCAGTTGCTTTGTATCAATACAGACACTTCTTCAAAATTGCCGCCCCAGAAAATGCCATCCGTTATTTCCACTCCACCGCTTATAACATCAGGACAACGATGCAGGAAATGGAGTGTTTCCATTTGTACGGGCCCGCCATAATGTACCGGAAAATTACAATCCGCCAGGTCCGGCACAAGTTCAGATACCACACGTTTCCATTTGCGGTTAAGCACAAAACCAAAGCTGCCTGCGGCTTCATGATCGCACAGGAAAATTACAGTACGCATAAAATTGGGATCTTTCAGGAAGGGATCAGCAATGAGTATGGTTCCGTTGATGAGGTCAGGCATAGTACAATTTAATGTTTTTATTGAGTATTGAAAATAACTATTTACACATATCGTACCGTTAAAAAGCTGGTAAACATTCTTTGCAAACTTGCACTACTTTCGGCCGTATCTATATATTTGTAAGGCATGAAGAAAATTTTTCCCGTTATTGTTGTACTTATTGCATTATCTATTGCAGGCCTCATTGTTATACAGGTGCAATGGGTTTCCAATCTTCTGGTAGTACAGGGAGAGCGTTTTCTTTACAAGGTAGACCGTGCCGGCGTATCTGTTTCTGAGCAGATAGGCAAACAAACACTGGCCGGCAGAATGATGCGCCTGCAACGCAAACGGGACCTGGCCTTTCCCAACGATCTTACATTTGGTATTACACGAATGCCCACCATTGCAGAACGCTACACCCAGCAGGATATTGACTCTGCACTGCGGCATGCCTTTGACAGGGAAGAGCTGAAAAACTTCCGGTTCGAATTTGCCGTTACTTCCAATGCTTCTGACTTCAGGGCTGTGGAATTGCAATCGCCTGATTTCTTTAAAGAGCTTATGGATACGGTGCATAACCGGCGCGAAGAAATTGCCATCGTACCCGAAAGTGGCACAGACCTGGAAGGACTCATGGCATATGAACACCTGATATTGATTATACCTGATTTTAAAACACAGGTGTGGCGCTCCATTACGTGGGTTATCATTGGTGCCGTATTGTTCAACATAATTATTATTGCAGCCTTTTACCTTGCGGTAAAAACGATCCTTAACCAACGCAAGCTAAATGCCATCAAGAGCGATTTTATCAATAACATGACGCATGAGTTGAAAACGCCGCTGGCCACCATTTCACTTGCCACAGATGCATTGAAAAATGAAAAAGTACTGGCAGACCGCTCAAAGCTTGAATACTTCAGCGGCATTATCAAAGATGAGAACAAACGCATGAGCAAACATGTGGAAACAATTTTACAGGCGGGGTTAATGGACAGGCAGGATATACGTATGAATATAAAGTCTATTCATGTGCATGAACTTATTCAGACAGTGCTGGATAATTTTAGTTTGCAAATGCAGGAAAAAGGCGCCGCCACTACGTTACAGCTCAATGCAAAAGACGACAACATCAATGCAGATGAAGCACACTTTACCAATCTTATTTCCAATCTTATTGATAACGCTATTAAATACTCCAAAGAAAAAGATCCGCTGCAATTAAAGATTACCACGCATTCCACACCAAAGTTCCTGGTTATACAGTTTGAAGACAATGGTATTGGCATGAGCAAAGAAACCGTAAAACGCATCTTCGAAAAATTCTACCGTGCACATACCGGTAACATACACAATGTAAAAGGTTTTGGTCTCGGTATGAGTTATGTAAAAACGGTGGTAGACATGCACAAAGGCCGTGTGCGGGTAGATAGTACGCTTGGTAAGGGAAGTACCTTTACGCTCGAAATGCCGCTCGGTGATAATGCATAAAAAAATTTTCGTGTACCAGGCAAAAGAATCATAATCAAGCACCGGTTGCGTCGCACTCTTCAACTGTATATCGCTCATCAGCTGTTCGCACTCCATACCAGGCTACGCATTTACTACAACCTGCTGGTTTCTGTCAATTAGTTTTACAGTTAATACGCCGGCGGAAAAAGCAAACAACCATCACCATAGCTCAAAAACCTGAAATCGTGCTGCAATGCATAATCGTATACTTTCTTCCAGTCTTCACCAATAATTGCAGCAACAAGCAATAACAAGGTAGATTGTGGCTGGTGAAAATTTGTAATAAGCGCATGCGCAACCTTTAAACCATAGCCCGGTGCAATAATAACCTGTGTTTTGCTGACCAGTTTTGTTACCCCATGTTTATCCATCCACTGCAGCAGGCAATTTAAAGCTTCATTTGTTGTGGTATTCTGCCAGTCAAGTTCATATGCATCCCACTGGTAAACCTGCAGGTGCTCTATAGCAATGCCAGGATCCAGTTTTGCTTTTAAACCCAGCCAGTAAAGGCTTTCAATGGTTCTTAACGACGTAGTGCCTACCGCAACCACCGTGCTGTCAGCATGTGCCAGAATATTTTCTATCAACGACCTGTTTACTTCTATAAATTCTGTATGCATTTCATGCTCCTGCATACTTTCGGCTTTCACAGGTTTAAAAGTGCCTGCACCTACATGTAGTGTTACAAAATCTTTCTGAATGTTTTGCGTGGCCAGTTTTTCGAACAATCTTTCAGTAAAGTGTAAACCTGCGGTTGGCGCAGCAACAGAGCCATCATGCTTTGCATAAATGGTCTGGTATCTTTCCTTATCACTTTCTTCTGCGCTGCGGTTTAAATAAGGAGGCAACGGCATGGCGCCTGCAAGGTGCAGTACTTCTGCAAAAGATAAAGCGCTGTTATTCCAGCTAAATGCAATCAGAAAATAATCAGAGAATTTCTCCACCTTTTTCACCTGCAGCTTAAACTGCACATTACCTGCATGGATCGTTTTTGTAAGTGTTTCTTCTTTCCATTTTTTTGCACCGCCCACCAGGCATTTCCAGTATACATTTCCTTTTTGCAGCATAGCCGTGGTAATGTCTGCATATTCATCAGCGGGCTCCAGGCAAAATATTTCGATGGTGCTGCCGGTTTGTTTTTGAAAAAGCAATCGTGCTTCTACCACTTTGGTGTTGTTAAAAACAAGCAGCGAGCCTGTTGGCAGAAATTTACCGAGGTGGTAATAATTATCCTGTTCAATACTACCGTTTTTATAAACAAGCAGTTTACTTAAATCCCTTTCCGGCAAAGGGTAGCGCGCAATACGCTCTTCCGGCAGGTTGTATAAGAAATCTCTTATCAGTAATCTTTTTGGATGCACTGTTTTGAATTTACAAAATGCATGAAATATAAAACCTGTTAGAAGCTGGTCTAACAGGTTTGTATGAATTTGCTGATGATGTGTTTACTACAGCTTTGCTTAAAGGCTTGCTCTTTTACTAACGCTGTTGCACCCGCAGCTGCTGAATATTGTTATAACCGTACAAGTGAGTGACACAACAGGCGATGCCACATGCACTGCGGCCGGCTACATTATTTTCCAAACTTCTCCTGCCACGCAAGCATGCCGCCGGTAAGGTTTACAGCATTTTTAAACCCTGCCTGCTCCAGGAATGTGCTTGCAATACCGCTGCGGTTACCGCTACGGCAATACACGATCACTTCTTTGTCTTTCCAGTCTTCTATATCATCGAACTGCATGGATTGAATTTTACCAATCGGAATATGTCTACCGCCGATGTTAAAGTCTGCTCTTTCATGGTCTTCGCGCACATCGAGCAGGTTTACTTCTTCGCCGTTATCTATCCGTGCTTTTAAAGCGTCTACAGTAGTGGTTTGCATATAAGAATATGTTTTGTGTGTATTAATTATTCGGCTGGTGGTGCCACAAGTTTTTCTTTACTGATCCATACATCCATGATCTGTCCCGGCCTGATTTTGTTGATCATGGTAGTACCATCTGGATTGGTGGTAAGTTGTATCGGTTTCTGGTTTACAATGTATGCATTATCAGTATCGGTAACAGCATCCAGCGGGATCATAGCGCCGAGTATGATATTGTTACTGCCCAGAACAGATTTGGCTTCCGCTACGGTAAGCCCCACGAGGTTGGGAACATCAAGTTCTATATCGCTTACACCATTACCTATTACGAGGTCTACCTTGCTTCCCATATTGATCTTGGTACCCGGCTGTATTGATTTGCCGTTGTACAACTGGTCTTTGATGGCATTGCGTGCTATGTCGTACACATACGATGTATCACCAATTTTAAGACCCAGGCTCTGCAGGTACAGTTCTGCGCTTTTTATTGAAAAGCCTCGCAGGTCTGGCATATCGATTTGTGGAGGTACAGCACGGTTGATGGTTAAATAAACCGTTCTGCCTTCTTTTACAACTGCATCTACATCGGGCGACTGGCGCAATACCTGCAATGGTCTTGCGGTGTCTGCATATACAGAATCCTGTATGCCTGCATCGAAACCTGCTGCTGCAAGAATTTTCTCTGCTTCTTCGTAAGACTTGCCTGTAACGGAAGGCACTTTTTGTGTTTCGTTGTGGTTGGTAAAGGAACCCAGCAAACTAAAAAACAAAAAGACGAGTATACCAACCAGCAATATTATTACCAGCAGGTTTATGAAGAAAGACTTATGCGTAATGAATTTAAACACGTAGTGTATTTTGGCGTTTGCTATTATTGGTACTAAAAATAATTTGCCCGGGTTTAATCAAATCTCTGCATTTGGTGTGGCAATTCCAAATCAGGCAAAGGCCTCTTCAATCACTGCTGTATAGAACTCCTGCAATGTCCAGCCCATTGCTTTTACCTGTTGGGGTACAAGGCTTGCCTCGCTCTGGCCGGGTACCGTGTTAATCTCGAGCATAAACGGCTCTCCTGCTTTTTCATTGTAGATAAAATCAATTCTAACAATGCCTTTGCAGTTGAATACCTCATAAATCTTTTTTGCTGCTGTCCGCACTTTTTCCGCCACCGTTTCATCTACCTGCGCAGGCGTTATTTCGTCACTTTTACCAAGATACTTTGCTTCAAAATCGAAGAACTCTTTTTTTGAGATGATCTCGGTCATTGGCAAGGTAATGACTTCATTATTTTTTCTGAATACACCGATGGTTAGTTCACGCCCTTCTATAAATTCTTCTACAAGTACCTGGTCGTCTTCTTTAAATGCTTTTTCTATTGCCGCACCCAACTCTTCCGACGGACTGTTTACTTTGCTCATACCAATGCTGGAGCCGCCGTTATTGGGTTTTACAAACACCGGGAACTGCAGCGTATTGATAATATCTTCAGGATTGGTAAACCGGTTTTTGATTAACAGTACAGAACGTGCAACCCTTATTCCGCTAAAGGCAGCCACAGCAACGGTATATCTCTTATTGAATGTAAGGGCGCTGGTTGCAGCATCGCAACTGGTATAAGGAATTTTCAGCATATCAAAATAGCCCTGTAATTTTCCGTCTTCTCCCGGGTTACCATGAATGCACATCAATACGGCATCAAAAGTTATATACGCACCATTTACGGTAACGGAGAAGTCATTCCTGTTTACCGCAGTACAGCTGTTGCCATCATCATATAACCAGCCTTCATTACATATATCTATTTTATAGAGATCATATTTTTCCCTGTCTACATTTTGCTCTACAGTTACTGCGCTTTTATAGCTGATCTGCGCTTCGCCGCTATAGCCGCCCGTAACCAATGCAATTCGTTTTTTCATCCTTTTCTGTTGATTCACGCAAAGAAATAGAAATTTTTGAACTGCACCTGATTAATTGAAATTATTCAGTAAACATTGGCAATTTGCCGGCGTGCTTTTGGCGCACGAAAACTTTCTAATTATGCTGGCTGCTGTTATATGACGTACTAATTCTACACATTTCCACATCCTTAACGGCAAGCAGTACCGTAATACTATTTACCGGTATAGCCGGTACCAAAACCATTGACCAGCAATGATTTCGGCAATTTACCGGTCAAATGTTTCTACCCTCATTTTATACATGGCACAGCATTTGAAAAATGGTGGTGAAATTAAATATGTGACTATGAAAAAAATGATTCTGGGAGCGGCGATTATTACTTTCGCAGCAATTGCACATACAGCCGGTGCGCAAACTGCCAACCACAAACAATGGATGCATACAATGCCAAAATTTGGTATTAAAGGTGGGGTAAGCTTAACAGGTCTTTCCAACCTTAACGGCGATTACAGGACCACGGGACATGGTGGTATTTTTGTACACCACACACTGAATAAAAACTGGTGTTTTCAGCCGGAGATCCTGTACGCAGCGCAGGGGCAGCAGTTTATAAACCAGGAGGGTGATAAGCGTGTGCTTACTGCAGATTATATACAGGCGCCTTTCATGATGCAATATTTTCCTGCAAAAAAATTCTACGTGGAGTTTGGGCCACAGGTAAGTTTCCTGCTCAATTCTAAAGTTAAAAACGAAGGCGGCGGCGATAAAACAGATGTTACCGATAATTACCGTAAGGTAGATCTTGGCGTTAATGCCGGGCTGGGTGTAAACTTTACAGAGCATGTAGGCATTTATGCCCGTTACAACCAGGGTTTGCTGGATATTTCAAAAACCACCAGCACGTACCGTGTAAACAATGGCGTGCAGCTTGGTGCCGCAATAAAGTTTTAATAATTTACTGATCTTAAAAAGCGGTTGCCGTTTAAGGCAACCGCTTTTTTTATTGTACCCTCTTTATTCAAGTATTATAGCCAGGTTTTCTGCTATCGCTCCAAGGTTAATGTGCTCTTCGCGTTGCCCCATTGTTGTTGCTGCAGTTGAAGAGTGCGACGCAACAACAGCTTCATGCATGGTTCAAAAGCCGGGTTAATAAAAATTCCCTGCACTGGTAACGAGTTTAGTCCTTTTGTCGCAAAATTTTCTCCGATTGTCTCATTTGCCCTATTCGGTCGCTTTTACGCAATATATCTTTGCGCTATCAAAATTATACTTATGAAGAGGATTTTACTCATTGCTTTTGTTGTACTTACGGCTTCTGCCACCATGGCCCAGTTCCCGGGCGCACCGGGTGGTGGAAAAGGAAATGCACAGTCAATGAATATGGGGCATGTTTATGGAAAGATCATCGACAGTCTCGGCAAACCAATAGGCGAGGCTTCTGTTATATTACTCCAGACAAAATTCGATACAGTTACGAAAAAGAAAAAAGAGGTGTTGCTAAAAGGCGTTACCACAAAGGCAAACGGGGAATTCAGCCTGGAAGAGTTACCGATCTTTGGCCAGTTAAAACTCAAGATTTCTGCAGTAGGTTTTCAGATTTTAGAGCAGCCCGTGGTTTTTCAAATGAAGATGGACCCCAATGCCGCAAAGCCGGGCGCTACACCACAGCAGCAAATGAGCGCCATGTCGAGCATGCTTAATAACATTGATAAAGATCTTGGAAATATAACTCTTGCCGCAGATGCAAAGCAACTGGCGGGTGTAACGGTTACTGCCACTACTTCCGGTCTTAAAATGGATATTGATAAAAAAGTTTTTAGCGTAGATAAAAACATTGTAAGCGCAGGCGGTACGGCACTGGATGTTATGAAAAATGTTCCGTCTTTACAGGTAGATATTGATGGGAATGTGAAACTAAGAAATGCCGCACCGCAGCTCTATATTGACGGCAGACCGACTACTCTAACGCTCGACCAGATTCCGGCAGATGCCATAGAAAATGTGGAAGTGATCACTAACCCTTCTGCGAAATATGATGCATCCGGCGGTAATGCGGGTATATTGAATATCGTATTAAAGAAAAACAAAAAGACGGGTTATAATGGTAACGTAATGGCCGGCGTGGACAGAAGAGGCGGCGTTAACGGCGGCGGTAATTTCAACCTCAGGCAAGGTAAAATAAATTTTTCTGCAGCAGCCATGGTAAACATGATGCGCAACAAAACAACAGGTACTACAGATCGCCTGAATTTTGGCGATACACAAACACACGTTTACCAGAACAACCTCAACAAAACAAATGGTGGTTTTATGTTTGGCAGGCTGGGGTTAGATTACTTTGTCACCAACAGGCTAACGTTATCACTGGCGGCGGTAAAAGTACATGGCGAGTTTAAACCAAATGAAACGATTGGTATTACCACAGACAGCCTGTTTAAAACGGGCGCCACAACGCAAAGTTTTAGTGAGCGTGTGTCTGTAAACACGAGGGAATTTAATGCCACCGGTTTGCAGGGCGGTTTCAAATATAATTTTCCAAAAGCCGGCGAAGAGTTAACTGGTGATGCCAATTATTTTAATGGCAAAAACGAAGGTAATTCTATGTACACCACCAGCTATTACACAGGCGCCACTGTAAGCGGTAAGCAATACCAGCAGGTAGTAAGCAGCGGCGGCAATAAGTTCCTCACCATACAAACAGATTATGTAAAACCTGTTACCGAAAAAACAAAACTGGAAGCAGGCTTACGTGCACAGCTCAACAGGATTAAGAACAACAACGAAACATTTATAAAAGGTATAAACGCAGATGATTTTTCCAAGATACCGTCTGCAACAAATAATTACAGCAACAAAGACAACGTGTATGCAGCATATGTGTCTGTTACCAGTGCCATTAAAGATTTTGGTTATAAAGCAGGCCTGCGTGCAGAAAGCTCCAACTATACCGGCGAGCTTACCAATACCGGTGAAACTTTTAGTAACAAATACCCGTTAAGTCTTTTCCCGTCTTTGTTCCTGAGCCAGAAGCTTAAGAACAAACAGGAAGTACAATTAAGTTATACACGACGTGTAAGAAGACCAAATTTCTTTCAGCTTATACCGATTGTAGATTATACAGACAGCCTCAACATCAGGCGTGGAAACCCCAACCTGCAGCCGGAATTTACAAACTCCCTGGAGATGTCTTATACAAAAACGCTTAAGGGAAACAATACGGTGTTAGGGTCTGTATACTTTAAGCAAAGCAATAACCTTATTACCAGTTTTCTCGATAAAGACATTAACCCGCTAACAGGCAAAGAAGACCTTATATACACGTTTGTTAACGCCAACTCCAGCTATAGTTATGGTGCAGAATTAACGTCTGTTAACTATGTAAAAAAATGGTGGGATTTTACGGCCAACATCAACGTATATAACTCGAAGATCAACACAGACAATATTGGCACATCGCAGGATGCGTTGTGGAGCTGGTTTGGTAAAATGAACAACAACTTTAAACTGCCAAAGAATTTTACCATACAATTAAGCGGCGATTACCAGAGCAAAACAAACCTGCCTGTTAGTAACGGTGGCGGCCAGCCAGGCCCTCCTATGATGCAGGCACAGGCATCCGCACAGGGTTACATACGCGCCTTCTGGGGTGTAGATGCAGCTTTCAAGAAAACCTTTCTTAAAAACAATGCAGCAAGCATAACCTTAAGCGTTAGTGATATTTTCAGAACGCGTAAGCAGGATCAATATTCATACAGCCAGTATTTTACCCAGAACTACTATCGTTTAAACAACCCGCAAATGGTACGTTTGAATTTCAGTTACCGTTTTGGAAAAATGGATGCATCATTGTTTAAACGCCAGAATATGAAGAGCCAGGCAGAAGGTATGCAGGGCGCCACACAGGGCATGCAGTAACATATTGCGCTAACCTTTGAAACACACAATTTGCGCTGGCCATTACACGTTAAAATAATAATGTAACCAGCTACAGTTCTTTGGGCATCTTCGTTGCGTCGCACATTTGAACGTTCGGCTATTACTGTAGCTGCAGCGTTCAGATTTCCACACCATGTGAAATTTTTTTGATCCTCAGGATGGCTGTTTTTTAGTTGATATTAATTGGGACAGAATTGATACGCTTCTAACGAACCTACTTGAGCGAGAGAAAAGTGTGCGGCGCAACGTTGGTGCCTTTTTTATTGCGCACCGCTAAACCATGCAGCCTGTTTGGTGTTATAAAGAAAGTCTTTCAAAAAACATTGTCTATTTTCAGGAAGCTACTTTTTACCATAAAATACTTGTATGAAATACCTGGTTGTAACGGTGCTTGTTCTGTTGTCGCTCACCATCCATGCGCAAAACCCATCTGCCGCAAGACCCGGTTTCTTCACGCTTCCCACGCCACCCATCGTAAATAAAGACAGTACCGTAACATTCAGGCTTCGTGCGCCATACGCTGCACAAGTAATGCTATCGCTCAACGGGCAAACACAGCCAATGCAGCAAGATACAAAGGGTTTATGGAGCACCACTTCAAAAGCGTTGCTGCCGGATATTTATGCCTATAATTTCCTGGTAGACAGTTTTAGTGTTACAGACCCATCTAACCCGCTGGCAAAGTTTGGGTATAATGGCAACGGGCAAAGCCTTGTGGTTTTACCTGCTAACCCGCCCAACAGCTGGGATATACAGCACGTACCACACGGTGCCGTAACCAGGCATCTTTTCCATTCAACGGTTATTGGCGATGATCGCGATTATTACGTGTATACACCGCCCGGTTACAATGCCGCCGGCAAAGATGTGTACCCCGTTTTGTACCTGCTGCATGGTATAGGAGACGATGCAAGAGCCTGGACACAAATAGGCTTTGCCAATATTATACTCGATAACCTTATTGCACAGGGAAAGATAAAACCGATGATCATGGTGAATACATTGGGTTATGGTGTACCCGAAACTATGATCGGTGAGGGATCATTTGAGAAGTATACGCAATCTTTGGTTACAGAAATTATGCCTGCCATAGAAAAAAATTACCGTGCTGCTGCGGATAGCAGGCTGCGTGCAATTGCAGGTCTTTCAATGGGTGGCGCAGAAGCTGTATTTGCAGGGCTCAACAACACAGATAAATTTAGTTGGATAGGTGGCTTTAGCAGTGCGTTTGTAATGTACCGTGGTGCAGGCCGCTCAGGCACGCCTATTGTTAATAAAAAAATTACAGACGAGGATGTGTATGTATATACTTTCCCGTCTTTGGGCAATACTATAAATGAACAGGTAAAACTGCTCTGGATATCGTGCGGCAAATCAGATTTTCTCCTGTTCTCCAATAAAGACTTCACAAAGTGGCTGGATAAAGCAAAAGTAAATTATAAGTATACCGAAACTGCAGGGGCACACACGTGGATGGTTTGGCGCAGGAACCTGGAAGCCTTTGCGCAACTATTGTTCCGATAGATTTTGTTTGTAACGGCGTTGGCACGCAGCATCGTTGATGCCATAAATTATACTGTACAAGTGTGCGACGCAACAGGCGATGCCACAACGTACATATGCCGGGTACATAAATTTAGAAAGCCAGTATCATACCTTCTCTCAAAGCCTTATCATACCTGCGTTTATCAAATTTGTACAAAAAGGGTGAGCGGTGTGCGCCTATGCTTTTACGCTCATTCAGCTTTTTGATTAACCCAAGTGATACGATTTTCTTGGCAAAATTTCTGCGGTCAAGCGCTTTGCCAAGAATGGTTTCATACAGGTCGTGTATCTCGGGCAGTGTAAATTTTTCGGGCAATAAATTATACCCGATCGGCTGGTGGTATATCTGCATTCTCAAAGCCTTCAGTGCTTCAGAAAAAATAAGGTTATGATCGAAAATGAGCCTGGGCACGGCATCAATTTCGCACCAGGTACATTCGTCTGACAGATGATCTGGCTGCGGGTTTACTTTTGAATATTCTGTAACCGCATAGTAACCGATAGAGACGGTGCGTTTCAGCAGCCAGTGGTCAGGGCCCATTGCTGCGTTGGTGATGGTGGACAGGTGCGCCACATCTTCTTTGCTGCGGTATGAGCGGCCGGGCTCTCCAAAGGTTTGAAACTGCTGTAAAAATATTTCATCAAGCCCTGTTCGCTCATTCAGAATACGCGTTGCCGCCTGCTCCAGGTTTTCATCCAGCCTTATAAAACCGCCGGGCAAAGACCATTTTTCAGCGTCTTTCCATTTGAGCAACAGTACTTTTAAATGGCGGTCGTGGTACCCAAACAACACACAGTCGATAGATAAATGATGAAGGTATTCCTTCTCCCCTTTTTTAATAAACTCTGTTGCGTTGTGTTGAGGCATCATTGAATAAAAGTAAAAATTTACTTCAAGATAAAATATTCAGCACGAAAAAACTGTATCTTCAATGCGTATTTATTACGGAATGATTATTGCTGCACAGGAATATAAATACGAAGCATAGTTTCTAAACCAACCACCATAAGGCCCGGCTTCAGTGCCGGGCCGTTAGTTTGAAACTATTACAACAGCAAAGAAAGATTGTTTAGCCGGGAAACAGGTAATACCATTACGATTGCAGATCTCTCCTTCAATAAATTAAAACAACTGATATGTACAACCGCAGAAAATTTTTGCAAAACTCCGGTGCGCTTGCATTGGGTGGACTATTGTTATCCGGCAACAGTAAAGCATTTTTCCATGGCAGTAAAGCTCATGCAGTGGGCTTACAGCTTTTTACATTTTTCAACGAGATTGATAATGATGTAGAAGGCACGTTAAAGAAAATTGCAGCAATAGGCTATACAGAAATAGAATCTGCATTCAGTAAAAAAGGCGGTTATTATGGTATGAAGCCAAAAGAGTTTGCCGCATACCTTACCAGCATCGGTCTCGGCTGGAAATCGCACCATGTACTCGGCGCCCCTTTCAAAATGCCGCCCGGCGCAAAGATGCCCACAGATGCAAATGGCAACCCAATTAAAATTCCGCCAATGCGTAACCTTGCTGATAACATGCAGGAACTGGTAGACGAAGCAGCAGAAGGCGGTGTGGAATTTCTGGTATGCGCCAATACGCCTATAAACACATTAAGCGATATCAACGCTTCAATTGAAGTATTGAATAAAACAGATGAAGCCTGTAAAAAAGCAGGTATTGGTTTTGCTTACCACAACCACGATGCGGAGTTTCACACCATAGAGGGCCAGGTACCTTACGAAATGTTTTTATCGCAAACAAAGATGCAGATGGAGCTTGATCTTGCCTGGGCTACAAAAGGCGGTAAAGACCCCGTAGAACTTTTCAAACAACATCCCGGCCGTTTTCCGCTATGGCACGTAAAAGATGTAGATGCCACTTTCGAAAATATATTACCCGTTGGCAGCGGCACCATCAATTACAAACGCATATTCGATGCGGCTGCAACTGCCGGTATGAAGCATTTTTTTGTAGAGCACGATATGCCTAAAGATGCAATGGCAAGCATTACCGCAAGCTATGAATACCTTACCAAAAAATTAGGAGTATAGTATTTTTGTAGCAGGCTGCATTACTACTATCATCGCCTGTTGTGTCACTCACTTGTACGGCCGGGGCGCTACTCAGCAACTGCGAAGTGCCGGGCGATTGAATGAATACCACAACAGCAAATAAGTCAGCAAATGCCGGAGTAAGTAATGGAAATCTTTATCCCCTTCAGGTTTCGTTACAGTTTTCGGCTTTGCTGACATATTTATTCCATGCTTCTCATTACTCGTTGGTTTTAATCATTTCAAAATTGGTTATATTGAATACCAAAAAAATTTTACCATGCTTCAACGATTATTGCTGTTCCTTTTTATGTCATTTTCCGCTGTTACGCTGTATGCGCAGGATAAGGTAATCAGGCTTTACGAAGGTGCTGCGCCGGGCTCAGAAAGCTGGACCTGGGATGAAGCAGAAAATAATAACAATGCATGGCAAACAACAGCTGTATACAATGTTTCCAAACCAACACTCACTGTTTTTGAACCCGCTCAAAGATCAGCCACCGGCACCGCGGTTGTTATATGCCCTGGCGGGGCGTTTCACGCATTATCTATAAACAGTGAAGGTTTTGATGTGGCCAGGTGGCTCGCAAATAAAGGAGTAACCTGTTTTGTATTAAAGTATAGGCTGGCGCACAGCGTTACTACTGATCCCGTAAAAGAAATGACCGAGAAATGGGGCAAGAAAGAATTCAACGAAGAAAACAAAGCAGTTATTCCTCTATGCATAGCCGATGGCAAAGCCGCTATAGCCTATGTACGGGCGCATGCAAAAGAATATAACATAAACCCCGGCAAGATCGGTATTGCTGGTTTCTCTGCCGGTGGCACAGTAGCCACCGCAGCAGCTTTTGATTATACGCCGGAAAACAGGCCAGACTTCGTGGCTCCTGTGTACCCGTTTTTTCCCACTGAAATGATCGGTACCATACCGCAGGATGCACCGCCGATGTTTATTGTTGCAGCAACAGACGATGGTCTTAAACTGGCACCACACAGCACCAACTTATACGAGAAATGGGTGGCAGCTAATCATTCCGCAGAAATTCATATGTATTCAACCGGCAACCATGGTTTTGGCATGCGGGTGCAGCATTTACCAAGCGATACCTGGATAGATCGTTTTGGCGACTGGCTGAAAGTAAACGGCTATCTCAAACTCCAAAACCCACCCGAATGGATGAAGAATTTTACAGACGCACAGCTTGACGAGATGCGTAAAAAGGACGAAGAGCGGCAGCGCAACGACTGGGCAAACCTTACACGCTATAAGGAAGAAAACGACAAGGTAGCACAAATGGCATCTTCCAAACCCCGTATTGTTTTTATGGGTAATTCAATAACAGAAGGCTGGAAGAATGCTGACTCCTCTTTTTTTGCGCCTGGAAAAAATTACCTGGATCGTGGCATCAGCGGACAAACAACACCGCAAATGATCTTACGTTTCCGGCAGGATGTTATAGAGCTTAAACCGGCTGTGGTAGTAATTCTTGCAGGCATTAACGACATTGCACAAAATACCGGCCCTATAACGACGGAACAAACTTTCGGCAATATTGTTACCATGGCAGAACTCGCCAGGGCAAACAATATAAAAGTCATTATATCATCTGTACTTCCTGCATACGATTTTCCATGGCGGCCGGGGCTTTCACCGGCAGACAAGGTGGTAAAATTGAATGGCATGCTAAAGGACTATTCCGCAAAACACAACATTGTGTATCTTGATTATTTTACGCCTATGAAAGATGAACGCAATGGTTTAAAGGCAGACCTCACTTACGATGGCGTACATCCTACATTAGCCGGGTACAAAGTAATGGAGCCACTGGCGGAGAAAGCAATAACAGAAGCGATGAAAAGGAAATGATAAAAGTGCGCACCAGCAACAAAACTATTGGTAATTGTTCCCGAATTTGTAAGAGCATGGCTACAGCGAAGCCAACGTCTGGTTAGGCCTTACTTTGCCTTTGTACCATGTAAAGTCCGGCAATAACAAAGACCACACCAATAATAGTATAGGTTGTAACAGGTTCACCCATAAGTACGGCGGCAATACAAAAACCGGAAATGGGGCAAAGAAAGAGCCAGAAAGAGGCTTTTACAGGGTTTGCCCTCAAGAGATACAGCCACAACTGCACCGCGAAAATGGATACGGGAACAGCAAGCCACAGAACGCTCCCCAGCCAGCGTAAATCAAATACATTTTCAGACTGATCGTAAGAAGTAAATAAGAAGGGTAACAGGAAAATACCGCCCAATAAGGTTTGCCATCCATTGATGGTAAGTATATGGAGGTGGTTCCATGTGCTGCGGGAAAAATACAAGGCACCGGCGGAATAAGAAATCATGCTTATAAGCAGTATAAGTAAACCAGCGGGTGTTGCATAACTTTCCTGCAAGAGCGGGTAGGCCGCTATAACAATGCCAGCAGAGCAAAGGAACAGACTGCCAATTGTTTTAAAAGTAACAGGCTGTTTTAGCCACACAGCCGTGATGATGCTGATCATTACAGGATTTGTACCAACAAACAAAGACCCCAGCCCGGCAGAAACATGCTGCATGGCTATTACATACAGGCCCAGGTAGATTGTAACATTCAGCAGCCCGTAAACAGCCAGTTTTCTGAGCTCGGCGATTGAAGGCACCGGCTTTTTAAGTATTGCGTGTGCAATAAGCAGCATAACTAATGCAGCTATGAAAAAGCGTGGTACAGCTATAACAAAAGGCTGCGCAGATGCTAACCCGATTTTGGTAGCGGCGGACGCTGATGACCATAGTATGGCAAATAATAACCCTGCTGCAACTGATGTAAACCCATTTGCTTTCATAAACTGTAATTACGCATTACGATTGGAACGATATAAAATTGTAACAGTACTGATACATTGCCGATTGCATATACCACCTTAAAATTGCTTAAGCCCAAGTAGTAAAAATTCTACAGAATTATAATATTCTATTCTATTTATCAGCGATCATTTACGTCGTTACTTTGTACTGTTGATGAGCGAATAGTGAAGACTGAAAATAAAGTTCGAAATAAATTTGGTGTTTTTCATAGGTTAGCAACGGCCGGTTCTGTCTAGAGCTGGCTCTTTTTTTTATTTCACAAGCTTTACTAGAAATTGTGATTAACATTATATCCGATGCTGAAAAAATCTGGTTCGCCTGCTTTTAGGTATTTCTACTGATTTTTTGTCTTCTGTATGTTTCCTAACAAATACTCTTGCATTTGAGGTAAATAAATGGTAGATTTAGTTACCAAAATTAATCTGTTTACCTAATCATTCCTTCCACTTCAATTTACAAAAATGAACACCAGATTTTACCTGCAGTTGGCGTTTGCCATGTTCGCAAACTTATATGCTCATTCGCAAACGATAGAAAAAAAAATGAGTTCGACAAACGGAACCGTTTATAGTGTCCATAAAAATTCAGGTACCTACTATATCGGCGGCCAGTTTAACTATGTTGGTCTTATGACAGGCTCTTCGGCTCTTGTTACTAAATCTTCTGATTATCCCGACATGGATTTCCCGGCATTTAACGGTACTGTGCGGACCGTAGTTGCTGATGGAGCTGGCGGTTGGTTTATTGGGGGTACCTTATACAGTTACGATGGGATAAATACAAATAGTCTTGTGCATATTTTACCAAATAAAACCGTAGACCCCGCCTTTACAGTTGTAGTCAATGGTTCAGTCTACAGCTTGTTCCGCTATGGCACTCAGTTGTTTGTGGGGGGCACTTTCACAACGATAAACGGAGTATCTAGAACTTACATCGGGGCTGTTAACACCTCAAATGGCAGTACTTTAAGTTTTAATCCGGCAGCAAATAGTTATGTATACGCTATTTCCGCCGATGTCAACAATGTATATGCAGGGGGTTCATTTACTACTATCGGCACAAAAAGCAAAGCTTATTTCGCCGTTTTGAATAGAACGACAGGCGTTGCAAAAAATGGATTTATTACTCCAAACAGTACCGTTTATGCTATAGAAAGCAAAGGCGACACACTCTTAATTGGAGGCCAGTTCACACAAACGGGCCTTCAAACAAATTATGTGTCAGCGTTAACTGATACCTCCGACATAGCAAATACAGATTTCCCATCAACAAACGGAATAGTAAGAGTTATAATACCAGATGGCGCCGGCGGCTGGTATATCGGGGGCAGCTTTTCTCAAATAGGCGGCGTTGCAAAAAACAACCTTGCGCGAATAAATGCTTCCAGATTAGTGGTTCCTGGTTTTACCGCTAATACGAATGGTGAGGTGAGGACATTGCTTCGCGCAGATACGAAATTATACATCGGAGGTTCATTCTCTACCGTAAATAGCACATCCCGTGAAAACGCGGCAGCAGTCAATACGAGTACCGGTGCCCTGTTTGGCTGGAATCCGGCGCCTAATTCTACAGTCTACACACTTGCTTCAATAGATACTGCTATTTATATCGGCGGTTCTTTTACCACAGTAGGAATATCAAATAAAAACCGACCTTACCTTACAAGGGTTAATAATACGACCGGGGCTATCCTGGAAGGTTCAATTAACGCAAATAGTACAGTAAGTAAAATTATTGCCAGAGGAGATTCTTTATATGTAGGCGGTTATTTTTCCAAACTTGGTTTTCGTACAGATTATTTGTCAGGCATCAAAGTTGGATCGGGTATTCCCGATCAATCGATGCCTTCAGCAAATGGCGAAGTGAAATGTATTATTGGAGATGGTTCAGGAGGATGGTATATCGGCGGAAGTTTTACTGCAATTGGAGGCCAAACAAGAAGCTATCTTGCGAAAATAAAAGCTGATAAGACTATAGATATAGCTTTTAACACAGTACTTAACGGAGTTGTTTATGCCATTGCAAAAGATGGAACCAATTTGTATATAGGAGGTTCATTTACTACTGTAAACGGATCATCAAGAAATTATATCGCCAAATTAAACTCGTCAACAGGTGCTGTACAAACATGGGATCCGTCCGCAAACTCATATGTTTACTCTCTAACATTGAAAGACACGTCCATACTTGCCGGGGGAATATTTACTAATATAAAAGGAAAAAACGCTTATAGATTTGCCGCCTTATCAAAAACTAACGGAAATGTAATAAGTGGGTTTGCAGGATTTAACTCAAATGTCAATAAAGTTTCCATACTTAATGATACGATATTAATAGGAGGAAACTTTTCACAAACAGGTTATTATAGCCCTTATAGCGCAAAATTGAATACCATTAATAGTAATCCTGATATTAAATTTCCTGCTACAAATGGACAAATTAACGATGTTGTAAAAGATGCGAGTGGTAATTTATATGTTGCTGGTTCATTTACACAAATCGGTGGCGTTAACCAGGCATATCTTGCCAAGTTATCACCGGCATTTGAAGTAATAACAGCATGGGCACCTTCAATAAACGGAGAAGTTAAAAGCATAGCTTTAACGGGCACAACGCTATATATAGGCGGCAATTTTACTTTCGTAAATGGTACATCTAAAAGTTATATTGGAGCATTGAATACGGCTAATCCAGGCAGTAATAAAACCTGGTCAGCGACTCTAAATGGCGCCGTATACAAAATATTATTTGATGGAATCAATGTCTATGCCGGCGGCACCTTCACCCTTGCAAATAGCACAACCACAAGAAACAGGCTCGCAAAGTTTGATGCATCCGGCGTACTGGACGCACTATGGAATCCGGATGCAAACAGCACAGTACAGGATTTGGCTTTATCTGGTGCAAATATTCTTGTAGGTGGGAGTTTTACTACATTAGCTGGTATTGGAAGAAGTTATATAGCAAAACTCAATACTACAAACGGAGCATCTTTGAATTGGGCAAATGCTAACAGTACGGTTTATGATCTCTTTGTGGATGGTGCCAATTGCTATGTAAGCGGATCATTTACAAGTCTTGGTGGCATTACACGTAATCGTATTGGATGCGTTGTTATTTCCAACGGCAACATCACCGGGTTTAATCCAGATGTCAACAACACGGTTTTTAAAATTGGAGGTAAATATGGTTCTGTCTTATATTTTGGTGGTGCTTTCACAAACGTAAGTGGCCTTGTTCGGAACTACGTTGCAGCATCAAATATTTCAACTAGTACTCTTCAATCCTGGAATCCAACAGCAAACTCTACCGTCAATTCAATGATACTTGACTCTTCTTCTACTAATATTTTTGTTGGCGGAAGTTTTAGCGCCTTCAAAGAAGTTAGCAAAACGTATGCAGGCATGCTAAGGTATTCAACGGGAAGCTACACAAACTGGACGCCCTCCATTGACTACATTGTCTACGACATTACTTCGTCAGGAGGAAAAATTTTCATAGGTGGCGATTTTAATACGGTTAATGGTGTTACAAGAAACGGGATAGCTGCCTTTAATAGTTCTACTGGTGTATTAGACCCAATGAATATCAGCCTTTCACGAAACGGAACGGGTACCTCGGTGTCAGTCCGTGCTTTGTGGGCTACACCTACGATCATCTATATTGGCGGGGATTTTGACAAAGCCGGCACCTTTACAAGATACAACTTCGCCGCTGCAAACGTTACAAACAACGCTATTGCAACTACTAATGCATCTCCTGATGGCACTGTAAACGATATTTATCTAAACGGCACAGACATCACCTACGTTGGCTATTTTAATTATAGCAATTATGCTAACCGTAGTTATCTGGGGTTATTTAGACGTTCTAGCGGAATAGCAACAGCATGGAATCCCATATTAGATTATTATGTGTACGATCTTTCTGCGAATAGCAAAAATTTGTATGTAGCCGGACCCTTTAATACCGCTAACGGTGTAACACGCAATGGTGTCTGCTCCTATCGTCTTTCAACAGGTGCCATTAACGGGTGGAATCCGAATTTATCTTTGAATGGCCAGGGCAGTTACGCTGATTGTTACGCCGTAGCCGCAAACGATTCTATGGTATATGTCGGCGGAAATTTTGATAAAGCTAATACTACATTACGCGGATTTGTTGCAAAAATATCAGACCTGAACGCAGCAGTTCAAAGCTGGAATCCTAACCTGAATTATTACCCGTACACTATAGCCCTTAACAACAAGGATGTACTACTCGGAGGTTATTTTACTTTTACAAAATATAACGCCAGAAATTACCTTGGTGCCTTATCAAAAACCACCGGTTTGATGAACTCATGGAATCCAACGCCCGATTATACCGTTTATGACATAGCTGTAAATCATAATAGAATCTTTGCGGTCGGTTCTTTTGATAACGTTAATGGTCAGCAACATACCGGTGCCGCTTGCTTTCTATTGAACACGGGTGCTTTACAAACATGGAATCCACAATTATCACGAGCTGGGAATTATAGCTATGCGGACTTGTACACCGTATTCGCAGATTCAACAAATGTGTACCTTGGAGGATACTTTGACGAGGCCAAGGGTGCAACAAGAAACAATGCCGCTGCTGTAAATGCAGTAAACGCAACGCTGGTTAACTGGAACCCCAACGCTAATTATTTAGTCCGCACTCTCACAATAAATGGTTCTGACATTGTTTTGGGAGGTGAATTTGATTTCTGTAAAGGTGCTACACGTACAAATCTTGCCGCTATAGATTCTGCAACAGGCCTGGTAACTTCGTGGAATCCTTCTCCCAATGGAACTATTTATGCAATTTTACGCAATGGAACCAATGTATATGTAGGAGGTAACTACAATACTATAGCAGGAGTAGCGAGAACAAGTCTTTCTGCTGTGAACGCAACAACAGGATCAGTAACGGCCTTTGACCCCGTTGTACAAAACAATGCTTCCCAGGGTACTGTATACGCTTTAGAGTATGATAACGCAAGCTCAATCCTTTATCTTGGCGGAACCTTTACAACCGTAAAAAATACCTCCCGCAACAATGCCGCTGCAATAAATGCTTCGGCTGCACTTCAGTCATGGAATCCAAATACAAATGGGTCAGTAAATGCTTTAGCTTTAAGTACGAGCAGTGTTTATATTGGCGGCAGTTTTACCTCCGTTAATGGCGCTACTTTACGCAACAGACTTGCATCACTTAATAAAACAACAGGGATTGCGACAGGTTTTAATCCTAACATAAACAGTACTGTGAACGCTTTAAAAATAAGCGGTAATAATCTGTATGTAGCAGGTTCATTCAGTTCTGTAAATAATGGCACTGCTATACGCAATAATCTTGCAGCATACAACATTACTAACAATGCCCTTGCCTCGTGGAATCCAAATGCAAATAGTGGTGTACTTGCGATTACAGCGGTTGCTGACACCGTTTTTGCTGGTGGATATTTTACTACTTTAAATGGAAACACGAGACAATATATGGCCGCAACAAGAACAGCTACAGGCACTGTATTGCTTCCATTTAATCCTGGGCCCAATAACTATATCAGATCTCTTTATCAGTCGGAGAGAAATGTGCTGGCGGGTGGAAGTTTCAATGTTATTAGTGGAAAATCACGCGGTGGCTTTGCTGTCTATAAACTTTCAGGTTCATCATCGGGCAAATCTGTACCAGAAGTAATTTTTGCCGATAATTCGACAACATCTCTGCAAAACAATAGCAAGCTAACACTGTTTCCAAATCCGGTATCCTTTGGTGTAACAACCATTAAGCTAACGGGCATAAAGGGCACATGTAGTATTAAAATTTCTTCGCTTAGTGGAAAACAATTATATATGCAGTCATATAAACATGTGGACAATAACATCGTAACGATTAATGTAGGAAATTTACTACCCGGCACCTACATTGTCAGCGTAATAAGTCGAACAACCACACAATCTGGCACTTTAGTAATTCTGTAATTTAGTAAAAGAGATAAAAGAGGCTGTCTGAAAATTTTGGACAGCCTCTTTTTTTAACCCCTACTAAACAGAAAGATTTACCTCTTCTACGTTTATTTATTATAATCAAAAAAACATCACCCTCCCCTGTTCAGGAAACAAATATTGTACACCCGTTGTATTCGCGTCTGATAATTCTTTCTGTATAATGGCCTCTGCGTTTTCTGCAGGTTTTATGTGTGTAATAACAACATTCAAATGCTTCATATACACGCTGCCGGCATAGCCTGCTAAAGTATGCAGCTCAGCGGTAAGCAGAGCAGGCGTAAGGTGGCCAAATAATTTATTGAGCGGCTGTGCATTTGTGTAAGACACTTCAATGAAAATACCTTTCAGCTTGCCGGCCGCTACCAGCGGAGCTACAGTTTTCCACAACACAGAAAGGTTTTGCGCATGCTCTATCGTATCTGCCCCGGTATCTCCCAGGTACAGTAAATAATTATCTGCATGCCTGATGAGAAAAGCAGTGCTTTCAAAAGGTTTACCATGGCTGAGTGAATATGCTGTTACAAACATATTTGTACCGGCGAGTGGTGTTTCTTTCCCCTCCTGCAGGGATGCATAATGGTATTTATTGAGTAAAGGCTTTTCCCCGGCGTCTGTAAAATTTGCCCAGCTTTTCCAGGTAAAATAATTGCTCTTTAAAACATCGAGACAATAATCCATGCCATAAATATTTTTTGCAGTATCATCCGGCGAGTTGATAATAAGCCCAGCAAGATGATCGAGGTGCGCATGCGAAATACAGTAACCCTTTATGTTTTGCTTCAACACAGTAGTTACGCTTCTGCCAGGGAATAAGCCGTTATTAACCGACTGCTGAATGCCTGCATACAAAGTGCCTGCATCAAAAGCTATATAATCCGTTGTTCCGGCTGCAGCAACCATATAGGCAGATAAATTACTTTCATCAAGCCCGCCTTTTACACCTAACGGAATAACCTGGAATGCCGGCTCCTGCGCAGATGCATTCAATATCCACGCTACGCAACACAACAGGTACAACAAAAATCTTTGCATCATTTTAGATTATGTTATTTACAATCTATTCTTTTATATACCTGTGTAAATTGCACTTCTGAAGGATTTTTAAACACAAAACGGTTGTCTTTTTCCACCATCTCTCCAAAACCTTCTGTAAGGGTTTCACCATCGAGTTTAAACATTACCTGTCTTGCAGATAAGGTTCCCTCTGACCTGAATGTATAGTTAGCTGTAAGAATGTTATTGACCAGTAACCCTTTAAACTTGCCTTTGTTATCATCTTTTTCATACATATTGTATTCAAGTTCGCCAAAGACAAGCGTATCCTTAATGTTTAGTTTAATATAGACGGTATCTCTTTGTACAACACTGCGAAAACATACCTGGCCCGGCAGTGTAATATTATTCGTAGTTGAAGTGTCTGCATTGTTGTTATTTGCCGCAGATGTACCGGCCGGTTCATTTACCAGCGATGTGGAATCTTCATGAGCACTTGTCTGCCGGTCGCCGTTGTTGCATGCCATAACGGTAGCAACCATCAAAAACAATAAAACCTTTTTCATACAATTTATTTGTGCGAAAATAACAAAGAGAATACCAAATAAAATGGCAGGAGCAATAAGTATGAAGGATCATGTAGCCGGCAGCGGCGCAGGTGGCATCGCCTGTTGCCACGCTCGGTTCAGGGTTCCTCTTTTATGGCAGCTGCAGTTCGCGGTTTAAACTGCGCCATGCAACAAACCAACGCTCATGCATAAGAGATGTGTATCAGAAAAACAGGAGATCTTTCCTACCCGAAGATGACAACTGGGGACTTATGCCCAGGTCTGCGCATTTGTTCAAAAAGTTTCAACAGTTGAAGAGTGCGACGCAAGGGACGATGCCACAGCCACTATAGCCGGGCTCACAAAAAAATCAATGCCGCAATTGCACGCTGTTGTCTATAACAATATCCTGTTGCTTCTGCAAACCCAGTGTATGCTGCATAAATTCGTCGATTGCAAGTTGCACACTGCGCAGGTCTTTTGATTTTATATAACTGCCCAGCACATGATCGCCGGTATTTGGCAATGCTTTTTTCTCCTTTTTTACAGAAGACACTTCGTCAAACATCTTAAGCATGGCAGCTACACTTACCACACTATCCTGGTGTATGGAGTCTTTGTAGTAGTAAAGCAGGAGCAATGGCTGCGTAACCTTTTGAAATGTTTCTTTGGTCATGGTCGTTTCAAGCAGTTCCTGCAACTGTACCGCTGCCTGCAAAGGATAGTGGTGGTACCAGTAGGCTTTGAAGATATCCCGGTCATCGGAAGATGTAACATGATCATCACCTGTAATGGCTTTTGCAATCTGCAAACCCCAGGGATTGTTTAGCAGGTATGCCTTGTCGTTAAAGATGGCCACGTTGGGGCTCATGAGTACGAGCGCATCTATATCTTTTGGAAAAGCAGCAGCAAGCTGCAAGGCATTTGTGCCACCGGTAGATGTACCCATAATGATTACTTTATCACCAAGTTGCCTGCCTATGGCAAGCGCCTGTTTGGCAGATTCCCAGTACGATTGCGGTGTCAGGTTGATCATCGGTTCTGCCGTATCGAGCCCATGCTCTGAAAGCCTTGCCAGGTAAAGGTTATAGCCATATTCTTTTGCAATGGTGGTATGTATGGGGTTGCCCTCTTCAGGCGATGCTGAAAAGCCATGCAGGTAAACAATGGCATACGGTGTCTTTTGCTTTAGTGAATCATTGGCCCATATGATCCGGGCTTCATTACCGGGCTTAAGCTTATGCACGGATTCATTGCTGCGTACAAAATGTTCCAGTGTTGCGCTTTGTGCAGGTACCGCAGGCATAGCCAAAGAATATTCCGGTGTTTCAGGGCTGGGGCCTAAGAGGTAGATGATACCCAATATTAATATTATAACAAGCAGCCATTTCAGAAAACGCATACAAATATTTTGAAATAAATCTAAGTAAATTTTTTACTGTTTCTCTCAACACCGTAATGGTATTGCAATAAAAAAGCTGCCGGTTTTTTGCGCCGGCAGCTTTTCATTTTTATAGTTCTCTATTTCATCATAATGGTGTGTTTCTCTGTTTTTGCACCCAGGGTACACACAATATAATACGTACCCGGAGGCATGCCTCCCATATGTAAGTGCCCGTTGTTGATTCCTTTTGTGGCATACATAGAAACTTCTTTTACCAGTTTACCGGTTTGGGTAAATAACTTTACACGCATGGCTCCTTCTGCTCCGGCACTAAACTGTAGTAACAGGTGGCCTTCTTTTGAAACCGGATTTGGGCTCAGACTGGTTACCAGTTTATCATCATTCACATTGCGCGTTTGCATTAATATGTTCGAATACTCTGCATTGCCTTTTTTATCAACCATCTTTACTTGGTAATACACGTATTTTTCTTTTGCATCATTATCTGTGTAACTATATGCATTACCAGCAGATGGCAGAATGCGTTTAATTTCCCGGAAGCTGTTGCCATCTGTACTGCGCTCTACAGAAAAATACGCAATATCTGCTGCTGTTTTTGTTTTCCAGTTTACCTGTGCCTGCAGGTCATTACCACTAAGTGTAATATCACTCAGTCCGGCGCTCAGCGCTGCTGTTACCCGAATGGTACCATTCATACCTATTACACCATGTGGGGTGCATTTATACTTATACGTACCGGCCACCCGCAGTACATACCTGAAACTTTTATGCGCAGAATCCATTATGCGGTCCCATGCTACTGCACCGGCCGGAATAGTTACAGAAGTAGTGGTATGGTTACCATTTTTCCAGACAAACTGTATCGTATCCATCACTTTTGCATTCACCGTTTTAGGCTGAAACTGGAAATCGGAAACATTTACTTTGATGATCGTAGCAAAAGCGGCAGAAAAACTGCACATAAAAAGCGCAGCAATAAACGTAAACTTTTTCATGGTTGTATTTTTTAGATTTATGACAGGCATTATAAAACAGGTAAGTGAAACTTTGAATAAGCTGTTAGTTGTTGATCAATACGTATATGACCGAAACATACATAAAAGATATAATGTATATAAAGCTGCCGGAAGAAAGGGCTGCTGAAAAGGCAAAATAAGGTGCTGAACCCGCATAAAATTTATAAGGGCAAAAACGGGCAGTTAATTCGGGCCGGCTAAATGCCAGCACAACATCATTACAGTTGAAACATGTTATCGCCTGCTTGCAATAAGCAGGTTAAGATCGGTAAACTTTAAATCGAAACGCTGACTGATGTAAAAATTGGTAAGATGGCCCTTGTACATGTACACGCCATGCCGCAGGTTAAAGTTGTGCCATATCATAGCGTCCAAACCGCCTTCATCACTGGCATCCAGTAAAAGCGGCATCAATACATTGCTGATTGCATGGCTGGCGGTTCTTGCAAAACCACTCGGTATATTGGGCACACAGTAATGAATAACTCCGTGCTTTTCAAATGTAGGGTGCTGATGTGTTGTTATCTCGCTGGTTTCAAAACAACCACCACGGTCTATGCTCACATCAATAATGATGCTGCCAGGCCGCATAGCCATTACCATTTCTTCTGTTACAACAATCGGGCTGCGGCCATTTTCGTTACTCAGTGCGCCTACAGCAACCTCGCAGGTTTTTAATTGTTTGGCAAGTATACGTGGCTCCAGTACACTGGTCCATACCCGTACACCAAGGTTATTCTGCAGGCGCTTTAAACGGTAAACGTTGTTATCAAACACTTTTACTGATGCACCCATGGCTAGTGCAGTTCTGGTGGCAAACTCACCAACCACCCCCGCGCCGATAATGATCACTTTTGTAGGCGGAATACCACTTATGCCACCCAGCAAAACACCTTTACCATTGTTAGGGCTGCCCAGGTACTGGCCGGCAATCAGCATTACGGCACTGCCGGCAATCTCGCTCATACTGCGCACAATCGGGTATGTACCGCTGTCGTCTTTCAGGTTTTCAAATCCAAAAGCTGTAATGCGCTTCGCCATCATTTGTTCAATGATGGTTTTCTTCAAAACAGAAAGATGAATAGGAGAAATGATCGTCTGGTTCATCTGCAGGTGCGGAAGATCCTGCTCTATAACAGGCGCACTTTTTATCAGTATCGGCGCTTTATAAACTTCTTCTTTTTCGTAAGCAATTCTTGCACCGGCATCACTAAAATCCTTGTCAGTATATTTACTTCCCTCACCGGCTTTTGTTTCCACAATTACTTCATGTCCGTTATCAACCAGTACACCCACGGCATCAGGTATAAGCGCCACACGGTTTTCCTGGAAAGCCGTTTCTTTCGGCAAACCAATATGCAGGCTTGCACGCTTTGATTTTATGTCTAATGTTTCTTCTAACGTCTCGTAGCTGAAAGATGTACTTACAATAGGTTTTGATGTAGCCATTGAAATGGTTTGATATTTACCGTTTAAGTAAAATTAAAACAAAATTATTCACAGAAAGATTTTATCGTACCAGCAGCAGAACACTGTGGCATCGCCTGTTGCGTCGCAAGCACTTTATCGTTCGGAACTTTGGGCATCTCCGGTGTCCGTGTACATGCTTCTTGTATTTTCATCTACCAGCGAAAGGTAGATACGCAGTGTATCATCGGGCAACAGTCCGGGTGCCTTACCGGGCCATTCCACCAGGCACAAATGGCCGCTCAAAAGGCAATCTTCAATACCTGCCTGTATCGCCTCTTCTTCATCTTTCAGCCGGTACCAGTCCATGTGATAAATGGAACCTGCCATCCCGCTTTTATACTCATTAACAATAGCAAATGTGGGGCTGCTCACTGCATCTTTCACCTGCAAAACGTCACAGAGCGCATGTATAAAAGTTGTTTTGCCTGCACCCATCTCTCCAAAAAACGCCCATACTTTGTGTTGCTGATGGTTTTGCCACATATCCCCGGCAACCTGTAAGATGTTTTCCCTGCTAAAATTTACTGTCATTACAAATAAATAAAATTCTCAAAGCATTTATTACGGTTATGTATAATACTAGAGTAGCGCCTGTACAATAGTTCGCCATTCCTCTTCTAATGAAGTAGCTGGCCTCTTACTGTTTGCCCTGCGGTACCAGTAGTCAGCATTCCACGTGTCTCCTTCTTTCCTGTGCAAATATGCATGCACCAGGCAGGCCTTGCTGTCGGTAAGGCTGTCAACAAGGCTGTGCGCTGTAGCCCAGTCTCCAGCAGCATCATACCACAACGAGTTTAAGCAGACTGAAAGACCAGCAGGTAGTTGCTTGTCTTTTACACTGTGCACAAATGCGTCGAAATCCATAAAGTAGTGTTTTTGCCAAAATTAGGCTATAACACTTTTGCACCATTCAATTACAACTGCGGTGAAAAATCACATTGCGCGGTGTGAAAAATCACATCGGAATATGTGAAAAATCACATTTTTTGAAAGGAATGCGCGGCGTAGTATTGCATTGTCCTTTTTTCAACCACCCAAACACGATTTATATTTTGTA
Source organism: Panacibacter microcysteis (assembly GCF_015831355.1). Lineage (NCBI taxonomy): Bacteria > Pseudomonadati > Bacteroidota > Chitinophagia > Chitinophagales > Chitinophagaceae > Panacibacter > Panacibacter microcysteis. The sequence goes on from NZ_JADWYR010000001.1 coordinate 249,880, forward strand.
GATCAACCGTTGTGAATCTGTGAAAAACACCATTTTTTCCTTTACCACAGATTTCCCAACTATTTTTCCACCATACCTGCTTATTTGTTGCTGTTACACCTATTTATTAAACTCAATAATATGTGCAGAAGCATAAATACTTTTATCAGGTTTTATATATTTTACATATAACCTGGCTTTCCTGCCCAGGTTCATACAGGTATGATGATTTTTTATATCTTCTTCTGAATCGAGCGGCTGCAGTGAAGGATACCAGAGAAAATAACCCGGCCTGTCAAGCAGCAACTTTGGTGTTGTCCATTGTTGCGCATTATTACCCGCACTAAAGTCTTTGTTTTTGTTGAAAGAGATGTAAATACTGCTGCCTGCCCAGCTTGGCCCGGTTACATGCCCCATAAGCATCACCCAACATTCCAGGTAATTGTTCCAGCTTACGGAAGGCCCCCAATGAAAACCGCCCTCCGGTGAAGAAGCCGCACTGCCACCCTTATCCATCGGTATTTGCAACGCTGCAACGGGTTTACCGGCGCCGTTCCACGGCGCATTAAAGTTTGTGCCATCCCAGCGCTGCGCTTTTCCCTGCGGGTTATCAAGATCGTTTAGCGCTATACGTGCAACGCTGATGCATTGACCACTCCATTCTGTCTGCCTGTTATAAGTGGCAGAATCATATACCTGCGGGTAGCTGTATTCACCAAAGAAAAGGTACAGGTAATCGCCCGACCTTACGGCCGATGGATCCCCGACACCGCCGGCAAATGTGTTGGAAGTATTGTGTGGTTTCAAGATCATCCGGGGCTGCAGATCTTCAATAAACAATCCTTTGTTTTGCCAGCTATGCCCGCCGTCTGTTGATTTGGCTATACCTATACGGCACACCGCCGCAGGTGAAGTGGTGCCCTGCAAACCCTGTGGCCACAGGTAGTTTTTATACCCCTGCCCTGTTGCACTGTCGTAAGGCAGGTTTTGCGGGTAGTTCTCGTTGTGGTAAACCGCGTATAATGTTTTGCCTGACTGATCTTTATCACTCTGGTACACGGTTTCAAACCACATGGCACCATGGAAACCAGTGTCTCCTCTTTTGGCTACGGGTGGTAAAAGTGGCATATGAAAACCTGTTGAATCTGCAGCAAAAGCTTCTGCCGCATTGTGCCCGTCTGCAAAACGCAGGTCGTGTGCATTTCCCCACAGCGTATCTTCTCCATACTTACCGGGGAAAATTCTGAAGGTATCTCCTATCCACGCTTCGGCCATGTTACAATCAACAAAAGAGTTAAACAACACCGTATCTGCATTACTTAAAACAAAAGACGGGTTTACATCTTTTGCTATTGTACCCGTGTTATTATTACAGGCTGCAAAACATAATGCAGCCAATAGTGCAAGGTTTCTTTTTTTCATGTGGCAAATTGTTGTGCTTATATATGTGCATGAAATTAATATTTATTAGAGAAGATTGAAGCCTGTGTAAAACATAATCCTGCAAAATAATTGTGTACGTTAGCATGAACAAACCGGGTATGGGTATAGAAAACAAAATACATACAACAAATTATGTTGACACCTTTATAGAAGTTGCAGAAGACTGTCCTGCACAGGTAAGCCAAATACCCAAAGCAAGAGGTGATACAAAAACAATTGCTCAAATGCAATACGACCTTATTGCCAAAAACCCTTACAGGTTTACATCTGACGATGTTTTGTTTACAGTGTATGCCATGAAAAACGACCTGACCAAAGCTGAATATAAAAATGCAAGGGTGTTGTTTTTTTCAAAAGGCCAGCCGTGTATGAGAGCATCTCCGCTTACCAAACGCTTCGGTTTTGGTGTACATGCAGACAAAGAAGGTAAAATTGCTTTGTATGGTATTGAAACAAAAGCTTACCAACAATTTTTGAAAGACCATTCTGTAAAAAAAATAAAAGCAATGCGCACTAAAAAGTAATGTATGAAAGAACATGCACCGTTGTAACCGGGGCTGATGAATACAGCTCTTCAGTACAAGAGTGCGACGCAACAGGTGATGCCATACAATACAAAAGCCGGGCACATAATATTTAATTAAGCCCGGCTTTTGCATGTTATAAACACAGTTTTATTTCCTGCTGTAGTTTGGTGCTTCTTTGGTTATCTCAATGTCATGCGCATGGCTTTCCCGCATACCTGCATTGGTGATCTTTACAAATGTTGACTGTTGTAATGCTGCAAGGTCCTTTGCACCGCAATAACCCATGCCTGCACGAAGACCGCCTACAAACTGTGCTACCACTTCGTTCAGGTTTCCCTTGTATGCCACACGCCCTTCGATACCTTCGGGAACCAGTTTCTTTATACCGTCTTCCACATCCTGGAAGTATCGGTCGCTGCTGCCCTGCTGCATGGCACCGATGCTGCCCATGCCTCGATATTCTTTAAACTTACGGCCCTCGTAAATAATGGTTTCACCGGGGCTCTCTTCTACTCCTGCAAATACACTGCCCATCATAACAGTAGATGCACCGGCCGCTAACGCTTTCACCATGTCGCCGGTATAGCGGATGCCTCCATCTGCAATCAACGGCGTGCCTTTTTGCTTCATGGCGGCAGCTACTTCCATAATGGCTGTAAGCTGCGGCACGCCTGCACCTGCAACAATGCGGGTGGTGCAGATAGAGCCCGGGCCAATACCAACTTTTACTGCATCGGCACCGGCAGCAACCAGCGCTTTTGCACCTTCGCCCGTTGCTATATTGCCGGCAATAATCTGCAGGTCTTTAAAATTTTTACGCAATAGTTTCACGGAATCAATGACACCTTTTGTATGGCCGTGTGCGCTATCGAGCGTTACAACATCAACACCTACTTTTTGTAACGCTTCTGCCCTTTCCAGCAGGTCTTTGGTTATGCCTAAAGCGGCACCCACGAGCAGCCTGCCCATTACATCTTTTACAGCATTGGGAAAGTTGCTCAACTGTAAAATATCCCTGTAGGTAATCAAACCGATCAGCTTGCCTTTTTTATCTACCACAGGCAGCTTTTCAATTTTATATTGTTGCAGAATTTTTTCTGCTTTCTTCATATCAGTGCCCTGTGGCGCGGTGATAAGTCTTTCTTTGGTCATTACTTCTTTTACCTTGGCCTGTTTGTTTGTTTCAAAACGCAGGTCGCGGTTTGTAAGAATACCAACCAACACATTATTTGTATCAATAATAGGAATACCACCAATTTTATTCTCTTTCATCAGGCGCAGTGCATCGCCAATTGTAGCATCATCATGTAGTGTAACGGGATCAACAATTAAACCGCTTTCACTTCTTTTTACCTTACGCACCTGCTCTGCCTGTTTTTCAACACTCATATTTTTATGCAGTATACCAATACCACCTTCTCTTGCAAGTGCTATGGCAAGATTGGCTTCGGTAACGGTATCCATAGCTGCAGACAGCATGGGCACATTAAGCGTAATGTCTTTTGTAAGATTTGTTTTGATATTTACTTCGCGGGGAAGTACCTCGCTGTAGGCAGGCATCAGTAGCACATCATCGAAGGTTAAACCTTCTCCAAAAAAGCGGGAACCGGTTGACTTGTTGCGTTGGGAGTTATTTATTGTTGCCATGTGCAAAGATAGCGCGGCAGGTAAATTGCTTCAAAATATTTTTTTGTTAATGGCCTGAAAGCATTGCCACCATTGAATTTGGGGTTTTTATTTTTTGTAACCAGCTGCATTGCTGCTATGAAGCTGCGGTTGTGTCACTCACTTGTACGTTCCGCACCATATGCAACACTGCTATGCGAAAGCGCTGATCATTTACCTGCACGATAAAGCAATAAAACAAAAAAGGGTTTTAAATGCTGTGCATTTAAAACCCTTTTGCCAATACAGTGTAATGTTAGCTTTTCAATTTTTGAACAAGATCAACATAAGCCTGCATAGCTGCTTCTTTCGATTTGCCTTTCAGCTCGCTCCATGCATTGAATTTTGCTTTACCCACAAAATCGAATGGATTGGCGGGTGCATTATCTTCAGCAGCATCGCCTTCGGTTGCCTGTTTGTATAATGAATATAGCTGCAGCAAAATTTCATTGGAAGGTTTTTCACTCAATGTTTTGCTGTTTGCCACAGCTTGTTCAAACTGTTGTTGTAGTTCCATATATGCGGTGTTTATTTATTGAATTTTTGCCAGCATTTGTCTGCCTTCTTCTTTCAGCGCAGCATCGTCGGGTGTGCGGTTGGGCAACTTTACCAGTTTATTGAGTACGTCCATTTCCTGCATAGGCCTGCTCTTGGATTCGTATGCTTTTGCAAGATCAAGATAGTTTCTTACAAAATACATATCCAGTTTGCGGCATTGTTCCATGTAGTATACAGCACTGTCAATATCAGCCTTTGGCAAACCTCCTTTTATAGCTTTCGCTGCCGCTTTTTTTATCCAGGACAGGTTATCCATTTCCAGGTGCCATTTGCCAAGCGTGTAATTTGCTTTGGCATGGTCAGGGTTTAGCCTGATGGCTTTTTCGGCATACTTCTTTGTATCTCTTGCGTATGCCAGTATCTGCCTGTTATCATCAGCCACTTCTGTCATTTTACCAGACACCATGGCAATGGCGTAACAGGCATCGGCATTGTTGGAGTCAACTGCGTAAGCCTGCAACGCAAATTTGTGCGCGGCACTATAATAATTTGCCTTTGCGGCCTCCTCTTTTTGCCGCATACCCATAGCACAGTTGATCTCTGCACACTTAACCAGCGCCGTAATATTTTTCGCGTCGAGCACGGTAACCTGCTCATATTTTTTATACGCGTCTGCTTCCTTTAACTGCTTCTCCAGGTTGGATGCTTCTTTTATGAGCACATTTACATCCTGCGCTGCAACACTTAAACCTACACAACATACCCATACAATTATACAATACTTCATCATAGATTATTAAGCTGTTTTATTGTTTCTTCAATACGCACTTTACACCAACACTTCCCTGGAATGCAATAATAGGCGGATTTAACTTGGTAACACTCACACTCACTTCTTCGGCCTGTGAAAATTTATTCAAAATTTTTGTGGCAATGGCGCTGGCTACTGTTTCCAGCAGCGGCTCGGGCTTTTGCATCAGTTCGTTTACGAGGTTGTAAACAACCGAATAATCAATAGTGTCATCAATATGTTGTACGGGAATTTTCTTTGGCAAATGCTGTACGGTAACGTTTACTTCGTAATCTCCGCCAATCTTCTTTTCTTCTTTATACAAACCATGAAATGCATGAAACCGCAGGCCTGTTAACTCTATTGTAAGCATGCGGCAAAACTAAGCTGAATAGGAATATGAAAAAACATGCGCCGTTGTAACCGGGGCTGGTGAACAAAGATCTGCAGTACAAGAGTGCGACGCAAGGGACGATCAGCAGCATTACAGGTGCCGGGCTCAAAAAAACATTCTGTCTGCATTATCTGCCAATGTTTATCTTTAATTAACGAGTTGAACCAACTGTTTTTGCCATGAAAAAGAGAACTTTTTTAAAATTAACTTCTGCATTAATGACAGCACCTTTAACAGCACCCCTTGCATCGTGGATGCCGGGCGGGAGATTGAAAAACTGGGCAGGCAATCTTACATACAGTACCGATAAAGTTTTTTACCCGACAACCGTGGAAGAAATACAACAACTTGTAAAGCGACTTGACAAAGCTAAAACGCTTGGCACAAGGCATTGCTTTAATGACATAGCAGACAGCACACACAACCTGGTATCTACGAGAGAGCTGAATAAGATCGTTTCATTAAACGGGCAGGACAAAACCGTAACCGTTGAAGGAGGTATAAAGTATGGTGAACTTGCACCCTACCTGGAAGAAAAGGGTTTTGCGTTACACAACCTGGCCTCCCTGCCACATATTTCTGTTGGCGGTGCTATAACAACCGCAACCCATGGCTCCGGTGTAGGCAACGGCAATCTTTCTTCAGCAGTTACCGCTATTGAATTTGTAAGTGCAGATGGCACATTGCATACATTGTCAAAAGCAAAAGACGGCGACAAGTTTAACGCGGTGGTTGTGGGACTTGGCGCTATTGGTGTAATAACCAAAGTAACGCTACAGTTACAACCAACCTTTGCTATGAAGCAGTACGTATACGAGCATTTGCCAATGCAGGCACTTAAAACAAACTTTGAACAGATTGTTGGTGCCGGCTACAGCGTAAGCCTTTTTACGGACTGGCAAAGTGATACGATCAATGAAGTTTGGATTAAAACAAAAGATACAGATGGCTTTAGTGCGCCGCCAGAATTTTTTGGCGCTAAAGCTGCGACAAAGAATATGCATCCCATCGCCACACTGTCTGCAGAAAACTGTACCGATCAAATGGGTGTTGCGGGGCCATGGTTTGAAAGAATGCCGCATTTTAAAATGGGCTTTACACCCAGCAGTGGTGTGGAATTGCAGGCAGAATATTTTGTTGCAAAGCAGGACGCTGCAGAAGCGATCTTTGCCGTAGCAAAACTCGGAAAGCAGGTAGGCCCGCATCTTTTTATTACGGAGATACGTACCATAGCCGCAGATGATCTCTGGATGAGCCCCTGCTACAAACAGGATTCGGTAGCTATTCACTTTACATTGAAACAGGAAATACCTGAAGTAATGCGGTTGTTACCCGTGATTGAAAAAACACTCGCACCATATGATGCAAAACCACACTGGGGAAAGTTATTCACTTACAAGCATAAAGATTTACTCAGCCGTTATAAAAAAATGACTGCCTTTACAGCAATGGTAAAAGAATACGATCCAAAAGGCAAGTTCAGGAATGCATACCTTGAGCGCAACGTATAAAGTGTGCGCCACAAAAAAGGTCCGCTGCAAGGCGGACCTTTTTTTATACCTGGAAATTGTATGTTTTACTGTTCTGTTTCGGCAAATACCTGTTTGGCTTTATCAAATCTTTCCCTGAAGTCTATGTACCGTTTTTGCAGTGAAACATGCTCCTCATCTGCGGCGTTGGCCTGCCGTGCATTTTCTTCATCGCGCATAAACGCTGCAATATTCATTTTGTGCAGGTGCATTTCATGTTTTAGTTCATCTATCTGCCGGCGAAAATCCGCAAACTGTTCTTTTGATTTGTTTACAAAGCCGGTTGTTTCAGCATCCTGCTTTTTTGCAGCCAGTTCTGCGAGGTGATCATCAAAGATCCGGAGTACAGTAATGTCTTCATTCATTTCTGCTATCCAGAGCCTGTAGCGTAAATGCAATTTCATAAGCGATGTATTGCCTGCCATACGAGGTGTTTTGTTCATAACAAATTTAACTGAATGGTTAGTATAACCATCACCAATAAAAGAAAAATATGTGCCAGTTGTAAAAATAAAAAAGCAGCCTGTTAAAGCTGCTTCTTCTTCATTACGATTGTCTGTATGCTACACCAATCCTTTTGCGCTTAAATATCTTTCTGCATCCAACGCTGCCATACAACCGCTACCTGCTGCCGTTACAGCCTGGCGGTAAATTTTATCCTGTACATCACCTGCTGCAAATACACCTTCTACATTTGTTTTAGAAGTGCCGGGCACTGTTTTTATATAACCGGCTTCATCCATGTCGAGAAATGATTTAAAAATACCGCTGTTGGGCTCATGGCCAATGGCCACAAAAAATGCGCTTACCGGGACCGTTTGCTCCACACCGGTAACGTTATTTTTGATACGCACAGCTTCTGTTTTCGTTTCACCAACAATCTCCAGGGTATCGTTGTTCCAGTATATTTTGATGTTGGGTGTGGCCTTTACCCTGTCCTGCATGATCTTACTGGCTTTCATACCATTTTCGTCTTTTCTAACGATCATGTGCACGGTGCTTGCCAGTTTGGACAGGTATAACGCTTCTTCACACGCCGTATCACCGGCACCTACAATGGCCACTTCTTTACCACGAAAGAAAAACCCATCGCATACTGCGCATGCGCTAACACCATAACCGTTGAGGCGTTGTTCGCTTTCAAGCCCCAGCCATTTGGCTGATGCACCTGTTGAAATAATTACTGCATCTGCTTCTATCCATTTGCCTTCATCTATCTGTACTTTATGTACCGGGCCGCTAAAGTCTACCGCTGTAGCCAGGCCATAACGTACATCTGTGCCCATGCGCAGTGCCTGCTTTTCAAAATCTACCATCATTTCAGGGCCCTGTATTCCTTCAGGGTAGCCGGGATAATTTTCAACCTCTGTTGTAATAGTAAGCTGGCCACCGGGTTGAATACCCTGGTACAACACCGGCTTCATATTGGCACGTGCTGCATAAATAGCAGCAGTATAACCAGCCGGGCCGGAACCTATAATTAAACAATGTACTTTTTCTGTAACGCCGTTTTCCATATCGTATTCAATAATTTTTTGTTTACAAACTGTTGTTCTTTGAGCATCGCCTGTTGTGTCACTCACTGCACCGTTCCGTTTTTATGGCGGCTGCAGCGTAGCGTATCAGCACCTGCTAAATGGCACTATACATTACCTGCAGGTATAAACCGCGAAGCTATGAAAAGATGACTGCTGCTTTGCAGTACAAGAGTGCGACGCAACGGAAGCCTGATACCTGCACTGCAGCAGGGTTCATAATGTCTTTCTTACTTATAAAGACGGCAAAGTTACGTTGTGCTTACATAATAAATAATGCTGCAAAATACATCTGCATTACTTGGGGATAATGAGCGTTTTGTACTGCACCGCATAACCGCTGAAGCCACCCAGTGCACCGTTACTGATGTTTCCCAATACTTTGCCCGGTGTAGAAAACGGGTTGCCATTGCTTTGCCACGCAAACTCCCAGGTGTTCCAGAAAAGATAGGTAGCGCGGTCTATATTGCAGTATTTGAGTGTTACAGTATCTCCCCTGTGTACAAAGCCATAACTCTCCTGCTGAATGGGGTCTTCGAGACTGTTTTTATCCCAGCCCGCATCAAACTGCAGGGTAACGGTTATGCCATCTACCACCTGGTCATCAAAAACAGAATTAAGACCTGGCAGAAAACGACCATTATTTACACTTGTAAAATAGCGTACATAATTGCCTAGGCCCGGCGGGTCGGTTACCGTAAGCATTAAAGCACACAAAGTAGTGTCTTCTACAAAAGGAACGGGCTTCCAGAATAAGGAGTCAACCGTTTTTGTAAGCCTTGGAATAGTAGTGGTGGAGCTGTATGTTTCTCCGTCTTTGGTGGTAACATTGAGCGTATACGTTTTGTCCAGCTCGCCAATCAATATTTGAGCGAAATCGCTGCTGTCGACAGAATAATAAAAGAGCGTGAACCCGCTGGTATCTGTAATGCTATACTCTTTCAGCGTTACCGTTTGGGTACCATTACCAACGGTAACTACTGCATCGTGCACAAAAGAATTTGCCAGTTCTTCCGGTGAAATCGTATTGAAATAGTTGAGTGAAGTAGAAAGTGCGACCAACGGTACACCATTGTTCTCAATGCTTGCATCCACCACCAGTTTAGGTGCCTGTTGATTGATGTTGATCTTTATCTCTTTTTCACAGGAAAGCAGCATACAAAAACAGGCTGCCGCAACGAGGTAATACTTCATGATGCAAAAATATATTTTACCGCTGAGACATTACAGAATAAGCGATGTGCTCCGTTTTGTCTCAGCGGTTTTGCATTTACGCGAAGAGCCCATCAATACTCAAATATCTTTCACCTGTGTCGTAATTAAATATCAGCACCTTGCTGCCTGCAGGTATTTCAGGCAATTTTTTAGCCAGTGCGGCCATCGTGGCGCCGCTTGAAATGCCCTGGAAAATTCCTTCTTCCTTTGCGGCACGTTGTGCATACAGGAAAGCTTCATCTTTACTAACCTGTATTACCCCATCTAACACAGAACTGTGTAAATTGTTTGGCACAAAACCTGCACCAATGCCCTGTATGGGATGCGGGCCAGGCGCGCCACCGCTTAAAACAGGCGACAACTCCGGTTCTACTGCGAAGACTTTCAGGTTAGGAAATTGTTTTTTCAATGTTTCTCCTACGCCGGTAATGTGACCACCGGTACCAACGCCGGTAATGAGGTAATCGAACCCTTCAGGAAAATCTGCAAGTATTTCCTGTGCCGTTGTTTTTACGTGCACATCAATATTGGCAACATTATCAAACTGCTGCGGCATCCATGCATCAGGCGTAGAGGCCACCAGTTCTTTTGCTTTTTCTATAGCGCCTTTCATTCCTTTTTCGCGGGGTGTAAGTTCAAAAGTTGCACCGTATACACTCATTAGCCGCCTGCGCTCCACGCTCATACTTTCAGGCATTACCAGTACAAGCTTATAGCCTTTCACTGCTGCCACTATTGCCAGGCCAATACCTGTGTTGCCGGAGGTGGGCTCTATGATCACACTGTCTTTTTTCAGCAGCCCTTTTTGTTCTGCATCTTCAATCATAGACAACGCAATGCGGTCTTTGATGCTACCGCCCGGGTTTGCTTTCTCAAGCTTGCTCCACACTTCAATATTTGATGGATAGAGTTTGTTTACACGTACGTGCGGCGTATTGCCGATCGTTTCTAAAATATTGTTCGCTTTCATTCTTCAAAGTTTTTCAATTGTCTTAACCATTATAAGTATAAATATGTTGATGGGTTGTTGCTTTTTATATGATAAAATTCAACGGCTCTTCAAAATCTTTGCGGTCGTTAACGATCGTCTGGTTTTTATGGTACACCACACTAAAGGGCGGTACACTTTGCGTAACCCAGGTATTACCGCCAATGATGCTGTCGTGCCCAATACTTGTATTACCACCCAATATGGTACTACCGGCATAAATGATCACATTATCTTCTATGGTAGGGTGGCGCTTTACCTGTGCATCTTCTTTGCGTACGGCCATGGCACCCAGTGTTACACTCTGGTATATTTTTACGTTGTTGCCAATTTTTGCAGTTTCACCAATTACAACACCTGTTCCGTGATCAATAAAAAATGGTGAACCAATTGTAGCACCGGGATTGATATCAATACCAGTTTTACTATGTGCCCATTCGCTCATAAACCGCGGAATAAGCGGCACTTTTGCTTTATAAATAACATGCGCCAGGCGATGTACCATGATAGCATAAAAGCCGGGGTAAGAAAGAATCACCTCTTCCAGCGAGCTGGCTGCGGGGTCAAAATCAAGAATAAGGTTGGCATCTTTCAGCAGCAGATCTTTAATGCCTGCCAACGCTGCAAATAACTGATCTGCCACGGCATCCTTGTTAAGCTTGTCGCCGGTATCTACTGATTGAAGCAGCCGCATAAAATGTTCTTTCAGTTTATACATCATGCTTTCGTGGTGCTCAATAAACATATCCGGCTCATCCGTTACCGGAAACAAATAAGCCATTAATTCATCTGTAAATGTGTTGATCTCTTTAACCGATGGCAGGTGCCTTGTAAGAATATAGCCGGGGTATTCCATTCAGGTATCTTTTAAAAAATAAAAACCCTTCTTTGTTGGAGAAGGGAATAATTATGCTTTTATAATTACACACGCACTTCTCTGTTTACGGAGTAGCAATACAACAACAACAGTTAACAGGTGCATGCATGTTTTAAAATTAATTGACGACAAAATTAGTAGACTATTCTGATTTCAGAAATAAATATACTGAAATAACATTTTGCTGACATTTGAAGCCGGGTTTAAATGGAAGGCCGTTATATAAAAAGATTAGGGGATGAAAATATTATTGTGTTCTACAGGCAAAGCGCATGAGCCTTATATAAAACACGGCGTGGAAGATTTCACCCATCGCATCGGCAAGTATTTCGCTGCCGGGTGGCAGGTTATTGCACCGCCGAAAAATGCTGCCGCATTGTCTGACAACGAACTGAAAAAACAGGAGGCGAAAGCAATACTCCAGGTTCTTTCAAAAGATGATTATTTAATTCTCCTCGATGAGCGTGGCACGCAACTTTCTTCGCCCGATTTGGCAAACTTACTACAGCAACGCGCCAATGAGCGCAGTAAAAGACTGGTATTCCTTATCGGTGGCGCATTTGGTGTAGACGCCACCGTAAACGACCGCGCAAATTTTACCTGGAGCCTCTCCAAGCTTGTTTTTCCACATATGCTGGTAAGGCTTATCCTCGCAGAACAGGTGTATCGTGCATGTACAATTTTAAAGAACGAAAAGTATCACCATTCATAATCAATAAAGGCTTTACACAATATTCACAGGCGGTTTTTGGTTCATTAGGGTATATTTACGGAGCCTTAAAGCAAAAATCAATGGAAGTCACCATCACGATAATGGTTATTACCTGTATTGTTTCGTTTGTAGCTTTTTCTGATGAAGCTATAAAGAACAAACTCATTTTTTACCCGCCTTATATAACTGAACGCAACCAGTGGTATCGCTTCTTAACTCATGGTTTAATACATGCAGACATTGCACACCTGGCGTTTAACATGATCTCGTTTTACTTCTTTGGGCGCATTACAGAAGCTGCATTCAAAAGCATTTTTGAACAAACCGGTGCATTGTTGTACATACTCATGTATTTGTCAGCCTTAATTGTAAGTGAGCTGCCCAGCTATAACAAGCATAAGAATAATTATGGTTATGCAAGCCTTGGTGCATCCGGGGCTGTTTCTGCGGTTGTATTTATTGGCATATTGTTAAGACCGGCAGACGGCATTACCATATTCCCGATTCCAATCCCCATTCCGGGTTTTGTGTTCGCACCACTGTTTATCATTGTTTCCGCTTACCTTGACAAGAAGGGCAATACCAATATTGGCCACTCCGCACATATTTGGGGAGCACTTTACGGTCTTGCGTTTATGATTGTAACCTGTTACTTCCTCAGCGATTACAGGCCGGTATCTATTTTTATTGAAGAGGTTAAAAATTATATCAACAATTTTTAGGGGCCGGGCATCTGCCTGGGCATTAAGCTTCCGTTGCGTCGCACTCTTGTACTGTATAATTTGCTGCAGCAACGATACTGCATATTAAGCAGCGGCTGACCTCGATGTTGCAAATGAAAAAAACAGGGGTCTGACAACGTCTAGTCAGGTCCGGGGCTCAAAAGCAATAGAAACAGCGGTTTTGGTGTGCGTGGTAATTTTAAAGCGGTCATCTATCCTGTAACCGATAACCCAGACAATCCGTTTATCAGATTCAATCACCCACACTTTTTCTTTTTCTGTTTTTGACAATTTATTATCTATAAAAAACTTACCCAATTTTTTCTTTTTCTGCATGCCAAGCGGGTAAAAATAATCGCCCTGCTTCCACTTACGCAGTAACAGCGGCAACTTTAGCAAAGCCGCATCTACATTTACCGCAAGTGCTGTTGTTTGTGTTACTGACTGTGGTTTTGTTACCTGCCCGAAAAGCAGTACCCCATGCTCAAAATGTATGGGGCCGGTTAATTGCCCTATCACAATATTTGCGGCAATTTCATTTTGTACCGGCGCTATAATCAGCCATTGCCTGTTACGGATGATCCTGTGGGTATCGCTTGTTATAAAACTGCCGTTAGATGCTGTAAAAAGCTTGAGTACTTCATTAACCTGTGCACTGCCAAAACCGAAGTCCCTGATAATTTCCCAGGTAATGGTTTGCAGCGGTTGTGCCTTTTGCCATTTCAATATTGGTACATGCCATTCATTACCCTTTTGCTCCGGCAGTTTTGCTTTGTGCAGCTTTACAGCCTGCATATAAAGATCTTCAGCCTCGCTAAAACGCTGAATGTTTGCCAGCAGGTTATCTTCTACGTTGGAAAAAACCTCTTTAATGGCGGGCAAAAGCTGCAACCGAAAATAGTTGCGGGTGTATTTATCTGTGGAGTTGGAAGAGTCTTCTACCCATGTTAAATTGTTATCCTGCGCATAAACAACAACATCGTTTCGTTTGGCAAACAGCAAGGGGCGTATTATGTGCCTGCTGGTATCGTTTACAGGCATACCTGTTAAACCATGCAAACCCGTTCCGCGAAAAAAATGCATGAGCAGCGTTTCAATATTATCATTTGCATTGTGCGCAGTTGCAAGTTTTGAACCTGCAGGCAGCTCTTTTTTCAGCAGTGATGCAAACCATTCGTAACGCAGGTTGCGGGCTGCTTCCTGTATAGATAGTTTGTATTCTGCAGCGTACGCTGCGGTATCGAATTTCTGTACAAATACCTTTTTATTGTACTTCGTCTGTAACGATCGTACAAAGGTTTCATCTCTGTCGCTTTCCGCGCCACGCAGTTGAAAATTAACATGCGCAATAAGAAAATCAAATCCTGCTTTAGCACACAGATCGGTTAATACAACGCTGTCTATGCCACCGCTTACGGCCAGCAGTAATGTTGTTTGTGCGGGCTGCAAATGAAACTGCTCTTTTAGAAAATGCAGGAACCTTGGTAATAACATGCGGTAAAAATAGAAGGAAAGTTTGAGTTTGCAGGTTTCAAACTGTTTGCACAGGACCTGTGTTGAAATGCAGTATCGTTGCTGCCACCGCTTATGGCGCACAAGAGTGCGACGCAACAGGAGCTCAATAGTTGTTCCAATGCCCGGCTCCCCATAAATCTTACAATGTAAACCTGAAGCCGCCGAAAACACCAAAACGTTGCTGTTTCACATCCGGCAGAGGCCGTGGCAACACACGCCATATAAAATCGATGCGGAAGAATTTGAGGATATTATCAATACCGGTTCCCACCTCCATATAAAGGTTGCCGTCGAGCGATTTGAATGGCGCACCGGTAACAAAATTGAGCTGCTTATTGGCATTGCTAAGATTGCCTGCAACCCCTTTTACCTCCCAAAACTGCCTGAGTTTAAGTTTACGTGTAATGGGTATGTACCTGAACAGTCCACTGCCAATATTGTGCTCGATATTAAAGCCAGCATAGCGGTCGGTAAGGTATTCAAAACGGTTCATGAGATTGAATGAATGATAACTGTAGTAGTACCACTCATTGCCCGGCTGGTGTACCAGCATCTGGTAAGGCAGCGTACCAAATACTTTGCCCGCAAAGAAATTGTAACGCAGTGTGCCGTATGGCGGAATTTTGAGGTAATCAGAAATACTCAGATCGATTTTATTATAATCGTAGCTGCTGTTGAGTACGCCGCTGAAGCCATGTGTGAAGACTAGTTGCACAATGGGGTACTGGCTGCCAAAACTGGAACGATCAAAATTGCTTTCCAGGAAACGCTCCTGGTATGCATATCGTAACCTGAGACGTGTTTCAAAAGAGTTAAGCGGCTCGCCATCAGTTGTGGGAAAAGCGTCCTTGCCAGGCAGATTGAGCAATGCTTTGTATTGCCTGCTGGAAAGCGTTAACCCAACGGAGAAATTCTTATTGGTTTCGGTAAAATACTCGAGTTTCTTTTCTGTTATCTGCTGAAATTTAAATGGCACATTGGGTTTACGTGCAAATACAGCAAATACGTTATCGCTGCCCAGCTGGTCGTACACAACCTGGCCATTATCCAGATCACTTTTGTAAGAGGCAAGCAGGTAGCTCCATGGCTTTCGGCTAAACTGGTACTTTATTTCAGCCTGGCCTTTGTATTTTTTATCTGTAAACCCATAAGCCAGGTAACCGTGCAAATACCAGTGCTGGCTAAAACCACGATTGGTAGACAGATCGAAACGTACCCTTGTACCCTCCCACCTGTTGCCGGAAAACCAGTAATACCATGGACCAATAACATAATTGCCAATATACTTTGTACCGGTGGTAAGAAAGTCTATTGAATTTTTATAGAAAAGAAAAGTTTTATTGTTCTCGAGTGTATCGAGCAGTTTATAAATGTTTTGTTCGTTTTTGTTGAGGGGCTCGAAACGGTGCTGCACCCAAAAAGAATCTGGCAGGTCTGTGGTATTTGGAACGAGGATGATCTCTTCATTGCTTTTACCTTTATTTAGTTCGTTGATCACTGTGCTGCTGTTGATCAACACATTTCTGTAGGTGGTGGTTTTTCTTCCTTTAAAACCGAGGCGGTTGGCACCAACCGGAGCAATATCAACCACGAACTTGTCTTTATACAAAAACCACGAAGAATCGCTTACCAGTTTATACTCCTGTATCAATGTAAGCCCCGTAACAAAGTTGATGTTTGCATCGAGTGCCGGCCGCAGGGTAACTTTCTGCACCGCAAATGTTGTATCATGTATCCAGCTATCACCTTCAAAAGTATTCTCACCTACATGTTTAGGTTTAAATTGAAAATGCACCAGCCTTCGGCCGCCCAGGTATTGTGTATCGAGTAATTTGAAGTTGTAATAGTTGTCTGCATTATCACTGAAAGGCGAAATAAAAGATTTATCCAGCACAGGAATAAGGTTGCTGTACACATTTACATTCTGGTAGGTTGCACCCAGTTGTTTCATCCAGCTTTCGTTGTTGAACCCGCTTGCATTGGTGGCCTTGATTACTTCTCTTGTACGGTAAGGTTTTTTCTCGTAATAATAATCAGAGATTGTTTCAGTAAGGTAAACCGGCAAAAAAGGGTCTTTTTCAGAAGACGTGTCGGTATAGTCAAAAGCGAATTTCAGCGGCTTTAGTGCAAAGTTCCGTTCCAGTTTATCCCTGTTTACTTTATTAAGATCCAGTTCGAGCTTGTTGTACACTTCATAGCCAAAGTTGCTGTAGTTGGAACGGTCATTAACTGGTTTCTTTGAAATGATTTTTCGCCAGAACCAGAGCGCCCTGTTGTATTTGGCTTTTACAACAGCCTCATTTTTGGGTGCCTCAACTTCTATATAAATGGTAACAGATGCAGAATCTTTCAGCAGTGCAACGGGGATTTCAGCTATTTTATAACCAACGTTGAGTACCTGCAGTGTGTCGCCTGCAGGCCATGTGTTTAATGAGAAGGAAAATTTCCCTGCAGAATCCGTTATCATACCGCGGCCGCTAACCTTAAACACCACAGATGCATAAGGTATAGGCTCATCACTTTGCTTATCCAATACAATTCCGCTCAATGTCTTCGACTGCGCATGAATGATGTTTACATACGCCGTTAGCAACAAAATAATCAAACCCAGCTTTTTCTTCAATGCCATACAAAACCAAAATTAGTCCAGTTAAAAAAAGGAATCTCAACTCTTTTACATACGGCAGGCAATTACAATTAGTTTAACAATGGGTGTTATCATCCATCGATCTACGATTCTTATTGCAGAGCAGGTTTTGAATGAATGTGTAAAAATAGTAATACTTTGGCAATGTTGTTGGCCAGGGCAGTCAAGTGGCAAGCTTAACCCGGCAGCAAAATAACGGGGCTAAGAAAAGCTCATCGCATCTTATACATGCTAAAAACTGCTGATGATAAAGTCTAAACTATAAGTGCTTTCACCTATTTTTGCGCAACCGAAAAAAATTGCATCATGTCAGTATTAGTGAATAAAAATTCGAAGATCATTGTACAGGGTTTTACCGGTACAGAAGGAACTTTCCATGCAGGCCAGATGATAGAGTACGGAACAAATGTAGTAGGTGGTGTTACACCTGGCAAAGGTGGCAGTACACATCTGGATAAACCGGTATTCAATACTGTGGCAGATGCGGTAAAAAATACCGGCGCAAACGTAAGCATCATATTTGTACCACCGGCTTTTGCTGCCGATGCAATTATGGAAGCAGCCGATGCCAGTATAGCATTGGTGGTTTGTATAACAGAAGGTATTCCTGTGCAGGATATGGTGAAAGTAAAAGATTACCTGCGTGGTAAATCTACAAGATTGATCGGCCCCAACTGTCCCGGCGTTATCACCGCCGGCGAGGCTAAAGTGGGTATTATGCCTGGCTTCATTTTCAAACCAGGTAAAATCGGTATCGTTTCAAAATCCGGCACCCTTACATACGAGGCCGCAGACCAGGTTGTAAAGGCGGGCCTGGGTATTACTACAGCAATCGGTATTGGTGGCGATCCTATTATTGGAACCACCACAAAGGAGGCTGTTGAATTACTTATGAATGATGCTGATACAGACGGAATTATTATGATTGGAGAGATCGGTGGCGGTATGGAAGCTGAGGCTGCCCGCTGGATAAAAGAAAATGGCACCAAACCGGTTGTTGGTTTCATTGCCGGTCAAACTGCACCTCCAGGCCGCAGAATGGGACATGCCGGCGCTATCATTGGTGGTGCAGATGATACAGCTGCAGCTAAAATGAAGATCATGGCTGAGTGTGGCATTCATGTGGTGGCAAGCCCTGCAGATATTGGTAAAACCATGGCAGAAGCGCTAAAAAAGTAAACAAACATTTAAGTTTATAAATGACCGTCTTTACAGGCGGTCATTTTTTTATTAGCCAGGCTCCTGTAGCAATATTAAGCGTTCGTTGCGTCGCACTCTTGTACTGTTGAAGCTATATGCAGCAACTGCGAAGATCCAGGCGAATATTTCAATGGTGCATGATTTAAAGAAGCTCACCGGTACATATTATTAAATATCATCATAACTTTTAGCAAACCCTTTATCTTTATCCGTAAAAAACGGATAGCTACATGTGTCATGACACACTTTACCAGGTTGCTCTTACCATGGTTCCAAATATTGGTGCTGTTCAGGCAAAAGCGCTTATAGAGCATTTTGGCAGCGCAGAAGCTGTTTTTAAAGCCTCCGCTTCAAAACTGGGAAAGGTAGATTTGATTGGCGAAGTCAGGGCTGCCGCAGTAAAAAACTTTACTCAATTCAACCTGGCAGAAGATGAGTTGCTGTTCATTGAAAAATATAAAATACAAACTTTTTTCATAAAAGACAAAGATTACCCGCAGCGCTTGCTTAAGTGTATTGATGCGCCGGTCCTGCTTTATTACCGTGGAAATGCAGATCTTAATCATGCTAAAATCATCAGTATTATCGGCACCAGAACGAGCACAGACTATGGCAAACAGGTAACAGAAAAACTGGTGGAAGACCTTCGGGAACAGCATGTTTTAGTACTTAGCGGCCTGGCTTTTGGTATAGATGCTATTGCGCACAGGGCGGCACTTGCAAACGGGTTACCAACAATTGGTGTGCTGGCACACGGCCTTGACAATATTTACCCTCCGCAGCATAAAGCACTTGCAAAAGATATGATGTTGCAGGGCGGCTTGTTAACTGAATTCACCAGGTATACAAAGGCAGACCGGCATAATTTCCCAAGGCGCAATCGCATTGTAGCAGGCATGGCAGATGCAACTATTGTTGTTGAAACCGCCATCAAAGGCGGCAGCATGATAACGGCGGAACTGGCACATAACTATGGACGCGATGTCTTTGCCTGCCCGGGCAGAATTATTGATGCAAAAAGCGCGGGTTGCAACTATCTGATTAAAAATAACCACGCCACTTTATTAACAGATGCCCAACAGTTCGCTGAAAAAATGGGTTGGCAGAAAAAAAACAATACACGTAAAGTACAAAAAGAATTATTTATAGAATTATCTGCTGACGAGCAAACGATTGTAAATCTGCTGTCCGGCAATCCGGGTATGCATATAGACGAGTTGTTGCTGAAAAGTAACCTCAGCACCAGCGCAATAGCAGCAGGTATACTTAGCCTGGAACTTCAAAACGTTGTAATAAGCATGCCGGGTAAAATGTACAGGCTTGCCTAAACAAAAAACCACGCTGGTAAGCGTGGTTTGTAAGAATATTTTTGGCTAATCTTATTTAACAACCTGGAATTTACCTGTTTCTATTATGCGTCCATTTTTATCTGTAAGCCTGTAAACATAAATACCACGATAATAATCATTATCCAGGATTACAGTTGCTTTTCCTGATGCAAGTGAAACATCTTTCATTTTTTTTCCTGAGAAGCTGTAAATCTGCAAGATTGCATTTTTATCACCACCATTTTGAAATTCAAAATTTACAACAGATGTAGCCGGGTTGGGATAGCATTTTATAATCTTTACCTGGGTACCTGAAGCAAATGAATAACCTGTCATCAAAATTATTATGATGAAGGTTAGCAAACGCTTTGTAAGAAAAGAAATGTGTAAAATTCTATTCATAAGATAAATTGGTACAATAAAAGTACCAACATATTATTGTTTACGAATCTGCAATTTAACGTTTTTATCAAATATTAATTGAGTTCCGCTAATTTTTGGTTGATTTTTTCAAAGTCTGGCAGTTCTCCGGCATTTTCCAACACCTCTTCATACTGCACGAGGCCATCCTTGTCAATGATAAACGCAGACCTCTTGGAAACACCTTTCATCCATCCAATAAATGACTCGTACAAACAACCGTATGCTGCAGAAGCCTCTTTGTTAAAATCGCTCAGTAACGGAAAATTCAGGTGTTGCTCTTCTTTAAACCGGGCAAGGGTTTGCGGAGAATCTACTGAAATGCCAAGCACTTTTGCATTTATATTGTTATAGGCAGCAATGTTGTCTCTTACGCTGCACAGCTCTTTTGTACAAACACCTGTAAATGCCAATGGAAAAAAGAGTAGCAGTACATTGCTGCCCTGAAGATCGGCCAGGTTTACAAGGTTTCTTTCTGTATCGTACAGTTGTAACTCCGGTGCTTTTTGTCCTATTATTGTGCTCATGTTCTTTAATTGATTATTAATAATGCAAAATACAGGAACATTAACCAATCTAAGGGCCAATTGTTGAAAAACACCTCAAAAAATCAGTATTAATACTTATTGTGCAACGGTGAGACAGGAAAGATTATGCGGAAAGAAGTCCGCTTCGGTCTTCGCGGTGGCTGCGTATAGCTTCAACAGTACAAGAGTGCGACGCAACGGAAGCATCATACATGTTCTGCTGCCGGGCCCATTACTTTCCTAGAATTTTGGACAAAGTACCGCGTTTTGCGTGGTATTGTTGCGATCGAGAAAGCCTGTATAGGAAATAGCCAGCTCGAACCCGCCCCTGCCCTGGCTTGCAGTTTTTAACTGGGAAACATTGGCATCGTAACTCATAGATATGGAAAACGGGTTGTAGTCTAGTTTTATTACCGGTATAAATGCATCTTTCAACCGAAGGTAGCCGCCGGCATGAATAACATATTTCGGCTTTGTATAATCTTCTCCAATTTTTACAGAATAAGTTGCGCCGGCAATAGCTTCATTATATTCACCCTGCTTGCTAAAATCTGCCTGTATGGTAATGAAAGACGTTTCAGATGTGGTAAAGCGCATACCGCCGGAAACCACCCATTTCGGTTTCAATTCCACCGGCGGATTTTTATAAAAAGAGTTGAGCGGCCTGTTAAAATGGTGATACGCCACGCCGATGAAATAATTGTCTGTTTCACTGCCTTTTATAGAAGAGTTGTAAGACATGCCGAAGCTGCCATCCCAGTAATTATAATTTGTTTGGGTAAACAACTCGCCATCTGCCAGGCCCGGGTTATAACCATTGCCGTCATACTGATTATTGGTGGTCATTTTAGACCTGTCTATACGCCTTTGTACAAAACCACCCATAAACCCAAGTGATAAATACCTGTTCTCCACATCGCTCAAAGACTTATGATAATTAATGGCCGGGTAAATATTGGTGGTGGTAAAATTTGTAATACCCGCTTTATCGTACAATAACTGCAGGCCTGTAGTAAGAAAATCATTTCCCTGGCCTACCGGCTGTTTATATTCTGCATTCAAAGAACCGGTCTGGTAAGGTATAGTAACGCTGCCCCATTGGTTACGATATACACCCTGTACACGTATATCGCCAGCAAAAAGCCCCGCAAGTGATGGATTTCGTAAAAGAGGCGCTTCAAAAAACTGCGAAAAGTGAGGATCCTGTGCCAAAGCATGCATAGCAAAACCTGTCATTGACAGTATTATGGCGCTGGCAGCCTTCATAATATTACATTTCACATTTTTTCGTATCGGTAAACTCACAGGTCTCTGTTTTTCTTTTTTAGTTCTAAACATGCATTACGGGTTATTTATTTTATGTACCCGGCTTTTTGATCCTTTATTAAGCTCCTGTTGCGTCGCACTCTTGTACGCCATATCATTGTGCGGCAACAGCACTACCCGGTTAATTATTCTCAAACTACCATTGTAGTTCTTTAAGTATTCCTGTACACTACCTTATCAACGTTACGTTACCCTTATAACTAAGCGGTGTACCATTTTCACAAACAATATCAATAACATAAATATAAACATCTGATGGCTGCGGCTTACCCTGGTAATTACCATCCCAGCCGCCATCCTGCGTTTGATTATTTGCTGCAAAATTCCATTTCTCAAACACCGCTACACCCCATCTGTTAAATACTTTCATCGATTTAATGCTGTACAACCCTTTACCGCGTGGCAGGAATATTTCATTTACACCGTCGCGGTTTGGAGAGAAAGTATTTGGAATAAATACATTGGCATTATTGCACAACACATCAATGGTTATTTGATCGGTGGCGGTACAACCCCAGTTATTTATACCGGTACCTATATAAGTTGTTTTGGTTTTGGGAGAGGCCACCGGCTGCGCTGATACAGGTGTTTGTAAACCTGTCGGCGGCTCCCACTTCCAGGAAATTACATCCGGAGAACTGGTAGTGGTGATGGTATACTGAGAACCTGCATTAAGCGTAACAAAACTATCTTTTATAGAGAAGACAGGCAACGGCGCTACTTCTATATATACCTGCTGTGTATCGGCGAAACACCCAACATTATCACTACCTGTCACAGTGTATAAAGTACTTACAGAGGGCGTAGCTACAGGATTGCTGATACCTGGATTGCTTAAGCCTGTTGGCGGCTGCCATTGATATCTGTCAGCACCACTCGCGGCCAGTTGTATAAAACTACCGGTACATAATGTATCGCTGTTGGTTGACAATACGAGCCTGGTAGGCAATACCACGTTTACCACAACCGAGTCTGATGCCTGGCAACCAAAAGCATCGGCGCCGGTTACATAATAGGTAGTAGTTGCCGAAGGACCGGCCAACGGGTTTGTACAATTTGTGCAACTCAATGAAGCATTTGGAACCCACACATAGCTTGCCGCACCCGATGGACTAAGGGTTGCAAATGTGTTTACACATATAGACGTATCTACACCGGCGTTTACCGCAGGTAGTCCAAGTATTGTGAGGCTTTTTGACACTGTATCTGCACAACCGGTTACATCTGCAGTAGCTGTTACACTTACTGTATATACACCCGGTGCGGTATATGTATAGCTGAATGACGGCGTGTTGTATTGATTGCCATTGCCAATATTCCAAAGCCATTGCAAGGTTTCTGGAATTGCAGCCGTATCTGTTACGCCGAAAAGAACTTCACTGTTCACGCAGGCAGAATCAGTTACGCTGAGTACAAGTTTGGGCGCTTTATTTATGTCAACCTGTATTGGCAAAGTATAGGTTGAAATACATCCTGCTACGGAAGTAACCGTTTGGGTAACGAGGTAATCTCCTGATGCCTTATAATAATGGCCCGGGCTTACAACACCGGAAGTATTTCCATCACCAAAATTCCATACTACGCTTGCTAATGGATCTAATGAAACATAAGACGAATCGGTAAATAAAACCAGCGACGAATCACAACCAATACTGCCCTGGAAGTAAAACTTGGGTTTTACACCAAGTATTTTCGCTGTATCTGAAGACTCTATTGCAACCGTACAACCGCTGGAATCTTCCAGCAGCAGCCTGGGTACGAATATACCCGGAGTTGTATAAGTATAAGAAGTGCTGTCAGGTATTGTTTTCTTTACCGCACCATCACCAAAATCCCATATATATGCCACGGTACTTGTTGCAGTAGCTTTAAAATTTACAGCATGAGGAAAACAGCCATCATTATTGGTGAATTGAAATGTACCATACGGACCTTTTAACTCAACATTGCGGTAGGCGGTATCGTAGCATGTACCATAACCCTGGGCAACCAACATTATTTTGTATGGACCCGGTACTGTGTATAAATGGAATGGATCATCCAGAGTTGATGTACCGCCGTCTCCAAAATCCCAGTTTAGCGTACTGTAGTTTTGAGACTGGCTGGTAGTCTGAACAGGCAATGTACAACGAGAAGCAGAATCTGAGATTGTAAATGCGGCTATAGGATTAGAAATGGTGACAGAAGCTGGTTTAACCATCGAATCCATACAACCGTACACATCTGTTACTTTAAGTTTAACGGTGTAGATGCCTTCATTCTGGTATCTGTGCACGGGCGACTGCTGTGCAGAAGTAGTACCGTCACCGAAATCCCACGTATACTGCAACGACAAACCGGCCGATGAATCCACAAATACCACATCATTAGAGGTACACTTTAAAGTGTCGGCAATGGAAAAAATAGCATAGGGCTTGCCAATTATTACAGACGCAGCTTTAAGCACACTGTCATAGCAACCATCAGCGTCATAGACTTTTAATTGTACCGCATACGTTCCGGAATCAGCATAAGTATGTTGAAAAGGCTGACTGTTAAAAGTAGCGGTGTTACCATCGCCAAAATTCCAATCCCAACGTGTAAGTGCTGCCGTATTTGGTATTGACAAATCTGTAAACGTAAACAAAGAACCTGCGCAGGTTCCTGCTGCATTGGAAAAATCTGCTTTAGGCCCTTTGATAACAATCGGTGTTTCCGAAAAAATGGTATCGTAGCAGCCGTTGATATAGCTTACGATCATTCTTGTGTTGAATGTTGCAGCACTGTCAAAGCGATGGATAATTGTGTCGTTGTTAACACTAAAAACGGTGGTAATGCCATCGCCAAAAATCCATCTTATACCCGTAACGTTCGCCATATTAAGATTGCCTGCCGAGAATTCAATATCGTTATACTTACAGGCTTTACCTGTTAAAGGACGTGCTTTAAATTTAGGCTGCTCATCAATCACCAAAATAGTATTGGAAAGCGTATCAGAACAACCTGCATTCTTTACGATCAATGTAGCTGTGTATGTTCCAGGTGTTGTGTATGTGTGCGATGGGCTGGGTATTGTTGATGTTGAGCCATCACCAAAATCCCAGTTCCAGCTTTGTGGAGCTATCGAATTGTCCTGGAAATCCTTTATGTATGGCAAAGCACAGCTTTCATTGGTTGTAAACGCGGCAACGGGCGGGTCGATGTTAATGTAGTTCAGTCTTTCCAACGTATCACTACAACCATTCGAAGCCACAATAAGCACTACAGAAAAGTTACCTGTATCTCTGTAATGATGTATAGGGTTTTGGCTGGAGCTTGCATAGCCATCTCCGAAAAGCCACGTCCATGTATCCACATTACCAATGCTTTCATCCCTGAAATGTATACTATCAGATGCACAACCGCTTACAGGAGTGGCGTTAAAGGCAGCAACCGGTTTTGGAGAGAGATCAACTGCAGATGGTAAAGTGTATGTAGCGGTACAACCACTGACAGTGGTTACAGTTAGTGTTACATTGAATGTTCCGGTATTCTGGTATGTATGCGTAGGAGCCTGCTGGCCGGATGTAGCACCGTCTCCAAAACTCCAGAGGTATGTATCAATCTTCTCCGGGCTGGTAATGATGGCCTTGAATGGAACAGTTGCGGGTGCACAGCCTAAAAATGGTAAATTCGAAAACCCTGTTATTTTTGGCTGATTGATACGTACATAGTTCGTTCTTGTGATAGTGTGACTACAACCGCCTGCACTTGTTGCTGTTAGTTTAACAGTAAAGTTACCGCTAATGGTATAAGTATGTTGCGGTGCAAATTCGGTTGATGTTGAGCCGTCTCCAAAATCCCACAGGTATCCTGCTGCCCCGGCAGAAGTATTGTTAAATGCCACCGTTAAAGGTGCCGTACACGATGTAAGTACTGATGCAGAGTTAAAAGCCGCAACCGGCTTGCCTGTTACATTTACCGTTTTGGTCACAATACTTGTACATCCTCCAAAATTTGCAGTATAGGTAACTGTGTAAGTACCAAGGGTAGTGTATGTATGCGTAACGCTCAAGCCGGTACCTGTTGTGCCATCGCCAAAATCCCAGGTGGCTGAAACTGCAACAGGGCTGGATGAGTCCTGCATAACCGCCGGCTCGTTTATACAAATTCCCTGCGGTATGGAAAAATTGGCCGAAACGTTACCTATTGAAATAGGGTGGGTAACGGTATCAGCGCAACCAGTGCCGTTGTTTGCAATCAGCCGCACATTAAACGTTCCCGGCGTGGTGTATGTCTGCGATGGATTAGTAGCCGCAGATGTTGCGCCATTGCCAAAATCCCATGCATAAGTGAGTGGCGATGCAGAAACCGATTTATTTGTAAAATTAACCAGCGTTGGCGGGCGGCAAATGTTAGTATAATTATAATCAAAATCTGCATGCACAGAGTCTGAAGGGTTAACAATGGCTGGTTTTATTACAGATTGCTGACAACCAAAACTATTTACCAGGAATAAACTGACATTGAATGTGCCGGCCGATATGTATGTATGGGCAGGGCTTTGGTCAATTGATGAAGTTCCATCACCAAAATCCCACACCCAGCTTTGAATGGTACCACTTCCAGGGTCACTGGAATCTACAAAATTTACATCCAGGGGTATACAACCTGTTGCCGGCGAAACGCTAAACTTAGGTGTCGGCTTTGCGTAAACCGTTATATAATTTGTTTTGATTATTGAATCTTCCCCGCCTGCACCTCGTATACGAAGCTTTACTGTATAAGTACCCGGTGTAGAATAGATTGTACTGGGGTTGTCAATCGTTGATCTTACACCATTACCAAGGTCCCACAGCCATTGTGATGGAGCGCCTGACGATGCGTCTGTAAATTTTACCAGCAGAGGGCTACAGCCCGTAGTAACCGAAGCATTAAAATCTGCAGTTACCTGCGAAAAAACAACTACACATGAAAAAACCGCTATTACCAGCAGTGTAAGACGCCTGAACAAAAAAATACGATGCTGCCACAATGTGCAAATTGAGATCATAAGCTTCTACTGGTCTTCAAACTTTTAAAACAGTTAACCCGGTGTTTTTTAGAGTGTTTATTACCACACACCCACGCCTCTTGCACAGTAACGAAAGACTACCTGCTTCCTGCAATACCTGCTGCGTGTAATATTTTATAATGGGTATTTTCCATGCGGAACTTAAAACCGCATCATTCTTCACCAACTGGTTTAGAAAACGCTAAAAAACTATAAACGCTGTACGGAATTTAATATTTCGCCTGATAAAGCTTTTTTTGTCCGTTTCAGACATTTTTGCCGCATGTTATTCTGCAGTACAAGAGTGCGACGCAACGAAGATGATAAAGGCTTTGCAGCCGGGTACACACCTAAAAGGGCAATACTCATAAAAGACAGAATTTATACGGTTTAATGGCTGACTTGTGCTCTTAAGCTATCTACAACAACGCGGTAAAGTTAAGGGCATTTTAAGTTTTTTTTCAAGTTCCGGGCACCGTATTTTCAACATCATTAAAATCTGAAACATCAACAATGTCTCCAGATACGAATAAACTGCTGTAACAGATTCGGTTAACACAAAATCTACAACAACATTTCTTTTACATCATCTGCCACACGTATGCGTCCTTTTGTTTTGGCAATGACTTCTTCTACCGTTACGCCGGGCGCAGTTTCTGTCAATAAAAATCCATCTGGCGTAATCTCCAGTACGGCAAGTTCGGTTACTACTTTTTTAACGCACTTTACACCGGTAAGCGGCAAAGAGCATTCCCGAAGCAGCTTACTCTCGCCTTTAGGGTTTGTATGTTGCATGGCAACAATAATATTTTTTGCACTCGCCACAAGATCCATTGCACCACCCATGCCTTTCACCATTTTGCCGGGGATCTTCCAGTTGGCAATATCACCCGAATCGCTCACCTCCATTGCTCCCAATACCGTAAGATCAATTTTCCCGGCTCTTATCATGCCAAAACTCTCCGCACTGTCAAAGAATACACCACCCGGAATAACTGTTACGGTTTCTTTGCCCGCATTAATCAGGTCTGCATCAATTTCATCTGCCGTAGGGTACGGCCCCATACCGAGCATCCCGTTCTCACTTTGCAAAATAACCGTCATTCCCTGCGGAATAAAATTGGCCACGAGCGTTGGAATACCAATACCAAGATTTACATACATCCCGTCTTCAAGTTCCTGCGCAATTCTTTTAGCAATGCCAAATTTATCGAGTGCCATAGTGCAACATTTTATCGTTAGATATTGTGTTGTAAATGTACTCCTGTATGTGTAGCCGCCAAAATGAAAAACGTAATTGAACATTACAGGTTATCTATTACAGGCATTATTTTTTGTATGTCAGCTGCATTACTACTATCACCGCCTGTTGCGTCGCACACTTTAACTGCAACAATACAATTGGGCAGTAGCACAACCGGTCTCTGTACACATAACCATACGCAATAAAAACCTTTTGATCATTATATTTACGCATGCATAACCAGGCTATAAACGCAGCTGCATTAATAGCTGCATACAATATGCTTCCACATCCTGAAGGAGGCTTCTACAAAGAAACATACAGGTCTTTCGAAACAGTGGACAAAGCTGCTCTGCCAGCGCGGTTTAAAGGAGACCGGAGTTTTTCGACCGCTATTTATTTTTTGCTGCAACAGGAAAACTTTTCGGCATTTCATCGTATTCAAAGTGATGAATGCTGGCATTTTTATGCCGGTGATTGCCTGCTTATTCATGTTATAGATGTAAACGGACAACTGACCACCACAAGGCTTGGCTGTAGTGTTTTAAATGGGGAGCTATTCCAGTTTGTTGTACCGGCGGGTTGCTGGTTTGCATCTGAGCCGGCAGCAGAAAGCAGTTTTTGCTTTGTGGGTTGTACGGTCTCCCCGGGTTTTGATTTTGAAGATTTTGAACTTGCCGGCAGGAACAAGCTTGTAACACAATACCCGCAACACGCAGCCATTATTAACAGGCTTACCCGTGTATAGATTTGTGTTGCATTACAAAAGCGGTTGTAATAATATTTTTTTTCTGGCTTTCCCGTTCGCGTTGTATGCGAATGATCCATGCACCAATAATGCATAACAACAATATAATGATTGCTGCAACTACAACCCAGGTAAGGTTTTTAATAGCTCTTTTCTTTTTTCTTTCCTTTGGTACTTCCAGTTGCTGGTGCAGCTTTTTATTAAGTTGCGATACATAATCTTCCAGCCTGGCATTAGAAGAAAAATCCTGTAAACCTTCTACAGCATCATTCATAAAATCATCATCAGCCATTTGCTTTTCCACAGCATGAATATCACTGGCATCAGCATTACCTGCAAGATACCTGCGTAACTGATCTTCATTCAACTGATCATCGTTGGCTAATATGTTTCCAAGGTCTGCCATTATTGATTCATCTTTCTTTCTACAAGTATTTTCAGGTTTCGTTTGCCGTTTTGTATATAGCTCTTCACCTGCATAAGGGTAAAGCCGGTAACAGAGGCAATCTCGTTATAACTTTTCTTTTGCAGGTAAAATAAAGTTACACATGTTTTCTGCTCTTCGGTAAGTTCTTCCAGAGAATCGCCGATGTGATTTAGTATGGCATCCTTTTCCTGTAAGGTTACTGCATCTGTTGTTTCAGCTGCTATGGGCATATGATCCTGTATCTCTTTTATTAACCTGCCACTTTTGTCTCTCAGCTTCATCAGGCAATGATTGCGTGCAACCATGTATAACCAGCTCTTAAAATAATCCACCTTATATTTCTGTAATTCAGTAATTACTTTCAGGAATATTTGTTGTACCGCGTCTTTTGCTTCTTCTTCATTCTTCAGGTACTTCATACATACACCAAGCAACAACATGGTATAGCGCTCCAGCAATACACCAAGCAACTGGTTGTTTTGCTCTGCATAATAGCGGTCGAGCAATTGCTGATCGGTGATATTTGTGTATGCGTTCTTGTTCACGCCTTTAAAATAATGCTTTTATACTACCAGATGCAGGTATTTATAATTTCCATAACAGCACCCTTTAAATTTTAGCTGCAAGGCAATAGGCGTTAAATTGCCAGGCTATGATTTTATAGTATGTTATTAGCAGCCATATTGTAAACGAGACGGTGATGTATGCAGCCAGGCTGTGCCCGTTGCTGCATAGAGCGCTTGCAGTACAAGAGTGCGACGCAACAACAGCCTGATGCATGTTCTGCAGCCGGGTACATAATATTTCGTGTATAAAAAAAATCCCGCCAGTTTCCTGGCGGGATCTGATTTGACATACACAGTATGTTATTGATACATCAGTTCATAATACTCGTGGGCCATACGATTACTGTCAAACTGGAAGCGCACATCACGCATTCCGTTTTTCATGATCTGGCGCCAGGTATCGTAATTGTCATAGTATAATGGCAATACCTGGTTTTCGAGAATGTCGTACATTTTATCGAGATCGTATTGATCCTGTTCATGAACAGTCATGTTTTCATAGTCTGCTTTTGGCACTACAAAACCGTTGTGACCATGGTTG
Organism: Panacibacter microcysteis; assembly: GCF_015831355.1. NCBI lineage: Bacteria > Pseudomonadati > Bacteroidota > Chitinophagia > Chitinophagales > Chitinophagaceae > Panacibacter > Panacibacter microcysteis. The sequence continues at coordinate 280,253 of NZ_JADWYR010000001.1, forward strand.
ATAAACTCAGGTATCCAACCATCATCTGTTGAAAAGTTTACTGCACCGTTCATGGCTGCAGTCATACCACTTGTGCCCGAAGCTTCGCGGGGGACACGTGGGTTATTGAGCCATATATCTGCTGCCTGCTTCAAACGTTTGCTCAGCCACAATTCATACCCGATTAATACAGCCATATTTTTGTAATTCTTACTAAGGTGTACCAGGCTGTTGAACTGTGAAATGGCAGGATAATCTAACGGGTAAGGCTTGCCTGCCCAGATGATCTGCACAGGGTATTTCTTATTGTTCATAAGTGCTTCAAACCTTTCTTTGTTGTGGGTAATCATGTCTGCACGTTTATAACCTGCAAACCTGCGTGCCCATACAATAGTGAGGATATTTGGATCAAACAGTTTTCCTGTCTGGTCTGCAATCACATTATTGAATGCCCTTCTTTTGAGGTATTTCTTCCTGTCATCGTAGGCCCAGTCATTCCCTTCTTCCATGGCACGATAAGACTGCTTATCTGCCCAGTAGCGCCAGTTTTGCGCATTGGTAATAGAAATGATCGGGCATATACCGGTGTACTTACCCCACATCTCCCTCGACACATGACCATGGAGCTGCGATACGCCGTTGGCAATTTTTGCAAAACGCAATGCTACGAGTGAGTGGTTAAACTGGTCATCTGTTAAGCCGGTAAGTCTTCGTACTTCATCTATGCTGAGACCGCAGAAATAACTCATCTTATGGCAGAGGTAAATGTCATGTTTTTCGTTGCCGGCTTCTTCCGGTGTGTGGGTAGTAAACACAAGGTGTTTGCGTACCATATCCACGCTTTTGAATTTATTGAGCAGGTAAAAAACAGAAGATATACCATGCGCTTCATTAAGATGATAAAAATCGGGAGCAAAACCCAACTCATCTACCAGTTTTGCGCCGCCTACACCCAGCAGTATAAACTGGGCAACTTTTGTTGCTACGTTTGCATCGTACAACCGGTGTGTAATGGTTTGAGACACGTAATCATTTTCCGGCAAATCTGTACTGAGCAGGAACATAGGTGCTGTGTTGAACGTCTCAGGGTTGAGGTAATATGCCTTTACCCAAACAGGATGTTCATGTATCAATATCTGGAACTTGATTCCTGGATCTTCGAGAAAAGAATATATTTTTTCCATCCAGGTGACCTGTAATGTCTGGTCCTGGTTGCGTGCCTGGTCGTAATAGCCGTATTTCCACAAAATGCCTATACCGATAAGATTCTGCTTTAGTTCATACGCACTACGCATGTGAGAACCAGCCAGGAAGCCAAGACCACCACTGTAAATCTTTAATGCATTGTGTACAGCAAACTCCATTGAGAAATAGGCAACACGTTTAGAATATTGCTCATCTACCTGGTAAGGAACCTGAAAACTTCTAAAATTCATGTCAATCGTTTTGGTGAAAAATGCGCCGCAATTTAGCTTTTATTATTTAAACCGTATTTCTTACACATTAAAATGCAATTAGCACTAAAGTAAGAACGTGATAATGCAGCTTTATGTTTGAAAACGGTGAATAAATATAGGGTACAAACGTTTGCAGTGGAGAAATTGTGTACGTAATATATAGCAGGTGTTTCTGACGTGCATCTTATATTGGAATTTTACAGAAGCGTGGTTAAGATACTATCATTGCTGAACGCCCTGAGATGTGTTGCATTGTGTGTGCTGATTATTGATAGATTTTGACCGTTGAGAAAACGTTATGAGCTTGCTGCAGCTTCTTGTAAACAGTAAGAGTGGCTATAAAAATAAATGGAGTGAGAAAGTCATTTTTTGCTGTTACCCCGCCCTTCAGGGCGGGGGAGGAAAACAACTCCTGATGGCTTTAGCCAAATTGCCGAAAATCATATTTATCAATGAATGTATTGTACTCTTCTTCGAAACTCTTCCTTTTATGATGTTCTGCCTGTTTATCAATATAAGTTCGCACGGTGTCAAGCATTGACTCACTTACTGACACAGCAAAGTATTCATCCTGCCATTCGAGACGGTGGGATTTAAATCCTGATTTGTTGTTAAACCAGAAAGATGATTCCCCTTTTATAAGCTGGGCTACTTTTTCTATTGTTTGATCAGAGCCTAAAGATATAAGGCAATGCACATGATCAGTGTAGCCATTTACCCTATCCAGGTAAATATTTTTCTTTATTGCATTCTCCCTTATGTGTTGAAACAATTTATCTCTGAACTTATCTATGAGGATTGGTTGCCTGTTTTTAACACTCCAGACATAATGTATCCACACTTTTATATATGGCATTTTAATGCTGAAAGTAAGGCCCTGTTTGGCTAAAGCCAATTAAATATTTTCATTTGCCGCGCCCTTAAGGGCGCGGCAATACCTGAGAAAGCATTGTGATAAAGAAGCATGCACGCTGATTAAAAGAAGACAGATTCCACTTTTACTCTGCTATTACCCCGCCCTTCAGGGCGTGGGAGGAAAACAACTCCTGATGGCTTTAGCCAAATTGCCATTCAAAAAATAACTGCCAATGCAATATTGCTCTTCGCTTTCGCCACAGGCCAAAAACACGGATCGCTGCAGCCGCCATAAAAGCGGAACGTTGAAACGAGCGTGGCAACAGCCGATGCCATGAAAAACTATCGCCGGCCCCATAAGTTTCTTTCCTTTTTATTTCCCGTGTTTAGCCGTACTTTTGCACCCTCAAAATTTAGCAAGTAATCAATGATTAGTGTAAAAAATGTAACACTGGCTTACGGCAAGCGGGTGCTGTTCGATGAGGTAAACCTAAACTTTACCAAAGGCAATTGTTATGGCGTTATTGGTGCGAATGGTGCCGGTAAAAGTACATTTCTTAAAATATTAAGCGGTGAAATTGAACCTAACAAAGGCTCTATAGATATTACGCCCGGCGAACGTATGGCGGTATTGAAACAAAACCAGTTTGAATTTGATGAACAAACGGTTTTAAACTCTGTACTCATGGGCCACAAGCACCTGTGGGATGTAATGCATGAGCGCGAAGCCATTTATGCCAAAGAAGATTTTACAGAAGAAGATGGCATGCGTGCCGGCGAACTGGAAGCCGACTTTGGTGAAATGGGCGGCTATGAAGCGGAAAGCAATGCCGGCAGCCTGTTAAACGACCTTGGCGTAAAAGACGAATACCACCAAAGCCTGATGAAAGATATTCCGGGTACGCTTAAAGTGCGTGTATTACTGGCGCAGGCTTTATTTGGCAACCCCGACATCCTGTTGCTGGATGAGCCTACCAATGGCCTCGACATTGAAACAATCGGCTGGCTGGAAAACTTCCTGGCAGACTACCAGAATGTGGTATTGGTGGTAAGCCACGACCGTCACTTCCTGGATACGATCTGCACACACGTGGCAGATGTTGATAAGCGCAAGATCAAGATCTATACCGGCAACTACACATTCTGGTACGAAAGCTCACAATTAATTGCACGGCAGCTTACAGACAAGAACAAGAAGATGGAAGAGAAGCGCCAGGCGCTCATCGACTTTATTGCACGCTTTTCTGCCAATGCATCGAAGAGTAAGCAGGCAACTTCGAGAAAGAAAGCACTGGAAAAACTGAATATCGAAGAAATTGAACCGTCCAACAGGAAATATCCCGGCATCATCTTTCAGCCATTGCGCGAAGTGGGCAACCAGATTTTAAATGTTGAGAAGCTGAGTAAAAGCGTTGATGGCCGTCCATTGTTTAAAGACCTTTCATTCAGCATTAATAAAGGCGAAAAAATTGCTTTTCTTAGTAAAGACCCGCTGGCTGTAACCAATTTCTTCGAAATCATCAATGGTAACGGCACCGCAGATGGTGGCTCGTTTGAGTGGGGCACAACAATTACCAAAGCATACCTGCCATTAGAGAACCAGGAATTCTTTACAGAAGGCCTAACGCTGATGGATTGGCTGCGCCAGTTTGTACCACCACATGTTACTGATGCAGATGAACCTTTCCTCCGTGGTTTTCTTGGTAAAATGTTGTTTAGCGGAGATGACATCATGAAGAAAACAAACGTATTGAGCGGTGGTGAAAAAGTGCGCTGTATGATCAGCCGCATGATGTTGCAAAACCCCAACCTCATTGTGCTCGATCAGCCAACCAATCACCTGGACCTCGAAAGCATTCAAAGCTTTAACGATGGTTGCCAAACCTTCCCGGGTATTGTTTTGCTTACATCTCATGACCATACATTTATGCAAACTGTTGCCAACCGTGTAATTGAGTTAACGCCTAAGGGCACCATAGACAGGCTGATGACGTTTGATGAATACATGGAAGATGCAAGGGTAAAACAACTACGCGAAGAAATGTATGCGTAATAAAAGGCTTATCAATAACGAACCCGCAGAATTGCGGGTTTTTTTTTTGAGCCGTGCTTTTGTAAATTATGGCATCGCCTGTTGCGTCGCACTCTTGTACTGTTGAAGCATTATTGGGCAAAGCGAAGCTTTATACGCAGCCATGCACAAATGAATATTTTCCCATGCGCTGCCTGCAGATACAAAACGCCGCAGCCGCCATAAAAGTAGAACGCTGAAGTGAGTGACACAACGGGCGATGCCACCTGCACCGCTGCCGGTTACACATACTTACTTACCCATCCATTTTTTAAAGTCGGTAACTTTTTCGCGGCTTACAATCGTTTCTTTGTCTATAGATGGTTTTAACTGTAACAGCAACCTGTTGCCAAAGTAATCATGTATCTGCTCTATGCTCTCTACAGAAACATAGAAAGAGCGGCTGATGCGAAAATAACGTTGCGGATCGAGCATATCTTCCAGCTCATCCATTGTGTAGTCTACCACAAACTTCCTGTTATCAATTGTTTTAAAGAAGTTCAACCGGCCATCACTGAAGAAGTAAGCAATATCATCTGTTTCAATAGACACCAGTTTCTGGCCATGCTTAACGAGAAACCTTTTCCTGTATTCTTTTGGCTGTAGCTTTTGCTGCAGTTCTTTCACCAGTGCGTCCATACTTATCTCGCTCTTATCTGCAGGCTTAAAACCAACCATGGTTTTAAATTTTTCCAGTGCAGCACTCAGTTCTTCTTTCTGCACCGGCTTCAGCAAATAATCGATACTGTTTACTTTAAATGCTTTCAGTGCATATTCATCGTAAGAAGTAGTAAAGATTACAGCACTCTTTACTTTTGTGCGGCTGAATATTTCAAAACTCTGCCCGTCAGAAAGTTCAATGTCCATCAATATCAGATCTGGTGCCGTATGCGTTTCAAGCCAGTTTACGGTACTTTGTATACTGTCTGTTACGCCAATTACTTCTGCGGCATCATCTACTTCTGCCAGGGTTTTCTGTATTTTTTTTACAGCAAGGTCTTCGTCTTCTACAATCAATATTTTCATGTGTCAATTGTTTTTTGGTTATGGTGATGATTGAACAGATGGTTGTGTATGAAAGGCTAAGTGTTTATCGCCTGTATTGTTCCAGATCAGCGGAAGAATAACGGTAAAATTCCGCTGGTCTTCCAATATTTTAAAACCCTGCTGCTGCAACAACTCGTACTTCATTTTTATGTTTGATAAACCCACTTTGTTGGAGTGTACATTCTGCGTTTTCCGGTGCAGGTTGTTGTTGATGGCAAGTTTATTACCGGGCATACTGAAAATATCTATCGACAAAGGCGATTGCCTTGAAATAACATTGTGCTTTACCGCATTTTCTACCAGCAACTGCAGCGTAAGTGACGGAATTAAATAGTTGTGGTATTTCCTGTCTACTTCTACCTGCAGGTTTATTGTATCGCCATGCCTTGTTTTCAGCAACTCGAAATAAGAGTTGATAAACGTTAGTTCATTCTGTAATGTGGAAAGCCCGTCTTCATTATTGCGTAACAGATAGCGGTACACTTTGCTAAGGTCGTTCAGGAATATTTCTGCCCTGTCAGGGTCTTCTGTTATAAGGGAAGAAAGGGTATTAAAACAATTAAACAAAAAGTGCGGGTTTACCTGGCTTTTAAGTGTTTCAAATTCATATTGTAAAGCCATTTGCTCCAGTTGTTCTTTTTCGGCAAGGCTTTCTTTCCATTTCGAGATCATGTATTCCGCTTCCCATGCGGTAGTGGCAATCAGCGTAAGTGCTACGGCAGCTATAATGGCAAGTCGCAGGTTATTACCGTCAAATACATAACCCAGGAAATGAAGCATGTCATAACCATAAAAAAGCGTTACAAAAGTTAGCGATGAAAGACCCACATGCGTAAAAAACAACAGTAAAAGCCGGTAAACGGCCTGCTTTAAAAACGGGAACCTTACCCGGTAAAAATGCATGGCCACTATATGCAGGTACCATGAGCAAAAGCCCTGCAGGTAAATGATCGGGAAAGAGTACAACCACACTTTTACATCACTCCATATTCTTTCCCCAAACAACAGGTAATTAAGCAGCACATCAATAAAAGGCATCAATGCAAAGAAAGTGATCCATTCCATTCTGTTGGGTTTCCAGGGGCTCATATCAGCACCTCCTCCTTTTCCCCGATCAATGGCACATTGATCATCTGGTATGCACCGGTATCTTTAACAATAATATATTTGTTGCACAACAACCTGAATTTTTTAGACAGGTTTTGAATGCCCGTTCTGTCAACCAATGTATCGGTAAGTTTACGCTGAACATTGTTTTTTATTTGCAGCCAGCCATTTTCCGTTACCGTAAGTGCTATTTTCAATGGCTGATCTTTACTTATTGCATTCATGTTGAATGCAGACTCGAGCAATATCTGTAAAGTAAGCGGCGGCAACTGCCTGCTCATCTGTGATTCTTCAATATCAATCGTAAGTTCCAGGCCCTCGCCGTGTCTTTCTTTTAACAGGTAGAAATAAGAACGTGTAAACTGCAACTCTGTAGAAAGATCCACCAGTTGTTCATCGCTGTTCTTAAGCAGGTACCTGTAAACCTTACTCATTTCATCCAAAAACTTTTCGGCTTTTACAGGTTCATCATGTATCAGGCAAGACAAAGAGTTGAGGCTGTTAAAGAGAAAATGCGGGTTTAGCTGGCTCTTCAACCCCAGCAAACGGCTTTGCATGTATTCTGTTTTCAACGCCTCGGTTTCAGTAATGGTGGTCTTCCATTTTTCAAAACCTGATATTCCTTCATGCAGGAGCGTTATAAAAATATTGATGATAACACCGGCCATCAACATCCACTTCAGCCGCGTTTCATCTGCAAAATTGCTGGTGATGCTCAGTTTGCTGAACACCCAGAAAATGCCCGAAAAAGTAAGTGCAGTAATGATCACAAACAGCACAAGTGCTATGGACAAACGCCTGATCAGCTGCTTATCATCCGGGAACCTGTTGCGCAGCGTAACCGCAATCCACGTAAGCACCTGCCAGGCAACCGTGATAGCCACCACAGAGACCAGCGTAGCAACCGGGAAAGCCCATAAAGTAAAGTAACCGCTTCCCAGGTAAACAAAGTTTACCATAAAAGCCAGCACCGGCATAATGATCAGTATGATCAGCCTGTCTTGCCTGGTATATTGCGGAAGTTTAATCATGTATGCATTAACCCTTCCTGCAATTTACAATAGCGTTGCCTATTTTACGTGTTTCACCAGATGAACTGCTGCCTGTGCGGATGGATTGTGTTTTTCCGCGTACGGGCTGTTACAATAAAGGGATATTTTGTGTACCCGGCTGCAGCAATACTGCTCATCGTTCGTTGCGTCGCACACTTGTACGGCAACAATACTACTCAGCAGTGCAATACCTTCTTACACCATTACAATCCTGCACCGGCACAAAAAAGGCGGCATGCTGCCGCCTTTATACCTGTTAACAAACGAATCGCTTTACGAAACCGCCTGCAACGCTTTTTTCAGGTACACCTTTGCCAGGTGTTTCCTGTATTCCTCAGATGCATAATGATCGCTCATGACAGATACACCTGCTATGGCAGCATTAAGCGCAGCATCGATTGATGATGATGCAGCAGCTTCTGCCCCACCATCTCTGAAAGGCGTATCACTTACTCCTGTAAAAGCAATATTGGTGGTGCCATCGGGCTTGCGCATTATGGCGCAGCCCACAATAGCAAAGCGCGATGCCGGCTGTACAAATTTCTGGTATGTTGTTTTTGTACCTGCAGGTGGCACCGGAATCCTGATGGCGGTAATGATCTCCCCTTCCTCCAGCGCGGTGGTAAACATACTTACAAAAAAAACGGCAGCCTGTATTCTTCTTTTGCCCCTGGTGCTTTGTACTTCAATGGCTGCATCTGCAGCCAACACCAGTGCACTCCAGTCAGCCGCAGGGTCAGCGTGTGCAAGGCTGCCCCCGATTGTGCCATGGTTGCGTACCTGCACATCACCTATCCAGGAAGCGCCTTCCGCAAAAAATGGCAAATGCTGTTTAATGAGTTCATTGCCTGCAATGGCCCCATGGGTGGTAGCGGCGCCAATCACAATTTCACCATCTTCTTCTTTTATACCTTTCAGCGCGTCTATCCTGGTAATGTCTATCAGCTTGCCGGGCTGGTTGAGGCGCAGCTTCATAGCAGGTAACAGGCTGTGCCCGCCGGCGAGAATTTTACTGTCTTCCGATAAAGCAGCCAGTGCTTCATCTACAGTTGTTGCTCTCTGGTAATCGAATGCAACTGGTATCATGGTTGTGAATAATTAGTAGTTAATAATTGTTGATTGCTGCATAACGTACCGGACGTACAAGAGTGCGACGCAACGAAGCTTCATGCATGCACCACTGCCCGGCTCATTATTTTTCTTTTCTTTTTTTGCGCTTTATTACTGCATGGCCCGCCACACCCTTTCAGAGGTAAGCGGCATACGAATATCCTTTACTTTATGACCGCCACTCCACAAGGCGTCGATCACCGCATTTACAACCGCTGGTGTAGAACCTATGCAACCTGCTTCTCCTGCACCTTTTACACCAAGCGGGTTATGCGGACAAGGGGTAACCTGGTTGGCGGTTTCGAAGAACGGCACATCATCTGCCCGCGGCATACAATAGTCCATGTAAGAACCATTGGTAAGCTGCCCGTTCTCATCGTATTCGGCGCCCTCGAACAATGCCTGGCCAATACCCTGCACAAGACCACCGTGTATCTGCCCTTCCACGATCATCGGGTTAATGATATTACCCACATCATCTACCGCCACAAAACGCTGCAGTTTTACCTTACCAGTTTCTTTGTCCACTTCCACAACGGCTATATGGCAACCAAACGGGTAAGTAAAGTTTGCAGGGTCATAAAAGCTACTGAAATCAAGCCCCGGCTCCAGGCCTGCAGGATAGTGATGTGGCACATAAGCGGTAAGCGCCACATCGCCAAAGGCAACTGACTTATCGGTGCCTTTTACTGTGAACTTTCCATCGGCAAAATCAATGTCGCCTTCGCTTGCTTCCAGCTTGTGCGCGGCAATTTTCTTACCTTTTTCTACAATTTTCTCAATACTCTTCATAATGGCAGATCCGCCAACAGCAAGACTCCTGGAACCATAAGTACCCATGCCAAATGCCACGCTTTCCGTATCGCCATGTACTATTTCCACGTCTTCCATGGCTATACCCAGTTTGTCAGCAACCACCTGTGCAAAGGTTGTTTCGTGGCCCTGGCCATGCGAGTGCGAACCGGTATACACACTTACCTTGCCGGTAGGCTGCACCCGTACCTGTCCTACTTCGAATAAGCCAGCACGGCAACCCAACGACCCCACCACTGCTGATGGTGCTATACCACATGCTTCTATATATGTAGAGATACCCACGCCTAACAAATGGCCATTGTTCAGCGCTTCTTTCTGTGCGCGGCGAAAATCTTGGTAGCCGAGCATCTGCAGCCCTTTCTCGAGCACGCCGTGGTAATTACCGCTGTCGTACTGCAAGGCCACCTGTGTCTGGTAGCCGGGTTGCGTAACACCATCGAATGGCGGTATAAAGTTTTTGAATCTTAATTCGGCAGGGTCAACATTCATTTCATGTGCTGCAAGATCCAGCATGCGCTCCAGCAAATAAGTAGCTTCGGGCCGGCCGGCACCGCGGTAAGCATCTACAGCAGTAGTATTGGTAAAGGTTCCGGTAACATCTACATTGATCTTTGGTGTAGTGTATAAACCCTGTAACAATGTACCATGCAAATAAGTAGGCACACAGGTGCTGAATGTGGAAAGGTATGCACCCAGGTTTGCATATGTTTTTATACGCAATGCCGTAATTTTTCCCTCGGCATCAAAACCCATTTCGGCTTTTGTTACGTGGTCGCGGCCATGTGCATCCATTAAAAAAGCTTCGCTTCTTGTAGATGTCCATTTTACCGGCCTGCCTATTTGTTTGGTACACCACGTAAGCAATGCTTCTTCGGTGTAGTGAAAGATTTTGCTGCCGAAACCTCCGCCTACATCAGGCCCAACCACTCTTACTTTATGTTCCGGTATACCCAGCACAAATGCGCACATCAGCAAACGGATGAGATGAGGGTTTTGTGTACTCGTATACAGCACGTATTTATCGTTGAATGCATCGTAAGAGCTGTTGTAACTGCGGGGCTCCATGGCATTTGGTATCATACGCTGGTTTACAAATTCAAGCGTGGTTACGTGTGCCGATGCGTCAATGGCTGCATTTACTTCTTCTATAGGGTTGCCCAGTGCCCAGTCGTAACATGTATTACCGGGTGCTTCGTCATGCACAAGCGGCGCACCTGCTTCTGTTGCTTTTTTTGCATCTACCACACAAGGCAGTTCTTCATAATCTACCATAACAGCTTCGGCAGCGTCTACAGCCTGTTCATAAGATTCTGCTATTACTATGGCAACCGCATCACCAACATGCCTTGCCTTATCTGCAACCAGCAACGGGTGCTTAGGCTCTTTCATGGTATCGCCATTTTTGAAGTTTACCTGCCAGCCACATGGCACCCCGTTTACATCTGCCACATCTGCGCCTGTGTATATAGCAACAACACCCGGCATGGCCCTGGCTGCAGCGGTATCCACGTTCAGAATTTTTGCATGCGCATAAGGGCTGCGTACAAAACATGCATACGTTTGCTTTGGCAATACAATGTCGTCTGTATAATTACCACGGCCGGTAATAAATCTTTTGTCTTCTACCCGTTTTACGGATTTTCCGATCCATCCATTTGTGCTCATACAGTAGCCTCCTCTTTTACATTTTGTGTGGTGGTCATTTTATCAGCCGCAAACTGCACAGCTTTTACAATGTTGTGGTAGCCTGTGCAGCGGCAAAGATTGCCTTCCAGGGCCACGCGTATTGCTTCTTCTGTGGGCTGCGGGTTGTGCTGCAACAGGTCTGCCGAGGTCATGATCATACCAGGCGTACAAAAACCACACTGCAAACCATGGCATTCTTTAAAGCCTTCCTGCAAAGGGTGCAGTTCATTGTTGCCGGCAAGTCCTTCAATGGTGGTTATTTCACCCCCATCTGCCTGTACTGCAAGCATGGTGCAGCTTTTGGTGGCCCTGCCATCAAAATGAATGGTACATGCACCGCAACTGCTGGTATCACAACCAACATGGGTGCCTGTAAGGCGCAATACATCGCGTAAATAATGAACAAGCAGCAATCGTGGTTCAACGTCATGAGCATAACTCACCCCATTGACCTTTACATGAATTTTGACACTCATAAAGGATTATTTATTGATAGAAATTTTATGATACCGGCAGTAGTATTTCATGGCATCGGCTGTTGCGTCGCAATCACTTTATCGTCCGGAACTTTGGGCAACACTAAGCGAGTTCTTTCTCCATATTGGTAAAGAATTGTTTGCTCAGGGTATTGGCAACGCCGCCTACCACCCGCTGGCCCATGCTTGCAAGCATGCCGGATAATTTTACGTCGCCGTCAAAAGCTACTTCTGTCTGGTTATCCGCAACAGGCTTCAAATCAATTTTTATAGCAGCACTGGCATTACCAACCTTACTGTTTTGCTGCACTTTTAATGTAAATCCTTTTTCTTCCTGTACATCTTCCATTTCCAGGTTGCCGTTAAATGAAGCACTTACCGGACCGAGTTTCACGCCAAGCGTAGATTTAAAAGAATTGCCTTCTATCCGTTCAAGTTTTTGAACTCCCGGTACAATGCGGGCAAGCGTATCTGTATCCATTAACAATGCCCATACTTTAGCCGGCGAAGCATTTACTGTGTGGTTTCCTGTAAGCTGCATAAACAATCGTTGAAAAAAATGATCACTAAATAAAGGAGGTTGTCAATCGTTACAGCAATTTCCGAATTAAGTTAGTCAAAAAAACAAACAATGGTATTAAAAAACAGAAGGATTCTATCATTTTGAAATAAGCAGCATACACAAACAGCGCAAAAGCAATGATTGAATTGCATCATTATATTCGGATGCCTGCACGTTGATTTCAAAACCATTGTACAACCAGTTTACCCCGGTTACAGATGACCGTTGACCATGTTACCTGTGAATGAAAATGACAACATACCATTTTCTCTTAGGCGCGAATGTCTTAAATTACAGTTTTAAGCCGCTATATGAATAAGTCATTGCTCAACATCCGTACGCACCTGCAGCAACGTACACTACAGCAGGTGGTAGAAAACCGTACTGCTTACACGCTCGATCATACAGAGCTATGCATTTATGAAACACGCGAAAAAGCTTTCGAGGTAGGCTTGCGCTTCGACATACCGATGCTTGCAAGCATGATCACCGGTAAGAAGATCATGCACATAGAAGAAAAACCTGCATTTGAGTTTTTACCTGGGCAGAGCGTGGTATTAACGCCAAAGAAAACATGTTATATAGACTTTCCTGAAGCTACTGACACCACCCCTACAGAATGCCTTACGCTTGCTATAGCACCGGAAAAAATTACTGCTTTCTGTGAACGACTCAATGAAAAATGTACGTTGCCTGATGCACAGCAACAATGGAGTTATAATGCCACAGGCAGCCAGTTTGTAAACGATATAATGATTAACCAGTTGCTTAACCGGCTCATTTTAATATGCACAGAAAATAACACTGCCAAAGATTTCTTCGCCAATCTCGTGCTGCAGGAACTCGTGGTACGTTTAATGCAGTCAAATCAAAAAAACACATTGCTCGATAATCATAAAATTTATAAAACCAATAACCGGTTTGCACATGTAGTAGAATACATCCAGCAACATTTGCAGGATAACATTACCGTAAAAACGCTAAGCCGCCAGGCTTATATGAGCGAACCACATTTCTTCCGTTGCTTTAAGCAACAATTTGGCATGTCTCCTGTAGAGTTCATCAATGAGCAACGCATCAAAGCGGCCAGGATGATGCTGCGTGCCGCAGATATCAGTATCTCCGAAATCAGTTTTGCCTGTGGTTTCAACAACCTCAATTACTTTCTGCGTATGTTTAAAAGGCATACAGGCCTTACACCAGCGCAATACCGTAAATCGATGCTCATCTAAAATGATAGGATTTTTACCGTGTTCCGCAATTTCTGTTTGTAATTTTAGGTAAGCGGTCAGAATATGAAAGAAATAAAGTCAATAGCAGCAGCATATAACGAAGTAGATTTCTCAGTTACAAAAGCAGCACTGGCTACGGTTGCCCGGGTAGAAGGATCGTCATACAGGCGCGCAGGCGCCAGGATGCTGGTGCTCGATAATGGTAATTATTTTGGTGGTATCAGCGGTGGTTGCCTGGAAGGTGATGCATTGCGCAGGGCGCAAAAAGCCATTGCCCAAAACAAGCCATCTATCATTACTTACGATACCACCCAGGACGACGGCGCCCAGATCGGCGTGGGTCTTGGCTGCAACGGCATCATTGATGTATTGTTCACTCCGTTACAATACAACGATAAAACAAACCCGGTAGAACTCCTTAGTACAGTTACCGAAACAAGAGAATCAAAAATTATCGTTACCATCACAGGTGCAAACCAGCATGACCTGCTTGGCAGAACGATATTATACTCCACTAATGAGCAATTTATGAACGAATTTCCTGTTCAGCCGCTTGCCTCAAAAGTGCTGGAAGACATTCATCGTGCTCATTCAAAACAATCATCCTCCACTGTCACTTATGAAGACGCAGGAATAAAACTTTTTATAGAAGTTATTTTGCCTGTTATGCACCTTGTTTTATACGGCGGCGGGTATGATGTTTATCCCATGGCAAGAATTGCACGGGAACTGGGCTGGAATGTTACCGTGGTTACAAATATCAGCAAAGCAGGCAAAGCACTTTTTTCCACGGCTACACAGGTGCTGCACAATAACGGCACAGAGCAGCCTGTCATTGATGCATACACTGCCGTTGTTTTAATGGCGCACGACTATAAAACTGATTTTGCCAATATGCTGCAGATGCTTGCAACAGCAACCGGTTATATCGGCATGCTTGGCCCGCGTAAGCGCACGCAAAAAATGTTCGATGCGCTGGCTGCCGGGGGTCGTGCTTTAGGCGAACAAAACTTACAGCGTATCTTTAGCCCCGCAGGCCTGGATATTGGCGCAGCAACGCCCGAAGAAATTGCACTGTCCATCTGTGCAGAGATCAGGAGCGTATTTGCAGGCAGAAAGGGTACCAGCCTGCGTTTTCGTGAGGGAACAATTTACGGTAACTAAAAATGGAGAGTGTGTTATAAGCAAATCATGAACCGGTTGCACTAACCTTATTGCATACAAAAACCGCTCTTTTCACTGGTCATTTCTCATCACTCATTAATCATCATGCTTACAGATAACCACGGAAGAAAAATAAATTATGTTCGTCTTGCTGTAACAGACCGCTGCAACCTGCGCTGTTTTTATTGCATGCCGGAACATGGGCTCGACTGGCTTTCACGCAACGAACTTATGAGCTACGAAGAAATGATGCGCATCTGTTCCATACTGGTAAAAATGGGCGTAGAAAAAATTCGCATTACCGGCGGAGAGCCTTTCGTACGAAAAGATATCATGCAGTTTCTTACGGCACTGTCAAAGCTTAACGGCTTGCAACATCTTACACTTACAACAAACGGTGTGCTTACGGCACCGCATGTTCCCGAATTAAAAAAAATCGGTGTACAATCTGTTAACCTGAGTATGGACACGCTCGACCGCAATAAATTTTTTACCATTACAAAACGCGATGAACTACCCGCAGTACTCGATACACTGGAGCAGCTCATCAGGCACAACATCGACGTTAAGATCAACGCGGTGGTGATGGATGGTAAAAACATAGACGACATTATACCACTGGTTGAACTCACTAAAAACCTGCCGGTAAGTGTACGGTTTATCGAGGAAATGCCTTTCAACGGAGAAGGCAACCACTACTCGCACCTGCACTGGCATTACATGCGCATACTCCGGAAAATAGAGGAACAATTCCCCGCCATACAAAAGCTGCAGGATGCACCAAACAGCACGTCGTATAACTATCATATACCCGGCCACCTGGGCAATGTTGGTATCATCGCGGCATATTCAAGAACTTTTTGCGGCACCTGCAACCGCATTCGTTTAACGCCGCAGGGCATGCTCAAAACATGTTTATACGATGATGGTGTTTTAAACGTACGGGATCTCATGCGCAGTAACCTGCAGGATGATGCTGTTGCAAATGCACTGACAGATGCTTTGCATCACCGTGCAAAAGATGGCTTTGAGGCAGAACGTTTGCGTAAAGAAAAAATGCCGGCGCATGAAAGTATGGCAACGATTGGCGGTTGATACTAGCGTTGTTATAAGCAGCTATTATGAGCCGGGCAGCAGTACTGCTATATGTCTTCTGTTGCGTCGCACTCTTGTACTGCAGCAAGTAATGCAGCAAAGCGAAGATCACAGCGTATAAAAAGATCTACGTCGTTCCTTATTATCAGATTTTGTTTATCACATCTTACCGTAAAATTTTAAAATGTTTCACCGTTTATTGCTATGATACAGTTGAATGATATCAAACAAATGCTGTTGCAGCAAGGCTATATAACAGATGATTCTGTAGTAATGTCTGTATACTTATCCCTGCAGTTAAATAAACCATTACTGATAGAAGGGCCCGCAGGTGTGGGTAAAACTGAAATTGCCAAAGTAATGGCAAAAGCATTGCAAACAGAGCTCATCCGCCTGCAATGCTACGAAGGGCTTGATGCAACGCATGCATTATACGAATGGAATTATCAGCGCCAGTTACTGCACTTAAAAATGACAGAACACGCAGACCAGACCATTGATGAAAAAGAACAAACAATTTTTGGTGATACATTCCTTATGAAACGGCCACTCTTACAGGCTATTACACAAAACAAAAAAACGGTTTTACTCATCGATGAAATAGACCGCAGTGATGAAGAATTCGAAAGCTTCCTGCTCGAAGTGCTCAGCGAATGGCAGATAACTATACCTGAAATCGGCACCATCCGTGCCAGCAATATTCCACAGGTAATCCTTACAGGTAACAGAACAAGAGAACTGAGTGAAGCTTTACGCAGGCGCTGCCTTTACCTCTACATCGATTACCCCGATTTTGAAAAGGAATACCTGATTGTTAAAAGCCGCAACAAGGATATTGACGCAAAACTTGCAGAACAGGTTACGCGGTTCATGCAGCAACTACGCACAATGAAGCTGGAAAAAACACCGGGCATAGCAGAAACACTTGACTGGGCAACTGCGCTTGCAGCTTTGCATATCGATCACCTGGATAAAGATATTATCGGGCAAACATTAGGCGTAATAGTTAAAGATTGGAGAGATACACGAAATGTGCAAATGTCCCTCAGCGAACTGATGGAAAAAACAGGCATCATTTCAAAAATCGATGTGGCATGATGCAACGGCACACCTCGCTATCGGCCAACATCGTGCAGTTTTGTCGCTTCCTGCGTACAAAAAATTTCTCCCTTGGTGTAGAGGAAGAAACAGCCATACTAACCGCCTTGCAATGCATAAATTACCAAAACAAAGATGTTTTCAGGGTTGCGCTTAAAACGCTCTGCTGCCGCAGCAGGCAACAGTTAAAAGAATTCGACGCACTCTTCACGCAGTACTGGAAAGAGCTGGCAGAAGCAGTAGATGCCAAAATAAAAACGCAACAGCAACAAAGCGCTAAAAGCACGGCAAAAGACGCCTCATTCAAATCACTGAAAGCCTGGCTTAATGGCAACAAGAGCGATGAGCAGGAAGAAGTAGCCTCTTACAGCGTTAATGAAAATTTATCGAAGAAAAATTTTGCAGACGTTACGGGCGATGAAATGGAAGAACTGATGCGCACCATAAAAGCCTTGTCACGCAGGTTAGCCGCACAAATCAACCGGCGCTACGAAAAAGAAAACCGTATAAACCTTCCCGATCTGCGCAGAACACTTCGCAAAAATATGCGCCGGGGCGGAGAATTATTAGAACTCGCTTTTAAAAAGCCCAAACAAAACCGCACGAAGCTGGTGGTAATATGCGATGTAAGCCGGTCAATGGAATTATATGCCGCGTTCCTGCTCCAGTTTATGTACGCATTTCAGCATGTGTATAAACGCACAGAAACATTTGCATTCAGCACTTCTTTACAGCACATTACCCAATTGTTGAAGCAACACGATTTTACTGCAGCCATGCGCCTGCTGGGTGATAAAAATGAAGGCTGGAGCGGGGGTACAAGAATTGGCAAAAGCCTCAGCGCTTTTGTAAAAGATTATGCCAACAGGTACCTGGATAAAAAAAGCATCGTCATCATCATGAGCGATGGCTGGGATACCGGCGATATTGAGCTGTTGCAACAAAGTATGCAAACCATACAATACAAAAGCAAAAAAGTAATATGGTTAAACCCTCTTGCCGGTTACGCAGATTATAAACCACACGTTGCAGGCATGAAGGCGGCACTTCCCTTTACAACTGTATTTGCACCTGTACACAACGCAGAAAGCCTTAAAAGCTTAAGTAAATGGCTCTAAAACATAAGTATGAAGTCCACCACAACACTGCATATTCATAAATACAAACAACAACAGCATTTCTATACAACAGACATGCTGATAGAAGAATTACCGCTGCAAATAGTGGTTGAGCATGGCAGCAAAGATAACCGCGTGCAGGAAGAACTTTCCGTAACCATGCGCACACCCGGCAATGATGAAGACCTGGTTCGTGGTTTCCTTTTTTGCGAAGGTTTCATCAACAACGCAGCAGATATTGCTGCAATGGAAATTGCACCTGCAGATAACAACAAGATCACCATAAAACTGCAGCCTTCGATTACGTTTACTACCGGTGGCAAAAAAAGAAACTTTGTAGCGGCAGCTTCCTGCGGATTTTGTGGCAAAACAAATGCAGCAGAAATGTTGGAGCAATCTTATGCGCCACTTAGCACAGCATTTACCATTCCTGCAGCAATGCTCTACAAGCTGCCTTCATTGTTCAGCACATCTCAAAATCTCTTTTCCCAAACAGGCGGTTCGCATGCCGTGGTATTAACTGACAGCACGCTAAGTTTGTTACACCTATCTGAAGATGTTGGCAGGCATAATGCTACAGATAAGCTGATTGGCAAAATGCTGGCCGCTCATCAATTACCGCTGCAACACAATATCATGTTGTTTAGTGGCAGGTTGGGTTACGAGCTTGTGCAAAAAGCACTAAAGGCCGGCGTTCCAATGGTATGTTCTATTGGCGCACCTACCAGCCTCGCTATAGAAATTGCCGCCCGCAATGGCATGACTGTTGTTGGATTTCTAAAAGAAAACACTTTTAATATTTACTGCGGGGAAGAGCGAATCCTGCAGTCATAAACACATAAGCACTTACACATGAAACTCCGTTTCGAAAACAATACTGTACGCATTCGCATACGCAAGTCAGAACTGGTGCATTTAAAGGAACATAACAACATTACTGAAGCCGTTTCCTTTCCAGTTAAGGCTTTTACTTACGCATTACAAATTGCAGATGTAAAAGAGATCACACCCGTGTTATCAGAAAGCAACCTGCTTATTCAAATTCCTGTTGTTAAAGCCAGCGCATGGATCGACAGTGATGAAGTGGGGTTATATCACCTGGTAGATATTGATAACGATGAAGCGCTTGAAGTAATGATTGAAAAAGATTTCCCGTGCAAGGAAAGACCAGATGAAGACAAGACTGATACATTTACGGAGCTTGCAGCACAAAAAGGTACACGTAATAATTGTTAGGAGTTTTTTTGGTACCCGGCTGCATTGCTGCTATGTAGCTTCAGTTGCGTCGCACACTTGTGCTTTCTTTTCATTATTCGGCAATGGCAATCCTGTTACTGCAAAACACAAGTGTGCAACCTTCAACTATGCTTTTTCGTCTTCTTTATCCTTTTCTTCATTTTCTTCAAAACCTTCTTTTACACCCTGCATTACAGAAGAAAACGGGCCTTCCATATGCTCCTGCGGGTCTGTAGTATGTAAGGTTTCTTCATCTGGTTTTACTGCTGCGTCTTTGTTGTCAGCTTCCTGCTTGTTTTTTTCTGTGTTTGACATATGATGATATTTATGCCATTCTAATATCAATTAACATGCCTTTCCACACAGCCGCACAATGAATGGTTGTACAAACAGCAGAAGACTGCATATTGCCGCCCGTTGTTGTTGCAGTACAAGAGTGCGACGCAACAAAAGCCCGATAGTAGTAATGCAGGCCGGCCCATCATTTCTTTTTTTAACTATTCACGCATATATATGTTTTACTAAATTACAGTTGTATGGAAAAACAACCGGCAGATATATCGCTTACACCGTTGCGTCTTTCGCACTTGCACCAGGGGCCTATGCAGCACAAGGCTGTAGGAATACCGGCAATCGTATCATCGGTAAAACAGATGCTTACTTATATGCATGCAAAAGACGCGTGGAAGGCTGCATTTGCGCTGAACCAGAAAGGTGGTTTCGATTGCCCGGGATGTGCATGGCCCGACCCGGATGATGAGCGTTCTCAAATCGGCGAATATTGTGAGAACGGTATAAAAGCCATTGCTGAAGAAGCACAGAAAAAACAGGTTACTGCTGATTTTTTTACACAACACTGTGTGCAGGAAATTGGTTCGTGGACAGATTTTGAAATTGGGAAAAAAGGGCGGCTTACGCAACCAATGTTTTTAAAGGAAGGTGCCACGCATTATGCACCTGTTAGCTGGGATGAAGCGTTTGAAATAATTGCCGGTGAATTGCGCAACAGGCAATCGCCCGATGAAGCCATCTTTTATACTTCCGGCAGAACAAGTAATGAAGCAGCCTTTTTATACCAGTTATTTGCCCGTATGGCGGGTACGAATAATTTACCAGACTGTTCAAACATGTGTCATGAGAGCAGCGGAGCAGGTCTGAACGATACGATAGGCGTGGGCAAGGGCACTGTATCGCTGGAGGATATTCATGAAGCGGAACTGCTGATTATTATGGGGCAAAACCCCGGCACCAATCATCCGCGCATGTTATCTGCTTTGGAGAAATGCAAAAAGAATGGTGGTAAGATCATTGCTGTAAACCCGCTGCCAGAGCCGGGTTTAATGTATTTTATTGATCCGCAAAACCCGGGAAAAATAGTAACAGGCGGCACGGCGCTGGCTGATCTTTTTTTGCAGGTGAGGATCAATGAAGATGTTGCGTTGCTGAAAGCGATTATGCTGCTGCTACTGGACGCGGAGGAAAAAAATGAAGGCAGTGTTTTTGACAAAAACTTTATACACGCACATACCGCAGGCTATCATGATTTTATCAGCAACCTGAAAAACCATTCGGCTGAAGTATGCATAGGCCAGAGTGGTGTAGCAAGAGAACTGGTTGAAGCAGCCGTAGCATTGATAAAAGAACGCAACAAAATTATTGTGTGCTGGGCCATGGGCCTCACGCAACATAAAAATGCAGTTGACAATATAAAAGAAGTGGTGAATCTTTTGCTGCTGAAAGGCAGTATTGGAAAGAAAGGTGCAGGTGTTTGCCCTGTACGCGGCCACAGCAATGTACAGGGCGACAGGACAATGGGCATATGGGAAAAAATGCCGGATGCTTTTATGCAACGGCTGCAGGAGGTTTTTCATTTTGAACCACCGAAGAAACACGGGCTTGATGTAGTGGAATCTATAAAGACAATGCATGCGGGCAACGTAAAGTTGTTCTTTGCCATGGGTGGCAACTTTCTATCGGCAACGCCTGATACAGCTTTTACTGCGCAGGCTTTACGTAATACCAACCTTACGGTGCATGTGTCTACCAAGCTAAACAGGAGCCACCTTGTACATGGCAAACAGGCATTGATATTACCCTGCCTTGGCAGAACAGAGATAGACCTGCAGGATGGCAAGCCACAATTTGTGAGTTGTGAAAACTCGATGGGGGTGGTGCAGATGAGCAAAGGGGTTTTGCAACCACATTCAAAAACATTGCTGAGTGAAGTGGCAATTATTTGCGGCGTGGCAAAAAAGGCGCTGGGCAATAGTACTACTATAAACTGGGACCTGATGCAAAGCAACTATGACCACATACGTGATGTAATAGAAAAAGTAGTTCCCGGTTTTGATAATTACAATGAGCGCGTGAGAAAGCCGGGCGGTTTTTACCTGCCCAATGCAGCAAAAGAAAAACACTTTAACACTAAAAACGGTAAAGCCAACTTCTCGGTACTTCCGCTGCCTGCAAACCGGCTGGCTGATGACGAATACATGATGATGACGATAAGAAGCCATGACCAGTTTAATACCACCATTTACGGCATGAACGACCGCTACCGCGGCATACACAACGAAAGAAGAATTGTAATGATGAATGAAGCAGACATGCTTGCTGCCGGGTTTACAAAGCATGCCGTTACAGACCTCGTTAGTTTTTACGACAATACCGAACGCGTCGCTTCAAACTTCATTGTTGTGCCAATGCCCATTGCGCGTAAATGCGTAGCTACTTACTTTCCTGAAGCAAATGTGCTGGTATCAATCAACCAGGTTGCGCATACCAGCAATACCCCGGCCTCTAAATCTGTTGTGGTGAAAATAAGAAAGCACAATACCTGATTTTGTAGAATTTATTCCGCAAAAAGATGTGTGCAGGAAGGCAGGCAGGATAAATTTTAAAAGGCACAAAAATTTCTATTGCTACTGTGTATAAACATCTTACATGGAAGCCATAGAAATAATCCCTGTACTTAATAAGCAAAAGATAAAAAGAATTGGAAAAGATCCCGTAAAAGCTGCAAAGGCAGTAGATCTTATTTACGTGTCAGACGCTGAACCAGGTATACACCGCATAAGGAACAAAACCACATTTGATTATATCCTTAATAAGCGGAAGCTAAAAAACAAGCAACAACTAGAACGCATCAAAAAGCTGGTAATACCACCGGCCTGGGAAGATGTATGGATCTGTGCTCTTGAAAATGGCCACCTGCAGGTTACTGGAAAAGACGCGCTGCAACGAAAACAGTACCGCTACCACCCTTCCTGGAATGCGCTGCGCAACCATACGAAGTTTTTTAAAATGGCGGCTTTTGGCAAGGCGCTGCCTGGCATAAGGCTGCAACTGGAAAAAGATCTTGCACTACCCGGTTTGCCGCAACGCAAAGTGCTTGCTGCAGTGATAAGCCTTATGCAGCGCACCAACATACGCGTAGGCAACAGTCTTTATGAAAAACTCTACGGATCTTTCGGGCTGACCACACTTAAAGACAAACACGTTGATATCAATGGCAGCCGCTTACATTTTACATACAAAGGCAAGAAGGGTGTATACCATGATGTAAACATACAAAGCAAACGGCTGGCCGGCATTGTAAAACAATGCAGGGATATACCTGGTAAAGAACTGTTTCAATACTTTGACGAAAACAAGGAGCGCAGAAGTATTGATTCGGGAATGGTAAACAACTACATTAAAGAGATAAGCGGGGAAGATTTTAGCGCCAAGGACTTTAGAACCTGGGCAGGTACCGTGAATGCATTTATTGCATTTAAAGACCTTGGTTTTTTTGATACGCAAACAGAAACCAAAAAGAAAATTGTGGAGGCACTGGACAATGTGGCCAAAAGCCTTGGCAATACAAGAACGGTATGCCGGAAATATTATGTGCATCCTATGATCATTAACATGTATGAAAATAAGACACTGGAGAAATATTTTGCTGATCTTGAGCATATGGAAGCTGACGATAACAAAGCTTCATTAACCGCAGAGGAAAAGATGGTGATGAAAATACTGGAATCCTGAAGACAGCCTGATGCAACAGCCGTGTGAGAAAATAAAGCAGGTTGTGTATTGCTGAAATATTTGCTGCCGTACAAGTGTGCGACGCAACAGGCGACGATAGTAGTAATGCAGCCGGGTACACATAAATAAACCGATAATTTGAGGGAATAAAAAAGGGCATCGCTGATGCCCTTTTCATTTTACAGAACCAATCTGTTACTGCCCGGATTTCTTTGGCATTATAGCCTTTGGTTTATCCGTGCCGTCAGGTAATTTTTCTTTTTTTGAAGTATCGGGCAACTCGCTTTCCGGTTTTATGTCTTCGGGCCTTGTTTGCGGCAACAGTTCTTCTGCGCCGTAATCATTTGATCCGCCATTGCCAACATCATCTCCTTCGGCGCCAAGGTCTACCGGTACATCGTTTATCCAGTCGTAGCTGATGTCATTTTGCATAACCTCGGGTTTTGCAAATACGGAGGAGCGATCGAGCGCTACGTTTTTATCGGTAGAAGCTTTGGCATAAAAGTAAGCCCACATAGGCAATGCAGCAGACGAACCCTGCCCGAGTGCGGTACTGTTGAAGCGAATAAAACGGTCGTCGCAGCCCGTCCATGTACCGCACAACAGTTGTGGCGTGTAACCCATAAACCAGGCATCACTGTTATCGTTGGTGGTACCTGTTTTACCTGCAATTTCTCCACTTACGCCATAACTCCAAATTCTGCGGCCTGTACCAAACTGCATTACGCCCTGCATCATACTGATAACAGAGTAGGCCGTTACATCGCTGATGACTTCTTTGCGTTGCGGCGTAAAAGTTTGCAATACATTACCGTTCTTGTCTTCAATACGGGTAATGTACATGGGCTTTACATTGAAACCGCGGCCGGGGAACATGCTGTAAGCCTGCATCATTTCCATCAATGAAATTTCACCTGCACCCAAAGCAAGCGATGGGTAAGGATCGAGCTTTGCTTTTACATCGCAATTGCGGAGAAAATCGATGAATCTTTTTGCACCTTCATTACCGCCGCCCAGTTGCTGCATGATGTAAGCAGTAGCGCAGTTCCTTGACGTTGCCAATGCTTCTGCCATAGGCATTGTGCGGCCGGTACATGTTTTGGGTGTAGCAGGTACCTGCCCAAAACCTTTGAATGTTTGCTGCACATCTTCTACCATGGTACCAGGTGTAAAACCTGCATCTTCTATGGCAAGACTGTACAACAATGGTTTGATGGTAGAACCTACCTGGCGTTTGGTATTGAGGTTTACGTGATCGTATTTATAGGTCTTGAAATCTATACCGCCTACCCACGCTTTTACTTCACCGCTCAGCGGGTCCATTGCCATAAAGCCTGCCTGCAACATCTGGCGGTGGTACTTAATGGAATCGTAGGGCGTCATGGTAGTATCTTTTGAACGGTTGTTGTTCCATGCAAATACCTTCATGGGTGTTTTTACTTTGAAGGCTTTTTTTATTTCCTCTTCGCTTAGCCCTGCCTTTTTCATGTTGTTCCAGCGGTCTGAGCGTTTCATAGCCGCTTCCAAAACATTTTCGTGCCCTTTCCACACTGCACCGCTTTTTACATCGCTTTGAACATTCAGCAGTTTCTGCATGTAAGCCATATGTTTGGCTACCGCTTCTTCTGCATACAACTGCATACGTGGGTTAATGGTTGTGTAAATTTTTAAACCGTCTTTGTAAATATTGTAATTGCTGCCGTCTGCCTTTTTATGGTCTTTTCCCCATTTCTTTAACTCCTCACCCAACACCATACGAAAATAAGGTGCAAGACCGGCTGTTTCATCGAGCTTTTTATAATTTAACTGTATGGTCTTTTTCTTAAGGTCGGTAGCTTCTGTGGCAGAGAGGTAATTGTTGCGGACCATCTGGTCGAAAACAAGGTTTCTTCTGTCAAGTGCATTTTTGGGATAGATGCGCGGATTGTAGGTTGTTGGGGCATTTACCATACCAATAAGCACCGCCGCTTCTTCTACACTCACACGATCCGGTTCTTTACTGAAGAACGTTTTTGAGGCATTGCGTATACCAAAAACATTGTCACCAAATGCTACGGTATTCAGGTACAATGTTGCAATCTCATTTTTAGTAAAGTTTCTTTCCAGCTTCACTGCTATAATGCTTTCTTTCAGCTTTTGTATCATACGCAGGAAAATATTGCTGGTACCCCAGTTCTCTGTAAAAAGGTTTTTGGCGGTTTGCATGGTAATGGTACTTGCACCACCTTTACTGCCTAAGAAGAAAACGGCTCTTGCAAGTGATCGCGGATCTATACCACTGTGGTCATAAAAACGTTCATCTTCTGTTGCAATCAATGCTTTTATAATGTTTGGACTAATGTCTTTGTATTCCACATTCACCCTGTCTTCCAGGTAGTATTTGCCCATCAGTGTACCATCGTCTGCATATACCTGGCTCGATTGAGAGGCAGAAGGGTTTTGCAGGTCGCTGATAGACGGCATGGAGCCGAATACACCAAAATCTGCAAGCAGTAATACGAGCAAAAAAAAGACAAACCCAAAAATGAAGAGCCGCCAGAGAATTTTTACTGATTTTTTCATGACAGAATTTAAACAACGCAATTTAGGTGATTTAATTACGTGCAAATATTATTCCGCCATTCACTTTAGCATTTTTGTAAACATTTGGGAATTGCAATGGTGCAGCGTTTTGTATACCAAAAAACACCAGCACAGGAAAAAAAATTGGGGAAGTAAGAATACCTCCCCGCACCCATTATTAATCTATACTTTGGACGTGCGACAGTCCAAAAACTTTAATCTACGAATGTGATAAAATGAACCCGTTCAGGCCATTCCGGAAAGCGTCACCTACGGGTATTGAATGGTTGCCTATTACAATTTCGTTGCGTGCAATACAATCGATATGTTGCAACGCAACAATGTAAGATTTATGTACCCGTATAAAGTTGTCTGCCGGAAGTTTGGCTTCAAACTCTTTCAGGTTTTGCAGTGTTGTTACAGGCGCATTTTTATCCTTCAGCCAGATCTTTACATAATCTTTCATGCCTTCCACAAATAAAATATCTGCCAGCCTTATTTTTAAAAGGCGGTACTCAGATTTGATGAGTACAAAGTCCCTGTTGCGCATCATCGCTTTTCCCCGCTGGCTACAGTACTGTAATGCATTGCTCATTACCGAAAACAGGTCACCAAAAACAACCGGGCTATTGAGGTAGCTGAAAACGTCTTTGTAAAAAATGCCCGGCACCATATCCTTTTGCTTCAGTACAACAATCAGTATTGATGGCACTGCAGTTTTTACCTGCCTGACCGTCTCTTCACTCATAATCGTTGCATCAACAAACAATACCGCATTATTATAGGTATGCATGCTCATCATACCGGTCAAATCATCATGTACCCTGCAAACATTTACAAATTTTATATCGCGCAAACCGCACAGCAGCACAGATACTGTATCACTATGTTTTGAAAGAATAAAAACCTGCAAACCCTGTTCACCTGTAAAGCTGCTGTTTGCCATGCCTGTAGCTGTAAGCTTTCTTTGCGCAAAACCATTTGTTAGTGTTGGAGGTATCATGTTGGTGGTGGTTTTGTGTTTTCCTATCTACTTTACAAAGCTACTTTTAGCGATGCCCCGTTTTTTATTTTTGAGATAAACAAGCCGATTTATGCGACAAACAAATTTCCTCTTAAGAATCCTTTAACAACACCCAAAAAACACGCCCCCTTGTGTAATAAAAGCTGTATACCGTAGTCCTTTTGAAGAAGCATATGAAGCCGGCAGCATTGCTGCTATTGGGCATCGTTGTGTCACTCACTTGTACGGCTGTCAATAAACTCAGCAATACACAGTCATACTGTGTTTACACAACCTCGTGTTGTGGAACCACTAATCATTATAACGTTTTACTTTGGTAAGCCACAGGTCCCTGTAACTGAATGTAACACCAAACTGTACATAATTTTCCTGTATCAGATTGCTGGCCGTAGTACCGCGGCGACCAAGTTCCAGGTTCAACATGTATCCAAATTGGCTGCGCCGCGCATTAAATCCTGCACCAAAAGAAAGACCATAATCTTTTAGTTGCCTGCCATATGCGTGCAGGTAAGAATTGTTGTAAAACGCACCCGCCTGCAGAAAATATTTTTCTACATACCCGTTCATATAAGGGGTTCGCTTTTTATATTCAAAACCAACTGACATGCGGTCGCTGTTTCTAAGCTCATAGTTAAAGCCTTTGTAATTGAAATTGCTCCATAACTGTCGCTGGTAGTCTGCAGCAAAAGTGATTTTATTGTCTTTCACCAATGCAATGCCGCCACCATAGGCAGATGGCAGCGTAAAATAATTTGCCTTATATGTTTCCTTGGCGCTAATGGTTGATTCATCGTCTGTAACCTCGATATTGTAATTAGCATTCAGTTTGCTTTGCTGAGAAGCAACAGCGCCAATATTCAATGCCCAGTGTTTATTAATTGCCAGATCATATTGCAGGCCGCCCTTAAACAACACTTTACTGCTATAGATTTTGGTTGTAGTAACAACCGGTGATGTTGTGATACCGATAAGATTTGTGTACAAGGTTTCTTCCTGGGTAAAATTGCCAAACAATATAGTGGCCTGTACACCTGCACGCAAATTTTTTGCAATGGCAAAACCATTACCAATATAAGCCTGGTTAAAGCCACCTGAGCCTTCGTAATAGGTTGTTGCAGCAAGGTTTGTACCCTGCACATCTTTTGTGCTGTAAAAGGCATAATTGCTGGTACTGTAAGGCATTAACCCTATGCTGGCTCCCCACCAGTCTTTTATTTTATGCGCAATTACCAGCTTCTCCACAGAAAGATCATCAGAAGTATTGTTGCCAGCGCTTACACCATTGCCTGAGTAACTTACATTCTTATAGCGCAACGCAACTTCCATCGTAAAATAATGCGGTTCAAGCTTGCCGTAAGAAGCCGGGTTTGCATGATACAGGTACCTGCCCGAAGATAAACCGATGCCCGTATTAGCCATACCGGATGACCTGTCGAAAGAACTTTGCTGAATGTCTCCTATACCAATAACAGAATATGGAGACGAGGTATTTTGTGCGCCAGCATCTTTAATGCATAAGACGAATAACGCCATTATAAATATTTTCTGCATGTTGTATTTATTGAACAGAGAGGTAATAAAGAATCAATTCCGTGCGATAAGATTGCGCCTGGTTATCCTGTACAAGCAAACGGCTAAAACTGGTAGCAACGTCGTCTGATACGGGTGCGATGAGTAAGCCATTCCTGTTGTTTTCACTAAGGCCTAAGAGGTAATTGATATAAGCTGTTACATCATAACTGTAATACGTGTTTATACCATATAATTCGTCTATCGTTAATGAGCCGGTCTGCACCTCCTCTGTACCGCTTACACTGGTGGTTATATCGCTTTGAAATGTATTGGTACCATCAGTGGTAGATAAGCGCAACGTTGGTGGCAACGGATACACAGCATTGAATGAACCTGCCACAGGCTTTATACGCAACTCTGCAGCGGACAGCGCGGTAAAACCATTTAGCTGCAATAAATTTCTCAGGTAAGGAAAACGGAGTTTAACAAGCGTGCCCGTTATATATTGCATGTAGCCGGTATTATTGGTGGCACCGCTGCTTAATTCATTGTTTGCGCTGCTGATGGTACTGATCGCTGTGCCCTGCCTGTCTGTTGAGATATTGTTGAACTGGTATTCCCGGTTATTAATATCAAACTGAACGTACCTGCTTACAGGATAAATATCTTTCTTTGAAAAATGCAGCCTCACTGCAATACTGTCTTTAAAACCAAATACCACCCCATCCGTGCCCCCGGCTTTAATGCAAAGACCTTTAAAATAATTCCTGAATGTTGACGGCGCTTTTACATATTCATCAGCTTGCTGCAACATACTCAGCCATTCTTTTCCCAGTTCGTCTGACAGCCTGATGCTTATACTGTCTGCCTGGATGGGTCTTAGTAAAACATCGGTTGCTGCCAGTGGGTCATTATAAGTTGCAAAACCTGTTGTATTGTACATGTATGAACCTTCTGCATACGCCAGGTTTTGCGCCAGCCTGTACACACTTAATGCCACAGGCTTTGTTGTATCTCCATACCAGGTTTTGTTTAAAAACAAAACAAGCTCCAGGGAGTCGAATGTTGTTAACTGAAAAGTATCTGCAAATGCGGGTGGTGCTATTTCTATAAAAGACTTTGCTTTTACAACACCAAAATAAGGATCGGTGTAAACACCAGTCAATCCTGTGGCTTTGTTGTTGGTTATAAAAGAATCGATGTAAACAGTGGCAACATCTACCGTAACAGAATCTGTTTTTACAACGTATGTATGTGTGTTGTCCAGGAGCGCTTCACCAAAATTAATATCTGCTTTCTTACATGCGTGCATAAAAAGCAAACAGCCAAATACAGGAAAGAAATAATGAACCCGGCTTTGGGTAAATATATGCAGCTGTTGTTGCGTCGCACTCTTCAACTGTTGAAGCGCTATGCAGCAAACGCGAAGATTATAGCGTAGTCTGCGTTTACGTGCAGAAAGCCTGGTCTTTGCTGCCATAATATTTAACCAACACCATGCAGACAACAAAAAGTACAGGCAGCTTGCATAAACCATTTTGTACACGCAGCGTGCCCTGCTGAAAATTGCTGATGCAGTACAAGAGTGCGACGCAACAGGTGCATCATACATGTACTGCTGCATGGTTACAAATAAAAAAAAGCACCATACTGCAACGGCTACAGAAAGAAAAAAAGCGCCCGGTAAAATATTTAACATGCGCAATGATACCTGCACATGTTGTTACAGATTTGTTACTATGTATAAACTCCGGTGGAATGCCTACCATCGTTTGCTATTTAACGATGAAGACATGCAGCATACATACACACATGCTGAAATGCAATGCTGCAAAGGTTTTCGCGGTAGTAGACAAACGTTGCCTGTTTGAAGTGAAAAAGCGTTTACATATCTGTTTTAACAAAATGAAGCAACGCACTGCAAATAATTTGGCGGCAAAACAAAATGCATGATGACAAAAAGCAAGTACTGTTTAGCAGCATTACTGGTATTACTACAGGCTACAGGATGCACAAAAGATACATCTACTACAGATGATGAAGATGACGGTAACTGGATCAAACGTTCAACATTTGAAGGTGTGGCAAGATCGGAAGCAGTTGCATTTGTAATAAACGATCTTGCATATGTTGGTACCGGCTATGATGGCGAAGAGCGGTTACAGGACTTCTGGTCTTATAATGCCGCACTCAATTCCTGGGAGCAAAAAGCAACATTTCCCGGCGTTGCACGCAGTTCTGCAGCCGGCTTTTCAACAGGCACCAACGGCTACATAGCTACAGGTTATGACGGAACCAATAAACTGAAAGATTGCTGGCAATATAATGCAACCTCCAACGAATGGGTACAAAAGGCCGACTTTGGCGGCAGTGCACGCTACGATGCAGTGGCAGCAGGCATTTCAGGGCAGGGATTCATCAGCAGCGGGTGGGATGGCAACTATCGGAAAGACCTTTGGCAATATGATCCTTCTGCTGATACATGGACACAAAAAGTGAGTCTGAGCGGTGATAAAAGACAGGCGGCGGTTTGCTTTGTACACGACAATAAATTATACGTTGGCCTGGGGCAAGACAATGGTACTACCGTAAACGACCTGCATGAATACGACCCTGCTACGGAAACATGGACAGAAAAAAGAAAACTTACCAGTATAAGCGATGAGAGTTATGATGATGATTACAGTGACATTGTGCGCTACAATGCTGTAGCGTTTGTTATTGGTGACAAAGCGTATGTAACAACCGGTACAAACGGAAGCCTTACAAATAAAACCTGGGAGTATGATTTTAGCACCGATACATGGTCGAGAAAAACAGCCTTTGAGCGAAGCAGCAGAACAGGTGCTGTAGCATTTACCATACAAGACCGCGGCTTTGTTACCACAGGTAACTCAGGCAGCAGTTATTATGATGATCTGAATGAATTTAACCCTGCTCAAACATATGAGGAAAACGATTAAAGGAGCGAAACTGCTCTTGCTTATTGCAGGCATAATACTAGCGTCATGTACAGCAAAAGATAAAACAAACATGGATGACAGGCTGCGCATAAATGCGATTGCCGTGCCTGCTAAAAAAGGCTGGGGTTATGAAATATATGTTGATAACAAATTATTCATTAAACAGGACCATATACCTGCCATAAGCGGCAACCATTCTTTTGCTGGTAAGGCAGATGCCATAAAGACCGCAAACATGGTTATTGCAAAAATGAAGGAAGGCAAAAAGCCTGTTCTTACAACAGATGAGCTGACACGGGCCGGCATACACATGGCGAACTGATCATGTGGACCACCAATGATAAACCCCGCAAATGCGGGGTTTATTTTTAACTAAAAAGGTAATCAATATCTTCTGTAGTAAGCGCCTTTACAAAGCCTGTATCTTCGCTTATGAGGTCTTCTGCAAGCGACTTTTTTCTTTGTTGCAATGCGAGAATTTTTTCTTCCACTGTATCTCTGCAGATCATTTTGTAAGCAAAAACTTTTTGCGTTTGTCCTATACGGTGTGTGCGGTCTATTGCCTGTTGCTCCGCCGCAGGGTTCCACCAGGGATCTACAAGGTACACATAGTCGGCGGCAGTGAGTGTTAAACCAACACCGCCGGCCTTCAAACTTATCAAAAATACTTTTGCTTCATTGGTGGTTTGAAAATCCTGTACCAGTTGTTGTCTTTGTTCCGCTTTTGTACCGCCGTCGAGATAGTAATAAGAAACCTCGTGCTCTTTCAGTTTATTGGCAATAAGCTGCAGCATTCCCGTAAACTGTGAAAAAACCAGCACTTTGTGATCGCCTGTATTTTCCTGCAGTTCACTAACCAGTTCACTGAGTTTTACAGAGTCCGTAATTTCATTATAACCGCTGATCAGCTGGGGTGCGTTGCAGGCCTGCCGCAGTTTCGTAAGACCCTCCAAAATATACACTGCACTGCTGCCTACACCCTGTTCTTCGATGCGTTTGAGCAGGCTTTGCCGGTAATAGTCTTTGATAGCATCGTATGCTTTACGCTGCTCCTCTCCCATTTCGCACCACAAAGTAATTTCTGTTTTAGCCGGCAGATCTTTGGCAACCTGTTCTTTGGTTCGACGCAATAAGAATGGATAGATCAGTTTCTTTAGTTGCGCAGACTTTTCCTTATCGCCGTGTTTATCTATAGGCTGGGAAAACTCTGTTTTGAAAAATTCCCTGTTGCCCAGTAAGCCCGGGTTGATAAAATTCATTTGTGTATAAAGATCGAAGGTGTTGTTTTGTATGGGCGTACCACTTAATACGATTTTATTTCTTGACTGCAGCCTGTTTACAGCTTTGGATAACTGAGCGGCGGGATTTTTTATCACGTGGCTTTCATCGCAAACAATATAACCGAAACGAAAATGTTCGAGCAGGTCAATGTCATTTCTTACACGGCCATAGGTTGTAAGCACAACATTGTATTTTTTAAAGAGTTCATTATCCGGTGTCTTGTCTGCCTTATAATGAATGTAATAGCTAAGGCCGGGTGCAAACTTCTTCAACTCATTTTCCCAGTTATATAACAACGATGTAGGGCAAATAACAAGGTGCGTTTCTGTTTTATACCTGTCTGTTACATACTGTAAAAAGGTAATGGTCTGCAAAGTTTTACCAAGGCCCATATCATCTGCCAGGCAGCCACCCCATTGCATTTCATCGAGCAGGCAAAGCCATTCGAAACCGGCACGCTGGTAATCCCGCAAAGCAGCATTGATGGTTGAAGGCACTTTAAAAAGATGTTCTTTTTGTTGTTGCAGTGCCTGCCATTTTTCTTTGTAGTCTGCTGTTATTACCTGTGCAATAATGGCATCTCCATCTTCGACTTTATCTAACAATGTGTAATGCAACTTTGAAAGCCTGAGAGCATCTTTTTGCAGGTGGGCCATTTTAAAAACAGCGGCATATTGTTGTACCCATTCTTCCGGTATGGCGCCGATTGTTCCGTCTTTTAATAATAAAACTGATTGCTTGTTGATGATTGCCTTTTGCAGTTCTGCCAATGGCACCTGCTGGTCTCCAAAGCTAATTTCTACACGAAGATCGAACCAGTCGATGCCCTTTCCATCTAAATGTATTTTAAGTATGGGTATATGCTGGTTGTAGCGAAAATGCTGCAGGTGCTCCATACCATATACCGGTATGTTCTTATCTACAAGCTTACGGTAAAATTTGATGAACCACTGACTTTTTTCAGCTTCAGCAAAAGAGAGGTAATAATAACCGTTTTTTTGTGAGTTAAATTTGGGATGCAGGGCGCCGAGCCAGGTTTTGATCTCTTTTTCTGCCGGTACGTCTCTGTTGATTTTATAACGCACACCATCTTCAGCTAATTCTGAGTGCGTGTTATTATCATCATCCACCTCAAAATTTCCGTAAAGAAATTTTGTAGTAATCATGAGAAAATTGCTGTTGAGTTCGCTCAGGTGAATTCTTGCATACACACTTTCCGTTACCTCTTCATGGCTCATCAATACATCCATATTGACCGGGTATTTTTCTGCCAGGGGCTTTACGATCTCTGCAATAAATTTTGCCTCATCTTTGGTTGCATTGAGGTAGCCGTCCGGGAAGGCATCGAGTGTTGCGGTATCCTGCAGGTCGAGCAGAAACAGTTCATTTCTGCTCCTGAGCAAAAAATGGTAACGTTTGAACTCTGCGTATGGAATGATCTCATTGTTTAGTTTGATCATTGGTACCAGGCGGAGCAAACCATTGTAGATGCGCAGCAGGTCAAACAGCACAACAGGTTTGTAGTTACTGAATGATGCAGGCTTTGTTACGGTTGTGGTGAGCAGCATTTCATCTACCACCTGGTAATACCATTTCAAAATAACATTAAACGGCTTTAGCAGTTGTAGTTGTTCATATATATGCAGCTCCATTTTTTTATTGATGAAATCATTTTGCGGTTCAGCGGTTGATGGTTGTGCGTTGTATTCCGCTGTAAGCGTTTCACGCATTGCTGCCAGCTTATCTTTCGTGAGCCGCAAAATTGTTCTGCTTGCTTCAGGAGGAAGGCTCCTGAAATCTTTTAGCACCAGTTCACTGTTTAGCGGCAACATTTTGTAGGAACGGCTGCCATTGATCTCCATTACCATTAAGGCATTGAATGAAAACGGGTGCTCGGCTTTTGGTGTAAGATCGATGAGTAGTGCCGGTATATTTTTTCCTTTATTCCTGCCTGCTTTTTCTGCGGGCATAATGATTGTTCTTGCAGATGCTTTCTTATTCGGTTCGCTCATTTTCCTGCTGTTAAAAACGGCAATATTAGGCATAATAAGGGGAACGGGCAATGTTGAAGCGCCAATAACCTCTCATGAAACGGGAATAGATGGAGTGCATATTAAAAGATAGCGGGCATTGCGTGTGTGCCTGTATATATGCAGTTAGGGAGTTAGCCAATGCCGAATAATGGATAAAGCGTACAAGTGAGTGACACAACCGCAGTTCAATAGTAGCAATACAGCCGGCTACATTATTTAAAATTTACCCGGCAATGTTTTTTCAATAAGCTGTTTATAACTGTCTACATCTTTTATTTCTTTCATGAGTGCAAGGTTGCTTTCGCTGATGATGCTGTAGGTATATTTATCTGCAGTAAGCCATGGAATGATGCGGCTGCCGGTTACCGGTTTTACCTTATCTACATACTCTACAGCTATAGCTGCATCTGTAAACGGACCAATGAGAACGAGGTTATAACGATCGTCTATCGGCGACGTGGTAATGGCAAGTTTCTGGTTATAAAAATTTACTTTGTTGTACTTGTCGAAAGCATTTTTTGCTTCATTGATAAAAACGGGTGCAACCTTGTCTAACAACACTACCACGTATTGCGGGTCTTTGGCATTGAACTCATATTTCTTTATTACAGGAGCCACAACTTTTGTGGTAGTATCGATATTGGGTTTTGCAACCTGGGTTATTGGTTTGGATACAACGGAATCTGTTTTTGTACTTACTTCTTTTTGCTTTACGGTAGTGGAAGGTGAAAGGTCTATTACAGGGGCTTCATCTTCTTCATAGCGCTTTATATCGAGGTTGGTAAGGTATGTTTCAATTTCTTTTCTGCGGCTGAGTACATCAATCATGGTGGCGGCTTTTTCTGCCAGCGGTGTTTGTGCGTAAAGGTTTTGCAGATTGCTGAGCCTGTCTATAGCCACGCTATCCTGTTTTTTGGAAACGTAATAGACAGACTCTATGTACAATAATTGCGGCGTCCAGTAGCTGTTGCCATACAAACTGTCGGCTACCACCTTTGCCGCTTCGGCTTTTTCAAAATCGCCTGATAAGAACATGTCGTAAATTTCTTTGTACTGTTTTGTTGCAGGCTCTTCTTCCTTTGCAGGTTTTGCGGCGCCGATATTGTTCAGCTTTGCTGTAAAATCTCCTTCAGGAAAATTTTTGATGAGTGTATTTTTTATAGCAGCAGCGGCGGCTTTGTCGCCGGTTTTGTTGTAACAATAAAACAAACCGAATAAGGCCTGTTCTTTGTCTTTTGTGCCGGGGGATGAATCCAGCAGGTTGAGGTATGTTTTGATTGCCGCAGGGTAATCTTCAAGCTTATCCTGGAATGTAAGGGCGTTCTGGAATAATGCCTCTGCTTCCTTTGCTTTTGATGCCGCCAGTTTTTCTTCGGTAAGTGGTAACAACGCTGATAAGCTTTCAAAAGTAATTTCGCCCAATGAGTCTGTAAGTGATGTTGTACCGCCTGCAGCAAGGTTACTGCTGTCAGCATCATCGGCACTTTCTTCATCACCTTCCCCGTCTTCCGGCTTGTTTAGTCTGATACCTGCAAGGCGGCGCCAGTTATCTGTATTGGGTCTTGTGCCCCAGGTGGCCTTAAACTGGTTTGCGCCCTGGCTTTTTAGTTGAAGGTTATTAAAATACCAGTCTTTACTGTCTTTATTAGCGGCACCAAACAAATCTGCTGCAACAGTTTGCTGTACCGCAGGGTTGGTACTCAGTTCCGGTTCTTCAGATAAGCCCTGCTGCTTTCTGAGTGTTCTTACAGTTTTCCTGATGAGGGCATCACGCTTGTCTTTGGGCATTGCGGCTACCTGCTGCAAACTGTCTTCGTGATTGATATCGCGTATATTGGCGGCTATTACAGATAATGCAGCTTTCCTTTCATCAATGCGGTTCAACTCGTTATCATCTGCGATAACAGCAGTTTCCACACTATCGTAATAGTTTTTTGCATCAACATACCTGCCAAGATTATAACTCAGGTCAGCCATTAAAAGAAATGACTTACTTTTTTGTTCGGGGTTTTCAGGTGTATTGAATTTTATACTCCGTTTAAGCATTTCCACGGCTGCAGAATCTTTACGCAGGTCTATCTCCACCTGTGCAAGAGCATAATAGATAATATCGCGATAGCCGTAGTACTTATCGCGTCTCGCCATTTTCTGCAGGTTCTCCAGTTTTTCTTTTAATACGGCCTCATCTTTACTGCCCGATGCTCTTATACTGTTCAGGTTGGCATAGACCTCCATGATGGGATCGGTTGTGTGTGCGGCACTCCTGCCATACCAGTCAATGGCTTTTGTTGTACTATCAATGCGCTCGTACAGTTGCGCAATTAAAAACTCCATCCGGGCTTTTTCAAAACCGGCTGCAGCAGTCCCGAGTGCTTTTATAAGGTTGGCGGCAGTACTGTCTGATAAGCCCTGCCGGTAATTCCAATAAGCAACCAGTTCATGCAATTCAGGTTTTAATCTTTCCGGGAAAAGTGCATCCTGTTGCAAAATCTCCAGCAGGCTTCCGGCCTCGCCGTAATTTTCGGTTTCAATATAATTCCTGGCCAGCCACAGCAATGTTTCGTTACGGCTGCCCGGCGTTGAAAATGCTTTTTTTAAAATAGAATTATTTTCTTTGTTGGCAACGCTGAATACCCCGTTATTGGTAAGGTTGCTGCCTACGGGAATATCGTAATTACCTTCTTCTTTTGGAGCCCATGCATAATTGATAAAGCGAAACACCTGGCTGGCAGAATCGAAGTTTTTACGGTAGAAATAGGCTTTCCCGAGCGTAAGATAAAGGTTGTCTATCCAGTCATTCCGCAGGTCGTGCAGCAGTATGCCGGCATTGCATTTATAAATCACAGAATCAAGTTCACCACTGGCTGCTGTTACATCAAGGCTGTAATTGTAAAAAGGCAGCAATTTGGTGTAATCGTCCCTGAAAGATTGTTTTGCGCCGGCAACAATTTCATTCAGTTTATTAGCGGCATTAAAATAATAATTGTAATGCGTTATGGTGTTTTGATAAAGCCTTTTGGGATATTTAAATTTCTTCTCGCCTGTTTTTTCAGAAGTAAGCTTTCTGTTCTCGTATTGTTTTGGCTTGTCCAGTTCAACAGTTGTTCCGGGTTGGGCAAAAACGGTTAGCGAAAAAATAGCAGGAATTACGGTTAAAAATATATTCAACAACGATTTACGCATGCAGTGAAATTCATTTTGTAATAACTTAAAAACAGCTTGAAATATTTTTTAAAAGTACAGTTATTTTTCTTTTATCAAAACCGGGCAAATGAAGTAAGCATTATATTTTGGTACCGGGCTTTTGTGGTACTATATAGCTTCCGTTGCGTCGCACACTTGTGCAGCAGAATATATGTGAGCTTTGGAAATGCGGTCTCATTCCGGTTTAACTGCCAGGTTTACCCGCTTAATCATTAAACCCGTTAAACTACCGGTAGCTTACAAGGTTAAGCCTGATGCCATAGCTGTCATTGTCAAAGGCTGCAGGTGGTGGAGTTACCTGCCAGGTCCAATGCAGGAATTCTTTGTAAATAAGGCCCACGCCACTCGCATATACTTCAATTGCATAATTGCGCTGCTGGTAATTATTAGGGTCAAAATCACCCGGTGGCGAGGTCTCGTCTTCCTGTATAACTGTAACTGTATTGGGGAAAGTACCGCTGAGTGTAGTGTAAGCTGCACCTGTATTTTGGTACAGGTAAGACCAGCCATCCATAAACTGGTATGGAGAGTTCGCGCTGCGCGTATCTATATAACTATTGCCCGGCCAGCTTATATCATTTCTCAGTGGCTGTACCAGTTTTATGAAACGGAGGTTATTTTCATCCATTACCTCTATATTGTTACCTGCAGGTGTTATATAATAAGAACCAATATTTTCCCAGCCGCTTGTTTCCAACGTATCAGACAGGGAGCGGTATACACGGTAAGACAAACGGTTTAAGTTATCCCTGATGGTATCAGCAATACTATCCCGCAGGTGGTAGCTTTTAGGTTCAAGCTGGCTGGCACCTGAAACCGGTATCAAAAAAGAATCAAGCCGGTATATAAAAACCTTTCCTGCTTGCAGCGGATAATAGTCAGTAAGTACCGGCAGGTTGGGTGTTTCCGTTTCCCTGGCACAGGATGTTAACAAAATGGTAGTGATAAAAACAACAAACATCACCCACGATATTCGTTTCATACGCCGCAAGATAATGTTTATAAACATACGCCCTATAACGCAGGAAGGCAATCAAAATGTATACACTTCCAGGCAATAAAAAAGTTCTCACCGATACGTAATACAGTTATCATCGATGAGAACTTTGAAGCATTACCGATTGTGGCTAGTAGCCAGAGCTACCTGTACCACTACCACTACTGCCACCATAACCATTTCCGCCACAGGTGTGTTGTGTTGTACCCTGGTTAGTGGTGCCTCCGGTGTTTGTACCCGTCTTTGCAGACGCTGCACTTTTATCGGTTTGCTTAGGTGGAACAACGGCCTTTTTGGAACATCCTGTCAGCACAGAAATGGACATTACTGAAAGGGCCAGCAGGAACAAAATATTCTTTCTCATAAGAAATATTTATGTGTAATAAATTTAACGAAACTTTTACCCGGGTGCGAATCTTGTGGAATTAAAAAGAGCGGAACCAGTAAAAAGAAACTACAAACGGGCAATTGTAATAGTTAAAAAAATTTACATTTCCTGTCCGGATTCCTTTTTATTGAACGTCGTAGTTGCGATAATCTAATTTAACCACGTAAAACAAACACATCATGAAAGACTTCATGTTTATTTTCCGCAATGGAATTGAAAGCCGCAGAAACGCTGCACCCGAAGAAATGCAAAACAATATGCAACTATGGTTTGCATGGGTAGAAAAACTCAAAAGCCAGGGCGTATATGCCGGCGGCGAAGCACTAATGCCCGGCGGAAAAACAATAACCGGCGAAAAACAGGTTATCACAGACGGCCCCTTTGCCGAAAGCAAGGAACTGGTTGGCGGCTATTTTATTGTAAAAGCCGAAGACCTGGATAGCGCGGTGGCTTACACCAAAGATTATCCCGATTTTTCTATCGGCGGGTCAGTTGAAGTACGGGAAGTCGTAATATTTGAATAATGAGCTATCCGGCTTCTGAAATGCTTGTAGATCATCTTTTCCGCCACGAGGCGGGAAAGATGATTGCTGTGCTTACACGTTTGTTTGGCATGCACAACCTCTCTGTGGCAGAAGATGTGGTGCAGGAGGCTTTTCTCAAAGCAACACTTACCTGGAAACTGAAAGGTGTGCCAGCCAACCCGGCAGCATGGCTGATGCAGGTGGCAAAAAACAAAGCGCTGGATGTCTTGCGCCATAAAAATATTGCCGATCATTATTCTAAAGAGCTACTGCATGAACTGCAGGAAACCACAGACCATTTTGTAGACCAGGTATTTCTTGATACTGAGATTGAAGACAGTCAGCTGCAACTGATGTTTGCATGTTGCCATCCATTGCTTAACGAAGAAGATAAAGTTGCGCTCACCTTAAAAACGATTTCCGGGTTTGGCGTAAAAGAAATTGCAAAAGCCCTACTTACCAATGAAGAAACAATTCAGAAAAGATTATACCGCGCCAAAAAATTTATACAGCAACACCACATTACACTCGAAGTACCTTATGGCCGGGCACTGCAACAAAGAACAGATACGGTGCACACTATTTTGTACCTCCTTTTCAATGAAGGCTACAACGCAGCCAGGGCAGATGAACTGATACGACATGATCTTTGTGCAGAAGCAATGCGCTTAACACTTCTTTTGACCGAACATAAAACATTTGGTACTGCTGCTGCCTCTGCACTCCTCTCTTTAATGTGTTTTCATGCATCTCGCTTTGAGAGCAGGCTTGGCAAAGACAATACGATTATTTTGCTTGAACAGCAGGACCGTAGTTTGTGGAACCAGGCACTCATTGAACGAGGCTACCATTACCTTAACCAGTCCTGTTTTGGAGAAAATATTACGGTTTACCATCTTGAATCTGCCATAGCTGCTGAGCATTGCCTTGCAACAACATTTGCCGCAACCAATTTTCAGCGGCTGCTGCAACTGTACAATATGCTGGCCGCGCTTAAACCTACGCCTGTTG
Organism: Panacibacter microcysteis; assembly: GCF_015831355.1. Lineage (NCBI taxonomy): Bacteria > Pseudomonadati > Bacteroidota > Chitinophagia > Chitinophagales > Chitinophagaceae > Panacibacter > Panacibacter microcysteis. Next base: position 320,942 of record NZ_JADWYR010000001.1, read on the forward strand.
TGCAGATGAACCGTTCTATCGTACTTTCATACACCGGAAAAACAGCCGAAGCAATTGAGCTGCTGTGCTCGGTAGAGAATATTGCCCACCTGCTAAAAACGCAATACCTTTTCAACGCTGTGCTGGCCGAGCTTTGCATGCGAAACGGTGAACCCCACAAAGCCAAATTGCATCTCGAAAAAGCACTTACTTTAACACAAAGTGAAGCAGAGAAAAAATTACTGCACGCAAAACTAAGGCACATACGCACTATAGAATTATCGTAAATAATGTTTGGTACCCGGCAGCTGTTTTTCAATAAAGCATCGTTGCGTCGCACTCTTGTACTGCACAAAAGGTGGCGGCAATGATATTGCATACCTGCCGTTGCTTTTATGCAATCTGCATGCATACAAACATTAAAAGCTGGTGGTTATTATTGCTTAAGCGATCGTATTACTTCTGCCGGAAGAAAAGAAGAAACATCTCCATGATGCCTTAAAATATCTCTTACAATAGTGGAAGCTACAGATGTAAACCTGGGCTCTACAGTAAGAAAAACAGTCTCTATAGATTTATCAAGGGTACGGTTGGCGTCTGCAATAGTTTTTTCATATTCAAAATCGCTTACAAAACGAATACCACGCAAAATAAAATTTGCACCAATGGTTTTGCAGAAGTTTACCGTAAGACCATCGTAAGCATGTACTTCAATCTTTGATTCGTTTTTGTAGATTTCCCTGAACCACTCCATACGCTGCTCTACAGAGAACATTGGGGCTTTTGCCGGGTTTAAACCTATGCCAACAATGATCTTGTCGAACAATGGTAATGCACGGTTAATGATATCTGTATGACCGAGTGTTACAGGATCGAAAGTGCCGGGAAATAAACAAACGCGACTCATGGTTGTACATTTTGGATGCCTGGTATAAAAAATGACTGTTGCCTGTATTGTAACCTAACGCTTAAGAACTTGCGCTGCTATAGAAAAAGGAACGCTGCAGACGCCATAAAAAAGGAACGTTGAAGTGAGTGACACAACAGGCGATGCCATGGAATACCGCAGCTGACAAATAAAATAAACTTATAACATTAAACGCAGCTGATAATAAAACGCCTGTTTGGCAATACTAATTCTCCCTGTTGGCCAACAGGTATAAAACAGCCATACGCACTGCTACGCCATTCTCTACCTGGTTTAATATAATGCTATGTGGCCCGTCTGCAACATCGCTGTCTAACTCAACCCCACGGTTTATAGGACCCGGATGCATGATAACAATTTCTTTCTGAAGTTTTTCCAGCATGCTGCGTTTTATACCGTATGCAAGATTGTATTCCCGCAGAGAGGAGAACAGCGGCTGGTTCTGTCGCTCCAGTTGTATCCTCAGCACATTGGCCACATCGCACCATTGCAATGCTTCCATTACATTGTAAGTAACGTTTACGCCATACGCTTCTTTGATGTATTTTGGAATAAGCGTTGGCGGCCCTGCTATTAAAATTTCTGCGCCCATTTTACGAAGCAGGTAAATATTGCTTTGCGCTACGCGGCTGTGCATTATATCGCCGATGATCGCTACTTTCAAACCCTGTAAAGTGCCTTTTTTTTCAATCATGGAAAATGCATCGAGCAGGCCTTGTGTAGGGTGCTCGTTAATACCGTCTCCTGCGTTTACAATGGCGGCCGGTATATGTTTGGCAAGGAAATGCGGCGCACCACTTGCGCTGTGGCGCATGACCACCATATCTACTTTCATACTGAGAATATTATTCACCGTATCGAGCAGCGTTTCACCTTTTGCAGCAGATGATGTACTTGCAGCAAAGTTGAGTGTATCTGCAGAAAGCCTTCGTTCCGCCAGTTCAAAACTCATGCGTGTACGCGTAGAGTTTTCGTAAAAGAGGTTGACAATGGTTACATCTCTGAGTGAGGGAACTTTTTTTACCGGTCTTTGTAGTACTTCTTTGAACTGCTGCGCTGTGGAAAGAATGAGTTCTATATCTTCCCTGGTGAGGTCTTTGATACCGAGCAGATGTCGTGTAGAAAGTTTCATTAAAGAGCGAAGATAAAGGGAAAGCAAATACAAGAATGAAGAAAAAGTTGTAAGAACTGAGATTGCGGTTGCAGGTTAAAAACAGTATTCCCGTACAGGTACCATTACAGGAAAACACAGGAACATCAAACACCCGGCTGCGTTTGAGAAAATTATAGAGTGAATGTTGTTTTAGCTGCGGCGGCGCATTCAATTGCTTATTTATTACACGAGAACCACATCATCCTTACCGTCTTTTTCTTTCCAGTGTACAAAAACTTTTTGAGATGGAAATGTGTCTATTGTGCGGCCAACATAATCTGCATGTATGGGCAATTCACGGTTAAAGCGCCGGTCGATGAGTACGCAAAGTTCTACTTTGGCCGGCCGGCCAAAATCAAGCAAGGCATCAAGGGCTGCACGTATGGTGCGACCGGTCCATAAAACATCATCGATGATAACAACGCTCTTGTTTTCTATGCTGAAATTGATATCCGTTTTGTTGGCAATTTTAAGTTCCTTGCGCACATCATCGCGGTAAAAAGTAATATCCAGTTTGCCGTATTGAATTTTGTCCGGTGCAATCAGCATTTTCAATTCATCCACTATTCGGTCACTCACATATATACCTCTTGGCTGAATGCCTATGATTACTGTATCGTTAAGTTCGAGATGGTGTTCAAGAATATTATGCGCCAGTCTTTTTATACTCAATGCAACCTGCTGCTCAGATAAAATAGATTTCAATGCAGTTCAATTTTGCACTAAAATAAAACATTCGGTTGCACCGGCAAAGAAGAAGATTTTGAACCCGGCAGCAGTACTACTATCGGGCTTCGTTGCGTCGCACTCTTGTACTGCATTACTGCAGGCAGCAACGATACTGCATGTCTTACTTTCAAGTAATGGACAAACATAAAATCATTTTTCTTTCGAATAAGCAGTTAATGCATTTACCGTAACCAGTAGCTGGCCCGTATGCCGCATAGTATGTTCTGCGGCATGAACCAGTAAACCAATTACGGTAGAGGGCACATGTTTACGGCCTACCGCCCTTACCGCTGTAAGGGTTGAAGCATCTGTGTGTTTCAGTTGCTCCAGCGCAAGGTTTACCTGCATGTTGAAGTTTGCCAGCAGCGTATTACTTACAATGTTTTTATCCGGGTTAGTTTCCGCATTAAGGTAGTCGAGTTGTTTTTCGGTTAGCTGCTCTCCTCTTGCATAAGTAAACAGCCGGTCTAAAACACCCGCCAGGTGCAGCAGGTGAAAAGCAGGAGATGCCATACCTGCAATGCTGCTGAAAAGTAAGCCTGCATCAAATCCTGTCATCATTTCATTTACTTCTGCACGGGCCTGCAACAAAGCGTGCGCTACCGGCTGAAGTAATGCCGGAATATCTGCCACAGGGCCACGCAGCCAATACTCGGTTGATTTTTCTGCCATATTTTACGTTTAAAAGTTTATTTTAACGTCTCCGCCAACCGGGTAAGCCTGGCAGGTAAGAATAAGTCCTTTCTCTACTTCATCATCCATCAATACTTCATTATAGGCCATCCAGACTTTACCGGATGTACACAGTGCAGCACAACTGCCGCAACGCCCGGCCTCACAACTGTATGGCAGGGTAATACCATTGGCTTTGGCTGCGGCAAGTATGGTAGACGGGTACTGCACTGCTATCTTAAATGACTGATTGTTGACTTGTATAACTGCGGTGTGTTTGCCTGTATCCGGCGGAACAGGTTTTGTTATTCTTGGCAATGTGCTGAATTGCTCTTTAAATATGTTGTTTGACGGCACGCCATAGGTACGTAGTGTTATTTGTATCATCAGCATATAGTCAAACGGGCCGCACATAAAATAAAGGTCTTGTGTACCAGCTTTGTAATTATCAAGCAGGTTGTTAAGCAGGTAATTGCTTAACCTGGCCTGCCGAAAATGATGGTGATCGCTGTAGAACCAAACAATATGAAACCGGCCTTCAAACTGTTGTTGCAGCGCCATTAACTGCGCAAAAAATATTACTTCTTTTTTACTGCTGTTGCTGTAAACCAGCACAACAGTTACATCTTTCCACATTTGCAGCCCGGCTCTGATAAGTGCATAAACGGGTGTAATACCGCTGCCGGCCGCAAAAAAGAAAAGTTGTTTTGTTTCTTGCGGTAATACCGGTGGCAGGGTAAAAAAACCGTTGACCCCTGTTGTTAAGAATTCATCACCCACCAGGACATGATCTAACATATATCTTGAATATTCTCCGTTGGCCACACGCTTGATCGTGATACACATCTGATCTTCCCCGGGAACAGCAGTAATGGAAAAAGATCTTCTTTTTTCTATACCGGTATTCGTGAAAATGAGTGTAATAAACTGCCCGGGTTTATACACCGGTTTCCAGTTATTGAGCGGTTGCAATACAAATGTTTTTGCTGATGGCGTTTCAGCAATAATGCCTGCTATTTTTACTTTATGAAGAATAGTAGTGTCCATCTTTCCAAAAGTAAATGATGAAAACAAAAAAGCGCGACATATGCCACGCTATATCCCTATACGCTTTGAAGTATGCCCGAAGAGGTAGAGCGTGCCCGGCTATGCCCAAAAAAGTTTCTGCAGCTGAAGTGAGTGACACAACCGGGGCTTCATAGTAGTAATGCAGCCAGGACATCAAACAAAAAAATCCCGCTACATGGCGGGATAATTTTTTATGCAACCTGCTTTTTGGCAGTAGTTTTCTTTTTTGATTTTTTCAGGGCTTCTTCTATAGCTGCACTGATGTTTGCGTAAGTAGGCTTGCCCTGCAATGGTTCGTCATTTATAAAAAATGCGGGCAGCTCTTTTACACCGCGGTCCAGTCCTTCTTTAAGATCGTCCTGCACCTGCCAGCCAAAAGTACCGTCGACAAGATTGGTAAGAAAGTTCTTATTTTTTATTCCTACTTCTTTTGAATATAACTTAAGGCTAACGGTACCAAGGTTGCGCCTGTTGTTGAACATTTCATTGTGCATTTCCCAGAATTTGCCTTCCTGGATGGCTGCAACGGCTGCTTCTGCTGCCTTCATGCTGCGCTGGTGTATGCGTGTTTGTGGAAAATGACGAAAATTGAACCGCACCTGGCCTTCATAATCATTCAACACCTGCTTTACTACCTCATTGGCTTTGGCGCAATCTTCATTTTCATATTCGAGGAATTCCATGATGGTAACCGGCGCATCGGTTTTGCCTACAAATACATCTTTCGGCTCTATTATCTCCATCACCTCTTTTTTGAACGCCATAATTGACTCCTTTCTTTTTGTTTTGATATGTAAAAACAAGTGCCACCGCTTGGCGATGGCACTGTATTTATTTTCTTTTTACTTCTGTCTTTTCCAGTTCAGGTGTTTCATTTCTAAAAACAACCGTTCCGTCGAACACATCCACCAGTACTGGTTTTGATTTATCAATATCCCCGGCCAAAATTCGCTTACTTAACTGATTAACAATCTCTTTCTGAATTAAACGTTTTAGAGGCCTAGCACCAAACTGCGGATCATACCCATTTTCTGCAAGAAAATCTACCAGGTAATCGCTGAACGCCAAATGTATATTATTTTCAGCTACCAATTGCTGCAATTGTTTCAATTGTATGTTAATGATGCTTCTTATTTCTTTCCTGAGCAACGGGTGGAACATGATAATTTCGTCTACCCTGTTGAGAAACTCGGGACGTATAGTTTGGCGTAACAGGTTCATTACCTCTACTTTAGCCCTTCCGGTAGCTTCTTCTACATTGTTTTCATCCACGTTATCGAAAGCATCCTGTATAAGGTGGCTGCCGATGTTGCTGGTCATAATAATAATGGTATTTTTAAAATTTACCACCCTGCCTTTGTTATCTGTAAGGCGGCCATCATCCAGCACCTGCAGCAGAACGTTCCATACATCAGGGTGTGCTTTTTCAATCTCATCCAGCAGCACCACGCTGTAAGGTTTGCGGCGTACTGCTTCTGTAAGCTGCCCGCCTTCATCGTAACCCACATAACCCGGAGGCGCTCCCACAAGTCTTGATACTGTGTGTTTTTCCTGGTATTCACTCATATCTATGCGGGTCATCATGCCTTCATCATCAAAAAGGTATTCTGCCAGCGCTTTTGCCAGCTCTGTTTTACCTACGCCGGTAGTGCCAAGAAATATAAATGAGCCGATAGGCTTTTTAGGGTCCTGCAAACCTGCGCGGCTTCTGCGTATGGCATCTGCCACGGCTGTAATCGCTTCGTCCTGGCCTACCACACGCTCATGCAGATGATCCTCCAGTTTCAACAGTTTTTCCCTTTCGCTCTGCAGCATTTTTGAAACCGGGATACCTGTGGCTTTGGCAATACTTTCAGCAATGTCTTCTGCATCTACTTCCTCTTTCATAATGCGCTTGTCGCTCAGCGTATCTAGTTCTTTAGAGAGTGTACCTATAATCTGCTCTTTATCCTTTATTTTACCGTAGCGGATCTCTGCTACCTTACCATAATCACCGTTTCGCTCTGCCTGTTCTGCTTCCAGCTTTAGTTGCTCTATCTCTGCTTTTGCATTCTGCACCTTTTCTACCAATTCTTTCTCTTCTTTCCATTTGGCCTTAAATGTGTCGCGCTGTACGGAGAGGTTGGCAATTTCGGTATTCAGTTCTTTAAGCGTTGTTTCGTCATTTTCCCTTTTGATCGCTTCGCGTTCGATCTCCAATTGCCGTATTTGTCGTTCCAGTTTATCCAGTTCCTCGGGCATGGAATTCATTTCCAGGCGAAGTTTGGCTGCGCTTTCATCAATCAGGTCTATGGCCTTGTCTGGCAGAAAACGATCGGTAATATAGCGGTGCGATAATTCAACCGCGGCTATAATTGCTTCATCTTTGATACGCACATGGTGGTGTGTTTCGTAACGGTCTTTTAAACCGCGCAAGATGGAAATAGCGTCTTCCACGTTTGGCTCTTCGATCATAACCTTTTGAAAACGGCGCTCCAGGGCTTTATCTTTTTCAAAGAACTTCTGGTATTCATTAAGCGTTGTAGCACCAATAGCCCGCAGTTCTCCACGTGACAGTGCTGGTTTAAGAATGTTGGCAGCATCCATGGCACCTTCGCCCCCACCTGCACCTACAAGCGTATGAATTTCATCTATGAATAACACAATTTCCCCTTCACTTGTTGAAACTTCTTTTACAACGCCCTTTAAGCGCTCTTCAAATTCGCCCTTATATTTTGCCCCGGCAATAAGCTGGCCCATATCGAGCGCATAAATCACCTTACTTTTCAGGTTTTCGGGTACATCGCCATTTACAATACGCATAGCCAACCCTTCTGCTATGGCGGTTTTACCAACACCAGGTTCGCCAACTAAAATGGGGTTATTTTTCGAGCGGCGGCTAAGGATATGCAGAGTTCTGCGGATCTCTTCATCACGGCCGATAACAGGATCCAGCTTACCCTGCCTTGCCATTTCGTTCAGGTTTTTTGCATATTTATTCAGCGCATTAAACTGTGTTTCCTGCGTTTGAGACTTCACAGTTTCACCTTTGCGTAAATCGTTGATGGCGGTGATCAATCCTTTTTCTGTAACGCCTGCATCTTTCAGCAGTTTGGCAGTAGCATCGTTTCCCTGTACTATTGCGAGCAATAAATGCTCGGGTGTTACAAATTCATCATTGAACTTCTTTAAAGCTGCACCCGCCCGTAGTACAACACTGTTCGCTTCGCGGCCAATCATCTGCGCCGGCTCTGTGCTTGTTTTAGGAAGTTTTGCCAAAAGCTCGGCCAACTTGTTTTCAACAAGGTTAACGGTTACGTTGTTCTTTTTAAGTAAATAGTCAACAGGCGAATCTTCCATATCGAGCAGGGCTTTTAAAATATGCTCTGTTTCAATATTCGGATTTTGGTTATTAAACGCCAGCTGCTGCGCCTGTTGTACAGCTTCTGCCGCTTTAATGGTGAAATTCCCTAAGTTCATATGTAGTTATAAGTTGTGTTTGTAAAATATTGTTGATCAGTATGTTTCCGGCTTTTGTCTTTCATGGCATCGCCTGTTGTGTCACTCACTTGTACTGTTGGAACCATGGGCATCTGCCGATCTTCGCACATGCCCCGTATTGCTTCAATTGTACAAGAGTGCGACGCAACGGAAGCTTAATAGTTATTCATTGCCCGGCTCATCATTTTTCTTCAACTTTGTTGCTCAACCGGTTATATGTTTACAATGAACCCATTACTATCTTCGTTAACATACATTCAAATAGCTTTATAACTTTCAGCAAATCATAATCCAACACAAGTAACAAGAAATTATGGCGCAAAAAAATGTAGCAAACTGCATGAAAGTCAGCCCGGTATTGATTTTCATGCTATTATTTCAGGTTGCCGGGGCACAATACAATTTTGCTGAGCTGGACAAAAAACTGGAAAGTTACCAGAAGCAACTGGGTGGTAACGTTGTTGCCATAGTTTACAAAGACAGCCAGGTAGTGTATAAAAAGGAAATGGGTGAGTTTAAGGCCAACACGGTGGCACCCATTGCCAGTTGCAGTAAATGGCTGACTGCTGCACTGGTAATGACCTTTGTGGATGAAGGCAAACTCTCGCTGGATGATAAGGTGAGTAAGTACATACCGGAGTTTACCAACTATGGCAAAGGCTATATAACCATACGGCAATGTCTTTCTCATACCACCGGTATAGAAAACGGGCGCCCGGGCCTTGGCGTACTGCTTGAAAACAGCAAATATGAATCGCTTGAAAAAGAGGTAAATGAGTTTATGGGCAAGCGCGACATTTTTGCGCAGCCGGGGCAGCAGTTTGCCTACAGTACTGTGGGCTTGAATATTGCAGGCAGGGTACTGGAGGTGATTAGCAAAAGGCAATTCGACCAGTTGATGATGCAACGTATTTTCCGGCCACTAAATATGAAGATGAGCACTTTTTACAGCGAACGCGCTGTAAACCCGAGCGGCGGTGCTAAATCTACGGCTGCTGATTACATGAACTTTCTTGTAATGCTGTTAAACAAAGGCAACTTTAATGGCAAACGCATACTGAGCGAACAGTCTATAGCCGAAATGCAAAAGGCGCAAACCACGCAAAATATGATCAGGTACTCACCAGACAATGCAAAAGGATTGGACTATGCGCTGGGAGAATGGGTATTAGAAAAAGACAGTAACGGAAACAGTACCTCTGTAACCAGCCCGGGCTTATTTGGTACGTGGCCCTGGGTTGATAACTGCCGGGGCTATGCCTGCATTATTTTTGTAAGAAACCTGAAAGCAGAGGACAGGAGAGATATGTATACAGACATTAAAAAAGTAATAGACGCACAGCTAAGCAATAAGTGTAAATAATAATAAAGCGGTTAATAAAACAATATGGCGCCGGCCTTTGGCCGGCGCCATATTTTATACCTTGACAGCCCTTGGGTTCCAGATTACTTCATTGATGTTATTCTGGTGGCCAATAAAACGTGCCAAAACAAAAAGATAATCACTAAGGCGGTTTAGATATTTGATGATCAGTGGCTCGACAAACAGCTCGTTTTCTTTCATGTTTACACATAACCTTTCTGCACGACGGCATACGCAGCGCACAACATGCGCGGTAGAAACAGCAACATGGCCGCCCGGCAAAATAAAATGTTTCATTTCGGGCAGCACTTCATTCATGTGATCAATTGCATGTTCCAGCATAACGATGTCTTCTTCTTTCAGATCCGGAATTTTCATGGCTGGCTCTTTATCGGGGTCAACAGCCAATGAGGCGCCAATTGTAAATAAACGGTCCTGTATCTCTTTCAACATATGCTTACTGTTTACATCTGTTATATGATCGTTGAGTAAGCCGATATATGAATTCAATTCATCTACAGTGCCATAAGTTTCGATGCGTATATGGCTTTTCAGCACTTTTGTTCCGCCAATAAGACTTGTCTTTCCTTTATCTCCTGTTTTGGTATATATCTTAAGTGCCATAGCTGATCTGTTTAAAAAAATAAACAACAAAATTAAACATTCACAGTTCGGTGCAATAAAAAAGGAGAGTCTAAACTCTCCCCATATTTTCCACGAATATATTATTATGTTTAATTATTTCTTACTTAAGCCATTACGTTGTGCGTGCTATCTTTTGTAACGTCTGTTTCTACCAGCCCGTCTCTAAGCCTTATTACGCGTTTGGCAAACGCAGCAATATCTTCTTCGTGTGTTACCAGTACCACAGTATTACCAGCTGCCTGTATTTGCCCGAATATTTCCATTACCTCAACGGATGTTTTGGAATCCAGGTTACCGGTTGGTTCATCGGCCAGTAAGATAGACGGGTTATTTACAAGGGCCCGTGCTATAGCAACACGCTGAATCTGGCCACCGCTCATTTCATTGGGCTTGTGCTGGCTTCGCTCTGCAAGCCCAACTTTCCTCAATGCCTCCAGCGCTCTTTCCATCCGTTCTTTTTTGCCAATACCACCATAAATAAGCGGCAGCGCTACATTTTCTGCCGCGGTAAGCCTTGGCAACAGGTTAAACTGCTGAAACACAAAACCAATTTCCTTATTACGCACATCTGCCAGGTCGTCGTCAGCCATCTTACTTACATCGCTCCCGTTGAGTATGTATTTGCCGGAAGTTGGCGTATCAAGGCAACCAAGGATGTTCATAAGCGTACTCTTACCACTGCCGCTTGGCCCCATCAGCGCTACATATTCGTTCTTAAAAATATCAAGCGAAACACCTTTAAGCACTTCCAGGGAGTGGCTACCCATGTAATATGTTTTCCTGATCTCTTCCAGGTGAATGATCGACTGCATAATATTTTATTTCTTGATAACCTTTGGAACTTTAAAAAATGCACCATCTGTAACCGGGGCATTTAGCAATGCCTCCTCCCTTGTTACAGACCCTTTTATTTCATCTTCGCGCAGCACATTGATGGATGCGCCCATGTGTTGCAATGGCTGAACGCCGGTGGTATCTATTTCCTGCAATTTTTCTACAAAAGAAATCATACGCTGCAGGTCAGCTTCTATTTCTTTCTTTTCCTCATCTGTAAAATAAAGACGCGATAAGTGAGCCAGGTTTTCTACCAGTGCACTATTGATTTCCATAATAACAAAAGTAAAAGTAATGGCTTATTGAAGCGCAAAAAATATAACAGCGGCAAATATGTTGCGCGTTCTTTCTGTTATGCGTGATAAACAAAACGGGTAATGCATTTTTGGTACGGGCAGCAGCACTTTGTGGCATCGCCGGTTGTGTCACTCACTGCACCGTTCGGAACGATGATGTGGCATGTGCGAATCAAAGTTCTTTTTGAAACACACACACGCTGCCTGATACGGAACCAAAGCTCAGCTTTATTATACAGTACAAGAGTGCGACGCAACGAAAGCTTCATAGATTTACTGCAGCCGGGAACACAAATAAATAACGCGTAATAACCGGACCGGGCAATAATGACTAAATTTTCCCGTTTTGGGAGAAGGAAAACCGATTTTTTGCTTAGGTTTGAATTACAAAATGAAGCAAGACCCAATATCTATTTTTATCGTAGAAGATGATGCTGTTTACAGCGCCGTATTAGGTCATTTTCTCTCACTGAATCCTGACTTCCAGGTTAAGAAGTTTACATCTGCAAAAGCTATACTCGGGGCTATTCATGAAAAGCCCGATATTGTTACACTTGACTATTCTTTGCCGGATATGACCGGTGATATTTTGCTGGAAAAAGTAAAGACCGCCAGCCCGGAGACAAGGGTAATTATTATCTCTGGCCAGGAAGACATAAAAGTGGCGATTGAATTATTTAAAAAAGGCGCCAACGATTATATCGTTAAGGATAACGATACACAGGAACGGTTATGGATGAGTATCCAAAACCTGCGGGAAAACATTTCTTTAAAGAAAGAAATTGCTACCCTTCAGCAGGAGGTGCAGAAGAAATACAACTTTCAAAAAGCTATTATAGGTAACAGCCCGGCCATAAAACAGGTTTTTGCGTTGATGGAAAAGGCTGCGTCTGCAAACATTACCTGTTCTGTGTACGGCGAAACGGGTACCGGTAAAGACCTTGTTGCCAAAAGTATTCATTTCAATTCTGAGCGCAAGAAGTTTCCCTTTGTTCCTGTAAACGTTGCTGCTATACCCCGCGAATTATTGGAAAGTGAGCTTTTTGGCCACGAAAAAGGTTCCTTTACGGGGGCTGTCAACAGGCGCATCGGCAAATTTGAAGAAGCGCACAAAGGCACATTGTTCCTGGATGAAATAGGTGAGATGGATATAAACATGCAGGCTAAACTGCTGCGTGTACTACAGGAGCAGGAGTTAACGAGGGTGGGTAGTAATGAGATTATCAAGATCAATGTAAGAATTATTGTTGCCACTCACCGTAACCTGCAGGAGTTGGTTAAAAAAGGAAAATTCAGGGAAGACCTGTATTATCGCCTGCTCGGTTTGCCCATTCATTTGCCGCCACTGAGAGATAGGGGTAACGACATTATACTTATTGCCAATCTTTTCATTGATCATTTTTGTACGGAGAATCATTTGCCTAAAAAGCATTTAAGTGTTGAAGCTAAAAAAACGCTTATGCTGTATTCATTCCCGGGTAATATAAGAGAGCTTAAATCCATTATAGAGCTTGCCTGTGTAATGAGCAATGACGAGTTGATTGATACAGAGCATATACAAATACACACCAACAACAATAACAAGAGCTTTAATAACAATACTGAAAACCTTACATTGAAGCAGTTTACCACTCAATTGCTGCAGCACTACCTTGACACATATGAGTACGATGTTTTAAAGGTGGCAGAAAAGCTGGATGTTGGTAAATCTACCATTTACAGGATGATCAGTAACAATGAACTGAAACTTTACAGACACCCTGAAGAACAAAACTAATGTCAGAAAAACCACTATACTCTCTTCATAAACTAAAAGAAATTGATGATTCTGAAGATTTCATCTCGCAGGTAATACAGATCTTTTTAGAGACTGTGCCTGCGAATACCGAAGCTATGAAAAAAGCCTGCGATGCGCAGGATTGGGACCAGGTGTATTTCTACGCGCATAAAATAAAGGCAAATGTAAATTTACTGGACATTACGAGTATTATAGACGATGTGAAGGAGGTGGAGATAAACGCCCGGGGGCGGATGGCACTGGAATCAATTAAAGATAAAGTATTTGGGATTTCGGTTGTAATACAAAAGGTGGCTGATGTACTAAAAGATTCTTTTACTTAAAGCGCAAAAATTACTTGTTTAGAACCTGAAATATATCGATCAATGATTTGTCAAGATCGTATGAGAAATCTGAACTTTCTAATATTGCACTCAAATCGAACTGTTTAAATTCTTTTTTTAAGAACCCAGTATTGGTTTTCATTTTTTTAAAAAGATTGGATAAACTGTCGTGATAATAATATTCTGTTTGCAAATCGAATTGCCGAAGATCTGATTGTACATAATTCGTACTGACAATGACAAGTTGAGACTTATATTTTTTGTATAAGGAAAATCGACTACCGGATAACATTCTTTGATAAAACGAGGAATCTTGAGCTGAAACGAAAGAACCTTTTATAAAAATAAGCTCTCTTGTAATACCCAGATCTTTATTCGCAGAGATGGCAAACGAATCCAAAAGCCCCGAAGGCTGAAAGAGTGTTGATGATATTGATCCGGAATTACTAAACTCTATAATTTGATCGTAAGTGTTATAACTGATAAAAGAAGTGTTCGCTGCTTGACCATGAAGAAATAATTGACCTTGCTTGCGTCCACCAAACAGGTATGGAGATCCTTTAACTTTAAAGTTTCCAACTTGGACTACGCTATTCTCATTTTCAAGTAACAATCTATTGTACATTTGAGCGGCGTCAAAATACGAGCGCGCCTGGGAGTACCCGGCAAAAAATAAAAATGTCAGGATTACAGTTACTAGCAGTTTAGAGTTCATCATTTTTATTTAGCATTTTAAATACAACTTATCATCAATAATAAAAAAAACTGCCAGTATTTAACTGGCAGTTTTTATGAACTAAAAAACTATTCTTTAGTCAATATTTCTTCTGTTACACGCCACCCTGTAGAACCCATGTAACCATATCTTAGATAAAAGGTCCCTGTCGCCGGATCATATGTGTTATTGCATTGTGATGATCCATCCCATTGTGGTACATAGCCCGGATTTGTTGTTGGCAAACCGTTGTCAAACTGTGTGTATGGGGCACCCGCCGCGCCTGGTGCTGCAGTTATTGTTACATGATTTGTTTCAGGATCAACTGTTAACCATGATATATAACCGGAAGTGCCCAAATCACCGAGAAAACATTCCACTGTACGCGCGTCAACCGTTGGAAGAACTTTTTCTTCATCAACAGCACGAGGTACAGATGGGTGATACACATAACCAGTTGAATGATAATTACCGTCATAAATATTTTTGATTGCGATCCCAAACACAAAGTCCTTTGAATTGGATGCAATGGTATAATCACTACCAGATACTTCAGTAATAGTGAAACCCAGTCCGTAAACGACACTTGGATCAATTACCGCTGCATCTGGGATCGTTACAACAAATTCAGCATATTTCTCACCAGCAGGTATTAAAACTTTACCACTTGGCAGAGTATAATAACTGGCATCAAGCTCGGTTAAACCCGTACCATCCAGTAAAGCATTGTTTAAGGTAACTGTAACTTCTAAATCTTTACTTACAGCCTGATCAGCTGCGATTTTTACGAGCGTTTGGATCGTTTGAGGCGTACTTATGCCAGAAATACCAGCCACTACGGGCACCTGAATTCCAGTTGCATTTACTTTAGATTGTTGGAAAAGAACCCCTTTCTGAGAACCAGGATTGTTTATACCATAAACGCCGTCCTCGAAATCATTATCCTTCAAACACCCGGTTAGAAACATCGCCCCCAGCGCAAATAAAAAGAGCGAATTCAATCTTATGAATTTCAATTTCATATAAATTTATTTTAATTATTGTCCCAGAATATTTTACTGCTGAATTGATCTATTGTACCTTCTCCTTTAACATTAGCAGCGTTGTAATTGTATTCGTTTTGTGGATAGAGTAGCCTTATAGGTATTTCTGTTGCAGTATTTTGCGGAGCAACAGATAGAGGCGGGCCTGCTGTATAACCACCTGGGGCTCCGTAAACAAAATGCGTACTACCATCATAAGGTACGCGTCTGTAATCGGACCATATTTCAAAAGGAGCAAGCGCATTTAACGCAAACCATTTTTGACAAATAATAGTATTTAAGCCCCCGCCTTCTGCATAATAATCAACATCTGGATAAGTTGCGTTTCCTTCGAGATATGCCTCGGCAGAAGCAGCATCCAAACCTAACCATATAAATGATTCAGTAACAGCAGCGACTGTTAATTGACCAGCATCGCCTGCAATAATTCCCCTTTCAGCAGCCTCAGCCTGTAAAAACATGCTTTCTACGCTGGTTAACAGCCACGCATCTGAAGCTGCGCCCTCAGGAAGCAAACCCGGTCCGCTTATTGAAGATAACGTTGCAGCTGCATTTTCTGTCACTGGTGGTAAGCCATAAGCTACCCCACGCATACCTTGGTTACCAGCTACATAAAAACGATTAATACGAGGATCGCCATCCCATCTGTACCATCCATAGGTTTCAAGTGCACCAGTTGCGTCTCCTACTGCATAAGAGTTACCTTTGTAGTAAACAGATGAACCCGTTGCAGTGGCTGTTTCGTCCCGCACATAGGTTCTGTAGAATGGATTAGGTTTAGTGGATCCGAAACCCGGGTTAATCATAGCTGATTCTCCGGTTCCAAGATAACCTAGGCCATTTTCTTCAATTTTTGCAACTTCTCCAGCGATATCAAAATCCGATACGCCATACACGTGAACCAGCATTCTTAATTTAAGTGTGTTAGCTAATTTAATCCACAAATTAACGTCTCCGCCGTAAACAAGATCATTTGTTTCATAATCTACGTTAACGTCAGGATTTGTTTCGTTTAATAATGTTATCGCAGTATCCAATTGACGGAACAGGTCTTTGTAAATGTCAATACCCTTATCATATTTCGGCGTGGGATTAGCATTTCCTTTTAGCGCATCAAAATATGGTACGTTATTATAGACATCTACTAAAATTTGAAAATTGTGGGCTTTCATAATTCTAGCAACACCTTCGTAAAAAGTTGCTCCTGCCTGATGCGCCTTATTCTGCATAATATCATAGTTGAAGGCGTTTGAGTACAAATCATCCCAAACATTCGTTTGAAAGTTAGTAGTGATTTGATATGTCTCTTCAGTTACATTGGGAGCATAAGTACCAGATCTAGCCCAATAGCCAAGCCAGTTCTGCAACCAACCCCAATCTGTTGCTACAATATATGAGGTAGACTGTAAAGCAGCAGGAAGTAACACATTATAAGTTACCGTACTGTCTGTAGGCTGATTGGGGTTTTTATTTACATTAAAACTTTCCTTCTTACAACTCTGTATGCCGGTCGTAAGAACAACCAGTAGTACAAAAATTATGGAATATGACTTTTTAAGTTTCATATTAAATATTTATCTTATTATTTTAGAATTGGACAGTAACGCTTGCACCAAAGATCCTTGTTGGAACTGTATTATAAATACTACTTACACCCTGTCCATTTGATGAGGTTGAAGCTGAAAATTCTGGATCAGTCCATTGATTACTTTTTGGAAGCCAAGTTTTCAGATTTCTACCGTTAACAGCTATAGTCAATCCTTTTACCGCATTATGTAAAAATCCCGATAATGCTTTACTAGGAAGAGAATATGCAATAGAAACTTCTCTAAGTTTCCAGAAAGCCCCACTAGATATGTAGTTTGACTGTACACCGGTATTTATATCCTGTGACCAAAAATTATAACCGTAGGACTTGGTGTATATGCTCGTATTTTCAACATACTTGGAACCATCATAATATACAGAATTAGGGAACACAAACGCCTGACGATCATTCTGACCACTTCTATATGAAATGCCAGAAAAGTCAAGTGCGGATCCAATATTACCGCTATAGATTTGATTGCCACCACGATAATCGGCAACCGCATTTAACGAAAAGCCTTTCCAATTTACACCAAGATTTAAACCTATGATGTTCTTAGGCAATGTTCTACCAAAAACGCTCGTATTTGGATTTTTCTGGGGCATACCGGTTGTTCCATCAACAATTACACGACCCTGATCGTCACGTAAATAATCCGTAAGCTTAAATACGAAAGCAGGCATACCAACGATTGCATAGTTTGCATTACCAACCGCCAATTCGTCAACGCCATCAATCAAACTGGTTACCTTACTATCCTGCAAAGTATAGTTGACTTTAAAATCAATTGTAACATCCCTCAATTTAATTAATGGAGTAAGCTTTAAATCAATTTCCAAACCTTTATTATCAAAAGACGCGGCATTTAATACAGAACGTGGGAATCCTGTTGAAGATGAATAAGCAACAGATATAATCTGGTCAGTATTATTTTGAGTATAGGCGTTTGCTTCTATATTTATACGGTTCTTCAAAAACCCTAATTCAATACCAACTTCTTTATTGTTAACAAATTCTGGCTTGTACTGAGACTGTACCAGTGTTCCGGTAGATCCAAAACCCTGAATATCACCATACGGGAAGAATGTGGACAACCCATAAGTATTCTCAAGTGAATAAGCACCAAGATTAACATTACCAGTTTTAGAAATAGCACCCCTAACTTTAAAGTAGGAAAGGAAGTTGTTATTTTTCAGACCTGGAATCAATTCATTAACAAGGACTGATAGACTTGCCCCTGGGTAAAAGAAAGCGATTTTTGAATAATCAACAGGCTGATAAGGATTTGAAAGCCTGCTATCTATATCGTAACTCCCTGTAAATTCTGCAAATAACCAGTCGTTATAACCAACAGCGAATTTGCCGAAAAATCTTTCTAGCTTTTGTCTTGAGTCAGCTTCTGCAACACTCGGTTCACCCTTTCTCACGATAACGTTATAAAGTGTTGACTGACCTAAATTGCTACTTGAAATATTTGTTGTTTTTGAACTTATATCACGAAAAGATTGTCCAACTAACAGATCTAGGTTAACACCACCAAATTTCTTATTGAAAGTGGCAAAAATCTCTGAAGTTATCCTGCTTGAAAAAGATGTAGCATCTCCAACTGCAGCAACTATGTCACCACTTTGCGCGATAGATTTTCCACTTTCTTTAGTAAACTGAGAATAAGTAAAAGGAGCCGTTGTATTTTTGGCGGTTGAATTATTTATTGAAGCTCCAATACGATAAGTAAGATTCATCCAGGAAGCAACTTTAAAATTCAATTCAACATTTCCAAAAAGATCATCAGACCTTCCTGTTGTCCTATAATTATCAATAATGAAATATGGGTTAGAATAATAATCATTATAATAACCATCAGGGCTTGACCAATAATCATTTCTCCAATCTTTGAAAGCAGTTATAGGGATCTGCATTGGCGTGTTGATCAAATTCCAATATACAGATTCATCCCTACCAGGTTGGGTAGTTATGTCGTATTTACCCTGTGTATAACTAAGGTTAAAAGCAGCTTTAAACCTGTTGTATTCTTTTTCAGCCCTCATACGAACATTGCGCCTGTGGTTTTCATCTTTAGGAACAACGCCCTGTATATCTACGTTTTGAGCACTTAAATAAAAGTCGCCTGTAGCAAAAGAAATATCAGTTTGATTAGTTATACCTGTGTTCCAAAACTTTTTCTTTTCTTCCGGACGGGCAACATAGGTAACTTCATATTTACTCCCGTCAGGAGCATCACGACCAATCTGACGAAGCGATCCATCGAAAGCATCACCATATCCCTGGTTCTCAATAGGGTCGTAAACCCCATATCCGTTAGCATCTATAGAAGAGCCTCCACCAAAGCGGGTTTGCAGTTTAGGTAAGTATGAAACAGTTTCAAACTGCGTGGTATTACTCACGGAAATTTGAGGCTTGCCTTTCACACCTTTTTTGGTTGTAATCACAATCGCGCCATTTACACCATCAGGACCGTAAATTGCAGTTGAAGATGATGATTTGAGCACGGTCACATCAGCAACGTCATTTGGGTTGATTGAAGAAATGTAAGATAATGCAAGAGGTACACCATCCAAGATTAACATTGGCTGATTGTTGCCAGTTAAAGAGCGGATACCACGTAAGGTAATACGTGTATCAGCAAATACGCCGTTGTTAGCTGTCTGAATGTTAAGACCGGAAACTTTACCAGTGAGGCCATTCTGAAGGTTTACCACCCTAGCCTGGGTTAATTCTTTTGTGCCAACCTTTGCAGTAGCATACCCAAGAGATTTAGCCTGTCGTTGAACTCCTAATGCAGTTGTAACTACGACATCTGTAAGGGAATTTGACACTCGTGTGAGAGAAACAGTTAAGTTCGATTCTGAACCCACCGTTACTTCTTTTGTTTCAAAATTGACCGCGGTAACAACAAGCACATCACCATCTTTTGCCTGAATACGAAAAGAGCCGTCGGGATCAGCAGCAACAGTAGTCTTGGCACCCTTAACAGCGATAGTTGCGAAACCAATCGCTTCGCCAGTTGTTTCAGTAACCTTTCCCGTAATGGTTCGGGTTTGCGCTATGGCCATCGAGGTAGATAGCAATAGCATGAGTAAGAAACTTACAATTTTTCTCATGTGACTATAGGTTTTAAAAAAATTTTGCGCCCAAATGTATGGGATTAATAACAAATGGTTAAATAAATTTAAACGGCTTGTTAAATTGTATAAACCAGCGAAAAAGACAATGAACGGCAGGCAGACGCTGCTTACATCCGTGAGTTTATTGTATATTATTTTTCATACTATGTATCATCTAACAATACAATTTGTTGCATATCTCTATCTGCATCCAAAAGAACGTGGTATTTTTGAATTTTCACATATGATATTATAGAAAATATGTTGGTATTTCGAGCCGTGATATGTCTTAAATATCCCCTCAAATTGAATACATAAACTATACTTTTGCAGCATGATAGTTTTAGACGGTAAGGTTGCCGCAGCAGCCACAAAAGATCAGCTTAAAGAAGAGGTTGATGCAATCATCAGGGCCGGGCGGCCGGCACCACACCTGGCAGCCATTTTGGTAGGGAATAACGGTGCCAGCGAAACCTACGTTGCCAGTAAAGTGAAACAATGTGCTGAAATAGGCTTTCAATCTACACTTATTCGTTTGGACGCTGACGTGTCTGAGGAACATTTGCTTGAAAAGATAGAGTCGCTCAATAATGACCCATCTGTAGATGGTATTCTGGTACAACTGCCTTTACCCAAACAGGTAAATGAACAAAAAGTAATCGAAGCAATAGACCCCGCAAAAGATGTGGATGGCTTTCATCCTGCCAGTGCAGGTAAACTTGTGCAGGGCTTACCAACCTTTATACCAGCCACACCCTATGGTATAATGTTGATGTTGGAACATTTCAATCTCGAGACCAAAGGCAAACATGCGGTGGTAATAGGCAGAAGCAACATTGTTGGCAGACCTATGAGCATTTTACTTAGCAGTAATAATAGATTCGGAAACTGTACGGTTACCATTTGCCATTCGCATACGCATAACCTGAAAGAGATATGCCTGCAGGCAGATATATTGGTTGCAGCACTTGGCAAACCAGAATTTGTAAAGGCAGACATGGTAAAAGAAGGAGCAATTGTCATTGACGTGGGAATTACAAGAGTAGAAGACAATACCGCAAAAAAAGGCTTTCGCATAAAAGGAGATGTTGCCTACAATGAGGTAGCTCCTAAAACTGCAGCCATTACACCGGTTCCGGGCGGTGTTGGTTTAATGACAATTGCCGGCTTGCTGAAAAATACATTACAGGCCTATAAGCAAAGACGCGGCTAATTTTTTTGAGCCCTGCTGCATTACTACTATCGGGCTTTTGTTGCGTCGCACTCTTGTACGGCTAAAGCATTATTCGGCAACTGCGGGTGCCGCAGCTAATAGCAGTTTTCCGGTAGTTGTAACAGCAGTGCGCCGCCTGCTGATCAACGTTTCTTCAGTACAAGTGAGTGACACAACAGGCGATGCCCAAAGATATTCAGCCGGCTACATGATTATTTATAACACCTTTCATCTTTCATGAATTTAGCAGATACAGCAGAAAATACCATCACTTCAGTACCTGTAATGGAAGCGTTTTACACGCTGCAGGGCGAAGGCTTTCACCAGGGCCGTGCCGCGTACTTTATAAGGTTGGGCGGCTGCGATGTGGGCTGTTTTTGGTGCGATGTAAAAGAAAGCTGGGATGCAAGCGCACATCCTGTACAAAACATAGCACAGATTGTAGAAGAAGCAAAAAAACATGCCGGCAGACTGGCGGTAATAACCGGCGGCGAGCCTTTGATGCATAACCTTACCGGCTTGACGCAACAACTGCAAGACGCTGGTTTCGAAACGAATATTGAAACATCTGGCTCATCTGCTTTAACAGGCAACTGGAACTGGATATGCCTTTCGCCTAAAAAATTTAAAGCTCCACTTACAGAGGTGTTTGAAAAAGCAAACGAGTTAAAAGTTGTGGTATATAATAAGTCAGATTTTAGCTGGGCAGAGCAAAATGCTTCTAAAGTAAATGCCAACTGTAAACTTTACCTTCAACCCGAATGGAGCAGGTGTAACGAAATGCTACCGTTGATCATCGATTACATCAAAGAAAATCCGCAATGGGAACTAAGTATGCAACTGCATAAATACATCAATGTGCCTTAACAAAACACTAAAGGCCGGTAACAATAAATTCTGTGCGCCTGTTCATAGAACGCCCTTCTTCAGTTGCATTATCTGCCAATGGTTTAGACGCGCCAAATCCTTTAACAGTAAGCCTTTTGGCCTCTATGCCTTTGCCTGTTAAAAAGGCTACAACGGCCTGCGCACGCTCCAGCGATAGCTGGTTATTTCTATCTGCAGTACCTGTGTTGTCTGTATGCCCGTTTATCTGCACTTTAAGCGTAGTGTTTTCCTGCAAGAGCTGCAGTAGTTTGTCTAACTCAATTAAACTTACAGGTTGCAATTTGGCCGTATTGGTTTCAAACTGAATATTATTTAGTACACCAACAGCATTCACCTGCAAAGGCTGCAGTTGAATGTCTTTTACATAGATACTATCAGATGCTTTGTTGCCTAATTCAAAGAGGCTGCTGTAAAATAAATATCCTTTACGGTTAACAGCAAAGGTGTAGTCGTTACCTACAGGTAGCGTTACAAAGTAAAAGCCGGTCTCATCGGTTTGCACTTTTGATATGACCTTTTGTGTACTGTTTTCAATTAACTCAACAGCGCACGGTATAGTATGTTTTGTAACTGCATCAACAACTGATCCCTGTATGTACAATGTTTTCACCGGCTTAATATCTGCACGAAGATTGAATCTGTACAGATCAAGCCCCCCACGCGAATCTGACCTGCTGCTGGCATAGTAGGCAACATCCCCTTTAGATGATACAAAAATGCTTTCTTCATCTTCAATGGTATTGATGGGGTAACCCAGATTTTCCGGTATTTGCCAGTTATTGCCGGCATCTTTCCGGGAAAGAAATATGTCAAGGCCACCATATCCCTGCAAACCATTGCTGGTAAAATAAAGCGAGCGGTTATCCGCATGAATAAAAGGTTCAATTTCATCTCCTTTGGTATTTACTGCAGGCCCTAGATTTTGTGCAGGTTGCCATCGGCCATTTGCAGAACGGTAACTTACATAAAGATCTTTTCCACCGGAGCCTCCCGGCCTGTTACTGCTAAAATAAAGTGCGTTCTTATCCGGACTCAAACTTGGTGAGCTTTCCCAAAACTCTGTATTGATGTTAGCCCCCAGGTTGACTGGTGTGCTCCAGCCCTGTGGTGTATTATATGATATGTAGATATCAAAATTCCCAAAACCTTCCTGGCCGAAATTGCCGGCAAACACGAGCCATTCCCCATCCTGGGATATATTGATGGCACCTTTTGAAGGTTGCTCGTTCAATTGCCCGTTTATAGGCGCTGCTTTGCCGTAACCATTTTGCAATAAGTTACTCATCATAAAATTTTCGCGTATGCCTTCAACGTGCCTTGTAAATACGAGAGTGCTATCATCAATAGTAAAAGAGGGATAATATTCCGACTGCTTTGAATTGATACTGTCGCCAAGATTCTCAGGGGTGAAAATATAAGTTGAAGCAGCATGTTTTTTTTGGTAGTCTACAGCAAACTCATAACACTGTTTCCTGTATGTGGCACTTTTGATACTCTTGTCATTAAGATTAGGAATAAGCAGAAAATCTTGAACCGCGCCAAGGGCATCAGTAAACCTTCCAAGCCCTGCAAGATTGATAGAATATGGCAGATTATAAAACCTGAAATAAGCGGTATCAATTGCTTTGGCTTTCTTATAATGTTCAATTGCTTTCTGGTAATCTTTAAGTTCGCCATAAACCCCGGCCAGCGATAGCCAGGCATCAACAAACCTGGGTTCATATTCAATAGCCTTACCCAGCAAAGGCAACGCATCTCTAATAAAACCATCTCTTAACTGCAGCATTGCATCTTCATAAGCTTTGGCTGCCTTCGGATGTATCTTCGGCTCCTGGGCAAAAACAGCGACAGATAGAATAGCAAGAATTGCAGTAAGAAAAGTTTTCATTTTGCGAATGTGGTGAAAACATGTAAACATCGCGTGTTAAACTGCCGAATGTCTCTAATTATTGTGTGGAATTTATTCTGGCATATTTTCTGAAAAAGAAGTAATATTATTCATCATAAAAACTTACCACTATGTTACGCTGGACAGTCATTTTTCTTATAGTAGCAATTATAGCTGCTGTATTTGGTTTTTCAGGAATAGCTGCAAGTGCAGCGGGAATAGCTAAGGTGTTATTCTTTATTTTCATCGTCCTTTTCCTTCTGTCATTGATTCTTGGCAGGAAATCCGTGTAAATTGAACCAGTACATAACGAGGCAGTTTTTACCCACTTCAAGTATTAAAAACTGCAATAAAATAAAAAAGCTTTCCGGAAACGGAAAGCTTTTTTATTGATTCGAATTTATTTTATTGCTTTACGGTCACCTGGCTTTTAGCTGCTATTACATCTCGAACAATATTAACCGTTTCGTCAATATATAAGTCACGTTGAACACTTTTCAGCCACTGCTGATAACGCTCGCCTTTCGCTTTATCAGCATTATTAAAAAATTTATCTTTATCAACTTCCACAGGTTTCATATCCATAGGCGCCTGCAATTTGGAAAGCGTATCATCCTGCTTTACCGTATTACGCAAAGTGGCCTGTTGCTTTTTGTAAGCTTCAAGATTTAACTCATATGCCCGTTCTGTATTCTTGCTTAACCAGTCAGTGTTTTTCTTTATCCCGGCAAAGGCAGTATTTGCAGAAACTCTTTCATCTGCCTTCTTCTGAATCTCAGCCCAGTTTATATCCATACTCTGCTTATAATCAGCCTGTGGAATCTGATCCCATGCAAGTGCAGAAGGATTATCCTTTTCGCGAAATTTGATGTATTCATACACATCAGGCAGCACTACATCGGGCGTTACGCCTTTTAACTGTGTTGAGCCACCGTTAACACGATAGAATTTCTCGAAAGTCAGTTTCAGTGCCCCGTATTCAGTCTGGCCAGTGGTCATATCCTGCCTTCCGAGCGGTAAATTTTTCTGTACCGTGCCTTTACCATACGTAGATGTACTACCTACTACGATACCTCTTTTGTAGTCCTGAATGGCTGCAGCAAATATTTCAGATGCCGAAGCACTCAATTCATTTACCATCACCGCCAGTGGACCCTCGTACAAAACACCGGGATCGGTATCGCTTAGTGTTATAGGCTTGCCATCCCTGTCTTTTACCTGCACAACCGGTCCGCTTTTAATAAACAACCCTACCATTTGTACCACCTCGTACAATGAACCACCACCATTATTTCTAAGATCCAATATTATTCCCTCAACATTTTCGGCTTTTAATTTCTTTACTTCATTGGCAACATCCTGTGAACAACGGTTACCTTCAGGCCTGTCGAAATCTGCATAAAACTCAGGCAGGTAGATGTAGCCGATTTTCTTACCGTCATCTGTGATCACAGAACTTCTTGCAAAAGTTTCATCCTGTACTATTTCGTCTCTTACAAGAGACACTATCTGTAATGTACCATCATTCTTTTTGAAAGTAATCCTTACTTCTGTTCCTTTCGTTCCGCGAATCAATTTAACTACATCAGTTACAGCATAGCCGGCCACATCAACCGGTGGCTCTGCACCTTGCGCTACTTTCAATATCTCGTCATTCACCTGTACCTGTCCGCTTTTCCACGCGGGGCTGCCGGTTACAAGGCTTGCTATTTTAATCGAGCCATTTTCTTCCGTTAACTGCGCCCCAATACCATAAAAACGACCACTCATTTCTTCATCAAACCCGCGCTTGTCTACAGGCGCAAAATACTCTGTGTGAGGATCCATGAGATCGGTGATGGTATTAACAAAAGAACTGAACTGCTGGTCAGCGTTAAACACCAGTTTGAGCCTGTTATAATTTCTGTCAAGTGCACCCAAAACTCTCGTCCTCGCTTCTTTCTCCAATTGCGCATCGGTTTTGGAGGCCATTGAATCTTTCTTATCGGCCTTTTCACGCTGTTGCTGCAGATCTACAAAACGCTCGAGCGTCATAAACTTTAAACGTTTGCGCCACGCTTCTTTCCTGGCTTCTTCATTTGCAGCGTAATCAATCTTTTCACCATCGAGTTGTACATTTTCATTGGCACTAAAATCAAATGGCTTTGAAAGAAGGTCTTTATAGATAGTCATTACCTCTCCAATACGCTTTTCATAAATCTGCCCTGCCGCAGGGTAAAACTCCATTGTAGTTTTACCAAGAATCTCTTCATCTATAGCAGCCTGGTATTTAGACAAAGCCTTGATATCTGACTGAAGAAAAAGATTTTTTTCAGGATCCAGGTTTTCGAGGTATTTCTTAAATACAGACCTGGAAAAGTTATCGTCTATGGCTTTAGGGCTGTAATGGCGCTGCTCCAGGATGGAACCTATTGCTGTTAGTAGTTTTTGTTGTTTTGCATATTTGTCTTCGTTGCTTTTTTCACCTTCCACATTATCTCTTCCCGTAAATGCCCACAATACGCCACTTACCAGCAAAACCAATAGCAATAAAGGCCAAACTTTTCTGTTCATCATAATTTTAAAAATTTTATTAGCCATCGAACCAAAATTAGGCGAAAAATAAAAGCAGCTTATACCCGCCAAAACTAATTAACAAGGATTTTTTAGCGCTTTCTGAAAGTAAATTACCCCATTTGGTATGTAAAGGGTAAACAAAATACATTAACGGTATTTCTGCCTTTTATGTTTTCTACAATTTCTAATTCTGTGCCGCATTTGATAACCGCCACCTGCAGTTGCCATTTGCATTACAGTTGAACGGATTGCGACGCAAGGGACGATGCCCAAAGATCCTTTGCTGGTATTTTAAATAAAAAAAGAAATTATTATGAGCCCGGCTGCAGAATACATGGCGTCTTCGTTGCGTCGCACTCTTGTACTTTTTATCGTGAGGCAGCAGTGCGAAGCAGATGGACAGTGGAATACACAAAAGAAATTACAAATGTTATTTTGGCTGCTAACGCTATTTGATTATTTTTGCTGCCCGAAATGTAAAACGGGATTACGGAGGCTGTAGCTCAGTTGGTTAGAGCGTCAGTTTGTGGCACTGAAGGCCGTGGGTTCGAGACCCATCAGCCTCCCAAAAGCAAAACCTTGTAAATACTGATGTTTACAAGGTTTTTTATTTTAAACTGCTTCTATGAATAATGCCCTTTTCCTCGTTCCGCTTATTGCTGCCCTGGCTTCCTGGCTGATGATCAGGATTAGCATTCGCAGCATTTTCTGGAAGAATGGACTGCTTGCAAGGGTTAAAGGCCCGTTGGCTGCAAGTATTGCCAGTGCTTTAAATAAAGAAATACTCAACTCTTCTTTGCTTACGCAACAGCTTACAAGTGAAAAAACGCTTGAAAACGCAATGCCGGTTATAGAAACGCACACCGATCATTTTCTTAATCATAAACTAAAGGAGGCAATTCCTGTTATCTCCATGTTTGTAGGCGAAAAAATTATCAGCCAGTTAAAAGAATTGTTTCTGCAGGAGTTAAAAGAACTCTTTCCATCTGTTATGTCGCAGTTTATCGGCAACTTGTCGCAAAGCGGCTCTCTTGAGCAAGAGATTGTGTTAAAATTGCATACGATATCTATTTCAGCAAGCAGGCAACTCTTTTACCGGAGGTTTGGCCAAAGCATCAGGAACATTGAATTCATTTTCGCCGCTGCCGGCCTCGTTGCAGGTTTTATACAATTGGCTATTACATTGCTTATACTGGCATAGAACAATACTGGTAATCCACTAATCTTATAAAAAACATTTCTATAAACCACCCTGCGTGTAGCATTTAAGACCTTGAAAAAAACAGCAATTTAAATGAAACTATTACTTACCATTATTAGTTGTACACTTATTACAGCAATCTACGCGCAGCCTCCGGGCGGCGGTTTTAACAGGCAGGGTGCAGGTGGCCAGAATATGAATATGGGCCACATTTTTGGAAAAATCATTGACGATAAAACCAACAAAGGAATCGAGGGTGCCACTATTCAGCTACTCGGAAAAAAATTTGATACGGCAACCCGTGCCATGAGAGATTATAACGCTGCCACATTACTTACGGAAAAGAATGGTGATTTCAATATTGAAAACCTTTCTTTATTTGGCAATTACACCATTCGCATTTCCGCCATTGGGTACGTTGATTATTCTGATACTGTATCCTTCGGTTTTAAACGACCACAACCAGGCGCAGCACAACAGGGCAACCAGCAGGAGCGTATGCAGCAAATGATGAATGCCACTGATAAAGATCTCGGCAACATTAAACTTACAGCATCGGAAGCAAACCTTGGGAATGTTACGGTTACCGCAGCCGCCAAGCCATTTTTTGAGATGGGTGTTGACAGGAAAGTCTTTAACGTAGATAAAAACATTGTGAGCTCCGGCCAGTCTGCTACTGAATTAATGAAGCAGATACCATCTTTAAATGTAGACATAGACGGTAACGTAACCATGCGCAATGCCAGCCCTACGTTGTTTGTAGATGGCAGGCCAACAACGTTAACGCTGGACCAGATACCTGCCGACATTATAGACAAAGTGGAACTGGTAACAAACCCTTCTGCTAAATATGATGCATCGGGAGGCAATGCAGGCATTCTCAATATTGTACTGAAGAAAAATAAGAAAACAGGCTATAATGGCGGTATTCGCGGAGGTATAGACTCCCGCGGTAAAGTAAATACCGGGATAGATATAAATGTGAGACAGAACAAACTCAACTTCTTTCTCAGTGGAAGTTATAACCAGCGCAAATCAAAATCCACCTCCTACATTAACAGGGATAACTTTTTTGATCCGCCAAGTAATATCTTACAAAATAGCAACTCAGTAAACGAAGGCTATTTTGCCTTTATACGTGGTGGCTTTGATTACCTGATAGACAACAGGAACACGCTTTCTGTTTCCGGCAATTTTAACCGTGGCCAGTTTAACAGCGATGAAGACCAGGTTATAGATTCTACCATTGGTGGTTTGCTTGCCACGCACAGCATGCGTACGGCATTTTCTGAACGTAATTTTAAAAACTATGGCGCACAGCTAAGCTTCAGGCACAACTTCAGAGAGAACGGTCATAATATTACTGCAGATGTTAACTATAACTCTAGCACAAACG
Organism: Panacibacter microcysteis; assembly: GCF_015831355.1. Lineage (NCBI taxonomy): Bacteria > Pseudomonadati > Bacteroidota > Chitinophagia > Chitinophagales > Chitinophagaceae > Panacibacter > Panacibacter microcysteis. The sequence goes on from NZ_JADWYR010000001.1 coordinate 349,823, forward strand.
ATAACATAGGCGATTATAAAACGAACTATTACCTGCCCAACACCATTGCTTTTAAATATCCGTCTTTACTGCAACAAACACTGGGTTCGGGTTTCAACAAATTTATTACCGTGCAGAGCGATTACGAAAATCAGCTGAATGAAAACATGAAAATTGAAGCTGGCGTACGAGGTGCACTAAGAAACTTCGAAAACCTGAACGAACAGTATGTGTATGATTATACCAACAGCAAATATGAATTACTGCCATCCATCAGCAGCAAATATAAATTCACTGACCAGGTATATGCAGTATATACCACTTATAGCCTTAAAGCAAAAAAATGGACTTACCAGTTAGGGTTGCGTCTCGAAAGTTCCAACTATGATGGAACCCTCCTGGGTAAAGACTCTTCTTTCTCGGTTAAATATCCTGTAAGCCTTTTCCCGAGTGCATTTATTACATACAGGCTTGCTGAAAAACAGGATATACAAATCAACTATTCAAGACGTATCAACAGGCCCAATTTCTTCCAGTTGATGCCGTTTATTGACAACAGTGATCCGCTGAATATCAGCATTGGTAATCCCGGGTTAAATCCTGAGTTTACCAACTCTTTCGAGTTCAATTACAATTATGCTTATATCAAAGGAGCAAATCTCCTGATCTCTGCTTACTACAAAAGAACAAGCAACCTCATCACCAATTACATTTACAGGGATGTTAACCCCGATACCTCTATCAATAAGAATGACAGTGTGTATTATACAACCTATGTAAACGCAGATAACAGCCGTTCATTCGGTCTTGAATTTACCAACAGGATCACCATTGCCAAATTCTGGGATTTTACAACCAACCTCAATTTGTTCAATTCAAAAATCAATGGCGGCTCTGCACAAAGTAATATCAGTACAGAAAGATGGAGCTGGTTCTTTAAAGTGAACAACAACTTTAAATTACCCAAAGGATTTTCTATACAGCTTTCCGGAGATTACCAGGCAAGAACCGTGCTGCCGGCTAATTCCGGTGGTGGCAGAGGACCTGGCGGTGGTGGATTCTTTGGTGGTGCCATTACCACGGCCCAAGGTTATATTGACCCACGCTACAGCTTTGACGCAGCCATTAAAAAAGACTGGAGCTGGAAGAGTGGCGAAAGTCTTTCCATCACACTTAGCATGAACGATTTCATGCGTACACAGTTATTCAAAACTTATTCAGAGTCTGATTATTTTAAACAGTATTCAGAGCGGAGAAGAGACCCGCAGGTACTACGCCTGAATGTTAATTATCGCTTTGGCAAGTTTGATGCAAACATCTTTAAACGCCGCAACAACAAAGCCGATTCCGGTGGTGGCGGTGAGATGATGCAGTAATTTTCATAATGCACATGGGTAATAAAAAAGAGGCTGCAATTGCAGTCTCTTTTCTTTTAAATTTATTTATGTACCCGGCATTAGTACTGCTATTAAGCGCCTGTTGCGTCGCACTCTTCAACTGCAGGAACAGGCTTGAACAAATGCGAAGATCGAAGCGGAAAAAATTTACCGCAACCGGTCAACACTCTTTACCAGTTTTTCATCTTTATAAATTCCCCTGATGGCGAGTAGTATAAACACAGGAGGAAGAAACACCAGCGGAGAACTCCAGTCATGTTTACCTTCTACAAATTTTGCTGTAGCACTAAAAAATAAAACAATGTTTACGATGGCTAATACCAGCACTGCAAAAGATACTTTCATTTGCATTTTGCGGTCTTTGTAGAGAAAAATAGTCACCAGCGCAGCAATTGCCACGGCTACGGTAAGCACCATGAGCAACATATTATCCTGCGCGGTTAAAGACTGGAAGGTTTTAATGTTATTCTCCAGTTTATTACCACTGAAAAATGAAAGCTTCAGCGTAAGAAAAGAACAAACAGAAGCAAGTAACAACCAAATGGACTGAATTCTCTGTATCATCAGAAAGGTTTTTGATTAGCAATTTTAGTAAAAATAAACAACCGGTTCTATACTGCGGGAAATATAAAAGTCAAAATCTACGCCACTAAATTTTTAGAGATGGGCTTATGCAGAGTTGCGCACATGATGTCTTTAGCGCCCTGCCGCCGCCAAAAGTGCAGAACGTACAAGTGAGTGACACAACCGGCGATGCCACAAAGAACCAATGCCGGTAACCACAATAAATATTACACCAGCCACCGGTTTTAAACAGCGCAAAACGCCCCTCACTTTACTCAAAACTTACTTTATATTTGCAGCCCGTTTAACAGAAAAAATATGTTTAACAATCTTACCGAGCGTTTAGAATCTGCGTTTAAGAACCTGAAAGGTGAAGCGAGGATCAATGACCTTAATATTGCCAATACCGTTAAAGATATACGCCGTGCACTGATTGATGCAGACGTAAACTATAAAATTGCCAAAGAGTTTACAGACAGGGTAAAAGACAAAGCTGTTGGCAGTAAGGTAATCAATGCTATTAGTCCGGGCCAGTTAATGGTAAAGATCGTTAAAGACGAACTGGTAGAACTTATGGGCGGTGAAGAAGCCGAGTTTAATACTACCGGCAACCCCGCAGTAGTGTTGATTGCAGGTTTGCAAGGTAGTGGTAAAACAACTTTTAGCGGAAAGCTGGCCAGCTACCTGAAAAACCAAAAAGGCAAATCTCCCTTGCTCGTAGCTGCAGATATTTACAGGCCGGCAGCGATTGACCAACTGATGGTTCTTGGTGAGCAGATTGGTGTGGATGTATATAGCGAGCGTGAAAACAAAGATGCGGTAAGCATCGCGCAGAATGCCATTAAAGAAGCCAAAAGCAAAAATAAGAACATTGTTATTATAGATACCGCCGGTCGCCTTGCCATTGACGAAGCCATGATGGCCGAAGTGGCAAATGTAAAAGAAGCGGTAAAGCCAAATGAAATCTTGTTTGTTGTAGACAGTATGACCGGCCAGGACGCAGTTAATACAGCCAAAGCATTCAATGAACGTTTGGATTTTACAGGTGTAGTACTTACCAAACTTGATGGTGATACAAGAGGTGGTGCTGCATTGTCGATCAAATACACGGTGCAGAAACCGATCAAATTTGTAAGCAGCGGTGAAAAGCTGGATACGCTGGATGTTTTCTACCCCGAGCGTATGGCGCAGCGTATTTTAGGCATGGGTGACATAACAACCCTTGTAGAAAAAGCACAGGCACAGTTTGACGAAGAACAGGCAAAAAAACTGGAAAAGAAAATCCGCAAAAACCAGTTCGACTTTCAGGACTTTCTTGATCAGCTACAGCAGATAAAAAAAATGGGAAACATCAAAGACCTGATGGGTATGATACCGGGAATGGGCAAGGCTATAAAAGACGTTGATATAAGTGATGATGCATTTAAAGGCGTGGAAGCAATCATTAATTCGATGACGCCGTATGAAAGAGCCAACCCTGATAGTATTACACCAGGGCGCAGGAACAGGATTGCAAAAGGTGCTGGTAAGCAGCTTGCAGATGTAAACGCGTTCATGAAACAATTTGAGCAAATGCGCCAGATGATGAAAATGATGAACAAAATGCCAATGGGTAAAATGCCGGGCATGAGAAAATAACCGCAACATAAGCGTAAATGAAGCCGGCAATAAATTTTGTTGCCGGCTTTTTTATTGATATTACCTGCCGCGTACAGGCACATGCCTTCATAAGCATTTTCAAACGTCTTTTTTTGTTAAACTTCTGCACAAATAATTCAAATAACTTACTTGAATATTTTAATTTATAAGTCACAGTACAGATATTTGCCAATGAATGAATGTTAGTATGGATCTATCCTTCGATAACACCGAAACTGCATTTGCATACAAGAGTGATAAAGAGTTGAAAAACGGGCGTTGGTTGCTAAAAACCATGCACTACCCTATGTTCGTAGCCGTAGGAACAAGGATCACTCCCTTCCTGATGAAAACAGGATTGCCAATTCACGGAATCATACGCAAAACAATATTTAAACAGTTTGTTGGTGGAGAAACATTGGAAGATACCCAACCTGTATGCGATATGCTGGCGAAGTATAACGTAAAGGTTATACTTGACTACGGCGTAGAGGGTAAGGAAAGTGAAGAAAGTTTTGACCATGCTACAGAAGAGTTCATTAAGGTAATCAATTACGCAGCCACGCAGGATAACATTCCGTTCATCAGCATAAAAGTTACCGGTATTGCACGTTTTGGCTTATTGCAAACATTGAATGAAGCACCACGCTTAAGAAGCGGTGTACATGATCATGAAGAAGAAATTGCAGAGAGAGACCGTGTGTATGACCGGATGTACCGCATATGTGAAGCTGCTGCTGAAAAAGGTGTTGGCGTGCTTGTAGATGCAGAAGAAAGCTGGATACAGGATCCCGTGGACAGGCTTGTAATAGACATGATGTCTATTTTCAACAAAGAAAGACCGATTGTTTATAATACTATTCAACTTTATCGACACGACAGGTTGCAATTTCTGAAAATGAGTCACCGTATTGCCAGGCAAAAGCAGTTTAAACTGGCTGTTAAGCTGGTGCGCGGGGCCTACATGGAAAAAGAAAGAGCAAGAGCTGACGAACATGGATACCCTTCTCCTATTCAGCCGGATAAAGAAAGTACTGACAGGGATTACAACGAAGCGGTGCGTTTTTGCCTTGAGAATATTGCCGATACGGCTGTTATTGTGGCATCTCACAATGAAGAAAGTAACCTGCTTGCGGCACAACTGCTGGATGAAAAAGGTTTACAGCACAATCACCCGAACGTACATTTTTCCCAATTGTACGGCATGAGCGACAATATCACTTTCAATCTTGGTAAGGCTGGCTACTCAGTAAGCAAATATTTACCCTTTGGCCCCATACGCGATGTTATTCCGTATCTTATGCGCAGGGCGCAGGAAAATACCAGTGTAAGCGGGCAAACAGGCAGGGAATTATCTCTGATCAACAAAGAGTTGGAAAGGCGCAAAGCCGGGTAACACCAACACCCCCATTATTTTTTGCTTTCTTTTTTACCGGGGAAAAAAATTCACATGCCTCAAAAACAAGCCACGGCACACTTTTGGCTTTCCTCCTGTTTATAGCTTGGCAGTTTTAATGGCCATAATCTTAAACCTCGCAAGCTTTTACAAGTCAATAAAAAAATCAAGGTTATGAAGACGGGCAGCATATTTATAATCCTCATTACGGACTTATTGTTATCCTCATGCTCTAAAGACAATGCGTACAGGAATACCAACACTCCACCAGATAACCCATCGGGCACCGCATTTAAAGATGTAACATACGCAACAAATACCAACTGGCTTGGCCAGCAGGAAGACCTTAAACTGGATGTTTACCAGCCGGCAAACATGGTTGATGGTGTTAAATATCCGCTACTCGTATGGATCCACGGCGGAGGTCTCGTGGGTGGCGACAAATCAAGTTCAGACAAATTTTGTACGGCCATTGCCAACAAAGGGTTTATCGTTTCATCCATCAATTACCGCCTCGGCTGGACACAGGACGAAAACAATACCTGTAATGGCGATACCACGCAGGCAAAAGAAGCGTCTTACCGTGCGGTACAGGATGCAAGAGCAGCACTGCGGTTTCTCGTGGCTAATGCAACCACATACGATATAGATACAAGCTGGGTGTTTATTGGAGGTGCCAGTGCAGGAGGTATTATCACCCTTAACACATCTTACTATACCCAACAGCTGGCAGACGATTTTATGCCTGCTATCACCGCGAAGCTCGGTTCCCTGGACCAGGGTAACACGCTGAAAAACACCTACCAGATAAAAGGTATTCTTTCTATGTGGGGCGGCATGTCGAGGCCGGAGATCATTACCGCAGCCAATGCAAAACCAACCATTTTTTACCACGGTACGGCAGACCAGGTAGTTCCTTTTGATATTTCACATTATTATACCTGCGATAATTTTCCTGCGAGTTACGGCACAAAGCCTTTGTATGAAAGACTTACTACACTGGGCATTCCGGCGGTGGCCCACATAGAACCCGGTGGCGGCCATGGGGTATTTAACGACGATTTCCTCGTTTCCAACAGTGTATGTTTTCTTAACAGCCTGATGTCTAAAACCCCGGAAAAAGGATATTATGTAGGCGATAATGCCATGAGTTGCAAGTAGCATAAACTTTAATGTATATATCTCGAAACCGGTTCAGCGCAACCGGTTTTTTTCTGTAGCCGGCACAAGCTTTTCATGGCATCGCCTGTTGCCACGCTCGGTTCGGGGTTCCGTTTTTATGGCGGCTGAGGCGATCTGTTTACTCAACCATCTTGCTGGTACGGCTTTCTTTGCTGGTTAATATTTGCTATCGCCTGCTCCACAAAGCTCCAACAGTATAAGTGAGTGACACAACAGGCGATGCCACCTTCACTACAGCCCGTTACCAAATCCTTCACTAAAAAGAAAGCACCGTGCGCTATCTTTGCGGCATGAAAGAAGCGCAGAACATACGCCATTTGAGTCTTCGGGAACTGGAAACCTTTTTTGAAAAAATGGGCGAAAAGAAATTTCGCACTAAACAGGTGTATGAATGGCTATGGCAAAAACATGCACACAGCTTTGATGATATGACGAACCTGAGCAAAGAGCTGCGTGCAAAACTGGGAGATGAATTTACTTTACCGGCACTAAAGGTTGATGCTACGCAATACAGTGCAGACGGCACTATTAAAAGCCGCTTCAAAACACACGACGGCCATTTGGTTGAAGGCGTGCTTATACCTACAGACGAGCGTAAGACCGCATGCGTATCGTCGCAGATTGGCTGCAGTCTGAGCTGCAAATTTTGTGCAACGGGTTATATGGAACGCAAAAGAAACCTTTCATTCGATGAAATTTACGACCAGGTGGTGCTGATCAACCAGCAAAGCGAAAGAGTGTACGATAAAAAACTGAGCAACATTGTTTTTATGGGTATGGGCGAACCGTTGCTCAATTACAACAATGTAATGAAGGCGATTGAACGCATTTCTGCAGAAGATGGTTTATTCATGAGCCCAAAACGCATTACAGTATCAACCGCCGGTGTGGCCAAACAAATAAAGAAACTGGGAGATGATAAAGTACGCTTCAAACTTGCTTTGTCATTGCATGCTGCCAACGATGTAAAGCGCAACGAAATAATGCCTATCAATGAAACCAACAATATACGCGTTCTGATTGATGCATTGAATTATTTTTACAAGCACACAAAGAACGAAATAACGTTTGAATACATCCTCTTCCAGAACTTCAATGATTCGCAAAAAGATGCGGATGAGTTAATCAGGATTTACAGGCAGGTACCGGCAGACCTTATTAACATTATTGAGTACAACCCTATTGATGCTTTCAGGTTTACCAAACCCGATGAAGATACCATTGAAAACTTTATGAAATACCTCGAAGCCAACCGCGTAAATGCAAGACTCAGAAGAAGCCGTGGCAAAGATATTGATGCGGCCTGCGGTCAGCTTGCCAATAAAGACAGGTAATTTTTATTGTTCCGGCAGGTAGGTTTTTTCAACAATGTGTTTCACGGCGTTGTCAAGATTATTGGCAGAAACCTGTAACAGTTCTACAATGATCCTGTTTTCTTCGGTAAGTTGCTTTTTATCGAGCAGGCTGATCAGGTGTTGTATATTGGCCAGTGGCGAACGCACTACATGAGACTGCAGAAATGCTATTTCCTTTAAGCCTTTATTCTGTTCTTCCAGGAGGTTTTCTGTGCGCTTTATATTGGTGATATCGACAGCATTCAGCAAAACCGCATAGATCTCACCCCGCGAATTACGAACCGGGTTAAACCCTGTTCTCAGCCAGTATGTGGCGCCATTTACGTCTATACTTGTCTCCCAGCGCAAGGGCACTTTATCAATAAATACCTGTTGCACTTTTTCAAGCCAGTCTGCGGCAGTTGTGGAGTGCAGTAAACTGCCCATCTTTTTACCCGCAATAGCTTCGGCCGGCATGCGGAGAAAATTTGCAGCCATTTGGTTGGCGAACAGGTAATTCATATCCCGGTCTACCATCATAATAAGATTGTCAACATTCTCCACCAGGCCTTTGTATTTTTCCTCGCTCTCTTTCAAAGCAAACTGAGATTGTTTCCAGTTGGTAATATCTCTCGATGCACTTAAAAACCGATGTGCATTACCGTCTTTATCCCTGATAACCCTGGTAGTTGTTTGAAAATATACATAATGCCCTTCCTTATGCCGTATGCGAAATTCTTCTTTAAATGAATCTATACCCTGCGAAACCCGAAGGTTATTTTTTTCAAACAACCCTGCTGCATCTTCAGGGTGAATAAGATCAAAAGCGTTGTTGCCTGCAAGTTCAGCAGGCCCATAACCAAGCACTGTATGTGCGGAAGGTGAAACATATTCAAATACGCCGTTTACATCGTGCAATGCAACGAGGTCCAGTATGTTATCGGCCAGTAATTTGTAGTGGGCTTCGCTTTTTTTGAGTGCAGCATCGTATTTTACCCGGTGTGTTATATCCCTGCAGCATGCAAGTACATGTACTACTTCGTTATTTTCATTTCTTATAAACCTGCGCGTGGTGTGAAAATGCAGCCATTTGCCGTCAGCATTTCGTAACCGGTACTCAAACACAAACTTTGCATCTCCGGGGAATAGTTCCGGTTTAAAATGTTTTTCTATGTACGCCTTATCGTCTTCGTGCAGTAAAAAGGCAGGATTAATGCCGGTAAGGCTTTCTGCAGTAAAACCCAGCAAATGGTCAACCGCCGGCGAAATATAGGCTATCCTACCATCGGTATTGTATAACACAACAAGATCTGTGGTATTTTCCGCAAGCAGCTGGTATTTTTTTTCATTTTCCTGGAAATGAAAAATGAGATTTTTCCACTTTGTAATGTCTCTCACCACCACAGTAAAACCCGTATTTGGCATTACAGAAATTCTTGCGTTGTACCATTTTCCTGTTTTATTATGTTCCAGTTTATATTCGATCGACTGTGTCGCTACCTCGGCTTCAGCCTTATCAAATGCAGCCTGCATTAGTGCAAGTACATCAGCAGGAAAAGAAACTTCAGTGATATTTTTGTTCAGGAACAAAGCAGGTGGCAGTAAAAGGTCTGTTGATTGATGTTGAAAACAACGTTTAAAATTTCGCTGTTTATCCATCAGGAAAACAAGATCATCCATCGATGCCAGTATCTCGGCCATTTCTTCGGCAGAAATAAAATCCTGGCCGGTTTTCTTATATTGATTACGATATACACCAGGCAGTAATTGCCCGTTCATTTGCCCGTCCCTCATTAGCAGTTATTTCTTGAAAGAGAATGTTCAGTTGTAAGATATAACGAAAATACAACCGGTTTTTATATACATTCTATGATTACTGTCATATATCTCCGGGCTTGTAGAATTCTAAATTGGCTTTTTTGCTGCTGCTAACCGCATAAGAAAACAATACAATACCTTTACCGCTCCTGTTGAAAAACAGCAAAACTGTATATTATGGCAAAACATGCATTCGACAAGTTCATGAACAAAGAGTCCGGCGCAAAAAAGAAAGAAGCAATACGCCAGGAGAAAAGAAAGATAAAAAAGGAAATCCGTAAGAAGATCGAAGAATCCAAACTGCAAAAAGCTGCCGCTACCAATGGTTTTCTTAAAAAGAGGCTTGAAGCTGAAAAGACTGCCAAAAACAATGACAAACCAAACAGCACTACGCCGCAAAGACCAGTAAACAGGCCTTCCAATACAACGGCTCCGCGTTACAAACAAGGCAAACCCGTAAAACAAACCTACCAGCAGATAACACAAAAACCACAGCAGCAAAAAGAATCAGAAGCTGAACAAATGCCGCTGAATAAATATATTGCCCATGCCGGCATTTGCGGCAGACGGGAAGCTGCAGACCTTGTGAAAGAAGGAAAGGTGAAAGTAAATGGTTCTATCGTTTACGAGCCCGGTTATAAAGTAGGCGCCGCAGATAAAGTTGTTTTCAAGGGTAAACAACTTTATGCCCAAAAGAACCCCGTTTATATATTATTAAATAAACCCAAAGACTATATCACTACCGCAAAAGACCCGGAAGGCAGAAAAACAGTACTTGATCTTTTAAAGGGCGCAACCGACGAACGCATTTACCCTGTTGGCCGGCTTGACAGGAACACCACCGGTGTACTCGTTTTAACAAACGATGGAGAACTGGCACAAAAACTCACCCATCCCTCGTTTGAAATAAAAAAAATCTACGAAGTAAGACTTGATAAGCCGGTAGCTAAAAAAGACCTCGAAGCCATTCTCGCAGGCGTTACGCTCGAAGATGGTTTCATCAATGCAGATGCGGTTTCTTATGCAGATGCAAAAGACAAAAGCGTGATTGGTATAGAGATACACAGTGGCCGCAACAGGATCGTTCGCCGCATTTTTGAACACCTTGGTTACGATGTAAAAAACCTCGACCGTGTTATGTTTGCCAACCTCACCAAGAAGAATGTTGATCGTGGCAAATGGCGTTTTCTCACAGAAAAAGAAGTACGCCTGCTCAAATACATGAACAAATCGTTTGTAAGAAATAAGAAAGAAGAATAAAAACCATTTTGTACCAGGCTGCAGCATTGCTATGATGCTTTGGTTGCGTCGCACACTTGTACGACATTGCATGTTTCACCATCTTCGGGTGCCACTACGCAATTTATTTGCAGCATCTTCCTGTTTATACATCAGTTATGAGTAAACACAACAAACCACAGGTAATTTTTGAGAATCATCAATTTGTTGTAATCAATAAACCGTCCGGCTTACTCAGTGTGCCAGACCGTATGCAGTCAGAGCCATCGCTGAAAGATATACTGTTGCAGCAATACGGCAGCATTTACACCGTACACAGGCTCGACAGGGATACGAGTGGTGTAATTGTATTCGCGAAAGATGATGTAACCCACAAAGAATTATCTCAGTTATTTGAAAGCCGGGATGTAGCAAAATATTATCTCGGCCTGGTTCACGGCAACCCTGCACATGAAACCGGCATCATAGACGCGCCAATGATGGAGCACCCTGCAAAAAATGGCAAAATGGTTACCCATCAAAAAGGGAAGCCTTCTTTAACTGAGTATGAAGTGCAGGAGCATTTCAAATTGTATGCATGGGTTAAGTTTCGTATTCATACCGGCCGCACACACCAGATAAGGGTACACATGCAGCACATTGGTAACAGTATCGTATGCGATGAACTATATGGTTCGCCTGAACCTATATTGTTATCATCGCTAAAGAAAAAGTTCAATCTTTCCAAAAGTGAAGATATTGAACGGCCCCTGCTTTCACGGCTTGCATTACATTCTGCCAGCCTGCAGTTTATACACAAAGACACCAACTACAACTTCGAAGCAGAATTACCCAAAGACCTGAAAGCAACTTTACAGCAGTTAAGAAAACTGTCGTAAATTTTTTTGGCGTAAAACACATAAATACAGCGCAGTTTCCGCGGCTGCAATAAGAAAATTTTACTAAAAAATGGCAATTTTCAGCCAGCAGTGTAAACGTTTGCACAATACTTTTACAATTGAATTGTACAACTCATTATAAACGATTTGCCTACGGGCAATTTATGGTTGACGGAGGTAATGTCTATTACCTCCTCTTTTTTATACAAGACCCTACAAAACCGGCTTTACCCCTGCAGCCTTTAACTGCGCCACAATAAAATTACCTACGCCCCGGCCTTCTGCCTGGCCTTGTTCAATGGCATCACGATAATGAATACCACCATATAAACGGGATATTGCAGCTTCTTCTGCAGCCTGGCGGAAAGAGGAAAACGTTCGTGGCTGTAATTCAAACATGACCTCGGTATTATCTGTAAAAGCAAACGCATCACCAAAAAGATAACTCAGCACTTCGGCCGATGCAGTCGAGATTACACTGTGACCGCTCGTATACTCAGGAAATGGCGGCGTTTGCAGCAATGGCTGCCACCTTACATCAATATAGTGGTTGATATATGTTTCAGGTCTTATACGGTTACTCCGGAATTTTTCATCCCAGCAACTTATAAACGCATCCATGAGTGTAATGCCTGTAAGCGTATTCACTTGTATCGTCCTGTCAAAATCTAACGAGGCCTTTTCAGCTGCAATTGCAGCAATATTCATCCAGTGGCCACCCGGGCTTATTTTTTTAAAACCCAGCGACATGTGCCCGGAACTGGCCACTACGAAAGGATTGCAATCCCAAAAACCGGCAATATTCAATTGCTCCTGCGTAGGCGCCAGCGAAACGTTGTACACTTCTTTGGCAAGCGCATAAAACGCACTTGTCGTGTCTTTGCTAAATGCAACAGGCGGCAAAGGCAAAAACTGGTTGCAGGAATCTATAACCAACGGCTTCACGGTACGCCAGTTTGGCTCCACAGCTTCCATGTAAGCCGGTGGTGTGGGAAACCAGTAACCTTCTCCTTTTACAGGCGTGTAACGCAACTTTGCGCTCAGCTTTCCATAGTCGTCTGTTTTTGACCACAACGCTATCTGCGCAGCAACAGACTTTGCAAGGCTTACCGAACTGTCTATAATGCTTTGTTTTACTTTTTGCTTTTTCAATGCCGCAATAAACTTTTGCTGGTTTTCTTCCAGCATATAACCGGAAGGCAGCAACAACCTTCCCGACTCATAAATGGCGTATAACGATGCAATGCGGTAGTCATAATCTGTTTGCTGCATTGCAATGGAAACGGGTTGGTAACGCTTTACAAAACTTTGGAGCGGCACAATGCTGTTATTATGGTTCGCTATAATGTTATAGGCACCGAGCATGCAATACGCATAGTAGCGGCTGGCCGCGGGTGGGTTTACTACATCATGCATCATTACCATAGACAGGGAAAAAACTGCAGGCTGCACCATTTTTTCGTAGGCAGCATTCTTCTGCCCCCTGGCTATAAGCGAGCAAAAAAGTAACAGTATAGTTAAGCGTTTCATTAAAGCGGTAATTTTTATGTTACAGGCTATGTTGCTACCATCAGCACCTGTTGTGTCACTCACTTGTACGTTTGGTTCGCTACTGAACGTGTGGCAGCCTTCCTGCTGCTACACCATCTTCGCTACAATCTTCGCGGTTGGTCAATAAAGATTCAACAGTACAAGAGTGCGACGCAACAGGAGTTTCATGTTTATTCAAATGCCGGGTACCAAATAGTTAATTCATTGTATAAAACTGCATTGGACCATCTGCAACACCTATGCATAAAACTTTTGCGTTGTTTATGATGATGAACCCCGCAGATTTTACATCGCCTTTCACTGACAAACCGGAGACTGTTTGAGCGAGATACTTAAAAGTGCCTGCGCCGTCTCCTTTCAGAACACAACCAAAATTTGCATCCACAGCGCCGATCTTTAGACGGTTGTCTGAGCGGTTGCCCAGCAATAAAATATCTTCTTTGCCATCTTTGTCAAAATCTTCGGTAATTATTTTTGTAACCACAGAAAACTGCGCCTGCACCGGCAGCACTACTTTCCGGAATTTTCCATCGACATTCAGATAACAAACACTGTTGCATTCGGTAGCACTAAGCTTTCCGGCTTTTGCCATTTCATCCTGTGTAAAAATATTGTTCATGCCGGCCTCAGCATAATCTTTGTAAGAAGTAAATCTTTTGCGCATACTATAAATCTGTTCATTCAGTTCATCACGGCTTACAAAGGGGTAGCTTTTGCCCTGCACATAACAATTAAGAAAAGGGTCTATTGAACCATTGCCATCAAAATCTGCAAAAAATAATTCAGCGGGCTCTTTAGCAGAAAAATGTATTTGTGTATTGCGGCCCGTGTTGCCTGCAATTATATCAGGCTTACCATCTGCATTTACATCTGCCACATTTAATGAAAACCACAGGCCATTATCCGGCGAGGCAAAATAAGTGTTGGTGCTGTCAGCAAAACCGTTAGCGTTATTAATAAAAACACTTACGGGCATAAATTCGCCACACATTACAAGATCCTGCCTGCCATCATTATTCAGATCGTGCCATTGTGCATCGGTTATCATACCGATATCGCTGAAGGCAGTATTTACAATTGAAAAATTTCCTTTGCCATCATTGTTGAGCAGGAAGCTCAAAGGCGTCATAGGATAGCGGCCCGGAACAATGCGGCCGCCTACAAAAAGATCAATGTCTCCATCATTATCATAATCGCAGGCACGCACACAACTCTTTGAGCTGGCACTTACATCGGGCAAAGCGTTTGCTGCCAGCTTAAAGTTGCCTTTGCCGTCGTTGATATACAATTCGTCCTGCAATGCCGGTGTATTTGGCTGAAACAACGAAAAGCCGCCTTTGGCAATATAAAGGTCTGCAAACCCATCTGCGTTTACATCAGCAAAAGCAGCAGCACTTGTTGCATTAACGTTTTCATCGCCGATTGCAAGGTCTTTTACCGGCATAAAACTGCCATCTTTTTGTTGCAGGTAAACAGTTCCCGGCTTACTGCGATCGCCGCTGATGAACATATCTTCCATGCCGTCTTTGTTAACATCAGCAACAGCTGTAACGGGACCGGTTTTAGAATACATAAACATCATCAGCAACTGGCGCTTAAAATCATTCTCATCGAAAGATTCGTTGCGGTATGTAATAACGTCTTTGGCTTTACTAAACAATGTTTTTAAATCATTGGCTGCGTAGTTGGCCGGCAAAGTATTTTGATACGCAACAGGCATTAGCTGGTTGGCTTTAACATGCAGTAAAATTTGCGCTGTATTGTCGGGCCAGATTATTTTAACTGAATCAACATAATCCTGGTTTGCTAAACCAACATGTGCAGTAACCGGCATGCAGGACAGGTAGCCACGGTTGGGGTTTATCTCCAGATACTGCACGCCTGTATTGGTATATACGTAAAGTTTGGAGCCAACAGCGTTTTTATTGGCTCCCTTATAAGTAAGTTTTATCGTGAGGTAAGAAGTCTTTTTTTGCTCCTGCTGCATATTACGGTATATGGCCACATTGCTGTTAATATGGTTTACAACAAGATCTAAATCTCCGTCATTGTCCAGGTCTGCGTATACAGCGCCATTGGAGATCGCAGCATCGGTCATACCCCACTCATTTTTCATATTTGAGAAAGTAAGATCGTGATTGTTGCGAAAAATATAGTTGTTTAAAGCGGTTGAAGGCATGGCCGTAACGAGGTCCATCAGTTTGGTTGGCTCACGGTCCATTGCTTTTTTTACTTTGTAATCTCCCCAGTAGCGCAGAAAATCTTTGTTGGTATAATCTCTCAAATAACCATTTGTAATAAACAGGTCTTTGTACCCGTCGTTATCAAAATCGGCAAACAAAGGACTCCAGCTCCAGTCTGTATTGGAAACGCCTGACGCCTGTGCTATTTCGCTGAATGTGCCATCGCCATTGTTTAAATGAAGCATGTTGCGCATGTATTGCTTATACAATTCCTGCGATTGCATCAGTTGAAAAGACTCATAGTTTTCCTGTAGCTGCAGTAATTTCTGGCGGCGGTTATCTTCGGGCAGCATATCGAGGGTCATAATATCCGGCAGTGCATCGTTATTAAAATCTGCAATATCTACACCCATCGAAAATTGCGACAGGTGTGTAAGCAACTGCCGGGATGTTTCTTTGAATGTGCCATCGTGGTTATTGATGTAGAGATAATCCGGTTCATTATAATCATTGGTTACATAAACATCCTGCCAGCCATCTTTGTTAATATCTGCCACAGCTATGCCAAGGCCGAAGGTCAGCGGGTTGCGCCTTATGCCAGATTGGGCAGAAACATCGGTAAAATGATTATTGTTATTCTGGTACAGCTTATTTCCTGAAAGAGAATCTACATCGTTGCGGTAGCGCGCCAGTTCTATGTTGTCTATTTTCTTTGTGCTGTGGTTTAGCAGGAACATGTCGAGATCGCCATCGTTATCGTAGTCGAAAAAAGCGGCCTGTGTGCTATAGCTTCTATCGTCGAGGCCATATTGTTTTGCTTCTTCGCTGAATTTTGTGTTGCCTTTATTGATAAAAAGCTGGTTGCGCCTTACATCATCACTTACTTTGCCGGAATAACAAACATATATATCCATCAACCCATCTCCATTTACGTCAGCCATGGTGATACCGGTTTTCCATGCGTTGCTTCTTCCTTCTATACCGGCTTCTTTGCTGATATCTTTAAACTTCATTCCGCCAAGATTGAGGAAAAGTTTATTGGGCTTCATGTTGGCGGTAAAAAAAATATCTTCCAGCCCGTCGTTGTTAATATCTCCTACAGCAACGCCTGCACCGTTATAAAAATATTCATATGCCAGTACATTGAGGTTTTCGTTCTCACTTATTTCATTGATAAATTTTACATTGGTTTCTTTTGGCGGCAGCAGCTGAAAAAGAGGTTGTGCATTTGTATTGGTTACAATGCACAGGATGGCAGCAAGTAAACCCATATAATACAAACACTTCATGCGACAGAATTTAAAAGCACGTAAACAATTGTTATGGTGGTTGCAAGTTAGCAGATAAAACTTATTCTATTGTGCGGGGATCGCATCGCACTGCCCAATAAAGTTATACCGTACAAGTGAGTGACACAAGGGACGATGCCACCCGTTCCAATGCCCGTTCAATACCCGGTATTTTTTTTGGGGTTACCGGCTGCAGCAGGCGTGTCATCTTTGTTGCGTCGCACACTTCAGCGCTTTATTATGAATGAAACTGAAGCGATCCGGAGCAAGCCCGCTTATACAAATGCAGGTTGTGCTAAAAAGAAGAGACAAGGCTGAAAACAGCCCTGTCTCATGTCCATACTAAGGAAACACTGCTTGTGAAACTAAAAATTATTTATCCCACCATACACGTGATGTCCATTTATCGCCACCATCGAGGTTACCTACCGCAGCCTGGTAATTATCGCTATTTGTCGTAGACTCAGATGTTGGGTATATATGTCTTCTTGGAATTGTTGCGTTGGCAAACTGTCCTGGATAAGTTACTGGCGTTAACTCAGGATAGCCTGAGCGTCTCCAGTTTGTCCAAGCTTCCGTAAAGTTTAAAAATGAACCTTCAGATAACCATAATTGTGTATTGATCAGTTCAAGTTCTTTTCCTGCAGTTAATGTTTGAGATGAGGCATAAGCCGTAATGGCTGCTGCATCTATTGCACCTGCGGAAGCGCTAAAGGTAGAATAAGTACCTAGTGCTGCTGCAATACCCTGCTGGTAATAATCCTGCGCAGAAAGCGAACCTACATTCCATCCCCTGAATTTAGCTTCGGCCAATAATAATGAGGTTTCAGTATACGATAAGAAAAAGATAGGTCCGTTAAGATCGTAGTATAATGCTCTTCTTGGACGTGAATATTTACCAAGAATTTCTGCAACAGATGTACCTGCACCAACAGCGCCGGGATAATCTGGCTCAGTTGCTATATAGTAAGGACTGGTATTGTTTGTAACATAACCATTTGGTACACCAAACTGATCTGCAGGAGTGGTGTTTGAAACTGTTGGTGTTACCGCAATATCAACTGCAGCTGCAATATCTACCACTTCAGATATAACAGGCAACCTGGGGTCGCTGGTTGACTTTAGATAATTGATGAACTCTTTACCCCAGCGTATGTATTCGATATCTCCTGCCAGGGTTAGCACACGGGGATTTTCGCTACCATGCCCGGTTGCATTCTCGCCTTTGAGCAATGCGTTATCATCATTAGAGGTAAACACACCACCGGCATACGCTTTTTCAGCATATGACTGGGCTGTAGCTGCATCAACCTTTGTCAAACGCATTGCCATGCGCAGCATTAAGGAATAGCCAAACTTTTTCCATTTTGTAATATCCCCATGGTACATAAGGTCTGCTGTAGGGCCAGGTTCACCAGTATTAAAATTTGTAAGGGCTACATCAAGCTCAGACAACATAGACATATAAATGGTCTGTTGATTATCATAAGGCGGAAAAATAGTACCAAGTGATGTACCGTCAAAACCTTTTAATGCTTCTGTATACGGTATGTCGCCATACATATCGGTAATATACTGGAGCGATAATACCTTCATTACTGTGGCAGCGCTCACAAGATTTGTTTTAGCTGCATCATCTTTATGCTTCTGAATAATAGCATCTGCATAACCTGCAGCACGGTAACAGTCGTTCCATGCCCTGCTTGCATAGTCGTTGGTATTTGATGATTCAACATATTTGTCCATATTAGACAAATACCCAGTAGAAGGCGCACCTAATATTTGTGCCCATCCCGATTCGAAAATGAAACCGCTTTCGTAGCCAGTTATAGCACCCTTGTACTCGTTCTGGCTGCTTGCAAGAAAATATTCTGCATTGAACGTTGCAGGCGATTGCTGATTTGGATCAGTATTTATACTTCCAAAATCCTTGGTGCACCGTGAGCAAAGCAAGCTTATAGCTAATACACCAGTTAAAGTTTTTATACGCATGAATTGCATTTTTAAAATAAGATGATCAAAGTTAGAAAGTCACTTTCAGGTTGACACCGATTGAGCGTGCAGATGGAAGATTACGACCTTCAATTCCATAATAATTTATGCTTGAACCGAAAGACTCTTCAGGATCTATATTTTCCGCTTTCTTATACAATATGAACAGGTTTCTGGCAGTAAAAGAAAGCTGTGCGCCTTTGAACACTTTTGTTCTTTGTATAGTTTTTGCCGGGAAATTGTATGTTAACGCAACCTGGCGCAGTTTTACAAAATCTCCATCTTTCACATGCAGTGCAGTAATGCGGGATGCAAGAGCCGTATAATAAGACTGTGCAGACACGTTTGTGGTATTCTTTTCTCCGCTTTCGGTAACGCCATCTACGACTAAACCACCTTCACGACCAACAAGTGTTTCTTTTAGCAAACCAGCACTCATGGCAGATCTGCTGGTCATTGAGATAACTTTGTTACCAAAATTGTAATCAACTAGGAAGGAGAAACTGATATCCCTGGTTAATGTGAATTCGTTATTAAAACCACCATAGAAAGTAGGTAACACACTACCGAGTGGCGTAACAGTTGCAGCAGCTAAAGGAATGCCTGAGCCATCAACAACAATATTGCCGGCAGCGTCTCTTCGGTAGTCGTAACCCAGAATCTGCGGGCCACGTAAACCAACTACATAAGCAGTAATCAGGTTGCCAAGTGTTTCTCTCGCCTGGCCCAGGTTGATGTTGCTGTTATCTTCTGTAGTGCTGAGAATTTTGTTTTGTACTTTTGTAATATTAAGAGAGGGCTTCCATGAGAAGTTTCCTGACTTTACAACTGTACCGCTGATAAGAATTTCGATACCACTGTTTTTTGTAGAACCGGTGCTAACGTATCCACTTCCGTAACCGCTTGATCTGCTAATTGTTGCACCCATAATCTCATTCTTCGTTTTCTTTGTAAACCACGCAACATCGAGGTTTAATTTTCCTTTGAAGAAATGAAGCTCCGTACCAAGCTCTATTTCATTTACAACAAATGGTTTTAAAAGACCGTTTGGAAGAGAAAGGTCATAAGTACCCAAAGGAATTCCGTTATAATTGTTCGTTTGCAAAGAGTAATAAATCTGCGTTCTATAGGCTTCAGACAATTCATTACTTGTAGAAGCATAAGAAGCACGGAGCTTACCAAACTGAAGAATGCCCGGATTTTTTAGCAGTTCAGAGAAAATAAATCCACCTGTTACTGCAGGAACAAAAACTGTGTTATTGTTTACAGGTAAAGTAGAATATGCATCATAACGACCTGTAGTTCCTAAAGTAAGGAAATTGTTATAGGTAGCGTCTATGCTATAATAAGCAGAATGAACTTCTGTAGCCCAGTTATCGTATTCAGAAAACTTATTGTATAGATTGTTATAGCTATAAAAATCTTTCTGTATAAACGGACCACCGTACAGATGGCTCATTGAGTATTGGTTTTTCCTGAGGTTTGCACCAACGAGTGCATTTACTTCAATACTGTTAAACTTCTTGCTCGCACCAACAATGCCATCCACATTTAGCTCAAACCTTTCTGATTTATCAAGATTTTGCAGATAACCGCTGGCGAAAACATTGTTTACAGTGGTGTTCCTGTAAGCTGTACCCCAAGGCTCTATTTTGAAAGCATTATCGTGAATAAGGTCATATCCTACCCTTGCCTGTGCATACAACCAATCAGTAAAATTATATTTCAATGCAACTGATGAGATCATTCTTTTCCGTCCGATATTGTTCTGGCTTTTATTTACCACGAACCATGGATTTTGGGAATAGATTCCACCCACAACAGTTTCAAGACCGGTTGTCAGGTCGTAACCGGGTGCCAGTGTTGCCTGGTCAATATTTGGCGCAAGAAACCTTACATTATTTACGTTCATCGGGGCATCACTTAATGCAGCGATGTTTTCGCTTTCCTGGTTGATGAAGTTAATATATGCCTGTACTGATAGCTTTTCTGTAATGTTCTGATCTGCATTCAGGCTGATACTGTAACGTTTTAAACCGCTGTTTCTAACAATACCTGTATTGTTTAAGTAAGTTAATCCAATACGGAATGAACCGGTTTCAGAGCTTTTTGATAGTGCTATAGAATTTGTCAGAGAGTTGCCAGTCTGGTAAAAGTTCTGAATGTTATCTTTTACTGCGCTGTAAGTGTAGTTTTTGCCATCGTATCCGAGGATTTGGCTACCATCCAACTTAGGACCCCACGCAGAATACGCCGTGTTGATCGCATCAGTTTGGGTTGCAGGCTTTGCCCCCTGATCGCCCTGACCATATACATACTGAAAATCGGTAAGGTTCATTGCCATGTCGGCCATGTAATTAAGGTTATACTCAACAGAAAAGTCTTTTCTGCCTTTTTTACCACCTTTTGTAGTGATCATAATAACACCATTTGTAGCTCTTGAACCGTATAAAGCTGATGCAGCCTGGCCTTTTAAAACAGTGATTGATTCTACATCATCAGGGTTGATGTTATTAATACCATCTCCATTATCAGAACCGCCCCACTCACCAGCACTACCTCGCTGACTATTGTCCATAGGTATGCCGTTGATTACGAACAGCGGAGAACCTGACCCTGTCATACTTGGTAAACCTCTTAAAAGGAGTTTGGAAGTACCACCCGGTCCACTGTTAGTACCTCTTACACTAAGACCAGCTACCTGGCCGCCTAATGAATTGGCAATATTTGTCTCCCTGGCTTTGTTCATAGCGTCTCCGCTAACTGAAGTAACTGCGTAACCTAGTTTACGGGCCTGCTTTGATACCCCAAGCGCTGTAACAACAACTGTATTTAATTCATTTTGAGATTCAGACAAAGTAACATTTATTGTACTTTGTCCATCGATTGCAATTTCACGCTGGGCATAACCCACGCCGGAAAATACGAGTGTTCCATTTGATGGAGCAGAAAGATTGAAGGATCCATCCGCTTTGGTAATTGTTCCTTTGCTGGAACCTTTCACCAAAACATTAATACCTTCAATGCCGGAACCAGCACTGTTTGACACTTTGCCGGTAACCGCAACATTCTGGGCCGTAGAGACAAGTGTGGCCGCGATGAATGCAAAAAGAAGGAGCAGTTTTTTCATCGTTTCTTAGCAGTTTAATTTAAAGAAATGGTTTTTGTTAAAAGATTTTAAACAAATCTTTATCAAAATAAAATATTTTTACAATCAGTAATGTATTTAGTAAAATAATTGCTAATTAATTCCCATTATTAGAATATTTTTAACCATCCTTCTTAATCAATGAATTATTCAGTTTTTGGACACCTTAGCGGTGCCGAATTATCAGGAGTTGCTTTTAAAGAGCATTTGCATAAGAAGAAAATCATTGCGCAGTTAAGCATGCAGAAGGAATCTACTATCTCCGAACTGGCAGATCTTTTAAATATAAGCGTACCCAAAGCAAATGATGTAACAATGAGCCTGGTAGACGAAGGTCTTGTAAAAGAAGCCGGCCATAAAACAGAAGGTGTCGGGCGCAAAGCAACGATCTATACCCTTAATCAACATAGCTGTTACTTTTTGGGGGTGGAAATCAAGAAGTATAGCCTTAACCTTGCCCTGATGGGTTTCGATAAAAGTATTGCAGAGTCCAGACTGAATATTCCATTCCCGTTTAGCACGCCACATGATTCGCTTGATGCCATCGTAAAAACGATTACTGATTTTTTGGAACACTCTTTAATTCCAAAAGAAAAGATAGTAGGAATGGGGTTAAGTGTTGCCGGCCGTATAAATGTAAAAAACGGCGAAATACTAACGATTTACCATTTTGAAGATGCACCGGTAAAAAAAATACTGGAAGATGCAACAGGTTTACCGGTCTATATAGATAACGACAGCCGTACCATTGCCTA
The DNA here is from genome assembly GCF_015831355.1 of Panacibacter microcysteis. Lineage (NCBI taxonomy): Bacteria > Pseudomonadati > Bacteroidota > Chitinophagia > Chitinophagales > Chitinophagaceae > Panacibacter > Panacibacter microcysteis. Next base: position 372,166 of record NZ_JADWYR010000001.1, read on the forward strand.
TGGCGAATATTATTTTGGCCGAAAAAAATACCCTGAAAATGTAATTGTCATTAACCTGGACTATGGCCTTGGCACAGGAATTTTTGTTGAAGGCAAGCCTTTATACGGGGCGTCTGGCTATGCAGGTGAACTGGGTCATATACCTTTATTCAACAACGAAAAGATTTGCCTTTGCGGCAAAAAAGGCTGTATGCAAACAGAAGCTTCCGGTATGGCACTCATTGAACTGATAACCGGTAAAATGCAGGAGGGCAGTAACAGCCGCCTTAAACATATTCTGCAAAAAAAGGGCTTTATTGAACTGGAGGATGTAGTGGAAGCCGTGCATCTTGGCGACAACCTGGCAATTGAAGGTGTAACGCGTATCGGTACTAATCTGGGTAAAGGTCTTGCCGTAGCCATCAATCTTTTTAACCCAAATGTTATAGTTATTGGCGGGAAATTGTCTGCATTGGGAGACTCTTTACTTTTACCTGTAATTCAATCATCAATTTTTCAATATTCTCTAAGTCTTGTAAATACGGATACAGAGATCATTGTTTCCAGGATAAATGAAAAAGCCGGCCTGCTGGGTTGTTGCCTGCTCGTAAGGGACAAAACGCTTGGCCTTGTGTAATTGCATTTAAAACCAAATTTATTCTATTGCAAACATGAAAGCACTCCAAACCGAAATTTCCAGCCTGCTGCATAGTTATATTGGTGTTATTGAAAGAAACGAGCCTTATTTTAAATCACCCTTTCACTATCACCCGGAGTATGAACTGGTTTATGTAAAAGAAAGTACAGGTAAGCGCATTATTGGCGATAAACTCGATACATTTTCTGGTGGCGATATGGTATTTATTGGCGCAAACCTGCCCCACGTATGGCTAAATGATGAGATCTACCACAAAGAACAGTCTACACTCCAGGCACGGTCGATTGTTCTTTACTTTAATAAAGAATTGTTCTCTAAAAATTTTTACGAACTGCGTGAAAGTGCTAAAATTACAGACCTTTTCAACCGTGCATCAAGAGGCATAAAAATAAACGGCAATACACAAAAACAAATTGCCGAGAAAATGGAAGAGATTACGAGGTTGTATGACTTTGACAGGATCATATGCCTGATGCAATTACTGAATATACTGGCCACTTCAAAAGATATAGAATATATTACCAACGAAGGTTATACCGGCACAACACTGCAAACCAAGCCAGACAGGCTTTCTGATGTGTACAAGTATATTACCACCAATTATTTCAACGATATATCGCTGGAAGAAATATCTAAGATTGCCAACCTCTCTCCTACCGCGTTTTGCAGGTTATTTAAACAAAGAACCAACAGGCATTTCGTGGAGTACCTGAATGAGGTTCGCATTTCCAATGCCTGTAAATTTTTACTGGAAACAAACCTGAATATTTCAGAGATCGCTTTTCAATGCGGGTATAAGACATTGTCGAATTTTAATAAGATCTTCAAAAAAACAACCGCACTCTCGCCTAAAGAATACAGGCAGAAAGCAGAAATGATTTAAGAACAGGCAAAGAAGCAATAGGCAGGGAGGCAACAAGGCACTAAAGCATTAAAATAATGAAGCTAAGCTGTTAAGGCCGGAATTTACTTTAATTGCCCAATATTGCTTCAACAGTACAAGAGTGCGACGCAACAGCAGCTTAATGCTTTTACTGCTGCCTGGTACATAATCTCTCTTTTACGCATTAAAACTTAAATGATGTATCAGTGAATCCGGAAGCACGGGCAGCCTGCTTCTTTCAATTAAAAAGCTTGTTAGCTGCGCTATCTCTTTGAATATGTAATGCTTATCCAGCGCGGCTTTCAGGTAATCTTTACCTGTACTTCCGCCCGTTCCTATACGGGTACCGATCATGCGGTGTACCATATTCATGTGCCTGTACCGCCAGGTGCTCATTTGTTCATCTATTTCCAGCAGGTTATTCAGCAGCTCAAACGGTAAATGCAGTATTGGATAGCCGCGGTATAACATAATAAACAACGCAGCTCTTTTTGCTGTTGCGGTAAGCTGGCCATCGTGTTTACCTTCAATAAAAATTTCGTTGAAGATCGTTAGATTGTTACGCTCTGCCTCTGCAAGGCTGTTTGCATAACGGCTTCTGTAGGTGCTCCAGTAAGGGTGTATGTGTACATCCCTGGCCTCGGTTTCAAAGTCTTCCCAGTTGGATGTGTTATTGAAGTACGGCATTCGCTCAAGCCACTTATTCACTACATACAGCAAAGACTTTTCGTGCTCTGCATGTTTGATGGTTGCTACTTCGGGTTGCTTTAGCTGGGAGGTGTAATATTCTTTCCCGTGTCTTTCTTCAAACTGCAGGCCCAGCCTTGCTTCCAGCGTTTTAAACTGCCAGCTCTGAAAGCCGGATGCGGGGCGCAGCATATCCCTGAACTCGAGGAAATCCATGGGTGTCATGGTTTCCATAACATCTATCTGGTGTACCAGCACTTTAAGAATTGTTATTACGCGGTTTAACCTGTGTACCACTGTTTGCAGTTGCGGCGTATTGTCATTGATGTTTTCCTGGCTCATTATATCAACGGCACTGTTTACCTCAAACAGGATTTGCTTAAACCATAATTCGTACGCCTGGTGAATTACAATAAACAACATTTCATCGTGTGCCGGCTTATTGCCGTCTTTAAAGCTCTCGGGGTGCTGGCTGTTTAATATGTGCTGTAGCTGAAGGTAATCCTGGTAATAGACATTTGTACTTTTCATACATTACAATTCTGCCCGCAAAGAAAATGTATTGTTACCGATTGTTAGTACACGGCGCCTAAATTTGCAGCCATGAGAAAAACACTTGCCGCATTATTACTGGCTCTGCCTTTATTTTCTGTTGCGCAAAACCGCATTAGCGAACACAATACCATTGGCTGGTACGCATTGTTTGTAACACCTAAAATATCTGATAAAGTAAGCGCACATATAGAATACCAGTGGCGGCGCACCAATATTATAGAAGGCTGGCAACAATCTTTACCACGTGTTGGCATAAATTATAAAGTAAACAGCCATGTAACCGTACATGTTGGCTATGCCTTTATTCATACATTCCCTTACGGCACCTATTCACTGGCATCTGTACCCAAAACTTTTCCTGAGCACCGCATGTATGAGCAGGTAACCGTTACAACACCGGTAGGTAAAACAACGCTGGCACATCGTTTACGGCTTGAGCAAAGGTGGCTGGGCCGTTTCAACAGTATAGAAAGTGCAAAACCTGATACATGGATCTATTTAAACAGGCTGCGTTACATGCCCAGGCTGGATGTACCGCTGGATAAACATTGGTATGTGGCAGGCTACGATGAAATATTTATGGGCTTTGGCAAAAATGTAGGCGAAAATATTTTTGACCAGAACCGTGTGGCATTATTAGCGGGCTACAGGTTTAATCCAACTTTTCGCATAGAGGCAGGATACCTGAACCAGATTGTACAACTGGGCCGCGAAATTGATAACAAAAATGTATTTCAGCACAACAATGGTATTGTACTTAATACTTATATCAATATTGCAAAGCGCAAATAACACGCGAAAGTGATTCTGTATACACATTTTAAATGGTAATTCACATTTGCCATTTGATAATTTTTTACAGTTATTTGCAAACAATTTATATCAATACATATTCTATGCTTCCAAAATACAAACGTGTCCTCTTAAAGTTATCCGGCGAGAGTCTTAGTTCAGCACATGCAGATCCGTTCGATGCAAAAATTATTGAGCAGTATGTAACTGATATAAAAGCTATAACCGAATTGGGTGTACAGGTGGCGCTTGTAATTGGCGGCGGCAATATTTACCGTGGTCTCAACGAGCACGAAACCGGCATTGAACGTGCACATGGCGATTACATGGGTATGCTTGCCACAATGATCAACGGTATGGCATTACAGGCCATGCTGGAAAAAGTGGGCGTTAAAACACGCCTGCAAAGCGCTATTAAAATGGAACAGGTTGCAGAACCATACATACGCCGCCGCGCCATGAGACATCTTGAAAAAGGCCGTGTAGTTATTTTTGGCGCAGGCACCGGTAACCCCTATTTCACCACAGATACTGCCGGTTCGCTCCGCGCAATAGAAATAAAAGCAGACGTTATTCTTAAAGGCACCCGTGTTGATGGTATCTATACAGCAGACCCTGAGAAAGACCCTACTGCAACCAAATACGATACCATTACATACCATGAGTGCCTTACTAAAAACCTGAAAGTAATGGACATGACGGCCTTTACCTTGTGTATGGAAAATAAATTACCGATCATTGTTTTCGATATGAACAAACCGGGCAACCTAATGAATGTTATTGAAGGCAAGCACGTTGGTACACTGGTTAGTTAATTTTTGGAGCCGGGCAGCAGAATAAGCATTAAGCATCCGTTGCGTCGCACACTTGTGCGGTTGGATTGGTAATTGAGCAATGATTTAATTAAGTTCAAATTCAATTGCACGCTTTATTATATTACCTGCTTTATCAATTTGATAAATTGACACTTTTTTTGAAAGATCATAATAAGATCTGACACTGTTTCTTACCAGGTAAATTGCCGATCGCAGCGACGAATAAACCTCTGTATTTTTTTTAGAAAGGTTCATTTTAGGGATTTCGCCAATTTTAAAGAAATCAATACTAACTTTTAAATACCCACATATTTCCCGCTTTTCTGCCTTCCCCCACTTCCTTACCTTTGCGGCGTAAAAACCTGGCCGCTATCGCTCAATTCTTTTACTACAGATGAACGGATTGCGACGCAACAGGCGATGCCACTGGTGCTAAAGCTGGTATCTCACAATAAACTTCAAACTATAAACTACAAACCATAAACGGAAAATGGAAGTTACCGTTAAAACCGCCGAAGAATTACGACTTACAGCCGACGAGTTTGAACTGATCAAACAAAAACTGGGGCGTACGCCAAACTTTACTGAGCTGTGTACGTTCAGCGCCATGTGGAGCGAGCATTGCAGCTACAAAAATTCTATTAAGTGGCTTAAAACCTTACCCCGCGATGGTGGCCGTATGCTGGTAGCTGCAGGCGAAGAAAACGCCGGGCTAATGGATATGGGTAACGGCTGGGGTGTTGTGTTTAAAATTGAAAGCCATAACCACCCGAGTGCTATTGAACCATTCCAGGGTGCGGCAACCGGTGTGGGCGGTATTCAGCGCGACATCTTTACGATGGGTGCCAGGCCAATCGCATCGCTCAACAGCCTGCGCTTTGGCAACATACAAGATAAAAAAACACAACGCCTGATGAGCGGCGTTGTGAAAGGTATTGGCCACTACGGCAACTGTTTTGGTGTACCTACCGTAGGTGGCGAAGTATATTTTGAAGAATGCTACCATACCAATCCACTGGTCAACGCCATGAGCGTTGGTATTGTACGCGTTGATAAAACAATCAGCGCTACTGCAGCAGGCCTGGGCAACCCGGTTTTCTTCGTGGGCAGTGCTACCGGTAAAGATGGCATTGGCGGCGCCTCTTTTGCATCTGCAAATATTACAGAAGAAAGTACAGAAGAGTTACCGGCCGTACAGGTTGGCGACCCTTTCCAGGAAAAGAAATTATTGGAAGCTTGTCTTGAAGTGATTGATACCGGTGCAGTAGTTGGCATGCAGGATATGGGCGCCGCAGGCATCATTTGCTCTACCGCTGAAATGAGTGCAAAGGGCAATGTTGGTATGCGTATAGATCTTGATAAAGTACCTACACGACAAAAAAATATGAAAGCATGGGAACTGCTGCTGAGCGAAAGCCAGGAACGCATGCTGATAGTAGTAGAGAAAGGTAAAGAAGAAGCTCTACTGAAAGTGTTTGATAAATGGGATCTCCCCTGCAGCCAGATCGGAGAAGTAACCGATGACGGTTTACTCAACTTTTATATGCACGGCAAACTCGAAGCATCTATACCAGCCTATGAACTTGTATTGGGCGGCGGTGCACCCCAGTACACCCGTGAATACAAAGAGCCTGCATATCTTGCACAGGTAGCAGATTTCAACATAGATAGTATAACGGATATTGAAAGCAATGCAGCGTTAAAAGAGATAGCGGAGCAACTGGTACAAATTCCAAACATTGCCAGTAAGCGCTGGATAACGGTACAGTACGACAGTATGGTGGGCAGTGCTAATACCAGTACCAATGCACCAAGCGATGCAGCCATCGTGCTTGCAAAAGGTACAGGCAAGGCGTTGGCCGTTACAACAGACTGCAACAGCCGTTATGTATTTGCAGATCCTTATAAAGGTGGTATGATCGCTGTTGCAGAAGCTGCACGTAATATCGTGTGCAGCGGTGGCGAGCCTATTGGTGTTACCAACTGCCTCAACTTTGGCAACCCCTATAACCCCGAGGTATATTACCAGTTTGTAAAGGCTGTAACGGGTATGGGCGATGCCTGTAAAAAATTCAACACACCGGTAACCGGTGGCAATGTAAGTTTTTACAACCAACACCCGGAAGGCGCTGTTTACCCTACACCAACCATTGGCATGGTGGGTATCCTGGATAATTTTGACAACCGCATGACGCTTGATTTCAAACAGGCCGGCGATACAATTATCCTCGTAGGCGAGCAGCACAATTGCATCGGTTCTTCTGAATACCTGCACAAACTAAAACGCGTGGAATATTCACCTGCGCCATATTTTGAGCTGGATGAAGAGTTCGCTGTGCAGAAATTTGTTGCGTCACTGATTCATGAAAAAATCATCAGCAGCGCACACGACATCAGTGAAGGTGGTCTTGCCATAACACTACTTGAAAAAGGCTTCAACCGCAATCTTGGTTTTGAGGTAAATGCTGATACCGACCTGCGCAAAGATGCTTACTGGTTTGGCGAAGCGCAAAGCCGTGTGGTGATCAGTTGTACAAAACAACAGGCAGAAAGCATTAAACAAAAAGCAGCCGCTGCCAATATTCCTGTTACAACACTCGGCTCAGTTACAAGCGGCGAAATAAAAGTAAACAGCGAAAACTGGGGCAACATTGGCGATTGGAAAAACAAATACGATACAGCTATAGAAAAAATACTCGTTAATTAGTTTTTGAGCCAGGCTATGGAATAGGTATTGAGCACCGGTTGCGTCGCACTCTTGTACGGCAAACCTTTATTCAGCACTGCGGGTGTTACATACGCCAGGTTTACAGCCTGGTTATCTGCCAGACTACATTAATGGTTATAAAAAAATGCAAGCCACCTGTTATGTAAAATTTCTCCGCGAAATTTTTAACACTAATAACAGGTGGCTTTTTTAATAGCCCAATACGAAGACAGCAGGCTGTGCATAAAAAATTCAAAGTATATTGCCGTGAACAGCAGACGATCGCATCCTGAGCGGTATACTATCGTTGGCAGTTTTATTTATATCCTGTTAAATCGGCGTAGTTTAAACATTACAGTATGAGCAAACAGCAAGGTTATATAATAGTTACAGGTGCTGCAGGATTTATAGGCAGTTGCATGGTACAATACCTCAATGAAAAAGGTTTCAACAACCTTATAATTGCAGATGATTTTGGCGTGGAAGAAAAGCGCAGAAACTGGGAGCACAAAAGCTACGCACACGTGGTTGAGCGCTACAATCTTTTTGACTGGTTGATCATGCACGAGCCTTATGTAGACGTAGTGATTCATCTTGGCGCCCGTACGGACACAACAGAATTTGATTATGCCATTCACCAGGAACTGAATGTTGAATACTCGGAAAAAATATGGCAATATTGTGTTGATCAAAATATACCACTGATCTACGCATCTTCTGCTGCAACCTATGGTGCCGGGGAGCATGGTTATAACGATGACCACAATGTGGTTGATAGCTTACAACCCCTGAACCCATACGGCGTAAGTAAAAATGAGTTCGATAAGTGGGCGCTGAAGCAGGTTGTTACGCCGCCATCATGGGCGGGTCTTAAGTTCTTCAATGTGTATGGACCAAACGAGTACCACAAGGCAAGAATGGCCAGTGTTATATTTCATTCTTTCAACCAGATACAACAAAACGGTGAGGTAAAATTATTCAGAAGTCACCGCCCTGATTTTAAAGATGGTGAACAACTGAGAGATTTTGTGTACGTAAAAGACGTGGTGAAAGTCATCTACTGGATGATGGAAAAAATGCAGCCATCGCTCGCCTCCCGGCAATCTGCAAACACAGGTTCATCAGCTACGCAACACGCATCATTTATAAATGGCCTGTACAATCTTGGCACCGGAACGGCACGCAGCTTTTATGACCTTGCCGCAGCAACTTTCCGCGGTGTGGACAAAGAGCCGAATATCACATTTATAGACATGCCTGCTGACATACGGGATAAATACCAGTATTTCACAGAAGCAAACATGCAAAAACTCCGCAATGCGGGTTATACAGATATATTTTATGCCCTGGAAGATGGTTTAGATGACTATGTGCGCAATTACCTGGCTGCCGGAAAGATTTGGTAAGTCTTATAGTCAAAGGAGCGGTTTAAATATGATGACCAGAGCTTTGTCATAATTTTTTTTGATGAGATTGTCGCAGGTTTCAAGCAAAAAATCACAACCAAAATAACATGAGTAAAAAAATAGCCATCATTGGTGGTGGCAATCTCGGTACAGCAATAGCTGAAGGTCTTGTAAACAGCGGGTTTACAAAAGCAGAACATATCATTATCACCAAAAGAAATATCAGCACACTTGCTTCACTGGAAGAAAAAGGCGTGCTTGTAAGCAACAATAACGAAGAAGCCATACAGTTTGCAGACTGGGTAATACTGGCTGTAAAACCATTCCAGATAAAAGAGATATTGCAACAGTTGAAACCAAAACTGGATGCAAAACGACATGTACTTGTAAGTGTTATTACCGGTATATGGATAAAAGATATTCAGGAAATAGTGGGTAATGACTTCACGTTATTCCGCGCTATGCCCAACACAGCAATAGCGATACAGGAAAGTATAACCTGCATCTGCAAACACAATGCATCTGAAGAACAATCGAAATTTGTTGCAGATCTTTTCGACCAGTTGGGTAAAACAGTGGCCATTGAGGAAAAACTGATGGATGCAGCAACAGTATTGGGCGCATGTGGCACCGCATATGCCATGCGTTACATAAGGGCCAATATACAGGGAGGTATAGAAATAGGTTTCGACGCCAAAACTGCATCTTTGATTGCCGCACAAACCGTAAAAGGCGCCGCAGAATTACTGCTTACGAAACATACCCACCCCGAGCAGGAAATAGATAAGGTTACCACGCCAAAAGGCTGCACCATTGCTGGGCTTAATGAAATGGAACACCAGGGTTTCAGTTCTTCGCTGATAAAAGGTGTCATAACGAGTTATAAAAAGATCACGACTGATATGTAATAGTAAAAGGGTTGGTAAATAAAGCCAGTGCTTAAAACATTCAGGCGCTCCTAACAAACATGGCTCATTACCCTCTGCTGACTACCCGCTAGAGGAACAAGGCAGCCAGGATATAATCTGCAAAAAGAATAACAATACAACTTACTACAACAGCGGTTGTACTGGCTCTGCCAATTTCTAATGCACCGCCCTTTACATGATAACCATAGTAGGCGGGAATACTGCTGATGATAAAGGCGAAAGTGTACGCTTTGTATAAGGCAAATGTGATATTAAAAGGTGTGAGGTTCTGGCGCAAACCATTATCGAAAATTTCGGTTGACAAAATACCGGATAAAGACCCGGCCATTCTGCCGCCCCATATAGCCAGTACCGCAGATACAACAACCAGGCAGGGTACTACTACCAATGCGCCAACAATCTTTGGTGCAACCAGGTAGCTGCGTGTATTAATACCCATTATTTCAAGCGCATCTATTTGTTCTGTGGAGCGCATGTTTCCAAGTTCGCTGGCAATCTTACTGCCTACCACACCTGCCAGCACAATACATACAACTGTTGGAGATAATTCCAGAATAACACTGTCTCTTACAATCTGTGCAATGGTTGACTGCGGCACCAGCGGGCTTACAAGCTGGTAAGCCGTTTGTACGGTAGTTACAGCACCAAGAAACAATGAAATAATGATTACGATTGGTAAAGAACCTACGCCAATTTCTACGCACTGGTGCATAAATTCTTTCCAGTACATTTTAAAATTTTCAGGTTTGGTGAACATGCTTCGCAGCATGAGCAGAAACCTTCCGAGATGATTGAGAAATAAACCTATCACTGGTAATTTTTTTTGGACCGCTCTTTTGAATATTGTTTAACTTTCTTCTACCACGTAACCGTGGTATAATGAAGCCTTTGCTTTAACCTTCGTGTTGCCCATCATGGCTTCGCAGTACAAGTGAGTGACACAACAGGCGATGCCATGAAATACTACAGCCGGCAAAACAGTATATCTCTTTACCTGGAAACTGCTGCGAACAAATGAAAGCTTCCTGTTATTACCTCTTTCTGATCTATCGTTTCTTCTTCTTCAAACGCTTCCACCAGGGAGAACGCTGAATAACTTCATTTGGATTTACCCTGCATTTCATCTGCGCATCTACTACTGCAATATTAGCCATATTAATGATGCTACGCACACTGCTGCCTATCTGTAATACATGCACGGGCTTTTTTACACCCAGCAGTATAGGGCCAATAGCATCTGCACCGCCCACTTCTTTCAGCAGATTGTATGCCACGTTGCCCGCAGCAAGATTGGGAAATATCAATACATTCACGTCTTCATCAACAAGATCGCTGAAAGGGAAATTATCTTTTAAGATGTCTTTGTTAAACGGTACCCAGGCCTGCATTTCGCCATCTACGATCAGCGATGGATTGCGCTGCTTTACCAGGCGGGTAGCTTCTGCCACGAGCCTTGCTTCAGGGGAATTACTGCTACCGAAATTACTGTAGCTAAGCATGGCTATGCGTGGTACAATATTAAAGTTGCGCACCTCTCTGGCCACCATTATGGTAATGTCTGCCAGTTCTTCGGCCGTGGGGTTGAAATTGACTGTTGTATCAGCCAGGAACAGAGGGCCGCGTTTGGTAAGCAAAAGGTACATACCAGCAATCTTTTTCACTCCTTCTTCGGTACCGATGATCTGCAGTGCAGGTTTTATAGCATCTACATAGTTGCGTGTAAGACCCGATATCATTGCATCTGCATCGCCGGTTTCAACCATCATGCAACCAAAATAGGTACGGTCGCGCATCATTTTTTTACTCTCGTAATAGTTGAAACCTTTGCGTTGCCTTTTCTTAAAGAAAAGCTCTGCATAAAAGTTTCTTTTTTCTTCCATCTCATCGCTTTTGGGGTCGATGATGGGTATATCGGTAATATCAATATGGTTATCGCCTGCAATCCTTCTGATTCTTGTTTCATCGCCCAATAAAATAGGGTAAGCAATACCATCATCGTAAATGATGCTTGCTGCTTTCAGGATCTTCTGGTTATCGGCTTCTACAAACACAATACGGCGTGGATCTCGCCTGGCTTTTGTGCCGATCACCCGCATCACCTGGTTATCGAGCCCGAGTCTTTTGTTCAGATCGAGCACATACTTATCCCAGTCGGCAACAGGATTCTTGGCAACGCCACTATCCATGGCAGCTTTGGCAACCGCCGGTGCAACCGTGGCCAGTAAACGCGGATCGAGTGGCTTGGGAATAATATACTCAGGACCGAAAGCCATACTTTTTTGATTGTAAGCAAGGTTTACAATATCCGGCACCGGTGTTTTGGCCATTTGTGCCAAAGCCTGCACTGCAGCGAGTTTCATTGCTTCGTTAATGCTGCTTGCACGCACATCAAGTGCGCCACGAAATATGTACGGAAAGCCGAGTACGTTATTTACCTGGTTGGGGTAATCGCTTCGCCCGGTTGCCATAATAATATCTTTCCTTACAGCTACAGCCGTTTCGTAAGCTATTTCCGGATCCGGGTTTGCCATGGCAAAAACAATGGGGTTTTTTGCCATGCTTTTTACCATTTCCGGCGTAAGAATATTGCCTACACTAAGACCGAGAAAAACATCTGCATCTTTTATTGCTTCGGTAAGTGTTACATCACTTTTATTAATGGCGAATTTTATTTTTGTTTCATCCAGGTCTGTCCTTCCGCGGTGCAGCACGCCGTCTTTATCAAACATGGTAAAGTGCTCGTAGCGGGCGCCCAATGCCACATATAACTGCACACAGGCCATGGCAGCGGCACCCGCACCACTGACAACAAAATGCACTTTTTCAATTTTCTTTTTCTGTATTTCGAGCGCATTGAGCAATGCAGCAGAACTGATGATTGCCGTACCATGCTGATCATCGTGCATTACCGGGATGTGTAATTCCTCGCGCAGTTTTTGCTCGATGTAAAAACATTCGGGTGCCTTTATGTCTTCAAGGTTTATACCACCAAAAGTTGGCTCGAGCGCCTTTACAATCTGCACAAACTTTTCCGGGTCTTTTTCGTTTATCTCTATGTCAAAAACATCAATGTCTGCAAAGATTTTAAAGAGTACGCCCTTGCCTTCCATTACAGGTTTACCGGCTTCCGGGCCAATATCTCCCAAACCCAGTACCGCCGTGCCATTGCTTATTACGGCCACCAGGTTTCCTTTGGCGGTATATTTATAAACATCTTCTTTATTAAGGGCTATTTCTTTGCATGGTTCCGCCACACCCGGGCTGTAGGCCAGCGAAAGATCGCGTTGGGTTTTGGCTTCTTTGGTTGGTACCACTTCAATCTTTCCGGGCCTGCCGTTTGCATGGTATTCCAGCGCCTGTTCTCTACGTAATTCTTTTGCCATAATTTTTTATAATGATGATACCGGCACCTGTGCAGGTGGCATCGCCTGTTGTGTCACTCACTTGTACGTTCGGAAGAAAAAGCAACAAGGCAACAGGCAACAGTGCAGCAATCCTGTGCATAATACGCTGTTTGCTGCTGATTCCTGTACTACAGTACAAGTGTGCGACGCAAGGGACGATGCTATAAGTACAAATGCCGGGCTCAAAAAAATACAACCGTTTGTAAAGGGCGCAAATTAAGTGAAATGTGCCTGATTCTGCTAATCTGCCTTTGGTTTAGCGGGAGGCGTTATGGAAAAAATAACGGTAGTGCCTTCGTTGGGCTCGGTTTTAATGGTAAGACTTTCATTTAGTTTTTCGAGCAGGTCGTAGCTGAACATAAGGCCCAGTCCTGTACCTTTTTCATTGTTGGTGCCGCGTGTTGAAATAAATTCTTTCTTGCTGATCTTTTCTAAAATACTGTAAGCAATACCTGCACCTTCGTCCTGTATATGCACGAGTACTTCGGTGTTTCCCGGGAAAGCCTTTAGCATAATCTGTTTGCCGGGAGGTGTAAACTTAATGGCGTTTGAGACCATGTTTCGCATAACGGTATGAATAATTTCACGGTCTGACACCACTTCCAGGTCGGCAGGTATTTCATTTTTAAGCACCAGGGATTTATCTTTTACAGACTGCTTATATAATACGAGTACATCTTCTGCCAGCTCGTACAGGTTAAAGCTTACCCTGTCTACATTGAGCACATGTATCTGCTCCCTTGCCCATACCAGTGTATTGTCGAGCATGCTGATGAGGTGTTTGATATCATTATCGAGCAGCATGCTAAGTTGTGCAAACTCTTCTTTGTTGATGATTTTTTCCCTGGTAAGGTACAGGGTGTTCTGCAGGGAGGTAAGGGGTGCACGCACATCGTGTGCAATCATGGAGATCAGTTTATCCCTGATGGCATTGATTACTGCAAGCTCCCTGTTTTTTGCTTCTGTGGTATTTTGCTGGTCTTTTAATGACTCGAGCGCTACTGTTTTTTGCCGGTACATAGAGGCAAGAAAAATGCCGATGATCAATAATAAAATGCCTGTAATACCAATAAGGATGACCACTTTCCGCTGCAGGCTGTTTTGCATTTTCAGCTGCTCATTTTCCTTGTCTTTTTTCAGCACTTCAGATTCTATGGCAAGTTTTTGGGCAGCCTTTATTTTTTCCTCGTTGTAGGCAATTTCGTTTAAAGCGGCAAACTCCAGCATGTGTTCGTATGCTTCCTGGTATTTGCCTTTAGCCGAATCTACCCTGGCCATATAACGCAGGTAATTGAGTTCCTGCTCGGCAATGTTTGCTGCTTTTACCTTACTGAATTCTTTGTGCAGGATGTCTGACGCCATATCGTATTTCTGCTCAGATAAAGCCACCACGCCCAGGCCCATCATAGCAAGTGCATAATCTGCCTCAGAAATATCATTCTTGTCGTAGTGCTCAATGGCTTTGCTGTAGTATTTTTTTGCCTGCCCGTAATTGCCCGATTTCACATACATGTCGCCCATTTGCTGGCAAACATCGGCTACCTGGTAAGGCTCATCAAGCATTGAAAAAACAGAATCAGCAATTTCGAAATGAACCTTTGCAGAATCGTACTGCTTTTTAACGACATGCACTTTGGCAAGGTTGATCTCGTTATTGGCGTACTGATCGTAGTATTCATTTTCCAGGTAGTATTGGGCGGCACTCTTCAGGTAATGCTGGGCCTGTTCTGTGTCTCCCAGGCCAAGATATTCAGAACCGAGGTTTGTATATGCGGAAGCCCTTACAAAAGAATCGTTTAATTTGTCTACATAAGGGAGGGCTTTCAAAGTGTATTGTAATGCTTTATCCCATTCATTCTCCAGTTCGTATACGTAAGCCATACCAAGGTAACCATCCTGCTGCCAGAACTCGTTGCGGGTCTTTTCTGCCAGTTCCAGTTCACGGAAATAAATATTCAATGCTTTTGCAGACTGTCTTTGCCAGGAGTACACACTACCCAACTGGGACATTGCCGCGAATATGGAATTGTGTGACTTTATCTTTTCAGCGAGGTGAAGTGCTTTGGTGGCATAAATCTCTGCATTGCCAAGGTTAACGCCCTGGTAATAGCCTGACAATTTGATTAACAGGTCTACCCGTACAGAGTCTTCCTTTGTGTGATAGTTGAGTAAACGGGAAAGACTGTCTATAGCACGCTGCTGTGCGTTTACAGCAGTGCAAAATATGCAAAACCACGAAAGCATGAAAAACGGCTTCACAAGCCTTTTTCTTATGTACAATTCTGTCATGTGTTGTTTATGAGGGTTCCGGTTCAACAGCAAGTGTAGCACCGAGCCATGCCATTACGCCAATGCCTGTAGCAATCGCATCTTCATCTATGTTAAACCTGGGTGTATGAACATTATGAATGATTCCTTTTTCTTCATTCCTTACTCCCAGCCTGAAAAAACAACCTGGGATTTTTTGTGTGTAATAACCGAAATCTTCAGCACCCATCCTCATTTCAGTTTCGGAGACAAACCGTGCGCCTACATAATCAGCCGCAAGCGCTTTTGCAGCTGCGGTCAACCTTGCGTCATTATCTACAGCGGGATAGCCTACATCAATATGTATATACGCTTCTGCGCCCATTGCACTGGCAATGCCCGTTGTTTGCTTTCGTATAAGTTCATGCGCTTTGAAACGCCATTCTTCATCCATCGCCCTGAACGTTCCCATTAATTTCACCTCGCTCGGTATAACGTTGGTTGTGTTGCCACCCTGGAAAGAGCAGATTGATAAAACCGACGGTGAAAAAGGATTATTGTTACGGCTGATAACCTGTTGCAGACTTACAATTACCTGAGAAGCCACAAGTATAGTATCTGCAGTAAGATGTGGAGCGGCAGCATGGCCGCCTTTACTTTTTATAGTGATGTATATCTCATCTGCACTGGCCATTACGCGGCCACTGCGAAAACTGAGATGTCCGGTATCAAGAGACGGGTTTACGTGCAACGCTACAATACCCTGCGGCACCGGGCTTTCCAGTACACCTTCTTTTATCATGAGGCTGGCACCACCGGGGTTTTTTTCTTCGCCGGGCTGGAAAACCAGTTTCAGAGTTCCCTCCCATTCATTCTTTAACTCATGCAATATTCTTGCTGCACCCAGTAAGCAGGTTGTATGCACATCGTGCCCGCAGGCATGCATGATACCAGGCTGCTGTGATTTATATGCTACGTCATTTTCTTCTCTTATCGGCAAAGCGTCCATGTCTGCACGCAAGGCAATAACCCTGCTGCCGGGATTTCTGCCCTCAATCGTGGCTACAACGCCGGTTGTAGCAATAACCGTAAAAGGAATACCTAAAACTTCAAGTTGCTGTTGTATAAAGGAAGACGTGGCAAATTCCTGGTAGCTTAATTCCGGGTTTGCATGTAAATGATGCCGGATAGCAATAAATGTTTCGCTGTATTGTGCTACCAGGGTATTGATCTTCTCTTTTAGCATATGTAATGGTTTCGCGCTAGTTGACCGCGGGATCTTCTTCATCCTCTCCAGGGGTATATTCAATGATATCTTCTACAACGTAAGCATTCTGGGGATATTTCTTTGATAACTGCGATTTAAAAGAAATCGCTTCAGCCTTTTCATAAAAATTCCCGATCCTTACTTTAAAATATGGCGATTGAAAAAGTACATACGATTTCTGATCAGGAAACATTTGCAGGAGGTCTGACTTTGCTTTAAAAGCTTCATCCCTGCTGCGGCTGTTAAGTACCTGTAACCTGAAACCCTTGTACTGGCCATTGCTTGTCATTTTAGCCGTTAATTTGTTTACCGCCGCCTGTTTTGCCGTTAATACGTCCAGCCTTGCATCTTTATGGATAATAACCGTATCTGTGGCCGCGGCTTTAAAAACAATAAAACAGCAGAATAGTATTAATAACGACGATCGGCACATATATAATTTTTTATACAGCTAAAAATAAAATTAATATTGATTGGTTTAATAATCTGTTGAATCGTCCGACGCCTGCTGCATGATCGAAACTCCAGCACTGCAGCCCAGCCGTTCCGCTCCTGCCTCTACCAGCTCCCGGGCAAAACCGTAGGTTCTTATACCGCC
Organism: Panacibacter microcysteis; assembly: GCF_015831355.1. Lineage (NCBI taxonomy): Bacteria > Pseudomonadati > Bacteroidota > Chitinophagia > Chitinophagales > Chitinophagaceae > Panacibacter > Panacibacter microcysteis. The sequence goes on from NZ_JADWYR010000001.1 coordinate 389,093, forward strand.
TGAAGCTTTTATTTTTACAGCAGCAGGCAGGTGCTTTTTAAAAAGCTTTACAGCCTCTACCGTGGCGCCGGCTTCTGCATAGCCTGTGGAAGTTTTCAAATAATCTATGCCGGCAGCACCGTATAAGTCGCAACACCTGGTAATTTCCTCGTTGGTCAATATGCCTGACTCTATGATGATCTTGATGACTTTCTGCTTTTGCCGTACTATAGGCATTATATGATTGATTTCGTTTGCGAGGTATTCCCAGTCATTGTTTTTGAGCGCTATCAGATTAATCACCATGTCCAGCTCGTCTGCACCATCTACAATAGCCAGCAGCACCTCCGCAATTTTTGCCTCTGTGGCTGAGTAACCAAAAGGAAAACCAATTACCGTTGCGGTTTTAACGCCAGACCCTTCCAGTAAATGCTTTGCTTTTTTTACAAACGGTGGCGGCACACAAACGGCCGCGAAATTATACTCACGGGCTTCTTTACATAATTTTTCGATATCAGCAACCAGTGTTGTAGGCTTTAGAATGGTATGGTCAATGTACCTGTTTAGTTCCATATTGATAGCTTGCAGGCGCAAAGATAAGTTTATGATTTTTGCCCGAAGGGATGAGATTGTTAAGCATGCAAAGCCTGCGTACCCTGTACCAGGGTATAGAAACAATATAGCTCAACCATAAACGTACCTGCATACGATGCTGTTTGCAAGGAGGTGCGCTGTAGTGCCCGGAACTGCTGAATAATGAGATACAGCACAAGAGTGCGACGCAAGAGAAGCCGCAGAGCGGTTTACAGCCGGCTACCAAAATAAAAAACGATTAAACCAATACGGGAACAGAGTGAACAGCATCGCTCATTTCTTTTATAAGAGACGAGTCTTTCTCAATTGCATTGCCCACCACTATAACATCTGCACCCGATTTGCAGTTGAGGTATGCTTTTTCAGGATCGGTAATGCCGCCACCCACAATCAGCGGGGCTTCTATACTGGCAGACACTTTTTCGATCATGGCCTCGCTAACGGGCCTTTTGGCGCCACTGCCGGAATCCATGTAGATGAGCTTCATGCCCAGCATTTCGCCCGCCATAGCGGTGCACATGGCAATTTCATTTTTGTCTGACGGAATGGGAGATGCGTTTGAAATGTAAGAAACTGTTGTTGGTGCGCCACCATCAATAACCATATAGCCGGTTGGCATTATTTCCAGGCCAGATTGTTTTACAAACGGCGCACTGATTACGTGCTGACCAATAAGCAGTTCGGGATTACGGCCTGATATTAAAGAAAGGTACAATAAGGCATCTGCGTATTTGCTAACCTGCGATGGTGCGCCGGGAAAAAGGACCACGGGAATGTCACAGGCCGCTTTTATGTGCTGAATGCATTGATCAAGATAATTTGAAATAACTAGGCTGCCACCTACAAAAAAATAGTCCACTTTAGCATCCAGAGCCAGGGTTATAAGGTTATCAATCTTACCGCCATCAACTTTATCGGGATCAATAAGCACCGTGAATGATTTGCGCCCTGCTCTTTTTTTCTCGGTTAACTGGTTGTATATCGTTTGCTTCATGCCTGTTTTTAAAATGGTGCCTGTTGCAAAAATGCAAAAAAAAATGCTTCGCAAGGCATTTTACCTATCCAAAAAGAATACCTGATTTGTAAATACGGGTATTTTTTGATGATTAACCCGGCTGTAATACCAGAATTTGGCTTCCGTTGCGTCGCACTCTTCAACGGTTAGATCTTTATTGGGCAACACGAAGACAGCGATACAACCTGCCTGTAAACCACAATTTTGTCAGGACCAGCCCTGGTAACCTATGTGTGATTGGCTTACTCGAGCTCGGTGCAACTGATCCAGGATGGATACTGGCTGCTGTGCAAAATTTTAATCGACTGTTTTTTGAAATCGGTGTCTTTTGCAGCAGGTATGTTTAAAAATTGCTGTGGATTACGGTCTACCAGCGGAAACCATGAGCTCTGCACCTGCACCATAATCTGATGTCCTTTTTTAAAAGTGTGCGCTACATCATTGAGTTGCAATTTTACCGGCGTTATTTTACCCGGTTTAAAAGGTTCGGGTTTTTTAAAGCTGTTACGAAACTTTCCCCTTAACACCTCTGCTCTTACCAATTGCTGCGTGGCGGCAGAATCAGGCAAAACATCAATAATCTTTACAATAAAATCTGCGTCTGTACCGGTTATACTTACAGACAGGTTTGCCGTTAGCGGCCCGGCCAGGGTAATATCTTTATCGAGCACAACAGAAGTGTAGCAAAGTACATCGTTGCGCACAGCGGCAAACTGCTGGTTGGCCGCCATGTATTCGCTCAGCCGCTCGCCGGCAATTTTATTTATGTAGGGTACCGGGTTCGCCGGGTCTGATACGTATTCATCGGCGCCTGTGGTAGCCACATCGTTTAATTCCAGTTGATGATTTGCATTCAACAATAATTTTCGTGTTTTAACTCCTGCCGGCGGCCATTGCGCAAAACGCTTCCATTCATTGGTGCCTGTAAAGAAGATCGTTGCCTCGCCCGCATCAAAATTTCCTTTTGCTTTCAGATGATAGTTGAAAAAATCCAGTTCCATCTGCTGAAAATATGCGGCAGTGTTGCTTTCAAAATTGTACGATACAAACCTGTTCCAATTCTGGCGTTCCCATGCACCGTGTGTCCACGGGCCCATTACCAGTCTATTGTCATTTGATTTATTCTGGCTTTCAATAGTACTGTAAGTGTTCAATGCACCAAAAAGATCTTCCGCATCAAACCAGCCACCAACCACCAGTGTAGCGGGTTTTACATTTACCAGGTGTTTCCTGATGTCTCTTGATTGCCAGTAAGCATCTTTCGTTGCATGCGCCAGGTATTCATTCCAAATGTTGCTTTTGCCACCAAAATATTTTGTATTAAGATTGGATAATGCGCCGGCTTTCAGGTAAAAATCATATGCATCTTTTATTTCAAGGTTTTTATCGATGGGCGGGTTGTCTGCCCTGGGTGCGCTTCTAGGGGCATCAAAAAAATTCATAAAATCGAAGTTGTCCATTACAAAGAATGCGCCCCGGTGGTAGGCATCATCTCCCTCAAACTCATCTGTAACGGGCGCCTGCGGAGATACAGCTTTAATTGCAGGATGCGCATTTGGCAGGGCGGCGGTGGCATAAAATCCGGGGTACGAAATACCGTATATACCAACTTTGCCATTGTTGTTGTCAATATTCTTCAGCAACCAGTCTACGGTATCGTAAGTATCGCTGCTTTCGTCTACGTCTTTGTTTGTTTTTTTACCTGGTATATAAGGCGTCATTTCACGGAACACGCCTTCGCTCATGTGGCGGCCACGTACATCCTGGTAAACAAAAATATAAGGTTCATTTTTAAACAACATGTTTGGCCCCAACCGGGAAGGTAAATTGTCTTTACCGTAGGGCTGGCAGGAATATGGTGTACGCACCATCAGAAAAGGCAACTTTCCGGCATTGTTTTTTGGAATGTATATGGCCGTGTATAATCTGGTACCATCCCGCATGGGGATCATTTGCTCAATCTTGGTATAGCTGTCTTTTGGCGCCTGTGCGCAGGAAATATGGACGGTGAAACTGAGGATCACTAAAAAGCGCAAAGCCTTCATGGTTAAGAATTATACCTGCATAGATAAACAATTCCGGCGTAGAAAAATTGAAATTATGCGTAAAGAAGCGAGGCGAAAAACCATTTGTTAAGGTACTAAAGGGCAGCATGCATTTCCCTTATCTTTGCCGCAAATTTTATTTAATCGTGAAGGGTAAGCACGTTGCATTAATCATCACAGGCATTTTACTTGCCGACCAGTTGCTGAAAGTATACATTAAAACCGGCTATTATCTTGGCGAGGAACACAATGTAATCGGCAGTTGGTTCAGGCTGCATTTCGTGGAAAATGAAGGAATGGCCTGGGGCTGGAAATTTGGCGGTGATTTTGGCAAGATCATCCTTACTCTTTTTCGTTTGGTGGCCGTAATTTTTGGTACGTTTTACCTGCGTACCATTATCCGCAAAAAATACCACCGCGGGTTCATTGTTTGTGCGGCTCTCATCTATGCCGGCGCACTGGGTAATCTGATAGACAGTATGTTTTACGGACTTATATTCAGTGAAAGCCAGCCATACCTTATTGCCCAGGCTTTTACCGAGCATAATTATGCTACCTTTTTGCATGGCAAGGTTGTAGACATGCTTTACTTCCCCATCATTACGGATGCAACGTTCCCATCATGGTTTCCGCTGTGGGGTGGCGAAAGTTTCGAATTCTTCAGACCGGTCTTTAACCTGGCCGATGCTTCTATATCTGCCGGTGTGATTGCGCTGCTCCTGTGGCAGAAAAAATTCTTCCCTACAAAAGATGAAGAAAAACATGCTACTGTTGAGACCGAAGCTGTAGTTGATGACCGTACACAGGTATTGTAACAGTGGGCGCATAAGCTGTATGCAGTTTACACGATGATTGTGGCCTTGCTGACTAATGAACCGGACGTACAAGTGAGTGACACAACCGCAGTTACATAGTAGCAATGCTGCCCGGTACAAAATAGATTAACTTCCGTTTCATTTTCTAAATCTCAGCACTTGAATTTCCTTTTTGCATGGCGGTATTTCAGGAGTAAAAAGTCTGCCAATGCCATTAACATCATTGCGTGGATCAGCGTGCTTGCTATTGCAGTAGGCACGGCCGCGCTTATCATAGTGCTAAGTGTATTCAACGGTTTTGAAGATATTGTTAAAGGCCTTTACAGCGATTTTTACTCAGACATTCGCATTACACCTGCCAAAGGAAAATATGCAGCTTTTACGCCTGATATGGTGCAGAAAATTGCGGCTACCCCGGGCATTGGCGAGATCAGTTTTTTCGTGGAAGAAAAAGCCGTTCTGATGAATGGTGATTACCAGACCATCGTATACCTGAAAGGCGTAGACGCTGCTTACGATAAAGTATGTAACCTGAGCAAGCATATTGAACGTGGTACATACAACCTTGGAACCGATGAAGAGCCAGCCATTATTGCCGGCTCTGGCATCAGCAATGCTGTAGGTGCAGACCCGCAGGATAAACTGTCTAATCTTATTGTGTATTTGCCCAACAGGAAGGCCAACACGTTTGACAACCTGGAGGCCATGCATTCTTACAATGTTGTAACCAGCGGCATATTTGCCATTCAGCAGGAGTTTGATGATAAATACGCATTTACCAATCTCAGGTTTATGCAATATATGCTCGACCTGAAAAATGAAGAGTACAGCGGTGTGGACATACTTTTGAAACCAGGCAGTAACGAAACGGCAATCAGCAAACAACTGGCGGCCATTACCGGCGATAAAATGAAAGTGCGTACACGCTACGAGCAGAACCAGAGTTTGTTCAGCGTAATGCAGATTGAAAAGTGGGTGATTTATGGTATTCTCTCTCTTATACTTGTAGTTGCTGCGTTTAACATGATTGGCGCACTAACCATGCTGGTACTGGAAAAGCAAAAAGACATTGCTGTACTTAAAGCCATGGGTGCACACACTACACGTATTCAAAACATCTTTTTAAGTGCAGGCCTGGTACTGGCAATTGTAGGTGGCGGCGCTGGTATGTTGCTGGCATTGGTCATTTGCACCCTGCAACTCCAATTTCATTTTATTGAACTTACCGGCAGCACTTTTATCATTAACTACTACCCCGTGCAAATGCACCTGCAGGATTTTTTGCTGGTATCCTTTACAGTGTTTACGGTTGCAGTACTTGCAGCGTGGCTACCCGCAAAAAAAGCTGCATCGCAGCTTTTTTCTCTCAAGAGTTAATATTTTTTGTACCCGGCTGCATTGCTACTATGTAGCTTTACTTGCGTCGCACACTTGTACTGCAGCACTTCAGGCGGCAAGGGTTCAACCAGCTTATACAATCACTGCTTACTTTAGCACCTCCAGTTCTTTACCCACTTTTGTAAATGCAGCGATTGCTTTATCAAGGTGGTGTTGCTCATGCGCGGCGCTCAACTGCACACGAATTCTCGCCTGGCCCTTCGCCACTACCGGGTAAAAGAAACCAATTACATAAATGCCTTCTTCCAGCAGCTTTGCCGCAAAGTTTTGTGCAACCACCGCATCGTATAACATTATCGGAACAATGGGGTGATCGCCCGGTTTAATATCAAAACCGGCAGCCGTCATCTGCGTTCTGAAATAGCGCGTATTGTATTCCAGTTTATCTCTTAGCTCGGTGGTTTCTGTAAGCATATCCAGCACGGCGATAGATGCACCTACAATGCTTGGCGCAACCGTATTAGAAAAAAGATACGGTCTTGAGCGCTGGCGCAGCATCTCGATAATTTCTTTACGACCGCTTGTAAAACCACCACTTGCTCCGCCTAGCGCTTTACCAAGTGTGCCGGTTATGATATCTATGCGGCCCATTACACCGCGGTACTCATGCGTGCCACGGCCTGTTTTACCCAAAAAGCCGGATGAATGACATTCATCAATCATTACAATAGCGTCATACTTATCGGCGAGGTCACAGATTTTATCTAACTGGGCAATGGTGCCATCCATACTAAAAGAACCATCTGTAACAATAATGCGGCTGCGCAAGTGAGCAGCATCGAGCAATTTTGTTTCAAGGTCTTCCATGTTATTGTGCTCGTAGCGGTAGCGCACTGCTTTGCACAAACGCACGCCATCAATAATAGACGCATGGTTAAGTGCATCTGAAATGATGGCATCCTGCTCGTTGAACAAAGGTTCAAAAACACCGCCATTGGCATCGAATGCAGCGGCATATAAAATTGTATCTTCTGTACCTAGAAACTGCGCAAGTTTTGCTTCCAGTTCTTTGTGTATATCCTGTGTACCGCAAATAAAACGTACGCTGCTCATGCCATAACCATGACTGTCAATTGCTTTATGCGCAGCTTCAATAACTTTTGGGTGAGATGAGAGACCGAGGTAATTATTGGCACAAAAATTCAACACCGTTTTACCGCCCACAATTATTTCCGCACCCTGTTCGCTGGTAATAATTCTTTCTTTTTTATACAGGCCGGCGGCTTCTATTTCTGTAAGTTCTGCTTTTATCCGTGCAACAAATTTTTCATTCATGGCAATTTCTGATTAATGAAACAAAGATAGGCGCTATAACAATGAAACAAGGCTGTGAAAAGCGCCGAAAAAAATAAAGCAGTTCATTGCTGAACTGCTTTATCAAAACAAAAGTGGCAGCTTATTTAAAGTCTGCGTCAGTTACGCCTTCGTTTATTTTATATTCACTTATTTCCATTACAAGATCCTGGCTGCCCTGCGCCGCCTGTACAGATATGTTAAAAGTAAAAGGCAAAAGAACATTACCAACTTTTTTAAAATTGGCATATTCAACACTGCGTTGTATTTCCATGCCTCCCTGTTTTTCAACAGCTTCTTCTTTTACAAGATTTCCGGTTGCCACATCATAATACTCAACCGCCTCAGCGCCGGAAGGTGACACAATTTTTACTTTATATGCATCAGCGCCGCCCACTTTATCAGTGCCGGTAACTTCCAGTTTATAGCCCGCTGTTTTATAATACATCTGTGGAAACAAACCTTTGATCTCTTTCTTTTTTGCTAGCTGGTCTGCATCAAAATCCATCTTATTACCCATTTGCGACTGGTAACCTTTTTCACCGTCGAAAGCAGTTCTCATTGCAACCTGGCCATTCATTGAAACTTCCATCAACTCTTTGTTTGGCGCCATTCTTTTAGATGTAGCATCCAGCTGCATGCCCTGCACTGCCAGTGTGCCCGTAGAAGATATTGAATTGATCTTTTTTAATTCGTCTGCGCCGCCTGATACAGTTATGTATTTATCGATGATCTGGTCGGCGGTCATGTTTACCGCTGCATTTGCTTTTGCTTCAACAGGCTTTGCATTCTTGTCATACATCTTTACATCGTACCCAAGTTTTGCAAGACCGGGCTTTACCGCTTCAGCTTTACCTACCACCACAACTCTTGTATCGTTATAGCTAAAATATTTCTGAGCCACGCGCTGCACGTCTTCAACAGTTACCGCATTGATCTTTTGCAGGTATGTTCTGTAAAAATCTTTGGGCAGGTCATTGATGATAATGTTGCTTGCAAATGAAGCCGTACGTGCCGGGTTTTCCAAACCCAATGCAAATGATCCGTTATAAATTCCTTTTGCATTGGCAAGTTCGGTAGCAGAAACTTTCTCTGTTCTTATACGGTTAAGTTCAGTAAGTATTTCGGCCACTGCACTGTCAACTTTATCGTTGCGTACAGAAGCTGTAGCGCTGAACCTGGACTGAAAACGGCCAGAACCTATGTTGGAGTAACTGCCATAAGTAAAGCCATGTTTTTCACGCAGGTTGAGAAATAGTCTTGCATCTGCGCCACCGCCGAGTATCTGGTTGGTAAGCAATACCGGGAAATAGTCTGGGCTGCTCATTGGTAATAACACGAGGTTTGTAACCGTTATTTCGCTTTGTACCGCATTTGGTACGTCTACTATATCGATCTCTGTTTTGGCAGGGTTCTTAACTGTTTTCAGTTGCTCCAGTGATAATGCAGTGCCTTTCCAGTTACCCAACGTTTTTTCAGCCAGAGCTTTAGCCTGGGCAGGTGTAATATCTCCAACGAAGGTCAGGTAGCCACGCGATGGCGTGATATATTTAGCGTAGGCTTTTTTGATGTCATCAAGCGTAATGCTGTTTACAGAAGTCTCGGTAGTAAACTCGCCGGCCGGATGATCAGCACCAAATGACAGAGCGCCTACCACATTTGCAGAAATGGCTTTTGCACTTTTTTCATTCGACTTTATGCCTGTTAAGGTTTGGGTTTTGATTTTATCGAAAGACTCCTGTTTGAATGCAGGGCTTTTTAATGCATCTGTCATTAATGTAAAGGCTTTATCAAAATAACGGGTAAGCGCTCCTACGCTGCCGCCTGATGAACCAAGGCTTACATCTGCACCCATCTGGTCTACTGCCTCATCAAATTCCGCTTTGCTCATTTTTGTTGTACCTTCTGCAAGCATGCCGCCCATAAGATCGAGCGTTCCAGCTTTGCTGCCTTCGGTTACCGGGCCTGCATCTATTGAATAGGTGGCGGTTACTTTTGGCAGTTTATGATTTTCTACTACCAAAACGGTAATGCCATTTGCAAGTTTATAAATAACGGGATCTTTAATGGCAATAGCCGGTGCAGGACCCGGCTTGGGTCTTACACTTCTGTCGACTGCTGATTGCGCCATTGTTACTGTGGTAAACAATAAACCGGTGGCTGCTATAATTATTTGTTTCATTGTATAACTTGTTTGAAAGAAATTGTAATGATTAACTATTTTCCTTTTGCTAATAGAAGCGCTGGCAGTATACTGTGCGCTCCGGCTCAGCAATGCTCATTAGTACAAGAGTGCGACGCAACAGGCGATGCCACATGTACTGCTGCCGGGCTCATAAAAATTAATTAGTGCCTTTAGCTTCGGGTAAATAGTACAACGTTACACGTTGGTTTGGATTGAGGTATTTTTTGGCTACTTCTCTTATCTGCTCACGTGTAATTTTTTTATAAGCATTCAACTCATCATTAATGTGGCCGGTGTTTTTAAAATACACATGCCCATCTGCCAGGTTTTCTGCAACGCCGAGCATGCGTGTGTTGGCGCTTACAAATTCGTTCTCGAACTGGTTCAATAATTTCTGGTAATCCTGCTCGCTGATGAGCTCAGTCTGCAATTTTGCCACTTCTTCGTCTATATCTTTCAACAGGTCTGTAAGTGGCGTGTTGTTGTTTGGCAAAGCATAGGTAATGTATGCTCCATAATCTTCGAGCGAATAATTGAAGGCGCCTACCTGCAATGCATTCTTTTTATCGTCAACCATTTTCCGGTAGAGTTTTGAGCTACCGCCATTCGAGAGATAACTAGAGATCATCTCGAGCACTTTTGAATCTTCAGATGTAAGACCGGGAACGCGGTAAGCCGTCATGATGGCCGGTATCTGTATGTTAGCATCGTACGCGGTATCTACAATTTCTTTTGTAATAGGTGCTTCTTCAATCTTTGGCTGTACAATATCTGCGCCTTTGGGAATGTCGTTAAAATATTTGGCGATCCATTTTTTTGTTTGTTCTATGTCGATGTCTCCGGCAACACTTAGTGTGGCATTGTTGGGCACATAGAATTTTTTAAAGAACGCCTGGAACTCTTCCAGCTTTGCAGCGTCGAGGTCTTCCATGGAACCGATGGGTTGCCAGCGGTACGGATGATTTTTAAACAATCTTGTAAATACTTCTTCGAGGAAATGGCCATAAGGCTGGTTATCTATACGCTGGCGTTTTTCTTCTTTTACTACCTCGTTTTGCGTTTCCACACCTTCGTTATTGATTACCGGGTGCAGCATGCGTTCACTCTCCATCCACAAACCAAGTTCGAGCTGGTTAGAAGGGAATAGCTCATAGTAAAAAGTACGGTCCTGGGATGTGGTGGCATTATCCTGCCCGCCATTGGAAGTAACAATGGTAGACCACTCACCGCGTTTAATATTCTCTGTTCCTTCGAATAAAAGGTGCTCAAAAAAATGCGCGAAACCCGTGCGGCCAACTTCTTCATTTTTTGAACCAACATGATAAAAAACAGTAACAGCCGCTACAGGCGCAGACTTGTCCTGGTGCAGAATAACGTGTAAGCCATTGGGTAAATCATATTCGGTAAAGTCGACCTTCTGCGCATCTGCCGCGGCAGACATCATCAAAAAGCCTCCCATTACCATAGAAAGTTTCATCTTAATGTGCATAGTTATGTTTTTAATTAAGGTTGGCGCAAATGTATTGATTAGAAAATAACGCTGGTTAGGTTGTTTGTTAAAGCACGCAAAATATGGATTAGCGGTAAGAGTATGATGGTACCAGCTTTTGAGCACTGTGGCATCGCCTGTTGTGTCACTCACTTTTGCGTTCCGTTGTTATGGCGGCTGCAGCGTGCTTTTTGTGCATACAACGCATGGAAGTTGCCAGGCACAACAGCCAAAGCGTTTCATAAAAACTTGCTGCGCTCCAATGCAAAATTTTGTGTGCATATTATATTTTGCATAATTTGACCGCTTTAAACCACTCCTTATTATGTCTAACTCACTTTTCCGAAAAAAATCTATTGAAAAAATTGTCAAAGATGCAGAAGCCGGTTTGGACGATGGGCACGGACATAGCGGTGGCTTAAAAAAAGTGTTGAATGTAAAAGACCTCACCTTTATGGGTATAGCCGCGGTGGTGGGTGCGGGTATATTCTCTACTATAGGCAAGGCCGCTTTTGACGGCGGCCCGGGTATTTCCCTGCTCTTTATTATAACAGCGGTAACATGCGGCTTCTCTGCGCTGTGCTACGCCGAGTTTGCCAGCCGTGTGCCTATTGCAGGCAGTGCGTATACTTACGCTTATGTATCGTTTGGAGAAATTATTGCATGGATCATTGGCTGGGCACTCATACTTGAATATGCGATAGGTAATATTGTGGTAGCTATTTCCTGGAGCGGTTATTTTAATAACCTGCTCGAAGGCTTTGGCCTTCATTTACCCGGCTGGATGATTACAGACCCAGGCAGTGCAAAAGAGGCTTTTACCAAAGCGCAGGAAACACTCAATGCAGGCGGCGCACTTGACAAAACAATGCAGTTTGCCTACGACACATGGAACAATGCACCGGTAATTGCCGGCAAACATATCTTCTTGAACATACCAGCGTTCATCATCGTATGCCTTATCAGCGCGCTTACCTATATAGGCATGAAAGAAAGTAAAAAGATGACCAATTTCCTGGTGATCTTCAAAATACTCGTCATCATTTTTGTAATTATTGTAGGCTTTTTCTTTGTAGAACCGGGCAACTGGAACCCTTTTATGCCAAATGACTTTGGTGGTGTATTAAAAGGCGTATCTGCCGTCTTCTATGCGTATATTGGTTTTGATGCCATTTCCACCACGGCAGAAGAATGCCGCAACCCGCAAAGGGATCTTCCCCGGGGTATGATATATTCACTGGTTATATGTACTGTGCTGTATATCCTTGTAGCTTTTGTGCTAACCGGCATGGTAAACTATTCAGAATTGAATGTATCTGACCCACTTGCTTTTGTTTTTGAAAGGGTTGGCCAAAACTGGATCGGCTATATTGTTTCTGTAAGTGCTGTTGTTGCCACCACCAGTGTGTTGCTGGTTTTTCAACTGGGACAACCGCGTATATGGATGAGCATGAGCCGTGACGGATTACTGCCAAAAGCTTTTGGAAAGGTTCACCCGAAATACCAGACGCCATGGTTTTCTACTATTATAACAGGTATACTGGTTGCCGTACCTTCTTTGTTTATGAGGAGTTCTTTAATGACAGATCTTACGAGTATAGGAACACTGTTTGCATTTGTACTTGTGTCCGGCGGAGTGTTAACCTTGCCAAGAATTGCCAATTTAACCGGCAATTCTACGGGTAAGTTTAAACTGCCATACATAAACGGAAAGGTAATTGTGCCATTACTATTTGTACTCTTTGCTTTTTTCTCTAAAGACAGGATAATTTCAAGTGTACAAAACCTGGGCAGTGATAACCTGCAGGAGATCCTGTTTGTTATTTTTATTGTGCTGGCTGCAGTATTGAGCGTATTAACTTTTATACGCAACTACTCGTTAATCCCAATATTGGGTGTATTGTTTTGTTCTTACCTGCTGATTGAAATACCTGCGGTATCGTGGATGTATTTTCTTATCTGGATGGCTATTGGTTTGTCAATTTATTTTTTGTACGGCTACAGGAAAAGCAGGCTGGCAAAAGCATAAATATCAAATTACACCTTTTGTAAAGCTGTCTGTAAGCGGCTACCTGTACGCATTTCATTAGTGCTTAATTTTGCACATTAATAAACAAAAGAAGATGAAATACCAGGTAGGTGATGACATTGTTGTTTTGCATACCAATGAAGAAGGCAAAGTAGTTGAGATCATCAACAACAAAATGGTAATGGTGGAAGTGCGTGGCGTTAGATTTCCATCGTACATGGACCAGATTGATTTTCCATATTTCAAACGGTTTACAGAAAAGAAAAATATCTTTCAGCCTAAGAAAGAAAAGAAGTTCGTGGAAGATATTCCCAGGGAAAAAACAAAAGCGAAACCAGCCGAAATAAAAGCCACCACCGGTGTATGGCTTTCACTGATACCAAAATTTACTATTGATGAGTTTGGCGATGAAGTGGTGGAACTTTTTAAAATTCACGTAGTAAACAGAACAGATACCGGCTATAAGTTTAATTATGAGCAACATTTTTTTGGCAACCCTTCTTTTGAACTAGCAAACGAAGTAACAGCCTTCCATGACTTCTACCTGCATGATCTTTCGTTTGCCGACTTTAACGACAGCCCTTCGTTTCTTTTTGAATTCTCGCTTATAACACCAGTCAAAAACAAGGCGGAGTTCTACGAGGCATCCGTGAAATTAAAGGCCAGACAACTTTTTCAAAAAGTGGAAGAGATGAAAGAGAAGAACGAGCCTACCATCAGTTTTAAACTCTTTGAAACATACCCGGATAAGGCGTTTGATGACAAACCTGATGTTCCAACCGGCGTTCACAAACAGTTTACTGCCTACGAGGCAAAAAAAGCCAGGCAAAACCTGCCTTCGCCCAGGAGTGTGGTGGACCTGCATATGGAAAAACTTTCAGACAACTGGAGCCATATGAGCAACTTTGAAATTCTTACCATGCAACTGAACGAGTTTGAAAAATGGTACGATCTTGCCGTGGCTCACCTGCAACCTGGCCTTACCATTATTCACGGTGTGGGCAGCGGCAAACTCAGGGATGAGATACATGACATACTTAAGTCGAAAAAAGAAGTGCGATATTTTATTAACCAATACCACCCGCAATATGGATATGGCGCTACGGAGATTTACTTCCAGTATTGATGCCATGGGTTATACAGATGAACGTAATGCGACGCAAGGGACGATGCCATAAAATACTACTGCCGGCTCCATCATTTTCTTACTGTATTTTTGCAATTGCACAAACCCGAACTATCGCTTTGTTTACAAAGAGGAAAGTCCGGACAGCATAGGGTAAATCCACCGGTTAAGCGCCGGGTTCCGGTATACGCCGGAAACAGACAGTGCCACAGAAAATAACCGTTCTGCCAACGCAGAATAAGGGTGAAAATGTGAGGTAAGAGCTCACAGTATGGTATAGTAATATACCGTACGGGTAAACCTTGGATGCTGTAATGCCATGTATAGGCTCGCCCGAGGGCGGCCCGCCTGATGAGCCAGGGTAGGCAGCTACAGGTAAACAGTAATGTTTATCGCAGATAAATGATAGTGTTGAAACAGAATCCGGCTTACGAGGTTTGTGTTTTTAAAATGCCTGGCGCACTTGCACCAGGCATTTTTGTGCAATCCGCTTCAGTAGTTTTTACTGCATACATAGCCATTGAATTTTCCTGTTCAGCCAAGGCTGTTGCTGTATAATATGCAATGCATTTAACTTCAACCACCTTAAAAGGTGTGTGTAAATTTTCTGTATGCAGTCTATACTATACGATTTTGAGTTTATGCGGGTACAGCAGCAGCTAAAACTGGAGAAGCATCTTTTTGCCAGAGCCTTTCACCGGGGAAAAAGTTTGTCCCAGCTAAAAAAGCAGCTTAACCAGATCAGCAAACTGGAAAGAAAATACAAAGCTCTTTCTATTGTTCAGTACAATTGATGATGGCCCTTTTTAGCGTATATTTATTACCACACTTTATTATAAATAACCCGCTAAACATGGCTTATGAAACGGCTCATCATACTGCTTACATGCCTGTTATACCTGGCTAACACCAACGCACAATCAACAAACCCATTGTATGATTCTTCTCTGGCCAAATCTTTAGGCGCAGATGAGTATGGTATGAAAATGTATGTGCTGGTAATGCTGAAAACGGGGCCTGCTACAATCGACAATAAAGCAACGGTTGACAGCCTCTTTGGCGGGCACATGCAAAATATAGGCAGGCTTGCAAAAGAAAACAAACTGGTTGTTGCAGGGCCGCTGGCAAAGAATAACAAAAATTACCGCGGTATTTTTATACTCAATGTAGACACAATAGAAAAAGCAAAAGCGTTAATTGATACAGACCCTGCTGTACACGCAGGCCTGCTTGATGCGGATTTGTTTGGCTGGTATGGTTCGGCTGCATTACCTGTATACCTTAAAACGCATGAAAAAATTGAAAAGCAACATCCCTGATTATTGTATACACGTCGTTTTCCTTTCTATACGTTTTTCATAGTTGCTGCCCCTGAAAATACGGTGTACATATACGCCCGCAACATGAATTTCATCGGGCTCCAGCATGCCCGGCTCTACTAGTTCCTCTACTTCAGCTATGGTGATGTTGCCGGCTTTGGCCATGGAAGTAGAAAAATTTCTTGTTGTTTTCCTGAAAACAAGGTTCCCCATCGTATCACCCTTCCAGGCTTTTACCAGTGCAAAATCTGCATGCAGCGCATGTTCCATTAAATACATCTTGCCGTCAAACTCCCGCGTTTCCTTACCCTGTGCTATTTCAGTTCCGTAGCCGGCAGGTGTAAAAAACGCAGGAATGCCCATGCCAGCCATTTGTATGCGTGTAGCCAGTGTACCCTGCGGAACAAGATCAACTTCCAGTTCTCCGCTTAGTAACTGTCTTTCAAACTCTGCATTTTCACCTACATAACTGCTGATCATTTTCCTGATCTGTCTTGTTTTCAGCAACAGGCCCAGCCCAAAATCATCCACGCCGGCATTGTTTGATATGCAGGTTAACCCGCTTATGCCTTTTGCAACCAGTGCACTGATGGCATTTTCCGGTATACCACAAAGGCCAAAACCGCCAAGCATGATCGTCTTACCGTCTTGTATGTCGTAAACAGCCTCTGTAGCGTTAGCAAATACTTTATTCATGGCAGGCAAATTTTCTGTACAAATGTATTGAAGCAGGCAGGATTAAAGCAGTTCATTTTTTTGGAAACCGGCTGCAGCAACATTTTTCAGCACCGGTTGTGTCACTCACTTGTACACTATATCGCTTTTCAGCAACGATACTGCATAGCGTGGCCACTTTAGAAACAGTTTTTACGGCGCAATCAAACTATTGCGCATGCATATTCTGGAACAGTTCCATCCTTTTCCTGTTGGCATAGCCCACAACAGAATCGAGGAGTATTTTTTGTTTATCAGGATGCTCTATATAATACTGGTAACTATCGTAAAATTGTTCTTTGGATATACCATACAATTGAAAGATCTGCTGGTAACTGTTGGTCGAAATATCGCGGATCTTTACAGTATCAATACCCGAAAGATTTTGAGCAAGCGAGCCTGCACGCAACATATCCCACATTATCGGTTTCATTTCATTGATGCCGAGTACATCATCCGGTATCTCGTTGGGTGATGAGCAAGCTGCAAAAATAACCGCCACTACTATAAAAATTTTACGCATTATTTTAATTCGTTTCTGTATTTGGTAGTATTGGCAACATCAATCTTGGTTAATAATTCCGCAGCCTTTGTTTTGGTAAGCTGGTCTGCCTTTTTAAAAATGCCGATCAGTTCATCGCTCCTGTTTTGCAGGAAGAACTGAACGATCATCGTGTTTGGATTTTGCTGAATAAAATCAGCCAGGCTGCCCAGTGTGGCCAGCATGCTGTTTCTTGCTGCCGCCTGGTCCTGGTAAAGCATATCTAAACCCGACCGGAAATACGCATACAAAATATCATGTATCTGGTTGTAGCGGGCCGTATTAAGATTATTGGAAAGCCAGTACCTGTTCCTGTTTCCGTCAAATGCTTTCCACCCGCTTATGTCTCTCGATTCTGGCGCATTCGTAACAATATTCAATGCTTTCTGAAAGTATTGCTCACCACCTTTGGCTTCAAAAGAATCGTAATCCAGGCCAAGAATAATGTAAACGTAATAGGCAAATACAGCGGTAAGATTACCGGCCAGCGGATCGTTACCCCCTACTCTTGCCTCATTAAATTCTACCGGCTGGTACTCCACGTATTTAAACGTAAAATCCCCGTCCTGGAAGTTTACAAGCGGGCTTTGATAACTGGCATTGTAAATTGGTCTGGCAGCCTGAACGGTAAGTGTTGCTTTATACACATTGTCATCCTGCACGCTGGAAATATTCAGCAGAAAATTGCATTGTATTTTTTCCTGCGTCTGAAAAACATCTTTTGTCCACTTCCGGTTGTTGATCATATTGGTCAACTGCGTTTGTAATGTTCTGAAGATGTTCTTATTGGTAGTGGTGCTTAATTGCTGTGCCAGTACTGTTACTTTGGCCTGTATCTCCTGTGCACGGGTACATGTTGCAGTAACCAGTAGTGTTATGATCAAAAGGGTTTTACGCATGTAGCTTTTGTATAATGATGTTTACAATATCGGCAGCAATGGCCTGTTTGCTGGCAAGGCTCAGGTTATACTCGTTGCCATCCCTGTCAAAAACAGTAACCTTATTGGTATCATGACCAAACCCGGCATCTTTGTCACGCAGCGAGTTCAATACGATCATATCTGCATTTTTTGCCTGTAACTTGCTTTGCGCGTAAGCACGTTCATTATTTGTTTCGAGCGCAAAACCTACCAATAACTGTCCGGGCTTTTTTTCTTCACCCAAAGATTTTAAAATATCTCTTGTTTTAGACAGTTGTATTGTTAAATCTTCGTTGGTCTTCTTAATTTTCTCTATGGCAACTTCAATTGGTTTATAGTCTGCTACCGCCGCGCTCATCACCGCAATATCAACACCCGGAAAAAGAGCGGTGCAGGCTTCATACATACTTTGTGCGCTGGTTACGCCTGTTACAGCTATACCGGCATAACTGGTGCGCTGGCTGGTAGGGCCTGTTACAAGCTCCACGTCAGCACCCTGCAGGTAAAAAGCTTCTGCCAAAGCAAAACCCATTTTACCAGAGGAGTGGTTTCCAATAAAACGAACCGGGTCTATTGCTTCATAGGTTGGGCCGGCAGTAACCAGTACTTTTTTCCCGGCAAGTGTTTTTTCCCTGAAAAAATTTTCTGTGAGGTATTGCACAATGGTTTCCGGCTCAGCCATCCTGCCTTCGCCAATAAGGCCGCTTGCCAGCTCTCCTTTTTCCACGTTGAGAATACTATTGCCATAAGACCGCAACAAATTAATATTCCGCTGCGTAGAGGCGTGGTGCCACATGTCTTCATCCATAGCCGGAGATACAACCACCGGGCAGGTGGCAGATAAATACACAGCCAGTAAAAGATTATCACACTGGCCGCTGGCCATTTTGGCCAGCGTATTACAACTGGCAGGGGCTATTACCATTACGTCTGCCCAGCGGCCGAGCATTACATGATTGGCCCAGGTGTCTTCATCAAAAAGATCAACCAGTACTTTGTTGTTTGACAATGTAGAAAGTACAAGCGGCGATACGAAGCTTTTGGCAGCATTTGTCATTACAACTTTTACTTCTGCGCCTCCTTTTACAAGTAGCCGTACCAGCAGAATGGCTTTGTAAGCTGCAATACTGCCTGTAATACCCAACAATATTTTTTTGCCTTTGAGCATATTTCGGTTTGGTAAGATTTTGTTTGTCATCTTTGGTTCTGTGGGCATCGCCTGTTGCCACGCTCGTTTCAACGTTCCGTTGTTATGGCGGCTGCAGCGTTCCGGAAAAACACCCCGCGCCAGGTACAAACCTTTCATAATGCACGATTGCCGCTTCCTGTTGAATAATGTTCCTGCAGTACAAGAGTGCGACGCAAGGGACGATGCCATTGTTTACCGCTGCCGGGTCCATAAACCCAAAACCCAGCATAAGCCGCGGCTAAAATAACAAAAACGACAGCATGCGCTGTCGTTTTGTAATAATATTGGAATATTAATGATCAGTTATCTGAAAAGATCATCATCATTTTTACGGTAGTATACCTTGTTCTCGAGGAATTCCTGTGTTGCAAGAATTGACGGGTTAGGCATTTTTTCGTAAGCCCTTGAGATTTCGATCTGCTCTTTATTCTCATGAATTTCTTCAAGGCTATCTGTATGGCTGGCAAATTCCTCCAGTTTGTTATGCAATTCTTCTTTTAAAGAAATGTTGATCTGGTTTGCCCTCTTGGCAATAATGGAAATTGATTCGTAAAGGTTGCCTGTTGGCGCCTTTATATCGAGCAGGTTTTTTGCCTCTACAACATTGGTTGTATTGGCGCTCATATGCTTCCTTAATTTATTCATTTGATTGTATTTTTTGTTAAGCCTTTAATTTTTCCTTCAGACATCGCTTTGTACGCTTCTGCTTCAGGTGCCAGTTTACTGCCGGCAAAGCGTTCTTTAAAGTCGTTGCACTCGGATATTACTTTTTCAAAACGTTCTTGCTGTTTGTCAACAACACTGAGTTCAGCATATTTATAATATGCTTTTATCGTCAGCAGCTTGTATTCATCGCCTTTTTCAGAATCGGGGTAATCATCCATAAGTGTGCTGAAAGCGATTGCGGCTGCCCTGTAATTGTAACCACCCATATCGTAATACAACTGAGCCGCTTTAAATTCTTTCATTTCCAGTTTTGCCCTGCAGGTATCCATAATTAAATTGGCCTGCTTTACTCGTTCTGACTGCGGGTGCGTATTTATAAACGCCTGCATAAGCGAAATAGTCTTTGAAGTGGCTGTCTGATCAAGATCGACTTTGGGCGATTGCTTGTAGTAGCAGTAACAGCGCATATACTCGCATTCTTCCAGCCTTACACTATTTGGAAAATTTTCTGTATAGGTTTTGAAAAGGCTCTCCGCATTCATGTAGTCTTTCTGGTAATAAGCGCAATACGTGTACTTATAAAACATATCCTCGTACTTATCGCTACCCCGGAAATAAGGCATTACATCTTCAAATACCTGTTGGGCATTCATGTATTTTTTCTGAACATAATACTGTTCAGCCATTTTCAACTTATACTCATTGTCCTTGCTTTTCAAAACTTTACCAAGTTTTGACGCACAGGAAGTAAACAATACAAGGGCTGTGATAACGCTCAGGAAAAATCTCATAAAGTGCGCAAAATTATGTTATTCCGGCAAATTATCGTTTAGAAAATTCCCGTGGCCTTATCGGTCAGTTAATAAATACATAAAACACCGCTGCCCCACTGTAGAAAAAAAATAAGGCAGCAAAATTGATTAATGCTCAGTGTAAATAAAAAGAAGATTTAATACGACTGATTAATCGTCTATTTTTGCAAACCCAAAAAAGAAGAAAATGAAAAAAATCTATCTCCTGTTATTGATGTTTACAGGATTGAGTGTTCTTGCCAATGCCCAGAATGATCCAAACGCTAAGAAAGTGCTAGATGAAGTAAGCGCCAAAATAAAAACGTTCAAAGGCATTACTGCCAATT
Organism: Panacibacter microcysteis; assembly: GCF_015831355.1. Taxonomy (NCBI): domain Bacteria; kingdom Pseudomonadati; phylum Bacteroidota; class Chitinophagia; order Chitinophagales; family Chitinophagaceae; genus Panacibacter; species Panacibacter microcysteis. The sequence continues at coordinate 409,548 of NZ_JADWYR010000001.1, forward strand.
TCTCTTACACTACAAAAGACAGGAACAAAACTGTAAAAGGTTCTGCCAAAGGGGTCATTAATATTAAAGGCCAGAAATATTACCTGAAACAGGGAAGTACAGAGATCTTTTGCGATGGAAGTAAAGTGTGGAATTTTAATGGTGAAGATGAGGTAACTGTTGCAGATGTGGACAATGAAGACACCAAGATGCTTACGCCACAAAAATTACTTTCCAACTTTTACGACCAGGATTTCACGTATAAACTGGTTTCAAGCGAAGGATCTTCTCACCAGATTGTGATGTATCCTACTGATAAAAGAAAAAACTTTAAGCAGGTAACGGTGTATGTTGACAAAACTAAAAAAATGATCCTGAAAGCTACTGTCGTAGATAAAAGTGATAACATTATAGAATTTAGCCTCACCAATGTAAACACAGGTGCGGCTTTGCCAGATTCAAAATTTATGTTTGATTCGGCCAAACACCCGGGAGTTGAGGTGGTTAACCAATAAAAGGATTTTTATCTTTGCATAGCCCTGCATTAACTGCAGGGCTTTTTTTTGATGGCAAGTCTTTTTTTACCACTTTTACCACGCATGAAAAAGATTATTATCACGATAGACGGTTACTCATCATGTGGGAAAAGCACACTCGCAAAGCAGCTTGCAAAAGAATTGCAATATACCTTTATTGACAGTGGCGCTATGTACCGGGCGGTAACATTGTATTTTTTAAGAAACCACGTGAATTGGGAAAACCCCAAAGCAGTAAGCGAAGCGCTGAATAACATTAACCTGGAGTTCTTTTATAACGACGCATCACAAAAAAGCGACATGTATTTGAACGGTGAAAATGTGGAGGCGCTCATCCGTGATATGCTGGTTAGCGAAAACGTGAGCAATATTTCCGCCATTAAGGAGGTGCGGGCATTCGCCGTAGCCCAACAACGTAAAATGGGTGAGGAAAAAGGCATTGTGATGGATGGAAGGGATATAGGCACCACCGTTTTCCCGCAAGCGGAACTGAAAATTTTTATGACGGCAGACAATGTAATCAGGGTTGAGCGGCGATACAAAGAACTGTATGCTAAAAATCCAAACATCACCATTGAAGAAGTAAAAAACAATCTCGAAATGCGGGACTACATAGACACCAACCGGGAAGTAAGTCCGTTACGTAAAGCAAACGATGCTATTGTACTTGATAATTCTAATTTAACCATGCAGGAGCAACTGCAAATGGCACTGGCATGGGCCAGACAGCAAATCTCCAAAGCTTAACAAATACTCGTTTTGAGGAAAACGCTACACACAACACTATTACACATTAAGGAAATAAAAATCCGATCAGGCTGTAAGCTTTACATTTTTTAACAACCTATACCCCTACCTTTACCTGCTTCGGTTGCAGAATCAAAAGCATGAACAGCGCTTGTTTTAAGATGCGATAACTTAACATTTCAGGCATAGCTTTTGACCTATATTGCAACTGTTGATTTCGTTACCGCCCTGGAACTTAACACAATAGCTAACCTGGAAAAGAATGCCTATGCTGACAGTTATTATTCCTGCACTTAATGAATCCGGTACGATTGCAAATGTTGTGAACTTTTGCAGACGTAATGAATTGGTAAGTGAGGTAATAGTGATCGATGATAAGTCGGAAGATAATACAGTGGAGCTGGCGAAGGAAGCCGGAGCCCGGGTGATCATTAGTGCTGCAAGAGGAAAAGGTATTTCCATGAAAGAAGGCATTGACGCTGCAACCAACGATATTGTCGTTTTTCTGGACGCAGACATCGACCCTTATCCTGAAAATACCATAAGTGACCTTACTAAACCGCTTTTGCTTGACGAAGCTGATTTCGTGAAAGGTACCTTTGCCCGCAATGCAGGCCGTGTAACCGAATTAGTTGCCAAACCTTTACTGAATATTTTCTATCCCGGCCTTGCAGATTTTTCACAGCCGCTTAGTGGTATGATCGCAGGAAAAAAACATTTTTTCCAACGCATCAAATTCTTTAATGATTATGGTGTAGATATCGGCATTTTGCTTGATATGTATTTAATGAAGGCACGCATTACAGAAATAAACATCGGTTATATAGAAAACAAAAGCAAACCATGGCAGGCATTGGGCAAAATGAGCAGGGAAGTATCCCGGGCAATCATTTCCAAAGCTCAACAACAATCCCCGGGTGATGCAATCGAAGAAGCAGTGGAATCGATTGAAGAGATCAACCGGCAAATGCACGACTCTTTGAGGGAGAACCTGAGCGTGCACCATAAAATGGCCGTATTTGATATGGACGATACCATTTTGAAAGGCAGGTTTATAGATGAATGTGCCAGGAAATTCGGCTTTGAGGCTAAGTTGCACGATCTGAGGGATGAGGAAAAAGATCCGATCATTCTCAGCAAAAGAATAGGGCTGTTACTTAAAGGCAGAACTATTGATGAACTCCTCGATGTAATCCACAATATTGAAATGGTCAACGACATCAAAACTGTAGTAGCGGAATTAAAGGCACGGGGGTACATTATTGGCATTATCAGTAACAGTTATACGCTCATCACTAATTATGTGGTAAAAAATATTGGCGCAGATTTTTCATATGCTATACAACTGGAGATCATTGAAGGTAAGGCTACCGGCGAAGTGAATATGCCTTCTTACTTTTTTGCTTCTCCCGATAATATTTGCGGCCATGCATTTTGCAAAACCAACGCGCTGCAGTACGCATGCGAGAAGTACCATGTACAATTTAAAAACTGTATTGCAGTGGGGGATAATACAGACGACAGGTGCATGGTTGGTCATGCGGGTCATGGAATAGCATTTTGTACAACCGACGAACTGTTGAAAAAAATTGCATCTAACGAAATAAAAGAGCCCAGCTTTAAGTCTTTGCTCGAATTTGCCTGACAGAATATGTAACCCAATTTTAATAAACACAAAACCGTTGCTATGCAGAAGAACTTATACAACATTTTAGTGCCGGTAGATTTCTCCCCAAGAGACAGATGGGCAATTTCAAAGGCTATCGAATTAGCCAACGCACTGCATTGTAATATCCATCTTGTGCACGTGGTGTCATCAGCTTCATTCCCTTTGCTTACAGTAGAAGCAGCCCATTTTTACCCTTACGACCGTTCTGCAGATATGAAAAATGCGCAGGACCGCTTACACGCAATGAAAGAACAGTACAAGCAACATCTCTGCGGTAAGGGCCAGATTGAAATAAGTGTACTGAGTGGCAGTGAGCAGGAAGAACTCGTGAAATACACACGCTTGTATAACATGGATATGGTAGTAAAAGGTCTCTCAAAATTCAACCTGCTGCACCGAATCGTCTCAACGGTGAACATTAGTAACCTGGCAAAGAAAACTGCTATGCCGGTGCTTGGTGTAAGGGCCAGTGGCCTGGTAAGTCATTTTAAAAAAATTGTTTTACCACTGCATGATGACCATATACCCATGCGCCGCATCAGACTTGCAGCACTATTGGGCAGGTATTTCAAATCAACCATCTTCGTTGTTTCGCTGAGGAAAGGAAATAATGAACCGGAAATTCCAATCCTGTCTCAAACGCTGGAAGTAATACAAAGCCTCACAACTATACCCGTGCAGTCTATTATTCTGGAGGGAAAGAACCTGGCGACCACAACGCTTAATTTCTCCAAGAAAATAAATGCGGATCTTATTATGATCAACAACAAGCACGATTATTATTTGCCCGGTATGTGGAACAGGATTACAAAAAGATTACTGTCATACAACTCCAAAATTCCGGTTATAACACTGGAAAAAGAATAAAGCTATTACCTGCTGAAAGACCGTTTAAAAAAAGCAAACACTTAAGTGTTTGCTTTTTAATTTTATGTAGCCGGCAGCAGTTCATATATGGAGCTTCTCTTGCCACGCTCGGTTCATCGTTCCACTTTTATGGCAACTGTAGCGTGTGTTTGATACAAACGCCGCAAACACACAGCCTGTATGTGCCCGGGGCTGCCCCATAAAGCTTCAACAGTACAAGTGTGCGACGCAACAGAAGCTAAATAGCAATGCTTTTGCCTGGCTCCAAAAAGTTATTGCAGTGTTTTTATTTTAATACTCCTGAAGCTTACTTCATTACCATGATCCTGCAGTAAGATATGGCCCTGTTTTGCTTCGCCAAAGTTTGGCCACACTTTGTATTTGCTGATTGCCACCAGGTCTTTATAAGCCTGCGATCCACGATCGTACTCGAGCACCTTAATGCCATTGAGATAATGTTCTACGTGGTTGTTGGGGTAAACCACCACCCTGCCCGTATTCCACTCGCCGGGCTGGTGAATAAATCGCTTTTGTTTATTGGCGGTTATAAGATCGTACAGCGAAGCCATTGTTCTGTTGCCATCTCTGCCAAGTTTTGCATCGGGATGTAAAGAGTCATCCAGCACCTGGTACTCCAACCCAATGGCAGAGCCGCTGTTGTTTTCTGACAATGTAACAAAATATTTTACGCCGCTGTTGGCACCGGGCGTAAGCTTAAACTCAAACGACAGATCAAAGGCGCTGTATTCATCAATGGTTACAATATCTCCGCCATTGGCAGATTCTTTTCCTTCGGAAGAAAGCACAGTTAGTGTTCCGTTCTTTACCAGCCAGCCACCCTGCGGAAAAGTGCTTTTATACGCACCACGCCAGCCCTGGGTGCTTGTACCATCAAACAACAACTTCCAGCCATTTTTCTTCTCGTAATCTGTTAATGTATTGGGCAGGTTGTTTACCGCGTACATATTGGAAGGCAAAGGCGTTAGCGTTACATCGCTGCCTGTTTTTATACGAATGTTCTTCCACCATATTTTTTTACCCACCTGCTTTTCATTGTTAATACTGTGCACCTGCAATGCTATAAAGCCGCTGGCATCAAAACTATCTGCCACGCAAGCAACGGCTATATCGTTTAACCATGTTCTTATTTCGCGTCCCTTACATTCTATGCGTACATGGTTAAAATCGTTAATCTTAAAAGCATTTTGTACCTGCGGGTGAAGGCTAAGCGGGTAAAGCCAGTCTCTTCTTGCTTCGTCATACACACCGCCGCTCCACTTACGCGCAGACGGATCTATTTCAAACTGGTAACCGTACACACGACCTTTACCATCATTACCTTCAGGGTTTATATGGCTCCTGAACTGTATACCGGAATTCGAGGATGTATCTTCCATTTTTATATCCAGTTCAAGAATAAAATCTCCGAATTCCTTTTCTGTTATAAGAAAGGTATTGGGAGAAGAAGCAACTGTTTCTCCAACAATCATGTTGTTGGCCACGCTGTACTTCGCAGACCCGGAAACCTGTTTCCACCCATTTAATGACTGACCATCGAATAAACTTACAAAGCCTTTTTGTTGCTGCGCTACTGCTCCAAAGCAGCAGCAGATAAGTAAAGAAACAATTGCTGTGTATTTCATAAACGTTGTTTTAAAATATTACTCTTTATCAAATAACTTATAGAAAGCAGTGGTTGCTGTATCGGCAACACTGCCATCGTTTCTGCGATAAATAAAATAAGCGGCTATATCTTTTTTTGCTTCCACAAATTGTATGGCTTTTTGCAGGCCCATTACCATCAGCGCATTGTCGTAAGCATCGGCGGTTATAGCATCTTTTGCATATACAGTTGCGCTGATCATTTCATTTTGTATAGAGTAACCGGTGGAAGGGTCTATAAGGTGGGTTATCTTTTTTCCTTCACTTTCATAATACTTCCTGTAATTGCCCGAAGTTGTAACGGCGCCCTTATCTGTTGCAATAATTTTTTGCATAATGCCCGGCTCCATTTCATCATCTCCCGGAGATTCAATACCAATTTTCATCAGCGATCCAGATGGTTGTTTGCGGCCACGAACGCAGATCTCGCCCCCAATTTCAACGAGGTAGTTTTGAATGCCCTGTTGCAGCAAAAAATGCGCAACAACATCTACGCTGTATCCTTGTGCAATACCATTCACATCCACTTGAACACATGGCTTTTTTTTAATAAGCGAATCTTTCTGCAAAACAATTTTGTCTGAACCCACACAGCCCAGTAAAGATTTGATTGTTGCGGTATCCGGCACGTGGTCTATATGTTTTGCTGCAAAGCCCCATGCCTCGGTTAGCGGCGCCACAGTTATATCAAAAGTTCCGCCGGTTGAGTAGTATGTTTCAAGTGAAGCTTTTACAACATTCGCAAAGTGCGCATCTATGGCTGAGCCTGCGGCAGATTGATTGAACCTGGTGATAAGGGAGTAAGGTTTGTAAACTGAAAGTGAGCTGTCTATACAGGTAAGAATGCTGTCTATTTGTTGTTTGGTAACCAGGCTGTCAGTGGCATAATAACGGATGTGGTAAGTGGTGCCTTGTGCAGTGCCGCTTATCAAAAACTCTCCGGGTGTTTCAACTGGTTTAAAAAAAGAAAATATGGTGATTATCATCAATACAAAAGCCAATCGCATGCAACAAATCTAAGCAATGTGTTCTTTAACAACTTAAAAAGCAAAGATTATTTTGAAGCAGGCAATTGGCCTTTAATGAGCTGTGGTTGTGTCACTCACTTGTACTGCAACAACTATATTGAGCTACGCGATCCGGTTACAGTGTTGCTGATTGATACAATGAAACGCTTGTATTTGAATACAGGTAATTAAATGGAGAAAGCTGTTTGCATATTCCTGTTGCTATTATTTTCCAGGTAATGTTGCAATCTTTGAAAGATCAGTGTTCTGAAGCGCAGTTCGCGGCTGCCGTCTGCAGGCATTTCATTAATGAGCCTGCCGTTTACTTCTTTGAAGGTATTGTAACCACAAAGCATGTTATCGAGATTGCCATTCATTACTCTTACATGGTATTCTGTATTGCCCGTTTTACGGCTTACACGAATAATGGCAAAGCAGGTGAGTTTTTTAAATTCGAAGTCGAGAGAGAAGATCTTAATCATACAATTGGTTTTTTCATTTGATAAAATGGATATTGGCTGTTGGATTTTGCGGTCTGTGTGGATAGCCGCATTTGGATAACGCAGTATACAAACAAAAAATTATGTGTGTTATACTCCTTCACCAAAACCTGCGGTTAAAAGATGGTTAAAGCCTGCAAAATTTGCCTGCACAATAGGGTGTATGCAAACCGGAACGCTACAGTTGCCATAAAAAGAGAACGATGAACCGGGCGTGGCAACAGGCGATGCCACGATAACGACAGCCGGCATCATCATAATAAAACATTCAAACTAACCCGCCCGGTATGTATTGTTCTTGTACCGCCGGGCTTCCGGCCCTCGTACTGGAAATTTAGTTCCAGGTTGTTGATAAATCGTTTGGTAAGATCGATCGTCCACAGAAAATTTTTGCCGGGCAGCAAGGCATCGAGTATAATATAACTTACCGTGCTGTTGGTGGCACCGGTATAAGTAATGTTGTTGAAGGTAAACTTTCCGGTGAGACTTGTATTGGAAAACGTGTTGTATTTCGTTTCCAGGTTTATTGCATTGAACACTGCTTCCTCGCCACCGTATGCAGGATCGTTACGTTTGCTCGTGTGCTGGTAGCCTGCCTGCACCCTGAACTTGGTACCGGCGGTGTAAGTAAACCGCGGCTCCGTGTTGTTTACTTTAATAGCGTAATTGCGGTTATTGAACGCAGGGGTAAGAAGGTTCTGATCACCGGTTTTTTGTATTAGCTCAAACGTGTATTGTTTTAAAAAATTTACACGTCCTTTTACTGTCCACTCTTTGAATTGATTCGTTTCTGCGCCATACGTTAAAAGCGCCTTATTGTAGTTGATAAGATTAGTTACATCTACACCCCAGCTTGTACTGTAACGGTTAAACGATAGTGTATTATTCAACACATAACTAAAGTTGAGCAATGCTGTGTCAGTTGTTTTTCCTTTAAAAGGATTGAACTGCGGGTTGCCTTGCGACAATTGCTTTTTGAAACTCTGCAGCGAAGATTGTAAGCTTAGTTTGGACAATAATTTTTTAGATAATCCATTTTTAACAGTAGCCAGCAACACCTGCGGTGTTACAGAAAGTGCATAGTTGAATTGTGTATAGTCTGCTTTTATGTATTCGTTGGTTGGTGTATACACACGAATGTATCTTGCCTGGTCCTGGAACACTGCAATATCAAACTCATTGAGTTGCGGAATACCATCGTTGTTATAATCTATCCATGTGTACTGCCCCTGCCCTGCCGGCACTTCAACATAAGTAAATGTTCTGCGTGGTTCCTGGCCTGTGCCTAACTCATATAAGGCATTGCCCCGGAGAAAACCTTTCCATGCGTTCACGATATACTCGGCACGGCCCAGCAGGCTATTGTCTGCTTTTTGGGTTGTAATCGTTTTGTTTGTTACCTGCAACTGCCTGTAGCTAACATTAAACCGGAATTGCTGGTTTTTATTTTGTAACAATTCTACCTGTAGGTTATAATTGTGGCTGCGGTCTGCCTGTAGCAGCTTTTTTTGGTAAGGCAGTTTATCGCTTCGTGTAAAGTAAGTAAAAGACCACCTGTTGTTTTTTTCAATGTTTGACCTTACATAAGCTGAAATGGTTTCGAAAGCAAAGCTGAGGGGCGTAACGGTATCTTTAGCCATATTTTTTACCTCGTTATGCTCCAGCAGGTATGTGCCACCGATGGTATAGTTATGAAACGATGAAAGCGTTTTATTTACATCGATGGTGGGCCGTAGATAGTAGCCTTTGTCAAACGGCGTATTGCTGTTGGTAATATTGAACACATTGTTGAAACGCCATCCGCCTACGTCATGCACGTGGCTTACAATATGGCGTGTGCCTTTAAAGCCGTCGCTTCTAATGTATGCACCAAAAAGATATTGTACATAATTGCCTTTTGCATCTTTTAGCTGCACACCGAAAGACGGCAACTTCTCGTTGGCGTAATTTACCAGTAATGGCAGCCCCCAATCTCTTGTGAACTCCACAGCCCTTAAACGCTCAACGGGCCTGAACTTCTGGTCTACCCACTCATAACCGGCTGTACTGTTTACCTGCAATTGTTTACCCGTTTTTGTTTTGAGTGTATCATTTCTCTCGATGGATACTTTTGCCGCCAAACCCTGGTTGTCTGCCTCATTTTTTTGCGAGAAAGTATTGAGATCATAGCGGCTGGCCGCTACTTCTGTTTTGACGATCGTTTTTGTGTTTAGTGTATATGCTGCGCCAACAGTTAACAGTTGTTGTTTCTTTGGTGTGGTAAGAAATGTTGCCGGTTCATAGTTACCCTGTGGCATGCCGTTTAAAGGTTGCACCCACTTAAATACCTGGCCATTTGCCGCGCTGAATAAAGGCACATAGTTACCCTTGTTTATGCCTACCTCAGCAAATGCAAGATTGTACCGGGCACTGTCGGGATTGGTGGAATACACATAAACAGAATAGCTGGTACCATTATACACTGTATCTACTTTCTTATAAAGGATCTTAGATGCAGAAAAAGAATCAATAGAAGCGTAAGGGTAATAAGCATTCTGTATACTGTCGCCAATATTTGCGAGAAACTGTTTCTGCGGGTTATCCAACGTTTGATTGATGGGAGAATTTTTAGCATCTACGTTGCTGTAGGCAGACATGTACAGGGTTAAACGATTATTGAAATTTGTTTCATTGTTTACATACAGCATAGAGTTGAGATAATTACGGTCAGCATATTCAAACTCTACCTGGATACGTTTGTCTTTCGTGATCATTTGCCGTGGCGTAAAAGTTATCTCAGCCGTATTGTAATTGATGGTATAGTCCTGGTCTTCCCCGCGCTGCATTTGTACACCATCAATAAAAACTTTTTCGGTGCCTGCCAGTATTACAAAAAACAATTCGTTGTTATTGCCCTGCAGGCGGTAAGGTCCCTGGTTTCCTTCCACGCCCTGGAAAACGTTGCGTGCAAATTTTCCCTTGGCGATGGCACCGCTGAGTGTTGTTGTATTGGCTACATTTTTAAATGGTTTTGTTTGCTGTATGTATGCAATACCCTGGAGGCGTTTATAGAATTTTAAAAAGTAAGATTTATTCTGCCGCAAATCGATATCTCCCAGGCTCACCTCCCAGGTTCGTTTCCTGAATTGCAGCAGTACCCTGTCAAACTCGTTTAGTTGTTGTGTGGTACCATCGGGTTGTATGGGAATATTGTTATCTGTGATGGCGGCGGCTATTTCAATACTATCGCCGAGGTAACCATTTAACTGCAGGTTGAATTGCGAGTTAAGCACCGCATCCTGGTTGTTGCCGAAACTAATACTGCGGCCAAAAGAACCGCCATAGCTGACTTTGCCGAAATTAAAAAGATTGCTCGGGTCTTTGTTTTGTTTGGCAGCAATTTCTGGCGATACGATGAAGTTGTTCCTGATACTATCAAACGAATAGCGCTTTACAGTTTTATTGAGACGCACCGGGAAAACGCGGTAAGTAACAAACAAACTATCTGCCGGTAATATTTTTTTCCATTGCAGCGTGGCATTGATAAGATCAACTGTATAAAAAGTTGAGTCTATATTTTCTATAACAATGGTTGCGGGTACAACACTAAGCGAATCGAGCTGCACCCTGCCCTGCGCCGGAATTTTTTTCTTACGAACTGAAGATACCTGTCCATTCGCTTCCTGTGCCGCGCACAATACCCAAAACACACATATGGTTACAAAAACACGCAGTTAATCAGTTTTTTATCGTTAAACAATTTTTGAGGAAACTTTATTGCTTCAAAAATTTAAAGATAACAGATTAGAAAATATTGACTCTTAAGTAATACCCGGCGGTTTAGCGGAATCAAAAATTGCGTAAGCAAAAAAGAAAACTACTGATTATGAGACCGCTGGCGTACAACAGCATTGCTGGTAAAAGAAAAATTTTCGTGGCAGGCGGTTGTTTTGTTCTTTTGCCCGACAGCCTGTTGAAGGTATATGACGACAAACGCTGCTACACCCGGAACAGCTGAATAATGATATGAAAGTACAAGAGTGCGACGCAACGGAAGCTGAATAGCATGATACAGCCGGGCTCATACATTACTGCTAAAATCTTAGTACATGTTTATAATAGATGCTCATCTCGACCTTAGTATGAATGCGCTTGAATGGAACAGGGATCTTCGTTTGCCGGTTACCGATATACGTAAGCGCGAAGCGGGTATGACTGATAAACCTGACAGGGGCAACAACACCGTATCGCTGGATGAACTGCGCAAGGCAAACACAGGATTGGTGGTGGCCACGCAGATTGCAAGGTTTGTAGCACCTGGCAACCCTTTGCCCGGCTGGCATTCTGCTGAACAGGCCTGGGCACAAACACAGGGCCAGCTTGCCTGGTACAAAGCCATGGAGAAGGCTGGCGAAATGAAGATGATACATGACCTGCAAACGCTGGAAGAGCACCTGGTTTACTGGCATAGCACAACAAACACAAAAAAAGCAATTGGTTATATACTCAGCCTGGAAGGGGCAGATTCACTGGTGACACCTGATGCATTACATACTGCCTTTGACTATGGATTGCGTGCATTGGGACCCGCCCATTACGGACCGGGGCGTTATGCCAACGGAACGGATGCCACGGGACATTTGAATGAAATGGGCAGGGTGCTGCTAAAAGAAATGGAGCAACTGAATATCATTCTCGATGCTACTCATTTAAACGATGATGCATTTTGGGATGCAATGGACCTCTTCAATGGCCATGTATGGGCAAGTCATAACAACTGCAGGGCACTGGTAGACCATAACAGGCAGTTTAGCGATGAAATGATCAAAGCGCTGATTACAAAAGGCGCTGTAATTGGTGCACCGCTGGATGCATGGATGATGGTACCGGGCTGGCAGCGGGGAAAATCAACTGCAAAAGAGCTGAATTGCAACCTGGAGAAAATGATCGACCATATAGATCATATTTGCCAGCTTGCCGGCAATGCAGATCATGTGGGTATTGGCACAGACCTGGATGGCGGTTATGGCACAGAGCAAAGTCCCTATGATGTAGACACGATAGCGGACCTGCAGAAACTGCCTGCTATGTTTATACAACGTGGTTACAGCCATAACGATATTGAAAAAATAATGCACGGCAACTGGCTGCGGTTCCTGAGAAAAGCCTGGCGATAGCCTATACAACACTTTCGGTTACTGCCACAGCAGAACGGCTGAGTACCAGTTCTCCATCCAGCTTAACCTGAGATGTTTTGTTGTTTCTGGCAATACTCTCCAGTAGCATATTAACAGCGGTTTTGCCCAGCGATTCCATTGGTTGCTTTATATAACTAATGGGCGGGCTGTAAAGCGATAAGGCCTCGCTTTCATCAAACATTATTACGCCAACATTTTCAGGTACCCTGAGCCCCCGTGCATTGATGTATTTTACGCCCTGCAACGCCAGGATGTTGGAGCCAAACAAGATAGCATCTACCACATCCTTGCCGCCCAGCAATTGCTGCATGGCTTTTTCTACACCAGGGCCGGTTTCATGGTAACCGATCTCTTTAATGTGGTGTTTTTTTACCTCGCGGCCATGCGCTTTAAGCGTTGCGATATAACCTGTTTTTCTTTCCTGCAGGTTATGCAAAGTGCTTTTGTAGGTGATGAGGCCAATGTTTTTAAAGCCGGCATGGAGTAACTGCCCGGTGGCCGTTTGTGCCGCCTTAAAGTTATCGAGTGCCACGTAATTGGTTTGCACTTCGGGAAAGTAGCGATCCACCAGTACAAATGGAAAACCTTCCTGTACCAGCATTTTCACCTGCTCTACCGTGTCGTCAGCGGGGGCGATGATCAGGCCGTCAACCTGGCGGTTGGTCAGTGTATCAATCAGCTTTTTAGACTTTTCGGCATCTTCATCAGAACTGCCAAAAATTACGGTATAGCCGTATTTGTCGGCCTCGTCTTCAATAATCCTTGCAAGCGAGGAGGAAAAGGGGTTGGCAATATCAGAAACAATTAAACCGATGGTATTGGTCTTATTTGTTTTCAGGCTTTTGGCTATCTGGTTGGCCCGGTAATTCAATGCCGCTGCCGTTTCCCGTATTTTGGTAGCAACATCTTTGCTGATCCTCTTTTCATTCTTATTATTAAGTACATAAGAAACAAGGGCAATTGAAACGCCAACTTTTTGGGCAATATCTTTTAAGGAGACTTTTTTCTTCATGGCAATAACCGGGAATAAATTGCTGACACAAATTTAAACGTTTAAACAGAATTTTTTTAACAAATTTTAGTTCACATTGATAATCAATAAAAAATGGTGTGAAGAGCGTTTGACAGGTTGTCGGTACAATCCGCACCGTAAAAGACCGGCATAAGATTTGAAAGTGTTTAAACGTTTAAACAAAAAGCTGTTATCTTTGCAGCGATTATTAACCGAAAATGTGAGACTATGAATACTTATAAAAATGTAGGCGTTATAGATTGCAGTGATCATGGATCAGTGCCGGTATTATCCGAAGCCAGCAAAACAAATGGTTACAATATCAGGAAAGTTTATCTCAGCAATAATTCTTCCCGGGCAGATATCAAAACACAATATCCGCAGGCCGAGATAGTGCAGGATGCAAAAGAGATTATTGATGATGCGTTGATTGACCTTATCATTGTATCATCACCAGCAGATAATAATATGGATATTGTTGGAGAAGTGCTCGAAGCCGGTAAATATGTAAGGGTAATTTAGTTGACCGGCTGCATTACTACTCTTGAGCATCGTTGTGTCACTCACTTGTACTACAGTGCAAAACTCAGCAACTTCCAACATGCTCATATATTCCAAGTACTTCCGGGTGCCCATTTGTATAAAAGATTGCCCGGCAAAACAACGGGTACACAATCATTGGTAATACAAACACATAAAAGCGTGTATTTGCCAATGCTTAAAAAGATAACGAACAAATTACATAAACGATTGCCTGCACAAAGTGTGCAGGCTTTTTTATAAAAATTATTGAAAAAATATATGACAACAGTAAAAAGAATTGCCATCTCGGCACAGGAACATAAAAAGACAGAACTTATTGAATGGTCTTATTTTAAGAGACTTGCATTGCAACAGCACCAACTGATTGCTACAGGTACCACCGCGGATATTTTAGAAGGTACGGTAGATGTACCGGTTCAAAAATTACAGAGCGGTGCAATGGGCGGTTACAAACAACTGGCAACGATGGTAGCAGAAGGAAAAATTGATGCACTCATCTTCTTCAGCGATGTTATACATGATGCCGTTAACAACAGCGATATACGCAACCTGCTCGAACTGGCCATCAGTAAAAACATTATTGTAAGCTGCAACAGAACTACCGCAGATCATATTATGGATTCTGGATTGATCAATGAAATATATGTACCGGCAGGGCCATCGTATGAGCCCGCTACAAAACAATTTGCCAATCAGCAGGACCCCGGCAACGAGGTAAGAATGGCAGTATAATCTAACTAAAAAAGGAAAAGGCATGAAAAAAGAAGGATTTCTTTCATCATTAAAGCCGAGCCTGCTAACGATTACGATAGGTGGCTTTAGTATAGGCATGGCAGAATTCATGATGATGGGCGTACTGCCCGATGTAGCAGCTTCATTAGGCATATCTATACCCACTGCGGGTCATCTTATATCAATCTACGCATTAGGTGTGGTAATCGGTGCACCATTGCTCGTTGCACTCTCAGGAAAGTTTGCACCCAAAAAAGTGTTGATAACTTTAATGCTCATGTTTGGTGTTTTCAACGGCGTTTTTGCACTGGCACCAAATTATGAGACACTGATGATCGCAAGGTTTTTTGCAGGGCTGCCACACGGCGCATTCTTTGGTATGGGTGCCGTGGTTGCCAGTAAACTGGCTGAGCCAGGCAGGGAGGCGAGAGCCGTATCTGTAATGTTTGCAGGCTTAACAGTAGCCAATATTATTGGTGTACCGCTTGGCACCTATATTGGCCATAATCTTAGCTGGAGATTATCATTTTTTATTATTGCAGCAGTAGCCTTATTGGCAGCAGCCAGCATTAAGAAATGGCTGCCGGATGTAAAAGCTTCTTCAGAAAACAGTTTTAAAGACAGTGTAAAGGTTTTTGGCAAGGCGGAATTGTGGCTCATCATCGGCATTTCCGCTATTGGTACCGGCGGTCTCTTTGCATGGATCAGCTATATAGCACCATTGATGACAGAAGTAGCGGGTTTTGAAAGCAATATGGTAACCGTTATAATGATCATTGCAGGCTTAGGAATGGCGGTAGGTAATTTTATCGGTGGCCGATTAGCAGATCGTTTCTCTCCATTGAAAACAACAGGATTTCTTTTGTTAACCATGATGGTTTCGCTGGTAATAGTAGCGCTTGTATCTTCTTATCAACCTACCGCAATATTAATGACATTCATTACAGGCGCGATTGCATTTGCTGTAATTGCACCTATGCAAATGCTCATGATCAATGCAGCCAAGGGCTCTGAAATGCTTGCCTCAGCTGCATTACAGGCCAGCGCTAATACCGGTAATGCACTTGGCGCCTTTTTGGGCGGTTTGCCAATTGCTGCCGGTTTAGGTTATACGTCTCCGCAATACGTGGGTGTTGGGCTGGCATTTACGGGCCTGTTATTTTGCCTGGCTATAGCTTACCGCCAACGGAATGAGCGGTTGAGCTTTTCCCAAAACAACGATACACTAACAATACCCACTACAGTAAAAACTATTGTTCACGAAAAGACACATTATGAAAGCACAATTCACTAAAAAAATAAAAAGATTTATTGCCATTCTTTTAAAACAACAGCCGGTTACCTACTGGGCTGGTTCCAGTTTCCATCACCTGAAGAAGCAATAAAAAAGAAAGGCTGTCCGAAAAGACAGCCTTTCTGCTATAAAGCTCAATATGTAATATGCAATACCTGTTAAAACCTGATTTCTGCAGGCAGGTATTTTGCCACCAGCTCTTCATAATACGGTTTTAACTCTGACCATACGGGCGGTGTAGGATTTTTGGAATACAGATCATACGGGTTGAACAGCTTAACCCACTTTAGCATTGACCTGTCGTGGTCATCCAGTAAATGATCATAGGCGCCTTCCCTGTGCCATGCATAAAACGAGTGGTAACGCAGCATGTACAATCCTTCTTCCGGTATGCGCTCTTTTGCAATGTGGTAGATATACTCATCGTGGCCCCAGCTCATGGTTACATTTCTTAAACCACAATTTGGTTCGTACACACCATATTTGGTACTGTATACTTCATCATTGAAATCTGGGTTGAGTTTAAAAAATTCCGGGTATACTACTTTATCTGAGTAAGCGCAACCAACAGGGAAGGTATCGCCGACCACAGCCCATTGAGGCTCTCCGAAAAGACAAAGCACTTTACCAAGGTCATGGATAAGCCCAACGGCCACCATCCAATCCGGGTGGCCGTCTCTGCGGATGGCTTCCGATGTTTGCAACAGGTGTTGAAACTGGTCGAGATCTGTATCAGGATCTGAATCGTCTACCAGTTGATTCAGGAATTCAAAAGCGTTCCAAACGGGCATTTTCTTTTTGTCGAACTTTAAAAAATCCGCACGTTTTTCCTGTACAAAATCGTAGGTCTGGTATGTGTGGTTCAGTTTATAAAATTCTTTAACCGTATCGCGGGTCGTATTTTCATAATCCCTGTACTCCTCTTTAGTTTTATGCTGTACAATCGTATCCGGATCGGGGTAGCGGTTGATTAAATCGTCTTCCCACTCGTCGAGGGATTCGAGCGGATTTTGTTGTGGCAAGAAATCTGTCTTCATATGTTGATTTTTTATTTGTCAGGAATATGAGCCTGCTATAAAGTTGCATATTTTTCGTGAGTAATGGCCGGATTTCTTTCTCGAAAAAAATGCAGCGCCAACATTGTACAGGCAGCCGTAATTACAATGGAATTTTAAGGTTGCGTTAAAGGCCATTTAGCATAATTTTACTTTTAATACCGTACCTCTAAAACCGTTACTCTTGAAAAAATCCATCATGTACCTGGTGCTGCTAAGCATAGCATTTACAGCATCTGCCACGAGAACACTTACAAACAGTTTTTCTGAAAAAGAAATTTCTGTAAAAAACAGCATCAAAGAAGACAGCTCTGCGAACAACATTGAAAAAGATGTGGAACCTGCGCATGTAAGAAAAGCACCGCGGCCACTCAAAGTATTTGATGTGTATCCTACCCGTGCAAACAAGATCATCTACATCCGCATTACCGGCAAACAGGTAGTTTCTATGACCAATGGCGATGGCAGGCAAATCTTCAAAACTGCCATCAGGGAAAAAGCCACAGTAGACCTTAGCATATTGCCTGAGGGCAATTACCAGTTAAAAGATGAGAAAACAGGTGTGGTAAAGCAATTCATCATTATAAGAAGTTAGTGCTTATGTGGCGGCGGTGCGCCATGCTGCGTTATGTACAACAGTACAAGAGTGCGACGCAACAGGTGCCAAATAGTAGCATTAATGCCGGGCTCATCATGCTTTCCTGTATTTTTTTGTGCACAGTTGCATCAAAAGTTGTGCTTATTTTAGTAACGGGCGAATAAGCTGTTCCCTTAAATTTGCTCAATTTTATTAAACAACTGTACGAGATGAATTTTAATTTATCGCAAATGCCCGAACGCACTCAGAGACCGCGGACTTCCGGCGTTACAATGGTTATGGATAAGGGACTGAGTATTGCGGAGGTACATAATTTCATGAGCATTTCTTACCCGCATGTTGATATTATAAAACTAGGTTTTGGCACATCGTACGTTACTCCAAACCTGAGAGAAAAAATAGAGGCGTATCAATCTTATGATGTGCCGGTTTATTTTGGTGGTACATTGTTTGAAGCTTTCCTTATAAGGAACCAGTTTGAAGATTATATATCCATCTGCAAAGATTACAAGATCGATTACATGGAAGTAAGTGATGGCTCCATCACCATTCCACACGCAGAAAAATGCGGCTATATAGAAAAGCTTACCAAACATGGCACGGTATTGAGTGAAGTAGGCAGCAAAGATGCTGCACACATTATTCCACCCTATAAATGGATTGAACTGATGCGTGCAGAACTTGAAGCAGGCTCTTCTTATGTTATTGCTGAGGCGCGTGAAGCAGGCAATGTGGGTATTTATCGTGGCAGTGGCGAAGTACGTGAAGGACTGGTGCAGGAGATACTGACACAGATACCCGGAGAAAAGATCTTATGGGAGGCGCCGCAAAAAGCACAGCAATTATATTTCCTGGAACTGCTTGGCTGTAATGTAAACCTTGGCAATATTGCGCCAACAGAAGTTATTCCGCTGGAAGCAATGAGAGTGGGTTTACGCGGAGATACCTTTAGCTTATACCTGAATAAAGAAACGGCATGACGAAAGAATATGGATTAATTGGCTACCCATTATCTCATTCATTTTCCCAGAAATACTTTACGGAAAAATTTCACCGCGATGGAATAACCAACGCAGTTTTTGAGGCATTCGCTATACCATCTATCGACTACCTGCCACATCTTATTGAAGAGCGCCAGTTATTAAAAGGTTTTGCTGTAACCATACCTTACAAAAGAGAGGTGATACAATACCTCGACTACAAAACGCCGGCGGTTGAAACAATGAATGCCTGTAACTGTGTATGTATAAGACATGGCAAACTGCACGGGTACAATACAGATATTACCGGTTTTGAAAAATCATTTATCAGGTATTTACAACCGCACCATACAAAAGCTTTAATACTTGGTACCGGTGGCGCATCATCTGCAGTTGCGTTTGTTTTGGACAAATTGCATATTGATTACAGGTATGTATCGCGGCACCGCAACGAAGACCTGCAGATTCTTGGCTATGCGGACCTGGATGAAAATATTATGAGCCTTTACCCGCTGATCATCAACTGCACACCGGTAGGTACGGCTCCGGGAATTGATGAAGCGCCGGAAATTCCCTACCAGTTGCTTACAGAAAAACATTACCTTTTTGATCTTGTGTACAACCCTGCCAAAACAAAGTTCCTGGCACTGGGAGAAGCGCAGGGAGCGGCTATACAGAACGGCTACGATATGCTGATCTTACAGGCAGAAGAAAACTGGAAGTTGTGGAACCAGGAAGATTAATTTTAAATAATCCATTATAATTATAATTTCAATAAGAAAGCAGATTGCGTAAAAGAAATAACAACTTCGGAATTGATCTTGATCAAAGGCCATACCGATGAAGTGTAGATATTTTCAACAAACGAATAATAAATCTTACTTTACCAATACCCACCTGTTAAGTATATTATCCGGTGCTTCTATTACGATTTTATACATCTGTGATGGCATTTTACTGACATCTATCGAAACCTGTTGCTGACTAACAGGCACCTCAGCAACCATTTTGTAATCGTCTTTACCGCCTGTTTTAAAATTATTGGTGGTGCTCAGCCAGATCTTTGCATTGCCTTTTGCCGTAACAGCCTTCCATGTAACTACTATTTTACCGTTTTCCGGTTTTGCATTTGGTTCAATAGCACTGATATTTCCAATAAAAGAAGTGCCGTCTATTTCCATGGCATTTTCTTTGGGCACCACCATATGCATAAACCGCGCTATAGCCGGCATAATATCTGCCTGCGAAGCAGTACCAGCCTTAAACTCAGCATTCAGGTTTTTTGCATTGGTAGCAATCCAGCCAAGCTTTTCCCTGTCGCTTTGCCCGCCATGGTTATGGCCACTTTTAGGGTCTCTGCCATGATCTGTTGTAACAATAATCAACCAATCTTCTCCAAATTGTTTTTTTCGGTATTGAATGGCATCCCATACTTTTTTTATCCTGCCATCGGCTGCTTCAATGGCATCATAATATTGTTTACTGTCTCCATAGCGGTGGCCCATATCGTCTGTATGTTCCAGGTAAACCCATGAAAGATCGGGGCCGTTGGCTTTAATGTATTCGCCTGCAACGGTTGAAACGGTGTCGTCAATTTTCCTGATGTACTCTGCATTCCGGTCGTGCGGGTAATGGCTGGTATCAAGCTCCAGGCCGTCAAATGCGTAGTCAAATTTTATATTCCCTGTAGCAGGCAATGCATCGCCTGCAAGCTTCGTCCTGTTATCCAGCCAGGTAGAAAAAATAGCGATCTTCTTAGATGGATCTGCTTCTTTCAAATACCTGAAAATGGTGTAGTAGCGGTAATTTGGCTCGGCAATATCATTGTCCCACACATTGTGTTTGTTTACCCATGTGCCTGTAAGTACTGTATTATAGCCCACCGCAGAAATTGTAGGTGTTTCATTGTATGCACCTTTTTCGCCACCACAATAGGCAGGTGTAAAACCGCCTTCTCCGGCTATGGCTTTTATCGTGGGCGTATTCAGCTTTTCAATAAGGTCTGCCGGTATGCCATCGATGATAATAAAAACTGCTTTCTTTTTTTGCGCCATGGCCATTGCCGAACAACACAACAGTGCAATAAATAATAGTTTCTTCATGCCTTTGCTTTTATAGATAGTCAAATGAAAGAATCACCGTTGTTTTTTACCGTTTTTTTTGTGTTACCAGCCATTATTTTAATGGCATCGCCTGTTGCCACGCTCGGTTCATCGTTCCGTTTTTTATGGCGACTGAAGCGACCCGGTGCAAACTGCGCGCAAATCTACAGGCCCTCCAAAAGGCAAATTTGCGCTGCTGCAGGCAGCCGGTACCCGCAGCCTGCAGCGCAATACATATTCATCTGTACAAGTGTGCGACGCAACGAAGATGCCATATAAATTGCTGCTGACCACCAAAAAATTTCCTTCTCCGAAAACTGCATGCGGGCGGCAAAACTACCAATCCGGCGCTTTGTTTTATCTTTGCAGGCATTTTCAAATTATTAAATATGAGCCGTAAGGGAAAAGTTTTGGTGGCAATGAGTGGCGGTATAGACAGTACCGTAACGGCCCTGATGCTGCACCACGAAGGATACGAAGTGGTGGGCATTACCATGAAAACATGGGATTACGCTACCAGTGGTGGTGGCCACAAAGAAACAGGCTGCTGCAACCTCGATAGTTTTAATGACGCACGTGCCGCAGCAGTGCAACATGGGTTTCCGCATTTTATACTGGATATAAGGGAAGAGTTTGGCGATTTTGTGATTGAAAATTTCGTGGAAGAATATATGGCCGGCCGTACACCAAACCCCTGTGTTATGTGCAACACGCATATTAAATGGCGTGCATTACTAAAACGTGCCAATGCACTTAACTGCGATTTTATTGCAACGGGCCACTACGCCAACGTGTTTCGTGCAGGCAACGGCAGATACACCATAAGCAAAGGGCTCGATGAAACAAAAGACCAGAGCTACGTATTGTGGGGGCTTGACCAGGAACTGCTTTCCCGTACCATTATGCCTTTGGGCAAATACCGCAAAACAGCCATCAGGCAAATGGCGCATGATTATGGCTACCCCGAACTGGCTAAAAAAAGCGAGAGTTACGAGATCTGTTTTGTACCCGACAATGATTACCGCGGCTTCTTAAAACGCCGTGTAGACGGCCTGGAAGCCAATGTTGCAGGCGGATGGTTTACTGATAAGCATGGAAAGAAATTAGGCCAGCATAAAGGATATCCTTTTTACACCATCGGTCAACGCAAAGGGCTTGATATTGCGTTGGGCAAACCGGCGTATGTTACGGCAATTGACCCATCTACCAATACAGTGGTGCTGGGCGATGAAGGAGATCTTGCGCAGAATGATATGTATGTTACAAAGATCAACTGGATGAAGTATGATGGTGTAACAGACGGCATGGAAGCGTTTACCAAAATCCGTTATAAAGACAAGGGCGCTTTTAGCAATCTTTATGCTACGGAGAATGGTATCCGGGTACGCTTTTATGAGCATGTAAAAAGTATTGCCCCGGGTCAGAGTGCTGTTTTTTACGAAGGTGATGAAGTGATTGGCGGCGGTGTTATTCAACGCGGCCAGCTTATATAGATGTCTTTGAGAGATTAGCCCCCGCTTTGCGTGGGCTAATCTTCTGAATACTACTCCACAATAATTTTAAACTTTTCTGTTTTGCTGCCCACCAGTTCCAGCATATACATTCCTTTTGCCAAAGCCGGCAAGGATAATTGTACCACGCCGGATTGGTTAACCAGATTTTGGGTAAACACCTGCCTGCCATTCAGGTCTGCAATACGCACCGCTTTAAACACATCTTTCATTGCCAGTGTAATACTGTTATTGGTAATTATGGTAGGATAAACCTGGTTATAAGCAATGCCATTTATTAAGTCATTATCTGTTTGTGCAGCAACTGCAGCCTGCACACCAATTTTATACACGGTTCCGTTTAGCGAGGCTGCATACATTTCGCCGCTTTCATCTTCCCCAAACGATACAATAGCTGCCGGTACATTTTTCTGCGTGCTAATGTTGAAACCGCCGGCACCGTTGGAAATAATCTTCCAGGCATTGGCGGTTATGTAATCGGCACAAATGTAATAGCCACGCAAAGCAGGGATGGCACTGCCCCGGTACACATAACCACCTGTTACAGAAAAGCCGCCTGACGTTGTATTATGCGGGTAAGCCAGGATAGGAAAAGTATAGTTGCCCGGAAGATTACAGCTATCCAGGTTGTAGGTGTTATTGCCTTCGTAGCAACGCCAGCCGAAGTTTAAACCTTTTGCAGATGCAGCATAATCAACTTCTTCCCAAAGATCCTGGCCCACATCAGCAATCCATGTATCGCCGGTCTGGCGGTCGAAACTCCAGCGCCAAGTGTTGCGCAAACCGTAGGCCCATATGGTTTTTACAGCGCCGGGGGTATTAATAAAAGGGTTATCTGCAGGCACTTTATAGTATGGCGATTTTAAAAGGCGTATATCAAGCCGGTGCATTTTGCCAAAAGGCGAAGTAAGGTTCTGCGCATTATTAAACGGGTCTCCCCCACTGCCACCATCACCAATGGTTACATACAGCATACCATCTCTGCCAAACTGTAGTGCACCACCATTGTGGTTATTAAACCCGCCGGGTTTAGGATAAGAAAACAATACCACACCGGATGATGGATCTGCCACATCGGGGTTGGTGGCACTTACCCTGTACCTTGCCAGCGTAACATTGGCATTTGCTGCGGTATAATAAATAAAGAAATAACCTGTTGCCGCATAATTGGGAGGGAATGCGATGCTTAGCAGCCCCTGCTCGCTACCGTTTTTAATAATGCGTTTTACATTTAAAAAAGGCCTGGTAAGCAGGGTACCATTTTTATACACTCTTACCGTTCCGGTCTGCTGCACAATGAACAACCTGTTTGTGCCATCGCCGGCATTTTTAATATCTACCGCTGAAGGCACATTACTGATAAAAGGCGTGAAAGTTAATGTAGGTTGTGCGCTCAACCATAAAACCGGCAAGCAATAAAAGCATGGTAACAATAACAAACGCAGGAGTACATTTTTTTTCATAGCATGGGCAATTTTGGTTCTGGTTAAAAGAGGAAAACTGACTTACCGTTGTATGCCGGCCAACAAAACAAAGCGGGTTACACTATGCTGAAGTATTTGCTACCGTACAAGTGAGTGACACAACAGGCGATGAAAGTAGCAATGCAGTTTTGGCCAATATAAACGAATCATTTTTAAAAGTCTGACATAGCTGCAACAAAAACCCCGCCGAACGAATGTAAGGCGGGGTTACGTATAAAATAATTCTTCTATTACAAAGTTTTCAGCACATCATTCATGCTTCTTACGGCATCTGCACTTTTGTTGAACAACGTTTGTTCTTCATCATTGAGGCTAAAGTCGATGATCTTTTCCCAGCCGTTTTTACCAATAACTACGGGCACGCCCAGGCAAATATCTTTCTGACCATATTCTCCATCCAGGCTTACGCAGCAGGTAAATAATTTCTTTTCATCACGCACGATGCTTTTAACCAGTGCAGCACCGGCGGCGCCCGGCGCATACCAGGCAGATGTACCGATAAGTTTGGTAAGCGTAGCGCCACCAACCATTGTATCTGCCACTATTTGTTTCTGCTGGTCTGCAGAGAGGTATTCTGTTACCGGAACGCTGTTCCATGTTGCAAAACGTATCAGTGGAATCATGGTGGTATCTCCGTGGCCACCTATTACCAACGCATTGAGATCTCCTGCGCTGCAGCCAAGGTGCTGGCTAAGCTGGTACTTAAAACGGGCACTATCCAACGTACCGCCCATACCAATAATACGGTTCTTTGGTAAACCTGTAGCAGTAAGGGTAAGGTAAGTCATTGTATCCATCGGGTTAGAGATCACAATGATGATCGCATCAGGAGAATGTTTCAGAATATTTTCTGCCACACCTTTTACAATTCCGGCGTTGGTGCCTATCAGTTCTTCACGGGTCATACCTGGTTTGCGGGGCAGGCCAGATGTAATTACCACCACATCAGAGCCGGCGGTTTTAGCATAATCGTTTGTACTGCCAACGATACGCGTATCAAAACCAAGTAATGCAGCCGTCTGCATCATATCCTGCGCCTTACCTTCTGCAAGACCTTCTTTAATGTCTAACAAAACTAACTCCTGGCATAGTGCCGCACGGGCTATATTATCTGCACAGGTAGCGCCAACTGCTCCGGCACCTACAACCGTAACTTTCATATAACAATTGATTTAGTGTGAGAATTTATTTGCGCAGCAAAGGTAAAGGGATTGGCCTTTGTGGCTGAGAGATTTTTCTTTTTTTAATGATGTACCGGGCAGTGGTAACACTCTTCACCGTTCCTTGCGTCGCACACTTGTACTGCAGTATATAAAGCAGCTGCAGTCTGCGGTTGCGGCACCATGTAATCAGTGCATTCATGTTGCCCGCCGGGGTTACATACTGTTATCAATAACTCATTGTTTCAATAAACCCATTACCGTATCAGGATCTGTGCCGCCATCAAAAGTTTTAAGGAGTTTACCTGTTGCATTGTAAACGGCTATATAAGGTGTGTACTGCACGCCGTAAAAAGGCACAATGGTATATTGCAACTCTTTACCCAGTTTTACGTTCGAGGCATCCATCATTTTACTATCGCTGCCAAACCGTTTAATCTCATCCATGGTAGCCCGGTAAGTGATCCATACAAAAAACACATCTTTAAATGCGTCAGCCTTCTCCATGAATTCATGTGCCGTCAACTGGCAGTGGCCGCACTCCGGGTTAAAGTAAACCATTACTACAGGTTTGTCTTTTGGCAACTCGTCGCTATTGAACCATGTGGTGCTGTCTGTAAGCAACATCTTAAAAGATGGTAGCGTGGAATCTTTCTGGTAAGGTTGTTTTTTTTCTTTTTGCGCGCTGGCACAAAATGAAATACCTGAAACCAATAGAATGAAAAGAAATTGCTTCATGAAAATTGTTTAACTGTACAAATATCAGTGAAAGTGCATAATAAGCTAACGAGGCTTTGTTAAAAAGCATTGGCAACATGCAGCGGGAGTGCTTTATGAAAAAATTTAACCACAGAGGTGATGGAGTTAAGTGCACGGAGTGTTGGAGTTCCAATAAAAAAGTCGCTCTTAACAGAACGACTTTTGAATTTTTATTCTTACTTATTACTTAAGACTTCCCACCATATCTGCCGGTATAACCCAGGCATCAAATTCTTCAGGAGTAACATAACCCAGTTTCACAGCCATTTCCTTTAGCGTTGTACCCTCCTTATGTGCTTTTTGTGCTATCTCTGCTGCTTTGTAATAACCGATCTTTGTATTCAAAGATGTAACAAGCATCAGCGAGTTATCTACATGCTTTTTGATGTTTGCCTCTATCGGTTCTATACCTGCTGCGCATTTATCGTTAAAGCTTATGCAACCCTCGCCGATCAGTCTTGCACTGTGCAAAAAGTTTGCGATCATTACGGGTTTAAACACGTTCAGTTCAAAATGACCGGTGGCACCACCAATATTGATGGCCACATCGTTACCCATTACCTGCGCTGCAATCATTGTAAGGGCCTCGCACTGCGTTGGGTTTACTTTTCCCGGCATAATGGATGAACCCGGCTCATTATCGGGAATGAAAATTTCACCGATGCCGCTGCGCGGCCCGCTGGACAGCATGCGAATATCGTTGGCAATTTTCATTAAACTTACGGCCACAGTTTTTAGTGCACCATGCGCTTCTACAATTGCATCATGCGCTGCCAGTGCTTCAAACTTATTTTCTGCAGTTACAAAAGGCAAGCCTGTGAGCGTTGCAATGTGCTTTGCAACAAGCGCTGCATAACCGTTTGGTGTATTGATGCCTGTACCAACTGCTGTACCACCAAGTGCCAGCTCACTAAGGTGCGCCAGCGAGTTTTTGATGGCTTTTAAACCAAAGTTTAGCTGTGCGGTATAACCACTGAATTCCTGTCCGAGTGTGAGGGGCGTCGCATCCATAAAGTGGGTGCGGCCGATCTTTACCACGTTCATGAAAGCCTTGCTTTTTGCCGCCAGTGTATCACGCAGTTTCTCTACACCCGGTATCGTTGTTTCAACCAGCATTTTATAGGCTGCAATGTGCATGGCGGTAGGGAAGGTGTCATTAGAAGACTGAGACTTGTTTACATCATCATTCGGGTGTAAAAATTTTTCTTTATCTGTAAGTGCACCACCCTTTATAACATGCGCCCGGTAAGCAACCACTTCATTTACATTCATGTTGCTTTGTGTACCACTGCCTGTTTGCCAAACCACCAGCGGAAACTGGTCGTCGAGTTTGTGTTCCAGGATTTCGTCGCAAACCTGAGCGATGGCATCTTTCTTTTCGGCGGGTAATACACCCAAATCACAATTGGTGATGGCTGCCGCTTTTTTGAGGTAAGCGAATGCATCGATGATTGGTTTTGGCATTTTATTGATATCCTGTGCAATCTTGAAATTCTCGATGCTGCGCTGTGTTTGTGCACCCCAATAAACGTTTGCAGGTACTTTTACCTCGCCCATTGTATCTTTTTCTATACGATATTCCATACAGATCAATTTTTAGTGCGGCAAAGGTAAAGGGATTGCAGGTTTATGAAAATTGATTTCAATATTTATTGAATGTGCTTATTAATAAAGCGCACTCTTCCTCTTTGAAGTTAATACAAGATAGCTTAACCGCAACGCTGCAGCAGCCATGAAAACGGAACGTACAAGGGAGTGACACAACCGGCGATGCCATAAAAAACTACTGCTGACGACACCTTTTATGCATTGTTCACACGCTTCTGCAATGCGCTCTATACATGCATTTGGAGAACGACCGCCATACCGGTATGGTCTGCCAATACGTCTAATGTGGCATTGATCAATACTGCACGTTTCTCCATTTCATTGAGCAGGCTATTTATGGCGGGATCAGTTGTTTGCAGCACGACCGTTTTATCGTACACTTTAAGCGAAAGAAAACCGGCTTCCTTATCAATATTTACAAGCGTTTCTGTGGAGGAACCGCTTTGCGCTACGAGCATTAATGCAGCTTTAAAAATGATAAACAACTCGTGCCTGATTTTCATACCCGCTTTTACAGATAATACCTGCTGATCCACCTCCATAAGGATGTTTACCGGGTATTCGTTTTGTAACCCATCAGCAAATTCTTTCATGCGGAGTATGGTTTTTTCCATGCTGTCGTTTGCAGGGTCCAGGCTCCACAACATGTCATCCATAGATTCCATCATCTTACGGCTCTTATCACTTATCTGGTCTATGTATTCTTTGGAACGTGTAATATCTTTATCGGCTTTGATCTTGGCCATTTCGCTAAGCAGGTTAATATTACTGAGCGTGGTGTTGATCTCATCGTGTAGATTGCCGGCAATTTCTGTTCTTACCTGCTGCATGGTAAGCAGTTTATTGATGCGCTCTTTATCTATCCAGTAAATGATGCCGATACCAGCCAGCACAACCAGGCAATAGAACCACCAGGTTGCGTAAAAAGGTGGCAGTACCTGTATGTGCAATAAGGTTTCATTACCGCTGTCTCCGTTACTGTTTTCTGCCTTTACGTGTAAAGTATATTCACCGGGTGGCAAGTAGCTATACACTGCCTGGTTGATATCGGTTGTTTCATTCCACACTTTATCAATGCCATCGAGTTTATAATGAAAGTGAAGTTTATCCTGGCTGATATAATTGAGCGTACTGAATTCGATGGCAACAGAAGAATTGTCATATTGCAATTCGATTTTTTTTAATGCCAGCAGTGAGTCTACCAAAACAGATTTTCCTGCCAGTTTAAAATCTGTAATAATGGCTGGCGGCGGTGCCGGCGCCCCTGCAATAGAAGCGGGATTGAAGACAATAAAATTATGATCAGTAGGATATACCAGCCGGCCGTCTGTTAGCTTCACCACACCGGCAGGGTTAAAATTGTCGTAGCTGATACCATCCCTTCTGTCGTACACGAAGAAAATCTTTTTTTCGAGGTTCATGCGGCAAAGGCCATGTGCCATACCAAGCCACAATGTCCCGGTCTTATCTTTTTCAATAGAATAAACGGTATTGGAAGGCAGGCCATCTTCAGTGGTAATATGTGTTATTTCATTCGTATTTGTATTCAGTACATCCAGCGAACCACAGGCTATTAGAATAAGGCTGTCGTTGTACCGGTATATATCATTTACGATGTTATTCCATAACCGGTGGCCGGGCGGGCAGGTGGTAGTAATATGATCTTCCAGCTTATTGGTGTGTATGTTGTATTTAAACAGGCCTTTGCCGTAGCTGCCTGCCCAAACATAGCCGCGTCCATCGGCATATACCTTATGCATGATGGCGGTATCATTTTTCTTTATAACGCTGTAACCTTTGCGATAACTGCCCGCCGCTGCATTTTTATCCCACTTAACAACAGCGCCTGACTGTGTTCCAAACCAGATATTACCGGTTTCATCTTCGCTGATCTGCCTGATTGTTTTTTGCCGGAAAACAGAATCCTGCAATTCAATGACTGATTGTTTTACAGGATCATAAATCAGCAGCACACCATTTTGAACACCCATCCATACAGTGTTGTCTTTTGACTGCCTGATATCCCATATACTATAAGGTGCCTGGTATTTTTTAAGCGCAGCGGGGAGTGGCCTGCGGTTAAGTGCGCTATCGAAATAATACAACCCCGTACCCCATGCCCCTACAAAAATGCTCCCGTCTTTTAGCTGCAGCGCCGTTTGGGCCGGCGCCTCGTCCAGGCCCGATCCGTCTGGCCTCAAAAGGCTGTGGCTAAAGAAAGACTGCGCGTCAGGATTAAACACAAACACACCATTGTCTGTACTTACCCATATGTTGTGTTGCCGGTCCTCAAACATATGATGCGCTGTTTCAAACTTTATGCTTTGCTCATCCCGGTATTTGTTAATAACCTTTCGAAAAGCGTTTTCAGCAGGCAGGTATTCCACAATAAATGACCGGCCATAAAACCAAAGCCTTCCCCCCGATTGCTTCATTAAGCCATTGATCTCGTAATAACCCTGGCTGGGAAATGCCTCATATAAACTGAGCTTTTTTGTTTCGCCTGTTTTAAAATTCCTGTACTGGAAAAATGGCGCACCACCCAGCGGCGGCCAGGTGCTGTACCACAGATCATCCTTTCCTTTATCAAAGATTGTAACCACAGATCGCTCATCGTCTAACTGTGTTAACAGTGGAATACTGTCTTCAATATGACCGCGCAGGTTAATGTTACCGGTCTTCAGGTTATACACTGCAAATCCTGGCCTGCATCCATATATTATTTCATTTCTGTCCTCAGATATGGAGATATCTATAGGATCCCACTCTTTAGGCATTCTAAACAATGCCACTGGCATAAACTGGTTCTTCTCCTCATCATACCTGAAGATGCCTTTTCCATATATATACATTACCGGCGTGCCTGTATAATCCTGGTCAATAAAAAGAATTACAAATGGTTCTTCGGCTGTATTGCCGTAAATCGGCTTATCCTCGTAGCGAAAGGTTTGCCTGTTAAAAATTCCGACGTGCGTGCCTGTCGCAATCCATAAACGTTGCTTTCCATCTTCGGTAATATGATAAATTTCATCCGAGGGAATGCTTGATGGATCAGAAGGCTTGTTGCGAAATGTAATGAATTTGTTTCCGTCATACCGCTGCAGGCCACTGATGGTAGTTAACCAGATGAAACCCTGGTTATCCTGCGTTACACTGCGCACAATATTGGAAGCAAGACCGTTGCTGGTACTGAAATGCGTAAACACGTACTGCTTTTCCGGCTGTGCCGCAGCAACATTGCATACCGCAACAAGACATAGCAAAAGAAAAAAACGAAACAATCAGCTGGTTTTTGGTGTATTCAAAATTAACCACTCCACCGTATACATCTTACATACGCCGCCATTTGTACGTATGAATTGTTACAAACCGCGTATGAACTGCAAGGCACCACAACACATGCGGCGAAATGAACACTTCATACAATAGCCTGTTGCTATCGCCTGTACTATTCACCAACTTTGATCTATAATCAAGCATAGTTAAAGTTGGTTTGGTGATAATGTGACCGGGGTTCTTTCCAGAACCCTGTTTTTTATGATGTTACCGGCTATGGTTATTATGGCATCGCCTGTTGCCACGCTCGGTTCAGGGTTCCTCTTTCATGGCAACTGCAGCGCTCCGATTTAGCGCATCCGCAAAAATTTAAAAGCTTACTGCAGATAAAACAACAACTTCATTGTACTCAATAAAAGACAAACCTTTCATGAAACTTTTATGCCATATCGGTATCATAACCCATTTTTTATCCTATATTTCATTTCACTATTCCATATTGTTCATTTCAATGTTTTAGCATGAAAAGAATCTCCTTTATAGCTGGTGCTGCATATTTAATCATCAACGCCTGCCAGAGTACCACTGAGAAAAATGATACAATTATAAACGATACTTTATCATATCGCCCTTCATATCACTTTACAACAGACTCCAACTGGATCAATGATCCTAATGGCCTGGTGTTCGCCAACGGAAAATATCACCTGTTTGCACAATACAATCCTTTCGGCGATAAATGGGGCCACATGAGCTGGGCACACGCTACAAGCGACGATCTTTTTAACTGGCAGCAACAGCCGCTGGCCATACCCGAAATAAAAAATGCAGACGGCACCACAACAATGATTTTTAGCGGAAGCGCGGTGGTTGACAGCTTCAATACCAGTGGCTTTGGCAAAGACGGTATTGCACCACTCGTGGCTGTATACACATCTCATATAGACAGTGCCGGAAAAGGTTTAAGACAACACCAGAGCATTGCATACAGCACAGACCAGGGCAAAACATGGCAACAATATGAAAATAACCCGGTACTCGATATCCATTTATCCGATTTCCGCGATCCAAAAGTTTTCTGGTACGCACCGGAAAAAAAATGGGTCATGGCCGCTGTAAAACCACTTGAATACAAGGTACAGTTTTATACTTCCAAAAACTTAAAGCAATGGACATTGCTCAGTGAATTTGGCAATATTGGTAACACTGATAAAATTTGGGAATGCCCGGATCTTTTTCCGCTGACTATAGAAGGCACCAATGATAAGAAATGGATACTTTCTTTGTCGGGCGGCCACCCGCAAAAAAGTTTCCTGGCAGTACAATATTTTATTGGAAATTTTGATGGAAAAACTTTTACCGCTGATAAGCTTTCCTATCCGTTATACATCGATTACGGTAAAGATTTTTATGCGGGCATTACATTTAACAACATTCCGTCAAACGATGGCAGAAGCATTATGATCGGCTGGGCAAACTGCTGGAGTTATGCCAACGACATTCCTACCAGGGGTTTTCGTGGCGCTTATACAGTGCCACGTGTACTTACGCTGAAAAACACAACAGATGGTTTACGTTTGTTTCAGCAGCCTGTTTCAGAAATAACAACATATGAAAAAGAGATTTTCAGCGAACCAGGCATTACACTCGAAAATACTGCCAGAAACTTAGCGCATGTGCAAGGTACATCTCTGGATGTGTCGTTTGACCTGGAAACAAGCGGTACTGCAGGGATAAGCGTACTCAAAAGCGGGAATGAAGAGACTGTTATATCATTTGATGCTGCAAACAACACGCTTAGCCTGGATCGCACCAGGTCTGGCGATACGAGTTTCAGCAACCAGTTTGCAGGCATAGAAAAAATCAACATTCCTGCAGGCAAGAATAAAATATCGCTGCGCATTTTGGTGGACAAAAGCATCGTGGAAGTATTTGCAGACGGAGGCTTGTTTGCAATTACAGATATTGTATTCCCTTTAAAGAATGAAGGTGGTATAGCTTTTTTTGCAAATAACAGCAAGGCCACCTTTTCAAATGTGCAGGTAAAAGAAATTAAAAAAACAATTCACTGATCAGTGTACCAATTTAAATAACACCAATAAGAAGAAGGTTACGTTATCAACCATAACCTTCTTCTTATTTTATAAAAAAAATCGTTATAACACAGCATGTATATTGGCACTCCTGTATTTTCGGAGTCTCAGTTTAGTGATTATTAAATAGATCAGTAACGATGGCTGCAGCAATGATTTCACTTTCATTTTCCGGCATATTTTTACGCAGCAATTGCGCTTGTGTTAAGTAATTTTTTGATGGTCTCAAATTTTCCTGCAGGCACATGCTTTTCAGCAAGTTGCAATAATGATTCAAAAACAAACACAGGTGCATTTGCTTTCACGCCTGTTAACCAGGTTATAGTTTCTTTCAGGCTTATGCTCTTAATCATCCATGCAGCCATTTGCATCATTTCTTCCGGGGCTATGTTCGAAGCTATTTGCGCATTTATCCCACCAACCTGTTCATCAGTAAAATATTTCCAGAGCACAGGGTTAATGAGCATTTCTTCTTTACTCATATGCTGCAGGTTAAATACCATAAAATCATTAAAGGCTTTACACAGGGCAGAACCGGCGTTGATCTTCTCTTCTTCAAAGTTAACATTGCGGTAAATGTTTACAAGGTTTTTTAACATGTTGCCAAGTTTCATGTCCTCGCCATGTTCGCTCTCAAAAGACTGCACTAACGCTGCTTCGTATTTTTCTACAGCCGGCAAAACAAACCTGTCTTCGTGCATGGCATGTTTTTCAAAAGTGTAAATGACATGTTCTATTTTTTCAATTGCTAAGTTTGCTTCTTCCGGTTCTGTAAAATCTGTTTGCTGTAGTGTTAAAGCCGCATCATAAAGCATGTTGCGAAGCGCTTTATGTACCAGGCTGAATGGATTGTAACGTTGCATAAAATTTGTTTTAAGTGTGTTTTATTTTTTTGCTGTACTGTTAGCGGGTTGTGTTTTTGCGGGCTGCAATGTTTGCAGGTATTTATAAATGGCTTTTAGTTCATCATCTGTCATGCGGCCAAAAGATTGCCACGGCATAGGACTGTATGGAATGATTTTGCCCATTCTAAAACGTTTAATAAAGTCAGCCTGGCTCCAGCCGAATATCCTGCTGGATGAATCGGGGGTTAAGTTTGGTGTTATCAATAAAGGATTGCCATGTTCTGCAAACTCATTGCCTCCACCAAAAGGTTCGCCGGTGAAGGCGCCGCTCATGTCCCGCTTTGTATGACAGCCATTACATTCTGCCACACTGTTGGCAAGGTAACGACCATAGTTTGCAGAGGTATCGATCACTACTGATACCGGTACCTGTTCTGTTGGCCCTGCGGGTTTTACCAGGAATGCCTTTACCAATTTTCCCATAACATCAAGAGAGTTATCAGGCACTTTGTTGTAGACCGGCTTCTGAGACCTGATGAATGAAAGCACCGCTACAAGATCGTCATCGCTCATATTGTGAAACTGCATAAAATCGAATACGACCGTACCATTTGGATGCACGCCATATCTTAAGGCTCGGGCCAGTTCTGCATCTGTGTACCTGCCTATACCGGTTGCAGAATCCGGCGTTATGTTTTTTGAATAGATATGGCCGATACCTATATCGAAATCAAAGCCGCCAGATAAAGGAACATCGAGCCCGAGTTTGATCAGTGAGTCTGCATTGGCTGTGCTATGGCAATCTACACAATGGGCGGAACTGTAAGCCAGGTGTCTGCCGCGTGCAATAACGACACTGTCTGTACTTGCTTTAATTTGCGGGTATGGAGCATCATAGACAACATTTTGCCTGAATGCAGCGGTAACGCTGATGCCTGTTATAAGAACCAGCAGGATAATACCGGTCCATTTTGCAATCTTCTTAAACATGTTGGTTGTTTATCAAGGTTAATAATCGGGTGCCAAATTATAACCGTGCAAATGCGGCAGGAAGCGGTTGTTGCATGAACTGATGAAATACCTGTGTGAAGTATATAATAAAGGCCAGCGTAAAGTATATTATGCTAAATAATACGGGTGCATTACTACGGCGCCTGCGCAAAACAGAACGCCGGAGATGCCATAACAACCGAACGTACAAGAGAGTGACACAACCGGCGATGCCATGAAAACCTTATGCCGGCTTCCATGTAAAAAAAAGCTTTACGCGCTGCCAGCACCGGCAACGGAAACAATTCGCCAACTGCTTTGGGTAATAGTAAACCATATGCGGATTACCGCTTAGTTATGTAACAAAAATTTGAATGTAGATTTGGCCTTTTTAAAGTAGGTTTGCAATCCGAAAAAGAAGGTTATGATCGAAATAAAAGTTCCAACGGTTGGCGAGTCCATAAGTGAGATTACCTTACTAAAATGGACAAAGAAAGATGGCGAATATGTAGACAGGGATGAAGTTATTGCCGAACTGGAAAGCGAAAAAGCAACTTTTGAAGTAAATGCTGAACAGGCAGGTACATTAAAAACGATTGCGAAGGAAGGTGATACACTAAACATTGGCTCTGTTTTGGCCCATATAGATGAAAGTGCCGAAAAGCCTGCAGCCGCAGCACCACAGGCACCTGCTGCCGCCCCTGCAGCACCACCTGCTGAGCCGGTGAAAGAAACACCGAAAGCGGAAGCAAAGCCTGCACCAGAGGCAGCGCCGGTTACGGCGGTACCGAATGATGTAAAGGCAACACCGGTAGCATCTGCAATTATTGCCGACAAAAAAGTTGACCCCTCCTCAATACAGCCTTCCGGGTTTGGTGGTAAGATCATGAAAAATGATGTGCTGGAGGCATTGAATAACCCAGGCAAGAAAGCTTTTGCCGGCCAGGAACTCTTTACCCGCAATGTGCGTAAAGAAAAAATGAGCAACCTGCGCAAAACCATCAGCCGCAGGCTTGTGGAATCAAAAAACACCACCGCAATGCTTACCACTTTTAACGAAGTGGATATGACACGCATTATGGAAACCCGCAAACAGCACAAAGATGCGTTCAATAAAGCACATGGTGTAAACCTTGGCTTTATGAGTTTCTTTGCAAAAGCCTGCGCTATTGCTTTAAGCGAATGGCCCGCGGTAAATGCCTATATAGACGGTGATGTTTTGCAGTACCACGATTATGCAGACATAAGTATAGCAGTAAGCACACCACGCGGCTTAACCGTTCCTGTTATACGCAACGTGGAAAGCCTGAGCATGGCCGATATTGAGAAAAAAGTTATTGAGATGGCGGGTAAGGCCAGGGACAATAAACTAACCATGGAAGAATTGCAGGGTGGCACATTCACCATTACAAACGGTGGTGTTTTTGGCAGCTTAATGAGCACGCCCATTATCAATTTACCACAAAGCGCCATTCTTGGTATGCATAAGATACAGGAAAGGCCGATGGCTATCAATGGGCAAGTGGTTATTCGCCCCATGATGTACCTGGCGCTTAGCTACGACCACAGAATTATCGATGGAAGAGAGAGTGTAAGCTTTCTTGTACGGGTAAAGGAATTACTGGAAAATCCTGAACTGTTATTGATTGGCAAAGATCCCGTGAAAACATTACTGGAGCTTTAACTGAAATCATTTTATAGCAAAGCCCGCTGGTTAGCGGGCTTTTTTATTTGTATGTAGCCGGCAACAGTAATGCTATTAAGCTGATGTTGCGTCGCACTCTTGTACTTTCTGTTTATTATTCAGCAATGAACGAAGCGAAGAAATATGTATGCAACGATAGCTACTCAAACATGTGTAGCCCATTTAAAAACTAAATAAAATGTGGGTGCTATCTTCAGAAATTATACCAGCCTGTTTTTAGTAGCTTTTGAAATAGCTTCTGTGGCGGAATGTACCTGTAGCTTTTTATAGATACGTTTAATGTACATATTTACGGCTGAGTAAGAAACATTGGTTACATCAGCAATCATCTTATAACTTAACCCATTAACAAGATGATTTAAAATGGTTCTTTCCTGTTCATTTAATTCAAAAACTTCGGTTATATTTTTAGGTTGGTCTTTAAATTTTGTAAGTACTTTTTTGGCAACAGTAGCAGTCATTGGCGCACCACCTTCCATCACTTCTTTTATTCCTTCAATGATCTTTGCAGTAGAAGTGGTTTTAAGAAAATAGCCATCTGCACCGGCTTCTATGGCTGCAAATATTTTATCGGTATCATCAAATACTGTTTGCATGATTATCTTAACATCCGGATATTGTTTTCGTATCATTTTTACGCCTTCTATACCACTCATTTCCGGCATGTCTATATCCATCAGAATTACATCTGGCTGAGTGTTTACAATATCATTCCAAACATTGAGACAATCTTTAAAGATACCGGTGCAAGCCATTTCCGGCTGAATATTGATCAATATCTTAAGGCTTTCACGCCGGTCTTTGTTGTCATCGTACACTATCACCTTTATAGCCATGTAGTAAAATTATCACTTAATAAAATCATGTTGCTGTACTAATATTAGTCCTGTCGCCATTTAATTGGATATACATTACACCGGAAACTGCAGTGTCACTTCTGTACCTTTCCCCGGCTGCGAATTGATAGTAAGAGTTCCTTTTAAATCTTTTGCACGCCGGTGCATATTAATTAGGCCATTACCTTCTTTATATTGCCTGGTATTAAACCCGATGCCGTCATCTTTTAAAGTAAAGTGGATTTGCCTGTTAACCAGGTGTACAATAATCCAAACATTTTTGGGTTCGGCATATTTAACAGCATTGTTCAGGGTCTCTTTAAAAATGAGGTAAAAGTTCTTTCTGTCGTTCATAGATATTTTTATACTGTTTAGCGACTCATCTGCTTCGAAATGGAATTGCCTGTTTTGCGTTTCAAGTATTTCATACGCAAATGACTTCATGCGTAAAATAATATTGTCAAAGCGGTCATTTTTTGGATTAATGCTCCATACAATATCACTCATTACAACGAGCATATTGCGGGAACTTTCGCTGATTCTCCCAGCAATCATTTCCAGCTCTTTATCTTTCTCCCGTTCCTCAATGATATCGCTGTAAACAGTAATGCTACTAAGTGTTGAGCCTATTTCGTCATGCAGGTCACTGGCAATTTTATTACGCATGTTCAATAACTTAAGCGACTGGTATAGCCTGTAACGATAGGTTGCATATAAAGAACTGGCGATAAGCAATACCACGAGGCTTAAAAACCACCAGGTTCTATACCACGGCGGCGTGATGATAATAGTTAGTGAAGCACCTTGTTCGTTCCAGATGCCGTCACTATTACTGCCTGTTACATAAAACTGGTATGTACCAGGATCTAGATTGGTAAATGTTACAGTAGTATTGGTACCGTTGTCAACCCAGTCATCGTTAAACCCTTGCAGTTTATATTTGTAGTGTTTCTTTTCAGGATTAGTGTATTGTAATAAAGCGAAACCTAAACCAATCACATTTTTTTCATATGGCAACGTGATGGTTTTTGTATATTGAATGGGGCTGCTAATAACTGAGCTATCCGTTTTATAATCTACAGGCTTATTCAATATAGAAAGACTTGTAATAAAAATATTATTGCCGGGAAGTACAGACTCTAATAAGTCTTTGGGATTGAACCATACAATACCATTAACACTACCGAAAAACATTTCGCCGGATCTTGATTTTAAGAATTGGCCTCGTATAAATTCGTTACCAGGTAAACCATCTTCAAAAGTAAAATTTCTAACTTTTTTTTGCTGAATATCGAAACAACTTATTCCTTTATTAGTGCTTAGCCAAAGGTTACCGAAATCATCGTTCAAAATGCCGAATACAGTATTATTTGGCAGACCGTCTTTGTCACTGTATTGTATGCACTTTCCGGTTTGTTTATCAAACCTGTTAAAGCCCCGGCCATTAGTGCCTACCCACAAATATCTGTCCGGTTGCACAGGATCTGCGCAAATGGAAAAAATATAGTCGCCACTAAGAGAGCTTGTATCGGCTGTGTTGTTTTTATACAGTTTCCATTGGTTACTGGGCTCATTAAAACTAAACAGTCCCTGGTTGGTACCGAACCAAAAAATACCGGCGGCATCCTGAAAATGGGTGAAATAAAATATATCACGATCTGCCTGCTGTACCGGTAATGGTAGTATATATGTTGCTTTTAGCTTACCGGTACTGGCATCAGCAACTTCAAACCTGCAGTTTTTATCAAAACCGTAAATCAATTGCCACAGATTATTGTCATTATCGGTAAAAACAGATAGATGGTACCTGACGTTTCCGAAAACTTCTTTTGGAAGTAGTGCAGAATGATCCTCCACTTTTCCGTTATGCATATCATATTTTAAAAGAGCAAGTGCCTGATAGAAAATTCTTTTTGATGGTTGTGGAGTCGTTGTGTTATAGTAGCGTGTCAGCGATTCAAACTTTTGCTTTGATGTAGCCCTGAACCAAATATTTCCCTTTCTATCTATGCACAAAATCTTAGGGTAAAGCCACTTTCCATTCAGCAATTTTTGGGGAATAGCCGGCTGAGGCTTTTTGTTCTGCCGATTTATCAAATAGGATTCACTACCATCGAAACCATATACATTTCCTAGCATATCTTCAATAAAGATTGACTCATCAGCAAGTGGCTTATCTGTACTGAATAATTCTCTGCGGCTATTGTATTTATACAACCCGTGGCCTATATCGCCAATCCATAATATCCCATCCCTGTCTTTGTAATTTGCAAAGCTGGTAAAGTGGCCGTCGGGATTGGTCTTGTCTACATTGTATCTTTTAAACTGTTGCGTGCGTGGATTAAAAGAGAGGCAGTTGAGTTTATCGAAAAACATAATGTCTTCATTGTTCACAAAAACCGGGTAATACCAGTAAAAGTTATCTGCCAACTGATTATACTTACCAAAGTCTTTTTGGTAAATAACTTTATGGAGACTTTTGCTGTAAACAGACAATTTTGAAATACCAATAAACACAATGCTGTCGCCATTGCCAACCGGGTAGAAATGAAAAATTGTTTGGTTCTTATCCATCCCGAATGCAGAAGATTTTTCATAAGCAATCTTCCATTGCTGATTACTGACGGTTTGTGGCATTATCATCATTACTGAATCTTTCCATGCCATAAAAATGCTGTTGTCCGGCATCCATTTTATCCAGAATACGCCGAATTCATCGGTCAGTTTTTTACCGGTAGTGTTTGCAAGGCTGTTGAAGCTAAACAGCAGGCTAATATTGGCATTACCTGATGTAATAATATTCTCAAGGGTTACACTACTAATATCATATACACAGTAATCTTTATCAAACAAAACCCACATCTTATTTCCTTTACATTCGATCATCCTTATTTCATCTGCTGTTTGTTTAGTTATTGTTCCGGGATTTACGGGGTAAAACCTTTCCTGTTTTGTATCAAACAGAAATAAACCTTTTGTTAGTGTACCAACCCAAATATTGCCTCGTTCATCCTGTTCAATCTGCATTATGTCATTATCAGGCAGTGAAAATTTATCCTCCGGGTTATAGCGGTAAATTTTCATATTGTTTCCATCATACCTGTTCAGGCCATCCTGCGTTGCAAACCACATAAAGCCTTCTTTGTCCTGTAAAATATCCTGCAAAGTACCCTGCGATAAACCATACTCTGCGCTTAGCTTTTCAAACACAGGATATACCTGCTTGCCCTCAATTTGCGCAAACAAATCCACTGTATTTAAAATGCAGAGTACTATTACAAACAATAAAATAACTGCTGTACGCATATTGTTTAAACGGTACAATTAAGATTTATAATTTATGAGTAATGTACCTTGTTTTATGATGTTCCCGGCTTATGCATTTCATGGCAACTTCGTTGCGTCGCACTCTTGTACTGTATAACTTTTTGCGACTGATAAGCTACAAAATTTATCATGTATCTCCACACCGTGAAAATATAAGCAAATCATTTTAGTGTTATTGATAACTACTAAGATTAGTACAGCGGAATACTAATTTTAGTAGTCCTGAATCCTAAGTTTAGTACAAATACCCACCTCTTTTTTGGTTCAAATTTGTTTTTCAGACAAATCAATAAAACCAAAAACTACTGTATGAAAAAGATTTCACTTTCGCTCTTACTTTTTGCAGTAACTCATATCGCTGCTAATTCACAAACAAACACTTTTCCCACAACGGGTAATGTAGGCATTGGCACATTAGCCCCTGCATCTGCACTGGAAGTTGTTGGCACCGGCAAAATTGGTGGCGCCACAAACAATCTTACAATAGATGCCAATGGTAATCTTTCTTTTGCCGGAACCGCTGCCTATAAAGTTGGGGGTAATAAAT
This sequence comes from Panacibacter microcysteis, assembly GCF_015831355.1. Classification (NCBI taxonomy): domain Bacteria; kingdom Pseudomonadati; phylum Bacteroidota; class Chitinophagia; order Chitinophagales; family Chitinophagaceae; genus Panacibacter; species Panacibacter microcysteis. Next base: position 450,149 of record NZ_JADWYR010000001.1, read on the forward strand.
ATGCTTTCCAATTTGCTGGTAATCCCAATTATGGTATGTTTTTTAACCAGACAAATGTTCGTTATGAACTTCGTAGTAATACTGCTGCTGCAACATTTTTTGTGGGTGCAGATAATGGTAATGGTTACTTTCTTGGCAATCTTGGTCTTGGCGTGCAAACAGCAGCAGCAAAACTTGATGTTGTGGGCACGGTAAAAATTACCGACGGAACACAAGGCGTTGGCAAAGTACTTACTTCAGACGCCAATGGTGTAGCAAGCTGGCAAATACCAACTGGGGGTGGTGGCATTTCCGGTACTGGTACAGCAGGTAATCTGGCATTTTGGACAGGTACAACAAGCCTTGGTACCAATGCAAATTTATTTTGGAACAATACCAACGGCCGTCTTGGTATAGGTACAGCAACACCTGTCAACAAACTTGATGTGAGTGGAACAGGTGGCATCAGGGTATCAACTACCAATCCTGGATCGGGTACAGCAGACTGGATCGCAGGTAACTATGGTGCCACAACAGGCGATCGTGTTGTAATGGGCAACCTCCTTGGCAAAGCAACGATTGGTGCGCATAACAATGCCTTATCCGCTTGGGCTCCTTTAATCATAAATCAGGGAGGAGGCAATGTAGCCATAGGCACAGCCAATGCCAATGGTCAATTTCAACTATCCAATAGTTTGATAAACAGAAAGATTGTATTGTATGAAACTGCTAATAATGACAACCAGTTTTTTGGTTTTGGTGCAAATACCTCAACGTTAAGGTACCAGGTAGATGCCACAACTACTGATCATGTTTTCTACGCAGCATCGTCTTCAACTGTTTCAAATGAGCTCATGCGCGTAAAAGGAAACGGAAATGTAACAATTGGTGTAGCTGCCCCCGCTACTGGTTATAAATTAACTGTTGCTGGTAAAATTATTTGTACAGAATTAAAAGTGCAATTACAACCATTCCCGGATTATGTGTTTGAAAAGAATTACAGATTGAGAAGTTTGAAAGAAGTAGAAAACCACATTATTGCTTACAAGCGCCTGCCCGGAATGCCAAGCGCAAAAGAAGTGGAATCAGGCGGAATGAATGTGGGCGAAATGGAGGGAAAAGTAGTTGAAAAAGTAGAAGAACTTACACTTTATATTATTCAGCAGCAGAAACAAATTGAGGCTTCGCAAAAGGAGGTGGAAGTATTACAGAAATTGATAGAAAAATTACAGCAGCAGGTCTCAGCAAAGAAATAGTCTGAAACTTTTAAAAGAAAACTACAATGAAAAATAATACAATAGACATGTATTGTTTCAGACTAATAGCCATGGTCTCACTATTACTTGTCATTGATATGACAGTAAATGCACAGACCGATATAAGTGAACAGGATTTCTGGAACGATACTTTACGAAGCATAGCTCTTCCAACAAGTAATGAAAGGTGGATCGACCTTAGAGAAGATGCAGCAATCAATGGCCCTGGATTTTTCAGGAAATATGGCTCTGCCTTACGTTTAACAGCAGCGGATGAAATGCGGCAATTTAAAATTGATAAAGACGCTTTGGGTAATCTGCATTTACGTTTTAACCAATACCACAAAAACATACGTGTTGCCAATGCAGAATACATTGTTCACATCAACAAGAAAGGATTGGCATATGTAGCCAATGGTAGGTATGTACGCTCAATGAATAAAAATATTTCATACAAACTCAATAAAACACAGGCTTTAGACAAAGCATTGGGAAGGATAAAAGCCACACGATATAGGTGGCAGGATAAATACTGGGAAAAGGAGATCAAAGAACGCACAAAGAATCCCGATACATCATATTATCCGAAAGGAGAACTTATCTGGACAAAAGACTTGTCAAACGATAACTCGCAGTCTTCCAATTTCAGACTGGCTTACCAGTTTGACATATTTGCATCAGCACCACGAATATCAAGGCACCTGGAGATTGATGCAAGTACCGGCGAAGTGATCAATGATATACCACTGGAACTGAACTGCAATCCCACAACCGTAAACACTATTTGGAATGGCAATCGTTCAATCAGCACGCAATTGTATAACTTTCTTAATTACCGGCTTTTAGATGATTGCGATGCAACAAATTACTGGGTGCGTGACTTCAATTTTAACTTCATAGATGAAACATATTCGCCTTTAGAAATACTTAGCTCCAATAACAATACTTGGGCATCGAATAATAACCAGGTTTTTGGAGCCTCTGTTCTTTGGGCACTAAGATCTTCAGGCAACTACTTCAAAAATTCATTTGGAAGGAACGGTTGGAATAACAACAACGGGCAGGTGAACGGTTATGTAAATGCTTACTTTCTTTGCTCGGATATTTTCGGAAATGTGTTTATCTGTTCAGACAATGCTTCATTCAATCCCAGTACAGGAGAAATGTTTGTTGGTCTGGGTAGCACCGGCACACTTGCTAATAGCTACGGTACATTGGATATTATCGGTCATGAATTTACACATGGTGTGACCGGAACTTCCACAGGGCTCGTCTACGCGGGTGAGTCAGGTGCAATCAATGAGTCACTGAGCGATATTTTTGGTACTGTAATCGAAAGTATTACCCTTAGTACTAACAACGATTACCTGATGGGAGAAGACAGAACATCTGGTGCTATCAGGTCTTTATCAAACCCCAACCAATATTCGCAGCCAGATACATACCAGGGCAACTTTTGGTATACAGGAGCTTTGGATAACGGGGGTGTACATACAAACAGTGGTGTAATGAATTATTGGTTTTACCTTATTTCCAATGGCGGGTCAGGAACTAATGATATAGGCAATGCTTTTACAGTAGCAACCATTAGTCAGAACGAAGCCGCTTTTATTACCTATCAGTCATACTATTTTATGACCTCAACAACCAATTATATGGATATGCGTAATGCCACACTTACGTCTGCCAAAACCTACTACGGCAATTGCTCATATGAAGCTTACCAGGTTGCCAATGCATGGTATGCAGTAGGTGTGGGCACTAAACCTGTAACCCTCGGCGATGGTGGTGTGTGTGGCATATGGCCGGTTGGAAACATAATAAATTATGCTGTGACTGGAAAAGTTGTTAGCCCACCTGTTGGTTGCGCTAGTAATTCAACAGCAATCGACGGTACCGTGCCCACCAGTTTTACAGGCACTGAATTAACCTTTCTTCCAGGTTTTTATACTAAAGAAGGGGCCAACTTCCTGGCTTATGTTACATCTTGCAATATAGCCCTGCCACCGCCAGGTTTGCAGCCGGTTTATGCAGATAACACATCAACAGCTATTACTGCCAATGTCTTGCAAAAAAAATCCGGTCAAGGGTTTTCGGCTATTGTTTATCCAAACCCGGCAAGTACCCATGCAACCGTTCAGCTAAGTGGCACAAAAGGCAATGTGTCGGCTATTATAACAAATGTGCAAGGAACCATTTTATGGCGCAGTGATCGTGGTAACAATAATATTATTTCTATTGGGTTAAGCAGCTTTCCGGCAGGTACGTATTTCATTAAAATAAAAGACAATGAGCATACCAAAGTGCTTAAGCTACTGAAAGAATAAACTGTTTTGTATCATAAAATGTAACCTATAAAAAACAAAGCCACTTTCGAAAGGAGTGGCTTTTTTGTTACCAGCTTTTGTAACGCTGCTCATCGCCTGTTGTGTCACTCACTTGTACTCTATAACATATGGCGGCAATACAAACGCTTAATCAACAGAGTACACTGAAGTTTATACAAAAAGTTATAATTGTGTCACCTATTGTCTATGCCGCCTCTTAAACTGCGAAGGGTTTTCACCAGTGATCTTTTTAAACGTTTTGTTGAAGTGAGAAAGGTTTTCAAAACCACTTTCATAGCAGGCTTGGGTAACGTTTTTATCGTGCAACAATAGCTTCTTTGCCTGGTTTATTCTGTATTGATTGAGAAAATCAGTAAACGTAAGATGTGTTGCTTTTTTAAAATACCGGCAAAACGCAGCGGTAGTTAAATTACTCAGTGATGCCACCTCATTTACGTCGATATATTGCTGGTAGTTTACTTCTATGTAATGGTATATCTTATGCATGCGCTGTTGCTCCTTTAAAAGGGAGGCATTGGCCACAGCTCTGGTATGTAAAAGTTCATATTCCTGCGTGGTAGCAAGGATCTGAAAAATTTGCAGCAATTCCACCAGCTGCGTAAAATGCGGCAGCAACGGCAGTTTCTTCAATCTTTCCCCAATCTCTTTTTTTACGTTTCCATGAAAAGCAATACCGCTTCTGGCTTTTGCAAAAAGCTCGTTTATTGCTGCAATTTCAGGCAGGTCAAAAAAAGGTTGGCCCAGGAAATGTTCTTTCATTTGAATAACTACTGTTTCAACAATGGTTTTTACACCATAATCAAAGTTGAGGTGCGGAATATTGGGTCCGATAAATACAAGATCGCTGCCCTGATATTTTGAAATATGGTCGCCTACATGTCTTACACCGGTTTCAGCCTCTACATACACGATTTCATATTCCGGGTGAAAATGCCAATAAAATATTTCGTTTAGTTTGGGCGTAAGCAAAATGGTAAATGAACTTTCTTCATTTGGTTTTATAGCTTCGAGTTTAACTTTCATGTGCTGCTGAACTTAACCCTTTAAAGTTAGCGCAAAGCACATACAAACGAAAGCTGTTTGTACATTGCTCACCTATGTTCTGAACGTTGAAGAGTGCGACGCAACAGACGGTGCCATATGTACTATAGCCGGGCTCACCTGAATACTTCTTATAATCTTCACACTTTATTTTGAGCAGAATAATCGAACTTTATTTCCACACAGTGTGTATATCATATAACTGGTAAATGGCTGATAATAAATTAAATTTGAGAGAGACAGTTAGTTAAGTACCACTGAAAAAAAATTTAAAAATTAAACTGAAAAACCATTGACAGAAACAATCATTAACCTCGAATCTGTAAACCCGATTGAGTTCTTTGGTGTAAATAACAGAAAGCTTGACCTGCTTAAACGAAAGTTTCCGCTGTTAAAAATTCTTTCCCGCGGTACACAGATAAAATTGAGTGGTGCGCCTGAACAAATAGAAACGGCCCGTGAAAAGATTGATCTTATCATTCAATACATGGAGCGCAACGGCGACCTGAGTGAAAATTATTTTGAACAAATTCTTGGCGGCGATGATGCAGAAACAATCGACAACTTTAAAGAAAGAAACCCGAATGATATTCTTGTTTTTGGCCCAAATGGCAAAACGGTTCGTGCAAGAACGGCCAACCAGAAACGGATGGTTTCTGCAAGTGACAAAAATGATATTGTGTTTGCCATTGGCCCTGCAGGTACAGGTAAAACATATACTGCGGTAGCACTGGCAGTAAGGGCATTGAAGAATAAGATCGTCAAGAAAATTATTCTTACCAGACCGGCTGTAGAAGCTGGTGAAAGCCTTGGCTTTTTACCCGGCGACCTGAAAGAAAAAATTGATCCGTATTTGCGTCCGCTTTATGATGCATTGGATGACATGATACCTGCGGACAAGCTGGGTTATTACATGAGTACGCGTACCATTGAAATAGCACCGCTTGCTTATATGCGCGGACGTACATTGGATAACGCCTTTATTATTCTGGATGAAGCACAAAACGCGAACGATCTGCAGCTGAAGATGTTTTTAACGCGTATTGGCGCCAATGCCAAGGCTATCATAACGGGTGACCCTACGCAAATTGATTTACCAAAAAACCAGCGGAGTGGCCTTGAAAAAGCTACAAGAATTTTGCAAAATATCGATGGCATTGCTCATATTGCCCTTGATGAAGAAGATGTAGTTCGTCATAAACTGGTAAAAGCGATTATTAAAGCTTATGACAGGGAGAAAGAGAAGGAAGGAGAGCCATCTTATCATCGTCATTAGACAATCAAAAGAAATACGAAAGGGTAGCATTTTGCTACCCTTTTATTTTTATATTATAAATTTGAATGCCTGAAAAGCTACTAAACATGAAATACTTTGCAATATTTATAGCTGCTGTTGTTTTGAATGCCTGTGATGATGGAAAGCATCTTAAGCCAGCAGAAAATGCTTTTGATGCTGGCCGGGAATTTATTGACGGCTGCCTTAAAGGCGATTTTGACCGTGCAGCATTTTATATGATCAGGGATGTTCGTAACACAGATTTACTCAATAAACAGGAGTCTAGCTATAAAACTAAGGATGCAAAAGAAAAAGAAGCGTATAGCACAGCATCTATCAACATCTTTGAAGACGCTGTTGTGGCAGACAGCATCCACATTATTAACTTTCAGAATTCGTATGACAAGATCGGAAGGAAGGTGAAAGTGATATTTAGGAATGAAGAATGGCTGGTAGATTTCAAGTATACTTTTGATGGAAATTTGTAATGCAACAATATGAATATCCCGGTAAAAGCACTCATGGTGGTTTTTGTTGGCAGCGGAGTAGGTGGCTTAATGCGCTACGGTATGCAAAACTGGTTATCCAAAACTTACCCAAATGCATTTCCTGTTGGTACTTTTGTCGTTAATATACTGGGATGCTTCCTGATTGGTTTTTTTTATGCACTTAGCCAGAAAAATAATTTGCTTTCTTTCGAATTAAGGTTAGCGCTCACTACCGGATTCTGCGGTGGCTTTACCACCTTCTCAACTTTCGCTTACGAGAATATATTACTGCTTAAATCCGGGAACTATACTGTTTTTGCGGTTTACACACTTGCAAGTATTGTTTTAGGAATTGCCGCCGTACTTAGTGGAATTTACATTGTTCGCCAAATATAATTTCATATTAAGCCATCTCAGCACGAGCTTTATTGATACAATAAAATTTTGTAGCGTACATTTGCGTTTTATTTGCGGTACGTAAACAACCACTTACCATAACGATCTCTCCGTGTGAAAAACAACAAATATTAAAAAACCAAAAAACGCTTTTCCTAATCATGATGACGGTTTTACATCCATGGCATGGTGTTCACTACGGTGAGCAATCGCCCAGAGTAGTTACAGCAGTAATTGAAATCTCTCAAGGTTCAAGATCAAAATATGAAATTGATAAACCTACTGGTCTTTTGAAACTAGACAGGGTAATTTATTCGTCTTTTCACTATCCAACAAATTATGGTTTCATACCGCAAACATATGGTGATGACAAGGATCCCCTAGACATCCTTATCATTTCAAGCCAGGGCATCAGGCCACTCTGTGTTGTTGATGCAAAAGTTATAGGTGTTATGCAAATGATCGATGGTGGTGATGCAGACGATAAAATAATTGCTGTAGCTGCAAATGATCCCGGTGTTAATCACTGGAATAATATTGAAGAGTTACCAAAACACTTTTTCAACGAATTGAGACACTTTTTTGAAGAATATAAGACACTGGAGAATAAAACAGTAAGTGTTGAAGAATTTGGAGATAAAGCGCAGGCAATGAGAATTATTGAAGATGCAATTCAGGCCTATAAAGAGAAATTTGGTAAACCATAAAAAGCACCAAAAAAGTCAGTAAGAAAAAATCCGCTTATCAAACAGAGCATTATTTTTGCACAAATACGAAAATATGGAAGCTAGAAAATCTACCGGTAAATATTGGATATATTTCTTCTTGTGGCTGGTGTTAATGATTGTAATGCTTATATCAGATGACGCAAGGCCTTTCTTCTGGTTAGCGTTGCCTGGTGTTTGCACACATTTTGCTATGGCGATGGATATTATGTAAATTTTGTAGCCAAACTGTAGAATAACTATTTAGCTTCCGTTGCGTCGCACTCTTGTACAATAACAATAATATTCGTCAATAAATACATTAAAGCTGCCTCCAATGAGGCAGCTTTTTATTTACATCATACATATAATGTGAATTTGGGCAGCTCCTCATTTGCAGGCACAGACCCTAAAAAGGTGTTGCAAGTTTGCAATGATCTTTTGAACAACTAATTCTTGCCAGGGTATAAAAACAAAAAAGCCTTTCAGTAATAGAGTTATTAACTGAAAGGCTAAAATAAGAATGGCGGCTACCTACTCTCCCACATAGTATTGCAGTACCATCGGCCATAAGGGGCTTAACTTCTCTGTTCGGAAAGGGAAGAGGTGAACACCCTCGGAAAAACCACCATAAAATCTTCAGATTTACAGTATAGGATTAATGACTTTTTGTACTACTATACTTCGTACATCATATATCCTGGTACTGTACATCAATAATTTACATATTGGGATTGCTTTCTTACCTGGTATCAAAAATAAAATTAAAGCATACGGGCAATTAGTACTACTCGGCTAACGTGTTACCACATTTACACCTGTAGCCTATCAACGTCATAGTCTTTGACGACCCTTAAAAGTAAACTCATCTTGTGGAAGGTTTCACGCTTAGATGCTTTCAGCGTTTATCCTGGCCGTACATAGCTACTCTGCATTGCACCTGGCGGCACAACAGATACACCAGCGGTACGTACGCTCCGGTCCTCTCGTACTAAGAGCATGTCCACTCAATTTACTTGCGCCCACCACAGATAGGGACCGAACTGTCTTGCGACGTTCTGAACCCAGTTCACGTGCCACTTTAATCGGCGAACAGCCGAACCCTTGGGACCTTCTCCAGCCCCAGGATGTGACGAACCGACATCGAGGTGCCAAACCTTACCGTCGATATGAGCTCTTGGGTAAGATCAGCCTGTTATCCCCGGAGTACCTTTTATCCTTTGAGCGATGGCCCTTCCATGCAGAACCACCGGATCACTTTAGCCAGCTTTCGCTCCTGCTCGGCGTGTTTGCCTCACAGTCAAGCACCCTTATACTAATACGCTCTATGTACGATTACCAACCGTACTGAGGGTACCTTTGCGAGCCTCCGTTACTTTTTAGGAGGCGACCACCCCAGTCAAACTACCCACCATGCAATGTCCCCCGTAAGGGGTTAGGTTCTAAGCAACAAAAGGTTGGTATTTCAACGTTGACTCCACCACCCCTGGCGAGGCAGCTTCATAGTCTCCCAACTATCCTACACATTTGTTGCTCAAAATCAATGCAAAGTTGTAGTGAAGGTTCACGGGGTCTTTCCGTCCCGTGGCGGGTAACCGGCATCTTCACCGATACTACAATTTCACCGGGCTCGTGGAAGAGACAGTGTTCAACTCATTAGACCATTCGTGCAGGTCGGAACTTACCCGACAAGGAATTTCGCTACCTTAGGACCGTTATAGTTACGGCCGCCGTTTACTGGGGCTTCAGTCAGAAGCTTTGGATTGCTCCGAACATCCTTCCTTAACCTTCCAGCACCGGGCAGGTATCAGGCTCTATACGTCATCTTTCGATTTTGCAGGGCCCTGTGTTTTTGTTAAACAGTTGGTTGAACCATTTTACTGAGACCGCATCGCTGCGGTACGCTTTATCCCGAAGTTACAGCGTTAATTTGCCTAGTTCCTTTTCCACGGCTCACCCGAGCGCCTTAGAATACTCATCCCGTCTACCTGTGTCGGTTTGCGGTACTGGCCGCTATGCTCGCTTTTCTTGGAAGAACTTTTACCACTACGCTTTGCCCGAAGGCTCGGCTCAGCTATTCCGTCAGCTTAGGTGGCTAGCATTCTCCGTCACTTTTAATGCATAGCAGGTGCAGGAATATTAACCTGCTTTCCATCAGATGCCCCTTTCGGGTTTTCCTAAGGACCAGACTAACCCTGATCCGATTAACGTTGATCAGGAACCCTTAGACTTTCGGCGAAGGAGTTTTTCACTCCTTTTATCGTTACTTATGCCTACATTTTCTTTTGAAAACGCTCCAGCAATGGTCGCCCATCACCTTCAATGCAGTTTTCAATGCTCCCCTACCGATCTGCAAGCAGATCTTAGAACTTCGGTTCGTAGTTTGATGCCCGATTATTTTCCGTGCAGGACCTCTCGACCAGTGAGCTGTTACGCACTCTTTAAATGAATGGCTGCTTCCAAGCCAACATCCTGGCTGTTATAGAAGTCCCACCTCGTTTGATCAACTTAACTACGTATTAGGGACCTTAGTTGCTAATCTGGGTTATTTCCCTCTCGGCCACGGATCTTAGCACCCGCAGCCTCACTCCCGGAGATATATGATAGCATTCGGAGTTTGTCAGGGTTTGGTAGGCGGTGAAGCCCCCTAGCCCAATCAGTAGCTCTACCTCTATCATACTTCAATATCCGAGGCTGTTCCTAAAAACATTTCGGGGAGAACGAGCTATCTCTCAGTTTGATTGGCCTTTCACCCCTATCCACAGGTCATCCCAAGACTTTTCAACGTCAACGGGTTCGGTCCTCCAGTGGGTGTTACCCCGCCTTCAACCTGCCCATGGATAGATCACAAAGTTTCGCGTCTGCCCCAACTGACTAAACGCCCTGTTTGGACTCGCTTTCGCTTCGGCTCCGTTAAATATGAACTTAACCTCGCCAGTTAGGAGCAACTCGTAGGCTCATTATGCAAAAGGCACGCCGTCACACATTGCTGTGCTCCGACCGCTTGTAAGCACACGGTTTCAGGTACTATTTCACTCCCTTGTTTAGGGTGCTTTTCACCTTTCCCTTACGGTACTGGTTCACTATCGGTGTCTGAGGAGTATTTAGCCTTACCAGATGGTGCTGGCAGTTTCACGCAAGATTCCTCCGGTCCCGCGCTACTCAGGATACCACTCGTTATCAACAATTTATACTTACAGGGCTATCACCTGCTCTGGCTCAACTTTCCAGAAGATTCAGTTTGATGTTGACTTCTAAATGTGGTCCTACAACCCTCAAGCGGCACGCCGCTCAAGTTTGGGCTCTTCCCTTTTCGCTCGCCACTACTCAGGGAATCATTATTATTTTCTTTTCCTCCCGGTACTTAGATGTTTCAGTTCTCGGGGTTGGCTCTCTTTCGAGTGCTATGCCTTCAGCATAGCAGGTTGTCCCATTCGGAAATCTTCGGATTTAACGCTTGTGTGCAGCTCCCCGAAGCTTATCGCAGCTTACCACGTCCTTCATCGCCTCTCAGACCCTAGGCATCCACCATGTGCTCTTAATTGCTTTAAAAAATTTGAATTGCAAGATAATATTGCTACTATCTTATTTTGATTTCGATACTCTTGATGAGATCGCTTTCCCAATATGTCAAAGAACTTTTACCAGGATTGAACTGATTGCTCTGTTTATCCTGACGTTGTGATGATTATGGTTTTGAACCATCTAACCCCTCTTTGCGGGTTCATCTTATTACCAGCCCGGTTGTGTTTCCTGTTCACCAATGAACCAAACGGTGCAGTGAGTGACACAACTAAAGCATTATAATAGTAATGCTGCCGGTAACCTTATTATTTCTTTAAAAGAACTTACAACTTAACACTTATTACTTTCAAACCTTTGGTGGAGGATATCGGAGTCGAACCGATGACCCTCTGCGTGCAAGGCAGATGCTCTAGCCAACTGAGCTAACCCCCCAAACTGTTTTGGCTGTTAGCTTGCAGCTTATAGCTTTTAGCTTGCAGCTTATATTGTAGACCCGACCAGAGTTGAACTGGTGACCTCTACATTATCAGTGTAGCGCTCTAACCAACTGAGCTACGGGTCTATTTAGTGTGCCTGAATGCGAATGCAAATTTACATGTGGCTTCTAACAGATTGCCGTATAACATTTGGCTATCACTGCATTGTTTAAAAGAACAAAATTGAAAGAAGAGGAAACAACAGTTAAAAAAGATTGAGCAGTCTCTAAAAAGGAGGTATTCCAGCCGCACCTTCCGGTACGGCTACCTTGTTACGACTTAGCCCCAGTCACCGATTTTACCCTAGGCAGCTCCTTGCGGTTACCGACTTTAGGTACACCCGGCTTCCATGGCTTGACGGGCGGTGTGTGCAAGGTCCGGGAACGTATTCACCGTATCATTGCTGATATACGATTACTAGCGATTCCAGCTTCATGCAGGCGAGTTGCAGCCTGCAATCCGAACTGAGAATGCGTTTTTGGGATTAGCTTCCTGTCACCAGGTTGCAGCCCTTTGTCGCATCCATTGTAGCACGTGTGTAGCCCTGGGCATAAAGGCCATGATGACTTGACATCATCCCCTCCTTCCTCGCGTCTTACGACGGCAGTTTCAGTAGAGTTCCCAGCTTTACCTGATGGCAACTACTGATAGGGGTTGCGCTCGTTGCGGGACTTAACCCAACACCTCACGGCACGAGCTGACGACAGCCATGCAGCACCTTACTGGCGGTGTATTGCTACAAAGTGAGCTTTCACCCACAGTCCACCAGCATTCTAGCCCAGGTAAGGTTCCTCGCGTATCATCGAATTAAACCACATGCTCCACCGCTTGTGCGGACCCCCGCCAATTCCTTTGAGTTTCAACCTTGCGGTCGTACTTCCCAGGTGGATTACTTAATGCTTTCGCTCAGACACTGACTGTGTATCGCCAATGTCGAGTAATCATCGTTTAGGGCGTGGACTACCAGGGTATCTAATCCTGTTTGATCCCCACGCTTTCGTGCCTCAGCGTCAATATTCGCGTAGTTAGCTGCCTTCGCAATAGGTGTTCTATGTCATATCTAAGCATTTCACCGCTACATGACATATTCCGCTAACCTCCACGACATTCAAGACAGATAGTATCAAAGGCAGTTCTGCAGTTAAGCTGCAGGATTTCACCCCTGACTTATATGTCCGCCTACGCACCCTTTAAACCCAGTGAATCCGGATAACGCTTGCACCCTCCGTATTACCGCGGCTGCTGGCACGGAGTTAGCCGGTGCTTATTCATCTGGTACCGTCAAGTGACTTAGAAAAATCTTTTTTCGTCCCAGATAAAAGAAGTTTACAATCCAGAGGACCTTCATCCTCCACGCGGCATGGCTGGTTCAGACTTGCGTCCATTGACCAATATTCCTTACTGCTGCCTCCCGTAGGAGTCGGGCCCGTGTCTCAGTGCCCGTGTGGCTGATCATGCTCTCACATCAGCTACTGATCGTAGGCTTGGTGGGCCGTTACCCCGCCAACTACCTAATCAGGCGCACGCCCATCATCAGGTGCCGAAGCTTTAATTATAAAATGATGCCATCTCATAATCTTATGGGGTATTAATCCAAATTTCTCTGGGCTATTCCCCGCCTGAAGGAAGGTTGCGTACGTGTTCCGCACCCGTTTGCCGGTCGCCAGCAAGTATTGCTACTCCTGCTGCCCCACGACTTGCATGTATTAAGCCTGCCGCTAGCGTTCATCCTGAGCCAGGATCAAACTCTCCATTGTAAATGAGTTGATCTGACTTAATTCTCTTAGAAAATTAACGTCGGATATTTAATTGTTTTACGCTTCAACCTTACCGTAAACTTTTGACATTTACGTACTGTTGTTTCCATCTTTCAAAGAACTTAAAAGACCTTCTTTAACGGCCTCCTGAAAATGTATAAGGTGTTGAACCTCACTTCTCTATCATTACATTTTTAAGAACTTAATCACCCGCTTTACTTCCCCTTTTTCCGAACGGGCTGCAAAGATACCCGCTATTATTTTACCACCAAATATTTTTTAAACTTTTTCTCCCTTTTTTTCTAAGATCTTATCCCCTTTCCTCTAAAGCGGGGCGCAAAGATAAGAGCGAAGTTTGGGGGTGCAAATATACTAATTACCAATGAGCTTATTAAAAAATACTTTGAAATAATCTACTTTATATTAAAAGGGCTGCAAATATAACAAGCATCTTTATAACAGCAAAATTTTAAAATAAATATCTTATTGCTGATATGATGTTTCAAAAAACTTGGGGCCTTAAATGGCGGGCCTCATCTGATTGTTATAAAATTTATGCCTGCCTTCAAAAAAAAGCCTTTCAGTAATAGAGTTATTAACTGAAAGGCTAAAATAAGAATGGCGGCTACCTACTCTCCCACATAGTATTGCAGTACCATCGGCCATAAGGGGCTTAACTTCTCTGTTCGGAAAGGGAAGAGGTGAACACCCTCGGAAAAACCACCATAAAATCTTCAGATTTACAGTATAGGATTAATGACTTTTTGTACTACTATACTTCGTACATCATATATCCTGGTACTGTACATCAATAATTTACATATTGGGATTGCTTTCTTACCTGGTATCAAAAATAAAATTAAAGCATACGGGCAATTAGTACTACTCGGCTAACGTGTTACCACATTTACACCTGTAGCCTATCAACGTCATAGTCTTTGACGACCCTTAAAAGTAAACTCATCTTGTGGAAGGTTTCACGCTTAGATGCTTTCAGCGTTTATCCTGGCCGTACATAGCTACTCTGCATTGCACCTGGCGGCACAACAGATACACCAGCGGTACGTACGCTCCGGTCCTCTCGTACTAAGAGCATGTCCACTCAATTTACTTGCGCCCACCACAGATAGGGACCGAACTGTCTTGCGACGTTCTGAACCCAGTTCACGTGCCACTTTAATCGGCGAACAGCCGAACCCTTGGGACCTTCTCCAGCCCCAGGATGTGACGAACCGACATCGAGGTGCCAAACCTTACCGTCGATATGAGCTCTTGGGTAAGATCAGCCTGTTATCCCCGGAGTACCTTTTATCCTTTGAGCGATGGCCCTTCCATGCAGAACCACCGGATCACTTTAGCCAGCTTTCGCTCCTGCTCGGCGTGTTTGCCTCACAGTCAAGCACCCTTATACTAATACGCTCTATGTACGATTACCAACCGTACTGAGGGTACCTTTGCGAGCCTCCGTTACTTTTTAGGAGGCGACCACCCCAGTCAAACTACCCACCATGCAATGTCCCCCGTAAGGGGTTAGGTTCTAAGCAACAAAAGGTTGGTATTTCAACGTTGACTCCACCACCCCTGGCGAGGCAGCTTCATAGTCTCCCAACTATCCTACACATTTGTTGCTCAAAATCAATGCAAAGTTGTAGTGAAGGTTCACGGGGTCTTTCCGTCCCGTGGCGGGTAACCGGCATCTTCACCGATACTACAATTTCACCGGGCTCGTGGAAGAGACAGTGTTCAACTCATTAGACCATTCGTGCAGGTCGGAACTTACCCGACAAGGAATTTCGCTACCTTAGGACCGTTATAGTTACGGCCGCCGTTTACTGGGGCTTCAGTCAGAAGCTTTGGATTGCTCCGAACATCCTTCCTTAACCTTCCAGCACCGGGCAGGTATCAGGCTCTATACGTCATCTTTCGATTTTGCAGGGCCCTGTGTTTTTGTTAAACAGTTGGTTGAACCATTTTACTGAGACCGCATCGCTGCGGTACGCTTTATCCCGAAGTTACAGCGTTAATTTGCCTAGTTCCTTTTCCACGGCTCACCCGAGCGCCTTAGAATACTCATCCCGTCTACCTGTGTCGGTTTGCGGTACTGGCCGCTATGCTCGCTTTTCTTGGAAGAACTTTTACCACTACGCTTTGCCCGAAGGCTCGGCTCAGCTATTCCGTCAGCTTAGGTGGCTAGCATTCTCCGTCACTTTTAATGCATAGCAGGTGCAGGAATATTAACCTGCTTTCCATCAGATGCCCCTTTCGGGTTTTCCTAAGGACCAGACTAACCCTGATCCGATTAACGTTGATCAGGAACCCTTAGACTTTCGGCGAAGGAGTTTTTCACTCCTTTTATCGTTACTTATGCCTACATTTTCTTTTGAAAACGCTCCAGCAATGGTCGCCCATCACCTTCAATGCAGTTTTCAATGCTCCCCTACCGATCTGCAAGCAGATCTTAGAACTTCGGTTCGTAGTTTGATGCCCGATTATTTTCCGTGCAGGACCTCTCGACCAGTGAGCTGTTACGCACTCTTTAAATGAATGGCTGCTTCCAAGCCAACATCCTGGCTGTTATAGAAGTCCCACCTCGTTTGATCAACTTAACTACGTATTAGGGACCTTAGTTGCTAATCTGGGTTATTTCCCTCTCGGCCACGGATCTTAGCACCCGCAGCCTCACTCCCGGAGATATATGATAGCATTCGGAGTTTGTCAGGGTTTGGTAGGCGGTGAAGCCCCCTAGCCCAATCAGTAGCTCTACCTCTATCATACTTCAATATCCGAGGCTGTTCCTAAAAACATTTCGGGGAGAACGAGCTATCTCTCAGTTTGATTGGCCTTTCACCCCTATCCACAGGTCATCCCAAGACTTTTCAACGTCAACGGGTTCGGTCCTCCAGTGGGTGTTACCCCGCCTTCAACCTGCCCATGGATAGATCACAAAGTTTCGCGTCTGCCCCAACTGACTAAACGCCCTGTTTGGACTCGCTTTCGCTTCGGCTCCGTTAAATATGAACTTAACCTCGCCAGTTAGGAGCAACTCGTAGGCTCATTATGCAAAAGGCACGCCGTCACACATTGCTGTGCTCCGACCGCTTGTAAGCACACGGTTTCAGGTACTATTTCACTCCCTTGTTTAGGGTGCTTTTCACCTTTCCCTTACGGTACTGGTTCACTATCGGTGTCTGAGGAGTATTTAGCCTTACCAGATGGTGCTGGCAGTTTCACGCAAGATTCCTCCGGTCCCGCGCTACTCAGGATACCACTCGTTATCAACAATTTATACTTACAGGGCTATCACCTGCTCTGGCTCAACTTTCCAGAAGATTCAGTTTGATGTTGACTTCTAAATGTGGTCCTACAACCCTCAAGCGGCACGCCGCTCAAGTTTGGGCTCTTCCCTTTTCGCTCGCCACTACTCAGGGAATCATTATTATTTTCTTTTCCTCCCGGTACTTAGATGTTTCAGTTCTCGGGGTTGGCTCTCTTTCGAGTGCTATGCCTTCAGCATAGCAGGTTGTCCCATTCGGAAATCTTCGGATTTAACGCTTGTGTGCAGCTCCCCGAAGCTTATCGCAGCTTACCACGTCCTTCATCGCCTCTCAGACCCTAGGCATCCACCATGTGCTCTTAATTGCTTTAAAAAATTTGAATTGCAAGATAATATTGCTACTATCTTATTTTGATTTCGATACTCTTGATGAGATCGCTTTCCCAATATGTCAAAGAACTTTTACCAGGATTGAACTGATTGCTCTGTTTATCCTGACGTTGTGATGATTATGGTTTTGAACCATCTAACCCCTCTTTGCGGGTTCATCTTATTACCAGCCCGGTTGTGTTTCCTGTTCACCAATGAACCAAACGGTGCAGTGAGTGACACAACTAAAGCATTATAATAGTAATGCTGCCGGTAACCTTATTATTTCTTTAAAAGAACTTACAACTTAACACTTATTACTTTCAAACCTTTGGTGGAGGATATCGGAGTCGAACCGATGACCCTCTGCGTGCAAGGCAGATGCTCTAGCCAACTGAGCTAACCCCCCAAACTGTTTTGGCTGTTAGCTTGCAGCTTATAGCTTTTAGCTTGCAGCTTATATTGTAGACCCGACCAGAGTTGAACTGGTGACCTCTACATTATCAGTGTAGCGCTCTAACCAACTGAGCTACGGGTCTATTTAGTGTGCCTGAATGCGAATGCAAATTTACATGTGGCTTCTAACAGATTGCCGTATAACATTTGGCTATCACTGCATTGTTTAAAAGAACAAAATTGAAAGAAGAGGAAACAACAGTTAAAAAAGATTGAGCAGTCTCTAAAAAGGAGGTATTCCAGCCGCACCTTCCGGTACGGCTACCTTGTTACGACTTAGCCCCAGTCACCGATTTTACCCTAGGCAGCTCCTTGCGGTTACCGACTTTAGGTACACCCGGCTTCCATGGCTTGACGGGCGGTGTGTGCAAGGTCCGGGAACGTATTCACCGTATCATTGCTGATATACGATTACTAGCGATTCCAGCTTCATGCAGGCGAGTTGCAGCCTGCAATCCGAACTGAGAATGCGTTTTTGGGATTAGCTTCCTGTCACCAGGTTGCAGCCCTTTGTCGCATCCATTGTAGCACGTGTGTAGCCCTGGGCATAAAGGCCATGATGACTTGACATCATCCCCTCCTTCCTCGCGTCTTACGACGGCAGTTTCAGTAGAGTTCCCAGCTTTACCTGATGGCAACTACTGATAGGGGTTGCGCTCGTTGCGGGACTTAACCCAACACCTCACGGCACGAGCTGACGACAGCCATGCAGCACCTTACTGGCGGTGTATTGCTACAAAGTGAGCTTTCACCCACAGTCCACCAGCATTCTAGCCCAGGTAAGGTTCCTCGCGTATCATCGAATTAAACCACATGCTCCACCGCTTGTGCGGACCCCCGCCAATTCCTTTGAGTTTCAACCTTGCGGTCGTACTTCCCAGGTGGATTACTTAATGCTTTCGCTCAGACACTGACTGTGTATCGCCAATGTCGAGTAATCATCGTTTAGGGCGTGGACTACCAGGGTATCTAATCCTGTTTGATCCCCACGCTTTCGTGCCTCAGCGTCAATATTCGCGTAGTTAGCTGCCTTCGCAATAGGTGTTCTATGTCATATCTAAGCATTTCACCGCTACATGACATATTCCGCTAACCTCCACGACATTCAAGACAGATAGTATCAAAGGCAGTTCTGCAGTTAAGCTGCAGGATTTCACCCCTGACTTATATGTCCGCCTACGCACCCTTTAAACCCAGTGAATCCGGATAACGCTTGCACCCTCCGTATTACCGCGGCTGCTGGCACGGAGTTAGCCGGTGCTTATTCATCTGGTACCGTCAAGTGACTTAGAAAAATCTTTTTTCGTCCCAGATAAAAGAAGTTTACAATCCAGAGGACCTTCATCCTCCACGCGGCATGGCTGGTTCAGACTTGCGTCCATTGACCAATATTCCTTACTGCTGCCTCCCGTAGGAGTCGGGCCCGTGTCTCAGTGCCCGTGTGGCTGATCATGCTCTCACATCAGCTACTGATCGTAGGCTTGGTGGGCCGTTACCCCGCCAACTACCTAATCAGGCGCACGCCCATCATCAGGTGCCGAAGCTTTAATTATAAAATGATGCCATCTCATAATCTTATGGGGTATTAATCCAAATTTCTCTGGGCTATTCCCCGCCTGAAGGAAGGTTGCGTACGTGTTCCGCACCCGTTTGCCGGTCGCCAGCAAGTATTGCTACTCCTGCTGCCCCACGACTTGCATGTATTAAGCCTGCCGCTAGCGTTCATCCTGAGCCAGGATCAAACTCTCCATTGTAAATGAGTTGATCTGACTTAATTCTCTTAGAAAATTAACGTCGGATATTTAATTGTTTTACGCTTCAACCTTACCGTAAACTTTTGACATTTACGTACTGTTGTTTCCATCTTTCAAAGAACTTAAAAGACCTTCTTTAACGGCCTCCTGAAAATGTATAAGGTGTTGAACCTCACTTCTCTATCATTACATTTTTAAGAACTTAATCACCCGCTTTACTTCCCCTTTTTCCGAACGGGCTGCAAAGATACCCGCTATTATTTTACCACCAAATATTTTTTAAACTTTTTCTCCCTTTTTTTCTAAGATCTTATCCCCTTTCCTCTAAAGCGGGGCGCAAAGATAAGAGCGAAATGGTTGCTACCAAATCTTTTTAAAAATAAATAACCGCCACATGGCTGAAAGTCTTTACCGGAAAGGATTTGGGAGGAAAAAAAATTTGAATAACTTGATTTTGTGATGCATTAACATGCTTATAACCTACTATTTCCACTAGTAAAAAAAGTCGTTTAATGCTTTCGATGCATGATAATACCTGAACAGCAGATGCCATGAAAAAAGAAAGATGAAACGAGCGTGGCAACAGGTGATGCCCAATGTACAAAAGCTGACCCAAAAAAAATCACTTATAAGATGGCAACGGGTTCGCTAAAAATGGATGGCGGATAGGAAACTTGTGTGAGATATAAACCGTGGGCAGGGGCTGAAAAATCTGCCCTGCTGCAATCTTTGCTATCAACAATATCCTGAAACTGATCAATCGTAATGGTATGCCGGCCTGCTTTTAACATGGTTGCGACCAATGCCCTTACCATACCACGTAGAAAACGGTTTGCCGAGACCGTATATACAAGCGTATTACCTTCTGTTGTCCAGACAGATTCTTCCACCTTGCAATTAAACGTTTTGGCCTGTGTGTTACGTTTTGAAAATGAAGTGAAATCCCGCGACGCTTTAATGATTGCTGCAACTGAATGCAAAACGGGCATATCGATTGAAAACGGATAGTACCAACCACGCTGATAAAAAAACGCGTCTTTTTTCCGGTAGATGATGTAGCGATACAAACGGGATTCTGCATCGAACCTGGCGTGAGCTTGGGCAGAAACTTTGTAAATGCCTTTGACAACAATGTCCGGCGGCAAAATCGCATTAAGATTATAAAGTTGCTTTGGCTGTAGTTGTATGTCTGTATCGAAGTGAAAAAAATTCTGGTGCGCATGCACACCTGCATCTGTTCTGGAAGAGCCCGTCAGGTTAAACTTTTGCCGGAGCAAGGTACCTAATGCATTTTCTACCTGCGACTGCACCGTTACATCAACAGGCTGAATCTGAAATCCTTTATACCCGGAACCTATGTAGGCAAGTTCCAGAAAATACCGCTGCATCATTAGCGTAATAATTCTTTAAAACGTGTTTTGTAGACAGGGTCTATCAACTGGCTGTCGAGGCTTGCCAGGTTATCCGTATCAGAGACCGAAGTGAAAACAGTTTTTAAAAAATTAAAGCGGCTGTCGTCTGACGGAAATAATGGCCCAAGACTTTTTACCTGGGTGGTACTTATGCATTTGTCCTGTATTGTTTTTCTTACCGCAGCCAGCATTTTCTCTTCACCCGAAGCACTTACAATTCGTTTCCTGAGCTTATCAACATCTGATTCTGATACAGTGCCCGCACAGTTGGGTGGTGTAAGCGCCACAGGCTTTGCATCACGCTGGTCTTTCGTTTCGTCTTTCCTGGTCATTTCAGTTTCAACCAGATCTTTACCCCTGGACTTATCTTCGCCTGCATTGAAAAATGGATTACCCGGTTCGCCTGTTTTAACGGTGACTTCGCTCTTCGCTGTATCTGCAATTTCTTCTTTTTGGATTGCTGGATTACTTTCGGCACGTGGGGTTGCAACGGTATCAGATTTTGCAGCCACTGCTTCCTCCTGTAAGTCTGTTAATGTTTTTGGCAGAAAAATCCTGATCGTATCATTCAGCCCGTTGCCATTATCTACGAATATCACATCTCTGCCACCAGCGGAAATGAACTCATTCAGCTTCGACAGCGGCTTTGTTTGCGCAGAAAATGAAACACTTTCTTTTTCAGCTACCGGCTGCGCTTTTGCAAATTGTGTAGCGGTATCTGCAGCCTTTATCCCGGTGTTTTGTTGCTGCACAAATGCTTCTGCGGCTTTTTGCTCTGCTGTTTTTTCAAGAATAACTTTTTTGTTCAAGGTAGAATCATCCACAACCTCAGAAAGCATATTGCCAAATGCATTGTTATTTGGCTGTTCACCAGCATCGGCCGCTACTTCTGAAAGCGCCTTACCGCCGGCCATAGTTATATCGAGTGTTTGCAGGTTGTACAAACCCCAGCCTTTGTCACCATAATTCTTGAGCGCAAAACCCATATCAACTTTGTCAATTGTAAAAGAAAATTCCTGGTCAGGAAACTTTTTATTGGGAAAGCCAACAGCAAATTTATAATCACCTTTTGCCAGCTTTGGTACAATCACGTAACCAATTGCAGAAGAGGTATATGTGGTGCCGTTTACGGTAACATCAAACGGTGTTTTATCGTCTGACTGTATGTATACAAAATGATCCTGTTGTTGAGCATACGCCCCTGAAACAGCGTTTATAAAAAGAAATATAGTAAGTAACCAGGAAAACTTTTTCATCAACGTTTGTCGGTTTAGGACAAAGCTAATGCAAAAACGGCGCCGATTTACAAACCTTGTCATGGTGCCAGGTCCGCATGATGATATGGTACCCGGCAGCAGGTCTTGTTTCAACAGTTGTTGCGTCGCACTCTTGTACTGTATAACAACATTCAGCAGGGTTCGCACTGCAAAAAAACTCGCTTTATGTTTACCGTTACGCTGTTTTGACCAGTAAAATCTTCATCCATTTATACATTTCTTCACAGAAGGATATCTGCAGAAGGATATTTTTGCATCTTCAAAAAATCATAGAATGAAGAAAAGCAGTTTAGTGCTTGCATTGTTTACTACGTACATATCCAGTGCGCAGGATATCGTGGTAAAAACGAATAAAGATGTAGCCTGGAAGAAGACATACAGGGCCGAGGCGCCTAAAATAAACGATCTCGTACATACCAAACTGGATGTGCGCTTTGATTTCGATAAAGCATGGATGTACGGCAAAGAATGGGTAACTCTCAAACCTCATTTCTATCCTACAGATTCCCTGGCACTTGATGCGCAGGGCATGACTATTAATGAAATCGCTGTAGTTTCCGGTACTAAAAAAACACCGCTGCAATACAACTACGATCAAAAAACATTGAAAATAAAACTCGATAAGACCTATAAGGCTTCAGAACCCTACACCATCTACATTGACTATATATCAAAGCCCAACGATCTTAAAACTGAAGGCAGCGCTGCCATAACAGACGCTAAGGGGTTGTATTTTATCAATCCCAAAGGAGACGACAAAACCAAATCAACCCAGATATGGACACAGGGCGAAACGGAAAGCAACAGTGTCTGGATGCCTACAATCGATAAGCCCAATCAGAAGAGTACTGAAGAAATCTCCATGACCGTTCCGGCGAAATATGTAACGCTCTCAAACGGGCTACTCAAAGCCCAAAAGAAAAATGCTGATGGCACAAGAACAGATACCTGGAAAATGGACCTTCCACATGCACCCTATCTATTTTTTATGGGCGTGGGAGACTTTTCAGTCATTAAGGATACCTACAAAGGCAAAGAAGTGAGCTACTACGTGGAAAAAGAGTATGCGCCATATGCAAAAAAGATCTTTGGCAATACCCCGGAGATGATGAAGTTTTTTTCGCAGGTATTAGGTGTTGAATTTCCGTGGGCCAAATATGCGCAAATAGTAGGAAGGGATTATGTAAGCGGCGCAATGGAAAACACTACCGCAACACTGCACCAGGAAAGTGCTTATCAAAACGCCAGGCAATTGCTAGACGGCAATATTTGGGAAGAGACCATTGCCCATGAGTTGTTTCATCAATGGTTTGGAGATCTCGTTACTGCAGAGAGCTGGAGCAACCTGACCGTTAATGAAAGTTTCGCCGACTTTAGTGAAACATTGTGGGATGAATACAAATATGGCAAAGATGCAGGTGATGAACACAACTTCGATGCATTGGTGAAGTACCTGCAAAGCGCCAACGACGATCTTTCACTTGTACGGTTTTATTATAAAGACAAAGAAGACATGTTTGATGCAGTGAGCTACGAAAAAGGTGGCAGGGTACTGAATATGCTGCGTAATTATGTTGGAGACAGCGCATTCTTTAAATCTTTACATAAATACCTTACAGATAACAAATTTAAAACCGGTGAAGCACAGCAACTGCGTCTCGCATTTGAGGCTGTAACGGGCCAGGACCTGAACTGGTTCTGGAACCAATGGTATTACAGCAACGGCCATCCCGTTTTGAAAATTGATTACGATTATGATGAAGCAGCCAAAACAGCAAAAGTTATCATCCAGCAGATGCAGAAAACTGATAATGTGTTCCGACTGCCGATTGCAATAGACCTGTATACCGGTGCCAGTAAACAACGGTACAAAGTCTGGCTAAACAACAAAACAGATACATTCAGCTTTTCATATACAACAAAGCCAGACCTTATAAATGTAGACGCAGACAAAATCTTGCTGTGCCAAAAAACGGATAACAAAACTGCTGATAATTATAAAGCCCAGATTACTTATGCGCCCCTGTATCTAGACAGAAGAGAAGCCCTGGAATATTTTGCAGAAAACAAAATGCCCGAACTTTCACTGGGGCTAAAAGATAAGTTTGCAGGCCTTCGTTCTTATACGCTCGATCTGCTGGGGCAGGATTCATCTATATTAACAAATACGGCCTTATTGTCCCAGATTGAAAACATGGTGCAGGCTGAAACAGATAATAAAACGAAAGCAAAAGCACTCGAATTACTGGCAATAACCGGTAACGAAAAATATAAACCGCTGTATACAAAGTATGTAAACGATTCTTCTTACAGCGTGGCAGGAGCTTCGCTGGGCGGTCTTTATCTGCTCGACCAGCGCGCAGCTACAGACCTTGCAAAAACGCTTGCACCAGGCGCAAAAGGCAAACTAGACGAAGCCATAGGAGCCATCATTATGCAAGGCGGCAATGAAACCGACTACGAGTTTATTGTAGCCCGTATAAAAAACCAGCCTTTGAGTGAAAATAAAATAACAAGCGCACTCGTCTTCTGCGGCTACCTCGCAAAACTTAGTGACACACAAAAAATAAAATCGGGTATAAATGAAGTAATTGCTGTAATGAAAGAGGTACCGGAAACCTACCGTACTTATACTGATCCTGCTTTTAAACAAACATTGCAAAAGCTTGCAAATGCGAAAGGAGGAGAAATAAAAACCTATATAGAAACAGTTTTAAAATAACATAAAAAACCTTCGCTTCAGGCGAAGGTTTTTTTTATTTTTTGAACCCGGCAGCATTGCTGCTATGAAGCTATTGTTGCGTCGCACTCTTGTACTGCAACAAGTAACGGGGCATTGTGCCACAGGTTTATATTACATACAAATCATTTATGCCGGCAGTGCTATTAAAGTAATATAAGCCGTTGCGCCTTTATGAAGATTTCCCTTTCTTGCCTGCTTCTGTGTAAATACTTTCAAGCACTTTAATGTTGTTGGAGATATCATGCCTGTCTATTACATACTGCCGGCCGGCTTTACCAATTTCAACCGCTTTTTCTTTGTTTGCGATCAGCTTTGTAATAACGCTTACAAACTCATCTGTTACAAGACAGGCATAACCGTTATCATTGTTGTCAATAACATCGTTATTGCCATCGCATTTGCTTACAATGCAAGGCACGGCTTCAAACATGGCTTCCAGCAATGCATAAGGTAATCCTTCAAAAACCGACGGCAGCAAAAAGATATCCAGCTGACGCAGAAAATTAAGCGCAACTATACTGTCTCCTTTGGGAATAATGTGAAAGTTGGCTTCTATGCCATGGTATTCAATACGCTCTTTTACTTCTTTACCAAGATCTTCATGAAAACCTGCGCCAAGAAAATAAAAGTGCACTTTGTTATTGCCTTTAATAACGCCGTTGGCTATATCAACAAATAATATCGGGTTCTTTTGTGCAGTAAGTCTTCCAATTGTTCCAATCTTAACATCCCCTTCCAACGGGCCAAGCTTATCAGGCACCAGTACGGGAACAGTGGGTATTGTCATCGAATTGGGAATTACATAAATATCATCTGGCTTTATGCCTATTTCATAAATACAGCGATTAGCTTCTGACTGCGAAATTGCCAGCACTTTATGTGTAAACTTTTTGCCCAGTAATTCCAGCAGGAAAAAGATCATTCTTTTAGCGCCTGTAAAGGCAAGGTAAGAAACGCCGTGTGGTGTAAACAGAGACGGGCAACCTGCAAACTTTGCGCCTATCCTGCCCACAAAACCAGCTTTGGAACTGTGCAGATGTACAATACCGGGCTTCTGCTTTTTGATAAGCGCCCTTATTTTAAAGATGGAAATAATATCTACAAAAGGGTTTACTCCTCTTGACATCTTTATATCGAAATAAGGAATCTCGTGTAAAGCGCACAGCTTTTCAAGTGAAGGTTCGCATGAAGCTATACTCAGATCAAAACGGCTTCTGTCAATGTTTTGTATAACTTGTTTCAGGTAAGTTTCCACGCCACCTATTGACTGAGTGATATGCAATACTTTTATACGCTCCATGCAGTGATAAGGGGTTAATGAAAGCAACAGCGGGGTCGCTGTTGCCGAATATTGAACTGAAAGTATAAGAGTGCGACGCAACGTAAGCTTAATGCATGCGTTGCAGCCAGGCTCCTTATTTTAAAAATATTAAGATTTTATACCGATACCGTGATATGCAAAACCTTTGGCTTTCATTTCGTCGCCGTTGTAAATGTTGCGGCCATCGAAAATAACATGGTCTTTCATGTTGCTTTTAATTTTCTCCCAGTTGGGTAAACGAAACTCCGGCCACTCTGTAACAAGGATTAATGCATCTGCACCTTTGGTTGCATTAATGGCATCTTTGGTAAGCACCACCTTGGCATCGAGCATATGCTCTGCTTCGTTCATTGAAACGGGATCATAAGCCTGCACATTTGCGCCGGCCTGCAATAATGCATCTATAATAACCAACGACGGCGCCTCACGCATATCATCGGTTTTTGGTTTGAAGGCTAACCCCCAAACAGCAAATGTTTTACCCGCCACATCGCCATTGTAATGCTTCATGATCTTGGAAATGATTACTTTTTTCTGATCATTGTTTACATCGTCAACAGCTTTCAGGATACGCAGTTCGTAGCTGTTTTGCTCACCGGTTTTGATCAATGCTTTTACATCTTTTGGAAAGCATGAGCCGCCATAACCAATACCCGGGTATATGAACTTGTTACCGATACGTGCATCTGAACCGATGCCTTTGCGCACTTCGTTTACGTTGGCACCTACGATATCGCAAAGATTTGCTATATCGTTCATGAAAGATATTTTGGTGGCAAGCATTGCGTTTGCTGCGTATTTGGTCATTTCAGCAGAAGGTATATCCATAAAATAAATGGGATGGCCATTTAATACAAACGGATCGTATAACTGGTGCAGCGTGCTTTTTGCTCTTTCGCTTTCCACACCAATTACAATACGGTCTGGTTTAAGGAAATCTTCTATTGCGGCCCCTTCTTTCAGGAACTCAGGGTTAGAAGCGACATCATACTCCAGCGATGCGCTGCGGTTTCTTAAAGCACCGGCAATAGCTTCTTTCACTTTTGCAGCGGTGCCCACCGGTACGGTGCTTTTGGTAACTACTACCAGGTAATCGGTCATGTGTGTACCCACGTTGTCTGCTACCTGTAAAACGTACTGGAGATCTGCGCTGCCATCTTCCCCGGGAGGTGTGCCCACGGCTATAAATACCACTTCTGCACCAACGATGGACTCTGCAAGATCTGTACTAAACTGCAGACGGCCGTTTTTATAATTGCGCTCTACAATATCTTCCAAACCCGGCTCATAAATAGGCAGAATGCCCTTTTGCAGGTTTTCGATCTTTGTTTTATTTACATCTATACATATTACTTCTATTCCAACTTCTGAAAGGCAGGCACCTGTAACCAGGCCAACATACCCTGTACCTACAACAACAATTTTCATTTGATAACTTAGGTTTAAAATTTATAGAATTTCAGATTGTGACTTTTATTTCACTTTCCAGTGCGAAAGATCTACGTTCAATAACTTTTCCAGGTCGTTAATGTCGTCTTTTAAGACTTCGTATGTAAACTTCCTGTCTTCTGGTGTAAGTTTCTTTTTACTGCCTTCCACGTACATCGTATCAAGAATCTTCTTTTTTATACCTTTTGGCATAATACCGGCGAGGATTTTAGACAATGGTTTGTTCTTACCCAATATTGGTTCCAAAAATTTGATCTTCGATTTTTTGTACGTGTTTTTCTGTTCTGTTTTCTCAATAACATAGGTATCATCAACACCGAGAAAACGATAGATCTCCTGCAATGTACCATGCAGGTCTTTGATAAGGTTTTCCATGTACACCACTTTGATCTGCTCCATTGGGAAATGCTGCAGGAAATGGCGCAGGTTAGATGCATAAAAACTTCCATCGAGGTAAGTTCTGTAGCCTGTCTCTTCCAGCCTGTCTCCGCGCTTCATATCAGAGGCCCAGCCTTCTGCATCTTTTTCGTTATCGAATTTTACTGTTTCACGCTGCTTCAGGTTTTCTTTCACAGCTTCCCTGAATGAAAGATGTTCTGTGCCATTATTGGCGCGCATGCTCCAGCCCGAGAAAGTGCGCTCAACCGGGTTGCGCAGGCAGAATACCAGCTTCATATCGGGATTAAATGCTTTTATACGCGGCACCACAAACGGAAGCAACGAATATGTGGGCGTAGCTTCGCCTGCCATCTTCTCTGTGGTAATGCCGGAGAAATAAGTATCGAGGTAAAAATCGATGCCTTTATCATAATACACACTGAAAAACCTGGTTTGTTTTTCAGGCGACATGTATATTTCAGGATGTTGCTTAAGATAAAAATTCAAGGATGTTGAAGCACATTTGGGAGGGCCACATACTAAGAAATTAGGTACTTTTTTCTGCATGGTCTTTTTTAAAATATTGCGTAATGGTAAAGTCTTTGGCTATTACAGTACTATAATGATTTTTCTGCAATAGCCGGTTTTTTCGTAAACCACTTTTCATAAAAAGCAGTGCCCAGCATTGCATCGAGTTCTTTTGCGTCTTCGAGAAAATATGGTTGTAACTGTTTTTTAATACGGGAAATAGTCTCCTTATCTTCCTGCTTTATTGCAACCGCAGGTTGCTTCTTGCCGGTGTTCATTTCAAACATTTTCTTCTTTAGCATTTTTCTTTTGCCAACCGGGAAGAAAGGATCGATAATATTATTTACCACCCATTTCCTGAAATTGCTGCGGTTTACCAGCTTATCCTGGAATGCCTGGCTCTTTACTGAGCCGGTAACATTCTTAGGCGTAAGATCAGGTTCAAATGCATCTATGCCAAGAAAAGTATATATCTGTTGCAACAGACCTTTAGGATTTTTAGCCAGTTCATCATAGTCTAACACAAGCAACTGCTCTTTGGAAAAATATTGCAGGCAATGCCTTATTTGCCTTGCGTACAGGCCGTGCTCTATGTAAGTAAAATCACTGTTGTCTTTTGAAAATTCTGTATTAGCGGATGGGGTATAGACAAGTGCTTCTTCCATGCTGCGTGTTTCCCGCAGCATTTTTGTAAAGTACCCGTAAGAAGAAACGGCCCTGTCAACCGGGTTGCGCAAAATAAGCAGCAGCTTTGCATTTGGCTGCATAGCGGCCAGTTGTTGCAGGTATTGGGGGTAGAAAATATAATTGACGGCAGACTGCAAAACCACCTGCTGCCCTTTATACGCGGCAGGTTCTTTTTGCATACGCTGCAAAATTTCATCTATACTATTAAAGCGTGCAAATAGCAATACATCTTTCAGCGATTCATAGCAATAAATCTGCGGATGCTGCGCCAACCAGTCGTCCAACGTAGTGGTGCCGGCTTTCTGTACCCCGATAAGAAATGTGTTTGGTAGAATTGCTTTACTCATAGATTGCTGGTTTTGCCATACAAAACGGGGAATATATACTTATCTGCTTTTTAATGTGCGTAGCAGCAGTCTGGTAAAAATTAACCCCGTTCCGGGCGGCAGCAAGATAAATTTTTATGCGCTAATAACGGTTTTGGCAAACTTAATATTTTGCCAGCCGCAGCTAATGTGCAATAAGAAAATCATTTACCGGGCAGCAGAACCTTCCTCATCGCCTGTTGCGTCGCACTCTTGTACTATAGAATCTTTATTCAGCAGCCCCCGGTTACAGACTGTTTAATATTCCGCCAACGCGGTAAGCCAGTTTATTGTTTTTGTATTGTTTCTTCCAGCTTTCATCGTACTGAATAGGCCGTTTCGTAAACCTGCCCGGTGTGCCTGCTATAGTGTGGTCTTCTGCCAGTTCCATAAATTCAGGTGCCTTATATGGCGTAAGCCCGAATTTGCTGAATATTTTATCCAGCTCCTGCTGCGGGTGTTGCGCCAGGTCTTCGTACTGCAATTCCAGCACATCCTGGGGCTTTGCCATTTTAAAAACGGTGTAGCACAATTTTTTAAGGTAAAAAACATCCATCAGCAACTTGAGCATTGATTTTTCTTTCTTCCTGTTTACGCTCTTCCATTTCATTTTAGAGGTAACGATTGCCCGCAAATCTCTTTTAAGCCAGATGATCTTAACATCAAACCCTGTAATTTTTTTATAAACAGCCAGCGCCTGGAATGGCGCTTTGGAAGAATCTATAATAAATGTTTTGCCGCTTTTCTGATTGATGAGAGAGTACAACTGTTCCAGCGTGGCGGTAACTTTTTTGTTGGCAGGTTTTTCAATAACCGCCAGCAGTTTTTTTGCGAAGGAAGCAGACGAAAAGGCGTTCATGACTAACCCTTTCGATTTAAAATTCCAGTGTATGTTGGTGGCAAAATCCTGCGGATTTTGCTGGTATGTTTCTTTTACAATAGAAGACCAGAAAACACATTCAGTAAACGGACTGCCACAGGCGCAGTGCCAGTTCCATTTTTCTCCGGGGCCTTCTTTCTTTAAATGTCCGTCGAGCAGGGCAAGCTCCCCTACGGAAAAACATTCTGCTGATTTTGACAACATGTTTTCGAGCAGGGTGGAACCAGACCGCTTGTCTGACATTACATAAATAATGGTAGGTTTTTTATTCATTGGTTATACTACTGTTTCCAGGGGTAAAGATATTGCTATTGTTTGTTTGTGTTTTTCGAATGATGTTTGGGCCGATTTTTTTTGGCTTCACGGCGCAGCCGTGAGACCGAAGGTCATCCTGCTGCCACCGGCACTGCAGTACAAGAGTGCGACGCAACGGGAGCTTAATGCCTTTACTACAGCCGGGTACCAAAAATTGCTATTTATGGTACAAAACGTCGTATTTTTTTACACAGCTTTCCATGCTGAACTCTTTCTTATACAGTGCTTTACCATTCTCAGCCAGTTGTGCAAGGTGCGCATCGCCGGCACCGAGCCACGCTTTGAGCGCTGCCAGGAAACTATCGTGGTTCACTTCTTTTGAAAGGTACCCGATATCCGGCTTTACAATATTGATGAGCCCGCCAACAGGTGTTGCCACAGGCACAATACCGCCTGCAAGTGCTTCGAGCAGGCTGATTGGCAAACCTTCAAAAATAGAAGACAGCACGAACGCATCTGAATTGAGTAAATAATCTGACACGTTGGTAACCTTGCCGAGAAAATGTACGTTGCCCGGTTTCATGGCCATCAGGTCGTCGTAGATCTTTTTATCATCAGGCAGGTAATCACCCAAAATGATGGCTATTACATTGGCACCGTCTTTTTCAAGCTGTGCCATGGCGCTGAGTAAAAGCTGCTGGTTCTTTTGCCTGCTGATGCGTGCCACATTGATGAGCACTTTTGTATGGGCATCTTTCTTTAGTGTATCAATCTTTTCCTTTACTTCTTCAAAAGCCGCAGTGGGTTTTACCGGCTCTGAACCGTTGTTGATCTGGATAATATTACAATCTGCACCATATTCTTTCAATGCACTGTCATGCACTTCGTCTGAAATGCTGATAGGCTGTATAATGCGGTTTTTGAAAAAATATTTATACGCTTTTCTGCCATGCCAGGGCGCATCCATCTTTACCAGGTTGTGGAAAGTATGGATCTTATTGTATGTAAAATCTTTGAGTTGTTTATAAGCCAGGAAACAATAGTAGCCGCTGTGGAGGTGCGTATGCACAACATCTGGCTTTATGTCTCCCAATAGTTTTTTGATGCGCAGGAAAATCTTTGGGTCGGGACCTTTGCGTTTGCCAAGGCTTACAAACTTTACCCGCTTATCCAGCATGGAAAGCGGCAGGTGTTTATCAGGGTTATGATGGTACATAGAAACCAGTGTAACATCATAACCCGGGTATTTTACCAGTTCATTGCACATCTGTATACAAAATACCTGTGCACCGCCCCAGCCGAGGGCAGGAACCATTTGTACAATTTTAAATTGTTTTTCCATAGATATCTACAGGGGAAATAAACGATGATCGCTTACACAGGTTTTTTTGCAAGATGTATAATGATGATTGCTTTATTGTAAACGGTGTATTAATTTTTGCGCTCCACCACAAACCATGGATTGAGCAGGTTTTCTTTGTTGTACACCACTTCGTTTTTGGTTTCGTAGTTATACACAGAACAACCTGCGTATTTGGCCACACCATGACCGGCCGCGGTATCCCACTCCATAGTAGGCGCCAGCCTTGGATAAACATTGGCCTTACCTTCTGCAACCAGGCAAAGTTTGATAGAGCTGCCGGAGCTTACCATATCAACCTCGCCAAATTCTTTGCGCTTTTCCTCAATAAAAGCTTCTGTTTCGGGTGTATTGTGAGAGCGGCTGGCCACCACTGTGTACACAGCCGGTTTTGCGTCACCGGGTAATGCTTCACCAGTGGACAAGACAGCTTCCAGATTGCTTTCTGTAACTGCTTCTTTTACGGTTACCATAAATGCGCCAACACCTTCTGCACCGTAGTATAATATGCCGGTAACAGGTACATATACCACACCAAGTATAGGTGAGCCATTTTTTACTAGTGCAATATTTACGGTAAACTCGCCATTCTTTTTAATGAATTCTTTGGTACCATCCAGCGGGTCTACGAGCCAGAAAGTTTCCCAGCCTTTTCTTTCATCGTAAGACAGTTGTTTACCTTCTTCACTCAGCAGCGGGTACCCGGTATTGGCCAGGGCCGCTTTGATTACTTCGTGGGATTTTTTGTCGGCGATGGTGAGGGGGCTGTTATCGCTTTTGGTTTCTACAGAAAAGTCTTGTTTATACACTTCAAGGATTTCATTGCCTGCATTGATTGCAGCGAGTACGGATACATTAATCAAGTTTTTCATCTATTGTTTTTACGGTTAATGAAAGTGTTTTCCATCGGTCGGCAAGATAAATTTTTATGTTAAAAGATGTTAACGGTATCCGGAGTTATTTTAGCTGCTGCGGTTTAAATGCGCTTAAAATGTTTGCTTGCAGCAGGTTTCGACAAGAAACACCAGATGATATTATTGGAAATTATAATTTAATAATATGGTGGATAATGAAAGACGATGTGTTTAAGAAACTCCGCTAAAACTTGTTACGGGTTATTTTAGTTGGGTATCAGCAATGGTTTTGCATGGCATCGGCAGTTGCCACGCTCGGTTCAACGTTCCGTTTTTATGGGGACTGTGGCGTGCGGAGGCATTGGCTTGATGTGGATTAATGTTGGAATAGAAAGTTCTTGATGGTTTGGTATGATATAAGGAGCGGCTCCAAGGCACAAGATGCCAAAACACGAACCTCACGCCTCAATCTTGCAACAGCAGGAGATCATTTATTGGACAAAATTTATAAAACAAGAATCCACGATTTTATCTTCATAAAATTTTATTAGAGCAGACCGTCTAAATTGTTTGCGTTCCACAAATAAGTATACATAAATAAACCCATCATAATAAAACCGTTTGTAAATAACCAACTCCCAATGTTGATTATGCCATTGGGTACTATTATAGCAGATTCTCGAATTAGGTATAGCGATGATGGAATAGTATAAATTGGTTTTTGTATTTTCAAGGCTGTCATAGCTAGAATATGATTTATTTTTCACGATCCCCTGATCATGCCATGTGTTATTGCCTAAAAACATTGCCCTATCAAGAGAGTTTAAGCTTTTACAGTTGAAATCAACTGTATCTTTTTTCGAAAACAAGAAATTTTGAAAATTGCGGACAAAAAATTCAAAGGCAGCTTGCTCAAACTTAAATTCAGTTTCAGGCAGATATATGGGACTAACCATGAAAGCAAAATAGAATAAGCATAACTTCATAACTAGAAATTTCTTACAGTGTCTAATAAATCATAAAATGAACCTAAATAACCGGAACCTACCGAGTCATTTTTTCGTCTCCACAGAGTTACCTGAAAGGAACTCTGTGGGTACAGTAAGTGAGACTGTACTCAATCATTTCCACGCTCGTACAACTCAGCATAATGTGTAACAGGATAAATGCCTTGCTCTTCCGTTGTATAAAACTTTGCGGAAGAGTGTTCGTATAATTCAGGAACATTTTCGTCTCCACAGAGTTACCTGAAAGGAACTCTGTGGGTGCAGTAAGTGAGACTGTACTCAATTATTTCCACGCTCGTACAACTCCGCATAATGTGTAACAGGATAAATGCCTTGCTCTCCCGTTATATAAAACTTTGCGGAAGAATGCTCGTATAATTCAGGAATATTTACTAACCCGGCTTTCACAGGATTGTAATGCATATATTGTAATTTCTGCTGAATAAACTCATACGTAAAACATTCTTTACAATCAAAGCTATCTTCAAATATTTTATGTTTCACACCTTTTTTCTTCGTCTCCACAGAGTTACCTGAAAGGAACTCTGTGGGTGCAGTAAGTGAGACTGTACTCAATTATTTCCACGCTCGTACAACTCCGCATAATGTGTAACAGGATAAATGCCTTGCTCTCCCGTTATATAAAACTTTGCGGAAGAATGCTCGTATAATTCAGGAATATTTACTAACCCGGCTTTCACAGGATTGTAATGCATGTATTGTAATTTCTGCTGAATAAACTCATACGTAAAACATTCTTTACAATCAAAGCTATCTTCAAATACTTTATGCTTCAGACCTTTTTTCTTTTCATATTCAGAAACAGCATTTTGTAATTGCGCTAATACCTGTGTTGCATTTAGTCTTTTCAACCTTGCTGCAATAGCGTAACTCATTAACATCTTTGCTTCACCAATTACTTCATTTATTACAGGGCTATCCTTCTGGAGATATACCATACCATGCAGATGATTCGGCATTATGCAATACCCGAGTATACGATCTCCTCTTTTAGCAAGAAAATTAAACCAATCGTATATTTTGCTGTAGAAGTTTGTGTATTCAAATAAAGAAATCCATTTGCAATTAGTAATAGTAAAAAAATAACTGGTTCCTTTTTCAGATTTGAGGGTTCTTACAGACATGAACTGAAATTACAGGTTTTATGTTTAACTGGTAAGTTCTATCTTGCTCCCCCACAGAGTTCCCTGCCGGTAACTCTGTGGAGACGGAAGTTTGTCCTGCCACTACAGAGATTCCAACAGTTTTACCAACAAGTTGTCCTTTCGACATGTCTTCAACGGTTCATTTGCATTAAGGTTCTTTACACTTACCTGATAATGTCCTTACATTACCTTTTGCCTAAACGTTCAGCACCATGCTTTTTAAACACAGCACCTTCAAGTGGTTTGCATACTCCAACTGTATTGCGTATGCGGCAGACCTTCTGCCATCTCTTATACAACATTGAAAAGAACCATCAACCCTTTTCATTCGTGACACACCTCTGTGGAGACGGAATTATTCATTCTTTTACTTCGTGACACACCTTACGCCATTAGGTAACTATAAGAATATCATAACAATTAAGAAAAACAACATACTTATTGTCATAAACAAATAAATGTTATGAAACGATACTCTTCGAACAATTATAGATTTCATTCTAATTTTTTTTATTAAATATTTCCCATAAATTTTTGATATGAAGAAAAATATAACTACCAAAAACACATATATCAACCTATTATTATAGAAGACCTCAATGAAAGACAAATTCAAAAAAATACATAATAGTTTGATTGTAGCGAGTAAGATCAGCTGAAGACATAAAAGAATAAAACCTCCAGAAATCAAATAATGATCATCTAATTTTCTATACCTAGAAAATAAGAACAACGTATATATAAGTCTATTTATCATAATAAATTACCAAATATGACCTGAAGATAAGGCTGACTCCACTCTAGACATATAGTTTGTTAAGTCATTCCAATGAGTCTTAAGCTTATCAGAAAAGCTTGCAGTTTTATCTATTGTATAATCAATTGCACCTGACTTATCTAAAATTAAATAACCAACAGCAATTGCAGCGCCGACTGGTCCCCCTATAAGAAATGAAGCAGTCCCCACGCCAATATCTATTCCAGCTTTACTAAAAGCTTTTCCAGGGGACTCCCCATTTCGAACTTTTTCAACTGCTGCTCCCGCTGATAAAAGAATTCCGAGGAAGTATGCATTTTTTCCAATACTGCTCAATGTGCTTGAAAATGCTTTTAGACGTTCAGCTACCTGTGCGGTGGTTATTCCAAGATTTAAGGCAATATTTTTTATCATCTCAGTATTAGCACTTAATTCTGCAACTTGCCATATCATACTTGCATACGTTAACCCGTCAGCCAATGGAGAAACAAAATCTTTAGGAATTTCATTTTCTTTTTTCTCTGTTTGTTTTGAGTCTTTTTTCTTTTTGTCATCATCATCACCACCAGCATCAGGTTCTTCATCGCTTGTTGATGCATTTATTTCTTTCATAAATGCTGTTATTTCTTCAGGATTGCTTGTGCTAGCACCTCCATTAGTATCAAAACTCCACATTCCATCAGGGTCTATAAATCGTATTGGATTATCTAATGCGTAATTGTATGGCGACCATCTTCTGCCTAATTCGGATAATGGGTCAATTGCAGTCCATCTTCCTACTTGTGCATCATACATTCTTGCCCCATAATCCATCCATTCAAGTCCACTTCCATCACTAAACTCCTGCCGCTGCTCTTCTTTGCCGTTGTATTTGTATTTATTTTCTGGACTTCCGAACTGTGCTGCCTTTGAAGATATTCCCGCCATTGTCAAGCCGAATGGATAATAGTGCGTTTCATCCAATATAGCACCTCGTGTATGTATTACCTGCAGGTTATCAAAGAACACATCAACGGGGCTTTGGTTGCTAACGTATACATAAAGATAGCCGTTTTTGGGCACCACAATATTGTCAAGGCTGGTAATGTGGTTTTTGATTTGCCCGTTAATACCGGCTTTACTATAACCACTCCCCGCATTCCCGGCATACTTAAATTGCTCATCAAAAAAAATATAATTTATATAAGCATTGGGGATTACGTTACCTGCCGGTGGCGTTCTCGTAAAGAATGTTGCCGGGAATGCCGATTGGTTCAGTGCTGTAACTGTAGCAGTGGTGGCACCTTTACCTGCCGTAACACCTGTTGCTGAACCCAAAAATCCACTGATGATCTCTGATAAAGGCATGGTTACATTCTGCTCTGTAACGTTGTTTTGGAAATAATAACTCTTGCCGTAGATATCAATAATGTCACCTGCCATCACCTTCAGTGTTATACCCAGACCTGTTTTATTGGTATTACTGTTTAATTTGTAAAGCTTGGTACTGTTTTGCCCTGTAAGACTGTTTGGGTTATTGTTGGGCGCATTGGCACCATTGTTATTCTTATAAGCGGTTATACCTGTTGCATCAGCCTGCGGCACAATGTATGCAGGGTCTATGGTGTAGTAATTCTTTTCTATATACACGGCGTTGGGCGTACCATCTGTATTGATATTTCCTTCAAGGGTTGCTGCCGGGTATACATCACGCTGTTGTTCTTCTGTCAGCGTCATGCGCACATTGCCCAAATGATCTTTGATAAAATAATCGTAGTTAAACAACGAGGTTGTTGCATTGTAACGTATACGTCCTTCTTCGTGTGGTAAAAACTGCAACACATCATCTTCGTAAGTGCCGGCCAGGTAAAGTGTTGTTTTGTCCGGTTTACCTGTTTCATGTACAATCTTTTTGAGCTTATTACCGGCAGCATCATACACATATTCAATACTACCCTTTGCGGTAATGGTAATTGTTATTGGCAGATTGAGATAGTTATAAGTAATGCTGGTAATGTCTTTGTTCTTGTCAGATTTCATGTTCCCATTGGCATCATACGTATAATCAGTTGCTGTCGTCAACTTAGTTCCTCCCAATGTATTATTATAGCTCTCTGAATACCTGAAATCACCAAGCGTTGTCTGAGGGTCACTGTAATCGTCGATCACATTTTTCAACCTGTTGCTACTTGGCAGGTATGTATATGTAAAATCATCTATTGGTGTGCTTCCGCCAACCTTCCAACCCATTTGCTTCATGGTCTTCAGGTTGCCGCTTTGGTCGTAGGTGATATTGCTTACACTAAAATCAATACCATCAGCCTTATTGAAACTGCTACCACTATACTGATTAAAATCAGCGCTAACAATCCTGTTCACCGCATCATAATCATAATCAAACTTTCTGATGATGCCATCGCCTGCACTTTTCCAAACTGTGCCTGATATATTTCCATTGAATTCCGGCTTTGTATAAGCTGTGCCAGAAACGATGGTATTAGCATTATCATAACCCAGTTCAAACCCAAAATAGTTTGTCGAAGTGTTTTGTATATAGCTTCTGTTCGTACCAAGCAGCCAGCCGCGGATATTATAGTCGTATATCAAAGTTTCCAAAGGACTTACACCATCGGAAGGTTTCACGCCTAATTTCTTTGTCTTTAACTGGTTTAATTCTGTATACGTATTTTCCGCAATCGTCTTCCATGTACCGCTTTCATTAATCATCTTCTCAACTTTAGTAAGACGACCACCATTGTCGTAGGTGTTTGCAGTACCTATTTTATAAGTCTGAGCCACCCCGCCTGCTTTCTCGTGTTTTAAATGGTTACGTAACAACTTGCCGGAAAAATCATACTGCATTGTGGTAATATCTGTTGCGCCGGTAACATTCACCGACTGCGTTTGTATAACCCGGCCATATCCATCGTAAATACTCGATGCTGCAAGCATTTGTGAAGTAGTACCTAAAACTTTTGTCTGTGTCCAGGTAACCATGCCTCTCGTTTTGCTCGACTGGATCAATTCCTGGGCATATGTGGGAGAAGCATTATAGGTAGTGTAAAAATTAGTTGCCGTGATTGCAGTTGTAACAAGAGATGCATTCAATCCCGAAGGTAAAGAGGCATAATCATCGTAATGTGTGATGGTTAGCGTGTTTGCTCCCACTGACGGAGGTAACGCATAAGGGTATGCTGATGATGTTGATGCTGCTGTTTTATGTTGTTCGAAGGTCTTATTAGCAAAAGTACTGTTAGGTACAAGTTCTGTTTGAACCGGCCTGTTAAAATCATTCTCGTAAACTGTTACGAGCCATTTGTCTGAAGCCCGCATATTGGCATCCTGCGTCATTACCAGCCTGTCACGGGTATCATACACCATATACACCTCAGAAGCCCCCGGAACACGTTTCATGATCATACGTCCTCTTTCATCGTAGTCGTACTCAAAAACTGTTTGAGAAAGAATCGAACCTGATATAGCATTTATATCCCAATTGTTGTTTGACAGCAAAGTTACCCCTTTTGGCTGTAT
Source organism: Panacibacter microcysteis (assembly GCF_015831355.1). NCBI lineage: Bacteria > Pseudomonadati > Bacteroidota > Chitinophagia > Chitinophagales > Chitinophagaceae > Panacibacter > Panacibacter microcysteis. Next base: position 489,200 of record NZ_JADWYR010000001.1, read on the forward strand.
CACAGCTCTGAGCTGATTGAAATCATCATAAATATAGTAGGTAGATAACCATTGTACATAGTTAGAACCCGAGCCGGTTCCGTCATCAGGTGCGGCTGTAAACTGTACTTTCTTCAGAAGTACTAACCCTTCTTTGTTTTTAAATTCGATTACCTGTTTGCCATGTTCATCAATGGTAATGTTTTTATACAATTCGCCTGCTGCATACTCGCCCTGCACTGCATATGTTCCAAATGAACCAAACGTTGCACTATTGGTTACGGCCCAAATTTTTACATAATCGGTTGCGGTGTTAAAAAGGTATTGCTGTTCCACACCAACACCTGAACCAACCCAACTGTTTCCTGGCGCAAAATTTTCATATACCCGGTTAAGCGGTGAATTTTCAAAGAATGTTTTACTGTAATAAAACTGATCGTTGAACGATGAAGCATAATATTGCGTTGCTGCAGACGTTCCGAGATTGTAGTTCCCATCAACACTGGAGGAAACATAAGGCAGATATTTGATCTCCTCCCGTCCAAACTGATCATAATTAACTGCCTGAACGATATCTTTACCAAGTGGCGATGCCTGTTTGGCAATTGTTTGAACCGGCCTTCCCAATCCGTCAAAATATTGCCGCGATTGTTGCACATCTGTTAAGGCAGACAAAAGATCTGCAGCAGATTCTGTTGTTACCCCTGGTTTTGTTATTTGCCGGGTAGTAATAAAATTGTAAGAATTCCTTACAGGGATTATAAACGATGCAACATTTGACTCTTTCTGGTCTGATCCGCAGTTAACCAGTCTTTTATAATAACTCGTGGCATTGATCATGCCCGGCGAATAGTTTTGAGAAGTAGCTCCTATAATATTTGTGAACGTTATACCATCTGTGCTCTTTTGCCATTGATAGCTATAAGTTGTACAATTGCCACCAGAAGCAAGATTTCCTGAGATAAGTCCCGGGCTGTCACCTGCTGTCATTACGATATAGCCAGGTGAAATCGTACCTGCAATGAGTTCAGGATTTACATTTATTGTGATTGCGTTTGAATACACCGTTTCTGCCCCACACACAGTTTCAAGCCTGAAAAGTGTTTTTACAGTCAATGGTCCCGGGTTAAAGTTATTATAAGTTGTAGCGCCGTTTATGTCTGTATACGTAGTACCATTATCCACACTTTTTTGCCACTGATAATTCTTTACAGTGCATATTCCACCGGTAGAGGCGGCCACAGTTATGACACCGGGAGAAGTGCCATAAGATATAGTTTTACTTGACGGTGTTATAGTTCCTGCTGCAAGATGCTGGTATACATTTATTTTACAACTATTGGAAAATGAATATTCGGTAGCTGCACATTTAGCCCGCCGCCTGTAATAAGTTGTTGCGGTAAAAGGATTACTAAAAGAAATGTCTTTTGTTGTTATTGTGGTAGGAATCCAATCAATTCCATTTGAAGACGATTCCCATAAATAGGTATAGTTGCCGCTACAATTACCACCTGTTGCGGCCGGTGCAATAATACTTGCCGGCACAGTACCGGTAAATATATCCTGTGACGATGTTATTGTAGTCGTACAAAAGGGGGGATTTACATTCACCGTTGCTATCGGAGAAGTATATTGGACTGATCCTGATGTAGTTTCAGTGACTTTTCTCCTGAAATATGTTTTTTCTATTAATTCTTTTGTGAAGGCCAGGTTTTGAGTTGTAGGCCCCAAAATCCAGTTGATGTTATCTGTTGATGATTCCCATTGGTAAGTGTAATTTGGTGAACAGGCGCCTCCGGAAGCCGGTGAACAATTGATTGTTGCAGGAACTGTATAATAATTGGTTGTTTGAAAAGTATTACTTATAGAACCTGGGCTTAGTGCAGCAACAACGGTTTGATTCAGGGACGGGTTATCACCCCATGTAACATTAATACTGCCCTGCCCAACCACTGTCCACTTAACCTGTATACCGGGAATTTGTGATCCGGTAGCGCAGTTATTGGAAATACTTCCGCTACCATTTATTGACACAATAATCCCACCTTGTACACACCATGTCGTTGTTCCTCCGCTATAATTACCACTCAATGTATAAGTGTAGGTATTTTGAGCGATAACGCAGGTTGAAGAACCTCCCCTAATTGTTAAAGATTGAGCATTCCCTGATACTTTAAAAATGCTTATTACCAATAAAACTATGGCAAAACGCACCAGGAATAAATATTTGGCAGACATATGTTGATTAGTTTAAGGCTAAAATGAGTTGATTGTAAGATGAGTACTATGCATTTCACCAGCTATGGGCCAATGTTTTAGTAAGGGGTAGAAGATTTAAGTTTGTAGTCTATTGTTTTGATAACGTTGCCGTTCAGGTCTTTGATAAGCTTTAAACGGTTGTAGGTATCGTACTCATAGAACTGCGTATTGTTATTGATGTCTATTTGAGCGGTCATACCAACCAGCGGTTTATAGGTGTAAGTACTTACAAAAGCATTTGCCCTATGTAATCTGAGATCGTCAAACCAAATATTACCGCCGCCATTGTTGTCAAGCCTCAGGGATATGGTAGTAACATCTGCCGGAACCGTAAAATCCTTTTCTACAAAAACCCATTTACCTGTAGTTGTGGTTGTTACATGATCCACATAGCTGTACAATCCGGTTTCGCCCGTTCTCTTCATAAAAAGAAAGATATCTGCAGTGGGGCCTTCACTGTATATCCAACCGGAATAACGAAACCTGGTAGGAGTAGTTATGGCGATGGTCAACCATTTATTGCTGTATGCTACTTGCTCTCCTGCCGTTGGTTTTGTTATTTTTCCCGCATAATTTCCTGTATGCGATTTTGTATTATCATAAGTTATGAGATTATTATCCCATTCTGCATCTTCCTCAAAAGAATCAAAAAACAACTCATTGTGCAATGCATTTTTTGCTTCTGCAACCAGCAGCGATTTTTTATACGCCCACAGGAAGGATGTCCTGGTATCATTTTGCTTTGCCATCGATAATACATTACTATGGTTGTCATAGGCATAAAAAGTTGCCCTTGTTTCGAGTAGATTTGTGCCAATCTTTTGCTGAATAGTCTCGGGTAAATATTGGTAGTTTGCCCACTTTTTATAATTCGTCTTCAGCAGGCTTCTCTGGAAACTGTTTTTTAATTCAGTCTTTTCGATAACGGGGTTTATTATATGTGCCTGGTTTACCATTTCATTATAAACCGTTGTGGAAACAAAATCGTGCGGGTACTTTTGATTTACTGTAATGATATCACCACCACTCACGTATTGTTTGATTTGTGTTATCTGTTGATGATTAATATTGCCATATGTATACTCCGACTTATTAATGGTATACAAATCTCCTTTTTGGCTCCAGAGAGTATCAATTGTGGAAATTAGCCTGTTATCTCCCTGCATAACAGAATAACTATTGTAATCGTATTCAATAAATCCATTCCAGTTAGACCCATTGTCAAAATAAGCCTTTCTGAATGCGACGATATCTACAGCACCAGCCGAGTTATCTGGGAATGCACCATAGCCATTATGAGTATGCTGAAGCAGTTTATAATTGCCGGGAGACAAGCTTTGATAAACATACTTATGCAATAATTCACCCCGTTTATAATGGTAACTTACTACATTGGGTTTTGAGTAAGCATAAGTTGAAGTAAAAGCATCTTCATAGAACGAATATTGGTATACTGTTTTACCGTTATTGTTATTGTCATCACCTTCATATTCTGCAACCTCCTCATAACCCACAGAGGCACCATCAAATGGGTCAACGGAATAAGAGGGAGAAGAGCTAAAATTTCTGACACGACAATATCCCGCAGACAAACAGCTAGTTGTAGGATAGTGCATTTCTTCAGACACAAAAGATCTTGTTGGAAGGGGTATGATTATGCGACCATAACCATTTTCGTTTTTTCCGTATTTGTATGTTTTCTTCAGTGCCAATTTGCCATATTCGTCAAAATGATTGATCTGTTTTATACGCACACCACCACCATAATCAACAGTACCTGTTTCATAGTTGTAATATTTGTTTGTTTCATATTCGAAACTTGCAGATCCGCCTGTGGGAAAATTGACTTTTTTCAGAATACAAGCTTGGTTAAATATTGGATCAGGTACTCTGCCGTTTTCAGCCCCACCGATCCACACGCTTGGCTGTTCATTTCCTAATTCTGCTGATAATAAAGCAATAAATTGCCTTGGGACAAGAGATGAATTCGCTTTATTATTGAAATAACCCCAATAATCCTTCGATCTTGATTCCGCATAATCCGGTAGTAATTGGGCGGTATTGTATTCAAAACTATAAGTCTTTTCTGATGTATTTCCGGCGTTATATTCTACAACCGCGTCTAAACGCAACCTGTACTTGTTAAATGGATTTATTACGCTATTGTTTAAAAAATATGACTGGTTTAAATTAATATACTTAAGTAAAATATCTGTGTTTGTAATCAGGTTTTTCTCAAAGATTTTGATTTGATACAGACTTTTACTGTTTGGAATGTCGGCCCTCATATTTCCGTTCTTTACAAATTCAACTTTTCCCCCAGGAAAACTGATTCCAACTAGCTTTGCAGTAATAATACTAGATGTTCGTTGCGACGTACCAGGAGTGACTCTCTCTTGATAGCTATTATGGCATTCCGAGTTCAATCTGGTGTCCTGAAGAACACGATCAGTTACACTTACATAATCCATTAACTCTCCAACTGCATCAAATTCCTCAAAGCTATAACTGAATTTTATTGTATCTGCCTTATCGGCAGAAATCATTTCTGTAAGCATCCATGAGCTATAATAACTATATGGACCGTCAGCCGGAGACGTAATTTCCGGCGCATCAACAAACCGATATTCAATTCCAGCTTCATCCAGTATAGTAAATTGCATCCCATTAAAAAAACTAGTAATAATCTTTATAGCACTGTACGGGATAATTTTTACATTCTCAGGCGCAGAGCTTTGATTAGCATGATAAAATTTACCACTATGCCCTGGAAAGTTGTAGCTATAAATATCAGGTTCACCATCAATTGTATGTTCAGATAATAATCGCAAATACAATACATCATTCGGATCATTTGGTAAAAATCCGCCGGTCCTAAGGGGCTCTCCATCTAAATAACCGCTTATTTCATCGGGTAGACTTCTCATGTTCCTGTTTATTGCCCCCCCTGCATTTAAAGACCAGCCTAAACCCACCCAGCTTGCTTCTTCTGAAACTTTTATTCCCGACGCATGATAATCTAATGATATTGGCACTTTCATACCGTTTACATTGATTGTGTAGATTGGTACACTTACACTCGTTGCACCAGTAAAAAGACTTACCGGATAAGAAACAAATTTTTCCATCGCCATTGCTTCCGGAGAGGAAGCACCTATTTTAGGTAAAAAATTGGTATTTACGGGTTGGCCGGCTGAGCAAAACCATAGTATAATGCCGCTGAAACAAGCAGCTAAACGGTACATATTCATATTGAGAAATTAAAATGTATATCCTATTCTAAATTTTAGAGGTTGGGTTTGAGGTATTTGTCTGGTAGCAAGAAAGTCATACAATAGCTGAATCTTTGTCTCACGCTTTTTGCCAATTTTTATTTTTTTTGTAGCTCCTGCCAAAGCGCTTTTTCCCCAGGTGCTCACGTTGTACAGTTCCTGAAGCTTTTTAAACTCCTGCATATAGTTATATTCAAAACCACCGGTAATCCAGAGATTGCCTTTTGCTTTAACATCTACATAGCTGCGCAGTCCCACTCCCTGGCTGGTTAATTTTATACTGTTTAGACCAGAGCCCCAGCCTATTTTATAGCTTACACCTAAACCGGCACTGGCCTTGTCGCTGAACTTGTAGCCTGCAGTAACCGCCATGTCACTGGTAGCTGGTAACAGGTTCGTGGTCCTGGAACTTTGTAGATTGAATCCATATTCAATACGCTCGAGGAAACTTTTGGTCTTTTGATTATTGGGTTTAAAATCCGGCATTGTCATATCACTGTTCCCTTCACTACCTCCCAGTTTGTTGATCTTATCCTTTAAATCATTTAAGGCCGTCTGCGCCGTTTGCATTTGTTGTTGTATATATTGTTCAGGATTAAGCGCAGTAGTTCCCATGCTTTGTTGAAGCATCTGCTGTACACTGCTTCTGGTTTGTAGACCCTGCAAGGCTTCTACAGTACCATAGTTATCGGGCTGAGGAAATAAGGCAGTCAGGTAACTATGTTTCTCCATGAATTTTTCGAATGCTGGAATTCTGCGTACTTCAGTGACCAATCTTTTTTCCAGTTTTTTTCGATCATTCAACAGTTCCTTATACTCCTTCAATCTCTGTTGATAGTAGAACACTTCTTTGTTTACAGATAAAAGCTCCCTGGCCAAACCTGTGTTCATCAATTGTTCTTTCAGTTCCTTTTCCCTCAGCCGAACAAAAGTTTGTATTTCGTTTGCTTGTTGTAGCCGCGATTGCAGGTCACTAATACTATTTGAAAGTTCATCTAACTTCAACGCATCTACGTCTACAGGCATTTGAGATTGCGAAAAGAATTGCAGTCCGGTTGCCACCGTATCCAAACCCGGAATATATTCACGGAGCTTAAGTTTTTGTTGTAGTTTATCTTTTAAAGACCGGTATCTCTCCTCGCTCTTCCCAAACAATGCTGCAGCCTTTAAACTATCTGTAACAGCCAGCTTTTTCCTGATTTTGTCTTCTTTCTCCTGCATGCGCTGTAACACCTTTTCATTCTGCTTTTGAATCGTACTGCTTAACCTGCTGTATTTTTTTTCAATATATTCAAGTGACTTGCCGGGGATAGATGTAAGTGTATTGACCCTACTTTGCATAGTATCTGCTGAATCATGTTCAGTTGTTTGTCCATAGACTACAACGTTTAGGGCAATACATAGTATGGCAATAAGATATCGCATGCAAAAGGGTTTAGTCCTTTAAAATTGGGTAATTGTTGTTTTGGTCTTTTCTACAGTTAGTGTCCGATTGTAGGGTTTAAAATGCTCATGCAATTTGAGCATTTGGTAAAATTTACCAAATTAATTTTTTATACCACAAATTAAAACACACAATGCAATCCTTTTGCTTTTCTGGCTGCAACCCTTGCTTGTACTACATTTGATTGCAATTGTTCAGAATCGCAAAACATTGCGTTTCACAAAACACTTATTACAAAACTACCGGCACTTATTCCAAATTCCCATACAGTTATTCGCAAAATCGATACACTTAAAAGTGTAGCTTGATTTTAAGCACACGACATCAGGATATGCCAGTCCGAACCTGTCTTTTTCTTACCCCAAACACACCAAGCCCCAAAACCGCAACCCGCTGCCGCCCACAGTTATACTGATGAACGGATTGCGACGCAACAGGCGATGCCATAAAAAACCACAGCCGGTATCACCTCACTTTTCCTGGCCTCAAAAACTGTCCTTAGCAATACTGCGTCACGGCATTTGCAGATGCTGCCAGGCCGCACAAGCCCCTTTCCGGTAAGATTCACAAAAACAATACATTTTCTATACCCCGAAATTGAATCTGAAAATTTATTTTTGCTGCCCTTTCACCACTTTAAAATCTGTTTTTATGAAGTTAACTTTTTACGGACATGCGGCATTTTCAGTGGAAACCGGCGGTAAAACAATATTGTTCGACCCCTTTATAACGCCCAACCCGGCAGCTAAAGACATCGACATCAATACCATAAAAGCTGATTATATATTCCTTTCCCACGGCCATGGAGATCACGTGGCAGATGCAGTAGCCATTGCTAAAAATACCGGCGCCACCTGTGTGGCAGCTGCAGAACTGGCAGGCTGGTTGCAAAAACAGGGCATAGAAAAAGCGCATGCCATGAACCATGGCGGGCCTATCAGCTTCGATTTTGGCACGGCCCGTGGTGTAAACGCCATTCATTCCTCCTCCCTGCCAGATGGTACGTATGCAGGCAACCCGCTGGGTTTCGTGTTTACAACACCCGGGGGAAATTTTTATTTTGCGGGCGATACCGCACTTACGCTCGATATGCAGCTTATTCCAATGTGGGCAAAACTTGATTTTGCGGTATTGCCAATTGGCGGCAACTTTACCATGGATGCGGCCGATGCCATTAAAGCAGCAACATTTGTGCAGTGCGATAAAGTGGTGGGCGTGCACTACGATACATTTCCGCCAATAAAAATCGATACTGCAAAAGCGCAGCAGGATTTTGCGGCCGAAGGCAAACAATTGTTACTTCCGGCAATAGGAGAAACAATTGAACTATAGTTTTTTTGAAAAAATGTCCGGAGCCCGGCAGTAACCTAAGCATTGAGCTTCCGTTGCGTCGCACTCTTGTACTGTAAAGCCCTGTGCGGCACGGGCACACCACGCTGCATTTACAGGTAGTCGCCGGTTGTGTAAGGCCTGTATCCCAACAAATACGTGCCACACCAGGAACGGTGAAAAATAAAGACAGGCCAGGTTGAACTTCACCGCAAACGGTTAAACCCCAAACCTGCATACATATAAATAAAAACAACACTTTCCCGCGGGAAAAGTAATTATGGCAAGAATCATCGGAGTAGCAAATCAAAAAGGTGGCGTTGGTAAAACAACCACTGCCATAAACCTGGCAGCAAGTCTTGCTGTGCTCGAATACAGGACATTGCTGGTAGATGCAGACCCGCAGGCAAACAGCACCACCGGCGTGGGCTTCGACCTGCACAATGTAACCAACAGCCTGTACGATTGCATGGTAAACAATGTACCTGCAGCAGATGTGATATTGAAGAGTGAGATTCCGAATCTTGATCTTATTCCATCGCACATAGACCTGGTAGGGGCAGAAATTGAAATGATCAATTACCCCAACAGGGAACTGGTTTTAAAAGGCATTCTTGAGCCCGTTAAAAGCAATTACGATTTCATTATTATAGATTGTTCACCGTCGCTGGGCCTTATTACTGTAAATGCCCTTACCGCGGCAGACAGTGTTATTGTACCTGTACAATGCGAATTCTTTGCGTTGGAGGGCCTGGGTAAACTGCTAAACACCATCAAGATTGTACAAAGCCGCCTTAATACCGCATTACAGATAGAAGGCATTTTAATGACGATGTATGATGGCAGGCTGCGCCTTTGCAACCAGGTAGTAAGCGAGGTGCGAAGACATTTTGATGAGATGGTATTCAGCACCATTATTCACCGCAACACCCGTTTAAGTGAGGCACCCAGCTTTGGCAAGCCTGTTATATTATATGATTCTGACAGTAAGGGCTCTGTAAACTATCTTAACCTGGCCAAAGAAGTGCTGCAGAAAAATGACATGACGAAAATGACCAACGAGGAAAGAATTATTGAATAATGATGTAATTGATAAGTTATGCGGTGCCCTGCAGGCACACCGGCTTAAAACTTACTGCCTAAAATTTACAACCTGACATGGCTACTCCAAAACAAAATAAAGATATGCTGGGTAAGGGTATACGCTCATTACTCCAGAATATTGATACGGATCTGAAGACCACCACCGGTAATTTAAAAAGTGGTGTAGTGGAAAAAGCGGTATCTACAACACGCCTGCCGCTAGACCAGATACAGACAAACCCCAGGAATCCCCGCCACGATTTTGATGAAGCGGCACTGAATGAGCTGGCGGCTTCCATCAGGATACACGATATTATACAACCTGTAACAGTTTCCAAACTTGCTTCGGGCAAGTACCAGCTTATTGCCGGTGAGCGCCGTTTTCGTGCGGCGGCAATGGCCGGTTTAAAAGACATTCCTGCTTACATACGCCAGGCAAACGATGCAGAACTGCTTGAACTGGCATTACTGGAAAACCTGCAGCGGGAAGACCTGAATGCTATTGAGGTAGGCCTCAGTTACAAACGCATGATGGACGAACTGTCTTATACGCAGGAGCAGGTGGCGGAGCGTATGGGCAAAGAACGCAGCACCATTACCAACTATATCAGGTTATTGAAGTTGCCGCCCGATATTCAACTGGCGGTGCGCAACACCACATTAAGCATGGGGCATGCAAGGGCTTTGATAAATATTGATACAGTAGATAAACAATTATATGTGTACAATGAGATCAAAAACAAAGGTCTCAGCGTTAGACAAACAGAAGAACTGGTAAGAAACCTGTATAAAAATGAAAAGCCTGCCGCTGTTAAATCTTCTGCAAAATCAACGCTTGCGCCTGCTTACAAAAGAATAGAAGATAATTTAGCCTCTCACTTTGGCACCAAGGTAAAATTGAACCACAACAATAAAGGTTATGGCAGCATTACCCTGGAATATTACTCACTGGAAGAACTTAATAAGATTCTTGATAACATGAACGTACAGGTAAGTTAATCATCAGATGCGGTTAAAACTAATCATCATATTTATTCTTTGTTTTGCAGTGAACCTGTTTGCGCAAACAGACAAACAGCAATTAACCAATGCCTCCGTAATAGATACTACGGTAAAAGTAAAAGCTGATACTACGATTGTTGCCAAAGACAGCGTGGCCAAACATGATTCTTTGGTTAAGAAAAAACACGACCCTTCTAAAGCCACTTTCAGATCTGCAGTGTTACCAGGCTGGGGACAGGCTTACAACAAACAATACTGGAAAATACCGGTTGTATATGCGGCCCTTGGCATTACAGCGGGCACCTTTGTTTACAACAACAAATGGTACCAACGCACCAAAGAGGCTTACGATATTGTTGTGAACAATCGCACAGAAGATTTTGCTTCAATAGACAGTAAACTTTTTGATAAACAAACCGGTCAGCCTTTTTCTGCGGAAACGCTGCAGTTTTACCGGAACGACTTTCGCCGCAACCGTGATTACTCTGTTTTATACTTCCTGATAGCATGGGGCCTTAATGTGGTAGATGCCACTGTGTTTGGACATTTAAAAGATTTCGATGTAAGTGACGACCTTACTATGCGCATTAATCCAACATTTGATGCTACTACCAAAAAGCCGGGATTGGGTGTAGCCTTTAACCTTAAAACAAATGCGCACAGAGCATTACCTGTGTTTTAGGAAACGTTGCATGATGTTGTAATGGCATGACGATCTCAACATAATGGCACTAAAACCTTCCTTCAGGTTTGAAGTGATCCCTTCTATACCTGTCATAAACTGCAATAGTGTTTTGATCTTCGCTTCAGTCTTCGCGTTTGCTGCATACCATTGCTGCAGTACAAGTGTGCGACGCAACCAAAGCTTCATACATATTCATCAGCCGGGACAATAAATTATTCTTTTACTTTGCTGCCATTATTTATTGCTGAAAATAACAATGATGAAAATTGCACTGGTTGGTTATGGCAAAATGGGGCATGCCATAGAAGAAATTGCTGTTGAAAAAGGACATGAAATTGTATTACGTATTGGCATAGAAAACCTGGAAGCGTTTACAAAGGAAAACATTGCAAAAGCTGATGTTGCCATCGAATTTACATCTCCCCACAGCGCAGTTGAAAACATAAAAACATGTGTTGATGCAGGCGTTGCGGTTGTATGTGGCTCTACAGGCTGGCTGCAGCAATTACCCGAAATTGAACATTATGTTTCTGCTGCCAATGGTGCGTTTTTATATGCCAGCAACTTTAGTGTGGGAGTAAATTTATTCTTTGAACTGAATAGTTTTCTTGCGCAACTGATGCGTAAACACCATGACTATCATGTTACACTTGAAGAGATACACCATACGCAAAAAAAAGATGCCCCGAGTGGTACGGCCATTACCCTTGCAGAGCAGGTAATGCGGTATATCACGGGCAAGAAACAATGGGTTAACCATACCAGTGATAATGAAGCCGAACTGGAAATCATTAGTGAACGCATAGACCCTGCACCGGGTACGCATAAAATAAAATACAGCTCATACATTGATGATATTGAAATTATTCATACCGCACATAACCGTAAAGGGTTTGCTTCAGGAGCTGTGATGGCTGCGGAGTTTTTATACAACAAGAAAGGTATTTTCAGCATGAAGGAAGTGCTGGGTTTTTGATACATACGTTGATTGCCGCACGCAGGCAAATCATATATTTCTCCAACACAAACAGCATGGCTGAAACGTGCTGCAAAAGATCTTAAAAGAACAAAGACCAACATTATTGTTGGTCTTTGTTCAAGATGATATGTGTATAAAAAACGATCACTGTCAAAGCCCAAGATTGATGCCCGCCTTCAACCCTATCCAGGAAGAATAACCGGTTGCTTCGGGGCTCTTTCTTGTAAAACCATCATAATCGAGCTGCACCTCAAAACCCGTAAGCTTTACACCAATGCCTGCATCACCGCTAAATCTCGATGCATTGTTATACAGGTCGCCGGTTATTCTGGCAATGCCCACATCTCCATGTATAAATACCAGTCTGGAAATAATGTATTGTCTTAGCCCGATCTTTACAGGAATAAATTGCAGGTTACCCAGTTCACTATTGTTGCTGCTGAAAAAGTTGGTATAACCAACTGTTGCTACCAATGCTGTTCTGTTAATAGCAATACGCACACCACCTTCTACTCCCAAACCTGCATTGTAATTACCGTTAAAATTTTCGTCGAGCGGCTGTGCATACACGCCATGTACAAAGAATGAAAACAACTTTTGTGCACTGCTTTCAGTAGCGGTTACACACAACACTCCTATGCACAACATCACCTTTACAAAGCTGGTTCTTAACGTCATGGTCTTGTTTTTAACAAATAAGCATTTGCAACATACAAAATATTATCTTGCAATAAACCTGCCACATGCTATCAAAGAAAACGCAGTATGCATTCAAAGCTTTAATGTATCTCTCACACGAGTACAATAAAGGCCCCGTGCTTATTGCAGACATTGCACGAAAGAAAAAAGTGCCTTTGAAGTTCCTGGAAAATATATTGCTCGAACTAAAAAAAGCAGGTATACTCGATAGCAAAAAAGGAAAAGGTGGCGGCTATTATCTTGCCAAAGACCCACACAATATTTACCTGGCAGATGTACTCAGGCTTGTAGATGGCCCCATAGCGCTGGTGCCCTGTGTAAGCCTGCATTTCTACCAGCGTTGCAGCAACTGCGATGAAAAGAACTGCGGTCTCAACCGCGTAATGATAGAAGTGCGTGATGCCAACCTCGCCATACTCGAAAAGAAGACCGTGGCCGATATTGCCGATATGTAATTTTTTTGTATCCGGCTGCATTACTACTATTTAACTTTACTTGCGTCGCACTCTTGTACATTTTCATCAATACTCAGCATAGTACAGTTCCGCTAAATGTGTATTGTATCGTTACTGTTCGCAAAGCAGGCACAAACAACACTCCTGTCGGCACATCCGCCTTCTGCACAAAATGCCAACCCAGGGAAATCTTGTAAAACTTTAAAGTAAATTACCGGTTCAATCGTCTTCCGTTTCAATGGTTGAAGATGGCAGACATATTAACATGGCAGACAAACCAAAACAAAATGTTGTACAGGCTGTAAAAGATTACGGCAGAAAACTATTTGGCTTTATACGCGGCCGTGTAAACACAGATGAAGACGCAGAAGATATTTTGCAGGATGTATGGTACCAGTTTTCAAACATCTCAGCCACCGAAACCATCGAGCAGGTAAGCGGCTGGCTGTTTGCTGTGGCGCGTAACAAAATAACAGACCGCTACCGTAAAAAACAGCCCGAACTGATTGATGATCTTGGCTATGAAGGAGAAGATGGAAGCTTTAGCTTTACAGACATTTTACTGGCAGATGATGATAACCCCGAAACAAGGCACCTGAAAAATATATTCTGGGAAGAATTATTTGCCGCGCTGGATGAGCTGCCCGAAAACCAGCGCAATGTATTTGTACAAAACGAACTGGAAGACAAAACGCTGCAGCAAATAGCGGATGAACTGGGAGAGAACATTAAAACCATCATCAGCAGAAAACGCTATGCCGTACAGCATTTGCGCAAAAGATTGCAACACCTTTACAACGATTTAATCAACTATTAAATAACTTAGCTATCATGTATTACGGCAATAAACATAGACCAAAAGGATTCCTGCTTTTCCCGCTTGTAATTATTGCTGCAGCTTTACTGGTTGGTGTAGTTGTAATGTGGTTGTGGAATGCCGTACTGCCACCGGTATTGAATACAAAAGAAATTACTTACTGGCAGGCAGTAGGCTTATTGGTTTTATGCAGGATACTCTTTGGCAGTTTTGGCAGGCGCAACAGCAGCGGGCCATCATTTAAAAAACAATACTGGAAAGATAAATGGCACTCCATGAGCCCCGATGAAAAAACAAAATTCCGGGAAGAGTGGAAAAACAGGTGCGAAAAAAAACAGGAATAAATAAAAAAATTCCCCGGCTTATACCGGGGAATTTTTTTTAAAACTATTTAAAGTAATTCAACTGATTGTTCGTCTTCATTATTGTAAACACATTTACAACACTAAAAATTACAAAAATGATACGATCAATTTTTAAACCTGTTCTTGCCGGCATTGTTGCAGGTGCGGCTATATTTTTTGCCGGCTTTTTCCTGCTGCGTATACTATTATTCTTTTTTGTTATCGGAGCAGTCATCAGGTTTTTCAGCAGAAGACGCCGCATGGTTTATCATGGTTACAAACCTTTCAATACACCATCTTTTGGCCACCGTTACCACAGTGCAGGCAACGTGATAAACATACACAGCAACAAACACAACAGCAACATCATCTCTATTGATTAACACAACAGCCATGAAACAAAGACGCAATCGCTTTCTTACAGGCTTACTGGCTGCGGTGGTAACTTTTACCACGCTTGCAGTCTTTGCAAAGCCTTACCACATGCAATACCGGCATCCCAAACATTGCAGCAGCCGTTTGCACAACAATACAACTGAAACAGATTCATTAACCAATAAATACTAAAACAATACACTATGTACGGAAGATGCAACACAGGTTACAGACACGCAGGAAGAGGCATGCATATGCCATTTGAAAACTTCGGGGCTAACAGAAGACCGAAATACAATGTGCCTGTAAACATAGAAGAAAAAGAAGATAGTTACGAACTAACGATCTACGCAACCGGTTTTGACAAAGACAACATCAGATTATCTGTAACCGAAGATGTACTTTATATTACCGGCACAAAGCAGCAGGATGAAAGTTACAAGCCAAACTTTGTGAAGCAGGAATTTCCTGTAAGAACATTTGAGCGGATCATTTCCCTGAATGGCCAGGTTGATACCACCAATATAAAAGCCAGGCAGGAAAACAATGTGCTGATTGTAACCTTACCCAAAAACCCCGAAGCACAAAAGCCGGCACAGGAAATAAACGTAGATTAGCTGGTAAACACAGGTTCAACTTAAAAGGCAACACTTTGTTGCCTTTTATTTTTTTACAGGCCTGGCCATCCAGCCGTTGCCGGCATCTTGTGCAACAAAAAGGAAATTCCCGCTTTCTGCCAGCACAGCAACTTCACGCTTATCCTGCAAAACAAATTTTACAGCAGCAGTTGTATCAGGAATATCGAAAACAGTAGCAATATTACTTACAGCGATAGTTCTGATTGGCCTTGCAAGCAGGGAAACTGCATCACTTCTTACAAATCCTTCTTTCCCGCTTTCCATCATTTTTACTTTGTACCATGCACCTGTAGCTGCAGTAATTTTCATTAATGTATTATGAGGTATTTTACTGCCTGCTCCATCCTTTGCAGATGGCGTGGCATACATTAACGCGTCACGGCTGTTTCTTACCAGGCTGTCAACCACTGTAAGAGATGCTTTGATTGTTTCAGGCGCAGGCCGGCTATTGTTTACAAAAGGCAAGGGGTCAACAGCACCGGAATTTGTACAAATACCAAAATGTAAATGCGTAGGCGTATTCTTCGCGTTGCCGGTATTACCCATCAACCCCAGTACATCGCCGGTAGTTACGCGATCGCCGGCAGATACCATTTGCGAATCGAGGTGTGCATAATATAACGAGTAGTTTTTGTTATCCGGGCGCATAAACACTACCTTACCGCCAAGGTTGTTATTCCTGGTACTGGTAACAACACCATTCGCTGCGGCCACCACCGGTGTTCTAAACCTGCCAAAAATATCTATGCCTTCATGGCTTCGTGCACCAGCGTCTCTGCTGGCACCCCAAAAACTGCCGATTTTTGGACTGGCATCAGAAGGTACCGGGAAGGCAAGGGAAGGCGTTGTTTTTATTGTTAATGTATAAGAAACGCCTGCCAGTAACTGGGGTTGAATCCTGAGCTGGTACAACGCATCTTTCGTTGCTTCAAACTGCAGCGTATTACCGGTAGTGTCAGCACTTTGCAAAAAACTCAATGTACCCTGTTCTGTTTGTATCCATACATCTGCAAACACTATACTGCCGGCAGGTTTAGTTTCTACCAGGATATTAACCTGCTCGCCATGTCTTGCATTAAACCTGAATCCTGCAGCATCGGGCATAATATCGGAAAAGTAACCAGCTTCTTTATAAGGCAAAGCAATGTTTAGCGGTTGCTGTATGCCTTTAGTGGCAGCGGCAAGCCATTTGCTGCCCAGCGTTGTTTGTACAAGACCGGCACCGGCCAGCTTGTCTGCATACTTTTCGTGGGGCGTTCGTTTTACAAACAACCCTTTTTGCGTAGAACTACATGAGAGGATAAAAAAACAAAAACCGATCAGCGTTATATATTTTCGGCACATCATACTTTTTAGGTAGCCAACTTACAAATCTTGAGCCGTGTGTACGTAGTTGTGGAATGAAGCGGTTTGTGCGTTGCTTTTGTCAGAAAGCAGCGAAGCTGCCAAAGGTTTTGTGCTTGTTTGCTGATTTAATTCTACAACAATTTTCACCTTCACAGGAGGTTATTAAAGCGGGATTAGCGTTATTCAATATTAGCTAAGGTCTTCGTGTTTGTTCAATATTGATTCAACAGTACAAGAGTGCGACGCAACAGGTGATGCCATAAAAAACTACTGCCGGGTACATCAATTAAAAATCCCAGTCTACCACACGGCGCAGGTATTGTTTATCCTGTATGATCCAGGTTACTTCATAGCCTTCTTTTCCATTACCATTCAACATGTAAATGTACATGCGGTGATTATCTTTTGAGAAGTAAACGCCCACATTGCATTTTGTTTTAGCATTGGCTGCAACCCTGCAGAATGAAGGGTTATACAGATCTGCATAAGCTGCAGGTGGTATAACAATCGTGTCTCTGCCAATGGTAACCTGCAAAACAGCAATCGTTGTTGCAGGCATTTTACCTATGATGCCGTAGTAGGGTTTATTATCAATTTTCGTTACATACTTTTCGTCGTAGTAAAGAATTTTATGTTTTGTTTTATCGAACACACCTGCCTTGATCAATACTTTTATATTGCCTTCCTGCAATATGATTGAGTCATTGCCATAGGCCGTTACAGGTGCTGCGGGCAATGGCTGTTTACCGGCAGCTTCATCAAGACCACCGAGTGTAAATGTAGCAAGGTCTGCACGGGCTTCCTTCTCCATCATCTTTAAAAAGTTTTCCCGCTTGCTGCGGTAGTTGGGTATATCGTCCTGCGCAAATGCAGCACCGGCAAGTATTGTGAATGAAAGAAGGAATAATGATTTATGCATGGTGTAAAATCTTGAAATGTAAGTTTAACGAAAACCGCAGCAGCTTATTTCAGCTGGAGATTTTTTAACATATCATCAGTCATCTTCTCGAGGTCGTATTCGTGGCGCCATTTCCAGTCACGGGCTGCTACAGCATCATCGATACTTTGTGGCCAGCTGTCTGCAATGGCCTGCCGGTAGTCTGGTTTATACGCAATCGAAAAGCCGGGAATATGTTTTGTTATTTCAGCACTTATTTCTTTTGGGGAAAAACTTATTCCTGCAATGTTGTAAGAGGTGCGTATGGAGATGTTGTCTGCAGGTGCTTCCATTAATTCAATGGTGGCGCGTATAGCATCGGGCATATACATCATAGGCAGGTACGTATCTTCCTGCAGGAAGCAGTCATAATGTTTTTCTTCAAGCGCTTCATGAAATATCTCCACTGCATAATCAGTGGTGCCGCCACCCGGCGCAGATTTATAACTGATCAGTCCCGGGTATCGCAGGCTGCGAACGTCAACCCCATAACGTTTAAAGTAATAGTTGCACCAAAACTCTCCGGCATATTTGCTGATACCATAAACAGTAGTTGGTTCTATAATTGTTTGCTGCGGGCAGTTCTGTTTGGGCGAGGTAGGGCCAAACACAGCAATACTGCTGGGCCAGTAAACCTTGGTAAGTTTTTCTTCGCGTGCAATATCCAGCACATTCAATAAACTCTGCATATTTAAGCTCCAAGCAAGGTTGGGATTTTTTTCGCCCGTGGCAGATAGTATGGCAGCAAGTAAATATATCTGCGTAATATTTTGTCTTATAACCTGTACGTGCAGCATTTCCTTGTTCATTACATCTAGCGAAACGTAAGGACCCGAGCCTTTGAGCAGTTCATTTTCTTCGCGCAGGTCACTCGCTATTACATTGGCATTTCCATATATTTTTCTCAATGCCAATGTTAGTTCCACCCCTATTTGCCCTGATGCACCAATTACAAGAATTTTCTCTTTAACCATACCAGTAATTTATTGAATGCTGCAAACGTAATAAAATATTGGTGATATAAGATTTTGGGCCCGGCGTTGGCAATACTATCAGGCACCGGTTGCGTCGCACTCTTCAACTGCAGGATCAAAAATGAGCAAATGCGAAGATCAAAGCGTAGTTGGAACATTGCGGGGCCAGCGCTGCAACACGCACACATGGCAACAATTTTTTATACAGGAAAATAATTCTACAAATCTCTGCCAACAAGAAATTCAAAATAACCGTTAGTATTAAAACGCTGCATGCTTTTGTAATAAAATTGTCAAGAAAGTATGAGCGGTTATATAGATGTTTAAGTAATACAGCGATTGATGTAATATTGCTGTCTTCGAATTTTCGGACATAACCTATAAGTATAGTTGTTAACCATCATCTTTTTTAAGCTATACGCAATACATAAACGAGCAACATATTGGTGTTATTGAAAAATAACGCCCTGTAACGCTATTGCCTATGCATGTTTGAATGTTTATAAAATCAAAAGGAGAGAATTGAATGCACTATTTACTGAAAATGCACATTACTTATTGAAGGCATTGATACCAATCTTAATGCTTGCTCCACGTAAGGTGTTGTTATAAATGCGACAGTTGTAATAACTGTTTATCGGCTATTGTTTCACAAAAAACCATTTTTATGCGAATGAGAGTTTTATTACTGCTTGGCCTGCTTATGAGTATAACAGGTTTTAGTCAGCAAACCCGCACTGTAACGGGAAAAGTTACAGACTTAAAAGACGGCGCTCCCCTGGCAGGCGTATCAGTAAAAGCCAAGGGCAAATCACAGGTAACCACCACCGGGGTAGACGGAACCTTTTCTCTTGCCGTTCCTGATGCTACAACAGCGCTGGAATTTTCTTATGTAGGTTATGGAGACCTGGAAGTTCCGGTTTCAGACAACATGAATGTGGTAATGTCTGCATCAGAAAAAAGCCTGAATGAAGTGGTGGTAGTGGGTTACGGTACGGCCACGAAGAAAAATGTATCCGGTTCTATTTCAAAAGTATCAGGCAAAGATGTTTCTAATTTCCCGGCGCCAAGTTTTGAGTCGGCTATACAGGGTAAAGCACCTGGTGTAGTGGTGGAGTCTGGAAGCGGTAAAGTTGGGCAGGGTATCAAAATAAGAATTCGTGGTACTTCGTCCATCAGCGCAAGCAGCCAGCCGTTATATGTTGTTGATGGTTTGCCCATTACATCCAGTTCACAGTCTGATCCTACTAACGATGCAACCAATCCTTTGATTGATATCAATCCTAACGATATCGAATCAATTGAAGTGCTGAAAGATGCATCGGCATCTGCTATCTATGGTGCACGCGCCGCAAATGGCGTTGTGCTGATCACCACCAAAAAAGGCAGGAACAGCCAGAAAACAAACATCGAATTGAATGTTACGCATAGCTGGAGCAACCCAACGAAAAAAAGACAATTTCTCGATGCAAAACAATATGTTGACCTGATCAACATTGCAGCACAGACAGATGCTGAATACGATTTCAACAATGGTGTTTCCGGTTATGAAACCCTGGACCAGGCACTTGCAGATTACCAGGATTTCTATTATTCAAACATCCTGGATGTTTTTTCTCTTGGAACAGACTGGCGCAACCAGGCTGTAAATACCAACTGGCAGGATTTACTGTATAACAAAAATGCACCGCAAAGACAGGTTGACCTTTCTGCATCAGGCGGTTCTGATAAAACAAGATTTTTCGTTTCAGGTTTTTACAATGACCAGGAAGCGATCGTGATCAATAACAGGTTCAGCCGCTATGGCGGCAGGTTCAATATTGAACACAATGCTACATCAAACTTAACCCTGGGTGTAAATGTAGCCGTTAACCGTTCTGAATTAAGAAGGGTAAGCAATGACAATGCATTTTCTACACCGGGTCAGTTGGTAGCGCAGTTACCAATTTCGCCGGTATATGACCCTGAAACAGGCAAACTGAATGGTAATACACTTTATTCAAACGGCCTTTTCGATGCACAGTTTAACAGCGACAGGCAGGTTACTTTCAGAACAATTGGTAATGCATTCGCCAATCTGAATATCCTTCCTTCTTTATCTTTCCGTTCAGAGTTTGGTGCAGATATCCTCAGCCTTTCGCAGGAGTCTTTCCAGGGTAAAGAGACCATTGACGGCGCAGGTATCGGTAAAGGCGGTTACATCAATACACAAAATGTAAACTTCAATACCAATAACTACTTTACGTTTACGCCAAAAATTGGTGAGGGTCATAAGCTGAATACCGTATTGGGTATGAGCTACCAGCAGGGCGACATAAAACAGGCCTTTGTAAATGGTGAAACATACCCTTCAGATGCCATTAAAAACCTCTCTGCTGCAACCAACATCACATTTGGTTCTACCAGCGGTTCACGTTATACTTTCCTTTCTTATTTCTTAAGGGCAAACTACTCTTTCCAGGATAAATATCTTTTGTCTGCAAGCGTAAGGTCTGATGCATCTTCCAGGTTTGGACCCAACAGCCGCTACGGATGGTTCCCTGCGGTGTCTGCAGGATGGGTGCTCTCTGAGGAGAAATTTATGCAGAACCTGTCATTCCTCAGCTTCCTGAAATTAAGGGCCAGCTATGGTTTAACAGGTAATGCCGAGATTGGCGAAAGCAGCTTTCTTGCTTTATATGGCATCTCCAATTATCCGGGCTTTCCTGGTTATGTACCGCTTCAACTGGCAAACCCGGACCTGAAATGGGAAAGAACCAAACAGGCTGACATAGGACTGGAATTTGGCATACTCAATAACAGGGTATCAGCAGAAGTAGATTATTACAACAAAAAAACCAATGACCTTTTACTGGCGGTAAATGTACCGGCAACAACCGGCTATACTACCATTCTGCAGAACCTTGGCAACATGGATAATTCAGGTTGGGAATTTTTACTGACAGGCAGGATTTTCGATGGCGCGTTTAAATGGACGTCTTCTATCAATGCAGCCTTTAACAAGAATACTGTACGAAACCTGAAAGGCCAGGTAATAGAAGGTGGCGGCGGCATTCAGCGTGCCGTGGAAGGGCAGCCAATTGGTGTGTTTTTCATGCCTAAATACCTGGGCGTAGATCCTGAAACAGGTGATGCATTGTATGCAGACGCTGAAGGAAAACCTACCAACGATTATGGTAGCGCAGAAAGGGTGGTTGTAGGCAAATCAAACCCCGATTGGACAGGTGGCTTCAGCAACACTTTCTCGTACAAAGGTTTTGATCTTAATACCCTTTTCACTTTTGTAAGTGGTAACGACATCTATAACCTGGGCGGCGTTTACCAATCTTCAGGTTTCTATAACGGCTACTTCGACAACAAGACAGTTGATATGCTGAACGCATGGCAAAAACCTGGAGACATTACCAACGTTCCAAGAATCGGTTACTTCTACGGTGTAGACGATGGCGACAATTCAACACGGTGGTTATACGACGGTTCTTACATCAGGCTGAGAACAGTTTCATTGGGTTATAACCTGCCAAAATCAGTTACCAGCAGTCTCAAAATATCTTCTGCCAGGTTCTATGTTTCCGGCACCAATCTCTGGACGTTGACAGATTATCCCGGAGATCCTGAAGTAAATACTCAGACACTCGGCAACATCGGCGGCGGACAGGATTTTTATACCATCCCGCAGGCCAAAACAATAACCGTTGGTGTAAATGTTCGATTCTGATTATTAACCTAAAAAAAGAACAATGAAAAAGTTTAAAAATATTTCCCTTACTATGGTTGCAGCGGCCGTAATGTTTAGCTGTAACAAAAAGCTGGATGTGCTGCCACAGAACAACATAACGCCTGAACAAATTCAAACATCAGGCGATGTTGTAGCGGTTATGCTGGGCGGTTATGGCATTCTTCAAAGCCCGAATGCTTTTGGTGAACGTTTCCTTTTTGCAGCAGACCTGCTCGCTTCCCAGGACCAGGTAGATTTCATCGGAACATTCACCAACTATGCCGATATACAGTCCAAAACAATCATTGAAAACAACAGCATCGCAACAGGCATGTGGTCTAACAGCTATTCACTCATAAATACCATGAATACTGTTATTGACAAGATCGATATTGTTGATGAGGATTCAAGAGCTGCTATCGAAGCAGAGGCTAAGTTCATGAGAGGTGTTGCCTACTTCGAACTGGTAAGCTTCTTTTCACAGCCTTATTCGGCAGGTAATGCCTCAGATGCAAACTCCGGCGTTCCGTTGATTCTCGAACCAACTTACGCATACGATTCAACGATCAAACCATCACGTGCCACTACGGAGCAGGTGTTCCAGCAGGTTATTACTGATCTAACGGAGGCAGCAGCAGCATTGCCCGAAGGGGCAGCGGCCGGCCGTGCAACCAAATACTCGGCTGAAGCTTTTCTTGCAAGAGTATATATGCAAATGGAGAACTACCAGGCTGCAGCAGAAATGGCCGATGATGTGATCAATAACGGAGGTTTTGCTTTAGTAAGCGATTATACAAAAGTGTTCAACAACGATGGTTACTCACCGGAAGATATCTTCGGCATTCTTCAGTCTTCGCAAAGCAACGCAGGTACTACCAATAATGGTTTGCCTACATTCTATGCACCAAGACCTGTAGGCCGCGGAGATGCCCAGGTAAATACCAATTACTTCAGCTATTTCAACGACGATGATCAACGCGCATATTTCTTTAGCGATGGCGTAAGTATTGGTGGCTTTAGCGGAACTTACACCAACAAGTACAGCGTGCTGTATAAAACCATCCCTGTTATACGTATCGCAGAAATGTATCTTACCAGAGGAGAAGCAAACCTTAGAAAAGGTGGCGCGCCTGTGGGTGGCGTAGATCCGGATGACGATATCAATATGGTAAGGAACATGAGAGGCACAGGCAGCATCAATAACGCCACCGGTGCAGATTTTGTTGACGAGCGTTTCCGCGAACTTGCTTTCGAAGGCGACAGGTTGTGGACACTTAAACGTCTCCAACTGGATATTGACGGTTTACCGTTCAACGATCCTACACTCGTGTTACCCATACCTCAAAGAGAAATGGATGTAAACAAAAACCTCGTTCAAAATCCGGGTTACTAGTCTTTTCTCATGTGTGAATAATAAAGGCCGGCAACAATTGTTGCCGGTTTTTTATTGCCTGCAATATTGCTTTTAAAAAGCTGCACCTGGGTTGTTCTGGTCAAACAACATGCGCCAATGCGAACAGGAATTTTCTTTTGTGCTTCAGCAATAGCTTTTCATGGCATCGCCTGTTGCCACGCTCGGTTCATCGTTCCGTTGTTATGGCAACTGCAGCGTAGCTGTTTATCGCACTCCCGGCGGAATCTGGTTATCAAACTCTATCAAAATACATCTCAGCAGCAGCAGAACTTTTAAACGCCGCTTTTGCAGCACTTAGAAACCATGAACCAGTTTGCTTCCGTGCTCAAATACTTGGTGCAGTTGAAGTGAGTGACACAACCGGTGCCTCATAGCAGCAATGCAGCCGGCTAATAAAATCCAATTATTTCATACTTACCAAGCCGTGATTCCACCACGTGCTACGTTTTCCTGCCTCAGTGCTTTGTTGCCTCATTCCCTCTTTGCCTCTTCCACCTTCTTCCTTTACCTTTGCGCACTAATTATGAGTGAAACGGCCAAAAAGAAGATTTTTGATTTCTCATTGATGGGCAGGGTGTTCAGGTTTGTACGTCCGTACCGTTTTCAGTTTGTATCCAGTGTGGTGCTGGCAATACTACTGGCACTCATTACACCTGTGCGGCCGCACCTTATTCAACTGACCATTGACAGGGCAACCGGCAAACCCACAGAATTGCCCCTGCTGTTGAAATGGTTTTACTTCAATACAGATCTTACTGACGCTACAAAATTCATCATTGCCATCACCGTTTTCCAGCTCATATTCCTGGTTGTTGAAACCATCCTGCGCTTTTTATTTTCTTTTCTTACCTCGTGGCTTGGGCAAAGTGTTGTAAAAGACATGCGGGTAAGTGTTTTCAGGAAAATACTGGGTCTTAATTTAAAACAGTTTGATACAACACCCATTGGCACACTTACCACCAGGACCATCAACGATATCGAAAGCATCAACGACATTTTCTCAGACGGGCTGATTCAGATCATTGCAGATATGCTTTCAATAATTGTAGTGCTCATCACGATGTTTGTGGTTGACTGGCGTTTAACGCTAATTGCACTCATTCCCTTTCCGCTGCTTATTGTGGCCACTTATTATTTTAAAGAAAGCGTAAACAAAAGCTTTATCAAGGTGCGCAATGCAGTGGCTGCACTCAACGCGTTTGTGCAGGAACACATTACCGGTATGATGGTTGTGCAGGCCTTTGCAGCCGAAGAGCGCGAGTTTAACAAGTTCAATACCATCAACAGGAAACACCGGGATGCAAACATTAAATCCATTTTTGCTTATTCTGTTTTCTTCCCGATCGTAGAGATCATCCTGGCCGTGGCAACCGGGCTGGTTGTGTGGTGGCTGGCAGGGCAGGCAGCAAGCAATCCCATTTCGCAGGAAGACCTTGCCGGTAAACTTATATCGTTTACCATGTACCTCAACCTTATCTTCCGGCCCCTGCGTGTTATTGCAGATAAATTCAATACCATACAAATGGGTATGATAGCAGCAGAAAGGGTTTTCAAGGTGCTCGATAATCCGGATCATACCGTAAATACAGGAACATATAAACCTGCTGTTATAAAAGGCGATATAGCATTCGAAAAGGTTTGGTTTGCCTATAACGACGAACACTATGTTTTGAAAGACATCAGTTTTACCGTAAAAGAAGGCGAAACTATTGCGCTGGTGGGGCATACAGGCAGCGGTAAAACATCGGTGATAAGCGTATTGAACAGGCTTTATGAAATTCAGAAAGGTGCCATTAAACTGGATGGTGTTAACCTTCCTGAATATGATCTCGACAGGCTGCGTGGCAGCATTGGTGTTGTATTGCAGGATGTTTTTCTTTTCTCCGGCTCTGTGCTCGACAATATAACGCTGCGCAACCCTGACATAACAAGAGAGCAGGTGGAGGAAGCCGCCAAGATCATTGGTGTACATGATTTCATTATGCGGCTGCCCGGTGGTTACGATTACAATGTAATGGAACGTGGCACAACGCTCAGCCTCGGACAGCGCCAGCTTATTTCGTTTATACGTGCGCTGCTTTACAACCCTTCTGTACTTATACTTGATGAAGCCACTTCTTCTATTGATACGGAAAGTGAATTATTGATCCAGACAGCAATAGACAAACTGATTGCCAACAGAACCGCAATAGTAATAGCACACAGGCTTTCTACTATCCGCAAGGCATCCAAAATTATTGTGCTCGATAAAGGCGAAATAAAGGAAAGCGGCACGCACGATGAGTTGCTGGCCAAAGATGGCTTTTATGCAAAGCTGCACAGCATGCAACTGGACCAGAAAAAAAACCTCATTGTTTAAAAATTTTATGCGCCCGGTTGTAGTATAACGATGATGCTTTTGTTGCGTCGCACTCTTGTACTGCATCACTTTTTTGAGCCACGCGAAGATTAAAAGACCGAAGATTTGGTCAATTCATTTTCCCCTATATCTTTGTGCAACACTAAGCCCCTAAACGTTATGCATTATTTTATTTTATTCGCGTTGCTAACACTGCTTGTCTTCATCAGTATTGTTTTTATCCTGCAAAAAAACAAACCCGATTCCGATAAAAAAGGCGCCGGCTTTTTTTTGCGCTTGCTGGAGCTGAAAGGAGATTTATGATAACGGCCTGAAATATTAAAAAAACTTTACACTTTTCTTACAAAATTAAATACTAATTATGCGTTTGGCTTAATGCTTGTAGCTTGCGCATACTTATGATTTCTTTTCAAAACATCGAACTCATCTCGGGCCTTTTATTACTGATACCAGTGGTTGTGATCTTTGTGCTGGTATTACGCTGGAAGCGCAAGACCGCCAAAGCATTGGGCGATGCGTCGCTTATAGAAAAACTCACCTTTGGCTACTCTGACAAATTATACAAACTCAAATTCGTAGTAGTACTGATAGCGCTTGCTTTATGCATTATGGCCGCAACCAATGTTCGGACACCGATGGATGAAGGCAAAGAGCAAACAGCAGGCATAGACATCATGATTGCACTCGATGTCAGCAAAAGCATGCTTGGCAACGATATAAAACCTAACCGGCTGGAGCGTGCAAAGCAATTAATAAGCATGCTGATCGACAAAAGCGAAAACAACCGTGTGGGGCTTGTTTTGTTTGCAGGCAAGGCTTACCTGCAAATGCCTTTAACACCTGATCTTTCTGAAGCAAAACTTTTTCTCTCCAATGCCTCGCCTGATGCGGTACCTGTGCAGGGAACAAATGTTACCGAAGCTTTACAGCTCTGCAACAATGCGCTGGATACAAAAGAAAAGAAACACAAGGCCGTGGTACTTATTACAGATGGTGAAGACCATGATAATGGTGCCGGCGCTGAAGCAAGGATATTGGCAGATAACGGAGCAGTAGTGTATACGGTTGGCATAGGTACACCCGATGGATCGACCATTACAGAACCGGAAACCGGCACCCTGAAAACTGATAAAGACGGCAAAACGGTTATCACCAGGTTAAATGAAGATTTACTTACAGAGGTTGCCAACACTACTGAAGGCAGGTACTTTCGCCTGGAGAATGTTGCAGCTACTGCCAGCCAGGTAAGCACTGCCTTGAATGGCATGGAAAAAAAGCTGGTTGAAAGCGGCGGCGAACGGGCTTATTTTTCGCTCTCCCCATTTATAATTGCCATAGCTTTACTATTATTGATCATCGAAATTTTTATACCCGAAAGAAAGAAGACAAAAATTCAGTCCAATGCTGTTTAGTATGCAACAGTTTTTATCGCATGGCCTTCGCGCAGGCCTGCTCACCAATGCTTCAGCCGCTGAAGTGAGTGACACAACAGGCGATGCCATGAAAAACTGCAGCCGGCTACCAACACTACTCCTGCTTTGCATGCTGTCTTTTATAACTACCATCACCACTTACGCACAGGACGAAAACAGTGAGATAAAATATGGTAATGACGCCTATAAAAAAGGTGATTACAAGAATGCAGAAAAGTACTACCGCAAAGCACTGGAA
This sequence comes from Panacibacter microcysteis, assembly GCF_015831355.1. Lineage (NCBI taxonomy): Bacteria > Pseudomonadati > Bacteroidota > Chitinophagia > Chitinophagales > Chitinophagaceae > Panacibacter > Panacibacter microcysteis. The sequence goes on from NZ_JADWYR010000001.1 coordinate 516,980, forward strand.
GAGAACAACAGCAATGTAACCGCAAAATTTAATCTTGGCAATGCGCTGGTAAAACAAAATAATATTGCTGAAGCAATTCAATACTACACGCAGCTTGCAGAAGCTAACAGCGATGACGCGTTTAAATCAAAAGCCCTCTACAATAAGGGTATAACAATGATAAGGGCACAGAAACTGCCCGAAGCCATTGAAGCTTTTAAACAGTCTTTGCTGCTAAACCCGGAAGACAATGAAACAAGGGAAAACCTGCAAAAAGCATTGACCGAGTTGCAGAAACGCCAGCAAAACCAACCCCGGCCGCAGCAGCAACAGAAAAAACCTGACCCCAAAAAGCAACAGAACAAAATGCCCAACAGGGATGTTATGGAGCAAAAGTTTGAAGAGCTGAAAGACAAGGAAAAACAACTTCAAAAATTATTACAAAGAAAATCTACCGGTCAGCAACCCGACAAAGACTGGTAGTAAAGCAACAATTATGAAAAAAATATTTGGTTTGGTGCTTGGCTTTTTTGCTGTAGCGCTCGTTTCGTGTCTCGACACAGAAGAGAAGATAACACTCAATGAAGACAAAAGTGGTACGTACCAGCTTGTAATGAACATTGGTAACTCGCCCATGTTGCAAAGCGCAATGCAGCAGTCTGGCCAGGCCCTCGAAAAAAAAGATACCGTTATATACTTTAAAAGTTTTACCGACACGGCAACTACGTTGAGTGCAGAAGAAAAAACCATCCTGCAAAATGGCAAAATGCACATTGCCATGAATGATGATATAAAAGCCGAATTTGAATTGCCTTTTAAAGACATGAACCAGTTGCTGTACATTAAGCAGCACATGTTTGAAATGATCAGCAAGATAAAGCCCTCAGATATGAATGGCGATAACGCACCGGGCATGATGCCGGGAATGGATATGATGGGTGGCAATATGGGTTCTCCGATGGCGGGCGCCGGCAAACTGCTTAACCCCACCCAGGATGCATTCTCGTTTACTGCCGGCAATGGCATAATCAGTAATACTATAAAAGACAAGCAGGGTTTAACGGCCGCAGTTGCATCTGACAGTGTACAGATGCTGAAACAAATGATTCCTTTTGTGGGCGATTTTACTTACAAAACAACATTTGTTTTGCCGAAGCCTGTAAAAAAATACAGCGGTGGCGCAGAAACGCAATTGTCTGACGATAAAAAGACGATCAGTTTTATGAACAGCCTTTCGGGTTTGCTGGATAAACCTGAAACGCTTGAATACTCAGTTGAGTACTAAATTGCAATAACACAAAATATAAAGGGGATGCTTAAAAACCGCATCCCCTTTTTGTTTGTTATTTTTGCAGCGCAAACAAAGATTGAACATGCAGTTGTATTGTAATTCCCTTACACAGGTAAGCAGGCTTAAAACGAAAGAAGTAAAGATCGGCGATCTCTTGCTGGGCAACAACCATCCTATACGCGTACAAACGATGACCACTACCGATACTATGGATACCATTGGTACGGTGGAGCAAAGTATCCGTTGTATAAAAGCCGGCGCTGAGCTTGTGCGCATTACTGCACCAAGTAAAAAAGAAGCAGAAAACCTGTTGCATATAAAAAATGAACTGCGCAACCGTGGCTATCATACACCATTGATTGCAGACATTCATTTTACACCAAATGCTGCCGAAATAGCCGCCAGAATAGTAGAAAAAGTACGTGTGAACCCCGGGAATTATGTTGACAAGAAAAAGTTTGAACAGATAGAATATACCGATGCTGAATATGCAGAAGAGATAGACAGGATCAGGGAGCGCTTTACCCCGCTCGTTAACATTTGCAAACAGTATGGAACAGCTATGCGTATTGGCACAAACCATGGTTCTCTCAGCGACAGGATCATGAGCCGGTACGGTGATACACCAATGGGTATGGTAGAAAGTGCTATGGAGTTCCTGCGTATTGCACGTGCAGAAGCCTACCATAACATTATCCTCAGCATGAAGTCAAGCAACCCACAGGTAATGGTACAGGCTTATCGCTTACTGGTACAACAGATGGATGCGGAATTTGGCGAATGCTACCCGTTACACCTTGGCGTGACGGAAGCAGGTGATGGTGAGGATGGCCGCGTAAAAAGCGCCGCGGGTATCGGCACTTTGCTGGAAGACGGTATTGGTGATACCATTCGTGTATCCCTGACTGAAGACCCTGAGTTTGAAATACCGGTATGTAAAGACCTCGTAAAGCGTTATGCAACAACCGCCGCAAACGATGGCAATATTCCCGACATTGAAAAAGTTCCCTACTCGCCCTTTGAATACAGGAGAAGACCAACTTTTGCCGTAGATAATATTGGCGATCATCATGTACCGGTGGTAATTGCAGATTTCAGCAAAACTGAAAACGTTACACCAAAGCACCTTGAAAGCATCGGTTATACCTACGATGCCGCCACTGATAAATGGAACATCAGCGATGCGGCTGCAGATTACATTTTTACAGGGCATAACCTGCTCGGTTTTGATCTGCCCGGCACATTAAAAGTTATTGTTTACCCCGCAACATGGAACCTTGCAAAAGACAAGTCAAAATACTTCCCCATTTTTGATGGTGCCGGATTTGTAAACGGCAAATGGAAAAGTGACACACTGAATTTTGTGATGCTCGACTGTTATAATGACCAGACCAAACTGAATGATTACACCTTTCTTGATGAAATTGCCAACAATAATTCAGTAGCCTTTTGTCTAAGCAGTACGAATAAACACGCAATGCCATCTGTGCGCCGTATGTTTATGGAACTTCAAAACCGCAACATCAAAAACCCGGTAATCCTTATCTGCGACAGCAACTGGCAAACAGCAGATGAACACCTTATTCATTATGCCACAGAGTGTGGCGCATTGTTGTTAGACGGCTTTGGAGATGGCATTTGCCTTGGCATGACCGCCTCAAGCTATCAACGTCAGTCAGAAAGCGTTACAAATGCCAGTGGCAGAAACTACCTGAACAACAGCACTACCGAGCAGTTTATCAACAACACCGCCTTTAGTATTCTGCAGGCCACACGTACACGCATCTCCAAAACAGAATACATCTCCTGCCCTTCCTGCGGCAGAACGCTTTTCGACCTGCAGGAAACCACTTCCATGATCCGTTCCCGCACCAACCACCTGAAAGGTGTAAAGATTGCTATCATGGGTTGCATTGTAAACGGCCCCGGCGAAATGGCCGATGCCGATTTTGGGTATGTTGGCAGCGGGGTTGGCAAGATCACGTTATACAAGGGCAAAGAAGTGGTAAAACGCAATGTTGACAGCGCCATTGCTGTAGATGAACTCATTAACCTGCTAAAAGAAAACGAAGCCTGGGTAGACCCTGCGTAGATTCTTTTTACACGCTAATAATATTTTGTAGCCAGCTGCATTGCTACTATGTAGCATTGGTTGCGTCGCACACTTGTACTGCAGTAAAAAGCCCGGCATACCCGGTACTTGCCTGCATTCTTAACCATCAGCAGCGCATTTTTTCCAGGCAATGAAAAATCTTCGCTCCTAACGTAAAAGCACCCACCCGGCATTATAGCGGCTTTCAATAAAAAAATGACCCTCAGGCAACGATTCAGGCAAAATCGGCGTCTCTTTCATAAGATTAAGCATACGCTAAAAAGCGTTTGGTTACATTAGTGTTCATTTTTCAGTAAACTCCTCCCGTACATTATACCTTTTATGCCAAAGGTTTTTATCACCATACTGCTTCTGATCCCGCTTGTTGTCTTTGCGCAAAACAGTAACTGTATTCCGGCATTAACCCTTACCGGCAATAATAGCAGTTGCCTCGGGGCGATGGTTACCATTAAAGCCAGCGTAACAAACCCAGGCACCAACGCCGTTTTTTCCTGGAAGAAAAACAATACCGCCGTGGGCACCAACAACGCATCCTTTGCTGCCAGCGACCTGCACGATGAAGACATAATAACGTGCACCTATGCCTGCACTACAGCCTGCGGTTACGATACGGTGGTAACAACCGCCCCGTTTATCGTAACAGTGCTGAACGACTTTGAGCCCGTAATAACCATTGCCAATAATGACCCGTTGATCTGCGAGGGAGAACAAACGCTCTTTACATCTGCCGTAGATTATAAATATGGAACCCCAATCTATAACTGGACGGTAAACGGTGTGCCCGTTGGCAATAAAACGACTTATACCACAGATAGCCTCACAAACGGCGCAGAAGTAAAATGCCTGATGCAGGTGATCATTCCATCCTGTGCAGATACGTTGTACTCCCTTTCCAAAATGAATATTTATGTGTACCCGATGATTCACCCCGCCATTAAAATAACACCCACTGCCACTAATATATGTGTTGGTGAAGAAGTAACCTTTACCGCAACTGCCAACGGCGGCGCATTCCCAACTTTCACCTGGATGATCAACGATACTGCAACAGGTGATACCGGTGCAGCGCTGATTACCAGCAAGCTCAAAGACGGCGATTCTGTAAGCTGCATCATTACCATAGACCAGGATTCGAGGTGCAAGACTACTACAAGCGCACCCTCCAACAAAGTTGGTATGCGCGTAAGAGATTTTATTCATCCTGCCGTGTTTGTTACCTCTCCGGAAACGACTGTTTGTGCAGGCAGACCCGTTACATTTAATGCGCAGCCGCAATACGAGGGTGACTATACATACTACCAATGGATGGTGAATGATTATTACGCGGGGCAGAACTCGCCAAATTTTACATCAGACAAGTTTGCAAACGGCGACCGCGTGTATTGCAGTTTAACCACCAACATCCCGGGATGTTCGCATAATGAAACGGTGAAGTCTGCCACCGAAACGGTTACAATAAAACCTGGTCCTGAAATAAGTTTTACAACACCTGCACCCGAAATACCTTTTGGAACAGCAGCAACCATCAATGCAACCATTACAACGCAGCCGGCAAGTGTATTGTGGAAGCCCGATGGTGTTGTTGTGCCAGCCACCGCGCTTAATGCAACCACCATTCCGCTGAGAAATGACACAACGCTTTCGATCAGTATTACCGATGTAAATGGCTGTACCGCCTCAAAAGAAATTTTCATTAAAGTGCTGCACCGTGTAAATATTCCTTCGGCTTTTACACCTAATAATGATGGCAGGAATGATCTTTTCCGCATACCAAAAGATGCAAGCATAGAGTTGCACGAGTTTGCGGTTTTTGACAGGTGGGGCAACCGCATTTTTCTTACAAAAGACAAGTACACCGGCTGGAACGGAACGTATAAAAGTCAGTTGCTTTCGCCCGGCAGCTATGTTTATGTTATCAAAGGAATAGTGGAGCACGAAACAGTTATTATCAAAGGCACCGTAACACTTATACGTTAGATTTTTTGTAAGTCAGCTTTGGTGCAGGTGGCATCGTTCCTTGCGTCGCACTCTTGTACTGTAAAGCTGTATGCAGCAACAAACCACCATCTCCGTAGCTACACAGTAACGAGGTATATAACATTGATGTCGTAAAACAACAGCTATTGAAAGGAAGTGGATATGTGTGTGGTGTAAAACCCGGAACGCTACAGTTGCCATGTAAATGGAACGATGAACCGAGCGTGGCAACAGGCGACGCCATGAAATACTACTGCTGACCCAACAATATACCTGGTTTTTGTATGCACGATGCTGAAAGCTGGTGAAATACAAATCAATTACGGGAACTTTCTGAATACGGTATAGCGCAACAACATTTCTGCAAATAAAGCAACTATACCAATGAGCAGGAAAGGAAAAAATTTATTTGTGTAGTGGTCGTAAGTAGTGACTTCAATTTTTGTTTTTTCGAGTTGGTTGATACTGGCATAAATCTTTTGTAAAGCTGCATTATCAGTGGCCTGGAAATATTGCCCACCAGTGGTTTGCGCAATATCTTTCAAAAGGTCTTCATTAAATTCCAGCTTGCGTTTTTGTGTAACCGTACCGAGTGCCGAAGTGGTTGTTTCATCGATCTCCTTTTCACTGCCAATACCAATCGTGTACACTTTAATGTTATACTGCCTGGCCATTTGCTTTGCAAGATCAGGCGGCACGCTGCCACCAACATCAACACCGTCTGTAAGCAGTATCACTACTTTACTTTTCGATTTTCCTTTGCGCAGCCTGTCTACACTGGCGGCAAGCCCTGACCCGATGGCTGTACCTTCTTCCTGCAGGTAACCACTTTCTATATTGCTGATCTGCAGCAGCACGGCATTGTGATCGGGTGTTACGGGGCACAAAGTAAAACTCGCACTGCTGAAAATGACCACGCCAATCCTGTCGCCGGGGCGTTGTTGTACAAATTCTTTGGCTACTGTTTTTGCGGCCTCCAGCCTGTTTGGCTGAAAATCTTTTGCCAGCATACTGCCACTGATATCGAAGCACAATACAATATCAATACCTTCTCCTTCTGTCAGCTGCTCTGTGTATTTGAGCCGCGGCAGAGCCATGGCCACAATAAGCATAACAATGCCGATACAACGTAATACAAATGGCAGGTGAAGCAATGATGCTTTGATGTCTTTTACACCCTGCAGAAAGTGTGTGGTGGTCACCAGCATTGGCGCCTGCCGTTTACGGTTGCTGCGTGCATACTCATAGATCAATACCGGCACCAGTATAAGGAGCCCCAGTACCCACGGGTAAGCAAATTCGATATGTTGCAGCCAATCAGCTATCATGCTGCCGTGTTTGTTTTATTATTTTATCAATATGCTGTAAAGAAGCGGTGGCATTGGCCATCGCTGCTTCATGCTGATCTGCAGACGGTGTATATTTTGCAAACTTCACGACGTCTATTAAGCGCAGCAACTGGAAGAAAGGAATACGCTTTTGCTCATCCTGTAAATAGACCACCAGTAACACCATTAATTCGTCTGACGTATAAAGCATGGCATTTACACCGAGTTGTGCCGAAACATATTTGCGGCATATATCGGCAAGTGTTGCATAAAACAGTTTAACCTGCCCCTTTGCGGGCAAATCATCCTGCTGTAATTTTTTTATTTGTTTCAATGCCTGTTCGAGGGCAGTGCCTTCGTACGCCTGTTTTACGGGTGCAGTTTTCTTTTGCCTGAGCCGCCTGATGAGCCACCAGGTTGTAATGCCAACGGCAATCACGGCCAGTGCTATTGCTGCATACAAGCCGTATTTTGGTTTGGCTTCAACTTCGATGATGTCTTTAATGGGGTGATAATCCGGCATGGCGCTCACATCTACCGGCAACACGTCTATAAACAAAGAATCTGATACAAGCTTTGTTTGCCTGCCGGTTACATTATCTTTTATAAACAGCGACAGCGGCGCCAGTTGCCACCTGCCCGAATCGAAAGAGGTAATGGTAATCTTCTGGATGTAACTGGTAAGTGCATTAACAGACACCGTATCAATTACGTCTCTTTTTACCACACTGATGTGATTGCCTGTGTCTGCAATTGCAAACCAGTTCTGCAGGGTGTTTACACTGGTATTAATGTCTTCTGCTTTTAGCTGCAGCACTACCTGCTCGCCCAATAAGATCTTTGTGCGGTCTGCGGTAACAGACAGGCGCTGTGCATTGCCCGCATAAAAAAACAATGCGCATAAAAAAGACAGGCACCATTGCCTGGTTGTTTTGCTGAAGTATATAGTGGCCAGATCTTTCAAACCGTAAGTTGCACTGTTTCTTTGATTAAGCTCTCCTGATAAAAAATTCCTGCAATTTTTTTACGTAATCTTCTCCTGTTGCTACCTGCATAAGATCTGCACCGGCTGTACGGAATGTAATCTTTGCGTCTTCCATTATTTTATGAAATTGGTTATTGTAGCGCTGCCTTGTGTACGGGTCGCTGGTATTGAGCCATGCAGTATTGCCTGTTTCTGCGTCGTACACCTGCAGTAAACCTACTTTGGGCAACTGTTCATCTCTTGCGTCGTAGGTTTGCACGCCTATAACATCATGTCTTTTTGCAGCAACGCGCAGCGCATCGTGGTAGCCGGCATCTGCAAAATCGCTCAGTATAAAAACAATGCTTTTATGCTTTGTTGTTCTGTTTAAAAACTGCAACGCTTTTTGTATATCTGTCTGCGCCGAGTGTGGCTGATGATTTAAAAGCTCCCTGATCATATACAACACGTGATCTTTTCCCTTTCTTGCCGGTATATATTTTTCTACCTTATCACTGAATAAAATAAGACCTGCTTTATCGTTGTTGCTGATGGCAGAGAAAGCAAGCACTGCACACATTTCTGCAATAAGATCTCTTTTTGTTTGTTTGTTTGTACCAAACAAACTGCTGGCACTTACATCTACCAGCAGGTGTACGCTCAGCTCTCTTTCTTCTTCAAACAGTTTGCTGTAGGTATGGCCCATGCGTGCTGACACGTTCCATTCTATAAACCTGATATCGTCTCCGGGCTGGTACTCTCTTACTTCTTTAAAAGCCATACCGCGGCCTTTGAAAGCTGTATGGTATTCTCCGGTGAAAAGATGGTTGGTAAGACGCTTGCTTTTTATTTCGAGCTCCCGTACTTTTTTGAGCAAAGAAGTAATGCCATCGCCTACCGGCGGGGCATGATTGATTTGCTGATTTTCTTTATTGCGCCTGAATAATTTCATTGACTAAGATTGGTCTCGCTTTGCTCAAAATTGTTATACAGTACAAGAGTGCGACGCAAGGGACGATGCCACATGCACATATGCCGGGCCCACAAAAATCTTATGGCACCAGCACCACTTTCAATATATCTTCAATGATCTTTTCTGTTGTTATGTTCTCTGCTTCTGCCTCGTATGTAAGACCGATACGGTGGCGCATTACATCTTTACAAATTGCTTTTACGTCATCCGGAATTACAAAGCCGCGTTTTTGCATAAACGCATGCGCTTTTGCTGCCATGGCAAGGTTGATACTGCCACGTGGCGAGGCGCCATAGCCGATAAGTGCCTTGTGCTTGCCAAGATTGTATTGCTCGGGATAACGTGTGGCGAAAACAATATCTACAATGTATTGTTCAATCTTTTCGTCCATATACACCTGCTTTACAAGATCTCTTGCGTGCATGATTTCTGTAATGCTGGCCACGCTGTTTATTTTGGGCAGCAACTCGTTTTGAACCTGCTGGCGAATAATAAACTGTTCTTCTTTTTTATTGGGGTACCCGACGATGATCTTTAGCATAAAGCGGTCTACCTGCGCCTCGGGCAGGGGGTAAGTACCTTCCTGCTCCAGCGGGTTTTGTGTGGCCAGTACCAGGAAAGGCTCTTCCAGCTTATAGGTTGCCTCGCCAATGGTTACCTGTTTTTCCTGCATAGCCTCCAGCAATGCGCTCTGCACTTTTGCAGGCGCCCGGTTTATTTCATCTGCCAATATAAAGTTTGCAAAGATGGGGCCTTTACGCACGATAAATTCATTGCGCTGCTGGTTATAGATCATGGTGCCTACAACATCTGCGGGCAGCAGGTCTGGCGTAAACTGTATACGGCTGAATTTTGCATGCACCCCTTCTGCCAGTGATTTGATGGTAAGCGTTTTCGCAAGTCCCGGTACGCCTTCCAGTAACACGTGACCATTGCACAACAAGCCGGTAAGCAGGCTGTCAACCATGTGCAACTGACCGATTACCACTTTAGAAAGTTCTGATCTAAGCCTGTCTATAAATGCAGAAGCCTGTTCAATTTTTTGGTTGAGCAGCCTTATATCTTCTCCTGTTTGCATGTGTATTTGATATTGCCTGAAAATTACGAAAACTAAAATATGTGCAACGTAAAGTTTAATGACCTTCGTGCTTACATGGCCTCAGTTAACCAACAATTATGCCGATACGAAGTGGGTTTTTGCCACTGGTGAAAGGTTTAAGAAGAATATAATGGTGAACCCGACTGTTGTGCAGGTGGCATCGCCGGTTGCGTCGCACTCCTGTACTGCAGGAAGAAGGGGTGCAATCAGTTATAAGTTGTAAGTAGTAAGTTATAAGAAAGAGCGAATGTTTAGGGGCAACTCTGTGTAATGACACTGTATCCTCTGTGGTTAAGATTTGGGTTGTTAAACCACAGCGTAAGAGGAGTTATAACACGGAGTTTCACAGAGAGCTCTTTGCCTCCTTGCCTTATTTCCTTACCCCCACCGGCAATACTTCATAAATAGCACTGAATAAATATACCAGTCCTGTCTTTACTTCGGTGCAGCGAAAGCGCTTGCGCAGCTTTTCTCCTTTCCTGAAAATGCGGCCATCTTTTGTTGCAAAGAGTTCGTTGAGTTTTATTTCTTCAACGAGTACCACATGCTCTTTTTTATCATCGTAACGGCGTAATACACGCATCAGAGATTCTTCTGCGCAACTGCTTGCAGCCGGGTTTATAAGCGATTGCTTCAGCTCCTCTTCAATATCTGCCGGAAAGATTTGTTTACCTACAAAATCTGCCAGGAGGTTACCATAAATGCTCTTCCATTCTTTGCCATGAGCAGCTACCCGATGCCCGTACTTTTCGTACGTTAACAGGTGTGCCAGTTCGTGCAGCAGCGTAATAAGAAAGGCGTATTTATTAAGATTGATGTTGACGGTAATACGATGATTTTTGCCCTGTACGGCATTGCGGTAATCGCCCAGTACAGATTTTCTTTCGCGTGTAACAGTAAGGTGCACTTTGTAATGGTGCAGGTAATACACCACTTTATCAAAACTTTTTTCCGGCAGGAAGGCTGCCAGTGCATGCATAGGATGTTCCTTAACTGCCGCCATTTGTACGTTTCAGTTTAGAGGCTATCCGTGCATCGAGCACGGTATAAATAATATACAAAAACATAAACCCGAAAATGCCGTATACACTCCTTTTTTCGCCGGCTGCAAGCAGGTAGACTACTACGGCAACCGCAATAACCATCAGTTTAATAAACGAGCCCAGCATAACTGATCTTACACCAACCTGCGGATTGGCGTTTTGTAACGCTTTTTTATGCAGTGAAAAAACAGCCAGTGAAAGAATAAACAAAAGCAGGTTTCCAAACCCTACAACCAGCGGGTCAATATTTTTTTCTGCCAGCCATGTTTTAAACAACGTACAAAAACCAGAGACCGCTATAAAAAACGTAAATACGGGAACAATTGCTTTGCTTTCTTCTGTTTTATCCATGTTATTTTTTTGAAGTGTCCTTTACGGCCTTTACAATCAAACCAACTACCACCACCAAAGGTAGCAACCAGATAAACAAATACATACCCGATTTTATCCACTTATCAAGCCACCAGCCAATGTAGGTGGCCAGCCCCAGTGATGCCATTAACTGGAATGCGAAGCCAAGATAACTCAACAGGAGCGCTTTGTTGCTTTTGGGTGCTTTCATCGGTTTTCTAGTCATTTATACGCTCTGCCTTTGGCACGTTTAAAACCGAGGTATCGAGTTTGGTGGGTGCATCGCCGCTCAGGGTCTTTTTTAGTCCGTCGAGGTATTGATCTTTATAACTGATGGCCTGCTCCAGCGAGTCTGTCCGTATTTTGAGCGCCTGCAATTCTGCGCGGTTGGTATTGTTGCCATAACCCGGTATGTAGAACTTTAGCGGTGTAAGCACCAGCAGTGCAACAGTTAAGCCTACCAGCAAAATAAAAACAGTGCTGAAACCAACATAAACACTTAACCTTGAAAGCCTGAAAGTGATCACTTCTTCATATGTGTCGTCATTCATTACCACCAGCCGGTAGCGGCTTTGTCGTCGTTTTACCGTTGCTCCGTTTTCGTTCTCTGCCATACAGGAAAAATAAAAAATAAAGATAATACTAATTGGAAAAGAGAAAGTTTTTATGAAGCCAGCCAATCAATACTATTAAGCGCCTGTTGCCACGCTCGGTTCATCGTTCCTCTTTTATAGCAGCTTTTGCGATCCGTTTATAAACGCCGCCATTTATACATTGCTGCATCTTTTGTATAATCAATGCATTAATTTAGATGTTATACTTTATGGAGCGTAATGCCACCATGTAAAAACAGGCGCATGTCGGTTTTATACAATTTATAGCCGCGGTGTACTGATGCTTTTGCCACTGAAAACTTCCATGCATGAATAAACTAAAAATAGCGTCTGCCCAATTTGAACACAGGAGTGGCGACAAAGCGTACAACCTTGCTGTAATTGAACAACTGGCCGGAAAAGCGGCGGCAGAAGGTGCCAATGTAATTGCATTTCATGAATGCTCTGTAACAGGCTACACCTTTGCCCGTAAGCTTTCCCGTGAAGCAATGCTCGGGCTTGCAGAGCCTGTGCCCGGCGGAGCCAGTATACAGCGGCTGGCTGCTATTGCCGGCGCCCATGACATTGCCATTTGCGCAGGACTGTTTGAAAAAGATGATGCCGGTAAACTGTATAAAGCGTATGTATGTGTTACCGGAGATGGCGTTATAGCAAAGTTCAGAAAACTGCATCCGTTTATCAACCCTTACCTGACGCCGGGCGACAGCTATTGTGTATTTGACCTGTATGGCTGGAAATGTGGTATACTCATTTGCTACGACAATAACATTGCAGAAAACGTGCGGGCCACAAAGCTGCTGGGTGCGGACATTATCTTTATGCCGCATGTAACCATGTGCACACCGTCTACCAGGCCGGGTGCCGGTTTTGTGGATGCTGCATTATGGCAAAACCGCGAAAACGACCCTACTTCTCTGCGGCTTGAATTTGAAGGTATGAAAGGCCGCGAATGGCTGATGAAATGGCTGCCATCGAGGGCATATGACAATGCCGTGTACGCTGTTTTTTCCAATGCCATTGGCATGGATGATGACCAGCTAAAAAACGGCTGCTCGATGATCATTGATCCTTTTGGTGATATACTGGCAGAGTGTAAAAGTTTTGATGACAGCTTTGTGATTGCAACTGTAACACCTGAAAAGATCAACCTGGCAGGTGGCACGAGGTATATTAAAGCCAGGCGACCGGACCTGTACAGGGACATTATCGGCCGCGAACATACACCGGAACAAAAAGTGGTGTGGCTGGGGTAGTAAGGTGAAGAGGCAAAGAGGCATTGAGACAACAATGCACTGAGGCTACAAGGTAAAGAAGCAAAGAGTCATTGCTTTTACATACAACTTATAACATACTACTTATCACTTACTACTTATCACTTCCTACTTCCTACTTATCACTTCCTACTTCCTACTTATCACTTCCTGCCGCTCTGCTTCCTGCAGTACAAGTGTGCGACGCAAGGGACGATGCCACAGCGTGCTGCTGCCAGGCTCATAAAAATTCCCCGTTTAATGTGGATAACCTAAATGCCAAATGATGGGTAGTTAATTATTTTTGCAGTCATGCATTTAATTGAGATACCGGGCTTTCTGCAAATCATTATATTCAGCTGTTTTTGTGCCGTTATTGCCATACAGCTTTTTTACTACCTTTTTTTCTTTAACCGGCTGGCACAATACAAACCGCCATTAAAATCCGCATCGCAGGAATACCCTGTTTCTGTTATTGTGTGCGCAAGAGATGAAGCGGAAAACATTGTAAAAAACCTGCCGGGTATTTTGGTACAGCAATACAGAACCACGCATGAAGTAATTGTGGTAAATGACAACAGTACCGATGAAACAAAATTCCTGCTTGATGAGTTTCGCAAATCGTTTAAAAACCTTAACCCTGTAGCGCTTATCCAGGAAGCTAAAATGATACCCGGCAAAAAATTTCCCTTGTCGATGGGTATTAAAGCGGCGAAATATGAGGTGGTATTGCTTACCGACGCGGACTGTGTGCCGGCCAGTGAAAACTGGATCCAGAAAATGCAGGAAGCTTATTATGATGACAAGCAGATTGTGCTTGGCTATGGCGCCTATCATAAAAGGCCCGGGCTGTTGAATAAACTCATCAGGTTCGAAACGTTTCACAGTGCATTGCAGTATCTTTCGTATGCGCTGGCCGGCAAACCTTATATGGGCGTGGGCCGCAACCTGTCTTACAAAAAAGCATTGTTCTTTAACAATAAAGGGTTTTCGGCCATTAATCATATACCGGGCGGAGACGATGACCTGTTTATAAACATGGTGGCAACAAAAGACAATACTGCCATTATGATTGAGCCCGAAGCACACACGCTGAGCGAGCCCAAAACCACCTTTTCTGACTGGCAACGACAAAAAACAAGGCACTACACCACGGCCAGATATTATAAACCGCTCCATAAATTCCTGCTTGGATTATATTCTTTTTCCCAGGTATTGGTTTACCCGCTTTTTGTGGCCGCCATACTGTTTTATACCTGGTGGATCGGGCTTGCGGTTTATTGCATACGCCTGCTGGTACAGGCGTATGTATGGAACAAAACCATGAAACGTTTAAACGAAGCAGATCTTTTTCCGTATTTTCTTTTCTTTGATATCTGGATGTTTTTTTATTATGTGTTGTTTACACCGGCATTGTTTAAAAGGCCGGCAAAAAACTGGAGTTAGTAAAGCTTTTTGTTTGCATGGATATTATTATCAAATATTTTTCGGAGTTTACTGATAAGCAGGTGCAGCAGTTTGCGGCACTGGAGGCGTTGTACAAAGACTGGAACAGCAAGATCAATGTAATTTCAAGGAAAGACATTGATAGTTTATACGAAAAACATGTATTGCATTCGCTGGCAATAGCTGCGGTTATTGAATTTAAAGCTGGTACACAAATTATAGATATTGGTACCGGTGGCGGTTTTCCCGGCATTCCGCTGGCTATATTTTTTCCGGAAGTGGAGTTTCACCTCGTGGACAGTATTGCCAAAAAACTAAAAGTGGTAGAAGGTATTGCAGCCGGCGTTGGACTTACGAATGTAACCACACAGCATACCCGTGCAGAAGACATTAAAAACCGGAAGTTCGATTTTGTAGTGTCGCGTGCAGTGGCGCCCATCAAAGATCTGTGGCAATGGGGCAAGCCGCTGATAAAAAAAGGCCGTGAGCAGGAGTTGCCAAATGGATTGATCTGTTTAAAAGGCGGCGACCTTGCAAAAGAAATATCGGAAAGCAGGCTACGGCCACGTATGGTTGCCATAGAGGAAATTTTTAAAGAGGAGTATTTTAAAGAAAAATATCTCCTGCATGTATCAGCCTAGCAGTAAACAAAAAAAGTTGCAGGTATTGTACCTGCAACTTTTTTATAATCACTTTTTTTGGTTTTGTGGCTTATAACCCCTGCGCTTCTCTGCTGCCAAATACTTTCTTTAAAATGTCTGTAACCCTTGCCGCCGGGTCTTTCCTGATTTTTGCTTCTTCCAGGGCCACCTGGTAAAAGATGCCATCTACTGCTTTACCGGTTACATAAGCACCAAGGTCTGTGTTCACTTTTTTCTGTGAGAACCGGTTGTACACGCTGAAAACATCATTCCAGTATTTGGTAGCGTCTGTTTTCTTTAATGCATTGTCTATAACAGGCCTGAAGGCAGTAACCAACGCTGCCGTTGTTTTTTCTTTAAAATAATTGGTGGCGGAATTGTCGCCGCCTCTTAAAATACCCAGCGCATCTGTAATGGTCATTTGCTTAATGGCGCCAACAAAGATGGGCGTGGCAGATTTGGCAGCCTCTTCTGCACCACGGTTCATAGATAGAATGGCCTGGTCTACCACGCTGCCAAAACCAAGGCTACGCAAAGTGCTTTCTACCTTTTGCGCCTCGGGCGGCATGAGTATTTTGAGGGCAGCATCTTTAAAAAAGCCATCTACTGCAGATAATTTATTCGTGCCGTTTTGGGTACCGATGGTAAGTGCTTCTTTAAGGCCCATTACAATGTCTGCATTGGTTAGCGGGCCTGTTGTCATGCCAGACTGGTTTAGCACCTGCTGTGCA
This sequence comes from Panacibacter microcysteis, assembly GCF_015831355.1. NCBI lineage: Bacteria > Pseudomonadati > Bacteroidota > Chitinophagia > Chitinophagales > Chitinophagaceae > Panacibacter > Panacibacter microcysteis. The sequence continues at coordinate 532,780 of NZ_JADWYR010000001.1, forward strand.
ACATCGCAACTGCTGAGTGCGGGAAGAAAGAAAAACAGGTATAGTATTTTTTTCATCATGATTTTTTTCAAAAGTATTGTTACAGGCTATGATGTCAAAAACATTGCCATTTATAAAATATTAAAAAAAAGCAGCATTTGTAAATGCTGCTTAAAAAATATGTTAGCTGTATGTAAGCGATTATGTATAACGGGTTGCCGACAGATCCGCAACTGTTGCAGGATGTACTGCTGTACAAGGGTGCGACGCAAGGGACGATGCCACGCTTACTGCTGCCGGGTACACAAAGTTTTTAATTACCGAACACTTTTTTCAATAAGTCTGTAGTTCTGGCCACAGGGTCTTTCCTGATCTTCATTTCTTCGAGTGCAATCTGGTAAAAAATGCCAGACAGTGCTTTTTCTGTTACGTAACTGCTGAGATCGGGATTTACTTTTGTAAGCGAAAATTTATTGTAGTTGCTGAATACAGTATTCCAGTATTTGGTGGCACCTGTTTTCTCCAGCGATTTTTCAATAACCGGTTTGAATGCGGTGGTAAGTTCGCCCGTTGTTTTGGTGCGCAGGTACCTGGTTGCAGCACTGTCGCCACCTTTTAAAATGCTCCAGGCATCTTCGATACTCATTTGCTTAATGGCACTTACAAAAATGGGTGATGCACTTTTGGCAGCATCTTCCGCAGCACGGTTCATGGTAAGAATAGCATCATCAACCTGCTGGCCCAGGCCAACATTGCGCAATGTTTTTTCTACCTTCTGCGCATCTGCAGGCATCAGTATTTTTATGGCCGCGTCTTTAAAAAAACCATCTGCAGCAGACAATTTGGTGGTGCCTTCACTTACGCCTTTATTCAGCGCTTCTTTCAGACCATTGGCAATTTCATCTGTGGAGAGGTTGCTGTTATTGCCTTTGTTCTCATTGCCGGTAACTTTTTTAAGCAGGCCGCCAAGCTGCGCCTGCGATGAAAAGGTAATTGCCGCACTGAATAAAAGAAGCCATAGTTTTTTCATTGTGTTGAGTTTGATGCTGTGTGAGATCAAAATTAGCGGGCAGTGTTTAATGTGGCGGTTAAAGAAAAGGCAAAAAGCTTTTTCATCTTACCATTTTTTTAGTGATTACCTTTTTACTTTTGCTGCCATCATGATCAAAATGTACAAATACGTTTTTCCTGCAATACTCATACTCACACTTGCCGCCTGTGGCAATAATGATCAAAATGCCGGCAACGAAACGGTTGAAGACAATAACAATCCTGCACCACCTGCCATTGCCTACAATATTGTAAAAGTGTATCCGCACGATACCAGTTCGTATACCGAAGGCCTCGTTTGGTACAACAATGAAATGTATGAAAGTGCAGGCAATTACAAAGAAAGCAGGTTGTTTAAAAATGACCTTGCTACCGGAAAAACAACCAAAAGTGTAAAACTGCCTGATGATTTTTTTGGTGAAGGCATTGCTATACTGAATAATAAAATTTACCAGCTTACCTATCGCGAAAACAAAGTGCTGGTGTACGATCTTAAAACATTTCAGAAGATCAAAGAAATGCAGTGGCCGCACGAAGGCTGGGGCATGACAACCGATGGCACACACCTGCTCATCAGCACCGGCAGCAGCAATATTTATTTTGTAAACCCTGACGATTTTAAGATTGTAAAAATGATCGGCGTTACAGATAATTACGGCCCTGTTGGCAGCATTAATGAACTGGAACTGGTAAACAATGTACTTTATGCAAACATCTGGCAAACACAATACATCTATAAGATAGATCCGGAGAGCGGCAGGGTGCTGGGCAAAATGGACCTTACCGGGCTGCTGGCCAAAAGCGGTATTGCCTACAATCCTGCGTTGTACGACAATACAACAGACAATGTACTCAATGGCATTGCGTACGATTCTGTAAAGAACAGCCTGTACATAACAGGTAAAAAATGGCCGGCCACCTTCGAGGTTAAACTGAACTAATTTTTTTTTGAGACAGGCTGCAGTGCTACTATGTGGCTGCTGTTGTGTCACTCACTTGTACGTTCTGCCCTTTATGCAGCAATGGCTGCCTTGCGCTATAAACACAAACACATTTATGTGCCGCTTTACACACCCGTATTTTAAGTACGGTTACAGGCAAATTAGCCTTACTGCCATACCAAATTCAAAATAACTTCGCTATCATTGTCTTTCACAAAATCTGCGAAGTAATGAGTATTAAGTTTCGCCTCACCCTCATGAATTTTTTGCAATTCTTCATTTGGGGTTCCTGGTTAATCTCCCTCAATGTTTACCTCGATAAATCATTACACTTCACCGGCGGACAAATAGGAAGCATTTACGCAACCATGGGCATTGCTTCATTGTTTATGCCCGCCATTATGGGCATTATTGCAGATAAATGGATCAATACAGAGCGGGTGTTTGGCATCTGTCACATCATCAGCGGCTTTTTGCTGTATAAGGCTACAACGGTTACAGACTACGAAAGCGTTTACCTGTATATGTTGCTGAACACGATGTTTTACATGCCCACGATTGCCCTCAATAATACCGTGTCTTACGAAGTGCTGGAGCAAAAACAGTTAACGGCTGTAAAAGATTTTCCGCCCATACGTGTATGGGGTACTGTGGGTTTCATCATTGCTATGTGGATGGTTGACCTGCTGGGGCTCACCAACAGCGCATTGCAGTTGTACATCAGTGCCGGCGCATCTTTGTTACTGGGCGTATATGCTTTCACTATGCCAAAATGCACACCCAAACAATCGAAAGAAAAACGCACCATTGTATCTATGCTCGGCCTCGATGCATTTGTGTTGTTCAGGCAGCAGAAGATGCTCGTGTTTTTTGTGTTCGCCATGTTCCTTGGTGCAGCGTTGCAGATTACGAATACTTTTGGAGGCGCATTTCTTACAGACTTTGGCAGCCAGCCGCAGTATGCCAATTCATTTGCGGTACAGCACCCCAGTATACTCATCTCTATTTCCCAGATTTCTGAAACGCTGTTTATACTGGCTATACCGTTTTTCCTGCAGCGTTTTGGTATAAAGAAAGTAATGCTCATGAGCATAGTTGCATGGGTACTCCGTTTTGGATTATTTGCTTTGGGAGACCCCGGCACAGGCCTGCCCCTGCTCATTCTCTCGATGATTGTTTATGGTATGGCTTTCGACTTCTTCAATATTTCCGGTTCATTGTTCGTAGAGAAAGAAACCAGTATTAAAATACGGGCCAGCGCACAGGGTTTATTTATGGTTATGACGAACGGCATTGGCGCCTACCTCGGTGGCGTTATCAGCGGCTGGATCGTTGATTATTTTACGGTAAACGGCGCAAAAGACTGGCAAAGCATCTGGCTGAGCTTTGCCGCGTATGCACTGGTGCTGGGCATCATATTCCCGGTGGTTTTCAGGTACAGGCACACTCCTGCTGCAGGTAAGATCGGTAAAGCCAAGGCTGTAGACATAACACCGCATTAGCGGATCACAGATCTTTTATGAGATATGTTACCGGTCTTATGCTTCAAAAGCGTAAGACCGGTAACGTGGTAAAAACCGGAACGCCACAGCCGCCATAACAACGGAACGCACAAGTGAGTGACACAACAGGCGATGCCATAACATACTGTTGCCGGTTACATAATATTTCTTTGTATTTCTTAATGTAATCCCAAACCTTCCACAGCGTATCCCCAACTTCAACAGAACGCTTTTTATCAGCCTTACAACCGTTAACTTTGCAAATCTTTTTAAGTGGTCAACCAATTAATTTATGAGTTTATTCAAAAAACAAGCGGCGGAGTTTAAGCAGCGCCATATAGGGCCGGGCGCAGCAGATACTAAAGCAATGCTGGAAACCATTGGCGTTGCAAGCCTGGAAGAACTGATCAATAAAACAGTTCCGCAGGCCATACGCATGCAGCATGCGCTACAATTACCTGAAGCCATTAGTGAGCATGAATACCTGAAACTCATTAAGGAAATGAGTTTAAAGAATAAGACTTTTAAAAATTATATCGGGCAGGGTTATTACGATACCATTACCCCGTCTGTTATTTTGCGTAACATTTTTGAAAACCCGGGATGGTACACGCAATACACACCATACCAGGCAGAGATATCGCAGGGGCGCCTGGAAAGTTTGCTGAACTTCCAGACAATGGTAAGTGACCTTACAGGGTTACCGATAGCCAACGCCTCTTTGCTGGATGAAGCAACGGCCGCAGCAGAAGCAATGGCCATGATCTTTCACCATGTAAACAAAACCGATAGAATCGACAGGCCGAAGTTCTTCGTGGATGAACATGTGTTCCCGCAAACAAAAGATGTATTGCTTACACGCGGCACACCCATAGGTGTTGAACTGGTATATGGCGATTATGCCACCGCGCTTATTGACACCAGCTATTGCGGTGCCATTGTGCAATACCCGAACGATAAAGGTTCAATAGAAGATTATCGTTCTTTTATAAACAAAGTACATGATGCCGGCGGCCATGTAGTGATGGCTACTGACCTGCTGGCGCTGACACTCCTTACCCCTCCCGGCGAATTAGGTGCCGACGTAGCCATCGGCTCTGCACAGCGTTTTGGTGTACCACTGGGTTTTGGTGGTCCGCATGCGGCATTCTTCTCCACCAAAGACGAATTTAAGCGCAATATGCCCGGCCGTATTATAGGCGTAAGCATAGATGCGCAGGGTAACCGCGCATTGCGTATGGCGCTGCAAACAAGGGAACAGCACATTAAACGGGAAAAGGCTACATCTAATATTTGTACGGCACAGGCATTACTGGCAAACATGGCAGCTATGTATGCAGTGTTTCATGGCCCGCAGGGTTTAAAAGATATGGCAGAACGTATTGCCATGCTTACACAAACCGTTGCAGAATCAATTGAAGAAAGAGGTTTTGAACTTTTCAGCGATAACTATTTTGATACGATTACGGTAAAGGTGGATGATGCAAATGCCATTAAGGAAAAAGCAACCCGCCAGCAGATCAACCTGCGTTATATCAGTAACAACCAGGTGGGTATTTCAATAGACGAGACCACAACAGTAGATGATCTTTACGACCTCATCAACTGTTTTGAGAACGATGTTGACCCTGTGGCATTCGATATAGAAGAAGATGATGAGCCGCGCCATATACCAATGGTACTTGCCCGGCAGTCTGCTTATTTAACGCACCCTGTTTTCAATATTCACAGAAGTGAAAGCCAGGTAATGCGCTACATCAAACAACTGGAAAACAAAGACCTTTCGCTGAATACTTCCATGATCTCGCTGGGCTCGTGCACCATGAAGCTGAATGCAGCCAGTGAAATGATACCATTAAGCTGGAGCCATTGGGCAAAAATGCACCCTTTTGCGCCGGCAGAGCAAACACTGGGTTACCAGCAGATGATCAAAGAACTGGGCGACTACCTCTGCGAGATCACTGCATTTGATGCATGCAGCCTGCAACCCAACAGTGGTGCACAGGGCGAGTATGCCGGTTTGCTTACCATTAAAGCATACCATGAAAGCCGTGGGGATCATCACCGCAACGTAATGCTTATTCCAATCTCTGCACATGGCACCAACCCCGCAAGCGCAGTAATGGTGGGCATGAAGGTAGTAGTGGTAAAAGCTTTGGAAAATGGTTATATAGACGTAGAAGACCTGAAGGCAAAAGCTGCATTGCATGCTACCAACCTGGCAGGCATTATGATCACCTACCCAAGTACATATGGTGTATATGAAGAAACCGTAAAAGACATTACACGAATTGTACACGAGTATGGCGGGCAGGTATATATGGACGGCGCCAATATGAACGCACAGGTGGGCCTCACTGCACCTGGTTTAATCGGCGCCGATGTTTGTCACCTCAACCTCCACAAAACATTTGCTATTCCACATGGTGGCGGCGGGCCTGGTATGGGCCCAATCTGTTGTGCAAAACATCTTGCGCCATTTTTACCCGGGCATGTAAGCGAGCAGTCATCCAATGCAGTAAGTGCTGCACCATATGGCTCTGCCTCTATCTTACTCATTTCTTATGGTTATATACGTATGCTTGGCGCCACAGGTGTAAAGGCTGCTACAGAATATGCCATACTCAATGCAAATTATATGCGTGCAAGGCTGGAAGCACACTACGACATACTTTATACCAACCACAACGGCGAATGCGCACATGAGTTTATCGTAGACCTGCGCCCATTCAAGAAAACTGCAGAAGTAGAAGCAGAAGACGTTGCAAAGCGTTTGATGGATTATGGTTTTCATGCGCCAACCATGAGTTTCCCTGTACCCGGTACAATTATGATCGAGCCAACAGAGAGCGAGGACAAGGCCGAGCTGGATCGCTTTTGCGATGCACTCATCAGCATACGCAACGAGATAAAAGCAATAGAAGAAGGCGCGGATAAAAAAGACAACGCATTGAAAAACGCACCACACACACAGGCTGTTATCTGCGCAAATGAATGGAACCATTCTTACACGAGAGAGCAGGCTGCCTTCCCGCTGTATTATGTAACGCTCAATAAATTCTGGCCATCGGTAGCAAGGGTAAACAATACGCATGGTGACAGAAACCTCATTTGCACCTGCGAGCCTGTTAGCAGCTATGCAGAAGAAGAAGCGTGAGGAATGGTAATTTTTACGTAATAAGTTTTAAGTAGTAAGCTATAAGAAAGCTGGTTTCTTTTTGGGAAGCCAGCTTTTATTTTTCATGGCATCGCCTGTTGTGTCACTCACTTGTGCGTTCCGTTGAAATGGCGGCTGCAGCGTTCCCGGTCTGACGGTCCTCCGTCTGACAGCATATTATTCAGTCTAAAACTGTTTATATCTCATAATCTTTTACCTGCGTTAGCAGGTCAGCAGCCTTCATCAACGGCTGCCATTCATTACCGGAAAATAGTAACCTGAACCATTTTTTATTTGCGTTCTCCGCTCTGATATTAAAAAACAACCACAATGCCAGCACAGTAAACAATAACGTAATGGTACACTGAAAGATCAGCCAGCCTGCCGGAATGTTGTCAAAAAACCTTCCTGACAAATAGAATGTTGTCCATAAGGGTGCCTGTAAAAATAAAATGCGGGTAACCCAAAGTGTCGAAGCTTTTATTTTGGCAAGTTTCTGCTGGGTTAACACTACCGGTTCATCCAAATTAATATTGTGCAAAAGACTAAGCTGGTAAATGTACACAACAATAGCAACGGCCGTTATCAACACCTGTAGCGATAAAGAATACAGGAAAAAAAGACTGGTCGTTTCATAGTCGTTCAAAAACAATTTAACAAGTAACAACCCCAGGCCTGCCACCCAGCAAATACCAATGATCACCGCAAACAGCTTAGCTGGCTTCATTGAGTGAAGTAGTGTTTGCACCTTCATTGTAGTTATTTCTGTTGCATTTTGCCTGTTTAGCTGTAAGCTTTCATCAAGCTTTTTATCGTAAGCTTTCCAAAGATGTATCAGTTCCATTTCCTGCATGATGTTATACGTTTTTCTGTAAAAATTTTTGTTTAATGAGTAGTTTAAGCCTGCCGATTTTGGTAGCCACATTTGTTTCGGAAGTACCGGTAATTGCAGCGATCTCCTTATGACTTTTTTCTTCGAGGTAAAGGATCATGATGGCCTTATCAAGTTCTTTCAATTCAGCAATACATTGCTGTAATAACTCCAGTTGATGTTCCTGTTCTGTCGCAGTATTACTTTCCGCCAGGTGAATGATCGCTTCCGGCATGTTACCGGCTACACTTTTTTGCTTTTTATTTTTCCTGAAAGAAGAGATAGCTGTATTAAGCGCTATGCGATAGATCCAGGTGGAATATTTGTATGCATCGTTGTAGCGCGAAAATGATTTCCACAACTGTATCGTAATTTCCTGTATAAGGTCCTGCCTGTCCTGTTCGCGTATACAGTAAGCATTGGCAATCTTGAAAATGATGCCTTTGTGTTTTTCCAGCACTTCGAGAAACAATGTAGACTGTTCAGTGGCGTGCATATAGGTTGCCTGGTTTATCTGTAAGTATTATTCGCACAAACGAAACGAATATCACAGCGCAGCATAAATTATTTTTTCATGCGCTTACAGCACAGCTGTTGTGCCCGAATCTGTAATTTACCTTTTTAACCAACCTATATCATTGCAATGGGCACACTACAAATTTACCTGGTGGGTGGTTTTCTTGGCAGCGGCAAAACAACTGCTATAGCCGCCGCAGCCTTACAATTGCAAAGTCAACACATTAAAACGGGCGTGGTAACAAACGACCAGGGAAATCACCTGGTTGACAAAGCACTTATGAATAGTTTGCATATTGAAAACGCGGATGTGCCAAATGGCTGTTTTTGCTGCAATTACAACAATCTTACAGGCGCATTGCTGCATATGCAAACAAATGAAAACGTCCAGGTTGTTTTTGCCGAGTCTGTGGGCTCCTGTACCGATCTTATCGCAACAGTTGTAAAGCCGATGATAAGGCATTATCCTGACTTTCGTATAGTGCTTTCGGTATTTGTAGATGCAGGGCTGCTGAAAGCAATCGTTTATAACGAGGCTTCGTTTGTAAGCGAAGATGTACGGTATATTTACGGGAAACAAATCGAAGAAGCCGACCTGCTCATTATGAACAAATGGGACACCCTTTCGGCTTCAGAAAAAAATGATCTCGGGCTGTTCATACAAAGCAACTTAGCACATAAAAAAATATTGTACCAAAACTCTGCAAGCATGGCAGATGTAGCAGCCTGGCTCAGGGTTTTGCAGGAGTATCCTGCCCTGACTGATCAACCCTCGCTGGCAATTGATTACGACAGGTATGCCAGCGGGGAAGCATTACTGGCCTGGAGCGACTGCCTGTTGAGCATACATACTATGCAGCCTGTAGCAGTTGCTGTTGCCCGACTGTTGATGGATACGATTGCCGAAAACATAAAAGCACAACATTATGCAATCGGCCACCTTAAATTTTTTCTGCACAATGAAGCCGGCTGGTCGGCAAAAGTGAGTTACACCACGCGTGAACACAATCTTAAAGCCGGGTTGACAAATGTGGCATGTAAACATCTTGAAGTAATGATTAATGCCAGGGTGGAAACAGACCCCGCTGTTCTTTCAAACATCATCCATGCAAGTATAGAACAGGTAATCGCAGGAACCGGCAGCAGGATCATTGTACAAACGCACAACAGTTTTAAGCCGGGCTACCCAAAACCAACACAGCGTATTGATTAACTTTACCTGTATATATTCACCATCAGAAATTCATTGGTAAACACCCTTATGGAAAAGGAACTACAGGTATCAGGCAGAAATATAAAAGTTGCCATGACGCAACACAAGATTAAACTGGTAAATGATGCGGCGCTTGCAGCTTTACTCGCACAACAGACAGAAGCAGCAACCGACGAACTGGTAACGGCTATGAAAGCTTCGTTTAAAGAACAGAACGGAAAAGAGTTTGATGTATCAGACCACTCAATTGCCGTAGAAATATGGGGCCATGTATATGCGGAAAGCTTTGCTGCTGCGGTAAAGGCTTTATCGCCTTTTGGTTTTATAGATACACTTGCAGATAAAGTAATCGGCCATTGTGAAATAATTGATATTGGTGAATCTGGCAGAGATAGTAACCGTTTTATCTGGGACAGGCTGGCTTCTTTCAAATCCAATATCGCAGCATTGCTACCCAAACATACAGTATAGGCATGCAGTACTTACCAGCCGGCACAACATCTGAACGCTTGCTGTTTCGCAGGCTGGCACCATCAGACTTTGACACCATACTCCAATTTTACCAGGATCCTTCCTCATCTGCGCAGTGGATCTCTGAAGTAAACGACCCTTACCTCAACTGCACACGCATGTTTGAAAAAACATTCCAGCGTTACGCCTGCAATACCGGTGGCATGAATATTCTTGTTGATAAAACAAACGGGGAGATCATCGGAATGTGTGGCCTGCTGGTGCAAACCATAGACAATATTGAGGAACTGGAAATCGGCTATTCCGTTATGCCCCGCCACCGCAACAAAGGCTATGCCGCAGAAGCCGCCATAGCCTGCAAAAACTTTGCGTTCTTACACAACCTGCGCGATTCGCTGGTATCCATCATTGCAGTAAACAATATTGCATCGCAGAAAGTGGCGGTGAAAAACGGGATGCATATTGATAAAACAACTTACTACAGCAACAACCATGTACACATTTACCGTGTCTGGAAACAGTTGCCGCCGTGGCCGCATGCTACGGAGGTAATGTAAAAAGTGCGGACAGCCGCCATAAAAAACCAGCAGTACAAGTGAGTGACACAACAGGCGATGCCACAGGTTACTGCAGCCGGTACAATCAAAATATCCGATGTCAATCAACGGGTGCTTTGTAAACCTGCAGATGATTTACCATGCGCATTACCATCATTTTTATTCACCCTTTAACAGCATGATGTGTTACATTTGCGGCTTTCCTGCATGCACATTTTTAACTCAATTATGATGACATTATGAGATCAGCAAAAAAGTGTTTGTTGTTCGCGGCATTGTTTGCTTGTGCAAACAGTTTTGCGCAAAAAACAAATTATGACCAGCATGAAGCGTTTGCCCCGATGTTTTATCCTGCATATGGCGATAAGGTAAGAGCTGCGGACGGTACGCCGGGGCCAGACTACTGGCAAAACCGCGCCGATTATAACATACAGGCTACACTGGATGATTCTTTACAAAATGTAAAAGGTGTTGTAACTATTACGTACACCAACAACAGCCCTCAATCGCTGCCGTTTTTGTGGTTGCAGCTGGACCAGAATATTTACAATTTACAGTCACGCGGCGTAGCAACAACTGCAATAAGCGGTGGCCGCTGGGCAAACCGTAACCAGTTTGATGGCGGTTATACCATCGAATCTGTACAGGTTACAGACAACGGTAAAACGTTAGACGGTAATTACAATATTACTGACAGCCGCATGCAGGTAAAACCGGCCAATGCAGTAAAAGCCGGCGGCGGAACAATACAGTTGAAAATTGCTTTTCGTTTTACCATTCCGGAATATGGTACCGACAGGCTTGGCCGTTTGAATACAAAAAATGGCTGGATCAATGAAGTGGCACAATGGTACCCACGTATGTGTGTATATGATAACGTTAACGGCTGGAACACCCTGCCATATCTTGGCCAGGGTGAGTTTTACCTCGAGTACGGCAATATTGATTACAGCATTACCGCACCAGCCAGCCAGATCATCGTTGGTTCGGGCGAGTTGCTAAACCCAAAAGATGTACTTACCGCTGAGCAACTGAAAAGATGGGAGGCGGCAAAGAACAGCGATACAACAGTTGCCATTCGCGCCGCTGCAGAAGTTACTGATGCAGCATCAAGACCATCAAAAGAGCATCTTACCTGGAAGTTTCGCTGCACCAATACAAGAGATGTTGCATGGGCTTCTTCGGCAGCTTTTGTTTGGGATGCGGCACGGATCAACCTGCCATCCGGCAGGAAAGCCATCGCAGCATCTGCTTACCCTGTAGAAGTGGCCACAGACAGCGCATGGAGCCGCAGCACAGAATATGTAAAAGGCGCAATTGAATTTTACTCCAGGTATTTATACGAGTACACGTATCCTGTTGCAACCAATGTGGCCGGTATTGTGGGCGGTATGGAATACCCGGGTATCGTATTCTGCGGTTCAAGGGCAAAGAAGGGTGACCTTTGGGGTGTTACATCGCACGAGTTTGGCCATAACTGGTTCCCGATGATCGTAGGCAGCAATGAAAGAAAATTCCCTTGGATGGATGAAGGTTTCAATACTTTCATCAACACGCTTGCAGATACAGCCTTTAACAAAGGCGAGTATAAGGAGCAGCCAATGAACAGGTGGAACTTTGCCAACAGGATATTCAACGACAGTTCAGAAAACCTGTTTACCGTGCCTGATGTAACACAACCACGCAACCTTGGCATGGTGGCTTACTTCAAACCAGGCATGGGGCTCACATTACTGCGCGAAAATATTTTAGGCAAAGCACGTTTCGACAGTGCATTCAGCTACTACGTGCACAAATGGGCATTCAAACATCCTACACCATACGATTTCTTTCACTGCATAGAGAACTATGCGGGTGAATCGCTGGATTGGTTCTGGCGCGGCTGGTTTATGAACCAGTGGAAGATAGACCAGGCCGTAACCGATGTATCTTATGTAAGCAGGGATAGAGATCCTGCACAGGGAGCAGTTATTACCATTGCCAATAACGAACAATTGCCAATGCCTGTAGTGATAGATATTACAGATGCTGCCGGCAAAACCATGCGCAAAACGCTGCCGGTAGAGATATGGCAGCATGGCCCTGTGTGGAAATTCAAAGTGAATACTACAGCCAAAATAACAAAGGTGGTAATTGACCCCGATAAAAATTATCCTGACATCAATAAGGGCAACAATATCTGGACAGATTATTAAGCCATTGATTGTTGCATTCATCATAACGGGTAGCAGTGTATGTTACCCGTTATTATTTTATGGTATTATGATGAGCCCGGCAAAGTGCATGTGGCATCGTCCCTTGCGTCGCACACTTGTACTGTAATGCAGTGGTCGGCTGCAGCCTCCTCACTTTGGCCTGCTACAGGTTTCAAACGGCACTGCGCAGACTGCACCTTGTTGAGTATTGCTGCTGCCGCACAAGTGTGCGACGCAACAGTAGCTGAATAGTAGCAATGCTGCCGGCTACCAAAATAAAAAAAGTAGCATAACCAGCGGGTGCAAAGATTACAGAGACACGCAGCTTATGAATATATTCGCAGCATGATCAATTCGGTGCACGATTTTAAGCATGTATTTTTTATTGGTGTGGCTGGCACGGGCATGAGTGCCATAGCACAATACCTTGCAGGCGCAGGGTACCATGTAAGCGGCAGCGACCGCTATTTTAAACCGGGAGCGTACAACGAAACCAAAGAAAAACTGGAAGCAGAAGGCATCAGGTGCTTTTTGCAGGATGGCTCCGGCATAACGGCTGAAACAGAACTGGTAGTGGCCTCTACAGCCATTGAAGACACTGTTTTTGAAATACAAAAAGCAAAACAACTCAATATTCCGGTTATAAGAAGATCTGAATTACTGGCACTGATTGCAAAAAGTAAAAAGACCATTGCGGTGGGTGGCACATCGGGCAAAAGCACCACTACGGGTATGCTGTTCCAGGTACTGGAAACAGCGGGTCTTGAGCCATCAATCATAAGCGGTGCCGGGCTTGTAAGCTTTATAAAGACGGGCAGAATCGGCAATGCAAAAACAGGCAAAGGCGAATGGCTGGTAATTGAAGCAGATGAAAGCGATGGCTCGATTGTGCAATACACGCCTGAAGTTGGTTTGCTCCTCAATATTGACAAAGACCATAAAGAAATTGATGAGCTGCTGAAAGTCTTCGACACTTTCAGGACCAATACAAAAGAACTGTTCATCGTTAACCAGTCTCATGTGCTGGCAAAACAGTTGTCGAAAAATGTGACCCATGATTTTTCTGCAGCTGAGCACATACCAGCGGGTTTTGTGGCAAAAGATTTTATTCAACATGGCCTGACGATCTCATTTACCATAAATGGTGTAGCCTTTGAACTTAACCAGGTTGGGCAGCACAACATGGAGAATGCCTTGGCCGCTACCGCTGTTGCTGCGCAGATTGGCGTGCCACTTGATGTTTGCGCAACTGCGCTTAAAGACTATGAAGGTATTTACCGCCGCCACCAGGTAATTGGTCATAAAAACGGCGTATGGCTTATTGATGATTATGCACACAACCCGGCAAAATGTGCCGCCTCCATAAAAGCCTGCCAATACATTGCACCAAAAGTAATAGCATGGTTTCAGCCGCACGGCTACGCACCTACCAGGTTTTTACGCAATGATTTCGTGGAAGAGATTGCTGCGGCTTTAAGGCCACAGGATGAAATATGGATGAGCGAAATATTTTATGCGGGTGGCACCGCCACCAAAGATATTTCTGCCGGCGACCTTATCAATGACCTGGAGCAAAAAGGTAAGCAGGCTTTCTTTGTGGAAGACCGTGATAACCTGGTTGCTGCCATCCGCGGCCACCTTAACGGTGATTGCGTGTTGCTGCTAATGGGTGCAAGAGACCCATCGCTCGAAGCATTTGCCGGGCAGGTTTGGAGTGCATTGTAAAAAAAAGGGTCGCCTGCGGCGACCCCTGGGTGTTATATGCGGTTCTTCAATATACTATTTAACGATCTTGATAACCTGTGTTCCTTCTGCTGATTCGAGCTTCACCAGGTAAGTTCCTTTCGCAAGGGAAGCTGCAGGTATGTCTTTTGTTGTGACGCCCTCGTTTACATTAAATACTGTTCTCAGTACAGCACGACCCTGCATATCTGCAACAGTTACGGTCATCGCTGTTTGTATCTTACTGTTGATGGTCAGGAAGATGTTGTTCTGCACAGGATTCGGGAATATTACATAGTCTACATTCTTGTTGTTTGCCGTAGATATGTAAGGACTGTACTTGTATTTTCCATCTGCATCCACCATTTTCAGCCTGTAATAATTTACGCCGCTTAACGGACGGGCATCCGCGTACTGGTAATCATTCTGGTTGGGTGTATTCCGGGCAGTCACTTTCCCGATTGGTGCAAAGTTCCTGGCATCCGCACTTCTTTCCACATCAAAATAAGACGTATTTACTTCTGCAGTGGTTGACCAGGAAAGCAGGATGCTGTTACCATTTTTTGTATAAGCAAAACGTACCAGGTTCAGCGGCAAAACATTTTCGCATACAGTTGTTACCTGCGATGAGAGGCTGTAAGGCTCGGCTGTGGGTACCTGCGTAACTTCTGTAACTGCGCCCGTGGTAAAGGTTACATCTGCGGTGGTTACAGGGTTGTCTGCAACAGTGTAACTGCTGGCAATATCATTACAATTATTCAGTGATGTATCGAAATTGGCGGTGCTTATGTAATTGGTGGAAGCTGCTGCATCAAAACCGGCGATCATGTACTCATTGGCAGATACCCTGCTGATAGTGTTTGACACATTGCCTGTAGTGGTA
The DNA here is from genome assembly GCF_015831355.1 of Panacibacter microcysteis. Lineage (NCBI taxonomy): Bacteria > Pseudomonadati > Bacteroidota > Chitinophagia > Chitinophagales > Chitinophagaceae > Panacibacter > Panacibacter microcysteis. Next base: position 547,837 of record NZ_JADWYR010000001.1, read on the forward strand.
TAAATATCTTTAGCGCCAAGTACAGCACCATCAGCAGCGCTTTGTTTGAATACATTTGCCGCGCCACCCACTGTTGCTGCCACCACAACATTATTGCCCGGTAAAATAACCGCATCGTTAACAGCAACAGCGGCAGTATTGGTAAGCTTTTTACCCCATACCGCAGCGCCTCTTTTATCAAGCTGCAGGGCCAGTGCAGAGCCATCTGCCTGCGATGCAACTACAGTGATGGCTTTTGTACTGCCTTCTACAATATCCATGTTATATGGCTGAAAAGAGCCGGTAACAGATTTTGACCAGGTTACCAGCCCGGTTCTGTCTGCTTTCACTACTTCCATGCCGGTAGCTGTACGCGCAAGAACGGCAAAACCTTTATCCCGCGTGTTGATGATCTTTGTCTCGAGCACGTTTGCGCCACCACTGTAGTCGCCGTTGAAAAGTATATCTCCTTTCCGGTTGAGAATTACCACTGCAAAACCGGCAGACGTACCGGTGTTTGATGTACCGGCAATAAAGACGTTGCCAAGCTGGTCCTGTGCCACAGAAGAAAAACCGGTGAACTTTGCAGCTTTGAAAAACTTTTGCCATACAACAGTGCCTGAGGTATTGTACTTATACACGAAGCCACCTGTTGAGTCGCTGTTATAACTATAACTGTAAGTACCCGCTACGATAAATCCTCCATCAAGTGCTTCAACAACAGCAGACGGATAGTTTTTTACGGTGTCTTCGATATATGTACCGCGCGACCATTGCACGGCATATGCATTGGTAAACTTTACAACAGCATTCTTATTACCATTCCTGTTGTATGGGTAAGCAAACATCAATCCTGCATCACTTGTACGGATTACGGTGTAAGGTGCATCGTTAGCGGTTCTTGCTGCCGGCAGCTTTGACATGCCAATCGTTTTGTGCGTAAAGGTCTGGGCCGGTAATTCTGTTGATAACAAAGCAAGCAAAATCGGAACGTAGATTTTTTTCATTCACATCAAGTTTAAAAGGTTCAAAAGTTTATGTAAGGTAAAAACTATAGACATTCATTTTAATTCTAAAAGTGTTTTCATTATACCAATAAGACATATGTTAACATGGTTTGCAGCAACGATAACTTATCTGTGTTTGTATAAAAAGCTAACATACAACGCAGATGGCAACAATCTGTAACGACCACATATTTATGTAGCTATACCAATACCGTAGCAGAGCGCCTTTCGCATTCATAAGAAGGTGAAAGCCGCCAATCAATTTTTGCTATAACATAATACCGCGCAGGAAGAGGTACGCCACGCTGAAGTAAATGATGAGCCCGGTTACATCCACCAGTGTGGCTACAAAAGGCGCAGAAGAAGTGGCAGGGTCTGCACCAAGTTTTTTAAGTATAATGGGCAGCATAGAACCGCTGAGTGTGCCCCATAACACCACACCGATCAATGTAATACCTACCGTAAAACCTATCAGCAGCCAGTGTGGCCCATAGAGATCTTCTATAATACCGTTTTGCATAAGTATGTGCCAGATAAAAATGCGCAGCAACCCTATTGCGCCAAGTATGCTCCCGAGCATCAGGCCGCTTAGTACTTCTCTGCGCATCACCCGCCACCAATCTGCAAGCGTTACTTCGCCAACAGCCATAGCCTGTATAATAAGTGTGGAGGCCTGCGAACCGCTGTTGCCCCCGCTACTGATGATCAGCGGCACAAAAATCGAAAGCACTACAGCTTTTTCTATTTCGTCACTAAAAAAAGACATCGCTGTTGCAGTAAGCATTTCGCCAATAAAAAGTACAATCAGCCAGCCCACGCGTTTTTTGATCAGCTTGAAAAACGGGGTTTCAAGATAAGGTTCTTCCAATGCCTCTGTACCACCCATTTTCTGCATGTCTTCGCTAAACTCTTCGTTGGCCACCCAAAGAATATCGTCTATGGTTACAATGCCCAGCAAAATATTGTTATCGTCTGTTACAGGCAGTGCCACACGGTTATTCATTTTAAATACCTGGCTGGCATGTTCCTGGTCATCATTCACGTTTAGTGATACCACGCGTCCGTCGATGAGTTCACCAATTTCTTTATCCGGGGCAGAGATAATGATGTCTCTTAATTTAACATCATCTATCAGTTCTCCTTTTTCGTTAATGATATAAATCACATCAACAGTTTCACTGCTCTTTGCCACTTTGCGTATTACGCCCAACGCATCATCTATGGTGTTATGCTCGTACACATACACATAATCAGGGGTCATCAAACGGCCAACACTGTCTTCAGGGTAGCCAAGCAGCGAAAGTGTAATTTTTCTTTCTTCGGGGTCCAGCAATTTAATAAGGTCACGGATCACTTCTTTCGGCAGTTCTTCGAGAAAGTCTGTACGGTCATCTGCCGGCAGTTCATTCAGTAATTCTGCTGTTTTAAACGGGGGCAGCTCTTTTACAATACGGCGCTGCTCGGTAATGTCCAGTATTTTAAATACACTCGCAGCACGGTGTATGGCCATGTTGGCTATTATCTGCGATTCATAATCAGGGTTTTCGTAAATGATGTCTGCCACATCGCTGATGTTCTGGTCGTTCAGAAAATCAGCAATGGCCAATTTGTCGCCACCTTGTATAAGTTGCTCAAATTGTTCCGCTAAAGGCAGTTCTTCCATTTCAAAACTCATGCGTGCAAATTAGGGAATGATGAGGGAAAGATATTTCCTGTTATATTATTTTTTATGTACCCGGCGCCTGAATGCCTGTTGGGCTTTACTTGCGTCGCACTCTTCAACTGCAGTACAATGATGGGGCAAAGCGAAGACCGCAGCGAAGTCCTAACGCAGGCCTGAAAATGCCTGTATGCATTTTCAGCAGTGGCAGCCATCAAAATAATAATTACCCGTATTCTGCTTGCGAAAAAGCACCAATACCATATTTTGCAGCCTTGTATCCATAACATCATTCATTGCAGTTAGCAAAGCATTATCATCATTCAAAATATGATCGCACCTCATTTAGTTATAGCGCCATCTGAAGACAGGGGCCGTGGTGTATTTACAACCAAAAGTATTCCTGCTGATACAGTGATAGAAATATCACCGGTAATAGTACTAACCAGTAAAGAACGCAAAGACATAGAAAAAACAAAACTGTTCCACTACGTTTTTGAATGGGGTGATACGAGGCGCCAGGCATGTGTTGCCCTGGGTTATGTATCTATGTACAACCACTCTTACGATGCAAACTGTGCATACGAAATGGATTTTGACAACCTGATTGTAAGCATACGCACAGTAAAAAAAATAAAGAAAGGAGAAGAATTATACATCAACTATAATGCAGACCCTACTGATCAAACCAAAGTATGGTTTGATACGCACTAAAAAAATCCCCGTCTTATTCTCAACGGGGCCGGATCATCAACCATAAAAAACAACCAAAAAATTTAACTACCAGTAATTGTACCCCAGTATTCTTGCCAGTTCAACCTTTGCGAGGCACAACTGGTACTCGTACTGCAACCTGGTAAACTCGGCCCTTTGCCTGTTGGTACTGGCATTGGTAATTTCGAGATTGGTGCCTACCCCATTCTGGTAACGGCTTGCAGCAAGATCTTCAGCAGCTTTTGCCTCTTCAATCTGGCCGGTGGTGTTTTTAATTCTTTCCATGTTACTGTTGATATCAGTAAGCGCCTGTTCTATATCTTTTTTGTAATTATTATCGAGCGTTAGTACAGCCAGTTCATTTTGCTTTACTACGGTTTGCGCCAGCTTTGTTTGCCTGCGTGTTTTTCCGCCATCGTAAATAGGTACTCTGAAAGTGGCCCCGGCAGCGTAATTAAATCGTACTTCGTTCACATTGGGTACATAACCGTTCTTAAAGCCTGCGTTTGCACCAAGACTTACAGAAGGTTTGTCGTTGGATCTTATTACCGCAAGTTCTGACTGCGCCTGCTGCACCTTATCTTTTGCCAATACATACTCGAGATTATTGGCCTGGGCTTCGGTAAGTGCAGACAAAGCATCTTTTAACGGCACATCAAAATCGAACGAAGTGCCTGCAGATACTATGCTGCCGGTTGTATAAGACAACAGGTTGAGTTGTTTTTGCAGGTTATTCTGCAGATCTACTTTCCTGTTTTCTTCGGCATCTATACTTGCCTGTACATTCAGCAAGTCTATTTTGATGGCATCGCCGTTGCGCAGCTTGCTATCTATAATGCGCCTGTTTTCATTTAAGAATGCCAGCACACTGTCTTCTATCTGAATGGCCTTGTTGAAGTAAATAATGTTGTAATAAATAATGGCTACCTGGTTGGCCAATTGTGCTTTTGAATAATCTACGCTGTGTTGCGCATATTTAAGATCGGTTTTGGCTTTTTCCACATTGGCCTTTATTCTGCCGAAATCGAAAAGCATATAGTTTGCCCCTACATTGGCATTTACATTGTGTACCGGAGCAAACTGAAAATCTTTTACTTCACCATCTATGGGGAAAGGCAGTGTGATTTTTGGCTGCACAAAATTGTAGCTGGCCACACCTTCTACAACAGGGTTGTTGGTGGAAGCTATCTCGAGCCTTTCCTGTGCCGTACTTACCGTGTTTTCCGCTTCTTTTATTTTGGGAAAATAGGTGAAGGATTGTTTAATGAGCGTTTTAAGTTCTCCATTTGTGGTGGTTTGCGCATTGGCTGCGAAAGCAGCCAATGCCAATGAACTTATCAATAGTATCTTTTTCATTTTTGTGTTGCGTTATGCTTATTGTTGATCATTTTGTTCTTTTAACGTCTTCGCACTTACTGCGCCATGCCTGTACACACTACAATGTTGCAAACCGTGGTGCGGACAGCTGAACAATGCCCTGAACGCACAAGTGAGTGACACAACCGGCGATGCCATGAAAAGCTGTTGCCGGCTACATTACTTTCCTAATGCGCTTCTGACAATGCCATTTTTGCAGCAGCTTCTTCCTGCGGTGTTTTCTTTTTGGCTTTGAGGAAAACAACCAGTGGTATTACCGCTATAAAAAATATGGCGATGAGCCGGAATGTATCCAGGTAAGCAAGGTAATATGCCTGCCTGTCTACCGCGGCACTCATGGCTGCATAAGCTTTTGTGGTAGCTGTTGCCACATCGCCGGTTTTGGCAGCAAGCCCTTGTGCCATACTGTTGATGCGCTCCTGGAACAACGGGTTAGTTGGTGTAAGATTCGACACAATGTCTGACCGGTGCTGCGCATAGTTTTGCGCCACGTAATTATTGGCCATGGCAATACCGAAAGCACCACCTAACTGCCTGATCATATTATTCAATGCAATACCCGATGCATAATCTTTTGGCTGCAACCCGGCAACCGCCTGGTTGATCAGCGGCAGCTGCACCATGGATATACCAAATGCACGCATAGCCAGCGGTATGAAAAAATCTGCTTTGCCAACATCGGGACTAACCTGCGCGCTGGTCCATGCATAAGCTGCAAACAAGGAGAAACCGACCACCACGAACGGTATGGCGGAAACGCCCTTTGACATTGTTTTACCAATAATGGGCATCATGACAACGGCGATTAGTGTGGGAGCGAGTAAAGACAATCCCGTTTCGTATGCAGAGAAGCCTAGTACACGCTGCGCCAGTACGGGGTATACAAACACTGATGTAAACAACCCAAACCCGATAACGAAAGTGAAAATGGTGGTGAATGCGAGGTTCCTGTTGTTTAACACCCTTAAGTTTACCGCTGGCTTTTCTATACTAAGCTCGTAATAAATAAAACCGGCCAAACCAATGAATGCAATGACGGAACATATGCGTATGGCATTGCTGGCAAACCAGTCTTCAGACTCGCCGCGCTCCAGCACGAACTGCAGGCAACCAATACCCGCCATGAGCAGCGCAATACCAATATAGTCGATGCTTATAGCGCTTTTCTGTTTGCCTTCGCCGGGTTTCTTTTCTATAAATGTGTAAGAGAGCAATGTTGCGATAATACCAATGGGTATGTTGATCATAAAGATCAGCGGCCAGCTAAAATGTTCGATGATGTAACCACCCAACGTGGGCCCCAGTGTAGGACCTAACACAAGACCCATACCGAACAACCCTGACGCAAACGGCCTGTCTTTTTCTTCAAATGCATCGAACAGGATAGCCTGGGATGTTGATAATAATGCACCCCCACCAACACCCTGGAAAAAACGCCATACAATGATCTCTACCAGCCCTGTTGATTCTGCGCACATATAAGACGCCAGGGTGAAGATGATCATGGAGACAATGTAGTAATTCTTTCTGCCGAAGTACTCTGCCAGGAAGCCTGTGAGGGGAATGATGATGACGTTGGCAATGGCATAAGAGGTAATAACCCAGCTGATGTCTTCTATGCTTACGCCCAGGCTGCCACTCATATCTGTTAATGCCACGTTTACAATGGAGGTATCAATGAGCTCCATAACGGCGGCAGAAACAGTTGTAATAACGATAATAAATTTTGCTATTCCTTTTGCGGCCATGATCTTATTAATTTGTAGCTATGGAAATCTCTGCACTTAAACCGGCCCTGAGTATGTCTTTGTGTTTATTAAGATCATCAATAGAAATTTTTACAGGAACGCGCTGGGTAACTTTAACAAAATTGCCGCTTGCATTATCCGGCGGAATGAGTGAGAATTTTGCACCCGTTGCATCGCTCAGGCTTTCTATTTTACCGGAAAGTTTCATATCCGGGTATGCGTCCAGTTCAATCTCAACGGGCATTCCGGGATGAAATTTTTTGATCTGCGTTTCTTTGAAGTTGGCAACGATCCAGTATGTACTGTCGTTTACAATAGAGAACAAAGGTGTACCCGCCTGTACATACTGACCGGCAGTAATATTTTTCTTGCCTAATTTACCGGGCTGCGGTGCATAGATCTTTGAATAAGATATCTTCAGCTTTTGCTGCTCTATGGCTGCCTGCTTTATTTCCAGGGCGGCTTGTGCTTTTTGTATAGATGCCCGCAATACAGATAACCTGCTGTCTGCAGTTGTAAGATTACTGTTGCTGTTGCTTACTTCCTGTATGGCTACCTCCATTGCATAGCGGCTGTCGTCTAATTGTTTTTTTGTGATTGCCTGGTCTGCAAAAAGTTTTTGGTTACGCTCGTAGTTTTCTTTTGCCTGTTGCAGCTTTACTTCATTTAAAGAAATATCGCCCCTGTTGCCTTTTAACGAAACGGATGCGTTGTTGAGTGAGGCTTTTGCATTGAGTATGTCTGCTTCAGCTGCTTTATAATCAGCTTCCATCTGCAGCAGTTGCACCTGCAGTTCATCATCGTCAATTGTTGCAACCAGTTGTCCCGAACTTACAGAGTCGTAATCCTGCACAACGATATCTTTTACATAACCGGATACACGCGGCAATACGGCAGCTATCTGTGTTTCTACCTGTGCGTTATCTGTTGTTTCGTGAGCAAGCGCGTAGGAGATTTTGGTATAGCCTATTATACCACCTGCTATTAATACGGCTGAGAGAATAATGATTCTTAAAGGAGATCTTTTTTTCTTTGGTTGTAATTCCTGCTGTTCCATAACGTTTGTTATTCTGAATGTTATATTGTTAGTTTTTTAGTAAGTGTGAGCGTAGCAGATCCTGCAGATGATCTATCAATCTCTTCTTGAATTTCGGATCTTCGTAAGGCACATAATCGGGGTCTTTATCAATAAGCTTGTTGCACATTTTTCTTGACAGTAATACCTGGTTAAATGTGCCGAATACAGATGCCATTACCAGTGGTGCATCTACTTTTCTGAATACACCTTTTTTAATGCCGCTTTCTATAATGCCCCTGACGGCGATAGAATTGGGTGAAATAATATCAATGATCGTATTCTGCAGACCTTCGCGCTGGTGCAGCATCAGCTCCTGGTGAATAACGCGATGAAACAACCTGTTGTGAAAGATCTTGTTTACATATACGTCCACCACTTTCTCCAGCTTTTGTATTTCAGAAAGCGTACTGTCTTTTACCAGTTCCTCTATAATACCTTTTGTGTAAGCCGACTTATAAGCTACCATGGCTTCGAATAATTTTTCTTTCGATCCGAAGTAATAGTTTACCATGGCCACATTTACTTCTGCTTTGGCTGCAAGCTCACGTATAGATGTGCCTTCGAACCCTTTTTCTGCGAAAAGCTCTACGGCTGTGTTGATGATATGCTCTTTTTTATCGTTCATTGATGTTGCAATTACAAACACAAAATTAAACAAATGTTTAAATTAAACAAACGTTTAATTAACGGGGTGCATATTTTTTACTTTTCTGTGAGATTTTGGTAGCCGGCATTTGGTTTTCATGGCAGCGGCTGTTGTGTCACTCACTTCAGGGTTCTGTTTTTATGGCGGCTGCAGCGTTTCGCTTATGCCAAAAGGTTAGCGGGCACTGTCAACTGTGAAGGAGCACCCGGCAGGTTTGTCATAAAACACAGTGTACGCTACGCAGCACAGTATAACAGTGTTGGAAGAAGACAGGCGCTGACCGTACCAGGAGCTGCTGCATAAAGCTTTTGCTGTACAAGTGTGCGACGCAACAATAGCCCGATGCATGTACACCTGCCGGGTACATGCACAAAAAAAGCAGGCTTTAAGCCTGCTTTTCAAACATTGTACGTACACTATTATAAATGTGCCTGTATCTTCTTTTCGAGCATTGATTTTGGCACAGCGCCAATTTGCTTGTCAACCACTTTGCCACCTTTTATAAAAAGAATAGCTGGTATGGAAGTGATACCGTAATTAACACTGACAGAAGGATTATGGTCAACATTTAGTTTGCCAATATTTACCTTACCGCTGTATTCTTTGGAAAGTTCTTCAATTACGGGACCAATTGCACGGCACGGACCACACCACTCAGCCCAAAAATCAATCACCGTCAATTTATCGCTATCCAGCACATCTGTCTGGAAGTTTGCATCTGTAAATTCTAAAGCCATGGTATTTTTGTTTTATGTTATGAATGATACCTCTGGAACAAATTTAAAACCAATTTTAAACAAGTTGTGCTTTTGTCAGATTGGTATTTGCTATGAGGTAATAGTTTGAAATTATTGACGAACCAGTACAACAAAACTGACAACGGGTCATCAAACATTTCAGGATAACAGGTTTTGCCGGGCAAGAAACTCGAGTTTATCATTGGCATCGAGCAGGCGATGGGTAAGTTCTTTATTCTCTTTTCTAAGTCTGTACACTTCATACGCTTTATCAACAAAAATCTTAATATCAGATTCGTTCCAGGGCTTGGTAAGGTATTTATAAACCTGGCCGCGGTTGATGGCATCTATTACGGCGTTGATATCTGTATAACCTGTAATAAGTATGCGGATGGGATCGGGAAAAGGTTCGAGAATAGATTCAAAAAATTCTATACCAGACATAACGGGCATACGCTGATCGCTTAATATCACATGCACTTCATGCTGCTCCAATATCTTTCTGCCCTCTTCTGCAGATTCTGCTGTAAACACATTAAACTCCCGCCTGAACGAGGCTTTAAAAGAAAGAAGGTTATGGGGCTCATCATCTATATATAGCACATTAATCATTGTACCGAATTATGAATTTGTTTAACAAATTATGCAATTTAGAATAACACGATCACTTAATCCCTTTAATAAACGTAAATTCTCTGTATTTTGTGTATAATTGCCATAATTTCATTTTATTACATCATTTGTCTCATGCAAACAAATTTGAGAATTAGGGCTTTCAGAGCAACTGAGGACTTTGAATCGTGCGTCAAATTTTATGAAGGACATAAAAAGGTTTTGGAGAACCATGGGATAACAAAAGTTACCTCATCCAATAATGAGTGGATGCAAAGCGACTCAGTGTTTGTAGTGGTAGTGGAAACACTGGATGGTGAAAAACTTTATGGTGGTGTAAGAATTCATGTGTCGAGCAGCACGTCGGGCCCATTGCCCATACAAACTGCCACCGGCAAATTAGACCCTAAAATTCATGATGTAGTACAAAACTATGCACAATATGGTGCAGGTGAATTGTGTGGGTTATGGAACTCTAAAGAAGTAGCAGGCTATGGTATTGGTAGCATCTTTCCTATAAGAGCAGCAACATCCATTACAAACCAGATAGGGCTGAGATCATTATTTTTTCTATGTTCCCCTGCTACACTGCGCTTCAATGAATGGATCGGCAGCCGCGTAATAGCTGAAGTTGGCAACAATGGTTCTTTCTATTATCCCAAACTGGATCTTATAGCCACGGCAGTGGTGCTGGAAGACTCACTGAACTTGCCAGGTGCCCAGCCAAGGGAAAAAAGTAAGATAAAATTACTGCGCGAAAACCCGAACCTTGTAGGACAGGAAAAATCCCCTTTCAAAAACCTTTTACTCGACGTACATTACAATCTTCAACTGGGCAATGCAAACCCCCTGGAATTTGTACAGCACAAACATGCTGAAGCAGAAGAAAAAGTATATACAGCTATATAATTTTAAAAATCCCTTATCATGGACGATTCCTCGAATGACTTATCTAAGATGATAAAGTCAAAAACCACTATTTCATTAAAGGCCAACCAGCATTACAAACCACTTTTTTTCAGGGCCTCAGACAAAGACGAAAAACAGGCATTATTACATCTGATCGGCAGTGAGCCTTCGCTAGTCATTTACGACACGCTGGAACAGCAATTACAGGAACTGGTTAAATGCAGGTTCCCGGCATTTGTTCCCACACCGGAAAACATGCAGAAAGCCGTAAGCGATATATTAAATGGTACTCCGGCCGAAGATTATGGTGTTTGGGTATATTACCCCTGGAGTAAAAAACTGGTTCACCTTACTGATGAAGACGAGTTTATAGAAATACGTACCAGCCGCAACAAACAAAAAATTACAACGCCCGAACTGCAAACACTGCTTAAAAAGAAGATCGGCATTATTGGTTTATCTGTAGGCCAGTCTGTGGCACTTACAGTAGCCATGGAAAGAATATGCGGCGAGTTGAGAATAGCAGATTTTGATACACTGGAATTAACGAATGTAAACAGGATAAGAACAGGCCTGCACAACCTGGGTTTACCCAAGATTGTGATTGCAGCAAGGGAAATTGCAGAAATAGACCCCTTTTTAAAAGTGGTTTGTTATACATCGGGCATTACAGAAGACAATATAGATAGCTTTCTTACCGAAAACGGCAAACTCGATTTGCTGATAGAAGAATGCGACAGCCTCGATATTAAAGTACTCAGCCGGCAAAGGGCCAAAGCACACCAGGTACCCGTAATAATGGATACCAACGACAGGGGCATGGTAGATATAGAACGCTACGATCTTACGCCCGACTACCCCATTTTTCACGGGTTACTTAAAAATATAGATTACAACGGGCTGAAGAACCTTGATACAAAGCAGAAGATACCGTTCCTGCTGCAACTGATCAGCGTAAACACTGCGTCTAAAAGATCAAGGGTTTCGCTGATTGAACTTGGCAGCAGCATCGGCAATTTTCCACAACTTGCTTCTTCGGTTGTGCTGGGTGGCGCGGTAGCTACTGATGTTGCCCGCAGAATTTTACTTAACCAGTTGCATATATCCGGCAGGTTTCATATAGATCTTGATGCGATGATTGCAGATGAACAGCCGGTTGATCATTTGTACAGGCCCAAAACGTTTGAGCCATTGCGGCTTGATGACATGCTGAGCATTGCTGCTGCAGTGCCTGCCGACGCAGGTGATGCGGTACAACCTTCTTTTGAAACGCTTAAAAAGATTGTAACCGATGCGGGCCTGGCGCCCTCTTCGGGCAATGACCAGCCATGGCGGTTTTTATACAAAGATGGCAGGGTGCTGCTTTTTCACGATATCAGCCGGTCTTATTCTTTTGGCGATTACAGGAACATGGCTGCCTATACCTCACTGGGCTCTGCCATAGAAAATTTTGTACTCAGTGCACAGCAATCGGGGCTGGGCGTTTCAACCACGCTCTTTCCGCTAAAAGACAACCAGCAACTGATTGCCAGCCTTACGTTTGCCGATGCAAACCACAAAGACGTGGAGAGCAATGAATTTACCGGTCTTGCAGATTATTTAGACAAACGTTGCACCAACAGGAAGGTCACGCAACGGCAGGCCATTTCCCTGCCCGATCTTGATAAACTGTCTAAAATGGTGCCCTGGTTCTCCGGTGCAAACCTGCAATGGGTTACCGATGTACACCAACTTACACAGGTTGGTAAAATCATTTCTGCGGTAGACAGGATGCGGCTTATGCACCCACATGGCCACTACGATTTCTTTCACCGCGAAATGCGGTGGTCTGACAAAGAAGCCATGGAAAAAAGAAACGGTATGGATGTGCATACCCTCGAACTGCCGCCCGAAGCACTCATTGCACTTAACATTATGAAAGATCCTGAAGTGATTAAGACGGTGCGGGAAATTGATGGCGCACAGGCGCTGCGCAGTGCTTCGCTGCCACATGCAGCCACATCTTCTGCCATTGGCCTGCTCAGCATGCCTTCTTATACACCGGCAGATTTTGTAATTGGTGGCAGAATTGCGCAAAGACTCTGGCTGCAGTCTACAGAAATGAATATAGCTTTTCAGCCACTTATTGCACCGCTCTATCTTTTTCCTCGTATTATTTTTGGTAACGGAGAAGATTTGCCGCCATACATGATAGATGAACTGCAGATTTTAAGACAACAGTTTTTGCAGATCTTCCCCGGCAGTAATGAACGCGGCGAGGTTTTTCTCTTCAGGATATTTAAGGCGGCAGATGTTGAAAAACGTTCTTTGCGCCTTAAGCTGGAAGATATTTTGCACGTAGTTTAACCAACAGTTTGATAAAGCAGTTTATGAGCCGGGCATTGGTACATATGGCATCGCCTGTTGCCACGCTCGGTTCATGGTTCCACTTTTATGGCGGCTGCAGCGCAGCGTATTACCGGCTGCGCAGCAGCACCAATGTTGTTACCAAAACACGATTGCGTTGTTACAAACCTGTTTTGCCCGGCGCTGCCGATCATTTGCCCCGGCAGTACAAGTGAGTGACACAACAGGCGATGCCATGAAATACAGCAGCTTGTAACAAGAGAAAACAAACCGAAATATTCAGCGGTAACAATATTTTTAAATTCCTGTATTTTAATGGAATGGATAATATACATTCATCAAATACCGTTTTTAGAGCGCAGGCTTTTAAAGAAGTTTCCATGAGGTTCAATATCCGCAGTTTTTTCATTGTAGTAATACTTGCATTTTGCACTGCAGGCTCATCTGCACAGCACCTGGTTAAACTGGACCGGGAAAAAATAAACATACCTGAGCAAAGCGTGGCCTTTTACCGGGATACCTCATCCAGCCTTACCATTCAAGATGTACTGGCGCTAAAGAAATTTAAGGTTAGCAAAGCGGCTATACCAAGTTTTTATGATACGCGCAACAGGACATTCTGGTTTCACATAAAAGTGCATAATACATCTAACCGCAACAGGTTGTTCTTAAACATCGATTATCCTATCCTGAACAAGGTAACCTGCTACACGGTTAAAAATAACCGCGTGATGGATTCTGCGGAAAATGGTTTACTTACCAAAATATCCGGCCGTGCGCTGGAAAGCCAGGGTATATTGTTTAACCTGAGCATGGCACAGGGAGATACGCTTGACTTTTACCTGAAAATAAACAGTGATGCGCCTTTGTTCCTGCCCATGAAGATCGGCACTTACGAGAATGTAATGCTCGATCTTTCGGGCGATGGTGCGCTGGTGGCGATGTATGTAGGGATAATACTTGCATTGTTCCTGTATAATATTTTTATATATTTTACAGTAAGAGACGTTAGTTACATCTACTATGTAATCTATATTTTCTTTATGGGCTTAACGCAGGTAACGTTGAGCGGCTATACGTCGAAGTTTCTGTGGCCTGAGTACCCGGAACTTACCCGGTATGCTATTATTCTCTTCCCGGCCATTGCGGGCATATCATCGCTTAAGTTTGTAGAGATCTTTCTTGAAACGAAGAAGTATTACCCACGTACGAGAATTGTGTTCAATGCATTTGGCTTAATGTACATTATTGCCGTGCTGCTCGTGTTCCTCGATAATTTCTACGCCAGCTACCGCATTATTGATGTGGGCGTGTTTATACTGGCAAACTTTGGGATCATTATTGCTGTGGCCATAGCCCGCAAAGGAAGCCGGCCCGCTATTTTGTTTCTTATTTCGTGGATGGTGCTCATCATCTTTGCCGTGGCATTTTCATTGCGCAACTTTAATGTACTGCCCTACAACAAGCTTACCTCGTACCTGCTTTATGTAGGTTCTGCACTGCAGGCTATTTTACTTTCCATAGCCCTGGCAGACCGCATTAATACCTATAAAAAAGAGAAAGAAATATCGCAGGCTGCAGCTTTGCGTGTTTCTCTCGAAAATGAAAAACTGATCAAAGAACAGAACATTGTATTGGAAGAAAGGGTAAACGAACGCACCAACGAACTGGTAATAACCAATAACCAGCTTAGTAAAACCCTTACTGACCTTAAAGACGCTCAGTTACAACTGGTAGAGGCAGAAAAGATGGCATCGCTTGGTCAGCTAACAGCCGGTATAGCACATGAAATCAACAACCCGATCAACTTTGTAAAGTCGAACATTAAACCGCTTAACCTTGACATCAATGATCTTTTTGAAGTAGTTGACATGTATAACCAGTTGCACAACATAAACGGCGACGACTATAAACCATGGCTGAAAAAGATTACGCAAAAACAGGAAGAGATCGATCTTGATTTTGTAAAGAATGAGATACGGCTGCTGATAAAAGGTATTGAAGACGGCGCAGACCGCACTGCTGTAATTGTACGTGGCTTAAGAACATTCAGCAGGCTTGATGAAGGCGAACTGAAAACCGCCAGTGTACATGACGGGCTTGATTCCACACTTGTGCTGCTGCGCAACAGTATGCCGCCTTACCTGCGCATCATTAAGCACTTTCAATCGAAAGGAGATATTGAATGTTTCCCCGGTAAACTAAACCAGGTGTTTATGAACATCATCAACAACTCCATACAGGCTATTGAAGAAAAACCGGAAAAAGACGAAACAGAATCAATAATTATCTCTACATTGGATGTTCCCGGCGATAAAATAGAGATAAGAATTAAAGATAGTGGCACCGGCATGACGGAGCAGGTGAAACATAAAATATTCGAACCTTTCTTTACCACAAAATCTGTTGGCGTTGGAACCGGTCTTGGAATGGCCATCGTATTTAAAATCATAGAAGAACATCGTGGCAAGATCGAAGTGGAGTCAGAACCCGGAAAAGGAGCTGAATTTATTCTAACTTTACCACACATTCATCCCGTTACTTAAACAATTACGGCACTTTATCATGAGACAGGACGAGAAAATATCAGTATTGTTCATAGATGATGAAAGTAATAACCTTTTATCCTTCCAGGCAAGCTTCAGGCGCAAGTACAAAATATTCCTGGCAAATTCTCCTGCGGAAGGAATGGGTATACTTAGCAAAGAACAGGTACAGGTAATTATTGCAGACCAGCGTATGCCGCAAACTACAGGTGTTGAATTTTTCCAGATTGTAAGAAAAGCACATCCTGACCCCATAAGGATTTTACTAACGGGCTACACAGATGCGGAAGCAATTATCGATGCCATCAACAAAGGAGAAATTTACCGGTACATCAAAAAACCATGGGATGAATTTGAACTGCAGAATGCTATTCAGAACGCTTATGAAATTTATGTAACACGCGAAAAACTGAACCGCAAAATAAGTGAACTGGAAAAAACGAACGATGAGCTCAACCGTTTTGTATACAGCACCTCGCACGATCTTCGCTCACCACTGGCTTCGGTAATGGGTATTCTCAACCTTGCCAAGATGGAAAACTCTGTGCAGGACCCCAATGGCTACCTCGGCATGATAGAAACATGCGTAAACAAAATGGATACCTTCATCCAGAAGATCATTGAATATTATAAAAGCATACGGGTAGAGCAGGAGCATACAAGGATCGACTTCAATGTATTGCTCGATGAGAGCATACAACTGTTTAAAATGCAGCGCCCGGATATTACCTACAACCTCAATGTAGACCAGGACGGTGTGTTTATGAATGATGCTTTCCGCATGTCTGTGATCATCGATAACCTTATTTCAAACGCGGTTAAATACCAGAAACCTACAGAGCCAAACCCGAAGGTAGAAGTAACAGTAAAATCTGATGACAGAAAGGCTACCATAAAAATAGAAGACAATGGTGTAGGCATTCTCGATAATCACCTGAATAATATTTTTAAAATGTTCTTCCGCAGCAACAACACGGTAAACGGCCTGGGTATTGGTTTGTATATTGTGAAAGAGGCGCTTACACGTATAGGCGGCGAAATCTCTGTACACTCCACGCACGGTGAAGGCACCGCATTCTACCTGCAGATTCCAAACTTTGTAACCTCGCCCAATGCCGGCAACCCTAAAAAGGAAGCCGCTTAAACATCATTACAGATACACAAACAAAACGGATGCATGTGCATCCGTTTTGTTTATTAAAAGCATTTTTTCGATTTGAATACTGCCCTGCCTGCCCTTGCGTTCATCGCCGCGTTTGCTCAATCATGCTTCCACAGTACAAGAGTGCGACGCAAGTAAAGCTACATAGTAGTACTGTAGCCGGGCTACAAAAAAGTTACATGGTTAATTCTATTGCGGTTACAGATGCCGGCAAGAACTTATATGCTTCACCTGGTTGTATTTCCTTTTTAACAGGCTTTAAAATATCGTTTTGGTAAGACATGATTTCGAACGTTGGGTCAGCCGCAATCTCATAGGCAATACCTTTTGTAAATGTTGCGCCGGCAATGCTTAGCGCTGCGGTAACAGCATTTATACGATCTGTATTTACCACATGCAAATAGCAGGTATTACCTGTTTTACTTGCCGTAACATCCAGCGCAGGCGGGGTTTTAGTGGTTTTAATAAATTCTTTGCCGGTATGCTGTTTATATAGCTGCATAACTTTTGCGGCAGGCATCAGAAATGCTTCACCGCCGGGTACCGGAATCATTAATGCATTTACCTGCCAGCGTGTACCACAAAAGTCTGCCATGGTTGCTATTTTCAGCACATCGCCATTTCTTTCGTGCAGGTTCATGATTCTTGCATACGAAACACCGGCAGCCCACGAAGAGAGTACTTCGCACCTGTTGCGGCCTTCTATGCTGTAATGACATTCGGTTAATGCAAGTGGCAGTTTATAAGCTGCCGTCTCTGTGCGTAGTTTATTGATCTTTTGCTCGTGTATTGTATAACCGCGCATTAAAACATCCCAGGTGGCAGCAATATCTTTCCTGTATTCATTATTGCGTACGGGTGAATTGCTCAACCCCTGCCCCGGATCGAACATATGATGAAAGGCTATGTAATCGATCTGGTCACCGGCTTCTTCAAAAAGTATTTTATTCCATCCATCATCTCCCCAGCCTATCAGTTTTAATGATGGGTCTACCGCACGCATGGCTTTGGCAAATTCAACAGTTTTTTTTGCAGCGGTAAGGTTATCGAAACCTTTACCCGGGCGATAAGATGTTTCATTGCCCAATTGCCAGTACCTGATGGTTAAAGGGTCTTTATGGCCGTGAGATAGCCTTAACCTGTTTGATGGGTTATTGCAGTAATCTACCCAGGCGGCCGCTTCTGCGGCATTGCCGGAGCGTTTTTCTCCTCTAGGGTTTACAGCATACCTTGGCAAACCATCAGACTCAAAGTTTACACACATCAACGGATCTGCATTGCCTACGCGCCTGCAAAAGTCTACAAACTCTGCAGTACCAACCTGGCTTGTTTCTATGCCGCCCCAGTCTGTATTAAACAGGGGCACTCTTTTATGTCTTGGCCCTACACCCTCCTGCCATTTATAGTATGCACTAAGGTTACCTCCCCAGCGCATCATACCAGGTGCAAGCTCCTTTGTGGCTTTTATTACGGTCTCTTTCCAGTCGTTCTTTCCATGATCCCATGCGGCTTCTACAGAACTGTCTGTTGTACCCAGCGGCTCCATAAACTGCATATACAAATGTTTGCTTAGCTCAAACAACGGTGTGGGCACTATTTCAATGATTGCGTCGTTTTGCTTTACAAAAGCTGCAGCCGCATTCCCGGCCAGTGCAAGTGAGGTACTGCCTAAACCGGTCATTTTAAGAAACTTTCTTCTTTGCATCATAACACACATTTGGTTAACATTCTTTATGGTGCCTGTTCAGCCGGTATGGGCAATGCCACGCCCTCTGCTACAGGCTCGCCAAAATCGGGTGTACCATCTGTATTCCAGGTAAATGGCTGTGCACGTGGGCTGCGCTTGTTGCCGCATCCGTCACCAGGGTTGCTGTTGGCATGGTATAATATCCAGTTTTCTTTGCCGTTGGGCGATACAAAAAAACTGTTATGACCTGTTGCATAAACTTTGTTCTTCAGCGATTGCTTAAAAACAGGCTCGGCAGACTTCTTCCACGAGGAAGCGTTTAATAAATCAGCACCGGCATCTGCGGTAAGCATGCCGAGTGCGTAAGTATCCGTCCAGCATGCGCTGGCAGAGTATATAACAAATACTTTATCGCCATGCACCAGGAACTGCGGACCTTCATTTACATTAATGTGCGCCGGGTTGTCCGTCGGTTTAAGATCGCCCTGTTTTTCCCACGCGTATTCCGGCTTCGAAATTTTTACCCGCTCCCCTTCTATCGTCCACGGGTTTTTCATAGCAGCTATATAAATATCCTGCTCACCATTTTTATCACCTTCCCAGCCAGACCATATTGCATACATCCTGCCTTTATACTCCATTACAGAGCCATCAATGCTCCACTTATCTTCCGGCGTGGTAAACTTTCCTTTCATCATCCATTCACCTTCCAATGGGTTGGCTGCACTGTTTTCAAGCACCCATATCCTGTGATCGTTGTTGTTGCCACTGTCAGCAGAAAAGTAGATGTACCACTTGTTTTGAAAATAATGTATTTCAGGCGCCCATATTTCTTTGGAGTACGGGCCCGTTGCCGGTGGTGTCCACACAATTTTATGCGCGGCCGCTGCAATGTTGGCAATATTCTTTGTGCGCCACAACCTCAGATCGCGACCGGTTGTATGCATGTAGTAGTAATAACCATCTTTATATATGCACCACGGGTCTGGCCCGGATGACAGTAAAGGATTTGTAAATGTTTCTTGTGCCTGCGCACCAAAACTTATGCAGAGGGCAAGCAGCAAAAGCCGTAATATTTTTTTCATAAAAATTGCTTTTTTGGCCATTGTATTTTGCTATTGATGCAGCTTTGGAGCCCTGTGGCATCGCCTGTTGTGTCACTCCCTTGTGCGTTCGGTTATTATGGCGGCTGCAGCGTTCCGGTATGTGGCCGCGCTATATGTCTTTCTTTAGCTCTTTCACAAAAAGGCATTGTTCATCACAACATATATACCACACCCACCCAACACCTGTTTGTGGTTGATAGTGCTGTTACACCCGCAGCCTGCAGCCCAAAAAAAGTTCTGCCGTACAAGTGAGTGACACAACAAAAGCCCAATAGCATTCCCTAGCCGGCTACATCATTATTGTTTTACAGAAAAACTGTACAAAGAACTTGTTTTATATACTTTACCCGGCTCCAGCACAGTTGATGGAAACTGCGGCTGGTTGGGACTGTCGGGAAAATGCTGGGTTTCCAGGCAAAACGCGGTGCGGTATGCATCTTTTGTTCCACCCTTCATATTGTTTTTGCTTTGCATAAAATTGCCGCCATAAAACTGCAGGCCCGGTTCCTGCGTAAACACATCCATCCTGATACCGGTTTTATCTGCTATAACGCTTGCGGCTTTATGCATATCAGCAGTGCTGTCGTTTAATACAAAATTATGATCGTATCCGCCGCCATTCTTCAGTTGGGGATCGTCGGTATTTACACGCTCACCAATTTTTGTTGCGGTTCTAAAATCGAATGGTGTGTTTTCTACCGGTGCGTGTATGCCCAGCGGTATAAGGGTAGTATCTACCGGTGTATAGTTGTCTGCATAAATGGTAAGCAAATGATCGTTGATGGTACCACTGCCGTAACCGTTCAGGTTAAAGAATGCATGATTGGTAAGGTTAACCACTGTTTTTTTATCAGTAGTGGCTTCGTAATGTATAGCAAGGCCGTCTTGCGCAGTTAATGCATACGTAACTTTTACAGCCAGGTTTCCGGGGAAACCCTCCTCACCATCTTTGCTTAGATAAGTAAAAACAACGGCTGTATCACCCTGCATTTGCGCATCCCACACTACATCCTGGTAACCCTTTTTACCACCGTGCAGAGCGTTTGCACCGTTGTTGGTAAAGATGCTGTACTGTTTACCATCAAGTGTAAATTTTCCTTTGGCAATGCGGTTTCCGTAGCGGCCGATGGTTGCACCAAAATATGGTTCAGTGGAATTTTTAAAACCCATCACATTGTCAAACCCAACAATTACATCAACAGGGTTATTGTCTTTGCCCGGCACTATAAGACTTACCAGCCGGCCGCCATAATTGGTAAAAGCTGCCTGCAGGTTGCCGTTCTTTAACACATAGAGTGCGGTTTGCCTGCCATCTATTGTTGCTTCAAAATTTTTTTTATCAACCATAGCTGTTTTTTTAGCGGTTGCAGTTTCTGTTTCGTTGTTTGCTGTGTTGTTGCAGGCCATTATTGCAGCTACAGCAAAAGCAAAGACGGTTATTTTTTGAATGGTCATATAAAATGTGTTTTAAAAAAGAGCGGCTTAATCAAAGCATTCCCAGCAGTCTTGCATAGATTTCAATCATGGCTGCCTGGTCTATCATAGCATAGTTTTTCTGCGTACCCACGAGGTTGTCTGCGTTGCGCTTCCGGGCCCATATTCTCTCTGCATCTTTTGCAAACCATTCTATGTGCGCCCGGTTGTGGTCTTCCCTGTACAGGTCCTGCAGCCCTCTTAACAATACGGCATTGAACCAGTAATTGCCGGGTAGTTTATTGTGCCTGTAAAAATATTGCCGGGCTGCGGCGGCAATACGCTGCGCTTCTGAGAGGTATTGCTGATCTTTTGTAATCCTGTACAACAACACATTTGCCTGCAGCATGGTGCCGGTGTTGTATGTATATTTTGCTGAATCAATTTTCAGCGATGGTATTTTGATGTGATCGTAATAAAGGCCATCTGCAGACTGCAGATGCTGATTGACCCACTTATAAAGCAACATGGCTGTATCAAGGTAATTTTTTTGCCCTGTTATGCTGTATAACTGCAAGGCAATAAGTATACCCGGCCCGTTGGAGCACGTGTTCTTGGTAGTTTTCTCATCTTCTTTCCAATACAACCCACCACCCGAGATGGTGTCGAAACCCGTCATCATAAAACGGTAAATCTCTTTCGGTTTATCCAGGTAGTAATCCTTGCGGGTTCTGTTATAGGCATCGAGGCAGGCAATTGCAATCCACTGGTTGTCGTCGTAAAACCGGCTGTCATGTTCTTCTGCGGTAACGTAAGCCTGGTAACCATTTGCAGGAGCATCTGTGTTGTAGTATTGTTCAATGGCTCTTACTACCGGTTCCATAGCATCATTGTCCTGCATGATCGCTTCCTGTTCGTTGGCGGCCTGTACCAAAGCACAGAGCGGCCACATATAAGAGTGCAGTTTATCGTTTGCCTTTTTAGGATAATGCTCGTAGTAAAGGCCTTTGGCAGCATCGTAAAAATGTGCGTCAATATTCTTTTGCAGTAGATTGATGCGCCTGGCATATTCCTCTTTTTGCTGCCCTGCAACAGGAAAGAAGAATAACAGGCCCACCGCTGCACATAACAAAAGCCGGATAAATGTATTGTTGCTGTAATTCATTTGTTGTTTTTCCAGGTTAAGCAAAGAATGGCCGGTACGGTTTTTAAAAATGTCAGGCATTGATCAATCCATGCATTACTTCCGTACCATTTTCAATTGAAGCAATATACACCTGCAGGTCCCGGCCGGTTGCTCCTTTGTATTTTGCCGTGGTTTCATGCACCAGCGTATGGATCATATCTTTTTTTACCAGGTTGATGGTGCAACCGCCAAACCCCCCGCCCATCATACGTGCACCCATTACAGCATGATTATTTTTAACCGATTCCACCAGCACATCAAGTTCCGGGCAGCTTACTTCATACAACCGGCTAAGGCCTGCATGCGTTTCAAACATACGCTTACCAAAAGCACTGATGTCATTATGCTGCAGATCATTACAGGCATCCTGCAGGCGCTGGATCTCTGCCACAATAAAGCTGCAGCGGTTATACACCACAGCATCATGCTTTACACAGGCATCGAGCATCTCCATCGTTGCATCGCGCAGGCTATGCACACCGGTATAATGCTTTTGTATCATTGCCACACCGGCTTCGCATTGCTGCCGGCGTACATTATATTCCGTAGATGCCAGCGAATGTTTTATGCCCGTGTCGAACAATACGATGGCAATATCATCAAAATCAAAAGGCACATATGCATACTCCAGCGAGCGGCAGTCGAGTTTTATTACATGATCTTTTTTGCCAAACACACTGGCAAACATGTCCATGATACCGCACTTAACACCGGCAAATTCATGTTCTGCGGCCTGTGCCATTTTTACCATATCGAGCTTTGAGAGGCCAGGTGCAAACAGTTCACTCAATGCTTTTGCAGTGGCGCATTCTACGGCTGCAGAAGAAGACATTCCTGCACCGATCGGCACATTACCATCCAATACCATATTAAAACCACTGATGGTTAAACCCTGTTTCTGAAACTGGTCTGCCACGCCCAAAATATAGTCGGGCCATCGTTCTTTATTGGGTGCCAGTGTATGTATATCTGTAGTAAAATGCTGATCAAATTCTGCCGCATACAACAAGATTTTATCATCTTCTCTTTTAGATATGCCTGCGTAAACGGCCTTGTTTACTGCAGCAGGCAGTACAAAACCGCTATTATAATCCGTATGCTCACCAATCAGGTTCACCCTGCCCGGTGAACGTACAATAACAGGTTCGTCATTGTACAACTCTTTAAATCGTTTATAAACCTTGCCGGTAAAACTCATTGCATTTTTTTTAGGACTACTGGACAAATTACTCTTTCACCACGCCAATTTTTTTGCTGTATAGCTTGCTGTGTATGGCGTTCAGCTTTTCAGCCGGCATCTTTATTACTTTCCGGTCGTATGTCATTAAACCGTTCGTTTCTACCTCTACATCTGTTGTTTGCGTGTACACTGCTGCAGACAAGCCTTTCCGGATCAATGGTTGCAGGGCTTCTATAAATTCCGCATACTTCATGTACATGGTATCAGCATCTTTAAAACTCTGGTAGCCCCAGTTGTTTTTACCCTGCCATGTATGCCCTTCAAGTGGTAATCCAAGTCCGCCAAATTCTCCTAATACAAGTGCCTGCTTTGCACCAAAAAGATCAACCTTTGGCATTGCCGGTGCCGGGTAATTGTGCAAATCCATGATATCGCCTGTGACATAAAAATTACCACCGCTTGCGCTGTTTACAAGCCTTGAAGGATCTTTTTGCTTTGTCCATTCAGTTATCTCAATGGTCTTGAACTGGCCCCATGCTTCATTAAAGGGCGTCCATACCACTATGCTGGGAAAGTTGTGCAGGCTCTCCATAATAGCGTTCCATTCTGTACGGTAGATTTTTTCCGATTCCGGTGTACGATCCATTTCATTACCGCCTTCATAACCGGGGCGTGAGTTCCAGCGTGCACCAAGATCTCCGCTTGGCATATCCTGCCATACAAGCATGCCTACGGAATCGCAATAGCGGTACCAGCGTGCCGGTTCTGTTTTTACATGTTTACGAATAAGGTTAAAGCCCATCTCCTTTGTCTTTACAATATCAAACAGCAGTGCTTCATCTGTTGGCGCGGTATATAAACCATCAGGCCACCAACCCTGGTCGAGCGGGCCCAGTTGAAAAACAAATTCATCATTCAGCATCATGCGCAATACCCCATGCTGATCTGCTTTAACAGAAGATTTGCGCATCGCGAAATAACTCTTCACTTCATCAACTACTTTTCCTTTTCTTACAACCGCTATTTTAAGATCATACAGGAAAGGACTTTTAACTGACCACAATTTCGGGTTACCGATCGCAAGCTTTGCTTCAGCAGCGCCTGCAGCAGTTGTTTCGGCTATTACTGAGGAGCCATCCCATGCGCTGATCTTGATACTATCGCCCGGCTGCAGGTTCTTAACATCTGTTGTAACGCTTAAGCGTTTGTTATCTACATCCGGCGTTTGTATGGTTGCAGCAATGTAAGTCTGCGGTACAGCTTCAACCCAAACCGTTTGCCAGATGCCGGTAACAGGTGTGTACCAGATACCATGCGGCCTGTTTACCTGTTTACCTCTTGGCTGCGGGCCATCATCAGTAGGGTCCCATACTTTTACTTCGAGCTGCTGCTTACCTTTTGTAATAAAGCCGGTAATATCAAAGCTGAAAGGATCGTAACCACCTTCATGTATACCAACTGATCTGCCGTTGACAAATACTTCTGTACGCCAGTCAACAGCACCAAAATGCAACAAGTATGTTGCATTCTTTTTCTTTGGCAAATCGAAAGATGTTGCGTACCACAATAAACTGTCTTTACCCACTGTTTTGCCAACGCCCGACAATGCAGATTCAATGGCGAAAGGCACCAGTATCTTTCCCTGGTAGGCTGATGGTTTTGCTTCACTTTTTGGCAGCACTGCATAGTTCCATAAACCGTTCAGGTTCTTCCAGTCGCCACGCACCATTTGCGGTCTCGGATATTCCGGCAATGGCATTGACGGATCTACTTTCGCTGCCCATGGCGTTGCAATTTTACCTTCCACCATTTTCCAACCATCCTGCGCAACTGCACAGGCGCATACACAGGTAAAGCCTGCTGCGGCTAAGATTTTTTTCATCATACAATCATTGGTTTATTGAAGCAATGTTATTTTATGTTTGTTGACAAGCTGCATTACTACTATCATCGCCTGTTGTGTCACTCACTTGTACGTTCTGTCCGCTGTTCACCACTGCGAAGCGCTTTCACCTGCACGGTACATTGGCAAATATTGTAACAGCCATACAGCCGGCGTTGCAGGCAGCGCATGCAACACCAGGGTAAAAACACACGTTGTTGCCTTCGCTGTGCCGCAATACCTACTGGCGTACAAGAGTGCGACGCAACAAAAGCCTCATGCATGTACTACTGCCCGGCCCCAACAATTATTGCTTCCACTTATCTGCGAGTACTTTTATAAAATAACCACCCACCACACTGCGTGCCTGGAAGCCAACCTGTTTACCGTCTGTTGTTTCGTGCCAGTCGCTGAGTGGAACACGTGTGGGTGTTTCCGTTGCATATTTATAGACAGGATCTACAAAAGTTGTAAAGTCGTTTTCATTGTTTGTAAGCACTGCCGTCCACAAGATCCAGTCAGACTTTGTATATGTTTTACGACTATCTAGCGGGAGACCAAAAGTTTGCTGCTTTGTCAAGTAATAAGCAATCTCTTTCTTATACACTTCGTCGGGAAAAAGATTAAGACCAAGCAGTTTATCCCAGATCATATTGTACTTCTGGCTCCAGGTATTTTTATCGTTATAGGTAAGCGCATAATGATCGCCTGCATCTGCAAGAGACATCCACTTTGTGGCCATATCTTTTGCAATGGCGTTGTATTTATCTGCGGTAGCTTTGTCGCCCATCATATCGGCCATCATGGCATAGGCGCCAACGCCGCAAATAGCTTTGACAGCAAGGTTTGCGTTGCGTGCAAGGTGGCCGGCAAAATCATCGGTACACAATTGGTTGGCAGGATCGAGGCCTTCCTTTACAAGAAACGCTACCCATTTTGTCAATGTTTCCCAATGTTGTTTTGCATATGCAATATTCCCATCTGCCTTACTGATGGCACCTGCAAGACACATCATGTTTCCACACTCTTCCACGGGCATATCTTCACCATATGTTTGCCCGTTTGCAAGCGGGTAAGTACCGATATCGTGTGCAGGAAAAGGCTTGGTCCATTTACCGCTTTCGCTGTAGTAGAAAATACCATTCAGCATTCCTTTCATCAGTTCTGTGTTATAAGCAAGAAAAAGCGGTGCTGACGGGTAAGTAACATCTACAGTATTTATAGAACCATTACTGTAATTTTCTTTTGACAGAAACAAAGTTTCGCCCTGGGGACTTTTCAACACTTTGTGCGCCGCTATTGATTGCCTGTAAGCCATTACACAAAGCTTTGCATAATTTTCTCCGCCGGCTCTCTTTGCATCTTCGAAGATCATTTGATCTGTTGCTTCGCATTTGGCAAGCACAGTAGTATAATCTTTTGCTGCAGCAGCCAGTTCGCCTTCTATGGTTGCATTGCCTTTTTTCCACCATGCTTTAAGGTTCTGCTGAAAATATTGAACCGCATACAGATCATCGTAGCCGAGCATTACCGTTTGCTCGCTGGCACCCGTTATCTTACCAAAAGGAATAATGGTATTTAACCATAAGCCTTTGCCTGTAGTAAGATTTATTTTATTTGGTGCAAATGCGGTAAGCGCAGATGTAGCCTGGCTGATCGTTTGTATAGCGTTGGAAGATTCTGGTATGGCCACATAAAGGTAACCCCAGTCTATACGCAGGTCGTCACCTTTCTTTTGCAGTACCGGCTGCTCTGTGGTGCCTGCTTTTAAAATGTTTAAACCGCCGGATGTGTAGCTGCCTGCTTTTACTTCCTGTGCCCTTACGTTTACGGCAAGATCAGTAGATGTACCAAAGTAAACCTGTGCATCGTGCGCCTTGCCATCATTTGGTTTTACTTTAAACGTTACATAAGAAACGGGCCTGGCAAGTAAGTCAATATCAGAAATAACCAGCGGGCTTACAAAAGACAGGTCAACATCTACAGCGCCACATGTGAATGCATATTTTGTTTGCGTAGCTGTAACGTTTACAGATTGCTGCACTGCATCTTCTACTGCCTGCGGGTCGGGCTTTGGTTTAGGCTTGTCAGCAAAACCGGCATCGAGCCATGAACCGCCTGCGGTATTGGCAATATGGATGGCCAAAACATTCTTTCCTTTTTTTAGCCTGCTTTTTACAGCGTCATCCATTTTATAATTTTCTATTTTGCCATTCCAGCAGTTGCAATTGTAAATCTCTTCACCGTTCAGGTACACCTGCACATTATCATCATGCTGCATTCTGAGATAAAGCTCATTGATGTCTGTATTTGCAAGATCAAAAGACCTGCGCACCCACAGGTCACCTTCTGTCCATCTTGTTTTGGCACGTTCATTATCGCCAAAAGGTGCCTGTGTTGTTTTCCATTTACCATCATCAAAATTTTCTTTCATCCAGCCTTCTGCCGGTGCTGCTGTAACATACTTTACCGTGTAGGCGGTTTCATCGCCAACAGGCACAATAGGTTTAAGCGGCAAAGACTCTTTACCAAGTAACCGATAAATTTTACCATCTACCTTTATTAAACCGATCAACGACTGTTCGGAGCCTGTCCAGTGTTTTGTAGGAGATGCGTTCAGCTGATCTGTGAATGACCATACACTGAGGTATGGATCATGTGTAATCAACGGGTATGCCGGCGCCTTATTAACCTGGGCGCTTAACTGCTGCGAAAAAAATAAACAGGTTACTGCTTTTATTAAACCTTTAAAATTCATTTGCTTTTTTTGAGGTGAATGGTCAATAGTGAATGGAAAATCGTCAACGGTGAATGTCTATTTTTTACCAGTGAGCGATTTGATCAGGTCGACTTCTTCTTTGCTATACGGTGAGCCGTCTTTCCTGAATATATCGTGAAACCACACTTTTGGTTCTGAGCCATCGGGTATTGGTGTATCCCACGCATAAATGGTATTTGTTTTGCCGGCCACGAAACCCCAGTTGATGGCGCCTACATTTTTTTGTTTCATCATCGGCATGATATTCTGAAACTTGCTGCCCCTTGTACGTGCCATGTATTCGGTACAGATGAGCGGACGGCCGTATTTCTGTAAAGAGTCTATTACTTCTGCATGCACTTTTTCATCATCGTAATTGTGGTATGTAATGATATCTGAGTTGGCAAGCTGAAATGTATTCAGCTCTGTTAGGTCTTTGGCCCAAACGCCTGCAGACAGTGGCTGCACGGGATTTATCTGCCTGCCCCACCTGAACACCAGTGATAACAGGTAAAGACTTTTACCTTTATAACCGCTGTTACCGGGTTCATTATATACATCCCACATCAATATGCGATGATCATTTTTAAATGTTGTAAGTATGTCTTTTACATACTTCTCCAGCGTGGCCACCACTGCGGGATTTGTTTCGTAGAAAAGCTTTCCCGGGTCTCTTATCCAGCCTGAATTGTGTACCCCTGGTTTTGGTTCGCGTTGTTTTCCTGCTGCATAGTTTTCATCCCATACATCATCAAAGAAAACAAACATTGTTTTGATGTGGTGTTTGTCTGCAATAGCAAGGTATTCATTCACTCTTTTTTTAAAACCTTCGGGGTCAACTTCCCATGCCACATGATGAAGGAACACACGCATGGTATTAAAACCAATGCCTTCTGCAAAACCAAGCTCCTTATCGATTGTTGCCGGGTCAAACGTTTCTTTCTGCCACATCTCCAACTGGTTGATGGCGCTGCCCGGTGTAAAATTGCTGCCGCGTATCCAGCCCTGTTTACTGTACCATTCATTGGCTTGCTCTTTTGTCCATACAGCTCTTTCGCTTTGTGCATTTGCATTTGCTGCCACCAGGCATAACAACACAGCAAATAAGGAGGTCAGTTTCTTCATGATAATTTTCAGTTTATATTCAAATCGGTCTTTTAAAAAAATGAGGGAAGAAAATTAGTTAATAAGACTAAGAACTAATGGATTGCTGTATTCTTCCCTCCCATAACTAACTGCTGCTGAGAAATTTTAAAAACCTTTAAACCTGCTAACAGGGAACATGACTGCAGCAAAACATGTAACCGCGGTAAGCAAGGCTGATAGTAATTTCTTTTATTCTACTACCGGGAAAGCCGAGATCCTTAATCTTGCAGCTCCCATCGGTATCAATGTAATCTCTGTCTCTTTTGTATTCACGTTTACAGGGCTCTGCGGCAGCGTATCACACAAACCGTATTTGTCAATTGTCCACTGTGGTATCATTTTGCCTTTAGCCTTTATCAGAACCGGTACATCATTTAGTGTAAAAGGAAAATTGCTTGCAGGCCATTCTTTTTTTACTACTTCAAATTGTTGAGCCAATGGTTTACTGTTTATAAGCAGGCCATAGTTCCACATTGACAAAGGATAAATATCGTAGGCCGGCCACTTACTCTGGTCTGCATTGGCCTGCCATTTTGCATCCCACACGGCTGCTTTGGTAGCATCTACCTTCGTATAATTTTCTTCGATCTTTAAGGAGTAAGTGAGTGGCCCATAATTCAGGCTTACACTGTTCTTGTTTTTGTTCCATGTACGCAATGCAAGCTGCATCGGAAAAGTTAGTTCAATCTTGTCCCCGTTACTCCACTTTCTTTCAATGCGTGCATATGAACCTGCTTCGAAATTGCCTGTAACAGGCTTCCCGTTGATACTTAAAGCGGAACGTGTGCACCAGCCCGGGATACGCATGTATAAAGGGAACTCACCGCTACCGTTTACTTCGATCATAATTTTTTCATCAAACGGGTAATTGGTCGTCTGCTTCAGTGTTACTTCTTTGCCGTTACCAACCTTCGCAGTTACCTCGCTGCTGCTGTATAACATGGCGGCAATACCATTATCAGGCGTGGCCATCCATAAATGTTCTGCATAATAAGGCCAGCCCTGGGCATGATTGTGTTGACAGCACCTGCTGCTAAACGGGTTCATGCTGAGAAAAGGCCCTTCGTTTTGTAAACCGGGTGAATGATTTTTACTGTCACTGATCACCATATTCGGAGCAGTGAGGTAACGCAAACCTTTAAAATCGGGCATTACAGCCGCAGGGTATGTGTTGAAGGCTACGTCTTCGCAATTGTCTGCCCACATTGGGTCGCCGGTAATACCAATAAGCAATTCATCAGATGCCATCTGCTCCACCATTCCGCATGTTTCAACGGCCTGCCTGGGATCGTCGTAACCTTTACGGGCATTTTCATCTGCGCCAAACATACCACCGGGCACCTGGCCATAGATGTTGCGTATAAGACTGAAGTTGTTGTAAGTAGCTTTTAAATGCGCAGAATCTTTTGTCTGCAGGTAATAAGTGGCCGGCTCACGAAAGCATTGGGCAACGTTTACATTGTGCCAGTTGGGCAGGTTATTGGCCTGCGTCCAGTCTGCCGTATTGTTGTGAATTTTATGGGCAAGCTCCAGCAACCAGGACTCGCCGGTGCGGTTATACAACCAGTAAATGCTGTAAAGATTATCTCCGCCGCGGCTGTTCTCCCAATAGGTTTGCAATAATTTATTGTCTGGTACTGCAGACTGCCATTTGAAATATTTTGTCATGAAGGGAATAACACGTGCATCCTTACTGTATTCGTAATATGATTGCATGGTCCACAACATGATCATATTTGACCAGAGATCTGTATACTCACCTTCTTTGATGGTTGGGCCAAAGTAACCGTCTGCACGCTGGCTTTCAAAAACTTTCTCCAGCCACCTTTTTGTTTCGGCAATCATTTTTTCATCATGCAATATGTAGCCGATATCACCATACCCTTTCAGCCAGTATGGAACCTCTTCCCATCCATGATCGCCCTGGCCTGTACCACTATACCAGGCATTGTTGTGCTTATCGAGCCAGGCACTTATTTCGCCAAGATTGCCCGTTAAACCATCCCGCTGCAGTTCGAGATATTTCAGCACCCAACCCTGTGGCTTTATACTGCCCGCCGGCAGCTTAATAAACTGCGATGGAACAAGTGGTGCCTTATTGGACACATAATATTTGCTGGAAGTTGTTGCTGTAATGCGCTTAACAACTGTTACGCTATCTGAAGCAGGCATATTCCAGTTTATAAAAAGCAGGGCCGCAACAATACCGGCACTTATTGTACTGATCTGTTTCAGACTGAAATATTTTCTCTTCATGCTTTATACGTTCACTTTTTTACCGGCGATAAAAAGTAATAAAAAAACCACGTTCAACAATACTGTATCGTCACTTATTCTTCAATGCAGGCAAAGAAAATACAAAGGGCCTGCTCCTGTCGCTTACAAGCGTTCCGTTTGCAAATTGCAATGGCGCTACCTGTATCGATGATCTTCTTTCGCTGAAAGGATAAATACCATTCGCATCCATGTGTGCTTCGCCATGTTTTATCCTGCCGGGGTGTGTAAAGTAAAACACCCATGCCTTATCATTTACCACAACCACATCTCCATGTGCACCGCCTGGTTGATCATCTTTTCTTGCCGACGCGCTGTCTAATATAAGCCCCTGTTTTTCCCAATGTATAGCGTCGGCCGATCTGTATACACGCATGCCGCGCCATTCATCTGTCAGCATCCAGTAATAATGGTTATATGCAAACACTTTCGGACCTTCCTGGGCGGTGTTGCCAAGTACGGGCTCGTTATTGTATGTCCACGTAAAAAGATCTTTGCTTTCTGCCATCATAATTGCGGCGTTGCGTGCATCATCTTTATACCACATACGCCAGGTACCATCGGGCATTTGCATAAGCGACGCGTCTATGACTTGCTCTGACGAAAGCGTTACAAACCCAATAAACTTCCACTGCCATAGTTCATTGCTTGTATAATGTGCCATGCGTGCCTTACCACCCCACTCACTTCTTACACCTTGTATATACACCACAAACATGTGGTAAACACCTTCATGATAAACAACCTCAGGAGCCCAGTAGGTATTACGCCCTTCTTCAAATGCAAGATTCAGCGTGCCGCGGTAAACCCATGTGCGGCCACTGTCTTCCCCACAGGCCACCGCAATATCATTACCATAGCAGAAGGATACACCCGGCGCTTCCGTATTTGCACGGCGCTGTGTGTACAACATCCACCATTTTTGTGCTGCACGGTTCCATACCATTACAGGGTCGGCGGCCCCATCTGTAACAGGATCACGGTAGAGCGGCGCAGGTGCCGTGTGTGTAACATCCTGCGCCATTACCGTGTTAACCACTGCCATAAATAAAACCACTAAATATGAAACCAAAAAAATCTTCATGCGCTTATGCATTGCACGTTCAGTTAATGAAAGCTTTTATCATTGTTTGCCGGCTGCAGTACTCATGGCATCTCCTGTTGTGTCACTCACTTGTACTGCAGGAACTTTGGGCGACAGCAGAACAGCCACCGATTGGCGCCGGAGGAAGCGCAACATTTCAACAGACCGGGGTTTTAAAAATCCGCTTCGGTCTTCGCATTGCTCAATAATGCTGCTGCCGTACAAGAGTGCGACGCAACAAAAGCCCAATGCTTATACTGCTGCCCGGCACATAACAATATTTCAAACAACTACACATTGTATTACCAGGCCGTTACACACAGCCCGGTAATATTCATTAAAAGGTAAGCTTTACAAGCTGTGAAAAGATCATGTCTTCCACACCTGCAATCTTAATACCTACCCTTGCAAAAACATAGTCCTGGCTAAGCGTTGGCAAAGCAACAGACAGGCTGATGTTATCAGGATCTGTAATGTCGGCACCTGCTTTATCAGCCCGTGCTACATTGTTTGTACCTGATACATACACCGTGTTGTTTACAAACAACGTTACACTTTCAATGTCTTTTGCATTGGCATCGGTTATAATTTTTTCTGCCTTAAAAGTTGCATTAACCGTGGTACCGCTAACGCTGATGTTTGCGTTGCGTATCATGTAATATGGCGTTACTTCTATATCAACCGTTTTGCTGCCGGCAACTGATATAGCCAGTGAGTCTGGTGTGCCTGCTGCTGTTTTAGGCCACATGAAAGGGCCCTGGCCTGTTGGAACAATGAATTTATAATCACCGTCAAACAGCAAGGCATTCATCTGTCCATCTTGTGTGAATACACCATTAATGGCACCAACTTTACCAAAACCGGATTGATACAACTGAAATGGCACACGTTCGTACTCTACATAAATGGTATCACCGTTATACAACAGCCCGCCTGTAATCTGAGATGATGGCGGTGCATAGTTATCTTTTTTACAGGAATACAAAGCACCTGTTAAAACACAACCTGCAACTATATAAGAAAGGATCTTCATGTCTGAATAATTTAAAGTTGTTATTGGTTAGGTTGCTTTACAATTTTTGGATTGGCAGAAATCACATCATCGCCAATAAGGGAGTAGTAATTACCCAACTGGAACAGGTTGTTTCCTGTAACAGGGCCGGGCAATACTTCTTTAAACAACCACTTGCCATTATCGGGGCTGGCAGGGTTATAGTATTTGTAAGGCCACAAACCCCATGGCTGCGTACTTGTTTTTGTAGCCTGGCCAATATTGCTTACGAGTTCTGTTTTTGTAAGCGGAGAACCATCCCATACAATGTGTGCAAGTCTCCAGCGTTTCATGTCGTATAAGATATGCCCTTCAAAAGCAAGCTCTACGCGGCGCTCATGCACTACGCGGTCAAAAGTTATTTCTCCTGCAGTTAAAGCGGTGGTAAGGCCGGCCCTTGCGCGAACCTGGTTCATATAATCTGCTGCAAGCTGTGTTTGACCAAGTTCGAATGCTGCTTCTGCAGCATTTAACAATACTTCTGCATAACGGTAACGGATATACGCAACATCACTGCCGCGGCCTCTTCTGCCAGAACCAACCTGCGGGTCTAACCATTTCCTGATGTAAAACCCGGTTTGTGTTCTGTATTGCAAACCACTGATAGGCCCGTCTTTACCAACTACAGGCACCGGTGTTTCTGTGCCGGGCAGCGGCTTGGTGTTTACGGCGTTGTCGCTTGTGAGTATTGAGCCGTCGGCCAGCTGGTAGCCCGCCCATATATCTGTAACACCGGATTTGAATACAGCGTTTGGCAGTAGTACGGTGCCTGCAAGACGTGCATCGCGGCCCGCAAATATGCCCTGTATGTCATCGTAGAAAACAGGGTTGCCTGAGCCATCTGTTGTAGCAAGCGGCGCGTATGTATTATCAAGGTTTTCGAAAGCTTCCACCAGGTTTAGTGATGGATTCAAACGACCTGCATCGTCTCCTTCATCAGACAAAGAGAAAGGCTGATCATTGGTGGTGAAAGCGTGTGTTTTACCACCATTTACCCTAAAGTCTTCTATAAACATAGATTCCTGGTTTACGCTTGTTTTGTCCAGGAACAATGCGGCAAAATTGTCTGACAGGTTTGGCAATACCTGGTAAAGTTTGTAAGCACCGGCCTGCCCGTTGATAATTTCCTGCGCAGCAGTAAGCGCTTTTGTATAGTATTCAGTTGCTTTTTCTGCAGGAATACCTACTTCATTACCTGGCAGGGTAACCTGCGGCGTTCTGATGTTTCCATACTTTGCAATAGATGCAGCATACAATGCAGCCCTTGCTTCCATGGCCAATGCAGCGCCTTTTGATGCCCTTGATTTTGTATTGGCATCTGCAGGAAGATCGTTCTTGATTGCTTCTGCCTCGCTGATAATAAAGTCGTAAATATCTGACTCTTTTGCACGGGGCGTTTGCAGGTAAGTAGGATCACCTTTCAGGTCGTAAATCAATTGCTGTAAAATCAATGGTACGCCGCCATATCTTTTTACCAGTTCGAAATAGAAGCTGGCGCGGATGAACCTGCCCTCTGCCATAAAGCGTGCTTTATCTGCTGCACTCAATTCTGTAGAGGCGCTGTCACGTGCTATAAAAAGATTAAGGTCTCTTATGTAAGCATAACTATCGTACCAGTTTAAACCCCAGGAGTCGAAGCCCCAACCGGTTCTCTGCACAATATAGTAGCTGCCATTTTCAGAAGGGAAGCTTTCGCTAAAATCTGCAAAAGATCTCCATCCCGGGTCTGACGGTGTTCCGTCAAGCGCAGAGAAATCAATCATCCTGTTATACAGGTCTCCCAATATAGAAAGTACCAGTGCAGGATCAGAGAATGCCGTTTCTTCCGGTATTACCTGCGTGGGCGGGATGTTTAAAAATTCATCGTCTTTCCGGCATCCTGCCAATACAACAAGACAGGCAACCGGCAGTATAATCAAAAGTTTTTTCATCGTTAATTTTTTAATCGTTAGAAGCGTTAGAGCGATAGATTGATACCTACGTTAAATACCCTGTTTTGAGGAAACTGTAAACCATTGTCGTCAATTACTTCAGGGTCTATACCGTACTGGCTAAGATTGTCAATAGAGAACAGGTTGTACACGTTCAGGTAAATTCTTGTATTCTGTATCCGCACTCTTTTCAGCCAGTCCTGTGGCAGCCTGTAGCCCAGCTCAATCGTCCTGGCCCTGATCTGTTTAACGTTGTGTGCCCAGAAGGTGGAATTCTTATTGTAATTACTATGACCGGTACCCGGGTTGTAACGGTTGGCAGGGTATTTACCTGGGATCCACTCGCTGTTGGGGTCAAACGGATCTGCTTTGTGCCACCTGTCTGTAAAGATTTCATTCAGGTTGCCATTACCCTGGAACGCCCAGCGCATTTCCCAGTTTTGAAACCATGTATAGCCTGCAGCACCTGAGAAGTCTGCGTGGAAATCGAAATTCCTGTAATTGAGTGCTATCGATAAACCGAAGTTGATATTCGGCTGCTGGCCATAACCATAACCGATAGGTCTTTCATCAAGCCCGTCGATCTTTCCGTCTTTGTTTACATCTTCGTAGATGAGGTCTCCGGGCAGTAATGTCCTGTTACCCTGCCCGTCAATATTTACAGGGTAATTATTGATCTGCTCCTGCGAGCTGAACTGGCCTAACACATTGTAGCCCCAGCTTATGTTGTTAAACCTGTCTTCAGAAGAATTGCGGTACTGATCAAATGAATTAAAGAACAGCGGGTTATAAGAGTTAAGCGATTTACCGCGGGTGATAGAAAAGTTACCGGTAACATTAAAATTCAACTGGCTGATCTTTCCGTTATAACCCAGTGAAAACTCAGCACCATACTGCGCATCGCTGTTGATGTTTTCCCTTGGCAACTGGTAACCGATCTCAATAGGCGTAAGCACATCGTTCTTTGCACCCAGCAATCCTGTACGTTTCCGGTAGAAGTAATCCACTGTACCGGTTATCTTTCCCCTGAATAGCGAGAAATCCATACCGATATCCATTATCTTACTTTTTAACCATGTAATGTTGGTAGTAGGCACACCTTTATCTCTCGAAACGGTAATACTGTTACCATCGAGAATGGCAATACCCTGGTTGTAGTTATAACCCTGCAGGTATGCATACGGCGCAACAATAGGATTGCTGTTGTCATACGGATTTGTATCATCACCGAGTACACCATAAGACGCCCTGAATTTCAGATCACTTAAGATATAGTCGTTATCACCCAAAAGGCTCTTAAAAAATGGTTCATTGGTAATGCGCCAGCCGATTGAACCGCCGGGGAAATAACCAACACGATAACCGGGAGCAAACAGGTATGATGCATCTCTTCTTACAGACGCTTCCAGGAAATACCTGTTAGCGTAGTTATAAGTTACGCGGCCAATATAGCCCACCCTTGAAGTCCTGTCATCACTGTCATCATAACGGTCTGCTGTAGGAAAGTAGATCAGCGGCAGGTTATTGGAAACTGGTGATGCATGTATCCAGTTTCTTAAACGTGTGGTCTTTAGCCTTTCTGCCACAACTGTTGCTCCAATGGTATGATCACCGAAGGTGTTGTTGTAATTGATCTGTCCCTGTAAGGTTGTATTGATCTGTTTAATCTGCTCTCTTTCGCGCCATGGGTTAGTGCTGCCTCCGGACGGTATGTAAGTATCGTTGGCTTCATCATACCTGTAACCGTTATAAGTGTATTCATGGTTATTGAGCAGGTAATCTGCTATATAGTAAGAGAACAGACCACGCACCGTTAAACCTTTTATGCCCGGTACCTGGTAGTCTGCATGAAAGTTTGTTTGCAGCACACGCCAGTCTCCGCGGTAAAGCCCTGCAATGGTTTTATTGAGGTATGCATAGTTTGTTTCAATGTGCCCGATATCATTCAGGTAGGCAGGATTGTCATTGGCATACGGTCTTTCTATGGGCGTATTTCTTAATACGGCATAACGCGCCAGCCAGTAGTCGTCCAGGCCAGGTACACCGGGGTTTTCACGGCTTTCTATCCTGCCGTTAATGTCCACACCCACTTTAAGGCCACTGGTTAATTTAGCAGTAATGTTAGACTGTATGTTTGTCCTGTTAAACTTGTACTCAGAACCCATTACAGAATTCTGAAAAAAGTTGGTGGCCGATACATAATAATTTACTTTATCTGAACCACCGTTGATGTTTACGTTTACCGAATTCTGCGGGGCATTGTTATTACTCGTAATAAATTTTCTCCAGTCGAAGCTGCGGTACTGCGGGCCTGCGCTTTCGCCCTGTTTGTATTTTTCCAGTTCTTCCTGTGTAATGTTCGTGTTGCCAAAGCTGTTTATTTCAGCCTCGGCACGGTAGTACATATAATCGTAAGAGTTATTAACGACTTCAGGAAAACGAAACCATTGCTGCCAGCCTGCATACGCATCTACATTAATAGCGTTTTTGCCGGTTGCACCGCGTTTGGTAGTTACCACCACCACACCGTTTGCGGCGCGCACACCATAAATGGCAGCAGAACCATCTTTCAATACAGTAATGCTTTCAATGTCGTTTGGCGCCAGGTTGTTGAACTGGCCTGCATCCTGCTGTATACCATCAATTACATACAAAGGGTTGCCCATGTTGCGTATCTGTATGCCTGCAGATGCACCGGGCCTGCCATCGGCCATCCTGAATGTAACACCGGGCAGTTTGCCAGCCAGCGTGGTACTTACAGTGGCGCCGCCATGCACACGGTCTATGTCTTTACTGGTAACGGTTGCAATAGAACCTGTAACAGACCCTTTGCGCTGCGTACCATACCCAATTACCACTACTTCGCCGAGGTCTGATGCTGAACCCTCGAGCGTTACCGTAATATTTTTCTGCCCGGTTATACCTACGCGCTGCTCCTTCATACCCACATAAGTAAAGACGAGGAACTTGTCAGCCGCCGTTACCGTTATGGTAAAGGCGCCTTTTGCATCTGAAAGTGTATTGGCTTTGCTTTGATCAGTAGCTATACTTACACCTTCTACAGGTGCTTTGTCTGAGCCAAGCACAACGCCCGAAATAACGGAATTATCCTGTGCTGTAACAGCAGATGAAATAAGTAAGAGTAAACTCAGCAGTGTGCTGAAAAGTGAAAAGCTGCTCCTGCCGGGCAGCCATGTGGCTTTCGTTTTTTTCATTGTAAACAAGCAATAATTCATAACAGTTTATTTTGGAATTTCTAAATTTTTATATTTGTGCAATCGTTTACACAAAAAGCCAAAAAAATCAGCTCGAGTTGTTGCTTGTTTGTTTAGATGCAGTCATAATGATTTTTTGATTTGAGTGTTATGGTGTCTGGTAGTGTACATAAGCAAATAGCTTAGCGGTGTACACATCATAATGGCAAGTACAGTCCGGCATAAGCAATCATCCGGTTGGAATGATAACGTGAAGAAAAATCAATTATCAAAGATGATCGTTTTATTTTGTCTCATTATTTTATCAAAATGTCTCAAAGTTTTTTTGACTGCGTGTTAGCTATAAAGAAAGAAAAACATGATGAGCCGTGCTGCAGTGCAGGTAGCATCACCTGTTGCGTCGCACACTTGTGCGGCAGTAACATTGCGCAGCATGCTGCGGTTACAGTCAGCCTGCAAAACGCAAACGTACACAGCAACGCGGCAGATTAAGCTGAATATAGATATACAGTACAAGAGTGCGACGCAAGGAACGATGCGCAGCGCTCAAATGCCCGGCCCATAAATAAAAAACGATTGCCATAGCTTGAACTACAAGACCCCGATAGTATTGCTCATACTGCTGCAACTTGGTGTAACTGCACTAAGCCAGACTTATTATTTCAGGCATTACCAGGTAGAAGACGGGCTTGCCAACAGCACCGTGCATTGTTGTATACAGGACAAAAAAGGTTTTATATGGATGGGTACCAAAGGTGGCCTCAACCGCTTTGATGGTTATACATTCAAAGTATTCAGGCACGATGAAGATGACACGACCAGTATTGGCAGTAATTTCCTGCGCAGCCTTTACGAAGATGAAGAAGGTGTAATCTATGCCGGCACCATTAATGGTTTGTACAGGTACAACGACATCGCCGAAAACTTTACAACAATAAGAACAGGTGGTGAAGTAAGAGACATTAAAAGAGATGGCCTTAACAACCTGTGGTTTATTATTGGCGGCCGGCTGGTAAAGTACAACCTTGCAACAGGTAAGACGTTTGATTTTATGCAGGGCGATTATTTTGATGCCACTTCTGTTTGTATTACCGCAGGCAAAGAGGTGTGGGTATCTACGTCAAACGGCACTATTGAGCATTACAATCCTGCAAAAAACAACTTTACATCTGTTAAAGTATTTCCAGACGGCGCCGCAAACAGGTGGATTGAAAAAATCTATTACAGCGCTGCCAATAAAATTTTTATTGGCACATCTACCCACGGGGTAAAAGTATATGAGCTTGCTACCGGCAAATGGTATAACATTATAACAAACAATACAGACAAAACGGGCATTTTTGCCAGAGACTTTATACAAACAAAAAGTGACGAATACTGGATAGCAACTGAATCGGGCATATTTATTTACAATACAACAGACAGCAGTTTTGTAAACCTGAAAAAGCAATACAACAATCCTTACTCGCTTTCAGACAATGCCGTTTACACATTGTGCAAAGACAAAGAAGGCGGCATTTGGGCAGGTACATTTTTTGGTGGCATTAATTATTACCCCAGGCCATACACCTCGTTTCAAAAGTTTTTCCCGGATAACAGCTTTAATGCCCTCAGCGGAAACGCTGTACGCGAAATATGCCGGGACAGGTACGGCAATTTCTGGATTGGAACAGAAGATGCAGGTTTAAATAAGTTTGATAAGCATACACAAACCTTTACCGCGTTTAAACCGACAGGCAACAAAACGGATATTACTTATTACAACATACACGCTTTGCTGGCAAACGATCATGAACTGTGGGTAGGCACTTTTGAACATGGCCTCGACATACTGGATATTAAAAGCGGTAAAGTGGTAAAGCATTACGGTGCAGACGCAAAGGGCGGGCTGGTAAGTAATTTTATTATCTCCATCATTAAAACAACGGACAATACCATATATGTGGGCACACGGAACGGCCTGCAAAAATACAATGCTGCCACAGATATGTTTGAACGTGTGCCACAGGTGCCTCCCAATTTTATATATACTTTATGCGAAGATCACAACGGAACAGTATGGGCCGGCACCACCGATAATGGTGTATATTATTTCAATACCAAAACGAATACAAAAGGCGAACTTAAATATGACCCCAAAAACAAAAACAGTCTCTCTACCAATTTTGTAATTGATGTATACGAAGACAGCCGCGGCACCATCTGGATTGGAACAGAAGGTGGTGGCCTGTGCAGGTACAACCCGCTTACCAAAACTTTTAAAAGATACAATGCTAAAAACGGGTTTCCCTCAACTACTGCATTGCGCATACTCGAAGATGACCAGCACATGATGTGGATAACAACCACCCGTGGTCTTACAAAACTCGACCCCGCAACAGATGCAATTATTACGTATACAAAATCTAACGGTCTGTTGAATGACCAGTTTAATTACAGTTCTGGTTTCAAAGATGAAGATGGTACAATTTATTTTGGAAGTGTACGGGGCATGATAAGCTTTAACCCCAGCTCATTTGCACCAAATAATTACACGTCGCCCATATACATTACAGGGCTAGAAATAAACAATGAACCGCTTACCGTGCATGCAGGAACAGTGTTGGAAAAATCGATTGCTTATACAAAGAAAATAACGCTTGCTTACAACCAGTCTTATGTAAGCATCGGCTTTGCGGCGCTGGCATACACGTCACCGGAGATGGTTGAGTATGCCTACATCATGGAAGGGCTGGATAATGAATGGACCTATCTTAAATCTAACCGCAAAGTTTATTTTACAGACGTGCCACCCGGCAACTACACGTTTAAAGTAAAAGCCAAAACGGGCAGCGGCAACTGGAGCAGCCAGCCCGCAGTGCTGAATATTGAAATACTTCCGCCCATATGGGCAGGCACGTGGGCCTACGCGTTGTACATTACCGCTGCCTTGCTGTTGATCTTTTATATCATCCGCAGCTATAACCAGCGCCTTATTGCAAGAAACCAACGCAAGATGGAGTTGTTTCAACACGAAAAGGAAAAAGAGATTTACGAGGCAAAAATCGAATTCTTTACCAACGTGGCGCATGAGATACGCACACCGCTTACACTTATAAAGGCCCCGCTGGAAAAAGTGCTTAAGCAAACAGATGCCCGTGCAGATATTGTACCCAACCTGCGGCTGATGGAAAAAAATACCAACAGGCTGGTAGACCTTACCAGCCAGTTACTCGACTTCAGGAAAACGGAAACAAAAGGCTTTAGCCTGAATTTTGTACACACAGACATTAACGAACTGGTAAAAGAAACCTGCTCTCATTTTGCAGCCGCAGCAGAACAGAAACAGCTAAGCTGCCACATGGATTTGCCTGGCGAAAATATACATGCTTATGTTGATGAAGAAGCATTGAAAAAGATACTGAGTAACCTTATCAGCAATGCCATCAAGTTTGCAAAACACACAGCTATACTGGAGCTTGCTTATTACAACAATGAAAAAAGACGTTTTGTAATTAAAGTGAAGAGCGATGGCAATATGATACCGGCACACCTGGGCGAAAAAATATTTGAGCCGTTTTACCAGGTGCAGCAGATAGAAAACCAGAAAGGAACAGGCATCGGTCTTGCCCTGGCGCGGTCCCTGGCAGAGCTGCACAAAGGTGCACTGTATGTAGATAAGTCTGCCACAACCATTAACACATTTGTATTAATACTGCCTGTACACCAGGCCATAGAGTTTGACCTAAGATAAACATACACCATATGAAACCAGGTATTTTATTAGTAGACGACCATGAAGATATACTGCAATTTCTCAGCAGTGATCTGGAAGACAAATACAGCATTTACACCGCTGCAAATGGCAGAGAGGCCCTGAATATACTGGAGAAAGAAAGCGTTCAGCTGGTGATCAGCGATGTAATGATGCCGGTAATGGATGGGTTTGAATTGTGTAAGGCCATTAAAACAAATTTCAACATCAGCCATATACCGGTAATTCTCCTCACCGCCAAAAACACCCTGCAGTCTAAGATTGAAGGGCTTGAAACAGGTGCAGATGCATACATTGAAAAGCCATTCTCGCCGGGGCACCTGCATGCGCAGATAACAAGCCTGCTTAGCAACAGGAACAAACTAAAAGAGCATTTTGCCAACTCGCCGCTGGTGCACATCAACAGCATTGCATACACCAGGGCCGATGAAAAATTCCTGGAAGACCTGAACAATGCCATTGTAAGCAATCTTGAAAATGCCGAGCTTGATGTTGAGCAACTGGCAAAAATGATGAACATGAGCAGGCCAACTTTTTACAGGAAGATCAAAGCAGTGTCAGACCTTACACCCAACGATCTCATCAATATTACAAGATTGAAAAAAGCCGCAGCTTTACTGCTTACCGGCGGTTACAAAATATATGAAGTGGCAGACATGGTAGGCTTTAACTCGCAGACAAATTTTGCAAGAAGTTTTTTAAAGCAATTCGGCGTTACACCATCAGACTATGTAAACCTCAAAGGCAGCAGGCAGAACTAACAGATAAACCTGTTACTTTCCTGTTCTGATGGCAGCAATGATGAAGTGCCCGATTTTTTCTCCTTCATCATAACCGTTGTTAATGGCGGGCATATAATGTATGCCACCATAAAACCGGCTGATAGCCGCTTCTTTCGCCGCCTGTTTAAACGAAGTAAAACTGCGTGGCGCCAGGTCAAATTCAGTTTCAGTTGAGTCTGTATAAGCAAAGTTGTCGCCAAACATATTGGTCAATACAACGGCACACGCAGCCGATACAACGCTGTGCCCGCTTGTATATTCCGGGAAGGGCGGTGTTTGCAGCAAAGGCATCCAGGCCTCATCAATATACTGGTTGATGTATGTTTCAGGTCTTATTACACGGCTCCTGTATTTCTCATCCCAGCAACTGATAAAGGCATCAGCAAGCGTTATAGCCACGCAGGCATAGGCTTCTGCAGACTGCACAAAACTATAACCTACTTTGTTACAAGCTACCGCGGTTATGTTTATCCAGTGGCCACCCGGCGAGATCTTCTTTGTTGCATACATTACATGCCCGTTTACATTCATCTTAAAAGGATTACAATCCCAGAAACTGGCAATTGCTTTTTGTTCTTCATCCAGTTGCACACCTGCTGTATAAACCGCTCTTGCTTCTTTATAAAACGCGCTGGTACTGTCTGCCGAAAAAGGCAATGCCGGCAGGGGTTTAAACTGTTGCGCAGAATCAACCAGGAATGTGCGCATCTTTCCCCAGTGCGGCTCTATTGCTTTGATGTATGCCGGTGGCGTTGGCTTCCACGATCCGTCATCTTCCATTACAGCATATTTTGCATACGACCGCGTTTCTTTATAGTTATCCTTAGCCGCCCAGGCAAGCACAGCATCTGCAACCTGGCGGCCATACGTTAAAGCATGCTCATAAACATCTTTGCGCATATTGCTGCTGTACGTTTGCAGCAACGCGTTGTGAAAATCCTGTACCTGTTGTTCAGAAATTACCAATGCTTTTGCAACAAGCAACATGGCATGCACTGCGGCCAGTTCGTTGCTGTAAGCCAATCCTGCAGTGGGTTTGGGCAGGCTGCTCAATCCGTGTAACCGGCCGGCAAAAGATCGGTACTGGTTATTGCCGCTTATTGCCGCTTCATACCCCGCAATACTTACATATGCATATATGCGGCTGGCAACAGGCGGCGAATAAATATCGTGCACAATAACATCCGTCACTTTTTTCATGGTACGGTGTAGTGTAGCAGCACCTGGTACGGCTGCGGTATCGCTTACGTAATCTAATGCCCGGGCATTGAAGAAGGTAATAATGCAAAACAAAAATAAACATGCACGTTTCATATAGCTCTATCTGTTACACGCTGTAAACTTAGTCTAATAATGATGAGCCCGGCAGTATTACTACTATTGGGCTTCCGTTGCGTCGCACTCTTGTACGGCAGCAGCACTTTTCAACATAGCAAAGGCTTCTTTCGTTTTGTATGCTGCACCATCTGTAACAAACGCATGAACCGAAACAATGCGCCTGCGACGGTTTGGTTAAACGCAGCCCGTATAAAAAGCTTCGCAAAGATGAGCGCAGCACCGAACGTACAAGTGAGTGACACAACAGGCGATGCCACATGTACTGTTGCCGGCCACCAACACTACTTCGCCATGTCGGCCGTTGAAGAAAAAGATATTCCCGCAACCCGGTTTGCACATTTGTCTCAAAAATTATCAAAAACGTCTCAATCTTTGTGCTTAAAACCTGAAAGCCGCAATTAATACTAATTTTCCCTCATTGAAATAACGACACTTATGTTTACCGTGCTTTTGCGCCTGCTGCCATTGATTGCCCTGTTTGCCACATTACAAAGTTCTGCTCAAAATACTGCCACACTTTTCAGGTTATTACCCGGCCGGCAAACCGGCATCACTTTCAATAACAGGCTTACAGAAAGCGACAGCCTGAACATACTTAACCAGGCCAATATTTATAATGGCGGTGGTGTGGGCATAGGAGACTTTAATAACGATGGTTTAC
This sequence comes from Panacibacter microcysteis, assembly GCF_015831355.1. NCBI lineage: Bacteria > Pseudomonadati > Bacteroidota > Chitinophagia > Chitinophagales > Chitinophagaceae > Panacibacter > Panacibacter microcysteis. Next base: position 592,806 of record NZ_JADWYR010000001.1, read on the forward strand.
CTGATGTATATTTTGCAGGCAACATGGTAAGCAACAAACTCTACCTCAATAAAGGCAATCTCCGGTTTACTGACATTACAGCTATAGCATCCGTTGGCGGCAGCGGGCATTGGTGTACCGGCGTTGCTGTAATTGATATTAATGCAGATGGCTGGCTGGATATTTATGTATCGGCATCATTCAGAAAATCGAGCCCGCTGCTTCGTACCAACCTGTTGTACATTAACCAGGGTTTAAACCAGGAAGGCATCCCGGTATTTAAAGAATCTGCTAACGCTTACGGACTTGCGGATGAAGGTTTTAGTACGCAGGCGTATTTTTTCGATTATGACAAAGATGGCGATCTTGATATGTACCAGGTTACCAATGAACTTTATGACAGCAAAACACCCATACGCTTCAGGCCAAAAGTAAAAGACGGCAGCGCATTAAATACCGACCGGTTGTACCGTAACAATGGCGACGGCACCTTTACAAACGTTTCCAGGCAGGCGGGTATACTGATGGAGGGTTGGGGCCATGCAGCGTGCATCACAGACTTTAATATGGATGGCTGGCCGGATGTGTATGTGGCCAATGATTTTGTATCGAACGATTTATTGTACATCAACAATCATGACGGAACATTTACCAACCGCCCCGGCGAATATTTTAAACATACCGCATGGAACGCAATGGGTACAGATGCAGTGGACATTAACAACGATGGCTTTGTTGACATTATCTCGCTTGAAATGTTGCCGGAAACAAACATGCGCAAAAAACGCATGCTTAGCGGCAACGAATATTATAACTACACAAACAGTGCTAAGTATGGCTATGAACACCAGTATGTACGCAATGTATTACAACTAAACAGCGGTTACATAAAAAACAGCCACCCTGTATTCAGTGATGTTGGTTACCTGGCAGGCGTGTACCAGACAGACTGGAGCTGGTGCCCGCTGGTAGCAGATTTTGACAACGATGGCCTGCGCGACATCATTATTTCCAATGGTTTGCCAAGAGATGTGACCGACCTTGATTACATAGCATACAATAACGGGCAGGGTGGCAAAGGCGGTAATTATACATTGGCCATGACAGATTCTCTTCCCGTTGTAAAACTGGCCAACTATGCTTTTAAAAACACCAATGGGCTGCAGTTTAAAGATGTATCGAAAGACTGGGGCTTTACATTAGCACTCTTTTCAAACGGGGCCGCTTATGCTGACCTTGATAATGATGGCGATCTTGATGTACTCATCAATAATATAAATGATGAAGCAAGTGTGTATGAAAATACATTGCAAAAAAACGATCACTGGTTAAGGATTCAATTTGAAGGGCCACCGCAAAATAAAACAGGTATAGGTGCAAAAGTGGTTGTGCATAACGGCGAAAAGAAAATATACTACGAGCAATACCCAACCCGCGGTTATTTATCTACCGACGATGTAAGAGCCCATGTTGGTCTTGGCGCAAATGCTTCCGCCATAGCAATCGACATTACATGGCCCGATGGCAAAACACAGCAGCTACATAACATACCTGCCGGTCGCGAAATAACGCTTGCCTATAAAGATGCAACAAATGCTTCCGGTAGTGCCTATGGCGGGCCCTCTGCCTGGTTAAAAGATGCATCGGCACTAACCGGTATTCATTACAAACCCAAAGAGCGTGATTTTGTGGACTACAACATACAGGCCACCTTACCACATAAGCTTAGCCAATACGGACCGGGAATTGCAGTGGGAGACATTGACAAAAACGGCTTTGATGACCTGTACATTGGTGGTTCATCAGGCAATGCAGGCATATTTTTTATGCAGGATGCATCGGGGAAATTTAAAGCAGATTCCACCAGGTTTATACAGAAAGACGATCCGTTGTATGAAGATATGGGTGCCATCTTTTTCGATGCAGACAACGACAACGATCCTGACATGTACATTGTAAGCGGCAGTTATGAAATTCCGCCTAACCACACCATCAGCAGCGACCGCCTGTTTATAAACGACGGCAAAGGACGTTTTGCAAAATCAAAGAATGCGCTGCCAAAAGACTCCAGCAATGGCTCGTGCGTAAGAGCTGCAGATTTTGATGGCGACGGCGATCTTGATCTTTTTATCGGCGGACGTGTAATATCCGGCTCTTACCCCAACCCGCCACAAAGCATGCTGCTTAAAAACGACAAGGGTGTATTTACAGATGTAACCGCAACAGTTTGTCCGCAACTAAAAAATATCGGCATGATCACAGATGCGCTGTGGAGCGATTTTGACAACGATGGCAAACCTGATCTTATATTGGCCGGTGAATGGATGCCGCTTACCTTTTTCAAAAACAACGGCAAAACCTTTACCAAAGCCGCCACCGGCATTGAAAATAACATTGGCTGGTGGAACAGTTTAACAGCCGGTGATTTTGACAACGACGGCGATATAGACTACATAGCCGGCAATCTTGGTCTTAATACCAATTACAATGCTACTGCCGCACAGCCACTCACGATTTATGCAAAAGATATGGATGCCAATGGCTCAATGGATGCTATGGTATTTTGTTATATGAAAGCAGAAGATGGCAGCATGAAGCTCTTCCCTATGTCAACAAAAGATGACATGACGAGCCAGTTAATAGCCATACGCAAAAGATTCCCTACCTATAAATCTTATGGTGCTGCAACGATAGACGACCTGCTTACCAAAAATGATCTTGCAGGCGCGCTTATGCTGGAAGCCAATTACATGAGCAGTGCATACATTGAAAATAAAGGCGGTGGCCACTTTACAATAACTACTCTGCCAACAGAAGCGCAGACAGCGCCTGTTTACGGCATGCTGGCAGAAGACGTTGACCATGACGGCAACCTCGACATACTTTTAACGGGCAACGATTATGGTATGGAACCGTATAGCGGCAGGCATGATGCATTTATGGGCTTATGCCTCAAAGGCGACGGCAAAGGAAACTTTAATCCACTTTCTCTTTCCGCATCGGGGTTTGTGGTAAAAGGAGATGGTAAAGGACTGGCCAAAGTTGCCGGCGCCAATCATACAAACTTGTATGTTGCATCTCAAAACCAGGATAGTTTACTTACCTTCTCCGGTACACAACATACTGCCATAAATAACATTGCTGTTAAGCCGCAGGAGTTTGCCGCCACCATCACGTATAAGGATGGCAGGAAAAGATATACCGAGTTCTATTATGGCTCCACTTTTCTATCGCAAAGTTCCAGGGTAATCAGCGTAGACGAATCAATTTCGAACATCATCATTACAGATTTCAGGGGTAACAAAAGAACGATCACTTTTTAATGACCATACAGATTTTTTACCGGTAATGCAACGGGAAAGTGAACGGCATTGTCTGGTACCATATGAAAAAAATATGGCTGGTTGCAGGCCTGCTGTTTTCAGTAAGTGCCTTTGCACAAACAAAGAAAATTGAATTGAGAAGTTCTGTTGGCTATTTGTCAGATGCACACATCTACACCGCGCTTGATAAAAGCACGTATTCTTTTTTTGGGTCGCTGTTTAGCAAAGACACTAAAAACTACCGGCTTACAGATTATGGTTCTTTTGCGCAGGACCTCCTGATCTCTTTAAATAACCCGCATTTCCAGGTTACCGGCGCTTATGTTTTTGAGCGTTTGAAAATAACCGACTATAGCGGAGAGCAGGAAAGCACCTATAAAAGAAACATGAACACCGTTCTTACAGGTTTGCATTACAACTATGTGATGAGAAGAAATTTCAGTGTTTATTCCGGTTTCGAAGCGGGCCTGAGGTTTAATAGCTATACCGGTGAAACTGATAAAACTGCCATTACACAATTTGCTTACCAAATCGTTGGTGGTGGCATACGTTATGGCAGCACATTTGCCGGTTTTACCGAACTGGGTTTTGGTGCCAAAGGCTGGATACGAACAGGTATCTCACTGGCTTTCTGAGCAGGCGTTACAAGGTAAGCACCATATCAATATTGTCTTTGTCATCGTGCCAGAAATGGGCAACAGGCGTAAAGCCAAACTTCCCGTAAAAATGCACTGCCCGGCTGTTTGTTGCCTGCACCCCACCCCATAATATTATACTTGTACAACCCTGTTCTTTCAACGCATCCACAATTATTGTAAACATAGCAGAACCAAGCCCTGTATTTTGAAAGTCATCTGCTACAGACGGCGCATAGGTTACTGTGGTAGCTGCATCAAAATGCATGTGCAGTTGCGCATACCGCTCTGCATCAAACGCTATCATACCGCGCTTTACAAGCATGTACGCTTTAATGTCATTACCCAGCCACGCCACGTACCGCGCTGTATCATCACCAGGTAAATGATTACAAATATCATTTACCGTAGCTTCGTCAAACGCATGCGGGCCAAACCTTGATTTACTTGCTGCAGATAAAGCGTTGAGATATTGTAATAATGCAGGTGCATCGTGCTCATGCAACAAACGCATGTCAACAGAACGGCCATCTTTTAGTAATATCATACCCGGGGCAAACATATCGCAGTTGTTTTAGTGTGTTCAATATAGCATTTATACCAACATGGTGCATCACCCGCTAAAACGATAAACGAAAGCATGATGAACCCGGCAGCATTGCTACTATGTAGCTGCTGTTGCGTCGCACTCCTGTACTTTCAAAACAATATGCAGCAACTGCTGCATTGCTTTGTTTTTACAGGCAATGCTTTTGGGTAAATCAACATATCATTACGCGGCTTATATTCGAACTTGCTTCCAGAATCATGTTGTATGCCGTTTACCACCTGTCTGCATCCGGCAATGAAGCACCACAGACCGCTGCGAACAGATGCCATAAAAAACTACCGTACAAGTGAGTGACACAAGGGACGATGCCATAAAATACCGCTGCCTGTAAAAACATATTTCCATCTTACTAACGAAGCCACCAGCAAACAAAAAAGCTGCCACAGCAATAACGCGAATGGCAGCTATAATAAGAGGGCTGGTGAATTATTCTTCTGTAACCGGTGCAGGGCAGCAACGGTATTCCTGCGATTGCTCTAAGAGCTCAATTTGTTTTTTGAGTAACTCATTCTGCAGGTGTTTGTGCTGCAGATCAAGTTCCCTTTCGCGCTGTACTTCGGGTTCGCAAATACCGCAATCATCCATGCAACCCTTTACCATTACACCGGGTGTAGGCAATGCCATGCTGGTATGAAAGCCGTATTCAATCTTTGCTTTTTCTGACACACTGCCATCGTCGTTGAGCAGGCCTTCATGCACCAGTTCTTTTTTCACCATGGCTTCCACCACTTCTATTGCACCGGCATTCAGTGTTGTATCGGTTATACCGGGATTGAATGCAAAAGCGGCCGTGTTGAACAACAACGGAGATACTGCCACATTGCTTACAGGTTTAAACTCTGCTTTTGTAGCCAGCACCTGTGTAGACAGCAAGCCTATACCGTTACTGCGGCTGTAAGGTGTGGAAGCAATTCTTGTATTGTCAGACTGGCGGTTGTAAACACGGATACTGATACTTTCCAGTTCAAAATCTATATGGTAAACTTTATCGAGCTGGTAAAACAAAAATGTAACGGCATGGCAGTAATTCGGGTTTTTGAATTCGCGGGAAGAAGATTCGTATTGCTCTTCTGAACTGCCTTCTGCATGTGTTCTGGAAATTGACTCGCCGATTGATATACTGTTTGCTTTGCGGGTACTCATTACACTCTCGTTGTGTTTTGATACTGCATGCTGGGTAAGTTCCCTGGCAAATGATGAGCTGCCTTTGGCATTGAAGTTTCCGCTCATATTGGCATCTCCGCCAAAACCAAGTATATCTATCCCTGCATCAGCATGGCCATCTACATGCGAGCTGTTCTGGTAACTGGAGTTGGCCGCATCCCTGCTGCTGAAATCAAACATGGTATCGCTCATTTGCTGTGCCTGCATGCTTTCTTCGCTCGACTGCACATTGCGGTTGGCAGAAGCGCTGGCGGTATCGTAAGTAAATTTCGAACGCCTGTCAGACGTAAAGAGTTTTACTTTTTCGTCAGGCAGTAAGGTGTTGGTATATACAAGGTCTCCCTGTACAAGATCTCCGGGGCAGCGCTTATACACGAAGTTGAATTTTACCTCTACCCCAACAGGAAGGTTGGCAAATTTTTCATTGAATTCAGGGCTTTCAGGGCGATAGTTGAGGCGGTAGTTGAAATGCATTGTTTCGCACAACTGCTTTCTGTCAACAACAGGGCAGCATTCGGTTGATGATGTTTTCATTTGGTTGTTATTTTATAAAAGTTGGTAAAACACAGCAGGGCTGCGTTAACGGGTACAAAATAAAACCACAAACATTTGCTTTGCAAGCGTACAAGTACGTGTTTGAACAGCTATTTTTCACCGCGGTTATGCAGTTGCAGTTGTACTTTTATTGTATAAAATGCAGTATGAAAAAGAAAGCGCTCACCATAAAAATTTCACCGGAAACGGGCAATGTTTCTGCAACATATTTTTTACCGGAAGATTGTATTTGCATGATCGTGCTGGCACATGGTGCAGGTGCTGACATGCACCACAGTTTTATGGAAACACTGGCTGCTGCCTTAGCGGAAAAGAAGATCGGTACACTGCGTTTCAATTTTCCGTTCATGGAAAACAAAAAGGGCCGACCAGACAAGCCGGAAGTGGCACATGCAACAATAGCCGCTGCCATTGGTAAAGCTTGTACACTGTTTCCTGCGTTGCCATTGTTTATTGCCGGTAAATCTTTTGGTGGCAGGATGGGTTCACAATACCTGGCGCTACATAAAGCACCAAACGTAAAAGGAATAATTTTTTATGGCTTTCCATTGCATCCTGCAGGCAAACCCTCCACAGAGCGTGCCACGCATTTAAAAGACGTACAACAGCCCATGTTGTTTTTACAGGGCACAAAAGATACACTCGCCACATTGCATCTCATTGAAGAAGTGTGCAATGATTTGAAAAACGCAACACTTATTAAACTGGAAGGTGCCGATCATTCATTCAAAGCAGGTAAACAAGACACGATGACTATGCTTGTGAAAGAAACTGCGGAATGGCTCTATAAACATTTATGATTGCAATTGTTGCTGTCGTTAACCGTTGTCTTCAAAGCCCGGGTATAACGTCATGCCACCGTCAACAAACAACGTAGTACCATTTACATAGTCAGCATCATCACTCGCCAGCCATACAGCAGCTTTGGCAACGTCTTCCACTACGCCAATACGTTTTTGCGGTATAAGCTTCAGCAGTTTCTGCACATCTTCTTTCGTATCCCATGCATCTTCATTAATTGATGTCTTGATAGCACCCGGTGCAATACTGTTGATTCGGATCTTTTTTGGCGCAAACTCCTGCGCAAGACTTTTCATCATCAGCATAACACCACCTTTACTGGCGGCATAATTTACATGGCCCGCCCATGGTATCACTTCATGTACGCTGCTCATGCAAATGATCTTGCCGATAGCCTTAGACAAATCTGTTTTGCCCCGGCGCAAAAATTCTTTTATCGCTTCACGGGCACACAGAAACTGCCCGGTAAGGTTTACGCCTATCACAAAGTTCCAGTCTTCCAGCGTCATGTCTGTAAAGCTTGCATCACGCTGCAGTCCGGCATTATTAACGAGTATATCTACCGTTCCATATTGCTCAACCACTTTGCGGAACATCTCAATCACTTCTGCTTCTTTGCTTACATCGCATTGAATGCCTGAAGCCTTCCCACTTTCTTTGTGTATGTCACTTACCACTTTATCTGCCGTCTCCTTACTTTTCGCTGAAGGGTAATTGATGATCACTGTTGCGCCTGCCTTTGCCATCTCTTTTGCGCACGCTGCACCAATACCCCTGCTGCTGCCTGTAATAATAGCTACCTGCCCGTTAAGTTTCTTTTCCATGAGTATCTGTTGAATAATTTTTGTAAGATTTTGATACCGGCTGCATTGCTGCTATGAAGCTTTTGTTGTGTCACTCACTTGTACTGCAACAAGCATTGCAGCATAGTGAATCCCGCTTGTGTTCACTCAAAGAACCATATCACACTACGCAACAAAAGTTATCATTGATTAAGGTTACAAATACTCTGCCTTTTGTTAGTGCAATGAGTTTCAACGACGGACAAAAAGAAAAGTGTGGAGAATAATGGATAAGATTAGTAATCGATAAGAAAAAAGAAAAAGCCGCTTTGCAGCGGCTTTACTTTTTGTGATCCCGTTGGGACTCGAACCCAAGACCCATACATTAAAAGTGTATTGCTCTACCAACTGAGCTACGGAATCTCCTTGTACTTTGCAGTACCCCTTTGTTTTGGGAGTGCAAAAATAGGCCAAAACACTATTCCCCCAAACTTTTACTCATTTTTTTTCTGGCCTGCTAAAAAAATCCCATCGTCGCGTATAGTAACACACGCATTTCATTTTTGTTCACCCGGCTATTTTCTTTGCTGCAACTTTATCTCTCACTAAACATACAACACACTGCATAAATTGAAAGTCTTAAAACCATTTCAGTCATGGGATTAACATTTACTTTTGCCATCATTAAACAAAGTATATGTCTTATTTCAGCAATAAGGTAGTCATTGTAACGGGAGGCTCAGACGGTATAGGAAAAGCATTGGTAGAATCATTGCTGCAGCAAGGTGCCAGGGTGGCTACATGTGCCCGCAATTTTGATAAGCTGTACCAGCTTGGAAAAATGCATGCGGGCAAATCATTGTTTACATCTGCCATGGATGTAAGTAATGAAAATGAATGCAAACTTTTTATTGATGATGTGATCAAAACATATGGGGCTATCGATATACTCATTAACAATGCTGGCATTTCCATGCGTGCCATGTTTAAAGACGTTGCCATAGATACCATGAGAAAAGTGATGGACATCAATTTTTGGGGTACTGTATATTTCAGCAAGTATGCCCTGCCATATATTACCAAACAACAGGGTACCATTGTAGCGGTTTCTTCTATAGCCGGTTTCCGTGGTTTGCCCGGCCGCGCAGGCTATTCGGCTTCTAAATTTGCCATGAACGGTTTTATGGAGGCCTTGCGCACAGAGCTGCTTGAAACCGGAGTGCATGTGATGTGGGTATCACCTGGCTTTACCGCTTCCAACATCCGCAATGCCGCACTTACCAAAGACGGTACACCACAGGGCGCCTCTCCGCTGGAAGAGGGCATCCTGATGAGTGCCGAAGACTGCGCCACACAAATACTGGATGCCATACAAAAGAAAAAACGCACACTCATCTTTTCGTCAGATGATAAACGTACCGTTTTATTGAACAAACTGATTCCCTCTTTAACTGATAAACTCGTTCATAAATTCTTTTTTAAAAACGGTGAGTTGGTTAAATAACCGGTTCACATTTGTACTATCTGCATGCCTGTAATAACTCTCTCAAGCGATATCGGCCTGAATGATTACCTGGTTGGCGCAATAAAAGGCCAGCTTCTAACTGCTATGCCTGACTGCGCTATTGCAGACATCTCTCACCAGTTAACAGCGTTTGACTACCAGCAGGCTGCTTACATCTGTGGCAATGCTTTCGGCTATTTTCCCGGCGACACCTTTCATATTATCATCGTAAACTTCTTTGACCAACACCCGAAACGCATGCTGCTGGCTGAATACAACAGCCAGTACATTATTTGCCCGGACAATGGCATCCTTACCATGATCACTCAATCGAAACCGGTTGATATAAAAGCAATACCTATACCGGCCACTGCCAAAAGCCTGCTTGATGCCACAAAGCTGATTGCAGATTGTATAAAGCAAATGATCACGGGTAAAAAACCAGACACTACAGAAGTCAAAGACATTGAAGAAAAATATCCCATGCGCTCTGCCGTGGGTACAGATTGGATTGACAGCCAGATCATCTTTATTGACAACTTTGAGAATGTGGTATTGAACGTTACCAAAAGTGAATTTGAAGAAATACGGGCGGGCAGAAGTTTCCGGATTGTACTGATGCGCAACAGTGAATTCATTACAAGGATCAGCGATAATTATGCTGCCGTACAACCCGGCGAAAACCTGGCCTTTTTCAATGCTGGAGGTTACCTTGAAATTGCCATCAACAAAGGCAACGTGGCGGGTTTATTCGGCCTGCAGCGCTATGCCAATGCTTCCAACATGCAAAACAGGCTGCTTTACCAGACGGTAAGGATTTTGTTTGAATCATGAGACGTGAGACGTGAAACGTGAGGCGGGAAACGTAAAACGCTTAAAGCTAATTTCCTTCAATAAAATTCCCTCCGCTTCAGTCTTCGTTTCACACCTCAAATCTACTACTCACCATTCACCCTTCACCCTTCACCCCTCACCATTGCCCATTCACCTTCCGCCGCCGCCTGGCTCAAAAAAAAGCCGGCACGAGTGTACCGGCTTTATAAAATATCGATTGGCTGCATTACTTTACCAACTTAGCTTTCAGGTTGGTATCAAGTGCATCCAGGAACTCTTCTGTATACAGATAATGTTCGCCGTGGTTAACCTTGTTGCCGTATATACATACCGCAAGGTCTTTAGTCATTTTCCCGCTTTCCACTGTTTCAATACAAACAGCTTCCAGTGCATGACAAAAATCGATAAGCTCCTGGTTGTTATCCAGCTTACCACGAAACTCCAAACCTCTTGTCCATGCAAAGATGGAAGCAATCGGGTTGGTAGAGGTTGGCTTACCTTTCTGGTGCTCGCGGTAGTGGCGTGTAACGGTACCGTGCGCAGCTTCAGCTTCCATCACTTTACCATCAGGCGTTACAAGTGTAGAAGTCATTAAACCCAATGATCCAAAACCCTGTGCCACCGTATCGCTCTGCACATCGCCATCGTAGTTCTTACAGGCCCATACAAAATTGCCATTCCATTTCAATGCAGAAGCAACCATGTCATCAATCAAACGGTGCTCATACGTAATGCCTGCAGCATCAAAATCTTTTTTGAATTCATTCTGGTAAATGTCTTCAAAAATATCTTTAAAGCGACCATCGTATTTCTTAAGAATGGTATTCTTTGTTGAAAGATACAAAGGCCATTTCTTCTGTAATGCAGTGTTAAAGCAGCTTCTCGCAAAACCTTTAATGCTTTCATCTGTGTTGTACATAGCAAGCGCAACACCATCACCTTTAAAGTTGAATACTTCAAACTCCTGTGTTGTGCCATCTTCGCCTTCAAACTTTATGGTAAGCTTACCCTTGCCTTTGGTCACAAAATCTGTAGCACGGTACTGGTCTCCAAAAGCGTGGCGGCCAATACAAATCGGTGCTGTCCAGTTAGGCACCAGGCGTGGTACGTTTTTACAAACGATCGGCTCACGAAATACTGTACCATCAAGTATGTTACGAATGGTGCCGTTAGGGCTCTTCCACATTTGTTTCAGCTTAAACTCTTCCACGCGTGCCTCATCGGGCGTAATGGTGGCGCATTTAATACCTACACCATATTGCCTTATTGCATTGGCTGCATCAACCGTAACCTGGTCGTTTGTTTCATCGCGATATTCCATACCAAGGTCATAGTACTTTATATCAACGTCTATATAGGGAAGGATCAGTTTCTCTTTGATAAATTTCCAGATGATGCGTGTCATCTCATCTCCGTCCAGTTCAACAACGGGATTGGCAACTTTAATTTTTTGACTCATGCTCGTTCGATTTTTTTTGGTTGGTTAAACGGACTGCAAATGTAAATGTTTAGCGATTTACAAGCTGCAAACAATTTTACGTTTAAACTAACGCCAGTTAATGTATGAACCCGGCATCAGCACTTTGTGGCATCGCCTGTTGCGTCGCACACTTGTACGGTAGTTTCTCATGGCGGCAGGTTGCTGAGTACACTGTGTTCGTCTTATTTTTTTCAACCACAGAGGTAAAGAAGTAATGCGCGGAGTGATATGAGTTTAGTTTAATAGAAAAATGCACATGACTTTTAATTGCAGAACAAATCATTTATTCGTTCAGAAAACCGAGTATGTAAGATGTATACAGTTGTGGTTGTTCAATAAAAATAAAATGCCCCGCACCAGGAATAAACATCAGCCGGCTATTTTTAAAGAGTGCCAGGTACTCATTTGTTGCATCCCACGGCTGGTTATCGCATGCTCCTTTCATAACAAGCATCTTAGTACCGGTGTTTCTAAAAATATTGCGTTTATCAGTAATTTTTGTCAGGTTCAGGTATGTCATTAATTGCGCATAATAACCGTTTCCCGCTTCTCGATTCAGTTTACTGATGTTCGCCGTATCACAAACACAAGATCTGTTTACAAGCGCATTGCTATAAGCAGCAAAAGCATCAGCTTCTGCATCACCGGCAAGCTTTTTACCAAAATTTGTTGCCATAAATGCCATTGCATCTGTTCTCAGGTTAGCTGCCAGTATATTGCCATCTTTATTGGAATAATGAGGCGTTTTGAAATGCAGGCTGTCAGGTATTTTTTCCTTTACGGCTCTATCGTTATAAGGATAAATGGGGCCGGGACAGGTGAGAATTATTTTATCAACTTTATCACTATGGTCAACCAAATATAGAGTTCCCAAAATAGCACCCCATGATTGACCTATAAGAATAACTTTTTCTGCTCCTGTTTTTTCAATTACTTCTTCCAGTTCTGCAATATGCCTTTGCACAGTATAATCCCGAATATGTTCAAGCCTCGAAGAGTTTCCACCGCCAACCTGGTCGTATAGGTACACCGTATAACCACTGTCTGCCAAAACCTGAAGCGTAGCAATATTATCGTTTGAATAATGTCCGCCCGGACCTCCATGCAGGTATATTACAGGATAAGGTTTTTGTGTACCCTTTGCATTAAGCTTTGTATATGCTATAGCAGAACCACTATGCATTTGCCAAAAGCTTACGTTTTTATTTGTGTTTGCTTTTGGCACATCGTAAGTACGTGGAATAAAAATGAGGCATAAAAAAACACCTGTGCAAAATAGCAAGGTGTATAAAATTATGATTCGTATTTTCTTCATCACGCGATTGTTATTATCGCTATCACGTTCAGAAAGTCTTTTTATTGTTCCAGCAGTTTATACAATTCATCCAGTTTGGGAGATAAGATAATTTCTGTACGCCTGTTTCTTGCGCGGCCTTCATTGGTGGCATTACTTTCTACAGGGTCATACTCACTGTGGCCTGATGCAACGATTCTTACAGGATCTACACTGTAATCTTTGGTAAGTATTCTTACAATGGAGGCAGAGCGTGCAAGGCTCAATGCCCAGTTATCTTCATATGTTCTGCGGATAGGAATAGAGTCTGTATGGCCCTCAATGTTTATACTGATATCAGGATTGGCATTTAACACGCCGGCCAGTTTACCAAGCGCTTCTTTGCCCTGTACATTTACAACAGCACTGCCTGATGGAAACAGCAGGTTCTCACTAAGGCTTACATACACCTTGCCGTTCTTTTGAGCAACAGTAAGATCACTTGCTGCAAAGCCGCTGAGCGCATCGGTCATTTTCTTGCGCAGCGCTTCAGATTTTTGCTTTTGCTGATCCAGCAAACTTTGCAGTTGATTAAGTTTCTGCTGCTGCTCTGCCAATTCTTTTTGCCGCTGCGATAATTCAGTCTGCGTGAACGAAGCAGACGCCTGCAGGTCTGCATTTTTCTTTTGCAATTCATCAATCAGTTTTTTCTGGTCTGCCACCTGCAGCTGCAGATCAGCTACAGTGGTGGTAAGGCTGCTTACTTTATTGGCAAGTTGTGTACTATCGTACCGGAGGTAACGTATGGCCACCTGTGATTCAAGGTATTTCTTCTTGCTAACGCAGCTTACCGTTAATAACGTAACCAATGCTGCTGCCAATATTATCAACTGCCTGTTCATTTGTATCTGATTATGACGGTGAAAAAATTTATACTACGCCTGTTAACTTACATGAAAGATGCGCAAACACATTAAGTATTACGGGCAACTGTTGCGCTGTTGCACCCGGAGCTGCTGCCATAAAAAACTACCGTACAAGTGTGCGACGCAACGGAAGCCTCATGCATATTCAACTGCCGGGCAACCAAACAAAACCATGCCAATACCGCTATGCAGTTTAGAATAATTCTGCCTGCTGTTTATTGCTTTCTTCTTCGCGCTTTTCCCATTCCATTTCCACAGACTTGCTATAATCCATAAGTTTTGCGCCAATTGCTTTCCAGCCCATTACTTCTACCATCTTGCTTATCTTGAACTTTGCTTTGCGTACCTGCTGGCCCCGCCCTGTTTGCACTACGAGTATCGGTTCGTCAAGTGTTGTTACGGCTTCAATACGGTTGCCGTCACCTTCTTTGATGAAGAAGAATTTGCTATGCAAAGTGGTGGTCTCAATCCTGAATCTTTTTACGTTGTACTGCTGCTTTTCGTTTTCCAGGTAAACAGCGGTGATAACTTTACCAGGGTTGAACTTTTCTATGAGCACGATCTTGTCTGCATCAAAGCGCTGGGTAAGTTCAGTGTCGGTTAACTCGTAATTGCCATCGCTGTATACCACAAGAATTTTTTCGTCTTCGAACGTGCCGAGGTATGTTCCTTTTTCTTCGTTATTCAGCCTGCCATACACATCATCGAACCAAAGCTTGCGGCCTTCGAGTGTTGACCTGCCTTTTTCTTTTAGTTTAACCGTGCGCACCGGATATTTTGTAACCTGGTTGCCGATGCTGCTGCGGCCTTTTATTTCGAGCTCTTCAAAATAAAAATCGAACTCTTTATTGCGGGCGGTGCAGTTGGGGCTGAGTGTAATCTTTACCACTTCTGCCTCGCCATTGGGGTTGGCGGTAAAATATTGCACTTTGCTTTTTTCACCTTTGGTAAGATCATATTCTTTATCGCGGGTAATACCGGTAACGTTGAAGCGCTTGGCATAACTGGTTCCTGAGTTGTGGTCTGTATAGATCATGTTATACGTGGTGCGTTCATCATTTTTAAGAAACACTGCCGCATGTATGATGTCTTTACCAATAAAAACTTTATCCGCCACTTTCACGATCTTCATGATACCGCGTTTTGTAAACACGATGATGTCATCAAGATCTGAACATTCGGTAAGCAGCTCATCTTTCTTCAAACCCGTACCTATAAAGCCTTCTGCGCGGTTTACATATATCCTGGTATTGGCAATGGCCACCTGTTTTGCCGTAATGGTATCAAACGGCCTTATCTCGGTTTTACGTTCCCTGCCTTTACCATATTTTTTGATGAGGTTTTCAAAATATGCTACGGCATAATCTGTAAGATGGTCGAGGTCGAATTGTACCTGTTTTATCTCGGCTTCAATTCCTTTGATCTGTTCATTCAGTTCATTAATATCGAGGCGATAAATTCTTCTCACCGGTTTTTCAGTAAGCTTTATAATATCTTCTCTTTTTATCTCTCTCTTCAGCTTCTTTTTATAAAGCCCAAAAGCTTTGTCGATCGCAGCAATCACTTTATCCCAGGTTTCATGCTTTTGCTCCAGCTCTTTGTATATTTTTTCTTCAAAGAATATTTTCTCCAGCGAAGTATAATGCCATTTGTCTTCGAGCTCTGCCAGTTTAATTTCCAGTTCTTTCTGCAGCAGGTTGCGGGTATTATCAGCAGAAATTTTCAGCAACTCATGCACGCCAACAAAACGCGGTTTCTGGTCTACAATAACGCAGCAGTTGGGCGAAATACTTACCTCACAATCTGTAAACGCATACAACGCATCAATGGTTATATCCGGGGAAATACCGGCAGCCAGTTCTATTTGTATCTCCACATCTTTAGCGGTGGCATCTGTTACCTTTTTAATTTTTAGTTTACCCTGGTCATTGGCTTTTACAATAGAATCCATCAATGAGGAAGTGGTTACCCCATACGGCACGCTTTTGATCACCAGTGTTTTTTTATCCACCTCTTCCACAATGGCTCTTACACGTACTTTACCGCCGCGTTTACCTTCGTTGTAGTTGGTGGCATCCATCATACCGCCGGTAAGAAAATCGGGGTAAAGTTCAAACTTCCTGCCGCGCAGGTATTTGATTGAAGCCTCGCACAGCTCCAGGAAATTATGTGGTAATATTTTGGTAGACAACCCTACCGCAATACCATCTGCACCCTGTGCCAGCACCAGCGGAAACTTCATAGGCAGCACAACAGGCTCCAGCTTACGGCCATCATAACTCAACTGCCATTCGGTGGTCTTGGCATTGAATGCCACTTCCAGCGCAAACTTCGAAAGCCGTGCCTCGATATACCTTGGCGCAGCAGCGTCATCGCCTGTTCTTACATCGCCCCAGTTTCCCTGTGTTTCTATCAGCAGGTCTTTTTGCCCCATATTTACCAGCGCTTCTCCAATGCTGGCATCGCCATGCGGGTGGTATTGCATAGACTGGCCAATAATGTTGGCCACTTTATTAAAACGGCCATCGTCCATTTCTTTCATGGCGTGGAGAATGCGGCGCTGCACGGGCTTCAGGCCGTCTTCTACAGCAGGCACGGCACGTTCGAGTATTACATAAGAGGCATAATCGAGAAACCAGTTTTTATACTGGCCCTGTACGCCATTTTCGTTAGAGAGGTCTATTTCTTTTCTTTCTTTCGCCATGTTGTATCTATCAAAATTCAAATGTATACTATTCAGAAAATTATGGGCCGGGCTTTTGCATTTTGTGGCATCGCCTGTTGCGTCGCACACTTGTACAGCATCTCATTATGCAACAGTTCCAGGTGCCATCTTCGCAATAATGATACACTATTCTAATAATCTTTTTCCCAGCCGTAAAGAAGCTTATACCCCCTGCAATGCCGCATTGAGGAACGCCGCAGCTGCCATGAAAACAGAACGTACAAGTGAGTGACACAACAGCAGATGCCATATGTACTGCTGCCTGCTACCTTATATTTCATACAGCTCCAGCGGCTGACCGTTTGGGTCCAGGAAGAACACAAACTTTTTTCCTGTTAATTCATCAATACGCACATCCTGCACTGCAACACTTCTGCTCTTTAAATATGCGGCGGCACTTTCAACATTTTCTACCGCGAATGCCAGGTGGCGCAGGCCTTTTGCTTCGGGGTAAGAGCCGCGCTCCCTGTAATCGGGAAAAGAAAAAAGCTCTACCTGGTACAAGCCGTTTATGGCAAGATCGAGTTTATATGAATCTCTTTCTGCCCGGTATGTTTCGGCAATGATTTCGAAACCGAGAATATCGGTATAAAACTGCTTACTCAACAAATAATTGTCGGTAAGTATGGCCACATGATGTATATATTTGATGTGTATCATTTGCTTATTACCCGGTCTTGTGCAGTTGTGCTGCCGCCACATGTTGCAGCCTGTGGCTACACAGTACCATGCAGCCATATTATGGCGCCGTAGCTGGTTCGCTTACCGGCGCGCCGGCCAGCCGAATGGTCATTTCTTTCCAGCCTTTGGCCCAGTCTCCTGTTGCCTCAAGTTTTCCTGCGGCAACCAGTTCTTTTATGCGCCACACAAGAAACACATCACCTGTTCTTACTTTCATTTTGCCCAATATGGTGGTAAGTATTCTGGCAAGCTTCTGCGGTTCTGCAGTTACAGCGCTTAGTATGTCTTTATCATAGTAGTCTGCTGTTTTACTTACGATCTTCTTACCACCATCAAGTATGCGCACCACGCCATTTTCGGTACACAGTTTTTTCCACTCATCAGGGTCCACTTCAAACTCGCTGAGCGTTATTGGCCTGGCAAGTTTTTTAGCTTTCAGGAATTCTTTTGGCTGAATTTCATGCAAGGCCACAGGGTAAAATATACCGCCCTTCTCATTGATGAATGGCAGGTTATTCATGTACAACACGTGCACCCTGCCCTGGTAATTTTTTAGCTGGCTCATTAACCAGTAGTAGCCGCACACATCATGCTGGTTCTGGCCCATCCATATCCACAGGTCGGCGGCAGGTTCTTCGTCCATTTTCTTTAGCAGGTTATGTACGGTCATTTTATCGTCTACCAGATCGATCTGTTCAGTGTAGGGAGAAGATTCCAACAATGCCTTCCACCAGTCTCTGCGCGCCTGGTAACCATCAGTATCGTATATGTTGCTGACAGGGCCAACAGCAAAATCATCTTTAATGATCCAGACCTCACCAGCCATTGTTTCATCTAACTCAATGGCCTTTTGTAAAACGGCTATATCTGCTTCCTGGAAAACGATGTGTAACATGTATACTTAATAATTAAAAATTAATAACGCATGATTACGAAGAACGAAGAATTGCAGTAAGACTATCAATAACTTTTCGCAATCAATGTTGACAGATGCTGCAGGTTATTCATCCAGTAAACCTGATTCCTGTAAAATGCCTAAAGCGCTTGTGCTACCTTTCTTTCAGTTGAAGAAATAATGCAACAATTCTTCCGCCAAATAGAAATGACTTTTCAACGATGACGTTGTTTTCTTTTATTCAATTCCTGGCGGTGAATGTACATTGTTAATGCTTGTCGGTTTCCTCTACCAGGTCTAATTCTACCCGTAGATTATCAATGATAAACTCCTGTCTTTCGGGCGTGTTTTTACCCATAAAATATTCCAGCAGGTTCTGAATATGATCTCCCTGCTCCAGTATCACGGGTTGTGTACGCATGTCTTCACCAATGAATCTTCCAAACTCTTCCGGAGATATTTCGCCCAACCCTTTAAAACGGGTTATCTCGGGCTTGCCACCCAGTTTTTTTATCGCGGCCTTTTTTTCTGCTTCATCGTAACAATAGATCGTCTCCTGTTTATTACGCACCCGGAACAGCGGTGTTTCAAGTATATGTACATGGTTCTGCTTCACCAGGTCTGGAAAGAACTGCAAAAAGAAGGTCATTATCAACAGTCGTATGTGCATACCATCTACGTCTGCATCTGTTGCAATAACAATGTTATTATAGCGCAAACCTTCCAAACCGTCTTCTATATTCAAAGCATGCTGCAGCAGGTTAAACTCTTCATTCTCGTATACAATCTTTTTGGTTAGTCCAAAACAGTTGAGCGGCTTACCACGCAAACTAAACACAGCCTGTGTTTCTACGTGCCTGCTTTTGGTAATGCTTCCGCTGGCGCTGTCGCCTTCGGTAATAAAAATGGTAGAGTTGTTTTGCAATGCCACAAAAGCTTCTTTCCCTTTTGTGGGCGGCTCTTCGTTATAATGCACTTTGCAGTCGCGCAGCTTTTTATTATGCAGGTTGGCTTTTTTGGCTCTTTCGTTGGCCAGCTTTTTTATACCAGCCAGTTCTTTTCTTTCTTTCTCACTTTGTTCTATCCTTTTTTTCAAACCTTCTGCCACTGCCGGATTTCTGTGCAGGTAATTATCCAGTTCCCTGGAGAAAAAATCGCTTACAAAATTCTTCATCGTAGGCCCGCCCTCGTATACTACAGAGCTGCCAAGTTTTGTTTTTGTCTGGCTCTCAAATACAGGCTCCTGTACACGCACAGCAATGGCAGCAACAATACTCTGGCGAATATCTGCTGCATCATAGTCTTTCTTAAAAAATTCCCTTACCGTTTTTACAAATGCCTCCCTGAAAGCCTGCTGGTGTGTACCACCCTGCGTGGTATACTGCCCGTTTACAAAAGAGAATATGTCTTCGCCGTAGTCATTGTTGTGTGTTATGGCTACTTCAATATCCTCGCCTTTTAAATGAATGATCGGGTAGCGGATCTCGTCTTCATTTGTTTTGCGTTTCAGCAGGTCCAGCAAACCATTTCGGCTCACGTATCTTTTACCGTTGAACAAAATGGTAAGCCCCGCATTAAGGTAGCAGTAGTTCCATAAAAGGTTATCGAGATACTCGTGTATAAAATGAAAGTTTTTAAATACCGTATCGTCCGGTATAAATGTTACCATGGTGCCATTTGATTCACCGGTCTTTGCTTCCTTGTGATCTTTTACCAGCACACCTTTTTCAAACTCTGCCGCTTTAGCTTTTCCATCGCGGTAGCTTTCTACTTTAAAATAATGGCTCAGCGCATTCACGGCTTTGGTACCCACCCCGTTCAAACCCACGCTTTTCTGAAATGCCTTACTGTCGTACTTGGCGCCGGTATTTATTTTACTTACCACATCCACCACTTTGCCCAGCGGTATGCCACGGCCATAATCACGCACTGTTACACCTTTTCCTTCAATGGTAATTTCGATCTGTTTACCATACCCCATCATGTGTTCATCAATACAGTTATCGAGCACCTCTTTTACCAGCACGTAAATACCATCGTCAGGCGCAGAGCCGTCGCCAAGTTTACCAATATACATACCCGGCCGCAACCTGATATGCTCACGCCAGTCAAGACTCCTGATGCTGTCTTCGGTATATTCAAACAGGTTTGTATCTTTCGATTCTGCCATATGTGTAAGTCCTGATTTTTATGTATGAACCAAACTGTATTACTACTATTGAGCTGCCGTTGCGTCGCACTCCTGTACTGTAAAAACATTACGCAGCATGGTGCAACCCGCTTTACTGAATGAAGCACATTTAACTGCAAAGTGGTAAACCCGGAGGCCTGCAAACGCCAGAGGTATATTTCCAACACCGTACAGGTAATGCACCGTGGCAGCTATTTCGTGCAAATTTAGCCGTACAAGTTAGTTTTTCAGGTTTACTTTTCTACAAAACCGCCATGGCTGTGGATAAAACATTTTTCGGCTGTAACATAATACACACGTGAATTTTAACGTATTTACATGCGTACAAAAACCGGTTCGCAGGCGGCTGGTTTTAAATTTGTAAAGTATAACGTCAAAAGAAAACAGATCGTAAAAAGCCTAATGAGTCCTGAAGCAGTAAAAAAGCATTATACAACAACACAGCAAATTTTAATAAACATTGCCGGTATATTGTGTATTATACCCCTGGCTCCGTTTCTGTGCAGGTTTATTCCGCCGGTTTTTATCGGCGACTGGAATGTAGACCTGATTATTGCCCTGGTAGTTTCCATCATCATCATCCGTCTAATGCAATGGCTGGTAAAACCACTGGTAATACCTGCATTCCTGGTAGTTTTGGGCATACTGGTCTATAACCAGTTCAACAGTAATTACACTTTTACAAACATAGCCAGCGGTTACAAAACCCTCGTTAACCAAAACTGGAGCATACGCGAAAAAAAACAGGTAGATGAATTAAGCTTTAACCCTCACTTATTTGAAAACAGCGAGCAAAAAGTGATCAGGCTGGTTAAAGCAAAAGTGCAATACCAGGATTCTCTTGTACGTAATTTTTCGGTTACTCATTCGCTCGATTATTTTGATGAATACAATTACAAATACCGGGCACTTACCCGTTATTTTTCCTTGTTTAAATACATTAACCTTAGTTTTAAATATGTGTCAGACTTTCAGCGGGATGAATATTACGCCACACCCCGGGAAACAATCCTGAATGGTCTTGGCGGAGACTGTGACGACCACAGTATACTCATGGCCGCCTGCCTCATGAGCATTGGCGCCACATGCAGGCTGGTTATTGTAGATGGCCACATGTACCCGGAAATGTATATCGGTGATAAGAATGATTTCGAAATAGCCCAGGCCGCCATTATACAGTTTTTCGAGTACGATAAAATCAACCGCATTTATTACCACGAAAATGATGGTGAATACTGGCTTAACCTCGACTACACGGCACACTACCCCGGCGGGCCATACATGAATGACAATGTAAGGCTGGTGATCAACTTTCCCTGAAATATTATACTACCTTGCACGCCACATGCCAGTTACAGACCTTGCAGTACTTGCACTTACAGCGGCTGAAAAAGAAACAGAAAACGATCTTTTCAAACAGTTTTTACAGGAACAGGATGTTGCTGCAATAGATGCAGCCGTTTTTGCACTTGATAAAGAAATTACTCCACAAATAGATTGTACGGCGTGTGGCAACTGCTGCCGCAGTCTTATGATCAATGTAGACGGGCAGGATGCAGAGCGCCTGGCCCGGCACCTTCATATGCACACAGACGATTTTTATGAACGTTATGTAGAGCGCTCATCGCAGGGCACGCTGGCCGTTATGAACAACATTCCCTGCCACTTTCTGGCAGATAACAAATGTACTGTGTACGAAGCAAGGCCTGCTGAGTGCCGCGAATTTCCCGGCCTGCACCATGCGGGCTTTACCAAAAGGCTGTTTGCCATTTTTATGCATTACCAGCGCTGCCCGATTATTTTTAACGTGGTGGAACAATTGAAAGATGTCACCGGCTTTTCAACAGTTAACATGCACCTGTAATATAGCGGTGACAGGCCCGGAGCGCTGCAGCCGCCATACAAACGGAACGCACAAGTGAGTGACACAACCGCCGATGCCATGAAAACTACTGCCTGCCACCAATAAAAAAAGCCCTGCATTGCTGCAAGGCTTGTATAACGAAATGTTTTTATGGATTAATCCCAGATTTCTTCTTTGCCCTCGAGCCACATTTTTACGGCATTTGTTGTAACGCTTTTTGGCCTTTCGAGCGGGAAACCCAAGGCCCTGTCCCAGATAAGACTTGCCAATACACCCAACGCACGGCTAACGGCAAACAATACAGTATAAAACTCGTATTCTTTTAAGCCGAAATGCACGAGCAGCGCACCGCTGTGGGCATCTACATTTGGCCATGGGTTTTTAATTTTGCCAAGTGACTGTAAGATTGGCGGCACTGTTTCGTATATTTTCCAAACAGTTTTTACCAGTTTATCATCGGGCATATGTTTTTTACCAAACTCCATTTGCGCAGTAAAGCGGGGATCTGTTTTGCGCAATACAGCGTGGCCGTAACCGGGCACTACTTTGCCGGATTTTAGTGTTTGCTGTACATAGTCGGCTATCTGCTCCGGTGTAGGGTCGTCCGAGCCAATTTCTGCCTGCATTTCGAATATCCATTTGATCACTTCCTGGTTGGCCAGGCCATGCAGCGGACCGGCAAGCCCGTTCATACCGGCAGCATAAGAAAGATAGCTGTCGCTTAATGCAGAACCTACCAGGTGCGTAGTATGTGCAGATACGTTGCCACCTTCATGGTCTGCATGTATGGTCATGTACAAACGCATGAGTTCATGAAACCGCTCATCGTTAAAACCCATCATGTGGGCAAGATTGCCAGACCAGTCGAGCAGGCCATTGGGCTGTATATGTTCACTGTTTTTATACTTACGGCGATAGATATATGCTGCAATGCGTGGCAGGCGGGCAATCAATGTAAGTGCATCATCAAAAGTAGCATCCCAGTAGTCCTTTTTATTAAGGCCTTCTGCATATTTTTTTGCAAACACACTTTCTGTCTGCAGTGCCATTACACCCACAACATACATCGTCATCGGGTGCGTGGTTATAGGCAGCGCATCAATAGCATCGAACACGTGTGCAGGCACATGGCTGCGGCGCTGTAAAATGGAAGTTATTTTATTGGTATCTTCTTCAGAAGGCAGTTCTCCCAGTAACATCAGGAAGAAAAGGCCTTCGGGCAAAGGTTCGCTGCCGTCTTTTGCTTTTGGCAGTTTCTCCTGCAGTTCCGGAATGGAATAGCCGCGAAAACGAATACCTTCCTGCGCATCCAAAAGGCTGGTCTCTGTTACAAGACCGGTAATGCCGCGCATGCCCTGGTAAACCTGTGATAATGTAACCTCTCCTACTTTTTTATTGCCATGTTCTTTCAGCAAGTCCTTGATCTCTGCTGCTGCTGCATCTGCTTTTGCTTTGAAACGCTCCTTTAAAATATCCATTGCCGTGTATATATTTTAGTTGGTGATATATTCCGGGAAATTAATACGGGTAAAAATAATTTTTGGGACCGGGCTTTGGCATTCTATGGCATCGCCTGTTGCGTCGCACTCTTGTACTTCAGATCGTTACTCATCACGGTGCGATTGCGGTAAAGGTAAAACAACTTGCCTTTGAATTACAAAAGAAATATAATAATGTTATCAAAAAAACACAGCCGCATTTTATGCGGTACAACACCACTAAAACAAAAGCTGCCATACACGCCTCAAAGGCTTTACCAGCCTGCATTGCAGCATTGAAATTTACTTTCTAACTGCATTCTAATAACAGCAGTATTTATGCAATTGTTGGTTAAAACCATTACTTAGGCGCTTTGCGGTAAATATAAACGGCAATAAATGTAAACGTTACATCAGGTATCCACGCTGCTATAACAGGCGGCAGGTTGCCCTTGGTAGAAAAGATGGTTGAAAAGCGGTCCATTAATATAAAAGTTACAGCCAGTACAATGCCCAACGCAATATGCGCACCGCTGCCGCCACGCACTTTCCGGCTGGCAATAGCCGCACCAATAATGGTGAGAATGATTACCGCAAGCGGCGTGGTAAGCCGCTTATATTGTTCGATCTCCAGTGCATTCAGCCCTTCTGAGCCACGCAGCCTTTCCAGTGCCATAAACTCTTTTAGCTCGGGTGTGGTCAGTTTATCTTTGGCGTATTCATCACGGCTTAGATCGAAAGGTTTAAAGTTGAACTGCATATCTTTCTTTTGCATAAACGCCACTTTTTCCTTCATGCCATTGATGTTACGCTCAATCACCGTTTGCAGGCGCCAGTTTTTAATGGCCGTATCCCACTTTATATTTTCGGCACGCAGGTTATATACCAGTTCATCATTTTTTATGCGGTGCATAAAGAATGGACCGCCGGCTTTTGCAGCAGTATCGTAATTACGGATGCCTGCGTATGTAAAAGAGTCTATCCTGAAATAAATGCTGCGGCTGCTGCGCACCAGCGGGTCGTAGCTGGAGTTTACGTTTACATATTTTGCCTCGAATGTTGTTCTGATGGTATTGGCCACAGGCAGGTAAAAGTTAGCGCCAACTGCCAGTAAAATGCCAAGCGTAATGCCCCCAACCCAATAAGGGCGCATCATTCTGTTGAAGCTGGTACCGCTGGCCAATATGGCAATCAGCTCACTTTTAAGCGCCAGTTTGGAAGTAAAAAAGATAACGGCTATAAATACAAACAATGGAAAAAGCAATGCAATGATGTATGGTACAAAGCCCAGGTAATACTTCATGATAATATCTGTGGCACCGAGCTTAGAGGCAACAAAATCATCGGTCTTCTCGCTGATGTCTACTGCCACGGCGATTACCGTAAAGAGAAAGATGGAAAAAAAGAAAGTAGTAAAAAACTTTTTGAGTATGTACCAGTCGAGTTTTTTCATGAAGCTGCCTGCTTTATGGCAATTACCGCCAAATGTATAGGAAAACGTGTTGCAAAGTTGTTATAAACGCTGTTTAAGTACTTCTATGGTGGAAGTTTTCCATGCCTGAAAATCTCCGGCTGTAATGTGTTTTCTTGCTTCACCCACCAGCCACAGGTAGAATGCCAGGTTGTGTATGCTGGCAATCTGTAACCCCAGTATTTCATCGGCCACAAACAGGTGGCGCAGGTAGGCTTTGCTGTAATAGTTGCTGGTTTCGCATTGTAGCCCGTCGTCTATTACTGAAAAATCTGTAGCCCATTTTTTATTGCGGATGTTGATGACACCTTTGGTAGTAAACAACATACCATTTCTGCCGTTGCGTGTGGGCATTACACAGTCAAACATATCTACCCCCAGGCTAATGCACTCCAGGATGTTCCAGGGTGTGCCTACGCCCATGAGGTAACGCGGTTTATCGTAAGGCAGGTTTTCGGTGCAGCGTTGTGTAAGGTCGTACATCATTGCTTCGGGTTCTCCTACGCTTAGGCCGCCAATGGCATTACCTGCTGCCTCTTTCGAGGCAATGTATTTGCAGGAGGCAACCCGGAGGTCTTCATAAGTACTGCCTTGCACGATGGGGAAAAGATTTTGCGTATAGCCATATTTATCTTCCGTACTGTTAAAACGCGTGAAACACCTGTCGAGCCAGCGGTGTGTAAGGTCCATGCTTTTTTTGGCATATGTATAGTCGCTGGGATAAGGAGGGCATTCATCAAATGCCATTACGATATCTGCACCAATACTGCGCTGTATATCCATTACATTTTCGGGTGTAAACAGGTGCCTGCTGCCGTCTATGTGCGACTGGAACAATGCGCCTTCTTCTGTAAGCTTACGGTTTTCGGCAAGGGAAAAAACCTGGTACCCCCCACTGTCTGTAAGTATTGGTTTATGCCAGCCATTGAACCGGTGCAAACCACCCGCTGCTTCAATAACGGCAGTGGTGGGGCGCAGGTATAAGTGATAAGTATTTCCAAGAATGATCTGTGCGCCTATCTCATCTTTTAACTGTTGTTGCGTTACGGCTTTTACGCTGCCAATGGTACCTACGGGCATAAAAATAGGTGTGGCTATCTGCCCGTGATCGGTGGTAATGGTGCCGGCTCTTGCTTTGCTGCTGTTATCAGTATGTTCCAGTGTAAACGTTAGTGCTGCCATAAAAGGCGCAAAGATATTGCGTTTTAAAGGTTTAATGCAGCCTGTGTTGTATACACGCCGCTCCGGTGATGGTTACATGCAGCCAGGTAAAGCAGTGTAATGCCATGCGGCTGACATTTTTTACCTGCGCTACCGGTACAGGCTGTTGAAACCAACACCCGGCCGCACCATGCCGAAAAGCGATCTTACCGTACAAGTGTGCGACGCAACGGAAGCCACATAGCAGCAATACTGCCGGGCACCTAAAAAAGAAAAAACTGTACACAAATGACATAAGCATAATGAAAAAACGGGTAAAATATCAATAGCGCACAAAAACAGGCCATTACAAGTGTAGAAAACAGCCCGTTGACAACAGTACTTTTGAATAACCAACAACAGCCGTATGAACAAGCTTTCCACAAACCTCCGCGAACTGTTACAGAAAAATGCTGCACTTACCAATACGGAAGTGATGCAGAAAACCACCCCTGTAAAGGTTTGCAAGCACCGCACTACAACCGGGTTTTGCAACAAAAGCCACAGGCCGTGTGTGCTGCTCAATTTATCCATCAACAAATAAAAAAACGCTATATGGAACAACAAACCATGGCAGCCACGATGGCGCCCACCATGATACCAAACAATGCGCACAAAGACATTCCCGGCAACCCGTCTACCGCAAAAAGCAGTACCACGAAACTCAATGACAGGAGTAATGGCAAACCATTACGTGTGTTAAGCGAAGCGGACTGGCAATTCTGGATAAACAACGGATACATCGTGGTGAAAAATGCCGTGCCAAAGGAACAGGCAAAAGCTACAGCAGATTTTTTGTGGGAGTTTGAAGAGAAAGACCCGAACGACCCGTCTACCTGGTATACGGCACCGCGTGCAGAAATGAAAATGAAAGAACTTACCAATACCGGCATGGTAGAAGTGTACAATAACCAGCACCTCTGGAACAACCGGCAAATGCAAAAAGTGTACGATGCTTTTGTAGACATCTGGGGCACAGAAAAACTGTGGGTAACGATTGACCGTGCAAACCTTAATTTTCCCATACGCCCCGGTTTTGAATACAAAGGTTTTATACACTGGGATTATGACCCGGAAACAAAACCTGTAAACGTGCAGGGCGTGCTTGCACTGGCAGACCAGACAGATGAAAACATGGGCGGCTTTCAATGCATTCCTGAACTCTTCAGAACTTACGACACCTGGAAGCTTACGCAGCCGGAAGACCGCAACCATTTTCAACCAGACACAACCGGTTTTACTTTTGATAAAGTAAAAATGGAAGCAGGCGATCTGCTGATCTTCAACAGCCTGCAGCCACATGGCATAAGACCAAACATGAGCGACAATAAAGTGCGTATAGCACAATATATTTCCATGATGCCTGCAGAAGAAGACAATGAAGCATTGAAAGAATGGCGCATCAACTCGTGGAAGCAGCGCATTGCGCCGCAGGGCTACGCTTTTCCGGGAGACCCACGCAACTGGGAACAGACAAAATATGACACCGCCGTGCTGAGTGAACTGGGCGAAAAATTACTGGGATTGAAAAACTGGTAAAGTAATTGTGTGCATAACAGCCAACGCAAAAACGCAAACAGGTACAAGACGCAAAGACTTGTTCTTTGCGTTTTTGCATTGTTGTTTATTTTGTGTAAACAAAGGCTCTTTGGTATTTTCATGGCTCCTTCAACAATCATATTTATACAATGAATGCAGTACAACAACCATATACAACACTGAATAACGGCACTAAGATGCCATTGCTTGGCCTTGGCGTGTACGACATGTACGAAGCTGAAGCAAAAGCCGCGGTTATAAAGGCTTTGGAAACAGGTTACCGTTTAATTGATACTGCCGCTGCTTACAATAACGAACCCGAAATAGGCAGCGCCATAAGAGAAAGCGGTATTGCCAGGCACGAGGTTTTTGTAACAACCAAAGTGGCCAACCCAGACCAGGGTTACGACAATACCATGCGTGCTTTTGATACAAGCATGAAAAAACTGAACATCGGTTACATCGACCTTTACCTGGTGCACTGGCCGGTAAAAGGCAAACGCAAAGAAACCTGGAAGGCACTGGAAACATTGTACAAAGAAAAAAGGGTTAAATGCATTGGCGTGGCAAACTACCTCGTGCCTTTTCTGTATGAACTCGAAACCTATGCAAACATTCAGCCTGTTGTAAACCAAATAGAATTTACACCATGGTTGTTTGTAAAGGATGCCCTCGATTTTTGTAAAGACAAAAACATTCAGTTGCAGTCTTATTCTCCCATTACACGTGGTAAAAAGTTTGATGATGAGCGCTTGCAAAGCCTTTGCAAAAAGTACAATAAAACACCTGCACAGATCATACTCCGGTGGAACATTGAACATGGTGTATCTACCATACCAAAATCTGCCAATCCTGCACGCATACAGGAGAACTTCAACATATTCGATTTTACGCTTACCAAAGAAGATATAGCTGTAATAGATGGCTTTA
Source organism: Panacibacter microcysteis (assembly GCF_015831355.1). Lineage (NCBI taxonomy): Bacteria > Pseudomonadati > Bacteroidota > Chitinophagia > Chitinophagales > Chitinophagaceae > Panacibacter > Panacibacter microcysteis. Next base: position 621,646 of record NZ_JADWYR010000001.1, read on the forward strand.
ACGAAGGCTTCCGCATTTGCGAAAACCCGATGGATATGTGGTAAAAAATTTTTGTTACAGGCTTTTGTACTTCGTGGCATCGCCTGTTGTGTCACTCACTTGTGCGTTCCTTTTTTATGGCAGCTTTGGCGATCAGTGTACAGATAAACGTTTTTAGAAACCGAACCGGTTTATCTTTACGGCTGCCATGGCAAAAACGCATCTTTATACAGGTTATGTAGCAACAGCGGCAACTATAATACAGCACTATGATGGTGCCACACCGCTCAATGATTTCCTGAAAAAATATTTTGCATTACATAAAAAGTTTGGATCGAGAGACCGCAGGCAAATAACCAATCTCTGCTATTGCTATTACCGTTTAGGTTTTGCAGAATTGGGTTTAGATACCACAGAAAGGATACTGCTTGCATTATTTCTCTGTTCAAATGATCCACATGAAATTATTTCAGAACTAAGGCCTGCATGGAAAGAAAACATCACAGCTTCTATAACGGAAAAATTAGCATTGATCGGTTATCCCTTTTCCATACAAAATATTTTTCCCTGGCAGGATGAAATAAGTGAAGGCATTGACGCTACTGCATTTGCGGAATCTCACTTAATACAGCCAGACCTGTTTCTAAGAATACGGCCGGGCAAAAAAGAACAGGTCATAAAAAAATTAGATGCAGCAGGAATTTCATATACTCAGCCAATGCAGGATTGTATAGCCATTGCCAATAACACAAAGATTGATACAGTTATTGAATTGAATAAAGAAGCTGTTGTACAGGATTATTCTTCGCAGCGCATTACAGGATTTTTACAAACTATAAAATCCGAAATCTCAAATCCGAAATCTCAAATCAGCGTATGGGATTGTTGCGCAGCAAGTGGCGGAAAATCTATTTTAGCAAAAGATGTCTTAGGAAATATTGATCTAACTGTTTCTGATGTTCGCTCTTCTATCATTCATAATTTAAAGCAACGCTTTACAGCAGCAGGAATAACAAAGTATCATTCATTTGTTGCAGATTTAACTTCATCAACAGCTAATATCAAATTCCTTGTACCAGACATTATTATCTGCGATGTGCCCTGCAGCGGTAGCGGTACCTGGGGCAGAACACCTGAACAATTGCATTTCTTTACAGCAGAAAAAATTGATTACTACAGCAACCTGCAAAAGCAAATACTACAAAATGTTTTACCCCATGTAAAACAAGGTGGTTATTTTTTGTACATCACCTGTTCTGTTTTCACAAAAGAAAATGAAGAAGTGGTTGATTTTATTCTTGCCAATTCAAAGCTGCAGTTAATAAAAAAAGAAGTGCTGATTGGTTATGATAAAAAAGCGGATACAATGTTTGGGGCGTTGTTTAAACATGATGAAAAATTTACTAAATATACCTATATTGAATAATGGAATTATCATTCTTATTTTGGAATACAGGAGGTAAAAAATGTATCGATGAAATATATAATTTGGTAGATAAATATAATATTGATGTATTAATACTTGCTGAAAATAGCGCCAGCCCCTCCGATATTATACTTAAATTGAACAGTGTAACTACTCTATTTTTCCCTCCTCACCCTTTTTCATTTTGTGAAAAAATAAAAATCTATTCTAAATTCCATTATAACTACATTACTCCTATCGAAGAATCCGCAAGAATAACAGTTCGTAATTTAGAATTGCCGATACTTAACAACTTAAATCTAATTGGACTTCATTTTGGCGACAAGGGAAACTTCTCTTCCGAAAGTCAATCTGAAATGGCATCGGAACTGAGGTCGTTGATAAACTCGGTGGAAAAAAAACAAAAACACAGTCGCACTATGATAATTGGCGATTTCAATATGAATCCATTTGAGACAGGCTTGGTTAAAGCTAATGGCTTGCATGCTGTCATGTCGCATAAAATAGCAAAGCAAACATCCCGACAAGTACAAAGTAAGACATATGAATACTTTTATAATCCGATGTGGAGTCTATTTGGCGATTTACAAAATGAAGTTTCTGGCAGTTATTATTACAGAAGAGCTGAGCTTGTAAATTACCAATGGAATATATTTGATCAAGTTTTATTAAGACCCTTGCTTATCAACAATCTTGATAAATCTTCATTGAAAATAGTTACACACGATGGAATAAAAAAATTACTAAATAAAGGGGGTGTCCCCAACAGGAAACTATATTCAGACCATTTACCTATCACTTTTAAACTAACTTTTTAATTATGGATAACAAAAATTTGTGGCCAGATTTTGAAAACATCCCAAAAATTACAAGTCCAAGATCAATTTTAATTGAGCAAGCAAGTTTCTTAGCTGAAAAGACAAAAAATCTTTTGAGTGCTGAAGTTGGCGGTGGCAATACAAAAGAAGGCAGAATCTATTACAGGTTCATTATTATAGCTCCATTGCTTAAAAATTATACTTACAGATTATTTACACTTAGTCATGACATTTTCTATTACCCATGCGAAATAAGTTTTCAATCTCAAATTATGCAAATAGGTAGTGAGGATCAATTAATAGAAAGATTAAAGCTGATATTTAATAATGAAAATACTCAAAGAATAATTGCTTCTTTGATCGGACAAAGTAAAGATATCGCTACCGAAGGCAGTGAGTATTAGTTTTGACAATATTTTGCTGCCAAGCATGCGACGCAACAACAGCCTAATTCATATTCTCCAGCTTAGTACATAAATAAAAAACCCCGTTCCTTACAAACGAGGTTTTCTGTTATTTATGAAACTATATCTACGCTTCCACAATCAAACTTTGCTTCTCTCCCTGCATCAACTCTACACTCCTGTTGATAAAATTCGTAAGATCATTTCCTTTCAATAGTCCCTGTGACAGCAATGCAAGATCTGCCAGGTTATTGATCTGCTTCTCCTGCTTGCTCTTATCACTTTCTTTCAACAGTGATTGATAGATCGGGTGATTACCATTCACCGTAAGCGTTACCTCATCTGGCATGGTTGCATAGAACGATGCCATACCGCCACCCACAGCACCCATGTCTTTCATACGGCGCATAAATTCAGGGCGCGTTGCAATGACAGGCGCGGTTTCAGGACTTAAACCTTTTACTTCAACTGTTACATGCAGGTTATGTACATCTTTGGTAAACATTGTTTTCAACTGCTCGGTTTCTTCCTTGCTCAGCACGCTTTCATTGCCTTCCTGTTTGTCTATGATGTTGTCAACAATATCACTGTCTACACGCACAAAATGTACACCCTCCCATTTCATTTCCATATTGTTGATGAAAGCCGCATCCACAATGGTTTCCAGCTTTACAACAATATAGCCTTTTGCATTGCACGCCTGTATATAAGCATCCTGCTGCACAGGGTCTGTAGTATAAATGATTACCTGTTTGCCATCTTTGTTTTTCTGCAACGTTTCTGTTGCCATTTTGTATTCCTCAAGGGTATAGAACTTGCCCTCTCTGGCATCCTGCATTACCAGGAACTTATTGGCTTTATCCAGGAATTTTTCGTCGGTCATCATGCCGTACTTCACAAACAAACCAAGGCTATCCCACTTCTCTTCAAATTCTGTCCTGTTATTACGGAAGATCTCATCCAGCTTATCTGCCACTTTCTTGGTAATGTGCGCATTGATCTTTTTTACATTCGGGTCACCCTGCAGGTAGCTACGGCTAACATTCAGCGGAATATCCGGGCTGTCTATAACGCCGTGCAGCAACATCAGGAATTCCGGAACAATATCTTTTACCTCATCGGTTACAAACACCTGGTTGCTGTACAATTGAATTTTATCTTTCTGTATCTCGTAGCTCTGTTTGATCTTAGGGAAATACAACACACCTGTTAAGTTGAATGGATAATCAACATTCAGGTGTATCCAGAACAATGGTGTTTCGCCGTAAGGGTAAAGTTCTTTATAAAAATTCTGGTAATCTTCTGTTGTTAGTTCAGATGGTTTTCTAACCCAGATCGGGTTGGTATTGTTGATCTGTTTATCTTCAAAAAAGATGGGTACAGCCTGGAAACGGCAAAAGCGTTCGAGTATACCGCGTACACGGTCTGCTTCCAAAAATTCTTTGCTTTCTTCATTTATATGCAATACAATCTTTGTACCGCGGTCATCCTTGTCTATTTCATACAGTTCGTACTCAGGGCTGCCATCGCAACTCCAGTATACACCTTTGGTATCTTCACGAAAACTTTTCGTAAAAATTTCTACTTTTTCACTCACCATAAAAGCACTGTAGAAACCTAAACCAAAGTGGCCGATAATATTGGCGTCTTTGTATTTATTCAAAAACTCCTCGGCACCGCTGAATGCAACCTGGTTAATGTATTTGTCCACCTCTTCTGACGTCATACCTACACCGCGGTCTGTAATCGTCAGTGTTTTTTCAGCAGCATCAATGGCAATGTCTATACGCAGTTCGCCAAGATCACCTTTGGCTTCTCCGATAGAAGAAAGTGTTTTCAGCTTTTGTGTGGCGTCTGTTGCGTTGGAGATCAGCTCACGCAGGAAAATTTCATGTTCGCTGTAAAGAAATTTCTTAATGATCGGGAAGATGTTTTCCGTTTGTACCCTTATCTGTCCTTTTTGCATAGTAAAAAGTTTTTTATGTACCCGGCTTTTGTTTTTTATGGCATCACCTGTTGCGTCGCACTCTTGTACTGTAAGCACAAATGGCAGCAATGGCAACCCCGCTATAAAAGCCAACAGCACAAAACAAACAAAATACCAAAGCGCCCGGGTCTGACAGGTTGGCAATAAAAAAGAGGCATTGCTGCCTCTTTTTTAGGTTATTATACCTGCTATTTATTTTGCAGCAGCCGGTGGCATGTTCAGCACTGCTTCGGGTACAACATTATGTACGGGCGGTGTAGACTTTAGATAGGCAAACATTGCTTTAATTTCATCATCGCTGAAGAAGGCGAAATTCTGCCATGGCATTGGTGGCAGCAATGGCCTGGTATTGTCGAGTCCTCTATACTTTCCTTCCTTTACGGCTTTCATAAACTGCGCTTCAGTCCATGCACCAATACCGGTAGAGTCTGAAGTAATATTGGCAGCGTAAGAAATGCCCCATGGCCCTACCCAGCCGGTAAGCGTTTGCGAAGCGGCCAGGCCTTTGGCCGCCGCCTCTTTAAGATCGAGCGGCGGTGGCGGCATGTTGGCCGGGTGGCCGGACAGCATTAAACTCATATCCGGCTCCATGCCGTTTGGCCCCATTTTCTTTGGTGTATGGCAGTCATTACACCCGCTGATGAGCACCAGGTGTTCTCCCCATTTTACCTGGTTTTCAAAACCGCCGTATGCAGGTGCTTTCGCGGTTTCCGGTGCCTCTGCGCCGGCAGCCGCTGCGGGTTGCTCTCCACAGGCAGTTAATAGTATTGAAAGCGATGCCGTACCTGCAAACAGCATTGTGATCATTCTTTTCATGTTAGCGTTATGTTTTAGTGTATTGTTTAAAAGGCATTGCAAAGTAGCAGTGATTTTGTGCGGCGATAGCGGTATTGTGTATGAAACGTGACATAGCATGCACCAACTGCAGTTTTGATGTTACCACCTGTGAGCGGGTTCGCACTTTGCTGAATAGCATTGTTGCCGTACAAGTGAGTGACACAACAGGCGGTGCACAAAGGCGTGAACGTATGGACAAAAAAATTATAACTGGAAATTCTTTGCACGTTTACATAAAATATTGCCTGTGCTGGTTGTAATAAGTTCGCAGGTTGTAATATTGATTATCAATTGACTAACTGGAAAATCCATCAAAAAAAATCATCATATGGTTTTCGGTTAACAGCTAACAACATCCACCCCGTTTAAACACCATTTACAAACCACTTATAGTGTTCCAGGCAATTATGCTAACGGTATTGCTATGCCTGTGCCTTGGTGGTTTTTGCAAGATTGCTAACCTCCTTTACGGAGGCAGTTTTTGTGTTTTATTAATCACTATAAAAACTTGTCTATGAAAGAAGCGACCAACCTTACGCGAAGGAAAAGCTGGCTCCTGTTGCTGATGCTTTTCATGAGCAGCATTGCTGCCTTTTCGCAATCCAAAACTGTTTCGGGAAAAGTTACTGACACTGCCAATGCACCACTGAGCAATGTATCGGTGCAGGTAAAAGGCGGTGGTAGTGGTACAGTAACAGACGCCACCGGAAATTTCTCTTTAAATGTTCCGTCTACCGCATCTGTACTGGTTTTTAGCTATACCGGTATGGAAACGCAGGAGGTAGTGGTAGGTGAACAAACAACGATTGCTGTGCAGTTAAAAGGTGTAGCAGGCAACCTTAATGAAGTAGTGGTGATCGGTTATGGTACAGCCAGGAAATCTGACCTTACCGGTTCTGTTGCCACTGTAAAATCTGAAAAATTGCTTGACCGGCCTGTAGCAAACGTATCGCAGGCATTACAGGGGCGTGTGCCGGGTGTTGATGTAAGCATTAATACCAGTGCGCCTGGTGAGGCGGCCAAAGTGAGGATAAGAGGTATCAGCTCTATCAACTCGAGCCTCGATCCGTTGTATGTAGTGGACGGTGTGATTGGGGTAAACGCCAATCTTTTAAACCCTAACGATATAGCATCTGTGGAAGTGCTGAAAGATGCGAGTGCAACAGCCATTTATGGTGCACGCGGCGCCAATGGTGTTATATTGATCACGACAAAAAGAGGTGTAAAAGGTACACCGCGTGTGTCTTACGATGCATACATCTCGCACAACAGCCTGCAACGGCACCTGGAAGCACTTGATGCAAATGAGTTTATGCAGGTGTACAACCTGGCTTATGCCAATGCAGCCAAATACGACTCACTGGGTTTTGCCCAGGGTAAATACATACCAAACAATCCTGCAGACTTTCCCAAACTGTTCGACGCAAATGGTAATCCGTTATACAATACCAACTGGGAGTCTGAAGTGTACAAGCCATCACTCAGCCATAACCACCAGCTTTCAGTACAGGGTGGTAATGACAAAACACTGTATAGTTTATCGCTTGGTTATTTTGACCAGAATGGCCTCATGATCGAGTCCTGGTTTAAGCGTTATTCTGCAAGGTTTACCCTTGATAACCAGGTAAACAAATGGCTGAAAATAGGTGGTAGTATGTCTTTTGTAAAAAGTAACCAGCGTGTGGTATCTGATGCAAACGGCGGGCTGAACGTATCGAGAATGGTGATCGAAGCATTGCCGATTATCCCGATCAAATATCCCGATGGCACATGGGGCGGCAACTCAGACTTTCCGGGTATGGAAGGCGGCAGCAACCCGGTGAACATTGCCAAAAACCGTTATACACTCGTAAACATATTGCAAACCGTAGGTGATGCGTATGCCACTTTCCACCTGGCAGATGGCCTTGATTTTAAATCTGACTTTGGCTTCAACCTCAACAGCCAGAAAAATAATTTTTACTCGGGCAGGGGACTTAGCTCTCTTTCTGCTGACCAGAAAGGTGTGGCCTCTATCAGCAACTGGATGCGTTCTTACTGGCAGAGTGAGAACTACCTTACCTACAATAAAAAGCTGCGGTCAAATGATAACCTTACTGCCTTGGTAGGTTTGTCATGGCAAAAGAACTACCAGGAATATTCCAGCAGTACAGCAACCGGCTTTATAGACGATTTCTGGGGCTGGCACAACCTGAGTGCAGGAACAATTTATAACCCACCGGCATCTAATGACGACCAGTGGACGATGAACTCTTATTTTGCTCGTTTTACCTACAGCCTCGAAAACAAATACCTCCTTACATTAACCGGCAGGTATGACGGGTCATCAAAATTTGGGGTAAATAATAAATACGCCTTCTTCCCATCTGCAGGTTTGGCATGGAGGGTTTCGCAGGAAGAGTTTCTTAAAAACAGCAACCTCATCAGCGATCTTAAGATACGCGCCAGCTACGGTGTAACAGGTAACCAGGAAATAGGTACCTATAATTCAATACAGTTACTGGGTTCCGGCACCACCATCTTTAATGGCGAGCGCCAGCCCACCATTACAAGAAACAGCTTTGGCAATCCCGACCTCAGGTGGGAAAAGGTAAACCAGTTTGATGTAGGCTTTGAACTAAGCCTCCTGAAAAACAGGATCAACCTTGTGGCAGATTATTACAACCGCACAACCAAAGACCTGTTGCTGAATGCACCTATTCCATGGAGTACTGGTTTGTCTTCTGTTTATGAAAACATCGGCTCTGTAAGAAATACAGGTTTTGAGTTTGCTTTGAATACCGTAAACATCAAAGGCCGCGATTTCACCTGGAGTTCAGACATCAACCTTGCGCTGAACAAAAACAAAATACTGCAGCTTGGCTCCAGCAATGACGATATCTACCCTGGCCCGTGGTTCCTTGGCCAGACAAATATCTTACGCGTGGGCTGGCCAATCGGCACATTCTGGGGTTATGAAAGACTGGGTACATGGAGCACAAAAGAAGCAGCGGAAGCAGCGGCTTACAACCTGAAACCGGGCGACATCAAATGGAAAGACCAGAACAACGATGGTAAAATAGATGATGCTGACAATGTAAGGCTGGGCCAGGCTTACCCTAAATACACATTGAACATTGGCAACACATTCAACTACAAAGATTTCGACTTTACTTTCGATATAAGGATTGTAGGCGGTGTAAATACCGTTGCAAACTTTAAGCACTCTACAGAAGACAGGCAGGCTATTGCCAACAGTTTAAAAACTGTGCTTGGTGCATGGACCCCCGAAAACCAGAACAGCAACATTGCTGAAATACGTTACTACGGTTCTTTCTACCAAACACATATTGATAGCTGGTGGGTAGAAGATGGCTCGTTTATACGTGGTCAGAACTTTGTACTGGGTTATTCTCTTCCTGCAAAGCTGGTTGACAAATGGAACATCAACCGCCTGCGTTTTTATGTAAGTGCGCAAAACCTGTTCCTGGTGTCAGATTATACAGGTTACGACCCCGAAGTGCTAACATTTGATGGTCAGCTCACACAAAACCAGGACTTCTTTCCTTATCCTCGTCCACGTGTGGTAAACCTTGGTCTAAACCTGAATTTCTAATTGCCTAAATGAATTCGAAAATGAAAAACATAACAAAAATATTTTTAGCGTTGCTGGTTTTAGGCATTGCTTCCTGTAGCAAGTTCCTGGAAGAAAACCCTACCGGTTCGCTTACACCCGATTCAGACGTAACAAGCGCCGAAATTGCCAGGGCTTTTGCCAACTCTGCTTACATACAATTATCAACGCTCGACAGGGGCGCCGGTGGCTACGGTGGTAATACCGCAGAACTTATGGAGTTTATGACCGGAAAAGCAGACGGCAACGCTCAAACAGAAGGCTTCCGTTTTTATAACCTTACTTACGATGCGCAATCTTTTTACATCAGCGACTGGTGGCAGGGCATGTACTATGGTATTTCCAACTGCAACCTCGCTTTACAAAAGATCGAAGAAATTGCGCTTGATGAAACCACCAAAACAAACATGCTGGCAGAAGTGTACACGCTGCGTGCATTATACTATTTCTACCTGGTACGTATGTTTGGTGATGTCCCAAAGATCACAGAAGTGGTAAGCGATTTAAACAATGCAAGGCCTGCAAGAGACCCGGCAAAAAGTATTTATGATGATGTAATTATTCCCGACCTGTTAAAGGCAGAAGCGTCTTCACTCGCATGGCAGGATAATACAGGGCGTGTTTCCAGGAGTGCAGTAAAATCACTGCTGGCAGATGTATACCTTACCTACGCCGGCTACCCCATATCCGGTGGAGATCAGTACTATGCCGAATCTGCCAAACGCTCTAAAGAAGTAATCGACAATGGCGGCTTCAGCCTGTTCGCAGATTATCATGACATGACAGACCCTGCCAATAAAAACAAGGTAGAATTCATCTGGCAGGTACAGTTTGCAGCAGGTATCAGCAATAACGATCTTACGGCCAAAACACTGGCACTGTACAAACGCGTTTCTGTTTACTCAGATGAGTTTGGCGGGCTTGTTCCAACACGCCAGTTTGTAGAAAGCTATCCTGATGGTGACCACCGCACAGATGAAAGGCAGTTCTTCTATACCTGGTACCCCGGTAACCCGAAAAATTTTCCGGCAGGCGATCCGCGCTTAGACAGTGTAAATCTTGGCGGTTATTATATCTATAAATGGTTCGATTCTGTTGCCGTAAACAGCACGGCCAATTCAGATCTTAACTATACCATCTATCGCCTGGCAGATGTTATGCTTATGTATGCCGAAGCATCCAACCGTGCAGAAGGTGCACCAAACGGCGATGCCATTGCGTATGTAAATGCCATCAGGCGCAGGGCACAGTTACCCGATATTATGAGCATGAGCCGCGATGATTTTGAAAAAGAAGTATGGACACAGCGATACCTCGAACTATGTTACGAAGGCAAGATGTGGTTTGATATGTTGCGTACCAGGAAAGTGAGAAACGACATCACCAAAAATTTTGATGATTTTATTGGCCATACAACCGTGTGGGGTAAAACATTTACAGAAAACCAGTTATTGTTCCCGATTCCTCAAAGAGAAATTGATAACAATACCAACTTAACACAAAACAAAGGTTTTTAGGCAAGTAGCAGTTTAATAAAACGAGGGCGCCTTTTCAGGCGCCTTCTCTTTTTTAAGTATGTTGTCAGCAGTTGTTCTTTGTGGCATCGCCTGTTGTGTCACTCACTGCACCGTTCCGTTTTCATGGCGACTATAGCGTTCAGGTTCGATGCATGCAGTACATATTCATAACCACAAAAGTGCACCAAAGCATTATATAGAAAACATTGAACAAAACATCTTATACAACACGTTCCACAAAACATGGCGGGCTCGCAACCTGCCGAAATATTTTGTTGCAGTACAAGTGAGTGACACAACCAAAGCTTCATAGTAGCAATGCAGTTCACCGAATAATACTGTTACATAAATCTGTATTGTTAGCGGCCTGCTGAAGCAGTTGGCGGTGGCGCAATTACAGCCATTGGCACTACATTGTTGATGGCAGGTGTAGATTTCAGGTAAGCAAAAATGGCTTTTATCTCATCATCACTCATAAATTGTGAAGACTGCCACGGCATCGGCGGCAATAATCCTCTTTCAGCATCTAACCCTTTGTACTTGCCTTTTCTCAGCGCATTCATAAACTGGTCTTCTTTCCAGTTGCCAATACCCGTAGAGTCAGACGTAATATTGGCCGCGTAAGAGATGCCCCATGGCCCTACCCAGGCAGTTAATGTCTGGGATACAGCAAGCCCTTTCGCGGCAGCTTCTTTCTGGTCAAATGGCGGCGGTGGCATTTTTGCCGGGTGCCCCGAAAGCATCAGGCTCATATCAGGCTCCATACCGTTAGGCCCCATCTTTTTTGGTGTATGGCAATCATTACAACCGCCAATCTGCACCAGGTGTTCGCCCCATTTAACCTGGCTTTCAAAGCCACCAAATAATACGGTAGAGTTTATCGACTTGTCAGCAGTTTCGTCAGCTTTTTGTTCCGTGGAATCATTGCAGGCTACGGCAGCAAATACAATTGCCATTGCAGGCAGCGCAATCTTGTGAAGAGGTTTCATAATTGGTAGTTTTGGAATGCTGAATATAGCAAAAGAAAACGGCAAACGAAAAAGGCCGGGAAAACAATCAACGTGCACTAGTAGTGGTATTACAACTAAATCAACATGCACTGCTTCATAATTTGCATTTCTATGCAAACGCTTGCATAATCGTTGGTTGCTTCAACATTATCAACTAATTTGAACGCTCTTATTTATTCATCCTCCAAATCTTTAACCATGCAGGAAAAACGCAGATCTGTGCTCAAAAAATTATTCGGCTCTGTCCTGGCTACAGCAGGTTTTGGTGTTGCAGCCAAAGCTGCCGCTGTAAGCACCAATACCAGTGATGAAAAACAGGCAGGCAACGTTACATATGACCAGGATGTTCCTTTATTCTCGGGCCACACCATCATGGGCAATCTTGTATTCATAGCTGGTAAAGGCGCACATTTTCCCGGCGACATAAAAGCCCATACAGACCATGTGTTGAAAGAACTGGAAAAGGAACTGATTGCAGCAGGTACCTCAATGGAGAAAGTATTGAAAGTAAATGTGTACCTGGATGATATAAAAGATTACAAAGACATGAACGAGGTGTACAAAGGCAGGTTTGGTTCCAAACCACCGGTACGTACTACGGTAGCAGTTGCCAAAGGCGGTGTTCCCGGGGATTCTTTGGTAGAGATAGATTGTATTGCTTACCTGTAAGCAGTACTGCCTCCATAATATGTCAGCATATTTCCTCCAACTTTTAACTGCTTAACGATGAAGAGAAGAGATGCATTGAAGAACCTTTCTTTAATTCCGATAGGCAGCGGGCTTGCATTGGGTTTATCATCCACTGAAGCCGCTGCAGCTACACCGCCTGCACCTAAACGGGATCTTTTTAAAGAGCTGGGCGTTCGCACTTTTATTAATGCCGCAGGTACCTACACTTTTATGACCGGCTCGCTTATGCAGGATGAAGTGGTGGAAGCCATACAGGCCACTTCCAGGCAATTCTGCCTGCTGGACGAGCTACAGGACAAAGCAGGCGAAAAGATAGCGGCGCTTACCAAAGCGCAGTCTGCTGTGGTTACGGCTGGTTGCTTTTCTGCCATTACACTTGGGCTGGCCGGCGTACTTACCGGCAACGACCCCGAAAAAGCCGCAAAACTTCCGCACCTGGAGGGTACAGGCATGAAGAGTGAAGTGATCATCCAGAAAGGGCATATGATCGGTTATTCGCAGGCTTTAACAAACACCGGTTGCAAAATCGTTTATGTTGAAACAATCGACGATGTTGAAAAAGCCATCAACGATAAAACAGCGTTGTTATGGTTTTTAAATGTACAATCAGACCAGGGGCAGATAACCCATGAGCAATGGGTGGCACTGGGCAAAAAACACAACATACCCACCATGATAGATATTGCTGCAGATGTACCGCCTGTAAGCAACCTGTGGAAGTTTAATGAAATGGGCTTTGACCTTGTTTGTATATCTGGCGGTAAAGCAATGCGCGGCCCGCAGAGTGCTGGCCTGCTGATGGGTCGCAAAGATTTGATAGCCGCTGCAAGGGTATCTATGCCGCCACGCGGTTCTACCATTGGCCGTGGTATGAAAGTAAACAAAGAAGAGATCATTGGCATGTATGTGGCGCTTGAACATTACATGGCCTATGACCACGATAAAGAATGGAAAGAATGGGAAGCACGGGTTGCAACCATTCGCTCTGCCATACAAAACATCAATGGTGTAATCACAGAAGTTAAGGTGCCTAAGCTGGGCAACGTTACACCTACCTTACACGTAACATGGCAGAAAGAGTCAGTTAAACTTACATCTAAAGAACTGCAGGAAAAACTGCGTGCAGGAAGCCCCTCAATAGAGATCGTAAACAATGGTGACGAACATATTAGCATAACCACGTGGGTTATGAGAGCCGGCGAAGAAAAGATTGTTGCTCAAAGACTGAAAGACGAATTATCTGCGGCGCTTGCCTGATGTAAAAATTTCGGTAAATATTCTATATAATAATGTTCCGGCAGGGTGCATTTGTACTGGTTGTACGTTGGCTGACTACCCGCAGCATACCAGCATTGCATCTGGCTTTAAGCGGAAGTGTACCTGGTGTCAGTTTATACAATGATGCGCTTTGGGCAAAGTTGTAACGTCTTGCCTTTTGCGCTACGTGTAAGGCATGCCTGTAAACTATTGCGGCGGCAGCCAATGCTGCATAGCGCTGCTGCAGTACAAGAGTGCGACGCAACAGTAGCCTGATGCATATACTGTTGCCGGGTACATTATTATTCTTTAAAAAAATCCTAACTAACAGCAGGAACCTGTATGAGAAAATTGCTACGCTATTGCATGCTGTTTGTAGCTGCACCTGTACTTACACAATGTAAACCCGGCTTGCCCGAAGGTGACAAAGACAATGGCGGCCTGATGCTTCCGAACGGCTTTGATGCTGTTGTTGTTGCAGACAGCCTTGGTGCTGCCAGGCATATGGCGGTAAATGACAATGGTGATATTTACGTAAAGCTCAGGCGCTCTTACCCTGATGGCAGCAATGTTGTATTGCGCGATGAGAACAATGATGGCAAAGCTGACATTATAAAAAAATTCTCGGTATACATCGACTCCTTTAATTATGGTACCGCCATGCGCATTAACAATGGCTACCTGTACTACAGTTCATCCAGCGACATCTGCCGTGTTAAACTAAAACCCGGTGAAATGGTGCCTGATACAACTACCGTACAGTTGATACTGCGCGATGATTTTGCACACGATGTACATGGCTTTAACCACACCGCCAAGCCACTTACGTTTGATGACAAGGGCAATATGTATGTGCCTTATGGTTCGCCGTCAGACGTGTGCCAGCTGCTCGACCGTACGCCCGGATCTCCGGGCCAGATGCCGTGCCCGCAACTCGATGAACACGCAGGTGTTTGGATGTTTGACCCCAACAAACCCAACCAGACCATCAAAGACGGAAAGCGTTATGCAACCGGTATTCGCAGTGCAGTAGCCATAACCTGGAACCCGGCAGATAAAACAATCTACGTCGTACAGCATGGCCGTGATGACCTGCACAGAACATGGCCGGAGAAGTACGATAAATGGACCAGCGCATTGCAGCCGTCAGAAGAATTTTTGCGTGTGAAAGAAGGCACCAATGCAGGATGGCCGTACTATTATTACGATTTTGAACAAAAGAAAAAACTACTGAACCCGGAATATGGCGGCGATGGAAAGATAGAAGCCGACGGAAAAAAATTTGAGCAGCCGCTGATCGGCTTCCCGGGGCACTTTGCACCAAACGATATTTTGTTTTATACCGGCAACCAGTTTCCCGATCATTATAAGAACGGCGCTTTCATTGCATTTCATGGTTCTACCATTCGCGGTCCTTACTCGCAGGGCGGTTACTTTGTAGCCTTCGTGCCATTTAAGAACGGGCAACCGTCCGGAGACTGGGAAGTTTTTGCAGACGGTTTTTCCGGTATGGATACCATTGTAAACACGTCTGATGCCCTGCACCGACCCATGGGCCTGGCGCAGGGACCCGATGGTTCGCTGTACATCAGTGATTCAAAAAAAGGAACCATCTGGCGCATCATGTATAAAGGCGACAAAAATAAATTCGGCGCGGCAGACCTTACTGCAATGGCCACACGTAAAGCAACCAGCGCACACATCAAAGACCCTGACCCTGTAAAAGACAATCTGCAGAAAGAAATGGTTTCAGGCGGTGAAAAAATCTATAAAACCTATTGCGTTGCCTGCCACCTTGCCGATGGCAAAGGTGATGGCAGCAGGTTTCCGCCACTGGATCGTTCTGAGTATGTTTTGGGCGACAAAAACAGGCTCATAAACGTTATACTCCACGGGCTGCAGGAACCGGTTACCATCAAAGGCAAAACATACAACAATGTAATGCCTGCGCATAATTATTTGTCAGATGCAGACATAGCCATGCTGCTTACTTATGTAAGAAAAAGCTTTGGCAACGATGCATCTGAAGTACTGAGCACAGAAGTGCAGGCACAGCGTTATGCAAAAGAAGAAGCTAAATAAAACTAAAACGATCACCATGAAAAAATGGATGTCTTTTATATGCGCTGTTTTATTACTTGCATCATGTGCCGCAACAAGGGCGCAGCAAACAGATCCAGAGCAACGATTAAAAGAATTGGGCATTACACTTATTACGCCATCGAAGCCTGTTGCCAATTATGTAAAAGCAGTGCGGGTGGGCAATATGTTGTATCTCTCCGGTCATGGGCCTGATAAACCTGAAGGTGGTTTAATTACCGGCAAAGTAGGTGCAGATCTTACACTGGAGCAGGCCAAAGATGCAGCACGTGTTACAGGTATTTCATTGCTCTCTACCATAAAAGCAGAACTGGGTGATTTGAATAAGGTAAAACGCATTGTAAAAGTATTGGGCATGGTGAATGCAGTGCCCACATTCGACCAGCATCCGAAAGTGATCAATGGCTTTTCAGATCTGATGGTGGAAGTATTTGGCGAAAACGGCAAACATGCACGGTCGGCAATCGGTGTTGGCTCGCTGCCTTCCAACATACCGGTAGAAATTGAAATGATCATAGAAATAAAAGAATAAGGTGGAACCCGGCTGTAACGCTCCGGTTAAGCATCGTTGCGTCGCACTCTTGTACTGTAGAAGCTCTGTGGAGCAAACGCGAAGATCGATGCGAAGTATAACCTAACATTTAAACTTACAAACATGAAACGCAGGAACATTTTAAAAGGCCTTTCGCTGTTACCCTTTGCAGGTGCAGCTTCCGCCTTTAAATCGGTATCAGGTGCGCCTGCTGTAATGCAGTCTGCTATAGAAGGCTTTTGGGATGAGCAGAATATTTTTCGCTCTATAGGTGTAGAACCTATCATCAACTGCCGCGGTACATTTACCATCATCGGTGGTTCCATAGAAAGACCCGAAGTGCGTGCCGCTATGGAAGCAGCATCAAAGAATTTTATCCAGTACGATGAACTGGCAGACGGCATACATAAAAGACTTGCCGAAATAACAGGTGCAGAATGGGCGCTGGTATCTTCCGGTTGTGCGGCAGGCTTAAAGCATGTTACTGCAGCCTGTGTTACAGGCGGTAATCCTGAAAAGCTCATACGTATTCCAAACCTTGCGGGTTTCGATAAAACAGAAGTGATCATTCCATCATCATCACGCAATGTGTACGACCATGCCATACGTAATATTGGCGTTACGATTGTACAGGTAGAGACACTGGAAGAACTGGCCAATGCTTTAAATGAGCGCACCGCCATGATTTATTTAATGGCTTTTGATGAGGCACAGCCAAATAATCCTTTTACGCTGGAAAATGTTTCCAGGCTATCCAAACCTAAAAACGTCCCTATACTGATAGATGCTGCAGCAGAAATATTAACCATACCAAATGTGCATTTACAGAAGGGCGCAGACATTGTTGCGTACAGTGGTGGTAAAGCGATATGCGGCCCGCAATGCGCCGGTTTAATACTCGGCAAAAAAGATATATTGATGTCGGCATGGCAGGCAAGCTCGCCGCACCACGGGCCCGGCAGAGACAACAAGGTTGGCCGTGAAGAAATGATGGGCATGCTGGCCGCTGTAGAAGCGTGGACAAAACGCGACCATGCTGCTGAATGGAAAACATGGCTCGGCTATCTTGATGTGATTGCGAAAAAACTCAATACTATCCCGGGTATAACAACAGAGGTGTTTGAGCCTAAAGAATTATCCAACCGCTCTCCCGTTTTAAACGTGTACTGGGATGCGAACAAGTTTAATATAACCGGTGGAGAGATGGCAGAACTGGTGGGCAGGAGTAAACCACGTATTGCTGTTGGCGGTGAAGACAAAGACAACAAAGCTTCTGTAAATATTACCACGGGCCAAATGCAGTCCGGCAATGAGTTGATCGTTGCAAATCGTTTATACGAAGTACTTACTGCGAAGCGCAGCCCGAAAGTTACCACCACGGTAATGCCCACTGTTGATCTTAATGGCAGTTGGGACACTACGGTTCAGTTTTTTAGCAGTACCAGCAAACATGTATTGTTTATACAGCAGGAAGGCAAATGGATCAAAGGGTGGCACAAAGGAGATTTTAGTGTGCGTGAATTAACCGGCGAAATTGAAAGCGATACCGCTTTGAAAATGAAAAGTACAGATCGCCACCCGGCAGATTGGGTGACCTTCATTTTTACGGGCGCCATTAACGGAGATACAATTTCCGGCTCGGTATATATGGGCGAATACCGCACCGCAACGTTTACGGCTAAAAGAACCAGCTATAAAATTCAGCCGGGCCATATTGCTGTACCAGGTGGCCCACCACTGGCTACATAAGCGTGTTGCATACACCATACGAAGGTGGCAACATGCTGAGTGATTTGTTGCTGTACAAGTGTGCGACGCAACAGGAGTTTCATAGTAGTAATGCTGACCGGCCCACAAAAAAATACCGTGTATGAAGCGAAATAAGTTGGTGATAGCGTGTATATGCATGATGATGAACATGCCAGGCATATTTGCGCAGCAATACGACCTGCTGCTGAAGAATGGCCATGTAATAGACCCCAAAAACAAGATCGACGGAAACATGGATGTAGCTGTTGCTGCCGGCAGAATTGCGAAAGTTGCAGCAGGTATTGATACAACAACCGCCAAACAGGTGATTGATGTAAGCGGACTATACGTTACGCCCGGTATTATTGATATGCATGTGCATGCGTTTTATGGCGCAGATGTGGAGAGCTACATTGCAAACGGAACAACAAGTGTTGCGCCCGATGCATTTACTTTCAGGGCAGGTGTTACTACCGTTGTGGATGCAGGCTCATCGGGCTGGCGCAACTTCAGGCAGTTTAAAAAACAAACTATCGATAAATCGCAGACACGTGTACTGGCGCTGCTCAATATTGTGGGCACGGGAATGTTTGGGCGGTACGAAGAACAGGATACCAGCGATATGAACCCGCAGCAGGTGGCTTACATGATCAGCAAACTGTACCCTGACATTCTTGTTGGTATTAAGTCGGCGCATTACTGGGGCGATTTTACCCAGGTGGATAAAGCAGTGCAGGC
Source organism: Panacibacter microcysteis (assembly GCF_015831355.1). NCBI lineage: Bacteria > Pseudomonadati > Bacteroidota > Chitinophagia > Chitinophagales > Chitinophagaceae > Panacibacter > Panacibacter microcysteis. The sequence goes on from NZ_JADWYR010000001.1 coordinate 640,303, forward strand.
CGGCACACTGGCTAAAGTACCGGTAATGGTAGATTTTGGTGAACATGACCCGCCCAATTCTATTGAAGCATTATTTATGCAGCACCTCAGGCCGGGAGATATTTTCACACATACATATTCCTATGGTCCTAAAGTAAGAGAGACCGTGGTAGATGAAGCAGGCAAGGTGAAACCGTTTGTGTTGAAAGCACAACAAAGAGGAATTGTTTTTGATGTGGGCCATGGTGGTGGTGCATTTTCCTGGCGGCAGGCTGTACCGGCTATACAGCAGGGCTTTTTACCAAACGTCATCAGCACAGACCTGCATACACAAAGCATGAATGGTGGCATGAAAGATATGAGCAATGTGATGTCAAAATTCCTGGCGATGGGTTTGCCTTTGCAGGATGTTATACTACGCAGCACGTGGAACCCTGCACAGGTTATTCACCGTAAAGAGTTAGGCAATCTTGATATTGGCGCAGAAGCAGACATTGCTGTATTTGCACTACGCACAGGCGATTTCGGGTTTCTTGACATACGCAATACTGTTTTGAAAGGCCAACAAAAGCTGGAAGCAGCATTAACATTACGGGCGGGAAAAATAATGTGGGATCTTAATGGCATTGCTGCCGCGCCATGGGAAAACGAACTAAAAAAATAATACGATGTGGGCTGCACACAAATACACACAACATCAGTTATGCACTGCAATATTATTGCTGATGTACTGTGTTGGTGTGCATGCACAGCAATACGACCTGTTACTTACAAACGGCCACGTGATAGACCCTAAAAACAAACTGGATGCAACAATGGACATTGCCATCAGTAATGGCAGTATTGCAAAGGTGGAAAAACATATTGCTGTATCATCTGCAAAAAAGACAGTGGATGTTGCCGGGCTGTATGTAGTGCCGGGGTTGATAGATATGCATACGCATGTATTTGTGGGCAGCAAAGCAGGTCAGTTTGCAGACGGTATCTACAGCGTGTCGCCTGATGATTTCAGTTTTCGCTCCGGCGTAACAACCGTGGTAGATGCCGGCACAGCAGGCTGGCAAAACTTTCCGTTATTTAAAACACAGGTGATAGATCAGTCGCAAACACGCATACTTGCATTCATCAACGTTTTTGCGCAGGGATTAATTACAGGCCAGGCAGTAAAAGATACTGCAGGCTTAAATGCTGCAGCCACAACAGCGCTCATGCAACAATATAACAGCATTATCGTAGGCACAAGAATTGGCCATTACGACGGTGCCAGCTGGCTGCCTTTTACTACTGCTGTTGATGTGGCAACCAGCATGCACACACCGGTATTGGTAGAATGTCATTTACCACAATACAGCTTGCAGGATCAGTTGGAACGGATGCGGCCGGGAGATATTATTACCCATGCTTATGAAGCAATAACCGAGCGTATGGCTGTTGTTGACAGCAATAACAATGTACGGAATTTTGTTTTGCAGGCACAGCAACGTGGGGTCTTGTTTGACGTGGGTCATGGCGGTGCAGGCTTCTGGTTCAGCCAGGCAATGCCTGCATTCAGGCAAGGGCTTGTACCCAATACGTTTGGTACAGACTTGCACAGGTTCAGCATGAATGCAGGCATGAAGAGTATGCTCAACCTGGCATCAAAATATTTAAATATGGGCATGCCTTTGCAGGATGTAATTACACGTGCCACATGGAATGCTGCCAGGGCTCTGCATCACGAAGAACTGGGTAATTTCAGCGAAGGCAGCGTAGCCGACATAGCAGTGTTACAATTACAAAAAGGGCTCTTTGGTTTTGTAGACGCTGCCGGCAAAAGGCTGGATGGCGACCAAAAACTGGAAGCCGCATTAACCATTCGTGCGGGTAAAATTGTGTGGGACCTCAATGGTCTTGCAGCGCAGCCATACGAAAAATAAAAACAGGCAGGTACTGAATGTATAAAACTGTAGTCTATAGCGTTATTATTGCACTTTCGCTACCATGCATCATGGGCTGCAATAGCGGTAAGGCATTGCCGTCTCCTGATCCCGGTAACGGTGGCATCTTTTTACCAGGTGGCTTTGGTGCTGTAGTGGTTGCCGATAGTACAGGCCCGGCACGACACATAGCAGTGAGTGATAACGGCGATATTTACGTGAAGATGCGCAACTCCGGGCGTGGTGAAGGAAACCTTGCTTTAAGAGATAACGATGGCGATGGCAAAGCAGACTCAACTGCTTACTTTGGAGATTATGACAACGAAGGCAGTTTGTCTAACTGTATGCGCATACACAATGGCTACCTTTATTTTGCATCAGAACTTGTTGTATACCGCATGTTGCTTACACCGGGCAAACTGGTACCCGAAGGAAAGATGGACACCGTTTTTACAGAAGAAGACGTTCGCGGCTCTCACTGGCACATAACAAAACCCGTTGCATTTGATAACAGCGGCCACATTTATATTCCTTTTGGCGCACCTTCCAACGCCTGCCAGGATCTTGTAAGAACACCCGGCGGCACCCCGGGCTTTGCGGGTCTTGATCCATGTCCTGAACTGGAGGAATATGCAGGCATCTGGCAGTTCGAGGCAAACAAAACAAATCTTACAAAGAAAGACGGCAAAAAATTCGCCACGGGCATACGAAGTGTGGTAGCAATGGATTTCAACAGTGACGATAATAAATTATACGCAGCCGTACATGGCCGTGATGACTTGCACATGTTATGGCCCGGCAGGTTTACACTATGGCAGAGTGCTGTATTACCCGCAGAAGAATTTATACGCATAGAGCAGGGCGATAACTATGGCTGGCCATACAGTTACTATGACCAGTTACAACACAAAAATGTTCTGGCACCCGAGTATGGCGGTGATGGTAAATTGCCCGCCCGTGACAACACTGTAAAAGATCCACTCATCGGTTTTCCCGGTCACTGGGCACCCAATGACCTGCTTTTTTATAAAGGCAACCAGTTTCCCGAGCATTATAAACATGGTGCATTCATAGCATTCCATGGCAGCACCAACCGTTCACCTTACCCGCAGGCTGGTTATATTGTGGCATTTGTCCCTTTCAAAAACGGTCAGCCAAACGGCGACTGGGAGGTGTTTGCAGATGGCTTTGCGGGTACTGATACCATCATCAATACTGGCGATGCAAAATACCGCCCTATGGGCCTCGCAGAAGGGCCCGATGGGTCATTGTACGTTACTGATTCAAAAAAAGGAAAGATCTGGCGCATCATGTACACGGGCAATAAAGCTGCCTTTGGCGCAGCGCAGTTTGCAGCTATGGAAAAACGCAAAGCCAACGCCAATATACGCACGCCCGATGAGGTAAAAGACAACCTGTATAAAGACAAGGCAAGGCCGGGCCAGCAGGTCTACAGGCAATACTGCGTTTCCTGCCACCAGTACAATGGTGAAGGTGATGGTACACGTTTTCCTCCTGTAAAAAATTCTGATTGGGTTGCCGGCGATAAAACAAGATTGATCAATGTGGTATTAAACGGTCTCGATGCGCCCATCAACGTCAACGGTAAAGCGTTTAGCAGTATTATGCCGGCGCATGCTTTCTTAAAAGATGAGGAGATCGCGTCCGTGCTTACTTACCTGAGGCAACATTTTAATAACCTGGCAGATTCTGTTACGGCAAAAAACGTAATGCAGGTAAGAAACAAAAGTCGGCAGGTTATGAAGTGAGCTGCATTGCTACTATAATGCTTCGGTTGTGTCACTCACTTGTACTGCAGTGCATGCTTCGGCAAAGCACAGCCGGGTTTAGTATTCAGTAACTGGCTTTGGTGCAAAGGGTAAGCAACCGGTCATGGAAAAATGGGCAAAAAATTACAGCATTTATATTAACACCTAACATATGAAAAGGAGAACGCTGCTAAAAAATATGTCGTTGTTGCCGCTGGCCGGTGGTGTTGCAGGCACATTACTCTCAACAGAAACAAAAGCGGCACCCGCACCAAAACGTGATGTATTGGCAGAACTAGGTTTGCGTACATTTATCAATGCCGCCGGCACTTATACCGCCATGACGGCATCGCTCATGCCCGCGGAGGTAATGGAAGCTTTTCAGCAAAGCGCTTCCGAGTTTGTTATGCTGGATGAAGTGCAGGATAAAGTTGGTGCAAAGATCGCCGCAATCTGCCATGCAGAAGCCGCAATGGTTACAGCCGGCTGCTGGTCTGCCATAGTATTGGGTACAGCAGGCGTTTTAACCGGTGCAGATGCAAAGAAGATCGCCACCCTGCCATACCCGGAAGCCAATGGTCTAAAAAGCGAAGTCATCATCCAGAAAAGCCACAGTGTCGGTTACGATCATGCCGTTACCAATACCGGCGCTAAAACGATACTCGTGGAAACAAAAGAAGAACTGGAAAAAGCCATTAATGATAAAACTGCCATGCTGTGGTTTTTAAACAAAGAGGCAGCATCGGGTAAAATCGATCATACTACTTTTTTGCAGGTTGGCAGGCAGCACAACATTCCTGTAATGATCGATATAGCTGCTGATGTGCCACCCGTTGAAAACCTCTGGAAGTATAACGATATGGGATTTGATCTTGTATGCATCTCCGGTGGCAAAGCCATGTGTGGTCCGCAAAGCACCGGTATATTGATGGGCAAAAAAGAACTGGTAGCTGCAGCAAGGTTAAACGGTCCGCCGGGTGGCGGCAATATTGGCCGCGGCATGAAAGTGAATAAAGAAGAGATTATTGCCATGTATGTGGCCTTAGACAACTATGTAAAAAGAGACCATGCGAAAGAATGGAAAATGTGGGAAGACCAGCTCGCAGTTATTGACAATGCTGTTAAAAATATTAGTGGCGTAACTACCGGCATCGTAGTACCGCCTGTTGCCAATCACGTGCCTTCTCTTGAAATATCGTGGAACGATAACAAAATCAAACTGACCAAAGAAGAGATGGGTTTAAAACTTCGCAATGGCAAACCTTCGATCGAAACAGTTTCCTGGGAAAAAGATAATACGATTCGTGTCACCGTCTTTATGCTTAAACCCGGACAGGATAAAATTGTTGCAAACAGGATCAGGGAAGAACTGATATTAGCAAGTGTATAAATTTTAAATTATCACCAGTTATAAATTTTTAGAACATGAGAAGACTACAATGGTTGATGCTGGCATTGGTGGCTTTAACAGCAAACAATGTTGTTGCACAAACCTATGACATCGTTATTAAAGGCGGCCACGTTATTGACCCCAAAAACAAAGTAGATGCAGTGATGGACGTAGCAGTGAAAGATGGCAAGATCGCACAGGTGGCACCATCAATTGATGGCAAACAGGCTGCACAGGTGGTAGACGCAAAAGGCCTGTACGTTACACCCGGTCTTATTGATATGCATGCACACGTTTTCTTTGGCACAGAACCCGATCATTATTTAAGCAACGGCCTTGTTGCCGTGGTACCCGATGGCTTTACCTTTCGGGTAGGTGTAACCACCGTGGTAGATGCAGGTGGCGCCGGCTGGAAGTCCTTCCCTACCTTCAAGAAAAACATTATCGACAATTCGCAGACAAGGGTACTTGCACTGCTAAATATTGTTGGTGAAGGCATGCGGGGTGGCGCTTATGAACAAACGATAGAAGATATGGATCCAAAAGCCAGTGCGCTGGTGGCCAAACAAAACAAACAGGATGTAGTGGGTTTCAAAGTGGCGCATTTCAACGGCCCTGAGTGGACGCCTGTTGACCGCGCTGTAGAAGCCGGCAAACTGGCAGATATGCCCGTAATGATCGATTTTGGCGGTAACACGCCTCCCCTTTCTATTGAGGAACTGTATATGAAACATTTGCGACCGGGCGATATCTATACACATACATACACGCTACTCGATGGTGATGTAAGAGAGCCGGTTGTAGACACCGCTACCAATAAAGTAAAACCCTTTATCTGGGATGCACAGAAAAAAGGCATCGTCTTCGATGTGGGCTATGGTGGTGCCAGCTTCAATTTTTCACAGGCCATACCGGCACTAAAACAAGGCTTTTTCCCCAATACCATCAGTACCGATCTGCATACCGGCAGTATGAATGCCTCTATGAAAAACCAGTTGGATGTAATGTCTAAGTTTCTACTGATGGGTATGCCATTGATTGATGTTATCAAAGCAAGTACGTGGGAGCCTGCAAAGGTGATCAAACGCGAAGAACTGGGTAACCTTTCTGTAGGCGGTATTGCAGATATTGCCATACTTAACCTGCGCCAGGGCGACTTTGGCTTTTTCGACAAAACAGGCTACAAGGTAAAAGGCAAACAAAAATTTGAATGCGAGATGACCATCAGGGCTGGTAAAATTGTATACGACCTTAATGGCATTGCGGACCCTGTTTATCCAAAACCTAAAAAATAAAAACATAAACTGTGGTATATTCCGGTTTTAAAAATTTTATACAAACAAGCCATATGAGTTTAATCAACAGATCAGTTGTTGCATTGTTAGCTATTGTTGCACTGGTTGCATGTAACAATGCAGAAAAGCAACAGGCAGTATCGTTTAAAGACATTATTCCCAAACCTGTTTTGGTCAAACCTTCCAATGAATTTTTTACGCTTTCAAAAGCAACAGGCATTTTCATTCATGGAGAGAATGACACAGCAAACGCAGTAGCCCGGTGGTTCGTCGCACAAATAAAGCCTGCTACAGGTTTTGAGCTTGAAATTAATGCGATGAAAGGCCCCGATGCAAAAGAAGGCATTCATTTAACCACTTCAGCAGATACCACGCTTGGTAAAGAAGGTTATGAACTCACCATTACAAAAGAGGCCATTAACATCGCAGCCACTACTGCCGCGGGCTGGTTTTACGGTTTGCAAACGATCAGGCAATTATTGCCTGCTGCTATAGAAATGAACACCACGCAAAATGCAGACTGGCAAATAGCTACAGGCACCATACGCGATTATCCTGAATACGCATACCGCAGCAGCATGCTCGATGTAGCCAGGCACTTCTTCAGCGTGGAAGATGTAAAGCGTTACATCGATCTTATTGCCATGTACAAAATGAATAACCTGCACCTGCATTTATCAGACGACCAGGGCTGGCGCATAGAAATAAAATCATGGCCGGAGCTTACAAAAATTGGCGGCAGCACAGAAGTAGGTGGCGGCAAAGGTGGCTTTTATACACAGGAACAATACAAAGACATCGTAAAATACGCACAGGAAAGATTTGTAAACATCGTTCCTGAAATTGATATGCCCGGCCATACCAACGCAGCACTGGCCTCTTACAAAGAACTGCATAGTGCAGATTCTATGGCAGCCAACCTGCAGGCCAATACAGAGTTTAACAAAAAAGAAGATACCGCCATTAACCTCTATACCGGCACAGAAGTAGGCTTCAGCTCACTGCGCACAAAAAAACCGATTACCTATAAATTTATAGATGATGTAATTCGCGAACTCGCAGCCATAACCCCCGGCCCGTGGATTCATATTGGCGGCGATGAAAGCCATGCAACAAAAAAAGAAGATTACATTCCCTTCATGAGCCGTGTACAGGAGATGGTAATTGCACATGGTAAAAAAGTAATCGGGTGGGATGAGATTGCATGGTCAACCATTCAGCCAAACACAACCGTACAGTTTTGGGCAGATGCCGAAAACTCGAAAATGGCCGTGGCAAAAGGAGCAAAAGTAATTGTATCACCTGCAAAAAAAGCGTACCTCGATATGCAGTACGATTCTACCAGCCGCATTGGCTTGCATTGGGCCGCATACATAGAGATCGACAGCGCCTACAGCTGGGATCCCGCCAACTATGCAGACAGTATAAAACGTGATAACATTCTCGGCATTGAAGCAGCATTGTGGACAGAGACCGTTACCAATATGGACGATATTGAGTACCTCGTTTTTCCGCGCCTGCCCGGCTATGCCGAAATCGGGTGGTCCCCCGTACAGGGCCGCGGGTGGAATGAATATAAAGTGCGCCTTGGCTTACAGGCACCACGTTTCAAAGCGCTGAACATCGATTATTATAAATCAAAACTCGTTCCCTGGGCTGAATAGTTTTTGTGGGTAACCAACTGCAGTGCAGGTGGCATCGCCTGTTGTGTCACTCACTTGTACAGCAACACATTATTCAGCAGTTCCAGTACACCACAGCGCATGTTTTACACAGGCACAAAGAACAATCAATAGTTGATAAAATATAACCGTGTGGTGCAGCGGCTGCGCCGCTGCACCACACGCTACAACGTATGATCAAAAAAACACTTACCAGCTTTGTTTTGTCTGCAGCAATCATTTCCTGCAATACAGCACAGGAGCCTGCAACAAAAGAACGCTATCATTCAGTTGCGTTTACACCAGACAACAGTTTTACCGGTGGCGCAGAAGGCCCTGCTGTTGACAATGCAGGCAACGTATATGCGGTAAACTATGCAAAAGAAGGCACCATCGCCATCATAACGCCAGGCGGCAAAGCAGGCATATTCGTTGCATTACCCAATGGCAGTGTAGGCAATGGTATACGCTTTAACAGCAAAGGCGAAATGCTGGTGGCAGATTATACCAACCACAACATTTTAAAAGTAGCTATTGCAACAAAACAGGTAAGCATTTATGCGCATGATTCAACCATGAGCCAGCCCAATGACATTGCCATTGACAACAAAGACCGTTTGTATGCAAGCGATCCCGACTGGAAAACAGGCACCGGGCGCATATGGCGTGTAGATACGGATGGCAGCATTACTTTGCTGGCAGACAGCATGGGTACAACAAATGGCATAGAAGTAAGCCCGGACAACCAAAAACTGTATGTAAACGAATCGGTGCAACGCAATGTGTGGGTGTACGATTTATCTGATAGCGGTACCATCAGCAATAAAAAACTATTGATCAGCTTCCCGGATTTTGGTATGGATGGTATGCGCTGCGATGCGGATGGAAATTTATACATCACCCGCTATGGCAAAGGCGTTGTTGCCAAAGTATCTCCTGGCGGAGCACTGCTGAAAGAAATTCCTTTGCTGGGCAAAAACAGCAGTAATATAGCATTTGGCGGACCGGATGGCAAAACCGCATACGTTACACTGCAGGACAAAGGAAACATGGAAACTTTTCGCGTGGAAGTTGCAGGCAGGGAGTTTAAACCGCAGCGCTAAAGCTGCTTCCTGCACTGCAGTACAAGTGAGTGACACAACAGGCGATGCCATACATTACAAAAGCCGGGTACATAAAAAAAGATTATACAATGATGAGGGTAATAAAATTTTCTGCTGCGTTACTATCGGCCTGTATGCTTGCTGCGGCGGCACAGGCGCAAACGATGCCAAAAGAAGAACTCGTTTTTCTTACCGGCGAATGGAAGGGCGAACGCTTTGCAGATGGCAGGCCAAAAATACCAGACGACCTGCTGGAACGTGCCGGGAAGATCGGTATAGAAGAAGCCTGGCAGGTATTAAATAATGAGGGCTATAAAAACCAGTTTGAAGGCAACTGGAAAATGGTAAACGATTCTGTAAAGGTTGTGGGCCGCGTGGTTACCGCGCAGTACATGCCCAGCCGGCCCGATGTGGAAGCAAAGATCAAAGAACGTGGCAAGGCACAGGGCAGGAAGGGCAATACCAATGCATGGCCAATTGAAACGCTTACCAAAGGTGATGTGTACGTAGCAGATTGCTTTGGTAAGATTGCACAGGGCACACTGATCGGTGATAACCTTGGAAATTCAATTTACGCCAAAACAGGCACCGGTGTTATATTCGATGGTGCGGCAAGAGATCTTGCAGGGCTGGCAGATATAAAAGGCTTTAACGCGTATGTAAGAGACTTCGATCCTTCGTATCTTGAAAGCGTTGTGCTGATGGGATTGAATACACCGGTACGTATAGGCCATGCCATTGTAATGCCCGGCGATCTTGTGATCAGTGAAAGAGAAGGCGTATTGTTTATACCTGCACATCTTGCAGAAAAAGTGATCAGCACTGCAGAGTTCATCGGTTTAAAAGATAAGTTTGGGCACGACATGCTAAAGAGTGGCAGGTATGCTCCGGGGCAGATAGATAACCAATGGACCGATGAAATAAAAAACGCCTTCTTAAAATGGCTGGATGCACATCCGGGTGAGTCTAAGCTTACAAGAGCGCAACTGGATGCATTCATGGAAAAAAGAACCTGGTAAACTGATTAACCCACTGCTTTATTTCTAACGATTATGAACCTGTACAAAATATCATTCGTTGCTGCGCTGGTTTGTGTTATTGCTGCCATTGTTATGTTTGCAAATGGCAGCGGCGCAAATGCGGGACCGTTACTGATCGCATTCTTTGTTTTGGTAGCAATCGGGTTTCGTGGTTTTGCTGCGCTCAAAGGCTTTACTTATACCGTTACCATTTTTGCAGCGGTTACCATGGCATTGTACTACCCGCAATTCTTTATAAGCTGGAACGGTTTTACCTTGTCTGGCCTTATCAAACCACTGATCATGCTGATCATGTTTGGCATGGGCACGTCTATGAGTGTGCGTGATTTTGCAGGTGTGGTAAAGATGCCCAGGGGCGTTTTGATAGGTGTGGTAAGTCATTTCATCATTATGCCGCTGCTTGGTTTTACACTGGCAAAACTTACCAGCTTTCCGCCCGAAATAGCTGCGGGCATCGTATTGGTTGGCTGCTCACCGAATGGCACCGCCTCAAATGTAATATCGTTTTTGGCAAAGGCAAATCTTGCGCTTTCTGTAACCATTACGGCGGTCTCTACCATGCTTGCGCCATTTGTAACGCCTTTTTTAATGAAGCTGCTGGCAGGCGCATTTATAGAGATCAACACACTTGATATGATGTTTGAGATCTTCCAGATGGTGATTATACCCATTGGTGCAGGTTTGTTGTTCAATCATTTCTTAAGCGGCAAACTCGGCTGGCTGGATAAGGCGATGCCGCTGGTATCTATGTTTGGTATTGCCTTTATCATCGTGATCATTACAGCAGCGGGCAGAGACAATTTGCTGAGTATAGGCCCTGCCCTGATACTCGTTGTATTGATACATAATTTATGCGGCTACACACTGGGCTACTGGAGTGGCCGGCTGTTTAAAATGAGTGAACGTGATTGTCGTACCATTGCCATTGAAGTAGGTATGCAGAATGCCGGTATGGCATCTGGTCTTGCAAAGGCCATGGGTAAAATGGCAACCGTAGGGCTGGCGCCGGCTATCTTCGGGCCGCTGATGAACTCTACAGGTTCTATTCTTGCTTCTTACTGGCACAATAAACCGGTAAAGGAACAGGACGGAACAGACGAAGAGACTATTACTACTTTAAAACACTGATCATATGAAAAAACTACTCTTACTGTTTGCAGTGGGTATATGCTGCTTGCATGCTTTTGGCCAGTCGAAAGACGAACAGGCATTGGCTGCTGCCACAGATACATTGGTGCAGGCCATTATACGCGCAGACAGGGCCGTACTGGAAAAGCTGACGGCAGATCAACTGAGTTATGGCCACTCTGGCGGTAAGGTAGAAAACAGGATGCAGTTTATAGATGCTATTGTAAACGGCCCGTTTGATTTTACAGACGGAAACATTACCGGCCAGACCGTATCTGTAAATGACAAGATTGGCATAGTAAGACATGTTTTTACTTTTCATTACAACAACAAAGGTGAAAGCGGTGAGATGAAACTCGGTATTCTGCTCGTATGGCAAAAGCAAAAAAACGAATGGAAATTATTGGCCAGGCAGGCATTTAAACTGTAGTAACCTATGCGACTGTTCATACTTTCAGCAATTGCTTTCTTTTACAACGCAGCAGCATTTGCGCAGGAAAAAGCCATAACCGTTCAGAAGACCACTGATTTTGCTGTCACAGGCGATGGCAGCGACAATGCGTGGGGCACAACTGCCTGGCACATGATTACCCAACGCAACAGCAATGAGTTAAAAAATGCAGGCTGGTATATTACAGAAAACCGGTTAACAATTGCAGATATACAATACCAGACGCGTTTCAAAATATTATACTCAGACAAAGGCATCTATTGTCTTTACGAGTGCCAGGACAGCCTTATAACAGCAACGATCAAAGAAGATTTTGGCGACCTGTTTAATGAAGATGTGGTAGAAGCATTCTTCTGGCCCGATACAGCGCAGGTAGTGTATTTTGAATATGAACTATCGCCGCGCAACTACGAATTGCCTTTGATCATCTTCAACAAAAATGGCAATGCCAATGGCTGGTTGCCATTTTACTACCGCGGAGGCCGCCGCACTGTACATGCAGTAAAATTGAATACCGCCGGTGCTGATAAACGCTTTACATGGACGGCGGAGTTTTTCATCCCGTATGCATTGCTTTCATCTCTCAATAATATGCCACCTGCGAAAGGAAGTACATGGCGTGCAAATTTTTATCGCATCGATTATGACAGGGAGCCTGTTTATTCAAGCTGGCAGCTAACGCGTGGCAGTTATCATGACCCGGAAAAATTTGGATTGTTACAGTTCGAGTAGTGTGCAGGAGATCAGAACCGGATGACCACTTTGTTTTTCTTTTGCCCGTTCTTTTTGGAACTTATCCACCGCGGCCCTTCTTTTAATGCCTGTAATATCTTTTCATCGGCTTCTTTATTCAGTGATTTTGTTATTGCAAGGTTGTATAAGTCTCCTTGCTCATCAATAGAAAACTCGATCTCTACCATACCATGCATATCAACAAAACTGCCGTTGGTTGAATCAAATGTTTTATTCATGCGCCGGTACACATATTCCTGGAAAGATTGCCAGCCACCTGCGGGGTAGGCACTGTCGGCTACCGCCTTTACGGATGTTCTTTTCGCCTTTTTTCCTGCGCCATAACCTGTAACCACTACTTCTGAGAGCGACATATTGCCCGGCTCTATCGAAATATTGTTTGTCCGCTTTGTCAAAAGGGCTGCACTGGCCTGGTTATACCCAACTGAATTTACAGACACGTTCAGCACGCTGTCGGCACTTTGCAACTGGAAAAATCCCGTTGCATCTGTAAATGCAACCGGTTTGTTATTGGTGTCAATTACAGCGCCCGGCACGGGCTTGTTGAATTTATCAAGTACGTACCCCGAAAAATTGTTAAGTGCAGGATTACTGTTCATTAAACCGGCGCCACGCCCCTGTAAAGGCGCCGACACCCTTGCTGATTTTGTATCGTTTTTCGCAATATCCAGGCCCGGCGCTACTCCCGGGAAAGTAGAAACAGAATCTGCCATTGTTGCGGCTGCCACAAAAGGCTGATCATCTGCTGATTCCACCGTTGTTTCCATGGCTTTGTTTGCCGCCGGCGGAACCGGTTTTGTTGCAAGCCCGGGTTGTTTCATTCTGCTGCTTGCAGATTGCCCGACAGCCGTGTTATCAGCCATTGCAATACCTGCCTGTGTGTCGGCTTTTTTTGCCAGGGTTTGCGGCGGTGTTGAAACGGGTAGCGAGTCTTCCTGCCTCACTGCCGCAACCTGCTGTTTGCCTGCCGGCGCATTATTCAAACCAACCAGGTACCAGCTAAATATACCTACGCCGGCAAGCACAACGATCATGGCAGCTATCCGCCACCAGTTAAAACTTTTTGCCGGCATGGCAATTACGGGTGCTGCTTCTTTTGGTGCCTGTAAAAGTGCATTGATCTCATTCAAATGCTTATAAGAATGCTGCATCGCAGCATCGCTGTAACCCTCAATGGCATCGGCAAGAAAAGGATCCTGCAAAGCAGCCTTTTCCATGTCGTGCATTTCTTTCGCACTCATGCCACCGGCCAGGTATCTTTCAATATCCTGCGCGGAATAATTAATATGGGCGCCTGGATCAGTCATGCTTTTCCATACATATTTTTAGGTTTCTTCTTCCGTTTTGAATAAGGCTGCGCACCTTGTTCCATTCCATACCAGTTTCTTCCACAATTTCATTGTAGCATTTATCCTGCAGGTAAAATAGCCTGATCGTCTTTTTTTGTTCTTCCGGTAAATGCTCCATACAATTTTCCAGCTTTTTAAAATCTTGTTCCCGCTCCAGTACGCTGTCCAGATGCATAAAGTCTTCTGATTGCATAACTGCCGGCTGAAATTCTACCGTAACCATTTTTTTCGCACTGCGCAACTGCATCAGGCAATGATTTTTTGTGAGTACATAAAGCCACCCTTTAAAATTCTGCACTTCATGCGTGGGGAGTTTTTGTAAAAGTTCCTGGTAAATATTCATTACTGCATCTTTCGATGCTTCAGCATCTTTCAGGTACTTTAAACAGGTACCATACACAAGATCGGTATAACGCAGGTAAAGCCTGGCAAGCACATCCTGGCTGCCGCTTTCCTTAAAAGCAAGCAACAATGCTTCATCAGTTTCAGGCGCTTTCTCTATGTGCTTTACTGGAATCAGGTATTACTGGTTAAGTTAGTGTATGAACCCGGCTGCATTACTACTATAAGGCACCCGTTGCGTCGCACTCTTCAGCGTTTAGTACAACGGTGAACAGCACGATGCACAAAATAAGACAAATTTTTTTGCGGCAGGTTATGTAATCAATTTCAGGCGTGCATCTGTTTTACAAACCAACTGTATGAAGCCACAAACATTTTTTCATATACCAGAACCCTGCCACGAAGACTGGAACAAAATGATACCCGAAGGCAAAGGAAGATTTTGTGCAAGCTGCAATAAACAGGTAATTGACTTTAGTCTGATGAGCGATCAGCAGGTGCTTAATTACTTTAAAAATGCTACAGGCAACACCTGCGGAAGGTTTGCCAATGGCCAGCTTGAAAGACCCATGCATGAAACCATTCAGCCCAAAAAGAAAGTATGGTGGGTTGCAGCAGTAATGCCTTTGCTATTGCTCATTAACAAGGCAAATGGACAGACGAAGGGAAAAGTTTTGATAAAAAAACCTTACACTGTCTCCACAAAAATTGAACCCTTAACAGGATTTGTGGTATCATCTGCTGAACCAACTCAAGGAGGAAAAATCATCAGGGGAAGTGTTCAAAACGAAAATGGTATACCTGTTCCTTTTGCAACAGTAAGCCTGAAAAACTCCATCGCTAATACAATTACAGATTCATTGGGAAACTTTGAATTACACACTCCTTCTGTAGCAGACACAGTTTATGTAAACGTATCGTCACTTGGTTATGAGAGCAGGGAATACAATTTTCCTAAACAGGAAGCCACGAACGTTATGATTACATTAGAGGAAAAAAGCTACGCGTTAAACCCTGTATGCGTTACATCACTGGCTGTAACGCTGGGCGGTGTGGTAGCCGGCAGGAGCATAAGCACAAGAGAAAAAATTGATACAGTCATCAGAAAGGCTTTTCGCAATACAGCCTTCACTATTTACGCAAACCCGGTTAAAAGCAATACCGCGTTTAAACTTGCAATAAAAAATACCGGTGAATATGTTGTACAAATGCTTGACAATAACGGTAAACCTATTGTTACAAGAGATATAATAACTGCTGATAAAAATACTGTAACAGAAATACAAACACCTGACGTTGCAGCGGGATTGTATTACATCCGGCTGATTGATAAAAACAAAAAGAAACAATACACAGATAAAATCATTGTACAATAAAGTCAAGCCGTAAGCGCTACGAAGATCGCTTCGGAGTGCTGCATATAGATATACAGTACAAGTGAGTGACACAACCGGTGCCTCATACTTGTTCTGCTGCCGGTTACATCATTTTTTTTAAACATTAAATAAGCACATATGAAAAGGATCTTATTCCTGGGCATAATGCTCAGCATGATTTGTATTGCCTTTAAACCGTCGCGCATGGTACAGGGCACCGTAACAGACGAAGCCGGCAACCCGCTTGCCGGCGCCACAATATCGATAAAGGGAACGCAGGTTGCGACTGCCTCAGACAACAAAGGCATTTTCAGTATAAGTATACAGGATGAAAACGCTATACTCGTAATAACCAGTGTGGGCTACCAGGCCAAAGAGATAAAAGTATCGGGTAAGAACAATATGGTTATCAAACTCAGCCCGTCAACACAGCATTTGGACGAGATAGTGGTGACCGGTTATTACCCTGCGCCGAAAAAAGATTTAACCGGTAGTGTTACAATCGTTGGCGGAGAATTGTTGCAGGGAAAAGCTGCAGGTGTTTATGTTCCGGCATCGCCAGGCGCAAACGTATCTATTAAAGTACGTGGTGCGAAAACCCTGAATAATTACGATGTGGATGATGATGCAGACAAAGAATACTGGCCGGGCAACACAGATTTCAACACCGAGGGGTATGACCATATTACTGATAACCCTTTTATGAAAGTAAACGACAACCCGCTATCTACCTTTTCCATTGATGTGGACGCAGCAGCTTACAGTAACGTAAGAAGGTTTATCAGCAACGGTCAATTACCACCTGCCGGTGCCGTACGGATAGAAGAACTCATCAATTATTTTTCTTACGATTATCCGCAACCCAAAGGGGATGATCCATTTGGTGTAAACATGGAATATGCGGTGTGCCCGTGGAATACCAACCATGAACTGGTGCTGGTAGGTTTGCAGGGCAAAAAAATACCGGTAGAAAGCCTGCCGGCCTCTAACCTGGTATTCCTGGTAGATGTAAGTGGCAGCATGGGTGAGCCCAATAAATTACCGCTGGTGCAATCATCACTTAAGTTGCTTGTTGACCAGATGCGTGAACAGGATCGAGTTGCGCTGGTGGTGTATGCAGGCAATGCCGGGCTTGTATTACCATCAACCAGTGGCGACAATAAAAGCGCTATAAAAAATGCCATCGACAGGCTGCAGTCGGGCGGCTCCACCGCCGGTGGTGCAGGTATACAACTGGCGTATAAAACAGCAAAGGAAAACTTTATAAAAGATGGCAACAACAGGGTAATACTTTGTACGGATGGCGATTTTAATGTAGGCGCCAGCAGCGATGATGCACTGGAGCAAATGATAGAACAGGAAAGGAAAAGTAATATTTTTCTTACCGTACTGGGCTATGGCATGGGTAACTACCAGGATGCCAAAATGCAGAAGCTTGCCGACAAAGGCAATGGCAACCACGCATACATTGATGGTATAAGTGAAGCAAAGAAAGTGCTTATCAAAGAATTTGGCGGCACCCTGTTCACCATTGCCAAAGATGTAAAACTGCAACTGGAGTTTAACCCTGATAAAGTAAAAGCGTACCGCCTTATCGGCTACGAAAACAGGATGCTTGCCAAAGAAGATTTCAACAATGATCAGAAAGATGCAGGCGAGCTGGGCAGTGGCCACACGGTAACAGCGCTGTACGAAATTGTACCTGTGCATGCACCGGATGAACCGATGGATTCTGTGGATGCATTGCGCTACCAGAAAGTAAAAAAACAAAAACTTACCAATGTATACACCAATGAAATACTAAATGTAAAACTGCGGTACAAAGCGCCGGATGGCGATGTAAGCAGGCTGCTGCAGTTTCCGCTTACCGGCCGGCCACAGGCCATCAATGCTACTTCAGACAACTTTCGTTTTGCCGCCGCGGTAGCTTCATTTGGCATGGTATTACGTGATTCCAAATATAAAGGCAGGAGCAATTTTGCCCTCGTGCACAGCCTTGGCATTGCTGCTACCGGCAAAGACACAGAAGGTTACCGGAAAGCGTTTTTGCAACTGGCTGAAGACGCAGCACTGCTGAAAGGTATAAAGGCAACGGCAAAAGACTGATCGATTATCACAGCCCTACCTTTTAGAATCCTCCCACTGGTGGAGGGTTCTTTTTTAAAAATGAATACGGCGGGCTGCGCCCGCCGTATGTTTCATCCTTATTGATCCCCGTCAGTTATTGGTACTGGTAATGCTGTTGCCTGCATCTTCTATATGAAACACACTCATGGTTATCTTCCACTGGTCCATTTCATATTGCATGTTCAATTCCACGGTTACGTCTTTTACAAGATCCTGCATGGTTTCCAGCTTAAACCTTATCATGTTGAATGATTTAAACTCATCCGGCTCCACGTAGTCGGCATCCAGTTTTATTTCCAGCTTTTCTATGGCCGCTACGGTTTTTTTAATGTGGTTGTAAAACTGTTTAAACTTCGCTTTGGCTTCACTGAAATTACCGGTTTCGAGCAATGTGTTCTTCCAGCTAAAGGCATGCTCGGCTTCGTACCCGTATTGCGATACAATGCCCGGTGGCATACCCCTGATGCTTAATACACAGGCGTAATTGATAACCGATGGTTGCTCTTCCAGCAAAGCGCCTCTGATGTTGGCAAAATCGTTGGGATAATCACAGATCACTTTTTCCAAAACGGGGCTGATGTCGTTGGCGGTCTTAAGTGGAATCTTCAACTGCGCTCTGGCTGTTACACAGCAAAGCATGAATGCACCCAGTGCAAAATTCTTCATAGTAATTGGAATGTTTGGTTTGCGGCAATAACGACAGGAGCATACGTTACATTATCCCCAAGTTATCCACATATGTTTATTTCTTGAATGCCGGGTGAAACTGGTGCAGGGTAGAGCGCAGGAAATCGCGGTCGAGGTGGGTGTAAATTTCAGTGGTGGTAATACTTTCATGCCCCAGCATTTCCTGTACCGCACGCAGGTCGGCACCGCCCTCTACCAAATGCGTGGCAAATGAATGACGGAATGTGTGTGGTGAAATATTTTTATTGATACCGGCCTTCCTGGCCAGGTCTTTTATAATGTAAAAGATCATTACACGGCTAAGCCCTTTGCCATGCTTATTGAGAAAGAGAATGTCAGAAGCGCCATTTTGTACAGGCTGGTGCACCCGTATTTCATCTTTATAGATTTTAATGAATTTAACAGCATCGCTGCCGATAGGTACCAGGCGTTCTTTGTCTCCCTTGCCAATTACCCGTATAAAACCAACATCCAGGTACAGGCAACTGATTTGCAGGCCTACAATTTCACTAACCCGGAGGCCGCAACTGTACATGGTTTCGAGGATGGCCTTGTTGCGGCCACCATCTGCACGGCTAAGGTCGATCTGCGAAATAATGTTTTCGATTTCTTCAAAGCTCAGTACATCGGGCAATACACGCTTTAGCTTTGGCGCTTCCAGCAGTGCAGAAGGGTCAACTTTAGCAATATCTTCCAGCAGGCAATATTTATAAAAACCCCTTATACCGGAAATAATTCTTGCCTGGCTGGTGGCCGTCATGCCCAGCTCTGCCACCCATTTTATAAACTGCTGCAGGTCGTTAAGTTCTACTTCCTGCGGTGCTTTCATTATACTGTTTGCCAGCAGGTATGCTGTAAGCTTATCTACATCACGCATATAAGCTTCTACAGAATTATCGCTTAAAGATTTTTCCAGTTGCAGGTAAGCTTTAAATCCTTTTTTATAGGCATCCCACATGCTTGCAGATTTTACTGTTGATATATGCTGAATGTTGCAATATAAATAAGAAAATGATGAGCCCGGCAGTAGCTTTCCATGGCATCGCCTGTTGCGTCGCACACGTGTACGTTCCGTTTTTTATGGCGACTGCAGCGTTGCGGCCCGGGCTGCCTGTTGCTGTACTCCACGCTATAGAAACTTATATGCAGCTATAGTTAAAAGAGACCTTCTGCCAGCGCATGTAGTTATGTTTATAACTCGGTAAGCCAAAATAAAAGCTGTATGTATTAAACAGTTATTTTCGCCAACATCAACGCTTAATATGGAAAAGGTCAATCTCCGTTCGTTTAAACAAAAAGCACGCCATCGTAAAACTGCCTATAAAAAATTTCTTGGTAAGGTTGAAAAAAATCCGCCGCGGCGTTTAGATAAACTGGCAGAACAACTGGATGCAGAAGTATGGCAGGAGATTGATTGCCTTAGCTGCGCCAATTGTTGCAAAACAATGACGCCAACATTTACAGAAAAAGACATTAAACGCATATCGGCACACCTGGAGATGACGCCCGATGCATTTAAAAGCAAGTGGCTGCATTTTGAAAAGAAAGACAAAGACTGGGTGAACAATAAACAACCCTGCCAGTTTCTCAACCTCAAAGACAATATGTGCTCTATCTACGCGGTAAGACCTGAAAGCTGTGCCGGCTTTCCGCACCTGAAGAAAAAGAAGATGGTGGAGTACATTCATGTGCATCAGCAGAATATTATATATTGCCCTGCAACTTATTTAATGGTTACAAAAATGATGGAAAGAGTGGAGGTATAATCAGCAACTAAAAATTACTCTGTGCAACAACTCTTTTTACTCTGTGGTTAAGTTTTCCACCAGCAGATTTTATAACGTGCTTATTACCCCTATATTAAATTACTTAAACTCAACGGGAAACTTTTAGTGATCGCTTCAGTTGCCATAAAAACGGAACGTACAAGTGAGTGACACAACCGGCGATGCCATGAAAAACTACTGCCTGTACCCATATTTATTCAACCATCATCGCGTTTACGTTAATCGAAATATACATCTTCAATCAGGAAGTACTCTACAGGTCTTGCTTTTAGCATGGTGATGGATAAAACATCGAACTGTACAAATTTCCATTGAGGATTCAAATACAGGTATTCCTGGGCGGCGCGCAACAAGCTTTTCATTTTTGTTTTGCCAATGCTTTCTTCAGGGTGGCCATATAATGCAGACGTACGTGTTTTGATCTCGAAGAAATGCAACCTGTTTTCTTTTGCAGCAATAATATCAACCTCCCACTGCTTAAAACGCCAGTTGCGGTGCAGTATTTCGTAACCTTTCTCCAGTATCCATGCAGCAGCAAGATCTTCGCCTTTGTTGCCTGTAAGTTTTGTATAACTCATGGAACGATGTTTGTGCTTTTTTTACAACAATACCGTTTAATTTGCAGCACATCAAAATACAAATATGTTCCGGGATAAAATATTTAAACTAAAAGGCAGGATTCAACACTATGCATGGGGTGGTTATGAATACATACCGACATGGCTTGGTATAGACAACAGCGAACACAAACCTTATGCAGAATACTGGATGGGTGCTCACCCGTCTGCCCCATCTGTTGTTTGTACGCCCAATGGCGAGCTATCGCTTAACCAGCTTGTACAGGATCATCATGAGGAGTTTATCGGCAGTCATGTGCACCGGGCGTTTGGTGAGTTGCCATATCTCTTTAAAATTCTTGATGTAAAAGATATGTTATCTATACAGGTGCACCCAACGAAAGAAGCCGCTAAAGCCGGTTTTGAGGCGGAAGAGGCAGCCGGTGTAAAACTTGATTCTTCTTTCAGAAACTATAAAGACCGCAATCACAAACCGGAAGTAATGGTTGCGCTGAGCGAGTTTTGGTTATTACATGGTTTTCAAACACCGGACAAACTGCAGCAGGTATTGAAAAATGTGCCGGAGTTTCAGCCGCTTATCAACATATTTGGTGAAGGGGATTTTAAAGCACTTTCTGAACATTGCATGTATATGGAGCAGCAGGATGTAAATGCCATGCTTACACCGCTTATACAACGAACGATTGAGCAGAAACAAAAAGGCGATCTTACAAAAGCAGAGCCGGGCTGGTGGGTTGCGAAACTTTACGGGGAAAAACCGGTGGAAGAATGGGGCAATGTAGACCGTGGTGTTTTCTCGATCTACTTCTTCAACATTGTGCATACGAATGCTGGTGAGGCTGTGTTCCAGGGTGCAGGTGTACCACACGCCTACCTCGAAGGGCAAAATGTAGAACTGATGGCCAACAGCGATAATGTACTGCGCGGTGGTCTTACTCCAAAGCATGTAGATGTACCCGAACTACTAAAGCATACAGTATTTGAAGGCATTGTACCCAATGTAATGAAGGGTGAAAAGAAAGAAAACGGTGAGATCATTTACCCTTGCCCGGTGGCGGATTTTGGCATCAGCAAAATAGCATTGGAACAAAACGAAACCCACCGCAGCACTGCCGGTTCTTTAGAGATCATTGTTGTGATTGAAGGTGAAATGGATATACAGGGCACTTCTAAAAGCCTGCACGTTGCAAAAGGAGAAACAGTGGCCATTCTAACCAATGAAAGCTACACGATATCCACACCAGCAGGCGTAACAGCTTATAAAGCATTTGTGCCTTAGTAATTAACCCTTATTTTTGCCCTTTGTAAAAAAGTTATCATGAAAATCAACAAAAGAACGTTACTGTTTTTCTTTATACTTATTGCGGTTACAACAATTGTAAAAGTTTTGTGCGCCCCGAATTTAAACCTGTCTGGTTTTTCTGCAACAATTGCAGTTGCGTTATTTGCCGGCTTTTCTATCAAAGATGCGCGGCTGGCAATATTGCTTCCTTTGCTAAGCCTTTTTATAAGTGACGTGCTGATACAGTTGCTCTATACATTTGGTGGTTTTAAGTTTCCCGGTTTTTACGATAACCAGTGGATCAACTATGTGCTGATAGCGGCTATAACTTTTCTTGGAATGGCCTTTCGCAAGGGTGGTGCGGCTGGCATCATTGCTTCTGCGGTTGTAGCCCCGGGTATCTTCTTTGTGGTTTCGAACTATATTGTATGGGCTACACAATCGGCCATGCTTGGCTATTCGAATGACTTTGGTGGTTTAATGGCCTGTTACCGTGCCGGTCTTCCTTTTTACAGGAACAGCATTTTATCAACCATTATTTTCCTGCCTGTTTTTATTGCAGCTTATCATTGGCTGCTCAGCGGAAAATTTACGTTGCAGACAGCTAAATAGTATTGGTTATATGATAAAAAAAATCCCGGAAGGTTTCTTTCGGGATTTTTTTTATTTTATGATGCTGCCTGTTTCTCGTTCGTAAACTTCATCTATCAAAAGATCTTTCCCATCTGCAGCCTGTGTGGCCAGCACATCGCAGCGGTTGTTAAACGCGTTATCTGCATGGCCCTTCACCCATTTGAACTGTATGGTAAAATCTTTCGAGAGTTTGTAAAAACGCAGCCACAGATCCTTGTTTTTTTTGCCTCCTTTAAAATCATTTTTTATCCAGCCGTCTAACCACTTTTTTTCAACACTGTTTACCACGTACTGGCTGTCTGTATAAATTGTTAGTGCAATATTTTTTTTGGTCAGCGCTTCAAGTGCTTTTATAACGGCAAGCAGCTCCATGCGGTTATTGGTAGTAAGGCGGTAACCTGCTGAAAGTTCTTTCCTGCTTTCGCCCCACATGAGTATAGCTCCATAACCACCTGGACCCGGATTACCCCTCGATGAGCCATCTGTATAAATGATTAACTGGTGACCTTGCATAATTGCGAAGAAAAGTTTTTTACACCATACAAAATAAAAAATGAACGCTTGCATGCGGGCCGGCGGAAAACAACCACTGTGTCAGCCTTTTATCCAGGCAGGTAATACTCGCCTTTCATATAGGTAACAGCACTCCCGCTCATGAGTACGCGGTCGCCTTTTAATTCGCAATCGAGATAGCCCCTGCGCCCGGAAACCTGTATGGCCTTTAACGCTGTTTTATTTAATTGTGCTGCCCAGTAAGGCACCATACTGGTATGTGCAGAACCGGTAACGGGGTCTTCATCAATACCACTTGGCGGGAAGAAACAACGGGATACAAAATCTGCTTCATCACCGTCTGCCTTTGCAGTAACAATTACGCCACGTGCATCGAGCGTTGACAGTGTTTTGAAATCAGGTGTCAACGCCTCTACTTCCTGCCGGGTGTGCAGTACGAGTAAATAATCCATAGAGGATTTAAAAACAGGCACGGGGCCAATATTCAACCCTTCAAAAATTACATCCGGAATATCTGTAACCGCGTGCAGCTTATCTGCCGGAAAATCCAGGGTGTAAACGCCTTCGCCTTTACGCTTTACTTTTAGAAGCCCGCTTAGTGAGTTGAACACTATTTCATCTTTATCATAACCAAGCTCTGTATAAAAGATATGCGCGGTGGCAAGCGTTGCATGCCCGCATAGTTTAACCTCTACAGCAGGTGTAAACCAGCGAATGCGATACTGATCTCCTTCTTTAACAATGAAAGTTGTTTCGGCGAGATTGTTTTCTGCACCAAGCTGCTGCATAAGATCATCGGGCAGCCATTGCTGCAGTGGACATACTGCGGCCGGGTTTCCACCAAACATTTCAGTTGTAAATGCATCTACCTGGTATATGGGAAGTTTCATAAAGCAGAAATTTGTTTGGGCAAATTTATTACTGCTTTGTATAATAAGTGCGGGTAAAAAAATACAGCGTGCTTTACCTGGTGATTTTGAACGGCATGGTATACGCAGTATCGGAGCTGAATAAAGTGATAGAGTACAAGTGAGTGACACAACGGAAGCTGCACAATGTTCCAATGCCCGTAAACAAATACATGACCACATTTTTAATCCTTTACGTGTAATATTTATCCTTACCTTTCTTACTGATTGCCCCTGGAACGCTGCAGCCAACACTTTACCCCTTCTGCCACTTATTGTAAACCAACATTAAATGCTTCAACATGAAACAATTTCTACGCATGCTTATGCTGCAATGCAGTAACAGCAAAAAGTCTCTGTTATTTTCTTTTGTTATCGTACTAACAGCTTTTCAAAGTTTTGGACAAGGTACATGGACCCCGGTTACCAATATTTGTCCTGCCACGAGTGGCGGCGTTTGTATGCTGCTTTCTGATGGCACTGTTATCTGTAAAACATTTGCCGGGGGAGTTGACGGGTATGGCACATTATGGTACCGCTTAACGCCCGATGCACAAGGCAGCTATATCAATGGCACATGGTCTGCCATTGCCCCGATGATTGGCTCACGTTTATATTTTTCCTCCCAGATATTAAAGGATGGCCGCGTATACGTTGCTGGTGGCGAGTATGGCAGCGGTGGCTCCAGCGCAGAAACATACAATCCGTTAACCAACCAGTGGACGGCCACACAATCCCCGGTAGATTTTGTAAGTGATGCAAATTCTGAGATACTTGAAGATGGCAGGGTACTGCAGGCCATTGTGCAGGGCAACCCTTTCCTGAGAGAAGTAGATATCTACAATCCGGCGAACAACACTTTTATCAATGGGCCAAGCTGTATTGGTTTTCACAATGAATCTACCTGGGTAAAACTGCCTGACGGCAGTATTTTAATGGTCGACAGAAATTCTACCGCTTCTGAAAGATATATACCTGCACTGAACCAGTGGGTGGCAGATGGCAACGTACCTGTTGCCCTGTACGACCCGTACGGGCTGGAAACAGGTGCAGGCTTATTACTGCCCGACGGCAGGGCATTTTTTATTGGCTCACTGGGGCATACCGCTTATTATACGCCGTCCGGCAATGCCACACCCGGCACATGGGCAGCGGGGCCTGACCTTCCAAACGGGCAGGGGCAGCCCGATGCTGCCGCCGCAATGATGCCGAACGGGAAGGTATTGCTTAACTGCTCCCCCGTACCAACAGCATTTAACCATTTTCCTTCACCTACCTCTTACTACGAATTTGATTACCTGGCAAATACCTATACGCGCATCAATGCACCACAGGGTGGCTTAACTACAAACACGCCATGTTATACTTCTAACCTTTTGGTATTGCCTGACGGTAAAATTCTGTACTGCCTGCAGGGCTCATCTACATTTTACGTGTACACCCCTTCCGGCGCAGCCATTGCAGCAGGCAAGCCGACAATAAAAAAATTAAAGAAGGTGGGCAATGCTGTAAGAATTACCGGTACCCTGTTCAACGGTATTTCTGAAGGTGCCTGTTATGGAGACGACTTCCAGATGGCTACCAATTTCCCGGTTGTGCGCTTTACCAATGCAACCAATACATTTTATGCAAGAACCTATAACTGGAACAGCACAGGTGTAATGCGTGGCAATGCGGCAGATACTGCTTTCTTTACTTTACCCGCAGGCATGCCTGCAGGCCCTTATGCGCTTACGGTTGTTGCAAATGGTATTGCATCTAACCCCAAAAATGTAATACTGAATGTTTCTACCCTGGCAACACCAACCCTGCTGGAAAGCGGTGTTGATTTCGAAGCCATTGTTGCAGCGCCTTCCGCACCTGGTAAAGCAGGCAACAAAGTTTATCCCAACCCTGCCAACACAACTGCAACGCTGCAGTTTGGTATAACACAGGCTGGTCGCGTACAGGCTACCATTTACAATGCCGGTGGCAAAGCTGTAAAGACAGTGATCAGTGGAGACTATCAACAGGGCTTATACAATAAGACCATTAATACCGCTGATCTTCCGGCGGGTGTTTATATGATCAAACTGCAAACCACACAAGGCATAGAAAACATCAGGCTTGTTGTGGTGAAATAATAAACCAACGCAAAAAACAAGAGGCGAATGAAAATTTCATTCGCCTCTTTTAGTATCAAAACAGCGTAATACCATTATTACTCTTCAACCCATACACCCTGCTTGCTGCCAACACGGGAAGCCACAAGCTTCTTTTTCTTTACCACGGGGACCCGCGATTTCAACTCGGCAAGTTGTTTATGCAATTCTTCGTGAGAGGCCTTTAGTTCTTCCACCTGCTTTTCCAGTTTTGCAATCCTGTCCTGCTGCACTACTGTAAGCTGTTTGGAAGATGTGTCATTACCTGTGTTTAAATCTGTATCCGGCTGAGCAAATGACATTACCGAAAATGAGCTGGCAATCATTAAAAGGTATATTTTTCTCATGGTTATATGATTTGTACAATATTACTAAGCCTTTTTTAATAACAGTTATAATAAAATGTTATAAAACCTAACAATTGTAAGCACGCTTAAATATTGCCTGTATTTGCTACATTCACCGTATGAAAAACATACTACTATTCTCCTTCTTTATGAACGTTTTAAGCGCACACAGCCAATCACTTACCGTAATGACTTTTAACCTCAGGTTAAACACTTCCTCAGACAGTTTAAACGCATGGACATACCGTAAAGATCATGCGGCCTCGCAGGTATTATTTTACGATGTACACCTGCTGGGCGTACAGGAAGCGTTACACGACCAGATGACAGACATGCAACAGCGCTTACCCGGCTTTAAATCTTTTGGTGGCGGAAGAGACGATGGCAAAACCAGGGGAGAATACAGTGCTATTTTTTACGATACTGCCAGGCTTCAGTGGCTGGACGGCAACATGTTCTGGCTTTCTCAAACACCGGAGATACCGGGCTCCAAAGGCTGGGATGCAGCCATTACACGTATGGTTACCTGGTGCAGGTTCAAAGACAAAACGACGGGTAAAATATTTTTTGCCTTCAATACACATTTCGACCATATGGGTAAAACTGCCCGTGCGGAAAGTGCAAAAATGATCCTGCAGAAAGTAACGACAATCGCAGGCAACATGCCCGTAATTTTTACCGGCGATTTTAACGCCAAACCCGCTGATGAGCCCATCAGGATCATTACCAATACATCAGATGCTGATCACCTCACGGATGCTAAAAGTATCAGTCAATCGCCACATCATGGCCCAACAGGAACGTTTACCGGTTTTCAGCCAAAAGAAACAGACGATGAGCCTATAGACCACATTTTTGTAAAGAATGGCGTAAAGATTTTAAAACACGCCACGATCTCCGAATCGTGGAACGGCAGGTTTTCTTCTGATCATTTTCCGGTACTGGCAGTAGTTGTGTTGTAACATCATGATGGGCCCGGCAGTTGAATATGCATTGAGCTGCTGTTGCGTCGCACTCTTGTACTGCAACAACCATATGGAGCATTTGGCTCCGTACAGTTACAGCTTTACAAAAAGCTACCGACGCACAACCTTATTGATGGTACAATAACTGTTGAAAAAGTTGCCGGGAATGATTGCGCGTACCCGCACAGTGATCAATAATGTTCCGGCTGCTGAAGAGTGCGACGCAACAGGCGATGCCACGAAGTACCGCTGCCGGGTTCATAAAAAATTACTCCTGCACTTCTACCCACTTACCCCTTACACCCGCACTTATGGTATGGTCGTACATGGCTTCTGCATATACGCCGGGCCAAAAATACCTGCCCGGGTAAGCAGCATTTAACTGCACATAATACGTAAGCGTTTCACTTTGCCCCAGGTTGAAATAATGGTACACACGGTCATCACGTATATCCATATAATCGCTCGGTGATGATTGAAATGCACCTTCGCTGTTATACAGTCTTGTATTGAGTATTTCCCAGCCGCCGGGGAACACCTGGGTTAATGCCATTTGTGTGTAGGCGCCACGCGTACCAGGATTTTTGATGGTTACTTTTGCCACAAAATCGGTACCCTGCTTAATCCTTGTAACATCTACAGGCTGGCCTGTGGTACTTATATAATTTACTGACAGCACAAGTACGTTAGCGTTATTGATAACAGGCATTGTATCGTTGCTTAGCGGTCTGCCTTCATTGATAATGCGTACATAGATTGTATTACTGCCTTTATTGGTAAGTTGTACGGCACCTTTGCTGTTTTGCCAGGCAATATTTGATTGGGAAAGCACGCTTGCCGTATTTATGTTGAGCTTTTGTGTACCTGCATTGCCTGTAACCACAATTTTCTTACCGTCTTTATTGCTGCCACTGAATTTTGCAATAGCAATAAGCGCATAGGCGGTTGTTTGTGTACTGTACCAGCTATCCTGCGACAGCCTGGCGGCAACCGTTCTAACGAGTTGCGCACCTTCGGCTTTGCGGTTCATCAGCGTGAGGGTTTCGAGTACCATTGCCTGGTCCCGCAGGTCACTGCCAAATGTAATGCCTGTATATTCACGCTTGGGAAAGTTGGCAGATATACCGCTGATGAGTTGCAGGGCAACTTTAGACTGACCGATAAGCTGGTAAGCAGCAGCCAGTCTCCACTTGGCTTCTGGCGTTAAAAATTTAAATTCTTTCAGCCGGTTCATAGCGCCCAGCTCAGGGGCTTTTGCCACGGCCAGTAGGTACAACCTGTACGCCTGCACAAGGTCTGTTCCATACCAGGGTGCCGAGGTTACGTTCCATGCAACAGCTTTATTGCGCTGGTACAACTTCCATGACTGCAACATAGCTGCCGACACCCCGTAGCCGCGGGCAAAAGCCTCGAGTAAAAAGTGACCGGCGTAACAGGTGCCCCATTCATCGCTTGTTTCGCCGCCCGGCCAATAGCTAAAACCACCGTCGCTTTGCTGAAAATTACCCAGCTTGCTGATGGCAGCACGGATGTTTCCATCAATTCTTGCTTTATCAGCATCTGATAAATCTGTAAGTTGGTTTAAGACCAGTTGTGGAAAAACGGATGATGTTTTTTGCTCTATGCAGCCGTGCGGGTATTGAATTAAATAATTTAAACGTTTGGCAAGATCTATCGCGGGAATACCAGACACTTCCAACGTTGCCTTACTGTTGGCCGCATCGCCGATCATTGCAACCGCAGCGCTCCATGACTGACCGGGTTGCAAGGTTGCTTCTGTAACCTGGGTAACAGGAGGATTGGCATTCCTGATGTCGATTTCGATCTCTGTTGCAGATTGTTCTTTACCGCTTGTTGCAACAATCTTTACTTTGCCAATACCTGTATTAGGTTTAACCTTAGCCGTAAAGTATACAAGTTGTTCACCCGTACCATTAAAGCTTATACTTTGTGCGCCACCTGCCTGTATAAACGGGTTGCTTTGCAGCGTAAGGCTTACATTGCGAATGTTTTTATCTGTAGCAAAAACAGTGACAGGTATTTTTAGTTCTTCATTTGGCCCGAGCACACGGGGCATGGTAGCGAGCAACATCAAAGCCTTTTTAACTGTCACCGGTTTCTCTGCCATACCGTAAGCGTTATTGCCTGCGGCAATAACCATAGCCTTTACACTGCCCATGTATGGGGGTAATATAAACTCATGCGTTTTACTACCGCCACTTAGTTTAAAGGGGCCCATAAACTGTACTACAGGTTTAAACCTGTTGGCCCTTCTTGTTTTGCTGGCGAGTTCTGCTTCTCCATCTCCGCCTATGGTAAGTATGCGCTGAAGCTCTGCACCCCATGCGCCAATAACGTCATCGTAAACATCCCAGCTTTTTACACCCAGTGCTTCCCTTGCATAAAATGCTGCATGCGGGTCGGGCGTTTTAAATCTTGTAAGATCCAGTAAACCTTCATCCACAATGGCAACTACATAAGTCATCTCTCTGCCCGATGCTTCAGAAACGGTGATAGTTGTTTTTGTTTCAGGCCTTATGGCGTCGGGCATTTTTATCTGTGGTTTAAGCACGGTGTTTTTGTCTTCGATCATTACAGGTATTACACCATACATCCTGACAGGCAGGTCATTTACGGTTTGTGCATGAGGTTGTATCAGGCTAACATTTACGTACACATTTGGCGCCATTGACTTGTCTGCCTTAAACGTAAATCTGGTTTGGCCCTCCACGGTTTTTACCTGGTAAGTTTTCAGCACTTTACTACCACTTTCAATACTTATAAAAGCCTTCCCGTTTTTACTGCCGGGTATGGTAAGGTTTACATCTTCGCCTACATTGTAACTGCTTTTATCTGATGTAAAAGACAGCATGGCGGCAGCCGAAGGGTCATTATTATCTCCCCGTGTTTGCCAGCCGTAATCATCTACATAAAAGGTGCTGCCGGTTGTATGACCACTGCGTGTATCGCTGATCAGTACGAGATAGCGCCCCCAGTCGCCGTCACTGAACCGCATATCGTAACTGCCCTTACCGTTTGTTATGTTCAGCGTGTCTTTCTTGATAAGTTTGTTGTAATCGTTTTGAGTAAAGTTGCTAAGGTCATCACCACTATTGTCCCACCACCAGCTCCAGCGTATTTTATACAACTGTATCTCCAGCCGGGTAGCTCCACTTGTAGGTGTGCCTTTTGTATCAACATCAACCACTTCGAACCGGTGCGTTTTGCCACTTTGCAGGAACCCCCATGTCTTATCACCTTCCGGCACATGCACACCAGTATACGATGTGTAAGGATTAAACGGCATTGAGATATTATCAATACTAAAATTGCCGCCCGGTTCAAACACTTTTATCATCAGGTTTGCCAGCAGTTGTCCCGGCGCATCTTCGCCAACCTGGAAGGATGGGTTAACTGTAGCTACTCCTTCTGCATTGAGGGTTCCGTCGAAGATGGTTTTGGATTGCGGTGTAAAAGATGAGGTGGGATCATCAAACACATAATCTTTGTATTTCGGGAAGCTGGTTGTTTTCTTATATAACTGTGCATCTACTCTTGCTTTGAGGTTTTGTGCTGTTGCACCAAATAACCATTTTGCTGTAAGTGTTCCTGCCGCAGTTACATTTTTACCCAGGGCTTCTGCATTGCCGAAGTTCATATCTATCTTCAGGCGGTTAGGCATTACCGTTTCTATTTTCAAACGCTTCTCGAAAGTTGCCCCGCCCAGCTTTACACGACAGGTCCAGTTTCCTGTAGGTGCATCAGCATCGGTAGCTGTTCTGAATACATTGAACCCGTCGCCTGCATTGGTTTGTACCAGTCTTTTGTATAACTGACCTTTGGGAGAAACAAGTTCCATCTCAATCGGGTGATCAGCAGGCAGGTGGTTGTCCTTGTCATCTACAATACAACTCAGGAACAGGCTGTCCCCCGGCCGCCATACGCCCCGTTCACCAAAGATGAATGCCTTAAGCCCGTTTTTGACCTCATCGCCGGAAACATCAAAACGACCTAGTGGCAGTGAACTTCCGTCGTCCAGCTTAAGGTAACTTTTTTCGTTACCGCTTTTCGCGATCAGAAGATATGGCCTGCGTTTTACTTCCAGCGTAGCAAGACCTTCTGCATCGGTCGATCCTTTTGCAATAACCTGTTGCTGGTAGTCCAGCACCTGCAACTCCACACTTTTCATTGCCTCAGTGGTAATGATATTATTAACCGCAACAAACAAGCTGTTGTTGGTGCCCCTTTTTGCAGTTAAGCCGATGTTTGTTGCGAGGATGTTACGGCTTGCAAAACGTTCGCGGTTGTAATAAGACTGGTGACATGGATTATCCCTTTGCTGCCAGTTATACCCGTAAGGATAATAATTGTCGTAACGGTTCCAGAAGTCTGCGTTGTCGTCAACTGCATTGTCTTCATTGCCGGCATAGTAAAAATTGTAATCATCTTCTTCCTCATCTTTCTCCATGGCTGTACAGGTGTATAAAGAATATTCCGGTCTGAAACCAATGTACACTCGATAAATAGCGCCAGGCTCTGTTTTTATGTATTTATCCAGATCGAGCGAAAATTTGTTTTTCCGGTGCAGGTTGAGACTTTGATCGTTGTCAAGCCTTACTGTTGCTTGCACGAGGGGTGTTCCCACTTTGCGCAAATTGTACTCACCACCCAGTTTATTGTCCTGTAAAAACTGCGCAACGTTGTTTTCATAAATCCTGATAACAGATACGTCTACAGCTTTAAGGTTGGTGGACTCGAATGGCAGTACAAGCCTGCCCGTACTGCCGGGCAATATGCTGCCCCTTCCCTGTATCTTTACGGATGGCAACCTGTTCTCAAAAAATAGATTTGCAGAAAAGGCTTTACCCAGTTTATTGCCCCACTGGTTTTCTACACCCTCGTGAATATTTACAGTGTAATTGCCGTCGGGCTTGTCTGAAGTATATACTTTAACCTCGCTGCCAAGTATAGTATAACTTATGCTTTCATTGTTACTTATGCTAATGAGGCCTTCAAGCATTTGTCCAATTGCAAGGGGGTCGCTGAACTGTACCAGTGCATACTGTTCTTCTTCCTGTATGGCTTTTACATCGAGCACTTTAAAATCTCCAACAGCTGGTATGGCTATATCTTTTTTACCGCTCAGCTCTTTTAAACCGAAAACATCGCCTTTCCATTGCAGGGAAAGGTTTTGCCCAGTGCCGGTGCGTGTGATACCTGTTATGGTAAAAGCATGTGTTTTGGCGGCTTCGTTGTGCTGCCACGTAAGTGCCAGGTTCTTGTCATTCAATGTTGCGGTTAAAACTTTTTCTACTTTGGCAGACTCTTCCACGTCTGCAGTAAGTACGGTTCCCGTGAGGGTCATGTGGGTTTTATCATTGCCGCGTAATCCATTATCCTGTACCTCGAAAAAGGGCTTTATGGTTTGCAGGCTGAATGTGAACGTTTCGAATTTACCAGGCACATTGAGTACTTTACCCAGCTTAAATGAAACGGTATATAATTGAGCCGCTGCCAGGTCTTTTGCGGGTTTAAATTCTATGGTACGCGCATCTACCCAATAAGCTTTGCCTTCCACTGCAGGTGTAAATGAAAACAATGCTTCTTTTACTTCATCATTCAATGTGTGTGTTACACCGGCATCTGAAGCAAGCTGAATACGCACGGTATTCTTTTTAGAAACGACACCTGATGTATAAGCTTCAATATACTGGCTGAATGCAGGATCGGGTTCTGTAAGTATCTTCTTATCGTTGCAGGAAAATAAAATGATTAACAGCAATAATAATGAAGCGCTGCTTAGTTTGTAAGACAGCGGGCATTGATGCGCTTGCATATGTGCGGAGGATTTGTTTGAAAGGTTGTTGTATAAATTGTATAGAAAGTTATGCAAAGTCTTTGCATACAGAAAAGAAAATATTTGTTAAGGAAATTGAACGTTTGCTGGCTTTGAACGTGATGGCAGGATTTAGCCTACGGCAGCTTTGGATATGCAGTAATGTGCTGCCCAATGATATACAGTACAAGTGAGTGACACAACAGGTGATGCCATGAAATACCAAACCTGATTACACAATAAAGTTAGTACTGCACTTTAAACGCTACGATGAAATACAAACGAAAATGCCGTTCGTATTTTCGAACGGCATTTGATGCGGCTGATATGATAGACTTATTCAGTTGTCTTTTGTGGTTGCGTTTGGGCTGGTTCTTTTGGCAGTGAATAAGCGATCTCGTTGATGAGCTCGGCGAGCAATGCAGTCCACCCGGTTTGATGCGACGCACCCAGCCCGCGGCCCGTATCTCCATGAAAATATTCATAGAATAAAATAAGGTCTTTATTTTCCGGTTTGCTGTAAAACCAGTTCTCGTTGCCATGCAGGCGGCGCTCATTCTTTTCATCGAGCTCGAACAAACTGATGACACGTTTGGTAAGCTCTACTGCCACTTCTTTCAACTCCATAAAATGGCCGGAATTGGTTGGATATTCTATGGTGAGCGTACCATCATAAAAAGCGCCGTATTTTTTGATGCTCTGAATGATGATATAGTTAATGGGAATCCACACGGGGCCGCGCCAGTTGCTGTTACCACCAAAAAAATCTGACGTGGAATCTCCGGGATCGTACTGTATGGAGTACACCGTACCATCTATATCTACAGAATAAGGATGCTGCTCGTGGTATTTTGACAATGCACGGATGCCGCCATTGGAAAGAAATTCGGTTTCGTTCAGCAGTCTTTGCAATAAGGCAATCAGTCTTTCTTTAGGCACCAGCGATAATAACAGTTTTCCTTCTTCTGCACGTTCTTCGTTTGGCCAGAACTTGTTATTCTTTAACCGGTAATTTTCGAACCAGGTAATGCGCTTGGTAAAATCTTCGAGCTTGCCGAGCACGTTCCTGTTAATGATAGAAACTGCAAACAACGTTGTTAAACCAACAATACTTTGTATGCGTAACTGTATAGGTTGCGCACCCGGTGCACCCAACACATCGTAAAAGAATTTGTCTTCATTGTTCCATAAGCCAAGTTCGTTCAATGCTTCTGCAATCAATACAAAATGTTCGAAAAACTTGGTGGCAGTATCTTCAAAAGAAATATCGTGCATGGCAATTTCAATAGCCATGTCCATCAGGTTAAGGGCGTACATGCCCATCCAGCTTGTACCGTCTGCCTGCTCCAGTTCCATCTGGCTGTGTAACTGTATGCTGCGGTTAAACACGCCAATGTTATCAAGACCGAGGAAGCCTCCTTCAAAGATGTTGTTACCGTTAGGGTCTTTACGGTTGATCCACCAGGTAAAATTGATGAGCAGTTTCTGGAAGATGCGTTTGAGGAAAGGAATATCCCCTTTGCCTCTTTGCTCCTTTTCTATATAATAAACCTGTAGTGCTGCCCATGCATGTACCGGCGGGTTTACATCGCTGAAGTTCCATTCGTAGGCAGGCAATTGGCCGTCTGGCTTCATATACCATTCCCGCATGACCAGTATCAACTGGTGTTTTGCATACACAGGATCTGCCACCGCCATGGCAATGCAGTGAAATGCTAGGTCCCACGCGGCATACCACGGATATTCCCACTTATCGGGCATAAGTATTACGTCCTGGTTTTTGAGGTGCAGCCAGTCGTGGTTTCTGCCGCGCTTGCGCTGTTCGCTCAGGGGCGCAATACCATCGCTGGTAGATATCCAGCGCTCAATATCGTAGTGATAATATTGTTTGCTCCACATAAGCCCCGCCAGCGCCTGGCGCTGAATATTGCGCAGGTCATGCGAAAGGTTTACCGGTAAAATTTCATTGTAAAACTCATCGGCTTCTTCTTTGCGCTGTTTGAAGATCTGCTCAAATCCTTTATGAAAAACGTTATCTGTCAATGTATCGCTCAAACGCAGGTAAATTACTTTACTGCCACCGGGTTTTATCGTTCCGCTGTAAACAGGCGAAAACTTTGTACCGCTTTTTCTTTTGCGCAATGCCTCTACGTTCTTCTGCTCTATTATAGCATCGTTTATGGCATCTTTGGTGAAAGGTGTGGGATTGGGTTTGCCAAAAAGCTTCTCGTAATTTGTTTCGTTATCTGTATAGAGCTTGTCGTTTGCTTTTTGAAAGTACAGGTAGTAATTACCAAGCCGCTCATGAGTTGCTTTTACAGTGCAATCATTTACTTCGCGAATAACGGGCAGCTTGTCTACACCACCGTATTGCCAGCGGTTATAAAACCATAGTGTTGGCACTATCCACAATGGTGCGGCCGTGTTTCCGCGATTAACAACTTCAATTTTTATAGCAATATCTTTTTTGCCATGCTTGGCATAAGTTATATAAACATCGAAGTATTTGTTGTTATCGAAAATGCCGGTATCGAGCAACTCATATTCGGTTTCAAGCTTACCACGTTTGCGGTTTTCTTCTATCAGTTTATCGTATGGAAATGCCTGCTGCGGATATTTATACAGCATTTGCATGTAATAGTGAGAAGGAATATTGTCGAGATAGTAATACAGTTCTTTTACATCTTCTCCATGGTTGCCCTGGTAATTGCCCAGGCCAAATAACCGCTCTTTCAGAATTTTATCTTTGCCATTCCACAACGCTACGCTAAAGCACAGGTTTTGAAAAAAATCTGAAATACCGGCAATGCCATCTTCTCCCCAACGGTATGCACGTGCGTGTGCATGCGTAAAAGGAAAATAATTCCACGCATCGCTGTTTTCACTGTAGTCTTCACGCACGGTTCCCCATTGCCGCTCCGAAACATACGGGCCCCATTGCTCGAGTGGAACTTTCTTTGTGGCATTTACATTAAGGCGCTGTTGTTCTGCAGTCATACCAATACAGTTTGTCAAATAAGTGAATACACTTTGCAAACAAAGCGTTTTCATTAGTGACAATGCAATCGTTAATAGCGATGAAATTAGGTATATCTGCCCACTTAGAAAAAGATATAGCGGCTGAATGTTGCAAAGGCTGCTAAACAATTCAACAAACAGTAAATTTTTTTTTAAAAGAAAAGCATTTGTATGAGCCGGTCTGCATTGCTGCTATTGAGCTGCCGTTGCGTCGCACTCTTGTACTGCAATACATATGTGGGCATGTATTTGCGGCCTTGTTACAGACAGGGAAAGTAAGAACCGGGGCTGCTGCATAAAGAGCTGAACGCACAAGTGAGTGACACAACAGGCGATGCCAACTGCACTGCTGCCGGTACCATTATTTATTTATTGGGCGGGCACCTGTAAGAAGACAAATTGATAGAAACACCAAAGTGCAACATAACATAAGCATCTTTCTGCAGGCTGTTGCCACGCTGGCGGCCTTTCATACCAATGCGGTCGCCGGTTTCATAGCTCCTGTCCTGCAAAAGATATTCTACGGAAGGGCTGCCATCAGGCAATGTGGCAAATGAATTAGGATCAGCATAGGTAGTGCTTACATCATCGAGGTAATCGGTGTTGGTAAAACGATACCCTACTTCTGCAAATACGTTGAAGTTTTCGCTGAATGCATATTTAAAGCCCACTGTAAGCGGGAAAGACATGGCAGTGGTACTGTAGGGCGAACGGTTAAATGATGTATCCCTACCCTGGCCTTCTGTACCAAGTGGCCTCAGGAAATATTTTTGGCCGCCGAGGTATGCATACGGATCGTAGGTAAAAACGCCCACGCCAAGTGATACATAAGGTGTATAATTAAAACCTTCCACACCCGGCATAAATTTAAAAAAGTTGAAATACCCGCTGAGAGATGCTTCCCAGAGGTTGGTATTAAAGCTAAGGTTGCGCCTGCGCTGGAATTCATTTTTGCTGTATACATCAGAATAACCGAGCCGCGCATAATCTGCAGCTACTTTAAGCCCTACATAATTATTGAACTGCTTAACGAAAAATATTCCGGCAGAAAATTTGGGCCGGCTGAGAGAAGCAGTGGTGTTGAGATCTCCAAAATAATGCGCAAGCCCTATAGAAGCGCCAAACTCGCCCTGGTGTACATTACTTTCATAAAGTTGAGCTTTAGCAGCTACTGCTGATAGTACAATGCCAGCCGCCAATAGTGTTTTCTTCAACATGTTCGCAATATAGTTGATGTGGTATTAACGCAGAAACATTCTTTTTCTTATAACCTGAATGTTAATGATTTTAAGAAAAACATATTATCAATTATTATACCGCAACAACTATTGAATGGTAAGCCAGGTATAACTTTCCGGCTTAAGCGTAACAGTGAGGTCTATAGTATGGTTCCTGCTCAGCTTGTAGCTGGCGGGGCTTTTGTCTTCCTGTTGTACAATGGCAACATATGACAACCCTGTGTAATATAACGGCAATTGAATATTTCTTGTAATGGTTTGCTTTAACGGGTTGTACAACATTACAAAGCCTTTTATGGCAAGCTGTGGGTTTACATGCATAATGCCATCCCAGTCGCGGCCATCTGCACGCCTAAGATGAATAATATCCGCATTAAGAATATCCCTGTATTTTTTATACCAGTTAATTGTTTTAACCACCGCTTGCCTGGTTTGCTCTGTGTCATATAACCTCGGCCCGCGATAACATGCCTGCACGCCTGCACCATAGTATTGCACCATCAGTTGTTCATAATCTTCCAGGTGTTCTGACAATGGCTCCAGCACTGCTTCTGCGCCTCCACCCTGGTATTTGGTCAATGGCACAAAGCCCCAGCCCATAGAGGGTGTTTTTTCCCATGTGCCATCGTAGATGTTTTGCCTGTTGAGCAGTTTTTGGTTTTCTCTTGGCAGCGAAAAATTTACCTCGCGGTAACCTATGGCAATTTTGTTTGTGCCATCCATAAAATACCAGTCGGGTGCATTTACATAGATACCATTTTCATTGCACCAATGGTAAAGGTCTTTCTGCAATTCCATTTGCTTCCACTGGCTGTCATCAAGGCTTTTGTGCCCGGGGTGTGTGGTAGATGCACAAACATCGCCCGGGTATGGCCCGTCATTTTCAAAAATGTTGAACCCGGTTCCTGCCATAAAATATTTAAGCTTCCCGAGGTAGGCAAGCCCCCATTTACTGCCCATACACGGCGCATGGCCGAAAAAAGCGGCGGCATCGGGCTTACCGCTTACAGGATCAATTACATCATCTTCATCACTTATTCTGCGGGAGCTGAAAAGTGAGTAACTGCCGATCAGTATTTGTTTGCTGTGCGCATAATCTGCCAGCTTTTTCCATTTGGCAATATTGTCAGCGGCTGTATCTTCCATATTACAGTGAGAGCCGAAACTTAGTATCAATGCTTCGTAGCCTGTTGCAGCACACTGGTTGACTGCATTGAGCACTTCATCATCGTTCCTGCTTACGAGGTGCATGAATATGGGATTTTGCGTTGTCCACGGCGCAACGGTGGTATACATTTTACGGATCATCAGTCCGCGTCTTTCACGGTCGTAACTATCCATCAGCAATTCATGCGTACGAACCGACTTAAACGATTCTCCTTTGCCCAATACAACGCCTGTTACTTTTTCAGGATACACTTCGAGTACACAGGGTGTCTGATAATTATAATTTACCTGTGAAGTATACGTGCTGTCTGTTTGCCAGTGCGTAGTCTGATCACTGATATCGTAACGCATGGCATTGTTGAATGCATAATTGGTTTCCACGTAAATACCGTGTTGCTTTTTCATTTGCTCAGGTGTGCCAACGACAGCGCTTTCTTCTTCCACAAGGGCCAGTGTTTCATTCACAACTTTACCTATTGTACACGCGTTGCCGCTGTTGGTGATCTCTACCCATTTTACGATCAGCGGTATACCATCATACAACTCGTAATGCACGGCAATACGGACATCTTTAACAACCGGCAGGTTATTGGCGTAATGAAAGACAAGCTCTACACCTGTTGGTTGTTTTTTGTTGTATGCCCATGTTTTACATTGCCAGTTTAACCGCGGTTTTATTATATTAGCCGTTATTTCATTCACATGAAAATTGCCGGTAGCACCCGTAAAATGATTTACCCAGCCGGGTAACAGGTATGCTTTTTCCTGCTGGCCGTATAAGCCGCCAACATTATACAATACATTGTTTATTGTAACCTTTGCCTCGGGGTTTACTGCACGCAGCAGTTGCTGGCCGTTGCTCATGTTTTCGTAGCCTGTACAAGCAACATTTGGTGTAATACGAAATGTTCTTTTTACCAGGCCATTGTATAAAACAACATCTTTTCCATCTGCAGATTTATAAACAGCTGCTCTTGCTGAAACAGGCTTTACTAACCAATCTGGCGGTGTTTTACTAATGGTATTGCTCCATATGGCAAAATCTGGCTGCTGTGCCAGGGATGTAATTGCTGACATTACGAAAAATACCGGTAACCATTGCTTCATGCAGTTACTATATTGGTTTGAATACATTATTTTTTACAGTAGATACACAACGTTTTTGCATTTGTGCAGCGAGGCCGGTGCATGCTGAAATATGTACTGCCGTACAAGTGAGTGACACAACAAAAGCTGTATAGTAGCAATACAGCCGGTAACACCACATTATTTTCCAAAACCTTCTATTTTTATTGCATATGCGTACGGCGCTTTTATTTTATTGGGATCATAAGGCGGCAGGCTTACCTCTACATTGCTGCCAACCTGTTTCCAGCCCAGCTTTTCTTTAGTGGC
The DNA here is from genome assembly GCF_015831355.1 of Panacibacter microcysteis. Classification (NCBI taxonomy): domain Bacteria; kingdom Pseudomonadati; phylum Bacteroidota; class Chitinophagia; order Chitinophagales; family Chitinophagaceae; genus Panacibacter; species Panacibacter microcysteis. Next base: position 680,477 of record NZ_JADWYR010000001.1, read on the forward strand.
GAGGAAGCTTATTGCTGTTGCCTTTGGCAGGTTGAAATTCTTTAATACCAGTTTGTGATCTGCAGGATATTTTGGAAATACTGCATAAAGATTATTGCTGGTTGGATTATAAGTGAAGAATAATTCTTTTACCGCGTAACCGGGATCGGGATTGACGGTAAGTTTTAACATGTAATCTCCGCTGGCACGAAAATCTCCTTCTTTGCGTATGGGTTTATAATCTGTTTTGCCTGCACTCCACTGGCAGGTATTTTTCCAGCGCACGGTGTTGTAGATGCATTCATTGTTGTCTTTCATCCACTCGCCAATCTGCAACAAACGCTCCTGCATAATGGGTGGTATTTTTCCATGCTCATCCGGGCCAACATCGAGCAGGAAGTTACCGCCGCGGCTTACTTTATCTACCAGTTGTAATACCAGTGACTGCGTGGAATTATAATCCCATGCATCTTCATTACGGTTGTAGCCATAAGAAAAGCCCATGCCTCGGTTCTCTTCGAAATAATGATTTTCAAAATCCAGCTCGGGCTGGTACTCTGGCGTAAATACCTGGCCATGTTTAAACCGTATACCACGACCCCAGCGATCGAATGTAACCACTGAATTTTTTACCGGGCTTTCATTGTATAACCACGCAAGGAATTTGGTGGATTGCCACAGGGTGTCTGATTCATCCCACTCGCCATCGGTCCAGAATACATCTGGTTTGTAGTTGTTGATAAGATCGAGCATTTGCGGCCACATGTGTTTCGTAGCATATTCCGCATGGTCTTTCTTCCATAAAGGGTTATACCACTCGTATAATGAAAAATACATACCGGGATGAACAGAGGTCTTCCTGACTGCCGCGAAAAGATCGCCCAGCAGATCTCTGTGGGGTGCTGTTTCTGCAGCATTCCAGGGAAAACCCCAATCTCTTGTAGCTTCTTTGCTCGGCCAGAGTGCATAGCCATCGTGGTGTTTGGATGTAAGGACAATATATTTTGCACCTGATGCTTCAAATAATTTTGCCCACTCATCGGGATTAAAAAGATCTGCCGTAAAATGATCTGCAAAAGTGTAATAGCTGTTATTACCATAATTTGTTTGATGATATTTTATAACAGCGGTATCACCACTTTCCATCTGGTGCTGGTACCACTCAGAATAGTTTCCTTTCGTTGTAAAACCAGGCACTGCATATACACCCCAATGTATAAATATGCCGAACTTGCTGTTCCTGTACCATTCGGGAACGGGCCTGGTATCAAGGCTTTGCCAGTCAGGCCGGTAAGTTTGCGCAACACCTGCCAATGCCAGTAAACAAATGCATGATGAGAGAAAGACTTGTCTTTTCATATGAGCAGCTTTTGATAATTAAGGAAAGATAAGCGAATGACGTAGCACAAACTGATAAATAATTATCATTTACTCAGCATAAATTTTCTAACTTCCATCAAACGTTTCGTGTTGCATGAATGCGCTCATTACTTACTTTCAAAATATTTCATCACTACACAGGGCACTGATACTTGCGGGTGGTATTACACTCTTCTGGCTACTGGAAAGCGGTATCCCGTTGTTCAGGTTTGGCTACAACAAATGGAAACATGCAGGCGTTAATTTTTTCTTTACTGCAACAACCATTGCTGTAAACTTTGTTTTCGCAATACTCATTGTACTTTCCAGCGATTGGGTGGTACAAAATAACTTCGGCATATTACAATGGATCAGCCTTCCTGTATGGCTGGAAATGATCCTTGGCCTGCTGCTGCTCGATTTAATTGGTGCATACATTATACACCTGCTTGAACATAAAATAAAATGGCTGTGGAAGTTTCACATGGTGCATCATGCAGACATTTATGTAGATACAACCACCGCTAACCGTCACCATCCCGGTGAAAGCGTTTTCCGCGCAGTGTTTACTATTGCGGCCGTATGGCTAAGTGGTGCACCCATATGGCTGGTAATGATGTACCAGAGTGTAAGTGTTGTACTCTCGCAATTTAACCATGCGAATATTCATATGCCAATGTGGCTCGATAATATGCTGCGCGTGGTATTTGTAACGCCCAATATGCATCGCATACATCATCATTACATGCGCCCTCAGACAGACAGTAACTACAGCAATATCTTTTCTTTCTGGGACAGGCTTTTCGGTACTTACAACAACACCCCAATGAAAGATATCCGTTATGGCCTGGATGTATTGGAAGGCCGAAACAACAACATAGGCTCGATGCTCAAAGTGCCCTTTGATAAAAACATACAAACGGATTATTGACCATTATTCAACAAGAAAGGGAAGACAATGTCTCCCCTTTCGCCCGCTACACATTCAAATCTTATATGTTGAGTTGTTGTTTTAAATGCCTATATAAAGTTTTTCTGTGCCACTGCCTTTTACCACAAAACCGCTCTGCATCTGGAGTTCGCTGCCTGCAGAGTTGTACGTTAATATATACGAAACCTCGATGTGCTCCCGAGCGTCGAACACGTTAGATATCTTCACGGTTTGCGCAACAGCTTCCTGCAAAGAAGGATAATCTTTCACGGTAATAGCATCAAAAGTTTTTTGGAACACAACCGAGCGCCTGCCCTTGCTCACTTTTTCAATCTTGATATGTACACTGGCAAGCGTATTCCTGTAAACGTCAGCAGCATAATCGCTTTCCTTGTAAAAGGCGAACGCAATATTCTTTTCAACAGGTGCCGCTTTCAGGTGCATGTTTTTTGCGGTAAAGCTTATCAAAAATGCTGCTGCTATAATAAGGACCGGTATTAGAAATTGTATCTTTTTCATGATTTGATCGTTTGCTTATACTTTGGCAAACGGCATGACGAAAGCCGTTAAAAATTGTTAAGCGCACAGCAAAAGGCACTAATACGCTGATGAACGGTTAAATAACAGGGATGAGCGTTATAAGCAGTTTTATCACGTAAAGCCGGCCTATGCAAAACGTGTTCGCTTCCGATACAAAAACTGTTCGCTTTAGTGCTTTTTTACGCGATAAAAATTTCTGTAGACTGCTGTAACATAAGCCACGCATGGTGCGTATAACAAACATTCCAACACCAATAAAAATTTTGAAAGATGAAAAGGTTAATTGTTTTTGCTTTGCTGGCTATATCGCTTAACAGTTTTGCAATTGGCAAAACCATTAAAGGCAATGGCATTCATAATACCGAAACAAGACCGGCAGGCAATTTTACGAGGCTGTCTGTAGGCGGACCGATGAATGTAACAATACGCTATGGCAACAGCACCAACCTCACTATTGACGGAGATGAAAACCTGCTGCCCTACATAGAGACAACTGTAAAAGATGGCACACTTAAGATCAAGGTCAAAGACCTGAACAATATCAATCCGACACTCAAACTTACAATACAGGTAAGCATGACAACCATTGATGGTATTGCACAGGCAGGCAGCGGCACGGTGAGCGGCAGCGGAAACTTTGAAAGCAATGGCAATACCAGCTTCAACATGTCTGGCTCGGGAAAATTGTCTTTATCCTTTGCCTCTTTCAAAGCTTCTGACATTAGCATGAGCGGCAGCGGATCTATGCAACTAAAAGGAAACATCGAAGGCCAGCTGGAAATCCATCAAAGCGGCAGCGGAAGTATTGATTGCCTGAATGCACCCTGCCAGTCGGCAACAGCACGCATAAGTGGCAGTGGCAACATGAAACTGAATGCAGCAAAAAATCTGGAGGCGCATATCAGTGGCAGCGGCGCAATTTATTATTCCGGTTCACCTTCGTTGAATTCGCATATTTCCGGCAGTGGACGTATCAAAAAGATCTAAAACAACAACTATACATATATCGCAATGCCCCACAAAAATGTGGGGCATTTTTTTGCAACAATACATGTATGTACCCGGCTGTAGTTTATCTATAATGCTTTGGTTGCGTCGCACTCTTGTGCTTCCTGTTCTTTATGCGGCATTGGCTGCCTTCGCACTCCAACACTTACTGTTTTGTAGCCTGCGTTGAGATTGATGGCTTTACTTTTAAGCAGTCAGACGGCGTACCGTAAGACCGGTGTGGCTGACAGGCAGCATCGCCACAGTTGCCCAATTTGCGGAACGTACAAGTGAGTGACACAACAGGTGATGCCACAAAGTACAAATGCCGGCATATAAATTATTCAAACCCAATAACTACATTTACGGCTAACAATGCTTTTTATGGAGCCAATGGATATATCGTACATCATTAATGAATACGCAGAAGAGCGCAACGATTACTTTCGTGCGGTAACACCGCCAATTGTACAAACAAGCAATTTTGCGTTTAGTACGGTAGACGCGCTTAGAAAAAGTTTTGAAGACGAATACGGCACATGGTTGTATAGCCGCGGCCTGAACCCAACTGTGGACATATTAAGAAAAAAACTTGCTGCACTGGATGGCGCAGAAGACTGTCTTGTTTTTAACAGCGGCGCAGCCGCCATATTTGCCGCTGTGCTGGCCAATGTAAAAAGCGGAGATCATATTGTAAGTGTGCGCAACCCGTATACGTGGGCAAAAAAAATGTTCGATGAGATCCTGGTGCGTTTCAATGTTTCAGTAACATACATCGATGGAACAGACATTGCAAACTTTGTAGCAGCTACTAAAGAAAATACTACCGTGTATTATCTCGAATCGCCCAATAGCTGGACTTATGAGTTGCAGGATCTGCAGGCAGTGGCTACGCTGGCAAAGCAACACAATATTGTTACCATTTGCGATAACAGTTATTGTACGCCATTGTATCAGAGACCAATAGCATTCGGGATAGATCTTGTATTGCAATCTGCAACCAAATATATTGGCGGCCACAGCGACGTGGTTGCAGGCGTTTTATGCGGCAGTAAACAAATGCTTACAAAAATATTTAACAGTGAATACCTGAATATTGGAAGCGGCATACAACCCTTCAATGCCTGGCTGCTTATACGTGGGTTGAGAACATTACCACTAAGACTGGAAAAAGTTACTGAAACAACGGGCAAGGTATTGGGCTGGTTGCAGGCGCACCCCCGTATTGAAAAAGTGATCTTTCCTTTCGATGAGAACTTTCCACAATATGCATTGGCTAAAAGCCAGATGCAGGGAGCCTGTGGCCTGCTTACGTTTATCATAACAGCCAAAAAGATCGAAACAATAGAGGCTTTCTGTAATGCATTGAAGCATATTTTGATGGCAGTAAGCTGGGGAGGCCATGAGTCTTTGATTATTCCACGCTGTGCAGGAATAAAACGGGAGCAGTTTATGGCTGCTGCGCCCGAACACAGGATGCTGCGCCTGTATTGCGGGTTGGAAAATGCAGCCTATATTATTGCAGATCTTGAAAAAGGCTTTGCTGCGATTGAAACAATGGAATAATCAGCAACCCAATAAACAGCCAAAGTTTCCGCTCATCGAAAAGTAAACAGCATAAAAAAAAGCTTTCATTTACATTTGTTATATGCTAAAAAGAGTAATTGGGTTACTGCTTGCGGCAGTTCCCGTATCATTATTTGCACAGGAGAAATGGGACCTCAGGCGGCTGGTAGACTACGCCATGACCAACAACATCTCCGTAAAACAAGCCGATGTGCAGGCAAGAATAGCTGCTTTACAGCTTGAACAATCTAAACTCAACCGCTGGCCCACAGCATCTTTCAGTGCCAATGTGGGTGAGCAGTTTGGTCGCTCCATTGACCCTACAACCAACCAGTTTACCACTACCAATTTCTTCTTTAACCAATACCAGGTACAGGGCGGAATACAGTTGTTTAATTTTGGCAGGTTAAAATACGCGCAGGACGCTGCCAACTTTAATGCGCAGGCAGCGCTGAAAGACATAGAGCGTGCCGCTAATGATGTGGCTTTAAATGTGGCATCTTACTATCTCAATGTTTTAGCCGCCAATGAGCAGATAAAAATCAACCAGGTACAGATAGCGCAAACAAAAGCACAGTACGACGTAACGAAGAAAAAAGTGGATGCAGGTTCATTGCCTGAGCTGAACCTTGCGGAGCTGGAATCTCAGCTTGCAACAGACAGCGCTAACCTGATTACATCACGAACAACATTTGAACAAAATGTACTTTACCTGAAAGCGCTTTTAAATATTGATATGGCGGCGCCATTTGATGTTGCTACGCCTGCAGTTGAAACAATTCCGCTGGAACCACTTGCAGAATTACAGCCTGACTATGTTTACCAGCTGGCACTAACCACGCAGCCACAGCAGAAAGTAAATGAACTGCGAATAAAAAGTGCAGAGAAAACGATTAAATCAAACAGGGCGCTGATGTACCCTTCCTTTAGCGGATTTTACTCTTTGGGTACTACGTACAATAACCAGAATTTTGGTATTGCCGGTTATAACTTACGCAATGATACCATAGGCAAGGTAAATGTTGGAGGCGTGGACTACGGTGTTGTAGTACCAAATTACAGCCCCTTGTATACCAAAACAAAATTTTTAAAACAACTTGATAATAACTTTAACCAGAGCGTGGGTCTTGGTATTACTGTACCCATCTTTAATAATGGTAACTACAGGCTGGCTTACCAGCGTTCTAAACTGGATCTGAAAAACCTTGAACTTCAGCGTGACCAGAGCAACCAGACACTGCAGTCAAATATTTATAATGCTTATGCAAATGCAATGGCATCATTACAAAAATACAATGCCGGTTTGAAGAGTGTGGCAGCCGCGCAAAAGGCATACGATTTTGCCAGCAAACGCTATGAAGTTGGTTTACTTTCTACGATAGACCTTTTAACAAACCAGAACAACCTGCAACGTGCCAAACTGCAGCAGGTGGCTAACCAGTACGATTATGTTTTTAAAATGAAAGTGCTGGAATTCTATAAAGGCCAGGGAATAAAATTATAATACCAAAACAAGTACATTTCCATATGAGCAAGAAACTAAAATGGATCATTATTATTCTCGTAATACTTGTCGTTGCACTGATCGGTTTAAGCAAGGCAGGCGTACTGGGTGGTAATGATGAAGGCACTAAAGTAACTGCAGAAAAAGCAACGATCAGGAACATTACAGAAATCGTAACTGCCAGTGGCAAAGTATTTCCGGAGGTGGAAGTAAAGGTTAGCCCGGACATTGCAGGAGAAATTGTAGAGTTGAATGTAATTGAGGGAGATACCGTAAAGAAAGGGCAGGTACTTGCCAAAATATATGGAGACATATATGCTTCTCAAAGAGACCAGGCTGCAGCCGTGGTGTCTCAATCACAGGCGCAGGTGGCCAACTCCAGTGCCCAGCTTGGTGCATTACAGGCCACACTTGACCAGACGGAAGCTGCATACAAAAGACAAAAAACATTGCTGGACCAGAAAGTAATCTCCGCTTCTGAATTTGAGCAGGCACAACAGGCATGGCTTTCTGCAAAAGCAAACTTCGAAGCCGCAAAAGCGGGTATAAAGGCAAACCAGGCCAATGTACAAAGCGCATCTGCAAGCCTTACCAGGGCACAGAAAGATGTTAGCAGAACAACAATCGTTGCACCAATGGATGGCGTTATAAGCCTGCTGAGTGTAAAAAAAGGCGAACGCGTTGCGGGCAACAGCTTTAACGTTGGTACCGAAATGATGCGTATTGCAGACCTCGCAAGCATTGAAGTGCAGGTTGATGTAGGTGAAAACGATATTCCTAAAGTAAAACTCGGCGATACAGCCCTGGTAGAAATAGATGCCTTCAACAATCGTAAGTTCAAAGGAATTGTATATAAAATTGCAAACCCGTCTACCGGTTTGTCTGGTACAGCTTCTTCTTTATCGAGCTCTACACAGGTTACAAATTACCAGGTTCATATAAGGCTCATGCAGGATAGCTATAAAGACCTTATTGTAAAAGGACAGCCTTTCCCTTTCCGGCCTAACATGAGCGCCAGTGCAGATATTCAGACAAAGACCAACAGGAACGTACTTACCATTCCGTTAAATGCTGTAACGACCAGGGATAAAAACGAGGGTAAAAAAGTGGAAGAGAAGAAAGACGAAGACAAAACTGAATCAGCAGCTGCCGACGATGATGTGGAAGAGGTAGTATTTATTGTACAAAAAGACGGCATAGTGAGAAAGAAACCTGTGAAGACAGATATACAGGATATAAACTACATACAGATTGTAAATGGTATAAATGCCGGAGATGAAGTGGTAACAGCACCATACGATGTGGTAAGCAAGCAATTGAAAGATAGTTCAAAAGTAAAAGTGGTAAGTAAAGACGAGTTACTCAAAAATTTCAGTACGCCTAAATAATGGCTTAAATGCTGCGAAAAAACCTGCCTTTGAAAAGGGCAGGTTTTTTGTTTTCTTATAACCTGTGACTTTTTGATCGCAGATCGGTGAATTTATTTGCGGAGAAATATGAGTTTTAAAGCTTTGTTTAATCATAATTACAAATATTGCCATTACCTTTGGCATGTTACGCTTGGAGACCCTGAAGTCCTGCCGGGTGATATGCAAGCCACTTAACCGGCTTAGGCAGGGAATGACGAAAACGGTTACGATACATTACCAACGGCCGCAGTCATACAACACTTCTACACAAGAGAAACCATTAATTACATTTGTTTTCATTCAAACTTGCAAAAGACATTTATGGAATATAACACGTCGAGAAGCCACATGGTGATGCGTGAATACGGCAGGCATATTCAGAATATGGTTGATTACGTATTAACTATTGAAGACCCCAAAAAACGCCAGCAACAGGCACAGGTAGTGATCGAACTGATGGGATTCTTAAACCCACACCTGAAAAATGTAGAAGATTTCAGGCATAAGCTATGGGATCATCTCTTTTTTATGAGCGACTTTAAACTGAAAGTTGACAGCCCATACCCAATTCCAGAAAAAGCAACGTATAAGGCCAAGCCGGCTCCATTGCCTTATCCAAAACGTTATCCAAAATATTCCCACCTGGGAAAAAACCTTGAGCTGGTAATTGATAAGGCGCTGAAGGAAGACAATGCTGAAAAGAAAGCTGGTTTTGCGCATGCCATTGCATACTACATGAAACTCTCTTACAGCAACTGGCATAAAGAACTGGTGCATGATGACAATATCCGTTCGGAATTGAATGCTATAACAGGTGGCGAGCTGGAATTCAGCAATACACCTTACATAAAACACCGCAACCAGAATTTTGAGCGCGATGATTATGGAAGAGGCAGTGCACGCAGCAACGACAGAGATCGTGGTGGAAGGCAGCAAAGCTACATGAGCAATGGGCGCAACAATAATGGCGGCAGAAACATGGGTGGAAGAGATCGCGACAGAGACAGGGATAACCGCGGCGGTGGTGGCAGAAGTCCGGGTGGCCGGGATAACCGTGATAGCCGCGGAGGTGGCGGAAACGGAAATAACAGGAACCAGAATTTTAAGAAGCGTTTTAAATAAAAAAATACTTAGATATAAAGGCTGCTAAAAATTAGCAGCCTTTTTTATTACAGCAATAACATAAGCAATATACTTTTGAAGATGCAAATAATCCCGCTGTCAGAAGGTGTCTTCACCATAGATAAAACAAAAATCTTTGTACCATTCGACCTGGATAACGACGAACTGCAGCAAAGACCAGTTGGAAGCCTGCTGGTAGAAGTACAGCCATTTGTTGTTGTTACATCGAAAGATGTACTGCTGCTGGACACGGGGCTTGGCTTTTCCAGGAATGGCACGTTGCAGTTGTATGCAAATCTTAAAGCCGCCAACATAGCCCCGGAAAGTATTACCAAAGTATTGATGACACACCTGCATAAAGACCATGCCGGTGGCGTGAGTGTGAAAGACAAGCTTGGTAACTATCAACTCTCTTTTCCCAAAGCCACATATTACGTACAAAAGAAAGAGATGGAGTTTGCAATGGAGACCGGTTTTCCATCTTACATGGCTGAGGAAATTTCGATGCTGCAATACGGGCAAAATGTAGTGTTCCTGGACGGAGATGGAACCATTGATGAATATATCTCTTACCACATTACCGGGGGCCACAGCCCTTACCACCAGGTGTACTGGATAAAAGAAAAAAATGAAACTATCTTTTTTGGTGGTGATGATGCACCGCAACTGCAACAGATGAAAAATAAATTTATAGCCAAATACGACTACGACGGTAAAAAGTGTATGGAATTACGCCAGCAGTGGTGGCAAACCGGGCGGGAGGAAAACTGGACCTTCCTGTTTTACCATGATGTAAAAACACCTTACTATAATGCCCAAACGGCCGGCACCAGCAGCAACGCTGAATAAGTGGTCTGCTACATCAATGGCTTACGCCTTACGATTAATTATGGGGGATTTGCACCGCGTACTACAGTTGCTATAAAAGTGGAACGCACAAGTGAGTGACACAACAGGCGATGCCATATTGACCTGTTGCCGGCGCAACAATTCATTTAAATCCTGTTACAGGTAAATAAAAGGCAGGCTTAATCTTTCTTTTTAAAATCACCCCGTTTCCAGGCTTCTATGAACTCAGCCCATGCAAACGGGTTTAGGAGGTTAATAGGTTGCTGCTGACCCTGGTAATACAACCTTTGCGATTGCCTGCGTATGTTGGCATTTACTGCCTCGCGGCCATCTGCAGGTAAGGCAGCTATAAGTGCCCTTCGGGTGGCATCATCGGTATTTTTTCTTGCTATCTCAATCTGGTCGGCAGGTACTTCCACATTTACAAAGTCGCGTTCAAACTGTGCCCTGGTGGGTCTCGGTTTTAATATGGTAGCAGGCAAATAGGCTGTATCACTCACCATTAGCTGTATTACGCTGTACTGATTGCCTTCCAGGTTATCGGGGATGCTGATGATCTTATCCTTGAAGCCCACGCAGGAAAAACGGATATTATCGCCTTTGAGCACAACAATTGAAAATACGCCCTGGTAATTGGTTAGCGTACCGCGACCTTTATTCTCTACAATAACACTGGCAGATTCAATTGCCCGCAGGCTATCGGCCGTCATAACCACGCCATACAACTGTATTACAGAATCCTGTGCATTGCGGTCCTGCGCGGCAGCATTGAAAGTTGAAAGAATAGAAAAGGCAATAGTAAAATATTGTAGAAGTCGCTTCATGCAGCAATTGATTAAAAGAAAAAGTTTTTAAAGGCTTTCCCTCATTCAAAACAAAATAACCCCTTTGCCAACTAATTTTGCTGCAAAATATTCCTTTTTAACAAAATTATGTGCGATGACTGAACAGGACATTCTGAAAGCGCTGAGTAACGTTCAGGAGCCCGATCTTGGTAAAGATCTGGTGACGCTGAACATGATAAAAGACATAAAAATAGATGGCAACAATGTATCATTTACCATAGTACTTACCACACCTGCATGCCCTGTAAAAGACATGATGAAAACGGCTTGTATCAATGCTGTAAAGATTCTTGTAAGCAAAGAGGCGAATGTGCAGGTAGACTTTACATCTAATACAACAACCAACCGTAAAGATGCGCAGCAACTTTTGCCGGGCGTTAAAAACATTATTGCGGTGGTAAGTGGTAAAGGTGGCGTGGGTAAAAGTACTGTTGCAGCCAATCTTGCCCTTGCATTTGCAAAAGAAGGCGCCAGTGTAGGTTTAATGGACGCTGACATTTACGGCCCCAGCGTACCTATTATGTTTGGCGTAAGGGGCGAAAGACCTATGATGAGAGATGTTGATGGCAAGGGTATGATTATTCCGCTGGAAAAGTATGGCATAAAACTAATGAGCATCGGTTTGCTGGTAGATGAAAAAAATGCCGTGGTGTGGCGCGGGCCAATGGCAAGCAGTGCCATACGTCAGTTTGTTACAGATGTAGACTGGGGCGCACTGGATTACCTGGTAATAGATATGCCACCAGGCACCGGGGATATTCACCTGACCCTTATGCAAACAGTGCCCGTAACCGGCGTGGTGATTGTTACCACGCCACAAAACGTAGCACTGGCAGATGCTAAGAAAGGGATTGCCATGTTTGGCCAGGCACAGATCAATGTGCCTATCATCGGCCTCGTAGAAAATATGGCATATTTTACCCCACAGGAGTTGCCCGAAAACAAATATTACATCTTTGGAAAAGAAGGCGGCAAAAGGCTTGCAGACGAATATGATCTGCCTTTTCTCGGCCAGATCCCCATTGTACAAAGCATCAGGGAGGGTGGTGATAGCGGTGTTCCCGCAATGATAGGCAATGATGCCCTATCGCTAAAAGCCTTTGAAGATTTTGCGGCAATGGCAGTAAGAAATATTGCTATACGCAATGCAAAATTACCTTCCACGCAGATGGTTGAAGTGGTGGAATAATTTTTTGGTAACCGGCAGTAGATTTTTATGGCATCGGCTGTTGCCACGCTCGGTTCAACGTTCCGTTTTCATGGCAACTGCAGCGATCAATAACTGCGTACTTTCGAAAATGCACACATCGTGTAGTTACTGGTTTCTTACCGGTTCACTACACGATTTTTTTATTCCTGTTTACCCGCCAAAATGCTTTAACAAAACCTGTAGCATATTTTTTTGGAACAAATAGATGTACGTACATATATTTGCAAAGTGAAACTTGAGCAAGCCATACAAAGTACAAAATTCAGGAGCGAAGTGCAGAAAGCAGGATTGAACATTTTATATACAGCGTGGTGGCTGAAAACAATGATGAGTAAATCATTAAAAGAGTACGGTCTTACGCATGAGCAGTATAATGTGCTCAGGATATTGAAAGGCCGTTTTCCACAGCAAATGTGTGTAAGAGATATAGCATGCCGCATGATAGAGAAAAATTCAAACGTGCCGCGTATCATAGACAGGCTAGAGCTGAAAAAACTGGTAAAGCGTAATACCTCTGCAGAAGATAAAAGAGAAACAGTAATTACCATTACACAGGCTGGCATGAATATGCTGGAAATAACAACAGAAAAAATTAATAAAATATACGATTCAACAATCTCTATGAACAATGAGGATGCAGCAGCGTTAAATGCTTTGCTGGAACAGCTGAGAACAAATGAATCATAAATTTTTTTGGCCCGATACATGTATATACATCTATAATTTAAATCACATAAACCAAATATTATGGCAACGTACAAAGTAGATCCATCACACTCTGAGGTTACTTTTAAAGTAAAACACCTCATGATTACCAATGTAACCGGAACATTTGCAAAATTCGATGCAACCCTTACTGCAGATAAAGAAGATTTTACTGATGCGAAAGTTACGTTCGAAGCTGATATAGACAGCATTAGTACCAATAACGAACAGCGAGATGGTCATTTAAAAGGCGATGACTTCTTCAATGCAGAACAGTTTCCAAAAATGACCTTCGAATCAACAGCTATCTCAAAAAAGAATGATGAAGAATATGAACTGGATGGCAATCTCACCATCCGGGATATTACCAAACCGGTAAAACTTGATGTGGCTTACGGCGGTACAATGACAGACCCGTGGGGCCAGACAAAGGCAGGATTTGAAATAACAGGCAAAATAAACCGTAAAGAATTTGGCTTAAAGTGGACCGCAGTAACAGAGGCCGGCGGTATAGTGGTAAGTGATGATGTGCGTTTGAATGTGCAGGTACAGATGGTGAAACAGTAACTGCCGGCAAAGTACCAGGATTGAGAACCCTGGTACTTTCTTTTCTTACACCTCATGCCTTTTATATTTACAAAAATCCCAAATATGCAATACATCATTCATCGGAAAGAAGACCGCGGCACCAAAGATATTGGCTGGCTTGTCAGCAAATTTTCCTTTAGCTTTTCATCTTACTATAGTCCTGTAAAGAAAGGGTTTGGCCTGCTGCATACATTCAATGACGATGTAGTTAAACCTGGCGGCGGCTTTGGTTTGCACCCGCATACCAATATGGAAATTGTAAGTATCATGTTGCAGGGTAAAATGAACCACAAAGATTCAATGGGCTTTAGCGATATTGTTGAAAAAGACTGGGTGCAGATTATGAGTGCGGGCAGAGGGCTTAAACACGAAGAGTATAATATTGGCGAGGAAGATGTACAGTTCCTGCAAATATGGATTGAACCAAAACTGCAGAACATAGAGCCACGCTACCAGCGTAGAAATTTTTCACGGGAAAACCGCAAAAATTTATTGAAAACAGTAGTCAGCAACGAAGAAGGACAGGAGCACTGCTGGATCAATCAGAATGCAAAAATTAGCTTGGGCTATTTTGATGCAGGCCATACAATAACCTACACATTAAACCCATTGAACAAATGCGTTTACATCTTTGTAATGGAAGGCGCTGTATCTGTGGCGAATGAAACCATTGGCAAAAGAGATGCGATTGGTGTATGGGAAACCGGTAATATCTCATTGCAAACTGCTGAAGCATCATCATTTATTGTAATAGAAATACCCATCAATCATTGAGGTGGTAATACGCAATTCACACAAATAGGGTTAAACAGTTCAGTTTTACTTTTACAGATTACTCCGGGCATGACGCCTGTAGTACTAAAAGGAAAGACGATCATATACAAATAAAAGGAACAGTTTTATGAACATAGAGATTATATCAGGAAGTCCGAGGCAGGAGAGTTTATCACGCAGGGTAGCGGTCTTCCTCCAGAGATATATGCGTGAGAAAACGGAACATAACATTAACCTGATAGATGTAAGAGAATGGTCTTTGCCGTTATTGCAGCAGGAAGTCTTTACAAGTGTGGAGCGTACCCCTGAAGCACTGCAACCACTTGCCAAACGCATGTTCGACGCTGATGCGTTTATCATGGTTACGCCCGAATACAACGGCAGCTACACCCCGGCACTAAAAAACCTTTTTGATCATTTTCCCAAGCAGACGCATAAAACTTTTGGCATCGTAACAGCATCGCCGGGTATTATGGGTGGCATGCGCGCTACACAACAAATGCAATTACTCATCAATGCATTGTTTGGCATAGGATCGCCGCATATGCTGGTTACACCTATGGTAGATAAAAAATTTAACGCCGAAGGCAATCTTACAGATTTGTCTTTTCAAAAAAATGTCGATGTCTTCGTAAGTGAATTTCTCTGGCTCGCAGAAGCACTGGCGCCTGAACTTCAGCCGGCACAATAAATAACTTTTTTTAACGGCAACTAACCGTAAATTTGCGGCTTCTTTTCGTAAAACATGAGCGACGAAATAAAACATGAATGCGGGTTAGCCTTCATTCGCCTCCGAAAGCCTTTCTCTTATTATCTCCAGAAATATGGAACAGTAATGTACGGTCTAAATAAACTGTACCTGCTGATGGAAAAACAGCATAACCGTGGCCAGGATGGTGCCGGTATTGCTGCTGTAAAACTAAATGTAGAGCCAGGTCACCCATATTTGTTCAGAACCCGTAGCAATGCTCCTCAGCCAATAGCAGACATTTTTTTTAAACTGGGGCAGGAAATAAAAGAGCTGGAAAAATACCAGCCCGATATCAAACAACATCCCGGCTTAATGAAAGGTCATGTACCTGCACTGGGTGAATTGCTGCTCGGCCATCTCCGTTATGGTACACAGGGTAAGAACAATGTCGAATTCTGTCACCCGTTTATTAAAAGAAATCTTATCCCCGGCAGAAATATTGCACTTGCAGGCAACTTCAACCTTGTAAATACAGAAGAATTATTTGCGCTCATTAACGTAGACCCCGGCGAGTTTCAGCGCCAGAGCGATCTTGCAGCAATGATGGAAGTAGTGCATCATTTTCTAAGCAAAGAAGACGACAAAAGTCCCAATGCGCCGGATATTGCAACTGTTCTCAGGAAAGCCACACCACTCTTCGATGGTGGTTATACCATCGGTGGTCTTATTGGCAATGGGAACAGCTTTGTTATGCGTGATGCGCATGGCATAAGACCGGCTTATTATTACATAGATGACGAAGTAATTGTTGCCGCCAGCGAGCGTGCTTCTATACGCACCTCGTTCAACGTGGGCGAAAATGAAGTGCTTGAGTTAATGCCTGGCAATGCACTTATCATAGACGATAAAGGAAGCTACAGGGTAGAGCAGATACTCGATCCCAAAGAAAGAAGAGCCTGTAGCTTCGAGCGTATTTATTTCAGCCGCGGTAGCGATGAAAAAATTTACAGGGAGCGTATTGCACTTGGTCACCATCTTAGTAAAGCCGTGCTTGAATCTGTAGAGTACGACCTGAAAAATACCATCTTCTCTTACATACCCAATACTGCAGAAGTAGCTTTTTTCGGCCTGGTAAAAGGCATGGAAGACTACCTTAATAAACGCAAGCTCGAACGTATTTTAAGCTGGGGTAACGAGATTGACTCTGAAAAGCTTGAAGAGATCATCAATCGTAAAATAAGACAGGAGAAAATTGCCATCAAAGACGTAAAACTGCGCACCTTCATCACCGAAGATTCCGGCAGAAACGAAATGGTACAACACGTTTACGATATTACCTACGGTACTGTGCGCAGAGACCAGGATACGCTTGTTGTAATAGACGACAGTATTGTGCGTGGCACAACACTCAAAGAAAGCATTGTACGTATGCTGGCAAGGTTAAATCCAAAACGCATCATCGTGGTTTCTTCGGCACCGCAAATACGCTACCCGGATTGTTATGGCATCGATATGAGTAAACTTGGCGATTTTATCGCATTCCGCGCAGCCATCGAATTACTCAAAGAAAAAGGCCAGGAAGATGTGTTGCACAGTGTATACGAGAAAATAAAAGAACTGCAGCGCAATAACCAGTTGCATACAGAAAATGTGGTGCGGCAGATTTATAAGCCATTTTCTACAGAAGAGATCTCGGCAAAAATTGCACAGCTTATCACGCCAAAAGATGTTACACTTCCCGTAGAGGTCATTTACCAAACGATTGAAGATCTCCACGATAGTTGTCCAACCAATACCGGCGATTGGTATTTCACCGGCAATTATCCAACGCCGGGCGGTAACCGCGTGGTAAATAAAGCGTTTATCAATTATTACGAGGGTAAAAATGTAAGGGGTTATTAGTTTTATGTACCCGGCAGTATTGCTACTATGTAGCTGTGGTTGCGTCGCACTCTTGTACGGTTGAATCTTTACTGGGCAAGTGCAATGCCGCTGCCCATACAAAAACAAACATCATTGCCAATATTTTTCAGCACCACGCGGTGCTGATTTTTTTATCTGCCAGCTTTTGTAACTTTAAGAAATGAAAACCTTGCTACTTGTACGTCATGCCAAAAGCAGTTGGGATAACCCATCCCAAAAAGACTTTGACCGCCCGCTGAATAACCGCGGCAACAAAGACGCTCCTGCAATGGCTGAAAAACTTGCAGAAAAAGGCGTCATACCAGATGCGCTTGTATCAAGTACGGCTGTAAGAGCATTGTCCACAGCAAAATATTTTGCAAAAGCATTTAATTACCCTGGGCAAAATATTATTAAAACACCAGCGCTATACGAGGCACCGTATGATGTGTATTTTGATGTGATCAGTAAGTTCAATAACCAATTTCAGTCTGTGGCCATCTTTGCTCATAACCCGGGCATTACCATGTTTGCGAACAAGCTTACGAATACACAGATCGATAACATGCCAACCTGCTGCGTCTTTGCTGTACAAGTTGAAACAGATAACTGGAGCAACTTTGAGCAGGCGAAAAAAACCTTCTGGTTTATTGATTATCCAAAAAATGGCGACTAAACAATTACATGTATTCCCCGCTTTGTATAACGCTGTAAAAGCTTTTTGTCGGCATTACCGTCTGTTACCAGGTAGTTGATCATATTTAATGATCCAAACTGGAAATACTGATCCTTTTCGAGCTTGCCTGAATCGCAAAGCAGGAATACCTCTCCTGCACCTGAAGCAATTGCCTTTGTAACACCAGCTTCTTTTTCTGTTTTTGCAGATAACCCTTTGGCAAGAGAGATGCCGTCTACACCAATAAAAGCTTTATCACATTTATACCGCGCTATTTGCTCAAGGGCCATTACGCCATGTATCGCCCTGCGTTCCTTATCTACCTGCCCTCCTGTAACAGTGAGTTGAACACTGCTGTTCATCAGTTCGTATACAACCGGTAAAGAGTTGGTCACAACTCTTATTTTTCGATACTTAATGTAAGCGCACAATCTTGATACAGTGCTGCCGCAATCCATAAATATTATATCGCCGTCTTTTATAAACGTTGCCGCTTTTTTACAGATCACGTCTTTTGCCTGTGCATTAATTATTGATTTATCAATGTAACCTGCGGTTGCAACTGCCTCGTTTACTTTCATGGCGCCGCCATGGGTTCTGTAGAGCAGGCCGTTCCCGGCCAGTACGGCAAGATCCCGCCTGATCGTAATGGCAGACGTATGCAGGTTTTTCGCAAGCATTGCAACGCTTACGCTGCTATGCGCTTCGGTAAGTTTTAAAATTTCCCGCTTCCTTTCTTCAAAATTCATATTGAACAATTATATTAATCAGGAAAATTCTAAAATAATCAAAAACAATCAATCAAAATGTCAAAAGTGATCATCACAGAAAATAAAGTTTTATCCGATAACTGGTACGTTTTAAGAAAAATTACTTATGAAAAAAAAAGCCGGAACGGTTCCCTTATTACTGCCACCAGGGAAGCTTATGACCGGGGCAACGGAGCCGTTATTATGCCATACGATGTATACAACGGAACGGTAATACTCACGAGGCAATTCCGTTTACCCACGTTTATCAATGGCAACGAGTCGGGGTTGCTAATTGAGGCCTGTGCCGGTTTGTTGGATAAAGACGATGCCGAAACATGCATCAGGCGCGAAGCTGAAGAAGAAATAGGCTATAAGCTGGAAAACGTAACCAGGATATTCGATGCATATATGTCGCCGGGGTCGGTTACTGAAATAATATATTTTTTTATCGGCGCTTACAATTCATCAATGAAAGTGCACGAAGGTGGCGGAGTAATTGAAGAACATGAAGACATTGAAGTACTGGAATTACCTTTCGAAGAAGCTTACGGTATGATCTCAACCGGCGACATAAGAGATGGAAAAACGATCATGCTTTTACAATACCTCAAAGTGAATATTTTTAATACGCAATAGGCGTGCAATAGTTTATTGGGATTTACAATACTTGCCTAAAGATTCCTTCACCACCTTTTCATACAGCGGTTGCTCAAAACCGGGTGACTCAAAGCCAAAAGTGGTTGCTTGTTGGATGTGCTCTGCAAGATCATCATGCTGGCTGCAGGTATAACACCAGTGTTGTTCCATAAGCCTGTGTGCCAGGTATTCCTGTTCGGTCTGTCCAGGGGTGGGAACAAGGATTGCTTTTTTCCTCAAAGCCAGCAATTCCATTACGGTTGTATAGCCAGACCTGCTGACAATAAATTCACTTTGCAAAAATGCCTGTTCAAGTGCAGCAGTATCAAGATGGCTTTTTATAATAACATTTTCAGAAGCAGTATAGGTGTCATTTTTTTCTGGCAGTCCCAAGACTAGCATTATATTGCCATCAAGCTTTGGCAATATCTCCAGCACGAGGTTTTGCAACATTGTGCGTTGTGGCTCAGGACCTGATATAACAAACAGGTATTTGTACAGGTAAACTTCTGCCGGTTTATAACTGAATCTTGAAAGCGGCCCGAGATAACAGGTTTTTATAACAGGCATTTGTTGCGGATGCGATAATATACCGGCAATGTTTTTTTCACCTGCAAAATCCGGAACCCAGCATTGCGTAAACCTGTTTATAAAGCGGTAGTTTACCCGTTGCATCAGTTTTTCCATCCAGGCTGCAGGTGCTTTTATTGTTAGCTGGTGCGTGATGAAAACACAGGGCACTTTTGTACTATACAACCCGTAGCGGTTATCGCTTATGATAAGATCAATCTTCTTTTCTTCAACGATTTTAGCAATCCATTTATGTTCCTGCCTGATTCTTAGGAGAATTTTTGGAATCTGCCACAATATTTTTGCACTGAAAAAGCGTTTATGTCTGGTATAACTAACACTATAACCTTTCAATGTTATAAACTCCAGGTTTGGAAATTCTCTTTGAAGCAAATATTGTTGAGCACCTGAAGCCGCTATCACGATGTTACATCCCTCTTTTTGGAGGGTACTGATCAAAGGAATACAGCGTGAAGCGTGACCCAGGCCCCAGTCAAGCGGTGCAACCAGCACTTTTTTTGAAAGTTTGGATGTCAAAACTTAATAGAAAGTTGTTATTGTGTAAAAAATACCTAATTTTAAAGACTACAAATCAATGCGTAAGATAAACAAACCGATTCTTTTTTTGTTGCTTATTGTAGTGACGTTGACGATGGCATCTTGTGGAGCAAGCAAACATAGCAGCAATGTAAATGTTGGTAAATGCAGATGTCCTAAACTTTGATTGTATGAACCGAAATAATTTTTTTAACGATTGTAACCCAGACTTGTTATGAGCCCCCGAAACAGAGACTTGCTGGTACTTACAAAAAAGGAATCGATGAAACCGGGAGAGCTCGAACATGAAGTTGAGCTACTCGTAGATTTGCTTTACCACGTGGAGCAGATGGATGCGTTTTGTACCGCCAATGAATTAATTGATTTGAACCGTTACAAGATCATTCAGAAACCTCATTTGATAAAGCAGGCATTACGGGAAAAGAAATTGAAACCGTTTGTTTTTATCAGCAACAACAATTAGCAGCACTCAAACACAAATGCATTGAACTCCGGCAACGGAGTTTTTTTATTGCTATACATTTCTATTAAAAAACTGTAGCACTGTAAACACAGGTTGAAGCGGGTAAACAATATAGCAGAGAAAATAGAAAAAGCGTTTCTTACAAACCATTAACCAAAAATGGAGTTTCCGCAGGAAACTCCATTTCATTCAAATAATATTTGCAACGGCCGGTTTTACAACAAGACTGCTTGTAACGGATCGCTTCTGCTGCCATAAAATTGGAACGTACAAGTGAGTGACACAACAGGCGATGCCATAAAATACTAAAGCCGGCAAAAAAACATTCTTTTTCAAAACCGGCAAATCGTGTGTTGGGCACTACACTTCGTTCAGGCTAAATGGCAACTTCCTGATGCGTTTTCCTGTAAGATCGTAAACAGCGTTTGCGAGGGCCGGTGCCAAAGGCGGTAAACCGGGCTCTCCTACCCCGCCGGCTTTCTCATCGTTGTCTACAACGTACACTTCAATTTCGGGCGTGTCTGTAAAACGCGGCATTTTATACTTATCGAAATTCTTTTGTACCGCCTGTCCATCTTCAAACAATGTTTCGTGTATGGTGGCAGCACCGAGTGCCATTACAATGCTGCCTTCTACCTGGGCTTTTATGATGTCCGGGTTTACATACCAGCCGCAATCCATAACAGCGATTACTTTATCAATCTTGATGCCGCCATCCGGTTTTTTTGAAACCTTCACCACTTCGCCCACAATACTTTTAAAACATTCTGTAATGGCTACGCCCCATCCTTCATTTTTACCTTTGGTTTTCCAGCCTGATTTTTCTTCCAGTATGTCAATAAGCGATTGGTAACGTTCGTCGCCGAGGTGCATGCGCCTGAACTCGAGCGGGTCTTTGCCGGCACTTGCTGCCAGTTCATCCATAAAACTTTCGAAAGCAAAGCCGTTGGTGGATGCATACACCGAGCGCCACCACATTACCGGTACAGTAGATTTCGTGGGAACATCTCCAAAACTATAATTTGGAATAGATAAAAAGTATGGCTCTAAAAAGCCTTCCGAAGCGCTGCTGTTATAAGCATTTGTATCAGCACCCGGCCACTGGTGATCCATATTTTGCGCGGCCATCTTTGTTTGAAAAGCAGCAATATTTCCACCTTCGCCAATAGCGGCTTTACACTGGTAAACTGCGCCCGGTCTAAAGGGTCCGGCAGCCATATCGTCTTCTCTTGTCCATACTACCTGCACGGGTGCTTTAATATCTTTTGATATCATCACCGCTTCATCGAGATAATCCATAAAAGCCTTACGACCGAATCCGCCACCGAGAAATGTCATATTAATAATTACGTTATCAGGCTTTATGCCAAGGTACTGTGCAATCATACCCTGCATCCAATCGGGTGCCTGTATAGGTCCCCATATTTCGCATTTGTCATCGTATACATGTGCCGTGCAATTGAGCGGCTCCATGCAACTGTGCGACTGGTAAGGCGTTTCATAAACCGCTTCTATTTTCTTTGTTCCTTTATCGAAAACGCCTTCAAAATTGCCCCCGGTGCGCAAAGACAATGCTTCTTTGTTTACATCTTCTTTCATGCGGTTGTATAGAGATGCGGTACTCATATGCTCAAAACCATTATCGTCCCATTCTACCTTTAGCGCTTTGCGACCCTGCATGGCACTCCATAGATTATCTGCCACCACAGCAACACCTTCCTGCTCTGTGGCAAAAACATGCCTTTTTACTTTTAAAACATGCTTTACGCCTGGTATAGCCTTCGCAGCAGCAGCATCAAAGCTTTTTACTTTACCTAAAAAACGTGGGTTTCTTTCTACTACTGCATAGAGCATTCCATCTACACGCTTGTCTATACCAAATATGGCTTTACCATTTACTTTTAATGGTGCATCCTGCCTTATGAGTGGCTTGCCGATTATTTTGTAGTCTTTCCTGTTTTTTAGGGTAATATTTTTGGGGGGCGCTATTTTAGCGGCTTCTTCCACAAGCTCGCCATAACCAAATTTTTTGCCTGTGGGCTGGTGAATTACCTGTGCATTTGCTGCATAGCAATCTTTTTGATCAGCATTCCATTTTTTGGCTGCCGCCATAATGAGCATTTCCCTTGCCGTAGCGCCTATACGCAATAAATGTTTGTATGCGCCTCTTACTGTTGAGCTGCCACCTGTTAACTGGCTGCCATACTTTTTATTATCGCCGGGCGCAAAAACAATGTTTACATTTTCCGGGTTTACTTCCAGTTCTTCGGCTATCATTTGTGGTACTACCTGGTAAGCACCCTGCCCCATTTCTGAACGGTGGTTCATAATGGTTATTTTACCGGAAGTGTCTATTGATACAAACGCATTAAGGGGTATACCCATGGTGTCTGCATCTTCACCTGTTAAAATTGCGGTTTCATCTTTTGCAGCAGCAGAAAAATTAAAGCCAATGGTAAGTGCAGCGCCGGTGATACTTCCTGCTCTTACAAAATTTCTGCGGGATATATTTTTAGCAATCTTCGTCATGGTAATAAAGTTTGGTGGTTATGATTTGGCCATTAGCTCAGCGGCAGTATGTATTGCCTTGCGTATACGTGGGTATGTGCCACAACGGCAAATGTTTCCCTGCATGGCTACTTCTATGTCTTTATCCGTAGGCTTCGGATTTTTTTTCAGCAAGGCAGTAGCTGCCATTATCTGCCCGCTCTGGCAATAGCCACATTGCGGTACCTGTTCTGCTATCCATGCTTTTTGAACCGGGTGCGAATTGTCGTCTGACAAACCCTCTATAGTGGTTATTTTCTGAGTGGCCGCTGCTGATACAGGTAGCGAGCAGGAGCGCACCGGCGTGCCATTTAAATGTACGGTGCAGGCACCACACTGTGCAATACCACAACCATATTTTGTACCTGTTAACCCGGCAAGGTCTCTTATTGCCCATAACAAAGGCATTTTGGGGTCGGCCTCTATGTTATAGGTCTTACCATTGATTTGTAAAGCGTATGCGGCCATATAGATGAGTTTTGATGGGGTGTAAACAACTAAGTTACTAAATAGGTTGTAAGCGCGGTAGTAAATTACAGGAAAGAATATGGGGTGGCCGGCAGTTGTTTTTATGGCATCGCCTGTTGTGTCACTCACTTGTGCATTCTGTTTTCATGGCAGCTGCAGCGCTTCATTTGCCCAAAGCGGGGCCAATGCCACCGGCGTTTTGCATCATTCCTATGTTTATTCTACCAGGTAAAATATATCAGCGGTGTTGCTTCCTGCGGGCAAACACAAGATCAATTATTAATACTATTACCAGTATCAGCAGGCCAAAAAATTCACGGCTTTCTTCGATCCAGGGTTTTTCTGCCTTCATTGTTCCTGCTATGTTTTCTGCGTGGTGTTCATTGATCCAGTCAAGCAGTCCATTACGATCAAAGATTTTATACACTGCATACAGCGTGTATAATACAATGCCTGTAATATATGCTTTGGGATAGTATTTATTCTTATACGCCAACCAGCATAAAACCGCACCATATAAATAAATTGGTACCCAAACATAAGGGTCAGGATCATTGTATTGCAGCCCTGCAAAAAGCACAAACAAAATGCAAAAGATAATGTTGAAAAGTTTCATATACTGGTAATTAACGCGCTACATTTTACATAATGAATCAGGACAGGGTATTCTTATGTTAAACAGCCCAAATGCAAGCCCTGTAACAGTTTCAGAAAATGCACACATATAAAAACGAAGTTTAATATCAAAGATTTTTTTTGCTGCTTTATAAAAAAATGCGCTTGTTAAGTTCCATTATGGCATGGTAGTTGGCTATATAGTTTCGATTAATTACTTAACTATTTTTAAAAGCGTTAACCATGAAAAAATTACTATTTGCAGGCATGACTTTAATGCTTGTTGCAGCTTACGCATCAAACAAAGACAATAAGACTTCTTATGCATTTGCACAGAGCCATTGGAACAATATAACAGATACCGTTCCGCAGGATACATCTGATACAACGCATAAACCAGATTCAATCTTACTTGCAAATTTTCTTGCAAAGAACTAGCAGCGATAAAGGCCTTCACATCTTTTGATTATTATCACCTGATGTGAGGGTCTTTTTATTTTACATCTGCAATATAGCTGCTGCAGCTACAGCGGCTATGGCAGTATTCAGCATATTTACAGTATTGTTGCCTATAATTTTTTTTCTCTCGGCTACTGCACCGATGATAGAATCTGAAACATTACCAGTTAACCCTGCCACAGCAATGATAAGTAATTCTTTGAGACCGTAATTGAACCCAATCTTTGCAATTGTTGCAATAATTATACTCCCACATATTCCGAAAAACAAGCCTTCCATACTTACCACACCATTGAGACCTCTAGTGTCTTTTTTCAGGGTACTAATGTTATAAAATTTTTTTCCATAAACATTTCCCAGTTCAGAGGAAAATGTATCACTAAGTGCGGAGGCAAATGATGCGGCAATCATTAGCTGCAATGTTTCTTTATAAGCAGGTTGCAGCAAAATTAAAACTGCCAACATGCCCGCTACACCTGCATTTGCGAATACCTGCATTACGCTGCGCTTTCCTTTGTTTTCTTCCGCTAAATGTTGTTGCTGCTTTAGTTGTAGTTTAAATGAAGTAGCGGCGGAACCCAATATAAAAAATGCAGCAAGCATAACAACGCCTGTATAACCTGCAGAAAAAAATAATAAGTATGCAATAGCGCCACCTGTAACAGCTGCAGTTATGGTAAGTTTTTTAAACAGCACACTTCCAAGTATGCCGGCTATGATGATTGCTGAAACAATAATAATGTCTGTGGTAGGCATTGCAGTTAATGCAGAAGCGGCTGGCGGGTTAAAATAAGTTTAGCGTTACGTAATTGAACCGGGCATATTTAACAGGTCATCCATATTTCTGTCGTTATCAATTTTTCCTTTCATTTCAAGCATACGCATATCTTTTGCATCCTGCAGAAAGTCTGAAGCAAATATGAAGCTGTTGAGTTTTTCGTTCTTGCTGAAAATAATTTCTTTGTTGGAGCCTTCCCATTCTTTTTTGCCCTGGTAGAGGTATACGATATGATCACCGATTTCCATTACACTATTCATATCGTGTGTAACAACAATGGTCGTGGTATTGAATTCGTCTGTTAACTCTTTAATGAGTTTATCGATAACCAGTGATGTTTGCGGATCAAGACCTGAATTGGGCTCATCGCAAAAAAGATATTTTGGATTTAGCACAATGGAACGTGCGATGCCTACACGTTTTTTCATACCGCCGCTTATTTCTGCTGGGTATTTTTTATGGGCATCTTTCAATTCTACACGCGCCAGCACTTCATCAACCCTTTTCTTACGTTCTTTATAACCTTCTCTTGAAAACATCTCCAGCGGGAACATCACGTTTTGCTCTACCGTCATGGAATCGAACAAAGCAGAGCCCTGGAACAGCATGCCTATCTGCTGGCGAAGTTCTTTCCGCTTTTCATCATCCATTTTTACAATATCTTCCCCGCTGTACAAAATATCGCCGCTATCCGGTGCAAAAAGGCCAACCATGCATTTGGTTAATACGGTTTTGCCGCTACCACTGGAACCGATAATGAGGTTACATTTACCCGCTTCCATTACTGCACTGATATCGTTTAAGATTACCTTTTCACCAAAGGATTTTTTGATATTTTTTAATTCGATCATTACGCTGAAGCTTAATAAATTTTGAAAACTGTGCCCGCCCTGCTGAGTAAAGAACCAACCGATGAACGGATTGCGACGCAACGAAGATGCCATGAAAAACCGCAGCTGGTATCACAAAATTCCTACAATACTTCTACCTGATTTTTGAGCAGGTCTGCAAACTCATCGCGCTTTCTTATTAAATGTGCCTGCCCGTTTTTGACCAGCACTTCTGCCGGCTTTAAACGGCTGTTAAAATTACTGCTCATTTCAAAGCCATATGCACCGGCATTGCAGAATACCAGCAAATCTCCTTCCCGTACTTCGTTTAATTTACGATCCCACGCAAACGTGTCGGTTTCGCAAATATTACCTACTACAGTATAAATTCTCTCCGGGCCGTTTGGGTTGGAGATATTTTCGATGCGGTGATAGGCCTCATAAAACATGGGGCGTATGAGATGATTAAAACCACTGTTTACACCAACAAAAACGGTGGCAGTGGTTTGCTTGATAACATTGGCTTTTACCACGAAATAACCCGATTCACTTACCAGGAATTTACCAGGCTCGAACCATACTTCGAGGCTGCGGCCATTTTCATTTTCGTATGCGGCAAATGCTTCGCAAACTTTTTTACCGAGTGCTGCCACGTCCGTTTTTACATCATCGTCATGATAAGGCACTTTAAAGCCACTGCCAAGGTCTATAAATTCAAGCTTTGGAAAATGGCGTGCCATATCAAACATTACTTCAAGACCCTGCAAAAAAACATTGATGTCTTTTATCTCGCTGCCTGTGTGCATGTGGAGGCCTGCTACGTGTATGCCGGTGGTTTTTACAATGCGTTCTATATGGCGCATCTGGTGTATGGAGATGCCAAACTTACTGTCTATGTGGCCTGTAGATATTTTAAAATTACCGCCCGCCATTATATGCGGGTTAAGCCTGATACAAACAGGGTAAGACGATCCGTATTTGTTGCCGAATCTTTCCAGCAAAGAGATATTATCGATGTTTACGTTAACACCAAGTTTGATGCCTGCTTCTATTTCTTCAAAGTCTACGCAATTGGGTGTAAACAGTATTTGTTTTGGTTCGAAACCTGCTTTTAAACCAAGGTGTACTTCATTAATGCTTACGCAATCGAGGTTAGCGCCGTATTGCTTTACCAGCTTAAGAATATTGATATTGGTTAAAGACTTACAGGCGTAAAAGAACTTAGCCTTACACTTTGCGAACGCATTTTGCAGTTCTTCTAATTGCTCCTGTATTTTTTCTGCATGGTAGATATAAACCGGTGTACCAAACTCATTGGCCACACTGATCAATTGCTCTTTTGTTAGTTGCTGCGACATAATTTCCGAAGATACGATATGAGTTGTTTACAGGTATTATAAAAATAAAGCCCTTCAGTGAAGGGCTATTATACTAAGCTTTTGTTTCGTTTTCGTTATCCTCATCCTGAGACGTGTTATCTTCATTTTCATTTTGCTCACTGGTTGGTTCATCAGGTGCAGCTTCGTCCGTGGCAGCCTTCCCGACTGCGTCTTCATGTTCGCTGGCAGAAGGTTCAACATGGTTTTCATTCTCTTGCTGTTCGTTTCCGTGTGCAATGAGGTCTCCGTTACTATCCACTGCCAGGATGGTTACCTCTTTTGGTGCAGCTTCTCCAAAGTGCGCTGCGTTGATGATGGTTGGTTCTATCAGTTGCTCCGCCAGCACCTCTTTTATTTTGGGAAGATCGCTCACCGTATTTAACCCAAAATAGTCCATGAAGTTTTTTGATGTAGCATACACTAAGGGTTTGCCCGGCATATTTTCGTTGCGGCCCGTAATGATGATCAGTTCTTTTTCCAGCAGCTTTTGAATGCTGTAGTCGCTGTTTACACCACGTATGCTTTCTATCTCACCTTTTGTTATGGGTTGCTTGTAAGCGATAATAGCCAGGGTTTCGAGCGCTGCGGTTGACAGTCGCTTTAAAAACTTCTCCCCGTTTAATTGTGCGAGTGTTTTGTGAAAGTCTTTTTTAGTAAGAAATTGCCAGCCGCCGCCGCTTTCCCTTACTTCAAAGGGATAAAATTCGCTTTGGTATTTTTCACGAATACCTTCTATACAACTTTCCACCTGGTCGAGCATAATACGCTCTTCCATAAATCCAAAGGCATTATTGATCAGCTCTACGATATCAAGACTGGTCAAAGGCTTTTCACTGGCAAAGATCAATGCCTCTATATGTGGTATGATTTGGGAAAGTTCCATGTTGTTCAGTTGAAAATTTGAAAATTAGTCAATTTGAAACTCGCAGAAAAGTAAGCCGTTTTCACTTTCAAATGTCAAATTTTCAAATCAACAATTATCCCTGCAATGCTGCAGCACCGCTTACGATTTCTGTAAGCTCTGTGGTAATGGCTGCCTGGCGTGCTCGGTTATATGATATTTTGAGAGACTTGAGCAATTCGTTTGCATTATCGCTTGCTTTATCCATTGCCGTCATACGCGCCCCATGTTCGCTGGCATTAGCGTCTAATACTGCTTTGTACAATTGTGTATTAAGGATCTTTGGCATCAGCTCTGCAATAAGCTGTTCTTTATTCGGTTCAAATATAAAGTCGGCCTTTTTCGCACCTGCTTTTTTCTCCACTTTTGGAATAGGCAGAAAACGCTCGCTGTGAAATACCTGGGTTGCAGCGTTTTTGAACTCGCTGTAGACAATGTATACTGCATCAAATTCTTTGTTCTCAAAAGCTTTCATGGCAGCAACAGAAGCAGCCTGCACATTCTCGAAACTGAGATTGAGAAAAATATCTTTGTATGCGGCATCTGTTTTATAACCGCTTTTGGTAAGACTTTCAAAACCTTTTTTACCAATGTTCCAGATAGTTACATTACCTTTTTTTTGTTGATCAGCATATTTATCTGCGATCAGTTGTTTGGCGGTTTTGATAACATTGGCATTATAAGCACCCGCAAGGCCCCTGTCGCTCGTTACAACAATCAATAGTAGCTTTTCTACAGGTCTTTCCTCTGCAAGCTTCATATTTACACCGCCTTCAGTATTGCTGATAATATTGCTCAATACTTCCTGGAGTTTTTGCGCATAAGGTCTCATCTGAATGATGGCATCCTGTGCACGACGCAATTTTGCAGCACTTACCATCTTCATTGCTTTGGTTATTTGTTGCGTACTTTGTACTGAACTAATACGGTTGCGGACTTCTTTTAACTGACCAGGCATGTTATAACTTTTTAATTTTCAGGGATTTGCTCATACAGTACCGTTATGCGGCAGTGGACTTTCCCGAAATTGGCGGCAAAGTTAACGGAAACAGCTTAAATTTCTGGTATGCCAGCGATAATTATGTTGCCGGCTTTCCCCTTGTGTAAAGCCTGGCTTCACGACCATCGAATAAGTCATTTCACGCCGTAAAAAAGAAGCGCTTAGTGTTATCTCATGACGTGTGGGTATAATATTACGGTTTTATGAATTTTTTTTAAACGCGGAATAGCTACCTTTATTTTTTGTTGCCCGGCAACACTCTCCTAACGAAATCATTGCTTAGTGCAAACAGTAACTTCACTTTTAAAAACCACCACATTATCGCTGCTGATATTGTGCCTGGTAATTTCTAACAGGGGCTTAAGCCAGGAGCCCGCCATACAAAAAGCCGCAGGTGTAGAAACAAAACGGTTCTGGAAGAAAAATGAACTGCTCATTGGCCTTGGGAGTGCATTGCTCTTTACAGGTATTGTCTATGCTTTCTGGCGCAAAAAGAAGAAAGGTTTCGGCAACCTGGATTCTACATTGTAATGCTATTGGTAAGGCGTTACTCCTCCGCCTGTTCTCCGATTTCCAGTGAAACAGCATAAGTGCCATCTTTGTCCTTTCTAAGTTTTACCCACACACCCATCGTAGTAAAGTCGGCCTTATCCGTATCAAGCTGAAATTTTGTACTATTGATGCGTTTCATCATATCAGGTGCGGTTATAGTGCCTTTAAAGCGCACAGCTTTTGGCAGAGATTTATTTGCAATGCTTGTTGCAGCTACCTTTTTCACCACTTCTTCATATTTGGCTTTGGCCTTTGCCTGGTCGGCACCGTGGATCATCGTCACGATGTATAAGTTTGTAAGATCCAGGTCGTCTGCGATTATGTTGGGTCTTGTGCTGCCGGCAAAGTTGATCAGCGTAAGAAAGTAATCATAATAACTGTCTTTACCCACTTCTGCACCCATCCATTCATTATAATCATAGTCCGTGGTTGCAAACCCCATGATATTGTCAAAAAATTTTGGATAATCTTTTACGACAGCATTCAACGACTCTTCAAATGTCTTTGGATTGCCTGCAAAGACCTCCCCGTCAGGGCTTAGCACAGATTCAACATTTACGGGCGTGCCATTCTTCCATGACGCTATCGTCAGATGTCCGTCATTTTCCAACCTGAATCCCTGCCCGTTTAATGTACCATTGACATAATCTCCATAATACATACTTCCTTTATCATTAAAGAAATATGCTTTGCCTGTAAACGCGCCGTTGGCAGCCGCACCTATGTAAACCGTTTTCTTCACAAGATCTATGTCGAGAATATCACCATTAATCTTATCGTTGACATAATAACCCTGCGTGTAAAATTTATTAAATTTAAAATCGAAGCAATAACCTTTTGCACCAACATTATCTGTAGCCCCCACAAATCTTGTACTATCGTCCTTTACCTGCAGACCGTCTTTTATAAAACCTTTTTCGTAATAGCCAAAGTACCGTTTGCGTTTGTTAAGATCATAAAAGTAGGCGGTATCTCTCAGGTATCCTTCAGCAGTCAGTGGACCAATTAGAATATGATCAGCTGTTTTTTCCCCTTTAAAATTGCTTACATTCAAAAAACTATAAAATCCGGCACTTTTTGCCTCTACCCATTTATCATCTTTCCATTCACCTTCATACAATTTGTTGGTATTAACTTCATATTGAAACCCCGTGCCGTTTCTTAGATCATTTGCATAAAATATGTCGCTTACAATATTGCCATCTTTCCATACATTGATACAGCGGCCACTCAGCTTGTCATTCACATAGTTGCCTTTCACAAAACTGTTATCCTTATATATAACCTGCCCCATGCCATTACGCATGCCATCTTTAAGCTCGCCGGCAAAAAAAGCACCTTCGGCAGTGGTGTAACCACACTTACCGCTCATTTTTCCTTTACTCCAGCTACCGGCAGAAAAAGAACCATTTTCAAAAAGCATCACTCCTTTTCCGCTATAAAAACCGTTTTCAAATCCGCCCACGTACCGGCGTACCACGCCATTTGAATAAGTTGCCACACCCATTCCTCCAGGCTTGCCGTTTACAATTTCACCGCAATAGGTATAACTTATACCCCATGCATCGGTAAGGTTGTGAATAATTGCAGTTTTTTGAGCATGCAATACAACAGACAGCATTAGCAGTGCGGAAACAAAAAAAACATTTTTCATGTTGTAGATATTTGGGGGGTTAATTTTTTGGAGCCGGACTGTAGTACTATTGTCAGCTTTGGTTGCGTCGCACTCTTCAGGGCTTTATTCTCTATTCAGCAAAGCGGGTATTATTACAAAAAACAGTCTTGTTACTACTTAAACATTGCAATCTTCCGAAAGCCACGGTTTAAAACTGCTTTTTCACATTACAAAGGTAAACACAGTTACAATGGTTTTCATAAAACGTAGCTTTCGTTAATTATTGTGTAAAGGCTGCTTATAAATATGGTTTTACCTACGCTGATTGCAAATTGATTACCTTTGACGGCTTAAATTGAAAACCTGCTGCCATTTTGGCCTTACTGTTTCGATAGCATGGTTTTTGGCAACGTGAAGGTCTCTTTAAAACATATAATTATCAATACCCAATAACACGGATATGTTGAAGTTTATTTCAAAACTAATAGGCGGAAATAAAAGCGAAAAAGATGTAAAACAGATTGAGCCGGTTGTCGTTAAGATCAATCAGCACTTTCAGCAATACCAGTCTCTTTCCAACGATGCCCTTAGAAACAAAACCCTTGAATTCAGGCAGCGTATCAAGGACCAGCTAAAAGATATAGATAACGAGATCGAATCAAAAAAACAACAGGCTGAGGCACTGGCTGCGTCTGACATTCAGTCAAAAGATACAATTTATACGGAGATAGATAATCTCAAAAAGGACCGGGACAAAGAAATAGAAAAAGCTCTTGAAGCAATATTGCCGGAAGCCTTTGCTGTAGTAAAAGAAACAGCCCGCCGTTTCAAAGAAAACCCTCAAATGATTGCAACGGCTACACAACTTGACAGGGAATTAAGTGTAAAGCCCAATAAATCTTACATCAAGATTGAAGGTGAGCAGTCCGTTTTCAATAATACCTGGACAGCCGCCGGCGGCCAGGTTACATGGAACATGGTTCACTACGATGTGCAACTTATCGGTGGTATCGTTTTGCACCAGGGAAAGATCGCAGAAATGGCAACCGGTGAAGGTAAAACGCTGGTTTCTACACTGCCTGCTTACCTGAACGCTTTGGCAGGAGAAGGTGTACACATTGTAACGGTGAACGATTATCTTGCCCGTCGCGACTCTGAGTGGAACGGAACGATTTATGAATGGCTTGGATTAACAGTTGATTGCATTGACAAGCATCAACCCAATACGCAACAACGCAGAAATGCTTACCTGGCAGATATAACCTACGGAACCAATAACGAATTTGGCTTTGATTACCTGCGCGATAACATGGTACACAATCCTGATGAAATGGTTCAGCGTAAACACCATTTTGCAATGGTAGATGAGGTTGACTCCGTGTTAATCGACGATGCAAGAACGCCGTTAATTATTTCAGGCCCGGTTGGTCACAGCGACAATACACAACAGTTTTTCGACCTTAAGCCAAGGATAGAAAAACTGGTAGATGCACAAAAACGTGCCGTGAACCAGTTTTTGAACGAGGCAAAGAAAAAAATCGCGGAAGGCAATGATGATCCGAAAGATGGTGGCCTGGCACTTTTCCGTGCGCATCGTGGCTTGCCAAAAAGCACTGCCTTAATTAAGTTTTTGAGCGAGCCTGGTATACGTCAGAAATTACAACGTTCGGAAAATTACTACCTCGCAGACCAGCAAAAAGAAATGCCCAAGGCAGATGAAGAACTTTACTTCTATATAGACGAGAAAAATAATTCTGTTGAACTTACTGATAAAGGTATTCAACTGATTACCCGTTCCGGAGAAGATGTAAACTTTTTCGTAATTCCTGATATTGGTGTCGACCTTGCTTCGATTGATAATAATACTACGTTACAACAGGAAGAAAAGATAAAACAAAAAGAAGTTTTGCTAAATGAATACGGTATAAAAACAGACCGCATACATACCGTGCAACAGCTTCTGAAAGCATATACCCTTTTTGATAAGGATGTTGAGTACGTTGTAATGGATGGGGCAGTGAAAATCGTTGACGAGCAGACAGGCCGTATTCTCGATGGCCGCCGCTACAGTGATGGTTTACACCAGGCAATCGAAGCCAAAGAAAACGTAAAGATTGAAGCTGCTACACAAACTTATGCAACAGTAACCTTGCAAAATTACTTCCGCATGTACCACAAGCTTTGCGGCATGACCGGTACTGCGGAAACAGAAGCAGGCGAATTCTGGAGCATTTACAAGCTGGATGTTGTGTCTATACCTACCAATATTCCCATAGTGCGTGTGGATGAACATGACCTTGTATACAAGACCAAGAGAGAAAAATACGGTTCTGTAATTGAAAAAATTGAAGAACTCCGTAATGCCGGAAGACCGGTACTTGTTGGTACTACCTCAATCGAAGTGAGTGAATTGCTTAGCCGTATGCTTAAGCAAAAACAAGTTCCGCATAATGTGCTTAATGCAAAGCAGCATGCAAGAGAAGCTCAGGTTGTGGCAGAAGCCGGCCTGGCGGGTGCTGTAACGATTGCGACCAACATGGCCGGTCGTGGTACAGATATTAAGCTGGGACCAGGTGTAAAAGATGCGGGTGGCTTGGCAATCATTGGTACAGAGCGCCACGAAAGCCGGCGTGTAGACAGGCAGTTACGCGGCCGTGCAGGCCGCCAGGGAGACCCGGGTTCTTCCCAGTTTTATGTTTCGCTGGAGGATGACCTGATGCGCATGTTTGGCAGTGAACGTATTGCCAAAGTAATGGATTTTGCAGGCTATAAAGAAGGCGAGGTAATACAGCATAGTATGATTACCAAAAGCATTGAACGTGCACAAAAGAAAGTAGAGGAAAACAACTTTGGTATTCGTAAACGTTTGCTGGAATATGATGATGTAATGAACAAGCAACGTACTGTGGTTTATACAAAACGCAACCACGCATTATTTGGCGAGCGTCTGGCGCTTGACCTTGACAATGCATTTTATGATGTTGCTGAAGGACTGGTAAATACGTTTAAAGAGAACAATGATTTTGAGGGTTTTCGCCTTGAAGTAATTGTAAACTTTGGTATTGATACAGCTATTACACCGGAAGATTTTAATAAAGGCAATGAGAATGACCTGGCACTAAGATTATACAATGAAGCTGCTGCAAATTACCAGGCCAAAAGAAATGAATTGGGTAAACGCGTTATACCGGTTTTTAGCAATATCCGCCAAAGCCAGGGACAACACATACAGAACGTAGTGGTACCGTTTACTGATGGTAAAAAAGGCTTACAGGTACTTGCCAATCTGGATAAAACAATAGCCACAGAAGGTGCGGAAATGAGCAATGCAGTGGAAAAAACCATTACCCTTGCTTTTATAGATGATGCGTGGAAAGAGCACCTCCGTTCTATGGATGACCTTAAGCAAAGTGTACAAACAGCGCACTATGAGCAGAAAGATCCGTTGGTTATCTATAAGCAGGAAGCCTACCTTTTGTTTAAGCAAATGGATAGTGCGATAAACCGGGATATAGTGAATTTCCTGTGCCATGCCGATATACCGATGGAACAGCGCCCTGCCGATATTAAAGAAGGCCGCGAACAAAAGACTGATATGAGCCGCATGCAGTCTAACAAAGCAGAGGTTGAAGCTGCGGGTGAAGATTATGCAGCCAATGAGAAAGACCAATACCAGGAGCAATCTGCGGTAAGGCAGGAGCCGGTGAAAGTGGGCCCAAAGATCGGGCGTAACGATCCCTGCCCTTGTGGTAGCGGAAAGAAATACAAGAACTGCCACGGAAGAGACTTATAACATAAAAAAAAATCCCGCCGGACAAAGCGGGATTTTTTACGTACTAATATTTTAATTTATCGAACCGAAACCTGTATAACAAACGCTTCGGTCTTCGCGCTTGCTCAATAGTATTGTTGCTGTTGAAGAGTGCGACGCAACGAAAGCTTCATAGCAATACAAAAGCCTGGTTCATAATAAAATTCCGCTGCTGCACAGCGGAATTGTTATTTAAAATGACACGGTAGGACACTTGATATTTTTACCCCCCGGACTGAAAAAACCACTCTTTACAATTGAAAGTTCATAGGCCCCTCTTGTTTGATTGTAGGTGCCAAGCGAGGAGCTGGTAGCATCATAACTTACAGTGGCTGCGATATTATTCCATTGGTATCCAAACATGGGTATGAATGAATCCTTAAGCCTTACATAAATGCCGCCGATAAGCCTGGAGCTGCCATCTCCACTGAGGTTGTAGTGTGCATTTAAACCGGCAACCGTTTCCCATGCATTCGCCATCTTACTAACATATACATTTGGGTTTACGATCCATTGTTCATTAACGCGGAAACTGCCATTTAAAAACAGGGTGTAACGCGGATCGATTCTCACATCTGTAATATTGTTGGCAAAAAAAGATTCTCGTGGCCTGTTGATATGCATTGCGCTAAACCCGGCGTTGAAATACGCGTAATCACCCGCGAAATAAGCGTAATTAAGCCCGAGCTGAAGATCGAGATAGGTGACTGAATTGTAAGCAAAAGCTTCGCCGCTTGGAATGTTGGAATCGAAGAATTTGTTATTCCATTGGTTATCGAAGGTGAGCTTACCAATATCTATTCGTTTATTGGCAAAGCCGACATTAAAGCCACCACTCAGCAGACTGTTCATACCCAGTAACTGGTGGTATGCGATTGATGCAAAACCTTTGGTAGAAACGAGCCCGCCACTGCCAGCCTGGTCTCTCAACAACGAACCGCCGAGACCCACCCAGCCATTATCAAAACGATTGTTGAAGAGCTGCACATCGCCCCATGCACTCATCGTTTTGTATGGGTTGGGCGTAACGCTGGCCCACTGGTTTCTGTAATTTATACCCACGCGGTAATCTACATCCGGCGCGAAGCCGGTATTGGCAGGGTTTATAAGCAGCGGCGAATTGTAATACTGCGAAAAATGCAAATCCTGCGCACGAAGTGATTGTATGCCCGCTAACAAGCAGGTTATGGCAACATAGATATATTTTTTCTTCATCCTCATCATTCTTTAGCTATCTCAATAGGGTAATATCACCCGATTTTCTGTATTTGGTACCGTCTGAATATGTTATATCAAGCACATACACGTAGACTTCCTGTGGTTGTAAAACGCCGTTATATTTGCCATCCCACGCTTGTTTTACAGTGGTACCCCTGAATACCATTGTACCCCAACGGTTGTAAATGCGCCAATCCATTTTAGCTATACCAAAACCACGCACCCTTACAATATCATTAGTTCCGTCGCCATTAGGTGTAAAGGCATTTGGCACATCAACAAGTGGAACAATGATTGCGCTGATGGGGGCACAAACTGTGCTATCGCACCCGTACTGGTTGGTTGCCGTAAGGCAAACGTTGAATGTGCCAGTTGCACTGTATGTGTGTTTGATGGTAGTATCAATCCTTGTGGTGACAATTGTGTCGCCATCTCCAAAATCCCATTTATATTTTACTGCACCAAGAGAAGAATTGGTAAATGTATATTCCTGGTTTTCTTTGGGTACCTGTGGTGAAAATGTAAATGCAGCAGCAGGAGAAGCACTGACGATGATCGTCTGTAGTGTACTATCAATTTTGTTACAGGTATTAGGGTCACTGGCAATCATACGCACTGTATACGTTCCGGGTGTGGTAAATACATGTACCGGGTTCTCTTCTGTTGAAGTTGTACCGTCACCAAAATCCCAGGTAAACTGGGCCCCGCCGATTGATGTATTGGTAAATACGGCCGTATACGGAGCACAGCCCGATGCCGGTGTTTCAAAAAGTGCATCTACGTTTACGGCAACCCTTAGAGTAATAGCGATAGAATCCGGGTAATTGCAATACGATGTATCAATAAGTCTTAATACAACTTTATAGGTCCCCGGAGCGGCATAACTGTGGGTCAGTGATGTTTGATCGCTGATCAGCGTTATGCCATCGCCAAAACTCCATTCAAAACTTTGTGCCCCAAAAGGAAATGATGGTGGTGCAACGGAGTTGTTGTTAAACTGGTAAAGTAATGCTTCGCAAGGATCGAGCTTTTGTACATTAATAGCAAGATCTGCTTTATTAGCGCCAACCTTAATGGTCAGGTAAGAAGTATCTGCAATGTTACAGGTGTTCGAATCTATTGATATTAACCTTACCCTGAATTTACCGATGGAATTGAATGTGTGACTTACATTGGCCGTAGGTGTGGTGGTATCAGCAGAGCCATCTCCAAAATTCCAGATATACTTCTGTGCATTACCAATGGTGTCTGTAAAGTCTACAGTTAAGGGAACGCATCCGGCAGTATCTCTTGGCACGCCAGCAATAGAGGAACGGATGGCTGAGCCAACACCGGCAAATTCGAAAGCTATTTTTACCATGGCCAGGTTACACTCTGCGCCACCCTGAGCAGGATTTACGCGCCCCCACACACTTGCCGGCGCTGTGGGGAACGTTCCTTCTTTTCGACAGTTGGCACAAAGCGCTTCGTATATGATACCTTCACTATCAAACCGGCTGGTGCCACCATCTACATGGTCTCCTACATCGGCTATCGGGTCAATATTTCCAAAGAATGTTCCGTACAACTGGCTTAAAGCATTTTTTTCGAGGATAAAAAAGTAGAAATCACTGCCATCTGACGTAGGCCTGATGGCATCGGGTGTTGTTATCAATCCCTGTGTACCGGCATTAGCAAAGCGAAGGTTTAAACCTCCACCCCAACCCGCCACATACACATTTTCACACCGGTCTACCAGGAATGCTGTGGGCGAAATATCCGGCACACTGCTACCTGCTTTACCAAAATTTGTAGAGTATACCACACCGTTGAGTGTTGGCTGCATTTTGGTTATAAACTGTTTTCCTGACGATTGCGAATTAAACGCCGGGTTACCTGCTAAAGGAAAAGCAACAGTGGTTGTACCTGTTATGTACGGAAAACCTTTCCTGTCAAACTGAATTCCGTACACTACATCATCGCTGCCTGCATTGGCTGACGCTACATATACCGTCTTTATCAGAGAACTTCCGGCATTGTTTAAAATAGAAACAAAACCATCACAGGCGCCGCCGCTGAATGCGCTAAACAATACAGGCCCGTTTACTCCGCCCGTGCCCCTTAAGTTATTACTGGTTGTGCCACCTGCCACGTAAATATTATTATTGGTAGGGTTAATGGATAGTACAAAGGCTGCATCATCACCACTGCCGCCGAGATAAGTACTAAAAAGTATATTGGATAGATTGGGTGAAGCTTTTATAACCACTCCATCCTGGCCACCGCCGCTGCTGCCCTGTGCGGCACCAGCCGTAACAGGAAAATTGGTGGATTGTGTACACGATGCAAGGTATATATTGTTGTTTCTGTCTACAATAACCTCACTTCGTGCATCATCTCCATAGTTGCGAAAAAGACTCTTGATTGAACCAGAGCTATTCTGCTGGATATTTAAACCATCTGAACCAGAGCCACCAATTTTTCTTGAACCTACCAATGCTGTACCTGTGGGGTTTAGAATAGTAAGAATAATGTCAAAACCGCCACCTGGCCCAAAGGTGGAGGCTGTTGTGGGGTAATTGGGAGAGCTTGTTCTTCCTGCGATTACCAAGTCTCCTGCATTGTCTACTATAAGGCTATGTGGCTGCTCATTGCCAGAGCCGCCAATATAGGTAGCATAAATGCGGTTAAAACCGTTAGGCGTGAGTTTAATAAGCGCAATATCGTAACCGCTTGTATTTTCAAATTCCTGACCACCCCCAAATGTTTCCTGGAAAGCACCGGGTGATACAGGAAATCCTGTGGCAAATGAAATACCACCACCATAAAAATTACCTGCACCATCGTACGTAGCCGTAAAACCCCAGTTATCGCTGATACTTGCCGAAAAACTGGAAAAGATAAGTGTAGGGTCTATAACCAACGTAGCATTTTTCGAATAATTACCAAGCTTGAAACGTACGATATTTCCATCCACCACATATTTTGCATCTACTTCTGTTTTTCCTTTTGCGTCAAACTGGTAAGAGTAAGGGCTTAGTTCCGAAACATCACCCAACGATGTTTTGATAACCAGGTTACCATTTTTTACAGCCAACCCATTTACACCATCAAATTTCAGGGCCAGTTTGCTGATATCTGCGTTTGGATTTACAATGATGTCGTATTTAAGATTACCTCTGTCTGAGTAATACCGCACATCTATACCAGGATACATGTTTTTGTATGTAATGCCATAATAAATGCTGCAACCCGAC
Organism: Panacibacter microcysteis; assembly: GCF_015831355.1. Lineage (NCBI taxonomy): Bacteria > Pseudomonadati > Bacteroidota > Chitinophagia > Chitinophagales > Chitinophagaceae > Panacibacter > Panacibacter microcysteis. Next base: position 720,502 of record NZ_JADWYR010000001.1, read on the forward strand.
GCCCATTTCGAAGGATCATTGCCTATAAAATAATTGTTGTACGTATCTAGCGGTTTATCTGGAATGGCGACAGCATTGGCTGATGCATTGAGAAAATTTACTTCGTAAGCATGTGAATGTAAAACAACAGGGCTTTGTGTGCCGCCATTATTCTCATGATTGGTTTTATTGTCTGGCGCCCCGGCAGTGGTGAGCGACAGGGCAGCACTGCTAACCATCTTATCATTTTTACCGTGCACATGGCCGGAATAACTTGCAGCTATTTTCTCCAGATCTTCTTTTTTGTTTAGCCTTACACGATAACCCGTTTGTTGTAAAAAGAATACACTGCCGCCCATATCACTTTTAAATTTCACTTTCTCATCCCACTGACCCTTGTTCTGTATAAACTCAAGGGCCTGCGAATATGATGGCGAAGCAAAAGCAAGCAACACAATAAATACGAAGCAAAATCTGGTCATCAGGTTCAATTGAATTTATTTAAAAGTTACGAATATTCTAACAGTTACGATTCATATTGCCGGCGGAAACGTATTAATTTATTTATGAGCCAGGCTGTATTACTGCTTTCATCGCCTGTTGCGTCGCACTCTTGTACGTTCAGATCATTCCGGGGCATTTGGTACGTACACGAAAAACGGCGCTACAGGCTACTATTGTTTGTGTAACGGCGCTGCACATGCTGAGTTATTTGTTGCAGTACAAGTGAGTGACACAACCAAAGCTTAATAGTAAAGAAAAGCTGATCTAAAAAAAGATATTGGAGGGAATGTTTTGAATAACGCCTTAGCTATTTCATTTGTTGCCTCATGAAATAAGGCTCCATGCAGTTTTTCCCTTCTGCGATACCAGGAAATGCCTTAGCGGTGCATTGGTCTCATGAACCAGTTCCTCATCTGCCTGTAATACTGCTGCTGCATAATGTTTTGCCAAATCTAACAAGCCTTTGTCATTGACTAAACTTGCCAGCTTAAAGTTTAACACTCCACTTTGTTTTGTACCCTCAATATCGCCGGGACCACGCAATTCGAGATCTTTTTCGGCAATGGCAAAACCATCGTTGGTAGCGCACATGATCTTTATACGTTCCCGGGCATCGTTGCTTACTTTGCTGCCTGTTAAAAGAATGCAATAGCTTTTTTCGCTGCCACGCCCCACACGGCCACGCAACTGGTGTAATTGCGAAAGACCAAATTTTTCGGCACTTTCTATTACCATTACGCTTGCATTGGGCACATTTACGCCAACTTCAATTACGGTTGTACTAACCATAATGTTTGTATCATGGTTTATGAACCGTTGCATATTAACATCTTTTTGCCCGGCGGGCATACGGCCATGCACCATGCTGATGCTGTAACGGGGTTCGGGAAAATAGCTCTTCACCTGGTCATACCCCTGCATAAGATCTTCGTAGCTTAATTTTTCGCTCTCCTCTATCAACGGGTAAATAATGTAAGCCTGTCTTCCTTTTTCTAATTCTGTTTTAACAAAATCCATTACGGACGCCCGTTGCATTTCGTTTCGCTGTACGGTAAGAATGGGTTTTCTGCCGGGCGGCAATTCATCCATTACACTGTAATCAAGGTCTCCATAGGCCGTCATGGCAAGTGTGCGTGGTATGGGTGTTGCGGTCATGACCAATATATGTGGTGGTATTACGGCTTTTTTCCAAAGCTGCGCCCGTTGCGCCACACCAAAGCGATGTTGTTCATCAACAATAGCAAAACCAAGGTTTTTAAACTGCACCGCATCTTCAATAACGGCATGTGTACCTACCAGCATGTGGATACTGCCATCGGCAAGGCCTGCGTGCATCTTTCTGCGCTCTGCTATTTTTGTGCTGCCTGTCAGCAGCCTTACCTGCACCGGCATATCTTTCAGCAGCTCCTGCAGGCCGTTGTAATGCTGCTGGGCAAGAATTTCTGTTGGCGCCATCATGCAGCTTTGATAGCCGTTGTCTGCAGCAAGCAGCATACACAATAACGCCACAATGGTTTTACCGCTGCCTACGTCGCCCTGCAAAAGACGGTTCATCTGGTGGCCCTGCGCAGTATCTGCCCTTATTTCTTTTATGACTCTTTTTTGAGCACCGGTTAGTTCAAAAGGCAGGTAATGATTATAAAAAGCGTTGAAGAGGTTGCCCACTTTTTCAAATACAACGCCTTTGCTGCTTTTATGCCGCCGGAGCTTAGTAAGTTCCAGCCTTACCTGGGCTATAAAAAACTCTTCAAACTTTAACCGGTTTACTGCGGCTTCGTAATCGAGCAATGTGCGGGGTATGTGTATGTCACAAAAAGCTTTATAGCGGCTTACCAGCTTTAATTTATCCAGTATGTGAAATGGAATGTTTTCCGGTATGTCTCTCTCTGCAACCTGTGCAAGCATTGCAGACGTAAGCTTACCAATCTGCCTGCCATTTAAGGCTCTTGCCTTTAATTTTTCGGTGCTGGGATAGATGGGTTCCAGGAAATTTTTGCCTTCCAGTATTGCCGTTGTTTTTGGCTCAATCTCGGGGTGACTTATCTGCGGTTTACCATTAAAAAAACTCACTTTCCCATACACGAGGTACTCACCGCCGACATGCAATATTTTTTGCACCCAGTTTATACCCTGGAACCATACCAACTCAAGATATCCTGTACTGTCTCTGATTTCTGCAACAAGACGTTTTGCCCTTTTTTCCCCGATCATTTCTACACTGGTTGCTGTGCCTGCCACCTGTATGAAGTCTGTCTGTAAAGAGATGGATGAAATGGTATTTACAGCAGTTTTATCAATATGCCTTAACGGGAAATGTTCGAGCAAATCCCGGTAGGTAAAAATGCCTAGTTCTTTCTTCAACATATCTCCGCGTAATGGCCCCACACCTTTAAGATATTCTATCGGAGAATCAAGTATGGAATGTCTTATTTCTATTATACCTGTTTTGCGGTAAAAATAATGAATGCAAACAAGTAACAGTTAACGCATATAAATTGTAAACATTGATTTACCAAAATGATCGCCAGACTATCTTTGTGCGAAAACTATACTTTTTTGACGCCGGTAAAATTTGAGATTAGAAAAGAGGAGTTCTGGCTTTCACCTGGCAGAATGATCTGGTATCCGAAAGAACGGGCCCTCATTATTGCTGACCTGCATTTGGGCAAAACCGGGCATTTCCGGAAATCCGGTATTCCGGTGCCGCAAAATGTATATAAACAGGACCTGCACACTTTGTTTACAGGTATTCAACATTACAAGCCTGAAAAATTATTGATCGTGGGTGATATGTTCCACAGCAAGGCCAATAAAGAACTGGATCTTTTTTTTAAGTGGCGCAACGATGTTTCCCAACTTCACATCAGGCTGGTCAAGGGCAATCACGATATACTCCATCAACAGTATTATACCGATGCTGCAATAGAAACGGTAAACCATTTTACAACGGGCTCGTTTTGTTTTATTCATGATATTTCAGATGCCGCGATAGATGATGCCGCGGAGCAATTTTATTTCAGCGGACACATGCACCCCGGCATAAGCCTGTATGGAGGAAGCAGGCAATCTCTGCGATTTCCCTGTTTTTACTTTACGAAGCAATACGCGGTACTACCGGCCTTTAGCGCTTTCAGCGGGCATTACATGATCAAACCCAAAAAAGGCGAGCACGTTTTCGCTATCGTAAACCAGTCAATCATACAGGTACATTGATAAAAATAGCCTACGACAAAATATTTGCGCATACATTACCCGAAGGCCACCGCTTTCCAATGCTAAAGTATGAACTGATCCCTGAGCAACTGATGCACGAAGGAACTATTACCACAGCAAATATTTTTACACCCGCAGCATGTAGTGAAGATGTAGTACTGCTTACACATGATAAAGCTTACCTGGATAAACTGCTAAACCAAACACTTTCTGCCGGTGAACAAAGACGAATCGGATTTCCCCAAACCCCGGAGTTGACACAGCGTGAATTAATGATAACACAGGGCACGATTGATTGCTGCTTTTATGCAATGGAAAACGGGGCCGCTATGAATGTGGCAGGTGGCACGCATCATGCTTTTGCAGACAGGGGCGAGGGCTTTTGTTTATTGAATGATATGGCCATTGCTTCAAACTACCTGCTGCGGCAAAATCTTGCAGGGCAAATATTAATTATTGATCTAGATGTGCACCAGGGCAATGGCACAGCAAAGTTATTTGAACACAACCCCCGTGTTTTTACTTTTAGCATGCACGGTGCACATAATTACCCGTTTCATAAAGAGCACAGTGATCTTGATGTGCCATTGGCTGATAATACTGATGATGAAACTTACCTGGCATTATTGCAAACGCATTTACCAAAACTGCTTACCGACCTAAAACCTGACTTTGCATTTTTCCTTTCCGGCGTAGATATATTGAATACAGATAAATACGGTAAGCTGAAGGTGAGTATGGAAGGCTGTAAACAGCGCGATGCAATAGTGTTTTCCCTGTTAAAACAACACGGAATACCCGTAACTGTTGCTATGGGGGGTGGTTACTCGCCTCATATAAGAACTATTGTAGAAGCTCACTGCAATACTTTCAGGATGGCGGTAAACATCTACGGATAGCCAACAATGACTAATCTTCGCGTTTGCTGCATATTGGTACAGCGGTACAAGAGTGCGACGCAACGATGCTTAATTGAAATACAAAAGCCGGGTTCATAAAAAACCCCGGCTTTTATGATAACGTGCTATAAAGCTTATGCTGTATACTTTTTAAACACCACTGTAGCTATGTGGCCACCGAATCCAAAGGTATTACTCATTGCACAGTTTACCTCCCGCTTCACTGCTTTGCCCAGCGTAAGATCAAACCTGCCTGCAAACTCAGGCTCTATATCTACAGAATTAATGGTAGGTGGAATAATGCCTTCGGTGATTGCTTTTACAGAAGCAATGCCTTCTATAGCGCCTGCTGCGCCAAGCAAATGGCCGGTCATAGATTTGGTGGCGCTGATATTTAGTTTTGCGTTGTTCCCAAATACCCGTTCAATGGCTTTTAATTCACTAATGTCCCCCACCGGTGTAGAGGTAGCATGTGCATTCATATAATCTACATCTTCCGGCGTAAGGCCTGCATCATCAAGCGCTGCCATCATTCCAAGATAGGCTCCTGTTCCTTCGGGGTGGGTTCCGGTCATATGGTAAGCATCTGATGCCATACCGCCACCTGCAACTTCAGCAATAATGTTTGCACCACGTGCCAATGCATGATCAAGGCTTTCCAATACCAGTGCACCGGCACCTTCGCCAATTACAAAACCATCCCGGTTTACATCAAACGGGCGAGATGCAAGTTGCGGATTATCGTTCAGGCTGGATAATGCTTTCATAACACTAAAGCCACCCACGCAGCCAATAATAATCGGGTTTTCTGCGCCACCCGTAACAATCATGTCCGCTTTTCCCCAGCGTATCTGGTGCAGTGCATCTACCATAGCCGTATTTGACGAAGCACATGCTGTAGCAGTAACATAGTTTACGCCACGCAGGCCATGACGTATTGAAATAATGCCAGATGCAATATTCATCAGCATTTTGGGTATAATAAACGGGTTAAATCTTGGCGTACCGTCTCCTTTGGCAAATTCAAACATCTGGTCCTGGTACGTTTGAATACCACCATTACCAGAACCCCATATAACACCTACCCGATCTTTATTCAGCGTTTCAAAATCGATGTTCGCATGTTTAATAGCCTCGTCCGAGGCTGCTATAGAATATTGCGTATAGAGGTCGTATTTTCTTGCTTCTGCTTTTTCTACATAATTAAGCGGGTCGAAGCCTTTTACTTCACACGCAAATCTTGTTTTAAACTTGCCCGCGTCGAAGCGTGTTATAGGGCCTGCGCCACTCACGCCATTGATCAGGTTGTTCCAGTAATCATTTACATTATTGCCGAGAGGGGTTATTGCGCCCATCCCTGTTATTACAACTCGTTTCATAAGTTTTTTACGTTTAGTTCCAGCGGGGTTACTAAATATTTTGAGCCGCAAAATTAAGGCATAGCAGCCCATAAAAGATTAAATACCAATAAACGCACTGCATACAAGCGTTTATAATCAGCAAACACGCTTAAACTAACGGTGATTATTGTGAATCCGGCAGTAGTGCTTATGGCATCGCCTGTTGTGTCACTCACTTGTGCGTTAGGTTCTTTACTGAGCTGTTGCCGCGCGGCTGATTATTGCACAACCAGGTTTTACGCAAGCACCAATACAAAAAAGAGCCCCGGAGAACCGGAACCCTTCTTAATGCACAAACGAGAAAACATTGTTGCAGTATTTTACCAGTTACTAAACCTTATACCAACCGCGTAAGGGTATTGCTTTAAACCCTGTTCATGCAAAGGATTGGTACTGTAACTGCCGTAAATTCTTATTGGCCCTAACCCTGCTTCAGCTATATACGCAAGGCGCCATGGGTCAAGATCAAAATCGCCTTTTACTTTTTGTTTGCCACGCTCATCGCTTATTTGTTTGCTGCGGCTGGCATAGCGATAGCCGGCACTTACACCTACGCTAAAACTTAAACCATGTCTTTTATTTGGTGTAGGGTCAATATTCAGCATAAGTGGCACTGTTACATAATCCACTGCCAGTTTATTTTTCGAAAAGCTAATGGTATCACGGTAAATATATGCATCAGGACTTTTCTTATAAGAAATGTTGGTTGAATAACGGTAGTTGTACAGTTCAATACCAATACCATACTTCAGGTTTACCACATGGCTCACCAGGTTCAACTTTTGCATAAACAGCCAGATATTTACGTTGGACGATTTTGCGTTTCGCAAATCAAGATCACCGCTTGTAAAATCCGCACCGCCCTGTGCATTGAGGTAAGCGTTTGCCTCCGGGGAGCCATATACGGTCTTATCCCTCCAATTGGCAAAGCCAAGGTCAAATATCAGCCAGTTGGTACTAACATTCTTTCTTTTCCACGAACTTGTATAACTGGTAGAACCCATGTTGCTTTCATCGCCGATCGTGATATCTATCGAATACTTTTTTACCGGTATTGTGTCCGAAGCAGAAGATGTAGAAGTTGCTCTCGATTTATTCTTTTTTACGATGATGAAATTGCCAACCTTAATTGTATCGGGTTCATTTTGTCTGGCCGTGTCTGACTGGGCAAATCCTGGTAGTGTCAGCAGGAAAAATGCTGCTGAGTAAATAACGCGCTTCATATCTGTTTTTGGTTAAAATTTGTACTAATTGGTATTTAATTCGAGATTGGCAATCTGCAGTTTACCATCTTCGCTTGCTGCCGCCTCTTTAGCCTTTCCGGCAAACAGGCCGCCCACTTTCTTAACTAATCCGCGGACTTTATTTTTATTTATCTGTAACGAGCCTACATAAAGTGCTTCCCTGTTTTCATCTTCATCCGTATTCAACTCTTTGTAAACCGCGTGAGATACATAGTTTTTACTGGTTTCTGGTTTGGTATTTTTTGCAGTTACAACATTATTGTCATTGTCCTGCTTTGTGTTGTTTTTTGCTACAGCGTAACCAGGCTTATCTGTTGATGTAATATCTGTATTTTCTACTGGTTGTGTTATTGTGGTTTCAACAGGTTTCTTAACAGCAACAACTGCAACTTGATCATTACGCTTTACTGCAGCCACATTGTTTTCTAAAGCATTTTTGTTACCGGCAGTTGTTTTTGTTTTAACGCTATTGTGCGTGGCCTGCTTATCTGCAAACACCGTTTCATTTTTTTGTTCCGGTTGCTGTGGTGCTACGACCACTTCAGGTAGTGTATTGTTTTGCTTTTTTCCGCCTGCAGCTATATCATCTACCCTATCTGTTGTTACGGAATCAATGTTTTGAGCTACCTGGTTATTTGCTATCTCAGCATTACCTCCTGCAGACCACCACAGCAGTGCAATTACACCTGCCACGGCAGCAGCAATTGCAAAGCGTATAAATAAAGGTATTATGCTGCCATCCCTATCTTTGCGCAATAAAGTGTCTTTATCCTTAAAAATGATCGTTTCCGCTTCCAGCTTTGTTTGCTTCAACAGCGTAAACTCATCCTGGAATTGTGGATTTTGTAAAACAAATTTCTCTACATCGTTCTTCGAATCATTGGAAAGTTCATTGTCTACATACAATAAAAATTGTTCCTCGTAATTGTCTGCACCAATGCTGTTAATTTTTTGAAGCAACTCATTTTTATGCATAAATACCTGCGACTCATCAACAGGCAGTTTAGTTTGGTTCAGCATTTCCAGTTCAGGTAAAAGATCCGGGTTCTGGCTGGCAAACAATTCTACCGCTGCACGTTCCTCTGTTGTCAACTCGTCGTCAACATACATTAAAAAGAACTCTTCATAATTATGCCTTGTAATCATCTTTTCAAAATTTCAAGTTTCGGGCCAAAGGCCGTTCACTTAGTTTAGTTTCTTACATTACATTTTCAGGACTTACCAGGTAATTCCTTAATGCCAGCCTCGCCCTGTGTAAATATACTTTGACCTGTCCTTCATTAAGCCCAGTAATCTGTGCTATTTCATCGTAGCTGTACCCTTCATAATCTTTCAGCATTACCAGGCTTTTTTGCACCTCGTTCAACCGGTTAAGCGCATCCTGCAATGTTTTTTTCATATTGTTTACAGGCTGGTGGTGTACCTTCAGCTCCGCCGGAAATTCTTCCTGCAGGTGTACCCGTTTTGCTTTCCGCAAATGATCAATCATCTGGTTGTAGGCAACAGTAAACAGGTAAGATTTACTCTTGCCGTTTTCAACTGCATCCCTGTTGCGCCAAAGTTTTTCGAAAGCACTCTGCACCACATCCCTCGCATCTTCTTCGTGCCGTAAATTTTTTACGATGAAGCGAAAAACATTATCCGCATATTGATGTACACATTCGTTGTATTCCCGTTCCGTCATAAACAGTGTTTCCTGATTCGTGCATTAAAAGTACACTTGTTATACGTGCCTGCCTTTTGAATGTTACAGTAACGGAGAGATTTTTTTGTGACCGGGCGGCAACGCATGGTGGCATCACCTGTTGCGTCGCACTCTTGTACGTTTGGAGCTTCATTGGGCAAGTGCGTAGAACGAAGAGAAGATCATCAGAACCAGGGCTTTTACTGTGGTCCTTTTATCGCTTTATGCCATTAAAGTTTTTTAGGTTACAGGTACAAAGGCAGGCTGAATGTGGCAAGTACATGTTCGTCAAGGTGGCGCTGGTACCAGTCGTTGAAAACAAAACTTACTTCTTGCACCTCGGTTACGCCAAAATGAAAATTGCGGTAGTACTTCAATCGCTCCACAAACTTTTGCGGTTGTTGCAGTGCATGCCTGAACCGAATAACGGTAGCATGTGCCGTGTGTATCTGGTACCGCTTATCAATTGAAGATTCCAGGTCTGTATTTTTGAAATTAGAGCGAAGGTTATTGCGCAGGTTTTCTATTTCGTTTCCGGCAAAGCCTTGCACCATAATACAGGATGGAGATGCAGTAATTCCCTCAAAAAAAACAGGAAAAGATGTAATGCCATGCAGGCTTTTTTTGATAATGGCAATATAATCCCGGGCATGAATACTGGCCAGTTTAAAGCCATTATAACAGGAAATAATGGAAAGAACCGTAACATGAATATCAGGGGTTGGATAATAATACTGGCCCGGTTCAATGGCCCGAAGATCGAGCAGCATTTGATGTATATTCTTTTTTACATTCCCGGATGGCTTGGCAACCAGCGTTACACCAAACCTGTGGTCTTTTACCGAATCTATTAATGTATCAAATTCGAATGCATTTGCCTCAAATTTTGACAATGCATTATTCCACAGGTTTGTATAATGCTCTTTTAGCTGCATCTGGTAAAACAATTTAGTGATATTATCTATATTGTTTGGCAACTGTACATTACTGACGTAATTAAGAAAAGCCGGTTACAGTCTTCGCACATGTTCAATAAAGCTTCAGCCGTACAAGAGTGCGACGCAACAAAAGCTTCATGCTTATTCTTTTGCCTGGCTCATAAGTCTTCTTCTCTTTCGAGCATTAGTATGGCGCTTTGAGGAACAATGAAATACTTCTCTCCTTCGTACATTACCTCTGTTGCGCCGCTTAAAAGAAATATTGCCAGGTCTCCTTCTCTGGCCTGCAGCGGCACATATTTTACCTGCTCTTCCTCACCTTTCCAGGACTCACTTTCTACCGGTATTGGTATGGCGTAACCCGGACCTGTTTTGATAACATACCCCTGTTGTACTTTTTCTTTTTCCTGCACACCGGGTGGCAGGTAGAGGCCACTGGCTGTTTGCTCACTTGGTTTTGACGGCCTTATCAATAACCGGTCACCTATTACGATCAGCTTCTTCAGCTTATTGTCGGGCGTTAATAACATATACAATGAATTGTTCTACAAAATTAAACACAACAATTAAAGCAGCGCTAACACATACATTCAAAAAAGCGCTAATAATTGGAAATGCTTTAACAAAAAAATGCCCGATGTTTGTCTTACCTTGTTAAAAGCGTTACATTTATTTGAAAAAATTTTACAATTATGGAAGGAAATAAATACAAAATTTTGTTGTGTGAAGATGATCAGAATCTTGGAATGGTCTTAAAGAATTATCTTGAACTGAGCGATTATGATGTAACGCTGGAAAGAGATGGCCGCCTTGGACTGGCAGCTTTTCAGCGTGAAAAATTTGATATATGCCTGCTGGATGTTATGATGCCAAATATGGATGGCTTTACACTGGCAGAAGAGATCCGCGATATTGACCCTGAAGTTCCGCTGTTTTTTTTAAGTGCGAAAACGATGAAAGAGGACATTATACAGGGTTATAAACTGGGTGCAGACGATTATATAACCAAGCCTTTTGACAGTGAAGTATTACTGCTGAAAATAAAAGCTATTCTAAAACGTAACGAGGAGTTGAACAAGGAAAGTGAAAACATGCAGTTTGATCTTGGCCGTTACCACTTTAACCCAAAATTGCGTGAGCTGATACATGATGGTAAAACACAAACACTGTCGCCAAAAGAAAATGAATTGCTGAAGATGCTGGCAGAACACAAAAATGACCTTTTACCAAGAGAGCGTGCGTTGAAAAAAATATGGGGCAGCGACACTTATTTTAACGGCCGCAGTATGGATGTTTACATTGCCAAATTGCGCAAATACCTGAAGGATGATGAGCAGATTGAAATCGTAAATATTCATGGCAACGGTTTTAGACTTGTAGCGCCTTAGCCAGATATATTTTTGATAAAAAAGGGATGCAGTGCATCCCTTTTTTGTTTGCTTATTGCAGCATGATCATTTTTTTAGAAGCGATCAATTTACCATCTATGAGTAATGAGTAAGTGTATGAACCAGACCTTAGTTCACCCGCATTTACCTGTACCTGGCCACTGTTATTGGCCCGCATAGTTTTAACCAGTACACCGGTAGCATCGTAGATATTGATCTGGCCGTTGGCCCCGGCCGGAATGCTGTAGCGTATTGTAGTTGACTGGTTAAACGGATTAGGTTTATTCTGCTCCAGTACTGCAGAAGAAGATGCCATTAAACCAGATGTGTTTAAAGAAGATGCGGCCACACTGCCTGATTCTACTTTTACCAGGCGCTCCTGCAGCTCATTAATGATTTTTTGCTGCTCCTGCATGCCTTTGATAAGCACCGGGATAATATCAGCATACATTACACCCATTCTTGCAGCAGGCACTTTTTCTCTTGCACCTGTTTCTTCGTTTATTTTATACTCATAATCGCGCACTACCTGGGGCAACACTTTTTGAATTTCCTGGGCTATTACGCCAAACTTGTCGCCACTTACGCTGGCAGTAGCACTGTTCCACTGGAATTTGACGGGTCGAAGCTGCATGATTTCTTTAAGACCATATTTGAGCTCTTCAACATTCTTTTTATCACGCAGGTCTGAGGTATTGATTGTTCCGTCAACAGCCCATACTTCATTCCACCTGAGTAATGATGTACCAAGATCTCGTACATTATCTGTGCTGGGAACAAATGTAGAGTTAGCGCTGATTGTATTAGCACCCGCATCAGCGAGTGTTTCAACAGAACCAAAACTGAGTGTCCCGCCTGCTATATCAAGATTGCCTGCATCAGATAAACTCATCCTCGTAATGTTACCATTGGTTCTGAATTGCAGCGTATTGGAAGTTCCAACGTAAATAATTCCGCCGTCTGCTGCATTAAGATTATCCCCAAATAAAATCCCTCTTTCGCTGGCGCTTGGCGTGAGCAGGTTTATATAATTGTTTGTTGAGTTTTCAATAACCAGCGGCGCATTACTGTTAGCGGTAACGGCCCCGGCACTTCCTCTTAATACATGCAAATTACCTTCAGGAAGCGTAGTGCCAATACCAGCATTTCCTGACACATATAAGCCATTGGCCGGTGGTATTGCCGAACTGCCCACTGACACACCGCCACCAGCATCTACATACAATTTAGATAATCCGGCAACCTGTACCCTGAACGGGTTTTCACCTGCATCGCTGTTTATATGAAGCCTGGTGTTTGGCAACGTGGTTCCAATACCAACCTGGCCGTTTGAGTTAACGATCATCCGGGCAACATTCACTACATCTATCTGGAAGGGGTTGGTGCCCGCTGCAGTAGCATTGATGTGCACCTGCGCATTTGGTGCTACCAGGCCAAAGCCCCAGAAACCACTGGTACTAAGTAAACGTGCTCGTTCTATATTATTGGTTTCGAAAATTACGGGGCGGTTATTGTTGGAACCAAGTGCCCCACCACCTACCGGTAAGTTGTTTCCACCTACCGTCCATTGTGAAAATGATGATGTGCCTGCAAGTAGAACGACCAAAGAGAGATACAAAGACTTTTTCATAAGTTGATGTTTAAAAATTAATAAAATAGTTAGCGTTGGCTGGCAACAGGGTTACGGCGGTATATCGCAACCCGTAAAATATTTATAGCACACAGCAACGTGCCTTACTGTAATGTGTACACTACAATTCATGATAATTGATTTAGGTTGCTGCAATAAAAGTGTAGTAAAAGGGTGCCTGCCTCGTGTGCTTAAGAATTCGTTTTGGTATCCGGTTTTGCCTTGATTTTGAAAAAGCAGTTTATCGTTAGCTTGTAGTAAAATATAAACTTAAACCGACAAATGCAAGTGTTCGATAAATTATTTTTTAATATGAGAATGGTACCAGCTATAGTTTTTCATGGCATCTTCGTTGCGTCGCAATCCTTTCATCTGCAGAATAAATATTAAACATTGAAAGAAATATTTGACAAACTAAAAAAATTAGTATATTGCGCTAAATGCGTTAGTTATGAGTTATGCCGGAAAAAATCTTCGTTACCTGCGCAAGCTGCGTGGATGGACACAGGAAGAATTTGCGAACAAACTAAAAATTAAACGTTCTCTTATCGGGGCTTATGAAGAAGAACGTGCCGAACCAAGACTGGATGTATTAGAGAACTTATGCGCCCTGTTTAAACTCAGTCTTGATGATCTGTTGTTGAAAGATCTTTCAGCAACAAAGAACACAGATAATTATCTCGAAAAAAGAAGGCAGCTAAAGATGTCTGCTGAAACGCAGGTTATTCAATTTGTGCCTGTAAAAGCTGCGGCCGGTTATTTGGCGGGTTATGCAGATCCTGAGTTTATTGATGAGCTCAACACATTTACGTTGCCAATGCTCGGTTCGGGAAACTTCAGGGCATTTGAAATTGTGGGTGACAGTATGCTGCCTACACCAAGCGGCAGTGTAATTGTGGGTGAGAAAGTAGAAGATATTGAAGATATAAAAGCAAATAATACCTACATAGTTGTTTCCAAGGGAGAAGGAATCGTTTACAAACGTATTATGAAGAATAACCGTTTGAAAGATAAGCTTACGCTGGTGAGTGACAACCCTCAGTATACACCTTATAACGTAAGTACCACAGACATCATAGAAATGTGGAAAGCGCAAATGGTTATTACAAAGGCCAATACTGTACAACGCTGGGATGTAAATCAACTTGCCGGGCTTGTAAGTAATTTGCAGGAGCAGGTGTCAAGCCTGAAGAAAAAACTGAATTAAGGATGTGTGTGTTATAAGCATACATAAAATGAGGAATAGCCTTTCGCTTCGTTCTTCGCTTTGCTCAATATAGTTTCATCAGTTGAAGAGTGCGACGCAACAGTTGCCTGATTGAAAAGCTAAAAGCCGGCTTCAAAAAACTTTTACTAAAAAACCCATTTGCAATGCAAATGGGTTTACTTTTTTACCATGGTATATGTTAGTTTCCATATTCACTTAAAAACCTGATACGCATTATTTTTAACTGCTCCCAATCATAACCACCATCGGCAAGTTCTTCCTGCGCTACCTGTAGAGAAGATGTCTGGCAGCTTTTAAAATAATCCATTATTTCGTCCTGCTCATCTTCATCAAGCATCTCTTCAATGGCATAATTCAGGTTAAGCTTTGTTCCGCTTGCAACAATTGTTTCCATTTCTTCGAGCAGTGCATCCAGCCTGAGGTCTTTGTTACGGGCTATTGTCTCCAGCGGTATTTTTTTGTCAACATTTTGAATGATATAGATCTTGTTGTTGCTTTTATTGGCAACACTTTTCATTACAAAATCGTCTGGTTTTTCTACATCATTTTCATCTACATATTTTGCAATCAGCTCAACAAATGGTTTGCCGTACTTGATTGCTTTGCCTTTGCTTACACCCTGGCATTTCTCCAGTTCCTGCAATGTTGTGGGAAACATGGTAGCCATGTCCTGCAATGATGATTCGAGGAAAATAACAAACGGCGGTAATCCTTTTTTCCGTGCTTCTTTCTGGCGCAGATCTTTCAGCATTTCGAAAAGCTTATCATCTGCGGCAGCACTGGCTGCACCGCCGGATTCTCCTTCATCATCATCTGCATTAGCTTCTTCAAAGAGATTATTCAGTACAATTTTAAAGCTGGAAGGCTTTTTAAGGAATTTTGCACCACCATCTGTAAATTTCAGTAATCCGTATTCTTCAATATCTTTTCTTATCAGGTTTTCCAGTAGCATTTGCCTGATAAGACTGTTCCATAAGTGTTCATCTTTGTCTTTCCCAATTCCAAATTCAGCAATTTTTTCGTGCCGGAACATGGTAACCTGCGGTGTGAGTTTACCAATCAGCACGTTTACTACATATTCAGCAGGGAAACGTTCATCCAAAGCTTTCACCACTTTGAGTACTTTAACGGCTTCTTCTTTTGCTTCTATTTTTTCTTTCGGATGCAGGCAATTATCGCAGTTCTGACAGTTTTCGTCGTGCCTGTCTTCCCCAAAATAGTGTAACAAAATCTTGCGCCTGCACACAGAACTTTCAGCATAAGCTACTGTTTCGTTAATAAGCTGTGCGCCGATCTCCCGCTCACTGAGCGGTTTATCGCGCATCAGGTGTTCGAGCTTTAAAACATCTTTGTGAGAGTAGTAAAGAATACATTTTCCTTCCATACCATCCCGACCTGCGCGGCCTGTTTCCTGGTAATAATTTTCGATAGATTTTGGAATGTTATAATGTATTACAAACCTGATATCGGGCTTATCTATTCCCATTCCAAAGGCAATGGTTGCAACAATTACCTGCACATCTTCATTTAAAAACTGATCTTGCCTGTCGGCCCGCAGTTTAGCATCGAGACCGGCATGGTAAGCAACCGCCTTAATATTATTTGCCACCAGTACCTCTGCAAGTTCTTCTGTTGTTTTACGGTTAAGTGTATAGATTATACCGCTTTTACCCATGTTTTGGGATATAAAGCGGACTATATTTTTCACCGTTTGATCTTTTTTTACTTTCGGTTGAATCTCGTAGTAAAGATTAGGGCGGTTAAAGGACGAGATGAAAATATTGGGCTGCCTTAAGCCAAGATTTTTTACAATATCACTCTGCACTTTAGGAGTAGCCGTTGCGGTAAGAGCTACTACTGGAATATCAGGATTTATAATATCCATCATTTCCCTGAGCCTTCTGTATTCCGGCCGGAAGTCGTGGCCCCACTCAGATATACAGTGTGCTTCGTCTACAGCAAAAAATGAAATGGTAAGATCACTAAAAAAATCGAGGTTTTCCTGCTTGGTAAGCGTTTCAGGCGCTACATACAGCAGCTTTGTTTTGCCTGCAGTAAGATCATCTTTTACTTCTTTAATCTGGCCTTTGTTAAGAGACGAATTTAAAAAGTGCGCTACATTATCGTTTTCGCTGTAACCACGCACCAGGTCTACCTGGTTTTTCATGAGCGCAATTAAAGGGCTCACAATAATGGCACAACCTTCCAAAATCATAGCGGGTAGCTGGTAACACAAACTTTTACCTCCCCCGGTTGGCATAATTACAAATGTGTCGTTACCATCCAGCAAACTGTTGATGGCTTCTTCCTGCCTGCCTTTAAACTGATCAAACCCGAAGTGTTCTCTAAGCCCTTCGAGAATATCATGATTATGTGCAATGTTGCTTAGTGATTTTTTTGATACTGGTTTTGTAGCTGCTGGTTTTGCTACAGCTTTCTTTGAAGTTGACTTTTTACTAACGGTTCCCATTGTTCACGTAATTTCCATCCCCGCTCATATTCCGGGATGTTTAAATTTAACTGATAAGATACTACATTTCGATCGGAATGGTCAATTAAATAGTTACCTTTTTTAGCTATTACTATGTGATAGCAGAGATAAATATTATTGAAAAATAATATAGATTCTGACGAAGTTAGTTTGCAAATATATTACTAAAATGAGCATTCTTGTTAAAGTTTACCTTTGCGGCAATGAATAAGGAGATAAAAGATATTGCTTTGCGCACTATTGATATTGAGACCAAATCGCTTAGTGGTTTAAAATCCTTTATTGATGATACGTTCACAAAAGTTGTTGAACTTATCCATGCATCTAAAGGCAGACTGGTAGTAACGGGCATTGGTAAAAGTGCCATTGTTGGTCATAAGATTGTAGCTACACTTAACTCAACCGGCACGCCTGCCTTATTCATGCATGCTGCAGATGCTATACATGGAGACCTGGGCATGATTCAGCAGGATGATGTTGTGATTGTGATTAGTAAAAGCGGCGAAAGCCCCGAGATAAAGGTGCTGGTACCATTGATAAAGAATTTTGGCAATACATTGATAGGCATGATTGGCAGCAAGCAATCGTTTCTTGCCAAAGAAGCCGATCATATTTTAAACACCAGTGTGGAGCAGGAGGCTTGTCCAAATAACCTTGCGCCAACCTCCAGTACAACAGCGCAAATGGTTATGGGAGATGCATTGGCTATTTGCCTGATGCATTTAAACGAATTCAGTGGTAAGGATTTTGCTAAGTATCATCCCGGTGGCAACCTTGGCAAACGCCTTTACCTGAAAGTAGATGACCTATATAAACAAAATGAAAAGCCTTTTGTGTATGGCCATGCTACCCTTAAGGATGTAATCATCTCAATCAGCAAAGGCAGACTGGGCGCAACCGCTGTTGTAGACAACAACCATGCATTATTGGCTGTGGTTACAGACGGAGATGTACGCCGCATGCTGGAAACAACAAGTGATGTAAAAAACCTGTTGGTTACAGACATTTACAATAAACACCCCAAAACCGTAATGGAAGGTGTTTTGGCCATAGAGGCGCTTGAATTACTGAAGCAGTACGATATAAGCCAGTTAATTGTTACCAGTAAAGACAATATTTATCTTGGAATACTACATTTGCACGATCTTATAAGGGAAGGCATCATTTAAACCAATATTAGATGAACAATCACAATTATGTTGCAATACTTGCAGGAGGCATAGGAAGCAGATTTTGGCCAAAGAGCAGAACACCGTTTCCAAAACAATTCCTCGATATTTTAAATACGGGCAAAACGCTTATCCAGTCTACGTTTGACAGGTATGCAGGTTTTATTCCCAAAGAAAACATTTTTATTATCACATCTGCTGATTATACGGATATTGTAAAAAAACAATTGCCGCAGGTTAGCGACGAAAATATTTTATCTGAACCCAGCCGCAAAAACACAGCACCGTGTATTGCGTATATTGCTTTCAAGCTGATGCAAAAAGATCCGGAAGCTGCACTTATTGTTGCACCCAGCGATCACCTGGTGCTGGATAATGCTGAGTTTGAGCGTGTTGCCACAATAGCTTTGGATTTTGCCTTGCATATGAAAGCATTCGTTACACTCGGCATCAAGCCAACGTATCCAAATACAGGTTACGGCTATATTCAGCACGAGGCAATGTCAGTTGCAGATAACATTTATAAGGTTAAAACATTTACCGAAAAGCCAAATACAGAACTTGCAAAAGCTTTTATAGCCAGTGGTGATTTTCTGTGGAATGCCGGCATTTTTATATGGAGGGCCAAACAGGTAGTAGAAGCCTTTGAAAGGCACCAGCCAGAAATGTACGAAGTGTTTGCCGCAGAAATACCACACTACAATACCCCGCAGGAACAAGAAGCACTGGAGCGTATTTACCCTTTATGTACCAATATATCCATTGATTACGCCATCATGGAGCAGGCAAACAATGTGTATGTTATACCATCATCATTTGGCTGGAGCGATTTGGGTACCTGGAACAGTGCGTATGACAACTTAGAAAAAGATTACCTGGGTAATGCTGTAGCAGGCGACCATGTAATGATCATCGATGCAACAAAATGCATGGTTTCTGCGCCAAATGATAAGCTGGTGGTACTGCAGGGCCTTGATGATTTTATAGTGGTAGATACAAAAGATGTGTTGCTGATCTGTAAAAAGGACAAAGAGCAACAAATAAAAGATTACGTGGCAGAAGTAAAAAGAAATATTGGAGACCAATATTTATAATTTTTGTAACCCGGCTGTTGAATATGCATGTAGCTTTCGTTGCGTCGCACTCTTGTACTGTTGAAGCATTAATGAGCAAAGCGAAGACAAGTGCGAAGCATCATCTGGCACATTTTATTGCCGGCTGCCTGGTGTTAATAAACAAATTACGCCGCTTTGCCAATATACAAGATTGTAATAAAGGCACGCACAGCTGATCAATGTTCTGAACGTACAAGTGAGTGACACAACAGGCGATGAGTAATGAGTTGAAGCCTGTCAACAAAAATCTAACTGCAACTATTCATGCGCATTACCCTTTGTTTCGATTTTGGCAACACCAGGCTTAAATGTGCGGTATTTGAAAATGATACATTGATTACTGTCGATGTATTGGCAGATGCAAATCCGCAAACCATTGCAGATCTGATACTGCAACACAAAGCCACGCACAGCATTCTTTCTTCTGTTGTTCATCATGACGTGGCTATTGAAAATATACTGCAGCAGCAAACAGTTTTTCATAAGTTGGATCATACAAGCAGGCTGCCATTTACAACGCCGGTGGGCAAACCGGAGACAATCGGTGCAGACCGCCTGGCACTTATAGCAGCAGCCGTACAACTACACCCGCAAATGCATAGCCTCGTTATCGGGCTTGGTTCGTGCATTACCTACAACTTTGTTAACCGCTTTCATGAATTTCTTGGCGGTGGCATTTCGCCCGGTCTTGAGATGCGCATGAAAGCTATGAACCAGTTTACGGCAAAACTGCCGTTAATAAAGGCCGACTGGAACTTTCCGCTGGTTGGGTATGATACGAGGACCAACATGCTCAGCGGGGTTATTTTAGGCATGGCCAAAGAAATAGAAGGCATTGCAGATGAATATGCAGCAAGATATGCCAACTTTAACGTGCTTTTAACCGGGGGGGATATGGCCTTTTTTGCCCCTCATTTCAAAAAGAAGATATTTGCAGACCCACACTTAATCTATAAAGGTTTATATGCGATCAGTAAAAGCAACAGTTGAGTTTAGTGCCTTTTTAGCAATTGGTTTAATTTTCTCCGCACACCTATCAGCACAGGAAAACTCACCTTTTTCAAGATATGGTTTGGGTGATCTTTATCCTTCCCAAAATATTGCAACCCGTGGTATGGGTGGTGTTTCTGCCGCATACAGTAATGAGCAGGCACTCAATACCGCCAACCCTGCATCTTATAGCGCCTTGAAGTATGTGCGCTATGCAAATGGTACAAACGGCGGCCTTATAACATATGATCTTGGCTTCTCCATCGATAACAGAACATTGAGAAGTGTTTCGCTGGGACAAACCTATAAGTCTACCAATCTTCTGCCTTCTTATATACAGGTCGGCATACCACTCAGCAGCAAAGCTGATGCAAGGCAGAGAAATGCAGGACTTGTATTTGGCCTGAAACCTGCTACAAGAATTCATTACAATATACAGGACACTGTAACGGAAAGCACTTACCTGAAACAGACCTTATACGAAGGCAATGGTGGCCTTAACCAGGTTTTTGTAGGTCTGGCCAAACGCTTCAATAACCTTAGTATTGGTGTAAATGCAGGTTACGAGTTTGGCAGAAAAGATGTAAATACCCGTGTTATACTTACAGATACCGGAAGTTTTTTCAACTATTACCCTTCTAACTCCGCTCAAAATACAAGTTTTTGGGGTCTTTATGTAATGCCTGGTATTTCTTACAATGTTAAATTAAGCGAAAGCAAGAAAGAAGGCAATGCGTACAGTGAAGCATACTTTTTAAAGTTTGGAGCTGCTGCAACACTTGCACACACGTTAAAGAGTTCTACAGATACCTTGAGAGAAACATTCAGTTATAATTCCAGCGGCGGCACCGTACCTATTGACACTGTGCACAGCGTGTCTCATGTAAATGGCAATATTGAAATACCAATGACCTACAATGCCGGTTTCATGCTTAGCAAGAAATATGTAATTGGCCAGAATGCTGTCGCCACCAAATGGGCCATTGGCGCAGATTACAGCGCAGGCAAATGGTCTGGTTTTAGTTATTATGGTGCAAAAGACAGGGTAATAGATAACTGGATGTTAAGGGTTGGCGGCGAGTTTGTGCCTTCACTAACAAGCCCAAGACTTTTCAGCCGCTCTACTTACAGGCTTGGTTTTTATACCGGTAAAGATTATATAAATGCTGATGGCAATACTTACAACCTGAGAGCCCTTACTTTTGGGTTTGGTTTTTTTGTAAAAAAGTTTACGAGCTATGATAATAACTCCACGTTCATTAATACAGCCTTTGAAATTGGTAAAAGAGGCAGTAACGTTAATAATGTAACAGAAAACTTTTTCAAATTTTCATTGGGGTTATCTTTAGCCGACCTTTGGTTTATAAAGCGTAAGTATGACTAAAACTTTTTCTTCCGCAAGAATATTTACAGCAGCCTTTTTATCGGGCTGCTTTTTTATATGCAGTTGTGAAAACAGCATGGAAGAAGTAAACAGTCTTAATGTAAAACGTGCCAGCGTAGACGTAGTTGACAGTGTAACCAGCTATATGAGCCAGGCTGGCATCGTTAAGGCAAAACTTACAGCACCTGTAATGACAAGAACAGATGCCGACACACCCCTTGTAGAGTTTCCCAAAAGCCTGCAGGTAGAGTTTTATGATGACAGTACAAAACCGGAAAGCCATCTCTTTGCACGTTATGGAAAGTACCTGGAGAAACAGGGCAAAGTTTTTCTGCGGGATAGTGTATTTGTTTTCAATATGAAAAAAGGTGACACTATGCTTACCAATGAATTGTGGTGGGATAAGAATAAAGAAATTTTTTACAACAGTAAGCCGGTTATCATAAAGCAGGCTGGCAACCAAAATATGCGGGGAGACAGTATTATTGCAGACCAGAACTTCAACAGCTATACACTTTTCAACGGCTCAGGGCTACGAAATATTCCCGATAGTTCGCTTCCTAAATAGAACAGTATATTTAGATCGCAAGCTCAAAAAATTTTATAATGCAGTAAACAGGTACCAGCAGGTAAAACGCATAGGTGATCCTGTTGCTCGCCCGCATATACCTTGTTACAGGTTTATAAAAACTGTTTTTTATCTCTGCCCTCGAAAAAAGGAACAGGAGCGAGTGCTCAATGAGTTGATTATTTCTCCTCAATCCATAATGAAGAATAAATGCCATCTTCAACAGAAATGTTACCAGCATTAGTGCAAGCGTTATAGAAGAAAAAAGGGATAACATGGTTTTACAAATGTTTCAGAAAATAGCTGTTAGTTCACAGAATACATAATATGTAAACGTTAAACATGCTATTTTATTATTTTCTCAGCGCTTTTACGTCAGCCGGGGTTACGGCAGCACCTTTATTGCCAAAAGAATTGCGTATGTAATTAAGAACATCGCTCACCTGTTCGTCTCTCAGGTCGCTTTCCGGCATTTCACCATTGTATATTACACCATTTACTTTCATTTCACCTTTTACGCCATATATAACCTGCTCAACAGAACGCTTTTTATCAGCCATCAGGTAATCCGATTTTGCCAACGGAGGAAACGCGCCTTCCACACCCTGCCCTTCATCCATGTGGCAAGCCTGGCAATAAGCACTGTACACATCCTTCCCTCTTTCAATGCTGGCCTTTAAATCAAAGGTTTGTTGGCGAAAAGAACTGAATAGTACCGTGCAAGCCAGGCATATAGCACTTATAAACATTATTGCTTTCATTATTATCAGGCGGTTGTGTATGCGGCTAAAGTAAGAAAAAGGAATATTGAATCAATAACCCGCGGCATGTTTTATAGTAATGTTTGTGCACCAACTGCTGTACATTGGGCATCGCCTGTTGTGTCACTCACTTCAGGGTTCCTCTTTTATGGCAGCAGAGGGCGTGGTTATACATACGGTTGTTTTAAGAGTAGCTGTCCTGCCGGTTATACTTTAAAGATTGTATAACGGTTACAAAATAAGCGCCCGGCAACGCCGGGCGCTTATTTTAATAGTACGCAGAACGGTTATCCAGGCTTTCAAACATTCGTACAGCAACACAATCCATCTTCCGGCGCTAACGATCTGCCTGAGATATTAATACTAAATGATAAGTATCAGGTGGCCTGTTATTTTATAAACCATCAATTTCAAGATCATCATCCGGTCTTATCTTAATTTTGTAGCCATCTTTTTTATAAAAACGGCGGTATTTATCAGCCACTTCTTTTGGCTGAAGTTTACCGTTAATGATCAAATCTCCGTCTTTCGTCCACTCAACCGTATAACCTTTTTTGCGGTCAATCAGTCCATCGTTCTCCAGTGCCGATGTAAATGATTTTAAGTCCTTAATTTCCTGTTTTGCCTTTTCAATCTCTTTTCGCGCATCCTGCATTGCTTTGTCAATGTCGGCTTTTAATTCATTTTTATTCAAGGTGATCTGAAGTTCTTTCATTTCATTTTGAAGTTTTTGCTTGTCAATTTTTTTGATTTCGTTTTGAGCTTCTTTTAAAGATTTTTGTACCTCGATCTTTATTTCCCCGAGGTTAATATTCTTAAGTTCTCTCTCAACTTCTTTTTCAATCTCCTGAAAATCTACTTTGGATAACCCGATCTCTACATCCCGGCTTATTTTATCCAGGTCTATCGAAGCCATAGCTTCCTTTACCGTTTTGGCAATATCTATATGCAGATCTTTTAAACCGTCATTCAATTCCTTCAGGCCAATATCAAGATTGTCCAGCGCAATATCAAGATCTTTTATTCTAAATTCATTCGAATCATAATCATATCGCCGGGGTATAATAGTGTCTCGTTGTATTTTGTTTGCGGAGCCTTTATTTTTTTTCTTATCATCTGTCTGCCATGCAAGAGCACCAATAACAGTGATAAGCAGGCAAGCCACCAGCAAGCTTTTCGAATAAATGGATGCATTTCTCATTCTTTTGGTTTTATAGTTTATTATATTACGAATTCGTTCGTATAAAACTACGATGATATTCGTAAACCACTGTGGTTTGCCTGCACGTTTTTTATAATTTTAACATTTGCATACCGGTAACAAAAACGCCCTGCAAAGTGCAGGGCGTTTCTTTAATCAGGAATAACACTCCAGTATACCAGTACTATTCTTCGGCGCTCATCATCTTCACGGTAGTTTGATATTTTTTTACTGGGGTACGTTTCCCCCTGTCCGTAGCCATAAAAATTAAAGTTGATCGTATTATGATTTACAAAAGCTGACTTTTTCTTTTCCAGCAATTGCTCCATTACCTTGCTGATTTCGGCGGCCCGCAATTCTGAAAGTGCCAGGTTTAGCTCCCACCTGCCCGCATCGGGTTTACCAAGATACCTAAGTAAGGTTGCGTATAAGGCAGAAGAAGTATCTATTGCCTGCCCGTCTGCATAACCATTTACCACAAGTGTAGACGTGCGGGGCATATCTGCATACTTATTGGAAAAATGGATCAGTGAATCAATTGCAGGTGCAAACAGACTGATGGCCTGTTTGTATTTTTCCTGTGGTATAGTATATTTTCCTGAACCAAAGAAAGCTGCAAGGTCGAAGGGATTTTGCCTTGAAATATCCAGCGCTTCATTCAGCATTTTAAAGCGTTTTAGCCTTAGTGCATTTTCCTTTTTACGCAGCTCAAGATGTTCGAGCTTTAATTTAATGCTATCGCTATACGTTCTTCTGAAAGTCTTTTTATTGTTTAAAGTTTTTTCGAGCGCAATTATTTCACTGTTGATTGAATCCATTTCAGCAATATACCGGCGAAGGCGCAAGTTTACCCTGTTGCTAATAGTCGTATCAATTCGTTCCTCTCCCATTGCACGGTCTCTTTTCCTGAACGTTTCTTTTAAAAGATCTGATTCTTCAAAAAGGTTTTGCCTTGCGTCTTTGACAGCATTTTCCACTGCTACCCGCCTGGCACTATAACAAGACGTAAAATAAATACACGCGCAGACAATACATGCCTGCCTTATAATACTTGCAAAATTGGTCATTGGAATGGAACTCTTTTTACTGAGAAATCTGATTCTTTCTCTTCAATGTTTTTGTTGTTGCTTTGGTCTGTATCTATTTCAGAAGGTGAGGATTCATTAGGGTTACCGGTCGTAACATTGTTTTTTCTATCGCCCTGATTTTTGTCAACATAAGCGGTATAACGGGTGAGGGTTAGTTTTTTATTGCGCACAACCAATACAAATGCTCCTTTATTATTTTTTTCCTGTTGCCCTGTTGTTATAGCTTCTACCTTGCTTAGTTTAAACCTTTTCTTTGTGAGGATGGCCCAGCCGTTATTGGTTAATAATAAAAAGATGCTGCCTGCGATAAAGGCTGTCCAGATAAGCCAGAGAGATATAAAGATTTTACTGCTGATTACTTTTCCAGCTTTACTAAGAGAGACACTGGTTATGTTTGAGCGTGATATCATTTAGCAGCTTTATAAGATCGGTCATTGCAAAAGAAGTCATTTTTTTTAGGATATAAAATATTTTTTTATAATATGTAGTGCCTTTTTTTATCATTTTTCTAAAAGGCTTCGCTTTTATATGAAACCTGCTTTGTTTTTCGAATTCTGGTGTTGTTTTCCTGTATACAGTTCTCATTTTTTTGCGAGGCTGTGAATACATGCCCGTGACTGTTGCCGCAGTGTACAATAAAGTGCTGAAAGTACAAGTGAGTGACACAACCAAAGCTTAATAGTAGTGCTATAGCTGGTCACCTGATCATACAAAGTTGCTTTTTATGCTGCCTGATGCGTTTGCGAGGATATCCCTTGCCTGTTGCATAACAAAAGGTTCGGTATATATTATGGCTGCAAAAGATTCCTGTATGCTTTCTGTATTTTCTGCCGCTGCAGCGTTTTCAATATTGAGTAAATGCGGGTACAGGGTGCTTGCATTACTTACGGTTCTTACGGTGGTTTGCATCAGATGACTGAGTCGTTTTACTTTATCATAATCATGTTCATTAATGGCTGCTGCAAGCAACTGAATTTCCTGAGGATATTGCTTAATAAACTGTGACATTATCTCTATGAGGCTTTGGGTATCACCCGCTAACATATTGTTGAGATAGTCTGTACTTATAAAACATGGTGCATCTGGCCTGGCTGTACCAACAGACAGTGTTTTAACAAGTACGTTATAAAAACTGGTTTCGTCTATTGGCTTGGATATGTAATCATTCATACCAGCGGCAATGCATTTTTCTTTTTCGCCCGGTAAAACTTTTGCAGTCATTGCTATAATGGGAATAGCTTGTTGTAATGTTTTCCTGATTTCCTGTGTGGCGGTGTAGCCATCCATTACAGGCATTTGTATGTCCATTAATACAAGATCATAATGGTGATTCTTTAACAGCTCTACAGCCTGTGCGCCATCTGTAGCAAAAGCTGCCTTGAGTTGTAATTGCTGAAATATTTTTTTAAGTAAAAGCTGGTTCATTTTGTTGTCTTCTGCTACGAGTACTGTTTTTCCTTCGAAAGCAGGATGGGGTATCAAAACAGCTTTTACTTCTGAGCCCGTTGCGGGAGGTGAGGGATTCTTTTGCTTGTAGATCTCGTAATTGATCTCGAATTCAAAGACAGAACCTTTTCCTTCTTCGCTAAGTACATTGAGTTTTCCGCCCTGCATGGTTACAAGGCTTTTTACAATTGCAAGCCCCAGGCCTGTGCCACCGTATTTGATGGTGGTATCTGTTTCTGCCTGCTCAAACCTTTCGAAGATCACGTTTAGCTTGTCTTCTTTTATTCCTATCCCGGTATCTTTTACTTCAAAACCTAACGTAACGTCGTTTGTGCTAAACTTTTTACAACGCACATTAATGTATACCCCGCCTGCAGCGGTAAATTTTACCGCGTTTGAAGTGAGGTTCATCAATACCTGTGTAAGTCTTTCTTTGTCTCCTAACAGTAATTCGGGCACATCATCTGTAACATGTGTTTTAAGGAACAGCTTTTTGTCTTTTGCTTTGTGCTGAAAAAGCATCTCTATATTGTAACATACTTCCCGAATTGAAAATGGGCTTTTGTCGAAATGTAACATGCCCGCTTCAATTTTTGATATATCGAGTATATCATTTACAATGGATAACAGGTTTTGCCCGGCCGTTGTTATTAAACTTACATATTGCTGTTGCTCTGGTTTAAGGTCAGTTTTCTGCAACAGGTTGGTAAAACCAACTACGGAATTAATAGGTGTTCTTATTTCATGGCTCATGTTTGCGAGAAACTGTTCTTTCACCCTTGCCGCTTTTTCTGCTTCGAGCCGTTCTGCATAAAATGCTTTTAACAATTGAAAGTTTTGCAGCAGGCGCAGTATAATAATTGTAGCCAATATTGCGATTGCGCCGATGATTATAAATGTTAAACGGAGGTCTATCTGCGAAACTTTGATGGCCAGCTTTTCGTTATCGGCAATATTTTTCTGCAGGTAATCGCTTAGTTTATCTTCGAGTTCTATAGCAGAAAAATATATGCTGTCTGTTAACAGGTCTGTACGGGCATTAAAATTTTGAAGTGACTGCGGTGAATAAGTGTCTAACAAGATAGCATTATATGACTTAACCTTTTCATTTACCAGCCTTATAAATTTTCTGCCGGTGGATTCGCTTTCTGTTATGGCAATAAGGCTATCGAGTAGCGGTAAATTTGTTTTTATTTTTTCTAAAGTGTCTTTCAGGTTTGTAGCATCTTTTGTGGCATTCAGGTTTGCTATACCGAAGTCGATGGTGTAAATGCCATCAATAATTTCGTCTCTCAACACGTGTACCTTGAATACATTTACCGCATTTAAATTTCCTTTCCGCAAACTGGTGATACTTTTGTCTGCCTGGTATCGCGCATAAATAATAATTGCCATCAAGGCCATTGACAGGCTCGTTACAAAGAAGAAGGGGAGACGGATATTTTTTGAAGATTTCATCTTTATAAACAGGTGTTACATAAGATCCAGTTTTTCCATTAACTTTTTTCTAAAAGACTCTGCTACCGGTATATTATTCCTACCAATATGTATAACGTTTTCGTCTATACTTTCAATCTTGTTCATTGCTACCAGGTAACTTCTGTGAACTTTCAGGAAATAGTGCCCGTATTTTTCTTCCATAGCCCGCAGAGAATTATTGGCGGTATACCATTTATCTGCGCAGTGAATCTTAATATAATCACCCATTGCCTCGATAAACAGTATATCATTCAATATAATTTTCTTCAACACACTTTTTTCTTTAATAAAAAGAAAAGCCTGTTCATGCTGCTTAGGCGGTTCCTGCTTTTCTTTATTGATCCATGCTGTTGCTTTTTCTATAGCCTGTAACAAACGGGCCAGCGTTACAGGTTTTACTATATAATCTACCACGTTGAGCTCGTAAGCATCTACCGCATAAGCAGGGTTAGCAGTTAATAACACTACTACAGGTTTTACGGGCAAAGCCTTTATAAGTTCAATCGCAGTCATTCCCGGCATTTCCACATCCAGAAAAGCAATATCTACATGGCTATTTTGCAGGTATTCATATACTTCTATAGATGACCTGCATTTAGATACAACTGTAAGATTTTTTGCCTGCCCGATAAGACTATTCAACATAATCAGCGCTAACTCATTATCGTCAGCAATAAGGCAATTCATAAGCATGATAATTTTGGTGTTTGCTCGATAGATACAAATTTATTTAATTTATTTTTTTATGTAATATAAAAAGATAAACCGGGTTTACAGGAAAGTAAATAATTAAGTGTGGGAATAAATGTGGCGCTAAATCTTTTTTACAGCGGCCTGCACCAGGTAGCTAATCAATACCACAGCCATTGCGCCTACTACATTCAGCCATAAAAAGCTGAAACCAATAACGCCTGTTTTATCAAGAATGTAAAGGGTTACAACAATAACTTCACCAATAAGAGCACTATAGAAAACAGCACTTCCTTTTATTTTTTTCATGTAAAAAGCAACAAGAAAAATACCGAGTATTACACCATAGAAGAGAGAACCATACTCGTTAACAGCCTGTATCAGGCTACCCATATTAGTAGAAAACTCAGCAATTACGATACAAAAGAGTCCCCATAAAAAGGTAAACCATTTTGAAAGCCTGTATTTTTTTTCTTCATCCAGTTTTGTATCGTCTACATGTGCATTCTTGTACCGGAACCTGCAGTAAAAATCGATCATGGTGCAGGATGCCAAAGAATTAAGCGCTGCGGCTATTGAACCCCACGATGCAAGAAAAATAACTGCTATTAACAGCCCGACCAGGCCTGCAGGCAATGTATCTACCACAAAACGAAGAAAAATATAATTGGTGTCGTTTGTATCAACAGAAGGGTCAGCCTTTTTTAATACCGCCTTGTATTGCTCACGTATGGCATTGGCACCGGCATTTAGTTTTACCAGGCTATCTTTTAAAGATCCTGTATTGGCCTCACTACTCTCTTTAGCGTCGAGATAAGCTGCCGATATACTGGCCTGGTTGCGGTTAATTACAGCAAACTCTCTTTCCAGTTGCTTCAGGCTATCGCCATAGCTGGTTTGGTAGACCTTCTCGCTAACCGCGTTATTGAAAAATATTGGCCCGCTGTTAAACTGGTAGTAGGTAAACAACAATGCACCCAATAATAAAATTAAAAACTGCATAGGTATTTTTACCAGCCCGTTCATCAATAAACCAATCTTGCTTTCCGTATTGTCTTTAGCAGTAAGATACCTGCCTACCTGGCTTTGATCTGTACCAAAATAAGAGAGTGCCAGAAAAAAGCCACCAATTAAACCGCTTATAATATTGAACCTGTCCTTCCATTCAAAACCATTTTCATTAACGCCGGTTGTTATTACGTTCAGCTTTCCTGATGCGCCGCTAACACTCAGTGCGTCGGTAAAGCTTATTGTATCAGGCATATTATGTACTATATAATAGCCCGCAATAAACATGGCAGCAAAAATGATGATCATCTGCAGCTGCTGTGTATAAGCAACAGCTCTTGCACCACCGCTTACGGTATAAATGATCAGCAGCCCGCCCATAAAAATGTTCGTCCAGAAAATATCCCAACCAAATAAAGAAGAAAGAATAATAGAAGGTGCATACACACTTATACCGGTACTAAAGCCTCTCGACAAAAGAAACATGGCAGCGGTAAACGTCCTGGTCTTCAGATCAAAGCGCTGTTCAAGATATTCATAGGCAGTGAAGACTTTAAGCTTATTAAAAATAGGCACAAAGCTTACCGATATTACGATCATAGCGATGGGTAAGCCAAAATAGTACTGCACGAAACGCATGCCATCGGTAAAGGCCTGTCCCGGTGCAGAAAGAAAAGTTATGGCACTGGCCTGTGTCCCCATAATGCTCAGCAGCACCAGGCCCCAGTTCATATTGCGGTTACTGAGAAAATAACCTTCCAGGTTTTTGCTTGTACGGCTTTTATATAACCCATACAGCACAATACCGGCAAGCGTTAGAATAAGTACTATCCAATCGAAACTCTTCATGAAAAGTATTTGGTAAACCAGCTAAAAAAAATGATGAGTAGCACCAATACCATTACCAGCAACAGGTACCACCGCTTCCAGGAGCCCAGTAAAGGTGCTTTTTCTTTTTGCTGCATGTGTATGGCAAGTTTTTTTGTTAACCGGCAATAGCGCTTTGTGGCATCGCCTGTTGTGTCACTCACTTGTACGCCTGTCTTTTATGGCAACTGTGGCGTTCTTTTTTTCTGATCCGGTTCATAACAAAGTGTACAACATATTCTAAATATGAACCCAAACTTTGCTGAGATCTTCGCACTGCCGCCCATTGCTGCAGACGTACAAGAGTGCGACGCAACAAAGCTCAATAGCAGTACTTTTGCCCGGCCCATTATTTACTTCTTTTTATGGCAAGCCGGCCGGCTAGTAAGCCAATAGCCAACCCGATGATTAAACCGGCACGTACATTTTTAATGACAAGGCCAATAGCAACGCCCACCACAACAAGAAACAAGATACTTACCCGTCTTCTGCCTGTTTTTGTTTTATCATCCATATCTAGTTGTTTTGTGGCAATGCAATCAGGTTAGCCATTAGCCTGTATGCCCCGGCAACGCCTGCGGGCAACTCCCTGAAAAATACCAGCCCTGTGTAAGCAAAGTTGCCTTTGCCATACTTTGTTATAATAAGGCTTCCGTTTGTTGTCGTTTCGTTTGCATCATGCATGGTTAGCGGCGCTTCATAGTGCGCGTCCTGCTTTTCTGCCTGGTAAATGCTTCGCTCCTGTATCCAGTCTTTAAAATCTGCAGGCGTTATTTTATTAGGATAGTTGAGCACGCTGCTGCCTGGCTGTGTTATTGTTACTTCTGCGTTTTCGTCTGTTACTCTTGTACGGCTTACCGTAAAAGGGTAAGGCCCTATTTTATCGGCAACACTGCTGATGAAATTCGCAGTATTATACTGCACAATGTAGTTGCCGCCATTTTGTATATAGCGCATCAATACATCGTACTTACTGTTGATCCATGGTTGTGTGTTGTAAACACGCACACCGGCAATAACCGCATCGAACCGTTTCAGGTTCTCATCTGTAATGGCAGACTCTGCAAGAAAAGTAACATTGTAGCCCATTTGCTGCAATGCCTGCGGCACCTTATCTCCTGCCCCAACAATATAGCCAATGTTTTTGCCAACAATTTTTATTTCTTCGTTAATGGCTTTTACATTGTCACGGTAGAAATAATGTATATGCGGAATATGATCATACTGTATGGTACGCAGGTAATCTTTGTATAAGGTTTTCTTTCCATTAACGCCTGCAAACACATCAACGTTGATGTTATCACCATTTAAGCGGCCGGTTTTTGCATCTAAAGGCATTTTGAAATTGTAAGCAGACCCTGCCGTAAAATTGACCGTAGTGTCTTTGTTAAAAAGAATATCCGCGCCCTTGTTAACGTTTATCGTAACCGGAACTGCAGGTGCCGTAATAGTTGCTTTGTATTGAATATTTATTACAGGGCTTGTACCAACCTTGCTTTCATTTTTTATATTGGTAAGTACCACCGGTGGGTTTACAGCAACGATAACGGGTGGTATTATAACAAGAGGTTCATATAGTTCTCCTTTTATAGGATCTGTATATTTATACTGCACCTTTTTATCTACAAACAGCCTTGTTCCTTTTATATCGAATATAAATGTTGCAATATAGTTACCATCATTTTCAGCTTTACCAATCAACGTTTGATCGTTAACCGTAAAACTTCCTTTCTGCATTGGGTTTACAAGCCAGTATGGCTGGGTAGCTGTATCATTTACCGGAACAAAAAATGCTTTGGTTAATGATATATTCTGATTAACAGGCAAAGCATTGTTCAACGTTGTGTCGAACTTATTCAATCTGATACCCACCAGGTTTATACCCGAAGCAGATCTCTTGTTTACACTAAAATCCACTTTAATGCTATCTCCCAAAATTGCATACTCATTTTTGGTGGTGGCTTCTGCAAACAGCCCGCTGCATGCAAGCATAATTTGTTTTACGTCTTCCGCTTTACGTTTGTACCAATACATACTTTCCTGGTGTTCTGCCTGCGATTTTGCACCGTTGCTGTTGCCGCCACGTTGTAACAGGTTGTACAAAACCAGCAAGCTATCTATCGATTTTTCAGGGTGATCAAAGCTATAACCCGCAATAATATTATTCACCATTCTCTCAATACCTTCACCAAACTGAACAGCGTTCCAACTTACATTTACACCATCCAGTAAATCAGTCTTTGGGGCATCACCGCCGGTGGTAAGAAAATATTCGAATGCCTGTCCTCTTTGCCTGGGCACACCAAAACCTTGGCTTTTGTGCTGGCTGCGGCTTTCACTTGCAATTTCTCCAAAACTTTTGCCCAGCAGGCTGCTGTAAGTGCCCACATCCAGCTTAAACTGGTCTTCTGCGGTTGTATTGGTTGTGCCAAAATTGAAGGTATTCCACAATATGCGCCTGGCCTGCCAGGGCTGTACGCCATACTTAAACTGTTCCGTAAACATGGTAGCATCTGCGGCTGCTTTGAAAGCTTCATTAGCCAGTATGGCTGAAGCCGCATGATGGCCGTGCCCCGCTCTTTCGTCTCCGGGAAACCTGGTTATGATAACATCTGGTTTAAAGTTGCGGATCACCCATACCACATCACTCAGGATTTTGTCGTGCCCCCATATTTCCATCGCTTCCTGCGATGATTTGCTGAAGCCAAAATCATAGGCCCTGCTAAAAAATTGTTCGGCTCCGTCTGTTCTGCGCGCCGCCAGTAGTTCCTGTGTGCGTATGAGGCCGAGCTCAATGCCTTGTTCATCGCCAATGAGGTTTTGCCCTCCATCGCCTCTTGTGAGGCTGAGGTAACCGGTTCTGTATTGCTTTTCCTTTGCCAGGTACGCCAGCAAACGGGTATTTTCATCATCGGGGTGGGCAGCTATATACAATACCCTGCCAAGCACATTGAGCTTTTTGAGCTGCAGGTAAATATCTGCACTGTTATAAGCGGGTGGTGTTTGTGCATGGGCTGGAAAACTATAGCATGAAATTACTGACAGTATTAGCAGTGGTAAAAGTTGCTTCATATTCAATGGCCGGTTTGTGCGCTGACGAAGATAAGCGTAAGAAATGTTGTTTGTAACGGCTTTGCAAAAACATTGCGCAGCAGTAATTTTTTTAACGGATAATATAGAATACCGTCAGCACCGGCAGCTTTTAGAGATAGTAACAGGCTTGCAACCATGCATCGTGTTGCCCAATATTGTTTCAACCGCTGAAGTGAGTGACACAACAGGTGATGCTATGAAAAACTGCAGCTGGTAACCATATTAAACCGCTGACTGTGCCGGCGGGCAATAATAACACATAACGGTTTTTCATTTATTACTGCATTCGAAAACCTAACATGTGTGTGTTGATTGATATTAGCTGTAATTTTGCTGTCTAAATTTTTGCTATGCTTGATACCATCGAAAGTGCGATTGAGGATATTAAGAAAGGTAAGCTACTGATAGTCGTAGATGATGAGGATCGTGAGAACGAAGGCGACTTTGTAACATCGGCGGAAAATGCTACTCCCGAAATAATCAATTTCATGAGCAAATATGGCCGCGGCCTTATTTGTGCTCCCATTACACAACAGCGTGCAGATGAATTGCAGCTTGAACTGATGGTACATAATAACACCGCCATTCACGAAACACCGTTTACCGTTAGTGTGGACCTTATTGGTTTCGGATGTACCACAGGCATCAGTGCACATGACAGATCTAAAACAGTGCAGGCACTTATCAACCCGTCTATAAAACCAGCCGACCTTGGCAGGCCAGGGCATATTTTTCCGTTAAGGGCCAAAGATGGCGGTGTACTGCGCAGAACAGGACATACCGAAGCCACCGTAGATCTTGCACGTCTTGCAGGCATGCAGCCGGCAGGCGTACTGGTAGAAATCATGAATGAAGATGGAAGCATGGCAAGGCTGCCCGAACTGATGGAAATCGCTAAAAAGTTTGACCTCAGGATTATCAGTATCAAAGACCTTATTGAATACCGGCTTCAGTCAGACTCGCTCATTGAGGAAGTGGTGCGTGTAGATATGCCAACCAAATACGGGGATTTTAAATTGGTTGCTTTCAAAGAAAAGATTTCCGGCGGCGAGCACCTGGCATTGATAAAAGGTGAATGGAAAGAGCATGAGCCTGTTCTCACCCGGGTACATTCCAGCTGTTTTACCGGCGATATTTTGGGAAGTTTCCGCTGCGATTGCGGGGAACAACTGCACAAAGCCATGCAGATGGTACAGGATGAAGGCAAAGGTGCCATATTGTATATGAACCAGGAAGGCCGCGGTATCGGCCTTATGAATAAACTGCGTGCCTACAAACTGCAGGAAGAAGGTCTTGATACCGTAGAAGCCAACCTGAAACTGGGCTTTGGCATGGATGATCGTGATTACGGTGTAGGTGCACAAATACTCCGCCAGCTGGGTATTACCAAATTGCGCCTCATGAGCAATAACCCCAAAAAACGTGCAGGTTTAAAAGGCTACGGACTTGAGATAATCGATATTGTGCCCATGCACATTAAGCCAAATCCGCACAACGAAAAATACCTGCAGACAAAGAGAGATAAACTGGGTCACGAAATATTATCAGACGATAGTCATTTATAGTATTTGGCCGCCGGCAGCGGTGCATGTGGCATCGCCTGTTGTGTCACTCACTTGTACGGTAAGTCTTTTTGCAGCAGCTCCGCAGGTACCACAGCGCATACTATTTTGCGTCATCGGCAGCAACAAATAATCCAACAGTTTTACATAACTTCAATTGTGTTATAAAACCCGTTAGATACAAAATCAAACGGGTTTTTTATTTACTAAAAAGTAAGTAACCTTACAATATGAACTACCTTATAAAAAATGCAGCAATAGTTAATGAAGGCTCCGTTAACCATGGAGATGTGTTAATAAAAAACGGACGAATAGAACAAATTGCACCGGCCATTCAAACAGGTTTTGCAGTAACCGAAATAGATGCCACAGGCAAGCACCTGCTGCCCGGTGTTATTGATGACCAGGTTCATTTCAGGGAGCCCGGTTTAACACACAAAGCAACCATCTACACAGAGGCAAAAGCAGCAGTAGCCGGTGGCGTAACGAGCTTTATGGAAATGCCCAACACACAACCACCCGCATTTACACATGAACTACTGGAAGACAAATACGCCATAGCCTCCAAAACTTCGCTTGCAAACTATTCATTTTTTATGGGTACCTCAAATGATAACCTGGAGGAAGTGCTTAAAACCAACAATAAAAAAAAGGATGTATGCGGTGTAAAAATATTTATGGGCTCGTCTACCGGCAACCTGCTGGTAGATAATACCCTGGTACTTGATAATATTTTTGGTGGTGTTGAAATATTGATTGCCACCCATTGCGAGGACGAGGAAATAATAAAAGCAAATCTTGCAAATTTAAAGGCTGAAAAAGCAGTGCTGGAGCCCGCAGACCACCCGGTAATAAGAGATGAAGAGAACTGCTTCTCCTCCTCATTTAAAGCTATCCAATTTGCCAAGAAACATGGTTCAAGGCTGCATATTCTGCACATTAGCACAGCAAGGGAATTACAGCTTTTTACCAACATGATCCCGCTTGAAGAAAAACGAATAACCGCAGAAGTGTGTGTGCATCACCTGCATTTTACAGCAGACGACTATTCATCACTTGGCAACAAAATAAAATGTAATCCTGCTATCAAGGCCCCGTTTAAC
Source organism: Panacibacter microcysteis (assembly GCF_015831355.1). NCBI lineage: Bacteria > Pseudomonadati > Bacteroidota > Chitinophagia > Chitinophagales > Chitinophagaceae > Panacibacter > Panacibacter microcysteis. Next base: position 756,624 of record NZ_JADWYR010000001.1, read on the forward strand.
AGAGAAGCTCTATGGCCCGCTTTGCTGGATGACCGCCTTGATATAATTGCCACAGATCACGCCCCGCACACCTGGGAAGAAAAAAATGAACCTTATGAAAAAGCGCATGCAGGTCTGCCGTTGGTACAGCATTCATTGCCTTTAATGTTGTACTATGTAAAGCAGGGCAAACTGACACTCGAAAAAATGGTAGAAAAAATGAGCCATGCGGTGGCCAAATGCTTTCAGATTAAAGAGCGGGGGTTTATAAGGGAAGGTTACTATGCAGACCTTGTTTTGGTTGATATGGATAAAGGCAGCACGGTAAAGAAAGAAAATATATTGTACAAATGTGGCTGGAGCCCGCTTGAGGGTTTTACTTTTCCGGCTTCTGTTACCAATACTTTTGTAAACGGCCACATGGTTTATGGAAATAACATGTTTGATGAATCATATACGGGTATGCGCATGAAATTTGACAGGTAATCTGTTGCATGACTACAGTTTCTCTAAAACAGTGTTTGCCATTTTTTACCATATTCCCAGAATGATTTACAATGAATGTAGACAATACCACGCTTAACGATTTGTCCATTTTTGCCCATGAAGAAGAACTTTCAGTATTTTACCGGCTTGATTTTACAAGAACTATTGGTGGCAGAGCCTGGCTCAGATTTTATATAGAAAGACCACTTGAAAGCATACAACTGATCCATAACCGGCAAGAACTTGTTCAACGAATCATCAACGTCATAGACCTGTGGCCGGAAACAATTAATAATGGTACTGTAATGGTTATCGAAAAGTATTTCGAATCTGCTGTTGACAGTATACCAAAATCTCCAGACCCGGTAAGCGCAATGATGTACAGACTTATCAGTGCACCCGATTACTCACTCATAACCTATACAGTTGGCCATTTTATAAATTTTATTAAAGGCATTACGCAAATAAGGAATTTGCTGTGGGAAGAACAAAACCCGGCAGAGCTGGCCACAATTCTGGAAAGAATTGATGCACTGCTTAAACGACCAATATTTCAACACATAGCGGAACATGACGCTTCGAAGAAATTAAAACGAAGGACAGTACTAATCCTGGGTCATTTCCTTAAGTACGAATTCAAGAGCCAGTGCCTTGAGATGATTGAACTTTACAGCAGGCTGGATGCGTTTTACAGTATGGCAAAGGCATGCAGCAAATTTAATTTCGTGTTTCCCCATTTTGAAGAAGCGGCCAGGCCCGAGCTATCTGCTACACAGCTTTATCACCCGTTGCTTCCAACGCCTGTAGCCTATGATATTGACCTTACCCAAAAAGAAAATTTCTTATTCCTTACGGGCGCCAACATGGCGGGGAAAAGTACATTCATAAAAGCTGTCGGTGTTTCCGTTTACCTGGCTCATGTTGGTATGGGCGTTCCGGCAAAACGTATGCACCTAACGTTTTTTGATGGCTTGTTAAGCAATATACAAGTCGCAGACAATATTATAAAAGGTGAAAGCTATTTCTTCAACGAAGTGCAGCGCATACACAAAACACTGGAGAAAATTTCAGACGGACGTAAATGGCTGATCCTGATTGATGAACTTTTTAAAGGCACCAATGTACAGGACGCTATGAAGTGCAGTACTGTTGTAATAGAAGGTTTGCGCAAAATGAAAAATACCCTGTTTATTCTTTCCACCCACCTTTACGAAATAGGTGAAGACCTGAAAAAATACGGGAATATCCAGTTTCGTTTCTTTGAAACGAAAGCTGAAGAAGGGCAACTTACTTTTAATTACCAGTTAAAAGAAGGAATCAGTAATGATCGGCTTGGTTATCTAATTCTTGTAAATGAAGGAGTTGTAAAAATGCTTGAGCAACTTTAAACATATCAATTTTTATAAGATTATTTTAAATGTTGTAAAACATATTATTATATATTATTTATATACATTAATTTTACCCTCACAGACCGTTTAACCCGCTTCAGCGGTTTTAAACGGGTTTTCGGCGAATTAATAATTCATTGTATATCCCAAAATTTACTTTTGAGCTGTCAAGATACTTGTGGGACTAATACAACAGATCTACGCAGTAGCACGCTAACCTGCAGGTTAAAACCAAAGGCCCTTGCTACACCTTTTTGAAAGCCATAATGTCTGTAAAAGCTAAAACATTGTTTTAGGTTAAAATATTAGAATTTACACTTGAAGGGGAAAAATCACGGACATTCTTGTCGTAGTGATTTGCTGGTTCAATTATTGGCCTCGTCAGCCAATTATTAATTTCAGGGGCATTCTTCCGAATAGCCCCTCTTTTTTTATCCAGCTCCCAATGGTTATACTTTTAGAAAAGCAAATGGTGGGCTCAACGGTATTTTTCTGGCATTCGGCGTTTTTATAGCATAAGATGGCGAATACGACCTGCAAGCCGGTAATCTGGATATTACTTTTGCATCATCAAACGAAAGAAAGTTAACCGGATGAGAAACAATGACTGAAAACTGATTATTGAAAAACCACCCTTCCGTAGTCTGTATCCAGCGGAAAACAAAAAGCGGCTCTTCAAGACAACTAGTATTCAAGAAAGCCAGCGAAACATTTTAATAGTAATAGGTTAACAAACAAATGAGGTGTTTGATCTTCATGGCATCGTCAGCCTTATGATCAATGGAGGTTGCCCTTTAGGGCAACCTTTCCTTATTTTGTTTATTCGTAACGCGTACAACGTACCGCATTGAATTGTAATGCATGCAACAAAGAGTACCCCGCAGGAGCACGGCTAATCAGGTTTTCACCGGCTATTTTATTGTCTTCGCATTGCTGAATAATGATATGAACGTACAAGTGAGTGACACAACGAAAGCTTAATAGTAATACTGCAGCCGGCTTAATAATTATACTTATCCTTCCAGCGGGTTTTAAGAAATTTTCTTAATTCTTCTTCCCTTGCATTTTTACCGGGTTCAAAAAAAGCGCTACCAGAAATTTTTTCAGGCAAATATTCCTGCGCCGAAAAATTGTTATCGTAGTCGTGACTGTATTGATAGCCCTTCTTGTAACCCAGATCTTTCATAAGCTTTGTAGGTGCATTACGCAAATGCAGTGGCACCGGCAAATCTCCATGCTGCGCCACAGCATTCATTGCCGCGCCAATTGCGGTTGTTGCAGCATTACTCTTGGCGCTTGAAGCCAGGTAAATAGTGCATTGCGAAAGTATAAGTGAAGACTCCGGAAAGCCGATCTTGTTAACTGCATCAAAAGTGGCGTTAGCAAGCAGTAACGCATTCGGGTTTGCGTTACCAATATCTTCACTGGCCAGTATAAGTAACCGGCGGGCAATAAACTTTACATCTTCACCGGCATCAATCATTCTCGCAAGCCAGTACACTGCCGCATTAGGATCGCTTCCCCGTATACTTTTTATAAACGCTGAAATAATATCATAATGTTGCTCGCCCTGCTTGTCGTAAATGGCAATACGTTTTTGTGCCACTTCCATTACATATTCATCTGTAATTACAAGTTCCTTTTTGTTGTTTGCCGTTACTACCAGTTCGAGCAGGTTCAGCAATTTTCTTGCATCACCTCCGGATATGTTGATCAGCGCAGCAGTTTCTTTTAACTCTGCACGATAATGCTGTAATATTTCATCTTTTTGTAAAGCATGCTTTAGCAGTTTTACCAGGTCATTCTCACCCAATGCTTTTAAAACATATACCTGGCTACGGCTTAATAACGCTGAATTAACTTCGAATGAAGGATTTTCAGTTGTTGCGCCAATCAGTGTAATGATACCCTTTTCAACAGCGCCTAGCAATGCGTCCTGCTGCGATTTATTGAACCGGTGTATTTCGTCTATAAAAAGGATGGCCTTTGCCTGCTGCTTTGCCTGTTCTATCACTTCCCTTACCTCTTTAACACCACTGCTGATAGCACTAAGCTGGTAAAAGGGCACATGCAAGGTATTGGCTATAATATTGGCAATGGTCGTTTTACCTACGCCCGGCGGACCCCAAAAAATCATAGAAGGAATATTGCCGCTTTCTATTGCCGTACGCAAAATGCTTCCATGGCTTACCAGGTGCTCCTGCCCGGCCAGTTCATCCAAAGTTTGCGGACGCATACGCTCTGCCAGTGGTGTATTTGCCATTATGTTACTTGTTTAGAACCGTTTATTTTGTTTCCGGCTGCATTACTGCTATTGAGCTTTCGTTGTGTCACTCACTTGTACTTTCAGGTCACTATTCAGCAATGCGAAGACCGAAGCAAAGATTAAAAAAAATTTGCAGTTACTTCTAACGCCAATGAATTGACTGCACACGGTCATTCCACATTTTGTGCCATGCCAATAACGTTACTAATTTCGTTGATGTTTACAGGGGCCTGCTTATTGTCTAGATTGATCACAACCACGTATCCACTGCCGGAGGCGGTTGCCTGCAAAGCATCTGCTATCTGCTGCTGGTTGCTGCTTATGCGGTTGCCATTTTCATCCCACGCCTCATAACTGCATAAACAACCAAGTGATGGCGTTTGCGGAAAGTAAGTCTGGTTTTTATAAAAAGCAGGATCTATAGTAGTACCATGCATAATAACATCGTACCGGCCCATTGCGCCTGCGTAGAAGCTTTCGTATATGCCGCTGTAATCTTTCCAGGTATCCGGCAACATAGACGTATACATTTCCTTTTGCCATTGCATGTCGGGCATTGTACTGTCAGCAAAAAATACGGCAGGCTTCGATTCGAAGGGCATTACCATCTGCAGGTTTGTTGTGGGGCCAATATATAACAGCCGCGATCTTCCAAAACCTGTCCATCTTAAGATTCCCTGTGGTGTATTTCCGTTGGTAATGTAAAACGGGTAGGCGGTAATGGCCCTTGCCAGTTGCGTTGTATGAAAAATATTACCGGCAGAATCTTTAGCAAAACTACCATCAGGCTTTCGTATAACCACAATGCCGGGATAATCCCTGTTGCTTCTTTGCAGGCTGTAAATAACAGTCTCGCCTTTTAGAAAATTGCGGCTAAAAAGATCTAATAACGGTGGTAATTCCTCGTGCTTTTGGGAAAGCCTGTCTTCCAGGATATTTAAACCAATATGGTCTTCTGACGGGAATTTGGTTTTTATAAGTGTACGGATCTTTGTGGTGGCTATTGCAGAATCAGCCCTAAGTACATATTCTGCGCAGCGCAGGAAAACGGGCAAAGATTTCGTTTGCTGCATCAACCGGTATACAGGCGTTTTGAATTCTGATTTGTATAAAGAATAGGTTGTTTCAAGTAAATTCTTTTGAAAATATTCGCTCAATAAAAAAGCTTTGCTCCATGCCTCGTGCAATTTAGCTTTTGTAAACGCGTCTTTGTACTGCAGTAATTCCAGCGACCACAAAGCATCGTTCCAAAGACCTTCATTATCTTCTGAAAGCGGCTCCCGCAAGTATTGCCTGATGGTTGTATCAACGAGATATTTTAATCTTTCCTCCTTTGCCTTTTTAGTTGTTACAGGTGAAAACAGCACATTGCCTGCTGCCTGTTGTGCCTTGGTATAACAAGCAACTAAAATGAATAGTGCAAAACAAAAAAATGTCTTCATAAAGGCTAAGCTACGAATAACGTGTATGCAGCTTTTTAAATTATTTTATAAAATCCTCTGCACACAGGTTACATTTTTTACGCATATGTAGACTATTAGTTGTCTTATACTATCTACCAAGATCTTTGATAACGTAAGGCAAACCTTTATAACAAACCAAAAATCTAAAAAATGAAAAAAGTCTTTCTTGCAGTATTTCTTATTGCAGCGTCAGTAACGCTTGTTGGTGTAACAAGCCAGCAGGTTTATGCAAAGTCTGGTGGTAACAGTAACAGCATTCCGGCGAGCCAGGTTCCTAAACCGGTAAAAAGGAATTTTAAAATGATGTACCCTACAGCTACACAGGTAGAATGGGAATATGTTCCGGTGTATTACGGCCTGCCTGTTTACAGCGCAACTTTTTATATAGGTTCTCAGCAATGGGAAGCTAATTATTATGCAGACGGTACTTTCCTTAATGTATATCCAAAAGCCTAATGGCGGTTTCGGGCGCTGGTGTATTTACGATGTACACAAAAAAACCACCTTGTATAAAGGTGGTTTGCTTTTAGCATGTATGTGGCTATGTTTATATAGCTGATCTACGCTTAAATCTACGCGCCTGCTGCATATTGCTTCTACAGTACAAGAGTGCGACGCAACGGAAGCTCAACAGGTGTTCTGCAGCCTGGCCCATAAATAATTTACGGTACCACTATTTTATTGTTTGTTCTGCTTATATCTGCCATGCGCATACTAGGATCTATTTCAATTTCTTTAATATCGCCTACAGGCCGTGATGTTGCGAAACTATATTCAGGACTTACCCACTGCCATTCTGTATGGATGATTCGGGTAGTATTATCTTCAGCAGGTTTATTGCCGAGCGTTAAACCAAGCGGTATGTAGTGCATTTCCTTTGTACCATCTTTGTAAGTTACCAATATATCTATAGGCATGGGCATAAGGCCAATTCTTTTGATAGTAATGGCCGCCTTACCGCTACTATCTGAGATATCGCCCAAAGCATAATCGATATTCTTAGTGGTATATACCCAATATTCTTTATACCAGTCCAGCTCCATACCGCTTGCCTTTTCTGCCACACGTATAAAATCATTTGCATTGGGATGTTTGAAGCGCCATTCATTGTAGTAATCCAGCAGGATTTTGTCTAACACCTGGTTGCCGACAATATAACCGAGCTGCGCCAAAAAGATAGCACCTTTAGCATACGATTCTGTTGAATAGGCTGCATTGGTATTAAAGTGATCTGCATGCGTGGTCATAGGCTCTTCCCTGCCACTTTTCACCAGGCGGAAATAGGAGTTATAAGCTTCTTTGTAAGCAAAAGCGGTATCCTTTTTTAACCACGCACTTACACGAAGCTCCGCATAAGTTGTAAAGCCTTCATCCATCCACGCGAATAAACTTTCATTTGTGCCCATCATACCCTGGTACCAGCTATGCATCCATTCGTGAATAGCTGTGCCTACACTTGCATTTTTAATAAGTGTGGCCATGGGGTATTCCATACCACCGTCTCCACCCTGGATGAAAGAATAGTTTTTATATGGGTATGCACCAAAAGTATTAGCGATGAAAGGGTAAGCTGCAACCGCTGTATCTGCTACGGCAGTCCATTTGCTTTCCAGAGAATCCACCTGCTTATATATTACGTATATCAGTGGCCCGTTTTTAATCTGTCTCTTTTGCATTACATAGTTTGGATCTGCGGCCCAGACAAAGTCGTGTACGTTTTGTGCACTGAAGTTCCAGGTAATTGTTTTACCGGCCGAGGCTTTCAGCTTAACATTGTCTGCCTGGTAACCAAAACCCACCTCATTGGGGTTTTGAATTGTTCCGCTGGCAGCAACGAGGTAATTTTTATCGATCGTAATACTTACATCGTAGTCTCCCCATACACCGTAGAACTCCCTGGCTATATATTGATTTGCGTTCCAACCCTGGTAATCGTACTCTACAACTTTTGGATACCATTGACTCATGCTGTAACGAATACCTTCCTTATTATCTCTTCCACTTCTGCGGATTTGTAATGGAACCTGGGCTTCGAAGGCGACGTCCATCGTTATTTTACTATGTGGCAGTACCGGCTTTGTAAGATCTACCTCAAGAATTGTTTCGTGTAATACCAGTTTTTGGGCCAGCCCGTTAATAGTTATTGATTGTATGTTTTGATAGCCGATTTCGTCTGGCTGCAGTTTACTGATGCGGTCTCTTACACGGTCATCCCAATCATAAACGGGATCTCCCTTTTTATTAGTTCCCAGTAAGGTTTTACCTAATTCACGGCTGCGTACATCCATCATACTGCCAGGCTGAAAAGCGTTCCAGTACAAATGGAAAAAGATTCGTGTAAGTGTATCTGGAGAATTGTTCCAGTAGTCGATCTTTTCTTTGCCTTTGAAACGATTGTTCTCAACATTCATATCAACTGAGATCTGGTATTTGATCTTCTGCTGCCACCGGTCTGGCTGAGCTGCTAACTGCATACACATAAAAAAACATACAACAATAAAAACGTATTTACTCATGCTGCCAATTTATAGAAATGAAGATATAAAAAAATATACCCTGCAAATGTCATTTTACATAAGCAGGGCAATAAAGATAAAGAGGTGATTTATAGTGTGTAGCTCTCTTTATTCAACCTTCCGTTGATGTCAAAAAAAAGATACTTTTTTTGAACACCACTTTTTTTTACAAGAATACGGTACTGCAGAGATTCGAGGTTACGCGCTATTTCATAAACCGTCACTTTTTCCCAATCAGTATATTTACTTTTAGAAAAGCCATCCTTTATTGCCTGTGGCAGGTCTTCAAATTTCAGCCTACGTTCACTTCTTAACCATTCCCCGTCACTATTGAAATGAGCGCTCATTTCGTGCTCGTTCAACGTAAACTGTGCTTCGAAAGCATTAAGCTGATCTTTCCATGAAACCCTTTCTGCATGCGGGTAGCGGGCCTTGAACGCATCTGTAACATCGGCGGGAATCTTGCGGAATTGTGCATCAACAGCAGTTGTAGCAACAAGGACTAGTGATAACAGCAAATAAACTCTCATATCAACTTATTATAAAACCAACTGGTTACAAAAGTCGTATAAAGATGCACTTATATAAGCAGTCAGCCAATTGTTTAACTGCGTACTAACAAGAAAAGTTTATTGGCACTATTTTCTAATATATAGTTCTCAAATCTATACTTATGACAAAAATTCTTCTGCTAACTGCCGTCATTCTTGGCTTTTGTTCATGCCAGAAAGACGTTACTATTGAACCACCGGTTCCGCGTGTAGTGTACGACAGCTTAATTATTTACCAGGTAAACAATGCCGGATCTAACAAAGGCATTTTTTCCAAAAGCCTCAAAACCGGCGATTCTTCTTTATTAGTAGCCAATGCAACAATGCCATATGTGGCCAACCAAAGATTGGTTTATATAAAGTCCGGCAAAACAGTTGGTTATGCAAGGCTAAATGGTGTATCGAAGTTTCTTGCAGATCTTACTGCACCTATGTACCCCAGTTTATCTCTTGATGCGCGGCTGATATCTGTTGTTGATAAGTCAGCTGCAGGTTATCAACTAATTGTGCTGGATACAATGGGAAATCAAAAGGTAATCTATACAACATTTGATGAATTGGGCGAACCTGAATTTAGTAATGACGGGGCTTACCTGTTTTTTACTGCGCGTGGCGCAGGCGGTTGTTCAATTTTCAAAATCAATTCAAATGGCGGAGAAGCATTGAAGTTAATCACGGCGCCGCAGGATGCAGAATTTTCCAGCATAGCTGCTACCGGTGACAGGCTTTATTTTCTACATCACATGTTTGCAGGGGGAAAACTTTCCTCAGAAATTTGTTCTTCTGATTATGATGGCAAAGATTTTAAACAACACACTGATTTTTCTGCAGGATGGACGATACCCGGCGTAAGAATTGATCAGTTACGTGACATTAATAATTCTGCACTTGTATTTGTTTCTGATAACGAAAACAATAACCGGGAGATATTTATAACGAAAGTTGAAAATATTAAAACGTTAACCCGTATGACATATTCTGAAACGTATGAATCTTACCCTAGCCTGGTTCCTGATTTTGTAAAAGATTTTTAGTTTAATAATATTATGCAATAAAAAAAGCGTGGCTATACAACCACGCTTTTTCTATTTATATAGATTATGTGTCTAGCTGCAAGCCATCTTTTCAACCCTGCGCCCATGACGCCCACCTTCGAAGGCGGTATGCATAAAAGTTTCGATCATATCTGCTGCTAGTGGTAAAGCTACAAACCGTGCAGGAATACAAATGATATTCGCATCATTGTGCAGCCTGATCAATTTTGCTACTTCATTTTGCCAGCAAATACCGGCACGTATTTGTTGATGTTTATTTGCCGTCATAGCTACTCCATTGGCTGAGCCGCAGATTAAGATGCCAAATGCAGCATCGCCACTTTCAACAAAAGAAGCTGTCGGATGTGCAAAATCAGGGTAATCTACAGAAGTTGGTGAAGAGGTTCCAAAATCCTTGACGGTGTAACCTTTTTCCTGCAACCATTTGCTGATTGCTTCCTTGTATTCGTAACCCGCATGATCGCAGCCGATAGCTATGGGTTTATTTAAATCAAATACGGCAGACATGAGTGTTGTTTAAAAAAATGAACTATTGAAAATTATATAGTGTTGTATTTCTACGCTGCATTATAACCTGCATGAACAGCAGCATCGTTGTTGCCACATGATATGCAGTACAAGTGAGTGACACAACAGGCGATGCCATAAAATACTACCGCCGGCTACCTAACTCCACTCTTCCAATTCTTTCTTTTGCTCTGCTTTATATGCCCTTGAAGAAACGATAACACCGAACTCGTACAATGTGTACAAAGGAATAAACACAATGGCCTGGCTTATCCAGTCCGGGCTTGGCGTAATTACGGCTGAAACAACCAGTATAATTACCACCGCATATTTCCTGGAACGTCTTAAAAAATTGGGCGTAATAAGACCGATTTTGGTAAGGGCGAATGCAAGCACCGGTAATTCGAAAGCGATACCGCAACCAAGAATGAGGTTTGTAAGGTTATCAAGATAATCGTTGATGGTTGGTTTTACCTGTACAAGATTGGCAGCACTTATCTGGAAGTTGGTTAAGAAATTAAACGTAAACGGACCGAGAATAAAATAACCGAAAGCCGCACCAAGGAAGAAAAAGAACGATACGAAGAATATAATGAACCTTGTATTTTTTAATTCTTTTGGTTTAAGGGCAGGCTTTACAAAACGCCAGAACTCCCAGAATATATAGGGAAATGCTCCAATGAAACCACCGATAAAGGCTATGCTGAAGCTGCTGAAAAACTGCCCGCCAAACGTGGTTGTTTGCATAGAAACATCGATTGGCTTTAAACACAGCGCATCTCCCAGGCGAAGAAAATGGCTGAAGTTGCACAAGGCACTATAGCTTACAAAATCTGGGTTTACGGGGCCGGCAATAACATTATCGAACACCCACTGAATATTGAGAAAGATGACAACCGCCAGTATGAGAATGGCAAGAATACTACGTATTATATGCCAGCGTAATTCTTCGAGGTGATCAATAAACGACATTTCTGCCCTGCCTTTGCTCCTGCGTTCAAAAAAACCACTTGCCATATATACGTTGCTTGTTTAAAGGTGGCAAAGGTAGTGTGATGGGTTGATACTGCGCTTAGGAAGAAATATGTAATTGTGAAAAATGTGAAAATAAAACGAGCGCATATTTCCAGATATTACCTGAGCACTTTCATTTTTACCATTTCGATACGTGTATCGCTTACATTCAGCACATCAAATTCATACTTATCTATAATAATGCGCTCTTTAGGTTTGGGAATTTTTTCATGTTCGTTGATGATGTAGCCAGATAACGTTTCATATTCGCTTCTCGGAAAATCGAGGTGGTACTTTTCATTGAGGTAATCGAGCTCGAGCCTGCCTGAAAAGATATATTCATGTTCCGCAATCTGTTTTTCTACAAACTCTTCTATATCATACTCATCTTTAATATCTCCAAAGATCTCTTCCAGCACATCTTCCATGGTTATGATGCCGGCAGTACCACCAAATTCATCTATTACCCAGGCAATGCTTTTACGCTCCCTCGAGAGTTTGTTAATAAGGTCTGTAGCGTTCATACTTTCAGGTACAACCGGTATAGGCAATACCACTGCGGAAATGTTTGTTGGTTTTTTGAACAGATCTAACTGGTGCACATAGCCTGAGATATTGTCAATATTGCCGTCGTAAACAATGATCTTGCTCAACTTTGTGTCTTCAAATTTTTTCCGCAGGGTGGCGATGTCTGTATTCAGCTCAACGGCTTCAATTTCTGTGCGGGGCACCAGGCATTGGCGTATTCTTACCGCAGGCAACGACAAAGCGTTTTGCAGCAATTCCCTGTTTAGTTCTGTATTGTTGTCATTCTGCTCACTGGTTTCCTGTAAAAAATGGTCCAGGTCTACCATTGAAAAAGTATCTTCTGATTTTCTAACCCGCACATTGAAAAGATATTTGAGAATACTCTCAGACAAGCTTACAAAAAGTGCGGAAACCGGTGCAAAAAAACTATGAAAAAAATCGCTGAAACCTGCAAAAGCGGTAAGATATGTGTCACTCTTTGCTTTAAAAATAGCCCTTGGATAAAGTTTTGCGAAGAAGATGGTAACGATCCATACAATAATAATATCTACGCCCAGCTTAAGGTATGGGTTATTGGTATGCAGGGGTATCAGCAGCACGTTCCGGATCAGTTCGCTTACCAATAGCCCGTAAATAATGAGGAACAGATTGTAACCTACCAGGTTGCCTCCCAAAAATTTCGATTGCTGCTCCATCAGACGAGACATAATTACACCACCTGATCTTCCCTGTTTTTTCTTTAGCTCAATACCCAGCCTGTTTGCACTGATAAAAGCGATCTCAATACCCGAAAAAATTGCCACGAAAATCAGTGCCAGCACTATAAAGATCAATAAAATAGATGCGGTAGACATACTTCGAAAATAAATTAAATGCGGTTGCCGTCAAAATATGAAAGCAGAAGGTTTTTTATGAGCCAGGCTACAGTACATGCATGAAGCTTTCGTTGCGTCGCACTCTTGTACTGCATAGCATTGCCCGGCAGCGCATACTATATTAGCTCGTAGCAAATCTCAACTATAAAATCAGTTCATTAAAGACTTATTCAGCAACTGCTGTGCAACCTCTTTAAAATGTACCGGCACATACAATTCAATCTCACCAAAGCTCAGGTAACTGCTGTCCATCCTGTTAAGCACAAATACCTCTATGCTGTTTTCTTCCAGCATCCCCTTGATGATACTGGCCTCTGCATAATTGCGTGTGCTGTATAATTTAAACCAACCCTTCATAGGAATGTATTATTGCTGCTTCAGTAACTGTGTACTTTCCTTTTTAAATGCAATAAAAATGACTATAATCGCCATAGCAGCAATCACGCCGTAATAATAAGGGTAGGTATCATCCATGGCATCAGGGGTAAGTTTGCCGGAACGGCTGAGGCTGTACAAGACCGTTACACCAAATGCATTGTTCAGAAAATGCGCTATTACCGGCAGCCATAAATTTTTGCTGTAATGAAAAATATAGCCCAGTAAAAAACCAAGGAACAGCCGTGGTAAAAAGCCAAAAAAAGACAAGTGTACTGCACTAAAAATAATGCTGGTAATAAGTATACCGGCAAAAGCACTTCCTGTTCCTTTTACCAGTATTTGTTGCATACAACCGCGGAAAAACATTTCTTCAAATAAAGCCGGTGTTATTGCGAGTATCAGCAGTGTAAAGAGGTAGTCGTTTACATTTTTCATGTTGGCAATACTCATTACCTGCTTGCTGTAATTTTCTTCCCAAACTTTGAATTTTTGGTTAAGTTCTTCAGTTAATGGTATCATCCTGTTCAATTCTCCCAAAGCGCCGCCAAGCGCTATACCTGCTACGATCATCAGCACTACCAGGAAAACCTGCTTGCCACTCATGGTCTCATTGTAGCCAAGTTGTTCTACAGGTTTGGGACCGCTGATGGCAGCCACCGCCAGTGCAGGTACACCCCACATAAGAAAGGAAGAAAAGATCTGCAGCACCCTTATAAAATCTATGTTCCTGGGTTCAAACATCGCTGTAGATAAATCCTCCAGTGGTATATTCAGTGCATACCTTGCCAGTAACCCCATTATCAAAGAAAGCAGTACCATGCCCACACCAACAAAACCAATCAATAAGGCAAACTGGCCAATAGAATTCAACTTTTGATTACTGAGCATACCATTTGTTTATAAGGCTGTAAATTTGCAACTCATTTTTGAGAGTAGCAGGTTTTAGCTGCACTCTTATTGAAATTTATTTGAATGGTTAAAATTGGCAATATTGAGCTTCCAACATTTCCACTACTGCTGGCGCCGATGGAAGATGTAAGCGATCCGCCTTTTCGTGCGGTGTGTAAAGACAATGGTGCAGACCTTATGTACACTGAATTTATCAGCAGTGAAGGTCTTATTCGCGATGCTATAAAAAGCCGCCATAAGCTCGACATTTTCGATTACGAAAAACCCATCGGCATACAGATTTTTGGCGGCGATGAAGAAGCCATGGCCCTTAGCGCAAGGATCGTGGAAACAGTTCAGCCAGATCTTGTCGATATTAATTTTGGTTGCCCCGTAAAAAAAGTAGTAAGTAAAGGTGCCGGGGCAGGCGTGCTGAAAGACCTGCCATTAATGACAAGGCTTACAGAAGCCGTGGTAAAAAGTACCTTACTTCCCGTTACGGTGAAAACTCGTTTGGGGTGGGATGATCATTCCAGAAATATAGAAGAGGTGGCAGAGCGCTTGCAGGATGTTGGCATACAGGCACTGGCAATTCATGGCCGCACAAGAACCCAGATGTATAAAGGCGAAGCAGATTGGACGCTGATTGCCAAAGTAAAAGAAAACCCCCGCATCAAAATACCCATTTTTGGCAATGGTGATATAGATAGCCCCGAGAAAGCACTGGCATACAAAAACCGTTACGGTGTAGATGGTATCATGATTGGCCGTGCCGCTATTGGCTACCCCTGGATATTTAATGAGATAAAGCATTACATGGCTACCGGCAGCCATTTACCCGCACCATCATTGCAACAGCGCATACAGGTCATCAGTAAACATCTCCATAAATCTGTACAATGGAAAGGCCCTATCGTCGGCATTAACGAAATGCGCCGCCATTACGCCAATTACCTGAAAGGTATGCCTGGTATAAAAGAATACCGCAACAGGCTTGTTATTCTTAAAACAGTAGAAGAAATTGATGAGGTACTGGCAGAAATAGCCGGTAAATACGAAGGCTTCGAGTTTGAGAAAACACCGATAGAACTGATCAACTACCACGAAAAATGCCCTTTGTAAATATGTGCTGCCGGCTGCATTGCTACTATTGAGCTTCCGTTGTGTCACTCACTTGTACATTCTGTTCATGTGTGGGCATTGCACTCACATCTTCATTTTCTGCAGGAAGGTTTTTATGCCATTTGTATAGTCGTGTGCCCTTTTCTCAGCAATAAAATCTGCCCCGAGCATTATGGCTGCCTCTATAGCAAGCGCCACGCCAATGCCCGTTATTAACTGCTTTTCAGGGTTGCTTCTATAAACAAGTGCCAATACAACACCTGCCACCAGCAGAATGATTTCTGTCCACCGGTAGGTAACGAAATTTTTGTTTACTTCTTCCATCCGGGGCAATTCCTGTTGTTGCACTTTTAATGGATCTGTTTCAAAGGCATACACCATATCTGTCCGCTGTTTATCACTTCTTGCAAAAACAGTATAACCTACAATCACCTGTATAAGCGCAATCAAAATCAACGGTATTGCAGCACCTTTCCAGAACGGTGTTTTCCAGTAAAGCAAGCCAACCAAAGCTATGCTGATAGCGGCTATACCAAGTAAGATGAATAAAAGGCTTTCCTGCTTTTCTGCAATAAAATATTTTTCAATATCGGTTTTGGTAAACATGCCCCGGCAGTTTTTATAAAGATAAATCTTTACATGTAAACTATTCAATTACATCTGCCAGCTCAACCGGTGCTACGGCACTGCTGTAAAAATTTACCAGCTCACCATCTTCATTTACCAGGTATTTACAAAAGTTCCATGTGGGCTCCTGGTCGTTCCAGCCATTCTTCGTTTTGTCTGAAAGCCACTTGAAAACATCGTTTTGCCCGGGCTTTTTAATAACCGTGCTTTTTGCCATTAAAGGGAAAGTAACACCATAATTAACCTGGCAAAAACTGGCTATTTCTTCATTACTGCCCTTTTCCTGCTCACCAAAATCATTTGCGGGAAAACCCAGTATTACAAGCTTGTCTTTGTATTGCGTGTACAGCTTTTCAAGGTCTGCATATTGTGGCGTATAGCCGCAGTCACTTGCCGTATTTACCAGTAAAACTTTTTTACCACGGAACTGTTCAAAACTCATTGCTTCTCCTTTATTGTTTTTTGCACTCAGGGAATAAAATGAAATGGCAGGTTGCATAACGGTTGTATTATTATTTACTTTTTTTGGTTTACCTAATTTCATTAATACCGGGTAAAATACCCGCATCAGCGATTGCCTGAAAGTCATATCTTCTTTTTTAACGGTTACTAAAACAACAGCAATTATACCAACAACTACAACAAGCTTTTTCATTATACTGTTTTGTTGTAAAGAAAATACCAGGCCGGTTGTGTGTAACAAACGAAAGTTGTGCCGGCGTTGCTGCCAAAAGTTATATAGTACAAGAGTGCGACGCAAGGAACGATGCCATGCAATACAACTGCCGGGTACATCATTGCCTTTACCGGATTATCCACTTCAGCAACTTCAGCTTTCCCTGGAACGGCGGATATTTTATAGCCGGGTCGAACCATGTGGGTGTTTTCATAACGGCCTTTTTATGACTGAAGGTATTGAATGAAAACCTGCCATGGTAGTGGCCTGTACCACTAAAACCTCTTCCGCCAAAAGGCAGGTTATAATTGGTTAAATGCAGGCTTGCATTGTTGATACAGCCACCGCCAAATGCAACCCCGGAAACCCACTCCTGCGCTGTTTGATCACTTTCTGTAAACACATAAAAAGCCAGTGGGTTTTTGTGTTGTGCCACAATATTCAACGCCGCTGCTTTGGATGTAAAAGCAATTATTGGCAAAATGGGACCAAAAATCTCCTCCTGCATTACGGGTGCCGTTAAAGCAGGCTCATCCAGCAAGGTTGGTGCTATAAAAAGACCAGCGCGGTCAAAACTGCCACCGTAAATGATTTTTTCGTTTGCGAGATAACCGGTTAGCCGGTCAAATTGTTTTTCGTTGATGATCTTTCCATAACCCGCGGCAGCGGCAGCATTGCCTGTATAAAATTGTTCAATGGCCTGCTGCAATGCTGCAGTAAGTTGTGCTTTTACGGATGCATGTACCAAAATGTAATCCGGCGCCACACACATCTGCCCGCAATTGGAAAACTTTGTCATGGCTATTCTTTTGGCAGCTACCTGTATATTGGCGTCTGCCTCTACAATACAGGGGCTTTTGCCACCCAGCTCCAATGTTACGGGCACCAGGTTTTTAGCCGCCATGCCATAAATAATTTTACCAACCGTTGTGCTACCGGTATAAAATACGTGATCAAACACGAAACTGTTCATCATTGCCGGAACAACAGCCGCCCCGTCTCCTTCTACATACAACACATATTTTTCATCAAATGCTCTGGCCACAATATCTTTCATTACCCTTGCGGTGGCAGGCGCAAATTCGCTTGGTTTCAGCACCACACAATTGCCTGCTGCTATAGCGCCAATTAACGGGGTAAACAAGAGCTGAAACGGGTAATTCCACGGCCCGATGATTAATACAACACCAAGCGGTTCGTTCATGACATAACTCGAAGACGGCATATTGAGCAGGTTGGTAGATACCTTTTCAGGCTTCATCCACCGGGAAAGATTACGTATAGCATCATTTAGCTCGGTTATAAAAAAACCTGTTTCTGTAACCCAGGTTTCTTCCCTGCTTTTCTTAAGATCTGTATACAGTGCTTCGTACAACGCATCTTCGTGCTGCAAAACGATATTTTTCAGTTGCAGCAACTGCTGTTTCCTGAACGCAAATGTTTTGGTGGCGCCGCTGTTGTAAAAGCTGCGCATTGTTTCGAGTTTGTCCTCTAAAGCATTGATCATACCGCAGAAATGTAAGGAGTAAATATTATGAGCCAGGCTGTAAGTTATGTATTAAGCTTCCGTTGCGTCGCACTCTTGTACTGTATCACTTTATTCAGCTGCTCCGGGTGCAACAACGTTATAAAGCTTTGGCAGGTTTTTACCGGCAATAGCACCTGTCAAAGCATGGTTTATGCGCTGCACACCTCATCGATCGCTTCAATGATCTTGTTACAGGCTTCAACCAATTGTTTTTCTGTAATAAGTAGCGGTGGGGCAATGCGCAACCTGTTTGGTGCAAACAAAAACCAGTCGGTAATCAGCCCTCTTGCAATACATTGGTGAATAACTTTTCTATTGGTTTCAAAACTGTCAAATTCCACTGCCGCCCATAAACCCGCGGTAGTTACATTTATAATGTCAGTGTGTACCAGGTGCTGCTTCAGTATAGCTTCTTTTTGTAAAACATCTTCGCACATTTTATTGTCCAGCAGTACTTCCAACGCCGCTTTACCGGCTGCACAAGATACCGGGTGACCACCAAATGTGGTAATGTGGCCCAGTACGGGATCATGGGTTAACAACTGCATAAGCTGCCGGCCGGCTATAAACGCACCCAATGGCATACCGCCACCAAGCGCTTTGCCCAACAAAAGTATGTCGGGCACTACGCCATATTGCTCAAAGGCCCACAAAGAACCCGTTCTGCCAAAGCCGGCCTGTATTTCATCAAGTATCAATAAAGTACCGGTCTCAATACATCGCTGCCTGATAAGCTGTAACCAACCCGGCGGAGATTTTGTTATTCCACTTTCTGCCTGTACAGTTTCCAATATTATGCAAGCTGTATGGTTGTCGATGGCATGAATGGCCGCGCTGCTGCCATAATCAAAATGGTACACATCGGGCAGCAGCGGCCGGAAGGCATTTTTAAAATATTCATCGCCCATAAGGCTTAGTGCACCCTGCGTGCTGCCATGATAACTTTTGTTGAATGCAATAATCTTTGACCGCCCGGTAGCTCGCTTGGCAAGTTTCATGGCGCCTTCTGTGGCTTCTGCGCCGCTGTTGGTAAAGTAAACGCTGTTAAGCGCCGGCGGCAGGTAATCAGTGAGCATTTTTGCATAAGCTACCTGTGGCGCTTCAATAAATTCGCCGTATACAATCAGGTGCATAAATTCGGCAGCCTGCTTTTGCACGGCTTCTACCACGCGCTGGTTTGAATGCCCGATATTGGCAACACTAAACCCTGCAATAAGATCAACATATTCTTTTCCATTTACATCATACTGGTAAATGCCCGAGGCCTTTACCATTTCCAATGCTATTGGCCCGGGAGAGGTTTGGGCAACATGTTGCAGGAATAACTGACGATAATTCATTTAAATGATTGTTGGGAAAAATCAGCAACGAAGTTAGCTGAAGTTCGCCGATCAGGTTAAATTCGCAATGAACGGCGGGCCTGCTATAAGACACCTGGCCTTAAAAGCTGGTGCCGCAACGTAAACACACGCAGATACACCCGGTGCAGCTGCATAAAGTGTTAGTGTACAAGTGTGCGACGCAACAAAAGCATCATACCTGTTCTGCAGCCGGGGACATAAAAAAATTACAAAAAAGATTTACGTATGGCTATTATATTACCTGTGCTTGGCAAAAACCCACAATTTGGCAGCAACTGCTTTGTAGCGCCCAATGCTGTTATTTGTGGTGATGTAATAATGGGAGACGATTGCAGTGTATGGTTTAACGCTGTAATAAGGGGTGATGTACACTACATAAAAATGGGCAATAAGGTCAATGTTCAGGATGGGGCTGTTATTCACTGCACCTATGAGAAGAACCCGACGAATATTGGCAACAATGTATCGATAGGCCATAATGCAATTGTACATGGCTGTAATGTGTACGACAATGTGCTGATTGGAATGGGCGCCATAGTAATGGACCGTTGTGAAATTCACAGCAACTCAATTATTGCCGCCGGAGCAGTAGTGCTGGAAGGCACGATTGTGGAAGAAGGCAGTATTTATGCCGGGGTGCCTGCCAAAAAGGTAAAAGACATCTCCAGAGACCTTATTCATGGAGAAATTGACCGGATAGCGAATAATTATGTAAAATATTCTTCCTGGTTTTCTGATTTTAATGCAGCGAAATAAAAAATACGTTGTCTAATATTGGTAAGGATAATTTCCAAAGAGCCATAACTAACTGCTTGTTTTTACTTTATATTAATATTCAAAGGAAGTTATCCTTATTTTTTTGCACGAAATTTGCCATTATGAGAAGCCGGGGTCGTTGCTAATATTCTTAATTGCCTGCCTGAGATATCTACTGCGAACCCTAACCATCAGCAAACTTCTTTTATAAAAGAGCTGTTAGTGTAACGAACTTAATTCGTTGTTGAATTGTAATACAATTATAAGATATACAAACAGAATAACTATGAAACCAAATGATTACAACACCACTTTCAGTACCATTATTGACGACAGTGCAACGCTGCAACAATTTTATGTGCTTACAAACGAGCTAAGCCGCATAAGAAAAGTGCGTTTTACCTCGAAACATGATGAGGTAGATAACATTGAATGGAACTTTAAGTACCGTGGCTACCCGTTAAGCCTTAACTATAGTATTTATTCCGGCGTTACACTTACGCCGCAAAACAGCACGGATAAAGATGCCAAGATGGTTATGGAGCTTGCCGGCAAACTTAAAGGTAAGGCCGCGCATCAGTAATGCTTGTCTTCCATTGAATCGAGAATGTTACAATAACTGATGTAGCGTTCGATTGCAATTTTTTCTTCCTCTACAGCCTCTTTTACCGCACAGCCTGGTTCGTTGATGTGTATACAGTTGTTGAACTGGCAATTCTTTAGCATTTCCCGCATCTCAGGGTAATAGTGTGAAAGTTCCTGTTTGTCTATATCCGTAATACCAAATTCTCTTATACCGGGTGTATCAATGATTTTACCACCAAATGGCAGATCAAACATTTCTGCAAAGGTGGTGGTATGCATGCCTTTACCACTCCAGCCACTTACTTCTTTTGTGCGCAATGCCAGGTCTGGAAAAATAGCATTGATAAAAGTAGATTTACCAACCCCACTATGGCCGCTTAACAGCGTTGTTTTGTCTTTAAGTGTTTCTTTCAACGCATCTATACCAGTATTATTGGCGATGCTAGTAAGGAGTACTTTGTAGTTGATGGCCTCGTATATTGCTTTGCGTTCTTCAAAAACCTGTAATTCTTTTTTCTTATACAGGTCTGCTTTATTAAACACAATTACCGGCGGCACATGGTACGCTTCTGCAGCAACCAGAAACCTGTCGATAAACCCTTGCGAGGTACGCGGTTCTTTTAACGTTGCAAAAAGCAGCAGCTGGTCGAGATTAGAAGCTACAATGTGGCGTTCCCTGTTTTGATGTGGTGTAGCCCGTGCAATATAATTGGCACGTGGGTAGATTTGCGTGATTGTAACAGTTTGTTCTACTTCATTTTCCATTTCTACCTCTACCTGGTCGCCCACTGCGATGGGATTGGTGGAGGTAATGCCATCAATTTTAAATACACCTTTTATACGGGCATTCATTACTTTACCGGCATCATTCTTTACCACGTACCAGCTACCGGTAGACTTATAAACCAACGCTTTCATTACAACGAAGATACGTTGCGTTTAAGGTTGTACATAAATGGTGTGGTTTCTTTCCATAATGTTCTGCCAGCGGGGTATTGCCCAAGCACCAGGATAAAATAATGCAAAAAGGAGCGGCTTAGCAAATGCCGACTTATTTGTTGCCGTACAAGTGAGTGACACAACCAAAGCTTAATAGTAGTATTGCAGCTTTGCACATAAAAAAACCGCCGGTGATTACCGGCGGTTATATAGAGTAGCAAAGTTTAATCTTTAATATTGGTATTGAACGACGGTTTTTCAAATTTCCACTCGCTCATATCGAGTTTGCGCTGCTGCGGGTACACTTCATCGCAGGTATTTCCATCGTACAACCTGCCGTTTTTCATTACCATTTTTATACTGTTTGTATTGCGGATGTTTTCGAGCGGGTTTTTATCGAGAATCACCATATCTGCAAGTTTGCCGGGCTCTATACTGCCAAGGTCTTTATCTAAGCCAAGCCCCTGTGCACCAAGAATGGTTGCGCACTTCAATGCATCTATCGTTCTCATGCCGCCGCTTTGCAGTGCCCAAAGCTCCCAATGGTAACCGAGACCCTGGAATTCTCCATGGCTGCCTACACCAACCATACCGCCGGTCTCAACAAGTCCTTTCATGTTCTTTGCGTGCTTGGGGAATATCTGCTCTTCATCCATTGCCCATGCAGCATTTGCGTAGGGAAACGTGCCCCCAAGTCTTCTTGTTTTACTTGCCAGTTCTTCGTAAGCAAAGAAGTGCTGCACTTTGGGATCGTTGTAAGGCAGTTCTCTTGCCCAGAAATAATTCTCTGCCCATGGCCCGCCGTAAGAAACAAGCAGTGTGGGCGTAACAATCATGCCTGCCTGTGCAATAGACTTCCACACATCGCTGTATAAAGGATAGATAGGCAGGGCGTGCTCGTGACCAGGATAACCATCGAGCAGGTTGGTCATATTGAGTTTAAAATCGAGACCGCCTTCGGTGGTGGGCATCAACTCCTGGTTACGGGCGGCATTAATGATCCACTGCCGTTGCCTGCGGTTGCCGGTGAGATACATTTTGATGTATTTGGTATGGAAGTATTTGCTGTACTGGCGCAAAATATCTTCTGCCTGGGTTGAATCTTTTACATTGTAAAACCAGAAACCTACACCCGGACCTGTGGAGTAAACGCGTGGCCCGATCATCATGCCTGCATCAACCATATCGCTGTAAGTAAGCACATCTGTAGTGGCAGTTTGCGGGTCTCTGGTAGTTGTTACACCATAAGCAAGATTGGCGGCATAGATCCATACCTGGTTTTTGTGAATACCCCAGTTGGGCCACATATGTGCGTGAGGATCTACAAAGCCGGGCACAATTGTTTTGCCGCTCATATCCATTTCTTTAGTGCCTTCAGGTGCCGTGACCGACCCTGATTTACCAACTGCCTTAATGCGGTTGTTCTCCACCAGTACATCGCCGTTTTCAATTACCTCATCGCCTTTCATGGTAATGATGCGTGCATGTTTTAATAACACTGTGCCTTGCGGAATATCTTTCTTAAAATAAAATTTTACATCTACTTCCTGTGGCTTGTATTCCGGTTCTTCTTTCTTTGTGTCTTTCTTAACTGTTGTGTCTTTCGCTTTTACAGAATCCTGTATTTTTTTTAAAGAGTCTGCTGCTTTCTTTAGTGTTGAGTCAGCATTTAGTTTGGCAATAGAATCGGTCTTTCTTTTTTCCTCTTCCTTTTTTGCTTCTTTGAGGCTGTCTTCAAAATTTTGCGCTTTTTCTACGTCGTATGTAAAATGTGTGCTGCCCAGGCTCCAATGCACCGTTTTGCCATCGCCCTGCCAGAAAGGAAATTCTCCGCCAACATCAGTAAGCTTGCGTGCAGGAAACTCTGCATCTTCTGCGCTGGCCACTGATATTTCTTCCGTCTTACCGGTTTTAGGTATGGTAACTACATAAATATTATTGTTGATCTGCGCCAGTGCCCTTCCACCCGTGGGCGACATGGTGATCCACGATGCCGCAGCGGGTGGGTTCATCTCCCTTTCATTGGCGTCGTCTTCAAACATGATGCAACCCATTTTGGAAGCATCTGGCTTGCCATTGATAGTAGGTATTGAACCAAAAGAAGTAATACCGGTAATGTGTGCAATTTTCTTTTCGTCCACACCTTCCCAGTTTACGGAGATTACATCGCCGTTATTGTTATTAAGGTATATACGGCTGTCATCGCCTTTTACAAAATGCGGGTTATACCTTCCGGCAGCATTGTCAATTTTAGTAATTGCCCCACCAGCCGGTGAGATCCAGCAAAGTTCATCTTCGCTACCATCATAACCCGGCCCGTAAGAATCTTTATAAGCCCTGGCTTTACTTCGCAGGAAAACAATCTTATCACCTTTGGGTGTGTAATTCAAGTATTGATAAAGGCCTGGTTCGGTACTCAGCTTTACCAAGGTATTTCCCTTTGTACCGAGTACCGATTTGTAAATGTTACCACCATCGGCGCTCCAGGTACAAAAAACAATGGCGTTACCATCGGGGCTCCATGCGGGATGCGCCTCGGTAAAGTCGTTGTTTGTTACCCGTTTTGGTATACCGGAAGGATAATCCATTACATACAGCCTGTTCAAAATAGTAAAAGCCAAACGCTTACCATCGGGTGAAGGAACCGCATCTCTTATTTGCGTGGATTGCTGGTATGCCGTATCTGAAACACCATATTTAAAAGCCAGCTTTGGGCCAAGTTCCAGGTTTACATCTGCACTGAAAGGTATTTCGGTTATTTTACTGCCATCGATAGGTATCCTGTAAAACCTGCCTCCATAAGATGCAATCAATGCTTTGCTGTCTGGCGTAAAACACATAGCAGGCAATACACCCAACGGGGCAATAGACTCCTGTTCATCGCGCTGTACAGGATAAGCCAGCCATTTTTCGTCGCCACTTTTCAGGTCTCGTATCACCAGCCCTGTTTTGTCTTCAAACCTTGAACCGTACACCATCCATTTGCCATCTTTGGAAAGTACGGGTGTGAAACCAGATCCATACCGAGACGTAACGTAGGTAGTGTTGCCTTTCTCACGATCGTACATACCTATTTCATACTGTGGCAGAATAGCATTATAGCGCCATGCGCTGTTTCTTGCCGAGAAATAGATATATCGTCCATCTGCACTGATAGCAGGATCAATTGCTTTAAGGCTGGCCGGGCCATCAAGCAACTGTATACCACTACCACCCCTGCGGTGTACCATGTACAGTTTCATGTTGCGCCGCCCTTTGCTGAACACGATGTAGTCTCCATCCGGTGTCCAGCATGCATCGGGAAAGTATTGGTTCTGATCGCTGGTAACCTGCATGGTATCTTTTTTCTCCATATCTATGTACCACACATTGTCTGCACCGCTGCGGTCAGATACAAACAATAATTTTTTTCCATCGGGGCTGTATCGTGGATGCACATCGTACGCAAGACCTTTTGTAATGGCTGTTGCTTTGCCACCTTCTACAGGCATCGTGTAAAGGTCGCCCATGAGGTCAAACACAACGGTCTTCCCATCGGGACTAACATCCAGGCTCATCCATGAACCTTCTGTGGTATTAAAGTTTATCCTTCTCGCTGGCTTCAGCGGCAGGCTCTTAAATTCAGCATATTTTGCTGAATCTTTTTTAGTAGAATCGGCCGGGGAAGCACTTCGCTCTTTAGGATAGAATGCTGCATTTGCCTGCGTTGACAACAGGAAAAACGCCGCCAGTGCAGCAGCGCTGGTTAAGATTTTACTCATTGCAGTAGTATTTTATAATTGGAAAAGTATACAATAACATTTGAAGAAAGAAAACATGGTAACCGCTTTTATATGAACGGAAACCGCTTAAAGAAGAATGGTTTTTATGTACCCTGCTTAAGTACATATGGCATCACCTGTTGCGTCGCACACTTGTACTGCAAATCATTAGTCAACAGCTCCGGGCGTAACACCATACTGCATGTCACTTTTTCTATACAGCAACAGTGCAGCAAGCTTTTACAAATACATGCAACAAGAGATGTTTATTACTTTTATTTTAGCGTTATGTTGAAGTTTTATTTTTTCTGCTCAGTTATTACATTATCCTGCAAGGTATTTGCCCAGCCACCTGCAAACCATCTCGATGTACAACATTACAATATCAGTCTTTATCTAAACGATTCCACCAATATCATTCGAGGCAAAGCCGGCGTTACAGTTAAGTTTACTAATGCAGTGGACAAGGTTATACTCGATCTTGTTCAAAAAACAGCTGATGGAAAAGGCATGACCGTAACAGCAGTTTCAAAGAAAGACAGCCCGCTTAAATTCATGCAAGACGCAGACCATTTGATCATAGACGACAAAGCTGTTGCTTCAAACGAGCACATTTATACAATAAGCTACCAGGGCATACCTGCAAACGGTTTGATCATTGATACCAACAAATACGGCGACAGAACTTTTTTCGGCGATAACTGGCCAAACAGAGCCCATAACTGGTTTCCGTGTAACGATCATCCGTCAGATAAAGCAACAGTAGAATTTGCTATTACTGCACCAGAGCATTACCAGGTCATCGCCAATGGCTTACAGATAGAAGAGACAAACCTTCCCGGGCATTTAAAGCTTACCCGCTACCGCGAAGAAACACCATTGCCAACAAAAGTTATGGTGATCGGCGCGGCAGATTTTGCCGTTAACTATAGCGGTAACGCGGGTAATATTCCTGTTTATAGTTGGGTATACCCGCAGGATCGCGACAAGGGTTTTACCAGCTATGCCGCAGCAAAAGACATTCTGCCGTGGTTTGAGCAAAAGATTGCACCATACCCGTACAAAAAACTCGCAAACGTGCAATCAAAAACCATATTTGGCGGCATGGAAAATGCAAATGCGATTTTCTATTTCGAAAATTCTGTTACAGACAAAAGCCTGGAAGCATTGCTGGTGCACGAAATAGCACACCAGTGGTTTGGTAATTCTGCTTCAGAACAAGACTGGAACCATTTGTGGCTGAGCGAAGGCTTTGCTACTTATATGACGCATTTGTACCACCAGGACAAATATGGAACAGACAGTATGAACAACAGGCTGCAAACAGATCGCGACGAAGTGGTAGCATTTTCCCAAAAAAGAAAAACACCTGTTTCTGATACAACTGCATACGGTAACCTTATGCAGTTACTGAATGTAAACAGCTACCAGAAAGGCGGATGGGTTCTACACATGCTTAGAAATAAAGTTGGTGATGATCTGTTTTTTAAAAGTATACGGGTTTATTACAACACGTACAAAGGAAGCAATGCAACTACTGATAATCTCAGGGAGATATTTGAAGATGTATGCCAGCAGGATTTAAAAGATTTCTTTGCACAATGGATATACACCACCGGCCAGCCGGCGTTGTCAATAGAATGGCAATACAACAAACGAAAAAAACAGGTTACATTTACCATTACACAAACGCAGGAACAACTGTTTACGTTTCCGCTGGCAATAAAAGTGGATGAACTTGCAACACAAACAATTGCTGTGTCTGCGAAAACAACCATAGCATCTTATAATATTAACAATACTCCTCCTTCAATTGTAGTGGACCCCGATACTAAACTTTTGTGCACGTACACAGTAACAGAAAGAAAGTAACAGTAACCGGTAGTCGGCTTATTTATTTGAACCAGTTTTACACGTATAAAATTTATTGCTGTTGACGCATTAGCCAATACACATCGTTGTTGCATAATGCCCATCAGTACAAGTGAGTGACACAACCGGCGATGCCACATGCACCAACGCCGGTAACCAAAAAATAATAAAACCCTTATGCTTGTTAAAACATTTGGCAGTGCAGTTTATGGAGTAGAGGCCATTACTATTACAGCAGAAGTAAATGTACTTGCGGGAGACCTGAAATATTACATTGTTGGTCTGCCTGATAATGCGGTGAAAGAAAGCCTGCAAAGAATTGAAAGCGCTATAAAAGACAACAATTTTATGTGGCCGCGGACCAAACTGGTGGTTAACCTTGCGCCTGCAGATATTAAGAAAACGGGCTCTGCATTTGACCTTCCGATAGCCATTGGCGTACTTGGTGCTACAGGCCAGATTGAAGAACCAGAGCGTTTGGCAGACTATGTAATGATGGGAGAATTGAGTCTCGATGGTACTGTGCAACCCATTAAAGGCGCATTACCAATTGCCATACAGGCAAGAAAAGAAGGTTTTAAAGGTCTTATTGTTCCACACCAAAATGTGAGAGAAGCGGGCATGGTAAACAACCTTGAAGTTTACGGGGTTTCGCATATGAAAGAAGTAGTGCAGTTCTTTAAAGATCCCACCGCCCTTAAGGCTGTTGAAGTAAATACTAGAGAAGAATTTTTTGAAAACCAATATGAATTCGAACTTGATTTTAATGATGTAAAAGGACAGGAAAATATTAAACGCGCTATGGAAATTGCGGCTGCCGGCGGGCACAATGCCATACTGATAGGCCCGCCGGGTGCAGGCAAAACTATGCTGGCCAAACGGCTGCCAACCATATTACCACCACTGACCTTGTACGAAGCACTTGAAACAACCAAGATACATAGCGTGGCAGGTAAACTGCCTGAAAACAGTTCTCTGGTGAGCAAACGACCATTTCGCTCTCCACACCATACCATCAGCGATGTTGCGCTGGTGGGTGGTGGCGGCGTACCACAACCGGGAGAAATTTCTTTAGCACATAATGGAGTGTTATTTCTTGACGAACTGCCCGAATTTAAAAGAACCGTACTGGAAGTAATGCGGCAGCCCATGGAAGAACGACGGGTTACTATTTCCAGGGCAAAAGTGGCACTTGATTTTCCTGCCAACTTTATGTTGATCGCCTCTATGAACCCCTGCCCGTGCGGGTTTTATAACCACCCGGAAAAAGAATGTACCTGTCCTGCCGGTGCGGTACAAAAATACCTCAACAAAATCTCCGGTCCTTTACTAGACAGGATAGATCTTCATGTTGAAGTTACACCAGTGGCTTTTTCTGAATTAAGCAGCAGTCATAAAGGTGAATCATCTGCGTCAATAAGACAACGTGTAATAAAAGCCCGTGAGATACAGGCCGCACGTTACAAAGACGCACCCGGCATGTATGCAAATGCGCAGATGAGCAGTAAACAACTGCGCGACATTTGTACCATAAACCAGGCCGGTGAAGCACTGCTTAAGAAAGCCATGGAAAGGCTTAATTTATCGGCCCGTGCCTACGACAGGATTTTGAAAGTCAGCCGCACAATAGCAGATCTTGCTGCCAGCAACGAAATAAAGGCAGAGCACCTGGCAGAAGCCATTCAATACCGCAGCTTAGACCGCGAGGGTTGGGCGGGATAGAAAATGATGTTGCCAGCTTTGTATCATTGGGCATCACCTGTTGCCACGCTCGGTTCGGCGTTCCGTTTTTATGGCGTCTGCAGCGTACTGCATACATAACTTCCCGCAAATAAAAACCCGGCGTTTGTATAGGGACCGCGATAAATAAAAAAAATATTCCAGGGAGTGGCAATGCTTTTCACCCGCACATACAACTTGTAATAAAGGCAAACCTTAAATTTTATACGCATTTTTTAAGGTCGGTTTCAAGGAAAATTTGTGTGTCTGCAATACATTTGTGCTATTCACACCTGTGTATAACTCCAATTTCCCTTGAAGTACCTCTAATCATCCGTACCAAAACAGCCAATTAGTGCTATAAACAATGCTTATGAAGAAATTGACTTCTACGATTTATTTGCGGAAGTTCATTACATCTTTGAAAACAAGGAGTTCATTTTGTGCAACGATCCTTGGAAGCATTTTTTTATTTAACAGTGTAACGGCCCAGGCTACAGATACAGCATCGGTGAAAAGACCGGTATTGATTACAAGCCTTGAGCAATCGGGTATTCCGGCATCGATGGTGGCACGCTTAAAACACATGTCTCCAACAGAAATTGCGGAAATGAATGAAGAATACCAGCAGACCGACCTGGGTACGGGGGGCGAGACGGTAGTTACAACAGTTAAATTAAGGTTTATAGAAAATCATATTACAGGTTACATTAAAAAAGCGACGGTGAGTAACCTGGATAAGATTCAGCATATCAGTTACATAGACATACCCATCGAGTGGATGTGCATCCCGCCAAAACAGGACCATCCCTTTCACTTTTGTTCGAACCTGGCAGACCTGGATAGCGTAAAATCTCAAAACGGCTGTCTTGACTGGGTACAAAGGGACAATAATGTAATTATTGACTTTGCCAGTGATAAAAAGCCTAAGAAAAAAGGCTTGTTTTCCAGAAGCGCCCAGAAAACAAAACAATGAGCCTGTTTTTGACTTGTACTTTTTTTGAAAACGCAGCAGATAAATCCAATACCATATAAAGTAAACTTCAAGCACACATTTATGTGCTGCGAACCATATAGCCTGCTTCACTTTAGGTGAGATGGCAAGCTATGCTCGAAATATTTTGCCTCTACGAGGCAATTATTTTTTACAGACCTTTCGATCTCATCCGGGTTGTGTACCTAACTAACGTCAGCAAATT
Organism: Panacibacter microcysteis; assembly: GCF_015831355.1. Taxonomy (NCBI): domain Bacteria; kingdom Pseudomonadati; phylum Bacteroidota; class Chitinophagia; order Chitinophagales; family Chitinophagaceae; genus Panacibacter; species Panacibacter microcysteis. Next base: position 786,666 of record NZ_JADWYR010000001.1, read on the forward strand.
CTTTTCAAATTTCCTTTTATGGCCATGCCCAATCTTCATGCAAAGATTGTTTCTTTGCAGCGCAAAGAACCGCATGTATGGTATTGTCTCAGCATCGCTGTTGCTCCATGCAATGGTGCACAAGTGAGTGACACAACGATGCTTAATGCCTGTTCTGCTGCTGGTTAACTAACTTCAAAAAAAATCATAAAATTTAAACCTCACTTTATTATGAGTTACATTGCCGACATTCATGCCCGCCAGATTCTGGATAGCCGTGGTAATCCTACAGTAGAAGTTGACGTATTAACGGAAAATGGTGAGCTTGGCCGTGCTGCAGTGCCAAGTGGCGCATCTACAGGTATTCATGAAGCTGTTGAATTACGTGATGGTGATAAAGCTGTATATGTTGGTAAAGGCGTACTGAAAGCAGTGGCAAACGTTAATGATATAATTGCTGACCAACTGATTGGCTGGAGCATTAACGACCAGGCAGGAATTGATGCCAAACTACTTGAAATTGATGGTACTGAAAACAAAAGCAAACTGGGTGCAAACGCAACACTCGCAGTATCTATGGCTGTGGCAAAAGCCGCCGCTATTGAAAGCAACCTGCCACTGTACCGCTATCTTGGTGGTGTAAATGCCACTGTATTACCAATGCCACTGATGAACATTCTGAACGGTGGTGTACACGCTGATAACAAAATTGATTACCAGGAATACATGATTGTACCTGTTGGTGCTGAAACTTTTAGTGAAGGTTTGCGCTGGGGTGTTGAGATCTTCCATCAGCTGAAAAGTGTATTGAAGAAAAAAGGATACAGTACAAACGTAGGCGATGAAGGTGGTTTTGCACCGGATATTCAAAGCAATGAAGAGGCTATTGAAACAGTATTGCAGGCTATTGAAGCGGCGGGTTACAAAGTAGGCAGCCAGATTGGTATTGCCCTTGATGCTGCAAGCAGTGAAATGTTTAAAGACGGCAAGTACAAATTTTATAAAAGCAGTGGAAGAGAAATAAGCAGCGATGAGATGGTTGCTTACTGGACAGAGTGGGTAAACAAATATCCTATTGTATCTATTGAGGATGGAATGGCTGAAGAAGATTGGGATGGCTGGAAAAAGCTAACTGATGCCATAGGCAGTCGCGTGCAGCTTGTGGGCGATGACCTGTTCGTAACCAATACAAAGATCTTAAAACGTGGCATTGATACCGGCACGGCAAACAGCATTTTGATCAAGGTAAACCAGATTGGTACAGTTACAGAAACAATCAACGCTGTGCAGATGGCACAAAATGCAGGCTACACTACTATCATGAGCCACCGCAGTGGTGAGACTGAAGATACTACTATAGCAGACCTTGCTGTGGCGTTGAATTGCGGACAAATTAAAACCGGTTCTGCAAGCCGTACAGACCGTATGGCAAAATACAACCAGCTAATACGTATAGAAGAGGCTTTAGGCTCAAATGGTATATATCCGAAGGGTAAAATTAAGTTTGGTAAATAATTACTAACAAATTCACACTATTTCATAAATCGTTGGTCTATTTTGTAGTTTTACAAAGGCCAACGATTTTTTTATGCAGTTATCTTCCAGTATTATAACCATTGCAAAAAATAAGTACCTGATCGCAATTGCAGTTTTTCTTGTGATCATGTTATTTTTTGACCGCAATAATTTCTTTGAGCAAATGCGCCGCAAGCAGGAACTAAGCGAACTACAGGCCAGTAAAGAGCATTACCTGAAAGAGATAGATAAAACAAAAACAGCACTATCGGACTTAAGTAATAACCCCGCTGCCATTGAGAAATATGCCCGTGAACACTTCCAGATGAAACGCGATAATGAAGATGTTTTTATTGCTGTACCTGCCGCAGACACTTTAAAAAAATAGGCTTAACGCAATATTAAAACTATGAACTCGTTTTAATGTGTTACCAACTCCTGTGAAAGATCATATAAGCATGGCGGCTTATATCATTTATTCATAACTTAAAACACAGCCTATATCATGGTAAATTCTACTATAGAAGAGTTGGTTCTTTATATGTATAACGAATCTAACAACGACCGCAACAGGCAGATTGAAAGAGAATTAGAAGAAAATTGGGTATTGAGAGAAAAATTTAATGTCATTAAAGAATCTGCTGAAAGACTTGACCGCATGAAACTTGAATCTCCGAGACCTCAAACAATAGAAAGTATTTTAAAATACGCTGCTACCAAAACAAATATTAATTCTATCTGATCTGTTACAGACCAGGTTTAATACTTCATCAGTTTTTTTACAGCATCGCTTAGTCTTGCTTTTGCAAGAAAATTCTTTTCCAGTTCTATATTAAAGGGAACCGGTGTATCTAACGATGCACAACGGACAACCGGTGCATCCAGCATTTCAAAACAATGTTCGCTTATCCATGCACTTATTTCGCCGCCTATACCGCCGGTAAGGGTGTCTTCATGTAGTATCAGTACTTTCCCGGTAGCGGCAACAGATTCCCGTATGGCATCAAAATCCAGCGGTAATAAGGTTCTTAGATCAAGAATATACACGCTTAGTGCAGAATTATTGCCGGCATAGGCTTCGGCCCAATGTACCCCGCTGCCATAAGTTATAATGGTAAGATCATTCCCTTTTTTTACAATTCTTGCTTTACCAATTTCTGTTTCATAATACTCAATGGGCACCGTGCCACTGATGCTTCTGTATAAAGCCTTATGTTCAAAAAATAGAACCGGGTTCGGGTCATTGATTGCCGCAATCAGCAAGCCTTTTGCATCTGCCGGCGTAGCGGGATAAACAATCTTTAAACCAGGTACATGCATAAACCACGCTTCATTGCTTTGTGAATGAAATGGACCAGCACCTACACCTGCGCCTGCCGGCATTCGTATTACAATATCTGCCTGCTGCCCCCAGCGATAATGCATTTTTGCCAGGTTATTAACGATCTGGTTAAACCCAACACTTACAAAGTCTGCAAACTGCATTTCTACCACACTCTTACATTTTTCCAAAGCAAGACCGAGACCGGCACCAATTATTGCACTTTCACAAATTGGTGTATTGCGTACCCGCTCTTTTCCAAATGTCTTTACAAAACCTTCTGTAATCTTAAATGCACCGCCATATTCTGCAATATCCTGGCCCATTAATACAAGATTTTCATGCTGCTCCATTGATTGGTACAATCCTTCACTAATGGCATCTATAAATCTTTTTTCCTGTGTGCCGGGTGCATCTTTTTCATGCCTTTCCTTCGCCTCGCCCTGTGCAGCGATAAAAGTCTTTTTTGGTGCATACACGTCAGAAAGTTCAGTAAGCGTATCAGCTATAATTACGGCGCTTTCAAATGCACTTTTCAATTCCTCATCGATCGTCTGTTTTATTTCCTGGTGTATATGACTAACAGACGAATCACTCAGGATGTGCTGCTGCTGCAGGAATAATTCATAATTGTTCACCGGGTCTTTCTGCCCCCAGTATTCAAATAACTCCTGGGGCACATATTTTGTTCCACTTGCTTCTTCATGACCACGCATACGAAAGGTCATGCATTCTACCAGGTAGGGCTTTTGTTCTCTTATACAGTATTCCCTGATGCCCTTAATGGTATCGTAAACAGTCAGAATATTATTACCATCTATTTGTACGCCCTCCATTCCGTAACCCTTTGCCCTGTCCACAAGATTTGCGCACCGGTATTGTTCATGGGTGGGTGTACTAAGCCCATAACCGTTGTTTTCTATAATAAAAATGACGGGTAAATCCCATACTGCTGCAACATTTAATGCCTCGTGAAAATCGCCTTCACTTGTGCCGCCTTCACCGGTAAACGCAAGTGATACTTTTTTTTCGTGCTTTAATTTATATGCAAGCGCTACACCGTCTGCCAGCGCAAGTTGCGGACCAAGGTGAGAGATCATGCCACAAATAAAATGCTCAGACGATCCAAAATGAAAACTTCTTTCCCTGCCTTTACTGTACCCATCTTTACTGCCCTGCCATTGTTTAAAAAGTTTCTGCAACGGCATATTACGTGTAGTAAAAACGCCGAGGTTTCTGTGCAGCGGCATTATCCATTCATCTGCCTGGAGAGCCGCGGTGCAGCCTACCGCTATTGCTTCCTGGCCAATACCGCTGAACCATTTACTTATTTTTCCCTGGCGCAGCAATACAAGCATTTTCTCTTCTATCAACCTTGGAAGCAGCAACTGCTTGTAGAGTGCAATCAGTTCATCATCCGTTAGATTTTTTCTGTCGAAGTACATGGCGGCAATCATGTTTAATGTTTACGAAGATAGGAGTTATTAAATGCGAAAAAATATGACGGGAATGACGAAGATTAAATTTATGGGCCGGTCTTTTGTGCTGCTATGTGGCATCGTTGCGTCGCACTCTTGTACGCCTTGTCCATTTCCCGGCAATATGCTGTCAGCGCCCTTTTATAAATGCTTCAGCCAGGTAGCAGTGCAATATCTTTTAAGATCATCAGCCGCATTGTTGCTATGGTCTTCGCTTTTGCTCATTATCTTGCTGCAGTACAAGAGTGCGACGCAACGGAAGTCTCATTGCTTAACTGACGCCGGGTTCCAAAAAAATTCCTTATCTATGCCTTTCGTTAACAATAATTATTGCTTTTGCGAATAAATTAATTATAACTTTGTTTTTCACTTCTAAAAAATAATCTTATGGGTAGTTTAGGTATGCCGGAAATTATTGTAATAATAATTGCAGTGTTGATTCTTTTTGGCGGCAGAAAAATTCCTGAATTTATGAGGGGCTTGGGAAAAGGCATACGTGAATTTAACGATGCGAAGAATAATGTGAAGAAAGAACTGGAAGATGGCATGAACGAAAAAAGCACTACTACAAGTACCACTACTCAACAGTAATTTTTCCTTTTCTTAAAATCAGATCAGCCTTTGTTTAGTTTTAGATCTATCAAAGACTATCAATCTCATTTGCTTAACGGCCAAACTTCGTGTGTTGAGGCCGTTTCTTTTTATCTGGAGCATATAAGATTGAATAGCCACCTGAATGCTTTTCTTGAAGTTTATGATGAAGAGGCACTGAAACGTGCCGAAGAGCTAGATGCATTACTCGCCGCTGGCAAAAAGCCCGGGAAGATGCATGGTGTTGTTATTGCCCTTAAAGACGTTATTTGCTATAAAGATCACAAGGCATCTGCTGCCTCCCGCATATTGGAAAATTACACGGCTATCTATCATGCTACTGCGGTGGCAAAACTACTGGCAGAGGGTGCAATTATCATTGGCAGAAACAACTGTGATGAATTTGCAATGGGCAGCAGCAACGAAAACTCTTCATTTGGAAAAGTATTAAACGCTTTAGATAATCAACGTGTACCGGGGGGCTCAAGCGGCGGTTCAGCAGTAGCTGTACAGGCAGGTTTGTGTATGATAAGCCTGGGGAGTGATACAGGAGGATCTGTAAGACAGCCGGCAGATTTCTGTGGCATTGTGGGCTTAAAACCGGGTTACGGAAAGGTATCAAGATATGGACTGATAGCGTATGCCTCTTCTTTTGACCAGATTGGTGTATTTGCCAACAGTGTGGCCGATGCAGCCCTTACACTCGAAGTTATTGCCGGGGCAGACGAATTTGACAGCACTGCCGGCAATGAACCTGTGTTGCCATATTCTGCAAAACTCTCAGAAGGAAAACCTTCTTACAAAATTGCCTATTTTAAAGAAGCATTAGAGCACCCTAGCCTTGACCCTGAAATTGGCACTGCGATAAGGCAGATGATCACCAGGCTCCGGGAAAAAGGGCATGTGGTAGAGCCTGTACCTTTTGATTTTACCGATTATATTGTTCCTGCATATTATGTTTTAACAACTGCTGAAGCCTCCAGCAACCTTTCAAGGTTTGATGGAGTAAAGTATGGCTATTCGGCGAAAGCCGGCTTTACCGACCTGACAGATTTTTATAAGAAAAGCAGGAGCCACGGTTTTGGCAAAGAAGTAAAAAGAAGAATTATGCTTGGCACGTTTGTGCTGAGCGCTGGTTATTTCGATGCCTATTTTACCAAAGCGCAACAAGTAAGGCAGATATTGGTAGAGAAAACAGCAGAAATTTTTAGTTCATATGACATATTGATCAGTCCAACTGTACCATCTCCTGCTTTTAAATTTGGAGAAAAAAGCAACAACCCTATCGAAATGTTCCTCGCAGACATCTATACAGTCTACGCAAATTTGGTTGGTATTCCGGGGATATCTTTACCTTTATTTAAACACAGCTCTGGCATGCCTTTTGGTATTCAGGCGCAGTGCCCCCGTGAAGACGAATTAACATTGCTGCAATTCTCCCACAGGGTTATGACGGAAATATAACAACAGGAAGGTTTTTCTACAGTACAACAACAGTAAGGCTTAAGAAACAAGGCTGGTAATTCATCATATTTAAAAGCATTACAGCTATGCAAAAAGGCTCTTATTTACAAAGGCTGAGAAAACAGTTATCATTTAGCTGTGTTATTGTTGCTGCATCACTCAGTTTATTTTCTTTTTCCAACAAATCCCTGGCTAACGGCCGCAACGCTTACTATGGTGAGGGTGAAAAAGATAGCACTAAAGGTTTCAGAAGCCTTCTGACAAAGAACATCAACAGTTCAAATACTACCGTTCAATTTGAATTAAATGCCCGTATGGTTCCGTTTGTAACGGAATATGTAAAGAAACATGGCCACGGCCTGGAAAAAATGAAGACCTGGGGCGAGCCTTATTTCGCCATCTACGAGCGTATTTTAAGCGCCAATAATTTACCTGTCGAGCTAAAATACCTTTCCGTTGTGGAAAGCAATCTGAAAGGTGGCTGCGTTTCTTATGCCGGCGCCGTAGGCCCCTGGCAGTTGATGCCAGATGAGGCAAGGAGATTTGGACTAAAGGTTTCCCGTGGCTACGACGAACGGACTAACTTTTACAAAAGCACGGAAGCTGCCGCAAAACTTTTAAAAGAATTATACGAAGATTATAATGATTGGCTTTTGGTAATTGCTGCTTATAACTGCGGTAAAGGTGGCGTAAATAAAGCCATAGCAAAAGCAGGTTCTAAAAATTTCTACGAATTACAAATGTTTTTGCCTGAAGAAACACGTGGTCATGTAAAGAAGTATATTGCTACACATTATTTTTTTGAAGGAGCAGGTGGGTGGACAACGCTTACCGCAAAAGAGACCAGCGAGAAAAAGGAAAACCTCGCTTTTATATTAAGCAAAGCTGACACGGGCAAAAACTTAAACGTTCCGGCTTACGACATTACGGGAAAATACAATTCTGTTGTTACAGCAAACATGGTCCTGATGAGCATAGATGAGTTCAATGAATTGAATCCGTATTTTGACAAAACGCTTTCTGAAGGAAAAACTTACTCTTTAAAGCTGCCGAAAGAAAAACTGGAATTGTTTAAAGCAAAGAGACAACAGATCTTGTATGAGAGCGTGCAACTTTTGCTTTCAAACACAACGGCACAGCCTGTGAGTTCAGTAAACGCAGTAAATAATTAGGCCCTGCAAATAAGACATATTTTTTCTATAGATGAATACCAAACCGGTCTTTTAGATCGGTTTTTAATTGCCCTGCATCAAGAAAATGAATGCCATTGATACCTACAGCTTCCGCACCTTTTATATTACGAAGGTTATCATCGATCAATACTGCGCGGGATGGAGAAATTTGGTACCTGTTAAGCAATATTTGAAAAAACTCAGGATATGGTTTGCGTGTTTTCTCTTCGCCACTTACAACAATGCCATCAAACCATTGTAAAAAGGCAAATTTTTCAAGTGCCCTTGGAAATGTTTCAGCGCTCCAGTTAGTAAGAGCATATATCTTGAATTGCGCCATATTCTTTAACGCCTGGAAAATCTCAACCGTTTCGTGTAACTGGTCTCCCAACATTTCAATCCATCGTCCATAATATGCCGCTATTTCATTCTCCCATTCCGGATGTTTTGTAATAAGGTCTTGTGTTGCCTGCGCAAGCGGGTAACCCGCATCCTGGTTTTCGTTCCAATCATTGGTAGCAATGTTTTCCAGGAACCATTCTATTTCCTGCTCGGTTTTAAAAAGCTTTCTGTACATATACCTTGGGTTCCAGTCAATTAATACTGCACCAAGGTCAAAAATGATAGTATTGATCTGCTGTTCCATTTGCCTAATGTTTTATGCCTGCCGCAGCGGCCTGGTCTAAAAACCAATGTAGTTCTCCCTGTACTGGTTTGATGATCTGTGACGGATATTTATCGGGATTATAAGTGCCTTCCAATACTTCGTGCAACGCCTGCACCTTGTTGGCCCCGATAACGAGAAAAGCAACAGCCGCAGAATGGTTTACTATAGGATGCGTTAAAGTAACCCTGTGCATTTCCTGCTGTTCAAGCCATAAAGAAGTACAAAGTACTTCAGTTTCGTGTATCACACTTGTTTGCCCGGGAAATAAAGAAAGTGTATGTCCATCATCTCCCATTCCAAGTAGCACAAGATCAAACGTTGTTGCTGAGCCGGACTTATCAAAAGAGGGGAAATAGGCTTTCAATACCGCCTCGTATGCTTTGGCAGAATCGGGGGCCGTAATGTTTTCCGTCTGCATTACATGTATTTGGCCTTTCACCACCGGCACATGATCAAGCAATGTTTCAAAAGCCATCTTGGCATTATTTCGGTCATCATTAAAAGGTACAAACCGATCATCGCCCCAAAAGAAGTGTATTCTCCTCCAATCGATTTTACTTTTGTAAGGTTCGCCGGCCAGTAGTTCGTGTAGCTTTTTAGGCGTGCTGCCACCGCTTAATACCAACGTAAATCTATCCTGCGTTTCCAATCTTTTACTAATGTAAGCTACCATCCAGTCCGCCACGGTTTTACTGAAAGCCGCCGCATCCTCTGATATATGAAATTGATTCATGATGATTAAGTTATTTAAACAAAGACGCAAAGAGTAATTTTCTTTGCGTCTAAATATATTTTACTCTATCCTTCTTATTCTTTGTGCGGTGCGGGCAATGTTATCCAGTTATGCCCATCCCTTGCAATTAGTGCCTCAGCATCCTCGGGTCCCCAGCTTCCGGGTGCATAATTGGGAAAATCAACCGGTGGCCTTTGCTCCCATGTTTCAATAATTGGCATTACCACTTTCCATGCAGCATCTACCTGGTCTGCACGCATAAACTGTGTAGCATTTCCTTCCATTACATCGAGCAGTAAAGTTTCGTAAGCCTCCGGCTCATGGCCAGCCTCGTAAGCATCCTGGTAACTAAAGATCATGTCAACAGGGTTAAGCGTCATGGTTTGGCCCGGGCGTTTAGCCTGGAAACGCAGGCGTATATCCATTTCTGGTTGTATGCTTATTGTAAGCCTGTTTGGCCTCCAGGTTTCAGCAGCTTCAGGTGGAAAAGCATAGTGCGGTGCCGGCTTAAACTGGATAGTTATAATAGACGTTTTCTGATGCATCGATTTACCGGTACGTACATAAAATGGCACATCCTGCCAGCGCCAGTTATCTATATAAAACTTAACTGCAGCAAAGGTCTCCACGGGAGACTGCGGATCAACTTTCTCCTCCTGCCGGTATCCCTTAACTTCTTTTCCCTGCATCCATCCTTCGCCGTACTGACCACGCACGGCATATGCCTGCACTTCATCACGCTTTATTTTGCGTATAGCATTCAGTACATCAACTTTCTTGTTGCGAATTTCATTGGCATCGAAACTTACCGGAGCCTCCATTCCAATCATACAAAGCAACTGCAGAATATGGTTTTGTACCATATCCCTTAACGCACCGCTCTGTTCATAATATCCTCCGCGCCCCTCTACACCAACTGTCTCGGCAACGGTTATCTGTACATGATCTATGTAATTTCTATTCCATATTGGCTCAAAAAGTGCATTGGCAAAACGCAATGCCAGAATATTCTGAACGGTTTCTTTTCCCAGGTAATGATCTATGCGATAAATCTGGTCTTCGTCATAAAGCTTGGCCAGCAAACCATTTAGTTCCTGCGCACTCTTAAGATCATGCCCAAAGGGCTTTTCAACAACAATACGTGTACATCGCCTGTCTTTACAAATATTTAGGGCGCCAAGCTTGGTTGCAATATCGGGTACCAGTTGTGGAGCTACAGCGAGATAAAAGATAACATTTGGGTGTTCTCCAAACTCTTCTTCAAACTCTTTTACACGCTCCGTTATTTTATTGTACGAGTCCTGGTCTTCTGCATCCATCTGCAGGTAAGTAACAAAATTGGAAAAAGCTTTCCAGTGACCATTCAATTCACCTTTTCTCCTGGAAAATTCCTGTACTGCCTCGTACAGATGGCTGCGGAAAGTATCATTTTCGTAAGGCGTACGGCCAAGGCCAACTACCGCAAACTTTTCCGGCAGCCATTCATCTAAAAATAGATTGTATAAAGCAGGTATTAATTTACGTTGATTCAAATCGCCGCTGCCACCGAAAATGAAGATAACGGAGGCTGGTGGGCGATTATGATTATTGATGTTCGACATTGCTAAAAATTGAATCTGTTTATATTTTTGGAACGGGCAATTGGTTCCCTGCTCATCGCCTGTTGTGTCACTCACTTGTGCGCTTTCGCTATGGTCAACAACGATACTGCTATACTAAAAGCTTATGTTCACCAACTTGACAAACTTACAAGCCAGGTTTATTATAAGTGGCCAAATAACCGGAATGCTGGCTTCAATAAAATCTTTGCACTGGTCTTCGCATTTGCTTCATATAGTGCTAAACGCACAAGAGTGCGACGCAACGGAAGCTTCATAGTTATTCTTTAGCCTGGCTCATAAAAGAACTATTCATTACTGCCCCATACTGTGTGAAATGTACCTTCCTTGTCTGTTCTCTGGTAAGTATGTGCACCAAAATAATCTCTTTGTGCCTGTATAAGATTGGTTGGCATACGTTCTGTTGTGTAAGCATCAAAATAGGACAGCGCACTCATAAGGCATGCACATGACAGCTTGTTTTGAGATGCTATTTTTACAGCTGCACGCATATTCCGGTCTTTCTTTTTTATAATGCCTGCTATACTTTTGTCTAACAAAATATTGGGCAGTTTGTTACCTTTTTTATTGTAGGCATTGTAAAATACCTCAAGTAAAGAGGAACGGATAATACAGCCTCCGCGCCATGCTTTTACCACATCTTTTAAAGGTATATCCATCTTTAGTTCATAAGAAGCCTTGTGCAGCATTGCCAGGCCCTGCGCATAGCAGATGATTGTGGCAAAATACAATGCGTCATGCAGTTGTTTAATGATTGCTTCTTTGTTGCCCTTCATTATCTTGACTACGGGCTTATAAAGCGAAGCAGCAAGTACTCTTTCATCTTTATAAGCAGACACAGTACGCAGTGATACAGACATGTCTATGGTTGGAATAGCAACAGGCAGATCCATTGCATCCTGGCTTGTCCACTTACCCGTGCCTTTAGAACCGGCTTTGTCAAGAATCACATCCAGCAAATCGTTGCCGGTAAGGTCATCTTTTTGCAGAAATATATCCCGTGTAATTTCTACGAGAAATGATTGCAGTTCTCCATCATTCCATTGTTTAAAGACTTCATGAAGTTCGCTGTTACTTAATCCAGCGCCTCTTTTGAGAATGTCATACACCTCACTTATAAGTTGCATAATAGCATACTCAATACCGTTGTGTACCATTTTTACATAATGACCCGCCGCATCTTTACCCATATAAGCTGTGCACGGTTCGTTGTTCACTTTTGCAGCGATTGCTTCGAGTAATGGTTTAACATGCTGGTAAGCTTCTGCATCGCCACCGGGCATAATACTTGGGCCGTTCCTGGCGCCCTGCTCACCTCCGCTAACGCCCATACCCATAAAATGGATGCCCTTAGGATGCAAATAATTTACACGACGTAATGTATCCGTATAATGAGAGTTGCCTCCATCAATAATAATATCACCTTTACTGATTAGTGGTAAAAGGCTTTCTATTACATCATCTACCGGCTTTCCTGCTGGTACCAACATCATTATTTTTTTTGGCGCTTTCAGGTTGTTTACAAGATCAATCAGCGCTGTCACGCCTTTTACACTTGTTCCTTTCGTTGCCGAACTTTCTAATGATACACCCTTTTGTGCATCAAGATCAAAACCAATTACCGCAAATCCATGATCAGCCATGTTAAGAAGCAGGTTACGCCCCATAACACCAAGACCAATCATACCAAAATCATATTGCTGACTTTCCATGATTATTACTTTGAATTTGAAAATGCAAGTTAATACAATTGAAGACTAACCTTTGTTCTACATGGTAAAACATGACAGCTGAATGACTAATGCAGCTGAATTGTGGATGGGTTTGTATACGCGTTATTGGAACAATAAAAAAGTAGGCAAAAAAAAGCCACCAAAATGGTGGCCTTTTTTTACTGCTCTTATATAAAGATCTTATTTAGATTTTTTGAACTGAGGGAACGGAGCAGGAATAGTGTTTGGACCTTCTTCAGTTGTACCCGCAAGGTCAACAGTATTAGGATCGCCACCATCACTTAAGCTGAAGATGATTCTGTTTTCAGCAATACCTTCCTGTTCAACAAGATATTTCTGCACAGTGCTTACTCTATCCCAACCAAGCTGCATAGAACGCTTGTCAGATCCTTTGTAGTAACCTGTAAGTTTTACTTTACAATTAGGATTAGCATTCATTTGCTGAGCAACGTTTGTCAGTAAAGCTTTAGTTGTCGCGCTGATTGTAAGGCTACCAGATTTAAACTGTACACTTGGTAATGAAGTAATAGCACATGTTGTTTTCATGCTATCAATCGCATTACGCAATTCAGTGCAGCATGGTGGTTCAGGACATTTACCAACACCATCAGTATCTACAGGGAAGCAGTCACGTGCAGTAAGAGGTTCTTTGTCTTTATAATCAGGAACACCATCACCATCAGTATCTACGCTAACACCATGGCTGTCAACTTTTGCACCAGCCGGAGTGTTAGGCTCCATATCGAACTGATCAGTTACACCATCACCGTCAGCATCTGGTAATACTGGTGTAGGGATCTTCATGTGTTTTGGAGTATTAACTTCGTTGTATACGTAGTTATTTGGATTAAGCCACCAAAGAGGAGCAACTGCTTTAGAAGAATTGCCCAGGTTAAAGTTCAGTCTGAACTGTGTTGAACTAAGGAAATCGTTTGCAAGGCCTGTATTTACACCATCAAGGTTATCATCGAAAGGCATAGTAAATTTCTGCTCAAGACCAATGTTCACACGCTCAGAAACTTTAAATGCTATACCAGCACCAAGGTTTAATGCGTGGCGTATTAACCAGTTATCCTGGCTGCGGCCAACAGCATCTCTGCTACCATTGAGAACACCGCCGTTGGTTTCGTATTCACCATCAAGTTGATCTTTCAGATCGCTCTTAATATCACTTCTCTTGCCGGTGAAGTCAATGCCGCTATAGGTATATGGAGTACCATTTCCATTAAGCGCATCAACATCAATATCAGCGCCTAAAACGCTATAACCCGCTAAAACATAAATGTTAGTTTTCGGATTACCTCTGTAACCAGAAGCAGTATTAAGGCTTCCGATGAAGTCAACTGAAAGCTGGTGAATTTTTGTTCTGTAGTTAGCTACATATTTGTCACCATTGTTGAGGTAGTTGTTTCTCCATGGACCTGCCAGACCATCATTTGTATTTCTTAAACGGTAGTCGAGGCCTTTATTGATAGAACCATTATAGCTACCCCTAACAGATAATACATGTCCCAGAGATTTTCTTAAAGAGATACCACCGCCAAAGCCTAATGCAGGGTCGATATCAGAAAAAAGAAAAGAACCACCGCCACTTAATCCTAATTCCCACATGCTGCGTGGTTTAGAAGGATAAGGATACTGGTTGTTTAAAAACTCATTTTGCTGAGGCATGTTCTTCACTGATCTTTTCGAAGAATCAAGCACCCAGCCATAATCTGCATCACTTTTTTGAGCAAATGAAGCAGTAGCGACTAACCCTGATAGGGCTAAGATTGATAAAAACTTTCCGCTTGCCATAGGTAATAATTGATTTGTTTGTAATGTTTCCCACTTAAAATCTACCGACAAATTTATAGATAGATTATGAAATACCAAATTTTTACAATATATTTTCTCCCTTCCTGAAGACATCTTCTATAAATAAAATGATGCATGACAATAAATATTAATTGATGTAATCTTGCATTCAAGTAATAAAAATGGACAAGGCAACACAAGTAATTCAGCACGAAATAGCTCAGTTTGAAGATTATTTTAAGGAGGCAGTTAAGAGCAGAGTTCCTTTGCTGGACCGCATTATGCGCTATATTGTTAACAGAAAGGGTAAACAGTTACGACCCAAGTTCGTTCTACTGAGCGCCCGGCTTGGCGGTGATATAAATCTTTCAACTTTAAGAGCAGCCTCCCTGGTAGAACTGCTGCATACAGCCACTCTTGTACATGATGATGTGGTAGATGATTCAGACGAACGCCGGGGTTTTTTTTCGGTAAACGCGCTCTGGAAGAATAAAGTTGCCGTGTTGGTGGGCGACTATCTTCTCTCAAAAGGGCTTCTTCTTTCTCTTGACAACAACGACTTTGAGGTGCTAAAAATCCTGTCTGAAGCAGTTAAAATGATGAGCGAGGGAGAATTGCTTCAAATTGAAAAGGCAAGAAACCTGAATATTAGTGAAGACATCTATTACGATATCATTAAAGGTAAAACTGCTTCTTTGTTGTCTTCGGCCTGCGGAGCTGGCGCTTGCACGACCTTTAAAGACAACAACGCTGTAGAAAAATTAAAACGGTTTGGTGAATTAACAGGCATGGCATTCCAGATAAAAGATGATTTGTTTGACTATGGCAATGAAAACATTGGCAAGCCAACGGGTAATGATATAAAGGAAAAAAAGTTAACCCTACCTTTAATATATACGCTTAACAATTGCGATAAAATCATTAAAAACAAAATAATATACATAGTAAAAAACAATAATACCGATAAGGAAAAAGTTAAATTCGTTATAGACAATGTATATAAGTCGGGCGGCATTGATTACGCCCACAAGAAAATGCTCTCTTTCAGAGACGAAGCCCTTGAAATGTTGTACACTTTTGAAAAAACTGAAGCCAGGGACGCCTTGGAAGACCTTGTGAGATTTACTACTGACAGAAGTTTTTAATCACAGCCTAAAACCAGGAACAGCAACAGCGCATAAATTTTGTTTGAAAAGAATGGAAATAGCAATGCAAAAAAGATGGAAACTGTTAACAGCGAACGAAGATGAAGTAACTGTTTTGTACCATGCTTTAAAAATTCATCGCGCACTTTGCAAAATACTTATCCAGAGAGGCCACAATACTTTCGAAAAAGCAAAAAGTTTTTTCAGACCAGATCTTTCACAACTGCATGATCCATGGCTAATGAAGGACATGAAGGCTGCTACCAGGAGAATTGAGGAAGCTGTTGCTTCGGAAGAAAATATCCTGGTATTTGGGGATTACGACGTTGACGGCACAGCTGCTGTGGCTTGTATGTATCGTTTTCTTAAAAATCATTACCCCAATGTGGAGTTTTATATTCCACACCGGTATCGCGAAGGATACGGTATATCCAAAGCCGGGATAGATTATGCCTGCTCAAACAATTTTACGTTGATCATCTCATTGGATTGCGGTATCAAGTCCATTGACTTAATTGCATATGCAAAAACATTGGGCATCGAATTTATCGTGTGCGACCATCACATGCCCGATCAGGAATTACCGCCTGCCGTTGCGATCTTGAACCCAAAGCAATCAGACTGCAATTACCCTTATAAAGAACTTTGTGGATGTGGTGTCGGTTTCAAACTTATCCAGGCGCTTTGCGGGATATGGCAGCTACCTGACACCTATTTCCTGGAGTTCCTCGACCTTGTGGCAACAGCTATTGCAGCAGACATAGTGCCGCTCACCGGCGAAAACAGGATTCTCGCCTTCTACGGATTAAAAAAAGTGAATGAAAACCCGTGCATTGGCATAAAAGCTCTTTTAAAGCTTGCCGCACAGGAAAAAGAAGTACATATCACCAATCTCGTTTTTATCGTTGCACCACGCATCAACGCAGCAGGAAGAATGGATGATGCAAGAAAAGCAGTACAGCTTTTTATAGAAACAGACTATGTAAAAGCAATGGAATATGCAGAAATGCTGCACAATGACAATACAGACAGGAAAGAAGCAGATTTAAACATTACAGAAGAAGCATTGTCGATCATCCAGAACGATCAAACGCTCATCAACCGTAAAACCACCGTTATATACAGAGATCACTGGCATAAAGGTGTGGTGGGTATTGTTGCATCAAGGTTGATTGAAAATTTTTACCGGCCAACCATCGTGCTTACAAAAAGCGGAGACATCGTTGCCGGAAGCGCAAGAAGTGTTCCGGGTTTCAATCTTTACGAAGCTATACACGCATGCAGGGATTCCCTGCTTGGCTATGGCGGTCATTTCGCCGCTGCAGGTATGACACTCCTCGAAGAAAACGTGCAGCAGTTTGCTGATAAATTTGAAGACATCGTACAACAAACGATAGACCCGGAGTTACTCACACCAGAGATTATCATCGACGCATCAATTATGCTCAAAGATATAACTCCGTCCTTCTATAGCATCATACAACAAATGGAACCCTACGGTCCGGAAAACATGCGTCCTGTCTTCTTAACAAAAGGAGTGTTAGACACTGGTTTTTCAAAAATCGTTAAAGAAAAACATGTACGGTTTGTTGTCAGGCAAAACAATACAACCCTTACGGGCATCGGGTTCAATCTCGCCTATAAATTTCAATTACTAAAAAAAGATATCGCTTTCGATATTGTATATACACTGGATGTAAATGAATGGAACGGGCAGCAAAATCTTCAGCTAAGAGTAATCGATTTCAACACAGCTACATCTTAAATTAACTGTTCCCTGAACAACGATTTAAAAGTATGTTGCCGGCAGTAGTATTTCATGGCATCACCTGTTGTGTCACTCACTTGTACGTTCCGTTCATATGTCGGCTGAAGCGATCAGTTTCAGCAACATCGTAGTGAACTCAGCTTATAACCAGATGATCTCATCATTCAATGAACATCAATGCACAATTGTATGTGTGGCAATTCCATAAACAAGCACTATCCCAAATACAATGTAAATAATACCTGCAATGCGGTTAACAATATGAATGTTATGCGGGTTTAATTTCTCCCGTATTTTTCCAGCCAGCATAACTTTTAAGATATCTGCAAACAAGTTCAGCAAAAGGCAAACAGAAAAAGCTACAAGAATATACTGGTCGGGGTGTCGCTCTTTAGCCGCACCTGAAATTACCGCAGTAGATGCGCCAATCCAGAACAACAGTACACCCGGGTTTAAAAGATTCATAAAAAAACCCGAGAGAAATACACCTATAATATCACGCTTTCGCATCACGCTGATCTGGTTTTTTCCATCATCAGCCACAACTACCTTTTTAAAAAAAATCGTATAAATACCCATCAATACAAGAAAGCCGCTTCCAATACTGCCCAGTATGGTTTCATGCGTGAGGATCGATTCAAAAATGGAGGTAAAAAGGTTGCAGATCAGCACGACCGATATATCACTTGCAGAAACCCCGGCAATAAAGGCAAAACCACCCTTATGGCCGTTGGTCAGGCTTTGTTTTATCACAGAAAAGATTACCGGCCCCACAGAAATGCTTAATATAAGACCCAATGCCAAACCTTTCGCCAGTGCCGCAATCATTAATGAAGATATTAAAGTAAGTAATGATGTATGCTTAACGAAAATAAGCGCTTTAGCTGAATAATAGTAACAATGGTCTGTTAAGTGCAACCAACAAACTCTGCCTGTAAAAATTTCTGCTTGCTTATGTTATCAGAAGCAAACCTGCTAATGTATTCCCTCGTAAATCATTAAATACTATTAGCAACCAAACTCTTTTTTCTATAACTTGTATACAGAAATCCAGATAATTACAAACCCCAACCTTTAACAAGAATACCTAACCAAAAACCTGATAAATATGAAAAACCACGTACAGCAAAAAGAAAGAGTTCCTACGTATCAAAGTAAAGTAACACAAATAGACCAGGCAGTTTTCTTTTGTTACAATACATCTTCTCAGCGCGTTCCGGTAGGTATAGTAAAACATTTTACTTTTTGCAATAATGACTCCATAACTTTCATAGCAACACATTTACCGGTTACTGAAATACAGTGGCAATCTTTTGCAGGCGAATTGCATTTTTACAATAAAAACATTCCAGACTCCCTCGTATTACAAGGCATTGGTAAAGTCAGTTTCAATGAAGAAGTTACTGTATTGTTTAAGATACAACATGCTGTTTGTAACGGTAAACATATAGCAGACACACCAGGTGCCCATGCTTTATTTGTTAGCTTGCTTAAACCGTCATTGGCTTTTTACAAAAAAGGCTCAGAATTGTTGTTGCAGATTTTCCGGCGAAAGACAAACAGCGTTTTCCAATAACAATTGCAAAAAGCGATCGTTCACAAAAGGCCTGGAGTTAACGTTTTTCAAACAGCCACCAGGCTTTTTTTCTGCGTTTTATTTTATAGTTTGTCTCAATATATTTTGTTACATGCAGCATCGCTTCATTCACATCATCAGTAAACAATACAAGTTTTAAATCTTCGGGAGAGATCGTTCCCTGCTCATTCATATAGTTGATCTGGTCAATAAGCGTTTTATAGTATGCTGTACCATACACTACAATAGGAAATTGTGTTACTGTTTTTGTTTGTACCAGCGTAAGAATCTCATAAAATTCATCCATTGTACCAAAGCCACCTGGCATTATAATAAACGCATAAGAATATTTTGCCAGCAAAACCTTCCTTACAAAGAAGTGGTCAAAGGTTACAGAATTGGTGAGGTAAGGATTCTCCTTTTGCTCGTGCGGCAGTACAATATTGCAACCAACCGAGGTACCACCAGTTTCGAAAGCGCCACGGTTGGCAGCCTCCATAATGCCGGGGCCTCCGCCTGTCATTGTTGTAAAACCTAACCCTGCTATACGTTTACCAAAAGTTCTTGCTGCTTCGTAATAAGGATGATCTTCTTTAAACCTTGCAGACCCGAAAACGGTAATGCAAGGGCCAACAAAATGCAATGTTCTGAAGCCTTTAATAAACTGCCTGAAAACCTGGAATGCAAACTTCAGTTCGTAGGTTCTGCTCTTTGGGCCATCCAGGTAAACCTGTTCGTGCGCCGGTATTATTCTTTGATCCATATGCAATAAATAAAATTAAATATCAACAAAAGGTGTGTTATAGAAATACAATTTTTTACAGGCAAATGTTGCAACAGCATGTTCCTGCATAAATTATTTTTTGTGTGGGTAAGATACATGCGCCGGCATACCCTGAACTGCTGAATAATGTTATGTTGTACAAGAGTGCGACGCAACGATGCTAAATAGTAATACAACTGCCCGGCCCATAACAATTACACGCAGCACTTTAACGATTATTGATAAATTGCGCCACTAATTATTGATGATGCGTATTATTTCATACAACGTAAACGGTATAAGAGCAGCCATAAAAAAAGGTTTGATTGATTGGTTGCAGACAGACCCTGCCGAGGTTATTTGCCTGCAGGAAACAAAAGCCTGGAAAGATGATGTGGATTACAAAAAAATAGAAGCGCTTGGCTACAGCACCTATTGGTTTTCTGCAGAAAAAAAAGGTTACAGCGGTGTGGCAGTTTTTACAAAAATGCAACCGGATAATGTGCAGTTTGGAAATGGTATTATGCAAAGCGATGCAGAAGGCCGGGTAATACGCCTGGACTTTGGCGATATAACGTTGATCAACGCTTACTTTCCTTCGGGCACAAGCGGAGATATAAGGCAAACTTATAAATACCAGTGGCTGGATGAGTTTCTTGATTACATTGAAATATTGAAGCAATCACGCACAAAAATTGTGGTAACAGGCGATTACAATATTGCACACAAAGAGATCGATATTCACGACCCAAAGGGCAATAAAAACTCATCTGGTTTTTTGCCCGGAGAAAGAGCCTGGATGGATAAGTTTTTGCAACATGGTTTTGTAGACTCTTTCAGGGTTATAAGACCTGATGAGCGGCACCGCTACTCCTGGTGGAGCCAGCGGTTTCCGTCTGTAAGACTGAATAACAAGGGCTGGCGCATTGATTACATAACAGTGACAGCAAACATGGAAAAAAGCATTGTGGCTGCAGATATTTACCCGGATGTGAAGCACAGCGACCACTGCCCTGTTTTTGCTGAAATAAAAAATGAAGCATGATTATTTACAACGTTACAACCCACGTAGACCATTCGGTGCACGATGCATGGCTAAAGTGGATGCAGGAAGAGCATATTCCTGAAGTGTTAAATACAGGCTGTTTCACCAATCACCAGCTTGTAAAGCTGCTGGAAACGGATGAAACAGAAGGAATAACTTACGCTGTACAGTACTACGCGGACAGTAAAGCAGCATATAACCGGTATACCAGTATTTATGCAGCCAGACTGAGGCAGGCGGTAGCAGATAAATGGGGTGATAAAACAGTTGGTTTTCGCTCTCTTATGCAGGTTGTGCATTAATTGTGGATACTTTAAGAATATAATTTTATCAATTCAAAAAGAATGATATATTGTTCCAAAAGCCGCACCAGCATTGAATTGTAGCGGAATAGCGCTAAAACCCTTTGCCAGTATGGGTTTTAGCCGGTTGCAATTTTAACAGGCACTGCAAATGGGCATGGTTATTCTGCTGAAATCCTTTGCCCGCCTGCATTTAACAGCATCATAAAATTTGCTTAAGAGTTAAAAAAAATTTCATTGATTGGGAAAAGCAGATAAATTTGTTTTGTACTAATCAAATAAAAAAAATATTATGAACAAAGCTGAATTGGTTGCCAAACTTGCAGATGATGCAGGCATCACAAAAACACAGGCAAACGCTACTCTTGATTCTTTTGTAGAAGCTGTTACTAAAACTTTAAAAGGCGGCGGAAAAGTTACCCTGGTAGGTTTTGGTACTTTCTCTGTTTCTAAACGTGCTGCACGTACAGGTCGTAACCCACAAACAGGCGCTACCATCAAAATAAAAGCTAAAAAAGTAGCACGCTTTAAAGCTGGTAAAGAACTGAGTGCTAAATTGTAATCTACGGTTCTTACAAAAAAGAAAGCAGAAGAAACAACATCTTCTGCTTTTTTATGCTATGTAATTAAAGAGTTTTCTGCATTTTTGCAGCTTATTATAAACTTATAAAACAATAATTATGGGCAGAGGTGATAAAAAATCAAAAAAAGGTAAAATCTTCAAAGGCTCTTTCGGTAAAAGCCGTCCTGCAAAAGTTGTAAAAACAACAAAAGCAGAAGACAAGCAAAAAGCATAACTTATTTGTTGATTGAGTTGATAAGTGTTTAAGCTTATCAACCTTTCAACTGCTTGCAAAGCTTATGGCGCAAGCCTTTCGATTTTCCATCCCGTACCCGTTTTGCTATACAGCAATCTATCGTGCAGCCGGCTGCTTCTACCTTGCCAAAATTCAATTGTAAATGGTTTTATTCTATAGCCGCCCCAAAAATTTGGGCGTGGCACATCTTCTCCAAACTGCTTTGTATATTTCTCTACATTACCATCCAGCAATGTTCTACCATCTATAACGCTGCTTTGCGGAGAAGCCCAGGCACCCACCCTGCTGCCAACAGGTCTTGAATAAAAATATTCATCACTTTCTTCGGCCGTAACTTTTTGCGCAACGCCTTCTATACGCACCTGCCGCTCCAGTTCTTTCCAAAAAAACGTAAGCGCAGCATTAGGGTTTACATCTAACGTATGCCCCTTATGGCTGTTGTAATTTGTAAAAAATACAAACCCATTTTCATCATAATCTTTAAGCAACACAATTCGTGCAGAAGGCTTACCTGCAGGAGATGCTGTTGCAAGCGTCATAGCATTTACTTCGTCTATTTCACTGTTTACCGCTTCATTCCACCATTTTGTAAACTGGCTTATAGCATCTGCGGCGGCATCATTTTCGTTTAGCGTTTGCAGGCTGTAATTCTTTCTTATATCGGCCACGTCTTTTCTCATAGTATGTATTTTTTTGTACCGGGCTGTAACAATCCTCCCGGGCATCGTTGCGTCGCACTCTTGTACTGCAAAGCTTTATGGAGCTTCTCCGGCTCTACCGGCGTATAGTGTGGCTGCCAACAAGCCACCGCAAAATTAATTATTGATGACCAATGATGTGGTAACCGCGGTCATCACATTTTTGTGCACCACAAAAAAAACAGGTAGTATACTGTAACGGCTTAGATAAAGCAGATCGTTGTAGTTGCCATATAAACGGAACGTACAAGTGAGTGACACAACAGGCGATGCCATGAAAAACAATTGCTGATGCAACAATGCTATTTTGTATTTACGCTAATGCTTTGCAAAGCGAATAATAGTTGCACCTAACCGGTTGCAAATGACAATGGCATACAATAATTGCCCTATTGCTTAACCTTTCTTTTTGTAGCGGAATTTTTGAATACGGTTATCAAGAATGTCGCCTACATAAACATTGCCTTCTTTGTCTACCGTAATATTGTGGTACCGGCAAACAGGACCTTTGTAACTGCCGCTTCTGCCATATTTTTTTTGTATAACGTCTGCAGAATCGAGCACGATAATGTTTGATCCTTTTGTTTCAGTAATTGTAGAAACATAATCGGAAGCAAGCAGTGTATTGTGTATGGTATCTGTTTCCACGGAGTAAATTTTACCGAAAGATGTGTCTGATATATTGAGCAGAAATTTGCCTGTTGAATCGAAGACCTGTACCCGCTTATTCTCCCGGTCAGCCACGTATACGTTACCTTTTTTATCAAGCGATATATCGTGCGGAATCTGGAATTGCCCTTCATTCTTACCCTGCGTACCCCATTGAAAAAGGAACTTGCCCTTTGGTGAAAATTTGATGATACGGCTGTTGCCATAACCATCGGCCACATAAAAAGAGCCACCTGGGGTTACCGCCACGCTGGTGGGTTTATTAAAATGCAGGCGGTCGCTGCCACTTACACCTGCCTGCCCGAGTGTCATTAATAACTGTCCGTTGTGTGTAAACTTAAAAACCTGGTGCAACCCGAGGTCTGTAACCCAAACGTTATCGTTAAAATCGACGGTGAGGCCATGTGGCATTAAGAAAATACTATCGCCCCAGCTATTGATGATTTTGCCGGTTTGTTTATCCAGCTCAAGTACTGTTTTTTCAGTAATGGGATCTTTTGGTACATCGGCTTTCCATTCTCTAGAGGCCCGGTGAAAAACAAACACGTTGCCGGACGTATCTACATCTATGCCGGTAACATCTCCCAGTGGAAAGCTGTCGGGCAGTTGAGGCCAGTTATTGACCAGTTCGTACTGGTTTCGGTTTTCCTGTTGCGTATCTGTAAGGCCATTACATGCATAGAGGCATATAATAAACAAACAGAACATTGCTGGTTGCTTCATTGGTTTGAGATATTAGGGGGTAGCCGTAACGTTATATGCCAAATAGTAAGCTGACACAGATTTTTACTCCATAAATGGCAATAGTTCGTACAACGATTTTTCTTCTGCAACAATCCGGGTTGGTATGCTATTCCTGTAACTCCATTTTACCAGTCTTATAAAGCCTTTGTCCAGTTCAATTCCGGTGATGGTTCCGTCATCATAACAACAGCAGCCTGTGTTAAAGTAGGACGGGTTCATATTCTTGAAAGCGTTGTTCACAAAGTTGTATTCTCGTCTTCGTCGTGGAATCTCGGCAGCTATTCTGTCAATCGTTTGCTGGTCTTTGTTTTCTCTTGCCTGTTCCAATTTCAAATATAATCTTTCCAGGTGCGTTAAGGATTCAAATACGGGTTGATGCGTATGACCGGTTATTAATAAACAATAAGGTTGTTCATAAACCCAATCATACATCATTTGATTGTGGAGTGTTTTCAACTGGTTATTGCCTGATGGAGAATTAGTATTAATCTCTAAAAAGGCTTGTAAAGGCCCCCAAATATAACTAACAAACCATTTACTAAATGCATTTCCATCACTTTGTGCGTCTCCCTGGTGGCCGTGCGTACAAAATACATCCACATATTTGGTTTTTAACTGCACGCGGAGTACAATACCCTCAAAAATCTTTAGCTCTCTGCCATAAATGTTTTTAATATATTGTTGTGCAAAGGGATCGTTTTTCCAGAACAGATCGTGGTTGCCAATTATTTTGCAGTAAGCGTTTCTATCGATAAAAAGCTTTTCTTTTTCAAATGTTGCTTTATTATGCTTCATCACGGAGAATATATTGTTCTCCCACAGTTCTTCACTGTCGCCAAGATTTACAAAGTAAAAGTTGTTGTTATTATAATGCTCCAGTGCGCCAAGGTAGTTACCTTCTGCAAGACGAAAGTCATCAGAACCGTTCCTTGCGCCTTTGTGTTGATCAGAGAAAATGATTACAGATTGCTTCATAGGATCGAAGCTAAACATGCTGCCGCTCTTTTTACCGGGTTGGTCGAGCGACTGCTCATACAGTTTGCTTAATGATGCGAAGACATTGTCTCTTTTCGGGGCAGCAGCAAAGCGGTCAACGATATAAAGAACAGGTTTTGTAAGTAAATGCTTGAGTACCCGTTTGATGAAGTTCATGCGATAGCTTTATCACGAATAAGTTAAAGCAAAAACACCGTTAATACACCTCCACACTCCATGTTTTTTCAAATACCTGGCCGGGGTTTAATTTATTCATGCCTTCTTTTTCATTGAGGTTACCAGATGCGTTTACACTGTCTGCAATACCACACCATGGTTCTATACAGATGAAGTCTGCATTTTTCGTAGCCCATATGCCTAAAAATGGAAACCCTGCTATATGCACTTTTATGCCGTGCGTTGTGTTATTGCCACGTATGTAAATGTGTTTTGATAAAAGATGTTTAAATACCAGTGCATCATCATGAAACAGCTCTTTAACGAGCGGCAATTTATCAGATATTTTCAATAATGGTTTGGTGTGTTGCTCAATCAATCCATCTGCTGATAGCGGCCACCTGCTCAATGCTTCTGAACGGCTAAACTGCAGGAAATAGTCATCATACGATGTGCCGGGTATAAGCGGCAATTTAAATGCGGGATGACCACCTACGGAAAAATACATTTCTTCCCTGCCTTTATTCTCAACAATGTAAGACACGTTGAGATCATTTTGATCCAGCGTGTACCGCATAGAAAAAGAAAAGTGGAATGGATATACCTGTAATGTTTGCTCATTACTTTGCAATGTAAACATTATGGCATCAGGCTTTTGCCAGGTTACTTCAAATTCCATGTCTCTTGCAAAGCCATGGCGACTCATTTGGTAAGTCTGCCCTTTGTATGTATAACTACCATTTTTTAAACCGCCTACAATGGGGAATAATACCGGGCTTTTCTTGCCCCAGAAAGCTGGGTCGCCACTCCACATATATTCCATTTCAAAATTTTTGTGGGTAAGGCTCTGCAGTTCTGCACCTTTTGATTCTATAATTACTTTAACCAGGTTATTCTCTATTGTGTATTGCATAATCGGAGTTGGGAAAATGATATATGTTAAGTCCTAAAGCTGATGTTTAAAATTTGATTGATAGTACAAAGTATGTGATCGTCTTCGCGCTTTGCTGCATAAAGCTTCTACAGTACAAGAGTGCGACGCAACGAAGACGCCACCTGCTCAACTGCCTGGCCCATAAAACTACTCCGCATCTTCCCTTATTACTTCATCCTGTGCATTTGCAACAATCATGTTACTCATTTTGCGAAGGGGATTACTGCGCATATCATCGTAAGCAAGACGTTTATGCAGAATGTCGATGGCTTTATAGGTAGCTTCCAAAAAAGACAGGTGATCGGCCTTTCCTTTACCTGCAATATCGAATGCCGTGCCATGATCCGGGCTTGTTCTTACTACAGGCAAACCGGCTGTATAATTTACACCCTCACCCACAGCAAGCGATTTAAACGGTATAAGGCCCTGGTCGTGGTACATGGCCAATACTGCATCAAACTTTTCATAGTGGCCGCGTGCAAAAAATGCATCTGCGCTATACGGTCCAAACACAAGCATGTTGTGTTGCTTTGCCTCGCGTATGGCAGGTTTTATGATTGTTTCTTCTTCGTTTCCAATAAGACCTTCATCGCCGGCATGTGGGTTTAAACCCAATACCGCAATCTTAGGTTTATCAATACCAAAATCTCTTTGCAGGCTTGCATGTACAATTTTTAGTTTGGCAACAATGTTTTCTTTTGTTACAAACTTTGCAATATCATTAACAGGCACGTGTTCTGTAAGCAAGGCCACGCGCATGTTTTCGGCAGTCATGATCATTGCCACATCTTCCACTTCAAAAACTGCTTTAAGGTATGGCGTATGCCCACTGTAATTAAAGGCTTCTGATTGTATATTCTTTTTATGAATGGGCGCCGTTACCAATGCATGTATATGACCCTCTTTCAAAGATTGCACCCCTTGCTGCAGAGATTGCCATGCGTATTTACCGCCTACCTCGTTTAACTGACCGGGTGTTATCTGCACTTCCTCCTCCCAACAGTTAAACACATTGATTTGTTTAGGGTTTAGTCTTGTAAAATCTTTTACAGACTGGTAACTGAAGTTGGCGTCGGGCACCACCTTTCTATAAAAATTCACACTTTTATTGCTGGCAAAAATTACAGGCACACAGGTTTCTGTAATCCTGCTGTCTGCAAGACTTTTTAAAATCAACTCTAATCCAATGCCATTTAAATCGCCACAGGTAAACCCAACCACAGGCTTTTGCTGTTCATGATTCATCCAAAACTATTTTAGTCGGTAAAATTAAGCATAATCGTATTAGATAACGGGAAGGGATTTTTGTACCCTGCTGCATTGCTACTATTGAGCTTTACTTGCGTCGCACTCTTGTACATTATTGCATGCTTCAGCTTTGGGTACAGCTTTTGTTTTGTCCATGCCTGTCGCGGTGCAACTGCAACTATTTATGCAGTTTCACCCTTAGCACATAATCATCTGCAGTAATAAAGAGTTCATCTTTGGCATCATTAAAAGCACAATTGGAAGTTGGCCTGTTAAATATCTTTATCAGCGCAAGCCTTTTCCCTGCCGGTGAAATAATGTTAATACCATCAGGGCCTGAACTAAAAATGTTGCCGTTATTATCCAGCTTAAACCCGTCTGCACCTTGCTTTACTGTGGCTGCTGCACGCATGGGTGCAGCATCGAGGAAAAGACCACCGCTTACAACATTACCGTTTGCATCAAGTTTATAAGCAAACCAACCAGGCTTTGTAGCAGAGCTGCTTGCAACATAGAGTATCTTTTCATCGCTGGTTAGTGCTATGCCATTAGGGTTTTGTATGGAATCTACCAATAATGTAGTAATGCCCTGCGGGTCTGTTTTATACACTCCTTCAAAAGATAATTCTCTTGTAGAATCGTTTTCCTTTTGCGGCAGACCATAAATAGGGTCAGTAAAATAAATATTGCCCTTGGAGTCCTGCACCAGGTCGTTCGGGCTATTGAACTTCCTGCCATTGTAGTTAGCTGCCAGTATAGTGAAAGCTGGTTTAGGATCGTCGAGCGGGCTATTTAGTCTTGACACATGCCTGTTACCGGACTGGCATAGTAAAAGCCTGCCCTGCTTGTCTAACGCCAGACCATTGGAGCCGTCTTCGCCACCAATGCGTTTTGTAGTACCTGTATAACCGGAAGGTGTTAAATACAGTTTTGCCGTGTCTCCTTCTTGCCACTGGTATATTTTGTTTTCCGGCACATCAGAAAACAGCAGCATCTTTTTGCCGGCCAGCCATACAGGTCCTTCGCTCCAGGTAAATCCTTTTGCTATTACATCAATAACAGCATTGCTGTCTACCAGGCTGTTTGCTGCCGGGTCGAATAACTCTATTTTACCAACAGCGCTGTCATGCATGGTTGAAGAAGTGTCTGCATCAGCACCTGCTTTATTTTCTGCGCAGGCTGTAAACAGCAGGATGCCGGCGGTGTATGTACAAACTTTTTTCATATGGTGTTATTTGATGTGAATTTATTGATAGTGCAGGAATATAGCTGCATGTGCTTTTACCAATGCATTGCTTGCATCGATATCATGCACAGCCCGGCCCGGCAAAAGTACCGACAAAGCTTTCTTATAAAGTTCCATTAGCCGGCCGGATGAAACAAGGGCAATTTGCCTGGTTTCACCGGCAAGTTGTACCAGTTCTTCGCCGATTAACAGACCGCTGAGAAACGCATAGTTGTCCTGCTTACTTATACCTTTTAGCAGCGTGTTTGTTCTTACCTGGAAAATAGTATGCAACAATGAAGTGTTGCCTGCATTATGCAGGCCCATATGGAAGAAGTTGCCTGCAATAATATCTTCATTCACTTCAACTGACCCGGCCAGTACACTCTTTGAAACCAGCAGTGAAAACAGTTCTCCTGTCATATAGGTTGCTATGTCAACAATGCTTGCGCCCTTTACAGTTACATGTTTGGAATGAGTACCAGGTAAAATAAAAAGCCGATCAATACAAGCATCTTCCATACATCCGGCTACGATTGTTTCTTCTCCCCGCATTACATCATCTGCTGAACAGATACCGGAAATGATCATTAGCCTGTGCGGCATTTTCTCCGTTGCTTCTACTGAATGAACGGGCAGTTCTGCCGCAGTAATGAGGAATGGTATTCGTTTGTAAGGAAGTTCCATCATACCCAATGCCGAAGATATCATTCCTGAAATTACAATGGTGAGATTTTGCAATAAGACAGTGCTTTGCTCCTGCAAAAGCTGCAACTGAAAAAGGATGTAATTATTGAAGTAATCAATGCGCGATATATCTTGTTGCAATTGCCAGTTACCATGGGTTATGGCAATACCCTGAGAAGAGGTAATGCTGGCAATGACGGAAAGCGAGGTTGTTTCCACCAATCTCAATCTAAAGGAACTTGTTCCCCAATCGCAGCTTATAAAATGGGTCATATGTTCAATAGCGGTAAAAGCGTACAAGTGAGTGACACAACAAAAGCTGAATCATATTCTGTAGCCTGTTACAAAAAATTATTCATGCGCTGCGTTGTGCAGCGCCATTGTTAACTGTTGTGCTTTTATAGTAAGCTGATGCAGGTAATGCTGCGTAACTTTTGCACTATTATCTACAAGGGCACTGCCAATACCAAAAGCAACGGCGCCTGTTGCGGCGAATGTGTGAATATTGCTGGCGTCTATACCACCGGTAGGCATAACCCTTACATGATTTAATGGTGCCAGAATATTTTTTACATAAGATGCATTCAGGCATGGAAATATCTTAACGATGTCTGCACCACTGTTATGCGCTGAAAGAATTTCTGTAGGTGTGAATGCGCCGGGGATACTCACAATGTTAACTCTTTTGGCTGCAGCTATAACATTAACATCCAGATTTGGTGATATGAGAAATTCAGCACCCGCATCAATTGCATTATTGGCATCAGCAGCATTCAATACGGTGCCTGCCCCTATGAGCAATTTGCCTTTAAACAAATGAGCAAGCTTTTCAATAACGGCAAGCGCATTCTCAGAATTTAAAGTTACCTCCAGCAATCTTATTCCTCCATTGTGCAATGCATTTGCGATATGTATTATTTCGGCGGGTGGCATACCGCGCAGGATGGCTACGACTTTGTACTGTAGGATTTGTTGTAGTGGTGACACGTTGAACGTATTTTGGTAAGCAAACCGGTTTAAACAAGTATCCTTCCAAATATAAGCCCGGTATGCCATAAAAAGAAGTATTCACTATTCAACGTCATTTGGCTGCAATGATTTGTTTGTATATTTTCACTACTAACTATTTTTTATGAGAAAAATTTTGCTGGCGTTTGTGTTCTTGGGAGCATTACATGTACAGGCACAAACAGTACAATCTCCTGATGATTTTCTTGGTTATAAAGTTGGAACAAAATTTACCCGGCATTTTAAAATTGTGGATTATTTTAAATCTGTTGCGCAAGCCAGGCCTGATATGGTAAAGCTTGAAAAATATGGCGAAACATATGAGGGGCGGGATCTTATGCTTGCTTTCATTGCTTTACCCGAAAACCTGCAAAGACTCGACGCGATTCGTGCCAATAACCTGCGTCTTGCAGGAATTGCTAAAGATAAAATGGCGCCACAAACAGAAGGCATGCCTGCAATCGTTTGGCTGAGCTATAACGTGCACGGCAATGAACCGTCTTCTTCTGAGGCTGCAATGAGGGTATTGTATGCATTGGCAGACCCGGCCAACAAGGAAACAAAAGAGTGGCTAAAAAATCTTGTTATTATAATTGACCCGTGTATTAATCCTGATGGGCGAGACCGGTACGTAAACTGGTACAACAATGCGGCAGGTAAAAATTTTAACGCATATCCCTTTGCAAGGGAGCACCAGGAGCCATGGCCCCAGGGCAGAACCAACCACTACAATTTTGACCTTAACCGTGATTGGGCGTGGCAAACGCAAATAGAAAGTCAGCAACGTATAAAAGTTTATAATCAATGGTTACCGCAGGTCCATGTAGATTACCACGAGCAAGGCTACAATGCACCGTATTATTTTGCACCTGCTGCAGAACCATATCATGAAGTAATTACCGGGTGGCAACGTGAGTTCCAGGTACAGATTGGTAAAAACAATGCAAAGTATTTTGATGCGAATGGCTGGCTGTACTTTACCAAAGAAATATTTGACCTGCTTTATCCTTCTTATGGTGACACTTATCCTTCATACAACGGCAGCATTGGCATGACTTACGAACAGGGTGGTATAGGTGCAGGTCTTGGTGTTAGAACAAAAGATGGAGATACCCTTACACTGGTTGACCGCTCAACACACCATTACACTACCAGTCTTGCAACCATTGAAACAAGTGCGAAAAACGCCGCCAGGCTTGTGACAGAATTTAAAAAATACTTCGACGATAACCGTAAGGCATCAGGCAGTGATTATAAAACATATATACTTACTGCAAAAGACGCAAACCAGCTAAATGCTGTTGCAACATTACTGGACAATAATGGTATAGAGTATGGTTCCGTAAATGCCACTAACGTGAAAGGTTATAATTATGTTTCCGGAAAAGATGAAGCTTTTAGCGATGAAGGTTACCAATTGGCCGTATCTGCTTTTCAGCCAAAGAGTCGCATGGTGAAGGTATTGTTTGAACCAAGAAGCTTTATAAGCGATTCGGCAACTTACGATATTACAGCATGGTCTGTTCCTTTTGTATATGGCGTAAAGGCTTATGCGCTGAGGGAAAAGGTGGGCATTACTCCTTATAAGAAGGCAGAGACAACTAAAAACATTACTGCTAATTATGGTTTGCTTGTACCATACACATCTATGAGTTCAGTTAAAGTACTGGCACAGCTTCTTTCCCAGGGTGTGAAAGTCCGCTATTCAGAGAAAGCCTTTATTTATCATGGCAAGAATTATGCGCAGGGCACTTTGATCATTCTTAAGGGTAATAACGTCAACAACTGGCAACAACTCGCAAACGCAGCCTGTAAACAGTTTAATGTGCAGCCTGACGATGTAGAGAGTGGTTTTGTAGACAAAGGTGCAGATTTTGGTTCTTCATACATTCATTTTATTAAAGCGCCCCGGGTTGCGCTGCTTACAGGTAAGGAAGTTTATAGCGATGCTGCAGGAGAGGTATGGAGCTTTTTTGACAATACAATTAATTATCCTGTTACGCAGATAAATGCTGATAATATAGGCAATACATTGAAAGATTTTGATGTACTTATAATGCCAAATGGTAATTATGGATCACTTGGTAATAATGAAGCGCAGGAAAAAATCAAAGCTTTTATCAGAAGCGGAGGAAAAGTTATAGCACTGGAGAATGGCGCTGCAAAGATAGCGGGCATGGATATGGGTTTAAAAGAGAAACAGAACGGCGACACTGCAAAAAATAAGGATGATTATGCCGATCTGAAGAAATACGGCGACCGTGAAAGAGATTTTTTACCGCAAAGCATTCCTGGTGCGATCTATAAAGTGCAGCTTGACAATACGCACCCGCTTGCATTTGGGTATCCTGATTATTATTATACCCTTAAACAAGACACGCGAATGTTCGAATTTTTAAAAGAAGACTGGAATGTTGGGGTTATAAAAAGATCGGGCTATATCTCAGGGTTTGCAGGAAGCAAAGTAAAAAGTCAGCTGCAGGACGGATTGCTTTTTGGCGATGTTAAATATGGCAATGGAAACATTGTTGTTTTAACCGATGATGTGCTTTTCAGGTTATTTTGGGAAAATGGAAAAATGATGTTTAGCAACGCCGTTTTCCTGGTTGGACAATAGTAATAGCAGTGATAAACGAACCAGAAAGCCCGTCTCAGCATCAGGACGGGCTTTTTTATTCGCTCAATGATGGCTAAACCGGTTACAAAAAAAGAGCCGTAAAGGTGAAGCTTTCGCCAACCAATACGGCTAAAGGAACAACTACCAGCGCGTTAAGACTATGTTGAATGTTTTTTTCCTCATGCAATTTACCGGTATGGCATAGCAGTTATGATAATTTCAATCAGCCATTTGTATGATCTTCATCAGTTAAACTATGGTACAGGGAGGTTGCATATGTAAAACACAATAGGAAACTGTATGCAAATACTGCTTCATTGATTATAGCAGGCAAAAAAAATCCCGGCAGGAATGCCGGGATCGTCCGTTTTTATTACCTAACTCTGAATTATCGTTTTTGTCTTTTCTTGGGGAAGAAGTTTCCATTCTCCAACTTGGAAGAAGTACCTTCAGTTGGTCCGAAATGGCTCATCGCACAACGGAAACCTAAACCACTGCTGCTTTGATCTTCTTCAACAAAGCGTCTTGTGCCAGGGCTTAGCCAATAAGGCATGTCTAACCAGCTGCCTCCCTTTATTACCCTTGATTTATCACTTACCAATGTAGTTACACCATAGCCATAGTAAACTTTGCTCAAAGAATCACCATCGAGGTAGTTAACTGCGTAGGAATGTTGATAATTGCGGCGCTGTGCAAGTGTAGAATCATCTTCAGCAACATATTTTATACGGCCAAGACTATCTCTCAGGTTACCCTCACCACCACTCATATCAACTTTTGTAAATACGTTACCACGAAATGGGTTCATGTCGTCGGCTTCCTGGCCGGTTTGAGGTCTGTATACATCCGCCACCCACTCGCTTACGTTACCACTCATATTATACAATCCAAAACCGTTCGGGAAGAAAGACGATACAGGGGCTGGGATTGCGGAACGGTCGTTCAAACCACCCGGCGTACCCATGTAGTCACCATTTCCTCTCTTAAAGTTTGCAAGGAAAGCACCCTGCCAGGACCCACGTTTGGTATAGCGCAGGTTATCATAACCTTCATTCTTCCATGCATAGATCTGCCTGTTGGCAACCAACTCCTCGCCTCTTTTCTTTTCAGATTTGCGTGGTTTGGGATTTTCATTTATTATACCGAGAGCAGCGTATTCCCATTCTGCTTCTGTGGGAAGCCTGTAGTCAGGAAACATGATCCCATCTTCAAACTGCACCTTGGTACGAGGCCTTCCCTGTGCATCCAACAAAGGGTTTTTCTTTGGCTTACCCGGTATACCTTCATATTCACCCAATAAGTAAGACTTGGTGTTAAAGTTATCCTGGCCACCACCGTTCATTTCCTGTTTAATCACATTTTTATTCTGGTAGCCAGAATTTACCAATTCATTCTCATTCACCCTATCTGTACGCCAGATACAAAAATCATGTGCCTGTTTCCAGGTTACACCTACTACAGGGTAATAGTTGTACGATGGGTGACGAAAATAAAACTCTACATAAGGCTCGTTATATGCCAGCTCACTGCGCCACACCAATGTATCCGGGTAAGCTGCTCTCAATACACCTTCATATTGCGGATCAGAAAATACATTGTTTAGCCAATGCAGGTATTCACGGTAGTGAACATTGGCAACTTCAGTTTTATCTATAAAAAAGGAGTTAACTGTTACACGACGGGGAACATTGTTCCAATCGCCCATCACGTCTTCCTGGCTGGCACCCATTGTAAATGTACCACCCTGTACAAACACAAGACCGGGTCCGGTTTTTACGTCTTTTGCTTTAAAAACGTAATACCCTCCCTGGTTCTTATCATTGTAATTCCAGCCGGTTACGTCTGATTTTTCGGGTTTCTTTTTAAAAATGCTTCCGTTCTTACAGGAGGTAAATCCCAGAACTGCGGCAATAAATAAGCTGTTTCTAACTATTTTATACATGAGAGATGCCGTTTTTACAAGTTATAGAACGATAACGAAAGTGGAATATTGTATCTTTTTTTTGGAATGTGCGAATATAAAAGTTTTACGTGCTTAAATCGATATTTATTACAACAACAAACACATTCTGTCGTTTACAGCATGGCTGATTTTTATTTACCACCAATTCATTGTTTGGTAAGAAGCAAAAAAGTTACATATTTGTCTGATAAAGAGATGCCCTTATTGTTCTAAATTTTCAAAACCAGTTCTTATATAGACCAAAACTCTACTTTTTATTTTTGCTGAAAATTTTAAACACCGGTTTTAAGATAGCCTATTGAATATTCAGCTATTTAACAATTGTAAAAAAAATATAAATGAAGCGGATTCAACTAAAATCAACTGCTTTATCTGTCGTATTAAGTTTTGGTTTAGCTCAAATACTATCAGCCCAGTCTACCATTAACGTAACTACTACTGCAGTGCCCTTTCTAAGAATTTCACCAGATGCCAGAGCCGGCGGTATGGGCGATGTAGGTATTGCTACTGCCCCCGATGCAAATGCGGTGTTCTGGAACAGGGCAAAACTACCTTTTGCAAACAATCCTGCAGGAATATCGGCTACCTATACTCCCTGGTTAAAAGACATCGCACAGGATGTTTACCTTACAACGCTGGGTGGTTATTACAACCTTGATGAAGAGTCTTCACTTTCTGCTGGTTTGCGTTATTTCAGCCTTGGCAATATTCAGTTTACAGATTATTATGGCAACCTAACTTCTACCGGCAGACCAAGGGAATTCTCTTTTGATCTCGGCTATTCCAGGAAGATTTCTGACCAGTTGGGCGTAGGTGTAGCATTACGGTATATCAATTCTGCATTGGCAAGAGGCGCCGTATCATCTACCGGTGTTACGTACAAAGCAGGTAATGCAATGGCTGCTGATCTTTCTTTATATGGAAATGGTCTTGATGAAAACGGCCAAGGTTTTACTTATGGCTTAGCTATCAGTAACCTCGGTACCAAAATAGGCTATACAGATGATGCAAGGGGCAAAGACTTTATTCCGGCCAACCTGGGTATTGGTATTGCATATACCTGGGCCATGGAAGACCTGCACAAATTTACGCTCGGGTTAGATGTTAATCACCTGCTGGTGCCCGCGCCTCCGGGCAATACAGAAGATCCGGTTCAGGATTCTTTAGAGCTGGATAAATACCGCAATTCCAGTGTTGCCGCAAGCTGGTTCCAGTCATTTGACAATAAAGCAAACACCGCTGCAGTTGGCGCAGAATATACTTACAATGACCAGTTCTCATTAAGAGCAGGATATTACCTGCAGCCTAAGAGCCAGGGTGGTCAAAGTTATTTTACAGCCGGCGTAGGTTTAAAGTACAATATTTTTGGCTTTAACTTTTCTTACCTCGCGCCTTCAGGGCAGGGTGTTACAAGAAATGCATTGTCAAATACCATCCGCTTCAGCGTGTTATTCAACCTTGGCGAACCCGCAGAATAAGGGTTGGCAACCGGCTGCACCGCATTGTTCACCGCCTGTTGTGTCACTCACTTGTACTGAAACAATACTATTCAGCAGGCGAAGCGGTTACAGTCAGCATACACAGATTTAAACATATTAGTATAAAAGAGCGGCATCTTTAAAGATGCCGCTCTTTTTTTGCCTATTTTTTCTTTCCTTCGCCCGGGTTGATAACAGCACTGCATGCGCTACCCTTTTATTGAACCTGTTTTTTTTGTGCACGCCGGTAGCGTTATGGGTGCTGAAAGGACTACTGCAGTACAAGAGTGCGACGCAACAAAAGCTCAATAGTTATCAAAAAAGCCGGGCTCATAATAATTCAAACATAAAAAATATGGGTTTAAGAATCGGAATGGGTGTAGATTTTCACCAGTTGGTAGAAGGCCGGGACCTTTGGCTGGGTGGCGTAAAAATACCCCACGTAAAAGGGGCATTGGGGCATAGTGATGCCGATGTATTGCTGCATGCCATTTGCGATGCTTTGCTTGGCGCTGCATGCCTTGGGGATATTGGTGTACATTTTCCCGATACAGACAACAGCTTTAAAAACATTGACAGTAAAATTTTGCTTGCCAAATCTGCAGCGCTTATACATGCAGAAGGATACAGCATTGTAAACATAGACACGGCTCTGTGCCTGCAGGCCCCAAAGATAAAGCCGTATATACCGCACATGCAGCAAACAATAGCAGGCATATTGGGTTTAACCGTTAAAGATGTATCTATAAAGGCTACCACTACCGAGCGCATGGGTTTTGTGGGCCGGGAAGAAGGTTTGATGGCTTATGCTACCGTATTGTTGCAATCGGTGTAACTTTAACACAGGAGGTGGTTGAAGCATCACCAATAAGGAGATCATTTATCTACATTTGCTGCCGTGGAAAAAATTAATGTAAGAATCATTAACCAATCGTCTAATCCACTGCCTGCATACGCTACAGGCGGTTCTTCAGGTATGGATCTGCGCGCTGATCTTTCTGAGCCCGTAACATTGCAGTCACTGGAAAGAATAGCTATACCAACTGGTATATTTATTGAGTTGCCACATGGCTACGAAGCGCAGGTAAGACCCCGGAGTGGTATGGCACTAAAGCAAGGCATTACCTGCTTAAATACACCAGGTACAATAGACGCTGACTACAGGGGAGAGATAAAAGTGATCCTGATCAACCTGTCTAGCGAAGAACAAATGATACAGCATGGAGACAGGATTGCACAAATGGTCATTCAAAAAATTATTGCAGCAGACTGGATCGAAACAACCACCATCAACGAAACAGCCAGGGGAAGTGGTGGTTTTGGACACACCGGTAAATCTTAAAAAAGAGGCATGAAAAAAATATTGTTAGGGAGTGTTTTGTTTGCAGTGTTATTTGCTTGTCGCCCGGCGAAGAAAGTACAGCGCATAGAACAGTCAATATCAAAAAAAGATACGGTTGCTACCGTTATTGTAAAACCGTCGGTAGATTCTTTTTCAATAGTAAAGCATATTGTTGACAGTCTTAACCAGCGCCGCATTGATTTCAATACCTTCTCGGCTAAAATAAAAGTAGACTACCAGGGAAAAGACGGCGGCGACCAGGCGACTGCTTATGTACGTATTCAGAAAGACAGCGTTATCTGGTTGTCTCTTACAGGCGCACTAGGTATAGAAGGTTACCGGCTGCTGGTAACCAAAGACAGCCTGAAACTGATGAACAAACTACAGAAAAATGTGCAATACAGAAGTGTGGCATACCTGAAAGAAATTACGGAGATACCATTCGACTTTTATTCTTTGCAGGATGTAATTGTTGGCAACCCGGTTTTTATAGACAGCAACATTGTCTCCTACAAAAACAAGCAGGATGAACTGCTGGTATTAATGATCGGGAACGTGTTTAAACACCTGCTAACGCTGGAAAACGGAGACTTTAGAATAAAGCACAGTAAACTCGATGACGTTAACCCCATCCGCAACCGCACCTGCGATATTACATACGATGATTATGAAAATGCCGGTGACTTTTACTTTTCTACCAAAAGACGAATAAGCGTTGCAGAAAAATCGAAGCTTGATATAAACATAGAGTTTAAGCAATACAGTTTTAACAAACCACAGGATTATCCTTTCAATATTCCTAAAAATTATAAACGCGGGTAATAATCGCTCAACCAATGCGTTAACTTAGCTATTAGCCCACATTAACTTCATCTGTTATGATAAGAAAACTTTGCATAGCCCTTTTATCATCACTACTCGCTTTTGCTGCCGTAGCCCAGGAATCGAAAGAAGACATACAGAAAAAACAGCAACAGTTAATGCAGGAGATTGCTTCCCTGAACAAAACGCTTGGAGACATTAAAAAGAATAAAAAGCAATCGCTGGCACAATACAATGCAGTACAAAGAAAAATCCAGGCACGCCAGGAGCTTATCAATAACATCAACAAAGATCTGAAGCGTTTAACAGACAATATATACTTAAACCAGGTAGAGATTTACCGCCTCAATAAAGAACTGGATACACTTAAAGGTCAGTATGCAAAAAGCCTGGTATTTGCTTATAAAAACAGGAGCAGCTACGAATACCTGAATTTCCTTTTTTCGGCAGCTTCCTTCAACGACGCCATCAAAAGAGTTACCTATCTCAAAAGCTACCGCCAATATAGAGAAACACAGGTAGATGCCATCAAACAAACACAGTCGGTGCTGGACAGGCAAACAAAAGTACTTACCAGTAACAGGCTGGAGAAAAACAATACTTTAAAAGAACAGGGCAAACAATTAACAGTGCTCGAGTCTGATAAAAAAGAGAAAGATGAAGTATTGAAAAATTTAAAAGGGCAGGAAAAAGATATAGCCGCACAGCTAAAGACAAAAGAAAAAACAAGACAGGAATTAAACAGGGCCCTGCAAACCATCATTAAGCGTGAAATTGCCCTTGCAAAAAAGAAAGAAGAAGAAGAACGAAAGAAAAGGCTTGCCCAGCAGCAGGCAGCAAACAATGCCGCAAACAACGGTACTGCTAAAGAAAATGGCAATAAAGATGCTGAAGTAAAATCCAGCATCAAAAGCGGAGATCCTGTTGCAGGAATGACCACCACAAAATCTGATCGTACCTATAGCCCGTTCGAGTCAACTACAGAAGAAGCAAACATATCAATCAATTTCGAAAACAACAGGGGTCGTTTGCCCTGGCCCGCCGACCAGGGTTTTGTATCAACACATTTTGGGCCTTACATTGTTCCCGGTACCAAGCTTAAAGGAGATATGCCAGGTGTAGAAATAACGCTGCCCGTAGGCTCAAACATCAAAAACGTGGCAGATGGTGAGGTATCAGCCGTTTTTGATATCGGTAACGGGCAGGCCGTTGTAATAAGACATGGAAAATATTTTACTACCTACACAAATATTGCCGGTGTTACCGTAGCCAAAGGGCAGGCAGTTAAACCGGGCAAGGTACTGGGAAAGGCAGTTGCAGGCATGAGTGGAGATGGGCAGATCATCTTTATGGTTACCAATGAAAAAGGCGTTAACATGGATCCTGAAAGATGGTTAAAGCCCCGCTAACCTTATTGGAAATAAATGTTCGTTATCTACGTTTCATTATAAAAAAACTATATATTTACACCACTTTAAGTTGTTAACCAACAATCCGTGAAACAAACAGGCCGTACCCGGCACATCAACAATAAACCTTCACATGCTCAGTATTGGCAGCAAAAAATTCAACATGTAATGAATTATACTTTTCCAACAACATTCAATTAGTTTGACTTTAGGCTTTTTAGAAAAATCAAACACCCCCGCTGCCTTCGTCTGAGGCGGCGGTTTTTTTTGGTTACCAGCGTCAGTACTGCTATTAAGCTGTGGTTGTGTCACTCACTTCAACGCCTTTCACTCTATTGGGCACTCCGGTGCAGCATCGTAAAACTACTCTTCAACGCGGTGAAAAATCACCCTCAGTTTTGTGTATAATCACCTTGCAAACAGCAATTGCTTGCATTTACTTTGTATCCGCAACCGAATGATAATTGCCCGTTTTTATCCAAGATAATTTCAAGAAAAACTAACGTATGAAAAACACCGCTTCCTTCTAACCAATGAAAACAACCAACACCTGCGTCACTGCACCCTGTGCAGTGACGCAACCCTTAACCTGCTGCTTATAATACAACTGCCCGCTAAAATACCGCTACACTTTTATTCACTATTCTAATTAACCGCTAACAATGAAAAAACAAAACGAAAACCGCCTTCAGTTTTCTGTAAAATTTGAAGGCCAGCCAAAAGGCTACATTCCGCTTGCCGCGCACGTGTACGACAAATCAGGTAATCACCTGGAGTCTGCAGAAGTAGATAAAGAAGGCAACTTTGTCCTGTCATCCGCCGGTGATGATCTCCAAAATTCACGGGTGTATATAGCGCCTGCAAACAAACAAGGCGTTCCTTCACTCAAAGACCTGGAGAAAATAAATGCCTATCAACCCTACATCAACACCCGTAACCTGTTCAAAGAAAAAGTTGAACTGCTGCCCATCCCGGAACTTAATTACAAATTCTGGTGGTGGTGCACATGCAGGGTTACAGGTCGTGTAACCAAACAGGTATTTATTGGTGGTGCATTGCAGGTATTGCCGGTTTGCAAAGCCAGGGTACATATTTGCGAAGTTGACAGGTGGCCGATCATTATCTGGCAATTACCAGATGATATTATTTACAGGATTAGAGATGAGATCGTAGCCATTAAATGGCCTGTGCCGCCCATCCCCGATCCCGGTCCGCTAAAAGGTGCTGACATTCGTTTCCCGGCAGAACGCATCAATGCGCTTGCATCGCGCAGCGCAATGCAAAGCAACACACAAGCGCAAAGCATCAATACTGCTTCCGCTGCATCACTTGCACAAAACAATTTTAAAGCACAACTCGCCTCAGGCAATTCTGCCTATCACCTTCGTCTTGAACTGGCTGACAATTTCCAGCTCATCTATCCTTACATCTGTTATTGGCAATGGCTATGGCCATACTTCTATAGCTGCGATGAGCTTGCCATGATTGAAACAGATAGTGATGGCCGCTTCGATACAGATGTGTATTACTATTGCTTTGGAGATAAACCCGACGTGTATGTTTGGGTGGAATATTTTATCGATGGCCAATGGGTCACTGTGTATAATCCAGGCCGCGCCTGCCATACACACTGGGATTACACCTGTGGTACTCCAATAAA
Organism: Panacibacter microcysteis; assembly: GCF_015831355.1. Lineage (NCBI taxonomy): Bacteria > Pseudomonadati > Bacteroidota > Chitinophagia > Chitinophagales > Chitinophagaceae > Panacibacter > Panacibacter microcysteis. Next base: position 827,808 of record NZ_JADWYR010000001.1, read on the forward strand.
CATTACTGTTACCGACAGCCGCGTACCACATTGCGGCAGGGCCGATGTACGCGGTGAGATTGCTGAAATTCTAAGCATTGGTAACAATGCCTATACCAGCCATATATTGCAGAGAAGTGCCACCCAAACTGTGCAGGGTGTATCATTCGACGCCAAAGGACTTACTAACGTTTACCTTGATGTTCCCGGCGTTCGGTACCTCAATCCTTTTGGTGGCGGGCTGAATGTTATTGCAGATTTTGGCACTACACTGCATACGAGCGGCGTTACGCACTTCCGTTGTTCTTATAAGAAAAACAGCGATGCAGATGTTCCCGCAAACTGGACCATCCTGGACAACCCGCTGCCGCGTTATTATGAAGATGAAATTGATGATGGCATCAATCCGCCATTCCAGCAGCGTAAGAGCTTCGATCTTAAAGATGCATCCTACTCCGGTCTTTATGTCATTCCTCACCACGATGCTGCTACACAGCCGGGTCTTCCTGCACCTTCCGGCACGCTCATTTTCCGTGGCTGGCTTACAGAAGCATTCGCAATTGCTTCTATAGATTCCACCAACCTGCAGGATGATATGTATGATTTTAAATTTGAATTATACAGGATTACAGCTGGCCTTCCTGAAAGAGTAAGTGTACCCAAGTCTACCTTCCAGGTGCCAAACCCGGACGATACAACACTCTCTTTACCGCTCTCAAATACAGGATTTACGAGCGCAGCGTATCCTGATTTTAATACCGCGGATTATATTATACAGGATACAGGTATCGCCGCAAATGCATTTGGCTTCAAAATGACCTTCAGGGTTGATAACAATCCTACTGATGCATCCATTGACAATGTAACCGTTATCAATAACGATGGCACTACTGCAACATCAGACACGGAATGCGGGTTTGCCGAATACAAGCATAAGAACAGCTCTAAAGTGAAATTTTCTTTTGCGGCAACACACCCAAATAACTTTGCAACACTCAGCTTTACTGTAGTGCGCGGCAATAACAATCCATGCCCCGATGCTAATACAGGTGGTATGGTCATTGGCAGTACCGCACAAGGCTACACACTGGCAGCCGGTAAATTCACCAAACAGGTAGATGTTGCAGATTTACTGGGCACCTGCAGGCATGCAGCATTTGCAGAGAACCTTTATGTTACAGCATTGGCAACAGATGGCACACGCAGGCTGCATGAATACGACAGTTCGTGGACTGCAGCCTTCGCACTGGAACATGCAAACAGCTAATATGAACATTGCATATCTTATACTTTCCGTTTTTGCAGTCTGGCGTATCACGCATATGCTCGGCAAAGAAGATGGTCCGTTTGATATCATTTTTCTCATGCGTAAAAAAGCAGGAGCAGGCTTCTTCGGAAGCCTGCTCGACTGCTTTTATTGTTTAAGCATATGGATCGCTTTGCCTTTTGGTATATGGCTCGGTTTATCCTGGCAGGAAAAAATACTGTGCTGGCTTGCTCTTTCGGGCGCTGCATGCTTACTGGAGCAGGCAACCACTAAAAGCAATGAGCCGCCCAGGGCAGATTACTTTGAAGAATAGAAAGAAAAAATGTTGAACCCGGCTGTTGAACAAACATTAAGCTGCTGTTGCGTCGCACACTTGTACTGTATTGCAGGATGCATCTTCGATACTGCATATGCAGTCATTATAATAACTAAACATTCATCCGATAAACCATCACACTAAAATTGCAAAACTATGTGTAACTGTGGAAGCAAAAGAAGCCAGTTGGCAAATACAAACACTGCTAATCATTTATCCCCTGGTGCACCATCCTCAAATACTGTGTTTGAGTATATTGGCAAAACCGCACTTACAGTTACAGGCGGTTTCACCGGCAGAAGATACAGGTTTAACAGACCCGGCGATCTGCAATCAATAGACCCGAGAGATATAAGCAGCGTGATTAACATACCAGTCATTAAACAGCGCTGATTATTGAGGTCTTTTGTATTGTACCACATCTATACCAATACCATTAGGATCATAAAAAGCAAAATGCCTGTCGCCCCAGGGCTCATCTCTTATGGGCACTTCTACCTTTACGCCAAGTTTTTTAATGCGCTCAAACTCAGCATCTGCATCAGGGGTTTCAATGGTAAGGTATAAACCTTTTCCATCAAAAGGTTTTTTAAAAATGGGTTGCTGAGACGGATGATCGGGTAATAAAAAACTGATCTCGGCCGTATGCCCCGGCGTATGCATAAGCAGGTAAAAGTCATTTTCGAATGTTACGCCAAAACCAAGTACCGACTGGTAAAATTTTTTTGTTTCAGCAAGTTTGGCCGTTACTATTCCTGCGTTCATTTTTACCTGTGGTGTTTGTGATTTTACACAAAGATTTAATAGCATCAGTGAAGTACACATCAACATCTTTTTCATTTTTTTTGTTTTAATTAATGCCTATTTGGATTTCTGTAATATTATTTGCGGGATTATCAAAATCTATATTCAAATAAATTTCTCTTGTAAAGCCGGTTAGCTGTTGTTGCTGCAATAATGAAGGCATTATAGCTGCATAGGTTTTACCCAATTCATCCCACGAGCCATAATGCACAGCAGTGGCGCATGTAAAAGCAGGCACTTCTTTAAACTGAAATACAGGTTGCAGCCGTGGTTTTTTACTTACAGGCACCGCAATTTCGAGTGTAAACGTTGTAGCCGGGTTGCCATCCATTCCAATATACGTCCAGAACTGTGGCCCGGCTGGTATAAGTTGCAGCCTGCATATATCTGCATATAACTTTTCGGCAACCTGATAAACATACTGTTCCAGTTCTTCCAGCGTGGTTTTTGTGGTGAAGAACATTACTTTCATTGGTGGAAATGTTTTTACCTGCATAGTGGTTATTTTATACAAAGCAACCACAGGCATATGACAGCCTTATGTCAGCAGAAAAAAATTGTATCACTCACTTGCGCGTTCTGTTCAGCACACTCATTTATTCAGCCAATTCGCTTCAATCTTCGTGTTGTTCAGTAAAGAACTAAACGCACAAGAGTGCGACGCAACGAAAGTTTAATGCTTATTCTGCAGCCTGGCCCATACCTTCTTTTAAAAAACAATACTAACGCCTGTTAATAGCGTAAGTAATTACGTAGTTTTGGCGCTTTAAATATTGCAGCTATGTCTTATACACCTCAGCATAAAATCAGGATTGTTACAGCCGCTTCTTTGTTTGACGGGCATGATGCTGCCATTAATATTATGCGCCGCATTATGCAAAGCAAAGGCGCCGAGATCATTCACCTCGGGCATAACAGGTCTGTTGCGGAAATTGTGGAATGTGCTATAGAAGAAGATGCGCAAGGCATAGCCATTACCAGCTACCAGGGCGGGCATGTGGAATTTTTTAAGTATATGAAAGACCTGCTGGATGAAAATGGTTGCGGGCATATAAAAATATTTGGTGGTGGCGGCGGTACAATTTTACCAAATGAAATACAGGAGTTGCATAAATATGGAATCACCAAAATCTATTCTCCGGATGATGGCAGGCAAATGGGTTTGGAGGGAATGATAGAACACCTACTTTCTTCCTGTGATTTTGAGGTAAACGGCAATCCCAACAATTTTAACACTGCCATGAATTTAGGAGAATGGAAAGATGTAAGAAAGATTGCACGAAAGATATCGAACGCTGAAAACAACAAGGCAAACGATTCCATTATTGTTACACACATAACGCCTGTTTTGGGCATTACCGGTACCGGTGGTGCAGGAAAAAGCAGCGTGACCGATGAAATTGTGCGCCGGTTTCTCCATACGTTTCCGGATAAAACAATTGCGGTAATTTCGGTTGATCCATCAAAGAAAAAAACGGGCGGTGCATTATTGGGAGACAGGATAAGAATGAACGCTATCCATCACCCACGTGCATATATGCGCAGCCTTGCTACAAGGGAAAGCGACCGCGCATTGAGCGGGCATGTACAGGAAGCTATTGATGTATGCAAAGAGGCCGGATTTGATTTTATTATACTTGAGAGTGCTGGTGTTGGCCAAAGCGATGCATCGATACTGGATTACTGTGATGTAAGCCTATATGTAATGACCCCTGAATATGGCGCTGCATCTCAGTTGGAAAAGATTAACATGCTGGATTATGCTGATGTGATTGCCATTAATAAATTTGATAAAGCAGGTGCATTGGATGCGTTGGCAGACGTTAGAAAACAATACAAACGCAATCATGGTTTATGGAGCGCGAAAGACGAAGCTTTACCGGTAATAGGAACCATTGCATCGCAATTTAATGATGCCGGCATTAACGAACTATTTGAAAAAATTATTCATGCAGTTGCGGCCAAAACCAAAACAACCTTCGGAGACGTTACGCATTTTACACACAAAGACACGGTAAGTAAATCATTGATTATTCCGCCTGCAAGGGTGCGCTACCTGAGTGAAATAACCGCTGCGGTAAAAAGCTACAACGACTCTGTAAAAGAGCAATCAGCAATTGCTTCTGCATTGTACAAAATAGACGGTACCATTACTGCCGCAGATGAGGCTAATATGGCTGCCGCCAGATCCGCATTAGACGAGTTGTATAACAGCTATGCTGTAAAGTTATTACCGGAAAATAAAAAACTGGTAGACAACTGGAGCAGCCTGCAGGAAATATACAGCAAAGACAATTTTGAATACAAGGTTCGTGATAAAATAATTCAACAGCCGCTGACCGGCACATCATTAAGCGGACTGAAAATCCGGAAAGTGATATTACCAAAATATAAAGACTGGGGCGACATACTTACATGGCAGCTACAGGAAAATATTCCCGGAGAATTTCCTTACACAGCCGGTGTGTTTCCGCTGAAGCGCGAAGGCGAAGACCCCACCCGTATGTTTGCCGGAGAAGGCGGCCCGGAGCGAACCAATAAACGTTTTCATTACGTATCGCAGGGGCAGCCTGCAAAACGTTTATCTACGGCGTTCGACAGCGTTACGTTATATGGCGAAGACCCCGCATACCGCCCCGATATTTATGGCAAAGTTGGTAACAGTGGTGTAAGTATTGCAAATGTTGACGATGCAAAAAAACTATACAGTGGTTTCGATCTTTGCGACCCCAGGACTTCTGTAAGCATGACCATTAACGGGCCGGCGCCTATGTTGCTGGCATTCTTTATGAATGCGGCCATTGACCAGCAGTGCGAGAAATGGATAGAAGCAAATGATAAATGGTCTATGGTTGATGAGGCATTTGAAAAGAAATACAGGCATTTGCCCAGGCCGGTTTATTACAACCCATCCTCGCCGGAAAGATTGCCCGAAGGCAATAACGGCCTTGGCTTAAAACTGCTTGGCCTTAGTGGCGATGAAGTTTTACCGCAGGATGTTTACAATACTATTAAAGCAAATGCACTTGCACAGGTACGCGGCACCGTACAGGCAGACATTTTAAAAGAAGACCAGGCGCAAAATACCTGCATATTCTCTACCGAATTTGCCCTTAAACTAATGGGCGATGTGCAACAATACTTCATCGAAAAAAATGTGCGCAATTTTTACAGTGTTAGTATCAGTGGTTACCACATTGCAGAAGCCGGTGCCAATCCTGTAACGCAGCTCGCCTTTACGCTGGCAAACGGATTTACCTACGTAGAGTATTACCTCAGCCGCGGAATGCATATTGATGATTTTGCGCCAAACCTGTCTTTCTTTTTCAGCAATGGCATGGACCCCGAATACAGTGTTATAGGGCGTGTAGCAAGGCGTATATGGGCAAAAGCAATGAAGTACAAATACAAGGCTAATAAGCGTAGCCAGATGTTGAAATACCACATTCAAACAAGCGGCAGAAGCTTGCATGCACAGGAAATAGATTTTAACGATATACGCACTACTTTACAGGCCCTGTATGCTATTTATGACAACTGCAATTCCCTGCACACAAATGCTTACGACGAGGCCATTACAACACCAACAGAAGAAAGTGTACGCCGTGCAATGGCAATACAATTAATCATAAACCGCGAGCTGGGTACAGCAAAAAATGAAAACCCTAACCAGGGCGCTTTCCTTATAGAAGAACTTACAGACCTTGTTGAAGAAGCCGTAATGAAAGAATTTGACCGCATTACCGAACGTGGTGGTGTACTGGGTGCCATGGAGCGTATGTACCAGCGTAATAAAATACAGGAAGAAAGCCTGCACTATGAACACATGAAACATACAGGAGAACTACCGCTGGTAGGTGTAAATACTTTCCTCAACAAAAAAGGCTCTCCTACCATTATTCCTTCTGAGGTAATACGCAGTACAAGAGAAGAAAAAGAACAGCAGATACAAAATTTGCAGGCATTCTGGAAACGCAATGAAGACAAAAGTGCAGATGCGCTGAAAAGGTTGAAAGAAGTGGCCGTTAATAACGGAAATATGTTTGAAGAACTGATGGAAACAGTAAAGTATTGCAGTCTTGGCCAGGTTACCAATGCACTGTATGAAGTGGGTGGTCAATACAGGAGAAATATGTAAAAGATTTATGTACCCGGCTGTTGAATAAGCATTGAACTTTTGTTGCGTGGCACGCTTCAACGTTCAGCTCAATATTGAACAAACGCGAAGACCGAAGCGTAGCCTGCATGTTTTGAAAGAACGCTGATAGCAATTCAACACTTTAGCTGCCGGATGGTTGTACAACGGCAGCAAGGTGGCCCTTGCTGCATATAGTTATACAGTACAAGTGAGTGACACAACAGGCGGTGAATAAAGATGTACTGCCGGCTCAAAAAAAATTACAGCGTAATTATGCCGTTGCGTATTGCATACATTACCAACCCCACTCTCGATAATGTTCCGAGTTTATCAAACAGGTTGCTTCGCAAAGATTCTACTGCCCTGGTGGTAATATTCATTACATCTGCAATTTCTTTGTACGACTTTTCGGTGCAGCACCACTTTAAAAACTCAAGTTCTTTATCGCTCAGGAAGATCATTTCATTGCTGTCGTTGGGGCCTTTGCTCATCATATGCATAAGCTTGTTACTTACCAGGTCATTGAAGAAAAAACCTTTCTCTGTAACATCTCTTAATGCATTGCGTAAAATATCTGGCTTGCTGTCTTTTAAAATATAGCCTTTTGCACCACTCTGCAGCATTTTGATGATGGCGGTGTCATTATCAAGCATAGAAAGTACCAGCACACGAATATCAGGTGCGTTATTTTTTAACCAGTTGGCGGTAGCAAAACCATCCATTTCGGGCATATTTATATCGAGCAGCACAACTTCGGGTTTGCCTTTGGTTTTAATGCTTTCTATAAATTGCTTGCCATTGTCTGCTTCAAAAATTACCTGGTATTCACCAAAACTGTTGATAACACTGGCAAGACCGCTTCTGAGGAGGGCATGGTCATCAACAAGTGCAACTTTTTTCATAATGAGGATTAACTGTTATTAATATGCAGTTGTATAGCAGTTCCTTTACCGGTTGCTGATTGTATATCGAGCGTTGCATGCATAAGCTTACATCGTTGCTCCATACTTTTCAGCCCGATGCCGGTTTTGGTTCCCTGCAAAGTTGCAACATCGAATCCAATACCATCATCTTTTATTTCAATAAATGTTTGCCCTGTATGCTGGCGCATGGTAACTACAATTTTAGAAGCCTTTGCATGCTTCAATGCATTGTGCAGCATTTCCTGTATCATACGAAAAACAATGACAGACTTGTTAGGTTCTACGTTGATCTCAGACTCATCTGCTATCAGTTCGGTTTTGAGCTTTGACACACGTTGCAGGATGAATAGTTCGTGGCGCGTTGCATTTACCAGGCCAATGTCTGATATTTTCTCCGGGTGCAGGCTTTTACTAAGATCGCGCAGGTCGTTAATGGCTTTTCCCAACAGCTCTTCTGTGAGCAAAATCTTGTCTGTTGCATTATCGTGTGGAATGGTATTGAGATTGAGCTTTGCAAGGCTCAATACCTGGCCAATATTGTCGTGTATTTCCTGGCTGATGTTGCGAAACGTTTGCTCCTGTATTTCTATTTGCGATTGTAAAATCGTTTGTTCAAACTGTACTTTAAGATCGAGCATTTGCTTTTGGTGCAGGATTTTTCTACGCTGCGATTGTATAAAGAAGAGGTAGAAAAAAAACAGGAAAAACAGAATGATGGCGCAGCCAGCAATGATCAGGTTGATGATATAGAACGGCGGCGTTTGTAACATAAAAGGCCTATTGTAATAAAAACAAAACGAATAATACTTGAAGATAACGGAACAAGCCATATTCTGTTTGCATCATCACGGTAATTGTTTACCTGCAGGTATTTATAGGCAACAAAGCCAAAAATACTTAAGGCACAAGATACAAGAAATGCACTGCTAATCCAGAAATTTGGCAGGCGCTGAAAGTATAATACATCTTCGCTTTTTGATATCTCGAAAAGACTGTACATGGACAACAGCAATATTATAAGATTGGCTACTACTGATGAATTGCTGTTGAAAACAGCCAGCGGTTCAAAGATTACAATATTGATGTACCAGAAAATCGTGTACCCACCGAGTATAAGCCAATACAAAACAATTGACTTCTTCAGTAAGCATCTGATAAAATAATACCCGAGCAAAGCAATCTCGAAAAGGGAAAAGAAATGATAAAAATACATGTTGTTTATACCCTTATCTGCAAGCAGGTTGGTAACAAGGAACACAACAAAACAGACAGATAAATAGGCTACCAGCAGGTACTCTTTTTTGTCCATGAAGGATATAAAAAAAAGTGATGCCAGCAATGCTAACAGCGGCATATATGTATCAGAATAATTTAGAAACCAATCAGCCATGTTCATTTATTGCACATTGAAAAAATTATGGCAGAACATGTCTGCCATAATGCTAAGAATTAAGAAAGTTCGCACTACTGCACATCGTAGGGCATGGTCTTGTTTTGCCAATCAACGGTGTGCTGCCTGTCGGCACCGTCATCGTCAGATCATAATCGTTGTACTGGTCAGTACCCGCTTTTTGAACGGCTACAAAATAAACGGTGGGTACCATCTGGCCTTCAATGGTGTCGGCACCAATGTAGGCACGTAAACCATCCAGTTGTGTTACACCGCCTGCCTGGTCGATCAGTTCTTTAATGTCGTCTTTACTGATCATGAAAGAATACTTAGCAGCAGATTTTGCATTAGGTGTTAAACCTTGCACATAACTTCTGAATGCCTGTACCTTGTTTTTTACTTCTTGCCAGGTTGCCATAAAATAACATTTGAGGGGTTAATAAATAATAGATAATGGTATTATGCAAAATAAAGTGGTATACAAACATCCATAAACGTGAAAAATCACATATGCGTATGTGATTTTTCACACCAGGGGCAAACAGCATTACACCATTTTACTGATATTATCATTTTATCTTTCATTTAAACACATGCTACCGTACTTTTGCACGGCAATAATTCCTTCGACGCTATGACTAAATTAAGCCGGCTAGCCGAAACCCTTATAGGTTCTGAAATTGTGAAACTTGGAAATGCGATCAACGAAAGAAAAAGACAGGGCGAAAAGATTTACAACTTTACTATCGGAGATTTTGATCCAAACGTCTTTCCTATTCCGCAGGAACTGGAAAACCTTATAGTGGATGCTTACAGAAGTCATTATACCAATTACCCGCCTGCAGATGGCGTATTTGAATTAAGGAATGCCGTAAAGCAATTCATCAACAGGTATCAGCACCAGGATTTTGAGCTTAATGAAATACTCATTGCTTCCGGTGGCAGACCACTTATTTACACGCTGTTTAAAACAGTGGCAGACCCGGGCGATAAGGTTATTTATGCCGTTCCATCCTGGAATAATAACCACTACACCAGTATGAATGGTGCAGAGCATTGCCTGATAGATGCTACGCCAGAAAACAACTTCATGCCCCGTGCAGAAGATATTGCAAAACACATAAAAGGTGCTGCGCTGATCTGTTTATGCACACCGCAAAACCCAACAGGCACAACACTTCAAAAAGAAGAACTCGAAAAAATCTGTGACCTTATTATAGCAGAAAACGCCAGTCGCGGGCCGGGGGAGAAAAAGCTTTACCTTATGTTTGACCAGATGTATTGTATGCTTACTTATGGTAAAACGGTACACTACAACCCGCTCGAATTAAGGCCTGCCATAAAACCTTATACCATTTTTATCGATGGCATTTCAAAGGTTTTTGCAGCTACAGGCGTACGTGTGGGCTGGGCACTGGGGCCGTCGCATGTTATTGCCAAAATGAAAGCATTGCTAAGCCACGTAGGTGCGTGGGCGCCAATGGCAGAGCAAAAAGCGGTAGCCGCTTACCTTTTACAAACTACAGCCGTAGACGCTTATCTTACGCAGTTCAGGGCCGCCCTGGAAGAGCGCCTTATAAAAATCTACGAAGGCTTTATAACCCTGAGGGAAAAAGGATATGCTGTAGATGCAATTGCACCACAGGCAGCCATATACCTAACCATAAAAATTGACCTCACCGGCAAAAAGCATGGCACCCATGTATTACAAACACAGCATGATGTAACAGATTATATTTTGAATGAGGCAAAACTTGCTGTGGTGCCCTTCTACGCCTTCGGTGCAGAAAACAATTCTCCATGGTACAGGTTAAGTGTGGGCACATGCCGCCTGGAAGAAATAGAACCTGTTTTCGAAAAGCTGGATGCCGCACTCGCAAAACTGCAATAAATCTTTTTGTTACCAGGCTGTTGTTTATGATGGCATCGCCTGTTGCGTCGCACTCTTCAACTGTTAAGCATTATTGGGCAAACGCGAAGACCTGTGCGCAGGCTAAGCGTTAAAAATGCGGCTGGTAACAACCTGGCGCTGCAGATGATCAATATTTGTTATAATGTCCGCTGCTATAAGTATCTTACCAGTTATAATTACCTAACCACAAAAATGAATTGCTATGCTGGAAAATTTAATCAATCTTGTAAAAGAAAACGCCGGTGACAGTATTATTAATAACCCCGCCATTCCAAATGAAAGAAATGATGAAGCGGTAGGGCTGGCCTCCTCTTCTATTCTCGATACTTTAAAAGGAGCAATAGCCGGTGGTAATATTAATGATGTAGTTGGAATGTTTACCAATGGAAACAATGCCGGCTCATCGCCTCTTGCTGAAAACATGAAGGGTGGCTTTGTACAAAACCTGATGGAAAAGTTTGGTCTTGACAGTGCGCAGGCTGCCAACATTGCCAACAATCTTATTCCCAACATACTGGGCAAATTTGTACATAAAACAAATGACCCGAATGATAATAGTTTTGACCTGCAGGATATTTTACAAAAAGTTTCCGGTGGTTCGGCCGGTGGTTTAAATATACAGGACGTCTTATCAAAATTCAACAATGGAAAAGACGGCGGAATTATGGATACAGTAAAAGGCTTCTTTAATTAAGCTCATTATTTCTACGTAAACAACGCCGGAAAATTCCGGCTTTTTTGTGTGGCATTTTTTACATGGCCGGTACAATTTTCCACTTTCAACTCAAATCCTAGAAACACGCTTTTGTAAACCTGCCCGAACCGGGACAGATGCCATAAAAGTGGAACGTTGAACCGAGCGTGGCAACAGGTGATGCCACAGGTTGTACCGCCGGCTACATAAATATCTTTCTACATTCAACAGGGTGTTTGATTAACTTTAGTAACAAAACTGAACAGTTAATGAAACACTTTTTAACTGGTTTGCTTGCATGTCTTTTCTTTTGTTCTGTTGCGTGCGCACAATCTGTATGGGTGGGTGTTAAAGGAGGTGTAAGCATACCAAATTTAAAATCATCGTCTTCTAACCCGGTTAGCAGGGGCTGGTCTTCTATACAGGGTCCGTATTTTGGCGTTGTTGCGGCGTATAAGCTATCCAACTTTTTCTACCTGCAAACGGAATTGAATTATGCATCTCAGGGCGGCAAAAAAAGTGGTTTACAGGCTATTTCGAGCAAACCTTATACATCATTCTTCCCACCTGGTACTGATGTGCCTAAATATTTTTATGCGGTGTTCAGTAATGAAGTACACCTCAATTACCTGGAGTTACCTGTACTTATTAAACTGGAATACGCTTTAAACAATCAATTCGGACTGTTTGTAAACGGCGGGCCATATGTTGGATACCTGCTGAGTGCAAAAAATCTCTCATCAGGCAAAAGCAATGTGTATTTTGATGAACAACTTACACAGCCGGCATTGCCGGCACCTGCAGATTTTGCCGCAACCACAAATGTGATCAACGATATCAACAGGTTTAATGTTGGCGTGCAGGGAGGTTTGGGTGTAAGCCTGAAACTGAAAAATGATAGCAAGTTTTTTTTGACAGCAGGTGGGAATTATGGCTTTAGACCAATTCAGAAAGATGAAGCCAATGGGCAAAGCAATACCGGTGCAGCAACGGTAATCCTTGGTTATATGCTTGGTTTTTGAAGTAAAAACGATTAACAAGAATTCGACTTTTACTTAACATTTTCTTATTAAACTTTGACTGAAATTTGCATCTATAAATAACACGGGACAGGAAATAAAAACGGGGCGATTAGGAGATACTTAACAAATAGATTTTATTTCTGGCATCCGGTTTGTAAAATGTAACAATAGAAACTTAGTCAATTTTCTCATAAGCAGTTAGTTTTGGTTGCGGCCCCTGTTTCCACAGGGGCCTATTTATTTTTTATCCCTCTTATAAAAAATCGTTGTAACCACCGCACCCGTTAATGCACCAGCCGTATCTGCAATCATATCAGTAATATCAAAACTTCTTGTGGGAGCGATGTGTTTTTGTACGTACTCCATGGCAACACCATATAAAACTGACAAAATAATAATCACGGTCAAAAACACATTTCTGTTCACCTGCGTGTTCAGCGGCAGTGCCCATAAAAAAACCAATATTGCAAAAAGACCTGTATGAATCCATTTATCAAAAAATAGTATCTCGAACCATTCATTGGCAGGAATATCAGACCCGGGCATTATAAGCAAAATAAATATTACAAATACCCACATTATTCCCGGTAAAAATTTTGTTACGGCAACTTTCATATAGGCAAAACTAAAGAAAGGGCCACTAAAAAGCAGCCCTTTATTCATCTTAAAAAACCCCGCTATTTTGAAGTACGTTAATGCTGCCTTATATACGGAAAACCATAACCAATGGTTTTACATTAATTTTAATAATATATTATTAATTTAGATATATGTTGTTTTGTTTCCCTTTCCCCTCTCTAATCTAATTGTCTTTAGAATTTATCCACACAAATACCATATTATATAAAAATATTTGAGTGATTTTCGCCATCTATTGAATAAAAATGTATTTTTATACCACTATTTGTTATATTATAATTTTCTTAATTTGAAATTCCCTCTAAATGAAAAAAATCAGCTTTAAACAAATTGCGCCATTCCTCGTACTTGTTGTAGTGGCAATCGGAAGCATTTTTGTTCCCTCGTTTTCAGCTTATGACGACAAAGGCACCTATAGTGCAGCAGATACGGCCTGGCTAATAGTAGCCACCGCGCTTGTGTTCTTAATGACTCCCGGTCTTGCATTCTTTTACGGAGGCATGGTGCACAGAAAAAATGTGCTCTCGACTATGATCAAAAGCCTGATTGCCGCTGGTATCGTGAGTGTTATATGGGTAGTGGTAGGTTACAGTTTATGCTTTGGTTCAGACATAGGCGGCTTCATTGGCAACCCAGCTGATCACTTTTTCTTTAAAGGAATTGCATCGGGCGCCCCATGGACTTTTGCGCCAACAATCCCGCTAACTCTTTTTGCATTGTTCCAGTTAATGTTCGCAATCATTACACCGGGACTGGTAGTTGGTGCAGTTGCAGAAAGAATACGCTTTACAGCTTACGTGTTATTCAGTGTTTTGTTTTGTATTCTTGTATACGCGCCGTTAGCGCATTGGTCATGGCACCCGGAAGGTTTTCTGGCAAAGATGGGCGCTCTTGACTTTGCAGGCGGAACAGTTGTGCATATTTCTGCCGGCTGCGCAGCACTTGCCGGTGCAATGGTTTTAAAACGCAGAAAGGTTCACATGGCACAGGAAGAGATACCACCTGCCAATATACCTTACGTACTTATAGGAACAGGTCTTCTTTGGTTTGGCTGGTTTGGTTTTAATGCAGGATCTGCCGTTGCGGCAAATGCCCTTTCGGTTTCGGCTTTTGCCACTACTAATACCGCTGCCGCTGCTGCAGGTTTATCCTGGATGTTTTTTGATGTAATGAAAGGTAAAAAACCTTCTGTGTTGGGTTTTTGTATTGGGGCAGTTGTAGGCCTGGTTGCTATTACTCCCGCTGCTGGTTTTGTAGCAATTCCGCAAAGCATCTTTATTGGTGTGGTTGCAGCCATCATTTCAAACGTTGCTGTGTACGTTAAATCTAAATCCAAGCTTGATGATACATTGGATGTGTTCCCATGCCACGGTATTGGCGGCATTGTAGGTATGTTAATGACAGGATTGTTTGCTACTAAAAGCGTAAACCCTGCGGGCAATGACGGATTATTCTATGGAAATCCCGCTTTCTTTTTTACGCAATTAAAAGCAATGCTTATTGCGGTTTCTTACAGCTTTGTTGTTTCTTACCTGATATTTAAATTTATCAACTTCATTTTACCACTCCGGGTAAGTGAGGAAGAAGAAGAAGCAGGCCTTGATGCGAGCCAGCATAATGAGAAATATTTGCAAGGCACACTGCTCGTAAATACAAACGGCACTATAACAGAAAAAACTGTAGAAGGCTAAAATATTTTTTAATTTTTCTAAGAAAAGGTATGCAAAGCATACCTTTTCTTATATATAATATATACTAATATTAAAAGTAATAACCTTATGCCTTAATAATTAATGATATAATCCGACAAAGGCGCAGAAATGTACACATTATAAAATAATTTATATATACTTCTCGAATAAAAATCAGTTCTTTTAGATATATTTGAATAATAAAAATTAACATTATAGATTTTCAACATAATTTGCCAATTGGTTGGAAATTATCAAAGACCGAAACTGACACCAAACCACCTGACGATTGCTTGAGATAGATGTGTAAGCATTTAACCATATGAAAATTCTTATGGCTCTATTTTGTTTAACGTTTAAATCAAGTTACATGCTAAGGAAAACTCTCTCCATTGCTTTTTTGATGTCAACTGCTGTACCCCTTTTTTCACAGGATTCTACAAGTACTGCCGAGCCGCCTTTAAAAATTTCTGGTTATGTGGATGCTTATTACCGCTACAATTTTAGCGATCCTAAAGAAAGTTTCAACACCGGTGGTACCAGCTTTACTAATTCGCAAAACTCTTTCCAGTTGGGCATGGCTTCTTTAAAAGCCGAATACAGCACGGGAAAAGTAAGTGTTGTTGCCGATCTCGGTTTCGGACCGAGAGCAAAAGAATTTTCTTATGCTGACCCTGATTACCTGGTACCCGTGAAACAGGCGTTTGTATCTTATGCTCCCTCAGAGGCTGTGAAGTTCACAATTGGTAAATGGTCTACGCATATTGGGTACGAACTGGTAGATCCCGCATTGAACAAAAATTACAGCATGTCTTATATGTTTTCTTACGGACCATTTACACATACAGGTATCAAAGCTGATTTCACGCTGGGCAAGGGTAACGGGTTAATGATCGGTATCGCAAACCCTACAGATGTAACCGCACCTTCGTCCGCCCCCACAAAAACATTGCTCGGGCAGTTTAGCCATGTAGGAGACAAATTCTCTGCTTATCTTAACTACCAGGGCTATTTTGGTGCGAAAGCAAGCTTACCGTCTGCATCCAACCTTAACCAGTTGGGGTTAACACTGATTGGAACATTGAGCGACAAATTCAGCATTGGGTATGATGGCACTATACAATCTGTAAAAAATGAGGAAGCAGATGAAACACAAAGCTGGTGGGGCTCCGCACTTTATTTCAATTTCATGCCTACAGATAAATTTGGCCTATGCTTACGCACTGAATACTTTGGCGATGAAAAATATGCCTTAAAAACAGGCGCCGATATTTTCCAAAGTACCCTGTCTGCCAATTTTAAAATCGGCAATCTTCTTATCATTCCCGAAATAAGGATCGATAACGCTTCCAAAGAAATATTTGAAAAAGGAGACGGTGGAAGCTCTAAAACAACTGCTACAGGAATACTTGCAGCTGTATTTACATTCTAACCCGCCTGTTGCATTCCTATGACTACTCAAGACCACCTTTTTTCGTAATTAAATCACACCTTTTATGAAAAGTACAAGTCCGGTCCCGTTTATTCTTCTGACTGTAATTTCTATTGCAGGAATATTCATACCGCTTACTGCGGATTTTGATGGGTCTAAAGTGTATAACATGGCAGACATATCATGGATGCTCATTTCATCAGCGCTGGTTTTATTAATGACGCCAGGTTTGTCTTTCTTCTATGGCGGCATGGTAAGCAAGAAAAATGTGATCTCTACGATGTTGCAAAGCTTTATTGCAACAGGTCTCATCAGTGTATTATGGGTTGTAATAGGTTTTAGCCTTGCATTCGGGTCCTCTATCGGTGGCTTTATCGGAAGTCCCTCTGAATTTTTTATGATGAAAGGGCTTAATGGTCACGAAGCCTGGAGCCTTGCCCCAAGCATCCCCATCCTTTTATTTGCCCTGTTTCAAATGAAGTTTGCCATTATCACACCAGCACTTGTGGTTGGTGCTACGGCAGAAAGAATAAGATTTACCTCGTATGTTCTTTTTATGATACTGTTTAGCCTGTTTATTTATTCCCCTCTGGCACACTGGACATGGCATCCCGACGGGATTTTGTTCAAAATGGGGGTACTGGATTTTGCAGGCGGAACAGTGGTGCACATCTCCGCCGGTTGTGCCGCACTTGCCGGAGCGCTGGTATTGAAAAGAAGAAAAGCGCATATGCTGAAAGAAGAGGTTAAACCTGCAAGAATACCTTATGTGTTATTAGGAACAGGCCTGCTTTGGTTTGGCTGGTTCGGCTTTAACGCTGGTTCTGCACTCGCTGCCAATAGCCTTGCAGTTACAGCCTTTGCCAATACAAATACCGCATCTGCAGCAGCAGGACTTGCCTGGATATTCTTTGACGCACTTAAAGGCAGAAAACCTTCTGCACTGGGCTTTTGCATAGGTGCTGTTGTAGGCCTCGTTGCTATTACGCCGGCGGCCGGTTTTGTCGGATTACCACAAAGTATTTTTATTGGCTTTATTGGTGCTATTTGTTCCAATATCGCAGTTTACTGGAAAGGCAAAACCACAATCGATGATACGCTGGATGTGTTCCCCTGTCATGGCATTGGTGGTATTGTTGGAATGATTCTTACGGGCGTCTTTGCAAATAAAAGCATCAATGCTGCAGGCAACGACGGGTTGCTGTATGGTGGTACAGAATTTTTCTTTCACCAGTTGCTCGGCTGCGTTATTGTGGTAGTGTTCGCTTTTGTAATGGGTTTAATTCTGTTCAAAGTGGTAGATATCATTCACCCACTTCGCGTAACTGACCAGGAAGAAGAAATTGGCCTCGACGTTTCACAACATGATGAAAAATTATAAAAAACCTGACCTCTGAAATCAAAGGCTGCCCCTTCGGGCAGCTTTTTTTTATTGAGTTGCCGGCATTTGGTTAGTATGGCATCGCCTGTTGTGTCACTCACTTGTACTGTATAACTTTTTTCAGCAGTGATAACCGGCCCTTGAAAAATTATGGTGGAAGCAAGAAATAAAGAAAAGGTATTATTTGGCAACCATTGTTAGAACATATATTCTGTCTTATGATCATGATGAACCCGAATAGCTTTACATTTGCGTCTTTCTAAACGAAGGCCGCCATTTTGTATACTTTTATGAAAAGAAACATAGTCTTTCTCTCTAACCCTATTTCTGGCGGTGCCAAAAAAGATAATGCCCTCAAACAAATTGAAGAAACCTGCAAACAACAGGCGATACAGTTTGAGATCCTGCCAACTGTGGCTTCGGGCAACTACGATTTTCTAAGAACAAAAATTCACGACGAAAAAGTTACTGATATTGTTATCATTGGCGGCGATGGCTCGGTGAACCAGGTAGTTCAATCCTTACACCAGGAAAAGGTTAAGTTTGGTATTATACCTTTTGGCAGTGGAAATGGTTTTGCCTTAGCTGCAGGTATTCCAAAAAATATTACCCGTGCTATCAATATCATACTGGAAGGGAACGCGTCGGTCGTAGATGCTTTCATGGTAAACGACCAGTTCTCCTGTATGCTCAGCGGTGTTGGCTTCGACGCTAAAGTGGCCCACGACTTTGCCACTAAAAGCAGCCGGGGTTTAATTACCTATACACAACAAAGCATTATCAATTTTTTTAAAGCACACCCTTACCAGTTTGAGGTGGCAGTAGATGGCTTTTCATTTTTTACAGAAGCGTTTTTTATCAGCGTTGCCAACGCCAACCAGTTTGGCAACAATGTAACCATTGCTCCAAAAGCCAGTTTAAACGATGGCATGCTCGATGTGGTTATTGTACAGAAAATGAACAAGGCTAAATTGCCATTCGCCATTTTAAAGCAATTAAGGGGCAATAATAAAATGCAGCAATTGGTGGAAGATATGAGCAAGAAA
This sequence comes from Panacibacter microcysteis, assembly GCF_015831355.1. Classification (NCBI taxonomy): domain Bacteria; kingdom Pseudomonadati; phylum Bacteroidota; class Chitinophagia; order Chitinophagales; family Chitinophagaceae; genus Panacibacter; species Panacibacter microcysteis. The sequence goes on from NZ_JADWYR010000001.1 coordinate 846,442, forward strand.
AACATACTTTACTTTCAAACAAACAAAATAACTATCAACAACATAAAACACGCGCCACTGCACATTGACGGAGAGCCAAAAGAAACGGCAGAAAAAATAACGTTCGAGGTAATCAGAGATTGCTTTGAACTCCTGCAACCTTCAACCAACTAATAGCCTATTGGCAAACTGGCTTATTTAATATCAAAGTCTATAACAACTTTCTCTGATACCGGGTGTGCCTGGCAGGTAAGAATATACCCTTCTTCCACTTCTTCCGGCTCCAGCCCCCAATGTACATCCATCGTTACCTCCCCTTCAAGCAACCTTGCTTTACATGTACAGCAAACGCCGCCTTTGCAACTGTACGGAAGGTCTGCACCTTGTTTTGCAGCTGCGTCCAATACTGTATCATCGCTGTTAAAAGGAATATCAAAGTTAAATGCAATACCATCCAGTTTTACTGTTACATGGCTTTTAGCACTATTATCTGTATTGGAATGCTGAACTTTTTTAGGCTTGTTACTGCCAGCAGTTGTAAACAATTCGAAATGTATTTTCTTTTGGTCTACACCCTGCTCCCGAAGGTAATCCCTCACACTAAATATCATTTCTTCCGGGCCACAGATAAAAAACTCATCTGCTTTAATATTAAGCAGTTTGCTAAAAAGCATGGCACATTTTGCTGCATCTATACGTCCGTAATTGATTTCTGCATCTGTTTTTTCCCGGCTTAGGTTATGTATCATCCTAAACCTGTTGATGTACCTGTTTTTTAAGGCCTCCAGTTCTTCTTTAAAAATAATGGAAGACCTGTTCCTGTTGCCATATACAAGTGTTACATTACTGTGTGGCTCCAGCAATAATACGCTTCTTACAATCGAAAGCACCGGCGTTATGCCGCTGCCTGCGGCAAAAAAGATATAAGATTTTTTATGTGCAGCATCCAGCTCTGTAAAAAAATGACCCATGGGTGGCATCAGTTCCAGCTCATCGCCAGGCTGTAAAGTTCCGTTGGCAAAAGAAGAAAATATACCATTATCAACTTTCTTTACGGCAACCTTCCATTCATTATCCAGTGGTGAACTGCACAATGAATAAGAGCGTCTAACTTCCTCTCCGTTTATAAAAGTACGCATGGCTATATGCTGGCCATGTTTGTATGCGAATTTTTCAGCCAGTGGCTGGGGTATATCAAATGTAATAGATACACAATCTTCTGTTTCCCGGTTTATTTTCTTTACACGTACCTTCTCAAAATGAACAGACATATGTTATTGCAGTTTGTATTATTTAGGGAATGACAGGAAAAATAAAGTACTGTTGCTGTTTGATGAGCAATGACTTTGCCCGGGGTGCTGCCCGTAGATATATAGTACAAGAGTGCGACGCAACGGAAGCTTAATGCTTTTGCTGCAGCCCGGTACAAAAAAATTACTTCTTTAAACCATCTATAAGTATGGTAACCATATTTTCTTCCAGCTCTTCACCACTTATTTTGTGTGTACTGCGGTGCCAGGATTCTATGCCACCGATTGCATGCAAAATAATAAGTACAGCAGTTGAGGCGTCAATCTTATTGATCTGCCCCTGCTCTATACCCTGTTGAATAATTGAAGCAAAACGTTTGCGGTAACTGCGGCGCTGGTTCTGGTAATTGGAGAAATATGGCTCAGAAAGATAACGCCATTCGCGGTCGTTTACATACACTTCTTCGAAGTTTTCGATCATCTGCTTTATGTGAAAGCGAATAAGCGCTTCGAGTTTTTGTATTGCCGGTTCGTTCGATGCTTCTACGGTAGAAATGTGATCGAAAAAAATGTTGGCAACATTAAAACAAATGTCGTGCAGCAGTTCGGCTTTAGAGCGAATGTGGTTGTAGAGGCTGGCAGCTTCAACACCAACTTTTACGGCGAGGTCTCGCATGCTGGCTGCCTTGTAACCTTTTTCGCGAAAGAGTTTTGCAGATGCTTTTAGAATTACTTCCTTGCGGGATACGTCTTTTTCAGTTTGTATTCTTGCCATGCAGCAAAAATAACATTCATTAGTAGAATTTTTGGTCTTTTATTTTATTTTGAAGCAGGCTTTCGCCTAAGTATTTGGCTGAAGTTGTGTCACTCACTTGTACGTCCGGTTCTTTATGCAGCATTGCACAACCTTACTTTCCTTTTACAGCCACCAGGTATTGCACAATTTCTTTGGCAGCAGAATCGCTTATGGGTGCGCCAAAAGTCTTTTGCATTTTGGTTACTATAGCTGCCCATGTTTTTTCAGGTAAAGCTGGCTGCATTTGTACATAACGGCCAGAATGGCAACTCATGCAATTAGCCTGGAAACTATTATAACCCGGTGCCTGCGGCATGACGGTTTGAAATGCATTAAGATCTGTAACTGCAGCAGCAGGCTTTTCAGCTTCATGCTGACTGTTACCTTTACAGGCAAACCATATTACTGATGCTAATACAAAAAAAACAAAGCTGGTTTTTTGCATGGCTACTGTACTTGAATGATTAAGGTTTCAATTTCGTTGCGCATATAACCGCTGCGGTTCCACTGGTGCTCCGGCTGCGTTTCACCATTAATGTTGGTAGCTTTAACCTTTAACGTGTAGTTGCCTTTCTGCAATGGCGTAAAGGCATAACGCCAGTGCCTCCATGCATATTTGCCAAGATTTTTTTCCAGCGTGGCTACATTCCACGTTTTGCCACCATCTGTTGAAATTTCTACCTTTTGAATACCATCTCCGCCATCAAAAGCCACACCCCTGATGTCGGTTGTTTTGCTGGCAGCAATAACATCGTTGGGTTCCGGGCTTACAAAAATGGAACGTACGTCCATTTTGTTGATAGGCTGCATATTTTTCGCCAGTGAATCGGGGCTTTCATTTCCATTCGCACGATCTTTTGGTATAAGGTATGCTTTCTTCATCCAAAATCCATTGAATGTATCGGTTAGTACATTAATATCGCTTAACATACCAACCCAGTACGTTGCGTACCAGCCGGGCACCACCAGTTTAAGCGGGTAACCGTTCAGCAAAGGCAATGCTTCGCCATTCATTTCATAGGCTACCATTACTTCACCATTATTTGCAAGATCAAACGGAAGAGATTTTACAAAATCAGGCGTAGAATCCATCGGCGGCCTGTCAAGGCCATTGAAGGAAATTTCTTTTGCGCCTGATTTTACTTTTGCCATCGCAAGAATGTCGCTCAATTTTACACCTGTCCATTTTGCATTACCCATCGCACCGTTTTTCCACTGGCCACCGGGCACACGGGGATCGAAAAAACTCCGTGAATTACCGGCACACTGGCATAAAGCGTTGATTGTATAAGGTGTAAATTTCGTTTTAAGGTCTTCAACTGATAAAGCAAGTTGCTGCATAACGTTACCGCCTATACGCAGACGGAAAGTATCCTTATCTATTGTTGCAGGCAGACCGGCAAGGTGCCAGCGTACAAAAAAAACATTGTTGGGCGTATAATCAAGCAGGAAATATTTTAGTGGCGTTTCAAGATTCGGTGGTCTGTCTGTAAGCAACAGCATGGAATCTTTACCGGCTGTTTTAACAAGCGTGTCTTTCATATCTGCGGTTGCAACATCTTCATTTGAATGCGGCTGCGTTGTACATGATGCCAGAAACAGGCAGGTTAAAAAGCTAAGTAAACTATCTTTTATTTGCATCGCGCTATAATTATCTGCATTGACAAGACTGATACAGCAAATGTATTGAGCCAGCGTAATAGTAAAGTTAATAAGATTCAATAATTGAATGCAGCATCTCAGGTGTAACAGGTTTTATAATGTAATTATTAACCTGCCCATACTGTTTTGCACGTTCAAAATCTGACGGGTTCTTGGAAGATGAAACAATATAGATCGTTATCGTTTTAGAAGACGGTATTTCAATGAAAGCATCCAGGAACTGCCAGCCATCCATAACAGGCATATTCAGGTCGAGCAGGATGATATCCGGTATGGCCTCCCCTGACATTAATATTGGCCTCAGGTGGTTAATTGCCTCTTCCCCGTTATGGAAAACCATAAAGCTGTTACAAAATTCTGTGAGCTGCATGAGTTTCTTTGTGGCAAAAACAAAAATGGGATCATCATCAATAATGCAGGCTACATCAATTTTTTTCATGAAAGTGTATTTTAAAGGTTGTGCCTTCACCCAGGGCACTTCCAGCTTCAATTTTTCCACCCATCGCCTCTACCTGGTTTTTGGTAATAAACAAACCCACCCCCCGTGCATCTTTGTTGCCATGGAATGTCTTATACATACCAAAAAGCTTTTCGCCGTTGCGTTTCATATCTATACCAATACCATTGTCTTCAATCGTTAATATAATATAATCATTTTCTCTCTTTGCGGAAAGTTTTACATAAGATTCTTTATTGTTGTCCCGGTATTTGATAGCATTGGTTAGAAAATTTAGCAATATACTATCCAGGTATGCAGGCACTGCAAAAACAGCAAGATTTCTGTCAACCTCGTTTAAACAATGTACTTCTTCGCGTATCAGCTGTGCCTGCACGTTGCTTTGTACTTTTTGTATAGCCTCGTAAAGATTGATCCGCTGTATCTCCTGGTTAATATTTGTATTTACAGCAACCACTTCATTCAGATGCGCCACTGTTTCGGTAAGATTATCAGATGCTTTTTTCAGCAGGCCAAATAATTCATTTCTTGCGGTCTGATCTTTCTCTGTCTCAAGAAAAGAAAGCAGCATGGAAAAATTGGTTGCATGAGACCGCAGGTTGTGCGAGACAATATGTGCAAAATTTGTAAGCCTGATGTTCTGTTCGCTGGTAACGTCTAAAAGATCTTTCAGCTTTTTCTCGTTGTTCTTGCGCTCAGTAATATCATAGCTTATACCCAACAAGCCTGTTATTTCACCATCGCTGTTTTTGAGCGGAATTTTAGATGTAAGAAAGCAATGTTCAGTACCATCATACTTCCTGCTAAAGGTTTCTTTGTCAAGCATTGCTTCCCCGGTTTCGAATACAGCTTTATCTTCCGCGATTGAAACAGCGGCAGATTCTGCCGGATATAGTTCATAATCGGTTTTGCCAATTACATCCATTTCATTCTGTACGCCCATATAACGCATCTCCTGCCTGTTTACCAATATCTTCCTTGATTGACGATCTTTGATAAAAATGTTTACAGGAATATTATCGATGATTGCTGCCAGCAATGTTCTTTCTTCGGCAATAATTTGTTCTGCTTCCTTCCTTGCGGTAATATCAGTTACCTGTGTAATAAAATGCAGGGGATGATTATACTGGTCTTTTACAACAGACCGTGACATGATAGCCCATACGATGTGCCCGTTCTTATGAACATACCGTTTTTCAAACTGGTAATGATCTTTATTGTTTTCAGACAACTCCCTTAAATAACGCAAATCAGTTTCAAGGTCGTCCGGGTGGGTTATGTCAGACATGCTCATCTGCAGCATCTCGTTCACGGAGTAACCAAGCATTTCGCAAAAGCTTTTATTTACTTTGAGCCATTTGCCGTCCGGAGCAAGCAGTGCCATACCGTTGGTTGCATGGTCGAAAGTTTTCCTGAACCTTTCTTCGCTTCGGGCCAGTTGAATTTCTTTTACTTTTTCGCTGTGTATGTCCTGGAAAACGCCATACATTCTAAACGGTTTGTTATTAACGAACTCAACTTTGCCTCTTGTTCGTACCCAGCGTTCATTGCCTCTGGCTGTTATAATTTTTAATACTTCATCAAAAGGTTTCCCGAATTCGATTGCATTGTCTACAACTTCCTTAATTTTTTCCCTGCTTTCACCGGCTTCGTAAAATTCGATTGCAGAGCGCAGATCGGGAACGAAATCAAATGATACTTCATGAATTTCTTTTGTTACATACGTCCAATCGAGCTTGTTTTTTTCAAAATCAACTTCCCATCCACCCACTTTGGCTACTTCGCTTGTTTGTGCAAAAAAATTCAACGTTTGCTGCAGCACGATCTTGCGTTCATCCAACTCTATATTTTTCTTCCGCAATTCCAACAGCCGCATCACCTGGTTTGAAAGAACACGCAAAACTTTTCGCTGTTCATCTGAAAGTTTTTTTGGCTTATGATCTATGATACAGATAGTACCCAGTGCATGGCCTTCACGATTTACCAGCGGAACCCCGGCATAAAAAATTACATGGGGGTCACCTGTTACAAGTGGGTTGTCTGCAAATCTTTCGTCTTGTCTCGAATCTTCTATTTCAAAAATCTCAGTGGGATAGTTAATTGCATGGGCACAAAATGAAATGTCACGAACTGTCTGATTATTCTCCAGGCCATAGTGAGATTTAAACCACTGCCTGTCTGCATCGATGAAAGTGATCGTTGAGACCGATGTATTGCAGATGTAAGCTGCAAGTGCTGTAATGTCATCAAAATCCTTTTCGGGAATAGTATCCAGTATTGAATACTCTTTGATTGCCTGCAATCTTGCGTTTTCGTCAGAAGGCAAATCCGGTTTTTTCATGTATTGAAGTTTTGATAACGCTACCGTGATGTTTATAGCGACAAAAGTATACAGAAGCGAACTATATAAAACTGCATAAAACCTTAATTTCTTCTATATTACGAGTTTCGTTAAACTCATTTCGTTCATCCATTAAACAAATGAGCAGACCAGTGACCCACCGCAGGTTACAGTGTAGAATTTTCACTACAATAAATTGTACAGCCAATCAATTTATATGAGCAGCCTTTACAAAAAAAAGCCGGCAATTTTTGCCGGCTTTAGATGAACCCTTTCAGCACTAAATTTTGACCGCGGTACCGGTGGCTATAACCATTAACATACTGCCATTGCTGCCCACTGTTTCAAAATCGAGGTCTATGCCAATAACAGCGTTGGCGCCCATTTGCATGGCTTTCTGCTCCAGTTCTTTCAATGCGCTTGCCCTCGCTTCTTCGATTACCCTTTCGTAAGTACCGCTACGGCCACCAACGATATCTCTTATGCCTGCAAAAAGATCTTTGAAAATATTGGCGCCAATAATTGTTTCTGCAGTTACAATACCAACGTATTGTTGTACAGGTCTGCCTTCAATGTTGTTTGTTGTTGTAAGTAACATGTTGTGTTTATTTTTATGTAACAGGTTTTTTGTCTTTCCACTTCCACAGGTAAAGGCATGCATATGTTCTGTAAGGGCTCCACTTGGCCGATATCTTCAATATCTTTTCACGCAGGGCTTTTTTATCGACAGTTCTTAGTTTGTACAACTTTACCATTGCATTTTGTAAACCCAGGTCATCAACTGCGTAAACATCTTCCCGGCCAAGTGTAAACATCAATAGCATTTCAACCGTCCACCTACCAACTCCTTTTATTTGTGTAAGTGATGCAATGATCTCTTCATTGGTCATTGCCGCCAGCTTCTTATCGGTTATTTTATGCTCAATGCAAAATCTTGCAACGTTGTGCACATAAGAAACTTTAGCGTTGGATAATCCTACTGCCCTCAGCGTTTCTGCCGGTGTATTCATTACCTGTTTTGCTGTAGGCTCTTTGCCCTTATATATGTCGAGAAAGCGCCGATATATTACATCTGCCACCTTTGTATTTAATTGTTGACTCATAATACCTGCCATAAGGTGCAGGGCAATGTTTTTACGAAGCTTTAGCTGATGATAGGGCGCCGATATGAGCAAGGCGAGTTTTTTATCTTTTTGTAAGTGTGCAACATGTTCCATAATTAAACAAGTTAATTCAAATACTTCCCTGGTTTATGATGATGTGTGGTAATTTTTGCGCAGGTGCGACTGTTGATGCTACCTGTTCTGCAGCTGAAAGGATTGCGACGCAACAGGCGATGCCATAAAAAACAGGTGTTTGTACCAAAAAAATGGCGTTTATCAGGGGATGATTACACAGTTGTTAAAAAAGACAAAAGGCTGCCTCTTATAGCTTATTTGAGTACGGTGTTTGCCTTACTAATGCAAAATTAAACCTATGGAGAAAAGACAACAATTGGAAGCTATTGAGAAAATGCTTCGCGAACTGGAGGATGTAAAAAACAGCCAGGAATCTTTGCTGAAAAAAGTGGCACAGATAGAAGCAGAAAACATTAATGTTGGTATAAGCTTGCTGGATAAAGAATTGCCCGACATTCATGAGCAGGCAGATGCTACTATTGAACGTGTAGCCACATTATTGACCAGTTTACAGGAACACCGCGATGAGTTTGCTAAAAAGCACAAACTGGACGTGGCTGAAGAAGTGTAGCAACATAAGATAAAGAAAACGGCCGCTTGTGCGGCCGTTTTCTTTATACAAATATTTTACTCTTCTGTTCTTTCGGGCCGCATTTGCGGGAAGAACAACACATCCTGTATAGAAGGTTGGTTGGTAAGTAACATGCAAAGCCTGTCTATACCTATGCCAATTCCGCTCGTAGGTGGCATACCGTATTCGAGCGCACGCAGAAAATCATAATCAATAAACATGGCTTCATCGTCTCCGCGCTCCATTAAACGAACCTGCTCTTCAAACCTGGCGCGCTGATCTACGGGATCGTTTAACTCGCTGTATGCATTGGCAAGTTCTTTTCCATTGATCATTAATTCAAAACGTTCTACAAGTCCTTCCTTGCTGCGATGTTTTTTAGTAAGCGGGCTCATCTCTACAGGGTAATCGATGATAAAGGTTGGCTGAATGTAATTACCTTCTGCTTTTTCACCGAAAAGCTCGTCTATCAGTTTGCCTTTTCCCATACTGGCATCGTGCTGCAGGTGTAGCTGTTTACAAACGCCACGCAACCCGTCTTCATCCATTCCGCTTACATCGATGCCGGTATGCTCTTTGATGGCATCGTAAATGGATACACGCTGGTATGGTGCTTTAAAGTTGATAATCTTATCTCCTACCTGCACTTCTGTTGTACCATGTAATGCAAGCGCTAACTTTTCAAACAACTGCTCTGTAATTTCCATCATCCAGTAATAGTCTTTATAGGCAGTGTACCATTCCAGTACTGTAAACTCCGGGTTATGCGTTCTGTCCATACCCTCGTTGCGGAAGTTGCGGCTGAATTCATAAACCCAGTCGAACCCGCCAACGATCAGGCGTTTTAGGTATAACTCATTTGCGATGCGTAAATAAAACGGAATGTCTAAAGCGTTATGATGTGTAACAAATGGCCTGGCCGCAGCACCACCAGGTATAGCCTGCAATACCGGGGTGTCAACTTCGAGTGCGCCCCTTTCGTTTAGAAATGCACGTATGGTATTAATGAGCCTGGTACGCTTTAAAAAAGTTTCCCTTACGTCTGGGTTAATGATAAGGTCTGCATAACGTTGCCTGTACCTAAATTCAGGATCAGTTACAGCATCGTATACATGGCCTGATTCATCGCGTTTTACAACGGGCAAAGGCTTCAGTGACTTGGCGAGCAACGTGATGGTTTGGGTATGCAAACTGGTCTCGCCTGTTTTGGTAATAAATACATAGCCTGTGGCGCCTATAATATCACCAAGATCAAGCCCACGCTTTACAAGATTATCAAAATAAGTCTTGTCTTCGCCCGGGCAGATCTCGTCACGCTTAACATATAATTGTATAAGGCCTTTGCTATCCTGGATCTTTATAAAAAATACCTTTCCTTTATCATTTATACTCATGATACGGCCTGCGAGGCACACATTTGTATATTCATCTTTTGTATCTTCTGAAAACGCTTCTTTTATATCTTTCGAATAATGCGAAACAGGATACAATGGGGCCGGGTATGCATCTATACCGGCCGCTGCCAATTCTTTCAATTTATCCCTGCGGATGATTTCCTGTTCAGATAAATGTTGACTCATACTTGCTTTTTAAAAGGATTGCAAAGATATGGCTACATAACAAATGAGCCGTAGCGTTGTTTATAACCCAACACAGGAAGAACCAAGTTTGAAAAAAATCCATTTAATTTGCTCTCATGCGTACAATTATTTCTTCCTGTTTTATACTGCTGGTATTTATAGTGGCCAGCCAGCCTTCTATGGCACAGTCGAAAAAATTTGATTCCAGTTCCATGATCAGCAATCTTGGCTTTCGTGTTACCTGCAGCAATAAAGACGACGCAGAAAACCAGGTAAACATTTCTCCCAAAGGTTTTAAAGACATGCGGGACTTTTCATTTCCTGTGAAAGGTCGCCTGCGCAAAATGCTGGTAGAAGATATTAATGCCGACGGCTACCCTGATCTTATGCTTTGTGTTTACGGTGGCGCAAACGGCAATATGGGCAATATTATTTGTGTTGCTTCGAAAGGTAATACAGAGCTGCAACCTGTGCGCTTTGCAGATATTTACAGCGATGCGAAAATAAGTGAAGGCTATAAAGGGTACGACGATTTTACCGTAATGGTGGGCACACTTTTGCAAACATTTCCCGTATATAAACCAGGTGACACAGATACACCAACCGGCGGTAAGCGTGTAGTGCAGTACAGGCTGGCAAATGGTGAGAATGGCGGCCTTTCTTTCAAAGTATTGCGCTCTTATATGAAAGAATAGTTATCTGGTAGCCGGCAGTTGAACATATGGCATCGCCTGTTGCCACGCTCGGTTCAGGGTTCCTCTTTTATGGCGGCTGCAGCGATCAGTTTATGCTGCTTCCCAAATATTAAGATCGATATTGATGTTGATCTTCGCACAGGCTCAATAAAGCTTCAACAGTACAAGAGTGCGACGCAACGATGCGCAATAGCAGCAATGCAGCCGGGCTCATTATTCTCTCCTCACTTTCTTCCAAAGCACGTTTATTTTTCTGTTAGATTTATGGCATAAATACATTGCTATGGCAAACGTTAACTGGCCCGAAGCTGTAAAGCCCCTGATCAAAAAATACAAGGGAAAAAAACACCCGCTGGAATATGGTAATACTTACCAGTTGCTTGTAATGGTGGTACTTTCTGCGCAGGATTCGGATAAACACATCAACCAAATAGCGCCCAAATTTTTTGCTGCTTTCCCCAACATGCAGGCATTATCCCAGGCTACACCGGAGGCAATTGCCGAACAGATAAATGATGTAAGGAATTTTGGTAACAAATCGAAGTGGCTGAGTGAACTCTCCAGGAAAATTAAACAGGATAAAAACATACCGCTAACGCTGGATGAACTAACCGAAATGCCCGGCATCGGGCGAAAATCTGCCAACGTTATCAAGCGCGAATCAGGCGCTGAGGCTGAAGGAATAATTGTTGACCTGCATGTGGTGCGTGTGGCCCCACGCTTAAGTATTGCCAGCGGCACCGACCCTAAAAAGATTGAAAAGCAAATGATGGAAATACTACCGCAAAAATTATGGGACGCCGGCATGGCCATGTCTTTTCTTGGCAGGGAAATTTGCAGGCCAACAAACCCCAAATGCGAGGTTTGCGTAATGAATACCGTTTGCGCTTACTACAACAATAATAAAAACTAGATCATCCAGTCGCCACGCATAGGTTGTTCTATATAAGTGTTGGCTTCGGCATCATCAATGAATAGCTGTTTTTCCGGATCGAATTTCAACGCCCTGTTTAGCTGCATGGCTATTTTGCCCATATTTACAATGGTGCATGACCGGTGGCCGTTCATCTCGTTCAGGGTAAACTTTTTGCGCTGCTTTACTGCTTCTACAAAATCTGTAACCTGCGGTTCCGGTTCGGGGAAAGATGCGAGTTTCTTTTCAAGATCAGGAATATCTGATCTGAACTCAGGATATAATTTTCCTTTTGGCCCTTCTATGTAAGCGGCGTTCACATCTTTATTTTCGCCGTCGAGTATAATCCTGCAACCATCTGCATAGGTATATTCAATCCTGTTGAAAATACCTACTGCATCTTTATCCTGAACCGGCGCATCTACCGCCACGCTTACCGGGCTGGTATCATCTTTACCGAGAATGTACTGTATAGGGTCTATATAATGTTGGCCCATATCTCCCAAGCCACCGCCATCGTAATCCCAGTAACCCCTGAATGTCTGGTGTACCCTGTGAGGGTTGTAAGGCTTTAACGGCGCAGGACCAAGCCAGCGTTCATAATCCAGCTCGGGCGGTACAGGCAAAGTTTCCAGGTTGGTTTTGCCTACCCAGTAAAATTTCCAGTCGAAGCCGGTTGTTTTATTAACGGTAACTTTCAACGGCCAGCCCAACAAACCGCTTTGCACCAGCTTTTTGATAGCTGTCGCTTTTGTTTTCATACCGTAGAAATTATCCTCAAACCTGAACCATGTGTTCAAGCGAAAAATGCGCTGATGCTGCTGCACCACTTCAATAAGTCTTTTCCCTTCACCAATGGTCCTGGTCATGGGTTTTTCGCACCATATGTCTTTACCGGCGCGTGCCGCGTCTGCAGCAATTATGCCGTGCCAGTGCGGGGGTGTGGCAATATGCACAATATCTACTTCAGGCAGTTTTACTACCTCCCGGTGGTCTGAGAAAGTTTTTACGCCTTTATCAAGCATGGCTGCAGCTTCAGCTAGATGCTTGCTATCCACATCACAAATAGCCACTACTCTCGTACCGGCATAGCCAAAATGGCCGCGGCCCATACCGCCAACACCGATGACTGCTTTGGTAAGCTGATCGCTGGGAGGAATAAATCCTCTTCCCAAAACATGTCTTGGCACGATATAAAAGGCAGCGAATGCCCCGGCAGTATTCTTTATAAACGATCTCCTGGAGTTATATTGCTTGTTTGCCATGCGTGTGGACGATTAAAGGTGATCACGTAAAATAAGGAAATTATTTGGGCCGGCATGTAAAGGCAAAAATGAAGTCAATACATGGCAATCGAGAGGCACTACCACACAAATGTCTTCACTTCTCCTGCATTCAATGTAGCGCTTGCTGACTTATTGTTGAAACGAATATTAAAAGTAAGTGGCGCATCTGTTTCATTTTGTGCAATAAGCACTTTGCTGCCGTTGGGTGTTAAAAAGGCGACATGTTGCAAATCAGCGGATGAATTACTCCCGATGCGTACAGAGCCTGGCGGCACAAAGGCCGATGCGTGTGCTACAATATAATAAGCAACATTTCGGATGATGCTGTCTCCAATCGTAAGTGCTCCTTTGCAGGTATTACAGCCACCGGGTGTATGCGGTTCGAAGTTGGGATCGTTTGCCAGGTTCCACTCAAGTGCAGTACGGCTCCAATTGCGCATGGAACCAATTATTACATTTTTTACGTGCCACTTAAGATCGCCGTCAAACTGCCCGTCTGATGCAGTGTACTGTTCGGTAAAATAAAGGTTCTTTTGCGGGTATTTGTCATGTACCTGTGATAAGGCGCTAATATCTCCTTCATATAAATGAAAGGCTGCACCATCCACATAAGAACTGGCAGTGGTATCATCAAAGATAGTAAGAGGGTATTCCGGTTTATTGCAGTTATGATCGTACACAACGATTTTTGTACGGATACCTGCCCTCTTAAAAGCAGGCCCCAGATTATTGCTGATAAACTTTGCCTGATCTGTTGCGGGCATATACATGCTTGGGTTATTGCCGGGATGTAGTGGTTCGTTTTGCGGTGTTATGGCATTTATATTAATACCTTCTGCCTGCATGGCCTGTATGTATTTGACAAAATAATTTGCGTAAACACTATAATATGCGGGCTTCAGACTGCCACCTTTTGAGTTATTGTTATCCTTCATCCATACCGGTGCTGACCATGGCGTGGCGATAAATTGCATGGAAGGGTTTATGGTAACTATTTCCTTTATCAACGGAATAAGATCCTTCTTCTCATGTTCAAGATTGAAATATTCTAACTGCACGTCTGTTTTGCCTGCGGGAAGGTCATCGTAAGAAAAAACTTCAGCATCAAGGTCTGAAGCACCTATTGACAGCCGCAGGTAACTTATTTTGATACCGTTTTCTTCTGCCGGTGAAAAAAGCTCTCTCAGCAATGCTTTTTTTTCTGCAGCCGGTAGTTTGTTTATAAGCACGGCGCTGCCGCCCGTAAGTGTATAACCAAACCCGTCTATAACCTGGAATTTTTTAGATGAGTCAATGTCTATTACTGCAACATCGCTTTTGCTTTCTGTACTTAAAAAAATATCCTTTTGTTTTTCCAGTAAATGCCCGTTGCCTGTAAGCCAGGATTGCACCACTGCTCCTGCGTGCGATGGAGGGTTATTGTCGTTTTTTTGCATGCCAGAACACGCTGCCAGCAAGGATACCCCGCCGGTAAAAAATACAAAACGGAAAAAGCTTTTCATATGAAGACAATTTGGTCTGGAATAAATGTACACGCTCTGTAGAATATAGCTTACAATAAAATGTTTTCCGGGCCGCCCGGTACCCGCTGTTGCCCAAAAGCGTATTTCCCTGCTGAAGTGTGCGACGCAACAAAAGCATCATTCATGTACCTTTGCCGGGCTAAAAAAATTGCGCTAAGTTTCTGCAATTCCAAAATATTTACATACTTTTGCCGCCACTTAAAAAAGATGTACTAATTGGATGCCTTTTAAAAATTATTGAGATGTCTTACTTAACAACAGAAAAAAAAGCGGGAATTTTCGCAAACTACGGCGGATCAGCTGAAAAAACAGGTTCAATCGAAGGTCAGATAGCATTACTGACTGAGCGTATTGCCAGCATTTCAGGTCACCTGCAACAAAACAAAAAAGATTATTCTACTCACCGTGGACTAATGAAAATGGTTGGCCAGCGTAAACGTTTGCTGAGCTACATGCAAAAACACAACCTTCAGGGTTACCGCGCATTGATCGAAAAACTAGGTCTTAGAAAATAATTTCTATATATGCAAAGAACGATTCCCAACTGATTTCTACAACGGTTGGGATTCGTTTTTTCTGTTAGTTCCTGTTTTTCGCCACACTATTTCATTTATTCCTTCATGCTGTGCCAGATTGCTATGCCTGCTCCCCGCACACATGTAATTATTTATTTTAAAATTCTACACTATTATGTTAACTCAACCTATACAGGCCAGCTTTAAGCTTCCCAATGGCGCTGAAGTAATTATTGAAACGGGCAAACTTGCCCGCCAGGCCGATGGCGCTGTAACAGTACGCCAGGGAAACTGCGTTTTGCTGGCAACCGTTTGTGCCAATAAAGACCCAAAAGAAGGCCAGGACTTTTTTCCGTTAAGCGTAGATTACCAGGAAAAATTTGCCGCGGCCGGACGTATTCCGGGTTCATTTTTTAAACGTGAGGCCCGTTTAAATGATTATGAAATTTTAACCAGCCGATTAATAGACCGCGCATTGCGCCCGCTTTTCCCCGAAGATTATTTCTGCGATGTGCAGGTTCTGGTAAGCCTTGTATCAAGCGAAGAAGAGGTAATGCCGGATTCTCTTGCATGCCTTGCGGCTTCGGCAGCGCTCGCAGTGAGCGATATACCTATCAAAGAGATCATTTCTGAAGTACGTATTGCCCGCATCAATGGTACATTCATTGTAAACCCTACCCGCTCAGAACTGGCAAAAGCTGATCTCGAGTTTATCATTGCTGCTACCGAGAAAAACCTGATGATGGTAGAAGGTGAAGCAAAAGAATGCAGCGAAGAAGACCTCGTAAAAGCACTTGAAATAGCGCACAACGCCATCCGCCTGCAGATAAAAGCACAACAGGAACTTAGGGAGAAAAAAGGCGTTACCACAAAACGGGAGTATAAAAAACCTGAAGAAAACGAAGAGATCAAAAATAAGGTGGCTGCTTTTGCACAGGAAAAGATCTACCAGATTTCCCGCGGTGGTACTGCAAAACATGACCGCAGTGATGCGTACAGCAAACTGCGTGAAGAATTAATCGAAAGCCTTGGTGAAGAAATTACCGACGCCGACAAAAAACTGGCAAAAAAGTATTACGCTGATCTTATGTGGGAAGTGGTGCGGAATATGATTTTAGACGACCGCATTCGTTTGGATGGCCGCCAGCTCGACCAGGTGCGTCCTTTGGCAATGGAAGTTGATCCGCTGCCAACACCACACGGCTCATCTTTGTTTACACGTGGCGAAACGCAGTCTTTGAGTACCGTTACATTTGGTACGCCACTGGATGAATTATTGATTGAAAGCGCTGCAAAATCTACTGATTCCAAATTTTACTTACACTATAACTTTCCTCCGTTCAGTACGGGCGAAGTAAAAATGATGCGTGGCCAGAGCCGCCGCGAAGTGGGCCATGGCAACCTTGCGCAACGCTCGTTGAAACAAATGATGCCGGGTAATGAATACCCTTATACAGTACGTGTGGTAAGTGATATTCTTGAATCGAACGGTTCGTCTTCTATGGCTACCGTATGTGCCGGCTCACTGGCGTTGATGGATGCAGGGGTTCCTGTTCCCAAACACGTAAGTGGTGTGGCAATGGGTTTAATAACACGTGGCGATGGTAAGTACGCCATTCTGACTGATATTCTTGGCGATGAAGATCACCTGGGTGATATGGACTTTAAGGTTACCGGTACCCGGGATGGTATCTGCGGCGTACAGATGGATATTAAAGTAGATGGCCTTAGCATGGAAGTAATGCGTGAAGCGCTTGAACAGGCACGTAAAGGTCGTTTACATATTCTTGATGCAATGTATGAGTGTATTGAAGCACCAAGACCAGATGTAAAACCACATGCCCCACGCATGGAAAAACTGTTTATCGACAAAGAATTTATTGGTGCAGTGATCGGGCCACAAGGCAAGGTTATACAGGAAATACAGAAAGAAACCGGTACCACAATCAATATCGAAGAAGTGGGCAATTACGGAGAAGTGAGCATTTTTTCTCCGGCCAAAGAGGGGCTCGACCGTGCAGTTAGCTGGATCAAAGGTATTACAGCCGTGCCTTCTGTAGGCGAAACATACGAAGCAAAAGTGAAGACCATCCAGCCTTATGGAGCTTTCGTAGAATTCCTGCCGAAAAAAGAAGGGCTTTTACACATCAGCGAGGTTTCATGGAAACGCCTTGACAGCCTGGAAGGTATTTTGAAAGAAGGCGATGTGGTTAAAGTAAAACTCATTGGTATAGACCACAAAACCGGCAAATTTAAGCTGAGCCGTAAAGTTTTGATGCAAAAACCTGAACAGCAGCCGCAAAGAGGCCCACAGGCAGAAGGCAGCGAGCAAAACGGTTAATATATTTATATAGATGAAAGTCTGTGGAACGATGTTCCGCAGACTTTTTATTTTACAGGAACTTAGCTGCAGTACAAGTATTGAGCTTTGGTTGTGTCACTCACTTGTACTTTCTGAACATTGGTCGACAACGATGCTGCGTACCTGCACATGCTGGCATTGCCGGGGCAGATGATAAATATTCTTCCGTTGAAGTGTGCGACGCAACAGGCGATGCCATAAAAAACTACAGTTGACCACCAAATAACAATTACCGTATTTAGCTGCGCTAAATACCCATACAGGTACAAAATATTTTATGCCAAACAATTACATACAGGTTACCATCAGTAATATATCAGAAGAGCAGTCTTCCATATTAATTGCACAGCTTGCTGAAATTGGCTTTGAAGGCTTTGAAGAAGCAGACCAGACGCTGAAAGCATACACCGACGAACAAGTCTTCGACGCCGCAGCACTTGAAGAGCTTATGCAGGCAAATAACGTAACCTGTATAACAAATACTGTTGCACACACAAACTGGAACGAGGAATGGGAGAAAAATTTTGAACCGGTAATTGTGGACGATTTTGTGGCCATCAGGGCAGATTTTCATGCCCCTGCAGCCGGTGTTGAGCGTGAAATTGTAATAACGCCAAAGATGAGTTTTGGCACCGGTCATCATGCTACCACGTTTCTGATGATGCAGCAAATGCGTGCAATTGATTTTGCCGGCAAATCTGTTTTTGATTTTGGTACCGGTACGGGCATTCTTGCAATACTTGCAGCGCAACTGGGTGCAGGTTCCGTACTTGCAATAGACAACGATGAATGGAGTATCGAAAACGCGCAGGAGAACGTGATGCGGAACAACTGCAGCAACATAACCTTACTATTAAATGACAATCCTGCGGGGGAAGAAAAGTTTGATATCATCCTCGCCAACATCAATAAAAATGTTATTCTAACATACATTTCTGTACTGGCAGAACGTTTGAATACGAACGGGCAACTCCTGCTTAGCGGTTTGTTGAAAGAAGACGAAGAAGACGTTAAACAAGCTGCTAATAACCTACAAATCAAATATATATGCACCACACACAAGAATAATTGGGTGTGTTTAGTGTTTTTTAGTTAATTTTCAAATATTGAAGGCGTTAAGCGATTATTATTTAAAAAATAGTCCCTTATATTTGTTCTTCCGACTTTAACCAATGAATGAAATTTTACTCATCATATTGGCTTATCTGATTGGTTCAATCCCAACATCTGTTTGGGTAAGCAAAAGATTCTTCGGAATAGACATCCGCGATTACGGCAGTGGTAATGCCGGTGCTACCAATACTTTTCGTGTACTTGGGCCCAGATGGGGAACCATTGTTATGATCGTGGATATGACCAAAGGCGTTATTGCCGCCCTGCTTTGTTTTTTACTTCCTTACTATGCAAATATTAATAACGAGTGGGACAGAACAAACCTGATGATCGGTTTGGGTCTTGCTGCCGTTATAGGTCACATATTTCCTATATGGGCCGGCTTTAAAGGCGGCAAAGGCGTAGCTACGCTTTTTGGAATGATCGTAGCCATCCAGCCATTGGTGGCTGTATGTTGCGTAGGCGTGTTTTTATTAGTGCTCTACCTTACCCGTTTTGTTTCGCTGAGTTCAATACTTGCAGGCGTTTCTTTTGCAATATTTATCCTCTTCATCTTTAATGATGATGTTCCACTTTACCGTATTTTCTCGGTAGCTGTGGCCGGCCTGGTGATTCTTACGCACCAGAAAAATATCAACCGTATTATCAACGGCACAGAGAGCAAAGTGCCCATACTCAAACACAGGGACCGCAGAAGACAAAAAAGAAGAAACAGGTAAAAAATTTTACCTGTTTATATTTTTACATATCCCCAGTTCTCTCCTCTTTTCATTCTTGTTAATGCCATCTGGCTGATATCGTATTTTTCGGCAATCTGCCTGTAGCTCATTTTTCGTTTTGGATCTGCCAGCAATTTCTTGATAGCTATAACCTGTTTAAGACTTAATTTACGGAAGCGAGCATACTTTTCGGGATCCTGTGTCCTTTTTTCCTGTGCTTCCAGTACACGAGGGTTGTTCCTGTTATGCGCACCAACCTGTTCAATAGTTGCCCATTTAAGGTTTTGCTTGCGGTTATCAATCTTGTCATGGTTCAGGTGAATAACGTAGTCGTGCGCAGCAGAGGGTTTGGTCAAAAAGTTTTCGGCAACCAGCCTGTGGAAAAGAAAAGCTACATGTTTTCCTTTTACTTTTAGCCTAAGTATTCTATAGGCTTCTACGGTAGAACCGCTGATAATGTTTCCGTCTTTTTTAATGTCATCAATGTAAGATGCAATACGGCCTTGTGTGCTGATAGCGTACTTTTTTTGTAACGATTTCCAGTTTTTGAAAGTAAGCTGCTTCCACCTTTCGCCAGGCAAAGATTTAATCATAGCTGTTGTTTTAATCTTTAAAAAAAAGATCCAGGATCAAGCAGTTTTTGTAAGGGATCGGAAGACTTCTTCGAGATTATTTTCGTCTGTGGTTAATGAAACAATATTAAGATTTTCTTTTAACGCCAGTTCAAGTAATTGTTTACGTGCATCAGCCGTGTTATTGGTTTGTAATATCCAAAACTGGTTATTGTCTTTGGTTGCTTTTATAACAGCCGGCAAACGAAGCAACCATGCTGCCTCCAGCGATTCTTTAAAACTAACTCTTACAACGTTTGTATCCCTGTTTTGTTGAAGAGCAGAAAGTTTATCATCAGCAACCAGTTCTCCTTTATTAATAATGATCACCCTGTCACAGATGGCCTGCACCTCCTGCATAATGTGAGACGAAAAGAGTACTGTTTTGTTGATGCCCTGGGTCTTTATTACATTTCTTATTTCGACTATCTGGTTGGGGTCGAGGCCCGTGGTGGGCTCATCCAGTATCAATACCTCGGGGTCATGTATCAGTGCTGCAGCAAGGCCTACCCGCTGTTTATATCCTTTGGAAAGCTGGCCGATTTTCTTATGTTTTTCAGGAACCAGTCCTACCAGCTCTACAACCTTGCCAACTGCTTCTTTGGTATTCCTCACGTTGTAGACACCTGCTACGAAAGAAAGATATTCTTTCACATACATATCATAATACAAAGGGTTTGATTCAGGCAGGTAACCTACTTTCCTTTTTGCCTCCAGCGGCTGGCGCGTTACATCGAGGTCACAAACAGTTGCCGCTCCTCCATCCTGCGCCAGGTAGCCGGTAATGATCTTCATGGTTGTACTTTTTCCTGCACCGTTTGGACCAAGAAAGCCAACAATCTCACCTCTGTTTATTGTGAATGAAATATTGTTTACAGCTTTTTGCGTACCGTAAGTCTTAACGAGGTTCTGTACAACAATAGACATGCGTCAAATATAAAATATTACGTTGGTATACAGTTATAAAAAAACCAGCATATCTTAAATTGATATGCTGGTTTTTTATTTTACAGAAAAAAATTATGCTCCGAGACCGAAACCGTCCCTGTAATTTTCCTTTACAAACTGGTTGGCTTCGTCAAAGTTTGTAATCTTCATGCTTTTACCATCCCATAACAGTTTTTTGCGTCCCATGTTTTCGTAACCATTGCCTTTCTTCGTGCGCAATTCGTAGCTACGTATTGCAAGGTTACCCATCAACACTGTTTCTGTAAGCGGGCCGGAATAATCAAATGATGAAGTAAGTGCTTTATGCTCTGCACTGCCGAAACCGGCTTTACAGGCTTTTGTCCATGAAAACTGGTGACCACTCTCAGGCATCTTCTGAATATCTGACGCAGGTCTTGTCTTCTGCATTTTTGTACCATCTTTCAGGTATATCTGCGGTGCCATACCATAGGTACCAAAAGTCATGATACCTTTTTCACCGATCAGCATACCTCCGTTTGCACTGCCTGGCTCTCCAATAAAGTCGTCTGCGGGTATCAGATCGGGGTGGAAAGGACGAATACCGCCATCCGACCAAACCATTTTCAGCGGCGAAGCGTTTTTGGCAGATGCAGGAAACTTGATTTCCACATGAGAAGAAGGAGGGCAACCTTCCGGAATATATTCAGGCTGCCAGTCTCTCACAAACACCTGCCCTACACTGCATTCCACTTCAGTAGGATAGCCGAGACCCAGCACACGGAATGCAGGATCTATCAGGTGACAACCCATATCTCCCAACGCGCCAGTACCAAAAGCCCACCAGCCTCTCCATTTAAACGGATGAAGCAGCGGGTGATAATCCATATATTTTGCACCACCAATCCAAAGTTCCCAATCTTCCTTGGTCATGGTAGATGGCAAAGCCGGTTTATCTGTAGGGAAAGGTATACCCTGAGGCCACACCGGTCTGTTCGTCCAGATGTAAGCTGTATCTACTTTACCTATTAAACCTTTGTCAAACCACTCTACAAGCTGGGAAGAACCATCGCTGGATGCGCCCTGGTTGCCCATTTGTGATACCACTTTATATTTACGTGCTGCTTCTGTAAGCATACGTGCTTCGTAAATACTGTGTGTCAATGGTTTTTGTACATATACGTGTTTGCCCAGCTGCATAGCTGCCATGGCAATGGGAGCATGCATATGATCCGGGGTGGAAACGGTAACAGCATCTATACTTTTACCCATTTCATCAAACATCTTCCGGTAATCATTGTACTTTTTAGCCTGCGGAAATTTATTGGCCGTATTCTTGGCATAGCCCCAATCCACATCGCAAAGTGCTACTACGTTCTCTGCACCATTGTTCCATGCATTGGCAATATCTGATGAACCTTTACCACCAACACCAATACCTGCCAGGTTAAGCTTATCACTTGGCGCAATAAAGCCCCGGCCCATTACATGCCTGGGAACGATGTAAAAACCTGCAGCGGCCGCAGTTGCATTACGAATAAATTTTCTACGAGAGCTTTCACTGTTGTTGCCTGATTGATTGCTTTTCATGAAAAAATCGTTAGGTTATAATTTAAATAGGTGATATGAAGCACTGAATTTATAGCAAACAGACTGGTTGAAAAAATTAATTAGTGTTTTTGGAAAAAAAATTGCACTTAATGGTATTATTAAACGTTGCATGGATTTTTGTGCGAACTGTTGTACTACTATCATCACCGGTTGTGTCACTCACTTATACTTTTACCACTATACGCAGCACTTAATTTAATAACAGTTTTATTGTAACAGTCGTGGGCTGCCTTCAGGCCTTTACATACACAGTTTAGCGATGCGGGTATCTGTACAGGGGCGCACAGGCCGTGTGGCGGGAAAGGTTCGCGTAACCTTCGCGTTAGCTCAGCAATGCTGCGTTAGCTGAAGAGTGCGACGCAACAGGTGATGCCATAAAAAACTGCAGCCGGGCTCAAAAAAAATTATACCAGTTCTCCTTTCAGGAATTTGTTCCAGTCTTCGAGCATACGGCCTTTCAGCACCCTGGGGAATTTATGCTGGCCACCAATTTTGCCTTTTAACCGCATGAATTCCATAAAGCGTTCTTCGTGCAAAACATCAAGAAAAATTTCTTTAAGGGCGCTCTTTCTTTCAACGGCATAGTCGTCGTTTAGTTCTTTTAGTTTGGCGTCTACGCGGAGGCGAAGTTCTTCGGAATTAACATTATCGTCACTTGCAATATACCAGTGATGAGCAAAGAAACTGCCGTGCGGTTTTCCTACTACCGTATATTCCGGGATAGAGATATTCAATTCTTCACTAACGCTCTGTATGGCTTTGTTCATGTTATCTACACTCAGGTGCTCACCAACAAGGCTGAGGAAATGCTTTGTACGACCGGTTATAACGATCTCGCAACGTTTTTTATCGGTAAACTTTATGGTATCTCCAATAAGATAGCGCCAGGTGCCGGCGCTGGTGCTTATAAGCAATGCATAGTCTTTTCCTTCTTCTACTTCATGTATCATGAATGTTTCAGGATTTTCGACCAGGTCTCCGTTATCATCAAAATTTTTATAGTCGAAAGGCACAAACTCCATAAATATATGTTCGTTTGTAACCAGCCGCATGCCTTTGGAATGCTGGCGATCCTGGTATGCGATAAAGCCTTCGCTGGCAAGGTATGTTTCTATATAAGTAATCGGTTTACCCAATAGTTTTTCAAAACCTTTCTTATAGGGCTCGAAGCTTACACCACCGTGTACAAAAAAGCCGAGGTGCGGCCATATGTCGTGAATGGTATTAAGATCATAGCGTTCGATGATCTTTTCCATACACATTTGTATCCAGGCAGGTACACCTACAACAAAACCAATATCCCACTCCGGGGCCTTTTCTACTATTTCTTCGATCTTTTTGTTCCAGTCTTTTTCCCTGGCTATTTTTCTGCCGGGCTTATAGAACGGCTGAAACCAGAAAGGCACTTTTTTGGCGGTGATGCCGCTGAGGTCGCCGGCATAATAACCGGCATTTTTTTGCAATGCTGTGCTGCCGCCAATCATAAGCCACCCTTTACCAATTGATCTTACAGGTATATCTGAATAATTTCTAAGCGAAAGCAATTGTTTGATCATTACAACGCGGTTACCGGAAAGCAGGTCGTTGGTAATGGGAATATATTTACTGGAAGCTTCGCTGGTACCACTGCTGAGCGCATAGTATTTTATTTTACCAGGCCAGCAGACATCGGGCACACCTTCGAGCGTGCGATGCCACCACTCATCGTAAATACTACTGTAATTGTAAATGGGAACAAGTTCCTGGAATTTTTTACCAAGATGCCGGCTCATGAGGATTTCATCGAAACGATATTTCTGACCGAACTCAGTAAATTTTGCCTTGCGCAATAATCTCTTCAACACACGCAACTGCTGCCTTCGGGGGTCATTTTGTGGCAAGCGGAGCGCTCTTGCGATGCTTATTGGTAACTGAATATCAAATAACGCCATGCGTTTGGAAAAATTTAATTGGCGAAACTACGTTAAAGCACGTATTAAATTTAAGTGATTTATTTTATGCGGTAAAAGTTAATTACCCACGGCGATCATTGCAACCTTTGTTATTACATTTTTTGCAGTGACTGATTGCCGGCATCGTAACTTATCTGTGATGATAATGTAAGCTTCTGCTGTGCCACCGGACTGTACACTATACCAGTGGATTTTTTGCCGGGACTGCCAACAATACTGCCTGTATGTTTGCCGTGCCACATATACCTGTTTTTTCCGGCAGCTTGTTTTATTGCTTCAACAGACAATGTATAAGAAAACGCTCCTATACAAAAGATAACTTCTGCGCCGGACACAGGATGAAAATCTTCCAGTTTTTCGATCATCACTGACCCTTTGAATGATTTCTGCAGTTTGTGCTTTAGCATGATCTTTTCCGCTTCTGCAGTTGCAGCATGATCGCCCACAAGGTAAATATTGCGTTTTACCTGCGGAGAACCCTTTGCCACTTCACCTGCAAGCGTTATAAACGGCGCTGCAACGGTACCAAGTATGGCTTTCAAAAAAATTCCTGAGCGCAGGAAAAGCTTTAGCGCCACGCTATTAATTCCTTTGTAATGCTTCCGCACAAAAACATGCATTGCATTATAAAAAACCTTATTGTGTTTTTTCCTGTCTGTTGCACTTTCTCCTTTAAAATGTATCATCTTAAGCGTACCGAGGTAATAGTTTTTGAACCCCTCCTGCAATATGCGGTAAGACAAATCAATATCTTCCCCATACATAAAAAAAGATTCATCAAAGCCACCCAGATGTTGCAAAAGGTTTCTGCGGCCCATTAAAAATGCACCGCTCAAAATATCTACCTGATGTATGGCTTCTTTGTCGAGACTGCCTAAAGCATATTTGTTAAAATGGCCGGAGCCCGCAAAGGCAGTGGCAAGGCCGCTGGTTTTATAGAAAGATACGAGGGGCGATGGAAAGGCTCTTTTACTTTCCGGCAAAAACCTGCCTGTGCCATCCAGCATCTGCACACCAACAGCACCGGCATCTTTTGTTGCATCGAGAAACGTTATACAACCGGTTAAAATATTTTCTGAAAGAATAGTATCCGGATTTAAAAACAATACATATTCTCCGCTGCATCTGGCAAGTGCTTTATTGTTTGCTTTTGCAAAACCATCGTTAACCTGGTTCTCCATGAACATTACCCACGGAAATTTTTCTTTCAGGTAGTTTACAGTATCATCCCCGGAACAATTGTCAACAACCCAGACCTCAGTGGCAATATGTTGCATTGCGGCTTCGATGGAAGAAAGACATTGCTCAAGAAAATACTTTACATTATAACTTACTATGATGATGGAAAGCTTCACTTAAAACAGCTAATGATATGGCAAGGTAATCATTTACAGTTTCATTACGGCAGATTACAAACGGTCTGCCCATCGTTCAACAGGTAAAAGCATTTCCCTATCTCACTTATCTTTGCGCATGCTCAAACAAACATTACTCAAAGCCACTGAAGCAGGCGCAAAAGTTTTACAGGAATATTTCAATGGTACATTTACCATTTCTCACAAGGACGGTATCAATAACCTTGTTACGGAAGCAGACCACGCTTCGGAAAAAGCCATTTTTGAGGTTATCAAAAGCAACTTCCCCCAACATTATATTCTTAGTGAAGAGACAGGCGAACTGGTGCAGGACTCTAATGTGAAATGGATCATTGACCCGATTGACGGAACCATCAACTTTGCGAACGGCATACCGATCTGCTGTGTATCTATTGGCATTGAGCAGGACGGCAAAATGATAATGGGAGCGGTCTATAACCCTTTTATGCATGAGTTTTTCTTTGCTGAGCGCGGTCTGGGCGCCACACTGAATGATAAAGCCATTCATGTAAGCGACAAAGACAATGTTGGTACCAGTTGCCTGGTTACCGGCTTTCCTTACACTTACCTAGATCAGCCAAATGGCCCGTTGCAGGTATTTGACCGGCTGATACGCGCCGGCATTCCGGTACGCAGGTTAGGCAGCGCTGCAATAGATCTTTGCTGGGTTGCCGCAGGAAGATTTGATGGCTTTTATGAGCATAAATTACAGGCATGGGATAGTGCTGCAGGATTCCTGATCGTGGAAGAAGCAGGTGGCAAGGTTACCGACCTGAAAGGGAATTATTATAATCCTTACCAGCCCGGCATTGTTGCTACCAATGGCAACATTCATGAAGAACTGATCAGGTGGATCGAAGGAAGCATGTAAACGATGCGGGGGCATGAAGCAGTAACGAAACATACTGCCAGGTATTTCAGCCTCTGATGAAATTGCACCGCATAACAATGCCAATACAGGTGCTTCCCGAAAACAAAAGATTGTACACCAGGTATATAAAATCTTTATTTCAAAATGACTGAAAGAACAGAAATAGCGAGCCTTGGAGAGTTTGGGCTTATCGATCACCTCACAAAAAATTTTGAGACACAACAGGCATCTACGATTGTAAGTGTGGGTGATGATGCCGCCGTAATTGACCATTTTGGTAAACAAACTGTAATAACTACAGACCTGCTACTGGAGGGCGTACATTTTGATCTGATGTACACACCACTAAAACACCTGGGCTACAAAAGCGTGGTTGTTAACCTGAGCGATGTATATGCAATGAATGCAACGCCTACACATATTACCATGAGCATTGGTATAAGCAACCGTTTTAGCGTAGAAGCATTAAACGAGTTTTATGAGGGCGTGTATGCTGCCTGTAATAAATACAATATTGATCTTATAGGTGGGGATACCTCTGCTTCGCAAAAAGGTTTTGTGATTTCCGTTACTGCTATTGGCGAAGTTACACCCAACCGATTTGTAAAACGCAGTACCGCTGCTAAGGGCGACCTTATTTGTGTAAGCGGTGATCTTGGTGGTGCATTTCTCGGCTTAACGTTACTCGAACGCGAAAAGAAGATCTATCTTGAAAATCCACAGATTCAGCCAGATCTTGAAAATGAAGATTACATCGTGGGGCGTTTATTAAAACCGGAAGCAAGAAGGGATATCATTGACTTTTTCGAAAAAAATAATATTGTACCCACTGCTATGATGGATGTAAGCGACGGCATAAGCAGCGAAGTGTTGCACCTGTGCAAACAAAGCAATCTCGGGTGCAACCTGTACGAAGAAAAGTTACCTGTTGCAGAAGCCTCAAAGAGTGCGGCTTTTAAGTTTGGCCTGGACCCCACCGTTTGCGCACTGAACGGCGGTGAAGATTATGAACTGATCTTTACCCTGAAACAGGATGACTACGATAAGATAACCCTTAATGAAGAAATATCCGTTATTGGTTATATGACAGACCTCGAAGAAGGCTGTAAATTTCATACCAAGGGTGGTAACACGTTTGATATTGCTGCACAAGGCTGGAATGCCTTCAACGCATAGAACAAGATACAACAAACCATAACCAGCCAGCGTTTTTGATGCCAAATGATCTGCAGATGAACGGAATGCGACGCAACAGGCGATGCCATGAAAAGCTACAGCCCGTAACCAATATCTTTTATTGTTGTTGCATTGCCTGCGTTGTATTACTCTTTACCGGCTGCGCTGCCTCTAAACGAGCCGCTTATAAACCTTCTGATAAAATTGCAGCAGCAAAACTGAAAGAAGATTTTTCGCTATTGAAAAAAATACTTGAAGCAAACCACCCGAGTCTTTACTGGTACACACCAAAAGACAGTGTAGACCACTATTTCAATGAAGCTTACGAAAGCATCAGAGATTCAATGACGGAATTCCGGTTCCGTAACAAAGTGGCGTGGTTTATTTCGAAGCTTAAATGCGGGCATACGTCTGTTCGCCCATCACAGGCATACAGTGATTACTATACAGTACATAAGCCGGCAAGATTTCCATTACTCATCAAAACGTGGAATGACAGTCTTGTGTATATAGGCAGCCTTAACAGGCAGGATACACTGCTCGACCGTGGCACCGTAATTACATCTATCGAGAACCTGCCTGCAAAGTTGTTGCTTGATTCCATGTTTCATTACATAAGTACCGATGGTGATGGCGATAATTTTAAAAGCCAGGCTATCAGTTTTAATTTTCCATTGTACTACAGTTTTGCATTTCCGCTGAAAGATTCTTTTGCCATTACCTATGTTGATTCGGGCATACAGCAAAGCGCATACGTTAAACTCAATAAACCGGTGATTGATACTGCAGGCCAAAAGAAACCGGCCAAAGATGCAGCGCCACGGCCAAACCGCAGGCAAATAAAACAAATGATCCTGCTTTCGAAGCGAAGCATGATCTTCGATACGGTGAGCAACCTGGCATATATGCGGCTAAACACCTTTAGCGGTGGCAGGCTGCGCAGTTTCTTCCGGCAAAGTTTCAAAGACCTTGCAGCCAACAATATTCAGAACCTTGTAATAGACCTGCGCGAAAACAGCGGCGGTAACATAAACCTGAGCATGCTGCTTACAAGATATCTGAAGCAGCAACCTTTTCATACTGCAGATACTGCCATCGCAGTTAACAGGCCTTTCAGTTATACAAAATACATTCACCCGGCATTGCCTTATAATATTGCCATGCGTTTTGCAACGGCAAAAAAAACCGATGGCAGGTATCATTTTGGGCAGCTTGAAAAACATGCCTACAAGCCATTTACCAGGCACCATTACGATCATCCGGTTTATATTGTCCAGGGCGGCTATACATTTTCTGCGGCAGCCATGTTTGTATTACAGTTAAAGGGCCAGCAAAACGTAACGGTGCTTGGTGAAGAAACCGGTGGGGGAAATTATGGCACGAGTGCTGTGCATTTGCCAGACATCGTTTTGCCCAACAGCAAGGTTCGTGTTGTATTACCACTGTATCGCCTGGTATTCGATACCACACAAACAAAAAATGGCAAAGGCATACAGCCGGATGTATATGTTCCACCTTCCTCTGAAGATATAAAAAACGGTGTTGACCCCAAGCTGAAAAAAGTAAAAGAACTCATTGAAGAAAGAAGAAAACAATAATGTACCCGGCGGCAGTATAACCATGCAACTTTGGTTGCGTCGCACTCTTGTACTGCAGTGCATTATTCAGCTGTTCCGGGTGCAACCCGCTATGGGTACAATAACATTTCCATAGTTTTTCTTTACTGCAATTCATTATACCTTTATGCAAATACAACCCAAACATTATGACGAGTGCAGCAATACAGGAGGATGCAGGAACCACTTACTTCGTTAACGAACATTCCATTGTAAGAACTATATGGGGCAAGGCAGATACGGTGCTGTTTATTTTTGCAGGCTCAGCAGCAGAGTTTGCCCTTAATAAAGCGGTAGACTGGTTATACTTTACCGGCAAACTGCCCGCTGACCCACTGGGCAGATTATTTTCTACCGTTTCTTATGCCAGGGCCATTGTATTTGCAAAAAACAATGATGCACTAAAAGCCATCGATAAAATAACCGGCATACACAGTGCTGTTGAAAACGCCAGGGGCGCACAAATTCCTGACTGGGCATACAGGGATGTATTGTTCATGCTCATCGATTACTCTATCCGCTCTTTCGAAATACTGGAAAGAAAACTTACACAACAGGAAAAAGAAGAAGTGTTTGCAGTATTTTATCGCATTGGAGACAGAATGGGTTTAAAAGGATTGCCGCCAACATTCAATGTATGGCTTACCATGCGTGTGCAGCATCTCGATCAAAACCTCGTAAATGGCCACTACACAAAAGACCTGTTTAAGCAATACCGCAAACACCTCGGCGCTTTGCGTTATTTTATTCTTATTGAAGTACAAAAAATGATTGTTCCGGAACGTGTAAAAACATTATTGCGTTTTGGTAACCTGCAGATCATTTACCCTGTACTGGCTATGTATAAATTCAGCAGGCATCTTAAAATGGATTGGTTCCTCAAATCTATTTTATTGCCCGGGCAATATAAACAGCAGGTAAAAGAACTTGATTATACAAAATAGCTACGCATTACTTCTTTACCGGCTGGTGCATCATCAGCTCTTCTATAACTTTTGCTATTACTTCAGGCTTTTCCCGGAAAGTGAGGTAGGTGATCCTTTCGCCAGGTACCAGTATATTTTTACCATCATCCTGTACGGCAAAGTTTAGTTGCTTACTGCCAAAGTATGGCGCTATACCTCGCACAGCCACAAGTACTGCTGTTTCATCCCAACTGTTTCGGCCAAGTGTATTATTATCTTTCGTAAGCGCCACCCTGAAAGCATCTTTTACCGGGCTGTTCTGAATATTGTTGTTATTGATCAGTGTTATACCGGTAAGAATTTTCTCTCCTATCTCAAAGCCGCTCATAATCCACGGCGTGGGCCATTCTGCAAATACAACCTGCGATGCTTTTGTATCCACTTCTACGTTAAACTCATACCCATTGTGTTTTGTATCATCCAATCTCGCTGCCATAGAAACAAGCTGCTTTACTTTCTGTATAATAAGCTCTTTGCCATTCAGGGCTGAAAACTCATCCGGGCCGGACTTTAACAACGCGGCAAGATTTGTAAAAAATCCAACGGTAACAACCGTAACACTTTTATCGGGTTGTTTGGCCAGCAACCGGCGGTAAAGCTTAACCGCATCTTCTGCCGCTTCATTGCTTTTTACATTATGCGGGTATTTTGCATTGATCGCTTCTGCCCACTGCTGTGAGCAATCCTTATCCGGGAAATTTCCTTTGGTAACGCCAATGGGAATGTCGGGCCTGTTGAAATAAGTATTCAGCACACTCAATGTTGGAACCGTTGTTTTGAATGTATTACACGAAACAGTGGCAAGTATAGTGGCTTCCCCTTTATCAGCAAATGCATGCAGCATAGCCATTGCACCAACATCGTCGTAGTCCGGTGCAATATCCGAATCAAAAATTACTGCTACTGGTTTTTGCGCATTGGCAACAATGGTCATTAGCAGCAAACACAAACAGGTAAAAGTTTTTTTCATACAGCAATATTTTTGGCAAACGTTGAATGCTTTTTTACCGCCAAGAAAGTTAAGTAATTAAACGCAAAAGACTGTACCGCCAGGAGCGGCCGTACAACCATCAATAAAAAGCAGGCAACAACTGTTGCCTGCCCTTACCAAACTAACTGCTGATTTATGAGAATAATCCAGCTATTTAACCCAGTTGATCTTTGCACTTTTAAGATCACTGGAGTTTGTACCGATATGGATAACAAAATCGCCACTCTCCCAATCATACTTCAGGTTATTGTTGTAGAACTTTAACTGCTCCGGCGTTATGGTAAAGTCAACTTCCCTGCTTTCCCCTGGCTGCAATAATATTTTCTGAAAGCCTTTTAAATCTTTTACCGCCCGTGTTACAGATGCAACCACGTCTGTTATGTACAACTGTACTACTTCTTCACCTGCATATTTCCCGGTATTGGTAAGTGTTACCGAAGCTTTTAATGATTCACTGCCCTTCAGTTTTTCCTTGCTTACTTTTACCTCACTGTAAGCAAATGTTGTATAGCTTAGTCCATAACCAAAAGGAAATAAAGGATCATTACTAATATCAAGATAATTGGATTTGAATTTAGCAAAGTCTTCGTTGTTGTAAGGCCTGCCCGTATGCTTGTGATTATAATACAAGGGTATTTGCCCTACATGCTGCGGAAAAGTTGTGGTAAGCTTTCCCGAAGGATTATAATTTCCGAACAGTACATCTGCAATAGCATTACCACCCTCGGTGCCACCAAACCATACATCGAGTATAGCGTTTATATGTTGGGTTTCCCATGTAAGCGTCATTGGCCTGCCGTTGAAAAGTACCATTACAACCGGTTTGCCTGTTGTAGCCAAGGCTTTCAACAGGTTAAGCTGG
Source organism: Panacibacter microcysteis (assembly GCF_015831355.1). Classification (NCBI taxonomy): domain Bacteria; kingdom Pseudomonadati; phylum Bacteroidota; class Chitinophagia; order Chitinophagales; family Chitinophagaceae; genus Panacibacter; species Panacibacter microcysteis. Next base: position 878,319 of record NZ_JADWYR010000001.1, read on the forward strand.
CTTTCGGGCAAACCTATATCGCTGCGGCTGCTTGCTTCGCCGGTCATGTCGGCGGCTTCACCCACTACTGCTACCACTACATCTGCATTGTTTGCAGCCTCAACCGCCTCTTTGATCATTACTTCAGGAGAACGCTTATCTGTTTCAATCTCGTCAGGCGGAAAAACGTTGGTACGTTTTACCAGCATCGGGTCATCTGAAATATTTGCACCTTTTGCGTATATAATGGCTGCATCCGGCGCCACATTTTTTATTCCCTCTATAACGGTTACGGCTTTGGTAAAGTCGCCGGCCACACTCCAGGTGCCCAACATATTTCTCCGGCTGTCTGCCAGTGGCCCTACAACGGCAATAGTCCCGGATTTTTTTAGTGGTAAAACCTGGGCGTTGTTCTTCAGCAGTACAAATGAATGCGCGGCTATTTCCCGTGCAGCCTTTCTTGTTTCTGCAGTAAGAATTTCTTTTGCAGGTCTTGTATCGTCCATAAAACGGTAAGGATCATCAAACAGGCCCAGCTTATATTTTGCTTCGAGAATTCTTCTGCATGCATCATCAATTTGCTTTTGTGTAACCTTGCCCTCTTTCAACGATTGCTTCAGTGTTGTTAAAAAGCCTTCTGCAACCATGTCCATATCAAGCCCGGCATTAAGTGCCAGTGCAGATACTGTTTTCAGATCTCCCAGGCCATGGTTGCTCATTTCACTTACAGATGTGTAATCACTTACCACCAAGCCTTTAAAACCCCATTGTTTACGCAGTAAATCTGTAAGCAGCCATTTATTGCCTGTTGCCGGTACTGCATCAATATCATTAAAAGAACTCATTACACTGCCCACGCCGGCATCCACAGCGGCTTTGTATGGGGGCAGGTAATATTCATACATTTTTATCTTACTCATATCTACACTGTTGTAATCCCTGCCGGCTTCTGCAGCACCATAGAGTGCAAAATGTTTTACACAAGCCATCAGCCTGTCTGCAGAAGTGTAGTCTTTGCCCTGGTAACCCCGTACCATTGCTTTTGCTATTTCTCCGCCAAGGTATTGGTCCTCTCCTGAGCCTTCAGAAATCCTTCCCCAGCGTGGGTCCCGCGCTATATCTACCATTGGGCTAAATGCCCAGCAAAGGCCGTCTGCCGTAGCTTCTGTTGCTGCAATACGTGCACTGCGTTCTATCAATGCAATATCCCAACTGCAGGATAAACCAAGCGGAATAGGGAACACTGTTTTATGGCCATGTATTACATCAAGGCCAAAGAAAAGCGGGATCTTAAGCCTTGAGTTTTTTACAGCAATCTCCTGCGCCTGTCTCACCTTCTCAGGCCCGGTAATACCAAACAATCCACCCACATATCCTTTGCGGATATTTTCATCTACGCCCTTGCTTACAACAGAACCGGTAACAGCACCGCCGGGTGTAACCAGGTTTAGCTGACCAATCTTTTCTTCAATGGTCATCCTGCTCATCAGGTTGTTGATGAACGTGTTCATCTTTGCATCCTGCTGTGCATATGAGTAAAAAGTAACTAGTGTAAATAAAGCAGCGATCAACCTTTTCATTGTATTCGTTTTGGTTGTTATTGTTTAAGCAGTTGCATTACTATTGGGCTGTTGTTGTGTCACTCACTGCATCGTTCTGTTCGCTGTGCAGCAGTTCCAAAACACAAGCAGCGTTTGTATTGTACAGTCTATACGTTTGCACATAATACCATTACCAGTTGGCTTTTGCTGCGCTGATGCACCCGGAGCTGTTGCCTGCTGCTATACAGTACAAGTGAGTGACACAACAGGCGATGCCATGAAAAACCACTGCTGGTACCATCATCATTTTCAGTGTTCACTTACTTCACAAGATATGGTTCAATTGCCTGCTGCCATATTGCATAGCCCTTCGCGTTCATGTGCAGCCTGTCTTCTATAAAAATATCAGGCATCGGGTTTCCGTCTGCCGCAAGCATTTTTGAATACACGTCTATAAAAGCCGCAGCTTTTTTAGCGCCAAGAAAATTTTTGATGAGGTTGTTTGCGTCTACCACTACAGGCCTGAATTTATCGCGGCTTGGGCTTGGCTTGATGGATACAAATGCAATGGGCACTGTGTCCCACACGCTTCTCACTATTTCAAACAAGGTTATAAAACGGTTGGCAACTGTTTGTGCAGAAACCGTGTCTACATATGCAATATCATTTTCCCCACAATAGATAACAATTTGTTTTGGGTGATATGGAAAGATGACATCATCGGCATACATGATAACATCCAATAACCGTGAACCACCAAAACCCCTGTTAATGATCTTGTGTGCAGGAAAATATTGCTGTATATCGGTCCATTTTGTAAAGGATGAGCTACCCACAAAAAGTATTTCGTTTTGTGCCGGCGGCTGTATGCTGTCTGTATGCCTGAACTTGTTTATTTCATCAGCAAATGGCAAAGCCTGCGCGTACGAAAAACAGCCGGTAAAAAGTAAACAAATAAAGAGGATAAAACGTACTGGCATGGCAATCTTTTTATATGTGTCGGCAAGACGCAATAAAGTTAGCCGTTTTTTTTCCGTGTACCTGTTCATTACCACAGAATATTTATGTTGTTGCCGGTATGCTGTATCGTAACAGTCCTGATCGTTTTTTTATTCACTGCCTCCTGCAGGCTTTTGTAGTAACCTTTGTCGTATATGTCGCCAAGATTATCAAGCGGGTCCAGTAATGCATGGCCATTATTTAGCACGCTTTGCTGAGAACCATTGACAGTAAGGCTTTGCAGGTTGTCATCAAAACCATGCAGCAGTAACTGAATGTAATTAAAGTGACTTTTATACGCGCCGCGCTTTGCTGCAATGGTTATCTGCCGTGCAGCAGGATGAAAAGAGATATCTCTCTGGTAATACATTTCCTTTTTGTAATCAAGCGAAGTACCGTCATCTTCATAATAAGTATAGGTGTTATCGACCTGGCCATTATATACATGCAGAAATAGCGTATCGGTAGGTTTATCTTTTGTTGACTGCACAATGCCCTGTACAGGTATAATAGCTGAAGCCTTTATAAACAGCGGCAATTTATAGCCTGGGCAATCTGTATTTACTACCTGTGCACCGGCAATTTTGTTATCTGTAAACAGATCATACCAATCGCCCTGTGGCAGGTACACCTGTTTGGATTTTTCGTTGCTTGTAAGCGGTGCCACCAACATATCCTGTCCAAATAAAAACTGGTATTGATAGCTGTTCTGGTAAATATTGGCATCGAAAGGATAATTGATGGCGAGGCTCCGGTGAAGCGGTATTCCATTCTTTGATGCAGTGTACATGGCACTGTATATGTACGGCATTAGCCGGTAGCGGAAATTAATATAGGTTTTAGAAATGGCTTCTGCTTCCTCCCCATAAGCCCATGGCTCATTGGCAGTGCCAAAAAACTCGCGGTGATTGCGGCAGTAAGGAGAAAAAACGCCCGCTTCTATCCAGCGTATGTAGAGGTTTTTTGAACCATCTCCAATATATCCGCCCACATCGTAACCTACAAAAGGCAGCCCAGATAAACCAAGCTGGTTATTGAGCAATATGCTGTTCAGCAGGCCTTCATCTGTAGCAAGGTTATCACCGCTCCACAACGCGGAATAACGCTGCACACCTGCAAAACCGGAACGCGTTAATATGAAAGGACGTTGATTGCCGAGATTATTTACTGCAGCTTCATAACTGCTCCTGGCCATCTGAAAACCGTATACATTTTTTGCTTCGGCTGTAGTTGCTTTATGACCATCGAAATCGAAAACGAGATCCTCCGGCAAATAGCTGTTGGCGGTGGCCGGCTCATTCATATCGTTCCAGTAACCTTTAATACCATTGGTCTTCATCCATTGCATTTTGCTGATCCACCATTGCCGCGCTTTTGGATCTGTATAATCCGGCAGGTGAACTTTTAAAGGCGCGATCTCTGTTTGAAAAGGCAGGCCATCCGTGGTTTTGATAAAGATGTTTTGCCGGATGCCATCTGTATAAGAATCGTAGGTGCTGTCTATATGCACCCCGGGATACACTGATGCAGTAAGTTCTATATGCATTTTGGCAAGCTGCGCCGCAAGGCCCGGCATATCAGGAAAGCGTTCTGTATTGGTACGAAAGGGTTCATAACCCAATTGGTAATCTGCATCCAGCACGATGCCATCGAGCGGTATTTGCCTGCGCCTGAATGTTTCTGCTATCCACATTACCTGGTCCTGGGGATAATATGTACAGCGGCTTTGCTGGTAACCCAGGCTCCACAAAGGCGGCATTTGCATGCGGCCGGTAAGAGACGTGTAATGTTCTACTACCCTTGCCACAGACGTATCGTACAAAAAGAAATAATCCATTTCACCACCATCGAAAGTTACAGAGGTGTATGGCGTAGATGAGCCAAAATTAAAAAATGCCTTATGGCTGTTGTTGAAAAACAAGCCATACACTTCTTTTTGATGAATACCCATGTAAAAAGGAATACTGCTGTACATCGGCACACGCGGATCTGCATATTTGTAGTTGTCTGTATTGTTGAGTGTAACGCCTGTACCACGCCTGTCTATATTCCCCAATGCTTCGCCCAGGCCTATAAAACGTTCATCACTGATAAGTTTTTTGAATGCGGTTACTTTATTGCCACTGAAACTTACTGCACCATTTTGCGCTTCATCTTCATTGATGATTTTACCGTTTTTGTTTCTGAATACAAAAGCCAGCCCGGGTGTTTTCTTTATCTCCAGTTCTATAACTGCAGTTGACAAAATGATACTGTTTCCTTTTTCAGTAACCACCACATTTGTGTAAACCGGTATTTCGTTTGTTACAAGCGCATAAGAGAAGTTGCGAAACGATTTTTCTTTTGACACCCGTACACGTACAATGTTGTTGTTATATACATGTACATCGAATATTGCATTGGTTGTTTTACCGGATATACTTCCGGGAGATTTTTTAAAAGCAGTTATTGCGCCCGCCTGGAATATTTGCGCACTTGTTTCAACTGCAAGAAAAAGTAAAACGATAGAAATGGCTTGTCGCAGGTAACTTTTCATTGAACACTGGTTATTATTTCAAAACTTTATCAACTTTATTGCTTCGGCCACCCATGCCAGAAGCATTTTTTGCTTCTACATAGGCTTCTGCAAGGGGTGCATCTGCTTCATATCCTCTTACTGTTGCAAGTGTTTCATACATATGATACCACTGCTCCGGTTTTTGGGAAGCATGTTGCATAAGAGCCTGTTTTTTCAATGCCGCAACATTGGTTATATCTACATAATCTGTTGGAACAAAACTGAAAGTTTTAGTATGCGGTTCATTGATGGTTTCAAAAAAATAAAGATTGAAAGAAAACGCTTTATGTTGAAATACCCGCCATGCCAGCAGGCCGGTGGCCTGGTGATCCGGATGCACATCCATTGGCCACGGAGCCAATACAACAGCGGGCTGCAGGGCCTTAATAAAGGCGGTAAGCTTTGCAGTTGTATTTGTATCTACCGCCAGCCATGCATCGTGGCCACCAAAAAATTCTACCCGTGTATGTAAGACAGCAGCAGCCTTTTTTGCTTCTTCCATCCGCAATGCTTTTGCCGCCGCTGTTGTTTTATCAGCCACACCAAATTCACCGCCGGTCATTGTAAGAATGATCACGCTGTCGCCCGCTGCTATTGCGTTTGCCATTAGTCCACCACACGATGCTTCCGCATCATCAGGGTGAGGCGTTATAACCAATATTTTTCTCTGTGCATTTGCCGTGCAAAATGCAAATAGCAGCAATGCGTACAGCATAGATTTAATCATGTGTTTACTTTTTAAAAATTCTTTTATCAATACTCCATTTTACCGGACCGGTAAAAAAGAAAACCAAAGCCAGCAGTGCAAACAAAAAGGGATGCTGGTCTTCATAATAAAATTTTCCGGCGCCAATTTTAAAGCAGATAAACAGCATTACCACTGCCATAAACAAAGCAGCAATGCGTGTAAATAAACCCAGGGCCAGGCATACACCTGTTACAAACTCCATTCCTTTGCCGATGTACATCATGGTTTCCGGGGCAGGCAAAGATTTTATAATATCCCACTCCATATAAGGCAACATTTTAGCGCGGTCGAAAACCTCCAGGCCATGATATGCCATAAGCAGCCCGGTAATGATACGCAGGAATGCGAGTCCATTTTCCTGCCACAGTGGTTTTGGTGATAATAATATATTGGCCATAAAACGTGAATTGAATTATTGTATATAAGGGCTTTCGAACCCCAGCTTTTTTAAGCCGGCCTGCACTTCGGGACAACTCATAAACAGCTTCCACAACAGGCCGCTGCGGTAATTTTCTATCATCACAACTTCCGGTCCTTTGTCTATTGACAAATACCAGGGCTTACACCATTTTTTGTCTTCGCTGAAAGCATCGTAATAACCGTACTTTCCAAGAATCACTTTGCGCAGGCTGTCGTTCGTATACCAATGCTTTAATGCAGCCATAGATTCTTTTGGTGTATAAGGAAACGACGATATTGCGGCAGTAGGTGAAATAACGCCCAGGTCGTTTTCCATATTTGGTGCGTGGGCTGCATAAAAATTTACAGAATAACTGGCGGTTAAACCCCAACTGCTATCGCTGTAACCTTTGAAGTGTTTTGGATTATCTACACACCACTGGTAGTTGATTCTTGCAAGACTGTTAAGTTCTTTACCATAGTCTGCGTAGCGGTCCTTTAAGCCATTCGGGTTGAGCCCAACAAAAGAATAATGCGCCCAAAACAACGGTCCTCCATGTGGCGGATTGCCCTGGTAGCGCAGGTGCAGTGTGTCGTTTTTATAAAATGTTGTTTTGTTGATAGCACCATGCTCTGCCCAGCCTTCGTGGTATACTGCTGCAGGTATTGTATGCGTGGGCGATGATGCAGCAAGTACATACATGATCATGCACTCATTAAATCCACGCACCGGGAAATTCATTTGCCATGCATAGTTGGGGCTCCAGTGCCAGAACAATACATTTTTATCGCCGTTGCGGTACCAGTCAAATTCAACCTCTTTCCACAGCTTATCTATTCTTGCAGCAATTTTCTGCTCTGCCTCAGTGCCATCTTTAAAATACTGGCGCACACAAAGCAAACCCTGGAAAAGGAAAGAAGTTTCCACCAGGTCACCACCATTGTCTTTTTGGCCAAAAGGTTTTACGTGCCCGTCCTCTCCGTTTATCCAATGCGGAAATGCGCCATGAAAGCGATCTGCCTTTTCGAGAAAGTTGAGTATTTGCTCAAATCTTTTTACCCCAGCCTGCCGGGTTATATAACCACGTTCTATACCTGCAAGCAGGGCCATTACACCAAAGCCACTACCGCCTGTTGCCACAATACGCGGATCTTTATCAGGGTAATCTCCATCCATATGTATGCGCTCCGGTGCCAGGCCGCTGGCGGGTTCTGCCCCATCCCAAAAGAATTGAAATGAGCGTTGTTCTATGCTATCCAGCAAGGCACTGTCGCTGAGGTTTGCAGGCAACCCGGCAACGTAAGAGGCTGTTTGCCGGGATGTTTTTTGTGCACATGCAGTAAGCGGCGCAAGCACAAGAGCTACAAAGACGGGTGATATTTTCATTTCATTTATTTTAGTCAGCAATAGAATTGTATATTTTTTATTATGAACCCGGCTACAGAACTGCTATTAAACTTCTGTTGCGTCGCACTCTTGTACTGTAACAAATTGCTCGGCAATTACGCACTGCCACAGTTGCCATAAAAAACCGAACGTACAAGTGAGTGACACAACAGGCGATGCCATGAAAGACTGTTGCTGGAAAACATCTATTACGGCATACTACAATTTTTAAAGCACGCGCTTATTATTGACCCTTAGAGTTATAGATAGGGACTTTGAAAACCCAGTTTTTTCATACCTGTCTTTATCTCGGCACAACTCATCAATAAATTCCATAGCAAACCTGTTTTGTAATTTTCAATCATGATGATCATTGGGCCCTGGTCTATAGCAAGGTATGAATCTGCAAACCAAGGCTCACTTAAATTAAACGCGTCTATAAAGCCATATTCACCCCAAAGTTTATCACCCATTGTATAGTAAAAAAACCTCAACGCATTCATAGCTTCTGCTGGTGCGTAAGGCAGCGACGATACAGCTGCAGTTGGAGAAATTGTTCCATTATCATTACCTGGTGCATGGGCATTGTAGCCATTTTTTTCATCGCTTGCAGTAAGACCCCAACAAGCAGTTCCGTAACCGTTATGCCGCGCTGGATTGGTTACGCAATAGCTGTAGTTGATTTTTGTATGCGCCACCTGCTGAGCCCAGTAGCTGGCATAGGCATCTGATAAACTATTGGGATTGATACCTAAAAAAGAATAATGTGCAAAGAATAAGGGGCCACCCATAGCAGGACCCAAAGGGAGCTGGATGCCGTAATAATTATTACCGTTTTTTATTCCACCATTTGCAGCCCATCCGTTGTCATATACTGCTTTTGAAATTGGTGAAGTATTTGAAGCGGCGGCGAGTGCATACACGATGAGTGCTTCATTCCAGCCGGTGATCTTCATGTTCATATCCCAGTTGTAGTCCGGGCTCCAATGCCAGTACAACACATCCTGGTTATTTTGCTGAAACCATTGCCATTCCACTGCATTCCACAGGATGTTTATATCTGCGCGCAACGATGTTTCTTCACTACTGCCCAAAGCAAAATATTGCCTTGCACACAACAAACCCTGCATTAGATAAGCTGTCTCAACAAGGTCTGCGCCATTGTCTTTTGGACTAAAGGGTACAGTTGCACCGGTTGATCCATTTACCCAATGTGCAAAAGCGCCATGATAAGCAATACAGTTATTTTTATAAAAACTTACAATTTTATGAATACGCTGTAGTGCATCTGCACGTGATATAAAATTGTGTTCTACAGCTACCAGCATGCTCATTATTCCAAAGCCTGTACCACCTGTTGTACATACATCTCCGGAACTATTACGCTCTCTTGAAAGACCGCTTACCGGATGACCAAAATCCCAGAAATATTTGAAGGTTTGTTTTTGAACAGCTTCAAGCAATGCATCGTCTGTTATCCGTGTATACTTATCAGTGGAATCTATTGTGGTTATAAAACTAGCCACTCCGGCAGATTTTAATGTTCCTCCGTCTTTTGCTTTTAGTGTAACGCCTACAGTAGCCTGGTATCTGGTAATGAAATCAAGAGGCTGAGAAGGTGTTATTATTACAACGCTGTCACTGTTTTCATAAGCAGTATTATACGTAACTGTTGTGCCGGAAATTGAGTTAACCGCAATAGCGCCTGCGACAGAGTTTTTATCTACGGGTTTACCAAAAGTAAATCGGATGCGGGGATTTATTGGTATTGTATATAGAGTGCCAGACGCAACGCCTGTTTCATTAATCATTGTACTCTTAAGCAAAAAAGCAGACGGTGGATCTGGTAACGGAGGTTCAGGATCTGGCGATGTTGATTTACTGCAACTGATGGCGGTAATAAAAGTAATAACGAGAACGTATGCTAATTTGCCGGATGCTGTCATTTATTGATTTATTATATGGAAGCAATATTGAAACAGTGTGCCTGGAACTTATTGCCGCTATGATTTATTGATTGATTTTTATAAACTGCATGGGTTCATTGTTTCCCGCAATTATCAGCGTTTTTACAGAATCTTTCACCCCCAGCCTGATCCATTTTAAATCTCGGGCTTCTATACGCAATTCAGAGATAGTTTCATCTATTTTAAAGTTTCCGCCCGGTTTATTATAAGAAAAAAAGGTTGGAAACAATGCATCGTACCTGCCTTCATAAGGAATAGTTCCATAAAAATTGCCTGCAGCTATGAAGCCATTCTTCGTTTTATTAAATGCCATAACAGGTGCAAGTTGTAAGCCATCCGGCAGATCAGTTCTTTTAAAATTTCCGTTACCATCGTTTATAAAACAGGATGAACTTAATGTTTCTGCTGTAAGTTCTGTATAGTCCTTGAAAAGATCGAAAAACATATACTGCACATCTTTACCAGCTACTTCATCGTATTTGAGGTACGCTTTTTTAAGCACGGGCATCGCTCTTTCCAATTCATCTTTGGCAAGAAAGGTATATTGCTTTCCGTCAATCGTATAACATAATACCTGGTCTACAGATCCATTTTTATCAAAATCCTTAACGTATAATTTTACCGGGCCGTTTTTGCCTGACCATAATTTGGTATTGTGGCCCCAGTTACCGGCCAGTACATCTGTAAAACCGTCACCATTTACATCAGTTGTAAAAACTGTTTGCCATAAGCCTGTTGAAGTTTCAATACTGGTTTCTTTGAATGTTCCGTGTGCATTGATAAACACTTTGAGAGGCATCCATTCGCCTGTAATGATTATGTCCGGCCACGTGTCGTTATTTACATCCGTGAAAGATGCTGCTGTAACCATACCGATATTAGAGAGGTTAATGCCAGACTTTGCCACGGTAAATTTTCCTGTGCCATCATTCATGAACATGTATGATGTTTGCGGCATTCCGTATTGTGTAATATTTGACAGCACGCCAACAAAAACATCCTTATCTCCATCTTTATCAATATCGGCTACGCTAATGCATGACTTATTGGTGTATACCGGAGATATCGCATTTCCAGATAAACTAAAATTTCCTTTACCATCATTTATAAACAACCTGTCAGCATACGCCATACTATTGGTAGACGGTTCATTGCCACCGCTTACCACCCACAGGTCTGTAAATCCATCACCATTTGCATCAAAGAAAGCTGCATCTACATCTTCGCACATTGCATACCTGCTGAATAATACTGTGTCATGATTATAAAACCGGCCATCACCTTTTTGAATTTGTAATGTACCAGTTTGATCCCTGGCTCCACAAACATAAAAATCCTGCAAACCGTCATTATTCACGTCTCCTACTGCTACTTTCGGCCCCCGGGTACTTTGAGCATGCGGAATAAGATATTGCACATTGAAATCGAAAAAATCATTTTCCCTGTGTTGCCATTTAAGGTCAATTTTATTACTGATATTTTGAATAGTGATGTTCTGCTTTGGCGGGAAAGAAAAATTGAAATCAAAACTATCCCTTGCGTTTTTCTGAAGAATTTTTAGCCCGGTGTTCGTCTTAACATCTCTTATTATTTCGTATCGTTGATCAGGCCAAACAATCAGCGCACTATCAATTTTGTCTGCATCATTTAATCCAAAATGCAATCTGGTATCGCAAGACGATTGAAAGCCTCTTGTAAGCATAAGTTGCTGGTATTGCAGTCCGTCAGCTGTAAAAAGATAAGCTTTTGCCCCAATACCAAATTTATTGGCGCTATCCCCTTCAAAAGAAATTGATAAGTAATTTTTTTTGACCGATGTATTTTTGAGTATTACAGCTGGCGCATTGATCGCATTGATCACCATATCCAGGTCTCCGTCATTATCAAGATCAGCATAAGCAGCACCGTTATAATAGCCATGCATATCTCCTGTTCCCCAATTTTTGCTTACATCACTGAATGCAAGTTTGCCATCACCCTTAAAGAAAAATGGATGTGATGCTCCGTCTGGCATGGCATCAATAGCATCTTCATCAAACTTATCTGTTTGGTCCATGCCCTTATTCTTAAGATCGGATGCAAATTTTACATAGTCCAGATCAACCGGCCGTTTTACGATGCCGCTTGAAATAAAAAGATCTTTATTACCATCATTGTCAAAATCAGCAAACAACGGGCACCAGCTCCAGTCGGTTGCCGGAATATTCGCAATAAGGGCAACATCACTAAAACTTATACCATTGCCATTATTCAGTTGAAGACAATTACGTGAATATTGCTGCTGGTATCCATTTGCGGTTAGTTTTGCTTTGTATATATCCGCGTTCTCGTCGCTACCGTATGTTTTAAGGTGTTTTTCCTGCGGGGGAAGCATATCAACTGTTACAACATCCAGTTGCCCGTCGTTATTGTAATCAGCAATGTCATTTCCCATACTAAACCTGCTGTAATGCGCAAAATGATCAGCCCCTTCTTCTCTAAAAGTTCCGTTTCGTTGATTTACGTAGTAGTAATCATTTTCATGAAAATCATTTCCGATGTAAATGTCTTCCCATCCATCGTTATTAATATCTGCAACCGATATACCAAGCCCATATCCCAGGTTACTTTGAGATATGCCGGCAACAATGCTTACTTCTGTAAATCTTTTATCTGCTTTGTTCAGGTCATTCCTGTACAGTCTGTCGCCTGAAAGACTATCATAGGTGTTTCGCTTCGATGTATCTGTAATATTTGCATGAGGATGATGAGACTGGTTTAGGATATAGCAATCCAGGTCTCCATCATGATCGTAATCAAAAAAAACAGATTGCGAAGTAAAGCAGGCTGTACTTAGTCCATACTCAGCAGAGCGTTCTGTAAACGTTGCATTACCATTGTTAATGTACAATTCATTATGCCCTCTTAAATTGTATTTACCACTTACCGTAGATACGTAAATATCAAGAAGACCATCCCCATTTACATCGGCCATCGTTGCCCCGGAACACCAATCGGAAACACCTTTCACGCCAGCTTTTTCCGTTATATCCTCAAACTGAAAATTTCCCTTATTGATATACAATTTATTGTTTCCCAAACTGTTTGCCGTAAAATAAATATCTGGTAAGTTATCATTATTGATATCGCCTATCGCTACACCGCCACCATTGTAATAATACAGGTAGTACAATATGCTGAAAAGATGTTTTTTTTCAAGCCTGTTTTCAAATGTAATGTTGGTCTGCGGGGAAGATAATGATTCGAAAAGCGTAGCTTCTTTATTGTTACACCCCGTAAAACAATAAACCAATAACAGCGCACAGATATTCTTACAGGAAACAGGCATGACTATAATTATTTTTTATCCTTCTTTTTATTTGCATGTATAAGCTGCATTACCTTTTTCGTTTCAAAAGGATACACCTTAATATAATGCGATCGCATAAAAGCAGTTGATGGCTCGTTACTGCCCGCCCGCAAAAACAAAATAGCCTTGGAGGCCTGTACCGGCATATGGCAATCTATGCAATTTGCTTCTATTACAGCGCCATACGTTTTCATCAGCCCGCAAAAATTATTATGCCCTGTACTATGGCAAGCCATACACTTTTTCGAAAACATTTCAATTTTACCTGTTTCATTTTCATGGGTGTTATGACACGAACTACATGTCATCTCTGTCATCCTGAAACATTTGCTGGCAGACAACAAGCCCAACTGATTTCCGTGCACATCTATGTCTGCAACATTTTGCGCACTGGTATCTGCGGCAAAAAAGTCTTTTAATGAATCGCCAACCTGAAAACTAAAAGAAGGCTTTGTTTTGCTTAGCTTCCCGCCGTGACACAGTGCGCAAAGATCAAGCTGCTGTAGTCTTGATAACTTCGCGGGGTTTGTAATAAACCGGGCTTCTCCCTTATCCTTGTGCGTACGCTGAAACGATACATGGTCGGCCCCGGCGCCGTGGCACCTTTCACAATCAACGCCAAAAACTATTTTGCCCTTCTCAAAATCTTCGGGCTCCGCCTGTTCATCAGATATTTTTTTAGCAAACGTAGTATGACATTCAAGACAACGGGATGTTATCGGACGATTGTAAATTACCCGGCCAGGGTAACCAGGGCTGTTAGCCCATTCTGCATAGTCTGTATAATAAAACACCGGCAGTTGCAAAATCTTTGCAGCATTCCAATATAAAAATGTTTGCCCCTTTTTACCTGATCCCACCGTTATGTCAAATCGCTCTTTGCGCTTTACAAGCCCGTTCACATATTCAATCTGGAAATAATCATTGCCTTCATGTTGCATCACAACCTTAATCGAATCTGAATATGGAAAAACGTTTTTCCCACTATCAAAGTTTCCATGTATGCTATTGCCCGTTGCAGGCTGAGACGTAAGGTAGTGAGCAGTCTGGAGATGTTTTTCATAAATGTCTTTATGGCATTCGCCACACACAACTGAGCCTGCAAAAGCTTTGCCTTTAAAATCTTCTGGTGGTTTCAACCTATCGCCGCCAATACTTTTATCCTGTTGCTCTATACACTTTGCAAAAAACAAAGTACCGGCAAACACGAAAATGCTTACCCAGAAACTTTTTTGTATTTTTTTTAAAAGCTGCACTTGTTAAATAAAAAAAGTTATTGTAGCCGGCTGTTGAATATGTGGCATCGCCTGTTGTGTCACTCACTTCATCGTTCGGTTTTTTTTTGAACCATTGATCAACCATACTTTTCAGTCAACACGATGATAAATCACGACTAAAAAAACCTGGCGCAAAGCGTTCCATATAAATCTAAAAAGGATTGCATAACTGCAATCCTTTTCATTTATATCTAGGCCCAATTACTCCTTTGTGGTAAAAAGGTTAGTGATTTCCGATGCGGCCAGAGCTTTGTTATAAAGCCTGAACTGGTCTAGCGCACCATTAAACGATTTCGCCCAGCCTTCAGGTCCATGGTTAGTTAAACTCGGATTAGTCTGAAACTGGTGTGTTCCTAAAACCATTCCATTAAAGTTGTTGTATTTAATCTTTCCATAGTTTCCACCTCCCAAAACTTTACCGTTAATGCCTGTTGCAGCCCCGTCCGCATATACAGTAAGCTTAGATGTAGATGCATCATAAACAACAGCTATATGCGTCCATTTATTAAGCGCATTGGGAATCTTGACTTCACTCCACTCTTCACCATTACCACTGGCAACACCTGCATTAAACATATGAATTTTTAAAAAAGCTTCAGAGCCGCCATCGTAGTTTTCAAGAAACAAGTCAAGGTTACCCCAAAATTCAGCACTGTTTGATATAGAAAATAATCCCTGGGCACCTCCCTGTACAGGGCCAACACCATTCATCCAAAACGATAAGGTAAAACTACCAAGCGCAGCAAGTGTATCGCCTGGTTTACCAATGTAACCGTTATCATATACATTTTCATCTGTGCTCGCTTTCAGAAGTACATAACCTCCGTCTCCAATTTGCAATCCCTGCCCTTTTACTCCGGCAACATATGTAACGGCGTTAGATTCAGGTGTAAGTTTATTCTCACCCTGGTCTTCAAGATTATTCTCAAATGACCAAAAACTTTTAAGTTCATTATATGCAGGAGGATCAGGATCTAAAATAAGTTCTTTCAGTTCTGGTCTTTCCATCTTCTGGCAGGCAGACAATACAAACACTCCCGCTGCCAGTAAGATGCCAGTGCTATTTTTTATATTGATTTTCATAAAAATAGTTTTTGTGATGATTAACTATTCCCACTCGGGATTTTGTTTAAGAATCTCTACCCCATTTACCTTTGAAAGGTTAATTGCCTGCTGAGGTATCGGGTAATACCTGCATCGGTTAGTATAACCCAACGGTCCAAGCTCCTTAATGGCGTCCCCCCACCTTACCAAGTCGTAAAATCTATACCCTTCCATAGCAAATTCCCACCTGCGCTCATCTTTTATTGCCTGCCTCATTTGTGTTTGGCTGGCAAATGCAATGAAAGGAACCACAGTTCTGCCAGCTCCAAGATTTCCGCTGGCCCTATTCCTTATCATCTCAAGCATCTCCTCTGCCTTTGCGCCATCACCCAGTTCATTCGATGCCTCGGCAAGCATAAGAATTACATCGGCATACCTCAATATGCGATGATTGATCCAACCCGCATTTCCGGCATTGATAAACCCTGTATATTGACGCATAGCAGGATCATTACCGGTATACAATTTTTTGTTCCAATATTTTTGTGCCAGGCCGCCAACACCGTCCGGATTCGTGTAAGCAGGAATAACCGCTCCAAAACCGCCCATAGTAGGCCCGCCATCTGACTGACCGGAGTAAAGAACTGTTTTCCCTTTCCTAGGGTCATTATTGTCCCAGGCATTTACCAATTTATCAGTGGGTGTATTCCATCCCCAACCAAGATTCCACTCCTGGCTTGCTCCATTCTGCCTTATTTGTTGACAGGTACCCCATCCGGAACCATTGTCAAGCGAACTATTACTGGCAGCATTTTCGCCAATCGCAGCATTCATTTCCCATATAGATTCTGCACTGTTTTTGCCATTGCCGTTTACTCCATCCCTCCACACGTCAGAAAATTCATCGAGCAGGCTGTATTGGCCCGAGCTTATTACGAGATTACATTTTTCGGCCACTTTTGCCCAATTACTTCTAAAAAGGTAAGTCTGCGCCCAAAGCGTATTAGCTGCGCCCTTTGTGAGACGCCCTTTAAATCCACTGCCCCACCCTTCTTCGTTTAGTGGCAGATAATCTGCAGCAACCTGTAAATTAGAATCGATAAATGCATACAAATTCTCTACAGTCTCTTTCGGTTTTATACCATCCAGTGGATCTTGAATTTTTGCTTTCAATAACGGCACTTCCCCATAAGTTTTCACCAACTCAAAATAAGAGTATGCCCGGAAGAAACATGCCTCCCCAATATTTCTTTTAGAAGCGTCATCCTCAACTTTCAATGAATCCGCGATATATAGCGCATCATTAGCAGCATTAATCATTGTGTAGTGATCGTTCCAATATGTGTTGGGAGCCCAGTCATCCTTACTATAGACAAATGTTTCAAATTCTGTGATGATTTCTTTGCCATCACTTGCATCACTTCCCTTTTGAGCATCGTCATCCCTTATGCTATGAAAATCTATCCACGGCAGGGTAGAAAAACCTGCATACGAGCGCAGAACGTTATACATGCCTAGAGACTGAGCCTCAAGAGAGCCCTGGTTTAAATCATCTAATGTTGCTGTTAGTGGCTTTCTATCAAGGAATTTCTGGCAACCTGCACTAATAAGTAAAATGGGTACTACAAAGAGTAAAACCCTGTTGTAGATTAATATCTTATTCTTTTTCATTCTTTGAAAATTTTAAATTAGAAAGTAACATTCAAACCAACTGTGCTTACAACCGGAATTGCTCCTCCAGCATTATCATATCCAAAAGCTGTAGCATCGCCTCCATATTCCGTTGTGTAACCAAGATTGTTTTTAAATGTTTTCAGGTTCTGCACGTTGGCGAAGATTCTCAGGTTCTTCACTTTTATTTTCGACAGCATTCTCTGATCAAAATTGTAACCCAATTGCAGGTTTCTGATGCGGAAGTAACTGCCGTCTTCAATATTGTAAGTAGAACCATTGTAATTATTTCTATGGCTTTGCGCAATGATTGGAACCCAGTTTGATGTACCAGGACCGTTCCACCTGTCAAGTTTTTCGGCAGAATAGTTAACACGTTGAAATGGAGATTCCAAAGAGCCCCATGTTCTGAAAATTTCATTGCCGTAAACGCCAACAACGTCTATACCAAGATTAAACCCTTTGTAGGTGAGATTGATTGAAGCGCCATACGTGAAATCAGGTGTAGGATTACCTATAAAGGTTCTGTCTAACGCCGAAATAATTCCATCCCCGTTTACATCTTTAAATTTAAAATCACCCGGAACCGGGGAACCGTTAGGACCAAGACCTCCACCTACGCTTGAAGCATCAGGAGACTTTGAAATTTCCGTAACACTCTGGTAAATACCTTCTACTATATACCCATAGAATGAGCCAATGGGTTGACCAGGTACTGTTCTGCTCTCTGCGCTACCATTGTTTTGAAATGCCCTGGAAAGAAAACCATTAGGTAAGTCATCGCTAAGTTTAAGAACTTTGTTCTTCAGGAATGTTATGTTTCCTGAAACATTTAATGTCAAATCTTTTGAGAACTGCTGATTCCAACTGGCGGTAAACTCTTCACCCCAGTTTCTCAAACTACCACCGTTTACAAGCTTGTTAGGTAAGCCAAGCGTTGAACGATCAACAAACGTCATAAGATCATTGGTAGTTCTGTTAAAATAATTCGCTTCAAAATGCAGGCGGTTATCAAAAGCATTTAATTCAACACCCGCTTCCCATGCTGAAACAGTTTCCCATTTTAAGTCGGGATTTGGCAGATATTCCTGTCTTGCAGCAGAGTAAACATTTGTTCCAAACACGGCATTTGTACCGGTCAGCAGGTTCGGATAAAAAGGATAGTTTAAAGGTGTTCCGTCTAATCTTGAAGCAGTCTGATTTCCCAGTACGCCAACGGAGCCTTTCAGTTTGATGTAATCAAATATTTTTTGATTAGCCATGAATGCTTCTTTAGATAATTCCCAGGCAGCACCCACAGCCCAAAATTGTTGATCGCGGTTATTGGCAGGAAGTCTTGAAGACGCGTCATTTCTGAACGAAGCATTCAGATAATATTTGCCCTTGTAATTATACAATGCCCGACCCAGATAAGAAACGGTTGAATACTCACTTTGGGAAGACCTGGAAGATGTTCCGGCTGAATTTTCGAAGCCGCTTGTGATATACCAGAACCTTGGATCGTTAGGAATAGGTGTTCCGTCAACACCATTTTGTCCTGAATTACCCTGTCTTCCAAAATAGCCAAAATAATAAGTTGTAAACCCTCCGGTAAGTGTAAGATTATGATCGCCAAAATTTGTTTTATAGTTCAGCACATGGTCCTGTTGCCATTTCCTGTAAGAGTCATTATTCTGCTGAATTTTGGTAAGCTGGCTATAAAGATAAGGCTGATCATTCCTTGGATTATACGCATAGTAAAGTGGTGTATATTGGCGTTTATCTATATTACTGATATCTCCGTATAAGGTGGACCTGAAAGTAAATTTCCTCAAAAAAGTCACCTCTGCATATATACTTCCTACAGTTCTGTACTCAATATTTCTTACAGTATTCCACTCATTCTCTACGCGCAACAAAGGATTTACAACACCAGACGACTGCAGCCCTACATCCAGCCCTGAATAGATGTCTGTAAGTATACTGTCAGTTCCGTACGGATTTTTTACCAGGAACGGTTTGGTATCTGCAGAAACCAGCGGAATTACTTTTCTTGCATCATCTAATACTGAAGTTGCATCGTATGGATTATTCTGCCTCGTGCCATTGAAAATTACGCCAACCTTTATATTCTTCGTAAGCTTTACTTCATCGCTCAATGAAATAACCCAACGCTGTAATTCTTCGTGTCTTACTATTCCTTCGTCTTTGATATACCCAACCCCTAAATTGAAGCGGTTTTTGTCAGAACTTACGGAAAGACTTAAATTATTGGTGTTGAAATTACCTGTCTGGGAAACTGCATCGATCCAATCGGTATTTGCGTTGAGGCCTGTATAATCAAAAGGGTCTGTAACACCATCATTTGCACGTTCTTCTGCAAACAATGTCTTGAAACCCTCCCCATCTACAAATTGTATTTTGTCTGTGAGTTTCTTTATGCCATATGTTGTATTGAAATTGATACTAACCTGCCCTGCCTTACCTTTCTTTGTAGTAATTGCGATAACACCCGTTGCACCTTTTACACCAAATATTGCAAGAGATGAAGGGTCTTTCAATACCTCAATAGATTCAATATCATTAGGGTTCAGGTAATCGATGTTATCATTGAAAATTCCGTCCACAACATACAAAGGACTAACCTGGCCAATGCTTACTGTACCACGTATCCTGATATCGGGAGCTCTTCCGGGTGTGCCATTGTTTACAACAGACAAACCTGCTACGCGACCTTGCAGAGATGCTACAGGATTCGTGTTCGGTTTATCTGCCACAACCTTACCATCAACTTTTACAATAGACCCCGTAAGATCTCTTTTGCTTGCCGTACCATAACCGATAACTACCACGTCTGTAAGTGTTTGGTTAAGCCCTTTCAGCACCACATTGATCTCTACTTTGTCGGCCACCGCTATTTCCTGGCTTTCGTAACCAACATAACTGATGACCAACACATCTGTTGATTCTACCGTAATGGAAAAATTACCCTGCGCATCTGTTGTGGTACCCCTGTTGGTGCCTTTTACCATAACAGATACACCGGAAAGTGGTGCATTATTTTCACCGGTGATCTTTCCTTTAATCACTGCCTTTACTTCATTTGTACCATCAGCAGTTTCCTTAATAACAATCAGGTTATTTTGCATCAGCTCATAAGAAAGAGCCGTTTCTGCAAAAAGGCGATCCAACACCTGCTTTAGTTCGGCATCCTGTACATTGAGCGATACCTTTTGTTTTAAATCGAGCAGATCATTGTTATACAGGAACCTGTAGTTGGTTTGTTTTTCAATACTAACAAGTACATCTGTAATCTGCGTTTTCTTTAGCTTCAAACTAATCTTCTGCTGGCCAAATCCATCGGCGGATGCCTGCAGACTGCATATGAAAACCATTACAACCATTAGTTTCATAATCAGCAATAGTTTTTGGAACAACGGTTTTTTTTCAGCCGTCTTAAAAGATTTCATACTTTAGAATTAAAGGTTAAACAATCCAGCCGCAAGGCTGGGTAATACACACACGTTAAACCTGGCTTAGCGGGGAATGCGCCAACATTCTCCGCTTATTTTTTATTTGGGGTGTAGTGCGTTCTCATAAAACATCAGTAGTCTCATTGGCATTTTACTTTTTTACTTTAAAAAGAATGGGTGATTTTACCGGCAGCGTAACCTATTTTCTGATCGCTCCCGCTGATATATGACCTGGTGCTGAAGTGTGCGACGCAACGGAAGCCTCATTTTTGTTTTCAGCCTGGCCAACAATCTTAGAAAGCTATAACCTGTAACGGGTTATGTTTTATTTTACTGACTGTACGTGAATTTCTTTTCCTGTTATGCCGAAATCGAAATCCTGTGCAGCTTTCAGCGCGTAAAACGCTTCTGCAACAGTCTCCGTTTCGAAAGAACCTGTAAAATTCAACTGTTTTACTGCATCATCATCAAACACAATTTTTACGTTATACCATCTTTCCATCTTACTGGCCAGTTCTGCAAAACTTTCTCCGCGAAACAACAGCCTGTTATAAACCCAGGCGGTCTCTATTCTTTCATCTTCATGTACTGGTGTGGTAAGTTGTGTTATGTGGTAGTCGTCAGCAATCTTTGTTTGTGGTGCTTCTCTATCATCAGGCAATATTGTTGTGCTTTCTGCTGCAAGCTTCCCCACAATTAGTTTTTGATTGGGATGCAACAGTATAGGTTTTTGAACTTTTGCACCATGCCTTGTTACCTGTACAAGGCCGCGTATAAGGGTTGTTTCAACAGTTTTGTCTGTAACGTAAGATTTTACGTTGAAAGCGGTGCCCAATACGCGTATATCATAGCCTGATACATGCACCACAAATGGGCGGTCTGGCAGTTTCACCACATCAAAATACGCCTCCCCATCGAGGGTTACCTCTCTTGTTTTGCCCGTAAAATCTTTATCGTATGTTACATGAGAGCCTGCATTGAGCCAAACAGTGGAGCCGTCAGGCAAAATAGTTCTTGTACGGCTGCCATTTTCTGCCACCAGGTTTTGTTTGGCTTCTTTTTCAGGCGGTGTACTGGTGCGTTGGGTACCTGTAAACATCCAGGCCATTATAAATATTACCAATACGGCTGCCACGCCGCTAAGAGCATAAAAATATTTTCTGCGGGATCTTATTTGTATAACGGGAATATCTTCACCGGGAATTGTTTCTGTTTTGGCAAGCTGAAGAATACGGGAAATATGGCGGGTATCTTCTTCTATGCTGTTAGGCTCCTCCTTTGTTTCGCCGGGGTGCCACATACGTTTCATAAGATCATATTGCTGCTGCAATGCAAAATCCTGCGCCAGGATCTGCATGAGTTGTTCCTGCTCTTCTGCTGTGGCTTCGCCACTAAGGGAGCGGGCCATGAGAAACCATAAGCTGTTATGAGTTGGTTGGTCTTGCATTCAGTATCCATAAAGACATGGAAAAGCCAACGTTCTACTAAAGGAAGGTTAAAAATTTCCGGCTTTTTTTTCTGCGGCGGAAGAAGGGTAATTGCGCCTGGGTTTTTCAAGTTCAAGTGCAGTGCAAATTCTTTTTACCGCAATCGCCATTTGAACATCGATAGTATTTACAGAAATATTGAGTATCTGGGAAACTTCTTTGTACTTTAAACCGTCCTCGCGTACCAGCTTAAAGATCATTTTACAACGTGGCGGAAGCTCATCGACGGCTTTTTGCATCTGCTGCATCATTTCGCCGGTTATCATCAGCGCGGCAGGGTCTCCTACCGCTTCGCCCATATCTATATCCAGGTAATCAAAAGATTCAGCAACGAGCTGCTGTGCTTTACGCGATAAAGCGTTGAGCGACTGATTCTTTACCGCAATATAGAGATACACCGTTATGTTGTCAATATCTTTTACCTTCTCTCTGCGGCTCCACAGTTTTACAAATACGTCATCCACCACCTCTTCAGCAATCTCGTTGCTGCGGGTAAGCAGGCGTGAAAAATGTAAAAGTCTTTTGTGAAAGCATTTATACAACCCGGCCAGCATTTGCTCATTGCCTTGTGCAATGCCCTGTTGTATGTGCAATAGATCAGTAATCATTTAAGCAAGCAGTAAAAGATGTAGCAAAGTTGAATAAAACACTTTACATATTAGTAAAAATCTTATTCGCCTTATGTGTCTTACAACCAGATATTAGCGCAAACTTATATTTTTTTAGCAAAAAAATCTTTAAAGCCAAAAGAAAATTATGTACCCGGCAGCAGTACGCTATGCAGCTCCTGTTGCGTCGCACTCTTGTACTGTAATGCTATATGCAGCTACGCCGGGTGCAACAACGCACAAAAAGATTATCACCTTCCGGGTGTAAGAAGTAAGCAGAACTAGGGCTACAAGGGCTACAGCCTCTTCAATCAGCTCAAAAATTGCTGCACACGTTTCATTCTTTCTGCAGGTACGAATAAAATATCAGAAGAAGCAATCTGCTCTGCAGGTAGTATATCGCAACTTACCAGCTTATTATGCTGCAGGTTATAAGCCTTGTACCCCAGGTCCCTGAAATACGCAAGCATGATGGGTAATTGCTCTCCCCAGGTTTCCAGTTGTACCAGCGGCTTGTGCTTTTCCAGCACTGGTCTCAGTTCCGGGAAAACGACCGTTTCATACCCTTCTATATCGCATTTTATATAATCGATCTTTGACAGGCCACCAAACACCTCGCTTCCTTTGCGTATATCACTTTCAAAAATGAGCTGGTTTACACTAATGCTTTCGTCTTTTAAAATGGTAACCGTACCATGCCGCAGGTATTGCAATTTTTGCAGGAAAGGCGGCATACCAAGTTTTACCGGGCCGCCGTTCATATTGCCGAGCGCAAAAGGAAAAATGGTAACATTTGGTTTTTTAGGTAACAATTTCTGCAACAACTCCCTGTATGGTTTTACAGGCTCTACACTATACAAGTTGCCATTCGTGTTTATAATGCTGCTAAAAACATAACTGAAATAACCAAGGTTCGCGCCTATATCTATAACCGTATCAGTTGGTGCCACAATCTTTTTTACAAAATAGTGCCACTTATATGTCTCATTTAATTTGAGTGCACCACTTTTATAACCGGTAATAAAAACGGTTTGCAACATTTTTAAGTAACCCGCCAATCCTAATGTTTTATAAAGCCATGCTTTAAGCTTATCTGTCATTATACTATTTTGTTTTCGTCAAAGATGGGGGTAAAGGGGAGGAACTGTTTTTCGAAAATAGCGGAGTTTATCGGCATTAGCAACGAAAATATAAAGTGGGTAATTTGTTGCGCAGTATTACGCTGCCTGTAGAGGTGTCTTCAATCTATTAATCATGTCGTTTACCTCAGCACATATCATTACCATAACCTTATAGTCAGGTATGTTTGTCCCGGTCTTCGCATTGCCCCGTATAGTTGTTGCAGTTGAAGAGTGCGACGCAACAAAAGCCTCATGCTTAGGCTGGTGCCGGGCCCCAAACCTTACTTTTTATTTTGGAATTGCCCAGCCTTTGTTTGTTTTAATAAGCTGTACGGGGTTGCTGATTTTACTTTCGTTATTTTCTTTATCTACCGCGCTTACAGCTATATAACATTGGTTCCATTCTGCAGGTATTTGTGCAACGCTTAAGGCATAATCAAAAGTTGTTGATGTTGCAGTTACAATCGCCAGCGGAAGATTGCCAAGCAAACCAAAATCGTCGGAAATATAGAGCACATATTGTTTGATCTTTTCTGACTCATTTGTTTCTTCTGCTTTTGCATAAACAGAAAAGGAGTTGTTCTTCCTGTTTTCTGTATAGTTGGTGATAAGTGGCGATTGCGGTGCAATATTATCTATCCATGGCATGGGTGGTACCAGCGCAGGGAAACGATAATAATTATTTCGCAGGCTGTCTGCCCACCCATGTGGGTTTGCCATGAGGTTTTTTGCACTGTAATAGATGCTGCCCTGCACGGTTTCGTAAGTGCGCAATTCTTTAATCTCCTGGGGAATTTCGTAGGTGCTGCGCCATGCGGCTGTTGGCTTTTCATAAACGCGGTACACGCCATGGCCAATATACACGTGCTTGCCAAAACTGTGTTTTGCCCACCAGTCGAGCAACACATCGTAATCGCATAAGGGGTGGCCAATCTCCCAGTATAATTGTGGCGCCACATAATCTATCCAGCCCTCTTTTAACCACAGCAGGATGTCTGCATACAGATCGTCGTAGTTTGTTTGCCCGGCTTTTGTATCGCTGCCTTCCGGGTCTTTGTCTTTATTGCGCCATACACCAAAGGGGCTGATACCAAATTTCACCATTGGCTTTGTATCGATCATCGTTTCGTGGATCAGCCTGATGATGCTATCGCAATTGCTGCGGCGCCAGTCATCTTTCGATAATCCTTTTCCATATTTGCGAAAGGCTGCATCATCAGGAAAATCTTTACCAGGAATTCTATAAGGATAAAAATAGTCATCCATATGTATGGCGTCTACATCATACCGCGTTAGAATATCTTTTACCACATTGCTTACATAGGTCATTACCTCAGGCAAACCAGGGTTGAAATATTTTTTGTTGCCATAGGTTACAAACCACTCTTTGTGCACACGCGTAACATGCGTGGCTGCTACAGAAGAATTATTGATATCAAAAACTGCACGATAAGGATTGAGCCATGCATGAAACTCCATATTGCGTTTATGCGCTTCTTCCACCATAAACTCCAACGGATCATAAAAGGGAAACGGTGCAAGCCCCTGCACACCACTAAGGAACTCGCTCCAGGGTTCGAAGCTGGATTGATAGAAAGCATCTGTTGCAGGCCGCACCTGCACAATTACGGCATTCAGACCGGCACGCTGCAGCCCATCCAGCAGCCTTATAAACTCCAGCTTCTGGATGACTACAGGCAATCCTTTTTTAGAAGGCCAGTCTATATTGTTTACGGTGGCTATCCATGCTGCCCTGAATTCGTATTTGGGTTGGGTGAATGATACATTGGCAATCACACAAAACAGGCAACAAACAAACAAGCCTTTCAAATGCTTCATGCAGCGAAGATAAAAGAATGTGTATTGTGTTAATCCCCACGCATTTTATCGAGCAGATCATTTAACATTTTTGCTTCGTCGCAGGAAATATTGTTGCCTACAATATTATCCAGTTCAGTGTTTAGTTCGTCCAGTGCGGAAAGAATAGCCAGGCCTTTTTGAGTGATGGTAATATCGACAAGTCTTTTATCTGCATCGTTGAGTTTTTTTTCTACAATGCCTTTCGTAATCATACGGTCTATAATGCGGCTTGTATCGCTCATGCGGTCAAGCATGCGTTCCCTTATCTGCATGGTACTTAACGGGTGCTTTGCACCGCGCAAAATACGTAGTATGTTGTACTGCTGCATGGTTACATCCTGCTTTTTCAAAAAGCATTTTATCTTCTCTTCCAGCCAACTGTGAGAGTAAAGCAGGTTAACCATCACCTTAAGGTGCTCATTACGGAAACGTCGTTGTTGAATTGCGTCCTCGAGTCTCATAAGCAGTTATAATTCGCTGATTCAGGTTAATAACATGGTCAAAAAAGTCTTTACAGAGTGGAGGTTGCAGACAGGTTTCGCGGGTGGCCGTTAATAAGAGAAAGGGGTTGATAAATGTGTGGGTACTGTTTACCCACACATTTACATTGCTAGCCTAATGCTTCAATTTCTTTGTTTACAAATTCCATCAAAGATTTGATGTGCTCCGGCGAGAGGTCAAATTTTAAACCCGCAGCTTCATACAATTGTGGCAACGTTTTGGTACCACCAAGGCTGAGCGCATTTATATAGTTTTGAAGTGCCAGTTCAGGACTTTGCTGATACTGCATCCAAAGGCCGATGGCGCCCAGTTGCGCTATACCATATTCTATATAATAAAAAGGTACTTCAAAAAGATGTAACTGACGTTGCCAGCCAATTTTCCTGAATGCTTCCAGGCCTGTTGTGTCAAGCGATGCAGGTGTAAACTCACTCATTATTTCAAACCATTTTGCCGTTCTTTCTTCCACAGTATGACGTGGGTTTTCGTACACCCAATGCTGAAATTTATCGATAGTGGCTATCCATGGAAATACTGTTATCACTCTTTCGAGCTGGTGTTCTTTTGCACGCTGAAGGTCTTCCGCTTTATCAAAGAAAGTATTCCAGTGGTTCATACTAAACAGCTCCATGGCCATACTGGCTACTTCAGCAATTTCCATAGGATATTCCTTAAAGGCACTAAGTTCCAGCGGGTGCGCAAGGAAGGAATGGATAGCATGACCACCTTCGTGTACCATGGTCGTTACATCATCCATCTGTCCGGCGGCGTTCATAAAAATAAACGGGGCGCCACTTTCTGCAAGCGGGCAGTTGTAACCGCCCGGTGCTTTGCCTTTACGGCTTTCCAGGTCAAAGTGCTTCATGCTGTCCATCTTGCGCAGGCAGTCTGCAAAAAATGGATGCATTTGCGTAAAACAGGCCTCGGTTTTTGCAAGCAGTTCTTCACCTGTTTTAAAAGGATGCAGTGGCTCCACGCCTTCAGGCTGGGCTTCAATATCCCACGGGCGCAAACTATCAAGGCCAAGCTTTTGCTTTTTCTTTTCGTATATTTTTTCAACAATTGGTAATACATGCAGTTTTACCGCTTCATGAAAACGATAACAATCTTCTTTGGTATAATCAAACCTCCCAAGCTCTGCGAACTTATAATCGCGGTAATTTTCAAACCCGGCATTCACAGCTACTTTATCCCTGCGCTCTACTAGTTGAGAGAAAAGCTCATGTAATGCCTCTTTATCCTGTAACCGCCTGTTTTGGATTTTAAAATATACTGTTTCGCGCAGTGTGCGGTCATGGTTTTCCAAAAACTTAGCAGCCTGTTGCAGTGTATATTCCTGGCCATCTACCTCCACAGTCATTTTACCCGCAATAACGCCAAACTGCTGCTGCATTACACTTAATTCTGCCTGTAGCGGAATATTTTCTTCCCTGAAAAGATCAATGCTTTTCTTTACGTTGCGCAGGTACGTAAAATATTTGTCCCTGTCCAGCTCTTTTGTAAAAGTGTTGTTGACCAGTTTTTTATTAAGCTGGTCTGCATAAGGTTGCAGTTTAGGCTGAATCTCCATGCAGAAATAGGTAAATGCTTCTTCCAGGTTTTTATCTGTTGTATCGCAGGTCATTCGAATCTGGCGCCAGCATGCATCTTCGCTTACAGCGGCTTCTGCTTCACTCATATCTTTAAGCCATTGTTCCAGTTCCTGCGCATTGTTTAGCGGGCGGTCGAGCAACTGTTTAAAATAAGGCTCCAGCGCATCCCATGTGGTAACTTTAAAATCTGCAGGCAGAAAATGTCTTTCGGTTTTCTGTATATCGGCACTCAGTTGCATAATTAAATCCTCCTCTTCTTAATGGAAATAATATTGAATATTTATGTACCTGGCTTTTGAATAACGATTGAGCTGCTGTTGCGTCGCACACTTGTGCTGCATATGGTATGGCAGCGGCTCCGGGTGCATCTTCGTTTGTTAGCGTTGTACATTAAAATGCTGCGTTGGTGGTGTATGAGCCATTGATTACTGGTGATGGTGTGTTTCCCCTGGAATGTCGTTTTTGCAGCAGCTATGTACAATAAAACAATAAATGAGCAGAATAAAGGTTCTGCTCATTTACATATAATGGTTATTCTTCTGTTTTCTTTTTCTTCGGTGTGGCTTTTTTCTTTGGTGCTTCTTCCGCTGCAGCGGCGTCTTCTGCCACAGCTTCTTTCTTTTTGGCAGCTTTTTTGGCTGGCTTTTCCTTTTCTGCTTCCGGTGCAGTTGCTTCTACCGGCGCAGTTTCCTCTTCGGTAGTTTCATCTTCAGCTTCAAACTCCCGCAGCTTTATTTCTACATCGTTTTTCTTTAGAATGGCAAACCACTTTACCATTTTCTTCATATCGCTGGCATACACCCTGTCAAAATCAAGATCAGGGTAAACCTTGCCAAAATAAGCCTTTATGGCTGCCGCATCTTTTTCCGATGGCAAAGCCTCCGTACTTGCTTCCATGGCATTAAAAACATCTACCAGGTTTACATTTTCCCTGATGGTGTACACTTCTATACTTTCCAGGTGCGAAAAGCTATGCTGGCGGGAGGAAACAAATTTTGTGCTTTTATCATCTAGCGATCTTACGATAGCGCCATCTGCTTTACTGGTCAGCAATTCGAACAAACCACCAAGGCCTGTTACACTAATTAATTTACTATATTCCATTGATCTCTTTTTTAAAAACGAGGATGCAAAATAAAGGAAAAAAGGTTTGCCTGCGGCAAAGAGTATTTGAAACACCGGCCATCATATAAAAAAATGATGCATGTACCCTTTAAAAAAATCCCGGCTGCCTGTTGCCTTCCCGGTATAATGCATATAACTTATACAGTTGTTTTACCAAGTATATCATTTTATGCAAAGGGTAAAGTGATGATTATGAACTACTGCACCAAAAGCCTGTGTGTGCTGTAGCGGAGATGCGCCCGGAGCTGTTGAAAAAAGCTATGCTGTACAAGAGTGCGACGCAACAGGCGATGCCATAAAATACAACAGCCGGGCTCATAAAACTAACTTGTGCCCGGCTACCTCTTAAGTTGCTAAAATACCTGCTCAACAAAAAACTTTTCCTGCTCAACTTCAAATTTTTCTAAATTTCCGGTTACAAGTACACTTTCTGCCCATACATATAAATGTTCACCGCATGGAGATTGCTCAAAGTTACACTGACCCGGAACTTATCAGTGCTTTAAAAAATGACAGGGAAATGAATGCGGCGATACGCTTTATTTACCGCAATTATTATGGTTTGCTGGAGAATTATATTGTTAATAACAATGGTTCCAAAGACGACGCAGCAGATATAATACAGGAAACTATTGTTGCTTTTATTGAAATAGTGGAGGAGAACAGGTTCAGGGGAGAATCGAGTGTAAAATCTTTCCTCTATTCTATAACCCGAAACCTCTGGCTTACCGAACTGAGGCGTAAAAACAGCGCTGACAACCGTAACAAAGTTTTTGAAAAAGCAAAAGATACCACGGAGCAGGAAGCCGTTCAACACCTGATCAAAAAGGAATATTACAATGCCATACAGGCGCTTTTTGAAAAACTGGGAGATAAATGTAAACAACTGCTGATGCTGGTGTATTATGAAGATCTCTCGATGAGAGATATTGTTGAAAAAATGCCGGATTACCAGAATGAACAGGTGCTTCGCAACAAAAAATACAAGTGCATGAAGCAACTGGAACAAATGATACAGGACAACGATCAGTTAAAAACACAATTTAAAAATGCTTTGAAAAATGCAGGATAATTCTACATACGACATTATTGAAACGCTTACCCGGTACGTGGATGATGAGATGGATGAGGCGGAAAAAGCTGCAACAACATCTATGATCAACAATGATGCTGAAGTAAAAGAACGTTACGAAAACCTGCTTGCCGCAAAAAGGGCCATCAGGTCTAAAGGGCTGAAAGAAAGAGTACACGCAATACATCTTGCATATGCCAATGAAATTGCACAACCGGAAGTGGCCAAAATAGTAAAGCCTTCGTTTGGTATAAAAATGATGATGCGCATAGCCGCTGTGCTTATATTGGTTGTGGCAGGCATGGGCGTGTACACATACAGCACCACAAACAATGAAAATGTTTTTGAAGAAAATTTTACAGGTTACCAGTTGCCGGTAAACAGGGGTGCAGGCCAGTTTACAAACATAGACTCTTTATACGCCGGCGGTGCATACGAAGCAGTAATTGATGCGGTGAACAAAACACAGATTAAAACACGGCAGGCATATTTTCTGGCGGCACAGGCTTACCTGCTTACCGGTAACCCTGCCGGGGCTATCACAGCTTTTAAAAATGTAGAGCAATTAAACAGTAGTGCCACAGACCAATATTTTGTACAGGAAACAGATTATTACCTGGCACTTGCTTATATAAAAATGAATGACATTACGAATGCCGAAAAGCAATTGGCAAAGATCTCTTCGAATCCGAAACATTTGTTTTACAGCAAAGCAAAGTCAATCAGCAATACAACCCTCACCATTCTGAAGTGGAAGCAATAAACAAAGTGCACAATGATTTTCATCAACGCTTATGCTGCAGCTTTTCTCCTTGATTTCTGAAAGGCAAGCAGGACAATAACAGCAACCAATACTACAACAACCCACAGCCAGTATGCCGGCGATTGTTGCTGCACATCGCCGATAAAAATAAGGTTGCTCCAATATTGCGGTGAATGATACTGGCTCATGGACTCATCCTGCAACAAATCTACTTTAGCCTGCCGCAATGCTGCTGCGTAAGTATAACCTTTTGCGGTGTAACCATAAAACCTGTTGCTGATGTATGCGGTAGTTTTATCTTCTGCTTTCCATAATGAAGTGATGATATTGGGACACCCGGCAAATGCAAACGCCCTTGATAAACTGAGCGCGCCTTCACTCTGAGATATCTTACCACTGCCTGTTTCGCATGCACTAAGAAAAACAAGGTCTGTTTTTGTCAACTGCATGTTGTACAATTCATGCGCGAAGACTTTATACCCGGTATCTTTTGTATTGTTGTTAAAAAAAGCAATAAACGATTGCGAAGGTTCATTGTAATTAACGGCGGCATGCGTGGCAAGGTGGATAGCGTGTGCCCCTGGTGCCCTGGTAAGAAAATGCTCCTTCGTTGCTGCTGTATCTACAAAACGATTACCAGCCGGAAAATCATTAATTTCTTCTTTGGAAGAAGGAAGCACCTGCAGGCCGTGGCTGCCGGCACTTGCAAAAGGCGCAAAAGCAATGCTGTTATTTTTATCAAAGCTTTCCACGGAGTTGTGTAAAAACGGAAGCGCATATTGGTAAGTAATGCTAAAACGCTCAAGCAAATATTTGCCATCAACATCTTCAAAAGCTTCAAAAGGAATATTGATCAGTTCCTTATCCGGTATTATAATGATATGGTCTATACCTGCAAGATGATCTGCCAGTGGTTTAATAAGCTGAGCATACAAATACCTGGCATTGGCATTGTTATACAGCTTACCAGGTGTTACTCCTGTCAGCTCATTGATGTAATTTTCAATAGCCGCAAATAACAGTGAATCTTTGGAAAGATCCTCTTCGATAATCGCGTCATGTTTTACCAGAAAAGCCTTCAGGGTGTTTGACCCGCTGTAATAACAAATTGCGGCAGAGTTGGCATTGAGTACGTTTTGTTGAATAAGATCGATGTTTACATTGTCTGCCGCAAACTTTTGCTGATAATAAGCCGGGAATTTTTTGTATTCATTTTGCAGGGATTGAAGTTGCAACGCACTCGTGTTGATTGCAGACAGCAACTCATTCTGGCTGCTGCTGTCAGTTGTTTGCTGTAGCTGCAACTGCATTCTCGATAACCCTATTTTTAAGTTCTTTTCTCTTTGCAACAACGAATCCGGCAATCCTGCATAACTTTTGATCCTGTTCTCTTTCAGGCCGATGGCCAGCGAGGTAGCCCTGCTTTCGCTGATCCACTCAAGGGCATGTTTTACCAGCCGCGAATCATTTTTTGTATTGGCTGCAATAATGAAATCTACGGCTGCCCGGTATGCGTCAACAACTTTATCTGCTATAAACAGGCGTGCTTCGTCGTTATCTATCGATTTTTTAATATAATCTGCCAGTGCAAACGCCGAATCAAAAGTACTCCTGGCCGCATCAAAGAACTGCCCGGTTTTGTTTTGTGTATATAAGCGTGTAAAACATATTGCTTTTGCTGTCAATGCATCGAACAGATCATAACTGGCAAAGTCTCCAATAAAATTTCCGGGATTGGCATACACATTAGTGTCGTTAAACTTAAAGCTATGCTGGATCAACGATTGCTGGTAGTACTTTAAAGCTGCTGTATAATTTTGCTGCTGCACATACATGTCTCCAAAATATTTGCATGTGGCCCCGTAATAGTTGTTTTTCTGGCCAGCCGGCTTTTGCCTGTATGTTTCTGACGCTTTATTTAAATAAAACATCGCTGAGTCTGTACTTCGTTTTTGCAGGTATGCCCTCGCAAGAGAATTATAAAAGTTGATCGCGTAATTGCCATCTATATTCCTGGCTTTAGAGAGGTAGTACAAAGCACTGTCCGGCATATGCCTGGTGAGATAAATGCCGCCCAGATTGTTAAGTACCGGCAAGGAAGGCCCGGTGGGATCTATTAATGCTGTATACAAATGTATGGCAGAATCAAGGTTGCCTGAAAACCTTACAGCGGCTGCAATATTTGCTGACATGGCGAAGATTGCTTCTTTAAGATCGGGTCTTGTTTGTTCCGTTACCTCCAGCGCTTTTTTGAAATAATAGCCGCTTTGCATATAGTCTCCTGACTCACTATACAATGCCCCGAGCGAGTTGTATAAGTCGCCGGCAAGACCTGCGTCAGGGTACCGGGTGATAACATCCTCAGCGTTCCGGAGGTAATACAGTGAGGAATCGAATGAACCTTCAGTATAATACATATTGCCCGCTGAAAGGTAGAGCCTGAATGCAATGGAATCAGTCAGCTTAAACCGGTTGAGTACCTCCAACGCAGCGTAGTATTCCTGTAAAACATTTGTGGAGTTATAACCAAGACCCTGCATAAGTATGCCGGCTCTTTCATGCGCATCGTATAGTAACGGAGCAGTTTTTACCGAGGGTTGTAACTTTTGGGTAATTGTGCGATAGTACTGTAACGCAACTGAGTCTGTTTCAGCAGTAGCAACACCATTAAATAACGTTTCTGCCTTGTCAAAAAGGACGTAGAGAGATTGCTCATCTCTCTCATCCTGGCTTTGCAGAACGGAGAAGACAAGCAATAGGAGCGCAACCGGTAAAAAGAATAGTTTATGCCGCATAAATAACCGATGCTTCAAAGTAAGTAAATATTATGCTTTGCGCATTGGCTCTTTGATTGAACAGACATTATAAACCGTTGCACCATGCTTATTAATACCTGTACACAAGTGCGGCCGTTGCAGGCAGCTTGCATCGTAACATTTCTCACTTACATTTGGCATATGAAAAACAAGTGGTTTTTATTGCCCTGTATCATGGTCCTTGCTGCATGCTCGGGCACCAAAAAAAACAGTCCTGTTATTGGCGCCGGCAAAACGGTAGACCCATACCATTATAGTTCAACAAAAGCCGTTACCTATTCTAAAGCAGCAGTAGCCAGCGCTCACCCGCTGGCAAGCCAGGTAGGCGTGGCAATTATGCAAAAAGGTGGCAACGCGTTCGACGCAATGATTGCCACACAGCTTGCATTGGCGGTAGTATACCCCGGCGCCGGCAACATAGGCGGGGGCGGTTTCTTAATGGCCCGCCAAACAAATGGCCACCTTATTGCTTTGGACTATCGTGAAATGGCGCCCGGCAAAGCTTCAAGGGATATGTACCTTGATAAAAACGGTAATCCTGTAAGTGGATTGTCTGAAAGCGGTCATTTATCAGCAGGCGTACCCGGTACAGTAGCCGGTTTGTTTGCAACCCTTTCCTATGCAAAACTTTCCTTTAAAGAATTGATACAACCAGCTATTAATCTGGCTGAATTCGGATTTGTGATCACCGCACACGAAGCTTCCGGTTTAAACAATGCAAGGGCAGCCTTTATACAATATAGTGCCAATCCCGGGGCTTTTGTAAAAAACGCCCCATGGAAAGCGGGCGATACATTGATACAACCTGATCTTGCCGCTACACTCAAACGCATCAGGGATAACGGGGCCAAAGGTTTTTACGAAGGTCAAACCGCTACAATGATCGTGCAGGAAATGCAATACGGCAAGGGCATGATCAGCTATGACGATCTCAGGAACTACAAAGCTATCGAACGACCACCGGTTGAATTCAGCTACCGGGGTTATAACGTTATCAGTTTTCCACCACCCAGCAGTGGCGGTCTGTTGCTGGCGCAGATGTTGAAAATAATAGAAAAATTCCCGGTAACCAACTACGGTTTTCAAACGCCACGCAGTGTGCAGCTTATGGTAGAAGCAGAACGCAGGGCGTACGCAGACAGAGCCCAACACATGGGCGACCCTGATTTCTGGAAAGTGCCGCAACAAACTTTATTAAGCGAAGCATACCTGGCAGAGCGAATGAAAGATTATGATTCTGCAAAAGCATCTTCCAGCAGCAATATACAGGCTGGTCAAATTCATGAAAGCCCCCAGACAACACATATCAGCATTGTAGATGAAGCAGGCAACATGGTAGCCGTTACAACAACACTGAACGATAGCTACGGCAGCAAAACAGTTGTAGGCGGCGCTGGCTTTATACTTAATGATGAAATGGATGATTTTAGTATAAAGCCGGGTGTGCCCAATATGTATGGCGCAGTAGGCGGCGAGGCCAATGCTATTGCAGCAGGTAAAAGAATGCTCAGTTCTATGACGCCCACCTTGGTCATCAAAGACAACAAACCTTTTATGGTTGTTGGCACCCCCGGTGGTACCACCATTCCCACATCTGTATTCCAGAGTATTGTAAATGTTATAGACTTTAATATGAATGCCGCAGATGCAGTAAACAAACCCAAGTTCCATCATCAGTGGCTGCCCGATAATGTGATGGTTGAAAATAATTTTGCTGCTGCCACAAAAACGGCACTGGAAAAAATGGGTTACACAATTGTTCCTATTGGCGGCATTGGCAGAACTGAACTCATTAAAATTCTGCCCGATGGCTCGCGGGAAACTGCCGCAGACAGCCGGGGCGATGATAGTGTGGCCGGTTACTGATTTTAATCAAAAGAAATCAACAGCTATGAGCCTGGAGAATGGCTTTATCAAAGATTGTATCAAACGGCTAAGCTATTAC
Source organism: Panacibacter microcysteis (assembly GCF_015831355.1). Taxonomy (NCBI): domain Bacteria; kingdom Pseudomonadati; phylum Bacteroidota; class Chitinophagia; order Chitinophagales; family Chitinophagaceae; genus Panacibacter; species Panacibacter microcysteis. Next base: position 913,579 of record NZ_JADWYR010000001.1, read on the forward strand.
AAAGAGCTTGCAGACAAAACCTTTGACCAGCTTAGCGACGAGGATCTTTTTTACCATGCCAATGAAGAAAGCAACAGTATTGCAGTAATTGTACAGCATATGGCGGGCAACATGCTCAGCCGCTTTACCGGCTTTCTTACAGAAGACGGTGAAAAAGCCTGGCGCAACCGAGACCAGGAATTTGAAGTTGCACTTACCACAAAAGATGACATGCTTAATTTGTGGCAAAAAGGCTGGGCATGTGTTTTTCATGCGCTCGAACAATTACAGCCGGCAGATCTTACCAAAACCATTTACATACGCACAGAGCCGCTCCTGGTGTACGACGCGGTACTCCGGCAACTGGCACATTACCCACACCATATTGGCCAGATTCTTTACATCGGCAAAATGCGCAAGGGCGCTTCCTGGCAAACACTAAGCATACCCCGCGGCGGCAGCAATACGTTCAACGATCAAATGGCTGGGCCTCGAAAACAATAATGCGCATAGCAGACTTCTTTAAGCTTTAATCTTTTTTGGTACCCGGCAACAGGTCAAATGGCATCGCCTGTTGCGTCGCACACTTGTACTTTCTGTTTTTATGGCGGCTGCAGCGTTCTGTTGCATCGAAAATCTTTAAACGCCAATTCCGAATTGAATATGGTACATATTATGTATAACAGTAACCCGCAGCAGGTACAAAACAACCCTGGTGCCGAAAACCGCAACCCACAGTTCAGTATTGCTTTGCAGCACAAGAGTGCGACGCAACGGAAGCCTCATGCTTATTCAACTGCCTGGCTCATAAATATTCACGCAATTTTATGTAAAGGCTGTTCTAAATGGTTGTTGCTTTTCGCCTTCAGCCTTTATCTTTATTTTTACCGAATTAAAATCCGCATCATTTGGGCAAGAAAATTCTGAAGGTCACAAATATTGTTTTATTGTCTTCGCTTGCGTTGAGCCTTCTTGCTTTTGTGCTGGATTATCTTCATACGCTGCTGCCTGCAGTAATCATTCTTTTTGTTTTCCTGGTTATAAATAAGATCGGCAGAAAAGTTGTACTGGGCATTTTTGGCTTTCTATTGCTGGTTGTGCTGCTGCTGCAGACAGATTACGTACAGAATATCATCATCGGCCAGGTTACCGGCCGCCTGTCTAAAGACCTTAATACGGAAGTAAGCATAAAGCACATCAGTTTTTCCTTTTTTGATAAGCTTGACCTGGACGGCACACTGATACGTGATGATAAAAAGGATACGCTGCTCTATGCCGGTACTATGAAAATAAGGGTTACCGACTGGTTTTTTCTGAAAGACAAGATAGACCTTAAATACATTGGCCTGGAGAATGCGCTGATAGACCTTAACAGGAAAGACTCTGTATGGAATTACCAGTTCATTGCTGATCACTTTGCATCTGCCGATACGGCAAAAAAAACGCGTAGCGGCAAGAGCATTACAATCAATCTTCAAAAAATTGACCTGAAGAAAGTGCGCTTTGTACAGCACGATGAGTGGGTTGGCCAGACCATGACTTTTAAAGTTGGCAGCATGCTGGCTGATATTGGCAAAACAGACTTTAGCAAAAACGTAGTGGATGTAACCAGTGTAGACCTGGACAAACCCTACTTTTCCCTGGAAGATTTTGATGGTTACAGGCCTGATAGCCTGAAGCGTAAAAACACAGATACCGGGATGTACTTTAATGCAGGTGACCTGCTGTTGAAAGTTGCTTCGATAAAGATGACCGATGGTGTATTCATTAGTATGAAACGGGGTGAGGTGTCTGACAAAGGTGTTTTTGACGGCACTAATATCAGGGCGAGTAAAATAAACGGCAATATTGAAAATATCTCTTTTATAAAAGACACGATACGGGCAAAGGTAAATTTAACTGCCGTGGAAAGAAGCGGTTTTAAACTCACCCGTCTTAGGGCAGACTTTAAACTTACCCCACAGGTAATGGAGTTTGCAAAACTTGACATTCGTACACCATCGAGCAGACTGGGTGATTATTATGCCATGCGTTACCGGGATTTTAATGAAGATATGTCTGACTACATAACGCGTGTAGTAATGGACGCCCGTTTTAGGAACTCCAATGTTAGCAGCGACGACATTGCTTTTTTTGCACCGGAACTGACCAGTTGGAAACAGAAAGCGTCCATAAGCGGTAAGTTTCTTGGCACGGTAGAAGATTTTAAAGTTGACAACCTGTTTTTACGTACCGGGCCCAATACTTACGCAACCGGTGATCTTGCCATGAAAGGCTTGCCCGACATTGATAAAACATATATTACGTTTACCAACGGCACGGTACAGACCAATAACCGGGAGATAGATTTTCTTTACCCCGGTATGGCCAAAATGGGCACGCCTGACATGGCTGCGCTGGGTAATGTGCTTTACCGTGGAGACTTCAGGGGCACGATCAGTAAGTTTAGTACCAAAGGCACACTAAGCAGTATGCTGGGCGGCATTTATGCAGACATTAGCATGAACCTTCCGCAAAAGGGTGAACCATCTTATAAAGGCAACCTGCAAACAAAACAGTTCAACCTGGGAAAATTTGTAAAAGTAAGCTCGCTGGGGCGCATGAGTTTTAAAGGCAAGGTTGAAGGCACCAGTTTCGAACTTGATAAAGCACGTACAACACTGGATGGTAATTTCGATTCGCTGCAGTTCAATGGCTATACCTACCGCAACCTTACATTCAGCGGTTCTATTGCCAAAGAAAAACTAAACGGAGATTTTAAAGCGGATGACCCAAACTTTGACTTCCTGAGCAGTATTCAACTTGATCTTTCAGGCAGGCAACCATCCTTTAACATTCTTGGCGACCTTGCAGAAGCCAATTTTCAAAAACTGAATTTTACAAATAAGGATTTCAAATTAACCGGTCTCTTTGACTTAAACTTTACCGGCCGTAACATCGATGACTTTTTGGGTACAGCGAAAATTCTGAACGCCACATTGCTGCACGACAGTACACGCCTTGACTTTGATTCACTTTCGGTAAATGCATTTATTGACTCCGCCAACAGGAAAGTACTGAGTGCAGAGAGTAACCAATTTGATGTAAAGGTTTCCGGGCAGTACAATATTCTTGATTTACCCAACAGTTTTCAGTCTTTTCTGCACCGCTATTACCCCTCGCTCATAAACCCGCCAAAGAATACACCGAAAGACCAGCGTTTTTTTGTTGAGATCAACACGAAGGATTTCGACAAATATGCTACTGTAATAGACCCACGCTTATCTGGTTTGGACTATGCAAGGCTGGTTGGTGGTGTAAATACCACCCGGCAGGATTCCGGCTTTTACGTACGTGCCGAAATACCCTACGCAAAGTTTGACAAATACAAAATAGAGAACGCCAATATAAAAGGCATTGGCAACCTTGATACGCTTAACGTTAACGGAGATGTGGAGCGCATATATATCGGCGACAGTTTATTTTTTCCAAATACTTACCTCAACATATCTTCTGCCAAAGACCGGTCATTGGTACACATTTCTACCAGTGCAAGTGAAACATTGAACAATGCAGACCTGAATGCAGAAGTGCATACGCTGGAAGATGGTGTACGGGTAAACTTTATGCCTTCATCTTTTGTGGTAAACACCAAAAAATGGGAACTGGAAAAAGAAGGAGAGATCGTTGTACGTAAAAACTTTGCCTCGGCAAGAAATGTAAAGTTTTCACAGGGTTTTCAGCAGATAACCATTGAAACGGAAGAAGAAGAGGGCACCAGTTCCAGTAACCTTGTTGTGCGACTAAAGAATGTGAACATGGGCGACTTTACTTCGCTTGTTACAACCAGCCCAAGGTTGGAAGGTCTTGCCAACGGTATTGTTTACCTGAGAGATTTCTATTCAAGATTCAATGCCAAAACAGACCTCGTGCTGGAGCAGTTTCGCCTGGATGACGATTCAGTGGGTATAGTAAAGCTAAATGCAGATTACAACAGTGCAACAGGTAAAATATCTTTCAAAGGCAATGCAGACAACGAGAATTATAAATTTGACCTGGACGGTTTTTACAACATCAAAGATTCAACCAATACGCCGCTCAATACCACCATTCACATGAATGGCACAAAAATCACTTTTGTAAATACTTTCCTGGAAGATATTTTTTCAGATATAGAAGGCCTTGCCACAGGCGATCTTACCATCAAAGGAAACCCCAATTCTCCCGATTTGCTGGGCCAGGTTTCGTTGCGTAACGGAGGGCTTACGGTTGATTATACCAAAGTGCATTATACAATCGACTCCGCTGTATTTACGTTCAACAAAGGTTCTATAGATTTCGGCCGGTTTTCCATCAAAGACAAATACAATAACAAAGGTTCTGTAAGAGGTATTCTTTACGAAGATGGCTTTAAAAACATGCGGTACGATTTTGATATGGCCACAGATAAACTGTTGCTGCTGGATACCAAAGGAAAAGATAACCAGCAATTCTACGGTAAAGCTATAGGCAAGGCTATGCTGAGCATAAAAGGGCCACAGGAAAATATGCGTATGACCATTACCGGCGAACCTGTAGATACAACGCATATTTCCATTGTTACCGCTGCAGGCAAAGAAAGTGCTGATGCAGATTTTATTGTATTCAAAAAATATGGTACAGAAATCGTTGAAGCTGTAACACAGTCAGATACCAAGCTAAATATTGCACTCGATCTTACTGCCAACAACAAAGCGCAGATCGATGTAATTCTTGATCAGCTAACGGGTGATGTGATCAGCGCTACCGGCGAAGGCAGAATGCGCATCAATGTTCCCGCCAACGGTGAAATGACAATGAATGGCCGCTACAATATTGAAAGCGGGAAGTACAATTTCAATTTCCAGTCTTTCTTACGCAAACCATTTATTTTAAGACCCAACTCCGGCAACTATATAGAATGGACAGGCGACCCCTACAAAGCACGCATGAAGGTAGATGCGCAATACACCGCTACCAATGTATCGATCAATGGCTTGCTTACCAATACCGGCGTGCGCCTTGGCGGCACCGTTAGCGGCTACCGCGGAGATGTGTACGTTATAGCACACTTAACCGGCGATCTCAGTAATCCTGATATTAAATTCTCTTTTGATTTTCCCGGTGGCTCAGCCATTGAAAATGACAATAACCTGCGGCTTTTCCTGGCCAAAGTAGAGAATGATGATAATGAAATGATTAAGCAGGTTACATTTTTGATTGTATTCGGCTCCTTTGCGCCTTATGGCCAGTTGGGCAATGGCGGCAGCATTGCACAAACCGCTGGAATCAATACAATATCACAGCAAATTACCAATGAGCTGAATAAACTTGTGTCTAACCTGCTTACCAAAATAACCGGCGATAAGAGTTTGCAGTTCGACATTAATACCTCTACGTACAGCAGCTCCAGCTTTTATGGCAATGCTGCCACCCAAAACAGGCTAGACAGGCAGGTGGTAAACCTAAAGATCAATCAAAGCATTTTAAACGATAAGGTAATCATCAGCCTTGGTACAGGGCTCGATTTTAACCTGGGCGGCTCTGCGGTACAAACCGGCAACTTCCAGTTTTTGCCTGATATTTCAATTGAGTTTGTGTTATCGAACGACCGTAAACTAAGAGCCATTGTGTTCAACAAAAGCAGTCTTGATGTTGGCAACAGCATTGGCATTATAGGCCGCCGTATACGCCAGGGTATTTCTATCTCTTACACTTTCGATTTTCCAAAAGACAAAACACCCATCCCTGTAGATCTTCAGCCATCGGCAGACAGCAGTGCCGTAAAGCCCGAAGACAGTACCATTTTAAACGCAGAAAAGAAAGGAAAATAATCATGTACCAGGCAGTATAACTGTTGGCATCGCCTGTTGCGTCGCACACTTGTACTTTCCATTTTTTATGGCAACTGTTCCAAATTACAGTCATTCGCCATTAACAAAAGCAGGAAAAAATTATGACAAAATAAACCAACAGTTTGTTGCAGAACTATGTGCTGATACACCCGGAGTTGCTGAGTACACTACCAAAGTACAAGAGTGCGACGCAACAAATACTTCATGCATATTCAATTGCCGGGCTCATAATTATGAATTTTCTTGTGCGCTCAAAGCTTGCGACAAGAGATAGGAGAAGTTTTTGGTTACGACTCAAATTCTTTTAGGAATTCTTCAGGACTGTATACGGGTAGTGCCGGTATTGATTCCTTTTGCAGCTCTTTATCTTGTGTTATAAAGTAATCAAGTTTATGGTCTATTGCTGTATAATATTGCAGGGCGTCTTCAATATCTTTTATCTTCGAATGCAGTGCGTTTAATGTAATAATGTGCGTAATATCTATTACGGTTACATCCGCAAGCAGCGCTAGTAATAATTCTTTCGCCTTTGCATTGCCATAAGCTTTCGTCAACCAATAACCCACAATATGAAGAATAGAAGGCGTTATAAAAGCTTTCAAGCGGCCTTTAATTGCAGCTTCGAGTATTTTTTTGGATGGCTCGTACCCCTCCCGTTTCAGTGTAAAATCGAGCAAAATATTTGCATCAAGAAAAACCCTAAAAGCCATATTTTTTCGATTGGTCCTGGTAATACAATTCTTTTAAATCTGATTGCTGGCTTATTGCAGGTTTATCCAGTTTTTCAACAAGATCAATGATGTTCTTCTTTTTGACAGGCCTGGTAATACTCTTAAAATAGGTTTCTACTAATTCTGAAACACTCGTATTCTTTTTGGATGCGTAAACTTTGATGTTTTCGAGCAGCGCTTCATCTATGGTAAGATTCAATCTTGTCTTCATTTTTCAAAAATACGCATATTTATATTTTATGCGCATAGCTAAAAAGAATTTATATTAATCAAAACTCTGGTTGGCCGCTTTTGAAAGTTTCAATACCTGGTCGTATTGTTCGGGTGTAAGATCGTTGTAGAAGAAATAAACAGGGTCTACTGGCTGACCGCTTTTATGTACCTCGTAATGGCAGTGCGGGCCGGTACTTTTGCCCGTGCTGCCTACCCAGCCTATTACTTCGCCACGCTTTATTTTTTGCCCGCCACGTGCTTTTATACGCACCATGTGCCCATACAGTGTTTCGTAGCCATAGCCATGGTTTATTACAACATGGTTGCCATAACCGCCTGCATCGTAAGATGCTTCTTTTACAGTGCCATCTGCCGTTGCATAGATTGGGGTACCCTGCGTAGCAGCAAAATCGAGCCCCGCATGAAACTTTGTAATCTTATATACAGGATCTATACGGTAACCAAACCCTGATGCAATGTGGCGCAGGTCTTTGTCACTCACCGGCTGTATGGCAGGTATGGCAGCCAGCAGCTTCTCTTTGTTTTTGATCATTACATCAATATCATCAAAAGACTTTTGCTGGTAAGCGGCGCGTAACGTTAGCGTGTTTAACTGGCCCGTAATACTTTGTACCAGTTCATGCTCGCCCATACTTTGCACAAGCTGCACTTCTTTGGATTTGGCCATTGCCTTAAGCCTTGCACTATCCGGCACCGGTGTAGCTTCGAAGATTGCACGGTAAACATCGTTATCACGGTTCTCCAGCTCGGCCATTTGCTGCTGCAACTGGTCTGTGCGGTTTTTTAGAAGGGAATAATTCTCGCGTAAGGTTTCATTTTCCTGCTGCAGTAAAATTTCTTTGGGAGAGTCTACATACTGAAAGGCAATGGCAACAATTATTGCGGCAAAAACCAGTGAGCCTGCTATAAAGCCGAATACCCGCAACAGCCGCACACGCAAAGGCGTTTCCAGCTTCTCGTACCTGAGGGTATGCGTATTGTAATAGTACTTAACCTTCTTCATTAACTAAACAATATTATTGGGCCCGGCTCCTTTACTGCTATTGAACTGTGGTTGCGTCGCACACTTGTGCGTTCCTATCGCTGCGCGGCAAAGTGCACACCTGTTTCTTTTCTCTTGTCTCGTCTTAATCTTACCTTTGCACCCCGTAAGCAAACAAAGATAAACGCTTACGAACTTAATACTATTCTAAATTTTGATTGCCCGTTATGCTTACAAGTGCCGAAATAAGACAACAGTTCCTCGATTTTTTCAGATCAAAAGGCCATGAGATCGTTCCTTCTGCACCCATCGTTGTAAAAAATGATCCTACACTGCTTTTTACCAATGCAGGTATGAACCAGTTTAAAGATTATTTCCTGGGCAATAAGAAACCACCCTATACAAGAGTTGCAGATACACAAAAATGTTTGCGTGTAAGCGGCAAACACAACGACCTCGAAGAAGTTGGTGTTGACACTTACCACCACACCATGTTTGAAATGCTGGGCAACTGGAGCTTTGGCGACTACTTTAAAGCAGAAGCCATTGCCTGGAGCTGGGAATTGCTTACAGAGGTATATAAACTCGATAAAAGCCGCCTGTATGTAACCGTTTTTGAAGGTGATGCAAAAGAAAACCTGCCGCCATCAAAAATTGCCCTTGATGCCTGGAAAAAAATTGTTGCCGAAGAACACATTCTTTTTGGCAATAAAAAAGATAACTTTTGGGAAATGGGCGATACCGGGCCCTGTGGCCCCTGCAGCGAGATACATGTAGACATGAGAAGCGATGAAGAAAGGGCACTAATACCCGGCAAAGAACTCGTAAACAAAGACCACCCGCAGGTAATTGAAATATGGAATAACGTATTCATTCAATACAACAGAAAAAAAGATGGTTCCCTGGAACCGCTGCCTTCCAGACATGTTGATACAGGCATGGGCTTCGAACGACTGGTTCGCGTTATTCAGAACAAAAAAAGTAATTACGATACAGATGTTTTTACCGGCACTATTGCAGCAACAGAAGCTATCACCGGTAAAAAATACGACTACAGCGATAGTAAAGAAGCCGTCGCATTTCGGGTAATTGCCGACCATATACGTGCCATTGCATTTACCATTGCAGACGGGCAACTGCCATCCAATACAGGTGCTGGCTACGTTATAAGAAGAATATTGCGCAGGGCTGTTCGTTATTATTTTTCTTACCTCGATTACAAGCAGCCATTATTATTCCGCTTACTGCCTGTTATTGGCAAACAGTTCGAACACGTTTTTCCTGAGCTGGAAAAGCAACTCGACTTTGTAAGCAAAGTAGTAAAAGAAGAAGAAGACGCCTTCCTGAAAACATTGGATAAAGGCTTGAAAAGAATTGATGATATTATAGCACAATCTGTAAATAAAACGATAAACGGCAGAGCCGCATTTGAACTTTTTGATACATATGGTTTTCCTGCAGACCTTACAAGATTGATTGCCGCAGAGCAGCAAATGGATATAGATGAAGAAGGTTTTAAAGCTGAAATGCAACAACAGAAAGACCGTTCCCGTGCAGCAACCGCAATAGACACAGAAGACTGGGTGGTACTTGATGAATTTGCATTAAATGAATTTGTCGGTTACGATTCCCTCGAAATACAAACAAAGGTTACCAAGTACCGGAAAGTAAAAGCAAAAGGCAAAGAGGCCTTCCAACTGGTACTCGAAGCAACCCCGTTTTACGCAGAAAGCGGTGGACAGGTGGGCGATACCGGCACATTGGAAATAAATGACGAAACGATAGTTATTACAGATACCAAAAAGGAAAACAATCTTATTATACATTTTGCAGATACAATACCTGCTCATTTAAACGGGCCTGTTTTTGCAAAAGTAGATCTCGGGAAAAGAAAGGCAACCGAAGTACACCACAGTGCAACACACCTGCTGCACGCAGCACTACGTAAAGTGCTGGGCACCCACGTGGCACAAAAAGGAAGCCTTGTAAACAGTGAGCATCTTCGTTTCGATTTTTCACATTTTGCAAAAGTTACAGATGAAGAGATTGCCCGTATAGAAACAATCGTTAACCGCAAGATCCGTGAAAATGCGCCGGTAATAATAAAAGAAATGTCTAAAGAAGATGCCGTGGCAATGGGTGCAATGGCATTGTTTGGAGAAAAGTATGGAGACACCGTGCGTGTGGTCATCATAGACCCCACGTATTCAATCGAACTATGTGGCGGTACGCACGTTGGCAATACCGGTGAGCTTGGTCTTTTTAAAATTAAACATGAAAGTGCTGTTGCTGCAGGTGTAAGAAGAATAGAAGCCGTAAGCGGCGCAGCTGCTGCGTCGTTTGTAGATGAACATATGGCCACATTGGCTGCAGTAAAAGAAATGCTCAAAAACCCAAAAGATATTTCAAAAGCAGTAGAGCATCTCGTTGCCGACAATACAGAGCTGAAAAAAAGAATTGAAAGCCTCGAAGCCAGGCAACTCAATATTCTGAAGGAGGAGTTATTGCAAAAAGTGCAGTTGATACACGGTATTAATTTTATCGGTGCACTGGTTGATGTAAGCAATGCAGACGCTTTGAAAAAATTATCATTTGATATAAAATCTTCGCTCAGTAACTATGTTGCCGTTCTGGTTTCAAATATTGATGGTAAAGCTGCAGTAGCCGTATCACTGGATGAGACTGTGGTAAACGACAAAAAACTGGAAGCACCAAAGATCATTAAAGAACATGTGGCGCCATTAATTAAAGGTGGTGGCGGTGGGCAAAAAACACTGGCAACAGCAGGCGGACAGGACGCAAGCAACCTCAGCAAAGTGATTGAGCAGGTAAAATCATTGCTATAGTTTTGTAAACCAACAAAAACAAAGTAAACTTGTTACGTCAAATCAAATACCCGTCATTGAACTGAAAACTCAACGTAACATTTTATGTCCGCTGAAAACAACTTTAACAACCAGCCTTCACGTGAACCATCAGAAAGTCTTACCTATCACGAAGTAAACTACAGCATGGGATGGCTGCTGCCATTGCTGCTTATAGTATTAACAGGCGGCCTGGTATTGTTTTTCATGAGGGGTTGTAACGATGCTTCCATTCCCGGTCTTCAGGAAGAAATGATGGCCGATACGGTGAAAACAGCCGTTGTTCCCGCTAATGGCACGGCCAGAAAAACATTGTCTATAAGACTGGCAGACAGTACGCAAATTACCGCTTATAAAAACGGCATTGAAAACCAGCTTGTTTTATTCATTACCTCAAAAGAAGCAGCAGACAGCATCAGCAAAAACAGGTGGTTCGATTTTGACGACCTGAATTTTGAAACCGGCAGTGCTGCCATTACAGACTCCAGCATGCGCCAGATTAAGAATATAGCAGCCATTCTTAAAGCTTACCCGGCAGTTAAAATTAAGATCGGCGGCTATACAGATAAAACAGGCAATGAAGCTGCTAACATGCAACTTTCCCGGGAGCGTGCAGAAGCGGTTATAACAGCGTTAAAAGATGCAGGTGTAAATGCGGCACAATTAACCGGGGCAGAAGGTTACGGCTCACAATATGCAAAGGCTGCCGCAGGTGCCGCTGATGAAGAAAAGCAAAAAGACCGCCGTATATCCATAAACGTTAGGGCCAAATAACCTGAATGTTTTTATGGGCCCGGCTGCAGCTTTTCATGGCATCGCCTGTTGCGTCGCACACTTGTACTGTACATCTTTGCGCAGCACACTATTTCCGGTCATCTTCACTTTTTCATACATCAGGCTATAAAGCAAGGCTGCCGGCAAATGCCGGCAGCCTTGCTACTTTTATTTTCTTACGCAACCGGTACAGGTGTTGCAGCATATTTTCTTTCGCCAATCTGTTGCCGCCACATGGCATAATACAATCCCTTTTCATGCAACAGCTCACTGTGGCTGCCGGTTTCTACCACCTGCCCTTTTTCGAGTACATAAATCCTGTCTGCATGCATAATGGTACTCAGCCTGTGTGCAATCAATACGGTAATCTGTTCTTTCTCTTTCGAAATATTTTTAATGGTGCCGGTAATTTCTTCTTCGGTAATGGAATCCAGCGCAGAAGTAGCTTCATCAAATATCAGCAGGTGCGGATGGCGCAGCAATGAGCGGGCAATACTTAAACGTTGTTTTTCTCCACCGCTAAGCTTAAGACCACCTTCGCCAATAACGGTTTCAATGCCTTTCTCTGCCCGGGAAAGCAGGTTCTGGCAACTTGCTTTGTGCAAAGCATCTACAAGATCTTCATCAGTTGCAGACGGGTTTACAAACACCAGGTTTTCTTTAATGGTACCTGCAAACAATTGTGTATCCTGTGTTACAAAACCTATTTGTGTACGCAGTTCATCAAAACTTATCTCATTACCATCTATGCCATTGTAAAGCACCTTGCCTTCTTTCGTTCTGTACAAACCTACCAGCAATTTTACCAATGTACTCTTACCCGAGCCCGAAGGGCCCACAAAAGCAATTGTCTCACCCTTCTTTACCTCGAAACTTATATTATCGAGTGCTTTATATTGTGCAGTCTGGTGTTTAAAGGAAACATTTTTAAAGGTTAGTTGCTCTATGGTGCCAATATGCCTGGGCGTGTGAGGAAACGGCTCTACTGCACGCTTCATCAGGTTATCGAAATTATTCAGCGATGCTTCTGCTTCGCGGTAAGATATAATGATGGTTCCTATTTCCTGCAGTGGACCAAATATAAAGAAGCTGTAAAACTGCAGCGTGATCATTTGGCCGGTTGTAATTACATCTTTAAAAATTAACCAGATGAAGGTAAAGGTGAGCACCTGGCGCAGGAAGTTTACCATGGTACCCTGTATAAAACTCAATGCCCGTATGCTCTTTACTTTTCTCAGCTCCAGCCCGAGAATTTTATAGGTATTTACATTGAGCCTGTTTACTTCCTGCTCTGTAAGGCCAAGACTTTTTACAAGCTCTATATTCCGCAAAGATTCTGTGGTAGAGCCAGCCAGTGCATTGGTTTCTTTCACAATGTTTTTCTGTATCAGCTTTATTCTTTTACTAAGCAGGTTGGTAACCACACCGATAATGATTGTACCGCCGAAATAAATTGGTATAATGCTCCAGTGCAGCCGTAATGAATAGATGCAAACAAAGATCACAGCTATGAGCACGCCAAAAAGAATGTTGATGAAGTTGCTGATGAATTTTTCCGTATCGCTTCTTACTTTGGTTAAAATGGATAATGTTTCTCCGCTGCGCTGGTCTTCGAAATCCTGGTAAGGCAGGCGCATAGAATGCTTTAACCCATCTGTAAAAATCTTTGCACCAAACTTCTGGATGATGACATTTACAAAATAATCCTGGAAGGCTTTGGCAATACGGCTTACCATGGCTGTGCCTATAAGCAGGCCGAGTAAGCTGAGCGCACCCCATATGTATTCGTTCTCATTGCGGGGGGTACCGTCATCAAACGTTTTTGGATGGTTGGCAAACTTATCAATCAGCTTACCAAATATCAGTGGATCGAAAAGCGAGAAAGTCTGGTTGATGGCTGCCAGCAATAACGCCAGCACTACTAACCATTTATATGGTTTTAAATACCGCAACAATATCTTCATACATTCATTATTATTTGCAAGTGGTGGTAAGGACAATGAAATTAAATGGAATTTAGACTATTATCAAATAACGAACCACCGAAAAGAGCAGGACGTTCTGTCAGCAAACAACTGTAAGGTTACCCGCAGCAAACTTATGTAGCAGCGCTATGCCGGTTGTATACACTTGCTTACTCCTGTGCGGCTCTTCTCACCGGTCTTCGCGTTTGTTCAGCAAAGTGCGGAACGCACAAGTGAGTGACACAACAGGCGATGCCACCTGCACCACTGCCTGTGAACAAAAAAAACTGATTGGTACAGTAGTTGATTTTTTAACTGCTAAAAGACAATATGAGTACAGCTTTCCCTATTGTATCGTGGGGCAACGGCACCAATATTTACGAGGTAAACATCAGGCAATACACGCATGAAGGAACGCTGAAAGCCTTTATAGAACATATTCCGCGGCTGCACAGTATGGGCATAGACATTTTATGGCTGATGCCTGTAACGCCTATCAGCATGGAGAAGCGGCAGGGCACCTTTGGCAGCTATTATGCAGCCGCATCTTATACCATCATTGATCCTTCTTATGGCACGGCAGACGATTTCAGGGAGCTGATAAAAACAGCACATTATTATGAAATGAAAGTGATCATTGACTGGGTGGCCAACCATACCGGTTACGACCATGTGTGGACCAAAGAATACCCGGAATGGTATCGTAAAGATGAAGCGGGGAATTTTACCGAACTATATGGCTGGATAGATGTGATCGACCTTAACTACGAGGTGCCCGAATTGCGCAGGGGCATGATCAGCGCCATGAAACATTGGGTTGAAATGTTTGACATAGACGGCTTTCGCTGCGACATGGCACGCACAGTGCCAATAGATTTCTGGATTGAAGCCCGTGCAGAATGTGATGAACTGAAACCTTTGTTCTGGCTGGCCGAATGCGAAATAATAGAATACCACGAGGCCTTCGACCTAACCTATGGCTGGGAAGCAATGAGGGCGCTCGATAAATACATGAAAGGGGAACTGCCGCTTGATGATATTAAAAAAATTCTGGTACAATATGCCAACTATCCTATCGGTTCCAGGAAATTGCTCTTTACTTCTAACCATGATGAGAACACTTACCACGGCACCGAGTATGAAAAATACGGCGTGGCAGCCAGGGCAATGGCCGCATTTACCTGCACCTGGCCCGGCATTCCGCTGATATACTCGGGCCAGGAAAAACCGAACTATAAAAGGCTGGAGTTTTTCGAAAAAGATTTTATCGACTGGAGCGGAGATGTTGAGCTGCACGACTTTTATAAAACCTTACTTACGCTGCGTAAAAAGAATAAAGCACTGCAGGAAAGCGCGTCGGTATTAATGTTTAAAACCACGCACACAGATGTGCTGGCATACTTATGCAGTAGGCAAAAAGATAAGGTACTGGCACTCCTGAATCTTGGTAAAGAAAAAGCAACGTTTAGTATTGACCATCCTGCACTCGCCGGCAGCTATCATGATCTGTTTAAAGGAACACAGGTTGATTTTAAAAGGAGTAAACAATTCTCTTTTGATGCGGGTGAATTTTCCGTGTTACATATAACCGGTGAAGCAGCGGTGTAGTAAGCAATTAATGCCATGATTGGGTAGTTAATTCCTCAAAAAACTGCGCTGGCGGAAAAGGCTGTAACACAAACAGATAATAAATTTAAAAGGCATGTTGTTTGATAAAATTGATGGTGTGGATGGCGAGGTAAGCTTGCCTTTTTTAGCACAAAAAAATTTAACTTATGAAATCATCTAATGAAATTATTGAAGTTTTAAATGATCTGATCCAGATTAACAACGATCGTATTGAAGGTTATGAAAAAGCAATTGAAGATGCAAAAACAGTAGATGTGGACCTGCAGACAATTTTCAGTAAAATGAAAAGCGAAAGTATTAAATACACTGCAGAATTACACAACAGGATATTACAACTTGGTGGCGAGCCTGCTGATGGAACAACGGTTTCAGGAAAGGTATACCGTGTATGGATGGACATAAAAGCAACCTTTACCGGCAAAGACCGGAAAGCATTGCTGGAAGCATGTGAATTTGGTGAAGATGCTGCACAAAAGGCATACCAGGAAGCACTGGATACTGATGGTTTACCGGTTGATATAAGAGATTTTATTGCCGAGCAAAAAAGAGCGTTGCGTAAATCTCACGATGAGATAAAAGCAATGCGTGATATGCAAAAAGCAATATCTTAAGCTAATACAGGTTTTATAAAAAAAGGTGCTGGTTTCAGCACCTTTTTTATTACATGGTTTCAGCCTGTCCTTTATGTTTGGGCTTGAAGTATAGATAATAGTAAGCGAGAATAAGTACGCCAATAGAAAACGGAATTACCGCCAGGTGCTTGTAGTCTACCGTTCCAAAAGCAGTCTCTTCATCAAAACCTAAAAACTCAGTAATCATCCAATAAGAGTTAGCGCTGATCCATACTGTTATGGCGAGGTTGTGACACAGTTCTGAAACGTATTGCCGCGTACGCCAGGATATAATGATCGAAATAATAAGCGTTGGAAAGATCATCACAATACCGAGCGGCTTCCAGAGCAAACACCAGCTTATATCTTTAATAAGCCAGAAAACAATGTGCAGGTTCTCCATTTTACGGTAACGCAGCGGAATGCTGTAAGACTGCTCATGCGGAGCGGTTTCGAGTAACACTGAAGGAGGTTCTTCTGTTTCCACAGAAACATTTGCAGGCGCATTGTTCATTGTTGCAAAAGAATTATGTTTTGAGGAAAATAATTTTTGCAACGTTAACTTTTTACCATCATTTCCAAACTTAAATCTGCCAAAAAATTTATGCTGCCATTGGCATTAGAAAAAGACAGCGGTGGCAGGGGCCTGGTTTTT
Organism: Panacibacter microcysteis; assembly: GCF_015831355.1. Lineage (NCBI taxonomy): Bacteria > Pseudomonadati > Bacteroidota > Chitinophagia > Chitinophagales > Chitinophagaceae > Panacibacter > Panacibacter microcysteis. Next base: position 929,854 of record NZ_JADWYR010000001.1, read on the forward strand.
CAATGTAGCTTCTGTTGCGTCGCACTACGTTCATCGTTCGGTTCTTTGGGCAACAGCGCCGGTTACAGTCTTCGCAGGCGCCATACATAGTACAACATCCGCAGGCCGCCGGTTGCTACAGGCAGTTTGAGGAAACATGCGCCAACAGAGCCTGCGCAGCCGCAAGATGCAATGCAGTACAAGTGTGCGACGCAACAGGAGCTTCATGCTTATGCTGTTGCCGGGTACACAATAAAAAAGGGCCCGGAAAAAAATTTCCGGGCCGTATTCTTCACCAAAACCAACTAAAAAAAATTAATTACCACCAATGCCGCCACCCTGGCTGCCCACACGCTTGTTTTCGTCTTCTGTTGCAGTCTTGCGCTGGCGTGCGGCTTTAACCTGTGCATTACCAAAACGGTAAGTAAAGTTCAGGCGAAACTGGCGGCTTTCCCACCCACCTGTTGTCTTTAAATACTGGCCTGCAAAATCGCTGGTGCCGCCCCACTGCATGGTGTGAAACACGTCTGTTACAGTTGCTTTTAATGTGCCCTTACTTTTCAGCACAGTTTGCTGTATGCCTACATCTACACCACCCATAGCCTTGCTTTTAAAAGTACCCTGCCATATGGAAGGCGAAGTATAAAAACCGGATAATTCAAGCGTTGTTTTCTTTGCTACTTTAAAAGTGTTTTGCATGTATAGGTTGGCTGCAAACACATCGAGGTTTACGCCACGGCCTTCACCAAAGTCTGCCTTGTATTTGGAGTAATAAGTGTTGATGTTTGTAAACATGCTGTAAAACTTATACTGGAATGGCAGGCTTATATTAAGGCTTACAATATCCTGCGTAGCAAGATTCTTTTTGGTTATAAAAGCTTTGGTAAGGTCTGCCGTATCAACAATCTGCGAAAACACATCGCTTACATGGCTGTAACTAAGTGTTGTTGTTAAACGATACCTGAATGTATTGGTAAGCGAAAAGCTGTTGGTGTACTGCGGCCTGAGCTGTGTATTACCCTGCTGGAAAGTGTATTTATCGAGCCTGAATTCAAAAGGATTGAGATCCTGGTAAGCAGGCCTGTCTATTCTTCTGCTATAGCTTACACTCCATTGGTTCATAGGGTTTTTGTTAAGCGTTACCGCGGCACTTGGAAAGAAGTTGGTATAGTTTCTTTCGAAGGTAGAATCGAACTGTATGTTGCTGCCATCAATCAACGACACTCCCTTTGAAGCACCTGTGATATTGGTATTTTCCATACGCAACCCAGCCTGTATCATAAAGCCTTTGAACTGCCTGTTGTAATTAACGTACAGCGCATTGATGTTTTCTTTGTACAGGAAGTTATTATTGCGGTCTCTTGTTTTGTCTGCTTCGTCTATAATGAAACGATCAAAGTTGTTATCGCTTTTTACGTAAGATACTTTTCCACCAAAACCCAAACGTCCTTTTTTGAAGTTTTGTTCGTAATCAGCCTTACCGGAATAGATATCGATATTCGTTGGCGCAATCATGTTGTATGTTTCACTCTGCAACAGGTTACCTGTTGCGGCATCATACGTATTGTTGGGCTGGTACTGATCACTCGTCAGGCGGTAACGGCTGTAATCCGCATCCACATTCAGTTCATGGCCAGATGTGTCTGCAAAGCGATAGTTGACATTACCATTTATATTGTCTCTGCCGCTGCTTGTTTTGTTATTTGCCAGCAGCAGGCGGTCTGCAAATTTTGTAGGTGCATAAGAAATATCTGTACGGCTGTCGTTGTATAATGTAAAGTCTGTAATATTTCCGTTTACCATAACACCAACCGTGTTTTTGCTATTGATGTAATAATCTGCGCCTGCTTTAAAATTGTGGCTGTTGTTACGGAAGGTCATCACAGCGCGCTGATCGAACAAAGTATCGAGCTGTACACGGTAAAGATTCATGTAACTTTCGTTACGGCTTTTATTGTAGTTGTAACTACCAAAAAGATTCAGGCGTTTGTTACGATTGTTCAATGTTATGCCTGCGTTGTATTTTGGATAAGTGCCAATATTGTAGCCTGCATTCACCGTACCGTTAGTACCGTAAGATTTGTTTTTCTTTAACCGGATGTTGATGATGCCTGCATTACCAGCGGCTTCATATTTTGCAGAAGGATTGGTAATGATTTCTATTGCTTCTATTTGTGTAGACTGCATTGATTTTAAAAAGTTGCTCAGGTCGCTGCCGCTCAGCGGAGATGGCTTTCCGTCTATATACACCTGCACGCCATTTTTACCACTCAGGCTGATGTTGTCATCTTTATCAATTGTAACGCCAGGTGATTTACGCAAGAGTTCCAGCCCATCATTACCTACGGCGTTAATACTGTTCTCTACATTCACAATGGTCTTGTCTGCTTTAACTTCTATCATTGGCTTTTTTGCTACAACAGTTACGCCTTTTAGTTCTGTTGCCGCTTTTTCTAGTACCAGTGTGGGTGCAGTTGCATCTCCGGCAATATTTATAACCGGTGAGTATTTTGCAGCAAAGCCTATAAAAGAAGCGCTGATGATGTATGCACCATTGGTAACATTCTGAAATTTGTAGCCTCCTTCTTTATCTGATACACCCAGCTTCACAACAGTTGTATCTTTTGCATTATGTAAGGTTACTGTAGCATTAGCAACGGCTTTCCCTTCCGCATCTTTTACAACACCAGCTACTGTTTGCGCCATGGCTGTTGCAGACAATATTATAAATGCTGTAAACAGTGAAAAAATTTTACTCATAACAATAAGGTTTGCTTTATTGGTGCGCAAAGTTGTTTCAACATTACAGCGGCACTAAGCTGTTTATGTATCAACGGTACAAACGCTGTTATGAATGGTTGCGTGCAGGGTATGAACCGGGTTGCCTAATTATTGTTTTCCATCAATGTGTGTTGTACATTTAACGTACAATAAAATATGCCATGGCAAAAGCCGCTAAAAAGCTAATTGATATACCCGCTTACCATCTTACACTGGCTGAAGATGAAAAAAACATCTGCGATGTTTTATATGCCCGGATAAACATGTATTTGAAAAATGCAGAAGCGCGTGTTTGGCACAGCCATCCCGTATGGTTTTTAGAAGGCAACCCGGTTGTTGGTTACAGCAAAAGGAAAAATGGTATCAGTTTAATGTTCTGGAGTGGCCAATCGTTTGATGAGCCGGCCTTGCAGCCCGAAGGCAGTTTTAAAGCTGCTGAAATTTTTTTTACTGCAGCAGAACAGGTAAATACAGAGGATCTGCAACGGTGGCTGAGAAAGGCTGCCGATATTCAGTGGGATTATAAAAACATTGTAAAACGTAAAGGCGTACTGGAACGGCTGAAGTAAGGCGTACGCTAACGATAAAAACAATAAATACCGGCCATCTCCAATTTCTTTCACGCTAAAAATTTTTTTAAGTTTAAATGCTTGCATTTCATTAATGGGCGTATTATTTTTATGTTATCAAAAGTTCTTTCATAACCGAATATTTTCCTAACCCCATTTACTTTATGAAACCTCCCACCCGCCGTTCGCTTATTTACCTTTTTGGTATTATAGCTATTGCCATGGCCGCATCCTGCAAAAGAATAGAAACGCTAAGCCCTGCTTCTGAATCGCTTGCAGCACACAACAAAGCTTTATTAGCCGGGCCAACAAAGCCAAATGTTATTGTGATTCTGGCAGATGATATAGGCTACGAAGTACCTGCTGTAAACGGCGGTATCAGTTACCAGACACCAAACATTGACCAGATAGCAAATACCGGCATGCGCTTTACGCAGTGCAGGGCATCCCCTTTGTGTTCGCCATCGAGATTTGCGTTAATGACGGGAAAGTATAATTTCAGGAATTACACCACATGGGGCGTAATGGGACAAAATGAGCAAACGCTTGCGACCCTTTTTAAAAGTGCAGGATACACTACCCTTGCTGCCGGTAAATGGCAGTTTGATGGTGGCGACGCATCTATACATGCACTGGGCTTCGATGATTACAGTGTATGGAACCCGTATGAAATTGCATCCAGTGGCAGCCAGGGCTCGAATTATAAAGATCCGAAAGTTTACCAGAACGGTGCCTATGAGCCTGACACTTCAAACCTTGGAAAATACAGCGATGATATTTTTACTGACTATGTCAAAAACTTTATTGAAGTAAACCAGGCCAACAATTTCTTTATCTACTATGCAACCTGTCTTTGCCATGCACCCTACTCGCCGACACCTGACGATCCGGCTTTTGCTACCTGGAACCCGGCAGACAGGCTGAATGATACAGCATATTTTTCTTCAATGGTGCGTTATATGGACAAAAAAATAGGAGAGATCATTACCAAATTGCAGGAACTTGGGTTATACGAAAACACCGTTATACTCTTTAGCGGAGACAATGGCACACCACACCATATTTTCAGTGTTGTAGATTCTACGGCAGTGGAGGGCGGCAAAGGATCTACGCTGGAAGCAGGCATTCATGTTCCGCTCGTAGTTTCCTGGCCAAACGGTATTACAAGCCCCGGAACAATTAACAACAACCTTATCGACTTTCCTGATATTATGGCAACCTGCGCAGACATAGCAGAAGCTGATGTTTCCGGCTTTGGAACACTTGACGGGATAAGCTTTTACAACCAACTGACAGGTGCCGCCTACACACCAAGACCCTGGAGCTACAATTATTACAACCCGCACACCAATTCGGGTAATAACAAACTGCGGGAATGGGTGCAGGATTCCACCTATAAGCTATACATTACAGTAAACAATAACTACAGGTTCTACAATATAAAAAATGACCCTAACGAATTAGCGGCCATTAAAAAGAGAAATATGACACCGGGAGAAAAAACGATTTACAATAATTTCAAAAGTATACTAACCACCATGGGCCCGTAAATGCCCCGCTAAGTATGGGGGATATATATTTTACTTTATGTTCTTTTCAATATCAGCCCATGCAGCAATGATCTCCGCTGCATGGCTTTTATTTTTTGGCCTTAGAAAAATTTTACGGATTCTTCCCTTCTCATCAATCAGGAAAGTGGTTCGTAATACGCCCATATATTTATGTCCAAACATCTGCTTCTCTGCCCATAGTCCATATCGTTTAATGATCTTTTGCGAAGGATCTGCCACCAGGGTAAATGGCAGGTTGAACTTTGTTTCAAATTTTTTATGCTTCTCAACTTCATCGGGGCTGATGCCTATCACTTCAAAACCTTGTTGCGTCAATAATCCATAATTATCCCGAAGGTTACATGCCTGTATGGTGCAGGTTGGCGTATCATCTTCAGGATAGAAATAAAGCACCAGCTTTTTGCCCTTGTAGTCAGACAAACAAACCTTATGGCCATTCTGATCTATACCATTAAATGCGGGTGCTTTATCTCCTTCTTTTGGCAGATGCATACATTGATCATTTTAATAAAGTGCAAAGTTATTGCGATGTCTCATTGATACACGATCAGCAACGCTATATAAAAATAAACATCATTCCAGTAAACTTTTATGTAGCGAAGTACAACAATAAATCAGTTAAGCTTCCATCATCTTACAAGCGTATATTCTTTCGTGTTAACATTCCCGGCCTTGTCAGTTACCACAACTTTCAGCGTATGTTTTCCGGTTGTAAAATAATCATCAACGCTGTATATAAAGTCATCATTCTTTTTGGCGAAGAGCAACCACTGACCATCTAAAGTTGCAGTAAAACTTTCTACCTCGTCATACTCATCTGTACAACGCAAACGAATGCTTTGCCTTGCTGAGAATTTACTGCCATTACCCCAGCCCACAGGCGTTATTAGCGGGGGCACTGTATCGAGCAGCATTTGCACCAGCCCAAGCCGGTTAAACTTTACGCTCATCCAGCCATCTTTCCATTCCCCTTTTGCCACTTCTTTATGCCTGTTACTTATAAGTTGAATTACCACCCTGTCTTTTTCAGCCGCAGAAAGCATTTGCACAGGCTTTAGCTTTACAACAATGCTATCGTGTAAGGGCACTGTATAATTATGCAAAGAAACCATTGGAGATACAGCGTTTCTTTGTAAAGAAACTGCCTCACTCAACTGAAAGGGCACCACATCATAAAAAGTCTTTTTACTGAAATACGCTTTTACATTTTTTCCTGTAATACTGTCTGCAATGCCGGGCATCAGCGGTCTGGCATTAACCGGATAGGTATAATTTTTTGCCGCTTTTTTGCTGTGTTGTACGTTGAACTCAATATAGCTGGCATTGTTATGTACATCCTTCAGTGCAACTTTAATTTTATGAATCATTGTATCGTGCAGAATTATAACACCCGTTGCACCGGCATCTGAAAATATGCTGATATCATTGCCCGGCAACTTTGCCAGGTGTTGTATAAAACTGTTTGTCCTGGCGTAGACGGTATAATCTGTACAGGCATTGATATACCTGGATGCAGGATATGAAAAATCATTTAGCTGAAACGCGTTGATCAGTGAATCATCCATCCACAACTCTGCCTGGTAAATGCCAAAACGAAAGGAAGAATTATTACGACGGTCAAGTGTTTTTACCCCAAGGCTTATAAGCGGCGAACCAACCTGCACCACCGGCTGCAAACTTGTATATGCTGCACCAGTAGCTTTTAATGCAACAGGCTGTGGCGCCGCAAGGTATGTGCTGTACCTTCTGTCATACCAATACAGGCCATTTACGGCAGGCCTTACATTGTCAGGAATATTTAACCCACACAACTCGGGATTGATATTGTTTTCCGTTTTGCTGTCACGAATTTCGAAGTGCAGGTGCGGACCGGCAGAGCCGCCGGTGTTTCCACTCAGTGCAATAAACTGCCCTTTTGTTACCGGGAACTGGTCAGGCTGCAGGTAAACATCCTGCTCCCATTGTTCATCTGCATATTGTTTTGCAACCAGAAAATCCTGCAGTGGTTTATAAAAAGCATTCAGGTGCGCATACAAAGTGGTGTAGCCATTAGGATGCGTGATGTAGATTGCTTTGCCATAACCCCATTTTTCTATTTTAATCCTGCTTACATACCCTTCCGCAGCAGCGTATACTTCCAGGTTTTCCCGGGCTTGTGTCCGTATGTCAAGGCCCATGTGAAAGTGATTGCTGCGCAGGTCGCCAAAATTTGCAGAAAGATCAAGCGGAATACCCAGCGGGCTGCGAAAATAATTTTGTGGATAGATACTTTCTATTTGCGCATACACATCAGCATTACTTAAACACAGTGCCAGCAACACTGCACTTACAATTTGTCTCATGCCTCAAAAATAGCAACCACGCACAAAAAAGGTCGTTAAACATTTTGCACATTTGCAATGAATGATTTGTTACTCAGCACCGGCTTTCATGGCATCGCCGGTTGTGTCACTCACTTGTGCGTTCCCTTTTTATGGCGGCTGCAGCGTTCCGGCTCATCAAACATCGTGTGTTACCAACCGATTATATAACGCTTTGGCATTTGCGATGACTTTTTTTTATACACTTCTACAAAGGCGATCCGCACAGGTCTTCGCTGCTGGTGAATATTGCTTTTACCGTACAAGAGTGCGACGCAACGAAAGCCTAATAGCAGTACAATTGCCTGGCTCATCATTTCTTTAATGCTTCGCATACCATTTACTTGCATACGGGTCATTCAGCAGGAAGTTCATAAAATTTGCAGACAGAATATTTGCACCCTGGTCGTTGGCATGCAGGCCATCCCGTGTTAGTTCTTTTGTCCACAAAAACCCATCGTTTCTTGGCTGATAACCTACAGACCATTGGTACCACCCCCATGTAACCATTGGCACTTTTCTTTCCACGCCCTTATATTGCAGTTCGGGCTCGTTGTTAATTTGTCCTGCTATTAAAAACTTACAGCCCCAGCCATTGTAGTATGGGCCGGGTTCGCGGTTTTGTTGCTTTTTACCGGTACCTAAAAACGTGGTTGTTCTGCCTAGCAGGTACACTACCTTAAGGTTGGGAAACTTGGTAAGCAAGATTTGCAGGGTGGTTGTATAAACCTGCCGGGTATTAAGTGGCCGCTCAGGAAACGACATGACGCTTATTGAATCATCAGTTTCTAGATACACTACCTGAACCTGTGGAGCCGTAAGATTATTTTTGGCCAGTTTGGAAAAAGCAACGTTCCAGTATGCATTTGTAATGGTGTCGTTTATTTCCTGTATACTTTCTCCTCCACCCGTGCAGTTTGCCGTAAGCAGTAATGGGTTTGTAAGCGGGCTTGCCTTTGTTTTCTTTCTCAGGTTATTCATCATAATAGAACACGTGCTTGCACCGATGGAAATAAAGCCAATTTTACCTGAGGGTGAGTAGTTGCCATTTGCATCCAGCGGTACAACAGATGCAGACACACTATCGAGATCTGTAGCATACTGCCCGGATGGCGTATTCTCACCATCCGGGTAAAGACCACCTGTAAAACCGTAGTACGTTCCTGTTGCGAGGTCTGTAAGGGGAACTTTCACCGTGTCAGTAAACTCAAGGTTGCTTACAGTGGCGGTAGCTGCAACAGAGGTTTGAGGCTTCATTTCCTTTTCGCAGGCGGTGAGCAACAGCATGGTTGCTGTGGCTGATAAAAATAAAGGCTTCATATGTATATTTTTGGTTTAGGAAAATACAAGGAAGAGATTGGCGATGGAATTTGAGTGGGATATTGGCATGTAGTAAGCGAGCTTATTAAAGATAAAATCTATATTTTATAAATGCAAGTAAAAACATGTAATGTTTGCAACCTCCATGATGTACTAACAAGCGTTTTTTAAAATTAAAGTCCGGGAAAAACTTTCGCCTGCCTTACATTTGCGCAATTTATCTATACCATGCCAAAAGACAATTCCATAAAAAGCGTACTGATCATTGGTTCCGGCCCGATCATCATTGGCCAGGCCTGCGAGTTTGATTACTCCGGTTCCCAGGCTGCAAGAAGCCTGCGTGAAGAAGGTATCAAAGTAATTCTTATCAACAGCAATCCTGCCACCATTATGACTGACCCCATGATGGCAGACCGGGTTTACCTGTTACCGCTTACAGTTGAAAGCATTGAGCAGATACTGCAGGAAAATGATATAGACGCCGTACTACCTACCATGGGCGGGCAAACTGCGTTGAATCTTTGTAAAGAAGCTGATGAGCTTGGTATCTGGAAGCAGTACAATGTACGCCTGATAGGTGTAGATGTTGCGGCCATAGATACTGCAGAAGACCGTGAGAAATTCAGACAACTGATGCTGAAGATTGGCATTAAGGTAGCCCCAAGCCGGGTGGCAAACAGTTTCCTTGAAGGAAAAGAATTTGCGCAGGAAATTGGTTTTCCGCTGGTAATACGGCCATCTTTTACACTGGGCGGTACAGGTGGTGGTTTTGTGCATGATAAGAGCGAACTGGATGAAGCGCTGCAACGCGGCCTGCAGGCGTCTCCCATACATGAAGTGTTGGTAGAAAGAGCTGTGCTTGGCTGGAAAGAATATGAGCTGGAATTATTGAGAGACCAGAAAGACAACGTGGTGATCATTTGTACCGTTGAAAATGTTGACCCGATGGGCATACATACCGGGGACTCTATTACAGTAGCGCCTGCAATGACGCTTAGTGATACAGCTTTCCAGGAAATGCGTAACCAGGCTATGCTGATGATGCGCTCTCTCGGCAATTTTGCCGGTGGCTGTAATGTACAGTTTGCCTTAAATCCCGAAACGGAAGATATTATAGCGGTTGAAATAAATCCGCGGGTTAGCCGGTCATCAGCACTGGCAAGTAAAGCGACGGGCTACCCCATTGCAAAAATTGCTGCCAAACTGGCCATAGGTTACTCGCTGGATGAACTAAAAAACCAGATTACCAGAACAACCTCCGCTTATTTTGAGCCCGCACTGGATTATGTTATTGTAAAAGTACCACGGTGGAACTTTGATAAATTCAAGGGAGCCAATGATACACTCGGCCTGCAAATGAAAAGTGTTGGCGAGGTAATGGCCATAGGAAGAAGCTTTACCGAAGCTATTCAAAAAGCTTGTCAGAGCCTTGAGAACGAAGCAGTAGGCTTGGGATATTATGGTAAGAGCCTGATGAAAAGCGAAGATTTGCTGGAGTATATAAAGGTGCCAAAATGGGACAGGATATTTAGAATTAAAGATGCATTGATGCAGGGCGTTACCGTAAAAAGCATCGTGAAAGCAACCGGTATAGATCGATGGTTCATTTACCAGATCCTGGAGATCTGCCGTATAGAAAAAGAACTGGCAAAACATTCGCTGGAATCCCTTGGATATGATCTGTTGAAAGAGGCCAAACAACATGGCTTTAGTGATGAGCAGATTGCCCGTATAATTCATAGCAATACAACCGAAGAAGAAGTGTATAACAAAAGAAAAGCACTTGGTATAACCAGGGTATTTAAAATGGTTGATACCTGTAGTGCTGAATTTGAGGCGAAAACACCTTATTTCTATAGTTCGTTTGAATAAGCAAAAAGGCTGTCTCCCTAAAGAGAACAGCCTTTTATTTTATTTGTATTTAAATCGCAACATATGAAGGGGATGGCCATCTTGATTATTAATACTAAAAACCTTATATCCGTTTTCAACACCAGATGACCTAATTAAAGTTTTATTACCGATGTCTTCTAATTCATCTCCAATTATATTTTCTTCTTTGATATATAACTTGTAACCAGACCCGGCTGCTTTAATTGATTGCATAGATGGCACGGGTATCACTATTTTCTCATTATCTGTTTTTACTTGCGGCGCCAGATCTTTAGATGAGAGAACGTATAAATAATCATCATGGTCATTTGTAAAAAAATTGATATGCGTTTCTTTGTTTTGTTTTTGTACAAACACTGGTGCATTTAAAGCGTTAGCAATCTGCATTTCATTGCCCTTTGGCATGTCTTTAAAATCGACAAATTTGCTTTCATCCATTTCAGATGACACTTTTGTTATACTGCGGTTGCAATAAATTTTGGCTAAGGGGGATATAATATTTTCAGCGAAGTATGCATCTGAGATCAACCTGACTGGAATGCCCGCATTATATAATTTTTGAAACGAATTATAAGCTGGCATTAAGACATTTGTCCAAGCCGAATTTGGCTCCTTAAAATACATATTTCTTTCCTTTTCCGATACGTAAACCCCGACGAAACCAAAAGGTTTAAGATTTTTGAAAAATCGCCCATACTCAGCATTCCACTTCAACGGTTGCCTGAAATTATCCGTAGAACTTCCTTTTACGTCTATATCCAGATTTGCTATGCACCCCAATGCAATCAATGCAGAAGATGTTGCTATTACATCATCTTCAGTACGAAGGCGGGGACACCAAATATGCGGCGGGCCTGCAGAATTATCACGCATATATGAGTATACGAATGCGTTAAGGCCGAACACAGATGTTTCGGATTTTAAACCTTCAGGCATTTTAAAAGCAGACCTGGTAGTTGTCATTTTTATAGGCATATTAGACTCTGACTTTAAAATAAAGTCTTTATAAATCTGGCTGTTCATATGTAAGTCTGTTAAAGTAGGCCAATCATTTCCACTAACCAGCATAATCGGGTCGCCCTTGGTATCTCCTAATGCATTTCTTACATCTTCAAAAAAGCTTTTTATTATATAATTTCTAAACTCATAATATTTTAGCTTATTGCCTTTTTTAAAATCGGCAATCATATCTGTACCATATTTTTCCTTATAAGCCTTTTGTGAAAAGGACGAAAAATCTCCTCTGAAAGGTATATGCACCTCATCAAAATAAAATCCGTCTGCACCATAAGACGCCAGCTCTTTTAATCGTTCAATAACTACTTCCCGGTAAGGAGACGCAAATGACATTGTTACACCACGGGGATTTTTTAAAACTTTTCCATCGACATCTCTGCATGCCCAATCTGGATGTTCTTTGTACATTTCTTCGTCTTCAAGGTGTCTGTAGTATATTATCGCTTTCATGTTTAATGAATGCATCTGATCTATTATTCTTTTCGCAAGATTTTGTCCGCCGGAATTGTAAGCCGCTGTCTTTTCATTTAATTTACCAACTTTGGAGTTCCACCATGGCTTTTCATCGCCAGATTTAATCTGCCTTGTGAGTACGGTAACATTATATTTTGCTAACTTTTTCGGGAAGTCAAAAAAGTCGGGTTTGTTGATGTCATCCAATGTTAGTCTTGTGTGAACCTGAACACGATTTGACATATACCAATCCGGAATTGTGTTATAATAGTCCCCCTTTAAGATGTTAGCCCCCGTGCCTGATAACTTAAAAAGCATGTTAGAGGAGTCATTTCTACTATTGTTGTTAAATTCCTCGTGAGCAATTGAATCTTTTATCGATGTATGGCTACTTACTGCTTGATCGGTTTGGACAGAAGCTGAAGAACAGGAAGAATAAAGGTAAACCAGCATTATGTATAAAAGGTTATTGTGCATTTGTCTTTATAGTTAGTATGTTTTTCAATTATTTATTTATGATGAAGAAGCCAATTTTATACCAACATTCTTAAATAATATGGCCACATTACAAATATATTTGTCCGTATTCATATTTGGATTAATATAAATATCAATCAATGGCGCATAGAATTCTCCTGATAGGCGGCAACTTTTCTCCTGAGCCAACAGGAATAGGCAAATACAACGGAGAAATGATGCAATGGCTGGCAAACAACGGAAATGAATGTGCGGTGGTAACAACTTACCCTTATTACCCCCAATGGAGATTAAGAGAACCCTATAAAAGCCATAACTGGTATAAAAAAGAAAATGTCAGTGTTAAAGGATCAGGTACTTTAACCGTTTACAGGTGCCCGCATTACATCCCCGCAAACCCAACCGGTAAAACACGGGTGCTGCACGATCTGTCGTTTGCTATCGCTGCCTTTTTCAAGGTTTTCGCATTGTTGTTTTCCAGGAAGTACGATGTGGTGATCAATGTATCGCCTCCGCTCATACCTGGCTTAATTGCAATAATGTATAAAAAACTCAGGGGGGCAAAGTTTGTTTATCATATCCAGGACCTGCAGGTAGATGCAGCAAATGATTTGGAGATGATCAAATCAAAACGCCTCATAAACGTACTTTTCGGCATAGAACGACTGATTTTAAAACAGGCTGATTATGTAAGCAGCATTTCACCGGGTATGATCAAAAAAATAAAATCCAAGGTGAATAAGGATATTGTTTTTTTTCCTAACTGGTCAGACACTTCATTTTTTTACCCCATCAACGATAAAGTTTCATTGAAGGCTGATTTTGGTTTTCAGCCATCAGATATCATTGCGTTGTATTCCGGGGCCATCGGCGAAAAGCAGGGATTGGAAGCCATATTGCACGCAGCCAGCAAGTTGCAAAACGTTTCGGGCCTGAAATTTGTTATTTGTGGCAGCGGGCCATACAGGGAAAAACTTGAAGGAACGGCAAAAGCAATGCAACTGCATAATCTTTTTTTCATGCCTTTGCAACCGCTGGAAATGTTTAACCGTTTTCTTAATATGGCCGATATACACCTAGTTATTCAAAAAGTAAATGCAGGAGACCTGGTTATGCCTTCCAAACTTACAAACATTCTTGCTGTAGGTGGCCTGGCTCTTGTAACAGCAAATCCTGGTACCAGTTTATATGAACTGGTTAATGATCACCAGATGGGCATTCTTGCAGATGCTGAAAACCAGGACGCCCTTGAAAAAGGAATTTTACAGGCAATGGGCGAAAGCGCCGGTGTATACAGAGATAATGCAAGACGTTTTGCAGAGGCCAACCTCGCGATAGATATGGTAATGCAGCGATATTCAAAACAATTGCTGGCACCTGCAAAATAAGACCTTGACAATCATTATATACGGTATTACATTTTATTAATGATGTTACAATTATGTTAACCGCTCGTATTTTACAGTACTTTTGAGTAGCTGTCGGGCGCTTTCCATAGATGATTTTTGAATCAAGAAAAGATAATCAGCTTATGGCATCCTTGTTTTCTATATATCTTAGAATAACCTGTTTTATTGCAGACCTGCTATTCATAAATTTTTCTTACCTCTTTAGTTATTACCTCGTCAGCACTGTATACCACCCTGATTTGACATGGAATAACAGATATCTCGTCGGTGCGGTGGCATTTAATTTTATCTGGATGTTTTCCTCCCTCATCATGAGGTTGTACCAGCAATCATCTTTTAATGTGCTGGAAAACTTTTTTCGTAAAACATACCGTACGGCTCTAATGCACTTTGTGCTGTTCATGGCATTCCTGTTCTTCACCAAAAGCAATATTCTTCAAAGTGTATTCCTTACCAGTTTTGCCCTGATGGCGGTGCTTTTTCTGGCAAGCCGTTTTGTTATTGTATACCTGATGGACTATCTGCAGAAAAGAACAAAACGCGGTAAAAAAATAGCCATTCTCGGTTACAACTCCACTGCCGAAAAACTTGCAGCTTATTTCCAGAAACGAAAAGGTGATTTTATTTTCGAGGGTTTTTTCGACGATGAAATTGCCCGGACAAATACAAGAGGTCCTCTTAATATACTTGGCGATTTACAAAACTGCTTTGATTATGTTGCAGAGAACAGAGTGGAAGAAATATATTCTACCATCCTCCCCAACCAGAATTTGCAGGTTGAACAATTACTCATTGCGGCAGAGCAGAAATGTGTACGCGTAAAGTTCGTACCAGATTTTTCACGCCAGTTAGACGATCGCTTCTTCATTTCTTTTGTTGAAGATTTCCCCATCATCACCTTAAGAAAAGAGCCACTCGACCAGATCGACAACCGCTTTAAAAAACGCCTGTTCGATGTCGTTTTTAGTTCACTTGTTATCGTGCTTATCCTTTCATGGCTTACACCAATACTTGCCCTGCTCATCAAACTGGAAAGCAAAGGTCCTGTTTTTTACAGCCAAAAGCGATCAGGCAGAGACAACATAGAATTCTGGTGTCTCAAATTTCGCAGCATGCGTGTAAACAATGAAGAGTCAAAACAAGCCACCAAAGGGGATCCACGCATCACCAGGGTCGGCGCCTTCTTACGCAAAACAAGTCTCGATGAAATTCCACAGTTCTTCAACGTATTTATGGGAGATATGAGTGTTGTAGGCCCACGCCCTCACATGCTCGCCCATACTTTGCAATATAGCAGCCAGATAGATAAATTCATGGTACGTCACTTATTAAAACCCGGTATTACAGGCTGGGCACAGGTTAGCGGCTACCGCGGAGAAACAGAAGATCCGGAACTAATGAAAAAGCGTGTAGAACACGATCTTTGGTACATGGAGAACTGGTCACTAATGCTCGATGTAAGAATTGTTTTTCTTACTATCATCAACATGTTCAAAGGCGAAAAAAACGCTTATTAAATTCATGCCTTTTTCATCACCCGCCGCTTTCTACAGTTTAGAATGATCAGGTTACCGGCAGCTGTTTTTCATGGCATCACCTCTTGCGTCGCACACTTGTACCGTAAACCATTTTTCAGCTTTTACGATGTGTCTGTTCTATCTTACACAATTGCAGCACACATTATAGTATTGCCCGGCACTGCAATGTTTTACGCTAAACGCGCCTGCCACTTTTACCCTGTACATCCCATTACCTGTCTGCCTGCTGCACATTATTTGCTATAGTGCTTTATTTTTTAAACTAATTGTCTTCTATTTGCAACAGTAATAAATATTGCTTCATGCATATACCTATAAAGAACAGGCTGCTAAGAACCGTTTCACCCTGCCTGCCGTTATTATTATTCTCATTGCACTCCAATGTTGTACAGGCACAGGCTCCGGTATTAAGATTGTCCAATAGTTTTAACGAGCAACAGGTTGTTTATAACAACGACACCTTTTTACATACAGCATGGCGGCCATTGCTTTACACAGATACTTCCACCTATGTACCGCAGGGCTCCTGGTTTCACCGTAAATTTTTTAATGAGCACCTTGTAGCAGTAAGGCAAAAAGATTTCAACCTCAATTTCGACATCATCTTCGATGAGTATATTGGTGCATCCAAAAGACCAACACACCCGTTCAATTCAGAAAAGGAATCGAAAGCAATTATGATGAACACCCGCGGTTACGAACTGTCGGGCAACATCTCCAATAAGTTTTATTTCCAGACGTCATTCTACGAAAACCAGGGCAGGTTTGGCGGTTATCTCGACAGCTTTATCAGAACAGTTCGCGTTATACCCGGCCAAAGCGCTTATAAAAATATTGGTGATGGTCTTGGGTTTGATTTCAGCAATTCAGATGCACGCCTCATTTATGTTCCTTCCAAAACCTTTACGTTTGATCTTGGGTATGGCAAAAACTTTATAGGCGATGGGTACAGGTCCATGCTCTTATCTGACTGGGCGTATAATTATCCTTATCTCAAAACGTCTGTAAATCTGGGCAAGGTACAATACAGCTTCATGTGGTCTCAGCATATCAGCGATCGTAACCCGGCATTGAACAACATAGATGAGCAATTCAGGAAATGGTCCCAAACATTCCTGTTAGACTGGAAAGCCACCAAAAAATTATCCATTGGTTTATTTGAAAAAGTAATATGGCCCGACCAGGATTCTGCACGCCGTGCAGACCGCAGCCCATGGATCGCAAGCCCGATCATGTTTGTACACGGCAGCAAATCCCCTTCCGGCGTACACAACAATGTGGTTATAGGCACAAACCTTAAATACCAGTTGTTGAACAAAACACATGTATACGCCCAGTTTGCAGCAGACCACCTGGGAGAAATTTCTTCCTGGCAAACAAAGTATGCCATACAGGCCGGCATACGCTCCGGCGATATGTTCAATGTCAAAAACCTAAATGGCCTGCTGGAATTTAATACGGCAAGACCATACATGTATGCCACCAACCTGCTCAATACAAACTATGCGCATTTAAAACAATCTTTTGCACACCCAACCGGCGCCAACTTTAAAGAAGGCCTGCTGCTCCTGGACTATACTTATAAAAAGCTGTACGTGCGTTTTGAAACCTTTGTTACCAAATACGGTGCAGACTCATCAGCCACCTCTAATTTTGGCAGCGACATCTTTAAATCTACTGCAACAAGATCTGTTTCTGATAACGTTAAAACAGGCCAGGGTGTAGATGCCAGCATTTTCTTTGCAGACCTTAAACTTGCTTATATACTTAACCCGGTAACAAACATGCGCATTGAAACAGGTTTTACTTACCGCAATAACAAAAGCGACCTCTTCAATTACCAGGACAGGATGATATACATCGGTATCCGCATGTCATTCAGAAAAATCAGTTACGACTTCTAAGGCAACTACCCGTAAAAAGAGAAATTATGCAATCTATATACGCCATCAAAAAAACAGTCTTTATCACCTTCTTTGCATCGGTGATGGTTGCAGGCAGGGCGCAACAGATACCGCTTGATGCCGCGGTACAAAACCGTTTCAATGAACTTACATTATCTGCAGATACCAATATATTCACCGGTTTTCGCGCACTGAACTGGCTGGAGTTAAAACCATATCTCACCAACCGTGGTACTGAGATTATGGATAGCACATTTGGCATTTCTTATACCGATAATGGTTACGCCTTTAAAAACATCGGCACAGACAACTGGATGAAGACCTCAGGCGATAAAGGTGTTTTCGTGGCCGATCCTTTTATCACACTTGCAGGTGGTTTTGCCAACAATGGTGACGGAGGCCTCTTACAGGCTGCCGGTGGTGTGCAGCTACAGGGCATATACAATGATAAGTTGTCTTATAGTTTTGGTGTGGTTACAGGCTTCAGGCAATACCCTTCCTACCTGCGCAATGCCATCACTTCTAACCAATACTATCAGCCCGGTCTTGGTAAAAGCACCATGCAGAACGACGGATTTACTTCCACACAATTCAACGCAAACATTACCTATGTTGGCGGAAAGCATTTTACAGCAGCAGCAGGCTATGGCAAAAACTTTATAGGAGATGGCTACCGCAGCCTTCTTTTATCAGACAATGCACCAAATGCACCATACATCAGGCTGCAGGCAAAACTCTGGAAGCTCACTTACAATGTACTGTATACGCGCTACGAGAATCCGCGTTTTCAAACCTTTGGCAAAACGCAGGTTAAATACAGCACCACGCACTACCTTGGTGTAAACCTATCCAAAAGATTACAGGTTGGCCTTTACGATAATGTTATCTGGCTCAAAGACGATTCCACCAGCCAGCGTGGGTTCGATGTGCAGTATGTAAACCCGCTCATATTTATCAGGCCCATCGAATTCACTTTTGGCTCACCTGATAATGCATTTGTTGGTATTACTGCCAAATACAAGCTCTACAAAAACGGTTACATCTACGGCCAGCTGGGCCTCGATGATCTCAACCTTTCATCCTCGCTCAGGAACGATGCACAGCATTACGGCAATAAATACGCGTTGCAGTTTGGTATTTGGAACAAAGACGTTTTTGGTTTAAAAAACCTCTCCTGGCGCCTTGAATGGAATGGCGTAAGGCCATACATGTACGGCCACGGTTTTGGAAAGATTGGTTTGAATTATACACACAACAACCAATCTTTGGCCAACCCTTTCAATGCCAACTTCCATGAGTTTATTTCCATATTCCAATACCATAACGACCGCTGGTATGGCACACTCGAAAACCTCTTTACCATACGTGGCGAAAACCCGGGTCTACCTTATAATAACGGGGAAGATTTGTGGGGCGGAGAAACAGGTGTACCAACGTTTGGCAGCAAAACGCTGCAGGGTACAAAACACAAATACCTGTATAACCAGTTAAGCGCAGGTTACCTGCTCAACCCGCGCAACAGGCTTTCTATACAGGCAGATATTGTATATCGCCGCCACAGTGCGCCATCGTTTACCAACTCTACCATGTTCTTTATGCTTGGCATACACACCAGGCTGTTCAATCTATACCACGATTTTTAACTGTCCGTTCATTTTTCCTGCACTGCTGCCGGTACTGTTTGTTAATGATGGTTGCCGGCAGCAGTTTTTTATGGCATCACCTGTTGTGTCACTCACTTGTACGCGTGGTTATGATGGCAACTAAAGCGATCTGTTTACGCCAGCTTGCGGCCGGTAACAATAACGCTTTGGTATATGTATTACTGGTTATGTAACAGCCGGCAAACCACTACAGGCATCATAACGGCAACCAAAGGTTGCGTGCTTTACGCCGCCATAAAACCTGTTACATAAAAAGCAGGGGCTTGCACCCGTGCTGAATTATTTGTTGCAGTACAAGAGTGCGACGCAACAGCAGCCAAATACAGATACTGCAGCCCGGTTCCAAAAAAAATTTTACTTACATTGTCCAATACAACCACGTTGGATTGTTATTAGTGTAAACACAATATTTAATAACAGTAAATCAAAAAAAACTATGGATGAGTTTATGCTGATCTTCCGTCACGAAGACGGGCAAAAAATAGCTTCTCCCGAACAAATACAGGTTTGGATGAAACAAACAATGGACTGGATTGGCGGTATAGCTGCGCAAAACAAATTCAGCGGTGGTAACGGCCTGCCATTTGAAGATGCAAAGGTTGTATGGCACAACAACGTGGTAACAAATGGTCCGTTTGGCGAGATCAAAGAAACGATTGGTGGCTACATTATGGTAAAGGCAGACTCTGTAGATGAAGCCGTGGAATTTGCCAAAGGCTGCCCCGTTTTGCAGGGCGATGGCAACAGTGTGGAAGTAAGAAAAATTGTACGCGGCGGCACAGATGGCGTTCATTGATAAAACACAGGCCCCTGTATTTTGCCGGGGGCTTACTTTATATGGAACAACAGGAACTGATACCACACCTTTTCAGGAATGAATACACAAAGATTACAGCGGTGTTGTGTAAACGTTTCGGCTTTGAGCACATAGAAGCTGCAGAAGATATTGCCAGCGATACTTTTCTTACTGCGGCACAAACATGGGTTATTAATGGTGTGCCTGCAAACCCCGTAGCATGGCTATACAATGTAGCCGGTAACAAAGCAAAAAACTTCCTGAAAAGGCAACACCTGTTTCAGCAAAAGATAGCACCAGCACTAAAAAATGCACCAGGCTTTTCTGAAGAAACGGGTATTGATCTTTCTCCACAAAACATCAGCGACAGCCAGTTGCAGATGATGTTTGCGGTTTGCGACCCCTGTATTCCCGCAGAAGCACAGATTGGCCTGGCGCTTCGCATATTGTGCGGCTTTGGCATTAATGAAATTGCAGACGCGTTTCTTACCAATACAGAAACGATTAATAAGAGATTATCGAGAGCAAAAGAAAAGCTGCGGCAACAAAATGTAACACTGCAATTTCCTGCTGCGGCGGCTGCAGATGCCAGGCTTGCCAATGTATTAACGACCATCTACCTGCTTTTTAGTGAAGGCTATTATTCGGAAAGTACGGCTGCAACAGTGCGTAAAGACCTTTGCCTCGAAGCTATGCGGCTATGCAGCCTGCTTACAGCAAATGAACACACCAATACTGCACCGGTAAATGCATTGCTCGCTTTAATGTGTTTCCATGCATCGAGGTTTGATGCAAGGGTGGGCACCAACGGCGAGATGATCCTGTATGATGAACAGGATACCAGCTTATGGAATACTGATCTGGTAGCGAAAGGCACGTGGTACCTGCATCGTGCAGCTACAGGCAAACAGATATCAACCTACCATATAGAAGCCACTATTGCTTACTGGCATACGCAAAAAGAAGATACCCCGGAAAAATGGGAAACCATTCTGCAACTGTATAACCGCCTGCTGCAAATAGCTTATTCCCCGGTTGCCGCATTGAACAGGACCTATGCGCTGGCAAAAGCCAATGGCAAAGCCGCTGCTATAAAAGAAGCGCTGCAATTAAACCTGCATCAGCATCATTTTTATTTTGTACTGCTGGGTGAGCTTTATACCGGCGTTGATGAGGAAAAGGCCAGGCGGTATTTTGAACAGGCTTTGGCACTCGCCAAAACTTCTGCCGATAAGTCTGCTATTATGCGCAGGATTCAACGACTTTGAAGTGCATGAAACAATTTACTTCCATTTCATGTCTGCTATCACGGGGTAGTGATCGGAAAGCCTGATCTTTTCTCTTTTGCATTGTATAACATGCATGGAAGTATCAGGCAAACAAAAGTCGATACGCAATGTGGGGCCAATCTTGTAAAATGTATTTCCCAGCCCTGAGCCTTTTGCAAGAAATGCGTCCTGCAGATTATCATCTTTCAGGAGCCTGTAATTGTAAGAGCCGGGCGTTGTATTCATATCTCCGCAGTAAATAACGGGGTAGTTGCTTTTGTCAATAGCCTTACGGATGATGTCAACCTCCTGTTCATGCTTTATCTCTGTTTCCCTTATACGATATTCAGCATGCCTTTTTTTCTTGTAGGTAATTTCGTAAATATTCTCATCCTGGAACTTGCCGGCCGTATCGGTATAGATATACAAAGATTGTAAGTGTGCAGTAAAAACCCTGATACGCCTGTTATCAAACATAACATCAGCATAAATAAGGTTTTCATTTTTATCCTCGTGATTAATATTAATGCGGCCACTGTCTATTAACGGCAGTTTGCTGTAAATGGCAACGCCTTCTGTAAGTGTTGCGTCAGCATTTTTAAGCAGTCTTGTAACCCGGTCGTTTGAACAGTAATAATATTTGTAGCCGATAGAGTCCAGTTCCTTCCTAATCGGGTAACGGCGCTTTGCATTCTCAATGTTGCGGTATTCCTGTATGCATATAATATCAGGGCTATAGTTATTGATATTCCTGATGATACCTTCCCTGGAATCCCTGTATTCATTCAGCGATTCTTTGCGCAGGTTGTTTGCAAAGCCCTGCACATTCCATGTCATTACCCGCAATGCAGCAGCATCTTTCTCCATGATCCACGGCTGCTCCGGGCGCAATGCAAATGTGTTGGTAAAATTAAAATAGCTGATGGGTAAAAGGCATATTCTTATAATGGCATACTTACGGTTTATAAACAAACCTATAAGGCAACATAAAACGTACACCACAAAAATGTAAGGGAAACCAAGGCCAAATAAAGCGGGATAAGAGAAATATGAAGGAGGAATAAAAGTGCTGAGCGAGGCCAGCAGAAAGCATGCAGTAATAACGATACACAATGCTCCCCAGAGAAACCGTAAAATTTTTTTCATGTAATTGTGTGAAGCTGGTTAGTTGAGACCTTCCTGGCTTGCTTTCTTCAACATTTCTTTTTCTTCTTCTGAAAGCGCTGCATAGCCCTCCTGGTTGATTTTATCGAGCAGTTCATCTACTTTTTGCTGTGTAAGACGTGGCGTTTTTTCAAAAGGTTTGCGCGACACTTTATAGAAGCGCTGCTGGCGAAACTGCTTACCGCTATATTTCTTTTCCGGGTTAAACAGGTCACCCGCTTTATTAAAGGCCGTGTTCATCCACGCACCCATGTCATAACCGCGCCTCAGCTGTATCATAAAAAGGAAACCCATTAGCGCACCCGCCAGGTGTGCTACGGCTTCTACATTGTCATTTTTTACAAATGCGAAATAATCGATGGCCACATAAACAAGCGTAAGCACCCATACCGGTATGCCGCCATTAATCATAGGGAAGAGCTTATACTTTGGCGATAGCGTAGTAACAGCTACTGCAATAGCCATTACAGCAGCGCCCCCCCCCATCATAGGAGCGGCTTCCACACTGGCGCCGGGTATAAAATTTGCCGCCAGTACAAATCCGGCCGCACCCGCAAGGCCGCCATATATATAAACAGGGAATAATTTTGTATTGCCGGTAAGGTCTTGCAGAATATAGCCAAAGCCCCATAACCATAGCACCGTACCAATCATACCCATTACTTCAGCATGCGAAAACATGTAGGTCAGTATCGTCCAGGGTCTTTCAGCAAGAGTAGCTGCTTTCGCAGGCAAAAAAATCCAATCCGTGATCTGCAGGTGGAAATTTTGTGCTGCCTCCATCTTGGAATCGTAGCCCAGCCTGTAAACAATATTGATAAAACCCAGGATGATAAAAATAACGATGTTGATGATAAGCAGCCATGTAAGCGCATTATTATCCTGCCCCAGCAATATCGGACTCTTCTTATTTTGCTGCATTACACTCATTGTATATTAAAATTATCACTTAAAGAGATCTTGAATTAGTAAAACGTTTTTTTGTTGGTTTTGTTCCAGAAATACACCATCAAAAAACCAACCAAAGCCCCACCCAGGTGCGCTATGTGGGCCACTGTATCTCCGGCACTGTTTTGAAATGTTGCATATAATTCAAAACCGGCATAAAACAGCACAAACCATTTGGCTTTAACCGGTAAGAAGAAGTACAGGTAGATGTACGTGTTTGGAAAAAGATATCCGAATGCTGCCAGGCACCCGAATACAGCCCCTGACGCGCCAATAGTCGGAATGCTCAGGTTAAGATTTACCAGCGCCTCTGCAAAACCAACCGATAAATCATTCATATTGGAAATATTGTATTTCTGTATAAACATCGCCAGGCGCTCTACAGAATTACCAATCGAATTAAATTCATTGATCATGGCAGCATTCTGGAAATACAATACGATCATATGACACAATGCCGCACCCAAACCAGAAACAAGGTAAAATGTAAGAAACCTTTTCGGCCCCCAAACATTTTCCAGTATCGATCCAAACATCCACAAGGCAAACATATTAAAGAAAATATGATCGATTCCGCCATGTAAAAACAGGTATGTTACAAACTGCCATGGTTTAAACAGCGGGCTTTGCCAGGTGTGCAAGGCAAATGCATCTTCCATACTGAACTGGTCTGCAGGAATTACATTTTGCGCAATAAAAACAAGTACATTGATAATAATAAGGTTCTTAATAATTGTTGGCAGTATCTCAAATCTCCCGGGCCTGAATTCTGTCATCTTGCGTATTTAAATATTCAACAATCAGTTTTTCAATTTTAGCTGCACCACGTTTTCAATATGATGCGTGTGTGGAAACATATCAACCGGTTGTATCTTTTCTACGGAATATTTTTCTCCTAAAAGGGCAAGGTCTCTTGCCTGTGTTGCAGGGTTACAGCTTACATATACGATCAACGGCGCTGCCATTTCCAATAGTTTACTCACCAGTTTTTCATGCATGCCGGCTCTTGGCGGGTCTGTAATAATTACATCTGGTTTTCCATGAGCGGCAAAAAAGTCATCGTCGCATATTTTTATAACGTCACCACAGTAAAAATCAGCATGCGCAATATTATTAATGGCTGCATTTTCCTTTGCGTCTTTAATTGCATCTTCCACCACTTCCACGCCAATAATTTTTTTAGCCTGCCTGCTTACAAAAATACCAATGCTTCCCGTACCACAATAAAGATCGTATACGGTTTGTGTGCCATTTAATTCGGCAAAGTCTCTTGTAACCTGGTAAAGCCTTTCCGCTTGTTTTGTATTTGTCTGGAAAAAAGACTTAGGGCTTACCTTAAAACGAAAATCTTCCAGCGTGTCTGTAATATAACCCTTGCCATAGTAGATTACCGGCTCCAAATCTGTGAGACTATCGTTAAACTTAGCGTTGATCGTATACAGCAGTGTAGTAACAGATGGAAATGTTTTCAGCAAATGATCAAGCAGCGCTTTCCTGGCAGTTTCCTTTTCGTAACCCAATATCACGTTCACCATTATTTCACCTGTCGCAGCAATGCGCACCTGCATATTTCGCAGCCAGCCTTTATGCAGTTTAATGTCGTAAAAAGGCATATCCAGTTCCTGTACAAATGCGGCTGCGGCATTGCGTAAACCATTGGTAGGCTCCTGCTGCAGGTGGCATTTGTTAATTTCCACCACCCTGTCAAACATACCTTTGGCATGAAAACCGCCCACCTCCTGGTCCATGGCCGCTTTCACATCCACACCTGTA
This sequence comes from Panacibacter microcysteis, assembly GCF_015831355.1. Taxonomy (NCBI): domain Bacteria; kingdom Pseudomonadati; phylum Bacteroidota; class Chitinophagia; order Chitinophagales; family Chitinophagaceae; genus Panacibacter; species Panacibacter microcysteis. The sequence goes on from NZ_JADWYR010000001.1 coordinate 954,738, forward strand.
GCTTTCAACTGCGCAAAAGCATCGTCAGGTATAAATTTTTTGGTAGCAAAAGTATATTCCAGTTTGTTGCGGTATTCCCGTGTTGCATCGCAGCCTATAATTGGCATTATCACCGGCAGCGGCACTTTCCCTATCCGCTGCAAATTATCAGCTACCTGCTTTTGCTTGTAAAAAAGTTGTCGTTCATATGGCAGCATTTGCCACTGGCAGCCGCCACATGTACCAAAATGTTCACAAAATGGCGTTACACGCTGTGTTGCCACTTCTTTAAACCGCAGGGGCCAGCCCTCCGCCCAGTCTTTTTTACTTTTAATCACCATTACATCCACTACATCGCCAGGTACAGTACGCTCAATAAAGATCACTTTACCATTCACTTTTGCAAGCGATTTACCTTCGGCAGCATAATCTTCCACCAAAACATTTTCCAGTATTACAGGCTGTTTTTTTCTCACGCCGCAAATGTAACCATGATTGACCTGAAATATAAACCGCAAATAAAGTTTAAGATTTTTATGTTACCGGCTGTAGTACTTCGTGTCATCGCCTGTTGTGTCACTCACTTGTACAGTTGGATTCTTTATGCAGCAAGGGTGCGGTTATGCAGCGTTTCAACAAATAGCTTTTGCACTAATAGTAATCATGCTTTGTTTCATACAATGATTTGTTTCTATGAAGTTGTTCCCGATTCTTTTATCCTGACACAAAAGAACCGACTAGTCAGTTACACCAGCACCATGCGGGATAGCAGCTATATCGATTAAAAAAGGAATCTTCACCATTCACGATTCACCATTCACGATTCACCATTCACCATTCACGTTTGCCGTCTCTCGTACTAAAAAAAAGTAAAACCCGGACTCGTTGCGGGTTAACCCGGCCTCGGAAAAATGGCGTGAAGAAATTTACGTAATGCAGCGTTAAGCAGCGAAGATGATGCGTAATGTTATACTGTAATTCACAAGTCTTCGGTGAATATTTATTCTACAGCCACATGTATGACTTCTTCGCTGTAGCGTAATGCAGTAAATTTTAGCCGGTTTTTCCGCAGCCTTGATCTTTTTTGTTACCTGTTTGCATCAAGGCAAAAAAGTAAATACGCTGCTGGTGAAGACAAAGGTTTTTTTTACGAAGCTGTTACCGATTCTTTTGTCCCGACACAAAAGAACCGACTAGTCAGTTGCACCAGCATCATGCGGAATAACAGCTTTGTTGCTTGAAACAAATTATCTCACGTTTGCCGTTTCACGTCTCACGACAATCATTGATCCTTTTTCAATTCGAGGCAAAAAAGTAAATACGCTGCTGGTGAAGACAAAGGCTTGTTTCTGCGAAACTGCAGAGTCTCGACTAATCTTTGTGACAAAATTATCCAGGTAATTTTTGCTGCTTCTTTTTAAAATACCAGTAAAGCGGAATACCACTGGCAGTGAGTACAAGGCCAAATACCGAATTCATGATGTGTGTTTTACCGGAAGTATAATTGCTGATGTCATTATACAAAATCATCACCAGGTAGAAAGCATTGAACAGCAATACCAGTAATGGCATCCATGGATACAGCCAAACTTTGTAAGGCCGTTCTGCGGCCGGCATTTTTTTTCGTAAAATAAATAAACCCGCAATAAGCATCAGGTTAAATACCCATACTATAAATATGTACATATCAGCCAGGATATTAAAGCTGCCGCTGATCACCATACAAATCATCCAGGCAAGATGCAGCATTATTGCGTTGCCGGGTGTTTTAAAACGTGGATGAATTATTCCCGCCCAGGTAAAAAAGGCGTGGTTGTTTGCCATAGCGAATGTTAACCTGGGAGCACTAAGTATAGTCGTATTAGTTGGGCCAAGTACCGATAAGCAGATCAGCAATGCTATAATACCACCGCCAATTGCGCCAAACGCTTTGCGTGCTGCATCAGAGGCTACCATTTGAGAAGATGCCATATCGCCCACAGGTAAAATATACATCATGGCTGCGGTGATCAGCATGTATATTATCATACAAACAAAAAGACCCAATATCAAACTTCCCGGAAGCGTTTTACCAGGATTCTTTACTTCACCTGCCATGTATACGATCATATATGCACCGTCATAAGCCTGTAAAGCGCCATTACATGCTGCCACCATGGCAACTACCAATGCAAAGCCGGCCGGCATCAATGCTGGTGTAGCGGTAATCAAATTGTCTACACTGCCCTTCCCTGAAAAGCATAGGCCACCGACCAGGAGTATTATGGCGAGTACTTTGGCAACCGTAAAAATAACCTGAACAGCACCACTCAATTTTGTGCTTCTGTAAGCTATAAAGGAACCGATGATGAGTAATAGGATGGTAAATGTTTTAACACCCGCATCTTCGAGTGGCAATATGTCTCCGATCAATGGAATATGTATGGCAACCGACTGTTCTGTTTCTGTAGAAAAACGCGGCAACTTAAAAAAATACTGCACGTACTGTGCACAGATAAAGGTTATTCCCGCACCAGATGCTGTATTGATCACCGCGAAATTTGCCCAGCCATACAGGTAAGCCCAGAAATCGTTGTACATCGTTTTCATAAAAACGTACTGTCCGCCGGTAGCGGGCATCATTGCACCAACTTCTGCAATAACCATAATGGCAAAGATGGAAAACACCCCTGCAATAACCCATGTAACCAGTACCAGCAGCGGCGATCCCAGCAGGCCGGCCATTTCAGCGGGCCGCATGAATATGCCCGATCCTATTACGCCGCTTATTACAATAGAGATAGCAGTAGTAAAGCCTATGGTACGGTTAAAAGAATGTTTGTCACTCATCGTGCTTTATTATTGAATAAACGTTGCGATAAGCGAGTGAAAATGGTGTGTGCCCTGCTCCCTGTTGGGTGAATACCTGCCATGCGTATAGAACCTTGAGCGAATACCTTTTTGTACATTTTCCACTACTTCCTCATCTTCCAGTTCAACTGTATCCAACCCGGAACCGGCTCCTGTATTAAGTTTACTTTCATCGAATACGTAAGTAAGAAAAGAGACTTTCGTTTCATTTATACCCAATGGCTGTACAATATTCAGTGACAAACCCCAGGGATAAAAATTAAACATCATATTCGGGAATGTCCAAAAATAATATGCTGCAACATCTTTACCATAATCTGGTGAATCAACAGGAAGGTTAAAACATACATCGCCTTTTTTGCCAATACCCAACTGTAGATTGCAATACCTGAAAACTTCTGTCGTGTATTCCCCGAAATCAAGTACTGCGTTTAAGCCGGCGTGTACAAAAGGAATATGAAAACCTTCCAGGTAGTTCTCGCAATACAAAGCCCAGTTAGCCTTTACGTGGTAATCTTTTGAAAGGTCTGCACGATAAACCAGCCGGTCCATCGGCAGCCAGCCAACACGATCAACCATTTCTTTGAAAAATATTGCTGCTGGCGCAACCGGCTGAAGGGATGTAAACAAAAGGCTGCCCCATTGAAACAGGGAAAGGTTGTGCAGGTTGTCGGCCTGGCCCGGGAAATCTTCTACTTCTTTAAACTCAGGCATGGATATAAATTTTCCATCCAGCGAGAACAGGCGCCCATGATATTTGCAACGTAACTGGTTTAGTTTACATGCTTCGTAAACAACGAGGTTACCCCGATGCGTACATACATTACTCATACAATGCAATGCACCCTCTTTGTCTTTTACGAGTAACAAAGGTTCATCAAGGTACTGTTCTAATAAGGTAAATGGGTATGCTGATCCATTTTCATTCACCAGCCCGGTATCTCCTATGAACTGCCATGATGGTGCAAATATCTTTTCCTTTGCATCGACAAAGTATTTGCTGCTTGTGTAAAAGTCTGTATGAATCGTTTTGGCTTTGGCAATATTGGGGTCAATAAAAAAAGAAGTCATAAGCAAAAAGCAATTTTTTTAAAGTTATCGTTTTTGAGTCTTATTGCATGAAGAGATAATAGACGTGAAACGTGAGACGTGAGAGGTGAAACGTGAGATTATTTTTGTTTAGGCAACACAACCGTTATCCCGCATCGTGCTGATGCAACTGGCAATTTGGTTCTTTTTTGCCAGGCCAAAAGAAAGAGAAACAATTTTGAAGAAACAGATCACTCTATGAATGGAAGCATATTTACTGCCCTCACAAAACTATTTACTGAAACGCAACAAGGCCGCACCCTTGCTGCATACAGAACCAACCGTATAAGTGAGTGACACAACAGGCGATGATAGTAGCAATGCCGTTGGCCACTTAAAAAAAACCGGTTGATTAACAACCGGCCCTGAAAAAAAATAAGCGTTTACTTCAGTTATTGTATTACTCGTTTTTCGCCTTTTTTATTTACTGCTTCTACTTTTTGCACCTGTTTATTTACTACCATAAAATTTGATGACTGTGATAAAAAAGAAGAGCCGTAATAAATTTCCTGCTTTCTTTTTTTGCCTGTCTGCAGCGTGAGGATAAAATAAGCATCATCTTTTTGCGGCGTGATGATGACGGAAGTATCACGTTTTTGGAAGACTTTCATTACATCCCTGTTTTGCGAGGCAGCCAGCAAATACGTATTGTGTGCTGCACGTAGTTTTATAAGCGCTTTACCATCTCCGGGCAGGTAAAAACCACTATGCAGTATAGACTGCGGTAAAAAATTTCCTTTACCATCACCCAGTAACACAAGGCCATCCAGGGCATCGTACCGGCCATTGGTTACTTCTGTGCCATAGTCGTTGGTTGCTGCGATAATATCTAGATTGCCGTCGTTATTAATATCTTCTGCTACCATGGCATTGAGTGGTGCAACCTGTGCTATTAAAGGCAGTGCCGTTAGCGTAAACCTGCCGCCTCCCTTGTTTTCGATATAGCTGCTGCTGAAATTGTTGGCTTCGAAGATTGATGCATCTTTTAATGTATCGGGAGAAAATATTCTGGAAAAGTCCGCCTCTCCAAAAGACTTGTACGAAAGGAATTTTTTCTTGAGGGATGGTAGTGCATCAACAATATCATCCCGGTTTTGCGCGGTGAATTCACCGGGTTTGCCGTTCTGGTCCTTGAGGTAAACGGTAGGTATGGCATCGAAGATACCGTTCTTGTCAAAGTCTTTACCATACACTCTTACAGGGTGATCGTGGCTGGCGCGGTAGAAAGAATTTTTACCAAGGTTACCGGTTATATAATCGACATCACCATCGTTGTCGAAATCGCCAGCTGTAATGCTTGTCCACCAGCCAATTTCATCTGCAATACCACTTTGCTTTGTAACGTTTTCGAATTTGCCGCTGTTGTTTTTAAAAAAGGTAACTGGCATAAACTCGCCTGCAAGTACAAGATCTGTAAAACCATCATTGTCAAAATCGGTAAAGAGTGCATCGCAGACAAGACCGATATTTTCGAGGCCTTTTGCAACCTGTGCCGTTACATCTGTAAACTTTACAGCGCCTGGTTTGGAATCGTTTCTAAGCAGCACAGAGCTTACCGGTTTCGGATATTGACCAGGTAATACCCTGCCGCCCACAAACAGATCAAGATCTCCATCGTTATCATAGTCCAGCGCCCTTACACAGCTTTTGCTGGTGTAGTTTTCCGGCAATGCCAACGTATCTATAGCAAAGTTGCCGCCGCCATTATTGATGTACAGGCGGTCCTGGTAATTTTTAGAATTTGCCTCAAACTCGTTGCTTCCATTGGCGCAGTAGAGATCAACATCGCCGTCGTTGTCTGCATCAAACAACAGTAAACCCATGTTTTCGGGTCTCCTGGAACCTTTCCATGTAAGCAACGGCAGTTCTTTGGAAGTGAACCTGCCATCTTTTTGCTGCAGGAAAAACATGCCCGGGTTATCGCCCGTGCCGCCTGTAAAAATATCATCGAGCCAATTGCCATCTACATCGGCGGCGGCAAGACCAGGGCCGTACTGCGATAGTTTGTGGGGCAGCAAACGCTCTTTATTAAAATCAATTACATCCATTTCTTTGTGCATGTAATTAACGCCTGATGAAACGGTGATGTCTGTAAAGGCGCTGCTGCTGGTGGTAGCGGGCACATACCAGTTATCTGCAATATTGGCGTTTTTGATATCTGCATTGATACGCTGGTTGGTATTCACACGTTGCATAACCTGCTTTGTATTATTGGGCCAGCGTATAATAACGGAATCAGCAACATCTAGTGTATCCATACCAAAGAAGGCCTTTGTATCTACAGACGACAGGTAGCCCCTGTATGGATTGTTTTCATACACCTGCTTTATTCCACCGGCGTATACCTCAACCCATGCGCCAATGCCGTGTACGTTCTTTGCATCACCTTTAAAATTGATTTCGAGAAAATTTGCCCTGGTAGTTTTATCTGTATTGGTAGTGTTGATGTAAACACTGGCAACCTCATTAATGTTATTGATCACATAATCAAGATCTCCGTCCCTGTCGAGATCTGCATATACAGCCCCGTTGGAGAAAGAAGGTTCATCGAGGCCCCATTGTGCGGAATAGTTTTCAAACTTCAGGTTGCCAAAATTTTTAAACCCATAGTTGGGAATTTTGATCTGTGGTATTTCTGCCATCAACATTTCTTTACTGGCAATGTTTGCAGCTTTTGCACGGAATGCAGCAAAATCGTGGTCGGTAACATCTCTCGGGTAGCCATTGGTGATAATGATGTCTTTATTGCCGTCATTGTCAAAATCTGCAATGGATGGATTCCAGCTCCAGTCAGTTTCTGCTACGCCCGCAAGAAAGCTGATATCGCCAAAAACCGGTTCGCCAACAGAATCGTTGGCATTTACTGTGGGCCCCATATTCAGTTGCAACGTGTTCCTTACATATTGTAACATCACCGGGCCATAATACATGTTCTGGTAAATAAAATAATTGTTACCGCTCATGTTCTTTTTCTTGCGGTAGTTATCTTCCGGGTTCATGTCTACCGCAATAATATCCTGCAGGCCGTCATTATTAATATCGCCAACATCGTTACCCATAGCGTTTTGTGATGTATGCTTGAATACCTGCTTTATTTTATTGGAGAATGTACCGTTTTTGTTGTTGATGAAAAGGTAATCGCTCGTAAAAAAATCATTCGTAATATAAATATCTTTCCAGCCATCCTGGTTTATATCTGTGATGGCTATACCAAGGCCATAACCACTTTCTTTGATGCCTGCTTCTTTGGAAACATCTGTAAATACAGGGTGCTTCAGTGTTTCACTCCAATCGTTACGGAAGAGTTTATCTGCATCAGAAGAGTCTTTTTTTCTTTCGTCGCTAAATTTCGACGCATCTCTTTTAGCAAGTTTCGTGGTAAGCAGGTACATGTCGAGATCGCCATCATTGTCATAATCAAAGAATGCAGCATGCACAGATAAGCCGGTGTCTGCAATACCATATTCTGCCGCCATTTCTTTAAATACGGGAACGTTGTTTTTATTCAATCCCTGGTTGATGTAGAGCAGGTTCTTACGCTCGTCAGGGTTTGTCCGGATGGTATTGGTAACATAAATATCATCCAGCCCGTCATTGTTGATATCAATTACAGACGCTGCATTAGCCCACCTGTGTTCGCCGGTAACTTTTGCTTCTTCGGTTACATCTTTAAAAGAAAGATCGCCCTGGTTGAGGTATAGCTTGTTGGAGGTAGTGCTGGCTGTAAAATACAGGTCGGGCAGGCTGTCTTTGTTAAAATCGCCCACCGCCACACCGCCGCCATTGTAAAGAAATTCCATATCGATGGGGTTAATGGAATCATTTTCTTTAATGGTATTTACAAAGTCTATTTTGGTAACGTTGGGCGATAGCTTTACAAACAATGTATCGCTATGCTGGTTGCAGGCAACCAACGAACCTGCAACAATGAAGAGGGTTAATAATTTTGACACTGGCAAACACCTGGTAAACATCTGTAGAAAAATTTTGCATGAAAACTAAGTAATTGTTCTCTTCTCTGCTGATATTTTTTTCAGGAGCCTTGCCATGCTCGCATAGCTGCCAAAAGTTATACAGATTAACGGATTGCGACGCAAGGGACGATGCCATGAAATACCACTGCCGGTATTAAAATTTCCTGAAACTTTTGATGTCGCAATTTTTTGTTACAAGGCGCAGCTTGTTTTTTGCCCGTAGCTGTGCTGCCGGTTATTTTTTTGTACCAGGCACTTGTGCAGGCATGAAGCACCTGTTGCGTCGCACACTTGTACGGCAGCAACTTTATTGAGCAGGTGCGAAGAACTGAGCGAAGGTTTTATCATCAGCCGTGCCTAACAGATTTTCATGGCACAACCGCTTAAGCGTTATAAGGGGTTTTCCGGCCATTGATGTTTAAAAAACGAATATCGATTGTGCCCGAGACAACATTCACCAACACTTTGCCGGCTTTATAGGTAACGTTTCCAAAACCAGTTGCGGCAGAAAGGAAGGCGGTAAAATTACCCACTTTCGAATCGATGTAAAGTGTTTGTTCTACTGCATCGTAGCGCAAACCGGTAAGTGCCTGCAGGTAACCATAACTGGACAGCGCCCTGGCATACCAATGCCCACACTCATACTCATTAAACGGATTGCGCACGGTGCCATCGTAGCGGTTTCGGCTGGCCCTTAATATCTCCAGGCCTTCTGTTACACTGCCCATAAGCATAAGGTGAGAGGCCGCCTGGTGTTCAATGCCTGTCCATACTTCATCGCTGTAAACAAACGGCAAAGAAAGTTTGCCGCCTTTTGGCCATGAACACAATAGCAGGCCGCCTTCTTCTCCCAGTGCAAACGCCGGCCGTTGCGGGTTGGCATGATCGCTGAGGTTTTCTTTGAGGTTGTATTTGTGTACAGCCTTTAGGTGGCTCTTTATTTTAGCACTATCAACCGGGTCATTTAAAAAACACATGCGTGCTACCCACGCACCCAATATACCGTCTGACAAGCAGCCCGTACCATACTGGTATTTTGGACCTTCCTTTTTCAGCAGTTCCTGCGCTTCTTTGGAATATTCGCCACCGAAAGATTTTGCAGTAGCAGGGTTTTCGGCCTGCAAACCTGTGTACTGGATTTTTTGAATAAAATACTCACCATCGTACAATGCAGTTTCAAGAAAAGATTTTCCTTTGGCCGCAAGCGCTTTGTATGCTGATGCGTCCCGGCCAAGATAATCCGACATAGCAATGAATGCTTCCAGCGCGCCCAGATAAAAGCTGCAATGCATACCATCCGGGCCCCAGAACTCTATATCATAGGTATTGTGGTGCGGTTCTTCAATAATACCTTTCCCTTTCGGATCCCAGGTACGGATGCAGTAATCCATACTCTTTTTAACCATGGGATATATTTTCTTCAACCATTCGTTGTCTCCGCTGATGCGCCATTCCCTGTACACTTTCATAATGCCGCCAAGTTGCCCATCGGCAGCAGCATGAAAATCATGTGATGCAGGCTGTATGGGCAACACAGCCCTGAAATTCTGGTGGCCCTGCGCATCCTGGCTTTCGCAAAACTCTGTGGCACGAAGACTTCTCTCCAATGCGGGAAAAAGATGTGCAGTTGCCTGTGCATAATTCCATACATGTGTACACGAACCATGGCAGCAGCCAAAACTATCGCCACACCCTTCCCAGTTCCAGAGCCGGCCATCATACTGCCGCATAACAGTGGGCGATTTAAGAATAGTAAGGTTTGCTGCTACAGCTTCCAATACTTCGGGTGGAAGTGTGCTATTGAAGAAAGCATTTTTGAATAAAACAGATCTGCCGCGCAATGCATCGTAATGTTCTTTCCAGTATGCGCATACATCCCGGATATTTTTAAACCTGCTGCTGTACCAGGGCTTATAATATTTTGCATCAAAATCTTTATCGTATTTATCCAGCCCGATATCTGCCGGCGAATTGCAGCACCCTGCAGCGGCATCGCATGGCTCCTTTTTTTTGCCCGGCGTACCAAATGTCAATAGTGAGTCGGGCGTATACCAGGCAAACATTACTTTAATGGTTTTCTTTTCACCCTGCGCCAAAGAAAATGGTACGTATAAAGATGCACCGGGCGCATCTTTTTCAACAGGCGACACAGATGGTGTTTCAGCATTTTTTACAGCATTCCATGCCATGGTCAGCGGATCCCACCAGCCACCCCGAAACCAGCAGTGATTGATTACTGTTGCATCATCATTGGTGAATATGGCGAAATCGGTTTTTAGCGTTTTGTCTTTACCAGTTTCGCCGGTGAGGATAAAACCATTTTGCAAAGCACTGATAGAATTATTGCTTTGTTCTTCGCGCAAAAAATTGGCGGCATTGAAAGAAAACACCGCATCCAGCTTTGCCGCGCCGGTATTCTGGAACGTATATTCCATACCACCAACCTGCATACCGGAATTGTCTTCATCACCCGGAATAAAAGGGCTCCAGCCGGTCACCGAGACCTGTAAAGGCAGATCATCATCCAGGAGATCGAGTGTTGCAAAAGGAAACCTTGGTAAGAATGTCGCGTGGCGAAACCTTGGCAGACCGGTAGTGGCGCCTGTTGCGCCGTTTCCTGCATCTTTCTGCCCGAATTTTTTCCAGCCGGGCACAGGCCCTTCCAATACTTTGGCACCATTGGAAAGTTGCTTTACTGCTATTGCAGCAAATAAGGGGGGCGTATTAAACACATCCGGTGCATTTTTTACAGACATATGTGAAATAGCACCTGTGCCTTCCATACAAAACATGCCCGCACCCAAACCGCCAATGGGAAATGCTACCCGGTTTAAATGTTCGCCGGTGTAGGCAGCATTGTATGCACGGCTTACTTTACCGGTTTTTATACCCGATGTTTTATCATTTGCCGGCAGGGTGGCTGCGCCTGTAACCCCCGGCACAATGGCTGTACCGATTGAACCGATGCCGACATGCTTCAGGAAAGAGCGGCGGTTTGAATTTTTACTCATAGAGCAGGCTGTTATAAGTGCATGTATTGCATTTCTAAGTTAGTCAGAAAATAACTACAAACATGTTTCAGCATTTATGATGATGATGTGCGCGTTTGTGCTGGTCAAATATATTTTTCCTGGTGAGTATACTATGCTGGTATATGCTGTGTTGTTGACAAAATAGTACGTATGCAACAAAAAATCATATCAAAATTGAGATGCCAATATAATATCAGAATGCGCTAATTAGTGTGTGCGAATACACGATATACAATGGTATTTTGCATTGAGATTGCCAGTACCAGAAATTTATTCATGCTGACGGCATGTATATAAAACAAGCAAAGCCATGCAACAAATTTTTGATATCGATTGTGCCAGAAAAGTCCCCAAGTACCTGCAAATTATTAACTCAGTAAATAATTCGATAAAGCTGGGAAAGCTGAAAAAGGGCGATAAAATTTTATCGATCAATGAGCTAAGCAACGAGTTCTTCCTTTCGAGAGATACAGTGCAGAAGGCTTATGACGCACTGGAAGAAAAAGGTATAATATTACCTATACGTGGAAAAGGGTTTTATATCAACAGGACAGATGTGACCAACCAGTACAGGATACTGCTGGTGTTTAACAAAATCAGCAATTATAAAAAGCAAATTTATAATGCATTTGTTTCTGCGCTGGGCAGTAATGCCATTATTGATCTTAAAATTTTCCACTGCAATACGAAGATCTTTAAAGAGCTGATTGAGGAAAACCTGGGTGAATATGATTACTATGTAATAATGCCACATTTTTATGAGCAGGAGGCGGACGCATATAAGACCATCGCCATGATTCCAAAAGACCAGTTGCTGGTGCTGGATAAAGACTTGTGTGCATCAAGAGAAAAGTACATGGCGGTGTTCCAGGATTTTCAACACGATATTGAAGATGCACTGGAAAGCGGGCTCGACCTCTTTAGCAAGTATAGAAAATTATACCTTGTTTATCCTAAAACAGTTCCTTACCCTTATGAAATTGTAGTAGGGTTCAGAACATTTTGTATGCAATATAATTTTGCGTACAAAATTATACACGAGGTAACTGAACATACGCCCATTGAAAAAGGTGAAGCATTTGTAGTAATAGAAGAAACAGATCTTGTAAATGCCATTAAGATATGTAAAACGCAGGGTTTTGAAACAGGGCGTGATGTTGGGCTGGTATCTTATAATGAAACGCCCTTAAAGGCTATACTTGCAGATGGCATAACAGTGATTTCTACTGATCATGCAAAAATGGGTGAAACTGCTGCGAGGTTAATTTTGAACCGCAGCATCAACAAAATCAAAAATCCTTTTCACCTCATCAGGCGTAATTCGTTGTAAAGCAGTTGAAGTTCGAACCCTGGCGTGTACCCTTAAAACGGAACGCTACAGTTGCCATGTAAATGGAACGCTGAACCGAGCGTGGCAACAGGCGATGCCATGAAATACCACTGCCGGTTACCCAGCTATTAACGGGTAAAATAATTAACGGGTAATAGCACAACGCGAAAGCTTATTATTCTTCTGTGTCTGCCTCTTCCGTGGTCTCGGCTATCGTATCTGATTCCTTTGCCCGGCGCAACTTTACCTGTGGATTTTCCTGCGTACCAACTACCGTGAACGGAATACCGAAAATGCCAAAAGGCGGCAGGCCAAGGCGACCGGTAAGATTGAGTTGGCCATTGAAACTTACCTGCCCTTCGAACCGCGGACGGAAACCGAACACTTTCATTCTTGTGCGTTGCAACGTGATGATGTTATTATTGATGGTAGTTTTGATCTGCACTTTTTTGAGGTTGGGATTATTGACACTGTCCCGGCCTGTTGCCTTACTTACCGCACTGAAAAGCCTGAGGCCATTGACTTTTACATTTTCCAGCGATAGAACACCACTGCCCTTAAGTGAAGGATAAATGGGTTTCATATCAGCATTTAGTTTGCCACTTAATGTATAATCAAGAGAAATAATGCCCTGCGTATTTGCAGCGGATGAAGCAAGATCGCGAAAGAGTTTTACTTCTTTGTACGCACGTTTTACATCGAAGCTATCTGCCTTAATATGATAATTGAAGCCCGCTTTGCGTGGTGTAATACTTTCGTAAGCAGCATTCATTTCGACTGATGTGCCGATGATATTGAACGTGGTTTTATTGAGCGTGAGTGTGCCCTGATGAAGTGATACACCACCTTTGAAATTATTGATCGAAAGGCTGTCGTAACTGATCTGCCGGGCATTTGCATTGACTGTAATGTCCAGCTCTTTGGGAATCATTACAACGCCTGTGCTGTCGGTTGCCGGTGCAGTTGAATCTTTACCTGCAGGCGCAGCATAGGCCATAAATTCATTTACCAGGAAGTGATCTGTGAACAGACTGAAATTGCCTGTAAGCGGGGCATTGTTTTGCAATGCGTAATTGATATAGTTTGAGAGGTAGCCGTTTAACTCCACATTGGTGCTGCCATAATTTGCGTTGAACTGGTCGAACAATATTTTATCCTGGTTAAAATGAAACCTGCCGTTATTGATGATAAAAGGTTGGGGAAAATAATCTGATTGCAGGCGAATGTCTTTTACTGCCGCCGTGCCGGTATTGTGCAGTTTATTGTAACGGCCATTTGCTGCATCACTTTGTAAACCCTGTAATACGAAATCTGTTGTCAGTAGCCCTGTTACCGCCAGGCCATCCTGTGCAAATACACGGTAGATCTTTCCAACATCAAGCGTGCCTTTTGACGCAATGTTGTAACGGAGATCATCAAGGTTACTGAGATCGGCTTTTAATGTGAAAGGCTGGCCTTCGAACAGGAACGCGACAGGCTGAATGGTAAATTGCATATCGGCCAGTGTGCCTGCTCTATTCACAGCATCTGCCACTACGTTTATTTGCTCAATAGCATTTGGATAATACTTTGTTTTGAGCAACCCATCCTGCAGTTTAATACTTGCGCTGGTAACAGGAAAAGATTTTTTGGACGGATCGTATATACCTTTTGATACGATGTCTGCATACAGATTGCCGCGGAGATCCATACTGTCAAGCGGGTAGTATTGACGGACGTTCTGTAAATGCAGGAGTGCTTTCAGATCGGTATCGATATGTGTAAGACTATTGAGTTTAAAATACCCTTTTACATAATCACTAAGCATGGCAGCATTGAGCTGTTCCAGCGAGAGATTAATATGATGGTAGTCTTCATCGCTGCAATTTGCATTGAGGCTGAAACTGATGTTTTTGATTGCTTCGGGTAGCGCAGCATGTTTAAAGTAGCCATCCTTTAATGATGATTGTAATGTGAAAGAAGGTATGCCGGTGATAACCGTTTGCTGTTTTCTTACACCCGCTTGTATGGTTTTTGACTGGTAGCTGCCATCTGCAGTAAAGCTGAGATTGTATGTTCCTTTTATATCGAACGGTTGCAGGCCAAAAGCTTTGTCCAGTTTTTCCAGGTCGAGTGCTGCATTTATTTTGGCGTGTACAGTAGGCTTATAAAGGTTGTTGAGTTTTATAACAGCACTCAGATAGTCTTTATCAATATTGAAAAAAATGGAATCTATATTAACGTAAAGGCTGTCGGGGTTTAAAGATGGAAGTTTCGAATCAAAATTGAGGAACAGGTTGCTTACAGGAGAAGCTACATTTTGATGGCTGATAAAACCATCCCTGATGGTCATTTTAAAACCCAGGCCGGGCATGATGTTTTGTTCAGCTATATATTGGCCGGTGAGGTATGCTTCGATGTTTGTTTGTCCATCAGCTTTTGTCTGATCGAGCCAACCCATGTATGCAGGTGGCAATGCGGAAAATACATCGTGCAGGTTACCTTTCCTAGAATGCAGTTCAAAGTTCATGTTGTAGCCCTGCTGCAGGAATTCAAATTTTCCTATAAAATCTACGGGCAGTGCATTGAGCAGGAGGTCGTTTTTGGTAAACTCAAAAGCCAGTGAGTTGGTATTGATCTTTGTAACCAGATCTGCCCTGAGAGATTTTGAATTGATGTAATGACCAAAATTGTAATCGAAGTCAAATACTTTTATTTCAAGCTTCGATGAAAGGTCGAATATTGCCTTACTTAAATCTCCTTTGCCTACATAGTTAAGATCTTGCGCGGTGATAAGCATGGGTATGGAGAGATCATCATAGGCAAGGTTACTGTTATCAACCTGTATGCGCTCAATCTTTAAAGAAGTACCGGAGCTATCTGCAGCGGTATTGGCAGCACTATCTGTTTTGTAAATGTTGTAGTTGGCTGCGCCATGCTCGTCAACTTTGATAAAGATATTTGCCTGGGTAAGATAGATCTCGTCTATACTTATTTTATCTGAAAACAAGGTGGAGAGATCGATGCCGAAAGCCAGTTCCCGGGATTTTAACAACGTGTCTTTTGCATAAGGCGCGGAGCCCATTAATGATACATCGTGCAGGGTGAGTGTTAATGAAGGAAAATGGTTAAAGAATGAAAGCCGTGCTTTAGAAAAATTCAGCTCTGTTGTAATGGCATTATTGGTCCATTGCTTTATTTTATCTGCCACAAAACCGGGAAACAGTAAAGGCAATAAAAACAACAGCAACAATATTCCGGCAATAGTAATACCGGTTATTCTGAAGGCTTTCTTTACAATTTTCATGTACTACATTATGCTTAATCCAAACTATTTTCTCTGAGAATCTTTCCAGCGTTGTACTTCTTTTGCATTGCCAAGTGCATAAATAAGCAGTGTAATGGCAATCACCTTTGCAATAACGCCCTGGATAATTGTAGCGGGTTGCATTATGGCCGATGCAGTAAGAAGCAATATGTAAAAAATTAATGCGGCAAGAATAGACCAATATGGTTTATAGCTTGTCCACCAGGCAAAAAAGGCAAACACAAATGCAACTGCCAGTGTACTGGCAATGGTAATGGTTCTTACCGGCTCTTGCATATCGCCAGGCATAAACAAAGGCAGTAACTGCAAACCGGCTATAAGAAAGAGAATGATCTTTGCATTTCTTACCGGTTTATCATAGCCTTCCATTGAGTTGGGGTCGTAATCATCCTGCAGTTGTTCTGTTGGTTGTTCGGGGTTTTGATTGGGTTCCATGTTCGTTTTTGTTTCAAATAAAATTAGGGCAATTACACTATCATCATTTTTAAATAAACATAAAAAAGCAACAGCCGTTAAACTGTTGCCTGAAGATTTGGATGCTGATTGTAACCGGGCGTGATGCACAATGTGTTGTTAGTACAAGAGTGCGACGCAAGCGGTGATGCCATGAAATACCAATGCCGGGCTCATTACTGCCTTTTATACTGCACTGGTAAACTGCTTTAAAAAACGTACGTCGTTCTGGGAATATAAACGCAGATCATTTACCCGGTACTTCAACTGGCAAATGCGTTCTACGCCCATACCAAAAGCAAAGCCGGTATATTTATTAGCATCAATATTAAAGTTTTCGAGCACTTTAGGATGCACCATGCCACTGCCCAATATTTCTACCCAACCGGTATGTTTGCATACATTGCAACCATCGCCGCCACAAATCAAACAGCTGATGTCCATTTCTGCACTTGGCTCGGTAAAAGGAAAATACGAAGGGCGAAAACGCACTTTTACATCTTTGCCAAACATCTCCTGCACAAAGAAATACAGGGTTTGTTTTAAATCTGCAAAGCTTACATTTTCGTCTATATACAAACCTTCTACCTGGTGAAAGAAACAATGTGCCCTTGCGCTGATTGTTTCGTTGCGATATACGCGGCCCGGGCAGATAACACGTATTGGTGGTTTTTGTTTTTCCATTACCCGTGCCTGCACGCTGCTTGTATGTGTACGCAACAGCCACGCAGGGTTTTGGTTGATATAAAATGTATCCTGCATATCCCGTGCAGGGTGGTCTTCGGGCAGGTTCATGGCGCCAAAGTTGTGCCAGTCATCTTCAATTTCGGGGCCTTCTGCCACTGCAAAACCAAGCCGTTTAAAAATAGAAACGATCTCGTTGCGCACAATGGTTAGCGGGTGTCTTGTACCTACGGGAAACGAATCGCCGGGTAATGACCAGTCGATCTCTTTTGCTGCGGTCTGTGCACCACCTGTTGTTGACAGTTTGAGGGCTTCGTATTTCTCTTCTGTAAAAAGCTTGAAATCATTCAGCAGCTGGCCAAACTGTTTTTTCTGATCGTTGGGCACATTTTTCATTTCACCCATTATAGCTTTTACAATGCCTTTTGTGCCGAGATATTTTATGCGAAATGCTTCAGTAGCTTCTGCATCTGCAGCTTCGTAAACGGTTATTTCTTTTTTATAATTTTCGATCTGTTGCAACAATGCTTCCATGGTGCGAAGATAAAGAAGAGTTTGAAGTTTGTAACCCGGTAGTTTAAGAAGGAAAGTTTGTGTACGTGGCTGCAGTGCTGCTATTAAGCTTTGGTTGTGTCACTCACTTGTACGGCTGGAATATGCATCAGCATTCCCGGCCCGAGCACCTTACGGATAAACATAACTTTTCCGGGTGCAGCAGCAAGTAACAGCATAATGATTTACAGAATACGGCATCATACGTTTGTTGCCTGCTTTGTATAAACACCAGGGTTGTGTTTTTGCATAAAGCGCTCCGCTATTTCAGGTGTAAATCTTGTCCAGCCAAACTGCTCATACAAACCATGCGCATCTCTTGTACCAAGCAGCCATCTTCTCAGCGTTTGCAGCCCGGGGTGTGCGTGAATAACCTGCATTAACCATTTGCTTAGTCCTTTGCCGCGGTAAGCTTCCAGCACAAACACATCTGCCAGGTAAGCAAAGGTTGCTTTATCTGTAACCAGCCTTGCAAAACCAATCTGTGCCGCACCTTTGTATAAACCAAAGCACAAAGAATTGGCAACAGACTTTTCAACAACGTCTTTTGTAATGCCCTGTGCCCAGTAAGATTCGTAAGCTATGTAATTGTACACTGTGTCAATATCCAGTTTCGACTGGTCTGTACTAATACAGTAATCATCTTTTGTTACTTCGTAATGCTCATTCATGAAACAACTTTTTATAAATGGTCTTTTGAGGTAGTTCGATCATTTTACCGGGCTCAAGATTGCCAAGCGTTATCCCTTCAATGCTTTCTCTTATTAATCGCAATGTAGGAAAGCCAACTTTGGCAGTCATGCGTCTTACCTGCCTGTTCTTTCCTTCTGTAAGCGTGATCTTTATCCATGGTGCAGGAATTGCTTTCCTGAAACGTACCGGTGGGTTTCTTGGCGGAACATCCGGTACATGCATCAGCAAAGATGCTTTGCATGGTTTTGTTTTATACAGCTTACCATTTACATTAATCTCCACACCTTGCTGCAGTTGTTGAATGGCCTGTGTTGTAATGGCGCCGTCTACCTGCACCAGGTAAGTGCGTTCATGCGCAAACGAAGGATCAAGCAAACGATGATTGAGTTGCACATCGTTGGTAAGTATCAGCATGCCTTCACTGTCTTCATCTAACCTGCCAACAGGGTATACATTTTTGGGTACGTTGAAGTAATCGGCAAGTGTTTGCTTGCCCAACTGAGAAGTGAACTGCGACAGAACGAGGTAAGGTTTGTATATGATAAAGTAACGATGCATTTCAGTAAAACAAAAATCCCGCCGAGGCGGGATTCTGTATATGGATGGGTTAGTAAGTAATGGGAAATCAAATTCCCAACACAATATTATAAATTGTTTTTTCTAACGCAAAAAATTTTTCAAACAATTTTATTAACATTTTTTCTTGCAGTGTGAATTGCGAAGCGATAAAACAAAGAAAGGTTAATTGTTTGCTGCAACTATTACTGCTATGTAATGGCATGTATAAATAATGCATCTGCTGAAACACTGATGAATAAAGCGTTTCAACAGATGCTACTGATCACACACATCTTCACACGCTGCATTTTCATTTTGATTTCGTGGTTATGCACATGTTATCTCCATTTGTTGTGGTACACAAAATTATTTCAGCATAAACGCGTTCTTACAACAACCGTTACTAACCAACACACTATAAACTGCGTTGCACAGCAACATTGTTGTACAGGTATTGCACATTGCCTGCATGCATGATTAACACATTATGTAAAGCAAATCACTTTTACATTTGCACAAACTTTAGTGTTATGAAATTTCCGGGAGCAGTTACCGTAGCATGGATAGCCGAACTGATACATGCTGAAACAATTGGAGATACATCATTACCTGTTTATGGCATCAACGAAATACATAAAGTAGAAGCAGGTGATCTTTGCTTTGTCGATCACCCCAAGTATTATGACAAATGCCTGAGCAGTGCTGCAACACATATCATCATCAACACAAAAGAAGTAAACGTACCACACGGCAAAACATTGCTGGTGGTTGCAGAACCTTTTGAAGCATACTTAACGATCGTTAATCATTTCAGGCCATTCACACCTGCCACAAAGCCTGTGAGCGATACTGCAGTAACAGGAACCAATACCGTTATTATGCCCAATGTATTTATCGGGAAAGATGTGAAGATTGGTAATAACTGTATTATTCATCCCAACGTATCAATCATGGACTATACAGAGATTGGTAATAATGTAGTGATACAGGCAGGAACTGTTATAGGCAGTGACGCTTTTTATTACAACACCAAAAAGAACAGGGATGTATGGTACAGGCGCATGCAAAGCTGTGGCAACGTTATAATAGAAGACGATGTGGAGATAGGCGCCGGCTGCACAATAGACCGTGGTGTAACTGCATCTACACGTATTGGTGCAGGCACCAAAATAGATAACATGGTGCATATAGGCCACGACACCAGTATTGGCAGGAACTGTTTGTTTGCTGCGCAGGTGGGCATAGCAGGCGCATGTGTAATAGAAGACGGTGTTACGCTCTGGGGCCAGGTTGGTGTAAGCAAAACATTAACCATTGGTGCCAATGCTACCGTGCTTGCACAAAGTGGTATACCATCTACTGTGGCCGGCAATAAAATTTATTTTGGTACACCCGCCGAAGATGCAATGCTAAAGAAGAAAGAAATTGTATGGATCAAACGCATACCCGAATTATGGAAGAAAATAATGGAGTAGCATAATCAGCCTTTGTAAAACATTCCTGCGTACTTACACCCGCAGCCTGCAGTTGCATAGAAAACTAACAGTACAAGAGTGCGACGCAACGATGTTGAACAGCGCTATAATGCCGGGTTCATAAAATGTATTGTGGCTGTTTGGTGTTGCTATAAAGATATGATACTGCCGTGCACTAAGGAAGGTTATACATTTTCCTGAATCCTTTACAAATAGCTGTTACTGTGTCCGGCAGGCCGGTGTATTGAAAGGCAGGGAGAAACCTGAGCAGTTTGCTGTTATCGAAATACACTTTGGCCTGTGCAGTTACGGCGGTTTCTTTTGTTACAAGTGGTTTACTGCCGGTAAAGAACGATTTGAATTTTTCGAGCCGCCATACCACCGCTGCAATAAATGGGGTAACTTTTTTATGCGGTTGCTTTTTACCAAATGCATTTGCTATCAGGTTAAAGAGGTGTTGATAGGTTGTATTCTCACCACTTACAATAAAACGTTCGCCACTTATATCGCTCTCCATGAGCATGATCATTGCTTTCGCAACATCTGCGGCATCTACAAACCCTGTAACACCATCTGTGTACCAAGGAAACTCGTTGTATACACTTTTAAAAATAGCCGATGAACTGTTGTTCCAATCTGCCACACCCAGGATAATGGTAGGGTTCACCACCACAGCGCGCAGGCCTTCACCCACACCGCGCCACACTTCCATCTCGGCCAGGTATTTGGATTTGCCATACTCACTGTTGCTGGTTTCGGGTGTCCATTTCATTTTCTCGGTAACAGGCTCATTTACTCTTATACGGCCAAGCGCAGCCACAGAACTTACATGCAGTAATTTTTGAACACCCGTGTTTAGGCAGGCATTTACCACGTTGGCAGTGCCTTCTACATTGGTAATATGCAGTTGTTGTTTTTCTTTGGGGTCGAATGATACAATAGCAGCGCAGTGGTAAACTTCCTGTACACCGGTCATGGCTTCTTCAAGAGCAACAATATCCAGTATATCTCCTTTCACCCACTGCACTTTATCTGCACCGTCGAATGCCGGTATATGGCTCCTGTATAAAGCTTTTACTGTTTTGTTTTGCGCTACCAGTTGCTTTACCACATACGAACCAAGCAGCCCGCTTGCACCGGTAACCAGAATATGTTGCAGGGAATTATTCATGCAGCTTTTAAATCAATAATGATAAAATCCTTTGCCGGATTTTTTACCGAGTTCTCCTTTCTCTACCTTTTCTTTTTGCAATGCAGACGGTTGCAGTCTTTCCGGCTTGTCCAGTGCATTCCATACAATATTGCTTACAGCATAATTTACATCCATTCCAATAAGATCCATCAGTTTAAAGGGGCCCATCTTAAAGCCCGTTGCCTCCATAATGGTATCTATGGTTTCAATATCTGCAAGCCCTTTTTCCACCAGCAACATCGCTTCCAGGTAGTAATGTCTTGCCACCCGGTTTACAATAAAGCCGGGCGCATCTTTACATACTACCGGTACTTTCCCCATTTGTTTTGCCAGCGCAACAAGTGTGTCAGTAACTGCTGGTGCGGTACTGGATGTATACACCACTTCCACCAGCTTCATCAGTTGCGCAGGATTAAAAAAATGCATACCGGCAAATTGCGCATCAATAGCCGTGGCAGTGGCGAGCGTTGAAACAGAAATAGAAGATGTATTGGTAGCAAAAATTGTTGCAGGGCTGTTTATGGCAGCAAGTTTTTTAAACAGCGTTGTTTTGGCAGCTTCATCTTCAACAATGGCTTCAATTATCACATCTGCAATACACGCCTCAACAGATGCTGTAAAATGTATGTTTGCCAGTGCAGCCGTTTTTGCAGCTTCAGTTAATTTGCCTTTTTCTGCAAGCTTATTAAGCGATGCGAGGATCTGCTGCCTGCTTTTTTCCAGCATGGCTGTATTCAGGTCGAACTGAATGGTGTTGAAGCCCGCCTGTGCCGCCACCTGGGCAATGCCGCTGCCCATGGTACCTGCACCACATACACAAATGGTTTTGATGTTTATTGTTTCCGGCATTTTGCAAACATAAACAATGTATGGCTGACTATTGCGCCGTTACCGGTTGAAGCGGCATTTTTATGAGCCCTGCAGTTGTACAGTTAGCAGCTGTTGTTGCGTCGCACTCTTGTGCAGCATAACAGTATGCAGCTGCAGCGATCAGTGAACGGGGGTCGTGAATGTGAATGGCGAATGGTGAGATGTGAAACGTAAATGGCAAACGTAAGATGATTTTTGTTTAATCAATTTGATTGCTATTCCGCATGGTACTGATGCAACTACTATTGCTGAAGCCAATGTAGCACAAAGCCTAATCAGGGCGAAAGCAAGAAAAGGGCTGCAATCGACAAAGGAGATTAGCGAAGACCTCAACTGCTAAAATGCACTGAGCAATTTTTTCGGGCCCTACTTTTTGTTTTCTTTTGTTCAAGAGAAATATAAGAAGCAAACATCGTGGAAACAAAGCGGTTTTTTGCCCCGGTGCAAAATATGTTCATTACAACACGCAGCTCCCCGGATCATAATTGCTGACCCCTAATAAAAACTTCACTGTCTTTTCTTTCCTTTTTATCTTTAAACCCAAACTCCTTGCATGAGAAAGCTCATTAAAAAACTACTTTATTTTATACTATGCCTCTTCTTGTTCTTCAACGTCATTTGCGCCGTACAGGCCTATCATTTTACAAGATTTGTTGATCAGGCAACGCGGCCCAACTACCAGCAAATGGGTTTTATAGAAAAAGCCAATGCAACGTTGTTTGGGCTACCTGTACCAAAAAGCACAGTCGTCGATTCTTTGAACATTCCACACCAGGCTACAAAAATAAAAACATCAGACGGGCTGCTGCTTGCAGCATGGACCACGCTGGACAACAAAGATGCACTTACCAAAAAAGGTACGGTCATTTTATTCCATGGCCATGGCAGTTGCCGCAGTGGTTTAATACGGGAAGCCACTGCCTTTTATAACCTCGGCTGGAACATTATTGCTGTTGATTTCAGGAACCACGGGCAAAGTGAAGGAACAACCTGCAGCGTGGGTATCAACGAAGCCCAAGATGTAAAGGCTGCATATGATTATGCCATCAAAAAAGGCGTTCGAAATATTGTGCTGTTTGGGGCTTCTATGGGCGCTGCCACCATTACCAAAGCCATTTACGATTACCCGGATATGCATGCGTCAAAACTAATTCTCGAGATGCCTTTTGCATCTATGCGCGAAGCATCAGAAGGTTTTGTACGGGTAATGA
Source organism: Panacibacter microcysteis (assembly GCF_015831355.1). Taxonomy (NCBI): domain Bacteria; kingdom Pseudomonadati; phylum Bacteroidota; class Chitinophagia; order Chitinophagales; family Chitinophagaceae; genus Panacibacter; species Panacibacter microcysteis. The sequence continues at coordinate 977,987 of NZ_JADWYR010000001.1, forward strand.
ATTTGCCGGGCGAACCGCTGGGCGTTTTTCTTACATTATGGGGCGGCATCAACCTGGGCGGTATATGGGCATTTTCAAACAAACCTGCTGAATATGCCAGGGATATTACCTGCCCAACACTATTGCAGTGGGGCGCGAAAGACTTTCGCGTAAAAAGAAGCGAGACAGAAACTATTTACAACCACATTTCGGCAACACACAAGAAAATGGTTGTTTATGAACAATCAGGCCATGAGAGCCTTTGTAAGAAAGAAACAGCGAAATGGATGGAAAATGTAACTGCTTTTCTGAATAACTGATCAACGTTTTATGACCACTTTGGTACCAACCGGTATCAGGCTATACAGTTCTTCTACGTCGGGGTTTTTCATGCTTATACAGCCTTGCGTCCAGTTATCGTAGCGGTCAATGGCATAATCTTCTCTCGGCCATGTGCCGTGTATTCCTATACCGCCGCCAATAGATGCATTTTTAGGAATAACGCCTCTTTGTTTGCGGGCATTGAATTTTTCAACACTTTCTTTTGTCGGGTAATCAAGCATCAGGAAACGATCCCACTTTTCATGTACACGTTTGCTGATGATGGTAAAATTTCCTTCCGGTGTTTTACGGTCGCCCTCTTTCATTTTATCTCCCAGGTCTTTACTGCCAAACACTACGGGGTATGTCGCGTACCAGCCTTCATCATCGTACAGGCTAAGTTCATATTTACTTTTTTCTACCACGATCAGGTATGTTCCTTTCGCAAGAATGTGCGTGTCGTGAAAAGAAGTACAAAGCAGTATTGCAGAAAGCGTAGTTAAGATCAGCGCAAAACGTTTCATTGCATTAGTAAATTCTGGTAATAGTAATGTGAGCATGTAAAGTTTAATGCAACAGGATGTTTTCGTTATAACGCAAAATCTGTTCCCTCATTTCGAAGGGTTAATAAAAATTTAGTTAAGAGATTTTTATACACAAACAACAATGGTGGGCCCGGCACCTGTACAGGTGGCATCGCCTGTTGCGTCGCACTCTTGTACATACTGTACTTTGCCGGGCAAACGCGAAGATTGCAAAGCAGTTTTATACACAAATTGCCAGAATACTGCGCGTAAAAAGTAAAAGTTTACTGGGCAAGTATTTGCTTTAGTGCATCACCGGTAACGGTAAGCAGTTTTACAGCCGGCAATCTTTTGGTAAGTTCTTTCCAGTTTTTATCTGCAGCAAATATTTTCTTTAGCATTGGTAATGCTTCTTCCAGCCGTTTATTATTGGCCAGTGTAATTGCCGTCCAATATTGCATTTCCAGGTTTTCGGGAAACATTTTCATGGCGGCATTGTATTCGTTCATTGCCTTTTCCATGTCGTTTTTCTCCGTTGCAAGATCGCCGTTATTCATGTGCTGGTAAGCCACGTATAAATTATACAACCTTCTCAGTTCTTTCAGCGGTTGTGGATTGTCATCTACCCTTACATCAATGAGCTTATCGTTCCATGCATCTGCAGCGGTACCATTCACAACAATCAATGCTGCTGATTGCATACCGCGGATGTCGCCACCTGCAGTTTGCGCAGCATCAAGCGCAGCCAGCACTCGTTCTGCAAGTGGTTTTGTGTGAGATGCCTTAAAAGCGGCGGCCATACTTTCACAAACCGTTTTACCCAGCATCATATTGCTTTGTACGCTAAAGTTGGCGCCTTTGATGTCTGAAGCATACTGAATACAGTTTTTACCGGTATGTGCGGCCACATTGCCTTTGTTGTCAATAAAAGCAACCTGTCTCACTTCTCTTGCTTCGTCAGCTTTCAGCAGGCTATCAAGCGCCTGTTGGGCAGTAAGACCGCTTTTCATTAATGCCAGTCCTTTGGGCCCATAAGATTTATCGATAAAAGATTGCGTGGCCACTACCCCGGTGCCTGATTCGCCCCACGCTACAGAAGTACCTACACTAAACCAGTGGCTTTGTACACCCACAGCCATTTCGCCGGTTGCACTGTCTCTTGCCACAATAGAAAAAGTATGAACAAGCGGCCCCGATGATTTGTAAACCTGCGCCTGTAAAGCAGTAATGCCTGAACAGGCAGTTAATAACAGCAACACTCTCATGCAAATTAGTTTTAGGTGAATATACATGAAAGCTAAAAGCAGTAAAAACTACGGCTGCATACAGCATGAAATATTTTTTATGGCAGCCAGACTGTAACCGTGCTGCACAAAGAACAAGGCTCACAAGAGTGCGACGCAACAAAAGCCTCATACCTGTTTTACAGCCGGGTACATAAAAAATTTCATTTGGCATGTTTTTATTACCTTTTATAGAAACGAATTACATGAAAGCTATCTGGACAGGCTCAATTGGTTTTGGGCTGGTAAATATTCCTGTAAAAATGTACAGCGCTGTGGAAGAAAGTACACTTGATCTTGATATGCTTGATAAAAACGGGCATGCAAACATCAAATTCAAACGTGTAAATGAAAACACAGGAAAGGAAGTGGCATGGGAAAATATTGTGAAAGGATATATGCTGAATGACAAATATGTAATTCTTGATGATAAAGATTTTGAAAAGGCTGCGCCGGAAAAGAGTGATCACATTGAGATCATACAATTTGTAGATGAAAAGGAAATTGACAGCACTTATTTTGAAGCGCCATATTACCTGGAACCGCAAAAAACGGGCACGAGGGCATATGCATTGCTGCGCGACGCGCTAAAGAAGACAACAAAAGCAGGTGTAGGCAGTTTTGTAATGCGCAACCGCGAGCATGTTTGTATCATTAAAACAATTGGCGATGTTATGGTGCTCAACCGCATCAGGTTTCCGCAGGAAATACGTAAAACAGATGATCTTAAAATACCAGCTACGAAAAGTAAACCTGCAGAAATAAAAATGGCAGTTTCGCTGATAGACCAGCTTACGCAAACTTTTGATCCGTCTCAGTTTAAAGATGAATACACAGACAAACTGCTGAAAGTAATTCGTGCCAAAGCAAAGGGCAAAGCAGTGGCTTACAAACCAATGAAAGTGGTACACAGCAATACCAAAGACCTGATGGAACAACTAAAAGCCAGCCTGTCGGGCTCTTCTAAAAAGAAAGCATCATGAGTTTAACCGCCTACAACAAAAAACGGGACTTTAAGCAAACCAAAGAACCGAAAGGCACCGTTGATACAGCAAAACAATTGCGGTTTGTAGTGCAAAGACACGAAGCAACGCGTTTGCATTACGATTTCAGGCTGGAACTTGGCGGTGTATTGAAAAGCTGGGCAGTTCCCAAGGGCCCTTCGTTAAACCCATCTCAAAAACGGCTGGCGGTAATGGTAGAAGATCACCCGGTTGATTACATTGGTTTTAAAGGCACCATACCGGAAGGAAATTACGGGGCAGGTAAAGTAGCAATCTGGGATAAAGGAACTTTTGTGCCGGTAGATGCAAAACACGCACCAATTACTGAAAAGAAGGCGCTTGCCGCCATTAGAAATGGAGAGATAAAATTTGCTTTGAAAGGCAAAAAATTACAGGGGGAATTTGTGCTGGTACGCTTAAAGGATGATGACAAAAACTGGCTGCTTATTAAACACAAAGACGATCATGCAGTACATAAACTGTATGATGCCGAGGATGAAAAAGATGGTGTAATACCAAAGAAAACAGTGGCCTCGATAAGACACGGCAAGGCAAAAAAATTGACAAAGTTTATAAAGCCAATGCTGGCCTCCATTGCAAAGACCGCTTTTGATGATAAGGACTGGATCTTTGAAGTAAAGTGGGATGGCTACCGAGCTGTAACCGAAATAAAAAAAGGCAAGATCAGTTTTTACTCGCGTAATGGCATTGACTTTTCGGCACGTTTTCCTGCTTTGGTAAAGGAGTTATCGAAAATAAAACATGATGTAGTGCTGGACGGTGAAATTGTATTGATGAATGACAAAAACCTTCCGGATTTTCAAAAGCTGCAGCATTACGAAAACCACCTGAATTACCCGCTGCTTTACTACGTGTTTGATATACTTGAGTTGGATGGTAAGGCTACTACTTCATTAGCACTTACAGACAGGAAAGCACTGGTAAAAAAATTATTGAAAAACAACAAAGTCGTCCGCTATTGTGACCACGTGGAGGAAGATGGCATTTCTTTTTTTGCTACGGCTAAAGCGCAGGGGCTGGAAGGTATCATTGCAAAGAAAAAAGACAGCACATATGCAAAAGGCGTTCGCAGCAAAGAATGGGTTAAGATCAAAAACATACAGAGTACAGAGTCTGTTATTGTGGGGTACACTGCACCCAAAGGTGGCAGGCACCATTTTGGCTCACTGATTCTTGCCAACAAAAAAGGCAAAAGCTGGCAATACCGCGGCCATGTCGGCACAGGTTTTAACGACGACCTGCTTGCTTCTCTGAAAAAGCTGATGGGGCCGCTGGAAACCGACTCATCTCCCTTTATGGAAAAAGTACCGGTGAATGGCAAAACAACCTGGCTAAAGCCAACACTTGTTGCCGACATTGCCTACACAGAAATTACGAGAGACGGGATATTCAGACACCCTGTATTTTTACGATTAAGAGACGAAAAGAAAATTTCAGCAATGAATGATGAATCTGAGAAAGCAATCGATCCCGTGGAAAAGAACAGGACAATAAAGATCGGCAGGGATGAAGTGCTCATTACCAACCAGCATAAGATTTTCTGGCCGGATGAAGGATACACCAAAGGCGATGTGGTAAACTATTATGACAGCGTGGCAAAATATATTTTACCCCACTTAAAGAACAGGCCGTTATCTTTAAAACGAAACCCCAATGGTATAAGGGACGCAGGATTTTTCCACAAGGATGCCGGTGAAAATGCACCGTCTTATGCATCAGTTTTTCCGGTACACAGTGAAAGCAGTAATAAAACAGTTGATTATATAGTTTGCAATAATAAAGCTACCTTACTTTACCTCGCCAACCTTGGTTGTATTGAGATCAATCCGTGGAATAGCACTGTTGGGAAACCTGATCATCCCACATGGATGGTGATAGACATTGACCCTTCCGACAAAAATGATTTTAAACAGGTGGTAGATGTAGCTTTAATGACGAAGGAAATCCTGGACAAGGCAAAGATTACCTGCTTTTGCAAAACATCAGGTGCATCTGGCTTACATGTATATGCACCTTTGAAAAACAAATACGACTATAATACGGTTAAAGATTTTGCCCATATAATCGCTACACTTGTGAATGAACAATTGCCGGAATTTACCTCGCTGGAACGTTCACTCAGTAAACGCGGACCAAACATTTATATGGATTACCTGCAAAACCGCAGCGGCCAAACGCTGGCTGCTGTATACAGCCTTCGCCCGGTTGAAGGCGCCAGTGCTTCCACTGCACTGGAGTGGGAAGAGGTAAACCATAGCCTTCATCCGTCACAATTCAATATCCAGACGCTACCACAAAGGCTGGAGAAGAAACATGATCTCTTTAATAAAATGCTTACCACAGGCAACAATATTGAAAAGGCTATAAAGCTGCTCAATGTGTAAGAAAGAGCGATTGTGTACCGCATCGTATAACAGTTATGTGTATTGATCATCATTGCACTAAACCTCCTGTCAAAACATAACGGCTACACATTACAATTGTATCTTATCTTTCCTGCTGCATAAACTTCACGTATGAAAAGAATCATTTTTTTTTGCTCTTTGTTTATTTGCGCCAGTGCTTTACACGCGCAGGAACTTTATATGCCAAGAGATGTAAAACAGGCATTTAAAAACGGTACACGCTCTGCTGATGGCAAGCCGGGCAAAAACTACTGGCAAAACCGGGCGCAGTATACCATCACACTTACTGCCATGCCACCCGACAGGAATATAAAAGGCAGCGAAACAATTGTATATGTAAACAACAGCCCTGATACAATAAAAAATCCTGTAATAAAGCTTTTCCTGAATATTCATAAGCCAGGTGCCCCGCGTAATTACCCGGCCACAGAAGACTACCTCACAAGTGGTGTACAGGTAGATGCAGTGAAGGTAAATGGCGCTGCTTATAACTGGCGCCAGAGTAATGCGCCCACCACCGTTCAACCACTTAAACTGCCGCAACCACTGGCACCGCATGATTCTGTAACACTTTCTTTCGATTGGCACTTCGAAATATCATTGCTCAGCAACCGGGAGGGCATGATTGATTCCACCACTTACTTTTTAGCTTATTTCTATCCACGTGTAGCGGTTTTTGACGACATAAACGGATGGGACAGGATGGCCTTTATGGACTCTCATGAATTTTACAGCGATTTCAATGATTATACAGTTACGCTCAACATTCCTAAAAATTATATAGCATGGGGTACAGGCACACTCAATAACCCGGAACGACTGTTACAGCCGGATTTTCTAAAGAAATACTACGCCTCATTAACTTCTGATGAAACAATAAGAATAGCAACGAAAGAAGACCTCGCAGCAAAAAAAGTTACTGCGCAGGACGAAATGAATAGCTGGAAATTTACGGCCACAAACATTCCCGACATGGCGTTTGGTATAAGTGATCATTTCGTGTGGGATGCGGGAAGCGTGGTTGTTGACGATGCAACAAAAAGAAGGGCAAGCGTACAGGCCGCATACAACGATACCGCTGCCGATTACCATAAAATGGTAGAGTTTGGTAAGCATGCACTAGACTGGTTTTCGCACAACTGGCCGGGCATACCATACCCTTACGAAAAAACAACCATCTTCCAGGGTTATGCCGGTATGGAATACCCAATGATGGCCAACGACGAAACGTATGATAACCCTGACTTTTCACGCTTTGTGGCAGAGCACGAAATTGCGCATACTTATATGCCTTTTTATATGGGCATCAATGAAACGCGCTACGGTTTTATGGATGAAGGCTGGGCAACCACGTTTGAATTACTTATTGGCCGCGCAGACCTGGGAACTGAGAATGCAGAAGACCTCTATAAACAATTTCGGGTTGCCGGCTGGATTGGTGATGCTTCTTCTGCCGAAGATATTCCCATCATTACTCCCGGCGATGCTATAACCGGGCCCGCACTTGGTAATAACCAATACGGAAAAGCGTCACTCGGTTATCTTGCTATGAAAGATTTGCTGGGCGATCAGCTCTTCAAAGCCTGCCTGCATGCGTACATGAACAGGTGGAATGGCAAACATCCTATTCCATGGGACTTCTTCAATACCTTCAACAACATTGCAGCCCAGGATCTAAACTGGTTCTGGCATGCGTGGTATTTTACAAATGGCTACATAGATTTTTCTGTAACTGCAGTAAATAAAAACAAAGCAGGTTACAGCGTTGCTGTTGCTAACGTTGGTGGCTTTCCTGCACCGTTCGACCTCGTGGTTACTTACGATGATAATTCAACCGAAAAATTGCACCAGTCGCCATCTTTGTGGAAGACTGATATAAAAAAAGCTGCCATTAGTATAACCACCAAAAAGAGAATAAAAACTGTTGCCATAGATAGTGGCATTTTTATGGATGCTGATGACAGCAACAATCAAACGGCGGTTCAATAAATTATAAACGATGTGAAGCATTAAAACCACTCAACCTTGTTGGGTGGTTTTTTTATGTGGCAGGCTGTATTGCTACTATGTAGCTTTTGTTGTGTCACTCACTTGTACTGCAGGTACACTATTCAGCAATGTGCAACCTTGCCAATGTTTTGCAATTTTTAGCAACAGCGGTCAAAATCTTTTTGCCATGTTTCTTCCTTCAGCAGGTAGCAATGTTATTCAGCAGCAACGCTACCTGCAATTAAGATACCAGCTATCCAACCAGCCTTTTACCGTACGTGTTATCTTATACACCAAATTGCCGTAAATGATGGTCAAGGTGTTTCCATTGCAAAAGGCCCCATTCCTCTATGCTCATTTTGCCAAAAAAAGGATGTACACGTGCTGCAATTTTGTATGGGTCTTCCTCAGAAAATCTTCTTATCAGGGTAAGCAGCTGGTCCTGCTCATCAGAAAAAATACGCTCATCTTTTACCGCGAAGGTTTTTGCTGTTGGCAGGTTTTGCGGGAAAGGCTTTTTTTTCAGCAATTGCCTTTTGGCTATTTTACCAAAAAGCAGCGCGATAATACCAGGTTTCAAATGCCTGTCACCCAGTGCTACTTCAAGCGGGGCTTTACAATGTGCCAGCATCTGAGAGGCGTTCATTTTACCCCAGGCGGCAATAGCTGTGGGTTTTAGGCGGGCAATACGTATTACAATGCCCGTGGCGGATTCTGGTTGAAAAAGGTTTTGCATTATAACGGATTAATTAAAACAAAGTAAGCAAATTACATTAATCCGCATAACCGATTTGACACACGGAAAACATATTTGATGCCTGCATAATTAAAACGCTGAAACATAAACAGCTAAAGCTTTTTTTAAGTTTACTAACTTAGCCGCATATGCTACCATACAGTGATGAACATTTTATGCAGCAGGCTTTAAAAGAGGCGGGCAAGGCATTCGAAGCTGATGAAGTACCCATCGGTGCTGTCATTGTTATCAACAACAAGATTGTGGCAAGAGCACACAACCAGGTCGAATTATTGAACGATCCCACGGCGCATGCAGAAATACTCGCCATTACCGCAGCATGCAACCACCTTGGTGCAAAATACCTGCCGGATGCCAGCTTATACGTTACCATAGAACCTTGTCTTATGTGTTGCGGCGCACTATACTGGAGCAAAGTAGGCCGGGTAATCTACGGCGCAGCCGATGCAAAAAACGGCTACCGTAAATACGTAGAAACAGGCATAAATTATCCTGCACCCGCATCTCCCTTTCATCCAAAAACAACAATCATTACCGGCGTACTGCAGGATGAATGTGCCGGTCTTATAAAAGAGTTCTTCCGCAGGAAAAGATAGCCTTAACCGGCTAATTTATGATAGCTGCAATTACCTGCTTGCAAAAGGCATTTTTTCTTTGTATCTTATCAGCTAAACTCTCCGCTTATGAAAAAAATACTTGCTCTTACGACAGTCCTGTTACTGTCTGCAACCACCACACAAACATTTGCGCAGTCGCAGGAAGACATGCAGAAAATGATGGATTACATGAAACCGGGCGACATGCATAAAATGCTTGCCGGGAGCACCGGCAAATGGAAAGAAGAAATGACCATGTGGACGGCACCCGGTGTAGAACCGATGAAGATGGAAATCACCTGTGAAATGAAGATGATCCTGAACGGTATGTACCTCGAAGCGGTGTCTTCGGGCAACTTTGGCGGCATGCCTTTCGAAGGCCGTAATGTTGTAGGCTATGACAATATCAGGAAAATATTCCAGTCTACATGGGTAGACAATATGGGTTCCGGCATTACATATTTCGAGGGCCCTTACGATGAAGCTACCAAAACGGTAACATTTGCAGGAAAAATGGTAGAACCCTCAGAGGGCAGGGAAATAGAGGTTAAAGAGACCATGCAGTTTGTTGATGAGAATACGCAGGTAATGACGATGTATAAAATTGCAGACGGCAAAGAAGTGAAAATGATGCAAATAAAACTTACAAGACAATCATAAAAAAACGGGTCTGAACATCAGACCCGTTTTTTATTATATAAGCACTTATACTTTTAAAGTAGCCATATATTTTGCGTCAGCTTCTGCGCTGGCAAGTGGTGTAGACCCGGTAAACTTTTCCTGCTCTACAATGAAATATTCTACGCCTGCTTTTTTAGCTTTCGTAAGTATAGACGGGTAATCAATACTGCCCGTACCCAGTATTACAGAAGCATCTGCTTCTTTGGGGTCTGCAGCTTTATCCCTGTCTTTCACGTGGCACAGCTTCCAGCGGCCCTTGAATTTTTTCAGGTAGTCATCAATGTTGGCACCACCGGTAATTACCCAGTACATATCCATTTCAAAATCTACGAGGTCAGGATTGGTATTGTTCATCATTACATCCTGCGGCATCTGCCCGTCTGTCATCTGGAACGAGTAGCCGTGGTTGTGGTAAGCAAAGCGAAGCCCGTTCTTCTTACAGATCTCCGCTTTGGCATTAAAATTATCTGCCGCACGTTTGTAATCATCAATGGTTTTCTGCGGGCCAAGGTATGGGCATATCAGGTATTTCATTCCCATATTGGCTGCATTGGCTGCTTTTATCTCAAACTTATCGTTGATGTTGCAGTGGCTCGATATCATTGTCATTCCAAGATCGGCGAGATAAGATTTCATTTCACCCACCGTCATACCCCAGAACATTCCATTCTTTCCTTCAAAACCTTCTATTTGTTTATAACCGTAAGATGCAAGTGCTTTTAATGTGCCTTTGGCATCTTTCATCATATCTTCTTTTACGGTCCAAAGCTGTATGCCATAGGCATTCAATGGGTCTTTGGCAGCAAAGATGTTGTTGGAAGCAAGCATGGCGCCTGCTGTTAATAAACCGCTTGTCTGAAGAAATTTTCTTCTTGAGTAGCTCATGGCATTTTATTTTTATTGTTACCGTTAATCTTTACGCAATACCTACGTTCCGGCACCTGAAGTACATGGTTCTTTTGTACGTTGCTTTACCCAAAATAACCGCTTAGATCTTCGCGTTTGCTGAATAAAGTTGCTGCAGTACAAGAGTGCGACGCAACGAAGATGAGCCAGGTTTTACAGCCGGGCTCATAATACTATTAACTACAAACAATAAGCGGCTAGGTAGCCCAGGCTTTGTCTCCTTTTTTGTAAGGAATACAACCTTCGTAGCGGCCGGGTACAGCAACGTAGCGCAGTGCTTTTGTGGCACCGGGCTCTGACGTAAAGTAACCCCACAAGGTCAGTTGCTTAAGCGCCGTAAAGTAGTGGTTGGCATCTTCGGCTTTCTTGCTTTTGTTGAATTCTTTTGCTTCTTTGTCAAGGTCGATCAGCAAAGCTTTGCGCTCTTCGGGTGTGCTTTCCATAAAAGATTTTTTGTTCTTTTTCTGGCTGGCTTCGTCGAGCTTGCTCATGCCTTCAAGGAATGCTTTCTGGTCTTTCTCTTCGTAACAATCCTTAACAATAACAGTCATGAATTCACCAACTTTTGCGTCTTTAGCGCCGGGTGTAGATGTTGCAGGAATAATGGTTTCTGCTATCTCGTTAAGATAGGCAACATCATCCGGGGTGAAGTTGAGGCTTTCGCCATATTTGGTAGCCGTTTTACAGCCACTCAAAAAAGCTTCTGCCCCAATAATAGTACCGCCCATGATCAGCGCTACTCTCGATAAGGCATCTCTCCTGTTCATAACAAACAATGGTTTATAGTTATCAAATGTAGTTTAAAAGTTTACGTGTTGTTGGCAACACGCTTATTATTTTGTTGTTGTTTCTTGTAACGGGCAGCATTACTGCTATGATGCTTTTGTTGTGTCACTCACTTGTACTGCAACAAGTAATTCGGCAATGTGCCACCGGGTTCCAAATTGCTGATGCCTTATTTGTTCGTGTCTGATGGGAGATTTCAGGCATCATACATTCAACATCATACATCAGCCATTCTAAATATTGCCTTTCTTCAACGCTGCCACTGCATAATCTGCCGCACGTGCTGTAAGCGCCATGTAGGTAACCGAGGGGTTCTGGCAAGCACTGCTTGCCATACAGGCCCCATCTGTTATAAACACATTTTTTACTTCATGCATCTGGTTAAAGCCGTTGAGTACAGATGTTTTAGGATCTTTACCCATCCTGGCGGTACCCATTTCGTGTATGCAAAAACCTGGCGCCGGCATATTATCGTAAGTGCCTACGTTTTTCAGGCCTGCTTTTTCAAGCATTTCCGCTGCACTGTTCATCATATCCTTACGCATGGCCATCTCATTGTCTTTAAACTCGCAATCTATATCCAGCGTTGGTAAGCCCCATTTGTCTTTTTTATCTTTGTTCAGCGTTACTTTATTTTCAAAATAAGGCAGGTGCTCTCCCCAGCTACCAATACCAAAGGTCCATTTGCCGGGCTCAGTCAATGATTCTTTGTATGTGGCACCAATACCTTCATCAATGTTTATCCTGCCGCGGCTTCCACCACCCTGGTAGCCAAAGCCACGTACATATTCCTTCATTTTTGTGCTGTCACTTATGTTACGGAAGCGTGGAATATAAATACCGTTGGCACGGCGCCCATAAAAATACTGGTCTGCAAAATCATCAGAATCGCCATAAGCACCTACACCGTAATGATGGTCCATCAGGTTATGCCCTACCTGGCCGCTGCTGTTGCCCAACCCATCCGGAAATGCATCGGAAACAGAGTTGAGCAGTATGTGTGCAGTACCAAGGGTTGATGCATTCAGGAAAACGATCTTTGCAAAATACTCTTCTGTCTTCATTGTTTCTGCGTCGATAATGCGTACACCTTTCGCCTTGCCTGTTTGCTTATCGTATATAACTTCCTGTACAATTGAGAAAGGCCGTAATGTAAGGTTGCCTGTTTTAGCGGCGGCGGGCAGCGTAGCAGCGTTGCTGCTAAAATAACCACTGAAAGGGCAGCCTTCATGGCATTTGTTCCTGAACTGGCAGGGCCCGCGGTCGCCTACTTTTGCTGTATGGTTGGCCGTTCTGCCAATGATCATTGTTCTGCCATCTGCAAAAGATTTTTTAATGCGTTCCGCCACATGCTTTTCAATACAATTCATTTCCATCGGGGGAAGAAACTTACCATCCGGCAATTGCGGCAAATTTTCTACCGAGCCGCTGATGCCCACAAATGGCTCTACGTATGTATACCAAGGTTCCAGGTCTTTATAGCGTATGGGCCAGTCTACACCAAACCCGTCTTTGGCATTGGCTTCAAAATCTATGTCGCTCCAGCGGTAGCATTGCCTGCCCCACATAATGCTCCTGCCACCTACATGGTAACCACGTATCCAGTCAAACGGTTTTACCTGGTTATAAGGGTGCTCTTTATCGTTTACAAAAAACTTACCCGATACTTCATTATAAGCATAGCACTTGCTTTGTATAGGACTGTTTTCTTTGTCCGTATTGTCGTTGCTGCCATGGTGTACCAGTTCCCAAGGGTCTTTGGTTGTGTCTGTATAGTCTTTGATATGCTCAACGTTTCTGCCTCTTTCGAGCACAAGCGTTTTAAGCCCTTTTTCGCAAAGTTCTTTGGCTGCCCAGCCACCACTAATTCCACTCCCCACCACAATAGCATCATACGTGTTTTGCGCTATTGCCCTGTTGTTGATATTGAGTGAATCTCCCGGCATTTATTGCTGATTTTTGGTTTGCATATTTTTTGGAACAGATCCATTGCAGATAGCGTTAGATATTGCCTTTCTTTAGTTCTTCTACTGCATGGCTGGCTGCACGTGCGGTAAAGGCCATATAAGTAAGCGATGGGTTCTGGCAGGCAGAAGACGTCATAAATGCACCGTCTGTTACAAACACATTCTGCGCATCCCATACCTGGTTCCACTTGTTCACTACTGAAGTGTTCGGATCGTGGCCCATGCGTGCAGTGCCCATTTCATGAATACCATCACCAATTTCGTGGCCACCATCACGTGTTACTACATTTTTAACACCTGCGGCCTCCAGCATTGCCTGGCCTTCTTTCAGAATATCTGCACGCATTTTTTTCTCATTGTCTCTCAGCTCAGCATCCATTGCAAGTATTGGCAAACCCCATTTATCTTTCTTCTCTTTGTCAAGCATTATTTTGTTTTCATGGTAAGGCAGCAATTCGCCAAAACCACCCATCCCTATGCGCCAGCCGCCGGGTTCGGTGAGTGCCTCTTTAAACTCTGCGCCCACGGAATATTCTGCAATATCCCTGCTCCATGAGCCACGTGTTGCAGAACCCTGGTAACCAAAACCGCGCAGGTAATCTCTTTTATCACCAAAAAGGTTGGTGAAGCGCGTAATGTAAAAGCCGTTTGCGCGGCGGCCGTAGTAATATTTATCATCAAAACCATCAACGTCCCCGCTTATGCCAAGGTTGTAGTGATGGTCCATTACGTTATGCCCCAGTTCTCCGCTGCTGCTGCCCAAACCATCAGGCCACACATCTGTTGCAGAATTCATTAGTACCCATGTACTGTTTAATGCAGAGGCATTCAGGAAAACAATTTTTGAGAAGAACTCGTAAGTTTTGTTTGTTTCTGCATCCAGTACTTCTACACCTTTTGCTTTCTTTGTGTTTTTATCGTAAAGCACTTTTGTTACAATGCTCCATGGCCTTACTGTAAGGTTACCTGTTTTCATTGCAGCAGGTAATGTAGCAGACTGTGTACTGAAATAGCCACCAAACATGCAGCCTTCCCAGCAGCGGTTCCGGAACTGGCATTGCTGCCTGCCGGGATGCGGTGCTGTAATATGTGCAGCGCGGCCGATGATCAAATGGCGCTGTCCTTTATAATATTCTTTTATGCGTGCTGAAACATCTTTCTCTACGCAGTTGAGTTCCATTGGTGGCAAAAACTGCCCGTCTGGCAACTGCGGAATATTTTCGATACTGCCGCTTACGCCGGCAAATTTCTCTGCATGATCGTACCAGGGGGCAATCTCGTTATAACGTACCGGCCAGTCGATGGCCCATCCATCTTTTGCATTGGCTTCAAAATCAAAATCACTAAGCCTGTAACTCTGCCTGCCCCATAAAACAGAGCGGCCGCCCAACTGGTAAGCACGCCACCATTTAAAAGGTTTTATTTCTGTATATGGTGCATCAATATCTTTTACCCAGTAGTCCATAATGCCTTCGTTCTTTCCCCAGGTACGTGCAATAACGGGTCTTACTTTTAACTGCTCCTGCGTGGCCTGCCCACGGTGAGGGAACTGCCAGGGATCGAGCGATGCTGATTTATAATCTTTGATATGCTCAAAGTTTCGGCCGCGTTCGAGCATTAATACTTTAAGCCCTTTCTCGGTAAGTTCTTTTGCAGCCCAGCCACCGCTGATGCCTGAGCCTACAACAATAGCATCGTACGTGTTTTGTGCAACCGCTTTATTGTTTACGTTTAAAGAATCGCCTGGCATTATTTTCTACTTTATAGTTGATTTATGATAGATCACTTACACAGATACAAACCGGTGTTTTGCGTGGCATGGTGCGCAAAGTGCACATTGCGCAGCGGCTGTTTCCTGCTCAGCAAAGCGCTGAACGCTGAAGAGTGCGACGCAACGATGCTACATGCTTATTCAACAGCCGGGCCCAAAAAAATTTTTTCTTCACCCGGTTTAATCTCTGTAATGCGTAAAACGAAACCGCATTGTTTTATTCCACGTTTGTACAGCCCGTATCTTTTAAAGATTCCCTTTTTTCAATTCGTCTGCTGCATGATTGGCTGCTCTTGCCGTTAAGGTCATGTACAGGATGCTCGGACTTTGATTGCCGGTGCTTGTCATGCAAGCGCCATCGGTAACAAAAACATTTTTACAATGATGCAGTGCATTCCATTTATCGAGCATTGAATTTTTGGGATCGTTGCCCATTCTGCAGCCGCCCATTTCGTGTATATCGAGCCCGGGAGCCTGCTTACTGTCATTGTGCGTTATATTCTTCACACCGGCTTTTGTAAGCATCTCCTCCGTTTGTACAAAAAAATCTTTCAGCAGGCGTTCATCATTATCATCATACCCCACAGAGGTAATGAGTAATGGAATACCCCATTGATCTTTTTCGTCTTTACTCAACCGTACATGGTTGCTTTCTTTGGGAATTGTTTCACCCTGCAGGTATGCATATACATGCCACTTACCCGGCACGGTTAAAGATTCTTTGAAGGCGGCGCCTATTTGTTCTGCGCCTGCTTCCCCATCGCTTCTTGAACGGTATGCGCCCATATAGGTGGTGTAACCGCCTGTAAAATCTGTATCGATCGTATGAAGATTCCTGTAATTGGCCACGATGGCATCTGTAGGATTTCTGCCATATACATAACCATCTTCAAAACCTTCTATTTCTCCATTCATCCACCCGCGGTAATTGTGGAAGCATATGTATTTGCCCAGTATGCCACTATCGTTACCGAGCCCGTTTGGAAAACGGTTGGAAGTAGAATTGAGTAATACCAGGTTGCTGTTGAGCGCCGAGCCATTTACGAAAATGATTTTTGCAAAGAACTCTGTAGCCTGTTTGGTTTCTGCATCTATTACTCTTACACCTGTTGCTTTTTGCTTTTGCTCGTCGTAAATAACAGAGTGCACAACAGAAAAGGGCCGTAGTGTGAGATTGCCTGTTTTTGCAGCCCACGGCAATGTGGAAGCGTTAGAACTGAAATACCCGCCAAAAGGACAACCGCGCATACACAGGTTTCTTGCCTGGCACTGGCCGCGCCCCTGGTCTAAGTGTACCTGGCTGGCTTTGGTTAAATGCGCCCAGCGGGCATGTACAAGGTGGCGGTTACCGTAATTTTTTATAAAGCTGTCTTTCAGATGGCGCTCTACACAATTGAGTTCGAACGGTGGCAGGAATTCGCCGTCGGGCATTGACTCGAGGCCATCTTTATTGCCACATACGCCAATGAATTTTTCGACGTGGCTGTACCATGGGGCTACATCGGCATAACGGATGGGCCAATCCCAGCCGTAGTTAAAACGTTGCGGGCCGGTAAATTCAAAATCGCTCCAGCGTTGCGTGCAACGCCCCCATGTAAGACTCTTGCCGCCAACCTGGTAACCACGAATCCAGTCGAAAGGCTTTTCCTGTATGTATGGATGGTCTTTATCTTCCACAAAAAAGAACTGGTTGTCTTCACCATAGCCCGCAGCTTTTGTAATAAGCGGATTTTTGTTTCGTTGTTCTGCTGTAATGGCGCCACGGTGAGGAAGCTCCCATGGTAATTTTGTGGCAGTAGGATAATCTTTTATATGCTTTACATCTCTGCCACGTTCCAGTACCAGTGTTTTTAACCCCAGCTCACACAGTTCCTTTGCGGCCCAGCCACCACTGATGCCACTGCCAATGACAATAGCGTCATAAGTGTGCGCTGCTACCCCGCCTGAGTTAATATGTAATGAATCTCCGGGCATTTAATTGTGATTTAAAGATGCCTGCTTATTTGAACAATTGTTCCAGCCATCATACTCAATGCTATATATTTCCTTTTTTCAGTTCTTCCACTGCATGGTTTGCTGCTCGTGCCGTAAGTGCCATAAACGTAAGGGATGGATTTTGCGTACTAACCGAGACCATGCATGCACCATCTGTTACAAAAACATTTTTACAATTATGGAACGCGTTCCATTTATCGAGTAAAGATGTTTTACGATCAGCGCCCATACGTACACCGCCCATTTCATGTATATCAAGGCCGGGAGCCTGTTTGCTGTCGTTGGGAGTAATATCTGTACAACCCGCTTTTGTAAGCATCTCCTGCCCCTGTTCCAAAAAATCTTTCAGTATTTTTTCGTCGTTATCATCATAATCAACAGACGTAACCAACAGTGGAACACCCCATTCGTCTGTTTTATCTTTACTCAACCGCACATGGTTTGTTTCTTTTGGAATGGTTTCGCCCTGCATCATCATAAATACCACCCATTTGCCTGCTTCCGTTAAGCCTTCTTTATAAGCTGCGCCAATCTGCTCTTGTGTTTCAACGCCGCGTGAACGGCCTGCACTAAAATGCACAGAATAACCACGAAGAAAGTCCATCTCCTGTTTATAAACGTTGCGAAAATTAGGGAGCATGGCACCTGTAGGCTTGCGGGTGTAATAATAGTTGTCTTCATAACCCGGCATAGACGCATACAGCGTACCACGGTAATTGTGAAATGCTACATACTTACCAAGTAAGCCATTGTCATTTCCAAGACCGTTGGGAAAACGGGCCGAGGTAGAATTGAGCAGTACAAGATTGGAATTTAAACAGGCTGCATTTACAAAAATGATCTTTGCATAATACTCGGTTGCCTTTTTGGTATGGGCATCTATAACCCGTACACCGGTGGCCTTCCCTTTTTGTTCATCGTAAATGATGGAGTGAACAACCGAATCCGGCCGTAAGGTAAGATTGCCTGTTTTTTCAGCCCACGGCAAGGTGGAAGCGTTAGAGCTGAAGTAACCGCCAAACGGGCAGCCTCTTTCGCACAAGGTTCTTGCCTGGCATTGCATGCGGCCCTGATCGAGGTGTATTTGGTTGGGCTTTGTAAGATGTGCACAACGGCCAATGATCACATTACGGTCTTTGTACGCCGCATTTAGTTTTGCCTGCATATCTTTCTCTACGCAATTCAGTTCCCAGGGTGGCAGGAACTCGCCATCCGGCAAAGTATCCAGGCCGTCTTTGTTTCCGCTGATGCCCGCAAAGCGCTCCACATGGCTATACCATGGTGCAAGCTCATCGTAACTGATGGGCCAGGGAACCGCAAACCCATCCCTTGCCGGCCCCTCAAAATCGTATTTACTCCAGCGTTGTGTGGCCCTTGCCCAAAGCAAAGACTTGCCACCCACCTGGTAGCCACGTATCCAGTCGAACGGTTTTTCCTGTATGTAAGGATGCTCGTGATCTTTTACAAAAAAATGCGCTGATGTTTCATTGTATGCGTAGCACCTGGCTACAACAGGATCATTCTTTAATTGTGATACCGGCAGTTCGGTTCTGTGTTTAAAATCCCACGGGTTCATGGTGGCGGTAGGATAATCTTTGAGATGCCTTACCTCCCTTCCACGCTCCAGCACGAGTGTCTTCAGCCCTTTCTCACACAGTTCTTTGGCGGCCCAGCCACCGCTGATGCCCGAGCCAATAACAATAGCATCGAAGGTATTTTTTTCAATACCGCCGGCGTTAATGTTTACTTTGGAAGAATCTCCTGGCATAGCGATCATTTGAAAGCTGAGAATCCGGAGATGAGTAATGCCTGATGCATTTGTATGCCCATCTCCAGATTCTCAAACAGTATTAAATATTTCCTTTTTTCAGTTCCTGCACTGCATAATCAGCAGCACGTGCTGTAAATGCCATGTATGTTAGGGAAGGATTCTGGCAGGCAGCACTTGTCATGAATGAACCATCGGTTACAAACACATTGGGTGCATCCCATACCTGATTCCATTTATTGAGCACCGATGTTTTAGGATCGTGCCCCATACGCGCCGTACCCATTTCATGAATGCCACGACCGAGGTAAGGATTGGAATCTCCGCCCTGTACATTCTTTACGCCCAGTGCCGTAAGCATTTCTTTTGCGTCTTCCAGCATGTCTTTACGCATTTTCAGCTCATTGTCTTTTAATTCACAATCGAACGATAATACATTGAGACCCCATTTATCTTTCCTGCTCTTATCCAACGTAACCTTGTTTTCGTGGTATGGCAATGTTTCTCCGAAACCACCCATACCAAAGCTCCATACACCTGGTTCTGTCATTGCTTCTTTTAACTCTGCACCAATGCTGTACTCGGCAATATCAGCACCACGTCCGCGGCTTGCGCCACCCTGGTAACCAAAGCCGCGCAGGTAATCACGTTTATCACCAAAGAAGTTGCGGTAGCGTGGAATATAAACACCATTTGCACGGCGGCCATAATAGTATTTATCATCATAACCTTCAATGAGGCCACCAGCGTATACATTCAGGTGGTGATCCATTACATTGTGGCCAAGTTCGCCGCTGCTGCTGCCCAAACCATCGGGCCATACATCTGTAGCAGAGTTCATCAGCACCCAAGCACTGTTTAGTGCAGATGCATTCAGGAAAACAATTTTTGCTTTGTATTCGTATGTCTTGTTCGTTTCTGCATCAAGTATCTCAACACCTGTTGCGCGTTTTGTGTCTTTATCGTACAGGATCTTGGTTACGATGGCCCACGGACGGAGTGTAAGATTACCCGTTTTCATAGCAGCAGGCAATGTTGCAGACTGTGTGCTGAAGTAGCCACCGAAAGGACAGCCATACCAGCACTTATCGCGGAACTGGCAATTGTTTCTGCCGAGATCTTTCTGGTGCTGCTGCAGGTTGGTGATGTGTGCAGTGCGGCCCATGATCATTTTGCGGTTGCCGCTGTACAAACCTTTGATGCGGCCGGCGAGGTCTTTTTCTACGCAGTTCATTTCCATGGGTGGCATAAACTTACCACGTGGTAATTCAGGCAGGTCTTCATCGCCACCGCTGATACCTGCGAAAGTTTCTACGTAATCGTACCAGGGAGCTATATCTTTATAGCGTACCGGCCAGTCTATAGCAACACCCTGTTTGGCATTTTCTTCAAAATACAGGTCGCTCCAGCGATAGCTTTGGCGGCCCCACATGAGTGAGCGGCCACCTACATGATAACCGCGAAACCAGTCGAAGCGTTTTACCTCGGTGTAAGGAGAATCAATATCACTGGCCCACCAGTCGAGGTTTCTTTCATTCAGGGGATAATCTCTTTTTAAAACGGGGTAATCTTTGATCATTTGCTGCGTGCGGTCTCCGCGATGCGGGTAGTTCCATTCTTCTTTGCTGGCTTCGGTGTAGTCGGTGATATGCTTAATATCCTTTCCACGTTCCAGCATAATTGTTTTCAGACCTTTTTCGCAAAGTTCTTTAGCGGCCCAACCGCCACTGATGCCTGATCCGATGACGATGGCATCATACACATTTTCAGCCATGAGTTTTAAATTTTTATGTTACGAGCAGAAGATTTTTTATAGCGTTATTACCTGTTGTGTCTTACTGCACACTGTCGCTTTAACGTGTACGTGGTAAACGGGTGGCAACACAACAATGATTTAACAGGCAAGTGTAATGCTGTATGTTCATTGCATGCTGCGCAATGTTGAATTGTAATCTACAGTACAAGAGTGCGACGCAACAGGTGTTCAATACTTATTCAGCAGCCGGGTTCACCAATAAATCTCTTACATGTTTCAGCAATCTTTTGAAAACATGTAACGCTTATATATTTCCTTTCTTTAATTCATTTACCGCATAATCAGCAGCACGTGCGGTAAACGCCATATAGCCTAATGAGGGGTTATGGCACGCAGCAGATGTCATAAACGCTCCGTCTGTTACAAATACGTTCTGCGCATCCCAAACCTGGTTCCATTTGTTTAACACAGATGTTTTGGGGTCTTTACCCATGCGTGCGGTACCCATCTCGTGAATGCCACGGCCTAAGGTACCATCTCCGTTGCGTGGTTTCACATTTTTTACACCAACGGATTCGAGCATTTCCACCGCATCGGCCACCATATCTTTACGCATTTTAACCTCATTGTCTTTGTACTCAATATCCATTGCGAGTACATTGAGGCCCCATTTATCTTTCTTTGTTTTATCGAGCGTAACCTTGTTTTCGTGGTAAGGCAGCGTTTCGCCAAAGCCGCCGATATTCATCATCCAGGCGCCGGGCTCTGTTAGCAGTTCTTTCAATTCTGTACCCATGAGCGACTGCTCTTCGAGTGAGCGGTTATAGCCCTGCCTGCTTGCACCACCCTGGTAGCCGAAGCCGCGCAGGTAATCTCTTTTATCGCCAAAAAGATTGCGGTAACGCGGAATGTAAACACCGTTTGCACGCCGGCCATAATAATATTTGTCTTCGTAACCCTCTACCATGCCAGATGCACCTACACCAAGGTGATGGTCCATTACATTGTGGCCTAGTTCTCCGCTGCTGCTGCCAAGGCCATCGGGCCATACATCAGTAGCGGAATTCATCAACACCCATGCGCTGTTTAATGCCGAAGCGTTGAGGAAGATCACTTTTGCTTTGTACTCGTATGTTTTATTTGTTTCTGCATCCAGCACTTCTACGCCGGTTGCTTTTTTCGTGTCTTTATCGTACAGAATTTTTGTAACAATGCTCCATGGCCTTAGTGTAAGGTTGCCTGTTTTCATGGCAGCGGGCAAGGTGGAAGACTGGGTGCTGAAATAACCACCAAACGGGCAACCGTACCAGCATTTGTTCCTGAACTGGCATGCCTGCCTGTCCTGCAAAGGCTGTGTAATGTTGGCAACACGGCCAATGATCATATGGCGCTGGCCTTTATAAAATTCTTTTAATCGCGGTGCCAGGTCTTTCTCCACACAGTTCATTTCCATGGGTGGCAGAAACTGGCCATCGGGCAGGTTTGGCAGGTTTTCCACGCTGCCGCTGATGCCTGCAAAACGCTCCACATAATCGTACCAGGGCGCAATTTCTTTGTAGCGTACGGGCCAGTCTATGCCTATGCCTTCTTTGGCATTTGCCTCAAAATCAAAATCGCTTAGGCGGTAGCTTTGGCGCCCCCACATAAGCGACCGGCCACCTACGTGATAGCCGCGAAACCAGTCGAACCGTTTTATTTCTGTGTAAGGAGATTCTTTTTCATTCACCCAGTAGTCAAGGTTACGTTCATTCAACGGGTAATCCCTGGTAAGTACAGGATAGTCTTTGATCATGGCCTGTGTTTTCTGGCCATGGTGCGGGTAATCCCACGCTTCTTTATTGGCTTCTTTATAATCTGCAATGTGCTTAATATCGCGGCCACGTTCAAGCATAATGGTCTTAAGACCTTTTTCGCACAATTCTTTTGCAGCCCATCCGCCACTGATTCCTGAACCGATTACAATGGCATCAAATACGTTATCTGCCATAAGGGGTAAATTTTTTTATGTTACAAGCAATATATCTTTTCTCAACTGTGGTTGTGTCACTCACTTGTACTGCAGCTTTTCAATCAGCAATGCCCGGGCTCCCGGGTTTTGTACAATCAGCCTGGCTATCGTATGTTACATTCTTCCAGGTTAGTAAAACAAAAACCCGCGGCATGCGATGCTGCAGGTTTACAGATATCTTATTAAACATCGCAGATCTGAACTGCCTTGCGCAGTGAAGCAATTTTATCGGGCCCTGCAGGCATAAACTCCTGTGCTACATAACCTTTAAAGCCTGTATCCAGGATTGCTTTCATGATAGCGGGGTAATACAATTCCTGGGTATCATCAATCTCGTGCCTGCCGGGCACGCCACCTGTGTGGTAGTGGGAAATGTATTGATGATTGTCTTTGATGGTTCTGATTACGTCACCTTCATCAATCTGCATGTGGTAAATATCGTAGAGCAGTTTAAAGTTTTCAGATCCTGTAGCTTTACACAGTTCCACGCCCCAATGGGTTTTATCGCACATATAGTCTTTATGATCCACTTTGCTGTTGAGCAATTCCATCACCACTGTAATACCTGCCTTTTCTGCTGCGGGCAGAATTTTTTGTAAGCCTTCAGCACAATTCTTTAAACCTGTTTCATCATCCATTCCATTACGGTTACCGCTAAAACAGATCACCTGTTTGTAGCCTGCTTTAACCATTAGCGGAAAAGTTTCTTCGTAGTCTTTAATAAGCTTTGCGTGGTTGGCTTTGTTGTTCCAGCCTTCTGTAAGGCTAGAGCCTGCGCCTACGTAACACATAGAGCTGTACAAGCCATATTTCTGCAGTGTTGGCCAGTCTTTAGGGCCCATCAGGTCGATGGCCTTCAGGCCAATGTCTTTGGCTACTTTACAAAGTTCTTCTACAGACAGAAAACCGTATGTCCACTGACATACGGAATGATTGATATTTCCTTTCAAGGTATTTTCATTTTTGTTATCACTGCTGAAAGAGGAAAGCAACGGTGCTGCGGCAACGGCTGCAGAACCGGCTACGATATTTTTAAGTGCGGAACGACGATCTTGATGCTTTGACATGTGTTATAGTTCTATTGCTGTTAATGAGCGCCTGCCGGTTGTAACCCTGGTTTCCTTTTGCCTCTCATATAAATAAAAAGTATGAGGAATGCCACTGTAAGGATGATGGGGATAATGAGTGTGGCATTAATAATTTCAGGGCCTGCTGCCTTTTTGGCTTCATTTAATGCAGCCGTCATCTCCGGTGTTGCGGAAGAACCTGTATAAGTGGCCAGGTCTGAACCTGCAGGCAACTTGGCGGCTAATAACCTGTCGTAGTAACCACCCATGAAGATCATGTAAACAGAAACAGCAAACATACCTGCACCACCCATAAAGTTTAAACCAACAGCACCTGTCCTGGGAAGGTTTTCTGCCACGAAGCCAATCATGGTAGGCCAGAAATAACATACACCGATACCAAACACAATAGCGCCTACAAATAACATATTTCCCGTAGAGTGCCCTAACAGGTATAAACCGAGTGAAGCAAATATTGCAGAGAATAACAACACCCCCGAAGGCGATAAACGGTGTACAACAGGCCCAGCAAAGGCACGGCCAATAACCATTATACCCGTTTCGATTGTTAACAGCAGGATAGCATTTTCTGTTACATTCTTGAGCAATACATCAATCCACTGACCAGTGAACAACTCTGTTATTGCTGTACCAAACATGAGAATGATCATTGCAATAAACAACGGGTTCAACAATGAACCATACATTTCAGATGTTGAAACACCACTTGCCACACGTTCTGTAACGGGAAACTCCAGCTTGCTAAACAGGTAAAGGTATAGTAGCGTAGGGATCAGCATTACACCAACCTGCACCTGCCAGCCAAGACCTATTTTATCAAACAGAAATACCAGTAATGTGCCTATTACAATACCACCGGGAAACCATAAATGGAAGTGGTTGAGTTTTGTTGTTTTATTGTCTGAATAAATGGTGGCAACAAGCGGATTGCATGCGGCTTCTACCGTACCATTTCCCATACCTATAAGCAGTGTAGATAAAAACAACGACCAGTAACCTGTGGCAAATACAGTCAATAAAATGCCTGCAAGGTGAAAGATGCCTGCACCAACAAGCAACTTCTTCATACCAATTACATCTACCACCATACCACCAATAATAATTGCCAGCGGAAAACCCCAGAATGCTGTTGCCGCAATGGTGCCAAGTTGTTCTGCACTTAACTGAAATTCTACGCCTAAACGACCGAGGATACCTGCCCTTATACCAAAAGATAAAGATGTAACAAGCAACGCCAGGCAACTGGCTACAAAAAGTTGGTTCCGGTTAATGGCTGACATACGTTAGATTGTTGATTAGAGGTTATATAAACTATATATGTTCGAAATACACTTATAAAACTTGATCGCCCTAAATGTACAGACAATGCGTCATTAAAACGCAATGAAAAAATTTTTTTTAACAAAAGAAGGCTATAACATTTGTTAGTTGCAAAAACATTGTAATCCTTATAATAATCAATCATTAATTTGCTACGGGTAAATATAATTTTTTTACTTTTAAATCCACTTTCTCGTCTAAAATTATTTTCCAAATGAACAGAAAACTAAGAATGGGAATGGTAGGTGGAGGCAAGGATGCTTTCATTGGTGCCATTCACCGTATTGCTGCCAACATGGATGGCCTTATAGAACTTTGTTGTGGTGCACTCAGTATAAATCCTGAAGTTGCAGTTGAGTCTGGTAAAATGTTGTTTCTTCCTGAAGACAGAACATACCTGAATTATGAAGAGATGATTAAGAAAGAAGCCGCACTACCTGCAGACAAACGAATGGATTTTGTAACCATCGTTACACCAAACTTCGCACACTTTGCACCTGCAATGATGGCACTGGACAATGGCTTTCATGTGGTGATTGAGAAGCCTATTGCATTTACACTTGATGAAGCCTTGCAACTGAAACAAAAAGTTGCTGAAACAGGTTTAACGCTGTGCCTTACACATACCTACTCCGGCTACCCGATGGTGAAGCAGGCCAAGGCAATGGTTGCTGCCAATACATTTGGTAAAATAAGAAAAGTGTGGGTTGAATACCCGCAGGGCTGGCTTAGCAAACTAAGCGAAAGAGAAGGCAATGCACAGGCTGCCTGGAGAACAGACCCCAAGAAAAGCGGCAAGAGTGGTTGTATGGGAGATATTGGTACCCATGCTGCACACCTTGCAGAATATGTAACAGGTTTAAAGATTACACATATGTGTGCAGACCTAAATGCTTTGGTGGAAGGTCGTGCACTGGATGATGACGGTAATGTATTATTGAAATTAGAAAATGGTGCCACAGGCGTACTGATGGCCAGCCAGGTGGCAGCAGGCGAAGAGAATGGGATACGTATACGTGTATATGGAGAAAAAGGCGGACTTGAGTGGTACCAGCATGAGCCAAATACATTGCTTGTTAAGTGGCTTGACGCACCTGCACAAATATTAAGGGCAGGTGGCAACTACGGCGACCGTTTGTCAAGTTTTGCCACGCACAACTGCAGAACACCCGGCGGTCACCCTGAAGGTTACCTTGAGGCATTTG
The DNA here is from genome assembly GCF_015831355.1 of Panacibacter microcysteis. Classification (NCBI taxonomy): domain Bacteria; kingdom Pseudomonadati; phylum Bacteroidota; class Chitinophagia; order Chitinophagales; family Chitinophagaceae; genus Panacibacter; species Panacibacter microcysteis. Next base: position 1,004,117 of record NZ_JADWYR010000001.1, read on the forward strand.
GTAATATCTACCGCAATTTTGCCTTAACACTTTCTGCAAAAATTGATGGTACTGAACCTACAAAAGAAATGCTCGATTTTCCCGGCGTGGAAGATGGTATAAGAGGTATGGCTTTTATAGACAACGTGGTACTATCAGGACAGTCTACAGAAAAGTGGACACCGCACACCGTATAAATTTTTAAAAGCCCGGCTGCAACATAAGCGCCGGGCTTTTCCTGCATCTTGCACTAATATGTTGATGCAGCCGGGCACCAACGCCTGTGGCCTGTATGCCAGGCTTACAGCCTGTAGCACACAGCTCATACACGTTCCGGACGCACAAGTGAGTGACACAACAGGCGATGCCATTATAACCGAAAGCTTGTAACCAAAAAAATCCTTGCATTTTATGACAACACTTAAAGGACCCGGAATTTTCCTTGCACAATTCATGGGTGATAATGCGCCGTTTAACAGTCTGCAGGCTATATGTGAGTGGGCAAAAAGTATAGGCTTTGCGGGCGTGCAGATACCTACGTGGGACCCACGCTGTATAGACCTTCAAAAAGCAGCAGAAAGCAAAACATATGCAGACGAAATAAAAGGCATTGTAAATGCTGCAGGACTGGAGATAACAGAACTCTCTACACACTTACAGGGACAGCTTGTAGCAGTACACCCTGCATACGATGTAATGTTTGATGGCTTTGCACCAAAAGAAGTACATGGCAACAGTAAAGCCAGGACAGAATGGGCGATACAACAATTGAAATATGCCGCCAAAGCTTCTGAAAACCTTGGCCTTAATGCGCATGCTACATTTAGCGGCGCTTTATTGTGGCATACCGTGTACCCCTGGCCTCAGCGCCCTGCAGGATTGGTAGAAACAGGTTTTAAAGAACTGGCCAGCCGCTGGTTGCCCATTCTGAACACCTTCGATGAATCTGGTGTAGACCTTTGTTATGAAATTCACCCGGGTGAAGATCTGCATGACGGTATCTCTTATGAAATGTTTTTGAAACATGTAAACAACCATGCAAGAGCTTGTTTGTTATATGATCCGTCGCACTTTGTTTTACAATGCCTGAACTATCTTGACTATATCGATTTTTACCATGAACGCATAAAAATGTTCCATGTAAAAGATGCTGAGTTTAACCCCACCGGTAAACAGGGCGTATATGGTGGTTACCAGGGCTGGGTAGACAGGGCAGGCCGCTTCCGATCTTTGGGTGACGGGCAGGTTGACTTCAAATCTATCTTTAGCAAACTGGCTGCATACGATTATAAGGGCTGGGCAGTAATGGAATGGGAATGTGCCATCAAACATCCGGAAGATGGCGCGAAAGAAGGGGCTGTATTTATTAAAGACCATATTATACGTGTAACCGAAAAAGCGTTTGACGATTTTGCCAATACAGGCAGCGATGAAAATTTTAATCGCAGCGTTTTGGGCATTCGTTAATATCTTAGTGCACTCTATTTTTATTAACATAAAAACATACGACTTTGAAAAAGTATTTTGTAAGCGCTGCGCTGGTAGTTTTGGTTGCAGCATGCGGTGGTGGTAATTCAGATACCGCTGCAGGTGATTCTTCTGCATCTGCTTCTACAACAGAACCTGCAGCAACAAGCGGTGATGTGACTGAGAATCCTGATTACAAGGCTGGTCTTGCACTGATAGGCAAATCAGATTGCCTTACCTGCCATAAAGCAACAGAAAAACTGATCGGGCCTGCTTATAAAGAAGTAGCACAGAAATATGCAGGGGTGGATACTGCGGTAGCCTACCTTTCAAAGAAAGTGATTGAAGGCGGATCAGGTGTTTGGGGTTCTGTACCAATGACTGCACATCCACAAATATCTCAGGCAGACGCAGAGCAGATGGTGAAATACGTATTATTACTTAAAGACGCTCAATAAAACACAAAAACCATATGAAATTACTAGCCTTGGGCGCAATGGTTGCACTCGGTCTTACAGCGTGTGGTACCGGCGAAGATAAAGCCGATGCTACAGACACTACGCAAACAGATACAACAGCCATGAGCACCAATACAGACACCGGATGGATATCGCTTTTTGATGGCAGCACACTAAATGGCTGGCACACATATGGCAAATCGGCGCCCGGTAAAGCCTGGTCGGTTGACAGTGGCGCTATCTTTTTAAATGCATCTGCTAAAAAAGATTACCAGACAGAAGGTGGTGGCGATCTTGTAACAAGTGATGAGTTTGAAAATTTCGATCTTAAACTCGACTGGAAGATATCCAGGAACGGCAACAGCGGTATCATTTTCTATGTGCACGAAGACACTGCCAAATACAAAGAGACCTGGCACACCGGCCTGGAAATGCAGGTGCTCGATAATGATGGCCACAGCGATGGCAAAATTCCAAAACACCGCGCAGCCAACCTGTACGATCTCATTGCCGCCAGCCCCGAGAACGTAAAAGCACCGGGCGAATGGAACCAGGCCGAGATCATTTCAAACAATGGCCAGCTTGATCTTTACCTCAACGGAACAAAAGTTGTATCTACCACCTTGTGGGATGATAACTGGAAGAAACTGGTAGCAGGCAGCAAGTTTAAAGACAAAGCAGATTGGGGCACTTTCAAAAAAGGCCACATCGCTTTGCAGGATCACGGGAATGATGTTTGGTTCAAAAACATCATGATCAAAAAATTGTAGTTACTCCCATCATTTTATACAAACCGCTGCATCATGCAGCGGTTTTTTTTATGTGCTTAGCTGCGTTGCTACTATTAAGCTTTGGTTGTGTCACTCACTTGTACGGCTGGTTCTTCAGGCAGCAAGGGTGCGGCCCTGCTGCATTTCAGCAAATAGTTTTTGTGCGTGCAATAAACACGTTTCGTTTCATAAATTAATTTATTTCTACAAAGTTGTTTGCCGCTCTGTTGTACTGACACACAGCGATCAAAAAGCCAGGCAAGAAAAAAATTGCTCAGTGCATTTTAGTAGTTGAGGTCTTCGCTAATCTCCTTCGCCCATTTCAACCCTTTTCCTGCTTTCTCCCTGATTGAGCTTTTGTACTACCGTAGCTTCAGCAATGTTCGATGCATCTACACGATGTGGGATAGCAGTTTGTTGATTGCATAAGAATATCTCACGTTACCGTTTCACGTCCCACGTTTGCCGTCTCACGTCTTCCCATTCACCATTACCCTCCAGTTTTCCTGGCAAGTACAATAATGCCACAGCATAGCACAGTACAGCGCATGCATGCGCACATGGTAATTTGTGCATGATTACCATTAAAACTGCTCACCTAAATTGATTGCTATGCGTTTAATCCCTCAGGTTGTTTTACACATTGTATTTATTGGATGCCTGTTATTTTTTGTGACTACAGCAAATGCGCAAAACGTTACAGTAACAGGCCGCGTTACCGACTCTGCCACAAGTGCTGCCATTGCAAATGCAAGTGTTTCTGTTAAAGGAAGCAATACTAAAGGCGCTGTTACAGATGTAAACGGTTCATTTAAACTTACCGTGCAAAACGGTGCTGTGCTGGTAATAAGCTCACTCAACTATGAACCGCAGGAGGTAACCGTTGGCAAAGATCTTGTAATCAATGTTACTCTTGCATCGAAAGCTTCTGTATTGAATGATGTGGTGGTTATCGGTTATGGTACCAGGCAAAAGAAAGACATTACCGGTGCTGTTGCAAGCATCACTTCCAAAGACATCGAAAAGACAACCGCACCTACTTCGCAGCTTGCACTGCAGGGCAGGATGAGCGGCGTGTATGTACCTTCTGCGAGTGGCAACCCCAATGACAGGGTTTCTATTCGTGTAAGAGGTGTAAATACCTTCAACGGACCAAATGATCCGCTGTATGTAATAGACGGAGTAGCGGTAACAGAAGGCGGCTATGGCTCAGGCGAAGCAGTATTGCAGGATCTTGCAACACCAAACAATATCTGGAGCCTGATAGACCCAAGTGATATAGAATCTATCAGTGTTTTGAAAGATGCATCTGCTGCCGCGATATATGGCGTAAGAGCTTCTAATGGTGTAGTACTGATCACTACAAAACGTGGGCGTGGAAAATCGAAAGTAACGGTTGACGGTTACATGGGCATACAAAACATTACCGGCAAAAAAATAACGCTGCTGAATACGCAACAGTATGCTGCGCTGTACCAGGAAGCTTATGCGAACAATCCTAATGTAAGCGATGGCACGCCCATACCCATTGGAGATGCAACAAGCCCGTTTGGCCCATTGTACGATCCTGCAGGTTCGCAATATCTTGGTAACAGCAGCACATACGACTGGCAGGAGCAAATGCTGAATAAAAATGCGCCAATACGAAACCTGAATGTAAAAATATCGGGCGCTACTGAAGCATTGAATTATTATATATCTACGGGTTATTATAAAACAGAAGGTACATTGGTTGGCAGCGGGCTCAACAGGTATTCACTCGCAAGTAACCTGAGCAGCAGGATCGGCAAACTGATCGAAGTAGGCCTTACGTCAAGACTGGTGTATGAAAACAGGTTAAATGAAAACTACGCAGACCTTGGGCTTGCACAAACATCTCCGCCATGGCAGCCAATTTTTGGTAATGGCCCCGCAGGGTTTGCGCAGCCATTTGCATACATGTTTGTTCCCAACCCTGCATTCGACCCTACAAAAGTAGATGCAGGCCCGGTATACAATTTTGCAGATGGCTACCCAAAACAATTATGGGGTGGGCAAACAAACGGCAACGTGTTTGGCACCATGGCACTGAATGAAAACCGTTTCAGGGACATACGGGCACTGGGCAATGCATACCTGCAGGTAACGCCGGTAAAAGGTTTAAAGATTAAAGGACTGCTTGGAGGTGATTATATGATTGGCAGAAATGAAAACCTCAACAATTTTAAATCCTATGTTTTTAATGAAACACCCGGTAACCCTTATGCAACTTATGCCGGCAGAGATTCCAATACTGTCGGAAACATTTCCGTGCGAAATGCGGTCAACAAAAGCATCACCAAAGAATTAACAGCCAACTATACAGCTACATTCTTTAATAATCATAACATCGATATCACTGTTGGTGCAACAGAACAAAAATGGTTCTGGGATGTGCTTACAGGTGGCGGAGCGCTTTATTATCTTGATCCCAACTTATGGAATACACCGGAGCAACAGGTGCTTAGCCAGGGCGGTTTAAAACTATTGGAAAAACGTTCACTGCTGGGCTACATCGGCAGAATAGACTACAAATTTTCCGACAAATATTATATTACGGGAACAGTAAGAAGAGATGGCTCATCAAGGTTCGCGCCCGGGCATCGCTGGGGCACATTTCCTGCTGTGGCCGTTGCATGGCGCATAACCTCGGAAAAGTTTATGGAGAAAAAACCCCTGTGGCTAAACGATGTGAAATTACGGGCCAACTGGGGACAGCTCGGTAATGACCAGGGCACAAGAGGATGGGCATATCTTTCATTGCTAAATCCCGGCATCACGTCGCCCGATTATTCGGTAGGCTCAGGCAACGGCAATCCTTTTGGTACACAGGTTGGTGGCGCATTCTTTCCCAATTTTGCCAATACGAGCTTAAGCTGGGAGACGCTCACTACATCAGGTGCCGGCTTCGATGCTGTTTTGTTTAACAATAAAGTAAACCTCAGTGTTGAGTACTACAGTAAGATCAACCGCGACATTATACAAAATGTGGCACCGCCACCAAGTACAGGAATAGAGTACACCACAGACATCAACATTGGCTCTGTGCGTAACCGCGGTGTGGAAGTACAGGTTGGTTATAGTACCAAAATCGGCGCGGCAGACTTTAACTTTTCGGGCAACTTCACAACGCAAAGCAACAAGGTTATCAAACTGAATAATGGTGTGCCTGTTGCAGACAATATCAGGGAAGGCTATGATCTTGGCTTTATCTATGGTTACAAAATGGGGGGCATCTTCCAATCAGAGGCAGAAATAGACCAATGGCTGCAGCGTAATTCAGATGCCTATACATCCATCAGGCCAAAACCGGGAGACGCCTATTTCGTAGATGTACAGGGCAGCCCTGACCCAAAAACACCAAGCGCATTTAATGCAACGCCCGACGGTGTAATCAATTCAAATGATCGCACTTATCTCGGTAAAACCATTCCCGGCTATTTCTATGGTTTCAACTGTAGTGGGTCATGGAAAGGACTGGATCTCTCCGCCTATTTCTACGGCATTGGTGATGTACAGAAATACAATGTAATGCGCGCAACCGGTGAAACGATGAGTACAAACGGTGCCAACCAATGGGCTACCACACTTAATCGCTGGACGCCTGAAAATCCTTCATTGACCATGCCAAGAGCTGTATACGGAGACCCGAACGGCAACACCCGAACCTCTGACAGGTTTGTAGAAAATGCAGGTTTCCTGCGCTTACAAAATATCCAGCTCGGCTATTCCCTGCCTAAGCCAATGCTGCGCAAATCGGGCTTTATTGAAGGACTAAGATTATACGTCAGCACCGTAAATCTTCTAACGCTTACGAATTGGAGTGGCATAGACCCGGAGAACGATTTTAACCCGCCGGCAAAGCAGTTCCTGTTTGGTTTAAACGCATCATTTTAACCTGTTAAAGAATAGACTATGAACTTATATAAAAAACTCACCGTGCTTTCACTGTGCTTTATTGCAGGTTTGGCCTGTAACAAAAACGACATTAATCTCTCCCCGCTCAACGTTACAGAAGATGCGTATTTTGCCACTGAGCAACAGTTTACAAAAGCAGTATATGGTGTATACGCAAAACTGAGCGATCTGTATTGGTACAATGCCGGCAACTCTGTAATACCGCTTACTTACCTGCCCGGCGACGATATTACCATTACAGGCCAGGATGAATTTGAAGACTTCGGCTCCTTACAGCCAAGCAGTGGAAGAATTGATTACTATTACACCCACACTTACCAGATCATTTCACGCGCAAACATTTTACTCGAAAAAATTGCAGCAGAAAATGGTGTGTACACTACAGCCGGTCTTAAAGACAACCATAAAGGAGAAGCTTTATTTTTACGCGGCCTTGCTTTTTATAACCTCTGGAACGTATTTGGTACCGCACCGGTTGTGCTGGAAAGGGTAACCAGTACAGACCAGTTCAACGCAGCAAGCTCTGCAGGCACACAACTGCTCGACCAGGCCATTGCAGATTTTACCGACGCAGCAGCGCTTTTGCCAATCGTGTGGGAGGAATCTCAGCGCGGCCGCGCTACGCAAAATGCAGCAAATGGCATGCTTGGCAAGTCGCTGGTTTTTCGTGCAAGTGCTACAAAAAACCAGCAGGATTATGTAGCTGCAATCACCGCCTTCAATAAAATTACCGGTGTATCTCTTGTTGCAGATTTTGGTGCAAACACCGCGGCAGATGCTGAAAATAACAGCGAGTCTCTGTTCGAGTTCCAGGCTACACAACCTTATGGTGGGGATAATGTTTGGCTCGACAATGACTTTAATGACGCCATTGGTTCCACCTCTGCATTCTGGGGCTTTTACAGTAATAGCTGGGCTTTATTTGGTGCCGCGCCACATATTGCCACCGCCAAATTATTGAATGCCTTTGATGAAGGCGATCCACGGCTGCCATTAACCTTAGATGCAGCCACACTCAGCATATCAAAATACGTAACACGAGACCAGCTCACACAATCGGGTGTTGCTTCTGCAAATAATCCACGCATACTGCGTTATGCAGATGTATTATTGCTGAAAGCAGAGGCAATCCTGCAATCTGGCGGCAACGCATCAGAGGCAATTGCGCTCATCAACGAAGTAAGAACAAGGGCAAGAAACATGGTAAGCGGCGGCACAGTGCCGGCCAGTTATACAACCACAGAAACAAACACCTCCACCGTTATGGACTGGATCATGCATGAAAGACTTATAGAACTTGCAGGTGAAGGTCAGCGCTGGTTTGATCTCAAAAGATGGCACCAGCAGGGCGTCATCACATTAACCAATGCAACATTCAGTGCCGCCAATCCTGAAGCCATGGGCTTTGATGCATCAACACATTTGTATTTCCCGGTACCACTTAGTGAAACAGACAAGAATCCAAACGTTATACAGAATCCCGGTTATTAATATGTAAACTTTCTCTCCGTAGTTAACAAGCAGGTAGTTTCAGGCCCTTCAATTATTTGAAGGGCTTTTGTTTCCAAGAAAAATATTCAACCGCAATAAATGGCTTACTATCTTACTGAATACGTTAAGCTTTGTGTTTTGCCGGCTGCAGTTTTTTATGGCATCGCCTGTTGTGTCACTCACTTGTACGTTCCGTCTTTGTGGCAACTGTAGGCTTACGGCTCATTGTACCCGTTCTTCACCGTTTACCATGAACCCATCATTCAAATACCAAATCCTTACAATGCATTGCAGTCATCATACCATCAAAAGCACTGTTGATATGTTTACCATTTATACGAAGATCCCTGATGTGAATGTTGCTGATGTTATTGGTATCATTAAAACCAAGCAATAAAGATGTTGGAAACCGCTGACTGTTCACTGTAATATTATCCAGGAAAATATTGCTGATAAAGCCTCTTTGCTTATCTGTACTATATTGAGAAAACAAAATTTTAAAGTCGACCAGGTATCCTTCCACTTCTTCTATTCTGATGTTGTTGTAGTAAATATTTTTTATAAAAGCCCTGTCGCCATTGTGTATGGTCAGTGTTCCTTCAGGGCCTTCTGCATGTATAATATCACAATCGGAGAAACGTATGTCTTGTATGGTATCGGTACTTGTTTCAAAACCTATTTCCAGCGCATTGCCCCATGCACCGTTCCAGAAAATACAATTGCTTACATTGATGTTTGCAGTTGTGCGGTGGTTTGCTTTGCCAAAATAATCCACGCCGGACTTTATGGCGATACAATCATCTTTTGTCCTGATAAAACAATTGCTGATGGTAATGTATGCTGAAGCGACGATGTCAATACCATCGTCCCAGTCATTATCACTTACAACTTTGAGATTGTTGTAGTGAACATTGTTGTTGCTGTAAGAGCCACAGGTCCAGTGCCTGCTTTCTGCAATGATGATGCCTTCAATGTTTACATGCTGACTATTGGTAATGGCCACCGGCCTGGCTTCTCCTTTTTTGTAGCTGCTGTTATCTAATATGCCCCTTCCTTTTACCTGCACGTTCTGCGCGTTGGAAATATCGAACGCTCCTTCCACCACAGCACCGCCGGCTATGTACACAAGCTGGTTGCTTTTTACAGGTACATTACCAACCTTGTGTATACCCGGCCCGTAGTACGTCACATTCTTCTGTGTGCTGTCTGGTATATGTTGTTCCAAAGAATCTGCAAAAAGAAATAGTGGCCTTCGTTTGTTTCCGTTTATTTCAATACTTAAGTGTGCCGGTTTTGTAAGTATGAAAGAAACCTGGTTATTGTTTGCCGAGGCACTGATATTACGGCTTAAGGGACGTATTGTGTAATAGTACACTTTTGCAGATGGCGTAACAGTTACATGTAGCTGCCCACTGAATGAACAGTATGCATAAGCTGCACTTCTGGTGTTGTACACAAAAACCTTTTGGCCATTTATTTCGAGCTGGTAATCGGGTGCAGGCTGTATGCCTTCGGGAGCAGGATAATTGATGAATACATCCTGGCTATGGCAGGTGATTGTAAGAACCAGTGTACATAACAGCATAAGCGTTTTCATACCGCAACAATTATTTGTATACAAAATAAGATTATCGTGGCAGTGTGCCATACTGCACTATGCTTTATGCAAAATTGTTTACACGGTAAGAAAATTGTGCCGGAGCTGCTGAGCAATGCATTGGCGCACAAGAGTGCGACGCAAGCAAAGCCTGATGCATGCACATAAGCCGGGCTCATAAAAAAGAAAATTCCTGCCTGTGGACGAGTATTAATTTAAAGACAAGGCTTTACCAATGGCCCTGTTAAGGTCTTTTGGTGCAAAAGGTTTTAGTACATGGTCGTTGAAACCATCTTCCACTATTCTATCGAGCAATTCTGCGCTGGCAGAGGCTGTTAATGCTATAATGGGAATTTGTGTGTTAAAACGCCTGATCTCTTTTGTTGCTGTAAAACCATCCATCAGCGGCATGCGAAGATCCATGAGTATAAGATCGTAGCTGGTGCTTGAGGCTTTGAGCAGTGCCTCGCGGCCATTGACGGCTATATCTAACTCTACACCCCAGGTTTTTAAAATCTGTTCTGCAAAAAGAATATTGAACTCTACATCTTCTACCAGCAGTATGCGCTTGCCGGTAAAGTCTGTCAACGGTTCTGTGTAATCTTTTTTGGCATAATCATTATTGCCAGGCTGTGCTTTTTCAAACTCTATGGTGAAGTAAAACCTGGAGCCTTTGCCTATTTCACTTTCGAGAGACACATCTGAATGAAACAGTTTCAACAACTTTCTTACAATGGAAAGCCCGAGACCGGAACCGCCAAAACTGCGGGTGATCTCAGCATCGGCCTGTGTAAATTTATCGAAGATCATTTCCAGCTTATCACCTGCAATGCCGATACCTGTATCCTGTACAGAGAACATGATGGCTACGGTGTTGACAGTCTGGCTTACAACGGATGCCTCAAACGTTACCTGGCCGTTTTGTGTAAACTTGATAGCATTGGACAACAGATTGGTAAATACCTGGTTTAATCTTACCTCATCGCTCACTACGAGCGCTGGTACATCCTGGTCTATCATGAGCCTGATCTTATTCCCTCTTTCCTGTGCAGACTGGTTGTGTGCGGCCCTGATGTTTTTAATAAGACTGCAGAGGTCCACATTGGTTTCAGACAATGTGATCCTGCCTTCTTCAATCCTGTTGAAATCGAGGATATCATTGATGAGAACAAGCAGGTTCTGTGCGGATATATGCAGCGTTTTTATATTGTGCTGCTGTGTTGGGTTAAGATCATTTGCTGCCATAATGATATAAGACAACCCGATAATGGCATTGAGCGGCGTTCTTATTTCGTGGCTCATGACCGATAGAAATTCACTCTTAGCCCTAGATGCTTTTTCTGCAATCTCTTTTGCACTGATGAGTTCGTTCTCCAGCTTTTTTTGCTTCAGAATTTGCTGTTCTAAAAAATCAATTACATCAATTATTTCAGTGCCGGATGTGCTGTTGGTAAAAAGATTATCAGGATCGAGCTCGGCAATGGCTTTATTGAGTTTAAAAACAGACTGGCTGATGATCACATTTTGTTCACTGAGATTCTGCAACACATCCTGGTATTCTTTTTCACTTACGGCAAAAGCATGATCTGCCAACATTTTGTCGCGTTCATACAACTGGTATGTTTTTGATACCTGCTCAATGAATGACTCGAAGGCTGGTGTTATTTCACCGCCTTTCTCAACAAAATCTTTGAGTTGCCTGTCTAATATTTTGTGATAATGCTTGCCGTTTTGTTGTGCAGCCATCTGTTTACGATTCTTTGATTGTGGTAATGGTCATTGTCTGGTTGTGCAGTTCACATCTTTCGCTGGTATGCTGCAAGGGAGCGATTTCTCCGTAAGAATAAAAGCCGGTAATTGCTGTGGCTGCGCCAAATTTATCTTTTGCGGCGGCTATTTCTTCAGACACGCGATCCTGTAAAACGAGTTTCCGGCCAATGCAACTGATGAGTATTGCAAGATCCGGCTGATCATCTCCCGGTGCTAATGTTGCAGCAGCGGCCGTTGCAGATGCATCGATCAGTTTGTCGAAGTTTGCTTTCATTAAACGCACCTTACTGCCTACGGGCATATTGCCGGCGAAGGTCATGCTCTTGCGCTGCTCGTCTATATTGAGAATGGTGCGTACTACTTTGCGGTCATTATCCGGCTCGGTAAGAGAAATAGGGAACAGCAAGGCGGAACCAGGCAATTCTTCTTTGAATGGCCCTAAATATTCTTTGTATAAGTCAAGCGCAGAGCGGTTGTCAATTTCATGTAATATATTTTTTGCAGCAGCAGTAACTTTTTTCTGCGGGCCAAATTCATCCCATCCACCCAGCGAGCCATGACCAAAATGAATGTGTGTGCCATAAAAACCAATGGCAATGATATTGCCCGGCGCAGGTCTGCTATTTAATGAAGTATACGTTTTTTCAAACCTTGCACCATCGCCGGCGAGGCCACCGGTAATAAGTGTGCCGGTAGTATTGGCATGGTTCAGGCCGTCTACAAGATCGCTGCCGTTGATCAATGTGCCATCTGAAATTACAAACACACATCTCAACCCGTTGTTTTCAAAAGCATTTCTTAAATAAAGGCCGCAATCGTAACTATTCCGGTGATCACTGATATTGGTAGAAATTGTTTGAATGGTTGTTCGTTCAAATTTTATGGCTGTTAGCGTGAGTGTATGATCAAAACATTTACCACAACATATTTCGCCTGCTGTAGAACAATATACAACCGATGCAGCGGGGTATGCCTGCGAGATCGTTGCATAAATATCGTTGTTGTTGAGTAAGTCTGAATGACCAAAAGCAAACACAAGCTGGCAGGCTTCGCTTTCTAACAGCGGTTTTGATACTGTCTTCCAATCGTTATTATAAAATAACTTTTGTTCGATGAGCATAAAATATTGAATTTGCTTCATAAACGAATTTTGCTGCTTCGTATTTTAATTGCCGCCTTATTTGTGAACATATATTAATTTTCAGCACTGTTTAATGCTTAAGCTGCGATATGCTTTGAGTATGGACTGATACCTGTAAAACAACAATGAAACGAAAAGAATTTCTCCAGTCCGGTGCATATGCAATGTTGATGGCATCTGTGGCCCGGTATGGATTTGCTTCAAATACAGATAATATGAAAAATGATTTCCAGCTAAAAATGCTTGCTACCAACTGGGGCTTTGAAGGAACGCTTGACACCTATTGTGAAAAAGTAAAAAAAGAAGGCTATGACGGAATTGAGATATGGTGGCCAACAGAAAAGAAAGACCAGGAGGAACTCTTTGCCACACTGAAAAAATATGATCTCGCTGTGGGGTTTCTTACGGCTGGTCATGAAAGTGATTATCAGCAGCACGCAGACAGCTTTAAAAAAATGATCAATGCCGCTGCAACAAACAATATACAGCGGCCGCTGTATATTAACTGCCATTCCGGCAAAGACTTTTTTTCTTTTGAAGAGAACAAAGCACTTGTTGATTATACGCTTGCTTTGTCAAAAGATACGGGCATAAAGATCTGTCATGAAACACATCGTTCCCGCATGTTGTTTGCTGCGCCGGTTGCAAAACATTTTTTTGAAAAGATTCCTGGTCTGCGTATTACGCTCGATGTTTCGCACTGGTGTAATGTAAGCGAAAGCTTATTGCAGGATCAGCCGGGTACAATGGCTATGGCCCTTGAGCGTACTGATCATATACATGCCAGGATTGGCCACCAGGAAGGGCCGCAGGTAAACGACCCGCGTGCACCGGAATGGAAAGATGCCGTAGACGCACATTTTGCATGGTGGGATAAAATTGTGAAGATAAAAAAACAGAAGGGTGAAATACTTACGGTGCTTACAGAGTTTGGCCCGCCAACTTACCTGCCAACTGTTCCATATACTATGCAGCCACTGGCAGATCAATGGGCAATCAATGTGTTTATGATGCAAACGTTCAGGAAGAGATACAGTTAAGATTTTTTTTTATGATTGAATTTATCGGCCACCTCCATCCTTTACTGGTGCACCTGCCAATAGGCATTTTATTACTGGCATTGTTGTTACAGGTATTGTCGCGGAAGAAAAAATATTATGCCCTGCAACACGCTATTCCTGTTACACTGCTTGCAGGTGCAATATCAGGGCTGTTTGCTTCGGTAACAGGTTACCTGCTTTCTATCAGTGATGATTATGACAAAGATCTTGTAAGCTGGCACATGTGGATGGGCATTGCCACTACGCTTACAGCACTCATACTCTACGCAAAAGAAAAGAACGATGCATTTAAAGTGAACAAAACACTGCTCTCGCTTACGTTGCTGGTACTTATAATGGTAACGGGCCATTTAGGTGGTTCACTTACACATGGGTCAGACTATCTCTCCAAACCGCTTGAAAATATTACCGGTGATGATACTGCCGTAAGCAACATAAAGCCCATTGCCGACGTACAGCAGGCGCAGGTATATGCAGATGTGGTGGAGCCGATACTTGCAACAAAATGCTATTCCTGCCATGGCGCCAACAAACAGAAAGGCAAACTGCGTATGGATAACCCGGAATCGCTTATGAAAGGTGGAGAAGACGGGGCCATCATAACCAGCGGCAATGCAGCAGAAAGTGAAATGATCAAAAGATTATTGCTGCCCATGGACAATGATGACCATATGCCACCAAAAGAAAAGTCACAGTTGAGCGAAAGCCAGGTTGCATTATTGCATTGGTGGATCAACAATGGCGCCGCTTTCAACAAAACAGTAAAAGAACTTCCGCAGGATGGTAAAATAAAACCCCTGCTGCTTGCGCTGCAAAATGTAAGTACTGAACTAAAAGCTGCAGACAACCTGCCAGCTGCGCCGGTAGAACCCGCCGATGCCAATATTATTAAACAGTTGAAAGAGCAGGGTGCGGTTGTTTTACCACTTGCTCTAAACAGTAATTATCTGTCGGTAAATTTCATGAACGATACAATAGTTGATACCAAAGACCTGCAATTGCTTACACAACTTCATAAACAACTTTTTTCGCTTAAACTCAGCAACAGCAATATAACCGATGCGGCATTAGCAAACATTGCACAATGCACTACTCTTGGAAAACTTTATCTGGATGGTACTGCTATTACTGATAATGGTCTCAAAGCTTTGTTGCCGCTCGACAAACTTTTTTATCTCAATCTCGTAAACACAAAAATTACAGCAGCGGGTATTACACAACTAAAGCCGCTTAAAAACCTTGCTGCATTGTATATATACCAAACAAATATTACCGGTAGGAACTTTCCGTTGCTTCAACAAACTTTTCCCAACACGCGTATAGATACCGGCGGTTATATTGTACCGACTTTAACGTCAGACACCACACTGGTTACACAGAAACAAGCCTATTAAGTTTGGTTGGCCGGCATTGGATCAACATGGCATCGCCTGTTGTGTCACTCACTTGTACGTTCCGTTTGTTATGGCAGCTTCAGCGATCTGTTTATACCGGCCCGTACATTATATAAAGCAGGTTTACAGCAATACTCATTTTATCACAAAAACAATTACGCAAAGCATCATCACAAAACAAATGTATACAGCGTGCAAAAACCTGGTCACGCGGCAACAGGCCGTTGCACCGTTAACAACATACCTCACATAAACACCACGCAGCGCTAAAGGCTGTTACAAAAAAAGAAAGCGACTTACACCATGCCGAATAAAGATCTGCCGTACAAGTGAGTGACACAACAGGCGGTGATAGTAGCTACACAGCTAATCTCCACAAAAAAAACACCGCGTAGACACACGGTGTTTAAATGTATAAAGCCCCCAAAAAAAAATCAGATTTTTATACCTACGCTTAAGTTTACACTTCTGCCATCTGAAGACCACACTCCCGGACCGGGATAGAAGGTAGGGCGCTTGGTAAAGTATTGTTTGTTGAACACATTATTAATATTGAACCGCAGCATCCACCGGTCGTTAAAACGGTAAGACGTGTTTATGTCAAACAACCCATAAGAGGGCACGAGGCCAACCGCGCCATTGGCAGAAGGCTGCACGGTATTCAAAGCATCTGCATACGATTTTGCAGTATAACTATAGAGCACCGATATGCTGGCCTTAAGAAATTTTGCGCTCACACCATTGCGCGAAATAAACTGTGGTGTACTTTCTACGCTATTGCCGTCTACACTTACATTGGCGCTGCCGGATTTTACTGATGCATTTTTATAACGTGCATCCATCCACGCAGAAGAAGTGAAAACGCTGCAATAAAATTTATGACCGATGTTGGTGCCATACTCTGCAAAAAGTTCTACGCCATTCGTCCTGGAGTTGCCAATATTGGTTCTGTAAAGAATGTATGCACCGGTATCATTCAGCATACTCAATGAACCCAACCTGTTGTTGTACCCGAGGTGAAACACACTAACATCCCACTTAAAACCGTTTGCATTACCACGGTAGCCTGCTTCCACCGTGTAACCATATGCATCTTTTAGATTTTTATCTGCCACTTCGTACACAGATGCCGGTATAATGTCTTTGAAAATTACCGGCCTGTAAGACTGTGCAAAGCCTGCATAAAAGTTGCTGCTTTTAGTTGCTTCATACTGTGCATTTAAACCAAGCAATACAAAATCGTGCTTAATGGTATTGGGCAGGTTTTGCCCGCTGTAATAGCTTATATAACCGCTCATGTCAGACTGGCCATGCTCCCATCGTATACCGGGACTTACAGTTAGTTTATCTGACATCCTGAAATTGTTTTCGGCATATACAGCAATGTTCTTTGTTTTAAAATGAAGGTCGCGCCCCCATTTACCATCCACAAGTGTAAGATCAAAGTCTGCACCTGTTGTGCCTTTACCCTGTTGCTGCCTGTGGAGGTCATTGTTAAAAACCTGCACCCCTGCCGTTACTGTATGCTGCCGGTTTAAAAAGCTGTACTGGTGTAAAATATTTGCATCGAATGTATAGCTGTTGAAATGATCTATATCTACCTGGCGGTTAGCGTATTGTAACGTTTGCGTATTTATGCTGTCTTTCACATCGGCCGGTTTATCGAATTGTACACTGTTTCTGGCCCCGAGAACCGCAGATGCTGTTATGGATAATTTCGTTTTGTATGTAATGTTCCACTCAAGGTTGACAGATGGCACATAAATATCTGGGTTAAAATAATTTCTTGAACGGGAAGATTGCCGCGGGTCTGCATTAAACATACTATCCGTTAGCGGGCCCGGAATGTTATACACATAATTCGATCTTGCAAGTTCTCCCTTCAGTCTTAATTTTCCTGATATGTTGTATTGCAGCATAAATGCCTGCGCTTCATATTTCGTGCTGCTGTTAGCACGGTACCCATCGGATAGGCGTTTGCTGTAATAAGCGTAATAGTCCAGTTTGCCTATTCTGCCGCTCACTGCATTGTAGGTACTCAGCAAACCAAAAGAACCTGCAGTATTGATGCTTTCGAAGCTGAGCTGTTTTGTAGTGTCTGCCTGTTTGGTAACATAGTTTAGCATGCCGCCAAACTGTGCGCCATATTGTAATGAACCTGTGCCACGTACCAGTTCAATTCTTTCCACAGCCTCCATAGGCATACTGTAATGACTGGCAGGATAACCATACATATCTGAATTGGTGATTATGCCGTTCTTACGAATGTTGAACTCCCAGCCGCGGTGGGGATCGAGGCCACGTACAGCGATGTTTACCTGGTTGCCGCTGCCATCCATGTCGTACACAAAAACGCCGGGCACTTTTGCAAAAATCTGCCGGGGTGTTTTTTCAGCAATGTTTGCATCCATCCCTGATACATTCAGCACTTCAGATTTTTTGCCACTCCAGATTCTTGTTCCCACAACAGCAGGTAAGCGGTCTACTGTATTTACCTGTGTTTTTACCTTTACTTCCTGCAATACATTTGTTTTTAGCGTATCAGTCTGCGCATACATTTTTGCACTGATCAAACATACAGTTGCCAATACTACCAGTTTCTTCATTTGCTTAGTATTTGATATTTACGCGGGAAATCGGTTTTAATCTTTTTGTTTCTCTGCTTTCCACAATACGAGCCCTGCAGCTATAAATACAATATTCTTAACAATGTACTGGCCCACGAGCGTAAGACCATAAGGCATATACCGGAATGTTTCATGGGGAAAAAATATAAACGGTGTAAAAGTACACACCATATGTGCCAGCATCAGGATCAGCGCTGTTTTAAGCAACCTGCCTGTAATAAACATAATGCCTATTGCACATTCCCATAATGCAAGCATGAGAATATTTGTATGATCGTCTATAAGCCCGAATGTTAGTTTATGAATGGTTTGCATGGCCAGTTGCTCAGCAGGGCTGATGCCCTGGAAGAACTTCAAAGCACCAAACCACAGGTAAACAATGCCAAGGCTTATTCTTAGTACAGACAGGTAATAAGTAAAGGTTTTTCTTTCGTTTACCAGCACATTGGTTTGCATAAGTTTTGTTTTAGTTGTTTCAAAAATAAAATTGCCGACAGGTGTTTGAACTGATGTTGGTCATGATTACATGCCTGCTGGTAAACGTCAGTCTGCTGAAATCTTTACAAAACATTCAATTTTTGACAATATCTGTATGTTGATTTCTGACTTTCAATAAATGAAAGAAACACTTCCTGTAGACACAGGAAGTGTTCAACTATAACTGCTTTAAAATCTATATGAGAAAAAGTTCTTTTCATTTTTGTTGTATAGAATGTCCTCCCTGTGGAAACAAGGAGGGTACTTCTATAACTATTGCTTATTATCAGACAAAAAAATCTTATTCTGCTCCATCTGTTAATGCGCGTTGTACAGCATAATTGCCAACTTTCTTTCCTACATCCATACCCACTTTACAATCGCTTGCATTATAATGTATGCCACCGAGCAATCTTGATTTTGCAGCTTCCTCTGCCATCTTCATGTAATCGTCGGCTCTTTCAGGATTAATGTGCCCAAGTATGGTTGCTGCGGCTCCGCTGAATGTTGAATGGCCAGATATGTAAGAAGGAAAATTTGGAATGCCTGTCAATGTTTTAATAGACGGATCCATCTGGCTAGGGCGTGGATTGAAGTAATGATATTTCGTATCCCAGCATACAATAGCTGCATCCATCTCTGCCATGTTTAAGAGTGCAAGATTTCTTGCCCATCTTACTTCGCTAAAATGCTTGTCAATAAAATCTTCAGATGCTATGGCATTCCAGTGACCGGGAGGTGTGGCTGTTCCCGCGCCATCTGCCCAAAACTGTACGATCTTCAGGTTTTCTGCACTGGGGTTAACCACATAGCTTTTTACCTCTTCTGTTTCCTGTTTCATTTGCGCACTGCTGGTAGAAGGTGGCGGGCCGGGGCGCAAAACATTCTTTACCGTTAAAGAATCGAATAAAAAGGGACGCACATTGCCAAAGAAAGGCAACATAGGTGGTCTTTTTGGCGTCTCAAGGCTGATCCACGGTGTTTCGCCCCTGTCTATACATGCCTGTGCCAGGCTATCCCACTGTGCAGGGGTACCAACGGCTTTGGAAGTATTATCACTGCGGCCACGCGCTGCAAATACAGATGCTATCTGGCGGCCGAGTGCTTCACCCGCAGCCCAGTCGCTTCGTACGCATGCACCGGAAGCCATGGTAGCCAGTTGCAGCTCTTCCACCTTTGCGTTCACATATGCTATTTCTGTAGGGAACAACATTTTCATCATTTCTGCTGTAACGCCGGCCAAAACCGCCTGCTCAGACGGGTAAGACGGCAGATCTGTTTTAGCAGCCATTGCATTGGCATTAATAACTGAATCTACCTTGTATGGTGCAGCCCTGTTATACAACTTCTTATAGTACCAGCAGGCAACCAATGCATCATACTGCGCAGCACTTACATACCCATATGCACGTGCTGCATACGGCGGGTTTGAAAACGGGAACTGCGGGTAGGCAAACGGGTTTGCTGAATTAGGGATCGGGTAAGTGTCATCTTCATTCTGGTATGGTGGAAGATTATGCTTTGCTACCAGCTCACGCATCAGTTCATTCATTCTCAACACAGCACCGGCTGCCCAGAATTTTATTTTCGCACGCTGGTCATCAGTAAGGTTTGCCTGCAGGCCTTTTATCTCGTTCAATTCACCAATGTAACCGGGCAGGTTTGTGGCAGCAGGTGCCGCCACTGCAAAAGAGTCGGGGCGCGATAAAAGCACCAGCTTCCACGCACCTGCATCAAGGTCTATGTTAGCGGGGTTTAACGCCGGCAGATCTGCCGTACGTTCATGTATATCTTTTGAACAACCGAGGTATATTAATGAAACGGAGATTATTGCAGCAAGTGGGAATATTATCTTTTTCATCATGATCAATTTTATAATAAGGGGTTACTGTAATTATTTACCACACAGTTTACAGGTATGCACTGCGCCGGTTGTTTTGCCCGTACGTAAAATATAAAATACACCACCGTTAAACATGGTGCTCTGGCCTACATTTCTGCCATGCAAAACATACGTACCACCGCCCGTAAGCGATAAGCCGCGAACATTTTTAAAAGTGTATTTAAAATTGAGGCCTGCAGCAATCATATCCATATTATTACTTGGAAAAGGCATATCGTTCTTTCTTATATCAAAGCCACCCAGCGTGTTGTTGTAATCAAACAACGCTTCTGCAATCCAGCGTTCTGTTCTGTAACCTGTGCGGAATTGTGCAGCCACCACATCCGGCATATCAACCTTATTGGTATAATGCATGGTGGTTGTATAATAGGCATCCCTGTTAATGGTAATGTTACTTCTTTTTATATAAGACCCTGATGCAGTAGCAAAGAAATCGCCATGCTGTATATCTGCCAGTAATCTGCCGGTAAAATTGGTGCTGCTCAATCCCAATGCAAGCGGCAGGTAATCGCCCTGGTAGTTAGACAGCGGTGTGCTGAAACCACCAATTCCATAGACTGCATACGTGGTATTTTTACCAACTTTTTTCTCCAGCGGCATCCATTTTAACCAAAGCGAGAGGTCTTGTATACCTTCTGCGCCGCGCAGTGTGCCCAACGTTGCTTTCGTTTTTACATAAGGTACATTAAACAAAAAATTAAGCTTGTTACTAATACCGTAATTACCCATTACACTAAACATTTGCGTAGACACCGTTCCCAGGTTCTGGTTATCTCTTTTAAATGTTCCTTCCCAGTAATTTTTCCAACTGCTGTGCATGTACATGGGGCCAATACACAGGTTGTTTTTAGCCATCATGATTGCATCGGCATCTGTTTGTGCCGTTGCTGTTTGTGATTGTAAAAGCATAAACAATAACACTCCTGTAAGGTATTGTTTTGCAAGTTTTGAGATTCTCATAAAGCGTCGTTTTAGTAGATGGTTATAGTTTTTATTTTGGGCCCGGCATTTGCCAGGCATGGGGCTTTTGTTGCGTCGCACTCTTGTGCGTTCATATCCTTATTGGGCGATAGCGATCAGAATTTAAACGCCACACCTACATTGATCGTGTAATCAGCGAAGGCTGCATCGCCCTGTTTAAATGTGCCAAACTTTTCTGAATACTCTTTGTCTGTTACACTTTGTGTTCTGTTGCGCACCAGTGCTACCGGCACTGCAGCATATACATTTACTTTTTTAAAACTGTAGCTTACTGCCGGGTCTACAGACATAACGTAACCGGGTCTGCGAAAGTAGCCGCTGCCGCCAATAAGGTCATTTACGGGTATACCTTCCCAGCGTAAACCGGCGCCAACCTGCAGGCCTTTAAGCATGTAGTTGAAACCAAATCTCGCCATGTACTGGTCGGGAACACTCATGATGTCTTCGTTGTACAAAGAAGGTGAAAGCGTTTCGCGGTATGTTCTTACACCATTGTGCTCTCTTGGGTTTGACAAATAATAAAAGTTGCCGTAAACGTTCAGGTTCTTTGCAATATTATAGAAGGTGTTTAGTTCGAACGTTATGCCTGTGCCGCCATCGCCCAGTTGTATTGACTGGTCTACGGTGCGTAGCTGTTTTGTTGTGTCCGGGCCTACGTTGTACCAATAGTCCTCGTAATCGTATTGGCCTGACGCAAACTTAATTCCCAAACCCAGCTGGAAATTGAATTTTTTACTTTTAGCCGGGTCGAGCATCCAGCGGTATGCTGCTACACGAATGTCTCCCAGGCCGTAAGAATGCATGGTATGTCTTTCCTTTTTGATGTATGCACCATTTACCAGCCCATGCTCGTACAAAGAAGAGCGTGCATTGGAAAGTATAGGTACATCTACCATTACAGACCACCTGCTGCTGAGATTGCGTACGAGTGTGAGATCTACGGCTGTGCTGTAATTAATTACTTCTGTATGCTGCTCCAGGCGCTCGTATTGCTCATCTTTTCCTTTGTAGTGCCTGAATGATTTAAAGTAACGGTAGTTTGTACCAAATGTCCACTTGGATGTTGGTATTGAATCAGGATGTTGTAAAGCACAGGTGGCGCCATTGCCTCTGATGGCAACGCAACCCTGTGCCCTGGCATTTTGAGATACTACAAAGAGACACACTATAACAGACAGGGAATATATAAGCTGTTTCATACTTTTAGTTTGGTTGTTTGCTCCTTTTGGATCAAAAAAAATTGGTGTTTGCTTTAGTCAATGCTTTGATACGTGCAGATAAATTGCTTTTTCATATAAAAGAAAAGCGTTGATGAGATGATGCGTTGTGCGCAGGTGGCTGTTTCACTGTTGCCATATGCTTTACAGTACAAGTGAGTGACACAACAGGCGATGCCATGAAAGACCGCTGCTGGTTACAAAAATGGCACAGTAATAAACCGCAGCGGGTTGTATCAAATACATGCGGCGTTGGGACGTTTGCCTGTAAGTGAAACCGCCTGCTGTTACTGAAGTTATTTTTTCATACGCAGCCGTTGTATAACGAGCTGGCCGATAAGTTTACCTTCAGCATTGCCAACATCGCACGAATACTTGTAGTGTATGCCGCCAAAAACCCTTGACTGGCCTGCTTCTTCAGCAGCTTTGCGAACGGAAGGAAATGAGCGTGGGGGTATACCAAACTCTGTTTCTGATGTATCTGTATAGGAAAGGTTGTCTCCAAACATGTCTGTCATTGTTTCCGCTGCGGCTGCAGAAATTACTGCGTGGCCACTTGTGTACTCGGGGAAAGGCGGTGTTTGTATATAGGGCCTCCACTCAGGATCGTAATACTTGTTTATTACGGTCTCGGGGCGTATATAATTACTGCGGTACTTTTCGTCCCAGCAGCTTATAAAACCTTCGAACAGTGCAATGGATGCCCTGGTATACGCACAAACTGTTTCATCAAAATCTGCTTTCTTTTTGCTGGCGAGAATGCCAACAATATTCATCCAGTGGCCGGCAGGAGAGAATTTTTTAGTGCCGTACATTACGTGGCCGCTTACATTTAGTTTGAAAGGATTATCGTCCCAGAAATCTGCTATGTGTCTTTGCTCATCTGTTAAACTGTCAACTGTATTTTTTACATGCATTACCGCGCCATAGAACACGCTCGATTTATTCATTGGCTCGTATTTGGGAGGGCGAACGGGCATGAACTGCGAAGCAGAATCCATAACCAGTGTTCTGATCTCCATCCAATGAGGTTCTACAGCCTGTGCATACATGGGTGGTGTAGGTACCCAACGGCCGTCTTCAGTTGTTACAGTAAACTTGGTGGCAGAGCGCGTTTGTGCATACTTGTCTTTTTTGCTCCAGCTTAAAATGCTGTCTGCAACCTTGTTGCCATAGGCCACGCTGGAATCAAAAATAGCTGAAGGCATTCCCGCATCATCTGCTTTTTTCTTAAGATCACTCACATATTCGTCCATACTTCCTTCCGGAAAAGTAACGGCATTGCCCACCTTGCAAAATGCAAGTAATGCAGCAAATTCAAAGTCGATCTTTGCTTCTTTTGAAGGTTGCGGCATTGGTGGCAGGTGTTTAATCTGCCCGCTGAGGGAAACATAATTACTGTCACCGGCTGCAATAACCTCATAGGCCGCAATGTTGGCATAAGCATAATTGCGGGCTGCAATCATTGGCGGGAAGTTGTTTTCCAGCACAATGTCGTTTAGCTTTTTTACAGTCTTATTGTACAAAAGCGGGTCGTGCATTTCTTTGATGTAAGCGTTATCATCGCCACATGAGCATAGTAGAAGCAAAGCTGCAAGAGCAGCGAACAAAAATCCTTTCATTACTAAAAAAATAGAACATTACAGTTGTGGCTGCTGATTTTCCTTTATTAAACGTGCAGTATGATAGCGCTGCACTCCATTACCGGTACTATATTAATAGTTCACAACTGTTTAAACCAACCGGATGAAATTTATTTAGCAAAACACTTCCGGTGGCTGACCATTTTCAGGAATAAATGTGCGGGACAATCCGGCGTTTCTGTATAGGTTAGAAACTGCTTGTGAGGTTTGAAGACCTGCCAGGGACAGGTTTTCTGTAATATCGAAATCTGCTGTAAGCATTTTGAATGCTTCAGCTTTTTTGTTGGTATCGTTTGTCGGCAGATCATTCACTTTGCCGGCAAATTCAGTTGCCTTGTTTTGTAAGGCCGTTTTTTCGTAGTGCGGCAAACAGAGTAAGGTCATGGTATCAGCCTGCACTTTGCGCATTACATATTTATATACCTGGCCGTTCACGTTTATTTCACCATCTACCCGTTCGAAGGCAGGGGTAGCTACCTGGTATGGCATATTGATAGGTACTTTAACCTCTACAAGGTCTTTGCTATCGTAGTTCCCATGATCGAGCTGAGCGGTAAAAGCTGCATCTGTAGTAGATTCCAGCATATTGAAAAACAGCCTGTAACCAACAGTGTTGAATGCAAATATTGCAAGAAGTAGTATGGCAGCCAGCTTTTTCAAAGTGGCACAATATACGTTTTTTTCAAAAATGCGCATTTTTTTCCGCTGATTTTAAGCAGGTTGTAATACGAGCGGTTAACGTTTATTGCGCTTCCAGCTGTTCCGGCTTTTGCACCACGATCTGTGGTTTATTATTAAACAGTTCAACCTTACCGGTAACGCAAACTGTTTTGCCTTTAAATTGTTCCTCCGGCTTATAGCTGAAGAGCTTTCTTGTATTGTTCCAGATTACTACAGTTAATGGTTGATGTGGGTAGGCAGCCCCGACATTAAGAAATGTGGGTTGATTTTTTGCAGCTGATAGGAATATGCCACCAAACACTTTTGCGCAAACTGTAACGCTATCGCCGGTGTGTTGACTGATCTCTGTAATGTCAATTTTTTGTTGTGCATAGGTATGAGCACCCAGGAACAAGCAGCATATAATAAAAAGGGCTTTAGGCATAAGAAAAGGGTTTTGAAGAAAGGTAATAATTCTCCGTTGAAAATAAAACCAGCAGTGGTAAGTATTAAAGTTTTTTTTATAAGTATTTTCTAAGGTTTAATCATACTTACAAAAAAATAATTGCGTTAGATAACTATTATCCAATCAGAAAAACCAAAATGCTATGAACTACTTTTTTAAACCCGGCGATGCCGTTAAGCTTAAACTGAGCAACCTTACCATGATGATCAAAGGCATGGCTTCTCTTCCTTCTGAACATGCAGAAATAGCGCAAAAAGAAAGATACGAATGTGTATGGTTTGATAACAGGCGCCTGCAAAAAGCCATTTTCTCAAAAGAATTCCTGGAACTGCTTGCACCCCATTATGATGTATTGCATTTTGCGAATTACGAATAATAATAACTGTTTGAATATTGAATAAACAACGGGTAGCAAATTTGCTACCCGTTGTTTTACCAGCTATGTTGTTCTATAATCATTGCTGCATCAAAAGCCCGCCGTAACCTATAATACTCCAGTTGGTTGCAGGCTGTTAAATTACGTACACGTCTCCGGCACCACCAATATTAAATGAGAACTGCTCCTTAAAAGCACGCAGCTCATTTTCCAGGCTGCTTTCCGTAAGCTGAATGTATGGAAGCAGGTTTGAATTACGCTCTACCTGCAGATCATGCCCGGCATAATTCTGATTAATGAAAAACGATTCCAGGTCAGGGTAAATCGTTTGCAATGCTTCACTTATGTCCAGTATACTCAGCGTCTTATCGGTAAGGTTGTACAGGCCGCTTGGTATAGATACCTCCAGCAACTGTGCCAGTACGCTTGTCACCTTATCAATATGAATAAAAGACCGGTGTTGATTGCCGGTACCATTAATGGTTATTCTCCCGCTATAATGCGCATCAAACATAATACGGTTAATAGCAGCATCGAACCGCATCGATTTACTGTAGCCATACACGTTGCCAAGACGAATGATATGTGTATTCATCTTGTTATACAGGCGTTGTACGTGCTGCTCTGCCCGGTGCTTGGAAATAGAATAAAAACTGTCTGGCCTTGGTTCGGTAAGTTCTGTTGCAGGTGCGGTAGTACTGCCGTATACAGCCGTAGAGCTTACAAAAACAAATTGTTTTACCGGAAACTCTTCCAGCGCGTAAATAAGTTCTGCGGTGCCCCAATGGTTAACCTGCTCAAATATATGCCCGTCAAGATTTGCAAAAGGTGTGGTTACTTTAGCAGCAAGATGGTATACCACATCAATGTCTTTCAGTACCTTTCTTATGTTGCGGCTGTCCAGCAATTCGCCGTTTACAAACTTAACTTTTTCACTGTTAACGGGCTTACCGAGGAACAGGTTAAAGTTGCCACGGCTAAGATTATCATAAACTGTAATACTCTCTATAGCGTTGTTCTTTGCAAGTGCGTATACGAGTTCTGTGCCTATATAACCGGCACCACCAGTAATTAAGATGCGCATGAAAATTATTTTGTAACAAGTTCAGTATTCAATCCACATTCGGTTTTTTTGAGGCCAAACCAGCGGCCGCCGCGGCCATCTGCTGCATCAAGGTCAAATTTGCGTGTACAGGGTTCGCACCCTATACTGAAATAGCCTTTTTCTTCCAGCGGGTTACGTGGAATATTGTATTCATTGATGTATTGGTAGATCATTTTACCATTCCAGTCGAGCATGGGGTGAAAGCGCGTAACACCAAATTTGGCCTTTTGCTCCACCGCAAAACTTTTACGCGTATCGCTCTGGTCTGCCCGCACACCATTTATCCATATGTCATGCTCGGCGAGTATGGGTTCCAGCGGGGCAACTTTGTTCAGGTAGCAACAATAGTCGGGGTCACTTGCAAAAAGGAGTTTGCCACTCACATCACGCTGGTTGATCTTTGCTGTTGTTGAAAAAACATTTTTCAGGTTTAGCCCAAACTGTTCTGTAATCTGGTCCCTGTACTGCAATGTTTCCGGAAAGTGGTAGCCGGTATGAATAAAATAGACCGGTATGCTTTTATCGATGCGGCTGATCATGTGCAGCAGCACCATACTGTGTGTTTGAAACGAAGACGTGGTAAAAATTTTCAGCCCTTGTTCCTTGTAACTTTCCAGCCGCTCTTTGATCTCTTCAAATTTCATAAGAAGGCAAAGATAAGGTGGCAACAGTTAATAGTCTACCAAAATTGTGGGGAATTGATTTTATTTCCTTTTACGAAAATTTTTTGGGCCTGGCTGTTGAATATGCATTTGGCTGCTGTTGCGTCGCACTCTTGTACTGTATTGCATCAAGCGGCTGCTCCGGGTTGTAGACGTGAATGGTGAATGGTGAATGGTGAATGGTGAATGGTGAATGGTGAATGGTGAATCGTGAGACGTGAGACGAGAGATGTCAAAGAAAAATTTCAATTAAGGTAACTGCTATTCATCATCGTGCTGATACAACTACCATTGCTGAAGCCACAGTGGTACAAAAGCCTAATCAATGCGAACGCAAGAAAAGGGCTGTATATCTTTTCTTGCTTGACTTTTTGGTTCTTTTGTGTCAAGACAAAAGAACAGGAAACAACTATGATTAAATGAACCTATCTGCAACTGCAGCGTAATCGTGAATGGTGAATGGTGAATCGTGAGACGTGAGACGAGAGATGTCAAAGAACAATTTCAATTAAGGTAACTGCTATTCATCATCGTGCTGATGCAACTACCATTGCTGAAGCCACAGTAGTACAAAAGCCTAATCAATGCGAACGCAAGAAAAGGGCTGTATATCTTTTCTTGCTTGACTTTTTGGTTCTTTTGTGTCAAGACAAAAGAACAGGAAACAACTATTATTAAATGAACCTATCTGCAACTGCAGCGTAATCGTGAATGGTGAATCGTGAATGGTGAATCGTGAATGGTGAATGGTGAATCGTGAGACGAGAGATGTCAGAGAAAAATTTCAATTAAGGTAACTGCTATTCATCATCGTGCTGATGCAACTACTATTGCTGAAGCCACAGTGGTACAAAAGCCTAATCAATGCGAACGCAAGAAAAGGGCTGTATATCTTTTCTTGATTGAACTTTATTGTTCTTTGTCTTTCAAAAGAAAAAGAACAGTAAAACAACTTCGCAGAAACCAATCACTGCATGAAATAAACGATGTTTGTAGCGCACACAAAAACTATTTATTGAAACACAGCAAAACCGCACTCTTGCTGACTGAAGAACCAGCCGTACAAGTGAGTGACACAACAGGTGCTGATAGTAGCAATGCTGCCGGCGTCATCATTAGCAGCCTACGCATAACGACAGGTATAAAAACAAAAAACCCGCAAAAAATTGCGGGCTTTATTACGAACTAACACATTATACGTATTTGGTAACACCGGGCGTGGCAATGGCGTAAAAACCGTCAGGGCCTGGTACTGCCTTAGGCAGCGAATCCCATGTATAGGTATCGGGATGCAGGTTCATGTTTACGTTCATTGCTTTATCCCACTCTACCACCTGGCCACTGTAGGTTGCCATTCTGCCCAGTATGGCAGTCATGGTGCTTTTGGCACCGTTTTCAGCATCTGCAAATTTATACTCGCCTTTGGCAATGGCAGCAAAAAGCTCATCGTGCTCAGACTGGTATGGATTGTTTTCCTTTTCCATATCGTACTGGTAAATGGCCTTGCCCTTATGATCGAGTATGGTGCCGGCGCCGCACTTGATGCTGCCTTTGGTACCTACCAGGTATTCATCTACCTTACTCATGGTACCCGGAATATGCCGGCACTGGCTGTTGAGCACAGAGCCATCGGCATACGTATATTCCACATAATGGTGGTCGAAGATTTCGCCATATTCTTTACCTTTTCTTACCTGTCTGCCACCCATGCCCTGGGCTTTTACAGGATAGCCACCTTTGAACCAGTTGATCACATCGATGTTGTGTATATGCTGCTCGCAGATATGGTCTCCGCAAAGCCATACAAAGTAGTACCAGTTGCGCATCTGGTATTCCATTTCGGTTTGGTTGGGCTGGCGTTGCTTCACCCATACGCCGTCGTTGTTCCACCATGCCTGCGCGGAGGTTATATCGCCGATCATGTCTTTGCGGCTAAACATTTCCCTGTATGAGTTTTGATAATGGCGCTGCAGGCCAACTACCACATTCAGTTTCTTTTGTTTGGCAATGGCAGCATTTTCCAGCACTTTGCGTATGCCTTCCGGCGTGGTAGCTACCGGTTTTTCCATGAAGATGTGTTTGTTTTGTTTCACCGCTTCTTCAAAATGTATGGGGCGAAAACCCGGAGGTGTGGTAAGTATTACCACATCTGCCAGTGGAATAGCTTTCTGGTAAGCATCAAAGCCTGTAAACTTTCTTTCTTCAGGCACATCGATCTTGTTTTTGATATTGCCTGCGGTACCCGTCATATCTGAAAGATCGTCTGCTGTAAGTGTTTTGTAACAATCATCGAGCCTGTCGCGAAAAGCATCTGCCATAGCCACCAGCTTTACATTTTGCTTGCTAAGCATAGCCTGCATGGCCGCACCTGTGCCGCGACCGCCACAGCCTATGAGTGCCACTTTAATAACATCTGCAGAGCCGGAAAAGAAATTGGCTCTTGACAGTATCGGCGCAGTAATTAACCCGCCTGCAATAAGCGACGTTTGTTTTACAAAGTTGCGCCTGCTGGCGCTGTTTCTTTTGCTCATATCGTTAGAATTTGTACCCTTTGCTAGATGGCTCGGGGCATGTTGAGAATGGTTGTTTATGATGATAGATAAGTTTGCCATACTACTCACACGAATACGGTCTTTTAACGTGGTTAAGCATCTGATCAATACTGTTTGTAAAATGCCTCTGCCTCTTCGGGGGTTGGCTGTTTTACCGGGCGCACAATTCTGAAACCGACTGATTTTGCATCTGTAAGCCACCATTTACTTTTTGGCACCTGCGGGTCTTTCCTGTTCCAGCTTACGTCAGACTTGTTCCTCGATGCGCAGCGGATCATTGACAAAGGGTCGTTATACCCGCCGCCCCTTACCGTTTTAGGGTAGGTTGTTGCCGGAGGTATTACGGGATCATTCGGTTTTGCCGAAACAGTAGCGTAATAATTTTCATCATACTGATCGAGTACCCACTCACTTACATTGCCCAGCATATCGTACAAGCCCCACGCATTGGGCTTTTTCTGCATAACCGGCTGATACTTGTATGGGCTGTTACCATCGTACCAGGCATATTCATCTATCCTGGTGCTGTCATCTCCCCAATAGAATTCGGTGCTGGTACCAGCCCTGCAGGCATATTCCCACTCGGCTTCTGTTGGCAACCTGTAAAACTGGCCTGTTTGTTTATACAACCATCTGCAGTACATCATGGCTGTTTTCTGCTGCATACTGTTTACGGGGAACCCGCCTGCTTTTCCCATACCCCAGCTAAGATCTATGTATTGTGGCGTTGGTCTTGTTACGGCATCAACCATATTATTTACACTGGTATTTGCGTCATTGAAAAACAGGAGGAATTCATCATAAGTCACTTCATGTTCGCCCATCCAGAACGCACCAATGGTTATTTTTTGCTGCGGACCTTCGTTTGGCTGGTGGTGTCTTTCCTTTTCGCTGCTGCCCATCAGGAATGTGCCTGCCGGTATGGGGAGCATTTTGAATGTAACAGCAGAATTTGGAATGGTGGTCGTGTAGGCTTTAAAATCATCCTGTGCATACGATTGCACAAAAAGAGGTAATGAACATAAAAACAACGCAATACGTTTCATGTACCGAACATACAAAGAAATTGTTTTAAAAATTCAGCAGGGTTTTAAAAAGATACGATCTGCTAATATTCTACCATCCCTGCATTTCTGCCGGATTGTTGTATAACTCTCGTTATTTTGCCGCAATATTTTTCATTGAAAAAGATCATCTGCACCGTTACCAATGACCTCAGCTACGATCAGCGAATGCAAAGAATCTGCACTTCGCTGGTGCAAAACGGCTATGATGTAACCCTTGTTGGCAGAACCATGGCAGGTTCGCCGAAATTGGCATTACAACCCTTTAAACAGAAACGCCTTAATCCTTTGTTCCAAACAGGTATTGCATTTTACTTTATTTATAATGTGCGGCTTTTCTTTTACCTCCTGTTCAAAAGCGCAGATATCTACTACGCAGTAGACCTTGATACTATTCTGCCTAACTATTTTGCCGCTGTTTTGAAAGGCAAAAGCCGCGTGTATGATGCCCATGAACTGTTTACCGAGCAAAAGGAAATTGTTACCAGGCCTTTCATACACCGCTGCTGGTTATTCATTGAGCAATTTGCTGTTCCAAAGTTCAGGAATGGTTATACCGTCAACATTTTTATAAAAGAAGAACTAAAGCGGCGTTATAATGTTGACTACGGCATTATCAGGAACCTGCCCGCATTATACACTTTGCAACATCAGGCGGGTGACGAAAAATTTATACTCTACCAGGGTGCAGTAAATGAAGGCAGAAGTTTTGAGACATTGATACCCGCCATGCAACGGGTAAATGCCCCGCTAAAAATTTGCGGCAAAGGCAACTTCTTTGAACAAACGAAACAGCTGATTGACACATACGGCCTCGCCAATAAAATTGAGCTGGCCGGTTTTATCCTGCCTTCCGCACTAAAAAATATTACACAACGCGCCTTTGCAGGGTTAACCTTGTTTGAAAAAACAGGCCTTAACCAATATTATTCCTTAAGCAATCGTTTCTTCGATTACATAATGGCGGGCGTGCCACAGGTGTGTGTAAATTATCCCGAATACAAGGCCATCAACGACATTTACCAGGTTGCCCTGATGATTGATGATACAGATGAACGTACCATTGCGGCAGCCTTGAACAAATTGCTGGATGATTCATCCCTGTATGAACAGTTAAAGAAAAATTGTGTTATAGCAAGAGAACAACTCAACTGGCAGCAGGAAGAAAAAAAACTGCTTTCTTTTTATAAACAACTTTAGCCACAGGTGATCATGGCAACCCGGCTGGTAAAAAACAAGCACTAAATTGGATAAGCACTTACATATTATAAGTCTCGATGTTCCATATCCTGCAAACTATGGCGGCGTGTACGATCTTTTTTACAAACTGCCTGCGTTGCAGGCACAGGGCGTAAAAATTCACCTGCATTGTTTTACCAATGGAAGACCCGAGCAGGAGGAGCTAAACCGGTATTGCGAGGAAGTCTTTTATTACAAACGCAACACCGGGCATAAAGGGTTTGCTGTAAACCTACCCTATATAGTGGCAGGCAGAAAAAATGAACACCTTTTTGAACGGCTGCTGAAAGACAACCACCCCATTTTTATGGAAGGAGTACATTGTACCGCGCTTACTTTGGACAGGCGTTTTGATAAGCGCAGAAAATTTGTACGCATCCATAATGTGGAACATGACTACTATAATCAACTGTATAAATGCAGCACACAACCTTTCAGGAAGTTTTACTACCTGTGGGAAAGCCGCCTGCTGAAAAATTACGAGCAGACACTTGTAGATCATGCCACGGCTTTTTGGTCTGTTACAGAAAAAGATGCAGAATATTATCGTAACCAGCTCCATTGCAAAACGATGGATTACCTGCCACTCTTTTTACCACCGTGGCAGGTGCACACGCAACAAGGTATGGGTGCATATTGTTTGTATCATGGAGACCTGAGTGTTGCTGCCAATGATTATGCAGCCCGGTGGCTGGTTGAAAAGATTTTTGCAAACAGTGATCTGCCGATTGTTATTACCGGCAAAAACCCTTCAAAAGCCCTGGAAGACCTCGTTCATGAAAATGAAAATGCATGTATTGTTGCAAATCCATCTGAAAAAGAAATGCAGGATATGATTGCCAAAGCGCACATTCATGTGCTGCCATGTTTTAATGATACGGGCATAAAAATAAAATTGCTCAATGCATTATATAACGGCCGCCACTGCCTTGTAAACAGTGCAATGGTTAGCGGTACAACACTGGGCAGTTTGTGCCACGTAACAGAAACGCCTGAAGTTTTTCGGGAACGTATAGAGCAATTATTTCATGAGCCTTTTACACAAGAAGAAATTGCCACGCGAAAAATATTTTTGCATGATCATTTCAACAACGAAGCTTCTGCCAGGCAAATGGTAAAATGGATCTGGGAGGTATATGCATAAGCAGCAGACAGCTGCAATTTCCCGGCCTTAAACTTCTGTTACGGCACTGTCAAATACCTGGCCGCGTTCGGTTTTTAAAATGCGGGACGGATATTTACTGATCACAATGAAATCGTGCGTTGCCATAATAACGGCTGTACCGTAATCCCTGCTTATCGCAATAAGCAATTGCATAATTTCATCGCTGGTTTCAGGGTCGAGGTTGCCGGTAGGTTCATCGGCAAGTATTAGTTTGGGAGAATTGAGCAATGCCCTGGCAATGTCTACACGCTGCTGTTCTCCACCACTCATTTCAAAAGGCATTTTAAATCCTTTACTCTTCAGCCCCACCTTATCCAGCACATCATTTATTTTTTCTTCGATCAGCTTTTCGTCTTTCCAGCCGGTAGCTTTCAACACAAAGCGAAGGTTCTCATGTACATTCCTGTCTGTAAGCAACTGGAAATCCTGGAACACCACGCCAAGGTTCCTGCGCAGAAAAGGCACTTTCTTCCACGTCATATCCTTCAGGTTAAAACCCGCAACTGTTGCCTCACCTTCTTTCAGTGTAAGTTCCCCGTACAAAGTTTTTAAAAGACTGCTCTTTCCTGTGCCTGTTTTTCCAACAAGGTAAACAAACTCGCCCCTGTTCACACTAAAATTCACATCCTGCAAAATCAGGTTACTGCCCTGGTAAATATTTACATTTCTTACGCTTACTACTGCATCAGACATAATAAAAACTTTCTTTTGTAAAATTACAGATCGCTGCCAAGCAATACAATTTTTTTGGAGCCCTGCTGCATTGCTGCTATTAAACTGCCGTTGCGTCGCACTCTTCAACTGTAAACCGCTGGTGGGCACTTTTATACTACCGGCGCAGCATTTAAAACCAAAAAGCAACAGCATTTATTATTTGGCCTGTATGTTTTAAGCCTGCCGGTTGTTACAAATATAGTCAGCATTGCAAAAGAACTGCTTTGACTCAGCTTTTTTTAAAAGGCCAAAACTTATTTACATATGTTTAACTAAAGAAATAGTTGTACAACTAAATTTTTAGTTTTATGTTTGACTAAGAATTTAGTTGAAAGATTTTTAGATTACATTCACCGGTAAACCCGGCGCAAAGAAATTGCAGGAAGGTGCACCCGGAAGTGTTGCATGCACTACTGCAGTACAAGAGTGCGACGCAACAAAAGCTCAATACAGGTACAACAGCCGGGTCATAAAATATTTACAACATGAAAACATTAACAAGGGCAGAAGAACAGGTAATGCAGGCCTTATGGAAAATTGAAAAAGGATTTTTAAAAGACATTGTAGAAGCAATGCCTAATCCTAAACCGCATTCCAATACAGTAGCCACACTGCTCAAAATTCTGATTGAGAAAAAATTTGTAGATACCGAGATCTATGGACGAATGAACCAGTACGAGCCACTTATCTCTAAAGACGCGTACTCAAAAAACTCGCTGAGCACGGTTGTAAAAGGCTACTTCGGTGGCTCGTTTACGAAAGCTGTTTCATTCCTGGTAGAAGAAAACAAATTAAGTGTGGAAGACCTGGAACTATTGTTACAACAATTAAAAAAGAAGTAATATGCTATTGCAAACACTGGCTGTTTACCTGCTTAAAACAATTATTATCTCCGCATTGCTGCTGCTTTATTACTGGCTTGCATTGCGCAACAAAAAGCTGCATTATTATAACCGGTTTTACCTGCTTGCATCGGTGCTGCTGAGTATTACGCTGCCGTTCATCAACCTTGCTCTTTTTACCGTTTCCAGTAACAGTGATAGAGCTATAAAAGTGTTTGATGTAATGTATGCCGCCGGCGGAGAATCAGCAATTGCTACATCTTCCGGCGCTGCCATTAACTGGCAGCAGGTACTGCTGATGATAACTTTTGCTGTAACCGGCGTTTTGCTGCTGATGCTTGCAGCAAGAATAGTAGCCATATATAAAACCAAGCAAAAATATCCTGTAACAAACATGCAGGAGTTTGATTTTGTAAATACCGATCTGCGGCAGGCGCCATTCTCTTTTTTGAAAAATGTTTTCTGGAGAAATGATATTTCGCTCGAAGAAAATACAGGCCGGCTGATACTGCAACACGAACTTACCCATATTAAAGAGAAACATACGCTCGACAGGATTTTCCTGCAAATAGTGGCGGCAGTGCTATGGGCCAACCCGCTGTACAGGCTTTACCAGAAAGAGTTATACCTCGTACACGAGTTTATTGCAGATGACAAATCTGTTACAGACAGTGATGCAGCCGCTTTTGCAGAAATGTTGCTGCATGCGCATTATGGTAAGTTCAATTTTGATCCTGCACAACCTTTTTTCTACTCACCAATAAAAAGAAGATTACTTATGCTTACCACCTCGAAAGAACCAGGATTCAGCTACCTGCGCCGCATTATGGTATTGCCACTGCTGGCGTGCACCGTGCTTTTATTTGCATTCAGGCTGCATAAAGACAATGATGAAACACCGGTCATTAAAGTAGACAATAAAGAAAATTTTAAGGTGGTAATAGACGCTGGCCACGGCGGGGAAGACAATGGCGCACTGGCTACAGATGGCACAAAAGAAAAAGATATTAACCTTACCGTTGCTAAAAAAATACAAACACTAGCCGCAGCGTATGGTATAGAAGTAATAATGACGAGAACGGCAGACGTATATATGACACCAAAACAAAAGGCCGATTTTGCAAACAGCCAGCATGCGGGGGCGTTCATCTCCATTCATGCAAATGCGGCTACAAAAGAACAACCTGCCCGTTCGGGTGTAGAGGTAATCGTAGCAAAAAATAATGATAACCGACAACTGGATAAAAGTAAAATACTGGGCTCTGCGCTGTTGCAGCAACTGGCCGGTAACTTTACAGCGCCGCAAACATTGTTACAGCGCCCGGTAGGTATATGGGTACTACAGGCAACCAACGTGCCCGCAGCATTAATAGAATGCGGTTACCTTACCGATAAAAAAGACCTTGGCATTTTAAAAGATGATGCACAGGTAGAAACCCTTGCACGTAAAATACTGGAAGGTATTGCCGCTTATGCCAACAATGAAGAGCAACACATTTCACCCGCAGATGTGCAAATGCAAACAAGCGCGGCAGTTGCAGATACAAACAAGCCAAAAGTGGAGAAGGTTACAATTGTAAACGTGCCTGCCAACGTTGTGTACATTGTAGACGGCAAAAAAAGTACTAAAGAAACGGTTGGTAAGCTTACAGAAATTAAATCGGTAAACGTGCTGAAGGGAGCAACATGGGAAAACAGCAAATACTACGTAAAGGGTAAATCCGGCGCCGTGGTGGTTACTACCAGGGCAGACGACGAAAACTCATCTGTATTTATAAACACACCTGGCAAAGACGCTCCTGTTTATATTATCGACGGCAAGATTGTTGAATCTGCCGAGCTGCAGGTGGCCATTGAACGCAACGACATTCTTTCATTAAACGTTTTAAAGGGTGAAGCTGCCATAAAAAAATATGGTGATAAGGGAAAAAACGGCGCCATAGAAGTAACCAGTAAAAACAAAGACGACAAAGACGGAGAAGGAAAAGCTACCTTCTTTGCACCACCTGTAATAACAAAAGATTCTGCCCAATAGCAAAACATACAATTAAAAAATGGCCGGCGGGTTCGCCGGCCATTTTTTATTGCCCTGAAGGCCGTTTATTGTTACACACCAACGGCAGCATTGCTCAAAGCTTTCTTTATAGCTGTGGCCATCTTCGTTGCTTTTTCCTGTAGCTGCTCTTCCGTCCAGGTAAGACTGATTGCAGTAGAAACGCAGCGGCTCATTACAGCATCGCTGGCTGAGAAATCCTGCGTTTGCAGTTTTAGCAATGCTGCTTCCTGCAATGGGTTAAGCTTATTCAACGCTGCAGCATTTTTCAGGTGATCCCATTTGCGTATGTAATGCCAGTTATTGTCGAACCAGTAAAAATTACCTGCCAGTATACCCTGCGCTTTCATTTCTGCAACGGCAGCCCTGGTTAGTTCTTCTGTTGGCAAAAACCAGCTTAAGAAAGTGCGGCTGTCGCCGCTTTCATCCGGCACTATACGAAAAGATATTTCCGGAATTGTTTGTAACGCAGCTTTTAATACCCCGTGGTTGCGTTGCTGAATTTCTAAAAACTTTGGCAGCTTTCTTATTTGTGCCAGACCGACCGCAGCATGTAATTCACTGATGCGGTAATTGTAACCGATAAACGGGTGCAGGTCTGCACCACGGTCTGCACCCAGATGGTCGTGACCATGATCTGTATAGCCATCGCATTTTGTATAAACGTCTTTGTTGTTGGTCATCACAACGCCGCCTTCTCCACAGGTAATAGTCTTTACGAAGTCGAAAGAGAAAGTACCGGCGTCGCCAATGGTGCCCAGCGCTTTTCCTTTGTATGTGCCACCAATACTCTGGCAGGCATCTTCGAGCAGAATAAGCTGGTGTTCTTTACATATTTCCTGCAATGCATCAAGGTCTGCCATACTGCCGCACATATGTACCGGCATAATGCATTTTGTGCTGGCAGTAATAGCTTTTCTTACTGCCGCCGGGTTAAGTGTAAGTGTTTCATCAACATCCACCAGTACAGGCACGGCGCCTACGCTCAGTACAGCCTCAAAACTTGCCACAAACGTAAACGATGGCATAATCACTTCGTCTCCATACCCTACACCCAAAGCAGTCATAGCGGTTGTAAGCGCCGCGGTTCCGCTGCTTAACAACTGTGCATGCGCACAACCAAATGTTTCTGTAATGGCGGTTTCAAGCTCTTTTGCTTTCCAGTGGCCTTTGCGGGGCCCGTCAAATCCGTAGCGCATAAGAATGCCTGTTTCCAGTACATCATTCAATTCTTTTCTTTCTTCATCGCCAAAAAATTCAAAACCTGGCATATAAAAAATTTAGAGTGA
The DNA here is from genome assembly GCF_015831355.1 of Panacibacter microcysteis. Taxonomy (NCBI): domain Bacteria; kingdom Pseudomonadati; phylum Bacteroidota; class Chitinophagia; order Chitinophagales; family Chitinophagaceae; genus Panacibacter; species Panacibacter microcysteis. Next base: position 1,042,216 of record NZ_JADWYR010000001.1, read on the forward strand.
TTGTTTGTGTTTACTCCTGCGAAGGTAGAAAAACTGTTTGTTAATGCGTTGCTATGTGTAAGCAGCGGCATCTTTTTATATAAGCCATTTACATTGAGCGCTGCTCAATGTGTTTGAACAGTTGTTTTCCGGCAGCGGTACTTTTGGCATCGTCCGTTGCGTCGCACTCTTGTGCAGTATATCTTTATGCAGCACGGTTCGAAGTTGCAATGTTTTTCTGCAACTGCATTTCCTGCGGTCTTTTCTATATTATGAGGTTGTTACTGCGCTGTCAGTTGATAGCCACCGCCGTGTTCTTACAGGTCTCAGACAGCAACGAATGAAGTTTACATGTGCACGCCTAAAAATCATGTTCCGTAATGCACATCTCCATTTTGTGTTGAATAAACCTTTATGCATTTGTGTTGCCGGAAATTACACTGTAAAACGTGTGCTGCAAATGACAGGCAAGCGTTGTTTATTGGTACATGATGCCACACAAACGGATCGCTGTAGCTGCCATAAAAAACGGAACGTACAAGTGAGTGACACAACAGGCGATGCCATTGGTTTTACAGCCGGCACACCAAAAATCTTAACCAATTAAATAAGTTGATTACAGGCATTAATCTGTTTCTTTGCAACCGTTTAACAATATTTATTGCGCATGTGGTACAAACTCGGGCAGTTTATTCTGAAGTACAGATTGTTATTACTGGTTATTTTGCTTGCCGCTACCGTGTATATGGGTTACCAGGCAAGCCACATACAAATGGGTTACGATTTTGCAAAAGCCATACCTGTAGATAACCCGAAGTACAAGGATTACATGGCTTTTAAACAAAAGTTTGGCGATGATGGCAATACAATGGTGCTGGGAATGGAAACCGATGAACTGTACACACCTGCTGTGTTTAATGCACTACACCAGCTGCAGCAGGACCTGAAGACTGTTGCCGGCGTAGAAGACATAATGGGCATACCGGATATTGCCACGCTTGTAAAAGAAGACTCCACCGAGAAGCTGTCTTTCAAAAAAATATTTCATGCGCCATACAGTAACCAGCCATTACTTGACAGCGACAAAAATGTGTTTTTAAATTACCCTTTCTACAATGGTAAGCTGTACAACGGCAGCACGAATGCGTCGCTTATGGCGGTACGGCTAAATAAGGATACGGCCAACAGTAAATCAAGAACAAGGCTGATCAACAACATCACCACGCAGGTAAAAAAGTTTGAAAGCGCTACCAAACTTACCGTGCATTTAAGTGGCCTGCCTTTTATAAGAACCAATGTTGCAGACAGAATTCAAAAAGAAATGTATTGGTTTTTGATTGGCTCGCTGGTATTGTCTGCTATTACGCTGCTCATCTTCTTCCGCTCATTCAGTGCTATGCTGATGAGTTTGTTTGTGGTAATTATGGGTGTTGTGTGGAGCATGGGCACAATGGTGCTGTTTGATTTTAAGATTACATTACTAACAGCTTTGATTCCACCATTGATCGTTGTAATTGGCGTACCCAATTGTATTTACTTTCTAAACAAATACCATACTTCTTACAAAGATACCAACGACAAAGAAAAAGCGCTGGTAACGATGGTAGGGAGAATGGGTGTGGTTACATTGTTTTGTAACATTGCCGCTGCCATTGGCTTTGCCGTATTTGCTTTAACAGAAAGTGCGCTGCTGAAGGAATTTGGTATTGTATCAGGCATCAACATTATGATGTTGTTCATTATCTCACTCATTTTTATTCCCGCTGTGTTAAGCTTTTTACCGGCACCAAAAGCCAAGCATGTAAAATACCTCGACAATAAAGTACTCGAAAAAATACTGGTAAAAATTGAGCACTGGACATTTAACCATGCAAAGGCCATTTATGCCGTAACAGGTGTTGTGCTGGTATTTTCTGTTATTGGTATAACCAAACTAAAAAGCGAAGGCTTTATAGTTGATGACCTGCCTAAGAATGATGCGGTTTATACAGACCTTAAATGGTTTGAGCAAAACTTTGATGGTATTATGCCATTAGAAATTACCGTGGAGGCCAACAAGAAGAATGGCTTACTGAGATCACTGGAGCCGATAGAAAAGATCAACGAATTTTCGCAATACATTGCAGACAGGCCCGAGACATCAAGACCTTTATCTTTTGTGGAAGGACTAAAATTTGCCAAGCAGGCTTATTATGACGGTGACAGTGTAAACTACACCACGCCTACAGAGTTTGATATGCCGCTAATGGGCAAATACCTGAAGCAGGACAAGAAAGATACTGCCACAGCTAAAGGTGGCATGAATAATATGCTGCGCAGTTTTATTGACAGTAATAAACAAACCGCCCGTATAAGTGTAAACATGAAAGATATTGGCAGTGCAAGGCTGCCGGTGTTATTAAAAGAATTTGACTCTGTTGCCAAGGCAACGTTTGATACCTCAAAATACAAAGTAACATTTACAGGTACCAGTGTTACATTTCTCGAGGGCACAAGCTTTATCATCAATGGCTTAAAAGAAAGTATTATGTGGGCCTTCCTGCTTATTGCATTGTGTATGCTTTACCTTTTCAGGTCTGCAAGAATTTTGCTTTGTTCGTTAATACCTAACCTGGTACCGCTGGTAATTACTGCGGGTGTAATGGGCTGGACGGGTATTGCGCTAAAACCTTCTACCGTATTAATATTCAGCGTAGCCCTTGGCATTGTAATAGACGTAACCATACGGTTTCTTGTAAACTACAAACAGGAACTGCTACACTACAACTACAATGTAAAAGAAACATTGATCCAAACTATTCGCCATACCGGTATCAGTATCATTTACACATCACTCGTGCTGATAGCCGGTTTTATTATTTTTTGCATCAGTGAGTTTGGCGGCACAAAAGCATTGGGCTGGTTAACATCTTTAACGCTGCTCGCAGGCACAATAACCAACCTGGTATTGCTGCCCGTGTTGATCCACTCACTTGTTAAAACAAAAAAGCCCAGGTAGCAGCTAACAATAAAAAGTCTTTTTAAAGCCACTGTTTTACAGTAGTATACTGGTTTCGCTCAAACAAGTACATTTGTTTTATGTATGAATACCTGAAGGCATTACACATCATTTTTGTGGTAACCTGGTTTGCAGGAATGTTTTATATACCACGTCTTTTTATTTACGCAACAGAAGCCGGGGAAAAACCGCCGGCGGAATGTAACATACTGCGTAGCCAGTTTGCTGTTATGATGAAGCGCCTCTGGTATGGCATTACATGGCCATCTGCCATACTCACTTTGGTTTTTGGACCAACAGTGATGTTTTACAACGGCTGGCAAAATATTTTACTGCAACCGGAAGGAAAATGGCTGCTTATCAAGCTGGTCTTTGTAGTCTTTCTCTATGCTTACCATTTCTCCCTGCATGCTATTTTTAAACAGGAAATACGGGGTATTTATAAATATACTTCGCAGCAGCTTCGTATATGGAATGAGGTTGCCACCATATTCCTTGTTGCCATTGTAACGCTCGCTGTAGTAAAGCAGTCAGACAGTTTTCTTTGGTCGCTTGGTGGTTTAACGGGTTTTATCATAGTATTGATGAGTGCCATCAGGATCTACAAGATCATCCGTTCAAAAAAATAAATAAAACACATTATTGTATGTATAAAATACTGGTAATTATACTGGCGGTATTGGTGGTCTCCTGCTCTTCTAAGACAACTGTTGATCTTGTGGTGCACAATGCTGTTGTATATACCGTTGATAGCACCTTCTCAACGGCGGCCGCATTTGCCGTTAAAGATGGCAAGATCGTGGCAACAGGATCTGAAAAGGCAATACTGGACAAATATTCATCACCCAACATAGTTGATGCCGGTGGCAAAGCTGTTTATCCCGGCTTTATAGATGCACACGCACATTTTGTGGGTTACGGAGAATCTTTGTTTTCAGTAAACCTTTACGATGCACGCAGTTTTGATGAAGTAATAGCCCGGGTAAAAAAATTTGCAGCAGACAACCCGGGTGTACCGTGGATCCGTGGCCGTGGCTGGGACCAGAATAAATTTCCCGGCAAGGCCTTCCCTTCAAATGATTCATTAAACAAATACTTCCCAGATAAACCGGTATTGCTGGAGCGTATAGATGGCCATGCCTCTATCGCCAATGCAAAGGCGTTAGAGCTTGCCGGCGTAAGGCCGGGGCAAACAGTTACGGGCGGAACATTTGAAACAAAGAATGGAAAACTAACAGGTATATTAATAGACAACGCCGTAGAAGCCGTTGCTTCAAAAGTGCCTTACCCATCGCAGGCGCAGTTTGAAAGCTGGCTAACGGCTGCGCAAAAAAATTGCTTTGAGCAGGGCCTTACAACTATTACCGACTGCGGTCTTAGCTACCGTGCCGCTGAAATAATTGACACTTTACAAAAAGCCGGCAAACTGGATATGCGTTTGTACATTATGCTAAGCGATGATCCTGCAAACTATGCACAGTACCTGGCCAAAGGCCCATATAAAACAGACAAACTTTACATAAGAGGTTTTAAAGTGTATGCAGATGGCGCGCTCGGCAGTCGCGGCGCATGCATGTTGCAACCATATACTGACAAGCCGGGCTGGTATGGCTTTTTGCTAAATACACCGGCACATTACGATTCTGTTGCCGCCATGCTGGCAAACACAGATTTCCAGATGTGCACGCACGCCATAGGCGATAGCGCCAACCGTGCCATACTCAACATCTACAACAAATACTTAAAAGGAAAGAATGATAAACGCTGGCGTATCGAACATGCGCAGATCGTAAATCAAAATGATTTCAACCTGTTTGGCAGCGCTTCGGTTATCCCTTCGGTACAGCCAACACATGCCACCAGCGATATGTATTGGGCCGCAGAAAGAACGGGCACAGAAAGATTAAAGGGCGGTTATGCCCTCAAACAGTTATTACAGCAAAATGGCTGGCTGCCACTGGGCACAGATTTCCCGGTAGAAGACATCAGCCCGTTTAAAACCTTTCTGGCTGCAGTGTTCAGAAAAGATGCCAAAAGCTTTCCTGCCGGCGGCTTCCAGATGGATAATGCGCTTACCAGGCAAGAAGCCATCCGCGGCATGACCATTTGGGCAGCTAAGGCCGATTTCCTCGAACAGGAAACCGGCAGTATTGAAGCAGGTAAAGTAGCAGACTTCATTATTCTCGATAAAGACCTCATGAAAGTAAATGAGCAGGAAGTGCTGCAAACAAAAGTAGTGGCAACATATGCCGCAGGTAAAAAAGTTTTTGGTAAATAATTTTTTGTAACGGGCATTTGGGCAGGTGGCATCGCCTGTTGTGTCACTCACTTGTGCGTTCCGTTTTTATGGCGGCACCAGCGTTCCGGTATGCCGGCTTCGTAAAGAATTTTTTTTCATATAGTGTTAGCCCGATGGGAGGCGCAGTTTTATGAAGCTGTTGGTAAAATAGCCGCATAATTGTACCCGGAACTGCCGAACAGCATTACCAGCCGTACAAGTGAGTGACACAACCACAGCTCAATAGTATTACTACAGCCCGTTCCATAATAACTTCATATACTGGTGGTTATATATCATTTATTGCCATATCAGCGCCGGTTTTTTGAGAAAAAGTAAAAAAAGCAGTTTTTTTTGAAAAAAATTTACCAGCCATTGTCTTTTTGGTGTGGTTTTTGTTTTATTTTTAGTAAGTTTTTTAAGGGTTTAGGGTTGAAAAAATTGCCCCGTTAGTCTTATCGGGGCTTTTTTATGCCTGCACCTTATTGCTTACAGCAGTCTATTTACTTTTTAATAATGTTGTGTACTTCTTTGCCTCGTCTGCATAAATAGCTATGCGGTGAGATCTTATAACGGCGGGCGTTGCACCTGCTTTTCCTTCTTCTTCCACGGTAAGAAAATCTGATTGCTTAACGGGCATGTGACAATCTATGCAATTTGCTTTTAGTGTGGCCGCACTCAGTTGCTTCATGCTGCAAAAATGCTGGCTGTTCTCCGCGTGACAGGTAAGGCATTTGGCCGAGAATACTGCCGGCTGGTTACGCTGTTCTGTATGTGTATTATGGCAGGAACCACATTGCAGATCCTGTGTCATTATATAACATTTACTCGATGCCAGCAACCCATACTGGTTAAGATGAACATCTAACTGCTGGTTGGCCACCAGCGCATTTTCGGCAGCAGTGTGGGCCATCGTATCGCCCGGCCGGTATCCAAATGCCGGATGATCATCCTGCCGCATACCGCCATGGCAATAGGCGCAAAGATCTACCTGTTGCTGCCGCTGCATGGTGGCCAGCCGCATGATGTGTTGTGGCTTTTTTTCTTCGGGGTGCTCTTCATGAAATTGTACATGCTCCAGTGCCGGCCCATGGCACCGTTCACACTGCACACCAAAGATCACCTGGTTAGGGTCTATGCGATCGGCAGAAACTGTGTGACCTGTATCTTTCGCATAGGTAGCATGACACTCGAGGCAACGGGTAGTAATGGGGCGGTTGAATGCAGGCCGGAAGGTTGAAAAACCCGGGCTGTTTACCCATGTACCGCTTGAGCGAAAGTAAGAAACCGGCAATTGTACAAAATGATCCTGCTGCCAGCTGATGTAAGATTGCCCCCGCCTGCCAGACCCAATAACAGCATCCATTTTGCTGCGCCTTTCTTCTTTGCCGTTTTTATACCATGCCTGGTAAAAACCGCTATCGGTTTGCAGCATGGCCACCACATCGTAAAACGAATAAGCATAGGTATTCTGCCCGTTTGCAAAGCTGCCGGCAATCGTATTTTCTTCTGCAACATTTGAGGTATTGGCGTGACTGGTATGAGTGAAAGTTTCATAAACCTGTTCATGACACTTGCGGCATTGTTCAGACCCGGCAAAAGCCTTACCGTAATTATCCTTTATTTCGATAGCAGGCTTACTGATGCATTTGGTCAGTAACGCAAGCGTTAGTACAATACAACAGATAAGAAGGGGTAGCTTCTTGAACAACAAATTCATAGGCAGCCAGTTATGATAAGGTCACCTTATCATATACAATATAACCGACAACTGTGGTGATGTGCATGAAATAAGACGTATGAGTGTTTTTCTGCTACCAACAACGGTATTTGCGAGATATCAGTATTTTTCAGATATGGGTTAGCGCAGACTGTTCCTGAGGTTGTAAAACTAATGGGGCCATTAAAAATAAAGCACATAGCCATTATTGAAGGCTTTCGCATATTGTTCTTTTGTATCCATCAGAATGTTTCTTTAGTGTGTTTTTCCAGGAATTCCTGTATGGAATCGATATCGTAGAGGATGATCTTTTTCTCCGGCTGTGAGAACCTGATTTTGCCTTCATCCCTGAATTTCTGCAGGGTGGTTTTGCTTGCTATGCCAAGCAGATTCATTGCTTCTTCACCTGTCACCCATTTGCGCAAGGGAATATCCTGCTTTTCGCGGATGCGGGCGACGACCTGATCTATCAGGGCATAGAAGGCTTCATCCTGAAGGCAGATTACTTGCATTTGTGAGGTTTACATTGTGATTGAAACAGGAACGTTGATTTTTGCCTCAACTGGCGTGTATATATCAACTTCCTGTGCTGGGGTAATCAAGGAAACAATTAGAGAATATCTTGCATTTTTCTCAACATTTCCCAAATGCTTTCGTTCTCTCCACCATCCCAAAACGGGGTAGACTGCAATTTTATTACATGTTGCAATATCTGCTGCATTACCTTCCCACACATCTGAATGAACAGCTCCCAAAACTCTGTTATTTGCACCAATAAGCCATCTCTCCGAACCGGCATCTCCGATAAACTCGAATTCGTCTCTTTCAGAGGCTACGCTTATTCTTTTAACAAACTGTTCAGTTGTATCGTTGATGTTGCTGACATCAAATCTGAGTCCGTGAGATGCATATCTGTATCGATCTTTCCATCCAACTTCGCCCGGACCTGGTTCTACAAAATAACATAGTGTGATCTTCATTTTCACTTGCGTTGCTCCTAAACCCAGTAATTCATCTTTAGGCCAGGGTAAATCGTAGAGATGCATATCGTTTGAAACTGGTCTATTGTCGTCATTAAATTTAAATGGCTGAATATATTCTTGTGCCACTAGTGTTAAAGTAGACCTACCGCAATAAAGTGCTTTGTTTAAGTCGGGCACACCAAACCCACACACTCTCATTAAATCATGTACACCCTTTTTTTGTTGTACATCAAAACCAAACTGGCTAATTATTGTATCCGGCCATTCTGCCGAATGAACCATCAACGCCTTAACCGTTTCTGGCCAACAGTTTGGATATTCCGTTTGAATTTTTGCCGCCATCCATGCAGCTTTAGCGGAAGCAGCTGAGGTTGCAAAGATTGTATCAAACTGATTATTCTGAATATCAAATGATGTTGACAAAACACTGAAATCCGGGAAATTTTCGTAGAGTCCGCCGTCGGGTGCTTTTCTGATATTTCCACCTTCCAGAACAATTTCAGGCTTGATGGGCCAACGGCTTTCCCAGAGACTCGAGCAAGTGCTGAACGGGGAAAGACCACGCAAAGGGGCGAGAGCACTATGACCATTAAAACTCGTGTCTAAAATAGCGGTCTTTTCTGTGTAGGCTCCAACAGTTAATGAGTTCCATGACTGAGCAGGATCTTGAATTGAACAGAGCAAGTTTGATGCTGGATAAGCATTCCACTCGCCTAAAGACTTCACGTTTCCCGCAGAAACAATGAATAATCGTCGCTCATCATCAACTTGCCCCGAAGTAATAGAGTCTATAGCAGCTGACCACGAAGTTGGTCGACCTTTATGATCAATTTCATCAGAAGTGATCGCACAACAATATATTTGTTTATCATTTGGTGAACTGATTTCAGACCTGCTTATTGCTTGTTGTGTAATTGCGCCATACAAATCGGGATCATTATTACCAACCGGAGGCAAAATTTTTACAGAACTTAATTTGTGGGTCAATAATATTGGTTGATCTGTCTGCAAGGCTTGCTCAAGATCTCCGTATCCAGATACTCCACCCATGAGTGTTCCATGACCGCTATCATCGGCAACACCCCAATCACGATTGTAAGCGTTACAATCATTATCATTCAATATAGGAGCCAAAAGTGGATGGCCATTATTCACTCCAGTATCAAGAATACAAACCTTTGTGTTGGACGCTTTAACTTCTATTCTTTGAATTAACTCTTCGACCCATTCGGCTTGGGAAACATTGGGTTCATTTATCCAAAATGACGCCGCTTCTTTTGCTTTCCTTATTTCGGCTACGTGTCTACAAGACTCAATCAAATTCAAAAGTTTTGACCGGTCGGCCCTTATTAGGGAGACAATACGCTCAGGAAAATAAATAATTTTGTTTTCGAAAAATTCAATCGATAGAGTTTGACATATTTCTGCTGTTTCTGTAATTACACCGCGCTCTTCACCAACAATGGCTTTTAGCCATAATTCAACGTAGACATCATCATCCCCTGGAATCAGGGCTGGTGGATCAGTCCAAAAAGATTCAAGTATAGCTAATCTAACATCATCGATGCTTGTAACCAGAGGAAAATTCTTTGGCAATTTGCTTCTCTTGTCTACTTCATTTTTGAATTTTCTAATTTTCCGTATGAAAAAATTTTCTTGGCCCTGAGGAATATAAACTGTTGCAAATGTTTGCTTAACACCGTCTTGCACCTTTTCCCGTACATTCAGCAATTTTACGCCGACCCTGATATCTTCAAGGCTCTTGGTTGCAAGATCACAGCCTGTACTGCTTCGAAATTCTATGTACGACCCGGTTTTTACTGGCAAGGATACTGCAGTTCTTTCGCTTCTAATTCTATCGGCTGTAGCCAAGATTCTATCAAACGAGTTAATAAGTCTATCACTATGAGATTGCCTGTCACGCTCAGGCAAATTAAGTTTTGATCCGTATCCTTTTATTTTATATTCTGTTGGAACGGCAACTGAAGGTAAGAAGAGTATAGGGTAGTTTTCGCTCATTATTTTGTTTTGGGTTTTGATTTATAGGCTGTAATTCTCTCATTTAGCATTTGCTTTATTAGAACTAGATCAACCTGCTTCTTATCGTTTAGTATTGCATGTTTTATGGCGTCTAAGCAGGCTTGAGTAATCTCCGCATGACTGAGCTTATCCGTTTTTAAAGTATCAAGTTTATAACGTCCTTTATATTTTCCTAATTTATTTTCAATTAGCTTAATGGCCTCACTTTTTAAAGGCAGGTTATAACGTATAACATCGTCAAATCTTCTGAAAAGTGCTTGGTCAAGCAGGTCAATGTTGTTGGTTGCAGCAATTATAACGCTCTTCGAAGTATCCTGCTCTATCATTTGAAGAAACGAATTAAGTATTCTGCGCATTTCACCTACATCATTTGTCATTCCCCTTTCGCCGCCTATGGCATCAAACTCATCAAAGAGATAAACGCCTTGCCTTTCCTGAATACTATCGAAAAGATGCCTGAGCTTTGCGCTAGTTTCACCCATAAACTTGGTTACAAGTTTATCCATAAGTATGACATATAAAGGAAGCTGAAGCTCGTTAGCGAATATTGCGGCAGTCATTGTTTTACCTGTTCCCGGTGAGCCAGAAAGCAAAATCTTTCTCCTATTATCAAGGCCGTGTTTTGATAACTTGTCTTTTTGCTTGAATTCTAAAAGAATTCTCTGAATCTTACTTAGAATTTGGGGCGAAGCTATTAGCTGCGGGAGTTTCACCTTAGGTGAAATCTCTAAAATCAACCCATTTAGATCATCATTGAATGGCCTAAGTTTTACAACCTTTGCTTTTGAGGTATCAACCAGTTTTTTTATCTCATCGGCAACTGACAGATGACCTTGCCTAGCTTCATGAGCAGCTATTTGCAAAGCAACAGTTGAGAAACGAACATGATCGTCCTCAAAGTGCGATTTTATCAGCGTTCTAATTTGATCTCCGGTAGCCATATTTATAATCTAATTTATTATAATTGAATAAAAAAGCAAAACTATTACTGGGTTATTGATGCAGAGTGGATAAATATAAGTCAGTTATTAATAAGACGAATGCTTGACCATTGTTGTACCAAATAAAAAAGCAGCTACAAATTTTCATTCATAACTGCTTGATTTAAAGCTGTGGTGTGGGCCGGGATCGAACCGGCGACACAAGGATTTTCAGTCCTTTGCTCTACCGACTGAGCTACCGCACCAGCCTTTCCCTTTCGGGGCTGCAAATATAGGCGCAAATGTGCAATTGCAAAAACAATTTCATGATTTATTAAAACTCACAATTTTTAGGCGTCCTGGCAAATGGAATCACGTCGCGTATGTTGGTCATACCCGTTACAAACTGCACCATTCTTTCAAAACCCAAACCAAAACCTGCATGCGGTACCGTACCAAAACGGCGTGTGTCTAAATACCAACTCATCTCTTCTACCGGAATGTGCATGGCTTTCATGCGGTCTTCCAGTTTCTGCAGGCGCTCTTCACGCTGGCTGCCACCCACAATCTCGCCAATACCCGGGGCAAGAATATCCATCGCAGCTACCGTTTCACGGCCGGGCTCGCAGCCATCATTCAAACGCATATAAAAGGCTTTGATGGCCGCCGGGTAATTGGTAACAATCACAGGCTTTTTAAAATGCTTTTCCACCAGGTAGCGTTCATGCTCGCTTTGCATATCTATGCCCCAGCCAACTTCATACTTAAACTTCTTCTTTTTATAAGCAGGTGAGTCGAGCAATATCTGTATGGCCTCTGTGTAAGTAATCCTTTCAAATTTGTTTCCTGTTACAAAACGCAGTTTTTCCAGCAAGCCAAATTCGCTGCGCTCTGCCTGCGGCTTTTGTTTCTCCTCTTCTGCCAGGCGCTGATCGAGGAACGCAAGATCATCTGCGTTATGCTCCATAGCATAGCTGATGAGGTATTGAATAAATTCCTCTGCCAGGTTCATGTTGTCTTCAATATCACAAAATGCCATTTCAGGTTCAATCATCCAGAACTCTGCCAGGTGGCGCGTGGTATTCGAATTCTCTGCCCTGAATGTTGGGCCGAAAGTGTATATCTCACTGAATGCTGTGGCACCAAGTTCTCCTTCCAGTTGCCCGCTTACAGTAAGGTTGGTGCTTTTACCAAAAAAATCTTCCGTAAAATCAATAGCACCTGCCTCAGTGCGTGGCGGATTGTCAAAAGGCAGTGTGCTTACCCTGAACATTTCACCTGCACCTTCTGCATCACTCGCTGTAATAATTGGCGTGTGCAGGTAAACAAAACCCTTATCGTTAAAAAATTTATGTACTGCAAAAGCCAGCGAATGTCTTATCCTGAAGACAGCGCCAAAAGTATTGGTACGAAAACGCAGGTGCGCAATCTCCCTTAAAAATTCAAGGCTGTGTTTCTTGGGCTGTAACGGGTATTTCTCCGCATCGCAATCACCGAGTATTTCCACTGCTTTCGCCTTCAGTTCCACTTTCTGGCCTTTGCCTACGCTGGCCACAACTTCGCCGGTAACTTTTAAAGAAGCACTGGTAGTAATACGTTTGAGTGTTGCTTCATCCAGCAAGCCAAGTTCAACAACTACCTGCAGATTATTATTCGTACTGCCGTCGTTTAAAGCTATAAACTGGTTGTTACGAAAAGTACGTACCCAACCCATTACAGTAACTTCTTCACCGGTTTGTTCGGTTTGCAGCAATGCCTTAATCTTGATTCGTTTGTTAAACATAACTCCTTGTTTTGCGAAAATGATTTTTGTGCACCGGCTGTATGGCTACTATTGTGCATCGTTGTGTCACTCACTTGTACGCCTTGTTCCTTACTCAGCAGGGCACAACCTTCAAAAGCATTATACAGCCAGCATTGGGGCAGCAAAGATAAGGCGCAGGCTGTAACAGCAGCATGCAAAAATCCATTCCTTATCTTTGAACGAATTGCTATACTATGAATGATTTTTTACAACAGGTATGGTATGGGAATACCATCCGGAGTTATCTTATTGCAATTGGCTTTATCATACTTGCATGGCTGGTGTTAAAGCTTTTTAAAAAAGTAATTATACGTTTGCTGCTAAAATGGGCCAGCCGCACAGACCATGATTTTGATGAAGTAATTGTAACAACCGGCGGCAAATACCTCATTCCTTACTTCTACCTGCTCATCAACTACTCAATTCTGCAGCAACTAAGCCTGTCAGACAAAGTGCATCGTATACTGGATGTGGCCATTCTTATCGTTTCGGTATACTTCATTGTAAAATTTATTACCAAAACCATTGAGGGTCTGTTACAAGCCTACCTTAAATTAAAAGGCGAACCGGAAGAAAGACTAAAACAGTGGAAGGGCTTACTGCTTATCATTAAAGCCGTAATCTGGATCATTGGTTTACTGATGATGATCGACAATCTTGGTTATGATGTAACGGCTATAGTTGCAGGGCTTGGTGTGGGCGGTATTGCCATTGCACTGGCGGCGCAAAATATTCTCGGCGATCTTTTCAGCTATTTTGTAATATTCTTTGATAAACCTTTCGAAGTGGGCGATTTCATTGATCTTGGTCCTGAAGTGGGCAGTGTAGAACGTATAGGCATTAAAACCTCTCATGTTAGAAGTGTTTCCGGCGAGCAGATGATTATTCCCAATGCGGAAATGGTTAAAAGAACCATCCGCAATTACAAGCGACTTGAAAAACGCAGGAAACTCTTTAAAATCGGCGTTACCTATCAAACCCCGGCTGATAAGCTGGCTATGATTCCATCGCTGATAGCACAGACCGTTCAAAAACATGCGGAGGTTGAATTCCAGCGCAGCCATCTTAGCGGTTTTGCTGATTCGGCTATTGAATTTGAAACGGTATATTTTGTAACAAGCGCAGACTTCAACCTTTCAATGGATATATACCAGCAAATTTGCCTGGAACTGGTGCAGCTTTTTGCAGAACATCATATTGAATTTGCTTACCCGACAAGGACATTATTTTTTCAAAAAGCCGATGCTGAATGATCTTAACTTTTCTTTGCCACACAGCATCTTCTATAGCCAAAGCCAGTATGCACCGTGCTGCACAAAGATCCTTGCGTTGAAGAGTGCGACGCAACGGAGATTCCATGAAATACAAGTGCCTGGCTCATAAAAAAAATCTTTGCAATTGAACATTTTGCTGTATAATTGCACCGGAAACAAGCTGAATAGTCTGTGTCATGCCCTCTCAGCTCACTCGTTTTCTCAATCAACCGATCATAAATCTTCAATTTTTTAAGACGGGTAAAGGTTTTTAAAATCAATCATTCTTTTTTTCAACATTTATGTACGACATTCTGCAATTGAACGACATGCTGGTGCCTGAGCTACTCGACATCGCTGATCAACTGAGCATTCCCAATGCTAAAAAAGCCGATAAGCAGGAACTTATCTACAAGATCCTGGATAAACAGGCTTTAAACGCCGGCGAAGCAACAGCTAAGAACGGAACTGAAAAACCAAAGCGCAAACGAATTATTAAATCGGCTTCAACTTCTGATGAAACAGAAACAGCCGTTGAACCAGCAAAGACCGCTAAAGCTGTGGCCGATGCACCGGCTCCTGAAAAGAAACGAGGCCGCAAACCAAAAGAGAAAGAAGAAGAATCAGAACCCGCTGAAATAACTGAGGCCGAAAACGAAAAATTGGCTAAGGCGGAAAGAACGGGGCCTGTAGAACTCGACCTTCCTGATCTTGAAATGGGCAGCCGTTTAATAAGCATGCTGGGCGATGATGAACCATTGATGCTCGACGATGAGCCTGCTGAAATGGAAGATGAAGCAGAAGAAGTAGTGGCACCGAAAATGCCCGGTAAAAAAGATGCTGCTTTCAATATAGAATTCGATGGTATAATACAAGCTGAAGGTGTGCTGGAAATGATGCCTGATGGCTATGGCTTTCTCCGTTCTTCTGATTATAATTATTTATCCTCTCCGGACGATATATATGTTTCTCCTTCACAGATAAAACTTTTTGGTTTAAAAACCGGTGATACTGTTTTTGGAGCGGTTCGCCCTCCAAAAGAAGGTGAGAAATACTTTGCATTACTTAAAGTGGAAAGCATCAACGGCAAAAGCCCTGAAGATGTAAGAGACCGCGTACCGTTCGACTATCTTACACCGCTTTTTCCTTTTGAAAAGCTCAACCTCTTTACCCAGCCGTCCAATTACAGCACACGTATCATGGACATCTTTACACCTATCGGTAAAGGCCAGCGTGGTTTAATTGTTGCCCAGCCAAAAGTTGGTAAAACAATGCTGCTGAAAGAAGTGGCAAATGCCATTGCCGCAAACCACCCTGAATGTTACCTGATGGTAGTATTGATAGATGAGCGCCCTGAAGAAGTTACTGACATGGAGCGCAGCGTAAGGGCAGAAGTTATTGCTTCAACCTTTGATGAGCCGGCAGAGAAACACGTAAAAGTTTCTACCGTTGCATTGCAAAAAGCCAAAAGGCTGGTAGAATGCGGCCACGATGTAGTGATTTTGCTGGATTCCATTACACGTCTTGCACGTGCGCACAATACAGTGGCCCCTGCCAGCGGTAAAGTACTTAGCGGTGGTGTAGAAGCCAATGCCATGCAAAAACCCAAGCAGTTCTTTGGTGCCGCCCGTAAAATAGAAAACGGTGGATCATTGACTATACTGGCAACAGCTTTGATTGAAACAGGTAGTAAAATGGATGAGGTTATCTTTGAAGAATTCAAAGGTACCGGCAACATGGAGCTGCAACTGGATCGCCGCCTTGCCAATAAACGTATTTACCCTGCTATTGATCTTGTGGCATCATCAACCCGCAGAGACGATCTGCTGCTTGACAGGGAAGTTTTGCAAAGAATGAATATTTTGCGTTTATACATCAACGACATGAATACAGAAGAAGCAATGAGTGAATTGCTGAAACGTATGCGTGGTACAAAAAGCAATGAAGAATTCCTGGCCAGCATGAACGGATAAAATCATATTTCATATTGCCTGCAATAAAAAAACCATCCGGCAAAAGGATGGTTTTTTTATTGCACTACCTGCCTGGTTTAGCTGAGTATAAACCTTTGTTTCGGGCAACAGTACTTCATGCACTTCAATCGAATGAATGTTGCATGTCAACTGTAGTATTTTATGGCATCGCCGGTTGTGTCACTCACTTGTACGTTTGGTTTTCATGGCATCTCCGGTTTCCGGAACCACTAACCCCACAAAAAAAGGCTGGTCGATCGCATAAAAAAACCCGCCTTCCGGCGGGTTTAAGTTAATTGACTCTTATCGAAATGATCGATAATTTATCGCCCCGGTCTTTCATTAATAGTGTAATGTTGAAATTTTTATTCTCCCCTTTCAACCTGCCTGTAAGGTACATGGTACCACCCATTTCTCTTTGAGAGGTCTTCTCAAAACCTTTGATACCGTTGTTATCAAAAAAGGATTTTACAGTAATTGAAGCCTGGTTTTTTCCAACATTCTTTATCTCATCTTTTTCCGGAAGTTTTATATCCAGGAAATCATCATAAAAACTGCTGAATTGCGCTGCATTACCAGCACTAAGTGCGTTTATAATTTTATCAATATCTCCCACAACAATAAAAGCGCTCATTGCAAAAGCTACTCCTATTATTGCCATCATTCTTTTCATAACTTATTTTTTTCAGTTGCGGTTAGGCTAAAAGTATGCCAAATTGCTGAATTTTACCTTTTGCTAAAACAGCCAGTCAGTAAATTAGCAAATCTTAATGTAGTTTTACCCTTTGTCAAAAGCAGCAACATGAAAAATAAAAAAACAATATTGGTCATAATGGATGGCTGGGGCCTTGGTAAAGTAAAGTCTTCTGATGCAATTCAAAACGCAAATGTTCCTTTCGTAAGTTCATTATACAGTAAATATCCCAATACAACCCTGGTTACCTGCGGAGAAGCAGTGGGCTTACCCGACGGCCAGATGGGCAACAGCGAGGTAGGACATTTAAATCTTGGCGCTGGCAGAATTGTTTACCAGGAATTACAACGCATTAATGTAGCTGTAAGAGATGGCCTGCTTGCCAAAAGTGAACAACTGCAAAGAGCTATACAACATGCAAAGACAAATAATAAACCTTTCCACCTGCTCGGCCTGGTGAGCGACGGTGGCGTACATAGCCATATTCAACACCTCATGGCTTTGTGTGACATATGCAAAGCACATGGCTTATCAGAGGTTTACATACATGCATTTACAGACGGTCGCGATACAGACCCTAAAAGCGGGCTTGGTTATATTACCCGGTTACAGCAGCACCTGAATGGTTCTGTTGGAAAAATTGCAACCGTAAGTGGTCGTTATTATGCAATGGACAGAGACAAAAGATGGGAAAGAGTAAAACTTGCATATGATGCGTTGGTTATAGGAGAAGGACCAAAAGCTACAGATGCCATTGCAGCCGTTGAGCAATCGTATGCCGGCCAGGTTACTGATGAGTTTATCAAGCCTACAATAATAGCGGCAGAAGACCAACAGCCACTGGCTACAATCAAAGATGGAGATGTGGTGCTTTGTTTCAACTTCAGAACAGACAGATGCCGTGAAATAACAGAAGTACTTACGCAAAAAGATTTTCCAGACTTCAATATGCATGCATTGCAGCTCGATTATACCACCATGACAGAGTATGACAGGACATTCAGGAATGTACACGTGATTTTTGAAAATGACAACCTGAATAATACGCTTGGTGAAGTACTCTCCGCAAATGGTAAAAAGCAGATTCGCATTGCAGAAACTGAAAAATACCCGCATGTAACCTTTTTCTTCAGTGGTGGCCGCGAAGCCCCTTACGAAGGAGAAAGCAGGATACTGGCTTCGTCTCCCAAGGTGGCAACCTACGATTTACAACCCGAAATGAGCGCTGTAGAATTAACAGACAAATTGATACCTGAAATAGAAAATGAGAGCGCTGATTTTATCTGCCTCAATTACGCGAACGCAGACATGGTAGGGCATACGGGGGTATGGAGCGCTGTTGTAAAAGCTGTTGAAACAGTTGATAAATGTGTAGAACGTGTGGTAACAGCCGCATTAGCCCATGGATACATGGTTTTTCTGACAGCAGACCATGGTAATGCCGATTATATGATTAATGAAGATGGTTCACCGAATACTGCACACACGCTCAACCTTGTACCACTGTTTGTGATCGATCAGGACTGGCATGGCATAGTAAAACCCGGCAAACTGGGCGATCTTGCACCTACTATTCTGTCCGTCATGGAATTACCGGTTCCTAAGGAAATGACCGGTGATATATTAATCGGTTAGTTAGTAGCAACATTGTAGGTTGTTCAGCAAACGATATTTTATTTTACATTACATTACAGGTGCAACGGGTGTTGCACCTTTTTAAATAATAGTCATGAAAAAGAAAATCTTTATAGTCTTACTTGTTTTACTGGTGCTTATCCAGTTTTTCAGGCCAGCGCGTAATACCAGTGCTGCTAAAAGCCCCGCAGACATTTCCAATGCATATGCAGTGCCTGAAGATGTTAACACGATACTTACAAAAGCCTGCTTTGACTGCCACAGCAACAATACAAATTATCCATGGTATGCAAACATTCAACCGGTAGCATGGTGGCTGGATAACCATATCCAGGAAGGCAAAGAAGAATTGAATTTTAGCGAATTTGGAGCTTACAGACCAGCTAAGCAGTTTCACAAACTTGAAGAAGTAAAAGAAATGCTTGACGAAGATGAGATGCCATTACAGTCTTATACAATTATTCATACAGACGCAAAATTAACCGGTGCAGAGAAAGAAAAACTGGTTCAGTGGTCTGAAGACATACGCAGTCAAATGAAAAATAAATACCCTGCAGATAGCCTGGTTATGAAAAGAGGGCCAAAACCGCCAACACAATAAGAAGAGTGTTAGTTAATTTGCACCATGAAAATTAAAGATGCCAGCTATGTTATCTCCAGTCCTTCTGTTGATAAGACACCCAAACCCGATAAACCAGAATTTGCCTTCATTGGAAGGAGTAATGTGGGCAAATCCTCGCTTATCAATATGCTTTGCGGCAGAGAAAACCTGGCCAAAACATCCTCTTCACCGGGTAAGACGAAACTGATCAATCACTTTATTGTAAATAGTGAGTGGTATCTTGTAGATCTCCCCGGCTATGGCTATGCAAAAATTTCACAAAGCGAAAGAAAAAAATGGGAGAAAATGATTGAAGATTACCTGAGAAAACGTGAAAACCTTCTGAATGTCTTTGTTTTAATCGATAGCAGGCATTTACCTCAAAAGATTGACCTGCAGTTTGTAAACCAGTTGGGCGAATGGCAAATTCCCTTTACACTTGTTTTTACAAAATCAGACAAAGAAAAACCCGGTGTTGTTGACCGCCATATAAAAGCTTTCCTCAATGCCATGCGGGAAACCTGGCAATTCCTGCCGCAACACTTTGTTACGAGTGCCACAAAAAAGCAGGGTAAAGATGATATACTTGCGCTTATACAGGGATTGATTAAAAACTAATGTAGCAATTGATAACGCCAAAAGGCTTCTTTTAACCACACTTAAGATGTATTATTTTTTATTTTAATATTTTATCTAAGAAAAAGTAATTGACCTTAAGATTATGCTCATTTTCAAACAATTTTAATAGGGTTTTCCAATTTAGAGAATGATTATTCCATTATTGGGAATATCGAACAAGAGTTACACTTAATATACATTGATTTACAATAGGTTATGATAATTTAATTTTCTGGCACTTGCTTTGAACTTCTATTAACAGTCCGTTTTTAGTACCGTCCCTCTGAAACCCTTAACTTTCTCACTTGACTAAAAAATTATCTAACCTCTGGTAACCCGGAGGTTTCTTTTTTTTAATGCGCTTACAACATGCCTTTTAACCGGTAATCTGTTGTTAGTAAGATAAATACAGCTTTTTTCCCCTTTGCTACAGTGCCTAAAGAGTCCGTAATGTTCATGGCTTTGGCAGGGTAATAGCCGCACATTCTTAAGGCCTCACATGGTTCTATATCACAATGTTCCACAAAGTTTCTAAAGGCCTTGTACATTGTTAATGCAGAACCGCTTAAGATGCCGTTTGAAACATATTTCTCCCCTTCCCGTGTATGCTGATAATAACCTTCCGTTGTTTCGGTTACAGCGTCTGTAATCGCAAACAACCGCTCTCCCATGATCTTTTTTGCTATTTGCACAGCAGCAAAATGAACATGGTATCCATCCGGTACTATGCTACTCATCACATTCGCATTAAAAATTGCTCCCACAAGACCCGGTGCCCGGTGCTGCAATGCACTCATGGCATTGAATAAATGTGTACACAGATCTATATTGTTTTGCTCAAAGGCTCTCATAGCCTGTTCATAGGTTGCATTGCTATGACCTGCCGATACTACGATACCCCTTGACTGGATATAAGCAATAACATCTCCCGCCACCTTTTCCGGCGCAAGGGTTATAAGTTTAATTACGCCTTCCCCGTAATCCAGTAACTCTTTTACCTGCTGCAAAGAGGGTGAAAATATCCATTCTTCTTTGTGGGCGCCGCGCTTTTCTGCATTCAGCCATGGACCCTCCACGTGTAAACCCAGCACACCATCTCCGCCATTTGCCAGGTAACTGCGTACAGCATCAATACACTTAAAGATATTTTCGTAGGTGTTGGTTGCAACAGTTGGCAAACACCATGCAGCACCGCCGCTTTTGGAATAACGCACGATTTCTGAAACGGTAAATGCATCAGGATAGACAGACAACAGGCGCCCATAAGCACCATATAACTGAATATCAATAAATGCCGGTGCTAATATTACATCACCAAGATCTTCCAGATCGTCGGCGTTTACATCGTTAGCAGAGATCAATGCCTCGATAATACCACCTGATACTTTTACAGCGTAATTGTGTAGTAACTCAAAGCCTGTGAAGATGGCTGCAGCTTTATAGATCATCTATTTATCGTTGAGAATGGTAAAATAATCTGCGTCTTTCCAGAAAGGAAACCGACTGCGTGTTTCATCCAAAACATTTTTTTGAAGGGTGACGGTGAAAATATCTTCCTGGTGCTCCTTTGTATACAGCACTTCACCTAGTGGTGAAACAACCATACTGTTACCACTGTGGTATATATCATTACCATCCTCACCTACCCGGTTAACCCCTGCAACAAAACATTGGTTTTCTATAGCCCGGGCCTGTAACAAGGTTATCCATGCATTTTTCCTTCTTTCCGGCCAGTTTGCTACATACAGCAACAGGTCATACTCACACTTATCAGCTTCTTCTACCAGCATTTGCTGCTGGCGTGCCCAAACCGGGAAACGAAGATCGTAACACACCTGCAGGTTTACGCGCCACCCTTTCACGGAAGCAATCAAACGCCTGGAGCCCGGCTGGTAAAATTTATCTTCACCGGCAAATGCAAAAAGGTGCCTTTTGTCGTAAAAGCCATAAGTTCCGTTTGGCAGCATCCATATAAGACGGTTGAAATATCGGTCATGTTCTTTAATAATAAGGCTGCCCGTTAAAATAACCCGTTTATTACGCGCTGTTTCTTTCATCCATGCAACTGCATCACCATCCATTGTTTCAGCCAATGCATGCGGTCTCATACTAAAGCCTGTGGTAAACATTTCAGGCAATACCACCAGTTCTGTTTGTTCCTTAATACTGTCAATTTTTTCCGAAAGCATAGACAAATTTGCCTGCCTGTCTTCCCAGAAAAGTTTTGTTTGAATCAATGTAATAGTTAAAGAAGACATGTTGTACCAATTGCTTGCATGCAATCTACAAGATTAATACTTTACAGGGTACTGGTATAAAGAAAATAGTAATGTACCGGGCTACAGCAAATCTATGTAGCTGTTGTTGCGTCGCACTCTTGTGCAGCACCAACTATATGGGGCAGTGCGAAGACTGCAGCTAAATTGTTGAAAAAAGATGCGTGTAATTTGCTGTTTGAAAAGCAAAAAACCAGCCGGCGGGCTGGTTCGTTGTTATATTCACACAAAACGAGTAAGTGTCTGTTTGCTCAATAGATAACAAAGCGCTGAAGAGTGCGACGCAACCAAAGCCACATTATTATTCTACTGCCGGGACAATAATTTTCCCTTCCCTTGTATGCAGGGCAAAAGCATGCATGTAACCAATAAAAGATTAGGAAACCATCGCGTAGAAAGCCCAAACAACGGCCATTCCGTATAGCATTGTAAATATCATGAGGTTTTTCCTGCTTGCCCGGCGGCTTGTTTTTGTTTTCTTAACGATTGAATTCTTGTGTAGAAGATGAAAATCTAGTGCATCGACAGATTGCAATAAAGCTGGAGATTTCATAAAATATTAGTTTGGATATTGAATAATTGAAAGTAGGAAGAAAATTGAAAACAAAGCTTAACTGTACAGATAATTCCACTTAAATAATGCTTAATAAATTTTTAGTTACAACGCTCCTTGGGTACATAGTATTTTAGATTATTATATGAAATACTTTTTCACACCGCTCATCCCAGTAAGTTGTTTTTCAGCAAAATGATATGCTCGTTTGTCTTTTTACTGAAACATGAAATTTATAGCCTGAAACGTGCATTACAGGTGCCCTGACTCTTATTCACAACATCAGCTTAACAAAACAAAAAGCTGTTTGATCCAGCAGCCAGGCCGTTCATCAAAATGACTAAAAATTTACAGTAATGGTTGTTGTTTTTTTAAAACATCAAGCAAATTTGTATGGCGAACACGTTAGCCTGACACTGTAATCTTACGGACTCCATTCATTCTAAATTTCCACTTATGTAAAAAGCATTCATTCAACACTTATTAACAGATTGTTTTCCTGAAATACGAATAATTTCATAGATGTATCACGAATAACTTATACCACACTGCTTCCATGATCAACGACAAACACATAAAAGCTTTTCTGATACCAATTCTCGGTATAACCATACCACTTATTTCAGGCTTTTATCATTACGGTAATATTTCTGCCGCAGAAATCATTGTGGCTAATTGTTACGCTATACTGATTTCCTTTTGCGTGTGGCAGGGTGGCGCCTGGATCATTGGCCGCTACCGCTTTTTGCTTTCTTATAATGTACTTATCAAGATAGTTACACTTTGCTTTCTTACCGTTTTATACGGTGCACTTGTGGCCACATTACTAAGTGGCATCTGGCTTTTTTTTACTGAAGCTCATCATCATATTGATTGGTCTTTGTTAATGAGAAATACTGTGGCAGTATGTGTGGCGGTGGTTGTATTTACACTGGTATATGAACTGATGTTCCTGGCAAATGAAAAAGAAAATGAGCAGGTCAGGTACCAGCAACTTGATCATGCACTTACAAAAGCACAACTACAGGTTTTGAAATCAGAGCTAGACCCTCATTTTATGTACAATGCGCTTAATTCTTTATCATGGCTTATTCAAAAAGACAGCCAAAGAGCGGAAGATTTTATAACAAAGCTTTCTGAGGTTTACAGGTATATTCTCCTCAACAAAAACAAAGATCATGTAACACTGGCGGAAGAAGTAGACTTTATAAAGCGGTATTTTGCTTTACTGCAGGTACGGTACGAAAGCAAAATAAAACTAACCATCGACCTGGGAAGACACAATCTTGACGCTATAACAATATTGCCCTGTGCCTTGCAGTTACTGGTAGAAAACGCCATAAAGCACAATGCGTTTTCTGCCACTGAGCCACTTACTATTAAGATTACTTCTAACAATGATTACATATACGTGATCAATAAACGCAAACCTTTTAAACCATCTTTATATTCTACGAAAGTTGGTTTGAGCAATTTGAGAGAACGATACCAGCTGGTATGCAACAAACCTGTTACCGTTGAATTGCATAACGATTATTTTATGGTAAGCTTACCCATGCTAAAAAGCGCCTGACATGCTTAATGCTGTAATTATTGAAGATGAGACATCTGGTATAGAAAGACTTCGTAATATTCTTACAGAACTTGTACCTGATATTAATATATCAGCCGTTATCAGTTCAGTTAAAGATGGCATTACCTATTTCTCCACTATGCCCAGGCAGGATATTATTTTCTGTGATATCCACCTTACAGATGGCTTGTCTTTTGAAATATTCAACAATTTTAAAGTTGACTCGCCCATTATATTTACCACCGCGTTCGATGAATTTTTAATGACCGCCTTTGATTACAACAGCATAGACTATTTATTAAAGCCGCTCAACAGTACCGAAGTGTTGAAAGCCATTCAAAAATACAGGCTGCTGCAGCAACACTTCAGCCAGCATGCACAACGGCTGAATAACCTGATGGAATACCTGGGAACACCTAAAAAAACACGGCTGATCGTAAAAAAAGGATTAGAACATATTGCAGTCAGAATGGAAGACATTGTGCTTCTGTATACCGAAAACAAAGTGGTGTATCTTATTGATAGAAACCGCTGCAAATATATATATGACAAGAACCTCAGCATTTCAGAAGCAGCGCTTGATCCCGGCGTTTTCTTCCGGGCTAACAGGAAATATATTGTTAACATCAATTATATAAAATCTTACCGTGCATTTGAAAAGGTAAAACTACAGGTCGACTTTTCCATTGCAGATATTCATCACCAGGTAATAATAAGCCAGGAAACAGCACCGGACTTTCGCAAGTGGCTAAGCGGGGAATGAAGTTGATGTTTATAAACCCCTGCCCTGGTAAGTATAATTCATGTTACGGTTAAAATATACAGATGCCTGCGATGTCTTCAGGTAACTTTGCTGCATAGGTTTTAAAAAACATTTTCTCATGTGCATTATAGCATGTCGGGTCGCTATTTTTATAGCGGCCCCTTTTTTTATTTGTATATTCAACCTGCATAAAACAGGTCAGCTAATATCTCCGTTATGAAACACATGATGATAAAAAAATTTTGTCTTCTTTTCATTGCGTTTGTATCCTCCATTGGTGTACAAGCACAAAACAGTGACAGCATTGCCATTCACAAAGTATTAAATGAGCAGGTGCAGGCCTGGAACAAGGGAGACATTGATTCATTTATGAAAGGCTATTGGAACAGTGACAGCCTGTTATTTGTAGGTTCAAAAGGACCCAACTACGGTTGGCAGTCAACACTGGAAAACTATAAGAAACGCTACCCTGATACAGCCACTATGGGCAAGCTGGTTTTTACGATCCTGGAAACAAAGATCCTTTCAAACAATCATGCCTTTATACTTGGCAAATGGCACCTCACAAGGTCTGTAGGAGATGTCGGCGGCTACTACACGCTGTTGTTCCATAAAATAAACGGGCAGTGGTATATCGTTGTTGATCATACAAGCTAACCACCTGTATTAATTGGCTTCTTCCAAAGCCGTACAATAAACCATAACAGGAACGCAAAGCTTGCAATAAACCATATATAAAAAACAATGTTACCAACAGTAACGCTATCGTGTATAAAAGCGAAGTCAAACATAATACCAAAAGTAGAATTCAGGATCATCCAGAAAAGTCCGATGCCCAAAGACATTGAAACACGTTTCAAAAATTCTCTTACTTCAGGTTCCATGGTGTATAATTACAAGTAAAATTACAAAAGGTTGACGGTTATTGTTTTTCTTTTGTAACCAGCGGTAGTGCTGCTATTAAGCGCCTGTTGTGTCACTCACTTGTACGCTTTCGCCCTGTTCGGCAACGATGCCCGTTGTGCGAAAAACATTATCATCAACGCGGGTTAATTGTTGCCTGCTAATTCAATAGCTTTGCCGCCATGCAAAAATTCCTGGTAATACAAACAGCTTTTATTGGTGATGTTGTGCTTGCAACCGGCATCCTCGAGAAGTTGCATCAACATTACCCCGAAGCAAGTATCGATTACCTTGTGAGAAAGGGTAATGAAGGCCTGCTGAAAAATCACCCGTTTTTGCATGAAGTATTGGTGTGGGATAAAAAAAATGGCAAATACAAAGACCTGCTAAGATTGTTAAAGCATATAAAGCGTACACGGTATGATAAAGTAGTTAATGTGCAACGCTATGCCACTACCGGATGGCTAACTGCTTTCTCAAAAGCCAAAGAAACAATTGGCTTTAATAAAAACCCATTCAGCTTTCTTTTTTCAAAAAGTATAAAACATGTATTTGCGGCAAACACGCATGAAATGGAAAGAAATCATGCCCTCATCAGCTCGTTTACAGATGAGGTTGCCGCTAAACCGCGGCTTTACCCTTCAGCGAAAGATTATGCAGCAGTAAGCAGTTATAAAACCAGGCCTTACTTATGCATTGCCCCTTCGTCTGTCTGGTTTACCAAACAATACCCAAAAGAAAAATGGATCAGTTTCCTTAACCAGCTTCCACCTAAATACAATGTGTACCTGCTCGGCGCCCCGGGTGATAAAGAGCTGTGTACCTCCATAAAAAAAATATCATTGTATCCCTTTGTTGAGAACCTTGCGGGCCAGCTTAATTTTCTTCAGTCTGCTGCTCTTATGCAGGGTGCTGTAATGAATTATGTAAACGATTCTGCGCCTATGCATTTTTGCTCTGCGGTTAATGCGCCTGTTACTGCCGTATATTGCTCTACCATTCCAGCATTTGGTTATGGCCCGCTGAGCGATGATAAACATGTGGTTGAGATAGCGGTACCGCTTAGCTGCCGGCCATGCGGTTTACACGGTCACAAAGCTTGTCCGAAGGGGCACTTTAAATGCGCCGTAGAAATAAATGATGATCAATTGCTCAATATAATTCTCTGATAAATGGACATGCAGCAACAGGCACTCGTTTCAATAATTATGGCCACCTACAATGGCGAAAAATTTATTGAAGCACAACTTGACTCGATCGTTCATCAAACGTATACAAACACCGAGATCATTATTCTTGATGATGGCAGTACAGACAATACAAGGCAGATATTACAACGATATGCAAGCCTGTACAAAAACATACAACTCATTTTTAATGATACCAACCTCGGCTACATCAAAAATTTTGAAAAAGGGTGTTCAATTGCCAAAGCTGCATACGTCTCGTTTTGCGACCAGGATGATGTCTGGGACCTTGACAAGACCACCATATTGATGCAGGCATTAGGCAATGCCACACTGGTATATTGTGATGACTTTCTGGTAAATGAAAAATTGCAAAGTTTAAACAGGAAGCACTCTGATCTCAAAAATCTTTCTTCGTTTGATAATTGCCTGTACTTTGCTACAGACAATTGTGTTGGCGGGCATAATATGATCATTAAAAAAGAAGCACTGCAAAAAATGTTGCCGTTTCCTCCCATAATGCCACACGATCTTTGGTGCGCATTCAATGCCTGTTTTTATAGTGGTATACAGTATGTTGATCAGCCGTTGGTAAAGTGGCGCCAGCACGGGCACAATATCACTACATCATCAAAAACCGATGCAGAAAAACTTGCGGAAACAAGAAAACGCATTGCACTCTTTTACGAAACGTGTCCCCCGCAATTTTTGACAGAAAAAACAGTATTGAAAAAATTGATGAAAAGCTATGAAGGCTATTCCTTATCGAATAATTTCCTGCGCATGCGCCTGTTTTTCACTCACAAAAAATATTTGCTTGGCATGAAGAAGAAAAGTGAGTTCCGTAAAATTCTTTTTTGCCTGAAAATGTTTTTCAAAATGCGTTTGCATGTTGCATAAAACTGTCGCCACATTGCTGCAGTACAAGAGTGCGACGCAACAGGCGCTGAAAAATGATGTGTAGCTGACTACCTGCATATTTACTTTGCAGTAGCAGCGAGATTTTGATAAATGGTGATGTATTTCCTGGCGGCTTCATCCCAGCTAAATAATGCAGCACGCTGCATGATTGCTTCCTGAGGATGAACAGAATGGTAGTGTTGCAGGCCATGTAAAAAAGCCTGCTGCATGTCTTGTGCTTCAAACGAGGTAAAATAATATGCAGCATCCCCGCCTATCTCAGGCAAGCTGGTAGCGTGAGCAATAAAAACCGGCTTCCCAAAAGCCATTGCCTCAATTACGGGCAGTCCAAAACCCTCTGCTATAGAAGGAAATACAAATGCCGCACAATGGTGCAGGTACCATTGCTTATCGCTTTCTGACACGGTTCCCGCAAATACCAACCGCTCTGCTACACCAAGGTCTGCTGCACATTGTTTGATCTTCTTAAGATATTGCTCATCCTGTACAACACCCGCAATCACAAGCTGGTAATTATTATCCTTAAGCAAGGCAGGCAGCACATGAAAGTTCTTCTTCTCCATAATGGTACCAATGGTAAAAATAAATGGTGCGGCGGGTATTGCAGCAGGAGCAATCACTTCCTGCAGCCTGTCTATATTACAACCATTATACACAACACTAAGCGGTTTGCCTGCAATTGTAAGATGTTTTAAAACATCCTGCTTTACATACTCAGATATTGTACAGATATGATCTGCATTGTTAATGTGTGCCTGTATCTTCTGCAAAGATTTTTTAATGCGGCTTTCATCGGGTGTGTGCTCGTACAGGAAGTTGAGATCGTGAATCGTTAATACTTTTTTCAACTTTTTTGAAGCAGGCGAGTAATTAGAGCTTTGGTAAGTTCCGTGCCATACATCATACTTTTTTGCAGAAGGAAACACAAACTTGTGTAGGCTTTTCTGATGGAGGTATGCTGTTGAATTACCAAAGATATTCAATGCAGATGGCGGTACATACATCGTTAGCCGTTCTTTGTGTGCATCAACATTTCTTACCAGGGCCCTGCCTAACTGCAGGCAAAAATGATACAACCCGGTGTGCTGATACCGCATGCGCTCACAATCAAAAAGAATATTGTTCATGTATCACTTTACGGTTTGCTGTGCTACAAAATTGTACAGATTAAACTGCTCATTTGTTTCAAAATATTGCTTTATGTCATTGAACAATTGCAGCTTACTTACATCTTTCATTTTTCTTTCCTGTATAAGCTGGTATGCCCTTTCTGCAAGTAACCAATACTTTCTGTCGGTAGAAAAAAGGTTATGAAACTGCGCAATTACTGCATGGTATAATTCTGCTATACCCGCATGCGTTGCAGCTATTGTTTTAATAACCGGAATCTCTTTATGAACACGTTGAAAAACCGGTGCCAGCATAGCTTTCAGGTACCTCACAAACCGGTCTGCATCAGGCCGGTCGCATTTGTTTACCACAAACACATCGCCTATTTCCATGATACCCGATTTCATGGTTTGAATTTCATCACCTCCTTCCGGCACCATGACCACAACTGTAACATCGGCAAGCCCTGCTATATCAATCTCGTTTTGTCCTACACCAACAGTTTCCACCAATATAAAATCAAAACCTGCAGCTTTCAGGTACTCTGTTACTTCAATGATCATCGGGCTTAAACCACCCAATGCATTCCTGGATGCCATAGAGCGTATATAAACCCTGTCATTATTGTACCATTTACTCATACGCACCCTGTCTCCCAGTAATGCACCCATATTAAAGGGAGATGACGGATCAATGCATAATACGGCAACACGTTTTCCATCAGCAAGCATTTCAGCAATCAGCGCATCGGCCAGTGTGCTTTTACCGGCGCCGGGCGCCCCCGTTAAACCAACGATACCGGCTTTACGCTGTCCATTTTGCAGCAGCAATGACTCAAAACCGGCAACCCTGTTTTCAATCAGTGAAATATTTCTTGCTATTTGTTTAATGTTTAACTGCATCAGAAGTTATTACCCGTAAAGATTTTTATATGCTGAATAATGTTACCGGCAGTATTTTTTCATGGCATCACCTGTTGCGTCGCACACTTGTACTGTATATCATTTTTCAACAACGCAATATATTGTTTCGTTCAGCTTTATGCTAACTTTCGTGCTGCTTTATCAAGCGCAAGTTGTATACTCATTGGTTGTATTGCTGCCATACAATGGCAGCCCGCAGTATTCCTGCTACAATCAGTACATGTTTTATCTTCCACAAACACTGTTGTATACTTACCAACAGGCGCCCACCTGCCGGGATGTATCGGCCGCATAGGCGGGTATATGCCCATTGCATGTTTACCAAGCGCTGCTGCAATGTGTAAAGGTCCGGTACTATTGGCCACCAGTGCATCACACTTATTGATAAAAGCCATGAACTGATCGAGATCCATTTTGCCTGTTATATCGTGCACCAGGTTGCCAACTGCATCAAACAAGGGTTGCAGGCTTCCTCTTTCTTTCGGCGTGCCGGAGATAAAAATATTGTACCTGTTTTGATCAAGTAAATGCACCAGCTTTACGAAGTTTTCCAGGCCCCATTCTCTTGCGCTGCCCTGTGATTTTGGGTGCAGTATTACATTGAATTTATGTTCGTCAATCAATGCCCTGAATTCGCTTTTCAGTTCCTGCAATTGTTGTAACCCAAAAAGCGGCACCAGGTTTTCTATTTGCAGGTTTTCGTAAATACCTAATGCTTCCAGCAACTTCAGGTTCAGTTGTGCCTCGTGCAGGTCAGACTTTTTACGGCTGAGCCTTACCAGTTTATTACAGGTAGTCCAGTGATAAAGCCTGTTAGTGGTGCCAATGCGTAATGGTATACCAATCTCTTTGGCCCGCTTTGCGATGGAGGCCAGTGGAAAAACGTGTAATATCACCTGCGGTGCTTCACCACATACATCTACCGGTTTGCTATAAAAATCTTCTACGTCTATAAACTCATCCACATATTTACATGCGTTGATAACAGGTTTGGTATACGCCTTACCTAGCCATGCAACTTTTATAGCGGGGAAATGTTTTTTTAAAACTGCTGCCACAGGCAATGTCAACACTACATCACCAATGCTGTCGGTTCTGCTGATAATGATATTCGCAGGTTGTTGCATGCAAGCTATATAATGCGGTAATTTTTAAAATCGAATGGCCTGATACTCGTGAGCTTTTCAAACCTGTACAGCAGGGCATCTTTAAGTGAAAAATGTTTTTTGGAAAGATCAATATCAATATTCCAGTTTTTCTTTTCAATGCGGTCTTTCATTACTGCAGGATGACTGCCCGTGAATTTCTGCAGAGAATCAAAATCGTCGAAGTTGAATGCATCTTCCTGTTGCACATACTGTCGCCATTCTTCTGAATCTTCGTTCCAGAAGCGGCTGACATGCTGCTGCTTTTGCTTCATTTGCTTTGGACTCTTTACCCAGCCGTAATGATATACACAGGCATCGATTAGCTTTACTTTAAGCTTGGTTTGCCCGATACGAAAACCCTGTGCATCTCTGTATGCAGCAATACGTTTATCGTTTCTTATTATTCTAACCTCGCGGTGGTACCAACGTCTGCTGTCGCCTACATAATCGTACGTGCCATAAAAATGAAGATACCTGAATAACAAACCTTCCACATTTGTATCGGTCTTATACTTTTCGCACGCTGTTTTGATTGCCGGCAAATACTGCTCATGAATAACTTCATCGCCCTGTATGTAAAACGCCCAGTCACTTGCAGGATCGATGAGTTGAAAAGCCTTGTCTGTTTCAACGGCCAAAACCCTGCCTCCTTTGCGGAGACTGAGATCCCATGTTGAATAATGAATCTTTATTTTAGGATCGTTGATAGCCTTTATGAGGCCTGTTGTATCGTCTTCAGAATCACCAATCAAAACAACCATTTCATCTACAACAGGCAGTATTGATCTGATGGCTTCCACGATCGGGTAATCGTTGATTATTGCATTTCTTATAATGGTAAAACCAGATATCTTCATGTTGCCCGTGTATGGCTGCAAAGAACGGAAATTATAAGACGTAATTTTTACTTTATTACTACTATGCAATTTACATTTAAGCGCTAAATTGCAATTTACGTTTTTAAGCTATGATCAATTTTATTCCCATATTTCCTTTGAGTATCGTTGTTTACCCCGGTGAGCAACTAAACCTGCACATCTTCGAGGACCGATACAAACAACTGGTAAATGAGTGCTACAGTTTACAAAAACCTTTCGGCATTCCTTCTGTAGTAAATAATAATGTTACCGACCTTGGCACGCTTGTAAAAGTGAAGGAAATAGTGAAAGTATATGATGATGGCAAAATGGACATAAGAACCGAAGGCCTGAGTGTTTTTCGCGTACTGGAGGTGATTAAGAAAGTGCCGGATAAATTATACAGTGGTGCCATTGTGGAATACCCGGCCAATGAAATGAACCTGGTGCGTGCCATGATGCAGCAAATACTGACCAGCATACGTGAGCTGCATAAGCTGCTGAAGATTACAAAAGACATTAAAAAGCCTGACGATGAACTGCTGAGCTATGATGTTGCGCACCATGCCGGGCTAACGTTAGAAGAAGAATATGAGCTGCTTGGGCTGTTGCGCGAAGATCAGCGACTGGAGTACCTGAAACGCCATTTAAACAAAGTTATTCCAATGATCAATGGCATAGAATTACTGAAAGAAAAAATTCAGCTGAATGGCCATTTCAGGGAATTGAAGGGTTTCAATTTTGACTTTTGACAGCATAAATGACCTGGAAAAACACAACACCCGTGACGATTTTATATTAACTGACGCCGGCAGCACCCTTGCTGACACATATGCTGCAGTACAAGTGTGCGACGCAACCAAAGCCGCATAGCAGCAATGCAGCTGGGCACATAAAAAAACTTATGCAAACACAACCAGCACCAATACAGGTTCAGCACCTGTTTGAACCGCTCGATGATAGTTTAATGGAACTTTTGTACGCGTTAACGCCGGCTGATTGGGAAAAGTCAACCGTTGCACGCTTATGGAAAGTAAAAGACGTGGCGGCTCACTTACTGGATGGTAACATACGGACGCTCTCTTTGCAGAAAGACCGCTATTTTGGTGAAACGCCGCCTGCAATAAACACGTACAATGAACTTGTAGACTGGCTGAATAAACTGAACGCTGACTGGGTTGCGGCTGCAAAGAGAATGAGTCCTGCCGTATTAATACTGCTGCATGAAGCAACGCGAAAGGAAACCAGCGCTTATTATAAGTCGCTCAACCTGTATGACAAAGCTGTATTTGCAGTATCGTGGGCGGGTGAAGAAGAAAGTTTAAACTGGTTGCATATTGCACGGGAGTACACGGAGAAATGGCTACACCAGCAGCAGATAAGAGACGCCGTGCATAAACCGGGCATAATGACCAGTACATTTTTTTATCCTTTTATGGATACATGTATGTACGCGCTGCCTTACACATATAAAAACATTGATGCAGCAACAGGTACAACGATTGAACTACACATCGAGGGTGACGGAGGCGGCTCGTGGTTGCTTACAAAAACAGGCAGCGGCTGGTTACTGAGCAAAGAATATGAAAGGAATGTAACCGCACGTATCTCGCTTCCTGCAGCTATTGCCTGGAAGTTGTTTTCGAAAAGCATGCGCCCGGCTGATATTACAAACAGTATACATGTTACGGGCGATGAAACGCTGGCGTTGCATGCTTTGAACATGATTTCGGTAATGGCATGATCAGTTTACAGATCGCCTAATTGAGGCCGCATAACAATCTCTTCTACGCAGGCCTGTGCAGACAATCTGGCAACCGCAAATACCATCCCGGCAACATCATTTGCCTCCATCATGCGTTTTGCATCTATACCGCTTGCCGACCAGGAATCGGTATAAGCAGCGCCGGGTATAACAGCCGTTACTTTTATATTATAGGGTTTCATCTCCTCGCGCAGGTTTTTGCTAAACCCCAGTAGTGCGAACTTGCTGATGCTGTAAGCACCACCATTATTATACGCCTGTATAGAAGCGATAGAACAGATATTGAAGATATGACCTTCTTTTACCTGCATCATAGCAGGTAGCAGCAGCCTGGTAAGGTGGTATGCGCTGTACAGGTTTGTTTCAATCATTTGTTCCAATGCGCCGTCGGGCTCGTTGTGTACGCTGCCAGGGATAAACTGGCCGGCATTATTGATAATGATGCCGGGTGTGCCGAACGACAGGCACCAGTTAGCAAAAGCCGTTACATGTTCAGTCACGCTCATGTCTGCCGCTTTTGCGTGTACGGCAGATTGCGGATAATTTGTTTGGAGTTCATTTACCAGTTCGTAAAGATTGTATTCATTACGGGCACATAATAACAGCGTATTACCAGCCGCTGCGAACTGTGTTGCCATCGCTTTCCCCAATCCTTTTGACGCTCCCGTAATTATTACATGCATAACAATTGATTTAGCTCCGGCAAGTTAACAGCAAATTGATAAACTCAACAAGCTTAAGTTGTATTTTGCGGCATGAAATACCGGCATCTTTTCTTCGATCTTGATCATACGTTGTGGGATTTTGAGACAAACGCCAAAGAAACCATCCGGGAAGTGTATGATCTTAACAGCTTACATCTTCTTGGTATTGACAACTTCGATGAATTTTTTAACAGGTACAGCTATCATAACGAGCGGCTTTGGGACCGCTACACAAAAGGCTACATAAAGCAGGAGGAACTACGCTGGAAAAGGATGTGGCTTGCCATGCTGGATTTTAAAGTTGCAGATGAAGCAATGGCTAAACGCATGTCTGCTGAATTTCTTGAACGCCTGCCGCTTAAAACAAATCTTTTCCCATATACGATTGAAATACTTGAATACCTCAATAAAAAGGGCTACATTCTTCACCTCGTAACAAACGGTTTTGAGAATGTGCAGTTCAGCAAACTGCAAAACAGTAACCTGCGCAACTATTTCAGGGAAATAATAACTTCAGAAGGATCTAACAGCCTAAAACCAAATAAAGAAATTTTTGAGTATGCGCTAAGCAAAAGTGGCGCGTTGGCGCATGAAAGCGTTATGATAGGAGACAATCTGGATGCGGATATACAGGGAGGAATTAATGCAGGGCTGGATACTATTTTTGTGAACCATTTAAAGATCGACCCGCATATACAAGCGACCTATGTTATTACACACCTGAAAGAACTGGAAGATATATTTTAAAATCGTCTAAGTTTATATGGAAATTTTCAGGAATATTTGGCATTTCTGGCAGAAAGATTAACTCGTAAAAGTGTAGAAAATAATGCCCACAACGGGCAAGCTGCTCCTCATTTATTTAGCCTGTCGACAACATTGAAAATGATATCCCGGTTAAATGGTTTGGCAATAAAATAATCAGCACCTTTTTCATAGGCTTTGAGACGGTCTGCGGATGAATCTATTGCCGTTACCACCACAATACGTGTAAAAGGATGATTTCTTTTTACATAATCTATAAAATCAACACCCAAACCATCGGGAAGGTGGTTATCTAAGAATAAAATTGACGGAGTTTCTTTTTTCAGCATTCGCTGTGCATCTGATAATGTATTTACATAGGTTGACCGAAGACTTTTTTTCTTTAAAATACCGTCCAGCAGGTAACATATATCCACCTCATCATCAACAATCAATGCTTTTAAAATTTTATCTCTCACACTACTGGTTTCCACGTTCTACTTATTTAACAGTGAATTGAATAAGTATCAAAGGGTTAAAAAATGTGCCACTAATTATGGTTACATGCGGTTATTCGCTAAACAAGACGCAAAAAAAGATCAAAGTATACTGTTTTCAAATATGGTAACTTCATAATCAGCAAAAACTGGCATGAAATTCTACACTATTTCACACTGGTACCATTGCAAATCCTCATTTAAAGTTGACGTTACAAAGACATGAAAAAGAAAATATTAATAATTGACGACGACACCGATATCTGCCTCCTTCTAAGTAAATTTTTAGCACGCAAGGGTTACGAAGCCGACACTGCATACAGCGGGGTAAAAGGCATCAGCATGTTCTCGCAGGGTAATTACGATGCGGTACTGTGCGATTACCGTTTGGGTGATAAAGATGGTAAGGATGTACTTGCTCAATTGAAAGCAACAGACCCCAAAGCCATCGTCATTGTTATTACAGGGTATTCTGATATTAAAACCGCGGTAGAGATCATTAAAGCCGGTGCTTACGATTATATTACCAAGCCACTTATACCTGATGAGGTTTTAAATGTACTTTCTGCTGCATTCAACCAGTCAGAAACCGGCAGCCTAACCATACCTGTTTCGTCCGTTGCGAAACCGGCTGTAAAAAGATCAAATACCACAAGTGTGGATTTTATGATCGGCAATGCTGCAGCTACCAAAGAATTATACAGGCAAATTGAGATCGTAGCCCCAACGGGTTACAGTATTATCCTTTATGGTGAAAGTGGCACAGGTAAAGAAGTGGTAGCCAGGACCATCCACGATTACAGTGACAGAAAGGGAAAGCCTTTTGTTGCAGTTGATTGTGGTACACTATCAAAAGAATTAAGCGGCAGTGAATTGTTTGGTCACGTAAAAGGCGCATTTACCGGCGCGCTGAATGATAAAGACGGGCATTTTGAGACAGCTAATGGCGGCACGCTTTTCCTCGATGAAGTTGCCAACCTGTCGCCCGATGTACAGGCATCTTTGCTGCGTGTAATACAGGAAAGAAAATTCAAACGCGTAGGTGGCACCAAAGAAATGGATGTAGATGTACGTATTATCGTGGCTTCCAATGAAAACCTGCAGGATGCCTACCGCAGGGGCAAATTCAGGGAAGATCTTTACCACCGCTTTAACGAGTTTTCGATTAACCTGCCACCACTTCGCAACCGTAAAGATGACATCATTTCTTTTGCAAATTTCTTTCTTGCCAAAACCAACCAGGAATTGAATAAAGAAGTAGTAGGGTTTGAAGACAGGGTAATAAGCATGTTCCTTAGTTACAGCTGGCCGGGCAACCTGAGAGAGTTCAGGAATGTTGTCAGACGCTCAGTATTGCTTACACCTGGCGGCACCACTATAAAGGCAGATACATTGCCATGGGAAATTACCGGTAATAGCGCGCTCGATACAGCAGCACCACCTGTAAATGAAGCTGGCTACCTGCAAAACGCTGTAGTCATGAACAGCAGCAACCCTACGGCCGTTCCACCGGTAAGGGAACTGGATCTGAAAAGCACCGCGGTAAAGGCAGAATACGAAACCATTATGAACCTGTTGAAGCAGGTTAATTACAATAAGAAAAAGGCAGCAGAAATCTTAAATATCGACAGGAAAACATTATACAATAAGATCCGGAATTATGAACAACTGACGGAGAAGCTCAATTAATTGAACCAGTTTCTTCCCTTTGATTGTAAAAAGTCTGTTCAGTAATGAACAGACTTTTTTATGTATGACTGATTTTTACTGATGTCATCGTAAGGGCCCCTGCAACGGCTGTATCATTGAAGAAAGAGATCTTATCCCGGCCACCCTGCAGGCCAAGTGTGTACATCAAAGGAAGGTAATGATCCGGCGTTGGTATAGCAAGCAATGCCTCCCTGCCGAGGCTTTCATACTTTATCAGTTTATCATGGCTTCCGTTACTGATGAGTTCCTTGAACGTATCATTCATTTTCAATGCCCAGTCAAATCCAAAACCGGGCTTATCTATGTGCTGCCAGGAAACCATTCGAAGGTTGTGCACCATGTTGCCACTACCTACTACCAGCACGCCTTTCTTTCGCAGGGCGTACAGTTCTTTTGCCAGGTCATAGTGGTATTGTGGAGGCTTCGTATAATCAATACTCAACTGCAATACCGGTATATCGGCGGCGGGGTACATGTGTTTGATGATCGTCCAGGCACCGTGGTCCAAACCCCAATCGTGCGAAAGACCCACCGCTGTTGTGTGTATGATAGAAGCAGTCTCTTTTGCCAGCAAAGGATCTCCCGGTGCAGGGTATTGCACATCAAAAAGAGCTTGCGGAAACCCGCCAAAATCATGGATCGTTTGCGGAAAATCCATGCCAGTTATATGGGTACCGCGTGTAAGCCAATGTGCAGATATTACCAATACTGCCTTAGGTACCGGAATTTCCAGGGCCATTTGTGCCCAGCGTTTTGAAAACTCATTGTCTTCAATACCGTTCATAGGTGAGCCGTGGCCAACGAACAACACCGGCATCAATGATTCTTCCTCAGAGAGTGTTGCTGTAAATTGTTTAAATGAAGATAATGTAGACATTCCCGTTATTCCTGTAATTACTGTCCGCAAAAAATGAATTCGTTTCAATGCGCCGTAGTTAATTTGTTGGTTACAGGCTGCATTACTACTATCATCGCCTGTTGTGTCACTCACTTGTACTGTTGGTCATACTTCAGCAAGGGTGCAACGTTGTTTACAAACAAAAGCTTTTTACAAGCCATACTTAACCATAGAAAAATTATACAGCCGGGAACAATACCGCATCAACAATAGGCACAAACCTCCCGGCTGTAAAAGACATCAAGTTATTTTGCCTGCGCAAACTCCAGTTTAAGATCGATCGTTACATCTTTACCTACAACTGCACCGCCAGCCTCTGTTACGGTGTTCCATTTAAGGTTGTAATCAAAACGGTTGATTACAGTAGTGGCTTTAAAACCGACTTTTATATTGCCCCATGGGTCTTTTACTGTACCGCCGTAAGTAACATCGAAAGTTACCGTCTTGGTAATATTACGTATGGTAAGGTTACCGGTAAGTTTGTATTTGTTGCCTGATACTTTTTTAAAAGAAGTACTTTTAAAAGTCATGTTTGGGTATTGCTCCGCATTAAAGAAATCATCGCTCTTCAGGTGCTTATCCCGGTTTTCATTGTCTGTATTAATGCTGTTGATGTCTACGCTAAAATCAACAGAAGCATCATTAAAGTCTGCATTATTTGAAGTAATGCTTCCTTTAAAATTTTTGAAATAGCCTTCTACTTCTGAAATTACCAGGTGCGTTACCGTAAATTTTACATTTGAGTGCGCATTGTCAACATTCCAGGTGGTTTGCGCAAATAATGCCGTGCTAAAAAGCGTGATTGCTGCTGCTAAAAACAGTTTTTTCATGATTGTGTTTCTTTTTAATATGTGGTGAAAATGTAAACTTGCTTTAATCATGCAGTACTTTCCAGCCCGCATGTGTTGAATAATTGTTGCGCATACTAAGCTGCATAAGCATAAGCTGCATGTTTTCCATAGATGCGCTCACTGAAATGTCTCCGGCTATTACAGGATTGAAACCTGCCTGGTCAACAAGCGATGATACTGTCTTTACCGCATCGTCATTGTTCCCTGCCACCAATACATCAAATACCTGCTCATTTATAGCCGGCAACATAAAATCTGTTGCATTAACAGTATTGAATGCTTTTACAACGTGTGCATAAGGTAAAAGCTCCTGCAACTCTTCCCCGGCACTTTTCCCGGTTATTGTTTTAAGAGCAGTAAAACTTTCTGTAAACGGGTTGGAGATGCTGATAACAATTTTACCCGTAGCCACCTGCCTGATTTTCTCTGCTACAAATTTTTCCGCTGCATATGGCACAGCGGGAATAATAATATCTGCCTCCCAGCAAGCATCAAATGCACATTGCATGCACTCAACATTTGCCTGTGTGTGTGCCTGTAATATTTCCTGGTGCAGTAATGTAAGCTTATCCGTAGCCGAAGCAATCAATAGAAGACGGTAACTGCTTCCGGCAAGAGACTTAGCAATAGCCTTGCCCATACTTCCCGTTGCTCCTATTATCGCTATCGTTTTTTGTACCGCCATTTATTGTGATTACGGTGCAAAACTACCTGCACTTTGCGCAATGCACCATTGAGGTAAAACAAGAAATAACGTTGATGTAGATCAATAAAAATACTAACGGGTGGTGCTCATT
Source organism: Panacibacter microcysteis (assembly GCF_015831355.1). NCBI lineage: Bacteria > Pseudomonadati > Bacteroidota > Chitinophagia > Chitinophagales > Chitinophagaceae > Panacibacter > Panacibacter microcysteis. The sequence continues at coordinate 1,081,892 of NZ_JADWYR010000001.1, forward strand.
TGCTTGCGTATGCGGCTAAGGGTTTCGGGTGTAATGCCAAGGTAAGAGGCAATCATGTGTTGTGGTACGCGTTGAATAATATCCGGATAACTGTTTACAAGCCTCGTGTATTTCTCTTCTGCGCTAAGGCTGAGGGAAGCCACAAGCCTGCGCTGCATCGCAATCATATTATTCTGTAAGAGCAGCCTGAAATATTTTTCCATAGCGGGTACAGCGGCCAGCATGGCTTCATTTGCCGCAGGCGTTAAGAGCAGTAGTTCTGCATCTTCCAGGGCATCTATATTATACATAGATGGTTCGCCCGTTAAAAAACTGTACATATCACCTACCCACCAACCTTCGAGGGCAAACTGGATTACATGCTCATTTCCTTTTTCGTGCAGGCTGTAAGAACGAAGCGCACCCTTTTCAACAAAGGTGGTGTATTTGCAAACATCACCTTCCTGCAGCAGGTACTGGCGTTTGCGCAGTTTTTTTGGAATAAAGAATGGCTTGATCCGCTCAAGTTCCTGTGCCGGTAAAGAAATTTTCTGGTTAATACTATGGAACAACTGCTCAAACATTCATGTGCTTTCTGCAAATATTACATAAATGTTGATTACAATAAAACTGTGATAGCTGACAAGGTATAATCTGCTATTGAAAAATGTTATGGTTCAATTTGCAGTTGGCTGCTAATGGCATTATTCTGCCCGTTACTTCGCTTTGATCTACGCACTTGCCGCACACCTTTACAGGCGTACAAGAGTGCGACGCAACAGGCGATGCCATCGTATTCCAAAGCCGGGCTCCAAATAACTATTTAACCCCCCGGATAAACAGCATGCTTCCTTTTACCACAGCGTTTATGGCATTTACTTTACCGTTAAACATGGCCAGTGTTTCTTCTGCCGTATATGGTTTGCCGATCTCTTTTCGTTTGTGAAGTGCATTGAGATATTTTATACTGAAAGGTCTTTCTTTGATCAACGCAGAGAAATGAAAATCTCCGCCGGGCTTCAGTACACGTAATGCTTCGCTTACAAATGTTTCTTTGTCGTCAAACAAATGAATGATACCAAAACTTACCACGGAATCGAAGCTATTGTTATTGAACGGCATGTCGAAAGCGTTAGCCTGCAAAAAGAATAAATTGTTATTGATCTTGCCTCTTGTTACGCGGCCGCAGCCTATTCTTAGCATTTCTGTTGAGTTATCGAGCAGGAAAGTGTTGCGTCTTGTTTTACTGTATATAGCGGCTGTGTGTACGAGGCCGCCGCAACCGATATCGAGCAAATTACCTTTACCCTGCAAAATGGCACGGGCTGCAAACTGTCGGTAATCAGCAGGCGATGTACCCCAGAAAATCCTGTTGTACCAATGGCGCTGCACCAGCCACTCATAAAGCCTTGCCTTACCATCATACGGCGCGGAAAACGAATCGGGCAATACGGTCCATACCTGGTCATCTACAAAACTTACCGGTTTATTTAAAAGCGTTGTCATGTGAGTTTTTTATGCTGCTGTTCTTCAATGGAATTGTATAAACGGTTTGTAAAATTGAAGAATAATACTTTGCCGGGTTTCCCTCACCTGCATGAACTGTATAATCCGCCCCATGAACTGGCTGGCGACGGCGCATAAAAAAAGTCCCGGTATAAACCGGGACCGCCATGAGAATAATCTGCTTGCTTGTATGCTCTGCTATGAACGAAATTCAGCTTTTGTCTTTACTATACTGTAAACGGCAGAAGAATAAATTGTTAAGCCTGCTATTAATTCAGGCCCATTTTTGACCATCCCTTCCACCAGTCTGCATCTGCAGAACCTGCAGGACCAACTGCACCACGGTATGTAACGGGTGTTAAGCCTGAAAGTTTTGCATTGCTGAAATCTGCCCCGCTCAATAATGGAGAACCTTCCTGCGGTGTTACATCGGGAGCACTATAATTAAATGCTGCTGCCAGTTTCAACTCATCATTAGATGCCACCACGCTGTTACCAAAAGTTGCTGTATTGAACCATTCAAGTGCAGACTCTGGTTTCCATGATGTAGGAGATGTAGCGCTTGCGGAGTAACTAACCGGCGTTGCACAACCTGCGATAATCGTGTTCTGAACAAACAAAGTACCGGCAGCAATATTGAGGTCTGTAGGTGTTCCTTTGCTTGCATCTATCAATAAACCTGTAGGGAAGCCCATGATAACGGAGTTGAAGATAGAGATCGATGAATTTCTCCTGATCTGTGCGCCGGCAAGGTAAAGGCTGTTACCAATATTTGAGGTTGTAGCGCGAGGTCCAACAACGGTAATATTGCTATATACACCAGCTGTTTGTGGGGCCAATGTACTTCCGTTTGCGTCGTTGTCACTTTCAAATGATTCAGATTTTGAAATATCTGCGATAGCAGAATCTCTCACGATGATACCGAATTGAACTTTACCGCTCCAGCCATTGTCTGTATCAAAATCATCATCAAGTGTACTGATGAAAATAGTATGTTTCAGGTTTACGCTGCCGCCAAAACATTCAATGGCATCATCATTTGCTTTGAATATTTCTACGAAGTCAACGGTTGTTGCGTTACCAACACCGGCAAGTGTTAAACCATTCAACTCATTATCCGGAAGGTATGCGTAGCCGGCATATTCAATGCGCACATAACGAAGGGTACCTGAATTATCAGCATCGTTTGTACCGCCGTATACACCCAGGCCTTCAGCATTGTTAACACCACCTTCAACGGAACCGATACCGGTAACACCATTGAAAGAAGCATTGGTTTTTGCATTGCCGAGGATAACGATACCGCCCCAATCGCCACGTGATGGTGTTGGCTGGTCTGAAGTAAACAAAATAGGTTTGTCTTTGGTACCATCTGCAATGATCTGGCAACCTCTTGTTATAACCAGTGTACCTCTTGAAGAAGCACCCTTTTCGCCTTGTATTGTTGTACCTGCTTCGATAGTCAGTTTTGCACCATTTACCACATATACAATACCACGTATCTTATAGGTGTAATTAGCCTTTAATGTTCTGTCTGCAGATATTTTTCCTTCCAGTATGGTATTTTCAGCAGTTGAATCTGTACCGCCGTTATTCCCGCCAATAATGGTTACATCTTCTTCAATTTTGCGGCAGGATGTCATCAGCACAATCGCAGCAACTAAAAGACTCAGAAACTTGTTCATAAAGTGTTATTGATTTAAAAAAGTTGAATGACGAATGAAGTATTGTTTTATTATTATCTGAAGTTGTAAGAGAAGGTTAAGCTTACACTGGTACCGTATCTTCTTGAAAGCGCCAGTGCATCAAGCCCGCTGCCATATTTTTTGTTACCATCAAGATCATGGTAAAATCTTGCACGCTGGTTGATGAGGTCTGAAATATTTAGTTTGATCTCACCTTTTTTATCTATAATCTTCTTAGCTATCTGCAGGTCGAGCAAAGGTCTTGGCGCTTCCCATACCGGTGGTAACTGTTCGTTGCCTACATACAGGATTCTGCGGCCTACCTGGTTGAAAAGTACAGTTGCATAAAATCCTTTCTCTTCAATATCATATTGCAGAGAAGCATTGATGAGGTATGGCGACTGGCCCTGCATAGGTCTGTTCAATACCTGCTGATCGAATTTTACACGGTTGTAGATGTAAGAGAAATTACCGCCTACTGTAAACCTTTTGAAAGCCTGCATAAAATCGAGCTTCTTTCTAAACTCTATTTCTGCGCCATAGGTTTGCGCACTGGTTTTGCCGTTGTCGAGGTAGTTAAAAGTGCTGGAAGAACCTGCCCCGGTCTGGTTAAATGCCAATTCAATTGGTTTATCGAAATACTTGTAGAATACGCCCATGGTAATCAGTTCCCCGGGACGCTGGTATATCTCGTATCTCAGGTCTATATTGGAAACTTTTGTACGCTGCAGGTTTGGGTTACCTATGATTGTTGCACCAACTTCAAAATCGTAGAAAGCTGTGCCCGTAAGCTCCCTGAATTCGGGTCTTACCACTGTTTGCGATACTGCAAAACGTAAATTAGACCTCGCATTTGTTTTAATGGTTGCATTTATTGCAGGCAGAAAATCGCCCACCTTGCTGTAACTGTAGCGGGGGTCAGACTTTCTTGTGCTGCCCACCAGCTGATCGTAGTTTTCATAACGCACACCCCATACAACTCTCAACCAGTCTGTAAAATTGTTATCGAACTGTATGTAACCGGCATTGAGTATGGTGTTTGCCAGGTAGCGGAAATATATACCCGATAATTCATCAAAATGAAACTGGTTATCTGCTGTACCAAAATTTTGCGCAGCAAATATCTGTGACGGATCCAGCGCCCTTAGCGTTGGATTATCTGATGGTAATGAGATTGAGAAAGGTCTTGCATTGAACAACCTGTCCTTCACCTGGAAATTATAACCGGCTTTTACAGATTGCTTTTTACCACCCAGGTTGTAGTTGGTGGTAACATCTCCGCCAAAGTTGTAAATGTAATCGTTCAGGTTGCTGTAATAAACGCTGCCTGTTTTTTGGGAAAGTGTATTGGACAACAACGCGAGGTATGGTGCATTGGGATCGGTAGGATCCTGGTTGTACTGTATACGGCGCTGCTGGGGAATGTATTGATCCAGGATGCTGAAACTGCCAAACCAGTTGAATTTTGATTTTAATGACGGTATATTATGTTCGCCATTAAGTTGCGTATTGAAAAAAGTATTGTTCCTGAAGCCGTATTCGTACGCTTTTATATTCTCACCCAACTGCGAATTGAATTCGAAATCCTTTCCTGTCCTCAGCGTGGTATAATCAGATGTGTTGATGTTGATCAGGTTTTTAAAACTGATCTTGTTATTGGTATTCAAACGCAATGAAAAGTTTGCCAGCGCACCCCATAACACATCCTGCGTGTACTTGTTGTTATGATAATCGAATGAAGCTTCCGCTTTGCTTTCATTGATGTTGAAAAACCTGTTTTCATAATCCAGGTTTCTTACGCTCCTGTTATAGGTAAGTGTAACAACACCGCCCAGGTCTTTTTTAAACAGTTTCGTGGTAAACCCGCCATTCATCTGGAACGACTGCCCAAGTGTATTCAGCAAACTTGTTTTCTGTGTAGGTGCCCATGTTTTGGCTGCAAGGTCTAAACCGAGCTGTGTTTTCTCTGCATTGCTCAATACCGCAAACTGGTTTTTTGTAGGAAAGTTATCCGGCAATGCCCTTGCACCATCATCCATACCCAGCCAGTCAAGTTTACCGCCTTTGTAGGTGTATATATCTTTACCAACGGTATTGGTATTAAAGTTTGAACCAACCTGAACGTTTAAAAAATTCTTTGCGGGAATATCCCTGGTGTTAACCTGTATCAAACCGCCGGCCCACTCTCCTGAATATTCGGGTATAAAAGTTTTGTTTACGATAATGTTTTCTACAATCGCTGCAGGAAAAATGTCGAATGAAAAGGTTTTCCTGTCCGGCTCTGTGCTCGAAAGCAACACACCGTTTAACATAGCCTGGTTATAACGGTCGCTTAAACCACGTACCACAATATACCTTCCTTCCTGTATAGAAAGGCCTGTTACACGTTTCAATGCTTCACCGGTATTTTTATCGGGTGAGCGGCGTATAGCTTCTGCAGATATTACCTGCGCCACAGCATTGGTATTTTTCTGAAAAGTGATAAGTGCGTTGGTACTTTCTTTTCTTGCAGAAGTCTTTACGGTTACATTATCAAGGTCTGCTGTTTTTACAGCAAGTGTAATGTTCAGGTTATTTACCTGTCCTGCTGTTATCTCTACATCTGTCAATGTTTTGGTACCAAAACCTAGTGCAGAAATTTCTATTTCATATTTTTTACCTGCAGGTAAGGTAAGTTCAAAGTGGCCATCTACATCTGTTGCCACTCCGGTATTGGTAGAAAGCACTTTTACAGATGCGCCAATTACGGGTTTATTGTTTTCATCAGCTACAGTTCCAGATACTTTGCCGGTCTGTGCAATCACAACCTGCGATATAAAAATCATCATTCCAAAAATCACCAAACGGCTGAGCCATTTATTCAACTGCATGTGTTAAATTTTGCGCAAAAGAACACATACAATGTTATGGCCATGTTACGCCAATGTTAAGCAATCATTACCGCAATATTACCGCAATGTTAACAGCGACTATCGGCCTGTTTGCTAAGAGGTTACCTATAATTTTTTTATATGTATGTTGCCAGCTTTTGCACCATGTGGCATCGCCTGTTGTGTCACTCACTTGTACATTTGGCTTTTATGGCAACTGAAGCGACCCGGCATGCAGGCATGCGTGTAGTGCACCGGTGCAATTGATGGCAGCAAAACCGTGCCCGGGCTGCCGAAGCATGCACTGCAGTACAAGAGTGCGACGCAACAGTAGTTTCATTGAAAAACAAATGCCGGGCACCAAAAACACTTACGCAGAATTTGCCGGCAGCGAAATTTGAATTAGTTTTCGCTTTTGATTTACGCACAGGCATTATGAAAAATTTTATGGGTAAGAAACGGGGGCTGCTGATGTATAATGCCTGGATGTATTTTACCATAAGTATGTTATTGCTGGCATGTGGCACCAACAAAAACCAGCCTGCATTATTTGCGGTAAAAGAAAGCAGCGAAACAGGCCTTGCATTTACCAACACACTTTCTCCCACAGATAAGTTCAATGTTTTTCACTACATGTATTACTACAACGGCGCAGGTGTTTGTGCCGGTGATTTTAATAATGATGGCCTGGCCGATCTTTTCTTTGCTGCCAACCAGGGAGAAAACAAAATGTTCCTGAACGAAGGCCAACTTCATTTTAAAGACATTACCAAACAAACCCGCATTCCGCAGGATGGCGGCTGGAGCACCGGCGTTTCTGTGGTTGACATAAACAATGATGGCCTGCTGGATATTTATGTATGCCGTGTAGGTAAATATGAAATACTCAACAGCAAAAACCAGTTTCTTATCTGCAAGGGCATTGACAAAAACGGTATTCCGTTTTATGCAGATGAAGCCCCGGCCATGAAGCTCGATTTTGTCGGCTTTAGCACGCAGGCTGCGTTCCTGGATTATGACCTGGACGGCGATCTTGACATGTACCTGCTGAACCACTCCTTACACCAAAACGGTACTTACGGCCCACGCCAGATTCTGCTGGGTAAAAAAAACGCAACATCCGGCGACCGCTTTTACAAGAATGACAACGGTCATTTTACAGATATCACAGATTCAACCGGTATTCACAGCTCTGTAATTGGTTATGGCCTGGGCATTGTGGTGGCCGACATAAATATGGATGGCTACCCGGATGTTTATATTGGCAACGATTTTCATGAAAACGATTACCTGTACATCAACCAGCGCAATGGTACTTTTAAAGACACCCGGGAAGATGCATTAACGCATACCAGCCAGTACACCATGGGGGTAGATGCAGCCGATCTTACCAACGATGGGTTACCGGAGATCGTAACATCTGATATGCTTGCTTATGACCCTTATATTTTAAAACGCTCTGAAGGGTCTGACCAATACGATGTACAGCATATTAAACAACAATATGGCTATGCTAAACAGGAAACCCGCAACAGCCTGCAGTTTAACCGGGGCAATGGTTTTTACAGCGAGACGGGTTTGTATTCCGGCATGGCTGCTACAGACTGGTCGTGGTCTTCGCTCATCTTCGATTTTGATAATGATGGCCGGAAAGATATTTTTATTGCCAACGGCATTCCCAAACGCCTGAACGATATTGACTACATTAACTATGTATCTAATGATGAGGTGCAGGTTAAAATACGGATGAACAATGTTGGGGAAAAGGATATGGCACTGATAGAAAAATTTCCTGAAATAAAAGTGCCCAATAAATTTTACCGGAATGATGGCGCCCTTAAGTTTACCGACATGGCGGGTGCCATAGATAATGACAAAGGCAACTACTCCAACGGAGCATTGTATGCAGATCTTGATAACGACGGCGACCTGGATATTGTAGTAAATAATATTGATGAGCCTGCTTTGCTGTACGAAAATCTGACCAGTACTGCTGCAGCGGGCAACTATATTGCACTGCGCTTACAAGGCAATGCACAAAACGTCAATGCAACCGGTGCTAAGGTGCTTGTGTTTTGTGATGATAGTGTAAGAACATACCAGAAAAACCCGGTTCATGGTTTTCTGTCCAGTATAGAAACCCCGCTGCATTTTTCAGTAAACAGCAGCAGGATTGATTCTGTTTGCCTCGTATGGCCTGATAATACTTATGAGCAGTTAAACTGGCGGGCAGATACCAATAAAATTGTAACCAAAACATACCGGCCTGGGCTGCCTGCCTTCGATTATAACAGTCTTGCAAGATTCGATACACTGCATACCAACAAGCTTTACAATGTCACCGGTCAAACGCAGTTGCTGTACAGGCATATTGAATCTGACTTCCAGGAATTTAACCGCGAACCATTGATACCGCATATGCTTTCTACCGAAGGTCCGGCACTGGCAGTGGCTGATATCAACGGAGACGGGCTCGATGATGTGTTTATCGGTTCTTCCAAAAGAAACAGGGCTGTTGTGTACACGCAGCAAACCAACGGCACTTTTGCACTTACACAACAACCGGCACTGGTACTTGACAGTATGTATGAAGACGTTGATGCCTGTTGGGCAGACGTAAACAATGATAAAACACCTGATCTTATTGTTGCCAGCGGTGGCAACGAATACCAGCACAAAGACATTCACCAGGCGCCGCGCATTTACCTGAACGATGGCAAAGGCAACCTGCAAAAACTACCCGGCGCTTTTAATGACGTCTTCCTTACAGCTTCCTGCGTGGCGGCAGCAGATTTTAATGGGGATGGCTTTGTTGATCTTTTCTTTGGTGCAAGAACTACCCCATGGCAGTATGGCAATATACCGCCATCTTTCCTGTTACAGAATGATGGCACCGGGCACTATAAAAATGTAACATTACAGGCAGCAAAAAATCTTTCACAGGTTGGTCTTGTAACCAATGCAAAGTGGTTCGATCTTGATAAAGATGGAGATACAGACCTGCTGCTGTCGCTTGAGTGGGATGGTATATGCGCATTCATTAATGATAAAGGCACATTTACAAAACAATACCTTACCAACAAAAAAGGCTGGTGGAATTTTTCTTTGCCCTGCGATGTGGACAATGACGGTGATATAGACATCATTGCCGGCAACCTTGGCTTAAACAGCAGGCTACAGGCTTCAGATAAAGAGCCCGTGCAACTTTACTTCAACGATTTTGATAATAACGGTGTAAAAGAGCAGGTACTTACTTTTTATTTACAGGGCAGGCAAATACCCTTTGCTACCAAAGATGAACTTGAAAAGAAAATGCCGGTGTTGAAGAAACAATTCCTGTATGCAGAAGATTTTGCGAAAGCTTCTTTAGCCGACATATTTGGAAAGCAGAAACTCGAAAGCGCTATTAAATTATCTGCAGATTATTTTAGCAATGCAGTGCTCATCAATGATGGCAACCAGCATTATACCGTGCAGGCATTGCCATGGCAGGCACAGTTATCAACGTACAAAGACGCGGTAATAACAAACGCCAATAATGATAACTTGCCAGACATCCTGCTTACAGGAAATTATTTTGAAAACAACACACAGTTAGGCCCGTACGATGCTGATTACGGAACAATGCTCATCAATAAAGGAAAAGGAAATTTTACAGCAGAACCACTCAATGGCATTGCCATAAAAGGCCAGGTGCGCCACATCAGGCAAATGAATATTGCAAACAAAGAAGCTTACATACTTGCAAGAAATAACGACAGCGCAATAATTATACGTTATTAGCATGGTGTACCCGGCCTTGGTAACGCTTCCCGGCACCTGTTGCGTCGCACTCTTGTACTGTATAACCAATAGCAGCAACGATACTGCATGCCCGCATAACCTGCACGATATAAAGTGATCAGGCTGCTTTTTCTCTTTTACGCAGAAAACTTACTTCACCCGTAGATTCTATAGCCTTACCCAATGCTTCGCTTAAAATACTTTTACGCATAGAATCTGCATGCACCCATTCGATAGCGTCATGCTCCACCACCAACGGAATAATCGTTAATTCATTCGGAAAATTATTGACGACACCATCTTTTGTAACCTGCAGACTGCTTATGATATAAGCAGGTTTTACATAGTTGCATGAAATGTCTCCCCTCAGTTTAACTGTAATTGTTTCTGAAAGTGCATAATCAAAATTTATATGTATGGTTTGCCCGGTTAACATAACGGTTATTACAAATGAATATCAATTGCTGTATGGGGTATGTGTGTAGTATGTAGTATGAATAAAAGCAACCTGAAACGCACTTGCTGATGCAGTATCATGTTCGACAACAGATAACCAAAGAAAGTGCCAAAGTGCTGATTATGCGTGCATTTAAAAGCAGGGTTAGTTCATATAATAAATACGCTGATGTGATGGCGCGACAGCTATTACCCTGGCTTTTGAAGCTGGCCGTGTTGCAGCACCCCGTTGCCGGGTTAATAATCCAACCGTTGAAGTGAGTGACACAACAGGCGATGCCACATGCACAAATGCCGGCTATAAAATGAGTTCCTTTTTATTCCACAATACGAAGTTTTGCATAGTTGAGCATGATCTTTTTTTCGCCATTCAGCTCGAACTGTACGGTTGCAATAGGGTTGTGTGCGCTGCCTTCCATTTTGCTTACTATACCAAAGCCAAATTTCTGGTGCTCTACTTTCTGGCCTTCCTGCAGGTTGGCCGTATCGCTGGGTACAAAATTTTCGCTGGGTGTATGCTCCACTACCTTAGGCGCCTGCGGTTTTGCCGGCAGGTAAGAAGGCGTTTCTTTTTTACGCGCAGGTGGCGGGCCATAGGTTTTTTCTGCCTGTGCTGCGGCACCAAAGCCACCATGCATACGGTCGAAGGCAGAGCTGCCGCCAAAGCCACTTGTCTGGTTGCGGGGACCACCACCGGCAAATGTTCTGTCTACAAAAGGTTCCGGAATTTCTTCCAGGAAACGGCTGGGTTCATTTTGCACGAGGTTGCCAAACCGGTAACGTGTATTGGCATAAGTTAACCATAAGCGCTGTTTGGCTCTTGTAATAGCCACATAAAACAACCTGCGCTCTTCTTCGAGTTCTTCGCGGCTGTTGATGCTGAGCCCGCTGGGGAATAGTGTTTCCTCGAGGCCGGCCACAAATACACACTGAAATTCGAGCCCCTTGGCAGCATGTACCGTCATGAGTCTTACCACATCTGCATTAGGATCTTTCTGGTCAGCGTCTGTAAGCAGGGTAATCTGCTGCAGGTATGCACCAAGGCTTTTATCGCCTACCTCGCCATCTTCCTCATTGAGTGGTGTTTCTATCCATTCTTTAATGGAGTTGAGTAGCTCCTGTATGTTTTCGTAACGGGCTACACCTTCTGCACTTTTATCGTTGAAAAGTTCTTTTACAAAGTTTGTTTGTTTACCAATATGGAAGGCAATTTCATACGCATTGTGTTTGGCCATCATACTTTGCGTGCTGCGTATCATAAGCACCAAATTTTCGATGGCCTCCAGCGTACCGGCTTTGTAACCAAATTCTTTTGCACGCTCCAGCACCTGCCACATGCTGATGTTTTGTTCATTTGCATACAATACAGCCCTGTCTATACTGGTTTTACCAATACCACGCACCGGGTAGTTGATTATGCGTTTTAATGCCTCTTCATCCTGCGGGTTAACCACCACACGCAGGTAAGCTATGTAATCTTTAATTTCTTTACGCTGGTAGAAACTGATGCCGCCATAAATAATGTATGGAATGCCCATACGCCGCAGGCTTTCTTCAAATGCGCGGCTTTGTGCATTGGTGCGGTAGAGTATGCAAAAATCTTTGTTGAGAAAATGGTTGCGGAGTTTCTGCTCCTGTATGGCATCGGAAACAAATTTTCCTTCATCGTTATCCGTCATGGTACGCACCAGTTTAATCTTTTCACCGGCGGTATTTTCTGTCCACAGGGCTTTGGGTATCTGGCCTTTATTGTTACCAATTACCTCATTGGCAACTTTAAGAATGTTTTGTGTACTGCGGTAGTTCTGTTCCAGCATTATTACAGACACATCATCGTAATCTTTCTGGAACTGCAATATGTTCTGAATGGTGGCGCCCCGAAAGCTGTAAATACTTTGGGCATCATCGCCTACCACGCAAATATTTTCGTGCTGTGCGGCCAGCAGTTTGATGATCTCGTACTGTGCAGGGTTTGTATCCTGGTACTCGTCTATAAGAATATACCTGAACTTGCTCTGGTATTTGATCAGCGCTTCGGGAAATTCTTTCAATAACCGGTACATGTTAAACAACAGGTCATCAAAATCCATGGCGCCATTTTTAAAGCAGCGTTTGTTGTAGGCATCGTATATCTGCGCAATCAATGGTCGGTTGCTACGCATATCTTCCTGCTGAATATAATAGTCGTTCTTATAATCTGCCGGGCCAACCAATGCATTTTTTGCAGCAGAGATCCTGTTGTAAACGGTATTGGGTTTATAGTGCTTATCATCAAGGTTCAACTCGTTGATGACTGTCTTTACCACGCTTTTCGCATCGTCAGTATCATAGATCGTAAAGCTGTTTGGATAGCCAAGCCTGTGTGCCTCGCCGTGCAATATTCTTGCGAATACGCTGTGGAATGTGCCGATGTATAAATTGCGTGCCTCACTGTTGCCAAGAATATGCTCAATACGTTCCCGCATTTCTTTGGCTGCCTTATTGGTAAATGTCAATGCCAGTATACGAAAAGAATCTACGCCGTTTGCCATCAGGTGGGCAATACGTGTGGTCAATACTTTTGTTTTGCCGCTACCGGCGCCTGCCACAATCATCAGCGGGCCTTCTGTATGCAAAACAGCCTGCCGCTGCGGCTCATTCAAACCATTCAGATACTCCATCATGCGGCGAAGTTAAGCTGTGTGTACTTGTAAAAGAAGCGTGGTTTAAAAGTTGAAACATGATTTAATTGTTTTTGACGATTGATGCGGGTTGCATGGCAGGTTTCAGCAAATGGCCCCCTGTTTTATTGCCACGCGATGGGAATAGTTTGAGCTGCTGCAAATGGTTATGTTGTACAAGAGTGCGATGCAACAGCAGCCCAATGCATGCACAAAAGCCGGGCTACAAAAAGTTTTAAAAAGTGTGTAAAATTTTGCAAGCAGTTAATCAAAAAACTGCTTACACTCCAAATTATTTTATTATTTCTTTCTGCACAAAGCCATGTGCATAAGGCAGGCCGTCTGGCGCAAAACTTTTTCAAAATCTGTATAAATATTCTTGTTTGGTTAATTGGGATAATATTATGTTGATAACCCATATTTAAATGTGAACTTTATGTGAGGGTGAATATGAATAAAAAATATGTCCGGGAAACTTTTTACGGGAGTTTGTAGCAGACTATATTCGTTCCCCCTTACTCAGCAGGAGACTTTTTTTGAGCAAGTAATGTAGTAAATCTGTCAAAGAAAATTACAACCCCCTGTGAGCATTGGTGTATGAAACTTTACTAACCGTATCAAGTTTTACTGCCGCATGGAAATCAAGAATTTTAACAAGGATCGCAAGAAAGGAAGAAAGCCGTCCATCGACTTAAGTACGATGGTATATGGCAAGGTTCCGCCACAGGCCAGAGACCTGGAAGAGGCTGTTTTAGGTGCCATAATGCTCGATAAAAGTGCATTCGATACGGTAATAGAAATATTGAAACCGGAATGTTTTTATGTAGATGCCAACCAGCGCATTTTTCGTGCATTTCAAAACCTGGCGCAAAAGAGTTTACCCATCGATATTCTTACCGTTGTAGAGCAACTGAAAACGACCGAAGAGCTGGACATGGTAGGCGGCCCTTACTATGTGACAAAAATGACCAACGCGGTTGTGTCTGTTGCCAATATAGAAGCACACTCAAGAATCATCTTACAAAAATTTGTTCAGCGGGAGCTTATCCGCATCAGCGGCGAAATAATCGGCGATGCATACGAAGACAGCACCGATGTATTTGACCTGATGGACGATGCGGAAGACAAGATCTTCCAGATTACCAACAACTTTCTCAAAACAGACTACAAGGAAATGAGCAGTGCGCTGGCACAAACCATTAACCGTATAGATGAGCTGAGAAAGAAAACAGACGAAATATCAGGCGTACCCAGTGGCTTCAGAAGCCTTGATAAGATCACCTTTGGGTGGCAGCCTACCGATCTTATTATACTTGCTGCAAGACCTGCGGTTGGTAAAACGGCCTTTGCCTTAAACCTTGCCCGCAATGCGGCCATGCACCCTACCAAGCCGGTGCCCGTAGGCTTTTTCTCGCTTGAAATGAGTGCTGCACAATTGGTGCAGCGTATTCTCTCTGCCGAGAGTGAAATACCCATGGAAAAGATAGCACGTGGCAAACTCGAAGAATACGAATACCAGCAACTGCACAAACGTGGTATTGCAAGGCTTGAAAAAGCACCCATTTATATAGACGATACTGCGGCACTCAACATTTTCGAGTTTCGCGCCAAGGCACGGCGCCTGGTAAACAAACACAAAGTTGGCTTTATCATCATAGACTACCTGCAATTGATGAGCGGCAGCAGCGATAACAAAAATGGCAACCGTGAGCAGGAGATCAGCACCATATCCCGAAGCCTGAAAGGCCTTGCCAAAGAACTGAGTGTGCCCATTATAGCACTTAGCCAGTTGAGCCGTGCGGTAGAAACGCGTAAAGAAAGCAAGATGCCGCAGTTGAGCGATTTGCGTGAATCGGGTGCCATTGAGCAGGACGCCGATATGGTAATGTTTATTTACAGGCCTGAATATTATGAGAACTTTGCCAATGAAAATGGCGAGAGCACACGTGGCGAAACGCATATCAAAATAGCCAAGCACCGTAATGGTGAGCTGGACGTGGTAAAACTTCGTGCATCACTGCACATACAGAAGTTCGATGAGTGGGATGATGGCGGCCCGGGCTTTACGCCGCCGGGTGGCAATTTCAGGCCCATAGGCCCGGCACCAACACCAGATAGCGGCGAGCAGGGTGGCGGTGGCCGTTTCTTTATACAGGGCAGCAAAATGAACAGTGGCGGTTTCGATGAAGGTTTTGATGAACAGCCGCCGTTTTAAACATAGCTGCAAAAGCCGGTGATTATGATGTTACCGGCTTTTGTTTTTCATGGCATCGCCGGTTGTGTCACTCACTTGTACGTTCGGTTGTTAGGGCAACTGCAGCGATCTGCTTTTGCCAGGGCCGCAACATTGCGCCCGACAC
This sequence comes from Panacibacter microcysteis, assembly GCF_015831355.1. Taxonomy (NCBI): domain Bacteria; kingdom Pseudomonadati; phylum Bacteroidota; class Chitinophagia; order Chitinophagales; family Chitinophagaceae; genus Panacibacter; species Panacibacter microcysteis. The sequence goes on from NZ_JADWYR010000001.1 coordinate 1,097,191, forward strand.
CGGCGGTCAGACGGAGGCCCGTCAGACCGGTCCCCCGTACGCGGCCGGCACCAGCCGCCAGACCGCAACAACAAATAACCCGGCCACCGCACAAAATCTTTCTCCCTACATTTAGTAGCTAATAATCAAATCACTGTCTGTACGCATACAAACCTGCAACATGAAATATCTGCTTCTTGCATTGCTGCCGATCCTTGCTGTAAATAATATCCGCGCCCAGCAGAAAACCTTCTGCAACCCGATCAACATCGATTATGGTTATACGCCCATACCCAATTTTTCTGAGCAGGGCAGGCACAGGGCCACGGCAGACCCCGTAATCGTTTTGTTCAAAGACAATTACTACCTGTTCTCCACCAACCAGTGGGGTTATTGGTACAGCAGCGATATGCTGAACTGGAAATTCGTATCCCGCAGGTTTTTAAAACCCTACCACCACGTATACGATGAATTGTGTGCTCCTGCAGCATGGGCACAAAACGATACGTTGTTTGTAATAGGATCTACCTACACGCAGGACTTTCCCATATGGATGAGCACAGACCCCACAACAGACAACTGGAAAGAAGCGGTAGATTCATTTAAAACAGGCGCATGGGATCCTGCGTTCCTTGCAGATGATGATGGTAAGCTGTATGCATATTTTGGTTCCAGCAACACCTTTCCTACATATGGCCAGGAAATAAACCGCAAAACGTTTGACACTATTGGTCCGCGCATTTCTTTACTGCGTTTGAATGACAGTATTCATGGCTGGGAGCGTTTTGGAGAGTACCACGACAATACATTCCTGAAGCCTTTTATTGAAGGCTCGTGGATGAATAAATACAATGGCAAATATTACCTGCAGTATGGTGCGCCGGGTACGGAATTCAGCGGTTATGGAGATGGCGTGTATGTAAGCGATAAACCACTCGGGCCTTTTACTTACCAAAGCCACAATCCTTTCTCGTATAAAGCCGGTGGTTATGCCCGTGGTGCAGGACATGGTGCCACCTACCAGGATAAATTTGGCAACTGGTGGCACATAAGCACCATTGGGGTTTGCGTAAAAAACAATTTTGAGCGCCGCAATGGTATTTGGCCTGCCGGGTTTGATAAAGACGGCATTTTATACTGCAACACCGTTTTTGGCGATTACCCTTATTACCTGCCCACGAAAAAACAGGATACTACACGGGTGCATGCAGTATTTACGGGCTGGATGTTGCTGAACTATAACAAGCCTGTGGCGGTATCTTCAACGCTGGGTGGCTACAGTGCCAATAATGCGGTTGATGAAAGCATTAAAACCTACTGGAGTGCCAAAACCGGCAATAAAGGCGAGTGGCTGCAAACAGACCTTGGCGCTGTAAGCACTATTAAAGCAATACAGGTAAATTACGCAGACCAGGATGCAGACAGCAGCTTCCTGGGCAAGATCAATGGTATTTACCACCAGTATATTTTATATACTTCGAATGATGGTAAAACATGGAAAGTGCTGGTTGATAAAAGCAACAACAAAAAAGATGTACCACACGATTATGTTGAGCTAAGCAAACCTGTAGAAGCCCGCTACATAAAGCTTGAAAACATACACATGCCAACAGGTAAATTTGCCATCAGCGGCCTGCGTGTTTTTGGAAATGGCCATGGCAGCGCGCCTGATACCGTTAAAAGCTTCATTGCGCTGCGTGGCGATAGTGAACGCAGGAACGTTTGGTTTAAATGGCAGACCAACGACAATGCCACCGGTTACAATATTTACTTTGGCGAAGCGCCTGGTAAACTTTACAACAATGTGATGGTGTATAATGCCAACGAATATTATTTGAGCGCACTGGAAAAAGATAAAGCCTACTATTTTCAAATAGAAGCATTTAATGAAAACGGCATTTCTAAACGTACAGCGGTTATGAAAGCGGAGTAGGTGGTGAGACGTGAAACGTGAGACGTGAGATGGGAGATATGAAAGATTGGTTGTGTGCGGATCGCTGTAGCTGCCATACCAACCGAACGTACAAGTGAGTGACACAACAGGCGATGAGCAGCATTACAAATGCCGGCTCACAAAAATGCTTCCGCCCGTTTATAAACGTGTTAATCTGTATAAGCAACGAGGTGAATAACCTTTTTATCGAACAGATACAGCGCACCATGATCCTGTAAGTATTTTGCCTGTTGTGTTGCTGTTTGTAAAAACTTATCGAGAAAGTTTTTTACCGTTGCATTGGCTATAGTTGGATTACCGGCATGATTGTTTACACTGCGCAGGTAACTTTTGAGCAGCGTTGGGTATGCCGCCATAAACATAGCTGTACTGCCAAACAATTCGCAATTGATGATCTTATCGCCTGTTATGGCCACAAAGCCCGCAAACAGGCTGTCGCTTGCGCTCATCCTGCTGTTGAAGTAAGCAATGCATGCAGAATCCCGGATAATTGTATCGCGATAAATTTCAAGATAAGCATTGGTTTTATTTACCTTATCGCTTTCGCCCAGTTGCCTGTCTATCTCTTTCCAAACCTTGTTTTGTTTCCTGGCAATATTCACCTGCCGCTTTAAGGCATTGTTGGCAGGGCCTGCATAGCGAAAAGATCGTATGCGTGTATCCCACCTGCCTTTTTCCACACAAAACACCGGCAAAAAAACTTCTTTCTCATCTGGCGGAATCAGCGTGGTAGATGCAAATACGCGGTCCTGCTTACCACCGGCCACCATCTCGCCGCTTTCTATAAGAATATCTTTTTTTGAATGATTTTTTATGGTAAGCATCCCCACGTCTGCGCCGCCGGTTGTGGCCATTTCCTTCACCGTTATCTTGCCTTCCCGCAACGCTTCTTCAAAAGAGATAATGTTCCTTTCTGCCTGCGGCAACTGCGCCATGCCTGTGTCTTTAAATCTTACCGGTATCAGTTTAAGGTTATTACATACCCAGGCCGAATCGTATTGCACATCAAGCGTTGTATAAATAAGCTGGGCATTGGCAACACCGGCCGTAAAGAGTAACAGCCATAACAAACACAAAATTTTAAAGTGGTTCATGTGTTGTTTTTTTAGATACCGGCTACAGCATTTCATGGCATCGACTGTTGCGTCGCAATCCGTTCATCTTCCGGTACAATGATGGAGCAGCCCCGGGGCGAAACTACGCCACTATTTCTATATATGTTGTACTGCAGGAATTGGGTGGCACGGTTGCGCGTGTTTATCTTTGCAGCCCACGAAAATATTTTAGTGCCTTTAAAACAGAACTATGGCTGAAAATAAAGTAAGAGTGCGTTTTGCACCATCGCCTACAGGCGGCCTGCATCTGGGTGGTGTAAGAACGGTGTTGTTTAACTACCTTTTTGCCAGGCACAACAAAGGTGAATTTATCCTGCGTATAGAAGACACAGACCAGACACGTTTTGTGCCCGGCGCCGAAGCATACATTTTTGAATGTTTGCAGTGGTGCGGTTTACAGCCTGATGAAAGCCCGCTGCACGGCGGGCCTTATGCACCTTACCGGCAAAGCGAACGCAAACCCATCTACAGGCAATATGCAGAAGAGCTGGTAAAAAAAGGCTATGCTTATTATGCATTTGATACACCGGAAGAACTGGAAGAAATGCGCACCAGGTTTAAGACAGCAGAAAATCCGGCGCCGCAATACAACCATGTACTGCGCAACGAAATGCGCAATTCGCTTACACTTGGCGAAGAAGCAGTAACACGCCTGCTGGGTGAAGAAGCGCCGTACGTGATCCGCATTAAGATGCCGGTGCAGGAAACGATTACGTTTACAGATATGATACGTGGAGAAGTTTCATTTGAATCTTCCCGGTCTGATGATAAAGTACTGCTGAAAGCAGATGGTATGCCCACGTACCACCTTGCCGTTGTGGTAGATGATTACCTGATGAAGATTACCCACGCATTTCGCGGTGAAGAATGGCTGCCAAGTGCACCGGTGCATATCATGCTCTGGAAATATTTGTTTGGGCTTGAAAATATGCCTCAGTGGGCACATCTGCCATTGATACTTAAACCTGACGGTAACGGTAAACTAAGCAAACGCGATGGTGACCGGCTTGGCTTCCCGGTGTTTGCCATGAACTGGACAGACCCTAAAACAAATGAACTTACACAGGGTTTCAGGGAAAGAGGTTTTTTACCGGAAGCTTTTGTAAACATGCTTGCCATGCTTGGCTGGAATGATGGTACCGAACAGGAAGTGTTTTCTATGGATGAACTGGTTGAAAAATTCTCTCTCGACCGTGTACACAAAGGCGGTGCAAAATTCGATTATGAAAAAGCCAGGTGGTTTAACCATGAATGGATAAAACGGAATGATGTAAGCACATACAAAGACCAGGTGAAAGCGCTCTTTGCACAACACAACATCAACATAACCAATGATGTTGTCTTCGAAAAAGTTCTATCGCTGGTAAAAGACCGCTGCACATTTCTAAATGATTTTATAACGCAGGCATCATTCTTCTTTACTGCACCTGCAACAGTAGATATCAATGCAGTAAAACCCAAATGGGACGATAAGAAAAATTTGTTCTTTCTCGAACTGATCCGCGCTTTTGAAACAGATCTGTTATGGGAACACGAAGAGCTGGAAAAACAGTTTAAAGAAATTGCTGCTGCCAACCAGTTAAAGCCGGGAGAACTGATGTTGCCTTTTCGTATAATGCTGGTGGGCGGTAAGTTTGGCCCCGGTGTTTTTGAAATAGCAGGCATCATTGGTAAAGCAGCAACGATTGCAAGAATAAAAGCGTTGTTGCAGCAACTAAACAGTTAACCACCATCCTGCAATATATACCACAGGCCGGTCTTTAACGACCGGCTTGTTTTTTACCATACTTAAGAGCAAATAAAGCACTCGTATTAAATATTTATTATCTGTTTCGCAGCACTGTTTTTAGTGCGCTGATGTGTGTACTTTGGTGGCCATCTTCTCAAAGATATTACCAAAACTATATGAGTGTCCGGGTATTACTTTATACGTGTAATGCTGACTTAAGAAGGCTTATTGCATTTGCATTAAAAAAACAAACAGTGTTGTTTTTTACATCAGATGCTGACGACTGTTTATACAAACTAACCAAAACAAGCCCGCAACTTATTATTCTGCATGATGACTCAAATGTTTCGCCGATTCATTCAATAGTTGAAAAAATTCGTATCGCGGCATTGTTTGGCACAATTAAGATACTGGTGATTGCAGAAAAAAATGAACCATTGTTGTATGCAGATATTTTGAAAAAAAATGACGATGACATCATCTTCCTGCCAGTATCTGCAAATGCTGTTAACAGCGCCGTACAACAACTGATGCAACAGCCTGCACTTACCTCGAAAAAAGACCTCGATTTTAAAGGGCTTACCATTCAGCCAGACCGTTATACCGTAAGAGTTCGGGAAGCAGAATACCTGTTGCCGAAAAAGGAATTTCTTTTGCTTTACCTGCTTGCATCAAGCCCGGGCAAAATTTTCTCGAGAGATGAAATTATGGAGAGTGTATGGGAGAAGAATATTGTTGTGGGCAACCGGACGATTGATGTACATGTCAGGAAGATCAGGCAAAAGATCAACATGAACTGTATACAGACAATCAAGTCTGTTGGTTACAGGTTTACAAACATCGATTGACGACTTTTTAATAGCCGTAGCCAGGCGCCATTTAAAACTTATTGTTCATCGTTCAAAGTACGGATAAACGCGACCAGTTGCTGTTTTTCTTTCGCGGTCAGGTTTAACCGATCTGCAGGTAATGTCTGGTTGTCCAGTTTTATGCCACGGCCGGCGCCTCCGCCATCATTATAAAATTCTATTACTTCTTCCAGTGAACGAAAAACACCATTATGCATATAAGGAGCGGTTAACGCACTATTGCGTACTGTAACGGTTTTAAAAGCATACAGGTATGGCGCTGACCTTATCATCCGATACTTACCTGAATCCGCGTCAATGACATAAGGTTTATTATTTTCCCGGGGAACGCCCAGTACTTCCGATTCAATTTTATTGAATAAGGGTGGAACATTTCCATTAAACAACGGCATAAAATGACAGGTACCGCATTTAGCTTTTCCCATGAACAAATTGAAACCTGCTGTTTCATTACTATCCAGTTTAGACAGGTCTCCCCTCATGTACTCATCAAACCTGGAAGAAAAACTGCTTTTGGATCTTATATAAACTGCCAGTGCTTTCTGTATACCTGCAGGCGTAATGATCGTATCGCCAAGTGCATTGTGAAAAGCATTTTTATAGCCGGCGTCTTTGCTTAACTCAATTGCTGCATTCACCAGGTTGCCATGCATTTCATCGGGATTTTCTACTACCTGTTTTGCCTGGTCCTCCAGGAATGCTACCCTGCTGTCTGCAAAAAGCGCAGGCTGCAAACCAGCGTAAAGAATGGTCGGCGTATTACGTAAGATTGTTCTTTTACCATCAAAGGTTTTATTCTTTGCCAATCCATCAGAAAATGCTTTGGATTCATCATGACAACTGCTGCAACTCCTTGTATTGGCAACGGATAATCTTTGCTCATTGAACAAAAGCTTTCCAAGCGTTACCAGCGATTCGCTGCCCGAGTCTGTATGACTGCCTGTATAAAAAACGGCATTAAAAATTCCCGGTTCAAAAAGTGTGGGCGCATTTGCTGCAAGCGGCCTGGGCTCTTTGAAAAAAGGTATTGACGCTGCTTGCTGCAACTCATTCAACTGCCGTGTAAGCGGGTTTATATATGCTCTCAGGAAAACGGCCCGGTTAAACTGATCAAAACCGGGGTGTTCATTTGTGTACTCAATAGCGAACATCAATAAATCGCTTAAACGGGCAAATGCTGCTTCTGATGTTTTGCTACGATAAACGCCAAGATAATTTTTGATCGCCTCGAGTGTGGGAGGTATTTCTGTAAGGGCACTAAAAGATACGGGTGTATCAAAACCAGTAATACCCAGCGTTTCAATCCTGAAGCACCCGAGTCTTATGGCATCAAAGATGTGCGCATCTGTAAATACCAGGTTTTCATTCACCATTTCAAGTCTTGTGCTTGCGGCCTTTAGCGCTGCTATTTCCTTTAACAGCAAAGGGTAATTTGCTTTATCATAAACCGGGAACAATAATTCTTCTATTACCTGGAATCCCGTTGGCGGTGAAGGGTAATCAGGGTTATCTGGTTCAACCTCAGGCAATGCGGGCCCGTTAATGGCTTTGGCCGTAGAAGGATTATAGTACTCGGCAAAAGGCTCTACAGCTTTATAGGATTTTCTTGCGGCTAAAAAACAGGCGTTAAAAACGGCCGTATCGTTGCCGGATATTTTTTGCTGTAAACTGTCTACGCTGTTTATGAAAACCCGGAGATAATTTGTGTAGATTGATTTCACCTGTTCACTTGTGCTTTCCGTGGCAGTAGTACAACCCAGGCAGTACATTACACCGGCGATCACAACAAAGTTTAAGCGACTCATCATTGCTGAAATAAATGTTACTGAATAATAAAAACAAAACCCTGTGTGGATACACAAGGTTTACGTTTATGCTAAGGAAAATTATCTTTCCAAACCTCTTACAATTAATACCTGGCTCGCCTGGTTTTCGGTGGCACGCAGTGTGCCGCCATCTACACCTGCATACTTTGCACCTCTCCATGTATGCGGCTGTACACAAAGTAAAAATGTTCCTGGTACATTGACTGTGTTGGAAATATCGATCATAGAGCCATATTCCCATGAACCTTTAGATGATGGGCCTGTGGGGTTATACTTTACGGCATCAGCAGCATCTCTGCGGTGATCGATCTCAAATACCTTTTTTAATTCTTTTGTCAGCAGGTTATATTGATACAGGTACGCATCGTGTGTTTCGTCACCATAGCTGTTTGGATCTTCCTGTACATATACATAATTCTCTGTAACACATATGTTGTCAGGATCCTGGAACTGGTCCGCGATACCCGGTCTTACATCACCATCCAGCACTACTTCTATTTTACCTTTCAGCGGGTTATTCTTATCAAGCTTTAAACGGTAAATGCGGCCATATTTTGTTCTGGATGAATCTGCATTTACACCACTGAAAGGCTGACCTGTTACTGTAAAAAACAACTCGCGGTTTTTATCGCCGCCGCCCTTGCGGTAATCAATATCTTCTACGCGTCCAAATTTTATCGCCGATAACTCTGTTGTTTTTACATTCATCTGGCGCCCTGTCAATGTTGCTGCATCTTCAATTTGTACAAACTCAACATCATATGTACTTCCGGTTGTCATACTTCTTTCCCTTGTATCGAGATTTGTTCTCCTGAGTGTATAAAGTGATCCATTATTTAAATCACCTACTACATCATTCATATAAAGATTTACCTGTCCGCCCTCGTTACCTGAGTCATCATCCGTTACCATAATGATGGTTTTACCGGCATAAGCTTTTTGCGAAAGTGGCAACGCATTTTCAGCACTCCACCTGCCAAGGCCCGGCACTTCTTTACTCATAGATGGTGAATATGCAATTTCAAGCGGGCTTATAGCATGTGTTCTTGATTCTTCTCCACTCTCACCGCATGTGAGATATGTTGGTCCGAATCCGTTTTCCTGAGGCGTGGCCATGGTGGCAGAACACAGGCGCCATGTACCACCATTTGAGTTAAGTATATATTCCCCTTTCAAAGGTCTTAAACGGCCGTCCAGTAATATTCTTGATACAGCAAAGTTGTCTTCATGATTTACGATGTAAGCATACTTCGCATTTGGTATTCCTGCAAACCCTCCTGCAGGTAATTTTAGTAGTCCTGCACCATCTGCAGAACCGCCAAAAATAAATGATGGCGAGTACGACAGCGTGTCATCACTGCCGATCAAGCTATACACTTCGAGTGCTTCAAAGCCGGCAAGCTTTTTTACAAGCGGTGGTGTTACAGAGTAATTGGTTGGCGTAAAGGCATCTGAACTTGCAGTTGCAGAAAGTGCCTGTTCCAGTTCTTTCTTTTCCGATACCTTCTGGCATGCCACTGTTGCCATAAAGCTACCTGCCAGCAGAAGCTTTGATACGGTGTTAAAATTGGTGTTCATTGCTGTTTTTATTTTGCAGCAAATTCTGCAATCACAAGCTCAATAAAGAATAATCACGATGAAGAGATATTAAAGAAATTGTTACCTCAGTATTACTTTTTCTATTCACTGAAAAACATAATATGAACATGTTTCAATTTTTCGTAAATAAAAAACAGGCACTGATGCCTGTTTAGAAATCGATGTATGACAAGTTCAATTATTGCTTTACTATTTTATATGACTGAACCGTTGCTCCTGCAGTTAATCTTACAATATATGTTCCTGCTGAAAAACCGGCTGTTGCTAAAGCAACAGTATTCGTGCCTGCCGTTAGCTGTTGCTGTTTTGCAACAATCAGTCGCCCATGTAAATCATATATTTCTATTGCAACCCTTTCACTTGCAGCAAGTGTTAGCTGCATGGTGAAATTACCGTTAAAGGGGTTTTTGTAAACCGCGTCTGTAAGAGAAAGATTATTACTGAGGCTGATGATTCGCGAATATTTTATACTTCCGTCGGCATCAACCTGTTTAATACGGTACTGCACGCCTGCAACAGTACTGAGTATATTTTTATCGGTATAATAATAACGTTCACTCTTTATTGTATTCATAGCATTAACAAATGCTACTTGTTTAAATGCACTGTTATTATCTGCACGTTCCACAGCGTAGCCCTTCATGTTTATCTCGTTGCTTACTTCCCATCTCAACTGCACGTCATTGCTTACACGTTGTGCGTTAAAAGATACAAGGTTTACCGGCAACAAACCGCAACCGGCTGCTGTAGTACTTACGTAGGGAAATATCCAGAGATTGATATTAAGATCATTATTCGGCTGGTTTGGCCGGTTATAATCTTCGCTGATTCTTGTCCATACACTATCAGATACGTTCCACTCCCACGCGGTCTCCGGAAGCACTTCATCATCTGCTGTAGAAGCAATACATAAAGAGTCATTATTTACACCACCGGTTTGCCATACCAGGCTATCCAACCCAACAGATATATAAAATTTCTTTGAAGATGGTATTGCCACTGCACTGCCAAAATTGATGTTCGTATTTATACCGGCGTCCACATCTGCTTTTATTTCGCTGATCGTTTTTTGTGTGGTGGCCAACAGATTGCCGGGCTTACCTGCAGCATCATCATACACTTTAAAAAATACAGGTTTGGAAAGGTTTGCAGGCGTTTTACAATTTGCTTTCAGAAATTTAATGATGGCTCCCTGTATATATGTGTAAGAAGTAGCGGAAACATCAAAGAAGTTGGCTTTTCTTATATAATCCTGTGCGTTTGAACCGGTAATGTAACCAGCAGGGTAAGATGGCCCAAACGCACTGGGCGCATAATATGTATTAACTGACCAGTTACTGGTTATTGCTTCCTCAAACCTGGTTGTATCACAGCTTTGCGCTGCTGCGTTGAACATGTAGCAGCAGCCGAGTAAAATAAGAAAGTAAAATTTGTTCATTGATTGCATGATGTTAATTTTTATGTTTTGTATGCTTTTACAGATACGAAATATGCTTTTGTTGCAGGCATTTTATTGTATGTAGCCAGCTTTGGTATTTCATGGCATCGGCTGTTGCCACGCTCGTTTTATCGTTCCGTTTTTTATGGCAACTGCAGCGTTGCGTTTTGCACAAGCAGGCTAATGCATGTAGTGTAAATGACAGACCGCAGTTTATTCCCGGATCGCATAGCTCAATAAAGCTTCCGGCGTACAAGTGAGTGACACAACCAAAGCTGATAGCAGCACTTTGCCTGTCTCCTGTTAAAACCGGTATGACAACGATAACGACATGGTATAGCCAAACTTCCTTTCTATAGCCACCAGGTCTGTACCCTTGTTATACTTACCATTGCCATCTACATCATTAAAAAAAACGCTGCTCTTATGCAATACATCTGCCCATGAAAATTCTACGAGGCCTTTGTTGTTAAATAATCCTTTACTGAGTTTAACATCAAGGATCGGGCGTGGCTCTTCAAAAATGATTCTTGAATAATATTGATCGAGCAACCAGATTCTTGCCCCTGCTTTATTGAATAAAACAGAGAGCCCAATGTTGGTTTTAGGTTCTGTATACTGCAGCGAAGCATTGATGATGTATGGCGATTGCCCAAATAATGGCCTTGTACTTTTTTTGCTTTCGTAAAGGCCAACAGTATCTACTTTGGATTTTATAAAAGAAGCATTGGCGTAAAACACCATGCTTTCAAGTCTTTTGCTGATAAAGCTGAAATCTTTGCGCAGCTCCAGTTCTATACCTTCATTGCGTGTATTGCTGATGTTTGCATAATCTACGGTAAGCGTGCCTGTACCAATGCTAGCAACCGGCTCTATGGCATCTTTGAGTTTTTTATAAAACAGGCTTACAGAGTAATATTGCGAATTTGCAAAAAAATGTTCCCACCTGAACTCGTAGTTGTCTATATAAGTTGGCACCAAAGATGGCTTACCATTGAATATGGCGTTGAGTACGAAATCGTAAAAAATGTTTGGCGAAAGCTCCCGGTAAACAGGCCTTGTAACCGTGCGGCCATAACTTAAACGCAGGTTTGCCTTTGGCAATACAGCGTATATAAGGTTTGCAGATGGCAGCCAGTCGTCTTTCTTTATATTGGTAAGCGGTGTTGGCTTAAATGTTTGATCGAGACCATTGAGTTCGTTACGATATTGTTCCAAGCGCATGCCCCACACTATACGTAGCTGCTTTGTAAACCTGTTATCGAACATAGCATATGTTGCCAGGTTTTTTATGTTACCATTATATGTAAGAAACTCGAATGCAGGCTCTGCATAAAACAGGCCATCCTGTGCATTAAAGTTTACAGGTCTAAAAATTTCTCCTATTGGCTGCAGTTGTATAGATTGATCACTTACAAACTCAGTGAAGTTGGTATTAAAATAGCGCAGGCTGGTATTCCTTGAATTATAGTAATAGCTGTTGCCAACTTTAAAATTTTGTTTTTGTCCAAAGAGATTAAATGGAAAGAGTACATCAACGTTATAGCCTTTACTGTTGTCTTGTATGGTATTGAAAAAACGAAGACCGGAGGATACTGTTGCCAGGGTGCCGCCTACGGCAAGTTCAGCAATATATGGTGATGTGCTGTCGAACCTGAAATAGTTCATAAACCGGTTATCGGGTTCATCTCTTTTGAGATTTGTGTAATAGGCAAACCAGTTGACCTTGATTTTTGCTGTACTTAAAACATGCTCGCCGCCTACCTGTGTATTGTATATGCGATTGCTTACAAAGCGGTAAGAGTAAGATTTAATATCCGGCTGGCCTGTAGCAAAATTGCTTCCGCTACGCAGAATCAACTGGTCATTGGAATTGACCGATAGAATATTATTGACAAATAATTTATTGTTTGCATCAAGCCTAAGGGCAAAGTTTGCCAGTGCGCTGGTAAGTATATTATGTGTATAATCTGAGTCGTTGAATTTAAATTCGGGAAAATCGCTTTGTGTTGGTTGCAGCACGTATTGCCGCTTTTGCTCTGCAAAGATTTGTGATGAATTGTAGGTAATGCCAAATATGCCACCCAACCTTGGGTATTGACTTTTACTTAATGCGGCGTTGAAGCCGCCGGATAACTGAAACGCATTATTTAATGCTGCGGAAGCTTTTGGATAAACACCCCAGGTATTAGCAAATGAACGGTCAATGTTTTGTTTACGATCAGGATCATTAAAACGGATATTATTAAACTCCTGTGTGGGTATAACAGCCACAACATCGGGCAGTTTTCTCGTTCCATTATCAAAGCCAAGCCAGTCTGTTTTACTGCCGGGGTAAGTGTAAAAATCTTTATTGACAGTGATACTGTTAAACCCGAGACTTGTTTTAAGTGACAAGAATTTTTTCTCGGGCACATCTTTCGTATTTACGTGGACCAGGCCGCCGGCAAAGCTTCCGGGCATATCGGGCTGTGCACTTTTATAGATGGTTATGTTGTCTACAACTTCTGAAGGAAAGATATCAAAGGCAAAAGTCTTCCTGTCTGACTCGGAACTTGGCAGAATAATACCATTGAGCATTGCTTCGTTGTAGCGGTCATTCATACCACGTACCACCACGTATTTTCCATCCTGCACAGAGGTGCCGCTGATGCGTTTAAGTACGTCGCCGGTATTTCTGTCGGGCGACTTACGTATGAGATCTGCGCTGATGCCATCTGAAACAACAGATGCATTTCTGCGAGTTACAAGTAAGGCATTGAGGTTTTCTTTTTTTGCACTGGTGGCTGTAACCACTACTGCAGTAAGACTGGTATTTTTAGCAGGTAACAATGTAATATTAAGTGTGGTTACCTGCCCTTTGAAAACTTCTATATCTGCAATGTTCTTGGATTCGTAGCCTACATATGATACCAGCAAAGCATATTTACCGGGTAACAGATTTAAAAAAATAAAAGTACCATCAGACTGCGAGTTAACAGGTTTGATTGTTTTGTTATTGATCGTTACAGTGGCACCAACAAGTGCTTGGTTATTTGATTCATCAAGCACCTTTCCGGAGATAACAGCAGTTTGGGAGAAAGCTGCATAAGTGCATATAAGAAATGCAAGAAGCAGCAGCTTACGTTTTGGGCACATCCTTTTTTTACAGGCAAATGTAGCAGGGGTGATAAGCCTTTAAGAAGCTGTATCGGTTATCAAATTGTTACCTGTTTACATTATCATCAGCTGAAATAAACGAATAATTTTCCAACCTCATTATTACGTGATTGTTAGAAAATTGTTACGCAATAGATTCTCCTGTAATTATAGCTGGCATTGAGTTACAGCAGATCATGGCTTAACGATTTGGTAAAATTTAGATAATGTGTTGCAGGATTGTCCCCGGGCATACGGTATATAATTTTACCGAAAATTATTCTTTATGAAATTTCAAATTTTACCATTGAAAACAATTGCAATTGCTGCGCTTGCTTCTGCTGCTTTTACAACAGTTGAGGCACAGACGAAGCCCGTTAAGATTATTAGTGGTGCAGACACACTGATTGCTGCTAACCGCACCTGGGATGCAGATACAACCTATTTCTTAGGTGGTAAAGTGTATGTAACAAATGGGGCAACATTAACTATTCAGCCTGGTACAGTAATCGTTGGCGACACTATAACCAAGGGCACTCTTCTGATTACAAGAGGTGCAAAGATTATTGCTGACGGTACACCATTGTGCCCGATTGTATTTACATCTTCAAAAGGTGTTGGTAAAAGAAGACGTGGCGACTGGGGCGGACTTGTTATTCTTGGTAATGCTACCGTAAACACACCTACCGGTACCGCCAATATAGAAGGTTTACCTGCGTCTGCGCTTACAACCTATGGAGGCGGCGCTACGCCCAACGACAATGACAACTCGGGCATTCTTCGTTATGTACGTGTAGAATATGCAGGTGTTGCACTTGCGCCAAACAATGAAATCAACGGTATTACTTTTGGCGGTGTTGGCCGCGGAACTACCGTTGACTTTATACAGGTAACTTTTGCTAATGATGATTCTTTTGAATGGTTTGGCGGTACTGTAAACTGTAAACACCTGATCGCAAATCAAGGCCTTGATGATGATTTCGACACAGATTTTGGCTATAGTGGTAAGGTGCAGTTCGCAATAGGTCTTAGAAGTCCGTCTGTAGCTGACGTTTCTGGTTCTAATGGATTTGAATCAGACAATGATGCTGCAGGATCATCAAATCTACCACAAACAAGAGCAGTTTTTTCTAACGTGACGCTTAGTGCAGGCGCTGACAGCGCTACGAATGCATTGTTCAGGAATGGTGCTCAAATTCGCCGAAATAGCCATCTTTACATTTACAATTCGGTATTGATGGGATATCCTACAGGTCTGTTACTTGACGGTACGGCTACAAATGCAAACGTGCAGACAGACACAATGGTGCAAAACAATATAATATCAGCCACACAATCCTCCAAATGGGTAACGTCGAATACAGGCAATACAGCCGCAACATCGCTTTTGTTGAATAACGCTGGAAATCGCTTTTATACAAATAATGCGTCGGGAGTAAGACTTTCAAATCCATATAATTTGAACAATCCTAACTTTAGACCGGCAAATCAGTCTCCGGCGAGAACCGGTGCTAACTTTAACCACATCGGGCTAACGGATGTTTTTTTTACAAAAGTTAATTTTGTTGGATCCATGGGACCTAAGGCATCTGATAATTGGGCCACTACATGGGTTAACTGGAATCCTGCACAGACAGATTACAAATCTGTAAATGCAAATTGTGCAACAGCAAGGGCTGCTGCAGTGGCGGTAACAGATGAAATAAGGGTAGAAGCTTCTGCACCTTCTGTGGCTGTAACACCAAATCCTTCCAGGGGAAATTTTAAAGTTAACATCAATGGCCTGAATGGTAATGTAACAGTTCGTGTTACAAACATGACTGGCGCAGTGGTATACAACAAATCTGTAAATGTTGTAGCTAAAGCTTCGTTTGTTGATGTAAATCTTACTAATGCAACTGCCGGCTTATACTTTGTAACAGTTACAAACGGTAAGCAAAGCACTACGCAGAAAATAAATATCATACAGTAAATTAGCATGTGTTAATTCAATGTTAGACACCGCACCTGTTTTTTAACAGGTGCTTTTTTTTTGCTTTTCTGCGAAAACCCGGTTGCCACATGTCCAAACATAATGGTAAAAAAAACCCCAACAACAGTTGGGGTTTTGAATATTTATGAACCACCCGCCTTTCGCGGTGCGGAAACACTATTGCCTTTTTTTGCTGAAGATATACTTTTACTCACAATGAATGAGGATCCTTTTGCATGACTGCCGCCGCCGCTGCTTTTAGCAACAAGACCTGATGTGGCAGTTTTTTTCGGGGCTTTTGCTTTTGTTCTTTTTGAATTAGATTTTGCCATAGCTTATTATTTTTTTGTTCGATGATAAAGTATACGTGATGCTGACTTCGGGCTGTCTGTGCGCTTAACTGACCGCAGACATTAGGTTGTTCAGTCATGATCGCAGGAGATGCCATGAAAGCGGAACTTTGAAGTGAGTGACACAACAGGCGATGCCACGAAGTACAACTGCCGGTTAACAAAATTTTATGCGTAAATTCTTTCGATAGCGTCTCTGTATTTTTCCAGTACGATCTTTCGCTTTAAACTCATTTTCGGCGTCATTTCGCCTGTTTCTATACTCCACTCGCGTGGCAGCAATTCAAACTTCTTTATCTGCTCTACATGATTGAAGTTAGGGTTGATTTCCTCTACCGCATTTTTATACAACTCCAGCACTTTAGGATGCTTAACCACCTCTTCATTTGTTGTAAACGTTATGCCTTGCTGTTGCATCCATGATTTTAACATGAGAAAGGAAGGAACAATTAATGCGCCTACAAACTTTCGTTCTGAACCTACCACCATTACCTGCTCTACATACGGGCTGCTTTTGAGCAAATTTTCGATTGGTTGTGGTGCAACATACTTGCCACCACTGGTTTTGAAAAGTTCTTTTTTACGGTCTGTTATTTTCAGGAAGCGAAAAGCAGGGTGTTTCCTGTTCTCTACCCAAGTTCCGATATCTCCCGTATGCAACCAGCCATCGATAACTGTTTCTGCAGTAAGATCGGGACGTTTATAATAGCCTTTCATTACGGTGCTGCCTTTTACCAATATTTCGCCATCTTCTGCCAGTTTTACTTCAATGCCGTTTATAACAGGGCCAACAGTACCAAATTTTGTAAGCCCTTTGCCCTGCCTGTTTACGCTTATTACCGGGCTGTTTTCTGTTGGTCCATAGCCTTCGTAAACAGGTATCCTGGCAGCGTTAAAAATGCGGAGCAGTTTTTCCTGGCATGCAGCACCACCGGTTATTATGAATTTGATATTATTGCCCAATGCCTCGCGCCATTTGCTGAAGATGAGCTTGTTTGCAATGGCGAGCTGCATATTGTACCATGGGCCGCCACTGATGTTGTTATCATACTTTTCACCCAACTCCACGGCCCAGAAAAAAAGCTTTCTTTTAATGCCTGTGAGCTCGTTACCCTTGCTCATTATTTTTTCAAACACTTTTTCAAGCAGCCGTGGTACTGTATCGAAACCGTCTGGTTTTAACTCACGCAGGTTGTCTGCGATTGTTTCCAGGCTCTCAGCAAAGTACACACCGATGCAGTTGAACATGTAGATATAAGAAGTACATTTCTCAAATATGTGATTGAGCGGAAGAAAGCTGAGTACTTTATAGGCCGGGTTATCCGGAAAAGGAAAGCTTTCTATACCGTATAGTCCGCAGCTTACAATATTTTTATGTGTAAGCATAACGCCTTTGGGTGTACCTGTTGTACCAGAAGTGTAAATTATGGTTGCCAGGTGAGAGTCGGGAATAGATGCTTTGAGATCCTGCACTTTTTTAATGGCATCAGCAGAAGCCATATTCAACACCATCGTCCAGTGGTCGACACCTTCAATTGTATCGAAGCAATAAATGTGCTTCAGCGTGGGTACATAAGCGCTTATACTTTTTACTTTATCAAACAAATCCTGGCTGCTTACAAAAATGTATTTAACGGCAGCATCGTTTAAAATAAACTGCAGTTCATTGGGATTTGTGGTGGGATAAATGGGCACCAGGATTGCACCTGTCTGCTGCACCGCCATATCTGTGAAAAGCCACTCGGGCCTGTTGTTGCTGATAATGGCGATTTTGTCACTGCCCTCGTCTGTCATATCATTACCGCTTACACCGAGCTCCAGTAAGCCTGCTGCAAAACGATCTACAATATCACCCACTTCACTCGAACTGTATTTTCTCCATGAACCGTTGATCTTTGCCGCAAGCATATCTTCTTTCGGATGCTTGTGTAGTTGTAACGCTATGCAATCAAATAACCGCTTTGGTTTATCCATCTTTTGCAATCGTATTAGTTATACAAATATTCGTCAATGTAAGGTATAAAAATTGAACCAATTAAAAAAAGAGTGGCAGTTGACCGATAGCTTTTCCGCAGGCGTCTTTATATGTTTAATTTGAATGATCATTTACTGAAACTGTTTCTATACTTACAGCTTATTGTAATATTTTGCCTGCCTTCATTTTTATAAGTATTGCGGAACAGCTATTCAGCGGCTATACTTACCTTTAATGCAAACAGATGCCGCATGAAAAAATTTTTCCTCTTCTTCTACTGCCTGTGCATTTCGTGTTTTGTGTTTGCACAGAAAAATTACACTCCTGCACCCGAGAACCTGCAGGCACGGCAATGGTTTGCTGACGCCCGGTTCGGCTTGTTTATCCATTGGGGGCCTTTCAGCATTCCTGGTGATGGCGAATGGGTAATGAATAACAGGAACATAACAGTAAAAAATTATTCCCGCCTGATGGATTTTTTCAACCCCATTCAGTTTGATGCTGCAAAATGGGTGGGCATGGCAAAGGATGCGGGTATGAAATACATAACACTTATTACCCGGCACCATGACGGGTTTAGCATGTGGAATACAAAATATTCAGATTTCAATATCATGAATACGCCGTATAAAAAAGATATTGTAAAGCTCATGGCAGATGAATGCCATAAACAGGGCATCAAACTTTACCTGTACTATTCGCTGCTCGACTGGAGACGCGATGATTATTCATGGTCTACCGGCAGAACCGGTAAAGGAACCGGGCGCACAGTGCAGGGCAACTGGAATGACTACCTCTCTTTTATGAAAAATCAGTTAACGGAACTATTGACCAATTATGGTGAAATAGGCGGTATCTGGTTCGACGGACATTGGGACCAGACCGCACCGGAAGGGGCTGCCGACAGAAGTGCCAAAATAGATTGGCATTACGACGAAATATATGGCCTTATACACAAACTGCAGCCTGCATGTTTAATTGGTAATAACCACCATATGACACCCTTCCCGGGTGAAGATTTCCAGATGTTTGAGAAAGATTTGCCGGGTGAAAACAAATCTGGCTTAAGCTACCAGGAAGCATCTGATAAACTACCTGTTGAAACCTGTGAAACCATCAACAATTCGTGGGGCTTTAATATTACTGATACTACCTATAAATCCAATGAGCAACTGCTCCACTATCTTGTAAAAGCATCAGGCCTTGGCGTAAACTTCCTGTTGAATATCGGCCCTATGCCAAACGGAGAAATTCAGCCAGAATTTAAAGACCGCTTACACTGGATGGGTGACTGGCTGCGTACCTATGGGGAAAGCATTTACAACACCAATGCCGGCTACCTGAAGCCGCAGGCATGGGGTTGCCTTACACAAAAAACAGATAAAATTTACGTGCATGTTTTTGACAATAAACGTGCATCTGTAATACTGGAACAATTCCCTTTCAAAAAGATAAAAAAAGCATATCTGTTAAAAGACAAAACCGCGGTAAAAACACAACTGAAAAATGATATGGCGCAGCTTTTTTTGCCCGACAATATTGATGAACCGGACGAAGTAATTGTGCTTGAAGTAAAGAATTAGTAATACAAAAAGGGGTGATTTCAATATCACCCCTTTTAATTTTGTCTTGTTATTTTTGATCTATGTTTTACACCATTACAATGCCGTGGCTGGTAAGAAAAATGTATCCTACATTAACATGGGAAAAACCTGCTGATCAAAAAACGATATACCTCACTTTTGATGATGGACCGCACCCTGCAGCAACACCTTTTGTACTTGATACGCTTGCTTCATTCAACGCAAAAGCTACGTTTTTTTGCATAGGTAAAAATGTGGCAGCACACATGGATATTTACAAACGCATTATCGCGGAAGGGCATGGAGTAGGTAACCATACCTTTAACCATCTCAATGGCTGGAAAACAAGTAACGAACAATATTTCAACGACATCTTCGAGGCAGCAAAATATATTGACAGTAGTTTGTTTCGCCCGCCGTATGGCCGCATTAATAAGTTCCAGGTAAAACTGCTGCAAAAAGAAAATAGCGAAAACAGGAACAATGCTTTTCATATTATTATGTGGAGCGTTCTAAGCGGAGATTTCGATGTAAAACTTTCACCACAAAAATGCCTGAGTAATGTTATCCTACATACCAGGCCCGGCAGCATTATTGTTTTCCACGATAGTACCAAGGCGTGGGAAAGAATGAGCTATGCATTACCTCTTGTACTCGAACATTTTTGTAAAGCAGGTTATCGTTTCAGTGCGCTGGAAACATGAATGCAGATTTTTTGGCACCCGGCTTTCACTCATCTATGTAACAATTGTTGCGTCGCACTCTTGTACGCCATAACGCTGTGCAACAACGATACTGCATTTCGCCACAACAGCCTAATCCTAATTGTGAAAACAAGACAGGTAATATACTTTCAAATCAAGGTTGGAACATTAATAAAACGGTAACCAGAAGTAAGATCGCACGATGCTGAAAAGTGGTTTGCAGTACAAGAGTGCGACGCAACTAAAGCTGATAGTAGTAATGCAGATGGGTACAAAGTATAGGGCATACATAAAAAAAAGAGAGCTAAGGTAGACACCTCAGCCCGTTTTTAATCCGTACCCTATGAAAACTATACAAAGGTAAATCTTTCATGTTAATAACCAAAAGAATTACCAATTAATTTCAAAAATTTTTCCGTTAATGGTCAGTGTTGCTTTACGGTCGCAGGTGCCATTACCAAAATCCAAAACACTTTTAAGGTTTTGACTGTTGATCTCTATTTTTCCCGCAACCGTCCATGGACAAATAAGTTTGCGCACAAGTGGCTCAGTTACAGTACCGGTCCATTGGTAAGCATTTGTACCACTTACAATTGTTCCGTTAGAGTTACCGGTGATGTTGTACACATCATCTACCGGGAAATACGGCGTATTCATTCCTTCGGTTTGCGCCCAGCTACGCGTTCTGTTCCATGTGGTGTATGTACCGGATGGGGCGGTAATCTTTCCGTTTTCAATAACCGACGTAAATGAATGACCGTCTGCCGTGCTGTTGTTAGCTAAAGTGTGTTTACCCTCTACCTGTAATGAATCAAAATAAAAACCCTCGAATGTGGTTGTGGCAGTGTTGCCTGCTACAAACAGCGGACCTGTATATACTGTTGACATCTTACCTTTTCTCACATGCCCGTCGCGGCCCGTACAACCTTCTCCAAAGTCGAGAGTAACTGTTTTGGGGAATACGCCCACAGTTTCAGGGCTGATGGTAGCAGTAAAGCAATGCTCCCACCCGGTTTGCCAAGGCGCTACATTATTTGCACCGGGTACAAACACCCCAATGCCGGTGCCTATACCAAATTCGGTATTTACACCCAATACATTATCAGCAACATCATTGTAAACCGCGTCTGCCTGGTTATCTGCGGCAGCCGTTGCCGTCACGGCAGCTTCACCGGTGGCACCTGGTGTGGCATTGTCAGACTTTGAGCACGAACCCAGCGATAAAATGGACATAAAAGCAGCAACCATGCAGGCAGGGGCGATGGCCAGTTTTTGCATAATAGGAAGTTTAATTTGGTTATGGACGGTTAAACGTAGAAAGAGGTTTAACTAACATAAACAAATAGTTAAATTATACCATATATGTATGTTGCAAACGATGGCTTAAGTTTGCAACCGGGGAAATAATACCAGCAATGAAACTGATTGATTCGCATACACACCTTTACAGTGAAGAATTTAAAGGCGACATAAAAGCAGTGGTAGAGCGTGCCGAGGCGCAGGGCGTTGAAAAATTTTTTTTGCCCGCAATTGACAGCAGTACGCACACCGCAATGATGGCGCTTGAAACAGCATACCCGGGCAAAGTTTTTTCGATGATGGGTTTACACCCTTGTTCTGTAAACGCAGATTACCGGCAGGAACTCAGCATTGCAGAGGCATGGCTTGACAAAAGAAAATTTGTTGCGGTAGGAGAAGCAGGGCTGGATTTTTACTGGGATAAAACGTATACGCAAGAGCAGTATAAAGCCTTTGAGATGCAGATGCAATGGGCGCTGGACAGGCACCTGCCTATAGTAATTCATACTCGCAATGCCATGCAGGAAACGATTGAGGCGGTACAGCCGTTTGCAAAAAAAGGATTGACCGGTATTTTCCATTGTTTTGGCGGTAGTTTTGAAGATGCCGCGGCAATTACCGGTATGGGCTTTTTGCTGGGTATAGGCGGAGTGGTAACGTACAAAAATGCAGGTTTGCAACAGGTGATTGAAAAATTAGACCTGTCGCACATTGTTCTGGAAACTGACGCTCCTTACCTTACACCTGTACCCTACCGCGGAAAGCGCAATGAAAGCAGCTATCTTTTATATGTTGCCGAAAAGATTGCCACGATAAAAAATATGCCGGTACTGGAAGTGGCGGCCATTACCAGCGCCAATGCAGAAAAAATATTCGGCTGCTGATAAGCAAACAATTATTTTTGCAGCCCTGAAAAAAATGGAGAGTTGTCCGAGTGGTTGAAGGAGCACGCCTGGAAAGTGTGTATACCTCTAAAGGGTATCGAGGGTTCGAATCCCTCACTCTCCGCACCAAAACCTTAGTGGTAGATTTTACTGTACCAGCATTGTTTGTATTTTTCTTTCGCTTATTTTCCGCTTTTGGCTTACCTGCATTGCCTGTTTTATGAAACCAATCTTAAGGAAAGTTGATACCGGACATAATTATTCTTTTAGCGTAAGAGAAGATATTCTGCCTTACCTGTATAACCACTGGCATTACCACCCGGAAGTTGAACTTACACTAATAAAAAAAGGAACAGGTATACGGCTGGTGGGCGATAGCGTTGAACAATTTGAAAACAACGACCTTATACTGCTCGGCGCAAACCTGCCACATTACTGGCGAAGCGATGCGATCTACTTCAAAGAGCTGCAGGACATGCATATAGAAGCCATCGCTGTTCATTTTAAAGAAGATTGCTGGGGCAAAGATTTTTTGGAAATGCCCGAATTTGTCCCGCTAAAAAAACTGTTGCAGGATGCAAAAAAAGGCATGCGCATTACAGGCAAAACCAAACAGCAACTGCTACCGCTGATGGAAGATATGTTGCACGCAAAAGATGCCAAACGTGTTATTACGCTGCTGGATATGCTGCATATCATTGCTGCGTCGAAAGATGTAAAATACTTATCCAGCGCTGGTTTCACCAAATCGTACGACCATGCCAATACCGAGCGCATAAACGAGATCTACAATTTTACTTTCAATAATTTTCAGCAGGAGATAAGCATTAAATCTATTGCCGCAGCGGTTAACCTTAGCCCCAATTCTTTTTGCCGCTATTTTAAAACACGCACGCTCAAAACATACTGGCAGTTTTTGCTGGAGGTACGTATTGGCTATGCCTGCAAGCTTTTAATAGCAGATAAACTGAGCGTGGCCGGCATATGTTACGAATGTGGTTTCAACAATCTTTCCAACTTTAACCGTCATTTTAAAAACATGATGGGTATGACGCCGCTGCAATACAGTAAAACATACTTGCACCACAGGTAGATTATATGGTACCAGGCTGCAGCACATGCATGAAGCTTTTGTTGCGTCGCACTCTTGTGCTGCAGAAGCTATATGCAGCAAAGCGAAGACCGGCGCGTAGACAGTACCCTTTGTAGTAAAACGTATATGCATAACCAGAGCGCTGCAGCCGCCATAAAAGGGGAACCATGAACCGAGCGTGGCAAGCGGCGATGCCATGAAATACCATTGCCGGCCACCAATATTTTCTTGCCTTACCTTTGCTGTTAAACATTTACAATACATGGCAGAAGATCTTACCATTGCAACAGGTAATAAAAAAGAACAGTACGAACATCTTATACCACAGATTGCGGCATTAACCGAAGGCGAACCAGATCTTATTGCCAACCTGGCGAATACAGTGGCAGCGCTTAAAGAGCAGTTTGGATGGTTTTGGGTAGGCTTTTACCTGGTAAAAGATAACGAGCTTGTACTGGGGCCATTCCAGGGGCCGGTGGCCTGTACACGTATACGCAAAGGCCGTGGCGTATGTGGCGCAAGCTGGGAGAAGGCACAAACGCTGATTGTACCCGACGTAGAAAAATTTCCGGGCCACATTGCGTGCAGCAGTTTATCAAAATCTGAAATTGTCGTTCCCATTATACGCAATAATGAAGTTATAGCAGTACTGGATGTTGACAGCGATGTGTATGATTCTTTTGATGAAACAGATAAGTTGTATCTGGAGCGGGTGGTTGCTTCGGTTAGTTTTATATAGCCAGAAGATGTTGGAATAAATTATTTTACGAGGTCAAAACTATTCAGAAGATCGTTTATTTCTGCATCTATCTTTTTTGGCGCAGAAGATTCTTTGACGCGCTCATTGTCAAAACTCGCCTGTATATCGCTCAGCCATTTATCTGTGTATGAAAGTCCTGCAAAGTCCAGCATACGTTTAATTTCATTTTGGTCGGTCATAATATCTTCCATGCGAAACACCTGCATATTTTCTCCATAGAGATTTTCATAAATCGCTTTGTATTTTTGAGCCGCTTTAAAGACTGCCACATGATAATAAAGTAATCCTTTTTGTTGAACAACCTGAGCAAAGTTCCTGATCTTAGGGCCGAATGGCAATGCTTTGGCAACCTGCCTGAGATAAAGCATCCGTGCAGTATAGCGCACAAACCTGGGCAGATCATTTATTGAAATCTGCTTCAACAAGCCACGTTCACTTATTGCTCCTTGCAGATCTTTAGAACCGGTATAAAGGAAATATTTTTTAAGAATTATGGAAAGTTTGAAAGAGTCTTTTTTCAATGAACGACTATAGTTTGAATAAATGCATCTTACAGCGTTTCTTTCGATATAAATGATCTGTGCTTCCGGAAATACTTTATGCACAAGGTATGGGCGCAGGGAATTGATGGGAGATTTTTCAACGAGTCTTTTTGCACCAAGGTTTAATAAAAATTTTTTCCTTATTTGAGCAGCTACCTGATCGTCGGCATCGTACTCTTCGTCTGACAAGTATTTGAAATTACCCGATTTCCATAATGCATGCGGTTCTACTTCAATATGTACGCCAGGTAAACTTCCCAATATATGTGAGACAAGTGTTGTGCCCGAACGAGCCATGCCGATTATTAGTATTGGTTTTGACATTTTTATGAGTTATCAGCACTAAATATATTTTTCAATTTAGGAGCTATAATACTTTTTTGATAAGTTAGAAGATAGCTCCTCCGGCTGTTCAATGCCATTGCATGCCATTTATCCTTATCCAGTAAAATAGTTATTTTATCAGCGATTGCCCGGGGATTTTGTTTATCTATAAGGAAGCCATTTTCTTCTTGATTAATCATATCTGGTATACTCGCGTGCCATGTTGAAATTACCGGGGTAGCAGCGTTGAATGCCTCGATAATTGAAAGCGGCTGCGCTTCAACAGGATAGTATGTGGGCAAAACAAAAACATCCGCATCTAGAAAATACGCTTTGATAATATTTCGATCATTAATGGCATCGTAGACTTTTATCTCTTTCGTTAAGTTCAGTGATTTAATTTGCTGCAAAAAAATATTTTTGTTTTCTACCGAGGGCCACCCTCCAATAAAGTGAACTGAAAAATTATCGACACCTTTATTCCTGAGAATTTCGGCAGCCAGCAAAACATCAGCATAACCCTTTTCAGGAATCATATTACTGATGAAAAATATTTTAAAGTGGCTTTCTGATTTTTTGATTTCAAGTTTTGTCTGAATTTCAGCATCGCTACAAATTACATCATCCGAAATCATGTTAGTTAAAAAAAATATCTTTTCTTCCGGTAAATCAAAGTGCCTAAGAGAAGGACTTAAAAATATTATCTTATCTGTTACATTACATAAATAAGCGAAAAGCTTTTTCTTTAAACCGCTTTTGAAATTGTCTCCATAATTTCCACAATGTATGTGTGCGATAATTTTAGATGAAGCATTGTATTTAATGATTCTAGCATACGCTACGTCTCTTAAAAGAGAGAATAAATATGGGGCATATACAACATATACGATATCGTATTTATTGCGCCGCAATTTTTTTTTGAGTTCAAAAATTTTTTTTATTAAGACAATAACTATACTAAGGCTAAAATTTCCCGATTTTCTTTTAAAACGGTTTTTATCAGCGATATTAATAACATCGATCTGATGCTCCTCGTTCAAAACATGATACAAGAGTTTTGTAGCTATTGTTTGTCCTGTATTGGGGGGCGGAAAACTACAAAAAAAAAGTATACTCAATTTTTTCATTATTGTTCTCCTCGATTTTTTGAAAGCTTACCGGGTAGTATTACTGCACGCGGTGCCACTACAAGAGAAAACGGAGGCACATCTTGTGAAACAATCAATGAGTTGGCCCCAATTTTAGATCCATCGCCTATTTTACATTTACCTAGGATTTTTACACCAGTGCCTATGAAAACATCATCTCCTATTTCAATATCTCCAAATTGATAATGTTCTCCATCAATAATACCAATTGTCACGTCATGATAGATCGTAACATTTTTTCCAATCTTCGCAAAATGTGTAATAACCACATTGTCAAAAGCGTGGGGAATTTTTAAACCCGCACCGATCACGACTTTTTCCGTCGGAATATTTGATCTTATCAAAAATCCAATTATAAAACTATAGGCTTTATAAAACTTTAGTAATATAGAATTCCTCTTGTCATTATAATAATACGACTTATACCTGTAAGCTTTAATTGCCAATTTTCTTTTCCAGCCTTCTGCATTAAGCAGAAGTTCTTGCCTGATTGTTTTGTTAAGATCAAAAGCTGAATCCATAATTATATATACAGTCTTATTTGATATTTTTCAAGCGTTTCTGCAACATATTCGAGATCATTTTCTGAAAACAAATCTTTCCATTGACCAGTTTTCCCTGAGCGGGCAAATTTAAAACCATCGCCTACTTTGGAAGGGTCAGCCAATCCTTTTTCTGCTTCTAATTTTTTAATACTTTCAAAACGGGATTGCATGACGGATTTTAAGAATATATCCTCTGCGCACGATATCCCTAAATATTCATTCAGTTTGAGAAATATATCTACATCTTTTTCTTTGAGCTCTTCGTATTTTATAATTATTCCGTCTTGTTCTTTCCATGACAAATAGTGCCTGCACCATGCATTGATTCCGAGTTTGGGGTCTCTGATAAAATTACTAAGCGTATTTCCTTTGAATTTAGAAGACACTTTTGTTTTTTCAAAGTTGAAATATGAGATCATAACATCTTTGGGGTCTCTTAATACCAGGATGTTTTTATGGTTTCCCATAACAACATTGTATTTTAGATGAGTCTTAATTATCCTTGGAAAATTTTCATGAGGCCAGGGCTTTCTCAGATCACTTAGCCCCAACTCAGGCATTGTCTGATCTAATATCTTAAAGCTAATTACATCGTTCGTAAAATGAGATGACGGCAAATTATTTAGAAGGTTGCAGAGATAAAATCTAACCCAAGTATTCCCTGATTTAGGGAATGATACAATATATACATCTGAAGGTTTTACGGAAATCAGGTTAGTTGTGTATCGTTTAATTTTACCTAACTTATTGATCATACTATTTTTTATTCCAGACTGAAAGAATATTTTTTTGCAGAGGTTGATTCTCAGCAGGCAAAGATTTTATAAGTTCAAATGTTCCATTAACAGAAGTCTCAAACAGCGGGATTAATATTTCAATTGCATCCAGTTCTTCTTTGGATCTGATTTTTTCCTTTCCTAGACCGGATAAGAATTGATTTAGCTTATTTGAAATAGCAGCAATAATTTTTGATTTAGGAGCCATGCGTTCAAACCTCATTATTAGCTTGGACTGACTGTTTTGTTTTGGTCTTTCATTTAATGAATCGGGTATAAACTCTTCGGAAATTCCAATGAAACGAAATATTTGCCTGAGAACTTCTATTGGGTGTTCCTTAATGTCCTCATAAAGAAAAACTAAAAGTTGCGACGGAGAAAAGATTTGTAAATATCTGGACAACTGCACATCATAAAAACCGCGCAAAATTATGTCTATCCCAGGCTCGCTTAATTGTCCTTCCAGATAGGAAGTGCGTAATTGCTCAAATGTCTGCTTTATAGAATGGTTAGCGGGCAGAAGGCCTTTACGAAGATACCAGTAGTAAGCCGATATTGCTCTTTCCGCCGGATTTCTTAGTGACGCTATCATTTTTACATTGGGTAAAAATTCTTTTACAACGGCAGGTGATTTAGGATCCCACATGTATTCTACGGAAACATCTCCCCTTAATTGCCCTTGTTGTGCTTCATTAACTAATGAAAAATACCAGTCAGCGCCTCTTTCCAGATAGATTTTCCCTCCCAAATATTCCACCTCTTTTTTATCTGCAGGCAAACAAATTTGAGGATGTTCTTTCAAACATTCATACAACCATGTTGTTGCACATTTTTGAGCTCCGATTACTAGAAAATCCAATTTGTTACTCAAAGTTTTAATTATTTTTTTTATGTATGTTGATCAACACTTATCTATTGTGTTCTGATTTTTAGCTAACTTCATTCCCGGCTATTCTCCTTGATTTTCTTTTTTGTAACCAATCCAAGATAAATCCAGAAACAATTCCTATGAGAAGGTAACGAAAACAGTTGCGTATTGGGTAGCCTTGCATTTTAAAGAAAAACAAGAAGGCAGGTGAAACAAGCAACATCCCAATCAAGCTATAACGCGCAACAATTTTATTACAGTATCGTATTGCAAAATATAAAAACATGATTGCAAACAGAAAAAAGCCATATCCAAGAAAGTAGCTTTCCCCGATAAACCCTACCGGTGCGTACGAACTTAATTTCAGTTTGTTTCTATCCTCCAAAGCATCATTATATCCATCTATACTTGAGATTAAAGGTGAAAAAACAAGTATTTTATATTTAGTATCGAATGTAATCTCCTTGTCACCGTATTTTTTTAATGACAAGCTAAGATTCCATCCACTGGAAAACGCCGTGGCTAAAAGTTTTGGTGACAATATGGCAATACTCTTTACTCCATTTTCAATATTTGATGGGATAGCTGCTACGCCTTGTGAAAAATAATTTCCACGGTTTCGGCCAAATAAAACACCAAAATAAAGGAGCATTGTGATAATAACTGTACATGTTACCGCTATTAAAGATCTGATACTTTTGGGTTTAAATAAAAATGGTAATGCCGATGCCGTTATAAGTGGTGCCCATCTTGAATTACCCGCGACTTTTAACGTTAGATAATAAAGGAAAAACGGAACCAGCAAAATAGCCATTAAATGCCTCCCGCTTTTAAACATTAGTATTATAACGATCAATATAAGAATTGCAATTATTCCAGAAGCGAAATGAATAATACTTGCCAGGGCAGGAAGATGTAATCGGTCCGGGTTGCCTAGTAGAAGGTAACTATCGTTTTTCCATAAAATAGCAACATCTAATTGACTAAAATGATACAACGTCAGTGCAAACAATGCGAGAAAAACAACATAAAATAACCTTATAGTCTTATCGTTTAAAGGAAAATATTTCCTATTCAGTACATCTGTAAATTTTTGGGTAAAATTTGATTTGTTTGAGACAACCTGATAGTTTTTCTTTTCATTTAACCGGAACATTGTAAAAAAGCAAGTAATCATGTAAATGTAGTGAATCAAATATACCCTGTAATCGTAACTAAATTTTTTAAACGTGCCGATCCGAAAATACTTGGTGATTTCAGGATGTAAGGTAAAATAATAGTAAACGCACTGACTTACTAAAAGAATAGAGGAAAAAATAAGGCCAGGCATAAATAGATAAACGTCAAATTTTTTTCGGGCATACCGTATAGTGACAAACCATATAATGAATGAGATTATAAGCATACACCAAAAAGCGGATAAGATATTTAGTTAACAAACATTCCGATAACCGTTTCAAAAAGAGATAATATCCCGAACCTATTTCTACGACTTGACTATTAGAGATCTAAGCTTATTATACTGACGATTTTTTCTCAATTTTTGTTTCACATTTCTGGAAAACAGGAAGTGATATATCACGTGTAACAATACAATGATTTTCCCGATAATTCTATAAAGAAAACTTCCAAGTCTATGCAAAAAATTGTTCTGATTATAATAAGCTACGTCATAATCCATAAGTCTTAATTCTTTATGGCAAATTGATTCAAATCTCCACACCTCGCTATTACTCATTTGTAATGTCCATCTCCCAATATCTGCCTTGGGATCAGGCATCCTGTTTAATTTCTTATGCACGCCGCTCTTTATCTCGGTTTCGGTTATGTTTTTCGCATAGTCCTGATTAAATTGTAACATTTTATCTTCAAAAGCTACATCTAAAAACTCCGTAATTTCTGACAAAACTTCCTCTACATTCGTCACAAGACGCTCATATTTTACCATCAGGGTTCTATTACCCAACTTATTTAAAAATTCGATGTTTCGTATGCATCTCTTCCAATATATGGCGCGCTGATATATAGACCACCCTTCCCAACCCCTGTCTTTTAATGAAATCGCGACGTCTCGCCCATCCCTAACAAGAGCTATGAATTTACTTTCAGGAAAAAGACTATTCAGTTGGGGTATAATGTCAATGTATTCAGGTGTCTTCTCTCCCCAGGTTGTCTTTCCGGAATCTCTGATTTTGCGCAGAAACAATCCTTCAATGACTGCGGCCAAAATGCGCGGCTCATCTAAGCTATTAATGACCGAATCTACTTCTTCCGCGTCCATCTTCCATGTATCGAATCTTGGATGGTTAATTATAATTGATTTGATTTCTTCCAATTGTGAAAAAGACAACGAGCGATCCAGATATGGAAACGTTTTTACTAATGGCAGTATAAAATGAGACTCAGGCGGTATTATAAGCTGAGTGTGTTTGTTAAGCATTAATCTTAATAGAGTAGTTCCTCCCCGCTTCGATCCGATGATGAAAAACCCGCTTTTTTTCATTTAATTAGATTGTTGTTGAGGTTCGTTTTCCGCCCTTGTCTTATGCGATTATTCTCAAGAATATCTTTTATAAAATATTTATCTTCTTTAACCAAATGGCTAATCTCTGAAACCGATTCTCTCATGCCGATTGTTCTTGCAGGATTACCGCCAACAACTTCTCCCGCACCAACGTTTTTTGTTACAACAGCCCCCATAGCAATCACCGCACCATCTCCAATCGTTACTCCAGGTCTAATCAATGCGCCCCAACCAATCCAACACCCGTTTCCAATCACAACCGGCAGCTTTTTATCTTCTATTCCATATGGTAAAGTTGATGCGTTTCTGTACTCGTGAGAACTGGACAGTATAACAACTTTCGGCGCCAAAATAGTCCCGCGACCTATTTCAATTTTTCCTTCCCCATCAATATGACAATCCATTCCAATTCTGCAGTATTTACTTATCTTAATGTTTCGGTGAAAGTTAAATGTAGCAGTTGTATGTATATATAATGGCTTCTCCAGGTTAAGAAGTTTAAGCTTCTGTTTTTTTCTTTGGTAAACCACATACAGTTTATTCATTAATGTGTGCAACATTTGCTTCTTTTTTAATCTTTCTTAAAACTATAAAAAGTTGAAAAAGTACTGAGCAGGAGTGAGCAATCAATAAAGACATTGCCGCGCCGATTGATCCATATTCTTCTATGAAAATTTCTGCTAAGCCTAAAGACAATAATCCAAAAACTGTTGTACTGATAAAGAAAAATTTTTGTAATCTTAAACCGATTAAAAATTGATTGATTATGATAGCTACACCGAATAACAATATCCAAACATATAAAACATTTAAGACGGGTAAGGCACCTAAAAAGTCTTTATTGACGATTTCAATAAAGTATGGCATAATAAAATAAGCAGGTAAAACTATACAGGAACTTAGTAAAATATTGAGGCTACAGAATTGCAATAGCTTTTTTCTTGCTTGCTTAGCATGTGTTTGTATATTATGAGTGATCACTGCTATGGTTGGTGTTATTAGTCTGAGAATTTGTTGTTGCAATAGTCTGATAACCATAATCACCTGGAATGCAAAACCGTATAATGCCAATTCCTTAACGCCGAATTTTCCATCTATCATTAACTGGTTAACCTGTGTCATAAGCAGGTTACCCATAGCGCCCAACCAAACCCATACATTATCCCTGGCAATTGTTTTAATCTCAGTATAAACTGGTTTCAAAGTTAATTTGGCTGTAGAGGCAACATACTTCCATTCTAAGAAAATTGTAATGGCTCTCGCTAGAAATTGCGCTAATGCTATACTTATAATGGCTTGCTCATTTTTGTAAAAAAAAACAATTAATAATGTTGCGGCTACAAAAATGAGTCTATCAATCAAAAGTATAGAAGAATGATAATTTGCTTTTCCTTTATAATCAAACCACGGCATTGGGCTCATACCACGCATAAATCCTAAAGCGGAGCAGATAAGCACCACTATGGCAGTTTTGGAAGAAAACCCTGCAAATCCAAACGCCCATACAGAAATCATACCTACAATGACAATACCAAGCATAAACCATAACCACCCGGCTGATGAAATGGTAATTTCAGGCTGATCTCTTTGCACAAGATCTCTCACCAACGTTTTATCCGTACCAAATTGCATAATAATAAAAAGTGTATTTGCATAAACCATCCCGTATGCAAAGTATCCATATTCTTCCCTCCCAAGTTCTTTCGCTAAAAGAACTGATACAATTAGCGAAATCGCAGATTGTAAATAGTTTAAAAGACTAAACGATAAAATATATTTTACGCTCAGATATTTTTTAAACGTTGATGCCGATCTTTCCTGCATAAATTTAAATAATACAATTTCGTAACCTCCCTATTGTTATTCCTTACACTATAAACCAGTAAACATTTTAGCACATTTTACACTAAAGATTCCATCGCCTCTTGCACAACGAGGGCTGATTGGGGCCATGTATTCTGCGTTTTTGCATATAATCTGCCATCAGCAGCCATCTTACATCGGAAGTTGATATCTGTATATAATTTTATTACCGCATCTGCAAACTGCTTTGCACCTGATGCAGATAAAATTTCCTTGCCAGAGATTAATCCTGGAAACGTTGCTATAGCCTGCGGTGTAGAAACTACAGGTACGCCTGCGGTTATAGCATCCAGTATTCTATTTATTAACCCGGTTCCGTGAAATGTTGGCACAACTGCTAATCTTACGGTGTTATACAGCTCATGGATGTCATCAGCATAACCGTTTATTAATATGGACGAATCCGTATCTATATAGTCTATTTTCGTTTTTGGCGGTGTTCCCACCAAGGAGAGCTTTGCCTCCGGTAACTTCTTTTTTATAACAGGCCAAACTTTCGTAATAAACCATTCGGATTCTTTAAGTCTGTGACCATGCAAATGCGTCATAAACAATATTACGTTACTGTTAACCCCGTTATAACTGCAAGCAAATAGCTCCTCCTTTATACCGTTTGGAGCTGCGACAATCAATGGCTTGAGCCTGTTCCTCACGACTTTTCTCACTTTTTCGGCTTCATTTAGCGTCTGTACATGCACAATATCTGCTAATGCAAGAAAATTTCTTTCCTCCCTTTCCAGCGGAAAACTTCTCAACCATTCTGTTACATACCTCAACTTAAATATCCGGCTGTACATTAATTCATTTATTGAGTCACGGAACTGGAAGGTCTTACAGTCGTTTAAGCCTATTGCCACTTTTTTGAAAAAACGCAAATTATTGTTGTTGCAAAAACTTATAAAACTATAATAATGTGCAGGACTTACCCAAATAAAATCGTAATGCTCAGATCCGATAACATTCCCCAATGAAGATTTATCATATTTGTATAACGAAATGGAATGCTTAAAAGTAAGTGCCGATGAAATCAACTTTTTCTTGCTGTTGATC
Organism: Panacibacter microcysteis; assembly: GCF_015831355.1. Taxonomy (NCBI): domain Bacteria; kingdom Pseudomonadati; phylum Bacteroidota; class Chitinophagia; order Chitinophagales; family Chitinophagaceae; genus Panacibacter; species Panacibacter microcysteis. The sequence goes on from NZ_JADWYR010000001.1 coordinate 1,131,098, forward strand.
TTTTTTACCGGGACTGAACCTTTATAAATGATGGATTTAGGAAGTGCCGTATGATCCTTTATTTCTATACCTGCTTCAGCAAGCACTAACAGGTGGGTTATATGGGTTTTACTTATACATTCAAACAATCCCGCTATAGGTAACTGTTTTCCGTTCAACGCGGGAAAGGGCAATGCATCTGTAACAATCAAAACTTTCATCAGGAATAATTTTATCGAAGCTTTTAGACAACATTTTTACCCAGCGCTACCCGATCAAATGTTCAAACTGTGTTTTGTTTTTTTGCCTGAAAACTTCGAGATCTGCGGTCACCATTTCTTTTACCAGTTGATCCAGTGTACACTCCGGTACCCATCCAAGTTTTTCTTTAGATTTTGTGGGGTCGCCTATTAATAATTCAACCTCTGTAGGCCTGAAGTAAGCAGGATCAACCGCCACTACACAGGTACCAATCTCAAGTTTAAAGTCAGCATTGGTACTTGCCGCTACATATCCCTTTTCCTCAACACCGCTGCCTTTAAATTCAAGTGTAACGCCCACTTCACCAAAAGCCATCTTAACAAACTCTCTTACAGGAGTAGTAATACCGGTCGCTATCACAAAATCCTCCGCCTGCTCCTGCTGCAATATCAGCCACATCGCTTTCACGTAATCGCGTGCATGTCCCCAGTCTCTGCGCGCATCCAGGTTTCCGAGAAACAGCGTTTTCTGCAAGCCAAGCGCAATCGCAGCTACAGCCCTGGTTATTTTCCTGGTTACAAATGTTTCTCCGCGTAAGGGACTCTCGTGGTTAAACAGTATACCATTGCAGGCAAACATATTATACGCCTCGCGATAGTTCACCGTTATCCAGTATGCATACAACTTCGCAACTGCGTAAGGGCTGCGCGGGTAAAAAGGCGTAGTTTCCTTTTGCGGTACTTCCTGTACAAGGCCATACAGTTCCGAAGTACTTGCCTGGTAAATACGCGTTTTCTTTTCAAGGCCGAGTATACGTACAGCTTCAAGTATACGCAGCGTACCTATTGCATCTGCATTCGCAGTGTATTCCGGTGTATCAAAACTTACCTTCACATGGCTCATGGCAGCAAGATTGTAAATTTCATCCGGCTGCACCTCCTGTATAATACGAATAAGGTTTGTACTGTCAGTCATATCACCATAATGCAAACGAAAGCGCACATCCTTCTCATGCGGGTCCTGGTACAGGTGATCTATACGATCTGTATTTATCAAAGATGCACGGCGTTTAATGCCGTGTACCATATAACCTTTTTCAAGCAAAAGCTCAGAAAGATAAGCGCCGTCTTGTCCGTTCACACCAGTAATTAATGCAGTCTTCATTGAATAATTGTAATTTAAAAGTGGTTTGATGTTTTTTATTTATGAGCCAGGCTTTTGTAAAGCTATTCACCTTTCGTTGCGTCGCACTCTTGTACAGCATAGCTATGGGCAGCAACGATGCACTTTCGTTTAAACCGCTGCTGTTACATGTTTCGCAAGAAAATCGCCGTATGCAAGTTTAATGCCTTCTTCCAATGTTGTATGGTGTTTCCAGCCCAACCCGTTTAATTTGGAAACATCCATCAGTTTGCGTGGTGTACCATCCGGCTTGGATGCATCAAAAACAATTTCACCAGTATACCCTACTACTTTTTTTACCAACTCTGCAAGATCTTTAATTGTAAGGTCTTCTCCTGTTCCAATATTAACGAGTTGCTTTTCGCTGTAATGCTGCATCAGGTATATACACGCTTCAGCCAGGTCGTCTGCATATAAAAATTCACGCATAGGTTTACCGGAGCCCCACACTGTAACAGCAGGAGCGCTGTTCTCCCTGGCCTCATGAAACTTCCTGATCAATGCAGGCAGAACATGCGAATTTTGCGGGTGATAATTATCTCCTACACCATACAAATTTGTTGGCATGGCACTGATGAAGTTACAGCCGTACTGGTCCCTGTATGCCTCACATAATTTGATGCCTGCAATTTTTGCTATAGCGTATGGTTCATTGGTATACTCCAGCGTGCCGGTTAGCAGGTAATCTTCCTTCAGCGGCTGTGGTGCAAGTTTTGGATAGATGCACGAACTGCCGAGAAACATCAGTTTTTTTACGCCGTTTGTATATGCTGCATGAATGATGTTTGTTTCAATCATCAGGTTATCGTACAAAAACTCTGCACGATAGGTATTGTTGGCCATTATACCACCCACTTTTGCGGCGGCAAGAAAAACGTATGCCGGCTTTTCTGCTTCAAAGAAAAGCTGCACCGCTGCCTGGCTGCGTAAATCGAGTTCGCCTGATGTTCTGGTAACAATATTTGTGTATCCTTCTTTTTCAAGATTGCGCTTAATGGCGCCACCAACCATTCCCCTGTGTCCTGCTATGTAAATTTTATCGCCTTTTTGCATAATGTATAAACATTTATAACTAAATACTTTTAGTTTTCAAGGGCTGGCAATATAATCGTTAGGGGCAGATAATGATGTAAACGTATGTTAAGTTAATACGTGCTGTTCCGGAACGTGGTTGTGTCTTTGCTCATTCATATTCTTCAGTACAAGAGTGCGACGCAACGGATGCTTAATGTATGTTCAACTGCCGGGCTCAAAAAAAAATCTATTACTGCAAAAGTGAGCCTAGCTTTTTAAACCAAACCATTTTTTCTTAGGTTTGTCTGTTTCGGCATAACCATAGCCATAACCGTAGCCATATCCGTAACCATATCTATAAGATGAACCTTTTTTTACATCATTTACTATAAGATAAAGGTTAGACAAACGGTCATTTTCAAGTAGCTCATTGATGATTTCGAGGTTATATTTTAATGTATAAGACTGCCTGACTACGTAAAGATTGATATGGCTATGTTTTGATAAGATTTGTGCGTCTGTAACTGCACCGATCGGGGGGGTATCCATAATAATTATGTCGAACTCTTTATCAAGTTCCTCCATTAGTTGATCCATTTTGGATGACATGAGTAATTCTGCGGGGTTTGGCGGTATAGGCCCTGAACCCATCAAAAAAAGGTTTTTATTTTGGGGAATTGGTTTGATAAACTCCTGGTGATGCTTATTTGAAATAATATAGTTGGAAAATCCTGTAACATTTGGAATGTTTAGCATTGCCGATAATTTTGGTTTCCGAAGGTCCAGTTCCATTAACAATACCTTTTTGCCGCTATATGCATATAACATTCCAATATTTGATGCTATAAAAGATTTTCCTTCTCCAGTCATGGATGACGTTATAAGAATATGAGCTGATTTTCTTGAACCAACCAGGAAATCCATATTAGTTCTGAAAATTCTGAATTGCTCAGCAATAACTGACCGTCCTTCTGAATCCAGTGAGAGCATTCCCTGTTTTTCGCTGTGCCCAATTTCTGCAAGAATGGGAACGATGGTCGATTGGGTAATATCATCTTTTGACAAAACCCGTACATTGAATAACTTTTTGAAAATAACATACCCGGTTGGAATAACCAGAGAGAAGATAAGACTAATAGCCAAAATAACAGTCTTGTTGGGAAAGTAGGGTTGAAAATCTGCCCGGGGTCTGGATATAACTGTAGCACTGGACATATTAGATGCTCTGCTGATGGCAGTTTCTTCTTTTTTCTGTAAGAGATACAAGTATAAAGCCTGCTTAACATCTCTTTCTCTTGAAAGATTTACGTATTGCTTTTCCTGAACAGGAACATCATACACTTTCCCTCCTAAAATGTCATTTTCTTTTACTACTCTATCCCGTGAGATTTCAATCGACTTTTGCTGATTCTGAAGATTTTTAATTATATCGCTTCTTAAAGTGGTTATTTGATTATTTAAATTCTGTGCAATAGGATTTCCTTCTTTAACAGATAGAGCTATACGACTTTTTTGCAAAAGTAGACTGTTATACTGCTGCACAAGACTTAGGAAAGTTGGTTCATTGGTAAGTAATGAAGGTACCGGTCTTTCGAAATTTTCTTCTTTGATCACATAATTAAGCATGGTTTTAACCACACTTAACTGCACTTCTAACTCATTTAGCCTTGCGTAATACGTGCTGCTGTTATCTATAAGCGCTTTGGATTGTTCAGTTATATCAGCAAGTTTATTTGCTTGTTTAAAATGCTGAATATCTGTTTCAATTGCACCTAACTCTTTTGAAACAATGCCTATTCTGCTGTTAACGAAAGCGATGGTACTGTCTGATATCTGATTCTTCTCCGTAAGGTTGCGGTTTATATACGATTCTATTAGATTTTGTAATATGTCTTCGCCTTTTTTTGGCACATTTGTGTTATAGGATAGACTTATTACAGTAGTCTCCTGATCTTTTATATCAATGTTAAGATTACTTTGTATACCGCCAATTACAGCATCAACCGAGTTCAATGAGAGAAGGTATGTGTTGCTTTGGATAGGTAAACCAGACGGTAAAAGTGTTAGTCTGCCTTTAGATATGTTAATAGCTGCTCCAAACTTTGCTTCGTAGGTTGTATCACCAATTGATACCTGAAACTTGTTTTCCGCCTTTAAATTATCTTTAAATACTACTTGAATTGTGGCTGGGACAATTGTATCTGATAAGGGTTCAAATCTGGCTGTAAAAGGCAGCCTTTGATAAACTTCTACATCTCTTATGTCACCTTTATTATAGCATACAATATTCAGTTGCATTTCTTTGACAACCTTTTCAAGCAGATCTTTCGTTTGGAGGATGGCTAGTTGATTATATACATTGTTTTGTACATTAAATAGGCCCCCAAAGTCTCCCAGCAAATCAGAAGAAGGTAGAGATGATGCACCAGAACCCTGTTCATCTTGTATTAAAACCTGGGCATTTACCTTATATAACGGGGTAGAATACCTAATATACATAAAACCCAAAAGTAAACATACGAGTATGCACAATACGTACAGCTTCCAATAAGTAGCAAATTGACCGACGATTTTCTTTAAGTCTACATCATCGTCTTTTCTCAACAAACTCTCCTTTTGAGCTGTATTGTTATTTTTGTTCATTTTTGCTTAAGCAGTGTTTATGATAACATAATATCTATCTAAAACGAGATAAGATAACAATAAGGAGAGACATTGCAGAAACAGCAATAGTTATATTTCTATTTCTTACTGCATCTACGCTTGCAATTTTGTATTTATTTGGCTCTACATAAACAATATCATTTGGCTGAAGATAAAAATATGGAGAGGTAACAATCTCTTTTGAATTTAAATTCAACCTGATCATTTTTTTATCCCCCAAAGTGTCTCTTAATAACAAAATGTTCTCTTTTTTTCCGAAAATGGTAACATCTCCTGCCATACCCAATGCATCAAAAACATTCACTTTCTCGTTCGGCGATATATAAGATGCCGGCCTGTTTACCTCACCCAAAACAGTTATTTTAAAATTTGCGAAACGCACATTGATCAATGGATTATTAAATTGCTTCTCTGCTTCTTTCCTTATTTTTTCCTTGGCTTCTGAAGTAGTTAAGCCTGCGAGTTTTACTTTTCCGATAAATGGCAATTCTACTATCCCGTCTTTGTCAACCAAATAACCGTTGACCAATTGCTGTGTAGGTGTGCCTGCAGCAGTTGCACTACCGGACACAGGTAAACTGGTGTTACTTCCATTAATACTATTACTAGAGTTTAATAAGCCTGAAATATCATTATCAATTGTTTGGATCGTGATGGTAAGAATATCATCAACTTGTATCACAGGCGTTGCGAATGGTATTGTTTTAGCAATCTGAGGCTTTGCGGTATCTGAAAAGTCCTGAAAATAAGCAGCGTTTTTATATGTTATACAGGACTGAAATAAAAACATTGAAAGAATGCAGAAACCAGTAACAGAAAAAGCGATTTTTCTTGATTGCATTTTTGATTGAATAAATAAAAAATTAGATGACGGAGCACTCATACTTTGTCCGGCATTCACATTCAACTGATTATAACCGTATGAGTGTGCAATACCCGATTTTATCAAGTATGAGGTACTGCGCGAAAATAATGTCTTTTAAGGTGAGTAGGTGTTTTTTCATTTTCTTTCTGCATCAAAATGCATTCTCCTCGCGTCTGAAAATGTTTATAAATGTTAATAGAACAATTTTCACATCCAGCCAGAAGGTCCAGTTATATAGATACCAGATATCGTGATCGACACGGTTTTGCATAAACCTGATGTCTTTCGTTTCGCCACGGTGCCCTTTTACCTGTGCCCAGCCCGTAAGACCTTGTTTCATTTCAAGGCGTTTCATATAGCCATTTACTTTGGACGCATAAAACGCTGTATGCAACAACATGTGTGGTCTTGGGCCTACAATACTCATGTCTCCTTTTAATACATTGAAAAACTGGGGAAATTCATCAAGGCTTGTCTTACGAAGAAAAGCACCAATACGGGTTATTCTTGCATCGCCTTTGCTTGCCTGGAGCTCATCAGACTCTTCATTTACATACATACTTCTGAATTTAAAGCACCAAAAAGGGACATTATTTCTGCCTGACCTTAACTGGCGAAAGAAAACCGGCCCCCTGCTTTCTAACCTGATTAACAGACCTATAACCGGAATCATCCAGGAAAGAAAAAACACAATGATGAAAAGGCTTACCAGGATATCGAATAAACGTTTAAAAAGCTGGTTATGGGATTTATGGAATGCTATGGCGGGAGGAGATAATTTGCCATAAGCAGGCACCAGCCAATCAGCAATGGTGTCTCCGATCTGCAATTTGTCAAACCTATATTCTGCATTTTCCAGGCTGATATTAGCTGTCTGCAACGAGCTTGTAAAGAGTACCTTTTCTGCTTGGGTTACCATTATTTCCCGAGACCTTTGCATTACCCGCTTTTGCTGACCGGCCAAAGCCATGGGTGATGCATACTGATACCAGTCTTCGTGTATACCGCTGTGCAGATAGCTTTTCAGCCATCCCGTTATATGAGCAACTGGCGTACGGCCACTATACTCTAAAATATTAAGGAGAAGAGTCTTGACAGATCTCCTGCACATATATATGCTAAGCAGAACTGCAAAGACAGCAAGGATAGCAATTACACCAAGCTTCCTGTTTGCACCTGGCAGCCATGAAAGAACCGATAAAATATAGAATGCCGCCAGCTGAAACAACAACTCCCATCCGCGGCGGGATATGCCCTGTGAGTGCGCGCTTTCAAGAACGGCGCAGCAAACGAATGCTGCCAGCCATAGCGTATTGAACAGCAATAAGCTGTTTAGAAGTGTATCTCCTGTCTTTTGATCTATGCAGGTAAAAATAAGAACAGACAATAGCAGGTTAATCATTGCATTGTTTCTACCACTTTCAAAAAAATGTAAAAACAATTGTCTTTTCAAATTCATAAGATAGATTTTGGATTTAACTGTTGGAAAACATGATTCCCTAAATTCTGTAAACTTTGCGTAATTAAACGCAGTAAATATACAATCTTATATCCTAACAAGACATTAACTTATCATTATTAATATCATACAGAATTTAATATATTGGTAATCAACTGATTAAAATTTTTTTAAGGTTTTTATCATATTGGGGCATTGTAACACATTTGGGTTCTGCCTGCCCGCTTCAATCTTCGCATTGTTCATCAATGTTCCGAACGATGCAGTGAGTGACACAACAGGCGATGCCATGGAACACCACTGCTGAAACAATCATCTATACAAATTGATTGCTAACAAGCGCGGGTACCGGAAGATGACGTACTACTTTCTTATATTTTTACAAGTATAAAAAACCCGCTACATACGTAGCGGGTTTGTGTTTTGAATAGGCTACCTTTTTATGATGACCTTTGTTAATGCAATAGTATTGCCATAAAGATCCTGCATATGCAGCATGTAGATGCCGGCGGCTAATTTGCTTACATCAATATTAGTTGCAGAGAGCGCTGCAAGACTTTTTGTATTATCTGCCCAAACAACCCTTCCATTGATATCCCGAAGCGTTGCTGACACAGTTACATCCTGCATTTTATTTACCCGGATCTTTATAAAAGAACTGGCAGGGTTTGGATACACCAAAAGCTCTACATCGCCGCGGTTCAATACCTTATCTGCCTGCACGTTTGCTGGCTGGCCGGCCGCCGCAAACACCGCTGCACTCGTAGTAAAGGCCACACTATCTGTGTACGCACTAAAGCCTGTAACACCATTGGCACTGTCTGTTGCTGCTACGCGCCAGTAATATTTGGTTGATGCGCTAAGATTCCTGAGGATATAGAAAGTGGTATTGCCGTTTGTTTTTACCGTTGTCCATGTTGCAGCCGACTCCTGGCGGTATTGAATAGTAAAATAGTTGGCGCAATTCAGGGCGTTCCAGTTTAGCCTTGCCTGTGCAGCCTGGATTGCGGTAGTGCGTGCATTTACAGGTTTTGGCATCAGCTCAACTGCGGGGAATGTTGCATAAGCAGTGCCTGTAGCGCCATCTCCGTATACTCTTACAGTGTAATTACCTTTTGGCAGGTTGGCAAACACGTAATTCTGCGTGTTATTGATTGTTTTTACAGTGCCATACGGAAGATTGTAGCGATACAACTGGGCAGTATAAGGTGCCTTGCTGCCTCCACATTTAATTGTAATGCTATTGGTGCTGTCGCACGTAGCTGATGTACTGGTTGCCACCAGGGTTACAGTTGCTTTAGTCTGTGTAAATACAGGCGATATACTATATGCAGTAAAATCACTCGCATAGTAGGTAAATACCTTGAGGTAATAGTATCCCTTTGTTAACCCTGTAAGATTTATTGCATTGGGTGTACCGCAGAAATAATTGCTATAAATAGGTGCAAGTGTGGTATCCTTATACACCTGCAGCCATGTACACCGTAGAGATCCGTCAGACTTATGAGCTTCCTGGTTGAAGTTGATCGTCATCGTTCCAGCATTGCCGGTGTAGTTGATCTTCCATCGGTCTTCTGCATTTTTTACACCATCGTAGTAAAAGTTTACATGACCCGTAACGGTACCGTTAGAAGGTATTGTTTTTGCCTGGCCAAAGTAATCGTTTGGTTCGCTGTCATTGGCAAAGGTGTAGGCAGTAAATGCATTGGTTAAAGTATAAGGCGCCCATTCACTTGTGTAATAGGTATTGATCCTAAGGTAATATGTACCTGCCGCAAGACCATCTGTTTTTATTGATGTTGATGCAGAACTATACACCGCGTTAACCTGTGTGGTACCATCTTTATCAAACAGGTATACCCACACATTCTGCCCATTGTTCGAGCTGATGGTAAGGTTGATCATACCATCCTGCGGAATGGTTATTTTATACCAGTCTGCCGTGTCTTTTACAAGGTTATAGTAATAGTTTACATGGCCGGTAACGCTGCTGTTTAATGTAATACCGGTAGCTGATGTTTTATTATTGTTCGGCTCCGTATCATTGGCCTGCGTTGGTACAAACAGGCTGTCAGTAAGAGTATAAGGTGCCCATTCACTTGTGTAGTACGTATTTACCCGTACGTAGTAGGTGCCCGCAGCAAGACCATCTTTATCTACTACAAACGCAGAACCTGATGTGTAGCCACTGGCCACAACCGTAGAGCCATCGGCATCATATAGGTATGCCCATACATTTTGCCCATTGCCAGATTTCATGGTAAGGCGCAGCCGGCCATCTGCATTGGTGGTAATCTTATACCAGTCTGCTGAATCTTTTACTTTATTGTAATAATAATTTACATGACCGGTTACCGTGGTGTTCACAGGAAGTACCAGCGCCTGGGCCCTTGTACCATTTGGTTCGGTATCATTTGCAGGTGTGGCAGCAAACACGCTGTCGGCCAAAGTATATGGCGCCCATTCGCTGCTATAGTAGGTATTTACTCTTATATAGTATGTTCCTGCAGCAAGGCCATCTTTATCTACCACCACTGCTGATCCGGAGGTGTAACCGCTTGCAAGCACCGTGGTACCATCATTGTCATACAAATAAGCCCACACGTTCTGGCCATTGGCAGAGGTCATCGTCAGCCTTATGCGGCCATCCGCAGCCGGGGTAATTTTATACCAGTCGAATGTATCTTTTACATTGTTATAGTAATAGTTTATATGGCCTGTCTTACTGCTGTTAGGGTTTAGCACTTTTGCCAGCGCCCTCGTATTGTTTGGCTCTGCATCATTAGCCTGTACAGGAACCGTTAATGTATTTGATATGGTATAGATGGGTAAGTGACCGGCATAATAAGGAAACAGCCGCAGGTAATATGTACCGGCTGCAAGACCATCTGCAATAATACTTGTAGAGGTAGATGTATAAGCTTCTTTCAGTACGGTTGTACCGTTGTTATCTATTATCTGGCACCACATAAACAGTGCATTGGAAACGGTTATATCAACACTCAGTTTGCCATCGGCATTGGTGGTTACGCTCCACCAGTCTTCATCTCCGGCAGTGCCAATAGATCCGCTGTTGCTGCCATTCAGGGCAAGCGTATTGGCCGCAGCACGGGTATTATTAGGTTCAGATTCCGCTGCAAGCACATTCTGCATGCATACAATCATTATAAAGCTTACAAGGGGTAGAATTTTGTATCTCATAAAGGTAATTTTGGAGATACAAATTGAACCATTCGCAGGAGGCTTATCAATAATCCATTTGGATAGTTTTCAATTAAAAAAGGCATAAAGGCAGTTATGAACCCAACTTTTGTATATCTATGCAACTGCTGTTGCGTCGCACTCTTGTACAGCAGAAACTTTATTGGGCAAACGCGAAGATTGAAGCGAGGCATTTAACAACCGGTACGGCACATTGCAGCTACTAATATTCATCGACGAAAAAAACCGGATACAATCCGGCGGTATGTAGCCATAAATTGGCAAAGAAAGCAGGATAATCAACCACCAACACTTAAACCTCCTTCATGAGAACAATATCGGTACTATTTTTTACAATAGCTGGCATTGTTGCAAACGCACAAACAAAACTGGCAGACAGTATCAGAATACAAATTTTCAATGCCCGTACACCTCAGCAGAAACTCTCGGCAATACTGGATTACTGCGATCAATACCAAAGCCTGAACATAGACACTGCTTACAACTACGCATTACTGGCGCTTGGCCTGGCCGAAAAAACAAAAGACAAACGAAACACAGCAAGGGCGGAACTGGCTTTCGCCAATGCTTATTATCTGTGGGGTTGGGTAGACAGTGCAAATGCTGTGTGCGACAGCGCTTTAAAAAAATACAACGCTGCAGATGCAACCATAAGAGATATTTATTTCAAACTGCTCAGGCAAAAAGCCATTTGTTACGGAGGTGTGCAACGCATACCGGAAGCCCTGGATATCCTATACCGGCTGCTGACAGAAGCACAACAATTTAAAGACTCCGTTACTATTGCCTATACCTGCAATACCATTGGTTCTGTAAACATCAACATATCAAAACCACGGGATGCAATCAGGTGGATAACGCGTGCACTCAACTACGACACCAAAGATGCAAGATTTAACAGCACCAGGGCTGCCATACTCGCAAATGCAGCGTATGCTTACATGAATACAGGCAACAATGATTCCGCTACCTGGTACATCAATGCCGCTATACCATTAGCGCGTGTTTCAGAAAACCTGAATACACTGGCAACTGCTTTACGCATAAGAAGCAACCTTTACACCGCAGCCAGGCAATACGACATTGCAGAAACCGATCTCCGCGAAATGATTGCAATACGCAACAAGCTAAGCAGCAGTTCAAATATTGCAGACGAAATTATACAGGTTGCCAACTTTTACGCAAGTACCGGCAGAGTAGAAAAAGCCATTGAAGTCTGCCGCCGGCATATAAAAGAGGGCAACATTTATAATACCAGAGACACTGTGGCATTTACCAATCACCTCAGCGTTAAGCTGGGCTACTACGAGGCGCTGGCGGGCTATTACAGGCAGGCCGGCATGGATAAACAATACGCCACCACACTGGAAGATATTATTGCTGCAAAAGACTCGCTTAATACCTACAGCAGCGCAATGGCACTTGCAGAAGTACAGACCAAATACGAAACCGAACAAAAAGAGAAAACAATACTGCAGCAGGAGTATGACCTTACAAAAAAGAATGTCATCATCTACGGCTCGCTGGTGCTCTCCATGCTTGCAGGCTTTATATTTTACCTGCTTTTCAGGGAATACCGCAGGAAACAACGAATAAAAATGGCACTTGCAATGGAGCGTGAGCATATGGTAAAACAAGTTGCCGTTAAAGAAGCAGAAGAAAATGAACGAAAACGCATTGCAGCAGACCTCCACGATAATCTTGGGGTACAGGCAAATGCCATTTTACATAATACCGCATTACTCAAAGAAGAAACAGGTGTCAACGAATTGTTGATCGGCGACCTTCATGATACCGCCAAACAAATGCTGCTCAACCTGCGGGAAACCTTGTGGGCTATGAAAACCGCTGATATCGCTGCGCCGGAACTATGGATCCGCATCATCAATTTCAGCAAACAAATGGCAAGGCACTATACATCCATACACTTCACCACACAGGGCACACCGCCACCAGCTTTGATATTGTCTTCAGCAAAGGCACTGCATACAGTAATGATCATCCAGGAAGCAGTACAAAATGCAGTAAAACACAGTAATGCCAATAATGTGATTATATCTTCAATTGTAACACCGACCGAGTGGTGTGTTTCAATAGCAGATAATGGCAGCGGCTTTAATCAAAATGCCGCAATGGAAAAACCAGATGGCCATGGCCTTAAAAATATGCAGGAACGAGCAGTTGCAGCAGGCATTATTTTAACCATACAAACCCATACAGATACAGGCACAATAATAGAACTGGCCATAGACAACAGTTAATGCGCTGTAAATCTTATTTCCACCATTGAGCTCTGCCTCATTAAAACTATCCAAATGGATTATGCTTTACCTGTTACAGGTTCTTCAAATTTGTAATAAATTGCATGTATGGTTCGCATAGCAGTGGTAGATGATAAAGCAAGTAACCGCAGTGTGCTGAAAGATAAGCTACGCCGCAACCCGCTTTTTAATATTGTGCTTGAAGCAACAGATGGCGAAGACTTTCTTCAGCAAATCAAATCTTTCCGGGAAGAACAACTGCCGCATATCGTTTTAATGGATCTTGAAATGCCACACGTTGACGGTGTTACAGCAATCGGTACCGCATCGTCTCTTTACCCTTCTGTAAAATTCGTGGTACTCACTATTTTTGATGATGATGATAAAATTTTCCGTGCCATAAAAGCAGGCGCATGTGGTTACCTGCTTAAAGAAGAGAGCGGCCAGGTAATTACAGGCATGCTCATGAACCTGTGGGAAAGCGGCGCCGGGCCTATCTCTCCCAGTATTGCTTATAAAATATTACAGATGGTGCAACACCCGTTGCAGATTAAAGAAGATAAAACAAATACACCAGATATTTTCCTGCTTAGTGAACGTGAAAAAGAAATCTTGCAGTTACTCAGCGAAGGGCTGGAGTACAAAGAGATTGCCGCCAGGATCTTCATCAGTCCAAACACCGTAAAGAAACACAGCATTAACATCTACAACAAACTGCATGTAAACAGCAAAGCCCAGGCGTTACGCATTGCTTATACCAAAGGATTAATTTAACCCTGCGCCCATCAGGCTATTATTTCGTTGATCACCTTTCCTTTTGTATCGGTTAGCCTGAAAGGCCTGCCCTGGAACTGGTAAGTAAGTTCCTCATGATTAAAGCCGAGCTGCTGCAATATGGTTGCCTGCACATCAAATGTCTCTACCTTACCGCTAATGGCACTATAACCTATTTCATCTGTCTCGCCATGGCTGAAGCCTTTTTTTATACCTGCCCCGGCCATCCATATAGTAAAAGCTTCCGTGTGGTGATCTCTTCCCTTAAACGGGTTTTGTTTGCCTTCCCGGTTCTCCATCATCGGCGTTCTGCCAAATTCACCGCCCCAAACAACAAGCGTTTCTTCCAGTAAACCACGTTGCTTCAGATCAAGGATCAGTGCCGTTATACATTTATCTACCTGCCTGCATTTATTAATAAACCCAAGATCAATGGCCAAGTTAGAATCCGTACCATGACTATCCCACCCCCAGTCAAACAACTGCACAAAACGCACACCTTTTTCCACCAGCTTTCTTGCAAGCAATACATTATTGGCAAAGCATGCTTCTCCAGGTTTTGTACCATACATTTCATGAATGTATTGCGGCTCATCATTAATGTTCATTACTTCCGGCACAGATATCTGCATCTTGTAAGCCATCTCATACTGCGATATGCGCGACAATATCTCCGGGTCATTATACGCTTTATACTCCTCTGCATTTACTTCGTTTATGGCATCAATACTGGCTTTGCGCAGGTCCCTGCTCATACCACCCGGGTCATTTAAAAACAACACGGGGTCACCTTCACTCCTGCATTGTACGCCCTGGTAAACGCTTGGCAGAAAACCGCTGCCCCACACACTTTTGCCCGCATCAGGATTTCTGCCGCCGCTTGTAAGCACCACGAAACCCGGCAGGTTCTCATTTTCAGATCCCAGGCCATAAGTAACCCAGCTACCAATGCTTGGTCTTCCCAGTCGCGCAGAACCTGTATGTACAAGTAGCTGTGCGGGTGCATGGTTAAACTGGTCTGTGGTAACAGCTTTCAGAAAACTTATTTCATCCACAACAGATGCAAGGTGCGGCATGTTTTCACTTACCCATAAACCACTTTCTCCATGTTGCGCAAATGTGGCCTGCGGGCCCAGCATTTTAGGCACACCGCGTATAAATGCAAAACGCTTGCCCTCCAGTAATGATTGTGGGCAAAGTTGCCCATCCATTTTTGCCAGTTCCGGCTTATAGTCAAATAACTCAAGCTGCGATGGCGCGCCTGCCATATGCAGGTATATCACGCTTTTTGCTTTGCCAGGAAACTGGGGCAGCTTTGGCGCCATAGGGTGTGCAGGGTCAAAAGCCACCTGCGCTCCCTGTTTTGTTTTATCGCCGCAGCCAAACAACGCAGCCATTGCAAGGCCACCCAAACCCATGGCACTTTCCCTTAAAAAATGACGCCGTGTATGCATTTGCATCACGCTCTTCTCTGCTTCACGTAACAAACGCTGGTTATGTAGTTCCTTTTTTGTCATCATGTAATATTTATGAACCCGGCTGTAGAAAAAGCATGAAGCTTCCGTTGCGTCGCACTCTTGTACTGTACAATAAGTTTCAGCGCTTCGATGCGGATTACAAACCTTGCTTTATTCACCTGTAATAAAGTGCGGCACCTGTTGCCTGTTGATCCCACAGTACAAGTGAGTGACACAACAGGCGATGCCACCTGCACTGCAGCCTGCTACAACATATTTGCCACTAATTTTTTGTCACCACTTCATCCAGGTTCAGCATCGCATTTGCAACAACAATCAATGCGGCCGTTGCCGCATTTGTATGCCTGCCCATACCGCCTGTCATCTCACAAATCTTCTCAGGGTTCTTATTGAATTGCGCCAAAGCTTTATTGTATAAACCTGTCAACGCAGCTAAACTGCGTTCATTGATGTGCTGGTATGTAGCCATCTCAAACCCTTTGCTGATCTGTGTTGTAACGTCGCCTGCTGCTGACTGCATCCGATAGGCAAAATTTCTTGCAGCATCTATATATGCAGAGTCGTTGAGCGTTGTTAATGCCTGCAAAGGTGTGTTGGTGCGTATGCGGCGTGCTGTACAAACTTCTCTGGACACACCATCGAAAGTTAACATGGAAGGGTAAGCAGCCGAACGTTTCCAATATGTATAAACGGCCCTGCGGTACTGGTCTTCGCCTGTGCTTTGCACCCACTCTGCACCATTCCATGGCGAAAGCCAGATGCCTTTGGGCTGGTATGGCATAACACCGGGGCCATACATTTTTTTACTCAGCAAACCACTGATGCAAAGTGACTGGTCTCTTACCTGCTCTGCAGTAAGCCGCACTCTTGGTGCTCTTGCATAGTATTTGTTTTCCGGGTCTTTTGCCTGCAGCTGCGGTGTAACTTTTGAAGATTGCCTGTATGTGGCGCTGGTAACCATTGCTCTTACGAGCTGCTTCATGCTCCACCTGCTGTCGTGCATAAACCTGTAAGAGAGGTAGTTTAATAATTCCATATGTGTTGGCGCAACACCCTGTGTGCCGAGGTCTTCCAGCGTTTCTGCAAGACCGGTACCAAACAGTTGCTCCCACACACGGTTTACCATTGTCCTGGCTGTAAGCGGGTTGTCTTTTGCTGTAAGCCACAATGCAAGCCCCAGGCGGTTTTGCGGTGCATCTTTGGGCAACGCGTTTAACGATGCTGGTACAGCGGGTTTTACTTTGTTGCCTTTTACAAGCCAGTTACCACGTTCAAAAACATAAGTGGCCCTGTGCATAAACGCAGGGTCATCCATCATGACGGGGATGGTGGGCACATTTGTTTTAAGCAGCTTCCAGTATAATTTCTTTGTATCGTTATACCCTTGCCGTTCCTTCCCGGGAAACTCCTGTGTAAAATAAAGCCAGTCTAATAAAACACCCGCATCTGCAGGCTTATGCAGGTTATTGTTTACATAAGTAAATATCAGGTTGTGCACACCAACAGCAGGTTTCAGCGGTATTTCTGTAATCTGCCAGTCGTTGGTTTTAGCAAGGGTTGTATGGGCTACTACGGGGCCGTTTGCACTGTCGAGATGTATTTGCCAAACACCACCGGGTACCCAACCCTGGTAGCGGAATACCAGCCGGTCAGTATTGGTAAGATCAACATTTTTTAGCCGGCATACAGCATTGTTGCGGAATGAGGCCCACTTGGTATCGTTTAATTCACTGTTGGTAAAACTATCGCAGGTAAGCGAATTGTAAGATGGCTGCCATGTTTTTAAAAAGGTATACACCTCGTTTGCTTTTTCTGCAGAAACATTTTGCTTTACCCAGTTTACAACAACTGAAAGTTCCTGTTGTAAAGTATCGTTATCATACATACGTAACAGCGGGTAATCTGCATTCGTATCTTCATCTCTCGTGTCGTTGAAGAAAGCCATGAACTTATAATACTCTTCATGTTTAAAAGGATCGTACGGATGGCTGTGGCATTGCACACAACTGAACGTAGTGCCCATTAATGCATCCCAGGTTGTATTTACACGATCGAGTACTGCCGCCGTTCTGAATTCTTCATTGTCGGTTCCACCTTCATCATTGGTCATGGTATTGCGGTGAAAGGCTGTGGCAATATAATCGTTATCAGTAGGGTTTTTTAAAAGGTCGCCGGCTATTTGCCTGATCAGGAAAGAATCATACGGCATGTCATTATTAAATGCGTTGATAAGCCAGTCTCGGTACCGCCAGATGCTCCTGCTGTCGTCGCGCTCGTAGCCTTTTGTATCAGCATACCGCGCAAGATCCAGCCACATACTGGCCCACTTTTCACCAAAATGTTGAGATGCAAGCAAAGAATCTACCAATGCATCATAAGCTTTGGGGTCGTTGCTGTTTAAAAATTGCTGCGCAAGTGCATCTGAAGGCTGCATGCCAATAATGTCAAGACTTACCCGCCTGAGCAACGTTGCCTTATCTGCCTGTGGTGAAGGTTGAAGATCTGCTTCCCGGAATCTGCGCTCTATGAAATAATCTATGTCATTTTGAGCCCACGCACTTTTTGATGTAAGTAACCCAAAAAAACGTTTCTGTTGCGGTACTTCAACCGGCTTCAATGGTGTGTAAGCCCAATGTTCGCCCCAGTTTGCACCCTGGTTAACCCAGTTGCGCAATATTTCAATGTCTTGCTTTGATAATGGCTCATGCTGGTATGGCATCCGCTCTTCAGGATCATCGAGCGTAAGGCGGCGAATCATATCACTGGCGGCAGCGTCTCCGGGAATAATGGCTGGTTTACCCGATGCTGTCTTTGCCAGCGCTTCTTCGCGAAACAATAAACTAAAACCACCTTTCGCTTTTACACCACCATGGCATGTAATGCAATGCTTATTAATGATGGGCTTTACTTCTGTACTAAAATCAACGGTGTGGTTATTACCGCTGATGATCCATGCACTTACCAAAATAAGTACAGCAAGTGCGGCTATAACGCCGGCTAATCGTTTATTCAATGGCTTAAGCATAATGTGACGTTTAAAGTTACATAAACTCTCAGCGCCACCTGTTTCTGTATTGGCCTGTTGTGGTACTTTTTTAACTTATTAAAAAACTGCACATGCGTATCAAGAATAAACAGCCAATGATGAGCCGTGCTTTACCGCATTGGTTGGGCGCCTGTTGCGTCGCACTCTTGTACTGTTGAAACTTTACTCAACAAACGCGAAGATAGAAGCGGAAACTTTGCAGGCCCCCTGCGAAGCAAACTGTGACGCATTAAAAGTCGCGGTGTTCTGCTACCCAGGTTTTAATGTAACCGGCAATATCTGTGGTTGCGGCACCGGGTGCAAAGAGTTTGCCTACGCCCAGTTCGTTCAGTGTTTTCATATCATCATCAGGAATAATGCCGCCGCCGGTAAGCAATACATCGTTCATGTCTTTCTCTTTCATCAGTTGCAGAATTTTTGGGAATACCGTCATGTGCGCACCACTGAGAATGCTTACGCCAATAGCATCCACATCTTCCTGCAATGCTGCGTTAACAACCATTTCAGGGGTTTGGCGCAACCCTGTATAAATTACTTCCATACCGGCATCTCTCAATGCAGTGGCAATAATTTTTGCACCGCGGTCGTGCCCGTCGAGGCCAACTTTGGCAACCAGTACTCTTACAGGGCGATTTAATATTGTAGTCATGCAACCGCTTTTGATAAGGCCCAAATGTAGCAGAATTTTGCTTGCTATTACTTGTGGTGACCGTACCCGCAAACTGCAGCTGCCCATAGTGTTGCAGATGAACGTAATGCGACGCAAGGGACGATGCCATAACATACTACTGCCCGTAACCTTACTTACCTGCGTATAAATTTGCTTTTTAACGCTGCCACGCCACGCGTTGTAATAGCATTGAGCGAATCGTTTGCATGTTCGAATAATATGTAGCGCATACCATTCTCCCTGAAATATGGAACCGTAAGCGTGTCTTTTACAGTAACTTTTTCAAACTGCTGAAAAACGATGTCATCTTTTTCGGGCATATTATGTGCAACGAGCAAAAGGTTTTTGTAGGGGTATGTCTCGGGCATCCACCACAGGAAAGATGCATCATCGCTATACACCTGCGGCAGGCCAACTTCTTTTGCATAATAGTTGAGTGCCCCGGCTGAGAAATAACCCCGGCAGTAAATAAACGTTTTACCCTGCTCTTCTTTTGGTAAAGCATGGTACACGGCTGCAGCTTTTTGCGCCATCTGTTTCCAGCCAAGCATGTCTGCAAAATCCTGCGGCAGTGGATGCATTTGCTGGTCTTCCCACTTGAACGAACCTGTTTGATCGAGCCCCGTGTAGTGATAATAAGCAGCAAGTTGCTGTGGCTTGGCCAAGGGCATCACCAGCGGCATTGCAAAAGCACCCAGCAATAAAGCGAAAGCAACCATTGGGTAGCGTACCCAGGTAAACCTTGTTGCAGTAAGCTGCTCGAGGTAATAACCACCAAACGCAAACAAAACGGGGTATGCGCCCAGCGCATAATAATCTTTACCGCTCAGGTACAACAACAGTACAATAATAAACACATAGGCCCATGCAAACAGGCGGTAAGGTTTGCCTTGTTGCGACAACATAACAAAAAATAAACCTGCCACCCATATGTAAACACATGGCAGGTTCATCATAAACTGGCTGATGATGAAGTCTGCGGGATTGATGTATTTCAGTTGCTCTTCCTTAAGCTCCTGCATGTGTGCAACAACCGGAAAATTGTGGTCGTATTGCCACCAGAAATTGGGAAGGAAAATGAGTAAGGCAATGAATGCTGCTATGTATAAATGCCTGTTTAGAAAAATTGCGCGTTGGCGTGTAACCAATAAACCACCCAACAGGCTAAGCGTGTAGAAGGCTACGGTGTATTTACTCATCATGCCAAGACCCACACATACACCGAACATATACAACCATTTATTCTCTTTTAATTGTATATAGCGTATAATACAAAATGCAGTGGCAGTCCAAAAAAACACCTCCAGGAAATTGGGTTGAAACAGGAAAAATAAACGCATGTAGCCATCTAACATAAACGGGAACCAGCCAAGCAATAAGGCGAACCCCCTGCCACCCAGAGAAAGTATGATCCTGCCAACAAGCAGGAAGGTAAATGCGCTGAACAGTGCCGGCCAGATTTTTATCCAGAACATACCACCGCCTAAAAGATTCGTTAACCATGCGAATACACTGAGCATTGGCGGTATTTCCATATACCCCCATGCCATGTGGTTACCTTCTGCCAGGTAGAGGAATTCATCTCTGTGTGGCTGGTACGAAGCGTGTTGAAGAAAAAAGGGCGCAACAAGTTTAATGAACGCCAGTAAATATAAAAGCCTGCTGAGCTTCATGCAATTTGTTTGCAGGAAGGTACAACAGCATACGCAACTTCTTTTTGTAAAAGATGCCTGCACAGGTGTTTTTGATATGAGCGGTTGCCACACATTATCTTTTGCGGAATGCATCGATGCGCTGGCGTACATTATTTCTTACACTGAGGTAATAGAAATTATAATCGGCGATATGATAGTTGGGGTTTTTAATAAACGACGCACCTAAGAAATGCGGTTCTGTCCAGAGCACGCCATTGTGAACCGATGCCCCGGCAACTTTTGATTGTAGCCTGTCGAACTTCAATAATACGGAACCGGGATTTTTTTCACGCGGGGCGCTTACCTGCGAAGAATCCCATGTAAGCGGGTTAGTAACAATAGCGGTGTATGGCTCTTTATTGATAAAGGAATCTGTGTGCCCTTCTTTAAAAGTGCGCCAGCTACAGATACAACCGGTTTGTTGCGGGCTTGTGCATGGAAGGATGGAAGCAAAATAACCGGGCTCAACGGGCATACCTACAAGATAGGCAACCACCATACGGTTCTGCAAAGGTTTGCCTTCAATGCATTCTTTGATCAGTCGTTTTGCATGTGTGGTACCCTGGCTGTGTGCCGCAATTATAAACGGCCTCTCATTGTTGTAATGCGAAAGGTAGTATTCAAAAGCCGTTTTGATATCCTGGTAGGCTTTATCAAATGCTGCTATAGATGCAGCAGAATCTCCGGGAAAATAAGCGAAGTAATTTGCCTGCCTGTAACGTGGTGCAAACAAACGACCTGCTTCGTTAAAAATACTGGCCTGGTAAAGTATGGAACTATAATCTGTTTTATGATTGAGAGCAGAATCATCTACCGGTGCATTCATACCAAAAGGTTTTGACCGCTGGGTGTAACTGGTAGGGTGTAAAAAGAAAACGTCTACAGTAGAATCGGGATGATAATTTTTACGCAGGGCTTTTGGTAAACTGTCTGACGGGTCTTTCTTCCAGGGATGGGCTGCCCAGTAATCGAGGTTACTGTAATCGGGTGTGCCATCAACAGCTTTGAAGTGATAATCTGTATAGGAAATTTTACTGCCCGCATTACAGGCATACAACAGAATACCTGCACACAGGAAGAGAAGCTTTTGCATGAGCCAAACATAAAACTTATTGCAGCAAAGTTTTCTAAAAAACTGTTAGTATTTATAAAGGCTCTCCATACTCTTTTATAAGTTTGAGCAATACACCGTTTGTCCAGCCAAAGCCATCCTGCGACGGGTATTCGCCACCACCTGCATCGAGCTCAACATTGTACACATTGTATTTCTCCATCAGCTTACCGGTGCGGCGGTAGACCCTTTTATTTAAAGCGATCCACCGTTGTGCTATTTGCGCCGCCAGTTCCCGGAAACCATAGTTCTTTAATCCTGTTATTGTTACCCATTGCAGCGGAGCCCAGCCATTGGGTGCATCCCATTGCTGGCCGGACATTTCCAGTGTTGTGGCCACACCGCCCGGTTGCAGAAAAAACTTTTCAATTTTCGCGGCAACGGCGGTAGCCTGTTCTTTTGTTGCAACATTTACATACAAAGGAAAAGCTGCAGCGATCGTTGATAATTTTTTCTGTACACCTTCCATGAAATCAACATCAACATAAAATTGCAGTGCATCATTCCAGCAATAACGCTGTATAGCGCTTTTCCGCTGGCCTGCCTTTTCGGTAAAGCTATTTGCCTGCGCAGTATTGCCTGCCGCGGTATACGCCTGCTGCATGGTTTCTTCGAGGTGTAAGAGCAGGCAGTTGAGATCTACAGGAATAATATCTGTGGTGTGTATACTTGCAAAGTCGTGTACATCTTTAAACCAGCGGCAGCTAAAATCCCAGCCGCTTGCTGCACCAGCCCTTAAATGGCGGTAAGCTGCGGGTTTATCTGTAGCTGTATGTACCAGTTCCACATCTTCCCGGTAAGACTCCGGGCGTGGTGTGTGGTGCTCGTCCCAATAGCGGTTGAGTAGTTCCCCGCCGGGCATTTTTACAACATGGTGCGAAGCCTGCTGGTTGGCAGGCATGTCTGCACCGCGCATCCAGAAAGCATATTCTTTCTCCATCTGCGGCAGGTACTTCAGAAACACGCTGTCACCCTCGGTTTCAGCCAGCAGTTTGATCATAAAGGAGTAAAATGGCGGTTGCGATCTGCCTAGAAAGTAGGTCCTGTTGCCGTTGGGTATGTAACCGATATGATCTATAAGAAAAGAAAAATTATCTGCCATATTTTTAATAAGACCCGTTCTGCCGGCAGCCTGCAAACCCAGCATGGTAAAATAACTATCCCAGTAATAGATTTCTCCAAAACGACCGCCAGGTACAATGTATGGAAAGGGTAACGGTATTAAGGAACTATATGCGTGGCTGGTTTGATCATCTGCGCTTCTTGTAAGTACGCTCCAAAGGTTATTGATATGTGCCGTTACGCTTTCTTCCCGTTTTGTATAATGTTGTTGTGGCGGTGTTGGTATGGAAAAGTTGCTTTTTATAAAAGCACCGAGATCGAAACCGGGATCATTTTTATGCAACTGGTATTTTATGTTGATTGCCTCGAGTGGTTGCTGCGTGGTGCAGTCGGTAAATGTTTTTCCGTCCGGGAATATTTGCTGCATTTGTACTGCATCAAAAAGTTCGTGGTACTGGTAAAGTTCTTTCTGTTTCATACATGTTTGCTTTACTGGTTAAACATGTTTCTCAAAGGCTGTCTGTACGCTATACTGCGCAGGCCTGCGGTTGGCAAATCTTGTGCTGCAGTATCGTTGTTGCCAAAAGTTGTACAGTACAAGTGAGTGACACAAGGGACGATGCCATAAAAAACCGCAGCCCGCCACCCATAAAAAAATCAATGCCCGCCACCCATATTTTTAAAATCTGCTGAGGCTGCGTTCTTTTTATGCAGCCTGTTGAAAATGATGATGCCGGCTATTAATATCACAATGGGAACAAGTGAAAAATAAAAAGCTGTTTGCCCACCAAAATGTTCAAAAATGTTGCCGGTTATCAGCGAACCGGAGGAGCCGCCCAGCGCAGAAAACAAAATGATAAGGCCGGCCATGATACCATGCTTTGGTTTTTCGAGCGAGCTGAGAACAATGGAATTAATAACAGGATATATTGGGGCAAGTACAAAGCCGATCAACGGGAAAATGAATGCAATCGAAGGCACATCGCGCAGCGCCGTTATTTTTGTTCCTTTAAACGTGCTGATAAACGTTTGAATAGCCGGCATAGCATACAATACCAGACAAGCCGCGGCAACAAGACAGGTTATCAGCCATGCAACCCAGCCGATTTTTTTAAGTATAATACCCGTTACAAACCTGCCAAATGCTATGGAACCTGCCAGAATACTGGCCATTTGAATGCTCAGTACATCGTTTAACTGTAATACCTCTTTATTGAATGTGGGCAGCCAGCTCATAATGCTTTGCTCAAGCAGTACATACATAAATGCACATAGAATAAAAACAAGCACAATAGGCGTAAACAGTAAGCGGAACATTCCGGCGAAGTTGTTAGCCGTTGTTTTATTCTTTTCATGCGCGGCAGATTCATCGAGCGGGGATGCGAGTAACAACAACAGTGCAAGCAGCGATATACCACCCAGCAGGTAGTAAACGTTGAGCCACTCTGTGGAAGCAGGGTTTGCTTTATTAATAAACAACGGAAAGATAAAATAACTGGCAACCACACCTACACCAAAAAATGATTCTACAAAGTTCATAATGCTCAGGTGTTCTTTCTCACTTTTAGTAATAAGACCAATAGAGCCATACACAGACATTTTAATAAGAGCAAAGCTTGAACCGATGGTTGCAAACAACAACTCTATCATAAAAATGCCTTTGGTAAACGGCATAATAAAACACAGCAGTGTTACTGCAGCCAAAGCAATGAGCATAGCTTTTTTATAACCAATTTTGGTAATGTAAGAAGTAACTACAAAAGACACAAAAGCAATGCTGAGGTCTTTAAAAGGTTCCAGCACTGCGGCCTGCGATTTAGAAATTTGATAGCTTGACTGTACGAGCAGTATTACGGTGCCCACGCTATTTAGTAAAATTGCAAACACAAAATAATTAAGGAAAAGAGAGAGTTTAATTTTCCAGTTATGCATAGCAATCGTTTGTGGTATACAAAGAGTTTACAAGATAGTTATTAAAGCAATATGTTGGGAATAGGTAACCGGCTGCAGGCCTTGTGGCATCGCCTGTTGCCACGCTCGGTTCAGGGTTCCGTTTTTATGGCGGCTGCAGCGTTGCGGTTTACACAGTGCCTGACCATAAAACCCGTTTATTGGCCGCGTTGGCAGTTGCTGCAATTGTTAAAGAACCATCAAACAACAAAAAAAATTTTGACAGGTGGATTTTGCTTTATTACTTTGAATTACAAAGTGCTTTTATGAGTGATCAAAATCATCATTTAAATACGCTGCAGGATATTAAGCAAATGATGGAACGCAGCAGCCGTTTTATAAGCCTTAGTGGTTTAAGCGGTATAGCTGCCGGCATATGTGCGCTTATTGGTGCATGGTTTGCGCATGGCATTATAGACAATAACCGCAGCAGTATTGCCAATCTTAAAACCATTCATCATAACGATGACAGCACCATATCGCTGGCGGCTTATATGGGCAACCCATTAATGCAGATAGCAGCACTTACTTTTCTTGCAGCCTTGGTACTGGCTTTTGCATTTACATACCTGCGCAGCAGGAAAACCAATACACCCATATGGGGCTCTACAGCAAGGCGGGTAATGATCAATGTAGCCATACCAATGATTGTTGGTGGTATATACCTGTTGAAACTGATTGAAAATGAAGCCTACGGGTATATAGCGCCGGGCTGTTTAATTTTTTATGGCCTGGCGGTGCTCAATGCCAGTAAATACACACTTCCTGAACTCCGGTATCTTTCATTCGGCTTACTCCTGTTGGGTATAATTAATCTGTGGTATGTAGGATATGGTATTTATTTTTGGGCAATGGGCTTTGGCGTATTGCATATCATTTACGGTGCAATCATGTGGTGGAAGTATGAAAGAAGCAGCGCATAAATAAAGGCACAAATAACGGTAGAGTAAATGAAAAATCCGATCGAAAATCTGAACAAAGCTTTTGATAGCCGTGTGCGCCTCGGCATAATGAGTGCTGTTATGGTAAATGCTGAAGTAAACTTTAACCAGTTGAAAGAATTGATACAGGTAACAGATGGTAACCTGGCAAGTCATCTGAAAGCTTTGGAAGAAGCAGGTTACATAAAGGTGAACAAAGGCTTTATAGGCCGCAAAACCAACACCACTTATACCGCAACAAAATCCGGCGAGAAGGCATTTAAGCAGCACCTCGATGCACTTGAGCAAATGATAAGAGCTACCAAATAATTTTTTTTACATATAAACTTTGAATTTCAAAGTGCTTTTAAAATACACCTATGCTGTCATCTCACTTATAGCAAGAATATGGTTATTTACTTCTTTGTGCTTTGGTGGTAGGCAGCGTGGCATTGTTTATTGTGCTGGCCATAGTAATGTATGCAAGCCGTAAAGTAAACTGGTATGGCAGTGATGCAATACCGCAGGAAATGGTGTAAGGCTTTTTTGTAGCCAGGCTGCAGAACAGGTATGAAGCATCCGTTGCGTCGCACTCTTGTACTGCTGAAGCATTGGTGAGCAGGTGCGCAGATCTGCATAGTAACGCAACATGTACTAACAAGTTAAAAATAAGTTTTAACCCGCTAAACTACCTGGAGAACGTTGACTTTGGGGAGAATCAAAGATTATGAGCAACCGGCAGTATGGCCTTGTACGGCTTCAACCCTTTTGCATGGTATATAAAAGCACGTTGTTTGCACCATGCTGCCATAAAAATATGCTGTACAAGAGTGCGACGCAAGGAACGGTGAAGAGTGCTGTACTGCCGGGCTCATAATTATCACTTCACATTTTTAAACAGTTAATAAAAACAACATGATCAAAGACGGCATTCATGTACGGTTTGTAATAACCGGAAAACGAAACACATTTTTAAAAGCATTTGTATATGCGTTTAATGGTATTGTTCATTTTTTTATGTATGACAGAAATGGAAGGTTTCATTTGGGAGCAGCGCTGGCTGCGGTTCTTGGTGGCTTTGCACTCAACATCAGTAATACCGAGTGGCTGATCATTTTGCTGTGCACAGGGCTGGTAATTGCGTTTGAGATGATCAATGCAGCCATTGAAAAGCTATGCGATGTGGTACACAGAGAATTTCATCCTGCCATAAAAATAATCAAAGACATGAGTGCGGGTGCAGTGCTCTGGGTTTCAATTATCAGTTTGCTGGTGGGTACTTTTATTTTCTTTCCTAAAATAATAATATTGTTATGATACGCAGATTAATCAATAAGTTTTCAGGCTTCGAGCAGATGATTTTTGTTTCGATGTGTTTTACGGTAAGTATGGTTGGCTTGCGCTATGCTTACACTGGTGAGAGGCTGTATTTCTTTTATCCGTGGAATCTTTTCCTGGCAACTGTGCCACTGTTATTCAGCAGGCGGCTTACAAAGTTTAAAAGGTTTAATTTCAAAGCGTGTATGATGCTGGGCTGCTGGCTGTTGTTTTTACCCAATGCACCCTATATTATTACAGATATTTTTCACTTTGAGGAAAGGCCGCTCATTCCTTTCTGGTTCGATCTGCTGATTGTTATTTCCGGTGCGTGGAATGGTATTGCACTTTGTATTACTTCATTACTGCAGGTAGAGCGGTTTCTTGTAAAACATATAAGGCCGATGTTTCACCTGCCGCTGACGATATTGCTTATTACGCTATGTAGTTATGGTATTTATCTGGGACGCTACAAGCGTTACAATAGCTGGAACATCATTACCAACCCTGGGGATATTGCACACACCATGCTAAGCCATGTAGCTGAGCCGGTAGAGCATATACAGGCGTGGATGTTTACCGTATCGTTTGCCATGCTGCTTGCGCTCATGTATTTTACGGTAAAGAAAATACCAGGCCTGGTGCGTGTGGAGAAAAGCTGAGTTACTTTAAGATAGAAAGTGGCCTTTTCAGGTATACAAAAGTCTCTTTGTAACATAACCATGTATAGAAAAAAGCCATGAAGGGAGTTACATATTCAACAATGTATATTACGCCTGGTGCTGAATTGAAAAAAAGACTAAGCCCTGCTATTATGTAGCTTATGTTATGATACCACCTTCTTACGGAGCCGCGTTTTATAAAGTAGCCGGACACTTCATGTGCAACCATGCTTACCAGGTGATAAAAACCGGTAATAAACAATGCCGCCAGCAGGTTGAGTTCAAAGCCATCTTTACTGGCAGCAACAAAAAAGAGGAACGTTACCATCAACAACAGCTGCAAAAAAAAGTCCACCTGTTTTATCAACTTCATATACCGTATTATACTTTCAGGAATTGATTTAAAATCTTATGCAAGACTGGTAAACCCGGCTTTGCCTTTATTTAAGGAGCTTTATAAAGTTGCTCCAGAACCAGTTCTCTTCGGCTTTTATAAGCACGTCCATTGATTTCTCTGCCTGGCCGGCAAATTTTTTGAGGTTATCAACGGTTTCGGAAAATGCTTTTACCTCGGGGTTACGCTTGTCTCCTTCTATGTCGCTTAGCTGGTTAAGCACTTTGACCATGGGGTCCAGTTCGCGCTTCTTTCGCTGGTACATAATTTTCGTGGCTACTTTCCAGATGTCTTTTTCTGCAGAGAAGTATTCCTTCCTGTCTCCCGGTACAATTACTTTTTCTACCAGCCCCCATTGTATCAGGTCGCGTATGTTCATATTGGCATTACCACGGCTGATGCTCAGCTCTTCCATGATATCATCCGTGCTCAGCGGTTTGCTGGCTACCAGCAACAGTGAATGTACCTGCGCCATTGTTCTGTTGATGCCCCATTGCGTGGCAAGTACGCCCCAGCTTTGAATGAATTGTTGTTTTGCTTCTGCAAGCTTCATGATGTAAAGCTAAACAGGTTTTCTGAATTTTCAAAAATTATTGAAAGATTATGCATTACTGTTCCGCGGGTTTACCGCTTTGCTATTATTGTTTCAGTGCTGAAGATTTGTGCCACCATAGTGAATGCATATTGAGCCAACAATCATGCACAGATACAAACATGTTACAGTTAATAAACTATGTTGTTTTAAAAAATTTTCTTTGGTTCATGTTATTATTACGAAAACATTTTTAACTTAACAACTTATATATAATTTTTAAAAAATTCCTCTCCCATGGCAAAAGCAAATAAAAAGAAAGCCGCCAAGAAAGCAGCCCCTAAAAAAGCTGCGAAGAAAGCTGCTCCTAAAAAAGTTGCTCCTAAAAAAGCAGCTCCAAAGAAAGCAGCAAAAAAGGCAGCACCTAAAAAAGCAGCAAAGAAGGCAGCGCCTAAAAAAGCTGCTCCCAAAAAAGCAGTAAAGAAGGCCGCTCCTAAAAAGGCTGCCAAAGCAGCGCCTAAAAAAGCAGCTCCTAAAAAGGCAGCAAAAAAGGCGGCTCCAAAGAAAGCAGCAAAAAAAGCGGCTGCTAAAAAAGTAACACCGCCACCAGCGCCGGCACCTGCACCAGAAGTAGTTGAAATGCCGGCAGAATCTACCAGCACTTCTGAAGAGGGTGGAGAAGCAATGCCATCTTAAACTTTTTCTCTATATAAAAAGCCGCAGTAATCACATACTGCGGCTTTTTATTTGGTAGCTATATGGTGCTAATGTTTATCGTAACAAATCACAAGGCTTTAAACCGGTGTGCTTTTTAAAAGCTGCTGAAAAGTGAGAGATAGAAGAGTAACCAAGCAGGGCAGAAACATCTGTAACACTCAATCCTTTTTCATACAACAGGTATTTGGCATGTTCCATACGTTGCTGCTGGTAAAAATCGAAAATCGTTGTACCAAAAATTTCCTTGAAACCCTTCTTCAGGTAACATTCATTCATGGCTACTTTACGGCTCAGTTCCTTTATGGTAATCGGATCACCGATGTGTTGCAGCAGTATTTCCCTTGCCTGGTAAATCCTGTCCCTGCCAGCTTCATCTGCCAGGAACTTACAAGTAAAGCCATCTTCTTTCTCATCAACCAGGCATTCCAGGCTATAAAGCAGTAACTCATGCACCTTGGCATTGACGAAAATATTTTCGAGGCTGCCGCTGTAGCTATGGTTCAGCAAGCCATCCAGGCTCATTCTTTTACGGTTACATACCGGGAAAATCTTTGTAAAGGAATTGGGATGTTTAAACGCAAGCACTTCATCTTTACGGTTACTCAGCTTTACATTATGTACAAACTGGTACAGGAAAGTAGAAGAAAAGTGAAACGAAAAAACATCTATACTATCGTGTTTACCGCTACAGTTATTGGTAGGCGTTTCATTACAATTGGCACAGCTCTTTTCAAAACAGTATTTATTGCCGCTGATGCAAAACCGTAACTCCAGGAAATTATCTTCCGGCCTTTTGGCATTGTAATGATATACCATCATACCCGTATCGTCACTCTTCCACTGGTCCTGCGGGTAATACCGGCGAATAACATATTGAATAGAACCTGGAATGAACTGCTCTTTCATGTGCAATAAATTCATTCCCGGGTCAATTGTATTGCGGTGGGCCACTTTTAATATATCTAATGCCTGTAACATCAACGGCAAAATTAATGTATCTACATTTAATTCCGGTGTTAAGGTTTGTCATGCCCTTGTAAAACAAATAAACCTCTATTTTTACCCCCAAACTTTTTACTTAATGGATGCAATTGTAAACGAGGTTACCAACCTGTTTGAACAACACTTTAACAAGCCCTGCACTGCAATTACCAAACTGCCCCAAAGCGGCAGCGACAGAACCTATTTCCGTGTATATGATGAAAACAACACATACATTGCCACCTATGGCCTCAATATAAAAGAGAACGATACGTTCATTTACTTCAGCCGGCACTTCGAAAGCAAAGACCTCCCTGTACCGCACATATACGCGGTAAATGAAGCAAAAACAATTTACATACAGGAAGACCTGGGAACAAACTCCCTGCTGAATAAACTGGAACAACATGGCCACAACGACCAAGTGTATGGCCTGTTTTGCAAAAGCCTTGATAAGCTTGCCCGCATACAGATCAAAGGGCACGAAGCGCTGGATTATGGCCGTTGTCTCACTGCCAAAGAGTTTGGCAGGCAGGCTATCATGAGCGACCTGCTATACTTTAAATATTATTTCCTGGATACATTGCAGCTTCCTTACGACAAACAGGCTATGCTCGATGATTTTGAAGCCCTTGGCAGCTACCTTACAAAAACGGAGTATAAATATTTTATGTTCCGCGATTTTCAAAGCCGTAATATTATCGTAAACAACGATGAGGTTTTCTTTATCGATTACCAGGGCGGCATGCAGGGTGCATTGCAATACGATGTTGCAAGCCTGCTCTGGCAGGCCAAAGCAGAACTGAGCAACGAGTGGAAAGACAGCCTGCTCAGTTATTACATGGACAGGATCGATGCGTTGCTTGACAAACCTGTAAACAGGCTCATCTTCACCAGCCAGTATAATGGTTACGTGCTTATCAGGCTTTTACAGGTATTGGGCGCATACGGCTTTCGTGGCTTGTTTGAAAGAAAGGCGCACTTCCTTGCCAGTATTCCCCTGGCATTAAAAAACCTCCGGTATTTTATGGCGCACCGGCAAACCGGCATTGCATTGCCTGAGTTTGACCGCATACTACACATTATTGTGGCAGACGACATTGCAGCCCGCTTTAAAACGGTGCAGGCAACTGAACAAACACCGCTTGTTGTAAAGATCAAAAGTTTCTCGTACAAGAAAGGAATACCGGAAGACAACAGCGGCAACGGTGGCGGCTTTGTATTCGATTGTCGCGGATTGCTCAATCCCGGCCGTTTTGCTGAGTACAAAACGTTATCAGGTAAAGACAAACGGGTAATGGATTTCCTGGAACAAAAAACCCGGATGACCACTTTTCTAAACAGTGTTTTCGATCTTGTAGATATCTCGGTTGAAGATTATATCACACGCAACTTTGAGAGCTTGTCTGTAAATTTTGGTTGTACCGGCGGCCAGCATAGAAGCGTGTATGCGGCAGAACAAACAGCCAGGCATCTTAAGAACAAATACAAGGTTAAGATAGAGCTGGAACATTGTAATGAACAAAACTGGGTACGCCCGCAGTAGTGATGAAATGATGTACCCGGCAGCATAACGGGTGGAATCGTTCCTTGCGTCGCACACTTGTACAATAAAACATTATTCAGCAGCTCCGGCGCCATCAGCATACGTAATGGCTGGCTGGCAATACAAATACCCCGCAAATAATTTTAAATAATGAAAGGAATGATATTGGCAGCAGGCCTCGGCACAAGGCTTAAACCATTTACAGATAAACACCCCAAGGCACTGGCTGTTATAAATAATAAAACACTCCTGCAACGTAATATTATGTACCTGCAGCAACACAACATTTACGATGTTGTTGTAAACGTACACCACTTTGCAGACCAGCTAACCGGCATAATAGCGCAACACCAGGGCTGGGGCAGCAATGTTGTAATAAGCGACGAAACAGACGCTGTACTGGAAACAGGCGGCGGTTTAAAAAAAGCAAGACCCTTTTTACAGGATGCGCAAACATTTGTACTGCTAAACTGCGATGTACTTACAGATCTCGACCTTTCAGCAATGATCAGCCTGCACAACGCTCAGCAGCCGCTGGCTACACTGGCAGTTACACGGCGTAAAACCTCCCGCTATTTTTTATTTGACGATCATAAAAGGCTATGTGGCTGGCGCAACGTTAACACCGGTGAAGAAAGAATTGCAAGACCCGCAGAAGTATTGCACCAAAAAGCGTTTAGCGGTATTCATGTGCTAAGCAACCGCATTTTCGATGTTATGCAGCAACAAGGCAAATTCTCTATGGTGGATGTATATCTTTCTCTTGCAGCATCAGAAAGAATACAGGCTTTCGATCATTCAGACAGTAAGTTTATAGACGTTGGTAAGCCCGAAAGCATTCAGCAGGCCGAAGCACTGTTTTTATAATGCCGCTACAAACTTGCAGCCACGCCGCTGACACGCAACGCAGCAGCCGCCATAAAAGTGGAACGCACAAGTGAGTGACACAACAGGTGATGCCATGCAAAACCACAGCTTACCCACAAATACTGCTGCTTTAAATAAACAGCAGGCGATAATTATCAGTTAGTGCTTGCAGCAAAGCGCCTTTGCCTGTACATTTGATCAAATCTTTTGTGTACATGCTATCAAAACTTCCGGATGTTGGTACAACCATTTTTACTGTTATGAGCCAGCTTGCGCTGGAGCACCAGGCAATCAATCTCGGGCAGGGTTTTCCCGATTTTCCCATGAGCAGCGAGCTTACCAATCTTGTAAACAAAGCCATGCAGGACGGGCACAACCAGTATGTACACATGAATGGACTGCCATTGCTTACGCAGCGTATTGCCGCTAAAATTGAGAAACTGTACCACACCGCTGTAGATGCTGCAAGCCAGGTTACAGTTACACCCGGCGGTACGTATGCAATTTACACGGCTCTTACAACCATACTGCATGCAGGCGATGAAGTGATTGTATTTGAGCCGGCTTACGACAGTTATATTCCCAACATAGAGATCAATGGTGCCAAAGCCATAAGAATATCATTACAGTTTCCTGCTTACAACATTCCGTGGCATGAAGTAAGGCAACAGGTTTCTCCACGCACAAAAGCGATCATTATTAACTCGCCACACAACCCTACCGGTGCCGTACTTACTGCTGCTGACATGCAGGAGCTACAGGCAATTGCCGAAGCGCATGATCTCTACATTATAAGCGATGAAGTATATGAGCACCTTGTGTTTGATGGCATAGAACACCAAAGCATACTACGCTATCCTGCATTGCTGCAGCGGGCATTTGTATGCTTTTCGTTTGGCAAAACATACCATTGCACCGGCTGGAAGATCGGTTATTGCGTAAGCGCCCCGGCACTGATGAAAGAGTTTAGAAAAGTACACCAGTTTAATTGTTTCTCCTGCAATGCACCGGTACAATATGCATTGGCGGAGTACCTGTTAAACGAAGATGCATACTTGCAACTCGGTTCGCAAATGCAGCAAAAACGAGACTATCTCAGAACGTTGATGGCGGCTACACCTTTTGAACTGATACCCTCTCACGGAAGTTATTTTGAATGCTACAGCTACGCGGCCATAAGTAATGAAAGCGATAAAGATTTTGTGATGCGCCTAACAAAAGAAAAAGGCGTGGTGGCCATTCCGCTGAGTGCTTTCTACAAAGAGGCTACAGACAATAAGGTGGTGCGTTTCTGTTTTGCAAAAAAAGCTGAAACATTGAAAACAGCCGTTGAAAAACTGATGCACTAAGCAGCTGCACTTCGTGGCATCGCCTGTTGTGTCACTCACTTCTGCGTTCCTCTTTTATGGCAGCTTTGGCGATCAGCAAATAATCCCGTGGCCAAACATTTCATACAACTATATCAGAATGCTTCAATCTGCTATGCTGCACTATGCTTTAGCTTTAGAAGCTAAACTGGTTTAATTTACACGTCTAAAATATGTTGCCGTGAAAAAAAACGCTTTGCTTCTTTTGCTGGCTCTAACCTGTGTGTTCCGGGCGCATGCCTATGTGGCCTTACAGCCTGTAAATCTTACCTGTGAATATATTGAGAACCCGCTGTGTATAGATATTGCGAACCCACGTTTTGCATGGACATTCAACAGCACGGAAAGAAATGCGCTGCAAACGGCTTATGAAATTATTGTAAGTAAAACACCTGCAGACGTTGAGCACGGTAAAGCCACAGAGTGGTCTACAGGAAAGATCGCTTCATCTGACAATATACAAATTGAATATGCAGGTGCCCCTCTTACGTCTTTTACAAAATATTACTGGCGTGTAAGGGTGTACGATCAAAACGGTACAGCATCAGCATGGAGTGCTGTAAACATCTTTGAAACGGCCATGCTTTCACCAGCAGACTGGACGGCAAAATGGATCAGTGATGGCTCCAGGAATCCTGCACGTGACGAAGACCGCTTTAAGGAAGATCGGATGCCACTGTTTAGGAAAACATTTAAAGGCAGTAAAAAAATAATTGCAGCAAAATTATACATAAGCGGGCTGGGTTATTATGAAGCATATTTAAACGGCCGTAAAGTGGGGAACCATGTGCTCGACCCTGGCTTTACCACTTATAAAAAAGAGGTACTGTATGCGGTATATGATGTGACCCCTATGGTACAGCAAGGCATAAACGTTGCAGCAATCGCGCTCGGTGCAGGATGGTGGAACCCTTTACCAATAAAATTCTTCGGCCGCTGGGACCTGCGTGATTACCAGCAGACAGGCAGGCCCTGCGTAAAAGCAGAAGTACATATTACTTACAAAGACGGTTCCGTTGATAAAATCGTTACTGATGAATCGTGGCTTACAGCTCCCGGGCCTGTAACGCACAACAATGTTTACCTCGGTGAAAAATATGACGCCCGCCTGGAGCAGCCCGGCTGGAACACTTTACAGGCTGATAAAACAGCATGGAAGCAGGCTGTGCAGGTGAATGGCCCTGATGGCACATTAAAAGCGCAAATGCAGCCTGCAATACAGGTAACAAAAACGATTAAGCCGGTAAAAATATATGAACAGGGCAAAGACACTTTTATAGTAGATATGGGGCAAAATTTTGCTGGTGTTGTAAGAATACATGTAACCGGTAACGAGGGAGACAAAATTACCATGCGCTTTGGTGAGGATGTATACACGAATGGTTCACTGAATTACATGACATCTGTAATGACACAAATAAAAAAAGGCGCTATCAAGGCCCCACCTGGTGCCCCTGAAACAGCGTGGCAGGAAGACGGCTATATACTGAAGGGAGGAGCGACAGAATCATGGAACCCGCACTTTACTTTTCACGGCTTTCGTTACGTGGAAGTAACAGGCTGGCCCGGTACACCAACCATAGAAAACTTCGAAGGTTTACGCATGAACAGTGCAGTGAATGTAAACGGAACATTCAGTTGTTCGAATGAACAGTTCAACACGTTGCACGAAGTAATACAATGGACATTTCTTAGCAACATATTCAGTGTGCAGTCAGATTGCCCTGCACGTGAAAAAATGGGTTATGGTGCAGATATGGTTGTAAGCTCAAATGCCTTTATCTATAACTACAATATGGCGCAGTTTTATACCAAAGCGGTTACAGATTTTGCCAACGAACAACGGCCAGGTGGTGGCATTACAGAGATTGCGCCATTTACAGGTATTGCAGACAGAGGCTATGGCGATGAGTCCGGGCCAATGGGCTGGCAACTCGGGTTTGCATTCCTGCAAAAACAGCTCTATGATTTTTATGGGGATAAAAGAATCATTGCGCAACATTACAATGCCTTTACCAGGCAAATGCTTTTCTTACAAAAGCAATCTTTTGAAAATCTTTTCTATTGGGATATTGGAGACCATG
This sequence comes from Panacibacter microcysteis, assembly GCF_015831355.1. NCBI lineage: Bacteria > Pseudomonadati > Bacteroidota > Chitinophagia > Chitinophagales > Chitinophagaceae > Panacibacter > Panacibacter microcysteis. The sequence continues at coordinate 1,167,117 of NZ_JADWYR010000001.1, forward strand.
AAGCACTGGATACAAAACCGGATGCATTCAGCGCTTCCTGCTTTTATTACAACCATGCAAAGCTTGCAGCCGAATTTGCGGGCATACTCGGCAAAACAACAGACAGCATTCAATACGGCGGGCTGGCTGAAGATATTAAAGAGGCAATCGTATACAAATACAATGTTCGCAACACCGGCAGATTCGACAATGCAACACAGAGCGCACAAATACTTGCTCTGTGGTATGATCTTGCGCCAGACAAAAAAGCCGCATTCGATGTATTGATGAAAGAGTTTGAAAGACACCACATGCATGTAAGCACCGGTATCTTCTCCACTAAAATGATGTTTGATGTGCTGAGAACATACAACAGGAACGATATCGCGTATACCATTACTGACCAGCGGGGCTACCCGGGCTGGCTGAACATGATAAACAATGGTGCTACCACCTTGTGGGAAACATGGGCCTACCCCGAAAGCAGCCCGTCTCAAAACCACCCGATGTTTGGCTCTGTTGACGAATGGTTTTATCGCTCACTGCTTGGTATCAATCCTGCATCTCCGGGCTTTAAAACGATCATTATAAAACCTCAGCCTGCTGGTGATCTTAGATGGGCTAAAGGCAGTTATCAATCCATAAGGGGTACTATTACAAGCGAATGGAAAAAAACCGCTGATGCCTTTACTTTAAACGTTACTATTCCTGCCAATACTACCGCACTTGTATATGTGCCCGCAAAGCAAAATGCAGCGGTTAAGGAAAGCGGTATACAGGTAAACATATTGCGTTACGAAGACGGATATGCTGTAATAGAAGCGGGATCGGGTACCTATACCTATACTACACAATAGTGTTTAACAGGCGTGCATGAATTGTCTTTGAAATAGCTTTCATTGGAGTGCCGGTTAAAATGCACTTTTGTAAGCAGTGTATCTTTGGGAGATTTTTTGACACTGTAATACAATGACACGGACAAAAGAAGACGACGATGAGACAAAAACTTAACCTGATTACGCTGGGCGTAAGCGATGTTGAAACAACAGCCCGCTTTTATGAATCGCTTGGCTGGAAAAGATCGGAGCATAGCACAGGAGACCTCGTATTATTTCCTTTGGGTGGCATAACCATGGCGCTATACCCCAGACATTTGCTTGCAGAAGATGCTGCAATAAGTGATGATGCTACAGGTTTTGCGGGCGTAACATTTTCTCTTAACACCAAATCTGAGGAAGAAGTAGATAGTGTACTGCATGAAGTGCAGAGCAAGGGCGCTACGATCGTTAAACCTGCACAGAAAGTATTCTGGGGCGGCTATAGCGGCTATTTTAAAGACCCGGATGGTCACCTGGTAGAAATTGCCTTTAATCCTTTCTGGGAACTTGATAAAGAGGACAATTTAAAGCTTTGATAACACTGCACGTTCTACCCAACAAAACCAGTTTTGCGGTGAGAACCATCGCAAAATGGTTTATTGGCAGATGCGCCACAGCGGCACAATGCAGTATTGCCTTTTTTTGTTTCCTGCCTGCCGTCTGCATACGTAATCACGCAGTCGGTTTGTATCAGCAGTGGCCCATTGGGCAGCACCTGTATGTTGATGACGTTTGCAGCTTCTGAAAGTACAGCACTGTTATTTTCTTCCGGTGCCTGTTCATTATTCATTACATAGCTGAGTGCGCCGCTCGGGCATTTACGCACCTGCTCAATAATTCGTTCAGTTGTAGCACCTTCCATATTTACCCACGGTCTTTTCTTAGGATCAAAAACCTCTATCAACCCTTTGAAACAAATCGTAGAATGCATGCACATTTCTGGTTGCCATATTACGGTTACATCATTATTGGTGTATTTGTGTGTCTTTACGGGCATAACAATTATTTATATCAGGGGTAAATACTAAGCGGCAATTTACGGCTAAAACAGTTACAGGAATTTCGCCGCTCTTTCAAGGTCTTCCGGTGTGTCTATTTCAACACCCATGTAATCCACTACAACCATTTTTAACGGCACTCCATGTTCAAGATAACGAAGACATTCAATTTTTTCAGCCGCCTCCAGTGGTGTCATCGGCCAATGCGTAAAATCGATCAGTGCCTGCTTCCTGAAGGCGTAGACGCCTATATGTTCGTAGTAAGTAATGGGTATTTCTTTGTTGCGCGGGTAAGGTATTACTGACCGGCTGAAGAAAATAGCGTTGTTGTTTTTATCTATCGCAACTTTTACATAGTTGGGGTCTTCAATATACTGCTGCATGGTCAATACCTGCATCAAACTGGCCACCTGCACACCTGCTCCTTTATCGCCTTCAAAAACATCCAGCAATTGCTTTAGTGGTGCCGCTTTTACAAAAGGTTCATCGCCCTGTACATTTACCACTATGTCAACATCCATATCGGCAACTGCTTCTGCAATACGATCGCTGCCGCTTTCGTGTTGCTTCTTACTCATGACTGCTTTACCACCATGTTGTGTAATCTCGTTATAAATAATATCGCTGTCTGTGGCCACGATCACTTCATCAAATAAGCCGGTAGCCAGGGTATTATCATAAGTGTGTCTTATTACCGGTTTATTGCCGAGCTGTTGCATAAGCTTTGCAGGAAATCTTGTAGCCGCATAACGTGCGGGAATAAGCGCAACTTTCTTCATGTAAAAACTTTACTGCAAAGATGCGGATTAACAGGCTTAAAAGCTAAGCTTGTTGCTGAGCCTTTTGAGTTCTATTTCTGCAGACTTTGCTGCAAAGCGCAGGTTGGTTAAACGGTAGGATGTTTCTTCAAAGCTTTGCTGCGCTTCTCTCAGTTCCAGAATGGTGGCCACACGCAGTTCGAATCTTTTTAAAACAAGATCGATCAAAGCCTGTGTAATACGATAGTTTTCTTCTTCTTTCTCCAGTTGCTGCAGCGTGGTTATGTAGGTCTGGTATTGTTTTACTGCGCTGTTTACATAATCATTTACCAGTGCATCTTTTTGCACAGTTGCGCTTTGGGTATTGATCTCTGCCACGCGCTGCTGCCTTTTAAATGCATTGCCATTGTAGATAGGTATAGAAAGGTTAATACCTGCCTGTGGCCCATAACGCTGGTTCAGCAATAACTGCCCCGCAGCATTTTGTGTTCTGCCATATGTATAACCCGCATTCACACTAAGCGTTGGGTAGCGCAGTGCTGCCGTTTCTCTTTCAATCAGCTCATTTATTTCTATCTGCTGGTTGGCTGCAATGATGTCAGGATTGGTGGAAAGGTTGTCCAATATTGCTTCCAGCTTCATGAGTTCACCAACCTTTATAGAATCGTCTACATTAATGGTTGAGTCAGCTTTCAGTGTAAGCACGCGCAACAATTCCGTTTTGGCAATACTTACAGTAAGCTCCTGCGATTCTTTTGCCTGCAACAGCGTGTTGAGATCTATCTGCGCCTGGAAAACATCTGCGTTGTTTGCCAGGCCAACATCCATTCTTGTCTGCAATATTTCCAGGCGCAGTTTGGAGATGGCAATAGATGAATCTATCGTTTGCGAATACTCCTGCTGGCGCACAATGTCGTAGTATTTCGACATCACATTTGCAATGGCAATCTGTACCTGGGCATTCAGTAATTGTTCGCTTTGAGATTCCAGTTGTTCCAGTCTTTTTTTAGTGCTTACAATGCGCATACCGTTGTACAGAACAAAGTTGGCATTAACGCCCACGTTCAATGAATTGCTTGGTGCTGCATTTGCTTTTACAGTACGTGCAGTATCGCCACCCACGAAACGCTGGTTAAGGCTGGAGAGTTGTTCAAGATCAGATGCTGTACCTGTTACCACAGGCAGCCCGCCGGCTACGCCATAACTGTTGAGCGCATCATTTACCGCAACGTTATTTTTTGCAAGCTGAATATCGAAACTGTTTTTTAATGCAATGTTGATGGCTTCTTCAAGCGTAAGCTTTTGCGCATGCGCCTTAAAAGTAAACAACAACAATACAGCGATAATTTTTTTCATTACACGTTATTGAACTCAAATATTTTTTTGTTTACCGGCAACAGCACAAGCATTGAGCTTTTGTTGTGTCACTCACTTGTACGTCCGGTACTACGGGCAGCAAACGAAGCACCTTGCAACGTTCTTTAAACCAAAGTCTGCTGCTTACCTTTTAACACAAGTATACCTGTTTACTCTTTGTTTCTTTGCCTCCCTGCCTTGTCGCTTCCTTGCCCACAGTACAAGAGTGCGACGCAACAGGCGATGCCATGAAAAACAACTGCCTGGCTCCTGAAAAAACTACTCTGTAACCTCGAGCTTTTTTGTTTTGTGAACACCCGAGATAAAGGTATACACAGCAGGAATTACAAACAATGTAAGTATAAGCGAAAACATAATACCGCCCACAATTACAATACCCAATGGTACGCGGCTTGTGGAAGACGCGCCCAGACTAAGCGCAATGGGCAATGCACCAAATGACGTTGCAAGGCTTGTCATTAAAATAGGTCTCAGACGCTGCGTGGCGGCTTCGATTACCGCTTCTATGCGCGGCATGCCATTTTCCCTTTTCTGGTTGGCAAATTCTACAATCAAAATTCCATTTTTCGTTACAAGACCAATCAGCATAATCATACCTATCTGCGAGAATATATTGATTGTTTGCCCGAAGATGTACAGGCTAAGCAATGCACCAGCCAATGCCAGCGGCACCGTAAGCATGATTGTAAAGGGATCGAGAAAACTTTCAAACTGCCCTGCCAGCACCAGGTAAATGAGCATGAGCGCAAGCCCGAATGCAAATGTTGTATTTGATGAGCTTTCTTCATAATCTCTCGAAGGGCCGCTTAACGAGGTCTGGAAACTTTCATCGAGCAATTTACCTGCAATGGCCCGCATGGATTTTACACCATCGCCAATAGTTTTGCCCTCTGCCAGCGATGCAGAGATTGTAGCACTTTTAAAACGGTTGTAATGGTATAACGTTGGCGGGCTGCTGCTTTCGGTTAGGTTTACTACAGCACTCAACGGAATATTTTCTCCGCGGCTGTTGCGCACGTATAGTTTTTCAATATCTGTTGGCTTGTTGCGGTCTGGCCGCTCTACCTGGCCTATTACCTGGTATTGCTTTCCGTTCATGATAAAGTATGCCAGCCTTCTGCCGCTGAATGCTGCCTGCACCGCGCCGGCCACATCTGTAGTGGAAAGACCCAGGTCTTTTGCTTTTACCCGGTCGATGGTAAGCTGCAGTTCGGGCTTATTGAATTTGAGGTTTACATCAATGTTTTCAAAAACAGGATCCTGCCGTGCTGCCTCGAGAAATTTGGGAATAATATCCTGCAGTTTCTGAAAATCGAGGTTTTGCAAAATGAATTGCACCGGTAATGCACCACGCGAACCTATACCTACAGAAATCGTTTGTTCCTGCACGGCAAATATTCTTGCATCATTAAAGCGGGAAAGCTTTTTGGTAAGGTCCTGTGCAATTTCATTCTGGCTTCGTACACGTTCGTCTGCAGGTACCAGCCCCACACGCCCGAAACCACTGTTTGAGCCGCTGCCCCCAAAACCGGGGGTGGCTGCAAAAACGAAACTTCGTTCCGGCACAGAATCGTACAGGAAACTTACTACTTCGTCTGAGATAGACTGCATTTTATCGTAGCTGGTACCTTCCGGTGCCGTCATCTGGAAGCGCACACTGTTGCGGTCTTCCATTGGTGCCAGTTCGCTTTGCAGTTGCGAACCCACGAGCCAGATGATCAATCCGCACACAACCACCACGATCCAGGCTACCCACCTTACCCGCATAAATCCTTCCAGCATACGCCTGTAACCGCTTTCCATACCGGTAAAGAACGGCTCTGTTTTACGGTAAACCCATCCGTGCTGTGCGTTTTTACGGTTGAGATAAACATTTAGTACAGGTGTTATAGTAAGCGATACAAAAGCGGAGATCAATACGGCCGCTGCCACCACGATACCAAATTCCCGGAACAGGCTGCCCACAAAGCCCTGCAGGAAGATGACCGGTAAAAACACAACCGCAAGCGTGATGGATGTAGAAACAACCGCGAAAAATATTTCTTTACTGCCTTCCAGCGCCGCCTTGCGGATCGGGAACCCGTTCTCCAGCTTACGGAAAATATTTTCTGTAACAACAATACCATCGTCTACCACAAGGCCTGTTGCCAGCACGATGCCTAATAAGGTTAAAATGTTTATAGAGAAGCCTGCCACGTACATGATAAAGAAAGTTGCCACCAGCGATATGGGAATATCGATCAGCGGGCGTATGGCGATCAATATATTCCTGAAGAAGAAAAGGATAACCAGCACAACCAGGCTGAATGCAATAAGAAGGGTTTCCTCCACTTCTTCGATTGATTGCCGCACCAGCCTTGTATTATCTACCAGCACATTAAATGTAATATCACTTTTGCTGCTGCGTTGTATTTCTTCGAGGCGCTTATAGAATTCATCTGCTATATCTACGTAATTGGCCCCCGGCTGTGGTATTACGGCGAGGCCTACGGCATTTACCCCATTGTATTTCCATGACTGTTCGAGGTTTTCAGGGCCCAGTTCTACTTTGGCAACATCACCCAGGCGAACAATGCCGGTGGCATCTTCTCTCAGCACTATCTTATTGAACTGGTCTTCTGTTGTAAGACGGCCCAATGTTCTTATGGTGAGTTCTGTATTGTTGCCATACACTTTTCCCGCGGGTATTTCTACATTCTCTTTGTTTAATGCATCATTGATGTCGGTATAGGAAATGTTGAAGGCATTCATTTTATCTGACAAAAGCCAGATACGCATGGCATACCTTTTTTGCCCGAATATGTTGATGGCGCTTACATTGTTGATCGTTTGCAGTCTTTGCTGGATAACATTTTCTGCGTAGTCACTTAGTTCAAGTAACCCTTTGGAAGGGCTTTGCAGGGCGAGCAGCAGAATAAAATCGCTGTTTGCATCGGCCTTGCTTACAACAGGCGGGGCATCAATATCCTGCGGAAGATTGCGTTGTGCCTGGCTTACTTTGTCGCGCACATCATTGGCAGCGGTTTCAAGATCTACATCGAGGTTGAATTCAACCGTAATATTGCTGGCACCAACCTGGCTGGAAGAACTGATACTGCGAATACCCGGAATACCATTTACTTCTTTCTCTATGGGTTCGGTAATCTGGCTTTCAATAATATCTGCATTGGCCCCTACATAGCTTGTACGTATGTTTACGATTGGCGGGTCTATGGCCGGGTAATCGCGTAGTGCCAGAAACGTGTAACCCACTACGCCAAACAAAATGATGGCAATGTTCATTACAGTTGCAAGCACTGGTCTTTTCAAGGAAAGTTCTGAGATATTCATGTACTGCTGCTATATGCTGGTAAGTGTAAAAAATAATATACAACCCGGACTGTTTATATGCGCTGTGCAGCAGGCGGTTGATCTGTACTATGTAAACTTTACTGATCGCTGCTGCTGCCATGAAAACGGAACCCTGAAGTTAGTGACACAACAGGCGATGCCAAAAGAACAACTGCCGGTTACCAAATATCTATTGTTCTACTACGTCTGTTATTTTCTTTACTGACCTTACTTTGAGCGGGGCATTGGGCCTTGCAAACAAAACACCGCTCACCACGATACTATCGCCGGGTTGCAGGCCTTTTGTTACTTCTATTGTTCCTTCCTGCCGCACACCTGTTTCTATATTTACAAAGCTGGCTTTGCCATCTTTTACCGTAACGATTTTTTTATTCATTGCATCTGGAATAATGGCATTGGTGGGTACCATTACGCTATTGCGGGAGGCGCCTGTAACAAGGTATACTTTTACAAATGAACCAGGATTTGCCGTAGCCGATTCCAGTACGGCACGCACTTTAAGATTGCGGGTATTGAGATCTACCTGTGGCTCTGTGGCAATGATCAATGCTTTTTCCTTTTCGTCACTGTTTTCATCAAGCGCCACTTCTACATACGCACCGCGCTTTACATAATTGGCATAAGCTTCGGGCAGCGTAAAGTCGATCTTTAGTTTGCTTACCTGCTGAATGGTGGCAATGATGTTTGTAGGTGTAACATATGCACCCGGGCTTACCTGCCGTAAACCAATTACACCTGTAAAAGGCGCACGGATTACTGTTTTGTCTACCAGCGCTTCGTTGTAAGCGATATCTGCTTTAATATTGTTTACATTATTTACCGCAGCGTCGTAATCTGCCTGGTTTACGCCGCGTATATCGAGCAGCTTCTGTAATCTTTCCTGTGTTTGTTGTGCCAGTTGGAGCTGAACCTTGCTTTTATTGATCTGCGCCTGCAGGTCTGCACTGTTGATCTTTGCCAGTACAGTTCCTTTTTGTACGGTTTTTCCTTCCGGCACATCAAGAAAAGTAAGGCGGCCGCTGATCTCGGGGCGCAGTTCAGCCGATTCATTGGCTACAACAGTACCATTTACCTCTACCGTGTTAGTAATAGCCGCATTGGCAGCAATGATTACATCTACCTGGGTGGGCGGCTGTGTTGCCGGTGCCTTTGGCGATTCCTTTTTGCTTTTACAGGCACAAAGAAGCAGGAAGGCAAATGATGGCAATGCAAGAAACCGTTGCATTATGTGCATGATAAAATTTTTCCCAGGTGATTAAAAACTAAAGATATAGCAGAATAAACAGTAAAAGGCAAAAGTGGTTGATTGCTATTTGCAAAAATTTATGAATGGTGCTTTATTGCCGCGTTAGTTTTTTGCTAACGTATAAGCATTTCCTGCAAATCGGCAGAGTCTCCGTTGAAAACATTAAAGTCTACACTGGCCTTTATACCGTTTACATGGCCAATGCTGCTGTGCTGCCAGAATTGCCAGTCCCGGTTTACGCGTGGTTGCTTTTGCTCAAAATAGTGTGCTACCCAAAGGGGGTATTGATCGAACTCTTTGCCAAGGTAACGGTTATAAAAATCTGCTGATGAATAAATGATCGGTTTTACTTTATAAGCAGCTTCTACCGTTTGCAGCCACACTTTTATGCGCTGGCGCATAACTGCCGGAGCCACCCCGTACAACTGTTCTATATCCAGCACCGGTGGCAGATCTCCGGGCTCTAGTTTTACCCGCTTTATAAAGTTGCTGGCCTGGGCTTTTCCATCTTTGGTGGCAAGAAAAAAATGATATGCACCCCGGGTTATATGCTGCTCCCCGGCTTTTTGCCAGTTTCGTTTAAACTGGCGGTCGGTATTCAGTAAACCTTCCGTTGCTTTAATGAATACAAAACCAACTTTTACGTCTTTTACCTGCATGCTGGTTACGGCAGGCCAGTAGACGGTTTGCTGAAATGTGCTGATATCTATGCCATGAATAGCATAGTCTGAAGGCAGTTCAATGCCAAAACCGGGGTACATGGTAAACTTTGCGCTATGCCCGGCATACAAACGAAGCAGGTAAACAGCAATAATATAAATACACAATGCGCCGGCTATAATAAACGGTATGTACCGCCACCTGCTTTTTTTACTTTTTGCTTTTACTCTTGCCATAAGCGGCACAAGTTTATTACAAAAATCCTTGCATTAAGGCAACCGCGTTATAAGTAATTGCAAAGATTATTTGTATCCCGGCTTTGGAAGCTATGGGCAGCTTCGTTGCGTCGCACTCTTGTACTGCACAACATATGGCAACAGAGTGTACAGTCGCCGCACATTTTACATTGTTTTCCTTTTAACCAGCACTGGTATTGGTTGCCTGACACAGGCATGGTATGGGTGCAAAAAAAAGACCCTGCATTGCTGCAGGGTCTCTGTATCATTCCTCTCCTGGTTATTTGTTATCTTCTTCTTCTTTAAGTTTGGCTTTGATTTCTGCAAGAGCACCAAGATCTCCAAGGGTTGCTTTTTCAACTTTACCCTGTATGTTCTTAACTGCCTTTTTAGTTTTATCAGCTTCCACTTTTGCTTCTTTCTTCGCGGCTTCCACTTCTTCCTGTTTAGCCTGTTCCCAAATGCGGCTATGGCTTAGGAGGATGCGTTTTTCGTTGCGGTCGAATTCAATTACCTGGAATGGTAATGTTTCGTCTGCAGTTACCGTTTTACCATCTTCTTTTGAGAGGTGGCGTGCAGGAGCAAAACCTTCAAGGCCGTAAGGCAACTGAACGATGGCACCCTTGTCGTCTTTGCGAACAACAGTTGCTTCGTGTACAGTACCCACTGCGAAAGTATCCTGCAGTGCATTCCACGGATCTTCTTCCAGTTGTTTGTGACCGAGCTGCAGTTTCCTGTTTTCTTTGTCTACACCCAGAATAACCACATCAATGTGTTCACCAACTTTAGTGTATTCTGAAGGATGGTTAAAGCGTTTTAACCAGCTAAGATCACTGATGTGGATCATACCACCAATACCTGGTTCCAGTTCTACAAACACGCCATAGTTGGTAATGTTTTTAACCAGTCCTTTGTGTTTGCTGCCTTCAGGATATTTGGTTTCGATGCTGCTCCATGGATCTTCTGTAAGCTGTTTGATAGAAAGACTCATTTTGCGTGTGTCTTTATCCAGCGTTACAACTTTAGCTTCATGCTCGTCTCCAAGCTTGAAGTATTCTTTAGCGTTGATAGGTGTATTTGCCCAGGTAATTTCACTTACGTGTACAAGGCCTTCCACGCCAGGAAGTATTTCTAAGAAAGCACCATAATCTTCAATATTAACTACTTTACCTTTTACAGTAGCACCTTCGTGGATCCACTCAGGCAGCACATCCCATGGGTGAGGAGTTAATTGTTTCAAGCCAAGGCTGATACGTTTCTTGTCGTCGTCGAAGTCTAATACAACCACGTTCAGTTTCTGGTCCATTTTCAACACCTCGCTTGGGTGAGATATACGGCCCCATGAAATATCGGTGATGTACAACAAACCGTCTAAACCACCAAGATCCATGAAAGCACCGAAGTCTGTTATGTTCTTCACTGTACCTTCCAATACCTGGCCTTTCTCAAGTTTGCTCATGATCTCTGCACGCTGTGCTTCGATATCGCTTTCAATAAGTGCTTTGTGAGATACAACAGCGTTCTTGATAGCTTCATTGATCTTAACAACTTTGAATTCCATTGTTTTACCAACAAACTGATCGTAATCAGTTACAGGTTTAACATCTATCTGGCTACCTGGCAGGAATGTTTCCATACCAAATACATCCACGATAAGACCGCCTTTAGTTTTGCTGGTGACAGTACCCGTAACTACCTCGCCTGTTTTGTGTACTTCCACAATTCTTTCCCATGCACGGAAGATGCGGGCAGATTTGCGGCTAAGGAAGAGATGACCATTTTTGTCTTCTTTTTCTACAACCATAACTTCCGCCAGATCGCCAACTTTCATATTGGGCATATCGCGGAACTCGTTTAAAGAAACAAGACCGTCACTTTTAAAACCGATATTGATTACAACATCTGTCTTTGTTAAAGCAACAATACTACCGGTTACAATTTCACCATCTTCAATCTGAACAAAAGTGCTGTCGTAAACCTTGTCGTATTTTTCTTTTTCTTCCTGGGAATAATGAGAAACGTTACGTTTATCAATGCTCCAGTCAAAATCGTCGTGAGCCGCTACAGTTTCTTCAACCGGCTCCTGCACAGGTATACTTGTTGTCGCTGCAGATGCTTCAGTAGCTACAGTTTCAGCTACAGGGGCATTCTCTTGTGCACCAGCGTTTTCGTTAACAATATTGTTTTCACTCATGATATAAAAGCCCGATGTTTTTGTTCGGGGCGGCAAAGGTAATAAAACCGTGGCAAAATGTGGATTCCCGGTGGATTTTTTTAGGTGGGCAGCGTCGTATAAAAATACAAACAAGCCGCGGGACGTTTAATCTTGTTACTGAACGAAAAAACTGCAACCTGCAACAAACAAAAATTGCCCCGCTTTTACGAGCGGGGCAATCTATTTTTATAACGTATTAGGAATTAATATAATCTTTTAAATGAGAGATTGTTTCCTGCTGGGTTAAAATGGTTTCTTTAACCACATCATTGATTGAAATTATGCCCGCAAGCTCTTTACCGGACATAACAGGAAGGTATCGGATGTTTAACCCGGACATCAGTTCCATACAATGTTCTACCGTGTCATACGAATTAACAGACGGAAATTCTGTGGTCATAATATCTCCTACGGTTGTATCATTTGAGTTTCTTCCCTTTAGTATTACCTTACGGGAATAGTCTCTCTCGGTCATAATTCCTTTAAAGGCGCCATTTTCTTCAACTACAACAGAACCAATGTTCTGCTCAGCCATCAGGTGTAAAGCATCAATCACAGGAATGGATGGAGAAACGGTAGTAACATGGTTTCCTTTGCGGCGTAGAATGTCTGCAACTTTTCTCATTTGGAAGCAATTTTGTTGGAGAAGTAAGATACAAAAAAAACATTACCGCTACGCTGTGTACAACCAAAAGATCAATATTTTAAGGTGCTAACCCAGCAATGCCAGCTTTCGCAGATCTGCTACACTGCCATTGAAGACATTTTTATCTACATTGCCCGGTATGCCTTGTACAGACGCACTTTCTGTAAACTGCCATATGGCATAATCGTTCCAGCCTTCTGGCAGCCGGGGTTCATCGTTGCGGTAAGAGGCAACCCACAAAAGATAGCTATCGAAACCGGGGGGATTGCCCATATAATCCTGCCAGAAAAACCTGTTTGTATAAATAAGTGGCTTTCTGCCTGTGGCCGCTTCTATACCTGCCAGCCAGGCTTGTACTTTTTGGGCGCATAATGCCTGGTTGTCTTTGATGTATTGGTTAAGGCTGTTGCTTTGCTGCCATTCAACATCGAGCACCGGTGGCAGCGTTCCGGGTTGAGAAAAATCTATACCTGTGCCGAGCAGGTTATTGACCTGCTCGGCCGCCGTAACATCTTTGAAGGTGAAAAAATGATAAACCCCACGAATGAAATTTAACCGCTTTAATTCATTCATATTACTATGCAGCATGGGGTCTCTGAACCAACGGCCCTGCGTTGCCTTGCAATAAACAAAATTCACCTGCGACTGGTTGATATTGTTCCAGTTGATGGCACCATTATGATGCGATACATCTATACCAAAAACGGGCGCCGGCCGTACACTTGTAAGATCTGTAAGTACGGCCCAGGTATTGGAACCGACAACGCCATCGGGGCTTAGATCGTTATCGTTTTGAAACCGTATAACGGTGCGTTCTGTATCGTTGCCGAAAATGCCATCGACAGAAATGACGTAGCCAAGTTTTGCGAGGCTTTGCTGCAGGAATTTTACATCTGCATTTTTACTGCCTTTTTTGAGTGTTTTCATTATAGTGGTTTTAATGGTGAATGGTCAATAGTGAATCGTGAAAAGTGAGACGTGAATCGTGAAATGAAAATATTTCCACTGAGCACTTTGAATATGCAGTATCGTTGCTGCTTAACATGATACAGTACAAGTGAGTGACACAACAGGTGATGCCACCTGCACTGATGTCGGTTACCCAACTTTTACCTGCGATACTGCCTGTTTACAAAATTGAAAAAGGGAATGTCTACATGCGCGGCGATAACCCATCTTGTATAAGCATTGCTGAGTGTTTCGTTTGTTTCTTCGCCTACTTTTCTTAATAACGGGCCAAACTGGTAACCGCCGGAAAAGTTGATGGGCGAACGCCGCAAACCATACGATACGAAAAGCCCCGGCGCCAGAATATCTTTTAATTGTATAGTGGGTAATTTGGCAATGGAATCGTTTGTAAAACGGAAAGATGTTACGGCGCCAAGGTCTATAAGCGAAGCAAACAATGTGAATGATGAGCCGCCTTTACCCTCATTGAAACCTTTGCCTAACTGCCCCCAGCTTAGTGCAACACCGATTGGTGCAGATACACCCACCGTATTGAAGAATGATCTTTTTCCGATCTCGCTGCCATCCTGCGTAATGTATTCATGACCGGCATTGATACCTACAAAGGCATTGAGCGCAACATTGAAATGACTTTCTCTTTTTATCCTCGAACTGCCGGCAGGCAGTGCGGCTGCTTCTATGGCGGCGGCTACTTCATCTGAATTTTTTGCTTCTGCGACTGACGCTGCAACAGCACCATATTTCAGCATTTTGTCCAGCAGATCCTGGAATTTATGTTTATCGGTTGCGGGTATCGTATCATTTACAGCACGGTAAAAAAGGGTGTCGTAAATCTCTCTTACATTGATGATTGCTGAGCTAAAATTGCGGCGGCTGATATCAAGCCCGAGTTCAAAACTGTTTTCGGTAACACTAAAGAAGCGGTTGACGTTTGCGTCATCAATTGTGAGTACATTTTTGATCGGGGTTTTTATAAGTACCTCTTTGCCTTCTTTTAGAAGTTTTACTACCGAAGCAAAATAATCGAACCATGTTTCGTATTTGACAGCATTGTCTTCTGTTAATGCTTTACAGGCTGCCAGTTTTATTTCTACCAACCGGGCCTGTTGCAGTACAGCCTGGATGCGTACAAAGAAATCGTTGCTTTTATTTTTAAAACCCTCTAAAATTGCTATTAATGCTGTTGTGCCAAATTGTATGTTTTGTGTTTTTGCACGCTCATACATTAAACCCATGAAAACGTTGAAAGCAGTAGAGTCTGCAAGTACCATTTTAAAAGAATCGAGCGAACTCCAGTAATGATCGTTATTGCTTCCTTTAAGGCTGTAGGATATAAGTTGCATGGTTTGAAGTGCTGCCTGCATATCGCTGTTTATTGCCGATGCATTAAGATCGAAATCTTCTATCATATTGCCGGGATGTACGTTATTGGAAAGCGATTGGTAGATAAACCCTGCGCTACCAAGTATAAAGCCGAGTTTGGCTTTTAATGCGGTATCTAATTTGTTTGGCCAGTACCCTACATCGAACCACAACGGAATATTGGCTTGCAGCGTACGGAGATCTTTTTCAAATGCTTCGCGCATCATGGTAAGATAGCCCTGGTAATTGTATATTTCTGTACCTATTGCAGCGAATGTTTTGGTTGTTTGCGGAAAGACAATCTGAAGATCTTTGTATTCCGGTGAATCCAGCAATTGCTGAAACCTTTCGAAGAAGGCGGTTGTCAGTTCCTGCTTTGTTCGTTTGACTAAAAACTTCGCGATGCCATCAGCGATATTGGTTACATCAAGACCACCGATGGATGAGAGGATGCCGGATGATATATTTTGTTTACCAGCACCACCACCTGAAACAGCAAGTGCAGAACCTTTGATGTTGTTCCAAAAAGGTTCGCTTTTGAGTTCTTCAAAAGTTTTGCCTGTATGGGCTTTTGCGATTTCATTTAGCAGGGTGAAGCTTGCCTGTGGATTGTATTTTTTGGAACTTAATATAGCATCATGTATAAAAGAGATACCCACCGCTGCCTCTTTGATCACAGGCTTGTTATTAATTAGACCATTCTCTGCATTTGCGCTTTTCGTAATGGTAAGTTCGCGGCCTTTAATACCGTCTTTGAAGAAAACTAGTTTAACAGTATCTGCTGTAGCACTTGACAGGAGTTGTGTAATATCTGCTGTATTTTGGGCCGAGCTTAAACTTATGCCAATACTGACGCCCGGCGCATCACTGCTCTGCAGGCTAACCGTTTTACCAGTTGGAATTCGCTCCACTATTAATATGAATGACGAACCACTGAACGTTGCAGTTAATGCATTTAGGCCAGCATTCAATTTTGAATAATCGAATTTAACCGTGTCTGCGTTTTGGGCATTGCTTGTTACGCAACAGCAAACAGCTATTGTAAAAAGCAGGATAAGTTTTGGTGTTTTCATTGCTTAGAAATTTAATGCAAACGTTTTTAAAATGGTGTGAGATGGGATGATATAAATATTGTTATCGCCAAAGCCTTTTGAAACCAGCAGCCCGATAAACATTCCGTTATCATCGATTACTGCCGCGCCGGAATCTCCTTCTTCTGCCGGCGAGACAAGAGTGGCCCTGAACATGCCAAATAAGGTTTTTGTTATACCATAGTTGTAACCGATATCAACAATAACGTTCAGGTCTTCCAGTTTGCCGGTAAGTAAACTGTTTGTTTTAGCACCCCATAATCTGATGCGCCTGTTGCGTAAATCGTTTCTTACTTTATTATCGCCGGTATCAAACACACCCGTGATGGATATGCCATGAATATTGTTTTGTATATTGACATTTAATTCAATCAAAGCGGCATCAATAAAAAAATCCAGTCTTGCTTCTGACAATGCTCCAATGACTGCATTTCCATTGAAAATTGTTGCGGGTTGTACAATGTTGTTGTTTGCCGGTACAGAAGTTTCATCAACAGCATAAATGCCTGATGCCAGCAGATCATCACAGGCTACGTGATAATTGGTAAGGAGATATTCGGTATTCTTTTTCTTTAACACAATGCCCGCAGTGCCAAAAACATTCACACCTTTTCTTGAGATAGAATTACTTAAACCGCAAGCTTCGGATTTTTGTACCTGCAGTACATCTGTTGGAATGGAAAAGCCTTTATACACTACTTCAGCAGGCACCTGTACCAATGACTTGTCATTCTTAGCGGCAACATACACCGTAATGGTATAATAGCCAAGTGTTACATTATCTTTTCGTTTTACAGTAGCACTTATACCATTAAAATCAATTCCCTTTGCTTTGAATGATGTATAACAGTGCAGTATGGCTTCAGACACCAATTCGTTCTGTTCGTCTGCATTGAGGCTAAAATAATTCCTGCCTGGCAGTACGAACCCATTTACTGCAAAGCCACCACTCCAGTAATAATAACCATCTTCAGCTTTGTACCAGGTATTGATACCGTCCAGGTATTTACCAAACAATACGTCAATAACTTCTACCGCATCGCCACCGTTAATAAACCCAACAGGAAGCGCATTATTGGAAGCATCTGTTCTTTTATACAATGGATATGTGGCAATCAGTTTCATTGGTTACCCTCTTATGATTTGCCCGTCAGTCGTTGTGCCGGGTACAGATGGCGGATTTGTTACGGCAGCATTACTACTTCCGGATGTTGGCGGTTTTGTTCCTGTTTCCCGAAGCTTTATAAATTTATTGAGCAGATCGAACCAGAACGGCGCACCCAGCGAAATGGCAAGCGCAGTTATGAGCCAACCAAACAACATTTCATACCACGGGCCCTGGTACGGATTTTTACCGCATACATAGCAGTTTTTAAGACAATCATCTCTTAGCTTTTGCCATTTTAATTTTTCAAGGCTGTCTTTTGCACCGGCGATGTGTGTATCAATTTTTGCCTGTACAATCTTACATGTAGTATCTAAAGAATCTGCTTTGCTGCAACCCCAGCCAAGCCCCATGATGTTTTGCACTTTCTCTGCATCTGACAACAGGGTTTTGTATTGTGCCAGCAACAATGAATCGTAAGATGCATTAAGCTGCAACTGCAGGCTATTGATTACAACCGTATCATTTTGTGTTGCTGAATCTTTTTGTATATGGATGTTTACATTCACATTCAATGAATCTGTTTGTGCTTTTGCCTGCTTTTGTTCCTGGATCATTTTACCGTAAGCATCTGCACTGGCTATGGCCATTTGCACCATTTGCTCTCGTGCATCTTTATCGTTCATTAAAATCCGGGAAATTGCTATAGCATCAATATTAAACGCCGCGGCCATTATAAAACCAAGTATTACCAGTAAAGTCTGTATCTGTTTTTTGTACCAGCCATTGGCACGCTGCATGGTTTCATTGAACCAATTCTCCAGCTTTGCCCTGAATACATACACATCCTGCCGTGCATCTGCAAAAAGGTTTTGAAACTGTGACAGAGTTTCCGGTTGCAGGTTGAGCAAGTTATTTTCGAGCGCATTTTTTACAAGCAGCGCTTCATTTGCTGTACTGCCATCATAAGTGTGGCCGCGCAATAACTGCAGCATTGTTTGTGAAAATGTTTGCGGGTTGAGGTAAGATGGCTTACTTGCAACATCGTTTTCTGCCAGGTATTTTACGGAGGGGTGATCGTAAAATTTTTTGAGCAACCCTGCCGGTTTTTTGCCTTTGAACAGTTTACTGAGCTCTTCTACCCGTTCATGAAAGAATGCCTGTATTTTATTGCCTTTAAAACCGGGATCATCTTTGAGCATTCTTTCCATTGCCCTGAACAATGTGTTGGCGCGCAGGTTAAACCACCTTGAGATGATCTCCTGTATGATCGTCATGAGCAGGCTATAGAGCAAAAAAACAAATACCAGCCCTATTACTACATCTAATACCACATTATTGAACATGTTGGTTGATTTTACAGGTTAAATATAGTGCAGCCTTCAGTTGTTGTCAACCGATAAAGAACTGTATTTGCTATGGTGTTTTCCCGGTTATGCTATGTGATTTTTCACACCGCTGTCAGCAATGCTGCTGTACAGTTAAGTTATAAAGAGTTTCTTAGAACAGGAAGACATAAAAAAGGTGATACACTTATTACTACAAAAAACGTAAGGATTTTGGTATGCCGGACTGATGGTTGCAACCAACCCAAAAAACACGGCTCTTAAACGGAGCTGGTAAACCGCTACGCCACAGTTGCCATAAAAACGGAACGATGAACCGAGCGTGGCAACAGGTGATGCCATAAAAATCTGCTGCTGGTACCCAAATAAAAAACCCGTTATTGCTAACGGGCTTGTATAAAATCTACTATTGAAATACTGCTGTTATTTCTTTCCCTGGTTTTTGCCTTTGAGATCCTGCAGCTTTTTTTGCGATTCCTGCATTTGCTCAAAGCGTTCCTGGAATTTGCTTTTCTTCTTAGGTTCTTTGCGTTTTTGCTGAATGTCTGCAAGAATCTTGTCGTGATCGATAATGTAGTGCTGAATGACGTATTGTATACCGAGCGTGATGAGGTTAGACACCGTGTAGTACCATGTTAACGCCGATGGCAACCTGTTAAACACAAACAATAATATGAAAGGGAAAATATATGGCATGTACTTCATGGCAGGGTTATCCTGCTGCGGCGTCATGGCCATGTTGTATATGGAGATGAGGAAGCTGGTTAGTACAGCGGTAAGTGTAAACAGGCTGATGTGGTCTCCAAATGCCGGAATAGTAAAAGGCAGCTTTGCAATAACATCGTACGAAGAAAGATCCGGTGACCACAGGAAGCTTTCTCCACGTAATTCTATATTGCTGCTAAAGAAACTGTAGAGGGAAAAGAATATTGGTATTTGCAGCAGTGCAGGCATACAGCCACCCAATGGGTTTACGCCGGCTTCGCGAAAGAGTTTCATCTGCTCCATACCAAAACCCTGCTGATCGCTGCCGTATTTTTTCTTTAACTCGTCTATTTCCGGGCGCAGCGCTTTCATCTTCGCGCCACTTACGTAACTTTTATATGTAAGCGGAGATGTAACGAGCCTGATAAACAACGTAAGCAAAGCAATGGCCCAGCCGTAGTGGCCGATAAAACCAACAATAAAGTTGAATACCGGCATTATTATCCACTTGTTGATATACTTGACAAAGGAGAAAATACCGCTGCCGAGATCAACAATCTCTTCCATACCATTATTGTACTTGTTGAGTACATTGTAATCGTTGGGGCCGTAGTAAACCTGTAGCGGTATGGTAGCCTGTGCGCCGGCAGCCTGCAATTTCATAGCAGCGCCTGCATTAAATAATTCTTTCAGGGTATCGGGCTGCACGGTCATTTGCGCATTGCCCGAAGTAAATTTACTTTTTGCAATAATGGTACTGTTGAAGAACTGCTGTTTGAACCCAACCCAGTTTACAGAACGCTCAAATGTATTATTTATGCCTGTTGTGGCTCTTTCAAAATCGTATCCATCTTCATCATGAAATACAAGGCGTGACTGCTCTTTCTCGTACGTGTTCGAAATCTGTTCCTGGTGCATTTGAATGTTCCAGTTAAGATTAAGCTGGTTTTGCTGCAACAGCCTGTCTGCGCCATTGAGCGTTATGTTCCAGTCGATCATGTAGTCGTTTGGCCTTATTACAAACTGGTGCACAATGCTTTTACCTGCAGCATCGTTCAGCGTATAACTGATCACCTGCGCACCGTCGTTGGTTTTACTTACCTGGCCGTCTGTAAAAAACAGGGAAGATGTTTCGGCACTCTGTCCGGCGGCCGTATTAATGGTATAACCGAGTTTGTCGTTTTTGCCGCCGGCAATAATAACGTTGTGGGTACTATCGAGCGATTTGTAGTTTTTAAGTTCAACACTTTTAACCACACCCCCTTTATTGGAGAAAGTTGCTTTTATAACTTCATTCTCAATTACGGTTAGTTTTTCAACACCGGCAGCAGCATTTTGAAAATTTCCTGCCGCACTTATTCTGGAAGCGGAATCTCTTGCAACGGAATCTTTATAGGCGGCTGCTCTTTGGTCGGGGGTTATTTTAGCGGCGTCTGCTTTGGCGGTACTGTCTGCAATCCTTTTCTTTTCTACCGCCAGTGCCTGCTGTTGCCTGTTTGTATACCAGAAGAAAGTAAAAAACAAAACACCCAGCAAAATCATACCTATTACGGTATTTCTGTCCATGTTCATATTTCTCAAAAATTGAGCGGCAAAGGTAGGGATTGCAGCGGGATTGCCATTTTTGCTTTTATGAAAAGTGAAAATTTAAGAAGAATGATGAGCCCGGCATTTGAACATGCATGAAGCACCTGTTGCGTCGCACTCTTGTACTTCCTGTTCGCCACGCAGCACTACCAGCGTAGCAACAAGAATCTTTTTCCTGCGGCAAAACCTGCTTTTAGTTAGCCTTGTCTTAGTATAAACTTTATGTACACTGTCCTATCGCTAAGAAAGGTAATATTAAAAATATTTGTACTATTATATTCATTCCCCGCCATATAAAAAGCGATTGTGAGATCACAACCGCTTAACCATAACTAACTGCTTGTTAGCGAAAACGACGCTTTTTATAATTAGATCACTTTTTTTAAACTTCTTCAACTCCAAAAGCGGGTACAGATAAATTTACATTGATTACTCTTTATAAATATACGCAAACGATTGAGCAAACCCAATTAAATATCTGCATTGTTTAAATGTGTTGTATTTGCCGTAAATATTCATGGCGTTTGAGCACTTACATTTGCAGCCTATGGGACAAAAAAAGCTTATCAGGTTTGCAGAAATCAAGCATTTTCCTAACGTATTAGAACTGCCGGAAAATGCCGGCGGCAACTGGGCCATATTTTTCAAAAACAATAATCCGGTTACACTGGAGCTGGCCTGCGGCAAGGGTGAATATGCGGTTGGCCTGGGCCGGTTGTACCCCAAGAGGAACTTTATTGGTATAGATATAAAAGGAAACCGCATCTGGAAAGGCGCCAAAACCGCGATGGAAGAAGGACTGACCAATGTTGCTTTTTTGCGTACGCAGATAGACCGGGTAGACCAGTATTTCAACAAAGACGAAGTGGCAGAAATATGGATCACTTTCCCAGACCCTCAACTGCGCCTCTCGAGGATGAAAAAACGGCTTACGCATCCCCGGTTTTTACGGTTATACCAGCAGTTTTTACAACCTGGTGGCGTCATTAACCTGAAAACCGATAGCCCGGATCTTTACAACTTTACGAAAACAGTTATAACACTTTACGGGCTTGAGTTGTTAGAAGACTATGATAATGTATACACACAACAGCAAATAAACGCAGAACTGCAAATAAAAACCCATTACGAAGGGTTGGATATTGCTCAAAGCAATCGTGTACATTATTTAAAATTCAGGCTTGATACACCGCTTGATAAAGAAAAAGATAACATCTTAAAACAAATGATCTGTGGAGAAAAAACTGATTGAAGGTGTACACTATTATTTTAGTGACGACGGGTTAATGGTTTTTACCAGGCAATACCACCTGGAGCGTGGTAATTGTTGCGGTAACGGCTGTATGAATTGCCCATATAATTATATGTCTGTTGCCGAACCCCGCAGAACCCAACTGATAAAAGAGAAAAAAAACCGTGGTACTGCTCAATAACGACTGCATGTAAAAATTTTTGGTAATGAAAAAAGCCACTACCGGAAAGGTTTCCGCAAAACAAATAACCACGAAAGAATACAGTTTTTTCGAAGATGTATGGGCCGTGGTGCGGAAAGTGCCAAAGGGAAGAGTAACAACATACGGGGCCATAGCCAACTATCTTGGCACCAAACTTTCTGCAAGAATGGTTGGCTGGGCCATGAATGGCGCCGCTAAAGCAAAACCAAAAGTACCGGCACAGCGGGTGGTAAACCGTAACGGCATGCTTTCAGGAAAAATGCATTTTGAAACACCTTCCCGCATGCAGGAGTTGCTGGAAAAAGAAGGGGTTAGGGTTGAAAATGATAAAGTAACAGGTTTCCGGGAATTGTTCTGGGATCCTTTAAAAGAGTTAGGGTTGTAGTCGTTCTCAGGCAGTATTAATATGGTTGAGCGGCCTTTTTTATCCTAAACTGCAGCTATTGCCTGTGCTGTAACAGGTACTGTTCTTTTTCCTCTTCTACATCATTGATTACCTGCTGCAGGTGGTAGGTAAGCTTTAGTTCATCTATAGTATGTAATGTTTGTTGCAGCAGCAAAGAAGTGTTCCACATTTTATTTTTGAATAGCTGTGGCTGAAATTTCTTTAACCCCAGCAAATAATAGGCTTTGTCTTCTACCGGGCTTACTACAACATCATAAGTATTGAGGTTATTAAACGCCTGTATGATATGTATGGTTTCTGATTCAATGCTGTCGCTTCCAATCATTACCACCCGTGTATACCCCATGCTAAAAACAGTTTCAAAAGCGTTGGTAATAATTTCTCCTCTACCCCGGCCTCTTTGCAGTCTTTTAATATAGTTGCCCTTTAGCCAAACATCATCATTGTCTGCGTTGGCTTTTAAAAACAAAAACTTATCTGCATTCAGTTCACTTGTTATACGCCGGGTATGCTGCAGCAACTGCCTGCGTATAAGCGAATTTTCCTGGTTAGTGATCATATCTATACTGCCCGTTTTAACCCGGCAGATGATTGGATCATGCACCAATATAATTAAGGCAGCCTTCATAGTTCTGTTATAGATTAAATAAGCCGGCATTTCGCTGCATGAAAATTTTTACCGGCTGCTGATTTTATCATTTTTAAGCCGGGCCAACTGTGTGTAATAATTCTTCAGGCCATTGGCCGGGTAATTTATATTTGCCGCATGTCTGCAGAAAAAATCATAGGAGACTGGAAGAAAAAAAACTTTAAACCGGTTTACTGGCTGGAAGGTGATGAACCTTATTACATAGATATGGTGGTTAATTTTGCCGAACACCATATTCTTACAGAAAGCGAAGCTGGTTTTAATCTTACCATTTTTTACGGCAGGGATGCAGACTGGCCTTCTGTGGTAAATGCCTGTATGCGCTACCCGATGTTTGCTGAAAAACAGGTTGTGCTACTAAAAGAGGCGCAACATATGAAAGATATCGACAAACTGGAAGGCTACGTGAGCAAGCCTCTTTCTTCCACCATTTTTGTAATTGCCTACAAAGACAAAAAACTTGATGGAAGAACGAAGTTTAATAAAGTGATCAAAGAAAAGGGCGAACTGTTTACTACCAAAAAATTATATGATAACCAGTTGCCGGAGTGGACAAGCCAGATGATCAGCTCTCATGGGCTAACAATAAGTGCCAAAGCGCTTACACTTTTGGTTGACCATATCGGCAATGACCTGAACAGGCTGCAGAACGAGGTTGAGAAACTTTCAGTAAATCTTGCAACGCGCAAAAATATTACTGAAGAAGATATTGAAACCTATATTGGCATAAGTAAAGAGTTTAACGTATTTGAGTTGCAGGATGCTATTGCACAAAAGAACCTGGCAAAAGCTATTCGTATTATACAATACTTTGCCGCCAACCCCAAAGCGGGACCTATACAATTACTATTACCAACCTTGTATAGCTACTTTAGCAAGATCTATACAATTTATGGAATGGACAATAAAAGCGAGCAATCATTATTCAGCCTTTTCAGGAACAATTTTGCAGTAAAGGCGGCGCAGCTTGCCATGAGCAACTATGGGTACGAAGGTGTAGAGAGAATAATATTGCTGTTGCACCAATACAACCTTAGAAGCATTGGTATAAACGATGGTGGCACAGATGATGCGGACCTTATGAAAGAAATGGTTGTTAAGATGATGCACTAACCAGATCGCTTAAGCCGCCATAACAACAGGAAGTACAAGTGAGTGACACAACAGGTGATGCCATAATAACCTATTGCCGGCTACATAAAAAAACGCCCTGCAAAAGAGGGCGTTTTTAGTTACATAAAGTGAACGTTATATTTTAAAACCAGCTTCCGGTAAAACGCTTGTCAAGATTTTGATCGCGTAGTTTTCTTTCTCTTCTTTTTCTTGCCATCCTATGCCGGATAGAAGTAACAATAATCATTGGTATAAACAGTACTGTAAGCGGCGGTATACCCATAAAGCTTATCCATTTACCACCATACATGCGGCGCATTGGACGGCGCAAACGCTCGGCTATAAGATACATACTTGGAACAATAATCAGGGTCATAAAGAATGCAAACGCAAGACCAAAAATAATTGTCCATGCCAGTGGTTTCCAGAATACGGCATTGTCGCCACCGAAGAAGATTTTGGGATCAAGGTTTTCAAACATGGATATAAAATCAATGTTAAACCCTACAGCCAGTGGTATAAGTGCGAGGATGGCAGCAAGTGCTGTAAGCAATACAGGAATGATACGGGTTTTACCAGCCTGTATAGCAGCCTCGCGTGTTTTGAGGCCACGACTGCGCAACTCATCTGTAAATTCTATTACCAGGATACCATTCTTAACCACGATACCGGCCAGGCCTACAATGCCCATACCAACCATTACAGAAGAGATCGTCATACCTGTAAACACAAAGCCAAACAATACACCAATGATACTGAAAACAATTTCTGTAAGAATGATCACAGACTTACTAACCGAATTGAACTGTAATACCAGTATAAAAAGGATAAGCATTAATGCAATAAGCAAAGCCTTACCCAGGAAAGCTACCGTTTCTGCCTGTTGCTCGCTTTCACCTGTTTGCGCTATTGTAACGCTTTCGGGTTTCTGTTTAAACCTGGCTATGTGCTGCCCGATTACCTGGTTAACCCCTGTTGGTGTATAGCCATTTAACACATTCGACCTGATGGTGATGGTTCGCTTTTCATTTTTTCTTTTAACGCTGCCCAGCGTGCTTGTATAATCTACTTTTACAAGTGAACTGATCGGTATACTTTTTACTGCGCCGCCACTGGCCATATCCCTGAAGGCAATATTCATATTGAGCAATTCGGTAAGGCTCTTACGCTGCATCTTTTCGTTCCTCAGCTGTATTTTGTATTCATCATCTTCATCTTTGATCTTGGAAACTTCACGGCCAAACAATGCTGTTCGTATTTCCATACCAATCTGGTAGGTAGAAACGCCTTCCCGCAATGCTCTTTCCCTGTCGACGGTAAGTGTTATTTCGGGATTGGTAAGGTCTACATCTATTTTGAGCTCTTCCACACCGGGCACCTGGATAGAATCGAGGTAATCTTTAAGCGCAACAGATGTTTTTATAAGATCATCAAAGTCATCACTTACCACTTCTATATTGATTGGCGGATCTGTAGGCGGACCGTTTTGCTCCTGGCTAACAGAAATTTCTGCACCGGGAATACCTTTCAGCACCTGCCTGATAGAATCCAGGTATGGCTCTGTAGATACGCCGTTGCGTTTTGCATATTCTACAAATGACACCTGTATGCGGCCCAGCTCAGGATGCGTGCTTCTGTCTCCGCTCATCGGGTCACTGGCACCTACTGCAATATTGGTGATCACGCTTTCGACAACCGGGTTCTTTTTACCGTTTTGTATACCCAAAACCTGGTTTACACGGCCTTCCAGCATCTTGGTTACAGAATCTGTATAGTCAACAGAAGTGCCCACCGGCAGTTTTAGGTAAACGAATATCTGGTTAGGCGCGCCGGACGGGAAAAATTCAATCTGTGTTCTGCCACTGGATACAGATGCACTGATACTCATTACAGAAACAATGAGCAATGCTACTGTACCCACCAATAACCACACCGGTCTCCAGCCTTTTAATGCCCACCGCAAAAGGCTTTCATAGTGACCCATGATCCACGGCAACGCTTTGTTTTGGAAACGGTGAATCAAACCATCCAATACAAACCTGTTTAATAAAACAAGCAGGGTGATAAAGATGAGCAGGTTACCCCAGAATGGTGCGCCAATCACATCAAACAAAATACCAAGTATAAGCGCAGCCCATAAACCCGGTTTCTTAAAGATGGCAGATTTAGGTTCTCTTTTGTCTCCCTCTTCATGGTTCATAAAATCTACCGCGAATACCGGGTTCATAATAAACGCTACAATAAGAGACGCGGTAAGCGTAAAGATGAGCATGGTAGGCAGGTAGATCATAAACTTACCAATCAAACCCGGCCAGAACAACAATGGAAAGAAAGGGGCCAGTGTGGTAAGTGTACCGGCAAGTACCGGTATAAACACCTCACCTGCGGCCATTTTAGCTGAAATAGCAGACGAGATCTTTCCCTTGCCTTCCATAAAAATGCGGTGTGTGTTCTCAATTACCACAATAGCGTCATCTACAATTATACCCAGGCCAAACAACAATGCAAAAAGTACAATGAAGTTGAGCGTTACATGAGAGCCCACAATAAGGTCTGCAGCAGGCAAAAAGAGAAACGCCACAAACATACTCAGCGGTACAGAGAGTGCCACAAAGAATGCGTTTACCACGCCCATAAAAAACATAAGAATGATCAGCACCAGCACAAACCCGATAACGATAGAGTTTACCAGGTCGTTAAAAGATGTTTGCGTTGCTATACTGGTATCGCCTGTTATAACAAGATCCAGGTTTTTCGGAAATTCTTCCTTCAGCGCATCCACCACCTTTTTTACATCGTCTGTGGTTTCTATCAGGTTTTCGCCTGAGCGTTTAATAATGTTGAGGGTAATTACATTTTTACCATCCAGCCGCGCATAACTTTCATTCTCTTTTACGGTATCTTTTATAGTAGCTATATCTTTCAGGTAAACCGGGCCGCCGGTAAAGTTGCGCACCAGTATCTTTTCAATATCAAAAGATGTTTTAAGCTGGCCTTTTAACTGCATGTTGCGTTTCATGGTGCCAACATCTAAAAGACCTCCCGATATGTCAACGTTTTCTCTCGCTATTGCATTGGCAATATCATCGAAAGTTACACCAGCTGCCTGCATCCTGTAATTATCAACGTTTACCTGGAACTCTCTCTCCGGCGCACCTACAATATCTACACGGTTTAACTGTGGCAGTTCTTCCAGTTTATCTTTTGCATCATCGGCAAATTTTTTCAGCCTTATTTTATCATAGTCTCCGCTGATATTTACATACATGATGGGTTGCTCAGAAAAACTCACCTCGAGCACATTTGGTTCCTGCGTAAGATCTGTCGGCAGATCTGCTTTTGCTTTGTCTACCGCATCTTTCACTTTCTGCAGTGCAACGTCTGTTTTTACATCTGTACTAAACTCTACAACGATGGCAGAAAAATCCTGCTGAGAGGTACTTGTTTCTTTATTGATCTTGGCACCGGTTATGCCTTTGATCTGTTTTTCTATGGGCCTTGTAACAAGGTTCTCGATATCTTTTGGAGAGTTACCTACATAAATTGTTTGTACATAAATAGTAGGTATAACAATATCAGGATACTGCTCTTTGGGAAGCGTTAAGAATTGATAAATGCCCGCCAGACTCACGAAGATCATCATGAGGTAGATAGACGTTTTATTATTGATACTCCACGAGGTGGGCTTAAACTGTTTGAACTTCCCTGTAAAATTTTCTAATGCGCTCATAGCATTGCTTTTGAATATTATTTGGTCGTCTGTATCTCTTTATTTGGCACCGGTTGTGTCACTCACTTGTACGGTATCACTTTATGCAGCAACGATACTGCGTATGCATGCTTCATCAAATACCTGGTATAGCGCTACAGTATTGACGCAGTCAGGTTTATACCACAACAACAAATGTCAAAATACCTGACGTTAAACCTGGTTGCAGCACTACCACGCCGGTTGCCTGTGGCGAGTACCATTCTGCAGTACAAGAGTGCGACGCAACCAAAGCTGAATAGTAGTAATGCAGACGGGTACATGCTTACTTATTGCTGTGCTGCAGTTGTTAACAACTGCCCGTCGTACACACCCTGGTAACCATAAGTGATCAGTTGCTCACCGGCCTGCAACCCTGACTTTATCTCTATTTTATCTCCGTACAGCTGGCCGATTTCAACAGGTCTTTTTTTAGCCACAAGTTTGCCGCCTTCATTCACCGCAACCATTACAAATTTTCCTTTTTCATCTGTCTGCAACGTGTTTACAGGTGCGGTAATGGCATTGCTTGCTGCGTAGTCCTGTATCTTAACAAGTGCTACCTGGTTAGGCCTTAAATTGTTATCTGCAGGCAGTTTTGCATCTACATAAAAAGAGCGGCTGTTGGGGTCAATCACCTTGCCCGAAACCGATATCTTGCTGTTGAATGTTTTGTTGATATCAGGAAGGTTTACTATTACATTGCTGCCATTGTTTACATTTTCTACATAATTCTCGGGAACCTGAGTGGTAACCTTTAGGCGGCTATTGTTTACAATCCTTATCTGCGGGTTCATGGCGTTGCCGCTAAAGAATTCACCCACCCGAATGTTCACCACATCTGCCACGCCTGATACATCTGCAATTACATTGGCCATACTCATTTGCTCTTTCAATGTTGCAATCTGATCATTTACCTGGTCAACATTTTGTTGTGCCTGTACCAACTGCAGTTCTGTACCAATCTGCTGATTCCAAAGGTTTTTCTGGCGGCGCAACAGGTCTTCGGCATATTTCAACTGTGTTTGTGCCTGCTGTAAATTTTTCTGGTAAATGGCATCATCAAGCTTTAACAGCAACTGGCCTTTTTTAACGTTATCGCCTTGCTTTACATATACTGCTTTTACCAGGCCACCCTGGCCGTTGCGTGGTGCCACATAAGATATATCGTCTGATGTTACTGTACCCTGCAGATCTATATAGTGAATAAAATTTTCTGCCTTAACATCTGATACCGTTACCAGCTTTGTTTTCTCTGGTTTTGCGGATGGGTCAATTTTAACGATTTCTGCCTCGAGTGCAGTTATCTCGTCAGTAATTTTCTGTTGTTCTTTTTTTAGTTCTTCCAGCTTTGCTTTTTTGGCTGCCACATCTCCACCTTTGCCGGAATCACTTTTTGCCCCGCATGAAGCCAGGAAAAGAAAGGCGCTTAATGAGCAGATGTTTACAATCTTTCGCATATAGTTGTCTTTAAGAATTCTTGATTAGTTTAGTTTACCTGTTGCTTTCTGATAATCCACTTTTGCTATAATGGCATTGTACAGTGCGTTGATATAATTATTTTGCGCTACCCTCAGGTCGGTTTGTGCATTGGTTATTTCGGTTGTGCTTCCTGTACCCACTTCAAACTTTTTCTTTGCCTGCTCATATACTTTTTCTGCCAGTGCTATATTCTTTTTCTGAAAATCGAGTGTGTTGATGGCATTGCGGTAGTTGTTGGTCGCTTCTGCTACTTCTTTATCGATGGATATTTTCAGGTAATCCATCTGGTCATTTGACCGCTGCAGATCAAGTCTTGCCTTTTCAAGATCAGACCGGCGCTGAAACCCATCAAACAATGAAAAGTTGAGATTGATGCCAACATAAGACGTGGTGAACCAATCGCCCTTACCAAATATGTCAAACTTTGTTCTTTGTGCCTGCTTGCTGAAGCTGCCGTTTAAGCTGAGCGTAGGTAATGCTGCCAGTTTATACCGTTTGATATTGTATTCGTTCAGGCGCTTACCGATTTCTGCATACTGAAATTCTACGCGGCTGGCGTAGTTGTAACCATCCTCGGTTAGTAAACCATCTTTTATTTCTTCATCGGTTACGCTGTCTGTCAGCACCAGAGAATCCTGGGGAGGCATACCGATCAGCAGTTTAAGGCCGAGATAACCGTTTGCCACCTGGTTTTCTGCCGATTGCTTTTCTGTAATAAGGTTAGCCAGTTGTACAGAAGCTTTGTCGACATCCAGCTTTTCTGCAAAACCGTTTTTAAAAAGTTCATTGGCATCGTGCTCAAGCCTGGTAAGTCTGTCAATGTTCGCATCGATCTGCGCAATCTGTGTTTTACTTGCCACAAGCTGGTAATATACTTTGTAAATATTCGATTTTACATTTTCCAATACCACGTCTATATTTTTCTCATAAAAATCGATGGCTGCCTTTCTTGCCTGCAGGCCTACAAATACCTGGCCGTCGAAAACAACCTGCTGAAGAGCCACAGCTGCATTAGCATTGTACTTGGTACCAAATGTTACCGGAACAAATGTACCCGCCGGCTGACCAATGATCTCGCCGGGTAATAAGCTTACCGGCAGTTTCAGGTAGTCTGTTATATTGCCGCTTACATTAAGCTTCGGCAATGCAGCAGAGGTTACACCCCTGTTGGTTTGCTCCTGCTGTTTAAGATCTGTGATAGCATTTTTTACCTGCAGATTATTTTTAGACGCAAACTCTACACATTGTTTTACACTAAATGCATAGGTAGATATTATTGTATCCTTGTTTGGTTGCGCATTTGCTATGCCGGCAATCATCAACAGGCTTATTATACATCCTATTCTTAGGTTCATACTGCTAGTGATTTATTTTTTTGTCTTTGCTGAATGTATTTTTCGATCAGTTTTTTGCCTTTTGGTGTTGTAATTCCATGGAGGTAGAGAAAATAAATTTCATTGGAAACCTGCAGCGGGTTGTATTTACCAAAAGGGTAAGTTTCCTGGCTAAAAGCAAGGAACGAACTTTCAAGACGAAACCTCGATACGATGTCGATATCAAAATCGCTCCTGTACAGTTCTTCCTGTATACCGCGCTGTATATTTTTTCTAACAATATCCAGCAGAAAACTGTTCTTGTGTTTTTTAAATTTTTCGAATGTGCTGGGGTAAAACTTTTCAAGGTCAAAGAGTATCTGCGGGTTAAGACTTTCCACCACTTCTTCCATGCATTCCATATCCAGGAAAAGTTCCTCAATAGCATTTTGAGATTCATGCATTTGTCTTACGCACTCGTTGTGCATATAATCCATTTCCTTCTGCATCACCGCTTCTACCAGGCTGTCTTTATCTTCAAAAAACTGGTACACTGTCTTTTTACTGATGCCCAATTGCCCCGCTATTTCGTCCATTGTAACAGAACGAAACCCGTAACGCATAAAAAGTTCCCTGGCCTTTTGCTGTATTCTTTCTTTCATTTCCATAATCACGATATAAAAAAGCGGCACAAAACTATGGAAACTTTTTTTGTAATCAGCGTTTCCGGGGTGACTTTTTTTGTTTCCCTGTATAAATGGATGCGTAAACGGATTAATGGAAAACACTGTGTGCTCTGTTGAATTATGCTTTACTTTATCTTTTTAAACATATTATATGTCTGATTGGAAACACCGCTTTTATGAGTCTTTTCACTGGAAAAACCTCTTGCAATATTTTTTCCAGGGCCTTGTAATCCTTGCTCCGTTAGGTATAACGATCTATGCCGTGTGGTGGCTGTTTTATACAGTAGATAACATTTTACCCAATATAATTCATGGCATTTTCCCAAAGCTTTTACCGCCTGATGGCGAAGGAGAATTGCGCAGGATTCCCGGCCTCGGCTTTATAGTGGCGGTGTTGATCGTATTATTTGTAGGCCGCGTTTCCTCTTCTTTTTTTATGAGCAAACTGGTAGACCTGCTCGATGGCATGCTGGAAAGAACGCCGGGAATAAAATTTATCTACAAATCAGTAAAGGATTTTCTGGAAGCTTTTACCGGAAACAAAAGAAAATTTGACAAGCCTGTATTGGCAAATGTAGACGGCCCCGATATCTGGCGTGTTGGCTTTATTACGCAGGAAAGCAGTGTCAATTTCGAACTTTCAGATCATGTAGTGGTTTATATTCCCTTATCTTATGCCATAACCGGTGTCACCTACCTGGTTCCCAAAAGCAAGATCAGGTTACTCACCCACCTTAGCTCTGCAGAGGCCATGAAATTTGCAGTGTCTGGTGGCGTATCAGAAGTGGAAGGACAATAATGAGCCCGGCATTGGTACGTTGTGGCATCGCCTGTTGCGTCGCACTCTTGTACTGCATCACACCAGGCAGCACTTTGGGCACTGTTTTAAAACCAATAAACAAAGCAGCTCATAACCATAGGCCCTAATACCTGAATCTGCTGCTTACTACCAGGTCTTTACTGCCAGGTGTATAAGTATAAAAACCTTCGCCGCTTTTTACACCAAGTTTACCGGCCATTACCATATTAACCAGCAAAGGGCATGGCGCATATTTAGGATTACCAAATCCTTCATATAAAACATTTAAAATACTCAGGCACACGTCCAGGCCTATAAAATCTGCCAGTTGCAAAGGACCCATCGGGTGTGCCATTCCCAGCTTCATAATGGTATCTATTGATGCTACACCGGCAATGCCTTCGTACAAACTGCATATAGCTTCATTAATCATTGGCATCAGTATCTTATTGGCTATAAAGCCCGGGTAATCATTTACTACGCAGGGCACTTTGCCTAATTGCCTGCTCAATTCAACAATAGTATCTGTAACAGAATTATCCGTGGCATAGCCATTAATAATTTCTACCAGCTTCATTACCGGTACAGGGTTCATAAAGTGCATACCAATTACCTTTCCGGGTCGTTTGGTTACCGCTGCAATCTTTGTAATAGAAATTGATGAAGTATTGGAAGCCAGTATAGCACCTGCAGGTGCAGCTTCATCCAACTGCCTGAAAATTTTCAGCTTCAGCTCTGTATTTTCTGTGGCAGCTTCTACTACCAGATCGGCATCCTTTACACCCCCGGCTAAGTCATCGCAGGTTTTGATATGCTGTAGTGCATCTGCCTTTTGCGCTTCTGTAACGGTGCCTTTGCTAACCTGGCGGTCTAAATTTTTTGTTATGGTCTGCAACGCCTTCTCCAGCTGTGCGGTATTTACATCTACCAGCGTTACTGCAAAACCGCTTTGTGCAAAAACATGCGCAATACCATTACCCATTGTGCCGGCGCCGATTACAGATACATTTTTCATATACAGGCATTTTTATTGAAATTGTTGTTGCAAGGCTTATTTGTAAAGCGCTGCAAAATAACAGTTTTAGCAACATGTACATGAACGCTTAGAAATAAAAACTAACGATTGATTGCATTATCATTCGCGGCTTTCATGAGGACTGCCGTTAAGCAATTGTGTTTGACTGCTATTACAGTATCGTTGTTGCCAAATGTTATATGGTACAAGAGTGCGACGCAACAGGCGATGCTACAAGGGGTGCTGCCTGGCTCATCACATAAATAAACCGGCCACTCCACAAGTTTTGCACAATGTTTGCGCACCCTTTCGGTCGCTGCAGTTATGATCATTAATTTTACAATATGCTACAGTTAGACCTTTTTGCAGCGGTTGCTGCGCCTGAAGAAACAAAAAGCGCTGAAAAAAAAGCTGTGGAAGCTGTGGTGGAAGATATAAAAGCGGAACAGCACGCAGATGCTGAAACGGCCATGGTGTTTGTTGAAAGCGAAGAACCGGTGGCTACAGCGCAGGAAACTGTTGCAGACACGCCACGGACCGCAGCTGGCAAACGGGGCAGAAAATCTTTCAAAGAAATGGATGCTGACATTGTAATGGTGGATGTACCGGCTGACGAAGTGCTTTTTCAAAAACAATATTATGCCATAAGCGAAGTTGCTAAATGGTTTCACGTAAACCCATCGCTGCTGCGGTACTGGGAAGCTGAGTTTACTGTTTTAAAGCCGCGCAAAACCCGTAAAGGGGACCGCCTGTTCAGACCAGAGGATGTAAAAAACCTTCAACTGATCTATTACCTGCTGCGCCAACGCAAATTTTCGATTGAAGGGGCGAGACAATACATGAAAGACAACCGCAAAAAGGCCGATGCACAGATGCAACTGATCCAATCTTTAACAAAATTCAGGGCATTTCTTTTGGAATGGAAAGCTAATTTAGGCGTATGAGAAAAATTGCTGTTACCGTTTTAATCATGCTTGGCCTTATAACCGTGCTTTCTACAAATGCACAGGTACGTAATTACGAAGTAAGTACAGACGCTGAAAACAATACGAAAGTTTTAAAAGGTATTATTTCGAGAAATGACATTCAAAACGATACAGCTTTTAAGTGGTTTAACGATAACATGAAGTACGGGCAGGCTGATGCCGCCGCTGTGGCTGCTTTTAAGAAACATGCGCAGGATATACAGCTTGTTGTATTTGGCGGCACCTGGTGCGAAGACAGCCAAAACCTGTTGCCCGTATTTTACCGCCTGGTAGACAAAAGTGGTTTTCCTGACAGCTCCATTACCCTCATTGGTCTTGACCGGCGCAAAACAACTTTATATAATCTTCACAAGGTCTTTAACGTTACAAAGGCACCTACATTTATTGTTATGCATCAAGGAAAGGAAATTGGCCGGGTAGAGGAGTATGGAAAACTGGGACAGGTTGATAAGGAGTTAGGCGAAATTGTTGCTGCTACACAATAGTGCTATTGCTTTTGTGTAACAACTACATCTGTATTTGCCGCAGCCAGTTCTATGTTGTGGCTGGCAAGCAAATCAATAATAGCAAAATTTATTTCTTCTCTTAGTGCATTGAATTCTGTAATGGTTTGCGCCATTGTGGTGAAAAACTCAATTGTAATAACATGCGCATTTTTACCGGTATCGCTCAGGAATACGGTGCTGCTTTCTATACTGTTGTTTTGCAATAAAGCTTTTACTGCAGCTATCGCTGCTTTCAACCGGCTGCTTTCTGCAGATAAACCAATCTCCAGTTTGATCTCTACGCGCCTTTGTGATCGAAGTGTAATATTATCGAGGATTGTATCTACCATTTGTTTATTGGGAACGGTGATATATGTTTTATGGTCTGTCCGTATGCGTGTGCTACGTAAACCGATTCTTTCGACATTCCCGGTAAAGCCTTGTACTTTTACAAGATCTCCTGTAGTAAAAGGTTTATCAAAAAAAATAATGAAAGATGCAATCAGGTTTTCGAGACTTTCTTTTGTTGCAAGTGCCACTGCAGCGCCCACAATGCTAAGGCCGGTAACCAGTTTGCCAATATCGTAATGAAAAGTAAACCGTAAAATGAGCAGCACGCCCATAATGTACAATACCACGCGGAAAAAATCCCTGAAAAAAACAACGAGTTGATTATCGCTTTGGTCTGCTGTGAGGTTAGCCTTTTCTTCCAGTATGAGCGCAGAATATTTGACAACGCGGATGCACAAACGTATAAAGGTTACAATAATGGCAAGACTGGCAATACCATCTAACAGATCTCTTGTTGTTACTTTATAAACCTTAAACTGAAGTGCTGTGGGCAACGTTAGTTTATCGAGCGCAATAACGATGAAAAAAGTTATGATAAAAGCATCGAGCGGTGCCACAATGAGTTCGACGAAAGATTTTTTGCGCGAATTTTTTTCCCTCTTTGTAAAAAGCCTGAACATTAATGCTGCCAGGTAGCGCGACAAAATACGCTTGCTGATAAGTGCGAGCAATATAGCGCCGAATACCTCAATATATAGTTGTAAGGTATTGTCAAGAAATTGTAGCTGAAGAATTTCCTTCATGTTATTTCGTACTATAAAGAAATAGACCCTGGTTGTTTAATACAAAAAACCTGTTGAGTTGTTGTTGTATCTTTACGGCATTCAATAATGCTGCGCCGGCAGGCACTTGCTGTTGCGCAAAGGTAGCCACATTATAATTTTGAAGGCAACAGCTGTCTAATCCACGAAGCACATTACGGTTTACACTTACATCTTTCCATCCGGTAACATCAACACGTTTTTTAAATGCACCATAGTAGTCAAAAATAGTCCAGCCTTTTTTTGTGTCGTATAAATACAGCGCACCATCGGTATCTGTTATGTATTGGGGGTTGTACTCGTAAGCAAAAAGTATTCTCAGGTCCGGCGATTCCAGCAGTACCGTACCATTGTCATCAACCTTTTTGATTTTACCGTTCAACTCATCAAACACCCAATAATTATTATCGTAACTCTGTGCAACCGCTTTGGCCTGCATTATACCGGCATTGCGAAGATCAATGGTATTGCGCACGTTTAAGAACCGATCCAGGATTACAATGGTTGTAAAATCCCTGTAGTAAACCAATATTTTTAATGGATTCGTTACATCTAGTTTATAGATATCCCCATACCGGCGAATGTCGTTAAAAACCCCTGCGGAGTCGAACTGCTGGTTTAGTTTTTTTACCTGGTTGTTGAGAGATACAAGAAACACATTGCCAAAATTATCAGCGTAAAAATCTTTATAGTTGCCAGGCAGGTGCTTTTCTTTTACCAGTTGCAATGCTGTATCATTACCCGTTGCGTGTACAGATAATGCGATGAAACAAGTTACAAATAAGCATACTAATCTTCCCATTTTTTCAGGTGTAGTTCGGTGCCGTCGAAACAGGCGTACGTAAAATCCCTGATCCAGTCGCCCAGGTTAATGTACCTGCTGTGCGCATTCAAAGGAAAGTCCAGGGGAAAGTGACGGTGCCCGAAAATAAAATAATCAAAATGTTCTTTTGACAGGATCTGCCGGCAAAAGATAATAAGCCATTCTTTTGCTTCACCAAGAAAAATCTTATCACTCTGCATGGTTTTCACCCTGCTTTTACCGCTAAAATAATTTGCCAGCCCAATGCCCCAGGTGGGATGTAACTGGCCAAATAGCCACTGGCAAAAACGGCTACGGAAAACTTTTTTCAGCATTTTGTACTTATGATCACCGGGACCAAGGCCATCGCCGTGGCCAAGGTAGAAACGCTTTCCGTTCCATTCAAAAATCTTGGGCTCATAATAGACCGGAATGTTCAGCTCCTGCTCAAAATAGCCTGCCATCCACATGTCATGGTTACCTACAAAAAAATGCACCGGAATACCACTGTCTGTGATCTCTGCAAGCTTCCCCAAAATTCTTACATAACCTTTTGGTACAACCGTTTTGTATTCGTACCAAAAATCAAACATATCTCCCAGCAAAAAAATTACAGCGGCATCTTTACGTGCAGCTTCAAGAAAGGCAACGATTTTTTTTTCGCGTACCAGGCTACCCGCATAGTCAGGTATCCCAAGATGGAAATCTGAGAGAAAATATATCTTTTTACCTTCCGGAAGATTCATTGCTATTGTTTGAGTTTCTCCTGTACGTATTGCATTACATCACCGGAAGCAATAACAGGCCTGCCACTTACATCGCCGTTGTACCAGTAAACCCATGCGTTTTTGATGTCTCCGTTGTCAGTAAAAATAGTGGTCATCTCCCTCCTGAAAAGGATTTCTTCACCTTCGTCTTCTTCAGGAAATAAACCTTCGTATTCATCGAGCTGTTCCATGGCCCACGTAAATTCTTCTTCATGCTGTATTACATATAACTCACCTATAATATAATGTTCTTCATCGCATGGCGTTGCAGCCGGGTAATCTCCCATATCGCTCAGCGTGCCGCGTATCTTCCCGGTACTCACAAACGAAAAATATTTACTGATGTATTCATGCGCAGCATGGTGAAAACCTTTGCGCAGCGATCCGTATACGAATAAATGATGTTGATCTTGTTTCATAAAAGCGTGTATAAGCTTATCGTTCAAGCAAAAAACAAAACACCTCTTTTGGCCCGTGCACACCAACCACCAGTGTTTTTTCTATGTCGGCAGTTCTGCTTGGTCCCGTTGCCAAAGTTATAAGAGATGGCAGTTGTTCCTGTTTTTCTTTTATGCCGGTAATGGCGTCTTTAATATCGTACACAAGCTGATCTGTATAAGCAATACAAATGTGCACCGGCGCATACACACTTACTGTTCTGCCACTCTGCTGAGCACTGCTCAGTAAAATACTGCCGGTTCTTGCCACCAGGTACTCGCAGTCTGTTATAGCCGCATCGCAACCGGCAAGATCAGCGGTATAGTCGATAGCAAAGGCATTTTGTAGCAGTAAAGATTTTAGTGCGCTCTCGTTGCAGTAAATGTTTTTCCAGTTACGGTGTTGCAGCAACTGCGCAAGCTGGGCTGCTAATTCTGTTTCGTTCTGGCAGTAAGAAAACCGGCCCTGCAGTTTTGAAAAATTTTCTGCAAACTCCACTTCCGGCTCTTGTACAGCGGGTGTAAAAAGACTTTCATTTCCTTCACTTTGTGGAAATGGAACAGGCACTGGTGTTGCCAATGCCTGTCTTATTTTCTTCAGTATTTTTTCTTTTGAAGCGGATACTTTCATTGTATTTGTTTCTGCTTAAAAGACCATATATTTTATAATGAGCCCGGCTGCAGTACTGCTATTGATCTTCCGTTGCGTCGCACTCTTGTACTGTAGTGCTATCAGCAGCTTTTTGCTGCGCTACTCTGTACTTCATACCTTTTAACAGGCCGGTAACCTGGAATTGTTGCATAAAGCTTTAACTGTACAAGTGAGTGACACAACAGGCGATGACCAAAGAACTAAAAGCCGGTATAATAATAATTAGCCTTCTGCTTTCATTGGAGGTACAGATAAACCACTGTCATACGGTGGTACACCTTCGC
Organism: Panacibacter microcysteis; assembly: GCF_015831355.1. Taxonomy (NCBI): domain Bacteria; kingdom Pseudomonadati; phylum Bacteroidota; class Chitinophagia; order Chitinophagales; family Chitinophagaceae; genus Panacibacter; species Panacibacter microcysteis. Next base: position 1,205,816 of record NZ_JADWYR010000001.1, read on the forward strand.
TTACGGCACCAGAACCTGTGTGGTGTTCATCTTTACCATCCTCATCTACATCGAGCAACTTCTTATCGCCAAACGGGCGTTTCCCGATCAGCGCTTCCACATCACTCTGGAACAACACTTCTTTTTTCAATAGTTGCTGTGCCAGTTTTTCTACTTCAACCCTTCTTTCGGTTAGCAGTGCTTTTGTTCTTTCGTATGCTGCATCAATCAGCTTTCTCACTTCTTCATCTATCAGTTTGCCCGTTTCTTCGCTGTAAGGTTTGGTAAACGAATTTTCCTGTGAAGGATCGTAGAAACTGATGTTACCAACCTTGTCGTTCATGCCATATACGGTGATCATTGAATAAGCCATGCGTGTAATCTGCTGCAGATCGTTTGATGCACCGGTTGATATTTTACCAAAGAAAATTTCTTCGCTTGCACGGCCGCCGAGCGTCATACAAATCTGGTCGATGAGCTGGTCTGTGTTGTACAGGTATTGCTCTTTCGGTGTGTATTGGGCATACCCAAGCGCTGCTGTACCACGCGGTACGATTGTTACTTTCAGCAAGGGATAAGCATGCTCCAGGAACCAACCACATATCGCGTGGCCAGCCTCGTGGTAAGCAATAATTTCCTTTTCCTCGGGGAGAATGATCTTATTTTTCTTTTCCAGCCCACCGATTACGCGGTCAATAGCATCCTGGAAATCGCTCATATCTACCGCATCTTTCCCCTTTCTTGCGGCAATTAGTGCAGCCTCGTTACAAACGTTGGCTATATCTGCGCCTGCAAAACCCGGGGTTTGCTCAGCAAGTTTATGAATATCGAGTGTCTGCGAAATTTTGATAGGTTTCAGATGCACCTTAAAGATTGCTTCTCGCCCTTTTACATCTGGTTTATCGATAGATATCTGCCTGTCGAAACGGCCCGGGCGAAGCAATGCACTATCCAACACATCGGGCCTGTTGGTAGCGGCAAGAATGATGATTCCTGCATCGCCTGCAAAACCATCCATTTCCACCAATAACTGGTTCAATGTATTCTCACGCTCATCATTACTCATGATGGCATTACGGCCACGTGCACGGCCAATAGCATCAATCTCATCTATAAAGATGATACATGGTGCTTTTTCTCTTGCCTGTTTAAAAAGATCTCTTACACGGCTGGCACCCACACCCACAAACATTTCCACGAAATCGCTACCGCTAAGGCTAAAAAACGGTACTTGTGCTTCACCAGCCATTGCTTTTGCAAGCAATGTTTTACCTGTACCGGGGGGGCCGATCAATAACGCACCTTTTGGTATTTTACCGCCAAGTGATGTGTATTTTTTGGGGCTTTTCAGAAAGTCCACGATTTCCATTACTTCTACTTTGGCCTCATCCAAACCTGCAACATCAGCAAAAGTGATGTTTACCTTAGTTCCTTTATCAAAAAGCTGAGCTTTCGATTTACCGATGCTGAATATGCCACCTGCGCCGCCACCACCGGCGGGGCCACCTACTTTACGCATCAGCAACACCCACAGGCCTACAAAGAACAGTACCGTAAGTATTGTTTGTGCAATCGGCCCAAGCCACTCACCTTCTGTAATAGCAGGAGCAGGAACTTCGGGAACTTCCGGGTGTGTTTTATAAAAATCATCGAGTGTTTTATTGAAGCTTTCCCAATCTGTAACCTGGAATTCGAAGAGCGGACTACTGTAATTAGCAGGCAGTTCTTTCTTCAGTTTGTTCTTATAGTAAGGTTTGCTTAGACTTTCCTGTTTGATATAAACCCTTACAATTTCTTTGTTTTTTACCAGGTCTATTTTTTTTACATCATTTTGCGCAAGCATTGAATCTTTAAAAACCTGGAGCGAAATATCTGCAGATGATGTGGAATTTGTTTGTAAAAGCTGGTAACCCAGAAGAATTACTGCTATAAGTGCATATACCCAATAAATACTAAAACGTGGAGGCTTTTTAGATCCTCTGTCATCGCTTCCCCTTCCTGAAAACAAGGGCTTTTGTTTATTATCTTCCTGTGCCATGTTATGATTGCTTCTCTGTATGTATTAATGTTTTTTCGGTAGAAAAGTTGCGTAGTGCAAAATAATTCTTATCCTTCATCATGCTCTGTTAAAGCTGCATCGCTCCACATTTCTTCCAGCTTATAGAATTTTCGGGTTTCCGGTTGCATTACATGCACAACAACATTTACATAGTCGATCAATATCCACTGTGCTGCCTGTTGACCCTCGTGCTTGTAAGGGGTTTCGCCACAATTTTTTCTTACTAAATCCTCCACACTATCGGCAATCGCTTTTACCTGTGTATTGGTGGTAGCCTGGCAAATGATGAAGAAATCCGCAACGGCCTCCGGTATTTTACGCAGGTCGAGGGAAACAATCTGTTCTCCTTTTTTTTGCTGGATTGCGCTGATGATGGACTTGAAGAGTTTTGAGTTCCTGGTAAGCTTCGTTACAGTTTGCTTTTTACGATTGCTCAAAAGAGATAAAGTTTCCAATAATCAAAAAATTTGATAAATAATATTATATGCTTTTTTTGAACCAGGTTATTTGTTGTTGCATGCCCGTTGTGGGCCGAACTACAGATTGCAGGGTTCTGTTTACCAATCTGCTGCAGTAACGCAGATGCAATAATCCGGCTTTTATTTTGCTAGTTTAAAGCTGGCTGGCATTACAAACTTACTCACGTAGATTTGGACAAAAATAGTAATTCTTTGACTGCTTCATCTACAAATAATCCCCTCGGAACGCCACTGCTGGAAATTGACAGTACTGGCAGCACCAACAACTATGCCATGGAAATGATTAATAATGGCACAGCGGCTCATGGAACTGCAGTATTTGCACACGAGCAGACAGCAGGGAAAGGGCAGCGTGGCAAAAGCTGGATAACGACGAAAGGTGAAAACATCTTATTATCGGTAATTATTGATGCCCGGCAGATTGCCACACAACCTAAGTTTCTTCTAAGTATGGCGATGGCAGTAGCCGTTCATGATTTTTTTGGCGCGCATTGTGTTGATGAAAATTCTGTTAAATGGCCAAATGATCTTTACTGGCGTGACAGAAAGGCAGGAGGCATCTTAATAGAAAATGTATTGAGAGGCATGGATTGGCAGTGGAGCATCGTAGGCATAGGCATTAATATTAACCAGACAAGGTTCGCCGATGTTATTCAAAATCCTGTAAGCCTGAAGCAAATAACCGGAAAAAATCATGACCCGCTGATGCTTGCAAAACAACTGTGCGCATATCTCGATAAAAGTTACAACACTTTATGTGTTAACCCTGCATCAATTAAAGACAGGTATAACTCGATACTATATAAAAAAAACACCACGGTGACCTTAAAAAAAGGCAATGTTTTATTTGATTGCACAATAAACAGTGTTGACGAGCACGGCAGGTTGAAAGTAACTGCCGCAATGGAACAGTCTTTTGAAGTAGGTGAAATAGAATGGATCAGATAACCTGCACGTTTGCTGACAATGCGGGCTCATCCTCATACAATCTTGCCTCTTTTTCAAACCTATTCTGGTGATAACCTTTTTTTAAAGACTCCCACAGGTAAAGTGAAATAAATTTCAGGTGGCCATGCTCACGGTATTGCAGTACGTGCACCAGCTCGTGCTGTAGCCACCTTTTATTTGACAGGAATTCTTCTTTACCGGTATTGTATAGATGGATAATATTTCCTGTAACTACCGCTACCTTTTTCTGTTTCAACACTATGCAGGCAATTCTTGCTATAAATGATTGCTCCCTTATCTGTATTCTCACTATGACCTTATTTTAAGAGCTTAACATACGCATAATTTATACCAAAAGGTGGGCGTAAACCAGTGGACCATAAAATTAACTGTACCACTTTTAGCCGACCTGTTTTTAATTGCCCGGAAAACATTCAACAGTTGAAGAGTGCGACGCAACAGCAGCCCAATAGCAGCACTATTGCCGGGTACATGAAAAAACGTTTAAATCATTAACGGGTGATGCTGAAAATTCATACGGGTATTGATATGCCACGTGTTTATTTGTGTTAACGATAAATCTCTATATTTATGAGGTTTAACTGAACGTATGATATCTGCTGAAGCCTTCGAAATATTGAAAGCACATGTATTGCTGCGGTTAACAGAGCAGTTACCTGAGCAGCTTACCTATCATAATGCAGCACATACCAAAGATGTGCTTGAGCAGGCTGAGATCATTGCACAAGCAGAAGGTATTGCCGAGAATGACCTGCATTTGCTGAAGGTTGCAGCACTTTACCATGACACAGGCTTTTGCAGTGTATACCGTGGCCACGAAGCTGAGAGTTGCAAACTGGTAAGGGAAGAGCTTGATAGTGTATTGGCAGCGCAGGCACTTGACGCCATATGTGGAATGATAATGGCGACAAAAATTCCACAAAACCCTGCGACGCATACTGAAAGAATTATTTGCGATGCCGACCTGGATTACCTTGGGCGAAATGATTTTGAACCAATAAGTGATGCATTGAGAAAGGAGTTCCTGTCGTACAAAATTGCAGCGGATGACCGCGAATGGCAACAGATGCAAATAGGATTTTTTGAAACGCATCATTATTTTACCACTACATCTAACGAAAGACGAAATAGTTTGAAACAAAAGCACCTGCAGGAACTGAAAGTTGCTTTTAGCTTGCAATATGGCCAATAACGAACCGACATGACATTAGAAGCAATTGCACGTTTACTAAATGTGCGCAAAGAGGAAAGATGGCTGGTTGCTAAATTGTTCTGGATGCAGTTTTTCCAGGGGGCCGGCACTGCATTTTTCTTTACGTCTGCCTATGCAACTTTCCTGAGCAGGCACGAAGTATCTGACCTTACGTTTGTTTATATATGTACATCTCTTGCTCTTTGGCTAACCGGCTATATCTACAGCAAGCTGGAACACCGATACAGTATAGCCAATCTTAGTAAATACATTATTTATTTTATGGCGGGCAGTATACTGCTTATACGTCTTTTTGGATACACTTTGCCAATACCGCGTTTTGATTACTTTGTGCTGATTTGGTTCAACGTTTTATACCTGCTGAGCAATCTTGAATTCTGGGGTATTGCTGCACTTGTTTTTGAAGTAAGACAAAGCAAGAGATTGTTTAGCATTATAAGCGCAGGCGATATTCCGGCAAAATTTATTGGTTACACACTGGCTTCTTTAACAGTATCGTATGTGGGCACAGCAAACCTGCTTATACCTGCTTTTCTTTGTATGCTTGCTTCGTTGCCTTTTCTGAACAAGATTATACGGGCAGGAACCTTGCATGTACATGAAGAACACCATACGCACAATGATGCTCATGAACATGCGCATAAAGAAAGCCTGGCAGTTGGCTTCATTAAACGTTTCACCTCCAATAGGCTGATCTTCTGGCTGGCTATACTGGCATTTATCATGTCTGTATGCATCGTGGTGGCAAACTTTTCTTTTTACAGTAAAATCAAGGAAGCTTATCATGATGATATTGATTTTGCTGTATTCATTGGCGCCTTCCTGGCCGTTATTCGTATTTGTGCACTTATTGTAAAGCTGTTATTTACCGGCAAACTTTTAACAACCATTGGCGTAAAAAAGTCGTTGCTTTTTACCCCAATCATCTTTGCTGCCTGCATTGTAATGGTCATCGCATTTCGCTACAGCCTGGGCGAGGGCAATGCCGTACTGTACATGTTTGGCGCTACCTGCATCGTACTTGATGTGTTAAAGACCGCCATTAACTCTCCGGTGTTTCTTAGTGTAATGCAGCCATTGGGTACACATGACCGGCTGCGGTCTCATAATATAGTTAAAGGCATAATGGACCCGTTTGCTTACCTCTTCTCTGGTGTGTTGCTGTTTGAACTGATACAGATACAGCATGGTATAGATATTATTGCCCTTGCTTATTTTCTTTTGGGTTTTGCCGTTCTATGGATTATAAGCATATTCTTTTTAGACCGCGAATATTATAACACCGTACTAAAAGCTATTACCAGTAAATTTTATACCAGTGCAGATCTTTCGCTGGATGAACCGGAAACATTATCGCTTATCAGGAAGAAGTTATTAGATGCCAACGAGCCTGAAGTAATTCACATATTACGGCTAATACGTTTCAGGAATATTGGCGTGCTGGATGAACAACTGCTTAGCCATTTATTAAAACATCCGTCAGATAACGTTAAAGATGAACTGCTGGTGTTATTCCAGGAAGGCCTGATTGAAATCAACACAGCGGCCATCAAAGAAATTCTTCTCCATAAAAATATTCGTGCTGCAGTTAAACACAGCGCCTTTGCAGCCATTTGCAAAAAGGGTAACGAGGATGATTTTGTATTTGCAAACATCAACAATGCAGATGCTTTTATCGGGTCTGAAGCACTGGGCACTTTGCTTTCGAATGCCAATGGCAAATACTATCATGAGGTAGCGAAAATTGTTATCGAAAAATGCACGGCTGCAAACAGCAAAGAACGCATTATTGCGGCGGCTGCGATAGCAAAGGCTAAACAACCATTATTCAGGGATCAGTTGATAACCCTGGTAAATGATACAGATGAAACCGTTGCTGTTGCTGCAATCAGTGAAGCAGGCAAATGGCCAGACGTTCAGATCGTAGAAACATTGCTCAGCCGGTTGAAACAACATGATAAAGCGGTTTACAAAGCATTACTCCAAAACGGTGAGCTTGCTGTGCCGGTTATAACAGGTTACCTGCGCAGTAAAGAAGCCGGCTTTGAGGAACGACGTCAGCTTATTCGCATTTGCGGCATTATTGGCGGCCATGCAGGTATTAATAACCTGGCAGAACTTTACCATACATTACCTGAACATACCAATACTATTACAAAAGCAATTTACCACGGCCGTCAAAAAGCCGGCACCGGCAGCCACCTGCAGCTGCAAACAGTAGCCGAAAATGCAATCGCAAACGCTGCCACCATTTTACAACTGCAAAAAAAGGCAGCAGAACATACCACTGGTTTGCCGCTTATTTCAAACTCGCTCGCTATTGAATTGCAGGAGATACGAGACAATGTCCTGTACCTGTTCGCCATACTTTTCAAAGACCAGGAAATAGACAAGATTCGCCGCTCATTATCGGTGGATAATAAAGAGCAAAATGCCAATGCTTTTGAAATGCTTGAAATGGCTGTACCGCGTAAGCTGTCTCACGATTTTATCATCATTTACGAGAAAGGAGACATTGAACACCGCATCTCCCAGCTCAATCATAAACAAGCGCTTTCTATACAAACTCAGGATGATATACCTGCACACATTTTAAGTAGTACACACACTCCATTTTTCGACTGGTCTAAAGCATGCGCAGCATACACATTACACAAAGCGCAAATGAATTATGATGCCGCCCTGTTGAAAAAATACCTGTTTGCAGAAAACATCCTTCTTAAAGAAACCGTCCACTTTACGCTTAATAATGTTATGACAAACAAATTACTGCTGCTGGAAAAAGTATTGGTACTAAAAAGCACAAGCATTTTTTCTGAAACGCCTGAGCATATTCTTGCAGACCTTGCCCCGCTTATGCAGGAAGTGGAATACAAGGAAGGTGAACGCATCTTTGAAGAAAATGCTATTGGCGATAGTATGTATATCATTTACCAGGGCAGCGTGCGCATACACAAAGGCGAAACAACGCTGATTATATTTGATAAAGAGAATGATATTTTTGGGGAACTTTCTTTATTCGATGCAGAAAAAAGATCGGCCAGTGCCACTGCCTTTACAGATTGTTATTTGTTCAAGATTGATCAGCTTCCATTCTATGAGTTACTTGAAACAAGACCGGAGATCATCAAAGGCGCTGTAAAGATGTTGTGCAAAAGATTGCGTGCACAAAATGAAAGAACTGTATTGCTGCAAAATACAGGTAAGTAATTTTTTTGTACCCGGCAGTTGAAAATGCATGAAGCTTTCGTTGCGTCGCACTCTTGTACTGCAGCATATGACTGAACAATGAAAACAACAGTTATTCAACTACGCAAACTATCACCCACCTTGTTACCTTACTGCCTTTTCGCCTGCTGCTCACTGTTCCCACAGTACAAGTGAGTGACACAACAGGCGATGCCACGAAGAACAAATGTTTGTATACAAAAAAATGATATGATTGTTCTATCATCAATGATCGACAAAAAAAGTTTGGTTGTACATTTAGCCCTCAAAATAATTGATTGGCATGTCATATCCTTATCAAATTAAATCTTTAGACCAGTACAGAGAAGCGTATAATCAAAGTATAGAAAACCCGGAAACTTTTTGGGGCAATATCGGTGGCTATTTTCAATGGAAACGCAGATGGGAGAAAGTGCTTGACTGGAATTTTACAGAGCCAAACGTAGAATGGTTTAAAGGCGCAAAGCTTAACATTACCGAAAACTGCCTCGACAGGCATTTAAAAACGCTGGCCAATACGCCGGCCATTATCTGGGAGCCAAACGATCCTGATGAACACCACAGGATACTTACCTATAAGGATCTCTATATTAAAGTGTGCCAGTTTGCCAACGTTCTTAAAAATAATGGCGTGCAAAAGGGTGATCGTGTTTGTATTTATATGGGCATGATTCCTGAACTGGCTATTGCAGTACTGGCCTGTGCCAGAATTGGCGCAGTGCATTCGGTAATTTTTGGCGGCTTTAGCGCACAAAGTATTGCAGACCGCTTGTACGATGCACAGGCGGAATATATTGTAACCTGTGATGGGGCATACCGGGGCGCAAAGGATATTCCGCTAAAGAATGTAATAGATGATGCACTTATAGGCAACAGGACCATTAAACGGGTTATTGTGTGTACCCGCACCAGGACGCCGGTATCGATGATCAAAGGGCGTGATGTATGGTGGGAAGATGAAGTAAAGAAAATTGAAACACTCGGCCTTAATGAGTGCCCGGCAGAAGAAATGGATGCAGAAGACCCGCTGTTTATTTTATATACGTCCGGCTCAACCGGCAAGCCGAAAGGTGTGGTACATGCATGTGCAGGGTACATGGTGTACACCAACTATACTTTTGTAAATGTATTTCAATACCAGCGCGGAGATGTGCACTTCTGCACAGCAGATATTGGCTGGATTACAGGGCACAGTTATATTGTGTACGGCCCGTTGAGTGCAGGCGGTACAACGTTAATGTTTGAAGGCGTACCTACCTGGCCCGATGCAGGCAGGTTCTGGCAGATCATTGATAAGTTTAAAGTAAATATTCTTTATACAGCACCTACTGCCATAAGAAGTTTAATGGGTTTTGGCCTCGGGCCATTACAGGGCAAAGATCTTTCTTCTTTAAAAATACTGGGCACCGTTGGAGAACCAATTAACGAAGAAGCATGGCATTGGTATGATGAATATGTGGGCAGGAAGAAGTGCCCAATTGTAGATACCTGGTGGCAGACAGAAACCGGCGGAATATTGATCTCGAACCTCGCCGGCGTTACCGATGCCAAACCAAGCTGGGCAACACTACCTATGCCGGGTGTGCAACCAATACTGGTAGATGAAAATGGTAAAGAGGTTACAGACACCGAAGATGGCCTGTATAAAGGAAACCTGTGCATTAAAGCCCCATGGCCTTCTATCATCCGCACAACATATGGTGATCATGAACGTTGCAGAAAAAACTACTTTAGCACCTATGAAAACCTTTACTTTACCGGTGATGGCGCATTAAAAGATAAAGAAGGCAACTACCGCATAACAGGCCGTGTAGACGATGTACTAAATGTAAGCGGCCACAGGATAGGTACGGCCGAAGTGGAAAATGCCATTAATATGCATGCAGGTGTGGTAGAAAGTGCAGTAGTTGGCTACCCGCACGACATTAAAGGCCAGGGCATCTATGCCTACGTTATATACCAGGGCTCGCACGGCAATGAATCTCTTACCAGGAAAGATATTCTGCAAACAGTAACGCGCATCATTGGCCCTATTGCAAAACCAGATAAAATACAATTTGTGTCGGGCCTGCCCAAAACAAGAAGCGGTAAAATCATGCGCCGCATTCTTAGAAAAATTGCAGAAGGAGAAACACAGAACCTTGGCGATACTTCAACACTGCTGGACCCGAATGTAGTGGACGAGATAAAAAACGGAAAAATATAACCACCATATAAAATAAAAAAATCCCGCAGGTTTACACCGCGGGATTTTTTACTTACAAACACTAACTCCTAACCGTTACGTATTTGTCGTAACATAAACTGTTGTTAAAGCTATTGCTATAACACATCTTTTGCATTTGATTTCTTTGTTTCGGCTTTAAATTAATTTTATGCACCCAAAATTTACCCTTGTCCTTGCGACAACTCTCGCCTTTGCAACTGCTTCTAAAGCCCAGATTTCAAAAGGTTCTGCAATTCTTGGAGGAAACGTCTCGTTTAACCACACGAGCAGTTCCGGAAGTAATACAAACTACCTGGCAGTTTCTCCCAATTTCGGTAAAGTTTACAGTGATAACAAAGTAGCAGGTATTAGCCTGAGATATGCTTACAGGAGCGCTTCGGTAGATAAGAGTTTAAACACGCATTCTTTTGGCGGTGGCTTTTACCTGGCTCAGTATAAACCACTCGGAAAGAATTTTTACATGTTTATCAGGGAATCATTAAACATCAATTTTGATCGTGAAAAACGCCAACAATATAACGGCGAATTATATATTCAGGATACTAAAACATTATCAGCTGGTATTACAATAAATCCTGGTGTAGCTTATGACTTCAGTAGAAAGGTTCAGTTCGAATTATTGTTTTTGAATGACCTCATATCAGCAGGCTACCAAACCAGTAAAACAACTGATAAATTATCAACCGGGGATGTTTCCGGTAAACAAGACATTTTTTATGCCGGTGCCAATACACTGACTAATTTAACTGCCTTAAACGTAGGCGTTAAGGTATTCTTTGGCAGATAATAAATCTTAAGCACCTGCAAAATTTTGCAGGTGCTTAACTCAAAACTTCCTGCAATACTTTCAGGCTTCTCAATTCTCCAAAGCCCTCAATATGCAAAGCCAGGTATTGCGCATACGTATCAAGCAATTGTCTTCTTATATGCCTGTTTAAATGAAAGTTTTCCAGGTCATTGTAAAAGTGAATATTATTAATGGCTGAGGTGGTCTTTGCAATTTCATCAACTGCATAATGGTTGTGTTCAGGAACCACCTGCACAAAATTGCCTTCCTGCAAATCCAGGATTGGTGTACGGCTGTTATACTCACCCTGTAGCTGAAACCCAAGCTCTGTAGCCAGGTGTAAAGTAAAATACAAAGGCAGGTTAGCGGTAAGCGTTTCATTACCCCTGTCAAGTTGTTTCAAACTATCTTCTATCAGGTAAAATAATTCAGGGTTAGCTTCCGGTTGCTTTAATACATGCTGCAATAATTCAATCATGTACATTGCCGCAGCGTTCTTTACCACATCGAAAAAAACATCATTATACAAATAACTCCACTGGTATTCTTTTATAAACTGCAGGTTCTTAAACTCGTTGTGGTATACTTCCATTTCCAGCATAGCCGCCGCCTGGAAATATCCGGCTTTTGATGCACCTTTTTTGGATGTTTGCCTTACGCCCTTTACTATATAACTCTGTATACCAAATAACTCTGTATAAATGGTAGCAATAACGCTTGTTTCGCCATACTTCACCGTGCGTACCACTATGCCCTTTGTTTTATGCGTTATCATGCAACTGCAAAAATAACGAGCCGCATGTTCAAAGAATGCATGAAATACAAATACACCAGATTGTTTGCTGCTACAGGTGAAAAATTTTAAACGGGCAGATGAAGTAACCGGCAGCTGTAATACTGACCAGGCTTTTGTTGTGTCACTCCCTTGTACTGTATATCGCTATGCAGCAACGAAACTGCATAGCCAGGTTTACACATATGCAATGTTCGCAACAAAACCATTATTTTCCGCGTGGTACAAACTTATCAGCACAATGGTTGTAGCTTAGTTATTCAGCAGTATTAAAACTTATGAAAGCAATTATTATTACCACACCAGGCGCACCGGAAGTATTGCAGTTGCAGGAAAGAGCGAAACCTGTACCTAAAGAAAATGAGGTACTCATACAGGTAAAAGCAGCAGGCGTAAACAGGCCAGATGTTATCCAGCGCAAAGGGAAATACCCGCCACCACCGGGTGTACCAGCAGATATTCCCGGGTTGGAAATAGCCGGTATTGTAGCGTCCTGCGGGTCTGCAGTAAAAGATATACAACCAGGTCATGCTGTTTGCGCGTTGGTTGGCGGCGGGGGCTATGCCACTTATGTTACTGTACACGCTGCCCATTGCCTGCCAGTACCGCATAACATGAATTTTATACAGGCAGCTTCTTTACCGGAAACGGTATTGACCGTATGGCACAATGTATTTCAACGCGGAAGACTGGAACGTGGAGAAAAATTCCTGGTGCATGGTGGAAGCAGCGGTATAGGCATTACAGCCATTCAACTGGCCAGGGCCTTTGGCGCAATTGTATTTGCCACAGCCGGCAGCAGGGAGAAGTGCGATGCATGCATAGCACTTGGCGCGGAAAACTGTATTAACTACAAAGCAGCAGACTTTGAAGTTGTACTTAAAGACCAGGGCATAGATGTGATACTTGACATGATTGGTGGTGACTATACAGAAAAAAATATCCGTTTACTCAATACAGATGGAAGGCTTGTATTTATCAATGCCATGAAGGGTGGCGCAGCATCTTTTGATGCGGTCGATATCATGCGGCGCAGGTTGACTATTACCGGCAGCACACTGCGCAACCGGGATAATGAATTCAAAACCGCGCTAATTGCAGATGTGCGGCAACACGTATGGCCGGTAATAGAAGCAGGGAAGTTTACACCGGTAATTCATAAAACCTTTGCGCTTGCAGATGCTGCGGCGGCACATACATTAATGGAAAGCAGCGAACATATAGGAAAGATCATACTGGTAACTGACCATGTTGAAAATGCATAGGTGATGGTTGTGTTAACATAAGGAAATAATCATGTATGCTTTGCCCTGATCTTCGCACCGGCTCAATAAAGCTTCTACAGTTGAAGAGTGCGACGCAACAGGCGATGCCACCTGCACAGATGCCAGGCTCATCATTATTTTTCTGCTCTTATGCGGTGCGCTTCTTTCAATGCTTCTGTCACAAGGTTTTTTGTTGCCTTCTGCAGGTTTATGGTTGTCCAGCCCTGCCTGCCCCACGCATTTGGCACAGGAAAAATAATATCGCTGGCGGGCGGGCAAAATATAAACTGCACTTCGGGCGTAAACATCAGGTTTAGTGTGTCATCATCAACTGAAAGGGTGGCAAAGATCTTTTTCTTTACTGTGAAGGCTATGCGGTTAAAATGCGCCTTTTCACCCGCACCAGGCAGGGAAAGGGCTATTGCTTTTGCTATTGCAGGTTTTACCATTATAGATCAATTGAATCATTTAACTTCCCGCAGTTCGCTCCAGCGGCTCGTATAGCGGGGGCTGCGCAGCTCCTGCCGCATTTTCCAGTTACGCTCGGTGCCACTGGCGGCAAATTTGAGCATATCGTTGCGCATACTAAAGTTAATGTTATCCATCATGTCCATCAGCATACGCCCATTGTTTTGAGCGGCGGGTACAAAAAGGTTTCCCTGCAGAGTGCTGTCAGGCACAATACCGCTAAGCATTACGCCAGCCTTTTGAAAAAGGTTGGCCTGGTGATCATTTACTGCCTTATAATAAGCCTGCTCTGCGAGTTGCAAAGCCGGTTTGATCAGCTCACTGGTAACGCAGGTGGCATGTGGCAGTGACATGGCCCTGCTTACCGTAGAACCATGCCTGAAGCGCTCTGCAGGATTTCTTTTTTCTTTGAGAACAACAAATACGCTGATCACGGAAGCTGCGCCGCTCTGGCGGCGCAGCTTTTCTGCAGCTCTTGAAGTATAGGTAGCAACGGCTTCTTTAATATCGCTGAGTTTTGATACCGGCGCGCCGAACATGCGTGTGGTTGCAATCATCTTTTTTTCTGTAAGTTCTTCATCCAGGCCTATAGCAGGCTGGCATTTGAGATCTTTTAAAAGCCTTACGCCAACAACGCCACCTAGATTTTTTCTTACCCATTCTTCGGGCATTTTGCTTAATTGGTATGCATCGTACACACCAAAACTTTCTAACTTTTCGGCATACTGTGTACCCACACCCCATATTTCTTTTACCGGTGTTTTTGCCAATGCCTCGTTTACACATTCAACAGTGTCTAATACGGTAACACAGTTTGTAACGGGCTTATTAGCCTTGGCCATGTGGTTGGCAATCTTGCTCAAAGTTTTTGTTGGTGCAACGCCAACAGAAACCGCCACGCCGGTCCATTGCTCTACTACTTCTTTCAACTGGCGGGCTGCATCTGCCAGTTTATTGAATGGTATGGCATCCATGTTTATAAAGGCTTCATCCACAGAATACACTTCCACTTTATCTTCACCCATCAGCATACGCAGGGTTTCCATCACACGCCAGCTCATGTCTCCATATAAATTGTAGTTAGAAGAGAAAACGGCTATATTATTTTTTTCAATGATCTCTTTTGATTTAAAGTAGGGATCGGCCATGCCTACACCTGCTGCTTTTGCTTCGTCGCTGCGGCTTACGATGCATCCATCATTATTGCTCAATACCACTACAGGCCGGTTTTGCAGGTCTGGCCTGAACACCCTTTCTGCAGAACAATAAAAACTATTACAATCAACAACAGCAGTAAAAGAAAGCTGGTGATTTTCTTTTGCGCCATTATAGTCTATGTATTTCTTTGAAATATTTTCTGCTGTTTGCATAATCACTACTTTGAAGGGAACAATGCTGCCTGCACCGGCTGCGTGTGCATGTTTTTAAAACTGAAGGTGTTTACAGGCTGCCACATTTTGGTATTTTCCTTTCGTTTTAGCAGCAGCACATGCTCTGCAATAAACCTTCCATGAAAATGTTTATGCTGGTACTCGGCCCAGCTTTTTTCATACTGCCATGGTAATAATTTTCCGGCGATGCTTATATGTGGAGCCGTTAAAAAATGAGGTTTATGTTCATCATCAAATTTCATCAGCTTCTGAGATGCCTTTAATGATTTTACAATATCCATTATCTCTACCTTGCTTACCACCTGTATAAAAATTGTATGCGATGGATAACTGCCATAATTCTTCAGTTCTACCTTGAACGTGTTTACTGCCGTGGCTATATTCGTTAGCTGGCGGATAATATGCACTTCCATCAGCTCGTGTTGCTTGAACCGCACCAGTGTAATACGCGGCTTTATATGCAATGCTTCAGGGCACTGGTATGTGGTTGCGTAGTATTTTTTTTCCGCTGCTATTGTTTCTGCCAAATCTGCATGGGGCTCCAGTACAATAGCATATTCATATACGGCATACCCATTTGCCGACAGCAATCCCTGCTCTACATAATAGTTTTTACGCTGGTATTTCCTTGTAAATATTGCCATGGTCTTATTGTTTGCCGGTTCATAAAAATCTTCATACAGCTACAGCGAAGTGGTACGATCGCCTGTGGACAAATATTGTGCTTTAAACATTCCCTGCTATTGATGTTGATCCATTCATCTTCGCTGTATATGCCGTATGAAATAAAGTAAACTGCATTACCAAATGGTGCCGTACTAACGGGGCCCGGTCTCGTTACTGCATCGCGAAACCGGAACGCTACAGTTGCCATAAAAGAGGAACGCCGAACCGGGCGTGGCAACAGGCGATGCCATAATATTCGCTGCCGGCCACCCGTCTTTACAACAACTTAAATACTGTTAGCTGTGTGCATTTGTCGAACTGGTTGCGCCGCTTTAGCAATACCAGCTCCTGCACTTTGAATGATGCAAAAAATGTGCGTTGCGAAAATTCGAACATGGCCTTGTTATACACTTCAGCGCTCAGCCTTCTTGCAATGGTTACATGCGGGTGTGTAATAAACTTTGCCGGTGGGCAACCATTGCCTTTTACGTAATGATCTACCGGCAGCAGTGCCGCGGCCAGTTGCCTGAAAGAAGCATAATCCTGCACCCTTGCATATACGGTATGTGGCGGGAAACCGCTAAAATTATTAATGGTAACGTTAAAGGCTTGCTGCATGCCCATGATCCGGTGCATATATCTTATAATGGTATCTTCCATCTCTTCTTTTGCAAAGAAATTAGCCACAGTTATATGCGGCTGACTTTTTATAGCCACCCGTTCATTATAGGTTTCAAAAAAATACTGCTTCTCCTCCATGAGCTGTGCACAGGCATCGGCAGATGGATGCACCACTAATAAATATTCGTAAAAATGCTGCAATGCATAAGACATGGCAGCAGCTGTTCCTGCAAACCCCTTTTCCATATACATTTTGTTTAGTGATTACTTACTGACTAAAAAAAAATTATTACCCGTTTCCACGATAAAGATAAATATTTTAGTTTAAATTTACTAAATAATTTAGTCAATAAAATTTTTACAATATGGAACGGGACCAGATGTACAACGCCTCTTACAGTGGATCGAAAAATTACACACAACACCATGTAAAAACAGCGAATGCCAACGGTTTTGCCGCAGCAGCAGATGACTACGCAGAGCGCGGCATAGATCTTAACGAACAACTTATTCTTAACAAGCCGGCTACTTTTTTCTTCAGGATGAACGGAGATGCTATGACCGGCGCAGGCATCAACAGTGGTGATGTGCTGATCGTTGATAAAAGTATTAAAGCTACCAATGGTAAAATTGCCGTTGTGGCCATTAACGGAGATCTCATGGTGCGCCGCATTCAGCAACATTTTAACGGACTTACACTGCAGTCTGAAAATGCGAGATACGCCAATATAGAAATTACTGAATTTGCAGACCTTAATATCTGGGGCGTTGTTACCTGTGTAATACACATTTTTGAAAGCCGCCTTTTAAACCACAGCGGCACCACCAAACAAAAACAAAAAAGCAATACAGAAGACTATCGCATATTGTATTAGCGCTTATATATTTTTAATTTATTTTATGTAGTGGGCAGCGTTACTACTATCATCACCTGTTGTGTCACTCACTTCAACGTTCAGCACAATGGTAAACATGTATTGGCGGGCAACACTGTACTACAAACGTAACGGCATATTTAATAAACTGCCATCTCGGCAAAACAGGCTTACCAATGAAAAACATATCGAAAAACCCAAACGCCAAACCTTCTCCCGCAGCGGGAGAAGGTGGCGCTTTTTACCACCATGGGCGTGGCGCACAGATCAATACCAAAAACAGGTTCCTGGTAAATGAAGTAACAAAGGAACACATTGAAGCAATTGACGACTGGGAAGAAACAACACTGCCCACGCAATACATCGAAGAAGAAGTAAAGACAATCGTAAATAAGGTCGACAGCCCTGATGTGGGCATGAGCTACAGCATGAACCCTTATGCAGGATGCGAGCATGGCTGTATCTATTGCTATGCACGCAACGTGCACGAGTACTGGGGCTATAGCGCAGGAATAGATTTTGAACAAAAAGTGATTGTAAAAAAGAACGCGCCGCAACTGCTACGTAAGTTTCTAATGCACCCGAAATGGGATGCTACGCCAATAATGCTTAGCGGTAATACAGATTGCTACCAGCCTGCAGAACAGAAGTACCGCCTTACGCGCAGCCTGCTTGAAACGTGTAATGAGTTTAACCAGCCTGTTGGCATACTTACCAAAAACTCGTGGATACTAAAAGACAAAGATGTGCTGCAGGAAATGGGCAAAAAACAAATCGTCTCTGCAATGGTTTCTATTACTTCGTTTAATGAAGACCTGCGCAGGGTAATGGAGCCACGAACCACCACTGCCAAACAAAAACTGAAAGTGATCAACGAGCTTAGCAGTGCCGGTGTGCGCATGGGCATTATGATGGGGCCGATGATACCCGGCCTCAACGAGCATGAAATGCAGCGCATCATGAAAGCTGCAAGGGATAATGGTGCAACGTTTACTGCTTATACCTTTATACGCTTAAATGGTGCAATTAAGTTCCTGTTCCATGACTGGTTGTATAAAAACTTTCCTGACCGCGCAGATAAAGTATGGCACCTGATAGAAAACAGCCACGATGGTAAAGTAAATGATACAAGATGGGGTGTACGCATGCGTGGCGAAGGGCCTATTGCACAGCTTGTAGCACAACAGTACCGTAAATACGGAAAGCTTTATGGCATGAATGCAGAAGACTGGAGCCTGGACAGAAGTTTGTTTAAGCGCCCGGGAGAACAGGGCAGGTTGTTTTGAGAAGAAAAGCTTTAGTGTACAAAAATGAAAAAAGAGAATCTCTATTTTATTGCGCTTATACCTGGAAGAAAACTGCGGGAAAAGATTTCTGCTGTTAAGCACGATTTTGCTGCGCGTTTTAAAAGCAAGACCGCACTTCGGGTATACCCGCACATAACGATAAAAGCGCCTTTTAAATGCAAAGGAAGTGCACATACAGAATTGGTGAACTGGTTTAACGGCTTGCGTATAAATCAAAAAGCTTTTACCATTACATTAAAAGATTATGGCGCATTTGCCCATAAAAAAAGCCCGGTCATTTTTATAAACCCTTTAGCAAATGATGGGGTAAAATACCTGCAAAAGGAACTTACCGCAAGTTTTAGCAGTTTATTTCCCGGAGATGTGCATGCTGTTGATATCAATTTTCATCCACACATTACAGTTGCATACCGTGATCTTGATGCTTCAATGTTTGAGCTGGCGTGGAGTGAATACAAACAAAAAAAGTTCAATGAAACATTTGATGTGAGTGCTTTTTACCTGCTGCAGCATGATACAAAACAATGGAACATCATTGCTACCCAAAACCTTTTATAGCATTTGCATTTCTTACCGCTGCTGAGCGTTTTAACGGCACTGTGTTCTTAACTGATGCGTATTGTTATAGAGTACAAGAGTGCGACGCAACAGAAGTTTAATGCTTATTCAACTGCCGGGTTCATAAAAATTTCTTCTACATTTATTACTCATTTTAATGATGTATTTATGAACGAAGGATTTACTGTTTCGCAAACAACAGCAGTTATACAGGACAATCTTGACTATACATTGTTTTCGTGGAGCAGGCAAAAAGGTATTGCTCCCATTGCTGTTAAGTATGCTAAAGGTGTGTACCTGTATGATTATGATGACAAACGCTACCTCGATTTTTCATCAGGCTTAATGAATGTAAACATTGGCCATGGCGACCAGCGGGTAACGGATGCAGTTGTAAAACAAATGCAGGAGGTAAGTTATGTAACACCGGCCTGTGTAACGAAAGCGCGTGGTGACCTGGGAAAAAAACTGGCTGCTATAGCACCGGGTAATCTTACTAAAACACTGTTTACTGTATGTGGTGCAACGGCTGTTGAGAATGCTATAAAACTGGCGAGGTTGTATACGGGACGTCATAAAATTATTGCACGCTACAGGGCATTTCATGGTGCCAGCTACGGTGCAATGACGGCAGGCGGCGACCCGAGGAAACTTGCTGCTGATGCGCAGCAAATGCCAAATGTGATACATGTGGAAGACCCTTATTGCTATCGTTGCCCGTGGGATAAAGATATAAGCAACTGCGCAAGAGAATGTGTAAGCCACATTGAGCGTGTTATTGAATTTGAAGGACCGGGAAATATTGCCGCCATATTGATGGAAGGCGAAAGCGGTTCGTCTGGCTGTATAAAATACCCCCCTGATTACCTGCAAAAAATAAGAGCGTTGTGTGACAGGTATGGCATACTGTTGATTGCAGATGAGGTAATGAGCGGATTTGGCAGAACGGGCCAATGGTTTGGGGTTGACGTGCACCAGGTTGTGCCGGATATGATTGCAACTGCCAAAGGCCTGACAGCAGGCTATCTTCCGTTTGGTGCGCTGATAGTGAGTGATACAATTGCAAAACATTTCGATGACAACGTGTTATGGCTCGGGCTTACTTACTCAGCACACCCTGTAGGTTGTGCTGCCGCACTGGAAGTTTTGAATATATATGAAACAGATGAACTTATTACCAATGCCCGAGAAATGGGCAATTACATTGAGCTGCGTGTACAGGAATTGATGACCGTACACCCCAGCATCGGCGATTTTAGAAACACAGGGTTGCTTGGTTGTATTGAACTGGTAAAAAACAGGGCGACAAAAGAACCAATGGCACCTTTTAATGCCGTGCCGGAGCAAATGGTGGTTATGAATAAGGTAGCCGCAAAGATCAAAGAGCTGGGCATGTACACTTTTGTAAGATGGAACTATATTTTTATAGCTCCGCCACTTTGCATTACGAGAGAAGCTGTTGATGAAGGCCTTGCGATTATCAGTGAAGCGATTAGCATTGCTGATGCTTATGTTAGCTGATATTGAAAAAGGGCATTCGAAATGCCCTTCCTGTTAATGAATTTCTTCTTTTGCCACTTCGGGAAGAAAGATTTTTTTAAGTAGATCCGGAGTAAGCGGTTTTACAATGTAATCCGTTATTTCGGGGTTTGATTTTGCCTTTTGAATATCCATACTGTCTGTGGAAGAACTAAGTATATAGATGTCTATTTTCTTTTGGATGTTGTGCCTGATTTTTACAAATTCATCCATAAATTCCCAACCGTTCATAAGCGGCATGTTGATATCGAGGAAAACTATTTCCGGTATTTCCGCTGTATCGTGCGGTGAGCGGAAAAAATTAATGGCATCTAATCCATTTGTAAACTCGATAATACCAACGGAAGTTTCATAACGTTGTATCATTCTTTTCATTCCGAACAAGTGAATAAAATCATCGTCTATCAGGCAGGACTTTATCTGCCGGTTACCTGTGGTTGTCATGGTAATACCGTATGGTTTTTTCTTTTTGAAAATACGCTTTAATAGTGCTTTTGTATAAGCAACAACAACTTCACTTTGCCTGCTCTTCTGTATGAAATCAGAACCTGATTGTAAAAGTGGTACCTGTACCTGGTTCGCTCTCTACGCTTATAGTACCGCCCATTGCTTCAACCTGATTTTTAGTAATAAGTAACCCTATTCCCCTTGAATCCGGGTGATTATGGAACGTCTGGTGCATCCTGAACAATTTGTCTTTATGTTTATTCAGATCTATACCCATACCATTGTCTTTTACCGTCAATACAGTTCTTCCGTTTTCAATAACAGTACGCAGTTCAATGTGTGGTGTTCTTTGCTGGCTACGGTATTTTATAGCATTGGATACAAGATTGAGCATGATGCTTTCGAGGTAAGCCGGAACATAATCAATAATGGGGCTTTTTGAAAAATCTGCTGTTATTTCAGCCTTTGTATCATTGATCTGTTGAGAGAGTGTGCCGGTAATATTATTGAACACATCTTTGAAAGTTATGGGTATTCTGGAGACATTTAACTCTGTCTCAATTGCCATAAGGTCATTCAGGTTATTAATACTTTTGGAAAGAGACGAAGCAATTTTCTCCAGCGAGTCTAAACAAAACTTGCGTTCATCCTCATTTTGTGTGGTGTTGAGTACCTGCAGTATCATTTGCAGGTTGCTGGCATGGCTTCGCAAATTGTGAGAAGCAATATGCGCAAAGTTCAGAAGCCGCTTATTTTGATCTGAAACCTGGCGTGATATGCCACCGGAAAGTTCGAAGTCGGTTGCTTTACGGGCTTCCAGTTCTTCGATCGTTCCTTTTAAAGACACCACCTTCCCTGTGTCATCAACAACGGGTCTTCCTTTTTCCCGCAGTGTCTTTACGTTGCCAGCAGGTGTTATGCAGGTAAGTATGATCTCGTATTGCTCTCTTGCATAAACAGCCTTGTTGAATCCTTCATGAAAGATTTCCTGGCTGGCTTCGGTAAACATATTGTTGACAGGCTCAAACTTCGTGTTTGCGTTTTCATCGAGCTCAAGGATGTGATACAGCTCTTTTGAAAAGTTGAACCTTGCCCGGTTAAGGTCATATTCAAATTCGCCCGAAGGATATTTGAATTGCTCAACAACCACATTGGCCGGTTCTACATTTTCTTTTCTTTTAACTATGTAACCGGTGATCCTGGACGGCTGGTTTTCTTCATTATATGCTACCTGCCCGGATGTTTCGAACCAGTTGTATACCCCGCTTTTATTTTGCAACCTGACATCTACGGAATATGGTATTTTATGTTTTACCTGGTCGTCAATTGCCTTTACCAGTTTTCCATTGTCTTCGGGGTGTGCAAGTACATGCAACAGGTTAAAATATGTAGGTGCAATTTCGGTGGCATTATAACCAATGGCGTTATAAAAGTTATCTGACCAATACTGCTTACCCTTGTAAACGTCGTAACACCAGATACCGGCATCCATTATATCAATAACGGTTTTAAGTTGCTCATGCCGTTCTTCCATTACGGTGTATTCCTTTACGATGCCGGTTACATCTGTATCATACCCGATCATTCGCACCGGGTTGCCCATATAATCCCATTCTGTGATTTTACCTTTTGAAAGTACATGTACTATACTGCCGTTCTTATGCCTGAAACGTGCCCTTACTTCATACGGGTAAGAACCTTTGGAGGAAACATGCTTCTGGTAAGAATTGATTACTGCGGCCTGATCTTCTTTGATGATCAGTTTGATCCATGAGTCCGGGTCGCTGGATAGCTCATGTTCATCGTAGCCAAGCATTTGCTTGATTACAGGGCTGAGATATTTTTTGCGGGAACTGATATCCCAATCCCAAAACCCGATGAGTTCTTGTTCTTGAATGAGGGTCATTGCGTTTTCATTGCTGCTAATTCCGTAAGGGTGTTTAGCAGGATATTTTGGTACGGTTTAAAAAAAAAGATAACCCTGGCGCAGGTTATCTGTCTGCAATCTAAGACTTTCTCTGTTGCTGAAAAAGGATTTTTTTCAAAATAAAAATTCACAGGCCCTGATAATGCCAACATACAATAAGTATTTAATTCACATTCAATTAGTAGGGTAAAACTTTACATATGTAGCACGCTGATAAAGTTTCCACCGGATCGTATTTCCCCAGCCCTTTCCTTCTATGGATCTGTTTCTGAAACAATCAGGCTATTCCGGCATTTGGTTGCTTTGCAATCTTATCGGAATATAGAAATAAAAAAGGGCATCTCAAAAGATGCCCCCCGAAATTATATTACATTTTTTTATAATCCACTTATCGTTAACCCGATCGAGTATGGATTAACGGTTGAACCGGACGCTGACTTAACTAAACCGGTCAGACTATAAGAACCATCTATTGAAAAATTACCAACACCAACCCTTGCTGTGGCCGCTACACGACTTGTATTGAAGAATTTTTTATCGTACTCTTTTAGTGTATACCCTTTGCCATAAATTGAACTACCGGTTGAATTCAACAGATCTTTACCCTTTGTGTACGCTTTAAGCATAAGACCAAATTTGAAACCAATGGCAGCTTTCCATCCCTTATCTGGTGTAACAGGGTTAGAGGCATAACGGAACTCCAATGGCGCTTCTACCCAGGTAGTGGTGAGCTTATACCGTTTGAAGTGATCTGCAGATGCTACATTTTTAAATGGCAACGTTGTAGCGGTAGTTGATTTAATATCTATGTATGTGTCTTTAAAGAAGATATTGCTGCTTGCAAAACCAAGACCTAAACCTACGCTATATCTTGGATTACTTTTAAAAGGCTTATCAAGCATAAAATAGAAATTGAAGTGCCTTGAAAAGCCGCCCGGATTGGCTGAATCCGGTGCGTTTGTCCAGCCGTCGTAACCGAACTGAATCATAAAATGGTCATTTGCCCTGTTGCTGAGATCAATTTTTTTCCAGTCTGTCTTTACTTTCGTTTCCTTCGGTTTTTCTATTGCAAGCGTATCCTTAATCTGCGCATTTGCAACGGTGAACATACCCGCACTAAACACTGCCAGTAATATTTTCTTCATTATGCAGCTTTTGATAATTAAATTTGTTGGCAATTTTAACCAATGGCGACAAAAATAGTAGAATTGAAGCCACCAATTCGGTTAAAATAAAGTCAAAACACAAAACAGGGTAAATAAAAGTTATTCCAGCCACTTATAAGACAGCGAGTGGCAGTGTAATAATATCCTTTAAAACCAGGTACACCAATGAAGATTCTTATCGCGGAAGATGATCCGCTTATGATGTTGCTTATAAAAAATCAATTGAGCAGTGAGGAATATACACTCGGTGTACATACTGATGGCCGCTCAGCATTAGAAAACCTCGAGTCTTTTAAACCAGACCTGATTATTACGGATATACTGATGCCCTTTACATCGGGGCTTGAGCTTATCAGTGTTGTGCGCTCGTCTGGCAGTAAAGCGCCTATACTGGTATTGTCTGCAATGGACCAGGAAGCTACAGTGCTCGAAGCGTTATCACTCGGGGCAAACGACTTTATTTCCAAGCCTTTTAAACCTGCGGAACTTTCCATGCGGGTAAAGAAGTTGCTGAAAATAAAATAGCAGGCACTTCGCAATGCCTGCTGCCATATGTTTTACAGATGAACGTAGTGCGACGCAAGGGACGATGCCATGAAATACTGCAGCCCGCCACCTGAATTTTTTTAATCACTGACCCTGTGCAAGACTGTAAGCCTTTTTATCTCCCCACATTAACAGCAATTCAGAGGAGCATATTTTGAAGTTGCCGCTCATGCTTACGTATAGGCCAAGTACATCCTGCTGATTAAGCGGGAAATCGTCTATGCTTTCGAAACGTACGTTGTATTGGTTTACCAGGTTTGTATATACAGAGCCTGTTGGCCATACCTGTGTACCGCGGTTGCTGATGTTTACGAGTTTAAACTTAACGCCTGCATGACGCATGCATTTGTTGGCAATAACTATTGGCTGCTCATTGCTTTCTATAAAGAAATCTACGCCAACAATTTTTTCATCTGCCAGTTCTTTCGATTCCAGCATGGGGTTATTCTCGAGTTTGAAATGTGTTTGCGTGGTAGGCATGTCTTTGAGCATTGGCTTACTGCCTTGCTCCGGTGTTTTGCCAAAGTTGCCAATAATGGCTTCTGCAAACTGGGTGGTATTTAAAGATGGAATAGACTTATTACCAAAATCTCCTGTATGTGTGCCCTGCTCCAAAGTATACAGCAATGCGTTTTCTATCATGGCTGCGCCTTGCATTAAACCCAGGTGGCGCAGCATGCCAAAACCGCTTAGTAACAATGCTGTTGGGTTGGCAATGTTCTTACCGGCAATATCGGGTGCTGTACCATGTACAGCTTCGAAAATACAGATATGGTCGCCGATGTTTGCAGAGGGTGCAAAACCCAGGCCGCCTACGAGGCCGGCACAAAGATCGCTCACAATATCTCCCTGCAGGTTGGTAAGTACAACTGTATCGAATGTATCTGGCCTTGTTACAAGCTTCATACATAAATCATCTACAATCACATCATCGGCCTTTAGTTCGGGATATTCTTTGGCCACTTCATAAAACACTTCGAGAAATAAACCATCGGTTATTTTCATGATGTTTGCCTTATGACCACAGGTAATTCGCCTGGCCTGTTTTTTCTTGGCCATTTCAAATGCATATTTAATAACCTGTAAACTGCCGGGCCGTGTTATAAACCTGCGGCTAAGTGCCACATCGTGCGTAAGCATATGCTCTATACCACCATAAGTATCTTCAATATTTTCGCGCACAACTGTAATATCAATCGGTATACCAGCCTTGCTAAAAACCGTATCTACACCATGCAGTGTTTGAAATGTTCTTTTATTGGCGTAGGTATTCCATGTTTTACGCGCTGTTACGTTTACGCTTTTTACACCTTTCCCTTTCGGTGTTTCCATCGGGCCTTTAAACAAAATGCCCAGTGTTTCTATGCTGCGTTGTGCATCGGGCGTCATACCATTGCTGTAACCTTTGTCAAAAACCCACTTGCCCATATCTACAAATTCGTACTCCAGCGGAACTTTTGCGGCATCAAAAATCTTTAATACAGCATCCATAATTTCCGGTCCAATACCATCGCCTTTGGCTACAGCAATTTTTGTCATACCCTATAAGTTTATATGAAGATTAAATGTGTTGCAAATGTACGGTTACACATAGCGTTGCCCCTAATTTGAAAGAAGTATTTTTTGTTAATCAGCAGCAGTACAGGTGGCATCGCCGGTTGTGTCACTCACTGCACCGTTCGGCACATTGCGCGGCTGTCCGCGTACAGCGCAACAATATTCAGGCTGCCGCCGGGCAGGTATGCAGCAAAGCAAACTTTGACTTAACTTAACCATACAGATGGAATGTTATGCAACGCATTATCGTGCAAACAAAAGATGGCTCACCAACTATTGCGGTACATGGTTTGAACCTAACCTTTCATAGCATATACGGTGCGTTGCAGGAAAGCAAACATGTTTTTATACAGGCTGCGCTGGAGCCACTGCTGCCTGATAAAAAGACTCTCCATGTTTTTGAAATGGGCTTTGGTACCGGTCTTAATGCGTTGCTTACTTTACACAGCGCAATTAAAAACGGCAAACATATTTATTACGAAGCAGCAGAACTATTTCCTTTACCGGAAGATCTTTACACGCAGCTTGACTATACCCCTTTTTTTACGGAGTTCGATGCGTATAAAACGCTGCAGCTTTTACACCGGTGTGCCTGGAACAAGGCCTCGCCCATTAATGAAGTATTTGTTTTGCAAAAGGTTTTATGTTCGTTGCAGGCGTACACTTTTACAAAGCAGTTTGACATTGTTTATTTCGATGCTTTTGACCCGGCCATACAGCCAGAATTATGGACCCAGCAAATCTTTGAAAAGCTTTACCTGGCAATGCATGTAAATGGTATACTTACAACTTACTCCGCAAAGGGAACTGTGCGAAGGAATATGCAGGCAGCAGGTTTTAGGGTTGAAAAAATTCCCGGAGCGCCCGGCAAAAGAGAGATGTTGCGTGCCTTTAAAATATAACGCGGCGAATGCATTTAGCCACAAGGCCTCCTGTAAAAATCTTCTGCCTTACGCCATGGCGTGCGCTGTATGCACCGGAACTGCCGAAAAAAGTTATACTGCACAAGTGTGCGACGCAACAGGTGCCTAATAGCATTACCACAGCCGGCAAACAACACCTGCTAACGGGTAAAGCAGTACGTGAGGCTTATATAAGAATGCGTTTGTTAGTAGTGTTGCTTTGCAGGAGCTTAAACGATATGCAAAGCTTAAACGTTCTGATCCTGCGATTCGATGTTTAGTAAAAAACGAAATAGGTCTTCCTTTGGTTGCAGTTGCAGTTTTTTGCGCAGCCGGTAACGGCTTATTTCAACACCTCTTACGGTAATGCTCATGAGTTGTGCCATTTCTTTGCTGGACAAATTCATTCTCAAATAAGCACAGAGTTTTAGTTCGTGTGCATTGAGGTTAGGAAATTTTTGTTTGAGGGTAATTAAAAAGTTGCTGTGCACATTATTGAAATGTATGGAGAACTGTTTCCACTCTTCATCAAGCTTTTCTTCTGAGCCCAGGCTGCGTATTATTTTTTTTAGTTCTGCCGCATTAATCGTGTCTGCACCGGGTTTATAAAGTTTGTTTAGTTCATTGGTAAGCTTTAAAAGAAATTCTTTTTTCTGCACCAGCGTCATTGCTGTGCTTGCGAGTTCTGCATTTTTATGTTCTATTTCGGCTTCAAGATTTTCGTTCTTTAGTCTTATCAGTTCTTTTTCTGTTTGTTCAATTTCCAGCTGGTGCTGGTAAGTTAACCGGCGTTGTTCCTCCTCAAATTTTTGCTGGCTGGCCTGCCTGACAGCCTGTTGTTTTCTCTGGTAATTTCTCTCCTGCACCCGGTACAGCAGGTAAAGCAGGCATACAAAGATGATGGTGTAAAGTATATATGCCCAGGATGTACGGTACCATGGCGCGTGAATGGTAAATGCATATGTAAATGCTGCGGACTCGAGGAAAGGCCTGTTCCTGGATTTTACATGGAAAATATAATCGCCTTCATAAAGATTGGTATACTCTTTTTCATATTGTGTGGTCCAACTGCTCCATTCTTTATCGAAGCCTTCGAGGTAAAAACTGAACTCGGCCGGTGATTCAATACCGGTAAAAGAGGCAGCAAAAGAAAAGTGCAGTGCATTGAATTTATAGGGCAGCGATGCGGGGTTTTGCTCTGTTTGTCCAATACCGAAACCGCCATAAATAGTGCTGTCTCCATTGCCAATTGTTTGAACGGTTGTAAGATAAGTTTCAGGGGGGTGTATCTGTTTGCGGTATTGCTCATAGTTGATGTGGTAAAAACCACTCTCTGAACCAACAAGTATATTGGAGGAGTTATACGGATAGATGTTTTCGAAACCGCTTAAGATTTTATTCTTTAATTCCGGAATAAAGTTGATAACAGGTTTCTTTGCTGTTAAATCGGCCACACCGATCATTTTATCCTGCACAAACCATATGTTGCCTTTTTCATCTTCTTTCAAATATCGCAGCGGCATTTGCCCGAAAACGTTGCTGTAGACAGCTGATGGAACCATTTTTTTTGTGGCGGCATTATACTCATATATTCCTTTGGGTGTGGCAAATACAATTTTGTTTTTTAGCCTGAAAACGTGGTTGTCCAGATCTGCAGGCAGCCCGTCTGAGGTAGAAAATTTTGTTACAGCACTATTGTTTGCGTTGATCCTGAAAACACCCCTGTATGGATGTGACACCCATATGATGCTATCGTCGGTTTCTACATACCGGCTAGATTCCTGAAAGTTTTGAATGTCGCCCTTACTGAGCAGTTGCGTATTGTTTTCACTGAATAAACGAATACCATTGTAATTACCTGCAACAATTGTTGCCGCTGAAGCGGTTTTGATTGGTTGAAAGGTCCAATAGCCGGGGGTAGAAGAGACCTGTTGCGGCTGGTGATTGGAAATCATCCATGCCCCGTCATCGCGGCCACATAAGAAAGTGTTATTAATGAATGATAAATTCCACGTGAGACCATTTAGCATGGTGACCGGTTCGCCGGTGAGCGCACTCAGGTCTTCTGTTGCAGACAGAGGTAAATATTGCAAGCCTGTAGAAAGCGCGAAGAATAATTCATTTTGTACCACCTGTGCGCTATAGCCACTTCCGTTGTTAAAGCTTTTGGGATTAATATGCCGTATTGCATTGTTGCAATTCATGAATGCAATACCATTATCGAGCCCTATCCATACATTTTCTGAAGTATCGGTATTTATACAACGGATTGTTTTGTTTTGAAGCCCATTTTCATCTGCAATTATTTCTGTTACACGGCCATCGTTGGTTATTTTATAAATACCGTTTGCATAGGAGCCTGCCAGGAAGTTTTGTTTGTCGAGTTTAGCGAGGGAAATGAAGTGCTTTTCAGCGTTGCTGTTCTTTAATTCCAGTGGCTTCAAACTGTTCTGCACCAGGAAAAACAGGCCATTTGAAGTGGTGCTAACAATACCAGTGTCTTTGTTCAATGTAATTATATCGCTAACCAGGAATTCTGCCGGTAAAGCCGTTGATGCAATAAACGGCTCCCATTGCCCTTTTCTAAACATAAAAATACCGTTACGCCCATCCTGGGCGATAATTTTTTGACCGAAGACGGATAATGAGAGCCAGCTTTCAGATGGGTTGTAAATTTCTACCTTGCCGTTTGCTAACCTTATTATCCGGTCTGTTGCGCGAAAAAAAACTGCATCTTCCGCTATTTCAATATCCCATATATCAGCCAGTGTGTTTTGCGAAAGAGGCAATAATTTTTTTAAAGAGGTATACAATAACCGACCGGAATAGTCAGGCGCGAAATAGCCAAATTCATCCTGTGCACCTGCATACAGTTTACCATCATTTCCGAAAGCAATACAGCGTAGGATTGTTTTGTTTGGCAGAGGATATAATTGCCAATTTGTCCCGTTATAAATTAAAAGACCCTCATTGTTAGCCACATACAACCGCCTGTTGGCATCAAGCGCCATCCCCCAGTTTTGTGTACCTGCCTTATAGTGTATGCGGGAGAAACTATACACCTCTGTTTTACTGATGCGACTCTGTGCATGTGCATACAAGGTATAACAAAATAATACCCAGATAAGGCAAAAATGCTTCCGGGAAAAAAAGCTAAAAAATATGCTATGGCAAGCCTGAAGTAGTATTGATGTAGTATTTGTTATTTAAAATTAGGGTTTTATGAAAACAGTAGTAGTAGTGAAGTAGTCATTTTTTTTATAATATGATACAGGTAAGGATATTTTTACAGTGAACAAAAAGCGTATTTACTGTTATTCAGTTTTCAGCACCAAAACGTCATTTGTTTACTAACTGCCTGCAACCACAGGACAATCAAAAAACTTGTCGTATGAGAAAAAGTAATGTATTACTTCTATTGCTACTGCTATTTTTCTTTTCCAATACGTTTGCGCAGTCTGGCAACGTATCCGTCAGAAAGACAGAAAATGGTTTTAAGTTAAGTGTTGGCGGAAAGGATATGTTTATCAACGGAATGAACTGGGACTATTTCCCCGTAGGCACTAACTACTCTTATAGCCTGTGGTCTCAGCCGGACAATATTATTAAAGCCGCGCTGGATTATGAAATGCCCTTATTGAAAAATATGGGCGTTAATACTATCCGCCAATATGTAGGCATTCCCGCAAAATGGATTAGCTATATATACGAGCAATACGGTATCTATACGGTTTTGAATCATTCATTTGGCCGTTATGGTTTGACGCTAAAGGGGGCATGGGTGGCAAATACAGACTATTCGAACCCGCTTGTTAAAGATCTGCTGCTCAAGGAGGTTAAAGACATGACACAGGAATATAAGAATACACCTGGTCTGTTAATGTTCCTGCTCGGCAATGAAAACAACTATGGCTTATTCTGGCGTGGGGCAGAAACAGAAAACATACCGGTTGGGCAAAGGCAATCTACAAAAGACGCTCAGTATTTATACAGGTTATTTAACGATGCAGTATTGGCCATGAAGACTGTTGACCAGGGCCACCCGGTAGCGATCTGTAACGGAGATCTTCTTTTTCTTGATATCATTACTCAGGAATGCAAGGATGTTGACATACTTGGTATTAACAGTTATCGCGGAGCCTCTTTTACAGATTTATTCAACCGGGTTAAAAACGAAAATGGTAAGCCTCTTATGTTTACTGAGTTTGGTGCTGATGCTTTTAATGCAAAAACGCAGGAAGAAGACCAGGAATCACAGGCAAAATATCTTACCGAAAACTGGAAGGAGATCTATACAAACGCTGCCGGGATGGGTGGAAACGGCAATTGCCTTGGTGGTTTTACTTTCCAGTTCAGTGACGGATGGTGGAAGACAGGTCAAACTACCAACCTTGAAGACCATGATGCCACAGCGTCCTGGTCCAATGGTGGTTACCTCAACGATTACCAGCCGGACGACAATAATATGAACGAAGAATGGTTTGGGATTTGTGCCAAAGGACCCACGAAAGAAGATGGCGGTTATGATTTATTCCCACGAGCAGCATATTATGCTTTAAAGGAAGTACACAAATTTGACCCATATAACAACAAGGCTATATCTGCACAGGCTTATATAGGTGATATTTCAATCGCAGATGCGGTGTTGCGGGCTAATATCGATAAAGCCGCGTTGGAGAGCGGTAGTAAGAGCGCAATTTATGTAAGCAACCTTGGCATCAATCTTACAACGTATAATACCGGTGGCAGTTTGATTTCAACACCAAAGTCAACTGATCCGCCACAGACTAATTACCCCACACGGCTCGGCTTTGACCATATGCAATCTATGTTTATTGGTGTAACCGCGAAGCCTTCTTCCAATATAACCGCAAATGTGCAGTTCAATGTGTTGGGCAATGTAGCTGAAAACCCGATAGATGAGGTATTTTATGAAAACAGGGGCAGGAAAATTACTGTTGTTACCCCTACCGGTACACAACAGATAACATCAAACAACCGCATACAGCTTTACAGGAGCAGTATTAACTGGGATGCAAAATATTTTAAGCTGAATGCATTTTACCGCACCGGTCATTACCACTGGGGTTACGAAGGCGACTTTTTCGGACTTTACCAGGAAGCCAATTATGGACCCAATATAGACATCTATAATGGCGAAGCGCCCTTTGGTTTTGAAATACAGGGGAAGAAAGCGTTGAAAGGACTAAAGATTGCTTTTGGACCGGAGCTTTGGTGGGGAGCAAACCCTGCAGTACTGGCCAAATACAATTTTAAAATGGCACACTTCAATGTTACCGCGATGTTCCATGAAGATATTACCCAAAGAAGCGGTATTCAAAGTTCCATTGCCATTCCACAACCCAAAACCAGGAAAGGCGCATTAAGTATTGAAAGAAAGCTTGGAAAGTTTGGGTTTGATGTTGGCGGATTATGGGCCGGGCAACCTTTGAACGGGCGTACTTTTCAACTGGTAAGGAATGTGGATGGCACAGACAAAGCTTTTGAAGACGTCATTAAACCGGAAGATAATTTTGGTGGTAAACTAAAACTGACTTATGCCGGCGGACAATTTAACTGGTATGGGCAGGCAGCTTACATGGGGTTGGTAGCCAACGGAGGACCGGATTTTACCAGAACATTCACGGGGTGGCGATTGAAGGATGGTGGCAGTGGCAACCAATACAATGTATTGAGTGGATTCACGTACACCATAGGTAAAATACAACTGGCTCCGAATTTCCTATATCAAAAACCCATTGAAGGACCTGTTCCAAACGGATTGATAGCCCCTGCGCGCCCAAGAAACATTTTAGATGATCCTTTTGCTGTACGTTCTAACAGGGAAACAGTAGGGGGAGAGTTGTTGATAACTTATGATCCTACTCCTGCAAGCTGGATGTACGAATGGGATAATGACCGGGCGGAAGATGCAAAGTTTGCCATAAGTGCGGATTTTGTTTATCGCCATTTGCCAACCATACAGGACGCTGCGATTGGTATTCTTGCAAACGGCAGAACTTTTTTTGCATTCCCAGGATCAGCACCTGCCCAGGATTTATGGGAGGTAAATACCCGTATTGTTTCTAAGATGAGCTCCAATTTTGGAATGATTGCTAATTTCTACGTTGGTAATGGCCAGGCCAACGGTAATGATAAACGAACCATTAACAGAACAGGTGTTGACATAAGAACAATTTACAAGAAAGTAAAACTTACTACAGTAGCTAAATTCAACGATTGGGGGCCCTTTGATTATCACCGCGATTTTAACCTGACCTTCCCGCTACAGCTTATGGCTGATATTTCTACAGAAGTTGGAAAGCCCGATTGGTTCATACTTCCATCTACCAAAATCGGGATCAGGGGAACCTATAGAACACTTGATAAATACTCACCGAGATATTCGCCGGTTAAAATAATTGACCCCTCGGGAAACTGGGTACCAGACCCTAATGCTATTGGTTTTCCTGACGGCAATGAGTGGGAAATTAGAACATACATTCAAATTAACATCGGAAAATAAGAAGCTATATGAAAAAAATATTTTTAATCAAATTACCAACCTGCGTAAGCATCATTAGCCTGCTGTTCATATGGGGTTGCCAGAAAAGAGAGTTAGTGGATTTAAAAGAAGCAGCGTTTCCTACTACCGGTGAAGTATTTATAGACGACTTTACGGGTGACCTTGCCTACTCAGCATTTGGAGGTTCGAACGTGAAGGCATTCCAGGTGGATAACCAGGTAACCTATGGTAGTACAAAACAGTCGATGCGGTTTGAAGTGCCTGATGCGAACAGTCCGCAGGGATCTTATGCCGGAGGGGTATTCTACAGCAAAACGGGCCGCGATTTATCAGGTTATAACGCTTTGAGTTTTTATATCAAATCGACTCAACCCGCCAACATTGGTGTGATCGGTTTTGGCAACGACCTTGGAGAGAGCAAATATCTCGTATCAATAAGCGGCTTGCCGGTAAACAGTAACTGGAAAAAAGTGATTATCCCAATTCCTGATGCCGCAAAACTAAAAACGGAGAAGGGGTTGATGTACTATTCAACAGGTCCTGAAAATGGCCGTGGTTACACATTTTGGATAGATGAAGTAAAATTTGAAAAAATTTCTAACCTGGGAGATGTTACCGGGTCGATTTTAAATGGCGAAACGAGAACAATTGCTAACGCAGAAACCGGAGACAAGATAATGATTGACGGTTTACAGGCAAGTGCAAATTTGCCAGAAGGCGTAAACCAATTAATCAGTCTATCGCCAAATTACTTCGAGTTTGTTTCTTCTGAACCTGGTGTTGCCGGCGTGTCAGCCAATGGTGAGATATCTGTTGTTGATGCGGGTGATGCTATTATCAGCGCGATATTGGGGGGACAGCCTGCAAAAGGTTCATTGAATATTACCTCAACAGGAGATCCGGTAATGCCAGGGATTGCAGCACCGGTACCTGTAAAAGATGCCGCAAATGTTATCTCGCTATATAGCAACGCTTACACCAATGTGCCGGTTAATACCTGGAATACCCGCTGGCAGTTTTCAACTGCTGAAAACTTTTTTGTACAGGTACAGGGTGATGATGTGATCCGTTATCGTAGTCTGAATTTTGTTGGCATTGAATTTACAAACCCAACAATTAATGCAAGTGCGATGCAATATTTCCATATGGATATATGGACACCTGACCCTACCACATCGCCTAATAATTTTAAGATTTTACTTGTTGATTTTGGTGCAGATGGCGTGTTTGGGGGCGGAGATGATAAACAGGACGAAATCACAATAACAAGTCCTACACTTGCTTCAAATAACTGGGTAAGCATCGATGTTCCGCTCAGCACGTTTGCGAATCTCACTACAAGAGGTCACCTGGCACAACTTGTACTTTCGGGCTCTTTACCGAATGTTTATGTTGACAATGTCTATTTCTATAAAAACCCGACCAACCCACCGGTTGCTGCACCCGATCCATCAATTGAGGCAGAAAATGTACTCTCAATTTTCAGTGATGCTTACACCAATGTTGCGGGTACAGACTTCAACCCTAACTGGGGACAATCAACTGTGGTAACACAAACACCAGTAGCAGGTAATAACACGTTGTATTATGCAAACCTGAACTACCAGGGAATTCAGCTTGGAAGCAGCCAGGATGTTTCTTCGTATGGATACCTGCACATGGATTATTATTCTTCTAATGCTACACAGTTAAATATTTACCTGATAAGCCCGGGGCCAGTTGAAACGCCTTATGTACTAACGGTACCTACAGCCGGCTGGAACAGCGTTGACATTCCACTTTCTGCATTTTCTCCCGTTGCATTAAACAACCTGATACAGTTTAAATTTGATGGAACTGCAGGAAGTGATATTTACCTTGATAACATTTACTTCTGGAAGATACCGCCAACGCCAACCACGGCTGCACCTACACCCAGCTACGCTGCAGATGGTGTGATATCTGTTTTCAGTGATGCCTATACCAATGTGGCTGGCTCTGATCTGAACCCAAACTGGGGCCAGGCTACTGTAGTGACGCAAACACCAGTGGGGGGCAACAATACTTTATTATATGCAGGTCTTAATTACCAGGGTCTGCAACTCGGAAGCAACCAGGACGTATCAGGCAAAACTTATCTGCACATAGACTATTATTCTGCCAACTCTACCAGTTTTAAAGTGTTCCTTATAAGCCCCGGACCTGTGGAGACACCTTACACGCTGACTGTGCCTACGGCATCGGGCTGGAACAGTGCAGATATACCGTTATCTGCCTTTGCACCTGTAGCACTGAACAATGTATTCCAGATGAAATTTGAAGGGAACGGTGATATATACCTTGATAATATTTTGTTCCGGTAATATAATAAAAGAAGAAAGAAATTCATAATCTCAAAAAAACTGATTATATGGTTTTTGCATATTTTAAAAAGAATGGCCTTGCACATTTTGCAGCCATTATATTCATAACGCTTACGATTTTACTTACCGGTTGTAAAAAAGATGCTGTTCAAACATTGCCGGAAAGAACGTGGCAACTGGAATGGAGTGATGAATTTGATGGTGCTGCAGGAACACTACCCGATGCAACCAAATGGGTATTTGACATAGGCGCCGGAGGATGGGGTAATAGTGAATTGCAATACTATACGAATAGTACCAACAATGCTTCTTTGGATGGAGATGGCAAACTGGTTATTACTGCCAGGAGTGAGACATTTGGCGGAGCAGGCTTTACATCAGCAAGAATTAAAACGAAAGACTTGTTTGCCCAGGCTTACGGCCGCTTTGAGGCCAGTATTAAAACTCCACACGGGCCAGGCATCTGGCCGGCTTTCTGGATGCTTGGGGCTAACATAGATGCAAAGCCGTGGCCGCAGTGTGGCGAAATAGACATTATGGAACAACGTGGACAGGAACCTTATATTACAAATGGCAGTGTTCATGGACCGGGCTACTCAGGCGGCGGCTCTATTACAAAAGCATATGGCCTGACTGACGGAAGATTTGACACAGATTACCACATTTACGCAATAGAATGGGGCGAAGAATACATAGATTACTTTGTTGACAATTTTCTTTACCAGCGTATTACGCCGGAGACAGTAACAGGCGAATGGGTATTTGACCAGCCTTTTTTTATACTGCTGAATGTGGCTGTTGGTGGCAACTATGTTGGCTTCCCTACAACAGGCACACCGTTTCCTCAATCGATGTATATAGACTATGTAAAGGTGTACAAGCAGCTTTAAGCATTTAATACCTGCACAATTAATTTTTCACTATTACGGGCATGCGAGATAAAGCCTGAGGATAGTGACCGGGCGTGCTTTGCCCTGTCTACGATGTATGGATATACGTTGGTTGCGCACCGGAAGCGGGTTGCACCCTGCTGAAATATTTGTTGGCGTACAAGTGAGTGACACAACAGGTGTTGATAGTAGTAATGCAGTTAAGGACATACAAATTACCTGATTCAACATACAACGCTTTATAAAAAATAAGACACGACAATAAAATCTTATTACCGTGAATACAGTAGAAGAAAAATCTTTTGCCCAAAAGAAGACGCTTGGCAAAGTTGAAATAAACGGCGAGACCTTTTATAAAATGCCGGATGTGCATACCATGCGCCCTTTTTTTATGAGCATTGTGAGCGACTCTGATCATTGGCTGTTTGTAGCGAGTAACGGTGGTATTAGTGCAGGCAGAAAGAATGTCGGTCTTGCCTTATTTCCTTACTACACCGACGATAAGATAATTGATACAGCAGAAGTAACCGGGAGTAAAACGATTGTGCGTTTTAATAAAAATGGTAAGACCATTGTGTGGGAACCGTTTTCTGTAAGAAGCGAAGGGCACTTTACTATAAGCCGTAATCTTTATCAAAACAAGTTTGGTAACAAGATCATTTTCGAAGAGTTTAATCATGAGCTGGAGCTAAGCTTTCAATATGAATGGAACACAAGTGATGTATATGGTTTTGTAAGACACGCAAGATTACAGAACTATTCTGATACCAACATAACAATAGCACTTTTAGATGGTGTGCATAATGTATTGCCATATGGCATACCCAGTGACCTGCAAACTAAGACGAGCAATCTGGCCGATGCCTACAAAAGATCTGAATTGACAGAAGCATGCGGCCTCGGCATATTTGCTCTAAGTGCCATTATAGTAGATAAAGCGGAACCCAGCGAAGCATTGAAAGCAAATATTGTGTGGAGCAAAGGTCTTGAGAAACCGGTTTACCTGCTTTCTGATCTGCAATTGCAAAACTTTAGAAACGGCAAACCGCTTGTACAGGAAACTGACATAAAAGGGGAGAAGGGTGCCTACTATGTCGCATGTACTTTTATGCTTGGAGGCGGCACAGAAAAACACTGGTTTATTGCTGCCAATGTTAATCAAACCCAGGCTGCTATAGTACGATTGGAGGAAGCTATCACAAACGATACTGCTCTCTACGAAAATGTGCTCGGAGATATTGCGCTTGGCAGTGAACGGCTGCAACAACTTAATGCATCAGCGGACGGACTTCAATACACGGCTGATGATCTTAAAGACACCAGGCATTGCTCGAATGTATTGTTCAACATTATGCGTGGGGGTATTTTCGATGATCATTACCGGGTTGAAAAATGGGATTTTATCAGCTACCTGAAAAGAGCAAACAGGCTGGTGTATGATGCGGCAACCAGTTACATGCAAAGCCTGGCAGATACATTTTCTGTATTTGAATTAAGACAGGTGGCAAACCAGTCAGGCAATGCAGATCTTATTCGTTTAGCCACTGAATATCTGCCGTTAAAATTCAGCCGGCGCCATGGGGACCCGAGCAGGCCATGGAACCAGTTTTCCATCAACACAAAACATGAAGATGGTTCTAAAATTTTAGACTATGAAGGGAATTGGCGGGACATTTTTCAAAACTGGGAGGCCATGGTACATGCATACCCGGAGTTTATTGAGGGAATGATTTTTAAATTTCTGAACGCATCCACATTTGATGGTTACAACCCTTATCGCATAACCAAAGACGGGTTTGACTGGGAAACAATTGAACCCGATAACCCCTGGTCTTATATTGGTTACTGGGGCGATCACCAGATCATTTACCTGTTGAAATTCCTGGAATTTGCAGAGCAGCACCGACCTGGTGTAGTAAATGAATGGCTACCCCGTAACGTCTTCGTATATGCAAATGTGCCTTACAGAATTAAAAGCTACAGCGACATTATAAGCAACGCAAAGGAAACCATAGACTTCGATAGCGCCAGTGAAAAACATATTCGCGAAAGAATGAGGATGCTCGGTGCTGACGGCGCATTGGTTACCGGTAGTAAGGGTGACATATACCATGTAAATTTCCTGGAGAAGATACTGGCAACAGTGCTTTGCAAGCTATCTAACTTTATTCCTGAAGCGGGCATTTGGATGAACACCCAAAGACCTGAATGGAATGATGCGAATAATGCTTTGGTGGGTAATGGCGTTTCAATGGTTACCCTCTGTTACCTGAGAAGATTTCTGCGCTTTTTTTATTCAGTGCTGCAAGCAGCTGATAAAAACAACTTTGAAGTATCTGAAGAACTGTACACATTCTTTGTTAAGGTAGCTGAAGTATTTACCTTATACATCAATGCACTTGCTGCACCTGTAGATGACAGCTTACGGAAGAAAATTACAGATGCATTGGGCACTGCCGGAAGCAATTACCGCGAACAGGTTTATACCCGCGGTTTTTCAGGTGGGCACAAGTCGATCTCTGCCGGCGGTTTGCTGGCATTTGTGTCGGTGTCAACCAGGTTCGTGGAACATGCAATTAAAGCCAACAGAAGAGCCGATAACCTGTATCACGCTTACAACCTGCTTACTTATACAGAAGAAGGTATCCATATTTCCCATTTAAGTGAAATGCTGGAAGGACAGGTAGCAGTATTGAGCTCGGGAATGCTTTCTGCCGGCGAAAGTTTGCAACTGTTGGATGCGTTGAGACAAAGCTCTCTTTATCGTGAAGACCAGGATAGTTATATGCTCTATCCCAATAAACAACTGCCGGGCTTCATGACTAAAAATCATATTCCTAAAAACCTGTTTGAGACATCGTCCCTACTCATGCGCATGGCGGGTGATGGTAACACTTCTGTTGCCGAGAAAGATTTACGTGGCAATTTTCATTTTAATGGCAACTTCAAAAATGCTGCTGACGTTGCTTTAGCACTCGATGAACCCGGCATGACGAATTATGCAGCCACAGAGGCAGAAAAATCAGTGTTGCTGCAAATCTTCGAAACAGTTTTTAATCATAAAGCATTTACCGGCAGATCGGGTACATTTTATGGTTATGAAGGTTTAGGATCAATCTACTGGCATATGGTTTCCAAACTGTTGCTGGCAGTGCAGGAAACCTGTTTGATGGCCATACGCCGGGAAGATGATTCAGACATTGTAAAGCGGCTGGTTACACATTACTACCAGATCAATAACGGTATTGGCATACACAAAGCCCCTGCGGTCTTTGGTGCATTTTCGATAACGCCTTACTCCCACACACCGTTTAACAAAGGCGCACAACAGCCAGGCATGACAGGACAGGTAAAGGAAGATATTCTTTGCCGGATAGGTGAACTGGGATTGAGCCAAAAGGATGGCCGCTTATGTTTTGCACCTGTTATACTCCGCAGAAATGAATTTTTACCAGATGAAAAAGAAGCAGTAATAATTGACTTATCAGGCCGGAAACAAAAAATCAGTCTTGAAAAAGATACGCTCCTGTTTACCTGTTGCCAGGTACCCGTTATTTA
Organism: Panacibacter microcysteis; assembly: GCF_015831355.1. NCBI lineage: Bacteria > Pseudomonadati > Bacteroidota > Chitinophagia > Chitinophagales > Chitinophagaceae > Panacibacter > Panacibacter microcysteis. The sequence continues at coordinate 1,246,101 of NZ_JADWYR010000001.1, forward strand.
TAAGCTAAGTAAAACCGAATACGTGGAAGTTACGCGTGCAGATGGCTCAGTTGACAGGCATGACAACCTGCAGTTGAGCAGTAACGATACTACATCTGTATGGAAGAGAGACGGCGCAATAAAACAACTAAAAGTCTTCATCAAAGAATCGTCATTGATTTTATACTAGCGTGTACTTAAAGAAGCTTTTTTATTCACTACCATCACCTTTTAAGTGAAGAGCACAGGCAGTATAGAGAACAAGCGTCAGATTTTGAACGGCAGCCGGCCAGTATACAGGTAAAAACAATTCAAAAAATTATTCATAACCAAAACAACACAACATGATCAATAAAACAGACCCAAAAGATGTGGTACCATTTGGGCAGAAAGTTGCATTCGGCGCAGGTAATCTAACCAACCAGTTGCTGCCGGCAGCATTGGGTGTATTTATGTTTTTCCTCGTGGTAGGTTTCGGTATGAGCCCTTATAAAGCAGGCATACTTGCTGCTATTCCAAGATTTATAGATGCCATACTCGATCCCATCATGGGTTATATATCAGATAACACACGCTCTAAATGGGGAAGAAGAAAACCTTACATATTCGGCGGTGCTATAGTGGTTGGCCTTGCATTTATACTTATGTGGCAACTGAAGGTACCGGAAGCAGGGGATAACCATGAAACCTACAACTTTATTTATTTCCTGGTAATGTCTGTTATTTTCTATCTCGGCTATACTGTTTTTGCAGCCCCGCTGATTGGCCTTGGTTATGAAATGACACCAGATTACAATGAGCGTACAAGATTAATGGCCATGTCCCAGATAATGGGGCAGGTTGCCTGGATGATTGCACCATGGTTCTGGTTCCTGATCTCAAGACCGGAATTATTTCCCGGTGCACCTGCAGGTGTAAGACAACTTTCTGTCTGGGTAGGGCTGCTATGTTTGATCATGGGCATTATGCCGGCTTTGTTTTGCAAAGAAATTGACCAGTCTAATTTACAGGGGCAAACAAAATTATCATGGCGCGACCTGGTAAGCAACATGAAACATTTTTTTAGCGATATTAAAAAGACAGTTACCAATAAGCCTTTCCTGCGTTTATGTGGTGCTACTTTTTTTGTGTTTAACGGGTTCCAGATTGTAGCCCAGTTTGCTTTTTTCATTATCATTTTCTATTTATACAACGGAGACCAGCAGGCTGCAGGGCAGTGGCCCGCATGGTTTGGAACGGTAAGCGCAATGGCTACCGCATTTTTTGTTATTCCTGTGATTACGTATATGTCTACCAAAATTGGCAAGCGTAATGCCTTTATTGTATCCACCGTCATTTCCATTGCCGGCTACGCATTAAAATGGTGGGGGTTTCATCCCGGCAACCCGTGGCTGATGTTTCTTCCTATACCATTAATGTCGTTTGGTATTGGCGGACTTTTTACATTGATGATGAGTATGACAGCCGATGTGTGCGACTACGATGAACTGAAAAATGGCATGCCACGCAAAGAAGCATTGTTTGGCGCAGTATACTGGTGGATGGTTAAACTCGGCACCTCACTCGCTTTATTTATCAGCGGTGTTGTACTAAGCAGTGTAGGGTTCGATCAGAATGCAAAAGCGCAATCGGAGTCAGCTATTACCGCACTGCGGCTGGCAGATATCATTGTGCCATCACTGGCCGGTGTGTTTGCCATCGCTATAATGTGGGGTTACAATATTTCAGAAAAACGGGCAATGGAAATAAGAGAAGAACTTATTAAAAGAAGAGGCGATATATAAACCACCATTTTAAAAAAAGTATTTATGTCATTCAGAAAAGAGCATATACTGTCTTTGAAACCAGACACAGGCAGCAACTATCTGCAGGGCGAAACAGAAGAAGCACTGACAGACCTGTTTGCAGAAATTCTTAAAACCGGCGTACATGGTTTTTGTTTTAGTCTTTATGAAGATGGCCAGAAACCCGGTGATGTTATTTCTGAAACGCAGGTAAGAAGAAGAATGGAAATATTACAACCCTATACCAAATGGATACGCTCATTTTCCTGTACAGAAGGCAATGAATTTATTCCGAAAATAGCAAAGGAAATGGGTTTAAAAACGCTGGTTGGTGCATGGCTGGGTAAAGATGATGAGATCAACCAACGGGAAATTGCAGGGCTCATTGAACTGGCAAAAAACGGGTATGTGGATATTGCTGCTGTAGGCAATGAAGTAATGTACCGCAAAGACCTCGGCGAAGAGGAACTGGTTGGTTTCATCAGCAAGGTAAAGAATGAAATCCATGGCATACCTGTTGGCTATGTAGATGCATATTACGAGTTTTCGCACCGCCCGCAAATAACCGCTGTGTGTGATGTAATACTGTGTAATTGCTATCCTTTCTGGGAGGCCTGCCCTTTTGAAAACGCGCTGGATTATATGAAGCAGATGTACTACCAGGCAAAAGCTGCGGGCAATGGCAAAGAGGTAATTATTACAGAAACAGGCTGGCCCAGCCAGGGCGAGAACCTTCGTGGCGCGTATCCTTCAGCCAAAAGCGCAAGAGACTATTTCATTAATACACAATTGTGGTCTGCTAACGACAATATTCCTGTTTTTTATTTTTCTTCTTTCGATGAGTCATGGAAGGTAGGCGCAGAAGGTACTGTAGGCGCCTATTGGGGTATTTGGGATAAAAATGAGCAATTGAAATTCTGATGTGCGTTGCATAACAGACCGCAGGAAAATACAAAAAAGTTAATGTATGTACCGGGCTGTATTACTACTATGTAGCACCTGTTGCGTCGCACTCTTGTACTTCCTGTTCTTTGTGGGGCATGGTGTAACCCGCTTCGTGTTGCTGCCATAAAAATATGCAGCTAAAGTGATTGCGACGCAACGATGCTGCCATGAAATACAACAGCCCGTAACAGCATAAAATGTATTACTTATCGGGGCCAACATAAAACAACTGGTTGCGAAATAAACTCAATGCCGGTATCATCACACTCAATCATCAAGTTTATACAATGAATTTTTTTGAACAGTTCAATTTACCCTTTGCAAAAGCTGTTTGCTATTCCGGTTTCAGGGATGGACAGCAACCCGGTGGCGTTATACCATCTTACGCCGAAGTAAAAGAAGATCTGCTTTTACTACAGCCGCACTGGACGTATTTACGGCTGTATGATTGTGACGCACATGCACAAACAGTGCTGGAAGTAATTGCAAAGGAAAAACTCGGTTTCAAGATCATGCTTGGTGCATATATAGAAGCCGAAATGAATAATTTTGGCTGCCCCTGGGGCGGCGGTATTTATGATGAAGCGCAGCTTACACTAAACCGGCAAAAGAATGATGCAAAAATTCAGCGGCTGATCGATTGGGCAAACGATTTTCCTCATATCATTTTTTCGCTATCTGTAGGTAACGAAGCGTGTGTTGACTGGACAGATCATTACGTTCCTGTAAGCCGTGTGGTAGATTTTGCCATGCGTGTAAAACAGCATGCCACGCAACCTGTTACTTTTTGTGAAAACTACGTACCGTGGCTGAATAAATTAGAACCACTTGCCGAAGTAGTTGATTTTATCTCCATACACACCTATCCTGTATGGGAGTATAAACATATACATGAAGCCATTGAATACACAAACGATAATTACAATGCCGTAGCAAAACTGTACCCACACAAAGCCATAGCCGTTACAGAGGCCGGCTGGGCCACTAATTCAAATGGCAGGGGCATTGATCCCGGGCATGTAAACGAACAAAACCAGCAGGCATATTACAAAGACCTGATGGAATGGTCTGCCAAAAAACAAATACCGGTTTTCTTTTTTGAAGCGTTTGATGAAAAATGGAAAGGCTCGGCACACCCGCTGGAACCCGAAAAACACTGGGGGCTTTTTAGAACGGACCGAACACCGAAACTGGTGATGCAAGACGCAATTTCTTTTCAACTATAAGCCCTGCTGCAAGCCCGGGGTTATGGTTGCTTTCGTTTTGGCACAGAAAAAGACAGGTATCAGAGCCTGTCTTTTATATTTTCCCCGGCAAGGGCCAGGTAACGCTGTGTTAGGTTTTACATTTTAATAGTTTGCCTGCATTTGCCATTGCAAATTTAGCTCGGCAGCCTTGTAACACCTGCTATTGTAAAGTGCAGAAAAAAAAGGGTAGCAGTAGCAACCTGCATACCCTTTTTAGTAGCCCCGACAAGAATCGAACTTGTATCTAAAGTTTAGGAAACTTCTATTCTATCCATTGAACTACAGGGCCAGTGGGCAGCAAAAATAATAGTTTCCATGATTTTCAGTGCATTTTTAAAAATGAGATTACTAACTTTCCTCTCTTAAATGCTGAATATGAATAAAAGTTTGCTGGTGTTATTGATTGTCGTGTTGAGTTTTAGTACCTCCATATCATTTGCACAGCCACGTGCAGTCATAAACCATGTGGCAATTTATGTTACCGATATTCAAAAATCAGGCGATTTTTATAAAAACATTATTGGTCTCGACACCATTCCTGAACCCTTCCACGATGGCGCCCACATATGGTTGCGCATTGGTCCCGGGGCGGCCATGCATATTATCCAGGGAGCCCGGGCGCACAAGGAATATTTCAAAAATGACCATACCTGCTTCAGCGTTGCTACTGTAGATGCCTTTATTGAAGTACTTAAAAAAAATGCTATCCCTTTTGAAGATGTAAGCGGCAATAAGAATGTTTACAGCAAAAGGCCAGACGGGGTAAAACAAATCTGGTTGCAGGATCCTGACGGCTATTGGCTGGAAATCAACGATGCCAAAGATTAATAACCTCCACCGTTTGCACCAATCAGCAATGTGTACATGTTACATTCTCCTATCTTTGCGCTCCTAAAAAGCGTATATGAAGTTTTATAACCTGCTTATTAAATATAGGTTTCCGCTTAGCTTACTGGCGCTGGCGCTGGCTATTGTGGTAAATGTTTATACAAGTTTCTGGCCTTCCTTCATCTTATACTTTATTGCCGTTATTGGTTTGCTGAGTCATTTCTTTATCGGCCCGCTAAGGCTTATACAGGAGCCTATGGAATCCGGCAATGTAGAGGCGGTGGAGAAAATCCTTAACTCTATATGGTATCCCGATTTGCTTTATAAACCCATCCGTTCTACTTACTATACGGTAAAGGGTAATCTGGCTATGATGCGCCAGGATTTTGATGAAGCTGAAAAGCATTTGAAGAAAAGTACGCAGCTTGGCGCTCCTATGCCTGAAGCTGAAGGCGCCAATAAATTACAGCTTGGCATGATGGCCCTGCAAAAAGGTGATTTCAGAAATGGTGAATCTTATATACGTGCTGCAATACGTGCCGGTATTCCTGACAAGGAAAGCGAGGCGGTTGCTTACCTGAGCATGTGCCAGATTTTTATGAACAAAAGAGAATTTCGTGCAGCGAAAGACTTTTTCAGGAAGGCAAAAGCCTGTAAACCAACCACAAAGCAGGTAGTAGACCAGATAAAAGAAATTGAAAAATACATATCAAGAATGCCCGGTTAATAGATGGCTTCATCCGCTTTCCGGTTTAACAATAAAAAAGCTGAATGGGTGCATTCAGCTTTTTTGTTTCCATATTGTTCAAAGTAAAACTTATTCACCAAATGCCATAATCATAAACCAGCCGATATTAAAAATTTATAATGTGTTTTTTATTTCATGTTGTAAAGCTTCCAAACGCATCTGTTAGATAACTTTCACCAAGAGTGGTTTTTTATTAAACAAACTGTTTATGCTTTGGGAAAATCCTTTCAATTGAGCACTGCTGTCTGTGTTGGCGCCGGTTTCCATCGCGGCTTTTCTTTCAGTCTTACTTAATATTTTTAACCTGTTTTATATCCAAAAGAGACAATTTGTGTCTAATTGGGACATATAAATATTTCAATAATATTTGGCGCTGTGCATTAAGTTGCTAATTTTATGTCATCAAAATATCCAAAGTCCAATATCCAGATCCAACCTCCAATATCCAATTAGAAAAACCGAAAAACTAAAAAGTCACTACCTGATCAAAAAAGCTCCCCACCGGGAGCTTTTTTCTTTGCATTATATTATTTCCTTTACTACATCCCTTATCAGCCGGGGCTTACCCAGCGTATAGTAATGTAATACAGGTACGCCAAACTTCTTTAGTTCCCTGCTTTGGTTAATGAGCCATTCGGTTCCTACCTGTTCGCATTCTGCATCGGTTTTACATTTCATGATTTCTGTAGAAAGATCGGTTGGTATATCTACATGAAAAATCCTGGGTAAAACAGAAAGCTGTTTTTTCGTGGTAATTGGTTTTAAACCCGGTATTACCGGCACATTTATACCACTTGTTTTACACGCCTCTGCAAACGCAAAAAACTTCTGGTTGTCAAAAAACATTTGCGTCATTATATATTCGGCACCTGCATCCACTTTTTCTTTCAACCTGCGCATATCAATTTCCAGGTTAGGTGCTTCAAAATGTTTTTCGGGATAGCCCGCTACACCAATGCAAAATTTTGTCTTACCACCATCACGTATATCATCGTCTATGTAAATGCCATTGTTAAGATTGCTTACCTGTTTTAAAAGATCGATGGCATATTTATGACCATCGGGTTCAGGTTCAAAAGATGCTTCATTTTTGGCTGCATCGCCGCGTAGTGCAAGCACATTGTCTATACCCAGAAAATTAAGGTCTATGAGCGCATCTTCGGTTTCCCGCTTGGTAAAACCGCCACATATTATATGGGGTACGGCATCTACCTGGTAATGGTTCATAATTGCGGCGCAAATACCAACGGTGCCGGGTCTTTTGCGTACTTCTACTTTTTCAAAAGAACCGTCTGCGCGTTTCTTAAAAGCAGTTTCACTGCGGTGGTAAGTAACATTTATCCACGATGGTTTAAATTCCATGAGCGGATCGAGGTGGTCGTAAATCGATTGTATGCTCTTGCCCTTTAGCGGTGGAAGTATTTCGAAAGAAAGCAAAGTATCTTTCGCCTGCAGAATGTGATCGGTTACTTTCATGTGTATAATGCGCTTTAAACCCTTACCTTTTTTATTGATGAGCCCGGCATTGGAACAGGCATTTAACTGTTGTTGCGTCGCACTCTTGTACTGTTGAATATAACTCAGCAAGGCGTTGCTGAAAACAACTTTCCCGGTAACCATTCCGGGCGACCGGAACAGCTGACCAACGAACCGAACGCACAAGTGAGTGACACAACAGGCGATGCCACCAGTGCAAAAGCCCGTTACCCAAAAAAATCGCCGTGCAAAGTAATGCAAAAAACAAGTGTTAAGATGCAGATTAGTAAAGCGCTGTTCTCTTAGTTACCATATTTTTGCCCAAATAGTACAAACGTGAGCCTTGTTATTACTACCAAAGACCTGATTAAAAGTTACCGCAGCCGCACGGTTGTAGACCATGTTTCAATAGAAGTAAAACAAGGTGAGATCGTTGGTTTGCTTGGCCCAAACGGTGCAGGCAAAACCACAACGTTTTACATGGTGGTGGGGCTTATAAAACCAGACGAAGGCTCGGTGTATCTTAACCAGGAAGAAATAACCAGTCTGCCCATGTACAAAAGAGCGCAAATGGGTATTGGCTACCTGCCGCAGGAAGCCAGCGTTTTTCGCAAGCTGAGTGTAGAAGACAATATTATGGCCGTGCTGGAAATGACAAAGCTGAGCAGGCAGGAACGAAACAGTAAGCTGGAGGCTTTGCTGGATGAATTTAACCTGCACCATGTACGCAAAAACAATGGCGATAGCCTGAGCGGTGGTGAAAGAAGGAGAACAGAAATAGCCAGGGCGCTGGCAGTTGATCCAAAATTTATTTTGCTCGATGAGCCTTTTGCCGGTGTGGACCCCATTGCGGTAGAAGACATTCAAAGCGTAGTGGCCAAACTAAAATACAGGAACATTGGCATTCTTATTACGGACCATAATGTAAATGAAACGCTCTCAATCTGCGATCGTGCTTACCTGCTGATAGACGGAAAAATATTTAAGCATGGTACCGCCGAGCAACTGGCAGACGACGCACAGGTGCGCCGTCTTTACCTGGGCACCAACTTTGAGCTGAAACGTAAAGACTGGATTATTGACATGGCCAGGAAAGGTAAAGAGGGCATTACTTCTACAGATGTTATTGAAAACATGCCTGGAAAGGAGTAAATAACAGGCACACAGCTCAGTAATTTCAAAACACGTCGCAAATAGTTCGTTATTTAACCAATATTCTTTACTTTGCCTTAGTCGGCAATGAAAATCTTATCTCCCGCAATATCACGATTGGCTCGCCTCCGTTACTGGAAGATCGATCAGTGGATCACTGATCCTATTGCAGCACAGCGCGAAGTACTACAGGATCTTATTACACATGCACAGCACACAGAAATAGGCCGCAGGTACGGCTTTCATGAAATTTTTCGTGTATGCGATTTTAAAAAGCGCGTACCCATTCATGAATACGATGACCTTAAGCCCTATATAGAAAGGCTGATGAATGGCGAACAAAACCTGTTATGGGATACACCTGTTTACTGGTTTGCCAAAAGCAGCGGCACAACCAGTGAGAAAAGTAAGTTTATTCCCGTTACAGAAGAAAGCCTGGAAAACACGCATTACCAGGGTGCCAAAGATGTGCTTACGTTATACTATCAAAGCCACCCGGAGAGTGATTTGCTTACGGGCAAAGGTCTTGTTATTGGCGGCAGCCACCAGATCAATGCCATTAATGAAGACTCGCACTATGGAGACCTTAGCGCAGTTTTATTGCAGAACACACCGTTCTGGAGCACATGGATACGCACACCGGAGCTGTCGATTGCCTTAATGGATGAGTGGGAGTCAAAAATCGAAAGCCTTGCAGAATCTACCATAAACGAAAACGTTACTTCTATCTCCGGCGTACCCACATGGACGCTGGTACTTATCAAGCGCCTGCTGCAAATGAAAGGCGTAAGCACATTAAAAGAAGTGTGGCCAAATTTTGAGCTATACATTCACGGAGGTGTTTCTTTTACGCCATACCGCGAACAATTTCAAAAGCTGATGGGTGCAGACATTAACTATCTTGAAATGTACAACGCCAGCGAAGGTTTTTTTGCTGCACAGGACAACCCGCATGAAGATGGCATGCTGTTATATCTTAACCACGGAATTTTTTACGAGTTTATGCCGGTGGAAGAATATGGCAGCCAAAACCCACAAACAGTCGGTTTAAAAGATGTCACCATCGGCAAAAACTATGCACCCGTAATAAGCACCAATGGTGGCCTGTGGCGTTACCTCCTGGGCGATACCATACAATTTACCTCCCTGATTCCCTACCGCATTAAAGTAAGCGGAAGGCTTAAACACTATATCAATGCTTTTGGCGAAGAAGTCATTGTAGACAATACAGACAAAGCTATTGCAGTGGCCACCCAAAAAACAAACAGCATTGTTTCAGACTACACCGCGGCGCCTGTTTATTTTAGTGACAACAGCAATGGCGCACACGAATGGCTGATCGAGTTTGAACAAAACCCTGAAAATCTTGCCCACTTTACATACGAGCTTGACTGTGCCTTAAAATCGCTCAACAGCGATTATGAGGCAAAACGCCATAAAGACATTGCTTTACGTATGCCCCTTGTGCATGCGCTTAAACAGGGCACTTTCAACGAATGGCTGCGTTGTAAGGGCAAACTCGGTGGCCAGCATAAAGTTCCGCGCCTTTCCAACGACCGTAAATTTATTGACGAGATTATAGCCATCCACAACAAGTAAGATTATTTGCCGGGCTTTTTGTGGTACTATTAAGCTGCGGTTGTGTCACTCACTTGTACGTTCTGTTCATTGCGCAGCTATGGCCCCGGTTACTGTCTTCTTTCAATTTTGCAGATAAAGCAGCATGCCTGCGCATTGCGTGCATGAAGAAAGGCAACATCCGGCCGGCTATCGAATACGTTATTGATCAGTACTTCCACATCATCATCGCCAACAAGTTTGGTTAATACCATCATCTGTGCATCATCGTAGCCAACCAGTGTAAGCGGGAAACTCTTTTTGTTTGCTTTTATCTCAGCCGGAAAACGGTAGATATCGTTGTATGCCTCTACCTCTTTTGCATGAATAAAAACCGGCCCCGGCTGGTTATAAACATTGTCAGCCTCAAACGGGCTATGGGTAAAAAGCAGGCGATTGTCTACATTTCTTTCAAACGGCTTAAGCGATACCCTGCATGGGCCTAAACCTGTTGCCACCTTTTCTATAACGTTGTGGCCATATTGGTCTTTGCGGCTGTTGCGTATTTGCTGTGCATATGCGGCTGACAGCGGAATGATTTTAAAATTGTTCATATGTATTTATTTTCAGCAGCCAAAACTGGCACTAAACGCGGTGTATGCCAACCCGCTTCTTGCTGAAAAGTCTTTGTAATAAAAGTTTTAACCGCAGCCTGTTGTTTGCTCAGCTTCGTTGCTGAATAAAGAACCAAACGTACAAGTGAGTGACACAACAGGTGCTGCCTGTAGTACTACAGCCGGTAGCCAACAAAAAAGCCAAACAGTTATGTTTGGCTCTAAAAGATTTACTTGCAAGTATGTTTAATCTCTTCTTCCTGCAAAGCGCATGAGCAATTTGAGTATTTCAAGGTATAACCACACCATGGTTACCAGCAACCCAAAGGCGCCATACCATTCCATAAATTTTGGTGCGCCGGTTTCTGCACCTTTTTCGATCATATCAAAATCCAGGATAAGATTGAGGGCCGCTATGGCAATTACAAACAAAGAAATGCCAATGCCCAATGCACTTGAATCGTACATAAAAGGCATGTTAACGCCCACCCACCTGAGCACCATGGAAATGAGGTAAAATACCGCTATACCCATGGTTGCTGAAATGATAACAGACTTAAATTTCTCGGTTGCTTTTATAATTCGGAAGTTGTATAGGAGGAACATTGCGATGGCCACACCAAATGTTAACCCTACCGCCTGCATTACCAGGCCGGGATATCTTTCCTGGAAGGCATCGTTCACAATAGCCGACAGACCACCAATGAAGAGGCCTTCGAGCAACGCGTATGCCGGTGCCACATATGGCGACCAGTTTGGCTTGATCATGATAGCAATAACGCATGCAAGGCCACCAAACATACCAATTAAAAGAAAAGGCATTACAGATTGCGAAGCTGTTTCAATCAACACCTGGTCGTAATACCTGTTCCAGGTAAAAGCAGCGCCGCCTAGCACCATGAGTAATAAGAATCCGAATTTATTAATGGAGCCGCGTACTGTCATGGTTTCTGTAGAAAGCTCCGCAGATGATTTTCTGAAAATTTTCTCAGACAGCGTGGGGTTGCCCGATTCGAAAAGAGCCATAATGTGTAATTTTTTTGAAGATACAAATTTATGCAAAACTAAATGTGCTATTTGTTAAATGCAACGCCGGGGTAATGGTCGATTGTTTCAAAAACGTTGCGCGGATCCTGCCTGAGCAAGGCAATAAATTTATACAGCGAATCTGCGTACTGAGGTTTTTCAAACATCCTGTCGTGCGCAAGCACTACAACATGGTTACGTGTAAATGCTTCATGGTGGTCAAAAGCCAAATTCACTTCCCTGACCATTTCTGTCGTGCTTTGTATGGGTGTTGCACCGTTTTTAAAGTTCCATACCACATCCCACCCGATTGCTTTGTACCCAACGGAGTCTGCAGCCTGGCAAAATGCCCTGGTAAGTTGCGGGCTGCGGTATTTGCCGCCGATAGCCCATGAGTTATTGGCGGGCGTTCTAAAAATTTTCAGCGGTACCCGCAGGCTGTCCTGTGCTGCAGCAAGGTCTGCTAAAGCAGAATCCGGCTTTCCGTAAAAAAGCTTATACTTATTGTGGTATGCATGTGTATACGTATGGTTACACAGCAGGAACTGGGGATAAGCATTTCTTATTGTATCAACATTCAGCCGGGCCCTTTTTTCCATGCCCTGTATGCCGATCATAAAAAAACTTGCTTTTACACCGAGGCTCCTGAGTATATGGTAGCACTTCATGGTGCCATGCTGGGGACCATCATCGAGCGTAATGTAGATATAACGCTTACCGGTATCGTAGCTAATGGAATTATCGGGCGTTTCTTTTGATGTTAGCAAAGAATCTTTCCTTGAATAACTGCTGTCCTGGTTAAAAGGTTGCGATAGTTTTTTGTTGGTGCAGCCTGTAACCAGGCTGATAAAAGAGAAGTAGAAGGTTGCTATCAAAATCCTGCTACACCTGCCGGTGCCATCGTCCATAAGTATTGAAATAATTCTTACACAAATATAGATGGAGGTATATGGAAGAATAATACCGGCAATGCTTAATTCTATATTAATTCTGCAGTGATTGAAACAATCCTTTTCGATAAACGTAACCATTCACAACCGGCAACCTTTTTTTACTTACAACCATTAACTTTGCAACACACCACTCTAACGATTCTTCTAAAATTCTGATTCAATGGACAAACAACAGGTACTACTTAGTGATGTAGTGATAAAATTTGCAGGTGACAGCGGAGATGGCATGCAGCTAACGGGTGCTCAGTTTACCAATAGCACAGCTTTGCTTGGCATCGACCTTGCAACGTTCCCGGATTTTCCGGCGGAGATCCGTGCGCCGATTGGTACCGTTCCTGGTGTTAGTGGTTTTCAGTTACGGTTTTCCAGTGAGCAGGTATACACACCCGGCGATCTTTGCGATGTGCTCGTGGCAATGAACGCCGCAGCACTGAAAGTAAATATCAAGGCACTTAAGCCAGGTGGTAAGATCATTATCAATACAGATGGTTTCGATGCAAAAAATCTTCGCCTTGCCAATTACCCTGATGGTGTAAACCCCCTGGAAGACGGCAGCCTTGACAGCTTCGAAACAATAAGGATGGACGTAACCAAAATGACGAGGGAAGCACTGAAAGAATTCGGCGACCTTGGCATTAAAGAAAAAGACCGCGCAAAAAATATGTTTGTGCTGGGCTTTTTGTACTGGATGTATAACCGCTCTCTTGATACTACCATTAACTTTCTTACAGACAAGTTTAAGAAGAAAGAAACCATTCTTCAGAGTAATATAAAGGCACTGCAGGCGGGCTATAATTTTGGCGATACTACAGAAACATTTAGTACGAGATATGTAGTAGAAAAAGCGAAACTGCCATCCGGTACTTATCGTAGTATCATGGGCAACCAGGCACTTGCTTATGGGCTCGTGGCCGCATCACAAAAAAGTAACCTTCCACTGTTTTTAGGTTCTTACCCAATTACACCTGCATCAGATATTTTACACGAGCTAAGTAAGTATAAGACATTTGGTGTACGAACTTTCCAGGCAGAAGATGAAATTGCAGCCATCGCATCGGCCATTGGTGCTGCGTACGGTGGCAGCATTGGTCTAACTACCACTTCCGGGCCTGGCATGGCACTAAAAGCAGAGGCCATGGGTCTGGCTGTTATGCTCGAAATTCCTTTGATCATTGTTGATGTTCAGCGCGGTGGGCCTTCTACCGGTTTGCCTACCAAAACAGAACAAAGCGATTTGTTACAAGCCTATTATGGCCGCAACGGAGAATGCCCCATGCCGGTAATTGCTTCCAGCACGCCCAGCGATTGTTTTGAGGTTGCATTTGAAGCGGTAAGAATTTCTGTACAGCACATGACGCCTGTTATCATATTGAGCGATGGTTACATTGCAAATGGTGCAGAACCCTGGCGCTTTCCACAGGCGGCGGACCTGCCCGAAATTAAAGCTACCTTCAAAAAAGGGCTCGATGAAGGAGAAGAAAAATTCCTGCCTTATAAACGAGACGAAAAACTTGTTCGCCCATGGGCTATACCAGGTGTGGCAGGCCTGGAACACCGCATCGGCGGACTGGAAAAACAGGATGTAACAGGTAACGTAAACTATGAGCCCGAAAATCACCAGCATATGGTGTTTACCAGGCAGGCCAAAGTAGACAGGATTGCGCAGTACCTGCCGGATCAGCACTTAGACAGCGGTAAAGAAAAAGGGAAAGTGTTGGTACTTGGTTGGGGTAGTACTTATGGCGCTATAAAGAGCGCTGTTATGCAGTTGCAGATAGAAGGGTATGAAGTAAGCCACGCACACCTCCGTTATATCAGGCCTTTCCCGAAAAACCTTGGCGAAATACTCAAAAATTTCGAACACGTAATTATACCCGAGATCAATAACGGGCAGTTGGTAAAGATCATTCGTGATCAATTCTTTGTAGATGCAAAACCATACAATAAAATAATGGGCATACCTATCACAAAAACAGAGCTGGTAGATTTTCTCAAAAAATTCTTATAAAGACCATCACTTCATAAAAAAAATCCCGTTCATGCCAGTACGGGATTTTTTTATGTACCCGGCATTTGTTTTTCAATGATGCTTTTGTTGCGTCGCACACTTCAACTGCATATCGCTGCGGAGCAGCTCCGGTGCTGTTCTGTGGAAATAATACAAGCTGTGCTTAAGAAACTTTTTGTTATGAAGTCTTTTATATTTTCATTAGTTTCTTCTTGTATGCAGGATAAGCTAATAAAAAAAGCGGGCTTCTTAAGCCCGCTTTCCAAACCATGTTTGTCATTAATTATTATTGTCCAACCTGCCCGTCAGATGCATCTTTTTTCAGTTGGTCATTGGCAAAAATAGCCAACTCCACACGGCGGTTTTTTACGCGGTTACTATCGCTGTCGTTAGGATATTTGGGCTGTGTTTCTCCATACCATTTTACAGAAAACCTGCCTGCATTAATACCTTTGGCCGTAAGATAGCTGCTTACTGCTTTCGCTCTTTTCTCAGAAAGCGACATGTTGAATTCATCAGAACCTGTATCATCTGTATGTCCTTCTACAAGAATATTAGTTTCAGGATATTCAAGAAAGACGCCGGAAAGTTTATCAAGATCTGCCCTGGCATCTGTACTTAATTCCGCAGAATTAATTTTAAACAACAGTGCAGAATTAAAAGTCATTTCAATGCCCTCTCCTACACGTGTTACTTCTGCATCAGGAATCGCTTTTTTAATAGCTTCTGCCTGCTTATCCATATGCCTGCCAATCGCATAACCGGCCGCACCGCCAACTGCTGCACCAATAATAGCACCTGCGGCAGTATTCTTAAATATCAGGCCACCGGCCACGCCGCCGGCCACGGCACCTATACCGGTACCTTTTTGCGAGTTATTCAAACTTTTACATGATGACAGCATCATGGCAGTAGCAGCAAACAGTATTGTTATTTTTTTCATGATAATGGTATTAAGTATTATTTACAAAGAGAAAGTTCCAGTAGATCCATGTTTACATCTTTCACACCTTTTGCCTTTGCTTTGGCAATCTCGCCGCATAAGATTTGCTTGTCCGGCTGAGACAACCTGCGTGCAAGCTCTTTGGTATCAGCAGTGGCATATTTTTCCTGGTAAGATTTAATATAAGTAAAGGCCTTTGCCTTCCATGCTTCGTAGTCATCTTTTCCTTTCGCAATAGCAAAATCATAATCAGCAATCGCACCCTTAAAATCTTTTTGTGCAGTTTTTATATCTCCCCGCAACATGTAAAAACCAACATTGCTTTCATCGAGTTTTATGGCTTGCTCTATATTGTTCACTGCATCCGTGTACATGTTTTGCTTCAGGTCTATCTCTGCAATCTTTGCATAAATGGTAGCCCGGTCCTTTACATTTTGATTTTTTTGTGTAAGGTCAATAATAGCAGCAAAACTTGCTTTTGCATCAGCAGATTTCTTTAAACCCAGTTCTGCATTTGCCTTTTCAAAATAATTATCGATGCTGGCTTTATTAATAGCAAGGCCCTGGTTTGCAGCTTCGAGTGCCTGTGTATATTGCTGCATTCCATTTAACGCCGCAGCTTTACCTGCATAACCTTTCTCTTTTGCGTCATAGGCTTTGCATTGGTCAAGTACCTGGTTAAACTGATCCAAGGCTTTGCTGTACTCCCCAGCCTTGTTAGCCCGCTGCCCGGCTTCTATTGCATTGTAACACCCGTTTGTCATAGTTACCAATCCACTTCTGCACGATGGTGCTGCAGAAGAGATCATAAAAGCCAATAACAAAATCCGATAGTTTTTCATGTGTCTAAAAATTAGGTTGCAAAAGTATATATATCGATTATTCAAATGCAGTTTTAATTATATATGTTTCCAGGTTTCCGTAGCATCTACAGGCAATTTTATTGCCATTTTATTCACTGAAGTATTGTTTTAATGCACAGCGCGCTTCCCACGCCTATTTTGCCTGCCCTGCAAGCTTGCTTATAGCTGTTACCAGTATATCCAGCTCTTTTGTAGTGGTGTAAATATGTGGTGTTACCCGTATACAATCAAGCTGCTCCCAAATAATCGGTACAGTATGAATCTTATATTCTTCAAACAGCCTTTTATCAACTGCTATTGCATTCATGCCTTTAATACCTAAACCGCATATAGCACAGGAATAGGCTGGTTTAAGCGACGTGTGTAATATAACCCCTGGTATATCTTTTACTTTTTCTGCCCAGTAGTTTTTCAGGTACCTGATGCGCTCTTCTTTGCGCCTTGCGCCAATCGCATTGTGAAAATTGATCGCTTCGCCAATGCCCTGCTCAATAGGAAAGCTTCTTGTACCCAGCGTTTCAAACTTTCGTATATCGTTGCTTCGTGGCTTGTCGTTACACACCAGCGGCCATATCTTTTCAATATGTTGTTTTTTTATCCAAAGCATGCCGCTGCCTATGGGCGCACTTAAAAATTTATGCAGGCTTGTACCGAAGTAATCGCATTCGAGATCGGGTATCTTATAATCAAGTAATCCAAAGCCGTGCGCACTATCGCAGATTACCTCAATACCATGTGCATGCGCCATACGGGCAATTTTTTTTACAGGCATTATCTGCCCAACCCAGTTTATAACATGCGTTATATGAATGATTTTTGTTTTAGTGGTTATGGCCTGTTCGTAAGCAGTAACAATTTCCTCGTCATTTTCTATGGGAAAGCTAAAATTCAGTTGTTTGTATATGATCCCTTCCCTCGCAGCCCGTTGTTTCCAGGCATTTATCATATTGGGATAGTCGAACTTACAGCCAATTACCTCGTCGCCGGCTTTCAGGTCCAGGCCAAAAATAACCGTGTTCAACGCTTCCGTTGCATTCCTGTTAATGGCAATTTCCTCCGCATCGCACCCGCCAAGCTCTGCCAGCTTTTGTCGCAATGGTTCCCGCCCCATGTCCAGTATACGCCACATAAAATATGATGGTCCTTCATTGCTGAGTTTATTGTAACGTTCAACAGCCTCCTGTACAATACGCGGAGAAGGGCTAACACCACCATTGTTCAGGTTAATGATATTCGGGTTAACGGTAAATGACTGCCGGATGAAAGACCAGTAATCTTCATCCTGTACCAGTTCACCAGCAGGCACACCTGCAACCGATGTGTTGAGCCTGTTAAAGCCTTTCGCCAGCACCTGGTTAAACAGGCTGGATGCTGAAAATGCACCGGCTGTAAAAGCCACCTGTTGAATAAAATTTCTGCGGTTTGCCACTTGCTTTTTTTAAGAGTTAAGATAATCTATTTAGTCGTTATGCCTGTATCTTTGCACAGTAATTTGACGAAGATGAAAAAGAGGTTTGCAATATTTATTTTTGTGCTGTTTGTTGGATTATTTGCCGGCATGCAGTTACAGGCACAATGTTCTATCTGCACCAAGACTGCCTCACAGTTAGGTGAAAAACCTGCCAAAGGTTTAAATGCAGGCATTGTTTATTTAATGTTTACCCCACTCGCCATTGCAGGCTTTATTGGCTACCGCTGGTGGCAAAGAGAGAAGCTTGTTACAGCACAGGACAATCAATAATTTTTTTTGGTACCCGGCAGTTGTTTTTCAATGATGCTGCTGTTGCGTCGCACACTTGTACTGCATAACCGTATGCAGCTCTGGCGATCACTTTACGGCGCTTGTGAATGGTGAATTATGAATGGTGAGACATGAAACGAAAACCGCGAAATGATTTTTATTCAAATGACCAAACTGCTATTATGCAACAGGCTGGTGCAACCACCAGGCTGAAGCCACAGAAGCACAAAGCTTCATCAGGACAAAAGAACTGTAACTACCTGGAAAAACAAATCACGGTCTGCAACGAAGCGCATTTACTGTACGCACAAAAACAATTTACTGAATTGTAGCAAGGCCGCACCCTTGCTGCATAAAGAACAGAACGTACAAGTGAGTGACACAACAGGCGATGATAGCAGCACTACCGCCGGCTAACAAAAACATTCTGCGCTTTTGTTCAAGGTGTGAATTCCCTACCTTAGCTGCATGGCTAAAAAACTCTTTTTACTGGATGCATATGCACTCATCTTCCGTGCATATTATGCACTCATCCGTAACCCGCGCATTACCTCGAAAGGAATAAACACCAATGCACAATTTGGTTTTACCAATACATTGTTTGACCTGATCAATAAAGAAAAGCCATCGCACATGGCCGTGTGTTTTGATGTGGAAGGTGTAACCGAAAGACATACTGATTTTGCTGACTATAAAGCCAACAGGCAGGAAACACCCGAAGACCTTACAGCAGCAATTCCTTTTATCAAAAAAATTATTGAAGGTTTTAATATTCCCGTAATTGGTGTGGCAGGTTATGAAGCAGATGATGTGATTGGCACACTGGCGTGGCAGGCGCATGATGCAGGTTATGATGTGTATATGGTAACACCAGATAAAGATTACGGGCAGTTGGTAAGAGACGGCATTTTTATTTACAAGCCCGGCTACCAGGGCGGTGATGTGGAAATAATGGGCCCGAAAGAAGTGTGCGCAAAATGGGATATTGAAAGAGTTGAGCAGGTAGTGGACATTCTTGGTTTAATGGGTGATGCGGTAGACAATATTCCCGGCATTGCAGGAGTGGGCGAAAAAACAGCAGCCAAACTGCTGAAAGAATATGGCAATGTAGAGACAATATTGGAAAACGCCGATAAGATAAAAGGTGCATTGGGTGAAAAAGTGCGTAACGGAAAAGACAGTGCCATACTCAGTAAAAAGCTGGCGAGGATTATTACAAGTGCGCCGGTTGAATTTCATGAAGAACAATTCTGTTTAAAAGAATGGAACAAACCGGCACTGATTGAAGTGTTTACTGAGCTTGAATTTAAAACACTGGGCAAGCGAATTCTGGGTGAAGAATTCAATGTCTTTCAGACTGCACCGCAAGGAGTACAAACTGACCTGTTTGGTAACGTGGTGGAACAGTCACAGAATGACAAGGCGAAAGCAAAGACACCGAAAGAAGAAGCCACGGCTGCCACAGAAGAACCTTCGGGCTTTGGGGCTGACAAAAACATTCACAACACACCACACACTTACATACTTGCAGACACAGAAGAGAAGATCACTGCACTGGTAAAAGAATTAGCTGCACAACAGGAAATTTGTTTTGATACAGAAACAACCGGTATAGATGCAAACGATGCAGAACTCGTGGGGCTGAGTTTTGCTTACAAACCTTTTGAAGCGTATTATGTGCCTTGCCCTGCAGACGGGCAGGCCACAAAAAAAATATTGTCGCTTTTCGCGCCTTTGTTTGATGCTGAAAATATTACCTGGATTGGGCAGAATGTGAAGTACGACATGCTTATACTTAAATGGTACGGTATTGAAATAAAAGGCGGCATTTACGATACCATGCTGGCACACTATGTAATTGAGCCCGAAGGCAGGCGCAGCATGGATTTGCTAAGCGCACAATACCTCGGCTACGAACCTGTACACATAGAAGAGCTGATAGGAAAAAAAGGTAAAAACCAGGGCAATATGCGCGATGTGGCAATTGAAAAGATAAAAGATTACGCTGCAGAAGATGCTGACATTACCTTGCAACTAAAACATGCATTACACCCCGGCCTCCAGGAAAAAGCGGTAGAACGTGTATTTTATGAAGTAGAAAACCCGCTGGTAAAAGTGCTGACAGATATGGAGTTTGAAGGTATAAGGATTGACCAGGCATTTCTCGCAGATTATTCCAGGCAACTGGAGCATGATGCAAGACTTGCCGAAGAGAATGTGTATGCCGGCGCAGGTGTAAAGTTTAACTTGTCTTCTCCTAAACAGTTAGGCGAGGTGCTGTTTGAAAAACTGAAACTCGACCCCAAAGCGAAGAAAACAAAAACAGGGCAGTATGCAACCGGCGAAGATGTGTTGCTGAAACTATCGCATACCAACCCGATTGTAGCAGATATTCTTGTTTACCGCGAACTTACCAAACTTAAATCTACTTACGTGGATGCACTGCCTTTGCTGGTTAACAGAAAAACAGGGCGGGTGCATACCTCATATGCACAGGCGGTGGCTGTTACGGGCAGGCTGAGCAGCAATAACCCCAACCTGCAGAATATACCCATACGTACAGACCGCGGCAGGGAAATACGCAAAGCGTTTATACCAAGAGATGAGCAACATATATTGATGAGCGCCGACTATTCTCAAATTGAATTGCGTATCGTAGCTGCCATTAGCGGAGACCCGAATATGTGTGAAGCTTTCAGGAGCGGCACAGATATTCATACAGCAACGGCTGCAAAAGTATACAACATTGCAACCGGGGAAGTAACCAAAGAAATGCGCTACAAAGCAAAGAGTGTAAACTTTGGTATTATCTATGGCCAGGGGGCCTTTGGCCTGGCCGATAATCTTGGCATAAGCAGAGCAGAAGCAAAAGAGATCATTGATAATTACAAAAAAGAATTCAATGGTATTACCAAATATATGGATGATACCATAAACTTTGCCAGGGAGCATGGTTATGTACAAACACTGATGGGGCGCAAGCGCTGGCTGAGAGATATCAATTCATCCAACTTTACCGTGCGTGGTTTTGCAGAACGCAACGCTATTAACTCGCCCATACAGGGAACAGCCGCAGACATGATTAAGCTGGCGATGATCAAAATTCATGCTGCCATGAAGAAAGAAAAGCTGAAAAGCAAAATGCTTTTACAGGTGCATGATGAACTTGTGTTTGATGCGCTGAAAGAAGAGATGGACACACTGAAACCTCTGATACTTGAAAATATGAAAGCAGCATTGCCACTGCCAAACGATGTACCGGTAGAAGCAGAAGTTGGTTTTGGTGTAAACTGGCTCGAGGCACATTAAGACAATAAACGGCACAAACCACAACAGCATGATCATTGTTATTCAGTGTAAAGACCAGGTAGGCCTGGTAGCTGCTATATCTGGTGTACTGGCAGAGCAAAAGATCAACATTATTTCTATGCGGGAGCATGTTGATAAAGTAGAGAACCGCTTCTTTATGCGTGTTGAAATAGAATCTCACAACAACGCTACAGCACTGGAAGCTATGTTGCAAAAGGTTTTACCGCCAGATGCGTTTATAAAAGCAGACCCTACGCCCGAAAAAAAGATCGTTATACTGGTTACAAAAGAATACCATTGCCTGGGCGATATTCTTTTACGCAATCATTTTCAAACCCTTGGTGCGGCTGTCCAATGTGTAATTGGCAACCATGATACACTGGAAAATATCTGTAACCGTTTCGGTATTGCGTTTCATTGTATTTCGCACGAAGCAAAAGATAAACACGCGTTTGAAGAAGAGCTACGCAACACCATTAACAACTACAGCTTTGACTACATTGTGCTGGCCAAATTCATGCGTATTCTTTCGCCGGATTTTGTAGAGCATTTCCCTACGCAGATCATAAACATTCATCATTCTTTCCTGCCTGCCTTTATTGGTGCAAACCCATACCGGAAAGCGTTTGAGCGTGGTGTAAAGCTCATTGGCGCTACTGCACATTTTGTAACCAACGACCTCGATGAAGGCCCGATAATTGCCCAGCAAATTATTCCAGTTAACCACTCTTTTACCGCCAACGGCATGATGAAAGCAGGCAAAGACATTGAAACCGCGGTATTGGCAAAAGCCCTGCAACTGGTATTTGACGACCGCGTTTTTGTGTACAAAAATAAAACGGTGGTCTTCGAATAATCATACGTGCATTGTAAGAAATAAACACACGCATGCTGAGGTTGCCTTCCCGGTCTTGCTCTAATAAAAGTTTTTAACGCATGTTACCAGCAGTGGTTTTTTATGGCATCACCTGTTGTGTCACTCACTTGTGCGTTCCGTTTTCATGGCATCTGCAGCGATCTGCTTTTACAAACAGCGTACTGCGCCGAAACATTTTAAACACGTATTTTTTTGTGGCCCTTAACCACTTATATAAATTGAACGCTACAATAAGTCATCGTTTTCCAAGCGCTTTATCTTTGCGTACCTGTTAAAAACATCACCCGCCATGCGAAAGATTATTTTAAATGTAGCCATTAGTTTAGACGCTTTTATTGAAGATGCCAGCGGTGCTTATGACTGGTGCTTCACAGACCAGGACTATGGTATGACAAACTTTATGAACAGTATTGATACCATTCTTTTTGGCCGCAAAAGCTATGAGCTTGTAATAAAAGAAAATTACGCTGCACATTATAAAGGTTATCATCAGTATGTCTTTTCCAATACACTGCAACATTTAAATGACGGTGCTGATGCAATACTTGTAAACAGCAACTCCTTGTCTTTTATACAATCGCTTAAAGAACAACCTGGCAAAAACATATGGCTCTTTGGTGGCGCAAACCTTACAAAGTTTTGCATGCAGCACCAACTGGTAGATGAATTGATGTTGTCAGTACATCCGGTGTTACTCGGCAGTGGCAAGCCTTTATTTGAAGCGCTCATCAAAAGAACTTCTCTGCAACTGACCAATGCGGTTACCTTCGGCAGCGGCCTTGTACAGCTACAATATAATGTGTTGCACACACAGCAATAGTGCCGGCTATTGTTGCCTCTCTTATACGCTTTGATCTTCGCGTTTGCCCAATAAAGAACCAACCGTACAAGTGAGTGACACAACGGAAGCTACATGATTATACCACAGCCCGCTACATCATTCAACTTCAACACTGCAAAGGATTGCGGTGCGTAATTACTAACAGCCTGTAGTAATATTTATTAGTATATTTAGGCGTAACCAAACTAATATTTATGAGAGTAATTAAAATGCTGCTTGCGTTATCGTTATCCTTATGTTTACAATCTTCGTTTGCACAAATAGTTACCGGTAAGGTAACAGATGCAACAACAGGTATACCGCTGGAAGGTGTAACCGTAAAAATTAAAGCTTACAATACAGGAACACTAACCAATAAGCAAGGAGATTTTAGTTTAAAAGCATCGGCAAGTGATATGCTGGTATTTAGCTACATTGGTTATGAGCCGCAGGAAATAACTGTAGGCAACCAATCGAACATTATGGTAAAACTCGTGTCTGCCATTACAGACCTTGGCCAGGTAGTAACCGTAGGTACACGCAGTGGCGGCCGTATAAAAACGGAATCTCCCGTGCCGGTTGATATTATTAACATCAACCAGGCAGCGTACCCTACTGCTAAGATGGATCTTACCTCCATACTAAACATTGCCGCCCCATCATTCAACTACAATAAGCAAAGTGGCGCAGACGGCGCAGACCATATTGACATAGGCACGTTGCGTGGTCTGGGTGCAGACCATACACTTGTACTCATTAATGGCAAAAGAAGGCACTCCACTGCTTTTGTGGGACTGTTTGGAACAAGGGGCCGTGCAGGCTCCGGCGTAGATATGAACGGTTTTCCGCAGGCGGAAGTGGACAGGCTCGAAATACTGCGTGATGGCGCATCTGCCCAATATGGATCTGATGCTATTGCGGGTGTTATAAACATTGTTTTGAAAAGAGACATAAACAAGCTTACGGTAGATGCCGGCTGGAGCGGCTATTGGGATACAAAAAATAATTCCAGGAAATACAACAGTAACAACGACTACTACAGTGCCGGCGCCATTGATGGCAACACGTTTTCATTGTCATTAAATCATGGTGTGGGTATTGGCAAAAATGGTGGGTTTATCAATTACTCAGGAGCGCTTCGCACGCAGGGCAAAACGTACCGTGCTGCACCTGTTTCAGAAGATTTTGCTAATGATAAATTTGCGCTGCCTGATGTAAACTATGGCAGAAGAGCTTTTGGCGATGGCTCGCTTACAACAGCAGGCATTATGTACAATATGGAAATACCAACCAGCGCTGCAAAGAAAACCAGCTTCTATTCTTTTGCAGGTTACAACTACAAATCATCTGATGCTTTTGCCTATACAAGATCATGGAACAGCAGGCCAGAACGTTTCCCGGTGAATGAAGACGGCACACTGATTAATGTGCCGGAAATTATACGCTCTACCAAAGATGGTTTTATTTACTACAACCCACATATACAAACACAGATCTCAGATGCGTCTTTTGCTGCCGGTGTAAAAGGGAATATGAGCAGTGGATGGACCTGGGACCTGAGCAATAATACCGGCTACAACAAATTTCATTATTACGGAGATAAAACGTTTAATGCCTCTATCATTGGTGATGCATCCCAGACTCATTTTGATGATGGTGGTTTCAGCTTCCTGCAAAACACCACCAACCTCGATTTTAGTAAGTCATTCAAAACTGTTGCACAGGGCCTCAACCTTGGTTTAGGTGCAGAGTTTCGCTATGAGAACTACACCATTTTTGCAGGCGAGGAAAGGTCTTACCGCAACTACAGCCCGGGCACCATCTACTACCCCAACGTAGACGAAGAAAAAGCGCCTGCCAGCGGCGCACAGGGTTTTCCCGGCTTTAGCAATACTGATGCTGTAAAGGCAAACCGCAGCAATATTGGTGCATATGCAGATGCTGAATTAAACGTTACCAAGCAATGGCTGATAGACGGTGCGGTGCGTTTTGAGAACTACTCTGATTTTGGATCTGTACTTACAGGAAAACTTGCCACCCGGGTTAAGATAACTGATAAGTTTAACATCCGTGGTTCGTTCAGCACAGGTTTTCGTGCACCGTCTCTTGCGCAAATACATTTCAGCAACACACTTACATCATTTTCCAACGGCGCATTGGTGCAGTCTTTAATAGCGCCCAATACAAGCGGTATTGCAAGGGCTGCGGGCATACCAAACCTGAAACAGGAAAAATCTATAAACGGGAGTTTTGGTTTTACTGTAAAGCCGGCACCCAAGTTTACCATTACGGTAGATGGTTATCTGGTTAAGATGAAAGACCGCGTGGTATTGTCAGGCTTGTTCAGCAAAGATGATCCTACATTACCCACAGAATTTACTTCCCAGTTTCCAGACGATGTAAGCACCGCGCAGTTTTTTGCTAATGCAGTTAACACTACCAATTATGGTGTAGATGTGGTGCTGGATTATACCCATAAATGGCGGACCAACTCATTCAGGGTTTTACTGGCCGGTAACTTTCAGCATCTTAGCATAGATCAGGTAAATGTGCCATCTGCTTTAAGTGGTACACAACTTAACCGCAAAACATTTTACAGCGATCGTGAAGAGGCATTTTTAAAAGCTTCTGCACCGGGCAGTAAATTATCGCTCGGGTTCGATTATGCTACCGGTCCTTTGGCTTTCAGGGTACAGCTTACTTCTTTTGGTAAAATAGCATTGATGGGCTTTGGCGATGGAGAATCTCCCAGTGGTGACAACCCAAATTATTCCGGTATAAACCCACAGGTGCCTGCAGATGATGGCAGTGG
Source organism: Panacibacter microcysteis (assembly GCF_015831355.1). Classification (NCBI taxonomy): domain Bacteria; kingdom Pseudomonadati; phylum Bacteroidota; class Chitinophagia; order Chitinophagales; family Chitinophagaceae; genus Panacibacter; species Panacibacter microcysteis. The sequence continues at coordinate 1,271,783 of NZ_JADWYR010000001.1, forward strand.
TTATGTGCCCGAAGTATTCAACTACAATCATAAGATAACAACAGATGCTTCTGTGTCTTATAAAATAGGCAGGAAACTTACGTTGTTTGTGGGCGCAGATAATATTCTGAATGTGCATCCTGATCTTGGTGTAAACCCTAAAGCCAAGTGGTGGTATGGTGATAATGAATCTGGTGGCCCATGGGATTCTGTGCAGATGGGTTTTAACGGCCGCAGGTTGTTTACAAGACTTGTACTTACATTATAAAAGTCAATCTCAATAAAAAAACAAAAAGGAGCGTTTTTGATCAAACGCTCCTTTTTTTGTGTATGCCAGTATTGCAATAGCAAGTTCGCATAGCAGTGTTGAGTATGGCTGTACAGTACAAGTGAGTGACACAACAAAAGCTGCATAGCGGTACAACTGCCGGCTACATTAGTTTTACCCATACATAATCATCCATGATTACATTGTTTTTTATGACTGATTTTTTTCGTATGCCTTCGAGGTAAAAACCATTTTTCTGCAACACCCGCATAGATGCTTTATTGTGGGCAAACACTTCTGCAAACAGGCGCACCACTTCAAAACGGTGCTGAATGTATTCCAGCAGAATACGCACGGCTTCTGTAGCTACACCCCTGCCTTTAAACTGCTCACCAACAAAGTAGCCAATCTCCATGGTTTTGCGGTACACGTCTGTTTTAGGCATGCAGCCAATACTGCCTGCCACCTTTCCATTGTATACAATTGCAAAATTCAATACCGGGTTTTGTTCTTTGCAATACGCTATCCATTGCAGCGCATTCATTACCGTGTAGGGGTGTGGTAAATGATCGCGCAGGTTATTAAAGATGTTCCTGTCATTGGCAATAGCTGCAAGTGCCTGTGCATCTTCGCGCTGCCATGGTCTTAAAGAAATATTATGCAGGCTCATCTTCTATAGGTCTTGTAAGGTATTCGCTATAGTCTGGTATAATCGTTTCGTACTCGCTGTCCATGTATGGAGAAGTCATAATAAAATCAGCCGTGGCCCTGTCGCATGCCATGGGTATGTTCCATGCCACACCTACACGCAGCAGGGCTTTTACATCACTGTCGTGCGGCTGCGCATGCATGGGGTCCCAGAAAAAGATCATTACATCAATATCGCCTTCTGCAATCATAGAGCCTATTTGCTGGTCTCCGCCAAGCGGCCCGCTCAGCAATCTTTTTACAGGCACACCAAGCGTTTCTTCAATCAGTTTTCCGGTAGTACCCGTGGCATATAAATCGTGTGTAATCAGTTTTGCTTCGTTGAATTTTACCCAGTCAACAAGGTCTGCCTTTTTATGGTCGTGCGCAACCAGCGCAATACGTTTGCTTTTCTTTAATATCTTGGTTGTAACCATGGTTATGCTTGTAGCTGCATAGCTACCCATTTTTTTCAATACCATAAAATTATTTGTGTACCGGCTGCAGTGGTACTATTAAGCTTTTGTTGTGTCACTCACTTGTACGCCCGGAACATTATTCAGCACTGCGTGTACGGTTATGCACTACATTTTCAACCCTAAGTGCATATGCTGTTTTCTTTTACTGATTACCTACTTTTGTTTCATGAAATCTTTTGATGAACAACTGGCGCATCTTGTTAAAGAAGCATTGCAGGAAGATGTAGGTGATGGCGATCACTCAACCCTGAGTTGTATACCTGCGGATAAGAGCGGTAAAGCGGTTTTGAAGATTAAGCAGGATGGCATACTGGCCGGTGTAACTGTAGCAAAAAAGATCTTTGAGATGGTTGAACCTGCAGCAATCTTCGGGCAACTGAAACAGGATGGTGATAACATGGTGTATGGCGAAAAGGCTTTTGAAGTGGAAGCATCTATACACACCATTCTAAAGTGCGAAAGGCTGGTATTAAATTGTATGCAACGTATGAGCGGCATTGCCACGCTTACACATACATACGTTCAAAAGCTGAAAGGCTATAGCACAAAGATCCTCGATACAAGAAAAACGACACCTAATTTCCGGCTGCTGGAAAAAGAAGCGGTAAAGATCGGCGGCGGTATTAACCACCGTTTTGGTTTGTTTGATATGATCATGCTTAAAGACAACCACATTGACTATGCCGGCGGCCTTGAAGCGGCAATTAATAAAGCACATGATTACGTATTGCAAACAAAGCCAGGTTTAAAAGTAGAAGTGGAAACAAGGAGTATAGCAGATGTGCAAACTGTTTGCCGTATAGGAAAGAACAAAGTGTTCCGCATTATGCTGGATAATTTTACACCGGTGCAGGTAGCAGAAGCGCTTACATACATTAATAAAGATTTTGAAACAGAAGCAAGCGGCGGTATAAACCTGGATAATATTACAGCTTATGCTGACACGGGCGTGGATTATGTAAGTGTAGGTGGTTTAATACACCAGGCCAAAAGCCTTGATCTTAGTTTAAAAGCAGTGATCATTTAAAATGATGGTATGAGCAAAAAAAATAAACCGGATGCACGCGGTTTTGTTTATAGTACCGACCCCAATTTCGGATTTGAACCGGAAGATAAGGAGGCGCAGGAAACACTTGTGCCTGCACAACAAAAATTACGTATAAGACTGGAAACAAAACACCGCGGCGGTAAAACAGTTACTTTGATAACGGGTTTTATTGGCACGGCTGAAGATCTTGAACAATTAGGCAAAACATTGAAAAACTTTTGCGGAACCGGTGGCAGTGCAAAGGACAGCGAAATAATTATACAGGGCGATCAGCGGGAAAAGGTTTTACAATGGTTGTTGAAAAACGGGTACACTAATGCTAAAAAAGCTTAAGCAGGCATGCAGTTATTAGATGCGTTAAATGCAGTGTTTTATTTTTATGTATTGCTGTTTGCATTGGCATTGATTGCTTTTTTTGCCGGCGTGCGTATGGCATATGTGGCATGGGCAACCCGTAACCCAAACCTGATGCGCAAAGCAAAGTTCGTATTGTTATTTGCCACCATTGCTTTGCTATGTATTGGCATTGTAAGCTTTTTTGAAACGGGTAAACTGCCGCTCGAATAAAATTCTTTGAACAACTGTTTTATACATGATAGATCTTAAAAATAACCGGCAACAGGCATTTGATAAACTTGCCACACTACAGCGTGATCAGCAGCCGCTTTTTGGTTTAATGACACCACAACACATGATAGAGCACCTGGTATGGGGCGTTACTTTTTCCAATGGTGTTTTTCCCCAGCAGCAGATTGTTACCGATGACATGGCGCTGAAGCTGCGGCCACTACTGATGCATACAGTAAAGCCGTACCCAAAAGGCATTAAAACGCCTATGCTTGGTGATACACCGCCGCCACTAAAGTATGCAGATATACCTGCTGCTATAGAGGAACTGAAGCTGGCCTTAATTGCATTCGATAAATTCTTCGAAACAAATACCACTGCTATAAACCCGGCTTTGGGTGTTTTGAATTATGAAGAATGGTTAATGGTACACAACAAACATTTTAAGCACCACATGGGGCAATTTGGTTTGGTGTAATGTTGTAATATAACCCTGTTTTATATTGTTGCGCATAACAAACAGGAACACTGCAGACGCCATATAAACGGTACGCATAAGTGAGTGACACAACAGGCGATGCCGTGAAAAACTACATTTGATAACATCATTAAATTCAGTTTTCACGCCAGTAAATGCTTCCGCTGAAACAATAATAGACAAAGTATACAGTGCAACTAAAAACCAAAGCTGACCAAAAAAATTAACTCAAGTACTTACCTACTATAGGTACTCTTCTTCCTACACCAAATGCTTTTGGTGATACACGAATGATGGGACAAAACTGGTTGCGTTTGTATTCATTGGTGTTTACCAGCTTCAGCGTACGGTCTACCACCGCAGCATCGAAACCCATTGCTTTTATTTCTACCGGGCCCATGCGCCGCTCAATGTATTGATACAATATTTTATCGAGCACACTATAATCGGGCAGGCTGTCGCTGTCTTTCTGGTTTGGTCTTAACTCTGCGCTTGGTGCTTTATAAATAATGTTTTCCGGTATTATTTCTTTATGCCGGTTAATGTACTGCGCCAGTGTATACACCTGCAGTTTATAGCAATCGCCCAATACACCAAGGCCGCCGGCCATGTCTCCGTATAAGGTGCCGTAGCCTGTAGCAAGTTCACTTTTATTAGAAGTATTGAGCAGGATATAACCGAATTTATTGGAGATAGCCATTAACAGGTTGCCGCGTGTGCGGCTCTGTGTGTTTTCTTCTGCAAGTGAAAAAGGAAGATCTCCAAAGATGGGTTTAAGCGTGGCCAGGAATGTTTCATAAATCTCATTGATGCGAATAATATCGTAAGGATTGTTGAGATTGTTGCTTAGTTGTACGGCATCGTTTACTGAATGATCTGTAGAATACGGAGAAGGCATTAAAACAGCACGTACATTACCGTTGCCCAATGCCTCGCATGCCAGCGCTAATGTAACAGCGCTGTCTATACCGCCTGATGAGCCAAGGATGGCTTTTGTAAAACCCATCTTTTTAAAGTAATCCCTGATGCCTGTTACCAATGCATCATGAATCTGGGCAATGTTTAAAAACTCATCGAGTGCCGGCGGGTTCAATTCATGGTCGGCTATGCGGTCTGCTGTTTCTATTATTGGTGCATCTATTGTTCCGTTGTCATTGAGCGTGATCGTTTCTACTGCTTCTTTAAACATGGGAAGTTTTGCACAGAGATTGGCATCTTTGTCAAACACCAGTGAGGCGCCATCGAATACAATTTCTGTCTGGCTGCCAACGGCGTTGCAATAGAACATGGGTATTTTGTATTTCTGCACGTTGGCCTTTACAATTGCTTTGCGGTCTTCATCGTGTGTATAATCGAACGGTGAGGCGCTGATGTTGATCATTACATCGGGCTGCTGCGCCATGAGTATATCCATGGGGCAAATACGGTATATGGGATTGTCGCCGAGGTTCCAGATATCTTCGCACACAGTTAGCGCAATGCGTTTGCCTTTAAACTCGATTGTTTGCCATTCATATGCCGGTTCAAAATAGCGGTTCTCGTCAAACACATCGTAGGTGGGCAAGCAGGTTTTGTGGATTTCTGCTTTTACCTGCTGCCCGTTTAAAAAGAAAGCCGCATTGAAAAGATCTTTGCCTTCCCTGATTGGGTTTCTTGCCGGAGAACCGACAATTACGGCAATTGTATCAGCATGTTGTTTTATACGTTCAATACCGTCGTAGCATTTATTGATAAAGTCATTAAACTCCAGGAAATCTCTTGGCGGGTAGCCGCATATGCTCAACTCGCTGAATACAACAATGTCTGCACCCTGTTGCTTTGCTTCTTCTATGCCTTGTATAATCTTGTTTATATTGCTTTCGAAATTGCCGATGTGATAATTTTGCTGTGCCAATGCTATCTTCATAACACTAAGATTAGTGTGCAAATTTCACGATTTGCGGTCACTTAACTGTTACAGTTTTTGCGAAAATTATTGAATGAGCAAATGATTTAAATGGTTTATCGTTAATTAGCAGTATGAAAAAGATAGCGGTTGTTTTACTGGTTGCATTTTATACCCTTTCCTGTAAAGATGAAAAACATATACCTGATGTTTCTGCTATAAAAGTTGAGCTTGACGTAAAAAGATTTGATAAAGATTTTTTTACGCTTGACACATCAAATGTGCCTGCAGCGCTTACCAGGCTGCATGAAAAATATCCCGGTTTTTTATATGACTACCTGTACAATATCCTAGGAATTGAACCGCTGCCAGACAGCGTAAACAAAAAGGTACCACGGTTTATTTACGATTACCAACCTATTGCGAAAGCAGTAGCAGAAAAATTTCCGGCTGTTGAAAAAATACAAAAAGATGTAAGCAGGGGATTTCAGTTTGTAAAATATTATTTCCCGGAGTATAAGCTACCCAAACACCTGATCACATTTACGGGGCCTGTTGAAGGTTATGCCAATGTGCTTACCAATGATGGTCTTGCGATTGGCCTGCAATTATACCTGGGCCAGGACTACCCTATGTACCAGACAGGCTATGTAAGGCAAGTATATGCAGAATACCAGTCGCGGCGTTTTGAGCCCGCATATATACCGGTAAACTGCATGAAAAATATCATGGATGACCTGTATCCTGCACCTGCGCCGGATCAGCCGCTGGTGTACCAGATGGTTGAAGCAGGAAAACGTTTGTATATGCTTGATATGTTTTTACCGGAAACTGCAGACACACTTAAAACGGGCTACACGCAACAGCAACTTGATGGCTGTTATGCCAATGAAGCGGGCATCTGGAATTTCTTTTTGCAAAATAATATGCTGTACCTGACAGATGCTGCGCAAACAAGAGAATATGTAAACGATGGGCCGCGTACTGAAGTGCTTGGCGATTCATCGCCCGGTTTTATCGGACAGTTTGTTGGCTGGCAGATTGTGAAGAAGTGGATGGCGCAGGATGATCAACGTACACTGCCCCTGTTGCTGAAAACGCCGGCGAAGCAGGTATTTGAAGAGGCGAAATATAAACCGAAGTAGCATTTACTGCAAGTGGTTGCGCCAACCACCTGGCACATGCAGTATCGTTGCTGAATAAAGTGTTGAACGTACAAGTGTGCGACGCAACGGCAGCCTGATAGCAGCACTGCTGCCGGGTACATAAATACATAACGCTTACCAGTTACCCATGTGTTCTTCTACTACGCGCTCATGGTTACCAACGGGGTGATCTTTCCAGTCCGGGTCGTACTTTACAAACCAGCTAAACCACAAACTTCTCGATAGCCGCATAAATACGGGCTGCAGTACCACGAGTAAAACTGCATTTAAAGTAAGCCAGTAGAAGATCCTGTTGTCATCTATGGAAAACCCGATCAATACCCACCAGGCAACAAAAGTGGATACCGAAAAAGCTACAGTAAGCGCATAGCTTACATAGCTGGTGCCGTAATAAAAACCTACTTCAATTTCGGTAGGCTGGCCACAAACAGGGCATTTATCAGGCATTTTTATATACACGCTGTGCTTTAGGGCGTAAGCATTTTTCGACTCGAAAATATAACCCTCCCTGCAACGCGGACATTTATTGCCCAAAACGCTTAGCACATAAGAAGGCTTTCCTTTTGGCTCACTCATAGTGTGAAGTTTCGCTTGCAAAGGTCGTGTTTTAATTTTTTACAGTAACAATTTCTATGCAAGTACTGCATGCTGCCTGATGATGTTCATTAGCTGTTGTGCAGGTATTACGCCTGACTGGCGCCACAATATTTTTCCCTGTTGAAAAAGCATTAAGGTAGGTACACCGCTGATGTTGTGCCGGGCCGCCAGTTGCGGGTTTTTGTCTACATCAATTTTTATAATGCGTATAGCATCGCCGGCCATGTTGTGCAACTCTTTCAGAACAGGCGCCATCATCTTACACGGGCCGCACCACTCTGCTGAAAAATCTACCAGCACAGGTTTTGTACCATTGATGATGTCTCCGTAGGTTTCTTTAGCTGTAGTAGCCATAACAAATAGTTTAAGATGAAGCATCAAACTTATTGCCAGTTATACAATAGCTGACATTCTGCGCTTGTGCCCTGTTGCGGCTACAAATGTAACCGGTACCTGGTATAAAAGCTGGTGACATTAGTTACAAAGTAGCGCCTGCTTTTAGTTCTATGGCATTCCTGTTAAGTGCAACAAGCCCACGTTGTTCCATTTTTTTGAGCAGGCGGCTGATGACTTCACGGGAGGAATTCAGTTCATCGGCAATTTGCTGGTGAGAGAGTGTAATAATGCTGGAATGATTTGTTTCTGCAAAACGTTTGAGGTAGAAGAAAAGACGTTCATCCATATTGCGAAATGCAACATTGTCGATCACCACGAGCAGTTCCTCAAACCTGGTGCGGTATGTTTCGAGCACAAAATAATACCAGCTACGGTATTTGCTCATCCATTCATCCATGAATTTAATAGGCACCATAAGTGCGGTAGTATCTTCCATTGCCACGGCACTTACCTGGCTGGTTTCAGCTTTAGAGGCACATATAATTGAAATAGCACATGCCTCGCCGGGTTGCAGGTAATACATCAGGAATTCAGCACCTTCTTCATCTTTGCGAAAGATTTTTACAATGCCATCCAGTATAAGCACGGTGCTTTTTATATACTGGCCGGTACGCATCAGCACTTCACCGGCAGCAAATTCTTTGATCATGCCTTCCCGTTCAATCTCATCTAGCAGGGGTTGTTCCAGTTGGGGAAATTTCTTGCGGAGGTCCATCGTTTATTTTTTGTTTACCGGCTGTAGTCTTTGTGGCATCGCCTGTTGTGTCACTCACTTGTACGTTCCGTTCTTATGGCTACTGCAGGGCGTTGTTTATACGAAGTTCGTAAAATCCTGAGGTCTCTTACCCCAGCACTTTTTCCATTGCCATACTTCTCGATCCTTTTATAAGCAGGTAAGCATTTTGCAGTTGCTGCGCTTTCAGCCAGCCTGCAGCTTCAGCCGAAGTATTAAAATATTGATAGCGGTGATTTACCTTACCAAAATCACCACCCACCAGCACCACATGTGTCCAAGTATAATTGTCTATAAGCGCTATAATATGTTGGTGTTCCTCCAAACTTTCTTCACCAAGTTCCATCATGCCGCCAAGCATGAGTACTTTACTGCCGGCATGCAACCGGGCAAAGTTTTCTATGGCCAGCTTCATACTGCTTGGGTTGGCGTTGTATGCATCCAGGATTATTTTATTACTGCCCTTTTTTATTAACTGAGACCTGCTGTTGGAAGGTGTATAGGCTTCAATAGCGGCCTTTATTTTTTCATCCGGCACATTAAAATGCCTGCCCGTTGCAACTGCGCAAAGCACATTGGGCAGGTTATAATCTCCCACAAGTTGTGTGGTAATATTTTTAAACGCTGTGCCTTGGGTAAAACCTACTTTCAGAAATGGTTCGCCCTGCTTTACATGGCCTGTTACAGTTCCGTTTTTTGTACCATACCAATCTATATGCGCAATGCCCTTACTCATGTTGTGGAGGTAATCATAATCATCAAAAGCCAGTACAGTTCCGTTGTGTGCCCTGATGTAATCGTATAATTCGCCCTTTCCTTTTCTTACGCCTTCTATGCCCCCAAACCCCTCCAGGTGTGCTTTACCGCAATTGGTAATAATACCATGTGTAGGTTGCGTGTATACACAATAACCTGCTATTTCCTGCTGGTGGTTGGCACCCATTTCTATTACAGCCATTGCAGCATCGGGCTTTACACGCAACAATGTAAGCGGTATGCCAATGTGGTTATTAAGGTTGCCTTCTGTTGTATAGGTTGTATAGTGTGCAGACAATACTGCATGTACCAGTTCTTTGGTTGTGGTTTTACCATTGCTGCCTGTGATAGCTATAAAAGGTATGGTAAACTGTTGCCGGTGGTACTTTGCAAGTTCCTGCAATGTAGCAAGTACATCTGCAGTTTGAATTATTCTCTCGTCTGCTCCTTCCACCGCCTCATCAACCACTGCATAAGCTGCCCCCATTTCAAGTGCCTTAAATGCAAACTGGTTGGCGTTAAAATTGGGGCCTTTTAATGCAAAGAAAAGATCGCCTGCCTTAAGTTTTCTTGTATCTGTTTGTACAGACGGATGTTGCCTGAATATATCGTATAGCGCAGCTATGTTCACCCTTGTAAAATTTGTGGCAATTTACGCAACCAATGGTAGAATACAGCGAGCTGTTTTGCCGTGCGTAAGTGAAAAACGCGGAGCTGCTGCATAGTATTGTTGCTGTACAAGTGTGCGACGCAACAGCAGTTGCCGGTTTATTCTACAGCCGGTAACATAATTTTCTTATTTCTTCCACACAAACATAATAAGCAGTGGAATTTATTACGCTGCAAAGCTGCACTTCCACAGGTTTTAGATAGTTTTTGGCTCAGGCACAGCGTTTGAATTATTTACTGTACAAACGATTTAAAAACGAATAATTATGACACGCAATAAAAAAGAAAAACTGAGCGATAACGTGCAGCAGAATTTTAATCAATCAAAAGAAATTGCTTACTGGGCAAACAAGTACAACCTTTCGGTAGAAGAATTTCAAAGACTATTTAAAGAAGCAGGTTTTTCAATTGCCAGGTTATTGGGATCGGGCGTATTGAACAACAGGATGGCGGCGTAATCTCCCGGGCCCGTAAGCCCTGGATCTATATATACATTGGTCTATTTACAAACAGTGAAGTATGGCAAAAGCAGTAAAAAAGAAAGGCACTAAAAAGAAGAACAAGCTTGGCGTTAAAAATTCGCTTGTAAACAACATCAATGCACGTAAGAAAAAAGGAGTATCGCGCAGCAGGAAAAAGTCTACGGTTTCAAAAAAATCGTACAAGAAAATGCAGGACAACTGGGGAGAAAAAGATTAACCTGCCGCAACGGTCTTCTAACGATAAAGCCACACAATACGTGTGGCTTTATATTTTTTAGTCTGAGGGAAACAGTGATCTGTCAATATTTGGTATAATACGCAACGTATTTTTGTAATACACTTTTTTCAGAATATCATCTGGCAGGCCCATACCATACATACGCCAGAAAGCGTGGTATTTTTTGTGGTAAGGAAAGTATTCGTCTTCAGTCTCGAGCACCCTGAAATAAGTAGCATATTCACCGGGCACCCAACTGTCTTTGCCAAACAAAATCCTATCCTGGTATTTGGTAAAAAATGCTTTGGCTGCTTTTGGTTGCCTGCCCAGTTCTGCTATTACGGCACCAAATTCTACTACTACATTTGGCATATCGGTAAGTAAAGAATCCAGTTTGGCCAGGTTGTTAGCGTACCAGCCAAAATGCGCTGCAATAAATGTGGTTTGCGGGTGTTTTTTAAACATGCGGTGTTGCTCTTCAATCAGCGTTTCCCATGGCGCAGGGTTATTGTCTCCGCGCTTTCTGTCAGGGTGCGTTTCAAGCTCCAGCCAGCGTTCATTGTGTTCATCCAGCGGATCCCAGAATGGTTCGGGGTCTGCAGTATGTATAAGTACAGGAATTTTCAACGCACCACATTTTTCCCATATCGCATCCAGCCGCGGGTCATCTACCGTTACTCTTTTACCGTTAATATCTTTTACAGAGAATCCAAGATTTTTAAAAACTTTCAGGCCGTTGGCACCGTTGCGTACATCCTGCTCCAGTTGTTGCACTGCTTTCTCCGTCCAGTCAGCAGCACCCACATCATTAAAGTCAACATTTGCAAAAATGATAAACCTGCCCGGGTATTGTTGCTGCACATTGTTACTCATTTTTTGCAGGCTGTTGCCATTACCGCCGCTAAGGTTTACCATTACTTTCATATTCAGTTTATCCATGTCTGCCACCAAACCATCGAGGCTGCCATTGCTCATACCCCATTGATGGTTGTGTACATCAATAAACGGAAATTTTGCATGTGTTAACCGATGCTCCGGCACTACAAGTGTTGAGGCGGGCTCATAAGCTTCGAAACTCATTTTCTCTGTAGACTGGCATTGCACAGACTGGCTGATGACCGAAACAAATAACAGTGTTTGTAAAAATGGTTTATACATGGCAAATGTTTGCATGAAAGTATTGGTGTAATAAAATAAAGCGAAACCGCTCAGCAATGTTAACAGGATTTTTTATGAAGCCGCAGGAAATGTTTTTGTACCCAACTTTGTCTAAAGCCCGGCTGTTGTTGCGTCGCACACTTGTACTGCAACAAATGACCGGGCAATATTCAACGCCGCGCCGGCTTTTTATACTGGTTTTTTGTTTAGGTTTATAGCCAACTAATTGCCATGACTTCATATACAAACAGCCGCAGAAAATTCCTGCATCAGTCAACAGCCACATTAGGTTTGCTTACTTTACCTGCTTTATTACAGGCGCAGGTAACCAGCAAAAAAGACCGGAAGAAAATTGTTTGCGTAGGCGCACACCCTGATGATCCTGAAAGCGGCTGTGGCGGTACACTGGCCAAGTTTGCTGCGCTCGGGCATGCAGTTACCATTATCTATTTAACCACAGGAGAGGCAGGCATAGAAGGTGCAACACATGCAGCCGCTGCCGCAATCAGAAAACAGGAAGCCGTAAATGCCTGCACTATACTAAATGCCAAACCGGTGTTTGCCGGGCAAACAGACGGAGACAGTATTGTAAACAATGAATGGTTACAAAAACTGCAACAATTAATAATTACAGAAGCGCCGGACATGGTGTTTACGCACTGGCCGGTAGATTCGCATAAAGACCACCAGTGTGCTGCCTTACTTACTATACAGGTTTGGATGCGTGCAACACAAAAATTTCCTTTGTACTTTTTCGAAGTGTGTACAGGAGAGCAAACGATGATCTTTCACCCCACGGATTATGTTGATATAACAGGCACACAGGAGCAAAAAAGAAAAGCATTGTACTGCCATGTAAGCCAGGACCCGCCGGGCATTTATGCTTGCGGCCATGCCGCTATGGAAGATTTTCGCGGCAGAGAACTTGGCGTTAAAGCTGCCGAAGCTTTTGTACGTATGAATGGCAGTATGCAGGGAAATCTTTTGCTGTAAATAGCTAAAAGCTTACCCTGTTGTTTATACGGCTCAGCAGGGTATTGTAGCTATCCCGCAGCAACTTGTCTGCTATTTCAGCGCGGCCTGGCTCGTTTGTAAACCTGTTGTTTACAAGCCGCCGGTCTTCAGCGGTAAGGGCACGGCTATCTCCACGGTAATTGGCCGTTTCAATATTCCAGTTGTAGTTATTGGAAAAGTTGTCGTAAAAACTGTTGCGATTGCTGTACGCATCATAAATACGGCATTGCAGCGTAGCATTGCTTTGCATGTATCTTTTAGTTACGTACACCGTGGCAGTTACCGTTTCGTAGACTGGCTTTGGCGGAATGGTTTTTGTTTCACCCGTTTTAATCTCTGCTTTCCGGTTTATTGAGTACTGTTGTGTAAATAGCTGGCTTATGTAAATTCTTGTGTAGTTCAGTTCCACTATTTTATCGGGCCGTATGTTTTGAGAGCGGGCGTCCCAATCAGTAAAAAACTTTACATTTTTATAAGAGCGGAAATTGAGATCGCGAACCATTTGCTGCTGCAGCCAGTCATTTTGAAAACCCCAGTAGCTAAAAGCGTTGTTGTAGTAGTTTACAGGGCTTACAACTACCTTAATGTATGACCTGTCGAGTGCCTCGCTCATTAGTTCCCTTACATCTTTGTACCCAGGCACAGCCTTGTTTGCTTTAACAAGGTAATCATACGCCTTTTGTGCGCCTTCTCTTGTATTGTAGTTGAGGTAGCCCACGCCCTGCCGGTAAAATTCATCTGCAGCAAGGTTGTATTCCTGTTGAATTTTAAAAGCGGGATCCCACGGGTTTGGCATGGCTATTTTTGCGGCAGGATTAGAAAGAATGGCCTCGTACATCTGTTGCATAACCAGCCATTCATTTGCCAGTGCAATATGTCTTTCGCCGCCGCCGAGGTTGTAGTATTTTGCTTCTGTAAGGCTGTCTCTCTTTTGCAGCGCGGCCCTGTAAGCGTCGGGCAGTAACGCCTGTGCTGCTGCATCGTTCGGGTTTTTCTTAAGCCGCTCTACGAGATCGAAGACCTGCCTGTCTTCGAATGTATAGTTTTGCTTTACAGCACTGCTGATTCCGCAACCGTAATAAGCGACCAGCGCGAAGAGGAATATTGTATGCAACACACGATGCATCATGACAGTCTGGTTTGATGCAGAAAGATAACCATTTTACAGATGAATAAATTGGTCACGCAGGTTAGTGGTAATGACAAAACGATTTACACAGTGCCCACATATTTGCTACAGTACAAGTGAGTGACACAACAGGTGATGATAGTAGCAACGCAGCTGATACAAAAAATAAACCCCACAATAGTGGGGCTACAATATTGCCAGGTTAATTTTTTAAACAATTTCCCATACTTCGTTGCCACGTAACAATTTGTCCAGGTTTCCATTTCCTTTGAGTGCGATGGCTTCTTCAATTTGCATGGCCATTACATCTTCGTAACATGCCCGCTGGCTTTGGTAAAAAACACCAAATGGCCGGGGAAAATGTCCCTGTACCCTTGGGTCATCGAACATACGTATGAGTAGTTGTGCCTTGTAAAAATCCTGTTCGTCGTGTACCCAGAGATCGTCTGTACCTGCATCTTCACCCAGTGTGACCACAATGGGTTTAAGGCCATCGAGCTTAATACCTTTACTGTTGTCGGCGCCGAATACAAGAGGTTTGCCCTGTTCGAGAAAAAGGGCTTCATCTGCCTTGGTAGATTTTTCGGTGAATATTTCAAATGCACCATCGTTAAAGATGTTGCAGTTCTGGTATATTTCGAGAAATGAGGCGCCTTTATGTTGGTGGCTGCGGGTAAGCATTGCCTGCAGGTGTTTGGGGTCGCGGTCCATGCTCCTGGCAATAAATGTAGCATCGGCACCCATGGCAAGGGCCAGTGGATTGAACGGATGATCTATACTGCCAAACGGTGTTGATTTCGTGATCTTTTTTTCTTCGGAAGTGGGGGAATACTGGCCTTTTGTTAAGCCATAAATCTGGTTGTTGAACAACAGAATATTTACATCGAGATTTCTGCGTAATAAATGGATGGTATGATTGCCGCCGATGCTAAGGCTGTCCCCATCGCCGGTAACAATCCACACGCTAAGCTCTGGCCGGGACGCTTTTAGACCTGTGGCAATAGCCGTGGCCCTGCCGTGTATGGAATGCATGCCATACGTATTCATGTAATAAGGGAACCGGCTGCTGCAGCCTATACCGCTTATAATGACAATATTTTCTCTTGGTACGCCTAAACCGGGCATTATCTTTTGCACCTGCGCAAGAATGGAATAGTCTCCGCAACCAGGGCACCAGCGCACTTCCTGGTCTGTTGCAAAATCTTTTGCGGTTAAAGTGATAGCACCGTTAGTAACTGTACTCATGTTTTTGGATATTCTTTTGCAAAGTTAGTTGTACTGTCTTTACCGTATACATCAAAATTACGGTTACAGAACATGCCCGGGTGCTTCGGCGGTATTCAATTCTTCCCAATACTCCGCGGCGCGTCTTGTATGTGGTATAACGATGGTGCCGCCAACAATATTCGCAACGGCGAAAATTTCATACATCTCATCTGTTGTTACACCCTCTTCAAAGCTTTTACCGAGGTGGTATTTAATGCAATCGTCGCAACGCAATACCATACTGGCTACGAGCCCGAGCATTTCTTTTGTTTTACGGTCCAGTGCGCCGTCTTCGTAAGTGTTTGTATCAAGATTCCAGAGACGCTTCATTACCAGGTTGTTTTTGCTGAGTATTACCTCATTCATCTTTTCCCTGTAGGTATTAAATTCCTGTACTAATGATGACATACTTTTTTTACAAAGGTAATACGTGTAGCGTGTGGTATATTGTTGAGATGCGGAATGGCTATATACAAAAATGCTCTATGCAAAAAACTTTGACATAGAGCATTACCCCCGAAAAATAATATAGGTAGTTAAGATGTAGCGAATGCCAATGGCGCGGATGTCCCTGTCTGAACTTTTTGCAACACATCCCGGATAAAACTTTCACGCTGTTCCTGTGCCTGGGAAAAAAATGTAAAGCCGTAATCAATATGGTGGAATACGATTTCCTTGCCCGGGGATATTACATAAAACGCATTGATAAATGCCGTGTCAGACTCTACACCGGGTACCCAGTTCCAGAGTGGGTTCTGTTCATTGTGCAAACCAAAAGCCTCAGAAATTATATTATGCCTGTCAACATACATGTTGAGTTTACCCAGCAGATCAGCCGACTGTCTTATAGATGAATTTCCAGGATCTGCCAGTATTATCAACGTTGCATGCTGACCAAGGCGATCTTGCAAAACCTTGAAAAAATGCAGGTGATCTGCCTTATGCACAACAGGCGAATAAAAGACCAGCACTACAGGTTTTCCTGAGAGAAGCAGCTCATCCAACGATAACAGACTGTAACCGGCAGGCGCAGGCTGCTGACTCTTTTTATGCAGCCTGTTACTGCTTTTCAAAAGAACCTGGGGTGCCACGTTTCCTTTAACGAGTGGATAGTGTTCATAATGCCTGGCACGGGCACTTAACGATAATTCAGTAGCAATACGATTGTGCGAGAAAATATATGCGTTTGTCATAAAATGAAATGTTGTTATTTAATAATAATTTGTATGGCAGCAAAGGGTGCATGTACCTAACAACAACATCGCATTCGTGTATATTTCACTGTTCGCATTATGAATGCAATGATAGGCAATATTATTAGTCTACCAAAATTATAGACTAATAATTTTTGAAAATAGTTTTTCTCTTACCTGAAGCAAAAACAGCAATCACGGCTGGCTGTGTAATGCCACGGGCGCATATCGGTGTTTTGGCGTAGGTTTGAAAAAAATAAACAACTGAAGAAGCAATACAAAATATGGTTGAATTACGTGTTGGGTCCTTTGTTGTTTGTTGTACTGGCTTTTTCCATTTACTACAAAGTACGCAACCAGGCCAGCCTGCAGGAAGCCAAAGATCTGTTGAGCGGCGCCTTATCAAATGATAATATTCCGGTAATAATATTACTGTTAACATTGGTTGCTATTAATTGGGGTATTGAAGCCCGCAAATGGCATGTGCTGGTAAAAAGAATACAGCCCGTTAACTATTTTACAGCATACAAAGCGGTATTGTCAGGCGTTTCACTGTCACTGTTTGTACCAAACGGTATTGGTGATTATGCGGGCAGGCTGGTATATATGAATGAGGGTAACAGGCTTAAATCGATTACCCTTACACTTGTTGGCAGTATGGCACAACTGATTGTTACGCTGTCTGCCGGCCTTGCAGGCCTGCTTTATTTAAAAAATGGCAGTTGGGCAAACCTTGAACAGTTCAAAGGCTTATCGGTCTTTCTTGTAAATGGCATCATCTTTATGATAGCCGCGGGCTCGCTGCTTTTACTGGTTATCTTTTTTAAGCTTAACTGGCTTACGATCATGTTTGAGAAAATACCTTTTGTACACAAATACCGCTTTATGGTAGAATACCTCGAAACTATAAGCCGTAAAGATTTAACAAGAATTTTGTCGCTCTCTGCCGGCAGGTATTGCATTTTTATCGTTCAGTATATAGCTATGTTGCATATTTTTAGCGTGCAGCTTGGTACAGCAGATGCAATAGCAACCATAGCGGTGTTATTTCTTGTACTGGCAATTTTGCCAACCATACCGGTAGCAGATCTTGGAATGCGCGGAGAGGCCGGGTTGCAACTGTTTGGTCTGTTGAGTTTAAATAAGCTTGGCATAATTGCCACAACGGCAGGTATATGGCTGATAAACCTTATTCTGCCTGCTGTGGCAGGAAGTTTGTTCATATTAGGCATCAAATTATTCAGAAACAGGTAACGTGAAGAAAATTATCATCGGCATTATATCTATCGTAAGTTGGCTTAACCTTTCTGCAGGCGATGAATTTTGCGGCTTAGGTAACAAAGCTTTCAAGGCAGGCGAAATGATTACTTACAACGTGTTTTATGCTGTAGCCGGCATTTATGTTAATGCAGGTACAGCTACATTCAGCCTTACACAGGAGCGTATGAACAACGTGCCCTGCTACCATGTAGTGGGTGAAGGCCGCACAAATTCCGGCTACGACTGGATATTTAAAGTACGGGACCGCTATGAAAGTTATTTTGATACAACAAACCTTCAGCCATTGAAATTTATACGCAGTGTAGATGAAGGTGGTTACAAAAAAACAGAGAATGTAACGTTTAACCAGCACACCAATACAGCCGTAACAAACGATGGCGTGTTTAAACTGCCAAATTGCGTACAAGATGTGCTGAGTTCCATTTACTACGCACGCAATATAGACTTCAACAAATACAAAGTAGGCGACAGAATTCCATTTAGTATGTTTCTCGACAATGAAGTGTACAACCTTTACATACGCTATATGGGTAAAGAAACTGTCAAAACTAAATATGGAAAATTCCGCGCCATTAAGTTTAAACCACTTCTTGTAAAAGGCACCATTTTCGAAGGCGGCGAAAAAATGACCGTTTGGGTAACAGATGATCCCAACCACTTTCCCGTACGTATAGAAAGCCCCATTGCTGTGGGCAGTGTGAAAGTAGATATGATGGGCTACCGCAACAACCGTTACCCTGTTACATCCATGGTTAGCTTCAGGTAACATGTAATTATTGCTCAAGCTGCAGTACTACTATTAAGCTGCAGTTGTGTCACTCACTTGTACGTTCGGTTCATTATTCAACACGAAGCGCGTAAAAATTAAATCATGTAAATATGTTCCGGCTGCATATGCAACGCTGTGCAGTATTGGTGTGTCAGCAAGTAAAACACACCAGCCATGATTTTTTACAGCAAAAGACTTGCGATTGCCCTTTCAATATTACTGATACCATTGTTATTTGCTGGCTGTAAAAAAGATGACAAAACCCTTCCCGTTCCGGCTTCTGTAAAGCTTTTGATGCAACAGGATGATTGTACATGCGGGCCCTTTGTTGACAAATACACGTGGCGACACAAAATAGTATACCTCTACAGTTGCAACGGCCCGAATTGTAATTGCGTTACCTTTTATTATGATGCTGAAGGCAACCAGTTTTATATGCATACTGGTTATACAGCAGACGACTTTATAGCCGAAGCCAGCCGTATTGAAAACGTTTGGACCTGCCGGTAACTCTTACCGATTCATTTAACATCAACAAACCGCGCATTGAATAAAGCCTCTGAAGGCGAAAGAAGGTTGCATGTGCTGAGTAATGTATTAACAGTACAAGAGTGCGACGCAACGGACGCTACATAGCAGCAATGCAGCCGGGCCACAAATAAAAAAGCCATCTTATAAAAATAAGATGGCTTTGTGTGTTTTGTTTTTATGTGGGTTAGTGGTTTATTGTTTTATTATTTTAGTATCTGCAACCTGCACACCTTTTATTACTCTTACGATGTACATGCCTGAAGCAAAGTCGCTGCCGAATACATAGCGCTGGTTTGATGAACCAGTAGTTTTATAAATAACCTTCCCGGTTACATCAATCACGTAAACATCTAACTTGTCGTTGTTTAAACTGTTTGTAACAAGTGTAAAGTTTGTTGGAGAAGGATTATTTAGTATGGCTACCTGCAGCCTGTCATTGTTTACATCAAGGCCGTTAGGTAATGAAGGCCCACAGTTTCCTGTGCCTTCCATTACAGTTATACCGGCTGTTGCTGAGCAGCCTTTGCTGTCTTCGATACTCACGATATGTTTACCTGCCCTGAGGTTTGCAAACACATTGCTGTTTGCAAACGGCTTACCATCTATGCTAAACCTGTACGGCGCTATACCGCCGGATATATTGGCTGTAATTGTACCATCTGCAGCACTTACACAACTGGCATCTGTAGCGGTTAAAGAAAGCTCCGGTTGCGCATGCTTGCTTATAGTTGCCATTACAGTTGACATACAGCCCCTGGCATCTGCCACATTTACTTTGTAAATACCTGCAGCAAGCTGGTTGAAGACATTGCTGTTTTGGGCGGCACCGCCGTTTACGCTGTAGGTATATGGAGCTGTACCACCGCTAACACTCATGGTTAATGAGCCATCATTTGAACATGAACCTGCATTGATTACACTTTGAATTTTTGCAGCCAATGGCGCAATTTTATTTACAGTTACAGTTATTGATTTTGAGCAACCTCTCCAGTCCTGTACAGTAACCGTGTAATCTCCTGCAGCCAGCGAACCAAACACATTATTCTTTTTGAATGGCTGGCCGTTTACACAGTACTGGTATGAGCCGCTGCCACCGGAAGCACTTACAGTAAGTTCACCATCATTATTGCTGCAGGCACTAACAGGTATATTGTTGGTAACGGAAAGCTTAAGTTCACCTTCTCTTGCAACAGTTGTAAGAGCCGTTGTTCCACAACCACGGCCGTCTTTTACAGAGATTGTGTAATCGTTCTCAGGCAGGTTAGCGAATATATTGGAAGCCTGGTATGTGTCACCATCGATACTGTATAAGAAAGGCCCTATACCGCCCTGGTTGGCCACAGTAACAGAACCATCGGCAAAACCGCACTGGCTTACATCGAGGACTTCGGTTAGCCATGCACGCATTGCTGGTACTTTGTTTACCACTGCAGAGGTAGATGCCAGGCAACCATTATCATCTTTTACAATGATTGTATAAGCACCATCGGCAAGATTTTTAAACTCTTTGCTGGATTGGTAAGCACCTGCATTCAGGTTATACTGGTAAGGTGCTGTTCCGCCTGTAACATCTACTGCAATAGCAACCGAAGCTCCCTGGCATGCAGCTATATCTGCCATATCGTTGAATGATACAGCGAGAGGCTGCGGTTCTGTGATTGAAATAGTTGATTGTGCTGTACTGCCATTGGCATCTGTAACAGTATAAGTATATGTTCCTGCAGTTACTGAAAAAGTACCTGTGCCTGCATATGGTTCAATTCCACCTCTTGCAACCACGTTTACATTGGTAGTACCACCTGCACATAAAATATCTTTTGCTGTTACATTTATTACCAGTGGTTTAACCTCTGAGTTAGACACTGTAACAGAGGTATTTGCTTTGCAACCATTGGCATCAGTAATAACGTAGCTATATGTTCCGGGAGCTGCTTCAAAATTGCCAACACCACTATATGGTGCCACGCCGCCTGTTGCTGCGATATTGACAGTTGTAGTTGCCTTATTTTCAACAAGCGGTGCCGCGCTTGCATTTACCTGCAACGGCTGAGGTTCTACAATTTCAACTGATTTCAGCGCTTCGCAGCCATTGTTGTCTTTTACAGCAAACTCGTGCGTACCCGCAGTTACGGCGAAATTGCCTGTTCCTGTATATGGTGCTACACCGCCTGAAGCACTAACAACTACATCTGTTGTGTTTCCATTACATAAAATCTCATTTGCTGCAACAGACGCTTTTAATTTTGTTGGCTGCGGAACGTTTATTGTTTTCACAGCCCTGCAGCCGTTGGCATCTACAACTGTGTAACTGTATACGCCTGCACGCACACTAAAATTACCAACACCTGTGTAGGGTGTAACGCCGCCTGTTGCACTTACGGTTATTGTTGCTGTATCTCCATTGCAAAGTATTGCTTCCTGTTCTGTAAGCGCATTTAACACAGGAGGCTCAGTTACAGTAACGGTTACAGAACTTTCTACCCCATTTGCATCTTTTACAACATAAGTGTATGTACCAGCAGATACGATAAAATCTCCCGTGCCTTTATACGGTGTTTTACCGCCTTGCGCATTTACCGTAATGGTTGTAAAACCACCATGGCAGCTTATATTTTTTGATGAAGCGAATGCAGAAAGTGCACCGGCAGATTTTGTTACCGTTACATCTGCAGAAGCAGAACATCCGTTGGCATCTGTTATTTTGTAAGTGTACGTACCTGGCGTTACAACGAAATTGCCTGTACCTGTATATGGAGCAACGCCGCCTGTTGCTGTAACATTTACATTTGTTGAGAACTCGTTTGCCGGAATTTGCGGTGCATTGGCATTAATTAACAGTGCTTTCGGGCTTTTTATCTCTATAGTGGTTTTGGCTGTGCAACCACCGGGTGACGTAACTGTTACAATATAATTGCCAGGTGCAAGGTTGCTGATATCTTCGGAACTTGCCTTAAAATTTGATACGCCGGCCCAGCTATAGGTGAAGGGTCCAATGCCGCCTTTACAGGTAAGATCAATTGAACCATCATTGGCCCCGAAGCAGCTTACGTTCTTTACGGTTTGCGAAAGCTGCGGACTGCTGTTTACAGAAGAGGCTGTAACATTAACTGAAATAGGCTCAACATTATCAGCACGCACAGGTATTGCGCCATTGAAGACACCTTCCGCTGCCGGATTATATTTTACAAATATCTTTTGGTTGAATTGTGCACCATGATTTTTAATGATCACGGAATCGGGGTAAGTTCTGCCACTATCGATGGAAAAACTAAATCCTTTTAATGGTCCTACGATTGCATTGCCATCTGGCATAAATGCACCACCAACATACAACACCTGGAAAGTTGGCCCCTGAGCGCATGCCGTAGAAAATGGTTTAAGTTCAGTAGCAGTAAGCCCGGGTTTTTCACCTGCAACAGGTCTTCTTAATTCTACTATGGAGAATATTACATTTTCTGTACCCGTATTCGCGATGTAAAAATCGGCGCCGTTTTTACCACGATTGCCGAAATAGGCGTCTGTTAATGTTACAGAAGCTTTTTTCCATAACATACTTTTTGTGCCGCTCACTGTCAGTGCTATTTTATCTGCATTATCAACACCATCGTACATTAAATTCCAACTGCCTGAGTTGTTGTCTAAGTATACTACTTCGAGAACAACCGGGTGGCTGCCAGTTAATGGCACATTGTTAAAGAACGTGTCTTCAATATTAAAGTAAAGTGCATCTTTTCCTTTAGCAAGATCGAAGCCGCGGCCATATTTACCATACATACTGTTCTTGTCAGCAGATTCTATGTTCCAGTAGCCAACACTGGTTTCGTTTGATTTTACCTGTTTGATGTATCGGTCGTAATTGCCTGAAAAAAGATCCCAGCCAACATCGTTTGTACCTTTTGCTGAAAGATTTCCTAATTCATCACCCATTGCGATGTAAGTATCTTCGAGCTTTGCGCCGTTAGACGCGTATTCACTGGCAATTTTTACATACCTGTTATCATTACCGCGCACCGCGTTGCCATATTTATTTTCGGGAAACCGAACCTTATCAGCGGCATCCAATACATCTTTCAAGGCACACATAGCATACACACTTTGTGTTGGATCTTTTTTGCCGGCATACCGGTTATAAAATCCGAATGCTGAATCGTAAATATTGTCGCCTATCTGGTCATAACCCTGGTTACTCCAATCAAGCCCCCAGTAAATACCATAACACATTAAGGCAAACATATTTTTTGCCGGGGCCTTTGTCCACCATGGAGCTTTGGTACTTCCACCAATTATTTCAGAACGCGATCTTACATACTCACCGTTTAAAATCTTTTTATTGAGTAAAGGATATAACCATCCCGCTTTTGTTTTTTCGTCATTTAATTGAAAACCTTTGCCAATAGAGCCAATTTTTATCCAACCGCCGGGGCAGTTCTGGAAAATCCAGGATGCCTGCTCTGGCCCGTTGTTCTTAGGATTATGCAATACATATATCTTGGGGTTCGTGTTTTTATATTCATCATAAAACACCTGGCTGAATTCCTGGAATAATGCATAAAACTCTCCGTTGCCAATACGGTACTGATAGTCGACATCTCCTTTATAACTTATATAATCACCGGTACTACCCAAACATGCCTGTACTGCCACAACCTGGTTACGTATGTAAGCAGGCAATGATTCCACATGCTCTCTCACTTTATGAATCATGTCTTTGAAATATGATTTATAAAGTGCGTCTTTAAAATAAGGTGATTCCGCTATTATATTT
Source organism: Panacibacter microcysteis (assembly GCF_015831355.1). Lineage (NCBI taxonomy): Bacteria > Pseudomonadati > Bacteroidota > Chitinophagia > Chitinophagales > Chitinophagaceae > Panacibacter > Panacibacter microcysteis. The sequence continues at coordinate 1,295,296 of NZ_JADWYR010000001.1, forward strand.
CCTTTCCTGTCTTTTTGAATTACTTTAGGAACACCCTTACTGTACAACCATGTAGGAGCATCCTCTTCTGTATAAACCATGAATATAACAGGCAATTCATCATCAGCCCGTGCGGCAAGCTCTTTATCAAAACTTGTCCAATCCCAAGTATTCTCTGACGGCTGAATATCTGCCCATTTAAAGTTGCAAAGTCTGCCTTTTATCTCCGGATTTACGGTAGCCGATACCGGGTCACCAAAGGATTGCCATATTCCGTAACTGGTTGGAGTAACATCAGTAACCTGTGCAAATGCAGTTACCGACATGAATGAGTAGATGATTGCACAAAGGCAAATCAGGCGGTTTTTCATAAACCTGGAATTTGGATATTAGATATTGGATGTAAGCCTGCCGAAACAGGTAGTGCAAGTTAAAACGTACATTTAGTTAATTGCGGGTGTAAACATTAAAATGTGCTTAACGACCCTCTGTTTAACTACAACATGTCAACTCACAAAGCTTAATACGCTTCATCGCCTGATAAATTGCCTTTTAAACAACGTTTAACCCAATTTCTTATCAACATTAACCGATATATAATTTTTTTTTCTATTTGATAAAGGAAAATTTCACAAAAAATACAAGCAAGCAATTAATCACATAATTTAAGGGCTCATACAACCATAAATAATTTTATATGCTCCGCTTGTCACCGACGATTCTTTTATGTTGCTATTGTACCTGCTTCATATCTTGTAGCAAAAGTGATAATAACAGCTCCGGCACACTGCCGGCGGTTTCTGTAAACAGTGTTTCCCAGGAACGTACGCTTACTAATTCAACATTCAGGTTTACTGTATCGCTGGATAAGGCTGCTACCGCCGATGCTACTGTTAACTACAAAACCATTGCGGCCACCGCAACAGAAGATGAAGATTACGAAGCCGTGTCCGGAACGATAACAATAGCAAAAGGCCAGTCCCAGGCAAATTTCGAAGTACAGGTTACAGGCGACAGCCTGAGAAAAGAAGACGAATTTTTTTATGTACAACTCGAAAACCCCAAGAATTGTGTGCTTGGCAGTAAAGCCAAAGGCTCAGGAAATATTATCAATGCAAATGGCCTCTACTTCCCGGTAGATAACAGCGGGTATACATCTCCCGCCAGCTATGCAGGTTATTCACTTGTATGGAGCGATGAGTTTGATGGTACCCTTATAAGTGATGCAAACTGGCAATTTGAAGCGGGCAACAATAATGGCTGGGGAAACAATGAACTGGAATACTATACCAACCGGTCTCAAAATGCTTTTGTTTCGCAGGGCAATCTTATTATAGAAGCAAGAAAAGAAAGTTTTCAAACCAGCAATTATACGTCTGCAAGGATGATTACAAAAGGCAATAAAGAATTTACCTACGGCCGTGTAGATATAAGAGCAAAATTGCCAAAAGGTAAAGGAATCTGGCCCGCATTGTGGATGCTGGGCAGCAACATTAGCAGCGTAAGCTGGCCTGCGTGCGGTGAAATTGACATTATGGAGCTCGTGGGGCACGAACCTAATAAAGTGTACGGCACTTTGCATTGGGGAACTTCAGCAGCGGTGCACGATTCAAAGGGTGCTGGCTATACCTTAGGCGCAGGCTCTTTTGACGAAGCTTTTCATGTGTATAGCCTTATCTGGACAGCAGACAGTTTGAAGATTTATCTTGATAACAATATTGAGGTTTTTAAAATCAGCCGCACAGAAATATCTACCGGCAACTACCCGTTCGATAAAAGCTTCTTTTTTATTTTCAATATTGCGGTAGGTGGTAACTGGCCCGGAAGTCCGGATGATACAACCGTGTTTCCACAACGAATGGTAGTAGATTATATTCGGGTATTTCAATAATAGTATGGCATAAGCTGTAGTATAAGCATTGAGCTTTTGTTGTGTCACTCACTTGTGCGGCTGGTACGCTATTCAGCTCGCCGGGCACAGTTTGGTTACTGCTTGTTTTAAGCTGGCAATACAAAGTTTGTAACGCTTTTGCCTTTTCGAAGTATTAGCGGCCTTGTGCTGCATACTGATCTTCAGTACAAGTGAGTGACACAACAGGCGATGCCACATGCACTGTTGCCGGCTACCAAATATCTTAATCTAAAATTGGCCTTAGCCAGCGTTCCGCTTCTTCAAGCGTCATATTTTTACGCGTTGCATAATCTTCTAACTGGTCGCGGCTTATTTTACCTACTCCGAAATACTGGCTTTGCGGGTGACTGAAATACCAGCCGCAAACACTTGCAGCGGGGTACATTGCCAATGACTCTGTTAATGAAATACCGGTTTTTTCAGTTGCCTGCAGCAAGCCGAAAAGTTTATATTTTTCTGTATGGTCCGGGCATGCAGGGTAGCCGGGCGCGGGCCTGATGCCTGTGTATTTTTCTTTGATCAGCTCTTCGTTTGATAAAGTTTCATCGTTTGCATAACCCCAGTATTCTTTACGCACCTTTTCATGCAGACACTCGGCAAAAGCTTCAGCCAGCCTGTCGCACAATGCCTGCAGCATAATTTTATTGTAATCGTCGTGCTGTGCCTCAAAGTTTTTTATGTGTTGTTCAATTCCCTTGATGGTTACAGCAAATGCGCCAATATGATCTTTGGTTGTTTGTAAAGGAGAAATAAAATCTGCCAGCGAGAGGTTTGGCTGGCCTTCAGCCTTTTTTACCTGTTGCCGTAGTGACTCAAGTTTTACTTCCCCGCCATTGTCTTCAACAGCAATAGTATCACTGCCAACACGTATGGCCGGCCAGAAACCAACTACCCCGGAAGCAGTAAGCCAGCTTTCATTGACAATTCGATCAAGCAGGGCATTGGCATCATTGTATAATTTGGTAGCTTCTTTGCCAACCACTTTATCAGTAAGAATATCAGGGAAATTTCCATGCATTTCCCATGCTATAAAGAACGGCTTCCAGTCTATATAGCTACGTAATTCTGCAAGGGAGAAATTATCTAATTGTTTTGTACCTGTAAAAGTTGGTTGCGGTGCAACATAGTTTTCCCAGTCTGTTTTTACATGGTTGGCAGCAGCTTCTGCGTAAGACAGGTATTGCTTTACGGGCTTTTTATTTTCGAAATTATCTTTTAGCTTTTTATACTCTTCTGTTATGTTGTTTAGAAAAGCAGGCTTTTGTTCTTTGCTTAATAATGAACCTGCTACTGTAACACTGCGGGATGCATCTAATACATGCACAACACCATTACCATATTGTGGTGCAATCTTTACGGCCGTATGCATACGTGAAGTTGTAGCTCCACCAATGAGTAAAGGTTGCTTCATATTGCGCCGTTTCATTTCGTGCGCAATATGTACCATTTCATCAAGAGAGGGTGTAATTAAACCGCTAAGGCCTATTATGTCTGCGTTTATTTTTTCTGCTTCGTCGAGAATCTTATCTGCAGGCACCATTACACCCATGTCTTTGATATTGTAACCATTGCAGCCTAATACTACTCCTACAATGTTTTTTCCAATATCATGTACATCTCCTTTTACTGTAGCCAAAAGAATGGTAGGCACGTTGCCACTTTGGGCGGCGGGGTTTGCTCTCTTTTCTTCTTCTATAAAAGGTGTTAGCCATGCAACGCTCTTTTTCATTACCCGGGCACTCTTTACAACCTGCGGCAAAAACATTTTACCTGCACCAAAAAGATCCCCTACCACGTTCATACCTGCCATTAACGGCCCTTCAATTACTTCTAGTGGTTTATTGTACTTCAACCTGGCTTCTTCGGTATCTGCATCTATATATTCTGTTATGCCGTTTATAAGCGCATGCTTTAAACGATCTTCCACATCAGCGTTGCGCCAGGCTTCATCCTTTACTGTTTCTTTCCCTTTTGCTTTTACCGTTTCGGCAAATATGATCAATTGTTCTGTTGCTTCATTGTTTTCATTATTTCGATTTAGCAAAACATCTTCGCATAGTTCGCGCAGGCGTGGTTCTATCTCATCGTAAACAACCAGCTGTCCGGCATTTACAATACCCATATCCATACCTGCTTTTATTGCATGGTATAAAAACACGCTGTGTATAGCTTCTCTTACATGATCGTTACCACGAAAAGAAAAGGAGACATTGCTTACGCCGCCACTCACTTTTGTAAGCGGCATAAGTGCTTTAATTTCACGTGTGGCTTCTATAAAATCTACAGCATAGTTATTATGTTCTTCTATGCCGGTAGCAACTGCAAATATGTTTGGATCAAAAATAATATCCTGCGGGTTGAATCCTACTTGCTCAACAAGGATATCGTAAGCACGTTTACAAATTTGCACTTTGCGTTCTTTGGTATCAGCCTGCCCCACTTCATCAAAAGCCATAACGATTACAGCGGCACCAAAAGCCTGGCATATATATGCCTGTTGTATAAATTTTTCTTCCCCTTCTTTTAATGAAATTGAGTTTACAATACACTTGCCCTGTACGCATTTTAAACCGGCTTCAATTATTTCAAACTTTGAAGAATCGATCATTACGGGGATCTTTGCAATATCCGGCTCACTTTGCAACAGGTTAAGAAAAGTGGTCATAGCCTTTATGCCATCAAGCAAAGCATCATCCATGTTTACATCAAGTATCTGAGCACCGTTTTCCACCTGTTGCCGGGCAACGCTCAATGCTTCTTCATATTTGTTTTCCCTTATAAGCCTGGCAAATTTTTTAGAGCCGGTTACGTTTGTACGCTCTCCTACATTTACAAAATTTGTTTCGGGTCTGATGGTTAAAGGCTCCAGGCCACTTAAACGCAAATATGGTTTTATATAGATCGTGTTACTCATGATTTTTCGTTTACTGAATATACCACTTCAGGTTCCATCAATAGTTTTAGTTCTGATTTATCGGGAAGATATGTTTTGTATTTACTAGCAAAGATCTGACTGCCTTTTGGCAATGTATATTTTACAATGCTTTCCTTTTTGTTTTTACATAGTATTATGCCAATTGTTTTACTTTCTGTGTCTTCTTTCATTTCTTCATCAAAGTAGTTTACATACATCTGCATTTGGCCAATGTCCTGGTGCTTTAGTTCACCTATCTTTAAATCTATTAAAATAAAACAACGAAGTATACGATGATAAAATACCAGGTCTATAAAATAATGATCTTCATCAAAAGTTATACGGTATTGCCTGCCTACGAATAAGAAGCCTTTACCTAATTCTCTTAAAAATTCTTCGAGCTTGGTTATAATTGCGTTTTCAAGATCATTTTCAGAATACGATTCATGTTCTTTCAACATCAGGAATTCGAGAATGTATGGATCTTTTACAATATCTGCTGCTGAGGCAATTACCTGACCTTTATTGCTCAGTTCTTTTACTTTCTTTTTATTTCTGCTTAAACTTAATCTTTCAAATAAAGCACTATCAAATTGTCTTTTTAGCTCACGAACACTCCAGCCTTCACTTATTGCTTCTTTCTCATAAAAACTTCTTTCATTACTATTCTCTATTCTTAGCAACAGTACATAATGAGACCAGCTTAACTTAAATGTGTTCAGAGGTTTCAATTTCCGAGACAGTGTCTCGGATTTTTTGATATTCTTTTTTGAAGCAACAGATTTCCGAGACGGTGTCTCGGAAATCTTATAGGTACTGTAAAACTTTCGCATGTTCTCCAGGTTATCTACTGAAAACCCTTTGCCAAACTCCTTTGTAAGTTTGAGTGAAAGATCTTTTAAAGTATTGGCTGCATACTGTGCCCGCTGTTTACCGCTCTGTTCATAATCAACAATCATTCTACCTATTTCGAAGTAGGTCTCTACCATTTTTGTATTAATGGTTTTGACAATATCATTCCTGGAGCGCTCAACAAGCGTCCTTATATTTTTAAAAAGTGATACCGGAGCTTTTGTAAGCATACAAATCAGGCAAGTTCGTTTTCAACAACTGGTAGTACTCTTGGTGTAATATTTTTTACATGGTCAGCAATATGTTTTATATGATCCGGCGTTGTACCACAGCAACCGCCAACAATATTTACAAAACCTTCTGCCGCCCACTCTTCCAGGAAATGTGCGGTTTGTGCTGGCTGTTCATCATACTCACCCATTGCATTGGGCAGGCCGGCATTAGGATATGCAGAAACGTAACATGACGCAATTTGTGACAGCTCTTCTATATGACCACGCATTTCTTTTGCGCCCAGCGCACAATTTAGCCCAACGCTTAAAGGCCGTGCATGCGCCACAGAATTATAAAATGCCTCAAGTGTTTGGCCGCTCAGCGTTCTGCCACTTGCGTCTGTAATGGTGCCGCTTATCATTACCGGCAATTCCGGCTTGCCGGTTTCTCTAAAATATTTTTTTATAGCGTAAATGGCAGCTTTTGCATTCAGTGTATCAAAAATAGTTTCTACCAATAGTACATCTGCACCGCCGTCTACAAGCCCCTTTATTTGCGTATAGTATGCCGCTACCACTTCATCAAACGTTACGGCCCTGAAACCAGGATTGTTTACATCTGGCGAAAGGCTGAGCGTTTTATTCAATGGGCCAATAGCACCTGCTACAAATCTTGGTTTATGAGGGTCTTTTTGCGTGTACTCATCTGCAGCTTCTTTTGCACACTGCGCAGCCGCAACATTTAATTCATACGCCAGATCTTCCATGTGGTAATCTGCCTGTGCAATGGATGTACTGCTGAATGTATTGGTCTCAATAATGTCTGCACCGGCTTCTAAATATTGCTTGTGAATAGCTTTTATTACTGCAGGCTTTGTAATACAGAGCAAATCATTGTTGCCTTTCACATCACTCTTCCAGTCTTTAAATCTTTCTCCGCGGTAGTCTGCTTCGGTAAGTTTGTAACGCTGTATCATGGTACCCATTGCACCATCTATAATAAGTATTCGTTCTTTTAAACAATCTTTGATCGTTTTCATACTTCCTGTTTTTTTATGTACCCGGCGGTTGTATGTTTAATCAGCTGCTGTTGCGTCGCACTCTTGTACTGTATAACATTATTCAACTGTTCCGGTTGTAACTGCGTATTGCATATTTAAACCTGTGCAGACTGTAACAGCATACGATAATTGTTTACCGCACGCTGGTTGTGCTGCTCATTGATCTTACAGTACAAGTGAGTGACACAACAGGCGTTGCCACAGGTGCTGCAGCCGGCTACATAATCAATCTAAAAAACGTAGGGAAAACTTTGTGTGAGTGAGTATATTCCTTGCGTTTATTAGTTCAGATTTTTGCAGGCCGAACAATAAACAAATCTGCCTGAGTGGCTGCAAAGTTAATGCTGTTGCAGATGTTATACAAATTCTATTCGCCAGCCAGCCAGGACTTAAACGCTGCTGATCGTTCTGTGCTTACAATGGTTTCCAGCTTGGAAGGGGGGGTTAGCTTGATGAGCACACGCGACTTGGAATAACTGACCATTTCGGTAATGGAATTGTAGCCTATTATAAACTGCCTGTTTATACGGAAAAAGTTCCTGGGATTAATGAGTTCCTCGAGTTCGTCAAGGTTGTGATCTACAGGGTAGCGCTTGCCATCTTTCATAACAGCGTAGTTTGCCTTATTTTCTGTATAGAAATATGCAACATCGCTTGTTTCAATTGTTTTAATATGCTCGCCAAAACGTATAATGAAACGCTCTTTATATGATTGTGCGGGCTGCCTGAAGGCAGACAGCATTTTTGCAAAATCAAGTGCATTGTTTGCTTTATTAGAACTCATTCTTCTGAAACGCTCAATAGCTTCTGCCAGTTCTTCTTTTTTAATTGGCTTTAAGAGATAATGTATACTGTTGTGTTTAAAAGCTTCCAGTGCGTATTGATCGTAAGCTGTTATAAAAATTATGGGGCAATCAACCTTTACCTGTTTAAAAATCTCAAAGCTTGACCCATCTGCAAGATGTATATCTGCAAAAATGAGATCGGGCTGTGCATTGTTGTTCAACCATTCTACTGACGAGGCTATACTTACCAGCACATCAGCTACTACAGCCTCCGGCATTTGCTCGGCCAGTAATTTCTGTAATCTTTTGGATGCTGCCATTTCGTCTTCGATGATTAATACCTTACTCATATGGGAGATTTTAAAAGTGGAATTTTAACTGTGAAATAATGCTGATCATTTTCTATAACTACTGCTTTGCGAGAAAGCAGTTCATAACGTTTTTGAATGTTTTGCAGACCCATACGGCTGCCTTTATCGTCCTGCAGTTTTTTATTTATAGCATTCTTTACCACAAGGTATTCTTCTTCATTTATATATAACTCAATGTTTAAAGGCGTTTCCAGTGAAACCACGTTGTGTTTAATCGCATTCTCAACAAGTAATTGTAACGCTAACGGGGTTATGTAATATTGCTTTTCCTGAACAGGTGTAATACTATTTTTTACCTGTATGGCTTTGCCATAACGTTTTCTTTGTATAAAAGCATAATCCTGCATAATACTCATTTCTTCCTGCAGCAGTATCAGGTCTTTTTCCCTGTTCATTACAATGCTTCTGTAAAAGTCTGAAAGCTTTTCTACATATGTTACAGCTGTAGCAGGATCTTCTTCGATTTCGGAGATTAAAGTATTAAAACTATTGAAAAGAAAATGTGGGTTAATCTGGCTGCGCAATGTATCGAGTTGTGACTTTATTTTTTCTCTTTCGAGCCTGTTATATTTATTGATTGTTTTTTCCCTGCTTTTTATGATGACAAAAACAACTGCTATAGCTGCACCTATACTAAAGATAATAAACCATGTATTCATCCAGAACGGTTGTTCTATGGTGAAGATAAACCTTGCTTCGGGTGCAATTGAAAAATTACTGTTGAGCGATGCTTTTACCCTAAAAACATAGTTACCTGGCGGTAATTGTGGAAAATTTCGGGTTTTATCTTTGGTAGAAACCCACGTTTTATCGTACCCATCAAGCTTATACTGGTAGGTAACCTTGTCTGGTTGCGAATAGTATAACCCTGCGTATTGAAAACTGATATTGTTTTCGTCATAGCTAAAAACATGCCCGTTGCGCACTTCCACATCTTCCAGGAAAAGTTGCACATTATCTATAAGTACTGTGGGTTGCAACGAAGTGTAGTACGAAGCATGATACCGCAAAATACTTGTATCAGAAACGAAATACAGGTTTCCCTCCTGATCAGTTGTATAGGCATTGAAATCCGTATTAATATTACCTATTCCCTGCTCATCATCTATATAAGAAACGGAGCCATTTTTTACATTCAGAATATCCAATTTGTCTTTGTGTAAAACAACTATGTTGTCCCGGATATTTGCAAGACCTGTAATATTGATATCACTCAAACCCTCTTCATTTGCATAACTTTTAAAAGCTTTGCCATCATACTTCACAATACCATTTTTATAGGTCGAATACCATATATTGTTGAGGTTATCTTCTGCTATTCTATAGATTACATTCCCAAATTTTTCTGCTTGCTGCTGAAGATTGGTAAACCTGTTTTGCTCCAGTAATGTAAGTCCTTTGCCGTCTGTTGCAAACCAAACACGGTTCCTGCTGTCTGGCAATATAAAATTGGTATAACTGCTGCCTACCTGTTCAATACCTGTATAATTAATAAAATTTGTTTTACCGTTAACCGTTTTGGCGCAGACAATACCTTCAAAAGCCGAAATCCAAACCTCATTGTTTCTGCCAGAAATTGAAATAATATTAGCGTTTAACAGCAGGCTGTCTTCTGTAAGCAGCTTTTGTGTGCCGCTTTCCGGGTCAACCAAAACAATGCCGCTGCCTAAGGTGCCCACCCAAATGGTTCCCCTGCCATCCTGGAACAAACAACTGATGTCTGATTTGTCAATACCCTTCAGGTAAAGATCTTTTTGCTTCCAGTCACCTGCTTTGCGATCTATACAACTGAGTATTTTACCGTTATTAAACCAAATACTTTTATCTGCCGCAGCAAGTATGGCATGCACTGTTTCAGCGGTCTTTTTTTGCAAAGGATATAAAACTTCGATCGTAGACCCGGCGGTTCGCATCAGGTAGTGATCACCTGCTGCCCATATATTGCTTTCCCGGTCTCTCAAAAGACATGTAATCTTTTTTAAATGTTCATCTTTATAAGAAAGGGTTGTGATGTTGTTTTTTTCATCATGATCATACACTACCAGCCCTTTATCTTCTGTAGCTACAAATACCTGCGTAGATGTGCCAATTACATTGTTTACCTGTCCGTAGTCCCATTGTTTGAAAGAAGACAACAAATGTTGCTTTTTGTCTATGCAGGCAACACCGGCATCCTGCATGCCCAGCCAGTAAAAATTTCCTGCACGTTGTATACTCCGCAGAATATTATCGGGCAATCCATCCCTGGCGGAAAATACGTCTATGCTCTTTTTATTGCCTGCAATATGAATGATGTTCAGCCCGCGGTCGGTGGTAACATTTACAGTTCCGTCGTCTGCAATGGCAAGATCGTAGAGGTAACCATCACTCAAACCGTCATCCTCGTTGATATTGTACATGTGTTTATCCTTAAGATAATACACACCTTCCCCGGCAGTAGCAATCCATACTGTACCGGCATTATCTTTTGCAATTGTTTTAATCGGCACTTTAGGAAAGCCCTCTTCAAAACTGAGTGGTTTTAGCTTGTTATTTTCTACATAAGCCAAAGCACCGCTTTCAAAGCCTACCCATAGCTGGTTATTGAGTCCTTCACCAATGGCCGTAATGGCTAGGATTGAATCGGAAAAAGGCTTGTAGCGGTAAAATTCAAGCCCGTCAAAACGGTAGAGCCCTTTTGTGGTACCGGCCAGGATATAGCCCTGCTTGTTCTGGTAAAGCGACAGAATTTTTGGTTCATCGCCTTCCGTACCTGTTATAGTAAAAATTCTTTTTCCCGCATTTTGCGCTGGTGAAATAAATGCCGGCAGGAAAAACAATAAGGAGAAAATATATTTTACAAAATGCGACATTAGCGGGGTTCAAGTACTGCGTTTACTTCTACTTTAATCTCATTAGCAAGTTTCTTGTACACTACGATCGGAACAGGAATACTGTGGTCGCTTAATAAAACGGTAAAGCTGCCCGAAACAATGATCTTTTTATCTTTTACTGTTACAGTCGTTTTAATAATTCTTTCCTGTACAACACCATGAATGGTAAGCGAACCTTTTGCCCTTATCTCGTATGTGCCATCTGCGCCAAGGTCTGTTTCTTCTATAATCTTCCCCTTAAATGAAGCTTCCGGAAATTTATCACTTTCCATGTAGTTTTCATTGAAATGCTCTTTCTGCAGCGGGCTGTTGAACCCATCGAACGAGCGGATACTTATTTTAAAAGAAAAAGTTCTTTTGTCATTATCGAGCAGCCCTATTAAACCGCCGGATGATGCTTTGATCAGTTCCAGCGGTGCTTCTGAGCTAAAGGAAATCTTACCGTTTACTGTTTGATAAATGGATTGTGCGCCTGATACAAACGGGCATAACACCAAAAAAATTCCTACACATACAGCAAGGCATTGCTTCGTTACTCCTGGCATCATAATGCATTATACATATATTTTCCGTTAAACGGATTATTGCATAATGAAAACGCTATTAAAGCCAGGAGATTGTTTTGCGTTTGCTTAATCTTTGCTAACGGGCAGCTTTAACCTGTGCCTGCCTTTTGTCTCTGGCCCACTGCGCATATGCCCAATAGAGATCCGGCCGTTGAAGAGTGCGACGCAACCAAAGCATGATAGTAGCACATAAGCCCGGCCCATCATTATTTTCTTTTAAATACCAGCAATGGCTTTTCATGGCATCGTCCCTTGCGTCGCAATCACTTCAACTATATAACTTATGGCGACTGCAGGTTACTCGTTTATACTTCTTGCTTTTTTAACCACGAAAACCCTCGATATATTGAATCCAAAGCGAATATCACCTTTACTCCAGCGGCCGGTGGTTTCTGCTATAAATGTTCTGTCTGTCATGCCCGTAGAATTTGTTGCATGCAACTGGAATACGTGGCCCGCAGTTTCTATTTCGTAACCTATTGAAAAAGAATTGTAGGTGCCCGGTAATTTTCTGCCAGGCAGTTGGTAATAATATTCAAAAGTTAAACAGGAGGATGGTGTAACACGTACTCTTGCTGCAGCGCCAAGGGCATATATGTCATTTGGTATATCTGCGGCTGGTACAACGTTATAATGTATTAAAGTTGGCATTAACTGCAGCGAAAATGCATTGCCAAATTTTCTTGCCACTATTGCCTGGAAAGAGTACGAATACCGGTCTGTATTATACCTTTTTACAGTATCGGTTGATGGATATCTTACTGTTTTCATAACCATAGAAGACGCAAGTGTGAGCGACACCGGCATGGTATTTTTACCTTCTGATTGCCAAAGTGCCCGGTATTTAAGTATACCATCGTACTGTTTTTCGAAAGTACTTCTGCCGATACCTATTGAAAGACGATTTGTAATACCATAATCGAAACCGATGCGCATAGACGCTGCATCTAAACCAAATGCATTGTAAAAACCTGAATTGAGTGTACCAAAGCGATGCAGAATGGTAAAGTTGAGTACACCTTTCTGTGTTGTTTCCACACTCTGGCCGTTTATAACACGAATGCCCGAAAAAGTATTTTCTACATAATGTTTTTTGGCAGAATCCAAGCTTCCACTTTTTGCTGTTGCGGTATCGTTAGCAGGCGCAGCATTAAAATCGGGCAGCTTTCTCCTGTGTGTGTTAACATTGAAAACACGCGAAACATTAAAGCCAAAATGAATATCTCCCTTGCTCCAGCGGCCCTTTGTTTCATTAATAAAGGTTCGTTCCGTCATGCCCGTAGAGTTGCTGAGGTGCAGCTGAAATACGTGCCCACCGGTTTCTACCTCGTACCCGATAGAAAAAGAGTTATAAGTGCCGGGCAATTTACTGTTTGGCAACTGGTAATAATACTCGGCGGTTATACTTGTACGCTGAGTAAGCTTTAACCTTGCCGCAGCGCCAATGGAAAACAGGTCGTTTGGAATATCGGCAGTTGGTACAATATTGTAGTGCACCATGGTTGGCATTAACTGCATAGAAAAATTACTGCTGAATTTGCGGGCAATCAGCGCCTGAAATGCATAAGTATACCGGTCTGACGATTGACGTTTTACTGTATCTGACGCGTCTTTTATTGTTTTGAGCATTGATGATGCCAGCAGGGTGAGTGATACCGGCATATTGCGCTTGCCTGTTGACTGCCATAAAAGCCTGTATTTTAAAAACGCATCATATTGCTTCTCGAAAGAACTTCTGCCGCCACCAACAGACAATCTTTTTGTAACACCGTACTCGCCGCCAATGCGTACACTGGCAACATCCAAACCAAACAACTCGTATGGCCCCTGGTTCAATGTTCCAAAGCGGTGAGAGATTTTAAAATCAAAAACACCGGGCTGCGTGGTTTCTACAGAATGACCGTTTACAACGCGGCTTGTTTTAAACGTGGCATCTGTATATTGAATCTCGCTTTTGTTTTTCTTGTCCATCTCGGCATCGAGCAATGAATCAAGATTTACATCCTGCGCTGTAACGCTTACGCCCGCCAACACACACAATAATAAAATGATACTTCTTAATTGGAACATAAACAGTTTCTTTAGGCGTTCTATCTTTTATCGTACTGGCAGTTTACAGTAATCTGAATTTCATCAGCCAGTTTCTTTTGTACAAATGACTCCCCTACAATGTTATAGTCGAGCCGTTTTACATTAAACGTAGACTGGGCTGTTACTTTCCCGTTGCTTACTGTAATAGTACCTTTGGCTTTAACTGGCTTTGTTATGTCTTTTATGGTAAGATTGCCTTCAACAGTAACGTTATAAGTGCCATCTTTTGCAAAATTTACATCACTTAAATTGGTAATCTTACCCGAAAATGATGCCCGCGGGTACTTATCACTCGACATGTAGTTTTCATTATTAAAATGATCTTCCATCGACTGTTTGGGAAAATGAAAACTCTTGATGGCAATTTTAAAGTCCATTGCACCGGTAGTGCTGTTCAGTAAACTTACCACTTCATTATTACTGGCCTTAATGTCTTCAATAGCTGTATGAGAATAAAAGTTTACACTGCCATTCCTGGTAAGGTAATCCTGTGCCTGCACATTCAAACAAAAAACGATACCAATAAATACAAAAAGCTTTTTCATAGTGTCAGTATTTTTAATTGTTAGGTGTGCCACTATTTATCCAGGCACTGAACTTATTAATATTACAATCTGAAAGTTTTGAACCCCCCTGCGGCATAGGAGATGCATTACCATCCTGGGTTATGGCGGACATAAGCGTACCGCTTGTTGCAAGACTTTTTACTGTGTTATAATTCTCCAGGTTGTACCCGCCACCAAAAGAGGATGCATTGGCAGCACTGTGGCAGCTAAAACAACTGGTCTGCATAATACTGTTTAAGTCGGTGCTTAACTGAATACCGGTTGTATCACAATCACTGCCATTGGGGTACACCAGCGAAGCTTTATCGTAATAGCAACCCGTGTATAATGCTGCTCCGGCGAACAACAATGAGCAGTATAGCAAAAACTTTATCTTCATATCTCTGTTGATTATAGTCGGTGTAGTTTAATTATTTTTCATACCATCATCAATCCACTGCTGAATCTGGGCAATATTGCAATCGCTTAATTTATTACCGCCCTGCGGCATGGGTGAAAAGCCTGCAGCATGCGTAACAGTTCCAATCAGGGCGCCACTGTTTGCGGCAGATTTTACGCCTTCGTACGTTGAAAGATTTACACCGCCGTTTTGCAATGTGGCTGAATGACAAGCCACACAGTTTGTAGTCATGATTGGCGCTATTGCTGCACTGTACGTGAAAACAGCAGCGTCGCAACTGCTGCAATTATTAGTGTTTTTAGCCCCTTCGAGTATCCACTGCCGGATAGTGGCAATTTGTTCATTGGTAAGGTTTGGCTCACCATTGGGCGGCATGTCTCCGTCCACAATTTCTTCGAATATTTTACTGTCATTCGGCCTTCCCGGATCAATGCCTTTTTTTACAATATTGGCGTAAGAGTCCAATACGTAACCTTCTTCATGTGTAGCTGCATCATGGCAGCCACTTTTTGCACAACTTGTCTGAAAAATCGGTAACACGTCTGCTTCAAAACATACTAACGTATCACCATTTCCGCCGTTGTTACCGGTAGTGTCAGATCCATTACCATCACCTCCGCCATCAGGATTAATAACCTGGTGCTTACAGGCAAAAAATAAACCGGCGGCTACAATGAGCAGCAAAGAAATTCTTTTCATAAGATGAAGTTTAAAACGGGCTACTTTTTAACAATTATTCCCTGGTTAATGATTACGTCTTCCAGGAAGCCGGTACAAATTCCTTTGAATGTAATTGTTGTTCCTTTTGATAATGAGCCAGGGTTTTCTTTAAAAGTACAATTCACTCCAAATATGGGATCGCTGGTTTTTAGGTAAACAACGGCCTGACCTGCCTGGTTGATCTTAAATTCTGACACTTCCCCGGTAACCTCTATAGCTTTATTCAGGTACAGCTCATTGGCTTTATTGGTGTTAACAGCAAAAGAATCGAAGATGGCTGTAGCCGTAGTGCTGATGGCCTGTTCACCGCTTACATCTCGGTGGGGTTTGTTCCATACATATAAAGCGTAAGTAACACCTGCAAGAAACAACAATGAAATAACCACGAGTATTTTACGTCCTCTCTTCATTTTGCTTAAATCTTACTCAAAATAAGCGGATAGCGTGGTAACGTACAACCGGCTAATACCGAGCAGGAAAAACAAGTACCTGAACAGGTTTATTAATGAATTCTAAAGGGTTATGATTTTACATACTGTTGTACAGGCAGCCTGTTGGCCATACTGCGTGCAAGTGTCATCTCATCTGCGTACTCCAGCTCGCCACCAAAGGCAATACCGCGTGCTATTGTTGTAACGGTACAGGGTAAATGCTGTATCTTCTTCTGTATGTAGTAAATAGTAGTGTCGCCCTGTATATTCGGGCTAAGTGCAAATATGATTTCTGCTGTTTTTTCTTCCCCGATCCTGTGTACAAGAGATGCGATATTTAACTGATCAGGTCCAATACCATCCAGCGGCGAAATTACGCCACCCAGTACATGATAGGTGCCATTGAATTGTTGTGTGCTTTCGATAGCTATTACATCTCTTATGTTTTCTACCACGCATATCATTTCCTGCTTTCGCTGCCTGTTGGCACATATAGCGCAAATATCGCTGTCACTGATGTTAAAGCACCGCTGGCAAAACTTTATTTCCCGTCGCATTTTTGCAATCGTTTCGCTAAAGAGTTCTACTTCATTTGCATTTTGCTTTAATAAATGCAGCACCATGCGCAGTGCCGTTTTTTTACCAATACCCGGAAGCTTTGCAAATTCATTCACCGCATTTTCTAATAAAGTAGATGGTAACTGCATAGGGCAAAGATAGTAAGACGAAGAATGTATATTATGAGCCGGGCCATAGTTCTTTGTGGCATCGCCTGTTGCGTCGCACTCTTGTACTGTGGAAATATAATTGAACAAGTGCGAAGACCGAAGCAATCACGTTTTACAAAATAATCAGAGCTGTATGGCAACATTTACAAGCCAGATTTTTGCCATTAATAAATATGACCTGCAATGGAGAAATGTTAGCTTACCTGAACGCTGCAGCCGCCATAAAAAACCAGCCGCACAAGTGAGTGACACAACAGGCGATGCCATGAAAACTGCAGCCGGTCACACATTTCAATAACGTACTCCCGTGAAGCTGGCACAAAAAAATCAGCATGCATTGGTATGCATGCTGATGTAAGTATGGTCTGTATATTTTACAATGTACGTTTTACTTCTTCTTCTTCGTATGCTTCTACTATATCGCCTACTTTTATGTCGTTGTAGTTCTTAATTGTTAAACCACACTCCATACCAACCAGTACATCTTTTACATCATCTTTATAACGCTTCAGTGAAGCCAATTCTGCGCTTGCACCTTCGCCTGTAGGGTATACCACAATACCATCCCTGATTATACGTACTTTGTTTGTACGGTTTATGCGGCCATCGAGTACAAAACAACCTGCAACGGTAGCTTTATCGAATTTGTATACTTCGCGTATTTCCACATTGGCAACAATTTTCTCCTGTATCTTAGGCTCAAGCATACCTTCCATGGCGCTCTTGATCTCTTCGATAGCATTGTAGATGATAGAGTATGCCTTGATCTGTACACCTTCGTTTTCTGCAAGTCTTGCAGCCTGCAAAGACGGGCGTACATTAAATGCCACAATAATTGCGTCTGATGCGGTTGCCAATACAACATCGCTTTCAGAGATCTGGCCTACACCTTTAAGAATAACCTGCACAACGATTTCTTCAGTAGAAAGCTTTTGTAAAGAATCGCTCAATGCTTCAACTGAACCGTCCACATCACCTTTAATGATCAGGTTGAGTTGTTTGAAATTACCCAATGCAAGACGACGGCCAATTTCATCGAGCGTGATATGTTTTCTTGCACGCAAGCCTTGTTCGCGGCTTATTTGTGCACGTTTTATTGCTACATCTTTTGCCTCGCTTTCATCAACATACACTTTGAATTTTTCACCGGCCTGTGGTGCACCGTTAAGGCCAAGTATTTGTACCGGTGAAGATGGCGGCGCAGCTTCTGAACGCTGGTTTCTTTCATTGAACATTGCCTTTACGCGACCGTAATACTGGCCGCTCACCATAATATCTCCCTGGTTAAGTGTGCCATTTTGTACAAGTACAGTGGCTACATAACCACGGCCTTTATCCAGCGATGCTTCGATGATCGTTCCTACTCCTTCTTTTTCAGGATTGGCTTTAAGATCGAGCAGTTCTGCTTCGAGCAATATCTTCTCCAGTAACAAATCAACATTTAAACCCTTCTTGGCAGATAATTCCTGGCTTTGAAATTTACCGCCCCACTCTTCCACCAATATATTCATCTGCGAAAGCTGCTCGTAAATCTTTGTTGGGTTTGCGCCGTCTTTGTCAATTTTGTTGATGGCAAAAATCATGGGCAAACCTGCAGCCTGGGCGTGGCTTATGGCTTCTTTTGTTTGCGGCATTACTGCATCGTCTGCTGCAACAACAATTACTGCAACGTCTGCAGCTTTGGCACCACGTGCACGCATTGCGGTAAACGCTTCGTGACCCGGTGTATCGAGGAAGGTGATCTTTTTACCTTCACCAATCTGAACCTGGTAGGCGCCAATGTGCTGTGTGATACCACCAGCCTCACCGGCAACCACGTTTGCACTTCTGATATAATCAAGCAAAGAAGTTTTACCATGGTCTACGTGACCCATGATTGTTACAACCGGCGGACGTGGCACCAGTTCTTCCGGGCTGTCGATATCTTCTTCTTCATCTTCTTCCACTTCGTCTACACTGGTGAATTCCACTTCGTATCCAAATTCACTGGCCACCAGTTCTATCACCTCTGCATCAAGACGCTGGTTGATAGAAACCATTATGCCAAGGCTCATACACTTACTGATGACTTCTGTAAAGCTTACATCCATCAAACCTGCCAGCTCACTTACAGTAACAAATTCTGTAACCTGCAGTTTGTTGTCGTCCATCATATCGCCCTGGGCGTCTGCCATTTCCTGGCGTTTCTCACGACGATGTTTGGCTTTGAGGCTCTTACCACGGCCACCTGAACCTGCCAGTTTTGCCTGTGTTTCCCTTATTTTTTCCTGTATTTCTTTCTGGTCTATCTCTTTGTCTTCGCGCCTGTGATCTCTGCCTCCGCCGGCTCTCCTGTCATTACGGTTACCGCCACCTCTTCCGTGCTGCGGATGCGCACCGCCACGGCTATCTCCGACTTTTTGTATTTGCAGTGCGGGACGATTTTCGCGGTTGGGCGCACCTTCAGGGCGCCTGTTGCGGTCTCCGGTACCAGCGCCAGCGCCTGCACCCCTGTTACGGTCACCAGCGCCTGCGCCTTCCCCACCACCTGGATGAGGGCTCTTTTTATCTATCGGAATTCGTTTACGCTTACGTTTTTCGTCGTTACCACGAAATGAAGGCTTAGGCCTTGTATCGTTATCTACCGGTAATTCTATTTTACCGAGAATTTTAGGGCCTTCCAATTTTTCTGCCTTTATATTTTCGATTACACTTGTAGTTTCTGCAGGCTCGTCTTCTGGTTCATCTATTTCTTGTGCTTCTGCAACGGGTGCTTCTTCTTCAATCTTTTCTGCCACTACCTGCTGGGGCTGTTGAACTTTTTCCTCTGCTATTTCAGCAACTTCAGGCGTTTCTTCAACAACCGGTGGCTGCGCTGGTTCTTCCTGTGGCTTTTTAGCAATCTTTTTAGGCCTTGTAGAGGAGTCAATTGCTGCAAGATCTATTTTGCCTAAGGTTTTAGGCCCTTCCAGTTCCGGTGCTTCAATCTTTGTAATTTCTGCAACAACCGGCTGTTTTATTTCGGGCTCTGCAACAGGTGCAGGTGGCGGAGCTACAACCGGGGCAGGTGCGGGTGCAGGTATATCTGCAACTGGCGCAGGCGGTGGTGCTGGCTGCTGCGCTACTACCTCAGGCTGTTTTTCAACCTTCGGCTCTTCTTTTTTAAATACCGGTTCTTCCTCTTCTTTTTTCCTTCGCTCTCCACCGGCCCCTTTAGGTATTTCAATCTGGTCAGCTTTTGTTTTTGCCACCTTATCGCCCTGAAATTCGCGCTGCAAAGACAGGTACATTTCTTCTGTAAGCTTTGCAGTTGGCTTAAGTTCATCACGATTAAATCCCTTATTGGCCAGGAAGTCTACAAGCGTATCCTGACCAACATTAAATTCTTTGGCGGCGGCCAATAACCTGGGTAATTTCAGTTCAGACATTCAGTATTATTAATGTTTTGCCTTTTGAGGCTTCAAATGCTTAATTCTTTGTTGCTGCAAATAGTAACCCTGTTTGCAGCATGTTGTGAATATTTGTAATGCAGCATTGTCTTTTATTGTGTAAATGTACCAAAAGAGCAATGACTGTGTTATCTTATTGCTGAACAAAGATCGAACCGTACAAGAGTGCGACGCAAGAAAAGTTGAATAGCGTACTACAGCCTGGCCAATAAATGCTTCTTACTCCTTCTCAAATTCTTCCTGTAATATTCTCCTTACTTCCATAATCGTTTCTTTTTCCAGGTCTGATCTTCTTTCGAGTTCCTCTGTTGTAAGTTTAAGTACACTGCGTGCTGTATCGCAACCTATGCGGTTTAATTCGTCTATGATCCAAGGTTCTATTTCATCAGAAAATTCTTCAAGATCCACATCAAATTCTTCTTCTTCACCGGTTTCATTTTCGCGGTAAACATCAATATCGTACCCTGTTAGTTCGCAGGCAAGCTTAATGTTTACACCACGGCGACCGATTGCAAGTGAAACCTGGTCTGCCTTCAGGTAAACATCAGCATGTTTCCTGTCGTTATTAAGATCCATATAGCTGATTTTTGCCGGCGTTAACGAACGCTGTATCAGCAACTGTATGTTTGATGTGAAGTTGATTACGTCTATGTTTTCATTTTTAAGCTCACGCACTATACCATGTATACGGCTGCCTTTCATACCTACGCAGGCTCCTACAGGGTCAATCCTGTCATCAAAACTTTCCACTGCAACCTTTGCTCTTTCACCAGGTTCGCGAACAATTTTGCGAATGGAAATGAGGCCATCGAATATTTCCGGCACTTCAATTTCAAGCAATTTAGCGAGAAAATCAGGACTGGTGCGGCTTAGAATAATTACGGGTGAATTATTCTTCATATCTACGCGGCTTACCACGGCACGAATATTTTCTCCTTTCTTAAAATAATCCTGCGGTATCTGTTCAGACTTTGGCAGAATAAGCTCATTGCTTTCTTCGTCGAGCAACAGCACTTCCTTCTTCCATACCTGGTAAACTTCAGCGGTTATAATTTCTCCAATCCTGTCGCTGTACTTTTTAAGCAATACATTTTTCTTCAGGTCGCCAATACGGCTTGCGAGTGTTTGCTTGGCGGCAAGAATAGCACGGCGGCCGAAGTCCATTATATCCATTTCTTCATAGAGTTCTTCCCCTACTTCAAAGTCAGGTTCTATTTTCGTAGCATCTGTATAACCGATTTCTGCCAGCGGATCCATTACTTCTCCGTCTTCCACAATCATACGCCGGCGGATGATTTCAAGGTCACCTTTCTCAGCATTTACGATAACGTCGAAATTTTCATCGCTGCCGAATTTTTTTCGGAGTAATGTTTTGAACACGTCTTCCACCACTTTCATCAATGTTGGGCGGTCAATATTTTCCGCATCTTTAAATTCCTGGAACGCGTCAATCAGGTTTATACTAGCCATAGCTCGGGAGTTTAACTACCAACTTCGTTTTGCGAAATTCGTAGGAATTAGAATTTGATTTGAACTGTTGTTGTTTTTATATTATTAAATGGTATTACCAATTGCTGTGTTTCAGCTTTTTTGCCTTTACCCGTTATAAATTCAAGAATAATATCTGACTCGGCAACCTGTACCAGTTTGCCTTCTTTTTTTGTGCCATCCAAAAACATTACCTCTACAAACCGGCCGATGTTCTTATTGTACTGGCGGTGCAGTTTTAACGGCTCATCAACACCGGGAGAAGAAACCTCCAGCGAAAAATCGCCCGAAGGGAAAAAGCCCTTTTCTTCAATCAGCTTATAAAGTTTCCTGTTAAAGTGCACACATTTTTCAATGGATACACCATTATCGCCATCAATAAATACTTTGATATTGTTGGTAGGTTTAATTCGCACATGCACCCTGAAGAATTCCGGCTCTGCGGCAATCACAGCATCCGTTAATTGTTCAATTTCCTGTATTATAGTCTCTGTTGCCATATGATAAAAAGAGAAGGGAACGATCTCGTTCCCTTCTTCCGTGTTATTTCCAATGCAAATGTAGTATAAATAATAATTAGCTTCCAAATTTTATGTTTCGCCCCTGTTGTGCTATGGTTTTGGTTACGGGCTGTCGTTTTTCATGGCATCGTCCCTTGCGTCGCATTCCGTTCATCTGCCGTACATGTGGCAGCAATGTGCACACCACGCTCTGTTAACCAACCGGGTGCAATGTCAAAAAACCAATTGCATCATCCTATAATGGTGTGTGCCAAAATCCCGTATTGTTTATACTACTGTATATTTATCGCCTGATGTTTAAACCGGCCATATCCACCAATGCATTTACCAGCAGGTTGCTCAGTAATAAAGGGGCGCTTTTTGGAATGCTTATTATTATCACTGCTTTTTTTATGGCTGTATTTGCCTATTTTATAGCACCGGATAATTCGCCTTATGCCAACCGCATCATTCCTGAAATAGCCAACAGGGAGGCCGGCTTTACCATACACCTGGTACAGGTAAAAAAAGACTTACCGGGAAATGACCAGGTAAATTTTTTTGAGAAACTTATAAACGGGCAGCGTGATATATACAGCTTTATTCCGGTAACTACATTTAAACAAACTGCCGACAGCATCATTGCCAGAAAATTTATTGATGATGGTATTACCGAAAAATTCAGCCTGCCACTAACCGCGCTGGCGCCCTCACCGGTAGTGCAGCAAAAATTCCTTCTTGGCACAGACAAGTTTGGCAGAGACATTGCCAGCCGGCTTATTGTAGGTACAAGAGTTAGTTTAAGTGTAGGTTTTATAGCCGTTGCAATATCGCTTACCATAGGTCTCGTGATGGGCGCGCTGGCCGGCTATTTCAAAGGCATGACAGATAACGTGATCATGTGGTTTATAAATGTTGTCTGGAGTATTCCCACATTATTACTTGTGTTTGCTGTTACACTATTATTGGGCAAAGGTTTCTGGCAGGTATTTATTGCTGTTGGGCTAACGATGTGGGTAAATGTAGCAAGACTGGTACGCGGCCAGGTGTTGGCGGTACGCGAACTGGAGTATGTAGAAGCAGCAAAGGCACTGGGTTTTTCCCACATGCGGATTATTGTACTGCATATTTTGCCTAACATTATGGGGCCGGTGCTGGTTATTGCAGCAAGTAATTTTGCGTCTGCCATTGTAATAGAAGCCGGTCTTAGTTTTTTAGGCGTAGGCGTACAACCGCCCCAGCCGAGCTGGGGTCTTATGATCAAAGAAAACTATAATTTTATTATTACCAACAATCCAATGCTGGCGCTGGAACCCGGCATTGCTATTATGTTGCTGGTACTGGCTTTTAACCTTGTTGGCAATGGGCTCAGGGATGCACTTAATGTAAGAGAACTGTAGACAGCCTACTGCTCTTTCTTTTCTTTCTTAAATTTTTTACGTGAAAAACGAGGTGTGAATTTTATTTCTCCGTAATCATTGTTCTTTGCGTTTATCCAGATACTTAAACCTGTTTTAGCATCAAGGCCTTTATTTTTTATAGGTTCACTTTCGTCACGCTTGCCAAAATTGCTGAATGGAACCTGTATCATGAGATCTGTATTTTTTGCGTAAATATCAAACTGTCCTTCCAGGTACATACTTACAGCAGATGATTGTATTTCCATTTTGTTGATGTACAGGTATTCCGGTTTTATATCTATACGGTCTTTCAGTTCCGCAAAACGAACGTTGCTCATGTCCCTGTTTTTTAAAAACAGCAATTTCATTTCTTCAAGCCCTTTATGATTAATAATGGCACCGTTTTTCAGTGAAAAGTTGATGTAACCTGATGTGGAGCGGGGAATGATGGCACCGGCATTGTTCACCGAAGCGTTGATACGGGCATCTGCATTCAATACACCACGCAGGTTGGCCGAGGTTAAGCTGTTCTGGCCAAAATTTCCAAACCCGAAAAAGAGTTGCTGAATATTGAGGTTTTGCAAAGCTACATCTGCATTGATCTGCGAGCTTTTGTTTGACCGTTGCAACAGTTGCCCTTTTGCTGTTATAGCGCCGCCTGCATGGTACAAAGAAACATGACTGATCTGCCAGTTATCTTCCTGCAATAGGATATTTGCCTGTAATTTTTCTGCATAGAAATTACCTTTTGAGATTTTATCTGCATAAAAATTTACATGCCAGTTACTCGTATTGAGCAGGTTGTCTACATTGTTGGCAGTGGCTGCAAAATGGGGTTTACGTTTCTTTACTGCCTTTTTTTGTGTAGGGGCAATTACCTGAAATATTTCATCGAAATGAATATATGGTGACCGTATATCGAAGTCGAGGTTGGCTTTTTGATTAACCTTCTTTGAGAGATTGGCCATTTCATCTCCCTTTACATTCAGTGTAAAATGGTTTCGTTTAAAATCGAACTGGAAATCTTTAAAAATCAGCCCGTTTTCCTGTATTACCATAAGCCCGGTACATTTCTCGAGCATTACATTTTTGGGCTCATAAAGCATTTTACCGTCTTTTATCTGCAAGGCCGCATTAAGGTTGCTGAGCTGGGCCGGGTCTGCAACAAGCGGACCATCATAAGAAAGATTGATACCTGCAGAACCTTCGAGAAAGGTTACCGTTTCTGAGCCAATGGCATTATCGATTTCCTGCAACGTAGCAGACGAAGAGAGGCTGAACGTTACCTGCGGGTCTACAAGATTGCTCACCTTTATATTGTTACCTGTTAATGCCAGTCCGCGCCATTTACCGAAAAAAGTATCAAACATAACCATAGAATACATGTCTGTGTGCGGTAATGTATCTGAAATATTATTGGTAAACTTTCCTTTAAAGCTGCAGTCATCAAACATTACTGCACCGCTGCCAAACCGGTTCTTTTTTGTTTCCCACTCGGCCAAAGCCACAGGTATATTGCCTGGTGTTAGCAAGCCGCCAAGGGTTACATGCAGCGAAAGCGGTTCTTCCAGTGTAATTGCCTTTAAACGGTTGCGCAGTTTGGGCGTAAGCGCTTCAATGCCTTTTTCGTATAGTAATTTATCGCTGGTAATATCAATATTAAATGCGGGTGCGTTGCCGAAATTGAAAGAGGCTTTCACTTTATAGGGCTGTTCATTTATATCGAGCCTGCCTTCCCTGCAGGTGAGCGTTTTAGCAACATTGTTATAAAAAACATCGAGTTTTCCTTCTACAGGATTGTTTTCGAGGTAGCTGCCTTTTGCCTGGTTGAAGATCATTTTTTTTACAAGAAGGTCTAACCGTGTTTTTATGTATAGCCCGGAATCTTTTTGCGAAAGATCTGCATCGAGGTCTTCAATATGAAAAGAGAATGTTTTCTTTTTTTGTTCGTTGCTGATGCCAAAATCGATGTTTTCAAGCGCCACTGTTTTTATCACAAACCCTCCGCGTGTCTGCGTTTTTTTTGCCTGTTGGCGGAATAGAATGCTTGAGTTGGTGTAGCCGGTAGTATCAGTAAAAAGTGAAACCAGCCCGTTTTTCATTACCACTTTCGAAAGCTGGTGTTGTATATCACCAATCTTAAAAATATTGATACGGCAGGAAATGGTTTTGCAGGACAAGAGTGCTTTGTTATAAACAGCATCCAGCAATTGCACTTCTTCGAGATCTATGGCTATATAGGGAAAAGTGCTGATGGTGCTTACATCTATGTCTTTTAACTCTAACCTGCCCGCAATGTTTTGCCTGATTACTGCATGAACTTTTTCCAGAATAGTTTTTTTATTGGCATTGATATATATGCTGACTGCGCTGAGCAAAACAAACAGAACCACTATAGCTGTTGCGAATACACGTGCGGTTATTCTAAGCGCTTTATTTTGTATGGAAGAAAATATCATTGGTTTGTTTCAAATATAAACTTACACCCGAAGTTGTAAATGCGTGTGAATGGTGTTCAACAGTGCAGAGCAGGGTTATACAGTACAAGAGTGCGACGCAACAGGTGTTTAATAGTAGCAATGCAGCTGAGTACATCATTATTACTACCGCATTGCCGGCGGTTATGCTATTATTAAAACTTTGTATCGATGATGTAGGGCAGCATGGCGCGCCAGGTTGGCCAGTCGTGTTTAATATCTGCGCCCCATATATCGAGATCGTGCCATATACCTTTATCCCACAATACCTGCGAAAACCTTCTGTTGGCTTCGGGGTCTTCAAACTCTCCGCTACCTGTATAAATATGTATGTGATGCGATGCTTTTATTTTATTGAGGTACCACTGATCGTTCAGATTTGGTATGTAATGTATGGGGCTGTTGAAATATACCTGGTCGTCCCAATACCCTTTGGTATATTCTGTAAGGTCATACACGCCGCTCATACTGATGACACCATTAATGAGATCTGGTTTTTTTAAAAACAGGTTCATGGCATGTAATGCCCCGAAAGATGCGCCGCATGTGTAGATAAAGGTATCAGGACTGGTGTTGTTGCGTATAAACGGGATCACTTCATTGAACACATATTCATTAAACTGGTTTTGCCTGATGGCTTTGTGTTCCGGCAGCATGTTGTTATTCATCCAGCTTTCTTTGTTCATGCTGTCTATACTAAAAACCTTGAGCTTGCCTGAATCTATGAGTGGTTGCAGAGCATCTATCAACTGAAATCGCTCATACTCCAGGTAATCTGCTGCTGCGGTTGGTATGAGCAATAGTGCAAAACCAAAATGCCCGTAAGAAGCAATGGGCATTTCTTTATCAAGGGCAGGGCTATACCACGATGTAATATGTCTGTTCATAGAATTTTTTTATGCGTAATTTTTGGTGTTGTTTCAATCTTTCAGAGACAGGTCTTTTTTATTTCGTTCCAGAGATCGCGGTAGCACTGTGCGGCATAACTGCTGTTGGCAAATTCAAATACAGGCGCCTGGTGCGTACCCATTTTTTCCACATCACTTAAATAAGGAATGTAATTTTTAAAAAACAATTTGTCTTTATAAAACTCCTGCATTACTTCATGGTGCAGGTTTTTACGGTGGTCTACCATGCTGAAAAAACATTTTATAATGCCTGCATCCAGGTCATGGTCTTTGAAGTACTGCATAACTGTTTCAAACGAACGTATAGATAACGTAGTGGGTATGTTGGGCATCAAAATCCAGTCTGCTGCGTTAAAAACATTATCGTGCAAAAGAGATATACCGGGTGGCGAATCGAGTACAACGAGATCAAACTGTTTCAGCGTATTTAAAACGCTCTTCAGTTTCTTCCGGCTTTGCTTCAGGTCATCGAGTGCAATGTCTACGTCTCTGGCAGAAAGGTCTGATGGAATGATCCAGAGATTTTCGAATGCAGAATCTTTTACGGCGTCTTTGGCCGGCAATTCGCCCGTAAGCAGTTTACGGCTTTCGTTTTTTACATCTGCCGCAACATTAAAGTAAAATGATGATGAACCTTGCGGGTCAAGATCCCATAACAGTGTTTTCAACCCATCTGCAGCAGCAAGATAAGCAAGGTTTACGGCGGCGGCTGTTTTGCCCACACCTCCTTTTAAATTATACAATGCTATAGATACCATAAAATAAATATACAAAAGATTTATTCCTGTTACAGGCTGTGCAGCAATCTTTTGCAGAACAGCATTTTTTATGTGGCCGGCAGTGGCGGGTATGGCATCACCTGTTGCGTCGCACACTGCAACTGCAGTATAAATATGGGGCGATAGTGATCATTATTGAAGCCGGTACTTCCTGTAAAAATTTTCTTTCACATCAACCACCCATAGCACCGTATCCGGCTTCTGGTCGTTGTTTTCATCAAATGCGCTTAATAAAGAAAACTGGTTTGCATTGAGCCACTTGCCGTCTATTATGGTACCGCCGGCACCCAGGAACAGTAATTGTTGCGTAGTATTGGCTTTGGCATCAATCAGGGAAGCTTTGGAGTCAACCTCGCCGTCTTCAATTTTTATTTGCCCGGTTTTATCTTTCACCAGCACTTTTCCATAGCTGCCAATGTCAAGAACGTAGGCACTGTCTGGCGACCATTTAAGCAATGGTGCATAGTTTTTATAAAAATCAGCCGCCGGTTTAAAAGGCGTTGCAGCAATGCTGTCTTCGTACCAGAATTCATCCAGCTTAAACCGGTTCCATGCCTGGCCGCTGTTTTTCAGTGAGAGATCGAGCCACGCATCGGCCTTGTTTTCAAAAAAAAGTACACTGTCTTCCTGTGTTATGCTTTCATTGGTCGTTATAGAATCTGCAGCTGCTACATTTTGCTCCTGCTGTTCTTCTGCAGAATTATTACAGGAAAACAACAACGCCACCACACAAACTGCCAGCAAAAAAGCTTTCGGAGAATGTTGTAAAAAGGTCATGCAAATGATTTAGTTACCCTTACTGCAACTATGCTGCCGAAACAGGCACACGCAGCAATTCCTGCAATCGTTCAGTAATTAATCTCAGGTGGTGTTCGTCAATATAAGATGCAGGAATATGAAGGAGTATATGTTCTTTACCCGGTTTAACATGAATACTGAAAAAAGCACCCTTTGAAAACCCTTTTTTTCGCCGGAGTTTTACCGATACCACAGAAACAGCGGGTATTCTTTTCTCTTTTGTACCAAATACAGATTGCTGTACAAAAAAAATCTCATTGCCGGGTATGATCTTTAATTCTGTTGTGTAAGAGCGGAAAAGCAATAATGCCGCAACCAAAAGTGTAGAAAAAACAAGCACGTATATCCAACCCATGGGTATAGATGCGCCTACCTGCTGTAAAAGAAACCATACGCACAAAATGAGCAAAACAGGCAATGCTCTTGCAGATAAAAATTGGGATCTTTCCCGCACTGCACTTTCTTTTATATGAAGACAATCATCTGTATCTGCCAGTACATCGTAAGGATGATAAATATTCATTATTGAAAGGTAACGAGTATTATACTAATGAAATGTGAGAATGGTCAGCAACGGGCAGCTACAGTGCATGAGCACAATACAACCTCCGGCATCAACAATTGTGTTGCAGGCCGCACATACTACAGGTCATTTTTACCAATGGCTTGATACAATACATCCTGTATAGCGCCACGGATGTTCAACTGGCTGATGCGGGTATTAACGCCCCCATCAGGGAAAACACGATTTGAGAGAAAAATGTACACCAGGTTATACGCCGGATCTACCCAAACACAGGTACCTGTATAACCTGTATGGCCATAGGTGAGCGGGGTTGCAAGTTTACTGGGGTAAGGCTCCCTGCGCTTATCGTTGTCTTTTTCAGGCTTGTCAAAGCCGTAACCACGGCGGCTGTTGTCACTATGGTATGCTGTAAAGTAATCAATGGTTTCCCTTTTCAGGTATTGAACATTATTAAAACTGCCGCCATTTAGCAGCATCTGGTACAATTTCGCAAGGTCATACGCATCGCTAAACAAGCCCGCATGCCCGGCCACACCGCCAAACATAGCTGCACCGGGGTCGTGTACACTGCCGCGCAATTGTTGTAACCGGAAAGTCTTTTCTTTTTCTGTAGGTGCAATACCGCTGAGGGCAAAAGTGTTGGCCGGCAAAAACCCGGTCGTTTGCATATTCATGGGCTTGTAGAAAGTTTCCTGCACGTACACGTTAAGCGGTTTTCCGGTTACCTGTTCTACAATTTTTCCAAGAAAAATAAAATCATTGTCGCTGTAAATGTAATTGCCTTTTGTACCGAGTGGGCTTTGCAGTATGCGGGCAAACATAGTATCCTGCCAGTCGTGGCGCATATACATGGTATCTGCCACCTGGATATTAAACGTATCATCAGGCATTGCTTTAAAAAAGCCGGGCTTGGGAATACCTGTAAGCGAATCTGTTATTTCGGCATAAAATGGAATAAAGGCTTTTAACCCCGCCTGGTGCAGCAAAATATCTGCAAGCTGCAGGTTTGCCTTATCTGTTGTTGCCACCCATGGAAGATAATCGCCAAGTGTTTTAAACAGGTCGATCCTGCCCTCTTCGTACAACTTCATTATACTGACGTTGGTGGCGGAAATTTTTGTAACCGAAGCAAGATCGAAGATGGTAGAAGTTTTCATTGGTTCCAGGCTATCGTATGCCATAAAACCATAAGCCTTATTCAAAAAGACTTTGCCATCCCTGGCTGCAAGCACCACACAGCCGGGAAAAGCACGGTTAAAAATACCCGCATTGGCAATAGAATCTACTTTGTATAAAAGGCTGTCTTTTATATTCAGCGCCGCTGGCGTGGTAAATGGCAACGCCCGGTCTTCAACCACAAGACTACCTGTGCCATATTTGTACTGGCAAACACTTACAGGCAATGTTCCTTTTGCTGTAAACTTACCCGTAAGCCAGTCAAATGCCGCCTGCTGAAATATTACATCGTCCTCGTAGCATACCGCAAGGTCTGTTGCATTACACAGGTATTTAACGGCGTATGGGTTGCCAAACAATAAGGTAACCGCAGAAGTAGCTGTTTGAAGGTCGCTTACCAACTTTACTGCGCTGTTGCTTATGCCAAATTGTTTTGCCGGGTATTTGGACAAACCATGCACGCCAATAATGACCTTATCATATTTTGCTCTCAGTGCCTTTACCAGCATTGCTGCATCGTTGTCGTCTTTTGTATAGTCAAAATAAAACAGATCGGCGTTGAAGTTTTCTTTTAACAATGCAGCAAGTTTGTTTTGCTTGTAGGCGCCAACTGCCACATATGCAACCTTTGTGTTACCTGCAAGTGGTAACAATCCCGGTTGTGTGGCATGTACATAAGTCAGTGCATTTTCTGCCACCGTCTTTCTGAGTGCAGGTACATCTTTGTTCAGGTCGTTTGTAAGCCCGTCAAGCGGTATGGTATTTACCTGGTTTAAACCCAGGTGATATTTGGCAAGCAGCACTTTCTTTACCCTTGCTTCCATGTCTGCTTTGTCAAGTTCTCCTTTTTTAATGGCTGCAAGAATTCGCCTGATGGTACCGGGCACATCTCCCGGTAAACACAACATATCATTACCGGCCAGTATAGAGCGAAAACCCGCCTCGCCGGCGGGATAGTATTTTGCCACACCCTGCATTTCCAGTGCATCGGTAAATGAAATGCCTTTAAAACCCATTTCATTTCTCAGAAGACTGGTTACGTTATTTTTTGAGAGTGATGTAGGAAGGTGCGCTGTTGTATCAATAGCAGGAATACTTAAATGTGCAATCATTACACTGCCTATACCTGCTTCAAACAACTGCCGGAAAGTATATAACTCAAGCGAGTCTAACTGTGCTTTGCTTTTGTTGATTACGGGCATATCAAAATGCGAGTCTACACTTACATCACCATGACCCGGAAAATGTTTGGCAGTTGCCATCACACCTTCATCCTGCAGGCCCTGCATAATCTTTGTACCATACAGCGCCACTTTGTATTTGTCTTCCCCAAAGGAGCGAAAACCAATAACAGGATTATCAGGATTGTTGTTTATATCTACCACAGGTGCATAATCTACCTGTATGCCTGCTCTTTTACATTGCAGGGCCATGGCCCTGCCAACATTATAGACGATCGCCGCATCATTTACAGCACCAATGGTAAGCTGGTCAGGAAACTTCATTACACTGTCGTACATGCGCATACCCACACCTGTTTCGCCGTCTATGCAGATCATTACAGGTGTTCTGGCCATTCGCTGGTATTTGTTTACCAGCGTAGCCTGCGCCACAGGATTGCCCTGGAACAAGCACACCGCACCTACATTGTATTTTTTTATCTGCTCTGTAACTTTCTCATCGTAAAACTTGGCGCTGCCATCAGGGTTGCGGCTGCTTAGGCGCACTACCATAAGCTGCGCTATGCGTTGCTCTTTTGACAATGATTTGTACACACTATCTACCCAATGTTTTGCTTCGGGTGTTTCTGCATAAAACGATTTTTGTGCATGCACCGTTGTTATACAAAGCAGGGACAACATACCAATAAGAAAGCCTTTCATCTGCAACAATTTTAAAGCACAATTTATGGATTAATGTGTAAGAGAAATGTTATGTAGCCACACGCTAAAGTTTTACATACAATGATGTAGCCGGCAGTGGTATTGCATGGCATCGCCTGTTGCGTCGCACTCTTCGGCTTTTTATTTTCATGGCAGCTGTTCGCACCTGTACAAACAACGGCAATATATTGTGCAACGCTTTGTTTTGGCTCCGGAATATAAGCATGGAGTATGGTGTGCACAACAAACGGAAATAAAACCGGAACGCTGCAGCCGCCACAACAGCGGGAACGTACAAGTGAGTGACACAACAGGCGATGCCACATGGGCTACTGCCGGTAACAAAAAAAATCCGGCAACAAAATGCTGCCGGATGTATGCTGAATAAATGACGTTTAACTGAACAGGTATTCGATATCTTCTCTTGTAAGGCTTTTTACAAAACCTGTATCATCTGTTATAAGATCTGCTGCCAGCAGGCGTTTGCGCTCCTGCAACGAAAGAATTTTATCTTCTACAGTGTCTTTACAAATCATACGGTAGGCAAAAATATTTTTTGTTTGTCCTATGCGGTGTGTACGGTCTATGGCCTGTTGCTCTACTGCGGGGTTCCACCATGGGTCAACAATATATACATAGTCTGCCGCGGTTAAGTTAAGACCCACGCCACCGGCCTTTAGCGAAATAAGAAACACCCTGCATTCGGGATCGTTTTGAAAACGTTCAATGGCTTTCTGGCGGTCTGTTGCAGAAGTGCTGCCATCGAAATATTCGTAAGCCACGCCAAGCTCGTTGAGCTTTTCTTTTATGAGTGCAAGCATGCCCAGGAACTGCGAGAATACAAGCGCTTTATGATCGCTGATGTTTTCAGTTATTTCCCTTCCTATTTCTTCGAGCTTTACAGACACGTTGGGAAACTTTTCTTCATCTTTCATGATGGCCGGGCTATCGCAGATCTGCCGCAGCTTCATTAAACCCTGCAATATGGTAAGCTGTGATTTTTGTACGCCCTGTTCTTCTACCACACCAAGAATTTTATCGCGGTAATCGTTGCGGAATGCATCATAAATATCGCGTTGCTCTTTGGCCATTTCGCAAAACAGGATCATCTCTGTTTTCTCCGGCAGGTCTTTTGCCACCTGCTCTTTGGTTCTGCGTAAAATGAACGGGTATAACAGTTTGCGCAAATGTTCTTTTTGTTCTTTCTCGCCAAACTTGTCTATTGGTACTGAAAATTCGTGCTTGAAGAATTCCATGCTACCCAGCATACCGGGGTTTAAAAAATTCATCTGCGCATAAATATCAAACGTATTGTTCTGCAAAGGCGTACCACTTAAACAAAGCTTGTTTTTTGCATTGAGCAGTGTGGCTGCTTTGGCTACTTTGCTCGATGGATTTTTGATGGCCTGGCTTTCATCGAGAATAACATAATCAAGCTCAACGTCCACAAACTGTTTAATATCGCTGCGCAGTGTGCCGTAGGTGGTGATAATTACATCAATACTTTTATCGAGCAAAGTTTCGTGTGTTCTTGTGCCCCCATGGTGAATGTAATAGCTGAGGTTTGGCGTAAATTTTTTGATCTCATTTTCCCAGTTGTACATAAGTGTGGTGGGGCATACAACAAGTGCTTTTAACTTTCCACGTTTTTCTTTGAGGTGAAAAAGGAACGACAATGCCTGTATGGTTTTACCAAGACCCATATCATCTGCAAGAATGCCACCCCAGTTTACCTCGCTTAAATAATTCAGCCATTGAAACCCGGAAGACTGGTATGGTCTTAAAATAGGTTTTAGATGCGCAGGCGGCTCCACAGGTTCTATGGAGTGATTGTAGCGCAGGCGATCGTATTTTTCCTCGAGTTTTACAAACAGTTCTTCTTCATCGCGCTGGTTATACAACTCTTCTATAATGCTGAAGTGGTATTTACTCAGCTTCATATTCGAAGCCTTGCCTTCGCCAACACGGAAAAGCAGCGAATACTTTTTTATCCATTCTTCGGGTAAAATACCAAGTGTACCATCTTCGAGCTGTACATATTGTTGTTTGTTGGCAAGCGCTTTCTTTACATCTGCCACGGTTACTTTCTGCTCACCAAAATGAATATCGATCTTGGCATCAAACCAGTCGGTATTACTGCTGATATAAATTTTCGTGGAAGGCCTGGCTGTATTGAACCGGAAATTCTTCAATGCATCGTACCCATATACCGGTATGTCGAGATCCTTAACAGCATCAGAAAAAAGAAAAAACCAGTTGTTCTTCAGCACATCAGACCCCCTGAGCGCAAGTGTATTGCCCTCTTCCGGCCTTATGAATGAAGAATGCAGGTTTTCGATCTTGTCTATAAATTCACTTTCTGCAACCGTATTGCGGTGAATAACCAACAACCTGTCTGTAAGCGGCAGAATGATCTTTTCTTTATCGCCTGGTTTTACATCGTAACCGCGGTAATTGAAGATGGGTTGAAACAGCAGGTAATCGCCACGCTCTTTCAGTAATATTTTAACTTCCGGTTTTTCATCTTTGATTTCCTCCCGTTGCACGTTGCTAAACTGCACATTGTAATCCCTGGAAAGCGGCAATAAGAATTCAACCAGTTGTTTGTTCCAGTTCTCGTTGCTTATCAGCAGTTTGCCTGATGGCAAAAATTTCTCTACCAAAACTGGGTCTTCCTGCTTTTGCCATACATACAGGCTATCATGAAACTTAAACGCAAAAGAAGAAGACAATTCATTATCGGCCACACTGTACGGGCCCTCCGGCAGTTTTACCATAGCCGTTACTTCATAATTTGCGTCTGCCTGTTTTACCGAAAAATCGGGTGAAAGAAACACCGGTAAACAGGAGATTTTCTCCAGGTTTGCAGCCTGGAAAGCTTTTCGCGGCGGTAAAAAATAAACAAACTGGTTATCTGCCAGGTCGGCAAAAAGTTTCTTGAATTTAGGATGCAGATATTCACCTATCAAATGCCGTGTTTCTTCCGGCAGTTCATCATCATGTTGTTGTATAATGTTTTCCCATATGCCGCTGAATGGCGAATTCCTGTTTAAATACCTGCTTACTTCACCAGGCAACAGTTTTCTCAGTTGCTGTACAAGCACCTTATCGTTTTCATCAAAAATTTCTGTATTGATGAATTTTGTAAGGTCAAGCTTTTCCACTTTTCCAGCATAGGAAGAGAGATCGTCATCCGGCTCTCCCTGCACAGCATCTACCTGTACATAGGGATATTGGTGCGCATTATAGCTGAATACAATGCCCAGTTTTACCTTGGGCTTCTCCGCAACAGGTGTTTCCACCGTCGCTTCTGCAGATACAGCCGCAACAACAGGCTGCTCTACAGGTTTTGGCCGCAGCGGCTGAGGTGGCGCTACCACCCGTTTGATGCTGGTATCGAGTACCCGCAGAAATGGTTTACCATCTTTAAGCGTAAACTCAAATTTGCCTTTTATGTCATCTTCGAGCGTGTAGCCGTAAAGCGCCAGCAATTTGTTTTTCTCTTTGTCAAGATTCCTGATCGTATCAAAATAATTCGGGCCAAACGCATTCAGCAACTGTAACAATACAATTGTCTTGTGCACGCATAACGGGTGAGAAGAATTCTCATTGCATGAGCAGCTCGTGTCAAAATTTCGTTCCTCGTTTTTTTGAATAACAATCCTGTACGTAATGCCATAAAAATCTATTTCTGCCACCACCCGCTCGTTGGCAGCCTCAATAATATTGGCTTTATTACTACGCAGGTATGCTTCCGCTTCGGTATAAGATTCGGCAGATGTAAGCAACTTCAGCAGCTTAAGTTCAAGCTGCTTCATCTTTATTACTGTGTGGCGCTGGTTATATTCCGGCTCTTTTTCACCCAGCAGGTTTTTGTCGAGCAATTCCTGTAGCTGAAACAGTGCAGCCGCTTCATGCCGGCAGATTTCACCCAGGTTATAAGGGCATCCGCAACGTATAGAAAGTGTTTTGGCATCTTTGAATTTGTTGATGTAAACCTTGTAATACGTAGCGTAAGCATCATCTTTTACCCGGAAAGTGATTGCACTGAGCAGGTCATCATGTTCCACCAGTTCTACATTACCGGTTGCGTGTATCTTTTTTCCCCGGCGTATAACTTCATCTGTGCCGTTATTGTATATGTACTTAACTAAGTGAGGTAAAGCCATCTATCCGTTTAAAATTTTCTTTCTAAGTCTGATTAAGTGCCGAACGTGCATCGTTCAGAAAAGGGCAATTTGCAAAAGTAAAGGAATTATTGGCAGAAGGCGAAATCAATTAAATATTAACCGCTGAAAGGTTTGTTAAGAAAGAGGGTGTACCCGGCTTTTGTGCACGCATTAAGCTTTTGTTGCGTCGCACTCTTGTACAGCAGAATATCTGTGCAGCATTTCCCCGTCCACAATCTTACAAAGATCAGTTGCTGCCAGTCCCTGGTTTTAACCTGGGTAATGGCTGCAGGCTGTTTACTGCAACCGTCAAAGGACTGCAGTACGAGGTGCCCTGCACAATCTTATCGCCTATTTTGTCCAGCGCCTCACGGGAATAATTCTGTTTAGGTTAAACATAAATAGAATTAAACAATTTTACTGCATATTTGTAATATTAGTTATGAATGCGTTTACCATAAAAGATCTGGAAAACCTGTCTGGTATCAAGGCACACACCATACGTATATGGGAGCAGCGCTATTCGTTTCTTAAGCCGCAGCGTACAGATACTAATATTCGCTACTATACTACCAATGAACTTAAAACGGTATTGAATATATCGCTGCTTAATAAGTATGGCTATAAGATTTCTCATATAGACCGCATGTCAGAAGTGGAAATGAAAGAAAAAATTCTTTCATTATCCAATGCGCAGGCACAACAGGAACGTATCGTGAATGAACTGATTCAATTTATGGTAGACCTGGATATGGAGTCTTTTGAAGTTGTGCTCGACAACTTTATACTGGCCCGCGGTGTGGAAAAAGCCATCACTTTTATCATATTTCCATTTCTTGAGCGCATAGGCATTTTGTGGGTTACAAATCACATAAACCCTGCCCAAGAGCACCTGGTAAGCAATATCATACGGCAAAAGTTAATCACCGGTATTGAGAATACAAATACGCACCTGCATGTAAACAAAACAGTCATGCTATACCTTCCTGAAGGCGAGCACCATGAACTGGGTTTACTATTTATGCATTATATGCTTAAGAGCCGCGGTGTAAAAGTGCTGTATGTTGGCGCAAATGTTCCTCTTACAGATGTTGAGTTTGTAAGCAAATTGAAAAAGCCCGATTACCTCTACATGCATCTTACCTCCGTAGCTATCAACTTCAATTTCGAAAAGTATCTTACTAAACTTCATGCCCGCATACCAGATCAGCCTGTGATTGTTTCAGGCCAGCTGGTACAACAATACAAAAAGAAAGTTCCTTCCAACATCTTTCTTAAACGTTCCCTTACAGATGTAATGGAATATATCGCCTCAATCGCCTGATTTTTCTAATGCCATTCTAATATAGCAACCCATTTTCAAGCATTATTTTTCAATTTTATTTTGTTTAACATTTTAACATCAGTATTTAAACAAAAGTTTTGCTGGCGTTGTTATTTTTGTTTAATTTTATTGTATAATAAATTAAACACTTTAGCTATGTCGACTATAGAGTTTAACCAGATGCTACTGAACAACGCCGAATTCCTCAAGCCATTCGCTGCCACACTTACCCGTGATAATGAAGCTGCTAAAGACTTATTCCAGGAAACATTATACAGGGCGCTTGCTAACAGGGACAAATACAATGTTGGCACCAACATCAAAGCCTGGTTATATACGATCATGCGGAATATATTTATCAATAATTACCGCCGCAGGTCTAAACAATCTGTAGTGTTCGACAATACGCCGAATGATTTTTTACTCAACCTTAACCAGGGTGCAGTTAAAAATGAAGCCATTGCCAACATCAATATGAAAGAAGTGCAGGAGGCGATATTTAATCTTCCTGAAATTTTCAAGAACCCATTCCTGCTGTATTATGATGGGTTCAAATACCATGAAATCGCAGAAATATTGAACGAACCCCTCGGTACCATCAAAAGTCGTATTCACTTTGCAAGAAAATTGCTCAAAACACATATTGAACGATTCTGATAAACTTTACCTAATTTCCTACTTATTACTCCGGTTTGAAAAAAAAAATAATCGTTATAGGCAGCGGTTTTGCAGGCCTTTCGGCTGCATGTTTCATGGCTAAAGCTGGCTGTGACGTTACAGTTTTAGAAAAACAACCGACTCCCGGTGGCAGGGCAAGACAGTTAAAAGCAGACGGCTTCACTTTTGATATGGGTCCCAGCTGGTACTGGATGCCCGATGTCTTCGAGCATTTTTTCAACGCCTTTGGTAAAAAAGTCAGCGATTATTACACACTTCACAGGCTCGACCCTTCCTATCGTATTTATGAGCAGGAACGCACGCTTGATATTCCTGCTGGTTACCAGGCACTAAAAGACCTTTTTGAACAACTGGAACCGGGCAGCGGTGCAAGGCTTGACAAATTTCTGGATGAAGCTGCCTACAAATACCAGGTGGGCATCAACAAACTTGTACATAAACCTGGCAGATCACTGAACGAATTTCTCGATTGGGATCTGCTCACAGGCATTTTCCGGCTCGATGTTTTCAATTCTGTAAAAAGTCACGTTGCAAAATACTTTACACATCCCTCCATCAGGCAGCTGATGGAATTTCCTGTATTATTTCTTGGCGCATTGCCCGAGAAAACACCCGCTCTTTACAGCCTGATGAATTATGCCGACATAAAAGGTGGTACATGGTACCCGGAAGGTGGTATGTATAGTATTGTAAATGCTATGTATCAGCTTGCATTGGAGTTAGGAGTACGATTTCATTTTAATCACTCGGTAAAGGAAATAATCATCGAAAGCAGCGCAGCAAAGAAAGTTATTGCAGAATATGACGGTAAACCGCTTGTATATACTGCTGATGCGGTTATAGGCGGTGCCGATTATCATCACATAGAAAGTGCTTTGTTGCCCGGCGAATACAGGTCATATTCTGAAACTTACTGGAACAACAGGGTTATGGCGCCCGGGTGCCTTATTTACTATATAGGTCTTAATAAACGGCTGAACGGAATATTGCACCACAGCCTTTTTTTCGATGCATCTTTTGAGAAACACGGCCGCGAAATCTATGTAACCAAAGAATGGCCTTCCGACCCGCTGTTTTACGTTTCTGCAACCTCTGTTACCGATCACAACGTTGCACCACATGGCTGCGAAAACCTTTTCTTTCTTATACCGGTTGCTGCAGGCCTCGAAAATGATGATGAAGCATTACGGGACCACTATTTCAATAAGGTGGTAACAAGGATGGAGCAACGCACAGGGCAGTCTATAAGGCCACATATTATATACAAAAGAACTTTTGCCCACAGCAACTTTATAGAAGAATACAATGCCTTTAAGGGTAACGCTTATGGTTTGGCTAATACACTTATGCAAACAGCCATCCTAAAACCCGCCTGCAGAAGCAGGAAAGTGAAAAATCTTTTTTATACAGGCCAGCTAACTGTTCCCGGTCCCGGTGTGCCACCAAGTTTAATCAGTGGCGAGGTTGTAGCCAAACAAGTGCTCAAAAGTTTTAAAGACCGCTGATAAAAATTCATCTGCCTTTTGTTGAATATTATACTTACAAGTGTTGAACTTTTCATGCACTTGATGGTTATTATCGGGATATTGTACAAGTTATTGTAAACAGCATTTTATGTACCCGGCGTCAATGCTGCTATTAAGCTTTCGTTGCGTCGCACTCTTCAACTGCGGGAACATGTGTGAGCAGCAGCGGAGATCAAAGCGAAGGCTTTTTGCAAAAGCCGTGTAATTGTTGATCTTGTAATGGGGCAGTCAAAAACGGTATTAAATGCTTTGTAACATATTTACCAGCGAAACCAACAATGTATGATGCATCTTTTTCATGAAACAAGTCGTGAATGTAGCCGTGTAACAACAATGCGTTACAGCACTTCCTTTTCATCAGCCATCAATCTGTTGCATAAAGGGTTGCGGCCACATATCTATAATATTTATGGTCTCGTTCGCTTTGCAGATGAGATTGTGGATACATTTCATGACCAGGACAAAGCAACATTGCTTGAAGAATTTAAGAAAGATACTTATCTGGCCATTGAAAGACAAATCAGCTTAAATCCTATCCTGCACAGCTTCCAGGAAACAGTAAATTATTACAATATTGATCTTGCACTGGTAGATGCTTTTTTCTGCAGTATGGAGCTGGATCTCAACAAACGCCGGTACGACAAAGCGGGGTATGACAAATATATTTACGGTAGTGCAGAAGTAGTCGGCCTGATGTGCCTCTACGTTTTTTGCGAAGGAAACCAGCAATTGTACGATCAGCTAAAACCCTACGCAAGAAGTTTAGGAGCAGCTTTTCAGAAAGTAAACTTTCTGCGGGATATAAAGAATGATTTCGAAAGCCTCGACCGCACTTATTTTCCACAATGCGATTTCAGGAATTTTACCACAGCAGATAAACTTGCCATAGAAAAAGATATTCAGCAGGATTTTGACAATGCCTTTACGGGCATTTTAAAACTACCTATGAAAGCGCGTTTTGGTGTGTATGTCGCGTATAAATACTACCTGTCGCTGTTTCGTAAAATAAAGAAACTGCAACCGCAAACCATTCTTGAGCAGCGTGTAAGAATTCCAAATTATGGTAAAGCAATGATCGTTGCAAAAGCCGGCCTTAGAAGCCAGTTCAATCTTTTGTAATTATCATGCATGTTATACAAAACGCTGCGGCATTTCTTTAACAAGATGCTAAACTTTTTTCAGCCTGAAAGCTTCTAACTATTTTTATTAAATGGAAAATGTAATACTGGTAAATGACAATGATGAGCAGGTTGGTGTAATGGAAAAAATGGAGGTACACCAAAAGGCATTGCTGCATCGTGCATTCAGTGTTTTTATTTTCAACGAAGACGGACAGATGCTGTTACAGCAAAGAGCCGCAAAAAAATACCACAGCCCAAAATTGTGGACCAATGCCTGCTGTAGCCACCCCCGGCCGGGAGAACCTACAGAAAAAGCAGCACAACGCAGGTTAAGAGAAGAACTGGGCTTTCACACAGAGCTGGAAAAGACCTTTGAATTTATATACAATGCACCTTTTGATAACGGGCTTACTGAATATGAATATGACCACGTTTTTACCGGTTTTTATGAAGGCGACATAAAGCCTAACCCGGCTGAGGTGCTTGATTATTGTTACATGTCTATGGACGAGATTGCTGTATCATTGCAAAACTACCCGCATAAATATACTGTTTGGTTTGGCATAGCATTTCCCCGTATTATGGATTGGTGGAAATTAAAATATGCCGCCTGATATACCACACAAACAAACATTTTCATCAAATCACTTAAATGGCTGTATCTGTAAAGGCAATTGTAATAGGCAGTGGCGTGGCCGGTTTGGCCAGTGCCATAAGACTTAGCCTTTCAGGTTTCGAAGTAACTGTATTAGAAAAAAATGGTTACCCCGGCGGCAAACTGAGCAGTTTTTCATCGGCAGGTTATCATTTTGATGCGGGACCCAGTCTATTTACGCAACCTGAAAATATTAAAGAACTCTTTGATCTTGCAGGAGAGCCGATGGAAGCGTATTTTCAGTACAGTGCCATGCAGAATGCCTGTAAATACTTTTATGAAGATGGCACTGTGCTAACCGCAGCGGCTGATGCAAAAAAATTAGCTATTACACTGCACGAGGCTTTTGGTGAGCAAATAAGTAACGTAGAAACATATTTACAGCAATCAAAAACCCTGTATGAAAATGTGGGTACTATTTTTTTAAATTACTCACTACACAGGAAAGACACTCTTACCAAAGCGCCCGTACTGGCTGCACTTACTTCTGTCAAAAGCAAACATCTTTTTTCTACGCTCCATAAAGTAAATAAAACAGCTTTTAAAGATGAACGTACGGTGCAGCTATTTAACCGGTATGCTACTTATAACGGCAGCAATCCCTACCAGGCACCGGGTATGCTATCACTTATTCCACATCTTGAATACAACCAGGGTGTTTTCTATCCAAAAGGCGGAATGATCAGCATTACCAACGCTTTGTATAAGCTGGCTAAAAAACTGCATGTAACATTTGTATTTGACGCCCCGGTAAAAAAAATTACGCTACACAATAATCGTGCTACCGGTGTAGAGACAGACCGGGAAACCTACCAGGCACCACTTGTTGTAAGTAATATGGATGTATATGGTACTTATAAATACCTGTTGCAGCAGGAGCAAAAAGCGGCACAAATATTAAAACAGGAAAGAAGCAGCAGCGCACTGGTGTTTTATTGGGGCATCAAAACATCGTTTCCACAACTGGAATTACACAATATATTCTTCAGCAAAAATTATAAAGAAGAATTTGATCACCTGTTTAT
Source organism: Panacibacter microcysteis (assembly GCF_015831355.1). NCBI lineage: Bacteria > Pseudomonadati > Bacteroidota > Chitinophagia > Chitinophagales > Chitinophagaceae > Panacibacter > Panacibacter microcysteis. Next base: position 1,337,618 of record NZ_JADWYR010000001.1, read on the forward strand.
ACACAAACGGGTTTATGAAGACCCTACCGTTTACATAAATATTACCAGCAAGTGTGAACCCGGCATACAGGCACCGGTAAATAAGGAAAACTGGTTTGTGATGGTAAATGCGCCTGCCAATGTGGGACAGGATTGGGGCAAGTACAGGGCATTGTACCGAGCTGCCATTATACAAAAACTAAACAGGTTATTACACACAAACGTTGAACCCCTTATTGAAGCAGAAGAAATATTGGACCCTGTTTTGATTGAGGAAAAAACTGCATCTTACATGGGCTCTTTATACGGTACCAGTTCAAACAGCAGGATGGCGGCTTTTTTGCGGCACCCAAATTTTAGTAAGAAGATCAAAGGCCTGTACTTTGCAGGTGGCAGCGTACACCCCGGCGGAGGTATACCGCTGTGTCTTAAAAGTGCAAAGATTATGTGCGATATGGTGCAACAGGATTATAGGTTTGCCTGATGTACGTTACACGCAAAACGTGTACGACAACTACAGCCTGGCCGGACCATGCTGAATAATGAAACAGCCGTACAAGTGTGCGACGCAACAATGTATAATAGTAGCAATACAGTTGGGCCAATAAAAACAAACTACTTGACTTTAGCGAATAACAATAAACAACGCATCGCTTTATTTCTCGCATTACTTTTTCATATAAGTGGCGCCATTGGTATGCTTTTTACGCCATACAGGCAATGGTTTATTGATAACACGCCGCTGAACCTTGTACTGATGGCTGCATTACTTGTTTACACACAAGACGGTAAAAACACCTCGTTCTGGTTGTTTGCTGTATTGTGCTTTATTACGGGTATAACGGTAGAAATAATTGGTGTTAATACGGGTTATCTTTTTGGTGATTACGCCTATGGCAACGTGATGGGCATGAAAGTATATAATGTGCCATTGCTTATTGGCATTACCTGGTTTACGACCATTTTTTGTGCAGGCATCATTATGCACAGCATAAGTATTTGGGTGATGCAAAAAATGGCCGGCGCGCCACAACCATCGAAAGCGGTACAATTTTTTTCGTTTGTTACAGATGCTGCATTACTCGCTACGTTGTTTGACTGGGTGATGGAGCCTGTGGCCATTGAACTGCAATTCTGGCAATGGGTGCCGGCAGGTGAAATTCCGCTGTTCAACTACATTTGCTGGTTAGCAATAAGTGCCGGTTTGTTAACAGTTTTCCGCCTGATGAAGTTCAGGAAAGACAACCTTTTCGCGGTACATTTGTTGATTATTCAGTTATTGTTTTTTCTCGTTTTACAAACATTTTTATGAGCTGGATTATTTATCCGTTAATAGCACTTGGTATGTTTCTTCTGATGGAGGGCATAACATGGTGCACGCATAAATTTGTGATGCATGGCTTTTTGTGGTATTTGCATGAAGACCACCATAACCCCGTGCATAAGCATACGTTTGAAAAAAACGATGCCTTCTTCCTGATCTTTGCCGTACCGGCATGGCTCTGTATTATGTTTGGATGGATGTATGAAGTATGGTGGGTTGTAAGTATTGGTGCGGGCATAACAATGTATGGCGCTGCTTATTTCCTGGTGCATGATGTAATCATTCACCAGCGTTTTAAATGGTTTACGAGGAGCAATAACCGCTATGTAAAAACCATACGCTGGGCTCATAAAATGCACCACAAACATACTGGCAAAGAAGATGGTGAAAGCTTCGGGTTGCTCTTTGTAGCAAAGCAATATTGGGAAAAAGTAAAGCGTGATGAAGCTTTACAAAAGAAGAACATGATGAGCAAGGCTGTATAAGCAGCCTGTTTACATTGGCATTACACTTCTTTTTTCTTCCACATTTATATTTTTTACTGGAAACACATTACGATTATATTATCACTGGTGCAGGTTGCGCAGGTCTTTCTTTGTTATACAGGATGATGCAGCACCCTTTTTTTAGCAATAAGAAAATTCTTGTAGCAGACAAAGCTGAAAAGAACCACAACGACCGTACCTGGTGCTTCTGGGAAACAAAGCCCGGCATGTTCGAAGACGTTGTGCACCACAAATGGAAACAGGTAGATTTTTACTCCGGTCATTTTTCTGCCAGGTTCGATATTGAACCTTATACCTACAAAATGATCAGGGGCATCGATTTTTACCGGTTTGTGCTATCGAAAGCTGCGGCAAATAAAAATGTTACGATCGTCTACGGCAGCGTAGCAGCTGTATCGTGCAACAATGACGGCGCGTCGGTAGTTATTGATGGTGAAATTTTTACTGCACGGTATGTTTTCAACAGCATACTTTTTAAAGAAAATACACCACCGGCAACAGCAGGCAAACTTTACCATCTGCAGCAACATTTTAAAGGTTGGCTTATCGAAACACCCGCCAATGCTTTTGATGAACGTGTTGCCACTTTTATGGATTTCCGCGTTAGCCAGCAATATGGTACCACGTTTGTTTATGTGCTGCCACTCGCGGCAAACAAGGCATTGGTGGAGTATACTTTGTTTACCAAATCGCTGCTTCCGCAACATGCATATGACGAAGGTTTGCAACACTACATCAGCAATTTTTTAAAGCTTAAAGATTATATAGTTACCGAAACCGAATTTGGCATTATTCCCATGACCAATTTTCATTTTAGTAAAGGCAGTGGCAATGTCATCAACCTGGGTACTGCGGGCGGCAATACGAAGGCCAGCAGCGGTTATACCTTCCGTTTTATACAAAAACATTCTGATGCGGTAATAGAAAAGCTGGTGCAGCAAAAACATCCGCAGGTGTTACAAAATATTATGCAAAAAAGATTCGGGTTGTATGATAGTACGCTCTTAAACGTCTTAAGCAATAACAAGCTGGGCGGAGACCGTGTGTTTGCAGATATGTTTCGCAAAAACCCGGTTCAGCGCGTTTTTCGCTTCCTTGATAATGAGACAAATCCTGTTGAAGAGTTAAAACTTGTAAGCAGTGTGCCCACTAAAGTATTTTTGCCTGCAGCGGTACAGGAATTGTTCCGTTAATTTTTTAAAATATATGCGTACCATTTTTACTACCATAGCTATTGCCATTGCATCAATGGCATTTGTATCTGCAGAACTTAAGCCGGTAGATACCGCCGAGGCAGTTACATTTACCATCAAAAATTTTGGTATCAATACCAGGGGAGAGATCAAAGGGTTAAAGGGAACTATTAAGTGGGATGCTGCAAACCCTGCGGCATCGGTATTTAACGTTACGGCAGATGCAAAAACCGTCAATACCGGTATTGAAATGCGCGATAACCATTTGCGCAAAGAAGAATACCTCAATGTAGAAAAATACCCGCTTATCAGTTTTGCCAGCACATCTGTTACGGGTAATACTATAAAGGGTAACCTGACCATTAAAGGTGTTACCAAAGAGATCAGTTTTCCCTTTACGGTAAAGCCGTCAAACGGCGGTTATTTGTTTGAAGGATCTTTTGATATCAACCGCAGAGATTTTGGAGTTGGAGGCGGCAGTGTTTCATTAAGTAATAATTTAAGTGTGTCGCTTAAAGTACAGGCTAAATAGTGGGTACCCGGCAGCGGTGCGTTGTGGCATCGCCTGTTGCGTCGCACTCCTGTACTGTAAAACATATTGCAGCACGCAGTAAACCATCTTCGCACAACAGCACAGTTTTCTATAATAAAGTAATTTAAAAGGGATGGGCGATAACGCCCATCCCTTTTCGTTATTATAAAAATGAACAGTTACATTTGCAGCAATTTAGCGGTCTCGTAGTACAATGGATAGTATAAGAGTTTCCGAAGCTCCAGATCCAGGTTCGATTCCTGGCGGGACCACCTCCTTAGCCGCCTGCATTTATACAATAATAACCGGCCATACCGCAATGCTGTGTGATAGAGCAGATCGCTGCAGCCGCCATAAAAAACCGAACGTACAAGTGAGTGACACAACAGGCGATGCCCATTGATCTGTTGCCCGCAAAAATATTTAACCATACCCACGGCATTTACTTCTCTGCATTGCTGTAAATTGACACTTCAAAAAAACATCTTATAACTTCGGTGCATGGCAATAAGTATTATCAGGAAGATTACTAAATGGGTGTTTCTTTCACTGAACATACTGTGCTGCCTGCTGTTTTTACTTTCGTGTTTGTCCTTATACATAAGCCCGGCAGAATGGGCACCGGTAGGTTTTCTTGCACTTACAGTACCCTATCTTGTTATTATATTATTTTTTTATATCATTTTCTGGCTTATAGCCAAGCCTAAAATGGCCATTATTTCGGCAGTTGTATTGGCTATCGGCTGGAAACAGGTAGTGGTTATAGCCGCATGGCACCCGGCTGCCGGTTTTAAAGAAGTAAAAGCACCAACATCCATCCGTATTGTGTCGTGGAATGTGCGTGGCCTGTATGGCATAAGTACCAACTTTTATACACAACAACGCAACAGGAAAGAGATTGCAGACCTGATCAATAAATCAGGTGCAGACGTGGTTTGCCTGCAGGAGTTTAATAATATTTTTGCAAAGGAAGACCCCAATTACAACAACATTGGCCTGTTTACAAAAACATACCCTTATTACTATTTCTCCAAAGATTTTAAGAATGACCAGGGAACTTATTATTCCGGCGTTATTATCTTCTCAAGGTATAAAATACTAAATGAAGAACGTATAGCATACAAGGGCAAAAACCCGGAAAGCCTTATTCGTGCAGATCTGCTGGCAGGCAATGATACCATTACTGTTTTTACTACCCATCTTCAATCTTTTGCATTTAGCAAGGAAGATTACAGGAATATCGAAAAAATAAAGCAGACAGATGATGAAGTGCTGGAAGCATCAGAAAACATTTACACTAAAATGAAAGGTGCCTTTTATAACCGGGCAGACCAGGCGCAAACGGTAAAAAACACCATTGCCGGCAGTACACATCCATCTGTTATATGTGGCGATTTTAATGACGTACCAAACTCATATACCTATTTTCATATACGCGGAGAAAGACAGGATGCTTTTCTAAAATCTTCTTTTGGCATTGGCAGAACATTCAATGCCCTGGCGCCAACATTGCGCATCGATTACATTTTGCCGGATAACAATTTTGAAGTAAAGCAGTTTGAACTGGTAGACGAAGGCCTCAGCGATCATCATCTTTTAATGGCTGATTTAAGTTTAAAAAAATAAAATATCTTCGCAACAGTATGATCCTCTCCTCCAAATATTGCTGTTGTTGCTGTTGCTAAAAGCAATAGTTCCTGCTTTCCATAAACACATATACAACACGCAACAATAAAGACCATCTCAATTAAAACGCATGTCACTTAAAATATACAATTCATTAACCCGGCAAAAAGAAGTATTTACACCTATTACAGAAGGCCACGTGGGCATGTATGTGTGCGGACCAACCGTAAGCGGCGAAAGCCATCTTGGCCATGCCAGGCCATACATAACGTTTGATGTGGTGTTCCGTTACTTTTTGCACCTTGGTTATAAAGTAAGATATGTAAGAAACATCACCGATGCCGGCCACTTTGAAGAAGAGGGCCGCGAGGCGGAAGACAAAATAAGCAAGAAAGCAGCGTTGGAACGACTGGAGCCTATGGAACTGGTACACAAATACACCAGCCTGTTTCATAAAGCCATGCGCGCTTTCAATAATCTGGAGCCCAGTATAGAACCTACGGCAACCGGCCATATTGTAGAACAAATTGTGATGATCGAAAAGATCATTGCAGATGGTTATGCCTATGTTGCCAACGGTTCCGTGTATTTCGATGTAGAAAAGTACAATACCGATTATTCCAGGAAAGGATTACCATATGGCATGCTGAGCGGCAGAATTCTCGAAGACATGCTCGAAACAACCCGTGAGCTTGACAACCAGGAAGAGAAAAAAAACAAGGCAGACTTTGCATTGTGGAAAAATGCGCCGCCGGAGCATATTATGCGCTGGGTAAGTCCGTGGGGCGAGGGTTTCCCCGGCTGGCACATTGAGTGCTCTGCCATGAGCACCAAATACCTGGGCGAAGAATTTGATCTCCATGGCGGTGGTATGGACCTGCAGTTTCCGCACCATGAATGCGAGATTGCACAAAGTACCGTTTGCAACCATAAAACACCTGCCCGTTTCTGGATGCACAATAACATGATCACCATCAACGGCAGAAAAATGGGTAAAAGCTACAATAACGTTATTACGTTTACGCAGCTTTTCTCGGGCGATCATCCCATGCTGGAGCAGGGTTACCAACCCATGACCATTCGCTTTTTTATCCTGCAAACACATTACCGCTCCACGCTCGATTTTGGTAATGAAGCTTTACAGGCCGCAGAAAAAGGGTTAAAACGTTTGTGGGAATCTTACGAAAACCTGCAGGCACTGCAACCGGGCAATGCTGTATCTGCCAATAAAGAGCTGGAAGCAAAAGTGCTCAAACTGCTGGAAGAATTTGATGAATTTATGAACGATGACTTCAACACTGCAAAAGTGCTGGCCAATATGTTTGAACTCGTACCGGTTATCAACGGCATAAAAGACAAACATATTCCTTCAGATGCACTGAGCGCCGCTGTGTGGGCACAGTTGCAGCAAAAAATGAAAGTATACATCGAAGATATATTTGGTCTTAAAGATGAAACTATTGCAGACGACGGAAAGCTGGACGGCGTGTTGCAGATATTGATGACTTTACGCAAAGAAGCAAAGACACGCAAAGATTATGTTACCAGTGATAAAATAAGAAACGAACTGGCACAACTGGGTGTTATGCTCAAAGATGAAAAAGATGGAAGCATGAGTTATTCAATAGCATAGCATTTATTTTGGTACCCGGCAGTAGTACTGCTATTCAGCGCCTGTTGCGTCGCACTCTTGTACTACAGTAAATGAATGAGCATTCTTAACAAAGAATAAATAACAATAACGGCAGTGGGTTTCCATTCTGGTTAAGCCCATTGCCGGTTTGCCTTTTGCAGGGCTGCTTTAACAAATACAAACTCCCGATATCGTAATGTAATGCCTTAAACTGCATCTACATTTGCGGGCTAAATTCTTTTATTGCCAGATCCAGGTTTACATATCGCGTTAGTTGGAAACCCCAATAGTGGTAAAACCTCGTTGTTCAATGTACTTACGGGTCTTAACCAGAAAGTAGGCAATTTTCCCGGTGTAACAGTTGACAAAAAAACCGGTTATACCAGTTTCGAGAATAAAACATCAGCGGCAGTTATTGACCTTCCCGGCACATACAGTCTTTACCCCAGGCGTGCAGATGAATGGGTGGCTTACAAAGTACTCATGGATGCAGACGAAGACATTAAGCCCGACATGATTTTGCTGGTGGCCGATGCCAGTAATTTAAAACGCAACCTGCTGTTCTGCAGCCAGATCATCGATCTCAAATATCCTGTGGTGGTAGCACTATCTATGATGGATATTGCACGCAAAAAAGGCATTGAGATAGATGTGCAGGGGCTGGAAAGAGAACTGGGTGTTCCGGTAATTCCTGTAAACCCACGAAAGAATAAAGGCATTGCCCAGCTAAAAAAAGCTTTACTGCAAACATCGAAAGATGCTTTCATCGCCAACAAATACGATTTTATTGGCAACAAAGAACTGGCGCCGGAAGCTATTGCCGGTGTGCAGCAGCTATACCCGCAATTAAGCGATTACGCGTCTATACATTACCTCATTAACCATGAAAATTTTCCGCTGGCAAATGCCATGCAGGAAACTATTGAGCAAATAGAGGTAAATACCAGGTTTAATGCTACCAAAACGCAGGCAGAAGAAATCATGCAACGGTATGGGCGTATAAAGCAGATCATGCAGCAGGCTGTGGTAGAGCCAGACCCCTTGCAGAAAAAACTGTTTACCGAACAATTAGATAATTTATTGCTGCACAGGTTTTGGGGTTATGTTATCCTGCTTGCGGTATTGTTCCTGCTCTTTCAAAGTATTTTCTGGCTGGCACAGTTTCCTATGGACGCAATTGACTGGGGCTTTTCAAAAATTACGGGCTGGTTCAACAATATTTTACCGGATGCATGGTGGGGAGACCTGCTTACCAATGGTTTGCTGGCGGGCCTCAATGGCATACTTGTGTTTGTACCACAGATCATGATATTGTTTGGGCTCATTACCATTTTAGAAGATACCGGCTATATGGCGCGCATCAGTTTTTTAAGCGATAAACTCATGCGCAAGGTTGGCCTGAACGGCAAAAGCGTGATGCCCATGATCAGCGGGTTTGCCTGCGCCGTACCTGCCATTATGAGCGCACGCAATATTGAGAACAGGAAAGAACGGCTGCTCACCATTCTTGTTACACCTCTCATGAGTTGCAGTGCAAGGCTACCGGTGTTTACCATTCTTATTGCACTCGTCGTTCCCAATACTTACTATCTGGGCTTTCTTAGTTTACAGGGTTTGGTAATGATGGCACTTTACCTGCTGGGCACCGTAATGGCGCTTATTGTAAGCAGCGTGTTGAAATTCTTTATAAAGCTGCAGGAGAAAAGTTTCTTCATACTCGAGCTGCCGGTTTACCGTGCCCCACGATGGAAAAATGTAGGCATAACAATGGTGGAAAAAGCACGCATTTTTATAACCGATGCCGGCAAGATCATTATCGTTATCAGTTTATTGCTTTGGTTCCTCAGCAGTTATGGCCCTTCATCGCGGATGGATGTAGTGGAGCAGAAATATGCCGCACTGCAGGCCTCGCAAACCACGGAAGAAGGCAAAGCCGAACTGGAAAAACAATATAGCGCTGAAAAACTGCAGAACTCTTATGCGGGTATACTCGGCAAATCAATTGAGCCTGCCATTAAACCCCTGGGCTACGATTGGAAAATCGGCATTGCGTTGATCACTTCATTTGCTGCCAGGGAAGTTTTTGTTGGCACCATGGCTACACTTTACAGCGTGGAAGAAGATGACGACAGTACGCTGAAACAAAAAATGGAAAGCGCCAAACGCGAAGATGGCAGCAAAGTATATACGCTTGGTACGGCTTTGTCCCTGATGGTGTTTTACCTGCTTGCCATGCAATGCATGAGCACCCTGGCCGTTGTAAAGCGTGAAACCCGCACATGGAAATGGCCCGTTGTACAGCTTATTTACATGACAGCCCTTGCCTACTTTATGAGTTGGGTTGTATTCAACATTTTCTAAGAAATTTATGCACCGTTACTGGCATAGATAAGAGCCTGTGATTACACAGGTGATATTGTGTTTTGTACTTGTACGGTGAACCAGCGCGCTGCAGCCGCCATAATAAGGGAACCCCGAACCGAGCGTGGCAACAGGCGATGCCATGAAAAGATTGGCTGGTAAATACCCACAAAAAAGCCCCGCAACACTGCGGGGCCATTTATACGAACGAGGTGCAATTATTCTGCTTCGGCCACTACTTCTTTTACTTCCGGTATCATACGTTTCATCATTCCTTCTATACCTGCCTTTAGTGTAATCATAGAAGACGGGCAACCACTGCAGCTACCCTGCAGCATAAGGTTTACAATACCTGCGTCGTAACTTTTAAACTGTATGGCGCCGCCATCCATTTCCACAGCAGGGCGTACATAATTATCGAGCAGTTCTTTGATGCGTTTTACAACATCGTCATCGTCTGCAGTTACGGTATTGCTCGCTTCCTGCTTTACTTTGGCCACTTCGTCTTCGTTAACTACAGGACCGCCGTTTTCAAGGTATTCTTTCAAAAACTGTTTCACGGTAGGTATTACATCCTGCCACTCATCTGTTTCAGAGGTTTTCGTAAGCGTAACAAAATTGCTGGCAATAAACACGCTTTTTATAAAAGGAAAACTAAATAACTCTTTCGCAAGCGGCGATGGCGCAGCAGTTGTTTCATCCGGAAAATCGATGCTCTTGCCGGGGTATAGCAGCTTATTGGCCACAAATTTCATTGTTTCCGGGTTAGGCGTCATTTCTGTATAAATGCTGATAACCGGGTTGCCTGTTTTAATCATAACACACAATATTTTGTTGTTCCTTAAAGAAAATGTATGAGCCGGTCTGCAGTGCAGGTGGCATCGTTCCTTGCGTCGCACTCTTGTACTGCATAACATTATGCAGCTGTGCGGCCACAGTTTTGCCGTGTAGTTACCACTGCGTTGTAATGCCAGTGGTTAAAAGCGCACAGTAACGTACAAAGAACTAACTGCAAAAGTAGTAAAATGACCGGCTTATAAATTTACGAATGCGGAAAAGAAGGAAAGGTTTTATTTACCGGGCCAACTTTTTAACACCAATGTTTGTTGTTTTGCAAAAAAAACCAGGATGAAGAAGATATACCACCTCAGCACCTGCGATACTACACAGAACATTCTGAAAGAAGTAGATGCTGTAAAAAAGGGTGCTGACCTGCAGGATATCAAAACAGAGAAAATTACCCCTGCACAACTGGATGAAATGAAAAAACTGGCGGGTAGCTATGAAGCGTTGTTTAGCCGCCGTGCACTTAAGTATCGTGCAATGGGCCTGCACGAAAAAGAGCTTGCTGAAAAAGATTACCGCAAACTTATTCTTGAAGAATATACTTTTCTTAAAAGACCTGTAGCTATTGTAAATGACCAGATATTCATCGGCAACACAAAGGCAGTTGTCGCTGCTTTAAAGTCTGCTTTGTGATCCGTATTGGTACAGAGCAGGCTTAAACCTTTTGGCCAGTTTACCGGTGGCCAAAGCGGGGTCTACTGTGGCTACCACTACACCTGTTTCGCCGTAGGGCTGGTATGCAATACAATTGCCATCCGGCGCAATAACAGAACTGGCCGACTCCTGGAAAGCAGTGGCATAGTTAACGCTTGCAAAGTAGACCGTATTTTCAAGTGCGCGCATCATCATGGCTTTCTCATAATATGGGTTTGCTTTTGCGCCCCATTCTGTAAGCTTTGCACCTGTCGTATTACTGCCTGTAAAGTGAGGGTGAAAAACCACTGCGGCACCATTGGCTGCAGCCCACCTTACAGACTCCGGGTAACGGAAACCTTCATGGCATATGGTGATGCCAAATTTCAAACCCTGCACTTCAAACAATATTCTTTCTGTACCCGCTACCCACATCGCATCTTCTGACGGATCAAGCTGGTTTTTGGCCTGGTAGCCTTGCACCTTCCCCTGTTCGTCAACGACAAAAGCCACGTTCAAAACGCCTTCATTGCTATACCAGTCCATTGGAACAATCATAGCAATGGCATGCTTTGCGGCTATTGAACAAATACTATTCAACGCAGCCCGCATATTTTCGGGTGTTGAAGTTTCCGGCACAAACTCCGGTAAGGGATAACCGGGAATAAAAGTTTCCGGAAAACAGACGATGGTTGCCTGTTGTTCCGCGGCCGATTTTGCCAGTGCATCTGCCTGTTCAACAGCATTTGCAATTGATGCAGGGTATAGCGGGGAAGCCAATGCGATTTTCATGTTATAAATTGAAACTCAAAATACTTACTTGTAGAAAATTATCCTAAAAAGTTAAACAACAGCAGCATACACTAATTTATTTAGTATTTTTATACTACAAATTTGAGCCAGCTATGAGTGACAGAATTAGGGAGAAGCTAGAGATTCTTGCAGATGCCGCCAAATATGATGTAAGCTGTGCCAGCAGCGGGAGCAATCGTAAAAATGATAATAAGGGTTTGGGTAACACCGGTAATGGTATTTGTCATGCCTATACAGAAGACGGCAGGTGCGTAAGCCTGCTAAAAATACTCCTGACCAACTTTTGCATTTACGATTGTGCCTATTGTGTAAGCAGGAAAAGCAACGACATACAAAGAGCCGCGTTTACTGTGCAGGAAGTAGTTGACCTTACCATTAATTTTTACCGTCGTAATTATATAGAAGGCCTTTTTCTTAGTTCGGGCATTTTTAAAAATCCGGATTATACCATGGAGCGGCTGGTACTCGTAGCAAAGAAGCTACGTACCGAACATAAATTCAACGGGTATATACATCTGAAAACCATTCCCGGCGCAAGTGATGAATTGATGCACGAAGCTGCATTGTATGCAGACCGGTTGAGTGTAAACGTAGAAATGCCCACCAAGGAAAGTCTACAATTACTTGCACCTGATAAAAACCGCGAAGCCATGATAAAGCCGATGCGCTTTATTGACAAGGCCATTATTCAAAACCGGGAAGAGAAGAAAATTTTCAAAAAAACACCGTTGTATGCACCGGCGGGCCAAAGTACGCAAATGGTAATAGGTGCCACACCTGAAACAGATTTCCAAGTACTCTATCTTTCTCATTTCTTTTACAAAAAGTTTCACCTGCGTCGGGTATATTATTCCGGTTATGTGCCTATTAGCAACGATAACAGGCTGCCGGCAATTGGTACACCCGTACCCATGATTCGCGAAAACCGTTTGTACCAGGCCGATTGGCTGATGCGTTTCTACCATTTTAAAGTAGATGAGATTGTTGATGCAGCTAACCCGCTACTTGATACAGAGGTTGATCCAAAGCTCTCGTGGGCGTTGCGGAACATGCATTTATTCCCGGTTGATATTAACCGTGCTGACTACATGTTGATTATGCGTGTACCCGGAATAGGCTTACGTTCCGCACAAAAGATTTGCGAAGCAAGAAAGTTTACCCGCTTAAATATTGAACACCTCAAAAAAATCGGTATCAGCCTTAATAAAGCAAAGCACTTCATTCAATCTGAAAATTCGTGTAAAGACCTGCAGCCGGAAAAAATAAAACAACTGATTTTACAGGAAGGACGCAGCAAGTACAAGGCTAACTTTTCAACACAATTATCTGTCTTTTGATACCGGCTTAGCACAACATATCCGGTGCGGCAAAGGCGGGGCCAACTGTTGTTGTGCTGATTGATAACCCTTTTGCAACAATCTTCTTACAAATGATACAAACTGTACTATACGACGGAAGCTTCCCCGGCTTTTTTGCCGCTGTATTCGAGATCTACGAATACAAAATTGTTGAACCCGATATTCAAACAGAGGGTAGCGCTAACATCAGTCTTTTTTCAACACCTCACATAAGTATACCAGATAAAGCAAAAGCCTTAAGGGTTATGAAAGCCTTGCAGGACAAAATAACGGTAGCGGCTTTTGGAAATTTTTACCGTGCTTATCTTTCGGAATTACCGGGAATTGAAAATGTATTGTTCCGTTATATAAAATATGTTATCAGCAGCAAAGATTCGGTTGAAAAGAATTTTGCCAATCCTGATGTTTTGATGATTCAGCAAACCGCGCATAAGACCGACAGGGAAAAACATCGTATGAAAGCTTTTATACGCTTTCAAAAAACCAAAGACGAGTTATATTATGCCATTGTACAACCAGATTTCAATGTATTGCCGCTTATAAGCAGCCATTTTGAAAAACGATATGCAGATCAACGCTGGCTAATTTATGATACGCGGAGAAAGTATGGTTTGTATTACGATCTGAAGAACGTGGAAGAAGTAAATATTGCATTTAATGATCAGTTGCAAAGCCCGTGTGCGCTTAGTACGATCTATGACGAAAAAGAAGATATTTATCAATCTTTATGGAGAGCTTATTTTGACAGTGTCAATATAAAGGCCCGGAAAAATACGAAGCTGCATATTCAGCATATGCCTAAACGTTACTGGCGGTATCTTGTTGAAAAACAGCCAGGTTAATGCACCAAAAAACTACACACCACCGCCTAACGTTATAAGCTTTTGAGGATTTTTTTGCTCAACCATTTAACTGCTGGCCAACACTTTGTATAATACTTCGTCAATTTTTTTAGTGGCATAAAATTTTCCTCCTGTTTTATTATCACTAAAAAATTAGAATACTATGAGAAGTTTATTGTATATAATCGCGGTAATCCTTGTTATTGGATGGCTTTTAGGGTTTTTTGTATATAGTACCACCGGTTTGATACATATTTTGCTGGTATTGGCGGTAATATCTTTACTACTTGGGGTAATACAAAAGGCCTGAATACGAAGACATTATAACGGAGATTTATTACGAGGCATATAAATTGCGGGAGTTAAGGAAATGCTTGCCATGATTTACAACCAGACATCAGCCCAGGAGCTGATAAACATCAGGAGCACTATTGCGCACCTGGAGCCATTGAAGAATTTATTATCAGACGTTAGACAGGAAATGAACAAGATCGCCTCGCATACCAATGATAAAGGAATGCGTGGAAGCCTGCTGAATTTTGTATCTGAAACAGGTGCGTGTGAAGAGCAGATCAATAGTTATATTACTTCGCTTTTGCACGTATTTCCTGTAGAAGAAGTAAAACCGCTTTCGGCGAGACAGTTAATGGGGCCTTTATTTGATTGCCCGTTTGATTGTGCGAAGACATACGAGAAAAAGATCGTCAAACATTTTCGTGTTACAATTAACGATTACAAAGTGATAAGGGAGATAAGAGAATTAATGAAGTCATTACTGAATGAGGTTCTTTATTCATTTCTTAAAATTCGGATGTTAAGCTCCTTTTCGGTTAAAGAGTTAAGAGCTGAGTCAAACCTTTTCTAAAATCTACAGCGCTCCAGCACAGCATATTTTGCGCCTGCTTGCCTATAACGCAAAGCCAGGCGCATTTTTTTTTTGCAATCATAAAACAAACTTTTAGACGATGAAGAATTTTAAAACCGGAATACTTTCATTTTTATTGTTTGCCGGAGTGTTGGTTTCGTGTACAAATACAGGTACAAAAGAAAACCCGGTTAAAGAAGCAGAGCGGGTAAATGATCAGAAATTTGAAAAGCCCGACCAGAAAAATGCTCAATTACTCGTAGACGCCTGGCTGAATGGCAATTATGTTATGCGCATGGCAGACACTGCACGAAAGTTTGTGACAACCGATGATGGTAAAAGATTGGCTGGTATGATTACCGATACGTATATGAAAATCAATGACCGGATTGCAAAAATGGCGGCGGCCAAACAAATCACATTGCCTGCAGATATTTCAGACCAACAGAAAAGAAAGCTTGGAGACATCGAAAACAAAAAAGCAAAAGACCTCGATAAGGAATTTGCAAATGCAATGGTAAGAGAACAGGAGGATGCGATAAAACTTTATGAAAAGTCTGCGGCTGATGCTACAGATAGCGATATAAAATCGTTTTTTACGGCCACATTGCCCGAACTACACGCAAACCTTGACATGGCAATAAAAAGCAGGGACGTACTTAGCAAATGATGTAGAAAAAAATATACAAAACAAGCAGCCGGTTGTACAGACCGGCTTTTTAATGCCCATGCAAACAGGCTAAACGTATGAAAATTTAGTGGCATTTGTTTTGCCCAATCCCTCTACTGTTGCTGAAGTGTGCGACGCAACCAAAGCCGACAGGAGCGGTAAAGCTGACCTCATAATTATTCTTTCGAAAAATTTACGATTATGCAAAACGGTACGATGTTACAGTTTTTTCACTGGTATTACCCGGAAGACGGAAGCCTGTGGAATAAACTAAAAGAAGAAGCAAAAAGTCTATCTGAATTAGGTATAACAGCAATATGGATACCACCGGCCTCGAAGGGAACCACCGGCGGTTATTCTGTGGGTTACGATGTGTATGATTTGTATGACCTGGGAGAGTTTGACCAGAAAGGAACGGTAAAAACAAAATATGGCTCCAAAGACGAGCTGGTAAACGCAGTAAATGCGGTACATGAAGCAGGCATAAAGGTATACGCTGACATTGTTGTAAACCACCTCGGCGGTGCTGATGAAGAAGAACGCATTACGGTAAGGCGCGTAAACCCTGACAACAGGAATGAATTTACCAGCGAACCGTTTGAGATTAACGCATATACGAAATTTACTTACCCTAACAGGAAAGGCAAATACTCAAATTTTGTGTGGGATCATCAATGCTTTACAGGCACTGATTATGCCAGCGATCTTGATGAAACCGGCATCTTTTCTATACAGAATGAATATGGCGAAGGCTGGGAAGAAGTAGTAGACGACGAAAAAGGTAATTATGATTACCTGATGTTTACGGATGTAGAGTTCAGGAATGAGGCAGTAAGAGAAGAATTGAAAAAATGGGGTAAGTGGTATTTTGATACATTACATTTCGATGGTGTAAGACTGGATGCCGTAAAACACATAGCACCGCAGTTTTACAACGAATGGCTTGATTATATGCGGGCAGAAGTAAAAGAAGATCTTTTTGCTGTTGGAGAATACTGGGCGCCTGGTTACCTGCATTTGCTGGAGCGATATATAGATGCCACCGAAGGAAGAATGAGTTTGTTTGATGCCCCACTGCACAGGAACCTGCATACCGCTTCGAAAGAAGGAAAAGATTTTGACCTGCGTACTATTTTTGATGAAACGCTGGTAGCAAAAAACCCGGGACTGGCAGTAACTATTGTAGAAAACCACGATACACAACCGCTGCAGGCTCTTGAAGCACCTGTAGAGCCATGGTTTAAGCCAATAGCTTACGCAATAATATTATTAAGAAAAGATGGTTACCCATGCATTTTTTATACAGACCTGTATGGAGCATCTTATGTTGATAAAGGCAACGATGGCAATGACCATGAGATTTTTTTACCCAAATGCGATGACCTGGAAAATTTACTGAAAGCCCGTGCAAACTATGCCTATGGCGAACAGCGGGATTATTTTGATCATGGCAATTGTGTGGGCTGGACAAGGGAAGGAGACGAAGAACACGGTGGTTGTGCAGTGGTATTATCAAACGGCGATGAAGGTTTTAAAAGTATGGAGATAGGGAAGCGCTACGCGGGTAAGACTTTTATTGATATGCTTGGGAAACACGCTGCGGAGGTTACAATAAATGAAGATGGATGGGGAGAGTTCTATACAAATGCCGGCTCGGTATGTGTATGGATAGAAAAACCTGAATAGTATCACGAATTATTTATAAATTTAAAAATGTCAGCCGGAAATACATTTTATTTTTATTAATATTTTTCAGTGGATTACCAGTTTGAAATCCTATATCTATAATCAAAATTCATGAAACTGCATATTGAAAATCGCATCAAGGCGGGTTATGTTATTGTGTTTATTTTAATGGCGCTTTCATATGTTTCGTTCTTTATCGCCACAGAGAAATTAGATGAGAAGTCGCGTGCAATAGAAGAGACCAACCGTATCATCAACAAGCTCGAGCTGCTTTTTTCTTCTGTAAAAGATGCTGAAACCGGTGTGCGTGGCTACGTGGCAGTTAAAGACGATCATTTTCTTGACATTTATAAGGCCAGTCTTGCCGGTTATGAAGAAGAATTCAGGCAATTACGCGATTTACTAAAGGACAATAAATTGCAGCAATCGAGGGCAGAGATCCTGCATGAAAGGATAGGGGAAAAATACAGGCTGCTGAATGGTGCGGTTACTTTGTTTAGCGCAAATGGTATGCAAATGACTGACACACTAAGGTCAATGGCATACCATGGTAAAGAAGTGATGGATACCATCAGGAGCCTGGTAAAAGTAATGGAGAAGGTGCAAAACGACCAGTTGACCCAACGTACAGATGATATGCAGCGGTTGCAGAAAGCACTCAATATAATCATCCTTACGTCTATTATTATTGCGGTAGTATTGGTCATTTACTCTTTTCTTATCTATGTACGAGAAAACAATCTAAAAATGGAAGCAGATGCAAAAGCAGATGAATACCGGCGCGAACTGGAAAAACGTGTTGATGAGCTGAATGCAGCAAATAAAGAGCTGAAAGAATTGAAGAGCATTGAAAAATTTGCGGCAAGCGGGCGCATAGCCAGGCAAATGGCACACGAAATAAGAAATCCGCTTACCAATATTGGCCTTGCATCAGAGCAGCTGAGAAGCGAGCTTACAGATAAAGAAGACCTTACCATCTTTTTCGACATGATAGACCGTAATGCCAAACGCATCAACCAGCTCGTATCAGACCTGCTTAACTCCACCAAATTTGCCCAGTTGCAGGTAGAGAACATGGCTATAAGTGATTTGATAGATGAAGTACTGCAGGATGCAAACGATCGGCTGGAACTTAAAACAATTAAGCTGGTGAAAGAGTATCAACCGGGTATTTGCCGTGTTTCGGTAGATAAAGAGCGAATGAAAATTGCGCTGCTCAATATCATCGTAAATGCCATAGAAGCAATGGAAGAAGGCAAAGGCGTTTTAACAATAGGCACCGCAGAGCTTAATGGTAAATGCTGCATTACAATCAAAGACAATGGCTCGGGCATCAGCAAAGATTCACTTGGTAAATTGTTCGAACCTTACTTTACAGGAAAACCAAAAGGTACAGGTCTTGGTCTTACCGCCACACAAAACATTATACTCAATCACAAGGGTTCTATTGATGTAGAGAGCGAAGAGGGAAAAGGTTCCACATTTATTATTACACTTGACTTCTCGCAGGATTGCTAATGACTGTAAATAAAATCTGGCAGCATTTTTTCTAATGTTATACTAATAACAGTGGCAAACACTACATACCACAAATACTGATTATTTCACCTCGAAATGTAAACTTATGAACACATCACTTAATCAAATGACCACCCTCAGCAGCGTTATGGAAAAGCTGCGGTTAAAGAAGCTCGATAATGAATTCAGGTGGACAGAAAAAGGTTTTACAGCAAACAAAGGCAAAACTTATACACCCGAAGAATTAACGATCATAAAAACTTACCGTTTCGAAGGAGATTCAGATCCTTCAGAATCATCCATATTATACCTGATGGAAGCAAACGACGGCCTTATGGGTTACAGTCTTGATGCCTATGGCATGTACAGCAGCCACGATGATGAGGCAGGTTACGATAACTTTTTACGCCAGGTAAAAGTTGAGAACCGCGATGAGCAACTTTCTTTCGAATTATAATAGCAGTCCTGCATTATTGGAAAATCCCTTTGCAATAGCAAAGGGATTTTTTTTATATACTAGGCAGCAATGCTGCTATTAAGCTGTTGTTGCGTCGCACACTTGTACGGCATACCATTATGCAGCATGTGCCACCGTCGTATATCTTTTAGTATTATCACTATTGCATATTGGCCAATATATAGCTCAATACCCTGTAAGAGGGCCGCGCAGGAAAACAATGTAAGCATATAAAAGTTGTACCGGCACTGTAGCAGAAGCTTATGTTAATTGCCGGAGTGCATCCAGGTATTGTTGTATGTATACGTCTTTTGTTTTCAGCCGGTATTGCATTACAAAGCGTGGGTGAGAAAGCGGTTGTATATGATCAAACCATTGATGTATGGCATTGAGTTTTTGAAGGTATGTCAGGTTTTCGCCTTCGCCAATACAAAAACAAACTGATCTGCTTAAACCAAATGCAAGCTGCCTGTTCATGCATGTTACCACAAATGGCTCTATGCGTTGCTGTAAAACTTTATCATCGTAATAATTGAGGTTTTTACCATGCTTTACAAAGCCAAGCGGGCTAACTGCTGAAATATAAAACCTGCTGTAGAAAGCTGCTGCGCCGCCGTAGGCTGCAATCACGTTATAAATAAAAACAGAAGAGAGTTCCTGCTTTTTCTGAAAGCTGTTCTCAATACCACAATCCTGCTGCAACCTTATAGGATCAGTAAAAGGCAATCCTGTAACACCGCCGCCAAAACGCCCGGGGTTTATACCAATTAACAAGTAGCGTTGATGGTGATCGCTGTAAAATTTTGTATAAAAAGCCGTACAGGCAGCTCTTACAGCTTCGTTTGTATGTGCATCCAGCACAGCTATATTATTGGGTAACTCAAATGGCAACTGAAGATTGAACAGGAAGTCTGTGATATTCTCGGCAAACGTTTTCATACAACAAAAATAACTTACCGGTATGTTCGCGGTTTATTTTCATTTATATACAACTCATGCGGCAAATGGGTTGTTTCATACCAATACAATAAAAAAGCTTCGATTATATATTGCATTTTTACACCGTTAGAAACTTACAGAAAAGCATACATAAGCAATTGAAGACGGGCGGCAATTCTTTGCTGCCTTTTTTTGCACCCTGCACACGGTGCCGGCTGTTGCAACTGCGTATGGTCTGCTATGCTGAATAAAGCTACAGCCGTACAAGTGAGTGACACAACAACCGCTTAATAGTAGTAATGCAGCCCGTTACATGCATAAAAAAAGGCTCTGGTTAAAGCCTTTTTAGAAAAAAACAATTTTGTGATAATGTTTAAAACCTGGCTGTAAGTGTTACACCATACGTGCGTGGATCGGCCAGGTGTACCGCGCCAAAATCATATGCATAAGCAATGTATTTTTTGTCGGTCATATTTCTGCCCCAGAAAAAAATATCTGCATGTTTGCTGCTTATGCCAACACGTGTGTTCAGCAACTGGTAAGGGTTCTGGCGTATTGTGTTGGAAAGATCGAAGTAAGTTGCGCCTATGTAAAACCATTCTGCCCGTGCCACTATTTTCAGTTGCTGCTTTTGATTGAGCACCACGCTGTATTGCGCGGCAAGCATGGATGTAACATCGGGCGTAAAGATCTGTTTGTTGCCATTAAGATCAATGACAGCTCCATTGCCGGAAACCTTGAGCGATTTATATTTTGCATTGGTATAACCAACATTATAATCGAGCTGCAGACCTTTTACCGGTGTGGCAGATGTTTCCAGCTCTACACCTTTGCTTTGCAGCCTGCCTGTGTTTCTTGTAACGGTAATAGCATCGGGCAAGATAAGTGTTGGCACCTGTGCATCGGTAACATAAGTGAGGAACGCAGTAATGTTTACACGCAAACGGCCGTTGAACAAATTATTTTTTATACCTGCTTCTATGTTGTTACTGTACTCGGGTTTGTAAGCATACAATGGCGGAAAAGAAGGGTCTGAAGACAACTGCGTTAAACCGCCTGTTCTGTAGCCACGGCTGTAGGTAGCAAAGATGGTGTTGTTGTCAGACGGATGAACATTAAAGCCAAACTTTGGCGAGAGTGCATTGAAGTTAGCTTTGGCAGATGTATCGGCCAGTGTAACAAAGCTGCCCACGCCTTCTTTTTCATACTCGCCCATTACCGAGAGTTTCTTGCTTTCATGGTCGTAACGTACACCTGCTATTATTTCAAACTTCCTGGTTACCGCATAGTTCAATTGTCCAAACACAGCTATCCCGGTATTTTTGCCGGTGCTGGTGTTAATGTTTGTAAACTCTGTATCGGGAATGCCATATATACCTGCATCTGCACCATAGTAGGTTGCCTGCCTGTTAGGCACACGCTGTTGAAAGAAATAAGCGCCGGCGGTCCATTTTAAAGCTGCGGCATTATTGGCAGGCGAACTGAAACGTATCTCCTGCGTAAAGGCTTTAACGTTGTTCCATGATTTTCCGTAATCGTTGATGACACTGATGATATCGAGCGGAGAAAAATCACCGTCGAGCGGGGCATTGTAGTAGCGGTGGTTTTGCTGCCATGCAGTCTGCGAACTAAAATTGATGCGGTTGCCGCTGTGGTTAATCACAAGCGATGCGTTGAAGGTGTTATCAATCATCTTTGCCAGTGCATTCTGGGAAAGTTTGAAAGGGTTGCTCAATGCATCTTCCACACCCATCACCAGCGGAAAGGCGCCGTTATTACGGTTATCCTGGTGTTTGGCATTCAGCGTTATGGCCCAGCGTTGATTGGGCAAAAACTTCAGGTAGTAATTACCAGCAATGCCCTGTTGCTTATCGTATGGTGTATTATTAAATTCATTCGTATAAAAACCATCTCTTTTATTAAACATGGCAGCAGCACCAAAGAATAATTTGTCTTTTATAAGCGGTGTTCTTATGCCTGCGTTGTAGCGTTGCTGGCCATGATTGCCAATATTTACTTCGGCAAAACCGTTGAGCGTATTCCCGGGTTGTTTGGTAATAATATTGATTACACCACCCATAGCATTACGGCCATACAATGTACCCTGCGGGCCACGCAATATCTCTATTCTCTCAACGTCCTGCAATTGGGGAATGTATGTATCAAGGCTAAACTGGTTTACGCCATCTACGTAAGTGGTAACAGCGGGGTCGTAAGATGTGGTGGTAATACCACGAATGGATGTAACATTTCGGTCGTCACCTGAATTGTTGCTAAACAAATTGGGTACAATTGCAGTCAACTCTTTGCTGTTCCAAAGCCGGTATTGCTGCACCTGCCTGGCAGAAAGCGATGTAATGCTTACCGGCGTTTGCTGTAAAGCGGTTTCTTTTTTTTCTGCACTTACCGTAATATCATCCAGTTGGTTGATATCTTCTGTAAGAATAATATTCAGAGACTGGTTTGCATTGATCAACACTGTTTTTGCAGCGTAGCCTACTGCTTCCACCGCAATGGTGTACGAACCCCTGGCAATATTGCTGATGCTAA
This sequence comes from Panacibacter microcysteis, assembly GCF_015831355.1. Taxonomy (NCBI): domain Bacteria; kingdom Pseudomonadati; phylum Bacteroidota; class Chitinophagia; order Chitinophagales; family Chitinophagaceae; genus Panacibacter; species Panacibacter microcysteis. The sequence continues at coordinate 1,359,949 of NZ_JADWYR010000001.1, forward strand.
AATTACCTTGCGCATCAGTAATAGCAATAACATTCGAATTAAGTACATGCACCGTAGCACCCTGTATGGCATTGCCTTTGGCATCGGCTATTTTTCCCGAAACCGCAGCCTGCGCACTTACCACGTTGCTTATTCCCATCAATGCAAATGCAGGCAAAAATTTTTTAAACATGCTTCTCTTTTTTTAAAATAGAATTTCTTACACCGTTATTTTTAATAATGAACCCGGCTGTTGTTTTTTATGGCATCAACTGTTGCGTCGCACTCCTGTACTGTAAAACCTTTGGCAGCAGTGCGCACAACCTGCCGGCACATTGCATATTTCGTTTAATGGCTGAGTATAATAACCAAATGAGCAATCACAAAAACCAAACACGTCAAAACGCTGCAAAGCTATCTGTCAAACAAACACAAAGGTCAGCAACTTTACCATGATTTTTATTCTGACTATCTTTATCTGCATACGATTAATATTATCACAATGAATAATACCAACGATCTCAGGCTGGCGGTGCTCATAGATGCTGACAATGTTCCATACGCAAGTGTAAAAGAGATGTTCGAAGAAATGGCCAAATATGGTACTCCTACTTTCAAAAGAATTTATGCCGACTGGACAAAACCTACCGTCTCCGGCTGGAAAGGAGTTTTACTCGAAAACGCTATAACGCCCATACAACAGTACAGCTATACACAAGGCAAGAATGCTACTGACTCTGCCATGATCATAGATGCAATGGATATTCTTTACTCCGGCAAGGTTGATGGCTTTTGTATTGTTAGCAGCGATAGTGATTTTACAAAACTTGCCACCAGGCTAAGAGAAGCAGGTATGAAAGTATTTGGCTTTGGAGAAAAGAAAACACCAAAACCGTTTATTGCCGCATGCGATAAATTTATTTATATAGAAATACTGGCCGATGAGCAGGAAACCGAAGAACAGGAAACAGGCAAACTACCCGCTACAAAACCTGAAAAACAAGCTGCAAAGAGACTGCAGAAACAACCCATACTAAAAACTGATAAAAAACTCATCAAACTTATTACCGATACAATTGAAGACATTGCCGATGAAAACGGATGGGCATTCCTGGGCGACCTGGGAAACATACTTATAAAAAAGCAGCCCAATTTCGACAGCCGCAATTATGGCTTCAGTAAACTGGTGCAACTAATGAAAAGCATGGATGTTTTTGAAATTGATCACCGGGAAACCGGCAAAGGCAACACACGGCATGTATTTGTAAGAAGAATCAGCTAGTTGTTTTTGAATGGCGCCACCATTTCAAAAGGTGGAATTTTTACTGTAAAGGTACTTTTGGTATGTTGGTTTTCCATGAGGTATGTGCCATACATACGGCCCATTTCTGTACGCAGGTTACAACCGCTTACATATTGAAATTGTTTACCCTGGTCCAGCACAGGTTGTACACCAACAACACCTTCACCCTCTACTTCGCGCTGCTGACCGTTGCTGTCAAAAATAAACCAGTGACGTTCGAGCAATTTTATTGTAAACTGGTTATGGTTCTCAATTGTAATTCTGTAGGCAAACATAAATTCATTGTTCACCGGGTTACTGTAATCCGGCTGGTAGAATGTTTCCACGCTTATCTCAACGCCTTCGGATATTTTGGATACCATTTGCTGATTCGTTTGCCTTTTGTAAAGATAGGAAGAAGAACCATAGCATAACTACGTCTTCCGGAGCTGCAAAATACCGGGAAATTAACCTTAGACAACACCCGTCCCACGTGTTACTGGTGTATATTAGCAAACGTTCAAAAAAATTGCCTGTATGAAAAAAACTGTATTGCTTGCTGCCATACTCTGTATTGTGTCAACATTGTCTGCGCAGGACCCATGGGTGCTCAGGGCCGCTGCAATTGACCCCAATAATTATTACGGTATTACGGTTGCCAATGGAATGGTCGGTATCGTCTCTTCACCCGAACCATTTAAAGTAAAAGATGTGGTGCTCGCCGGTGCGTATGACCAGTATGGCCGCGGCCGCGTAAGCAACTTCCTGCGTAGCTTTAATTTACTCAACAGCTACCTGGAAATTGACGGCAGAAGGGTAGACGCCAAAGGCGTAAACAATTTTGTACAGGAGCTGGATATGCGCCACGCATCATTTACAACATCCTTCAATTACGGCGATAAAGCCATGGTAAAATATACCTACTATGCCCTGCGCCACTTACCATTCACCGTGCTTATGGATGTGGAAATAACCGCAACAAAAGATATACCCATTACTGGCGCCAGCGTAATGGAAGCCCCCGATGCCCTGCGCGATGTGCAGAATTATTATAATGAAATAGACCGGCCGCATGTTGTACTAAGCCTGCTTACCTCTGCTGCCAAAAGCCCAACCGGCAAACTGCTTATGTGTGCGTCCAATACCTTCCTTTTTAATGAACCGCATGGCCAGGAGCCACGGGTTATTCATGAAATGTGGGACAATAACATGCACCTCGTAAAATTTAGTAAAAAACTCAAAGCCGGCGAAACCTACCGCTATTCAATTGCAGGTTCTTCCATTACTTCTGCGCAGCATGAAGACCCGCTGAATGAAGCGGAGCGTATGACCATCTTTGCAAAACTCGAAGGCCGTGAGCGGCTGATCAATTTTCATAACAAAGCGTGGGACAGTCTTTGGACAAGTGATATCATCATAGACGGCGATGCACAGGCGCAGCAGGATGTACACAGCATGATGTACCACCTGTATTCTTTTACACGTGAAGGCACGGCCTACTCGCTGTCACCTATGGGTTTAAGCGGTTTGGGCTACAATGGCCACGTTTTCTGGGATACCGAATTATGGATGTTCCCCTCAATATTGGTTCTACATCCTGAAATGGCAAAAAGCCTTATTGAGTACCGCTTTCAAAGGCTGGAGGCTGCCAGGCGCAATGCTTTTTCCCACGGTTATAAAGGCGCCATGTTTCCATGGGAGAGCGCCGAAACCGGCGTTGAAGAAACACCCGTTTGGGCGCTCAGCGGCCCGTTTGAACACCACATTACCGCAGATGTTGCAATGGCCGCCTGGAATTACTACTGCGTTACGCAAGACAAAACCTGGCTTAAAGAAAAAGGCTGGCCCTTGCTGCAAAGCACGGCAGACTTTTGGGCAAGCCGTGTGGAAAGAAACGGTCCAGGCCATTACGACATCAAAAATGTTGTAGCAGCAGATGAATGGGCAGAGAATGTAGACAACAATGCCTTTACCAATGCCGCGGCAAAGGCCAATCTTATGGCTGCAACAGACGCAGCCCGGCTGCTGGGCATTACCCCAAATGCAGACTGGAAACTGGTGGCAGACAATATACCCGTCTTAAAAATGAGCGATGGCGTTACACAGGAACATGCAACGTACCAGGGCGAAGGCATTAAACAGGGCGACGTAAACCTGCTGGCTTACCCGCTGAAAGAAATTACAGACCCTGCCCAAATAAAAAAGGATCTTGATTATTACGCCGTGCGTGTGCCAAATGAGGGCACACCGGCTATGACGCAGGCCATTTTTGCGCTGCTGTATGCACGCATTGGCGATGCAGAGAAAGCAGCACATTTTTTCAGGGATTCGTATGTGCCCAATTTAAACCCGCCGTTCCGGGTAATTGCTGAAACGAAAGGCGGTACAAACCCTTACTTTTCCACCGGCGCAGGCGGTATTTTGCAGGCTGTAATGATGGGTTTTGGCGGGCTTGATATTACACCCAAAGGCATTGTGCAGGTTAAAACAACATTGCCCAAAGGCTGGAAGTCAGTCACCCTGAAAGGCATCGGTGTAGATAGAAAAACATATACCCTAAAATAGGTGGGGGCCGGGCAATTGGTTTTACATGGCATCGTCCCTTGCGTCGCACACTTGTACGGCAATGCATGCCTGAGCTACGCCTTGCGCACGACCGATCCTGCAGCAGGTTTTAACCACAGATGATGGTTGCACCTTGCTCAATATTGTGCGGTACGTACAAGTGAGTGACACAACAGGCGATGCCACAGGATTTGCAGCCGGTAAAAAAATAATCTTAAAAAGTTTGGAAAATTAACACTGTTAAGTATTTTTACACCGTAATTATCAAAACATGGGTATAGCAGAGCGTAAGGAAAAACAGAAACTGGAGATCAGGAAAATGATTCTTGATGCTTCTATGAAACTGTTTGTGGAAGAAGGTTTTGACCAGGTAACCATTCGCAAAATTGCGGATCTTATAGAGTATAGCCCAACCACCGTTTACCTCTATTTTAAAGACAAGAACGAAATATTTTACCAGTTGCACGAGCTTGGCTTTCAGAAAATGGCTATCTCCAGCCAGTCTATTGCCGGCATAGAAAACCCTTTACTGCGCTTACATAAAATGGGTGAACATTATATAGACTTTGGCCTTGCAAACCCGGAGTATTACGATGTGATGTTTATCCAGCGTGCGCCCATGCAGGTGCTGGAAAAAATGGACAACTGCGACTGGAAGCATGGCGAAACAGCAATGAATTTTTTGCGCACGACCATACAGGATTGTATGGAGAAAGGTTACATTAAAAAAGGCAATGCTGATGTGGTATCTATGGGTATCTGGGGTATGGTGCATGGGCTGGTTTCGCTGGCAATAAGGCAACGTTTTGACAAATTATGTCCTGAAGGCCGCGATGAATACAACGGCGCCGAAATAAAAGATATGATGCATGAGTCTTTGAACTGGCTGGTAAACTCAATAGACCAGAAAAGCTGAAAGGCTATTTTTTTTGCATCTCACTTAACAATGTTAACTATAATAACAATATTTAAAAACTAAACTTATGACCAAAAAGATGCAACCAACACTGTTACTGTTGCTCATGCTGGCATGCTTTGCAAAACAATCATTTTCGCAGGGCATACTCGACCATTACATTAAACAAGGGCTCGACAGCAACCTTGCAATACGCCAGCAAAGTTTTGATCTTGAAAAAGCAAAACTCGATCTCGGCAGGGCAAAAGCGTTATTTCTTCCACAGGTTGGCATTAATGCGCAATATACTTTGGCAAATGGCGGCAGAAAGATTGACGTGCCACTCGGCGACCTGCTCAATAATGTTTACAGCTCTCTAAACGACATTACATCTTCTACAAAATTTCCGCAGGTTCAAAACCAAAGCATACAATTCCTGCCTAACAATTTCCATGACACAAAAGTGGAATTAAGTGTGCCATTGTATAATCCATCGCTTGGCTACAACAGGAAGATCAAAGAAGAACTGATCAACACAAACCAACTGGCATTAAGTCAGTACAAACGCGAACTTGTATTCAACATCAGGCAGGCATATTTTCAATATTTGCAGTCACTAAAAGCTGTTGCTGTTTACAACAATGCACTTGCCACAGTGCAGGAAAATCTTCGCCTGAATGAAAAGCTGGTAAAGAACAACGCCGCCACAAAAGAGGTGGTACTGAAAGCAAAAGCCGAAGTAAGCAAAGTGGAAACATCTTTAACTGAAGCCACCCAAAACAGTTCCAATGCCGCAGCCTATTTCAATTTTTTATTGAATAAACCATTGCAGGCAGCCATAGATATCGATTCATCCATCATAAACGCCCTGCAGCAGGAGGTGCCGGTTTCGCTGGATGTACCTGAAAACCGTGAAGAACTGCAGCAACTAAAAAGCACAGCGAAAGTAATTGAAACAACCCTTAAACTAACCGACACCTACAAGCTGCCAACACTCAGTGGTTTTTATAACATAGGATACCAGGGGTTTGGTTATAAGTTCAATAATGAACAATTCTACCAGTTGGGCGGCCTGCAACTTAGATGGAATCTTTTTAGCGGTTACGACAATAAACTGAAAACAAAACAGGCGCAGTTAGACCGCGACGCCATACAAAACCAATACAACGACGCAGAGAAAAAAATGCTGCTGCAGTTGACAACAACTTACAACAACTACCAGGCTTCGCTAAAAGCATTACGCAGCTCCGCCGATGAAGTAACAAGCACTAAAGAAGTTTACCGCCTTATGCAAAGCCGCTACATACAGGGCAGTGCGTTGCTAATAGAACTGATAGATGCACGGACTGCTATGACAAATGCCGAAATAAAACACTCCCTTGCACAACTTGCTGTACTTAACAAAGCCGCAGAACTTGAAAGGGTAATGGCCACTTACAAACTTGATTAATCTATAAAACTGTTTTATGAATAAGTTATGCTCAATTCCTGCAGCGGTTATCATTGCTGCATCTGCACTGCTGCTTGCATCCTGCAGCCAAAACAAAGCACAAACGCCCGTTACAGAAGATGCGGTAGTGGTAAAAACCCAACCGGTAAGTTTTACCGGTTATACAACAACACTCGAATATTCAGGCGCATTAGCCTCTGCAAGTGAAACAAAACTTTCATTCAAAATAGGCGGTGTTATTTCAAAAGTATATGTACAGGAGGGAGACCATGTAAGCCGGGGGCAATTACTGGCAACGCTGGATCTTACAGAGATCAATGCGCAGGTACAGCAGGCCGCACTGTCTGCCGAAAAAGCAACACGTGATGAAAACCGCGTAAAAAATCTGTTCAACGATACTGCTGCCACATTAGAACAACTGCAGAATGTACAAACACAGCTAAGCGTTGCCAATGAAGGTTTGCGCATTGCAAAATTTAACCAGCAATACGCACAAATAAGGGCAACGGAAGAAGGCACCATCATAAAAAAAATAATGAATGAAGGAGAGCTTGTTTCTGCCGGTGCACCGGTATTAATAATGAACGGTACATCAAACAACGACTGGGTTGTACGCTTTGGCGTAAGCGATAAAGATTGGGCAAACCTCCGGAAAGGTGATGCAGCAAACATTACACTTGATGCATACCCTGATGACATATTCAGAGGCATCATCAATAAAATGGCAGAAGCAGCAGACCCGCAAAGCGGCACGTACGAACTTGAGGTAAAGGTTTTACCAAATGGTAAAAAATTCGCTGCGGGCTTTTTTGCCAACATTCAGCTTAATACTGCCACACAACAAAAATTAAGTATGATCCCGATTGAGGCACTTGCCGAAGCGGATGCCAAAACAGGTTTTGTTTATACGCTGAATGCAGATAATAAAACGGTTACCAGGAAAAAAGTGCAGATCGCTTTTATAGAAAACGACAAGGTTGCCATAAAAAGTGGTCTTGAAAATGTTGAGGCAGTGATAACAGATGGCACCAGTTATCTTACAGAAAACACGATTGTAAAACCAGCCACCAACTAAGCTGAATAATGTACCGGACGTACAAGTGAGTGACACAACGATGTGTCATAGCATTCCTGTTGCCCGTTCCATAAAATATATCATGAACCAGGAGGCTGTACTGCTATTGAGCTTTGTTGCGTCGCACTCTTCAGCGCCTGGCCATAACATGAGCAATTCAAAAACATTCTAAAACCTTGTTATGAAAATAACAGACTTCGCCGTAAAGAACTACCAGTTTACACTTATTGTATTTGTAATGCTGGCAGCCATTGGCCTTAACTCTTTTCTCAATATGCCGCGTGGTGAAGACCCGGATTTCCAGGCGCCGCAGTTTAATGTAGTGGTGGTTTACCCCGGTACCAGCCCGCAGGATATGGAGCAACTGGTGGTAGACCCTATTGAGAAAAAAATAAATGAACTGGATGATATCAAACGCATACGATCGCAGATGAATGATGGCCTTGCCGTAATCAGCGTGGAATTTAAATACGAAACGGACCCTGATAAAAAATACCAGGACGTGGTACGTGAGATGGATGCCATAAGACCAGAACTGCCTGCTGATGTTTTTGATATTGATGTAATGAAATTCAGCCCGAGTGATGTAAACATTATACAGGTTGCATTGATGAGTGAAACAGCACCCTATAAAGACCTGGAAGACTGGAGCAAGAAACTGAAAGAACGACTGGAAAAAATAAAATCGCTGAAAAACGTTGATAACTGGGCATTTCCGCAGCAGCAGGTACGCATATCACTGAACCTCGATAAAATGGCACAGCAACAGATTCCACTCAACAAAGTAACCGGCGCCATACAAAGCGGAAACACTAATATACCAGGTGGCAGTATTGATATGGGCACCAGGAAATACAACATTAAAACAAGCGGAGACTACAAAAGCCTTGATGAGATAAAAAATACAATCGTTACAAGTGTAAACGGAAAATCTGTTTACGTAAAAGATATTGCCGGTGTTGGTTTTGATTATGAAGAACAGAATTATCTCGCCAGGCTAAACGGTCATCGCGGCGTTTTTATAACAGCAAGCCGTAAGATGGGTACAAACATTTTTGCTGTTGATGAAGAGATGAAACCGATACTGGAGCAGTTTCAAAAAGAGTTGCCAAAAAGTATTAAGTACGAGCAAAGTTTTGACAATGCCGCAAGTGTGCACACAAGGCTTAATCATTTCAGCAACGATTTTATTATAGCAGTGTTGCTTGTATTACTCACATTACTGCCACTTGGTTTCCGGGCCAGCCTCGTGGTAATGATCTCTATTCCTCTATCGCTGGCTATAGGTTTGTTCGTGCTGGACTCATTTGGCTTTACCATTAACCAACTGAGTATTGTCGGCTTTGTGGTAGCACTTGGCTTATTGGTAGACGACAGTATTGTGGTGGTTGAAAACATAGAACGCTACATGCGTATGGGCTATTCGAAGCGAGCAGCCGCTATGGCTGCTACCAGGCAAATTGGGCTGGCCGTATTAGGCTGTACTGCCACGTTGATCTTTGCATTCCTTCCATTGCTGTTCCTGCCGGAAGGGGCAGGAGATTTTATCAGGAGCTTACCGGCAGCCGTTGTTGCAACAGTGCTCGCATCCTTGTTTGTATCATTAACGATCATCCCTTTTTTGTCCAGCAGAATACTGGGCAACCACGAAAACCCCGAAGGCAATTTCTTTTTACGTGGGTTAAAAAGACTGATCAGCGGCTCTTACAGGAGATTACTGCACCGTGCATTGGCAAGGCCATACATAACCCTGGCCGTTGCACTGGCTATTTTTATAAGTGCCGTTGCATTGGTTCCTGTTGTGGGTTTCAGCGTTTTTCCTGCATCGGAAAAACCGATGTTTATGATCAACATCGAAACGCCACTGGGAACAAACCTTTCGACAACAGATTCGGTTACGCGCTATGTTGAAAGCAGGATCAAAAACATGCCGGGCCTTAAAAACTATGCAACCAATGTAGGCCATGGTAACCCACGCATATACTATAACGTTATACCCGTGGGCAATGCAGATAACAAAGCGCAGATCTTTGTGCAGTTGAACGACACACTACCTGGAGAAAAACGACAACTGATCGATACGCTGCGCAACAGGTTCAAAGATTTTCCCAATGCAAAAATTGAAGTAAAGGATTTCGAACAGGGCCCGCCGGTAGAAGCGCCGGTTGCCATTCGTTTGTTTAGTGAAGACCTCGATACATTGCGTGCATTGTCTTTTCGTGTGGAAGACATCCTCAAAAAGACGGAAGGCACTATGTACGTAAACAACGATCTTACTACGTTAAAGACAGATATAAAAGTAAAAGTAAACAAAGACAAAGCAGGCATGCTGGGTATTGCCATCGGAGAGATTGATAAAACAATACGCATGGCCGTAACAGGTCTTACCATCGGCAAATACCGGGAAGACGATGGCGACGATTACAATATGAACATTACCCTGCCAAGGGATAACAAACAAACTTTTGATGTTTTTAAAAAGATCTATGTAGCCTCGTACAATGGTGTTCTGGTACCATTGAACCAGGTGGCAGATATTCAGTTTCAAACATCGCCTACCAACATCAAACACTACGATAAAGACCGCTACACAACCGTTACTGCATTTGTACAAAGCGGTTACAATACCGCAAAGGTTACCGATGATGTGCTGCAAAAGCTGGATGCCATGCAGTTTCCAAAAGATGCACATTATGTTGCCGCCGGCGATATAGAAGCAAGCCAGGAAAGCTTTGGCGGTTTAGGCACCATCATACTCATCACCATCTTTGGTTTACTCGGCATTTTAATTTTAGAATTCAAAACGTTCAAAGGCACACTCATCGTCCTGTCTGTAATACCTTTAGGCATTATCGGCGCAGTAGCAGCCCTACTTCTTTCAGGAAACACATTTTCCTTTGTAGCAGTCATCGGGCTTATTGCGCTCATTGGTATAGAAGTAAAAAATTCTATACTGCTTGTTGATTACACAGACCAGTTGCGTAAAGATGGCAAAAGCATCAATGAGGCAATTGAAGAAGCAGGTGAAACACGTTTTATACCCATCATTCTTACAACACTTACTGCAATAGGCGGCCTCATCCCGCTTGTACTTGAAGGCAACCCCTTGTATTCACCACTGGCCTTGGTAATAATAGGCGGGCTAATCAGTTCAACATTGTTGACAAGGGTAGTAACGCCGGTATTGTATAAATTGCTTGCGCCAAAAGTGACACCTGATAAGCCGGAAGAAAAGAAAAAAGTGTTGAGCCCGGCTGTAGAATATGCATGATGCTTCGTTGCGTCGCACACTTGTACTTCCTGTTCACAGCGCATCTTTGCGAAGCTTCGTGTATGGTTTTCTTAATGTAAAAAAACTGCTATGAACAGCTAAAACAAAAGTCATCGTACCAGTAAAATAAAAACGCTATACAAAAGGGGTCTTGCTTTCGCAAGACCCCTTTTGTATTGTTTCAGTCTTTAGTTATTTGCACGCTTTTTTAATTCGTCCATGCTCAGGCTTATAAGATGGCCAACAGGTTTACCATCTTTGTACGCAAGCAACTTAAGGTGCATGGCATCCTCCGGCACAATGATCGGTTGTGTATATTTCCTGTCATAATTATCCGGCAGAGTTTCGTCTATGGTGTAATAAATTTCAAGACCCGGTGCTTCGGTTTCAATGGTTACCTGCGGGCTGCCTTTATAATCTTTTACAGAAACAACAGGATCGTAAATGGCCCTGGAATACCGTGTTGCAGCCGCTTCCAGCCTGGGAAACTGCGCCTCAGCGCGCCTGATAAAACTGTTCCAGTCTTTCTTTTCTTTAGGGCTCCATAAACATTCTGCCAGTGCCATGGCCCTTGGCCACAGCATATATTGCACATTGCGGAAACGCTGTAACTGCTCTGTCCATAGATTACCTTGTCCGCCCATTACAAGGTTTGCATCAACGCCATCGGGTACGGGTTCAAATTTATAAGCCTGTTGCATGCGCAGGTTAGCGTATACCGGTGCTTCTATTGATGGCTCGCCCTGTACAAAATCGAGGTAAACAAAATTGTATGGCGTCATTACAACTTTATGCCCCTGTTTTGCAGCAGCTATACCACCGGTCATACCGCGCCAGCTCATTACGGCTGCAGACTGTGCCAGGCCACCATCCAGTATCTCATCCCACCCGATCAGCTTTTTGCCTTTCGCGTTTACGATCTGCTCCACACGCCTTACAAAATATGCCTGCACTTCATTTAGATCCTCCAGGTTTTCTTTTTGCATCAGTGTTTTTACCTGCTCGCTCTTGGCCCAGAAATTACGGGCGGTTTCATCACCACCCATATGTATGTATTCAAAAGGAAAGAGCTGCGCCACCTCGGTAAAAACTTTATCAAGAAATGCGTACACCTTTTCATTGGCGGGGCACAATGTATTGTCAATTACACCTTCATGGCCACCGGGAAACCATTTCATAAAAGCACCGCCTGCACTAACCTCGTAAGGACCCGGATTGCATGACAACTCCGGGTAAGCGGCAAGTGCAGCCAGGCTATGCCCGGGAACATCTATTTCCGGCAATATGGTAACAAAGCGTTCTTTGGCATATTGTACCACTTCCTTTATATCGTCCTGCGTATAAAAACCGCCATAAGTCTTTGGCTCATTAGGAAAAGGGTTGCCGGTATTTGCCCACTTGCCCTCCCTGTTTACGCGCCATGCGCCAACTTTTGTTAATTCGGGCAGACTTTTTATTTCTATGCGCCAGCCTTCATCATCGGTAAGATGCCAGTGTAGCATGTTGTATTTATACTTTACCATGTCATCTATAAAACGCTTTACTTCTGCCTTGGTAAAAAAGTGGCGGCTTACATCAAACATCAGCCCACGCCATTTAAATGCTGGCTGGTCGGTAATGTTTGTAAAGGGGATGCTCCAGTTAATATTGTTTACCACGCTTTTGCTTTCAATAGCCGTGGGTAAAAGCTGCAGAAGTGTTTGCATACCATAAAACAGGCCAGCCGGTGTATTGGCTGTAACGGTAACGCCTTTGCCAGATACAGACATTTTGTACCCTTCATTACCAATGCTGTTGTCTGTAGCGGTCAGTAATACCATGTGTACCTGTCCGCCGTTGCCTTTTTTAACGCTGGTGGCATAACCTGTTGGTACTGCCAAAGCATCGGCCAGTTGCTTTGCAACAGGCATGGCATCATCTGCTGATACAGTTATGGTAATGGTACTTTTAAAAGTAAAGGTTCCCTGCTTTTCAACTACAGCTACCGGGACCGGAACGAGATTTTTTAAAGTGTTGCCGTTTTGTGCCTGTAGCACAACGGCAGTTAAAAGCATGTATGCAAGCAGCATTTTCTTCCTGTACATAATGGATTGTTTTGGAACGAAAAGATAAGGAAGAATGCTTATGCAACTGTGCGGTTAGCGGCCTGCTGAATACAGGAGGGCGGAAGGATTCAAACGGGGCAATAAAAAAGGCGCTGAAGATGCTTCAGTGCCTTTGTGTTTACAAAAAATGTATACTAAAAACCTTTGGTGGCCACACCGTCGGCAATTGCCTGCATAGCTTTTGCTTCGCTGAGAATAGCAGCCATTTTGTTGCCTTTGCCGTCATGACCGGAAGCCATGTAACCTCCTTTTGCAGTTTTTGAAATAACAGCATCCTGCATAGGAACGTTTTTCTCTTTTGTTTTTAAACAATATGCTTTGATCATTTTCGAAGTGTCCATTGTCGATTATTTAATTGATTAGTTAATAAGTTTTACCTCTTAAGCAGCACAATCTAAAAATTTTTTCTGTAAATCGGCATTGCAGTGCTTAAAAAGTAAGCTATATCTGCTTTTTCGCAACTATCCTGCCAATAAGTGGCATTTTTCTATGGCCATGACCGAAATAACCACGTTGAGAATGCTTATTCATTTACACAGGCCGGAAATGCAGTATCGTTGCTGCCAACAGTTATGCAGTACAAGAGTGCGACGCAACAGGTGATGCCATAGTAATCTTTTGCCGGGTTAACACCATAAAAAACCCCGCATTGCTGCGGGGCTAGTATAAAAATTATGGTGTTTATTTACACATCAATCCTGGCGTATTTTGCATGAGATTCTATGAACTCCCTGCGTGGTGCCACTTCATCTCCCATTAACATACTGAAGATGCGATCTGCTTCTGCCGCACTTTCTATGGTTACCTGTTTCAACGTTCTGCGGTTGGGGTCGAGCGTGGTTTCCCACAACTGCTCTGCATTCATTTCACCCAGGCCTTTGTAACGCTGTGTGTTTACGCTTTCATCTTTTCCACCACCCAGTTTTGTTATGAGCCCTTTGCGCTGCTCTTCGTTGTATGCATACTCCTGCTCCTTGCCCTTCTTTACGAGGTATAGCGGTGGTTGTGCAATGTATACATAGCCCTGTTCTACCAGTTCTTTCATATACCGGAAGATGAAGGTTAATATCAGTGTTGCAATGTGAGAGCCATCTACGTCAGCATCGGTCATAATAATGAGCTTATGGTAACGCAGTTTGGCAAGATTTAAAGCTTTTGGGTCTTCTGCTGTGCCTACGCTTACACCCATGGCGGTAAACATATTGCGGATTTCCTCGTTCTCGTAGATCTTGTGCTCCATGGCTTTTTCTACGTTCAATATTTTACCACGCAGCGGCAGAATTGCCTGGTAGCTTCTGTCCCGGCCAGATTTAGCCGTACCGCCGGCACTGTCACCCTCAACAAGGAACAGCTCGCATTTTTCCGGGTCGCGTTCGCTGCAGTCTGCCAGTTTACCCGGCAGGCCGCTGCCGCTTAGTACGTTCTTACGCTGCACCATTTCCCTGGCTTTTTTGGCAGCCACACGTGCCTGCGCGGCAAGCACCACTTTACTGATGATGTTCTTAGCCTCTTTCGGGTTTTCTTCCAGGTAATTTTCCAGTGCACGGCCAACGGTGGTTTGTACAATACCGCTAACCTCGCTGTTTCCCAGTTTTGTTTTCGTCTGTCCTTCAAACTGCGGCTCCGGCACTTTTACAGAGACGATGGCTGTAAGACCTTCACGGAAATCGTCGCCTTCTACCTCTACTTTGGCTTTTTCAAACAAACCCTGTTTATCTCCATAGGTTTTAAACACCCTCGTAAGTGCCTGGCGGAAACCCGTAACGTGCGTACCGCCTTCTATGGTGTTGATATTGTTTACATAGCTGAAGATGTGCTCTTTAAAATCGTCATTATAGGTAAGTGCCACATCTACGGCCACGTTGGTAGCTTCATCGTGCCCTTCTACATAAAGTGTGGAGGGAAGCAGCGGCGTTCTTTTTGCACTTCTGTCAAGCAGCTCAACAAACTCTACAATACCACCCTCACTGTAAAAGTTCTGGCTGTATGCTTTGCCTTCTTCATCTTTTTCGCGAAGATCGGTAAGTGTAATGCTGATCTTTTTATTCAGAAAAGACAACTCTCTCAAACGGCCTTCGAGAATATCTTTGTTGTAAGTAGTAACCTGGAAAATGGTTGCATCTGGCCAGAAATGCACGGTGGTACCTGTTTTATCGGTAGTGCCTGTTTCGCGTACTGCATAAGCAGGTATACCTGTGTGGTATTCCTGTTCAAACACTTTACCTTCGCGCTGTACGGTAACGAGCAATGTGGTACTTAATGCGTTTACACAACTTACACCCACACCGTGCAAACCGCCGGAAACTTTATAGGTATTCTTATCGAATTTACCACCCGCATGCAGCACGGTCATTACTACCTGCAGGGCACTTACACCTTCTTTGGCATGTATGCCTGTGGGTATACCACGACCATCATCGCTCACGCTGATGGAGTTGTCTTCATGAATGGTAACAAATATGTTTTTGCAGTAACCGGCAAGGGCTTCATCGATGGAGTTATCTACTACTTCGTATACGAGGTGATGTAACCCTTTTACACCTACATCACCAATATACATGGCCGGTCTTTTTCTTACGGCTTCGAGACCTTCGAGTACCTGGATACTGTCTGCACCGTATCCGTTTTGCTGCGGAGGAACAGGCTTTAATTCTTCACTCATAAATATGATTATTCTTGCGCTTTTGGCAAGTGGGCGAAGTTAAGCATAAACAGGGGTTTTACAGCAGTGAAACATGCCAATTTTCCCACAATTTCGGGTGCATGTGCATAAGGTTTTTCTACTGCTTGCGTGGTAAAGATACCAGCGCAAACCGGCCCGGTGTTTAAGTAGTTAATTACACCGATTGATTCCTTATTTTTGAAACATGTCAGCTCAGCTAAACGCAACAAAATGGATAGATGAATACGGAGATATGCTTTATCGCTATGCATTACCTCGTGTAAATGACGCGGATACAGCAAAAGACCTGGTGCAGGACACGTTCCTGGCAGCATGGCGCAACTACGACAATTTCAAAGGTGAAATCTCTGAAAAAAACTGGTTGTATGCCATTTTAAAAAACAAGATCATTGACCACTTTCGCAAAGCATCTGTAAGATTAACGGAAAGCCTGCCTTCTACCGCGGGTGAAGATGGCTTTTTCGATGACGTGCAGCATTGGACCGACGCCGCATCGCCAAGGGAATGGCAAAACAGCAGCGATACCGGTATAAACCGCAAAGATTTTTATAAAGTGCTGCAAAGCTGCAAGCAGAAGCTGAAAAAAATACAGGATATGGTGTTTACCATGAAATACATGGAGGGGATGGATAGTGAAGAAATTTGTAAGGCGCTTAATTTAACTGCGTCTAACTATTGGGTGCTCATGCACCGGGCTAAATTGCAGCTCAGGGCGTGTCTCGAAAAAAACTGGTTTACCAAATAGTTTGAAAGATGAAGTGGAAGATAACCTGTAAACAGGCAACCATATTAATTTCCAAAAAAGAAGAAGGGCGACTGTCTTTGCTGCAACGCATACAGCTGTACCAACACCTCTGGATCTGTTCTTTATGCAGGCTTTTTCAAAAGCAAAGTGGCCTGCTGGCCCGCGAAGCTGCGTCAATGGAAGCCGAAGATGCCGAGCTTACCCCGCAGGAAAAAGCAACTATGGTGCAGAGAATAACCGGTGAGTAAGCGTTATGAACCGGGCTGCATTGCTACTATTATACATCGTTGCGTCGCACTCTTGTACTGCAGCACTTTATACGGCAACGCACAGCATTCCTTTTTTTCAACAATTCCCCAGGCTGGTGTAAGAGCTTTTCCGGTACAAATAATACAAACACCAAAACAATTAGTCTTTCAGTTCTATCCATACAGGAGCATGATCGCTGGTTTTTTCCCAGCCACGTACATGCTTATCTACGCCTGCTGCTACCAGTTTGTTTGTAAGCTTTTTACTTAAGAGAAAGTGGTCTATGCGCAAACCGGCATTCCGGCCATATGCATCGCGGAAATAATCCCAGAAAGTATAAATGACGTCTTTCGGGTAAAGTGTCCGTATGGCGTCTGTCCAGCCCTGGTCGAGCAGCTTTTGAAACGCGGCCCTGGTTTCGGGCCTGAACAATGCATCATCTACCCAGCGCTCGGGTTTGTATACGTCCATTTCGGTGGGCATTACGTTGTAATCGCCGGTTAAAACAACAGGCTTGCCGGATGCATACAGCTCACCTGCATGTTTGATAAATCTTTCGAACCAGCTTAGTTTATAATCGAATTTTGGCCCCGGTGCAGGGTTGCCGTTTGGTAAGTACAAACACCCGATGGTAAGCTCATTTACCTGTGCCTCTATGTAGCGGCTGTGCAGGTCTTCGGGATCGCCGGGCAGTACCCTTGTTATTTCTGTTGCAATGGTATTGCGTGTAAGTATGGCTACACCGTTCCAGCTTTTCTGACCGTGCCACAACGCGTTGTAGCCGGCTGCTGTTATGGCTTCTTCCGGAAATTTTTCCTGCGGTGCTTTCAGCTCCTGCAAGCAGGCCACATCGGGCTGTGTTTCGTTGAGCCAGCGTAAGAGCACCGGCAACCTGCCATTGATGCCGTTTACGTTGTAGGTAGCAATTTTCATCTGCAAAATCGTTTAAGATGCAAATAAAGGTAAGGCTTGCTTCGCTTCAATCTTCGCTTTTGGCCAATATGTTTCCGAACCCTGAAGTGAGTGACACAACAGGCGATGCCACAGCGTACAAAAGCCGGTTCAACAATCATTATTGGAACACACTGTCATCTACACCTTTGTTGATGGTGTATGAACTGTAGGTTATTTCTACCCTGCCTTTTTTGTTTTTCAGTTTATCGGGCGTATTGCTTTTTTCACCTTCATCAAACTCCAGCGTTACACCTTTGGGCAGTTTGTAATCTTTGGTATTGAAGCTGAACACAACCTTATCGGGCAAACCGTAAGTGCTGTATTTGCCATAAGTTAACGTAATCTCGTATGTACCGTTGTCTTTTGTGGTGGTTACTGCTTTGCGCACGAGCAGGTTTGCTTCGTCTATGTACAAGGTGGAAAGTACGATATCGCTGCTTTCATCTGATGGCAATAGTTTTACCACTTTTGTTTTAATGCCGTCTACCACCGACTCACCTGCAGCGAGTGCCACGAAGTTGTTGATGGCAATCATGCTGCCGGTATTTACACTTACGCCGCCTTTAGGCAAAATGGAGATACCGCCTTCTTTCTTTAGTTTAAATTTATCGGGCTTTTTGTAATATACTTTTACCTTACCGGCAGGTGCTTTTATAAATGTTACGTCTGTTTTTAAAACACCTTCTGCGGTGTAATTATTTACCTGGTCAAGCTTTGCCTTTACTTTATTGATAAGGGCCGTCATATCCTGCGCGCCTGCAGCAGCAGCGCATATAATGAAAGAGAAGAACAACAGTGTTTTTTTCATAAGATCTTTCGTTTAACTAAGCACATCTTTTTTCCTGAAAATGACAATGGCGGCGCCAACAAACAACACGACATGGCCAATAAGCATGGCAACCGATCCTGTAATGCGCTGCGGATTTTGCAGGCTTCCTTTTATTACCTCGTTCTGGTCGTTTACCTGCTCATCAAACAACTCTTTCCAGTTTACCATATGTGTTGTAAAAAGGTACGGTTGTATCTTTTGAAAGAGCGGAATACTCATGGTACTTAATATGGTAAATACCACAATAATGCTCATGGTTGTAATAATAGGGCCGATAGAGTTTTCCGCAAAAATGGACAGCAGGAAACCCAGCGCAGTTACGGTAAGCATGGCAAGAAAGGCAAAACAAAATGCATAAGCGTAGCGCCAGAACACATCGTCTTCTGATATCTGAACCACATACGATGTTTTTTGAATGAGCAGATCATCTGTACCAAACAACCATGTACTTACACCCAGTGCCAGGAAGGCTATCCACAACAACAGAATGAGCGTGTAAATGGCAGAAGCAAAAAATTTTGCCAGCATAAAATTGCTCTTGCTTATGGGCTTCGTCAGCAACAGCCGTAACGTTCCCATATTTGCTTCGCCGGAGATCATGTCTGCCGCAACCAGGGCTATTAATAACGGCACATGCACCAGCAATAACTGCAAAATGACATAACAAACAAGGTAACCATTGAGTATTTTGCCGTCGAACTCAAAAGTGTCTTTCAGCCCGCTCATTACAAAATCAACGTAGGCTTCACCATCCATTTTGAGGCCAAGCTGTATAATACCTATTAAAGCTGTAATGGCAGCAAAAGAGATATACGTTCTCGGCCGTCTGAATATTTTATAAAGTTCAATCTGTAAAAGCTGCCACATATTGTTTTCCTGATGTTACCTGTAAAAAGAAATCTTCGAGTGTATGCCTTGGCTGCAGAGAGAGCACATCAATATTGCGGGTCACCAGCCAGCGATGCAGTTCCGGCAGTTGTGCCTTTTGTGTTTTAAGCAACAATGTATGGCTACGACGTGGTTGTAGTGCCGCTGCCCAGCCACTTTCCTGTAACTGGTGTAAAGCTGCTTCATTATCCATCGTATCCAGTTCCACAATAAGCTGCGAAGGATCAAACAAATCTGCCGCTGCACCTTCCACCAGTTTTTTTCCTTTATCTATAATGAGTAATCTAGTTGCCACCTGTTCAATTTCGCTCAGCAGGTGAGACGATACCAATACAGTTTTTTTCATTTCGCGGCTGAGGTGCAAAATAAGGTTGCGTATGTCTGCAATACCCTGGGGGTCAAGCCCATTGGTAGGTTCGTCGAGAATAATAAGTCTGGGGTCGTGTACCAGCGCTACACCAATACCCAGCCGTTGCTTCATACCCTGAGAAAAAGTTTTCACCTTATCATGTGCCCGTTCTGCAAGACCCACCATTTCCAGTTGCCGCATCAGGCTGTTGTATGTATATTTTATACCGCTCAGTTTGGCAAACAGTTTCAGGTTCTCGTAGGCTGACAAATATTTATACAGGTCGGGCTTTTCTATCACTGCGCCCACCTGCTTTAAAATTTTGTTCCTGTCGTGCTGCAGGTTATATCCAAACATTTCTATGTTGCCGGCGGTAGGCGTAATAAGTGTAAGCAGCATACGGATGGTGGTAGACTTACCGGCACCGTTCTGCCCCAGAAAACCATACACATCACCTTCGTGTACAGTGAATGAAAGATCACTAACGGCGGTTAAATTTCTAAAATGCTTTGTAAGTGAAGTTACTTTTACGATCTCCTGCATTATGCGTTATATAACACAAAGTTAGCCGCTATGTTTAGTTGCTTGTAAGATTTAACCGGCTCTTAATTCAGAAGATTATCAAAAAATTGAATGCGCAGCTTTGTATCAGGCAAACTTTATTGGCAGTACCACTTTTACAGTATCCCACATAATAACAAGGTTGGTGCCTGCTTTTGCATCTTCAAAGTACATGGTAAAGGCTTCAATAACCTTACTGGTGTCTTCAACCGGTACATTTACCCTTACCACATCCTTTTTAGGATTATAATACAGGCCCCATACATCTTTTTCATTGTTGAGTATAATGGTCCAGCTTTTTTCATTGCAAATGGCATACAGGCTATACTTTCCCTTAGCAATGGTTTTACCGTTTATGGTTACATTTTTGAAAAACTCCACCTCGGTAGCCTCATTGGCACCCAGTCTCCATACAGCGCCATAGGTAATGATGCCACCAAAAATGTCCCTGCCTGCTTTTTGTGGCCGGCTGTACAGCACACGGCAGTTGGGTTGCTGTGTTGTAACCTTGCCATTCATTTTTAAAATCGGGTAGTTCTGTGGCGAGTAGTTCATGTCCATCGGGCTTTTGTCCATATCAGTAGGCTGCACCTGGGCAGTTCCGCAACAGGCAATCAATACAAAAAAGGCAACCAGGGTATTTTTCATGCTGAGTTTTTTATGCATACAGTTTAACCTGTTTTATTCAGTAAAGTTTAATGGCCGCAAATATCGAACACGAAATTTATTTTCAAACGGCTTACGGGTTTTAGTCAAAATTTTATGGAATGAGCACCTGTGCTGCTATGAAGCTTCTGTTGTGTCACTCACTTGTACGCCTTAGGCTATACTCAGCAAACGCGGAGACCGCAGCAAAGAGATATTGCATCAGCTGTCTTTTTTCAGTAATTCCAGTTGTGCCGCTGTATACGCATACACTGCGGGAAAGAAATCGTTATAACACTCTCTGAAAGCTTCATATTGTTTTTCAAAAACGTTGTATACAGCAGGTGTGTGTTCAAGATATTTTGCCCGGCGAAAGACCCCGCCAAAACTGCTCTCTATACCGCTTAACGTGCGGTAATTGTACAACCAGTTCTGTTGTTTCATGTATGGCAGCATACCCCTGAACCTTTCGGGCAGCAGATCATAAGCAGCGTAAAGCGCTTCGTAGGTGCGGTGCGCAAATGCATTGAGGCTCTCATCTGTAAACCTTTGTACATCGGTAGCCAGAAAATGATCATACACAACATCCGCAAAAGCACCGGCATAAGCACCCACTACCGGCTTCAAAAGCGCAGCCGCCTGTTTTGTTGCCGGGTGCGCATCAGTAAACGTGTCAATATTCCTGTGCAGCATAATGCCGGTTTGTACAGCAGGCGGGTATTCAAATTTTCTTTTCCCCTTCACGTAGTCGCTTATCATATTGCCGATCAAAATGTCGGTTTGCCCGAAAGAAAGGTATGCATGTGCCAGGTAGTTCATCGAAATAAATTGCGCAAGCCCGTTTGTTTTTGCCTGTTGTTTTGAAAATAAATGCATTTCGTGTAACAGCATGTATTTTAACTGTGTATTTACAAACTTTACCATTTTCTTAAGAGTAATCATCAAATGCAGCCGCAGCAAGCGTTTCAAAGAAATAGCCTGCCATTTTAACTACACGGCTTTTACCGCTTGTAGCAATCAACTACGAAAAGCTTCTTATTTATCACAATCTGCTTGTACTGTGTGCTTTAAGCAACGAGATTTGATCTATCAATAAAAACAAAACACCTGGATACTATTAAATCAAAAAATGAATGACCATGAAACCACAAATCAATTTGCTTGCTGATAAAGTAAAAAGACTTTTAAGCAGAAAAGGAATCGTTGTATTACTCGCCGCCACGCTGGTAACCAGCAGTGCTTTCGCAGGGGTGGAGGACAATAAAGAAAAAGCGATCAAAAACCTGAGAGAAGAATTTGCATCAGCAAAAGATGTACAATGGAAGGTTACTGAAAATTATTTGAAGGCAAGTTTCAACTGGAACAACCAGCAACTGGAGGTTTTTTACAACTACGAAGGAGAGATGATTGCCAAATCCCGCCATATTGAGCCCACAAGCCTGCCGCTGGATGCACAACAGACCATTACCAAAAAATATCCGGGCTACAGGTCTGATGAAACAGTAGAATACGATGGTATAGAGGGTGATCATTACTTTTATACATCGCTGGTAAAAGACAATACCAAAATCCTGCTGCAGATTACTACGCAGGGAGATGTGAGCGTGTACAGAAAATAGCCGTGTGTACTTACAACATAAAAAGGCCGCAAATGCGGCCTTTTTATGTTGTATATCACCAGCGCACGACACGCCAGGTTTTTACAAATGAATGTTATTTGGTAAGGTCGATGTAATGTTTAATGCTGTACCTGTTCACCAGCCACAACACGAATAAGATAAGTGTTCCAGCCAGGAGCGTTGCCAATGAAATAAAGGGGCTGATATAAATACTTTGCCCTGAAAGAAATTTGCGCAGGAAAAATTGCAACACCGCCAGCACGATTAATACCACGGCTACAATAACAATATTGGGAGGAAAGAACTGTTTCATCAAAAAACGTTGCAATTGTTTTGGTGCTGCACCAAGGGTTACGAGCAGTGTAATCTCTTCTTTGCATGAGGCTACGGTAAGTTGTATAAACAGTACAAAAATAAGCAGTGCAAACAGTAGCATGGTAGCACCGGTTATCCATGAAATATTTACCACCAGGTCAACTATCTGCCTGTATTTACTGAATCTTGTTTTATCGGCATCTGTTGTTAGCCCATGAGTGCTGAGGTAATTTACCAGTTGCGGGTTGCCGGGATCTTTTGTTCTTATCACCACTCTTGATGGTGCTGTATTCTCATTGTCGCCAAATTGTTTATTGGCCCATTCCATAAAAGGTTGCGGTACAAGAACAGAAGAAATACGATCGCTGAAACCTACCACTTTGCCATAATATACCTGCCTGCCAAGCGGTGTTTTAATGCGTATTTCTATGGGCAGGCTTTTTACCAGTTCCTGCGTTAATTGCGGCATATCCTGCGAGGTGGCAAAACCAAAATTGTACATGTCTAAAAACATGTTGGGCACAATCATGGGGATAAAATTGCTGTTGGCATCCCACTTCCAGTCTGCGCTCTGCACGTCTATAAATTCATCGGGTACGCTTTCGAAGAAAATATCTGAATAAAAGGGAATATTGTCACTTACACTTTGTGCGCCTACTTTAAAACGGCTGGGTGTAAGTATGCCGATAGCATCTGTGAAAGGCTGTTTTTTTAAATCCTCAATCTCAGCAGGTGTAAGGTTGGTGGCGCCTACAGTTTTATCGGTAAGTTTTTTATTGATCACTAAAAAATTGGCAATACTGTCCTGGTTTGTTTTGCTGTGCAGCAGATCGTTGTAGTTTGCCTGCAACTGTACCGCGGAAAGAATAAGCAGCAATGCCACCGATAGCCCGATTATTGCCAGCACAAATTTTGTGCGGCCGCTGCTTGCTTTAATCAGTTTTTTTAGAAGGCCGTTTAACATGATAGTTGTGTTATAAATTCAGCACTTTGGTATAAGCAAAATGTTCGTCAGCATCAAGATCTGTGAGTAAGAACCCGGCTTTGCGTTTGGTGCATTCTTCGGCTATAAGTTCTGCCGCTTTTGCAATGTTTTCCTGGTCGAGGTGGCTAAAGGGTTCATCCATTATAAGCCATTCAAAAGGTTGAATGAGCGCACGGATGATGGCAATACGCTGTTGCTCTCCATAGCTGCACAGACCTGCCCGCTGTTTAAGAATATGTGTTACGCCAAGTCTTTCTGCAAGGCTGTCAATCATACCTGCCTCGTAAAAAGGCGTTTGCAATACACGCTTTAGTTCAATGTTTTCCCTGGCAGAAAGGTTTGGAAACAAACGCAGATCCTGGAAAATGACACTTACATTTTGCTGGCGCATTTGTGCCAGTTCATTGTCTTTTACCTGGCGCAACTCCTGCCCGTTCCACCATACTTTGCCTTCATAATCGTGGCGCAGTTTATAAATAATGTGTATGAAGGTAGTTTTACCGGTACCACTTGGTGCTTTTATTTTTACCCATTCGCCCGGGGCAAACTGAAGGTCTTTGTTCCAGATGTCTGACCCGCGTTTTGTAAATTTTTCTTTCAGCGGTATAGGCACAATTTGTTGTAAGGCTAATTGCATAAATGATATTCAGAATACAAAATAAAAAATGCCGGATACAAGCAACAACACGCACAAACAGGAATCTTGCAAACTGCACACGTGGCACGCCATATTAACAAGCAGCGTGGTTAGCCGTTGCTGAAGGGTGCGGTACAGTACAAGAGTGCGACGCAACGATGCATTATAGTAGTAATACTGCCGGGCCCATCATTTTTTCCTAACAAAAAAGGCTGCTTTCGCAGCCTCTTTAAACGATGTTCAGCTTTACTCTGCACTGTCCACAGCTGGCGGTTCTACCGGCTCTGTATACTCGTCCATATCTGTCATACCACCTTCATTAAACCTGGCCTGCATTTTTGCTGCCTGTTGTGCTGCTGTGGCAAAGAATTTTACCAGAGATACAAGGCTGTTTTCTTTTTCATTCATCATCTTCAGCTCCATATCGCTCGAAATATATTTGCCATTAAAGTTATCGCTGGCGGCGAATGCATTTTTAAATGTTGCCTGCGCCATTTTGCTCATTTCCTGTGCGCTGGTGTCTGCTGCTGCAAAGCCACCGATTATCCTGTTCAGGTCTGCATAAAAAGCCATTGATTTTCCTTTAGAGCGGTCTGCAACATCTGCAGGCAGGCCTGCATTGCCTTTGCCAGCAAGGTATTGCTGCATTACTGTGCTGTCTGTGGCAACAATAAGATTTTTGCCATTCATCATCCAGGCCATGCCACCTAATCCTTTCGGAACATATTGCCCGTTTATATTTTCGGCTTCGCCCGCTTCTGCAAGTTTGGCCATTACTTTTTCGTATGCGGCTTTGTCGCCAATAGTAGCATTGAAAACAAGTTTTACAACAGGCATTTTATTGGTAATTGTTTCTTCCCCTATTGTATAGCTTACATCTTTCATACCCATTTCTCCAAAAACGATGGCAAAATCTCCTTTGAAGATCCTGAGTACTTCGTCCATGGTAAAGCCCGTTTTTGTCATAAAGTCTCTTACCGTGCTTTCGAAGCCGCCGTATTTAATGATCTCCTGTATAATCTGCGGGTTAAAAGAAAATACAGCGTAACCGTCTGCGGCAACAGGAAACTGGTTTACCATGCTCATATCAACCTGCGGGCCTTTGTATTTGTCCCAAATGGCTGCAAGGTCTTTGCCACTGTAAGATTTGAAATTGCCTGCCACTTTACCATCTTCAAAATTGATTACGCCGGCGCCATAAGAATCTTTAAAGAGGTCAGAGATCTTTGTCATGCCCAGCATTGGTATAGAATTAAATGCAGCACTGGAATTGCTCCAGAACAGCATATCGCCTTTTTCATTCATCAGGTCTCTGAATTCAGGAATAGCGGACACTGATTCTTCTTCTTTTAGCGCAAACAATGTGGCAAGCATTTGTACATCGCCGCCACCCTGCTGCGGCATTACATCGCCATCTTTTGTATAAGATGGTGTGTTTTGAACACCAGCTACAATAACCACCTCTTTGTTCCAACCTACGAAGAAGCTGTTTTCCACTTTTGCATAACTATAATCTTTGCCTTTCTGAATGTCGCCCACCCGTGGTTGCTTTTTAATATATGCTTCAAAAGAAGATGCATCACGCATAGCACCAACAACACCGAAAGCCGTTTGCTGGCCACTCATAATAGAGCCACCGTTTTTTATAAAAAAGAAAATGTCTTTTGTAGTATCTACACCGGAGCGGATGAAATCCTGTACCTTTTTCTTTCCATCTGCCACAATTGAGTCTGCTTCTTTATCGGCAATGGAGTTAAATAAAGAATCCCATTGAATGTTGCCTTTGGCTGCTTTGTCACTTAAACTTTTCCAGTTTACATCAAATACCATCAGGGCATCTTTGGGAATATATTTGGTTTGTTCGGGAACCGCTTTTTTACAGGATGTTGCAATCATCACCACGATTGCAAACAGCAGGGCAAGGCGAAGCGCTTGTTTCATAATGTGCAATTATTTTTTTTTTGTTGTAATTGCGAATGTATGTTTTAGCCATTATATAACGGCAAAAATGCAATAAGCGGTAATAGATTTATGTACCCGGCAGCGGGTATTTATGGCATCGCCTGTTGCGTCGCACTCTTGTACTGTAGGTTTTTATAGCGGCTGAAGCGATCCCGGATAAACTGCCCGTTCCATGGCAGGCGGTTTAAAGAATATCTCTGCTTACCTTCGGTTTATGTACAACGTTCCACATTTTAAAACCAGCGCTCATGCAGATGTGGTGGCATTTATGCATGCGCATCCGTTTATAACACTCTGCGGTATAAATGAGCATAGCCAGCCGGTAGCTACGCATATACCGGTGCTTATCGAAGAGCGTAATGACAAACTTTTCCTGCTGGCACACGTTATGCGCAAACAGGAGCACACCAAGGCATTCGAAGCCAACCCAAACGTGCTGGCAATATTTTCCGGGGCGCATAGCTATGTAAGTGCGAGCTGGTATGAAAACAAACAGGTAGCCAGTACATGGAATTACCAGGCCGTACATGCCCGGGGAATTTTACAATTTCTTGATGATGCCGGTTTATATAATGTATTGAAAAAACTTACCGCAAATTTTGAGCAACATGCCGATTCACCCTCGCTGGTAGAAAAAATGGATGAGCAATACATGCAGCATAATATGAAAGCGATTGCAGCTTTCGAAATTGAGCTAACCGATGTTCAGCATGTGTTTAAACTCAGCCAAAACCGCGATGAAAAAAGTTATAACAACATAATTGAAACACTTGGTACAAAAGATGCAGATGCACAAAGTATTGCTGCAACCATGCAAAGCAGAAAATCTACAATTTTTCCTTCATGAAAAAAATCATTGCATTCGCATCACTTATTACAATGAGTTGCTCACCTAAGGTAAATCCTTCTTATGCCCCGCTACAGGGTGCCGGCAGGTTCGACCTGCAGGGGCACCGCGGCTGCCGGGGTTTATACCCGGAAAACACTGTTACGGCTTTCCTGGCAGGAGTAGACATGATGCTGCCAACACTTGAAATGGATGTGGTGATTACAAAAGACAACAAGGTGGTTGTATCGCACGACAATTATTTTTCCCACGAGTTTACCACCAGGCCAAACGGCGATACTGTAACCGAAGCCGAAGAGAAAGGGCTGAACATTTACCAAATGACCTACGATGAAGTTAAAACTTACGACGTGGGTTTAAAGCCACATCCGCGGTTTCCGCAGCAGCAGAAAATAAAAACGCATAAACCACTGCTGGCAGACGTGCTTGACAGCATTGTACAACACATGATGACCATGAAACGGCCGCCTGTAAACTTTAATATCGAAACAAAATGCTCCCCGGAAGGAGATGGTATCTATCACCCCAAACCCGCCGAATTTGTTGAACTGCTGGTTGCTGTAGTAAAAGAAAAAGGTATTGACGACAGAACTACGATTCAATCTTTCGACATTCGCACACTGCAATACCTGCATGAACATTACCCTGGTATAAAAACATCTTTACTGGTAGAAGATAAAAAACCGTTTGCGCAGCATTTAAAGGAACTGGGTTTTATACCCACGGTTTACAGTCCTGATTATACACTTGTAACACCATTGCTTGTAAAGCAATGTCATGATGCAGGTATACAATTAATACCCTGGACGGTAAATGACAAAGAAGCCATGCGCAAACTAAAAGTACTTGGGGCAGACGGCCTGATCTCAGACTACCCAAACCTGTATTTTGAATTGTAAAAGCCAGCTATGAATATATCGCTCCAAAACAAATACGCACTCGTTTGCGGCAGTACACAGGGTATTGGTTTGGCCATTGCAAAAGAGTTCGCCAGTAACGGCGCCACCTGCATTTTGATGGCCAGGAATGAAAATGCGTTGAAAGAAGTTGTACAAGAACTCAGTACCTCCAATGGTCAGCAACACAGCTATTTCGTTGCAGATTTTAGCCAGCCTCATGAGGTAAAAGAAGTAATAGAAAATTTTGCAAAACAGGGAACGTTGCACATCGTGGTAAACAATACCGGCGGGCCAAAAGCCGGACCAATAACAGACGCAGATGAAGATAGTTTTCGCATTGCTTTCAACCAACATGTAGTGTGCAACCAGCTTATTGCAAAAGCCGTTATACCTGGTATGAAAGAAGCGGGTTATGGCCGTATTATCAACATCATTTCTACTTCTGTAAAAATACCGTTGAACAATCTCGGTGTTTCCAATACCATCAGGGGTGCAGTTGCTTCATGGGCCAAAACAATGGCCAATGAACTGGGTGCCTTCAATATTACAGTAAACAATATTTTACCGGGAATGACCCAAACAGCAAGGCTTGACAGCCTGATACAACATACTGCTGCCACAAAAAATATTACAGTAGAAAAGGTTACAGAAAATATGCTCAATGAAATACCAATGAAGCGTTTTGGCGAGGCTTCAGAACTGGCAAATCTTGCAGCGTTCCTTGCATCGCCCGCTGCATCTTATATTAATGGAACAAGTATTCCTGTTGATGGTGGAAGAACAGGAAGCATTTAGTATTTGAAGTGGTGCATATTGTTATACAGTACAAGAGTGCGACGCAACAACAGTTCAATATTTATTCTATAGCCGGGTACAAAAAATTACTTCAACACTTATGACATTTGAAAATACTTTGGCCTTTGCACAGGAGGCAGATAACAATGATGATCTAAAAGATTTTCGCAATGCATTTTACTTTCCACAGCATAACGAAAGTGATGCCATCTATTTCTGCGGCAATTCGTTAGGGTTACAGCCAAAAAATGTAGAGGCAGCCATACAAACCGAGTTGCATACCTGGCGCCAGCTGGCGGTAGAAGGTTATTTTAAGGGTACCCATCCGTGGTTATGTTACCACGAATACCTTCGCGGGTCGCTTGCAAAAATTGTGGGTGCCAAACCAACAGAAGTTACTGTAATGAACGCGCTTACGGTAAACCTGCATTTTATGATGCTGAGCTTTTATAAACCCACCACGCAGCGCTATAAAATAATGATGGAGGCAGGTGCCTTTCCATCTGACCAGTACGCAGTGGAAACACAGGCAAGGCATTACGGGTTCGATCCTGCTGATGTGATCATAGAGATTGCCCCCCGCAGCGGTGAAAAGATTTTGCACGAAGAAGATATTATTGAAGCAATTGAAGCCCACAAAGATTCGCTTGCACTCACCATTTTTGGCGGCATCAATTATTATACCGGGCAGTTGTACAATATTCCGCTGATCACTGCTGCTGCGCAACAAGCCGGGGCAGTAGCGGGGTGGGACCTTGCGCACGTTACCGGTAATGTGCCCACACAACTGCACGACTGGAATGTGGACTTTGCTGTATGGTGCAGCTACAAATATCTTAACAGCGGCCCCGGTGCCGCAGGCGGTGTCTTTGTACACGAGAAGCATTCAAATGCAGATACATCGAGACTTGCAGGCTGGTGGGGTAACGATGAAAAGAGCCGGTTTAAAATGGAAAAAGGTTTTGTTCCCAAACAGGATGCAAGCGGCTGGAACCTCAGCACGTCGCAGGTGTTTAATATGGTTGCACTAAAGGCATCACTGGAGTTGTTTGACAAAGCCGGCATGCAAAATTTACGTGCAAAAAGCATTGCGCTTACAGGCTATCTTGAATACCTGTTACTGCAATTACATACAGGTGCTTTCGAGATTATTACACCGTCAAACGAACACAGGCGCGGCGCACAGCTATGTCTTTACTTTAAAGAAAAAGGTAAAGCAATTCATGAACAGCTTATGCAAAATGGTATTATTGTGGATTACCGCGAGCCTGGTGTTATAAGAATAGCGCCTGCTCCACTCTATTGCTCGTTTGAAGATGTATATAAATGCGTAAAAATTATAGGTGATGTGTTGGGTACCAGCTAAGGCTTTTCATGGCATCGCCGGTTGCGTCGCAATCCGTTCATCTTTCTGTTACTAATTGGGCAAAGCGAATGAAACATTGCTGGTGTGTTTAAAATGTTTTAGTCAATTCAAACAGTATTTCAAAAGATCCTGATTTCTTTTTCTCTTTTACCTTCGCAGCTATGAACCGTCAACAACTTGTGGAGCAGATTAAAGCCAAACGCTCCTTTCTTTGCGTGGGCCTTGATACAGACATTACCAAACTGCCCATGCATTTGCAAAAGCAGCCCGGTGCGCTGTTTGCATTTAACAAAGCCATTATTGATGCTACCAAAGATTACTGTGTATCCTACAAAATAAATACGGCTTTTTACGAAGCTCTCGGGCTGAAAGGATGGGAAGCAATGGAGCAAACCGTTGACTATATTCCGGCCACGCATTTTACCATTGCAGATGCCAAACGCGGTGATATTGGCAACACATCAACACAGTATGCAAAAGCCTTTTTTGAAACACTGAAATTTGATGCGGTTACCGTGGCACCTTATATGGGCGAAGACAGTATTCGCCCTTTTATGGAATACGACAACAAGTTTGTAATTGTACTTGGATTAACCTCTAACAAGGGTGCACGGGATTTTGAACTGCAAAAGATGGGTGACAGTTTTTTATATGAGAAAGTAATTTCAACTGTTGCTATGTGGGGTACACCTGCAAACCTGATGTTTGTTGTTGGTGCAACACAAACCAGTGAGCTGGCCAACATTCGTAACATGATACCGGACCATTTTTTACTGGTACCCGGTGTTGGTGCACAAGGTGGCAGCCTGCAGGAAGTAAGTACTGTTGGCATGAACAAAGATTGCGGCCTGCTGGTAAATGCAAGCAGGGCCATTATTTATGCATCAGCAGGTGAAGATTTTGCGGAAGCTGCCGGCAACGTAGCAAAAGATTACCAGCAGGAGATGAGCGGTTACCTGCGTTTCTAAACAACAGACTTGCCAAAAGGCGTTAAAGATATTTCTGCCAGTTTGAAGTGTTGTTTTGCAAACGGGATACCGATAATGGTAATAAACAAAAGCAAACCAAAAACGATGTGTACCGCTGCCGTATAAAGGCCGCCTGTAAACAGCCAGATGATATTGAAAAGCAGGGAAAGACAACCCCCGCTGTTACTGTTGCTTACTATTTTCTTACCAAATGGCCACAGCACTAATCCTGCTATTTTAAAACACTGCATGCCAAAGGGTATGCCTACAACCGTAAGGCATAAAATAAAACCGCCGAAGACATAACCGAGTGCCGCGGCAAAACCGCCGAATATGAGCCAGATAAGATTGCCTATAAAGTTCATGGTATAAAAATAACAGTAAGGGTTTTATTCACAGGCCACGATTGTTATAAGCGGCAAAGTGACTTAAACGTTTGTTGCACCGGAGCTGCTGCATAAAGCTATACTGTACAAGAGTGCGACGCAACGGAAGCTTAATGCATGTACTACAGCTTGGCCCATAATAAGTGCATGCGTCTTAGCGGGTAATCAATCATCAAAACGGTTTTTGGTACGTGGTATGTGTGCAAGGCTTTTCCTGAGTGTGTGTTTAAGTTGCGTTTTTACAAGCTGGCCCATGGTTTTACAACGCAGAAAAGACAGTTCATGAAAGTGATCGGCAAGCTCTACCCTTAACTGGTTTATTTTTTCCAAGCTCGAGATATCTGCATTGTTCATGATATCCAGCAATTCCATTACGCGGTAGCGCGATGAAACCAGCCGGAAGGTCATCATCGTTCGCTCCTCTGCCTGGTATTGCGCAATAGACTCGCGGTCGAGGTGTTTTAATACCATATCTACAAACGGCCTGTTTTCTTTGAAGAACTGTGGCAGGTAAAGATTTTTTTTGCCCTCATAGCTTTGCTGATCAAAATCTATGGCGCGTATGCGGTACTGGTAATCATCATCAATATCGGGCAATACATTTATGACAAAATTATAACTGCGCATATCGCCCAGCAGTCGTACAAAGCAACGTTCGTTGAATTTTACGAATTCTTTTGCAAAGCGGATAATGTTGGTGGTACTTTCGAAGAGTTGTCGCTCTGCAAACACATCTCCGGGAATACCGGGTATGTGTTCTTCCACGAGTGTATCGAGATGCGTTAAAAAAGTAATGCGGTTGGGAGAGAGCAGGTGCTCAAGCTCGAGCCCATACACACGGCTTGCATCTGCCTGTTTGATGTAGTAATGATCGTGGTTGTCGTTAAACTTGTTTACGATGCGTATGCGAAAAGGCTGGCTGTTGCCAAAGCTGCAGAAATCGATGCGTGCAACATCAAGGTGGCTGGTGAAACTAAGGTCGCCTTCTGTTTTTAAAATGGCGTATATCTGTACCAGGCTTTCGCGCAGGAACTCCCACTCACGCATATCATAAGTAACGGTCTCCCACAAAGTAGGTTTGCCGGTTTTGTCTTTTAACGGTATGGAATAGGTGAAGCGTTGCAGGTCTTTGTAAGAAGCGGGTAATTTTACTTCCCTGCCATGCTTTTTTAAATAACTGCGCAAAGTATTATTCAGGTGAAAGATGGGCTTCTTTTTGGAAGGCCTGATATTATCTTCTTTTGCGGCTTCAAACATGCATGAAAATTACAACATCCGTTCTTCTCAGGGCAATAATGGATTGGTTTTATTTAGCGGATCCTGGTTCAGTAATTCTTTTAAATTATCAAACAGTTCCGGGTAATGTTCCTGTAAGGCTTCGGGTTTTTCGAAAAAGAGTTCAATACTTTCGGCCCAGAACTCCTGCAGGTTTTTGTATGCATAATCTGAGTACAATACGTTGTAGTTATGCCTCAGTGTATAGATCTCTTCGCTTTCCTCCATCACATCAGACAGCTCTTTTATAAACCCTTTTCGTTTACCATTGTGTGCAATTACATGCTGGTAGTACAGGGCATGTGCCATTTCATGCAAGCCCACATTGGCGCCATCCCTGTCGTCTGCAATACCTTTTAAAAAATGGTTCCACGCAACAGTGATCACATTCTCTTCCACATGGCCGGCCAGCACACGCAACGCGTGTGGATCATCTGCAAAATATTCTTCGGCATGTACGCGTATATACCTGAACCACGGCAGCTCAAATTCCTGCAGGCCGAAGGTAAGTTGAACTGCTGCGGCAGACAATAACACCGGCACCTCTTTATATGCCTGGCTGCCCGGAATGATAAAGGATTTTACCGCGATAAAGCGCTGCACACGATTTTCGAAAACGTGTTTCAATTGCGGCAGCAGGTGCGCATAGTAAGGGAATCTCTTTAGGAGAATAGCGGTCAGTTCTGCTTTATGCAGCTTAATGCGCCGGCCGTCATACACATAATCTTTATTATGTTCGTTTGTCATTACAATGATAATTGCTTCGATTTTTGTCCGTTGTCTTTTACGGGAAAGTTAGTCCGGCAATCCGCCTTCATTGTCTTCCAGTAAATTCAGGTTTACCGCATCTGCGCCCGCTATGCCTTCGATAGAACCTTTAATATGTGCTGCATTCAGCAGCACTTTTTCCAATTGCTTTTCTCTTGCTTTCCAGAGTTTTTCCATCGCATCGCGTTCTTTCTGAATACTCAGTTTCATACTCATAAAACCTTCTCTTATGGCCTTCCATTGTTCGCTGAATTCGTTACCGATGAGGTAATCATACAACATCACCATTTTATCACCTTTGTTTTCCTGGCTCTTTTTGGTATCTGCAATTTTTAAAATGGCATTGCGCAGCAATAATGATACACTTCTTACTTCTGTAAAAGAGCAAATGTACACACCGTCTTTTTCGCCAAACCTGTCCATATCTTTTGGATAAGCCTGTGTAACAATAACGGCAACATCAGCCCCCAGCGTACGCATATCATGCTTCAGCTTTTCTATCCAGTCTCCGCCAAAATCTTTGGTGCGTTTGCTTTCATAAATGATCTTACCGGCCTCACTGCCAAACTGGTTGCGTACAATTTGTATACAATCTGCGCCACGCACGCCTTTGCCCACTTCCTGTATTTTATCGAAAGGGAAAGTGGCCTGTAATATTTCTTCAAGCATCAGTTCCTGTACTTCGCCCTGCAACTGCATGCTGCCCTGTTCTGCCTTTCGTTTCATTTCATCTACCAGTTTCTTCTGGTCTTCTATCTGCTTTTCCATTTCACGCATTTTCATCTGGTATTCCTGCTCTTTCAAACCCATGCGTTCATGCTCTTCTTTCAGTAATTGTTCCTTCATTTTGGCACGCTCACTTAGTAACTGCCGTTGCAACTGCAGTTCCATTTCCTCCTGCTTTTCTTTCAGTTGCTTTTCTCTTTGCAAAAACTCCAGTTCTTTCCTGCGGGCCTGCTTTAATTTTTCTTCGCTGTCTGTGGCAGATTCCTTCAATATGCGCAACTGGTTTTCATAGTCGGCAGATAACGACTTGCGAATGGCTTCTTCCATCTGCTGGTTTTTCTTCTTCAGCTCTTCATCCAGCTTTTTTTGAAAGCTTTCTTCCTGTTGCTGTTTCTGCCGGCTGAATTCATCTTCTTTCCGGCGCAGTTCTTCTTCTTTGGTTTTTTTATAATCAAGCATTTGCTGGCGCAACTGCTGTTTTTCTTTTTCAATAGATTCTTTCAGTTCATCATTCAATGCTTCTTCCAGCGGAAACTCAAATCCACAACTCGGGCATTTTATCATTGTAGCCATTACCTTAATTTTTCACAAATTAATTAGTGGAACGATAAAAAAGCAGAAAGATTTGGTAACCGGCTACAGTATTGTATGGCATCACCTGTTGTGTCACTCACTTCAGGGTCCCTTTTTCATGGCGACTACAGCGATTAGCTATAATGTTGGTAAGTAATTCCAACACATTTTATGGCAGGTTGCACTAAACTCGCTCCTAAGCTAGAATACGCTGATAACGGTCAGGTGTCTAGCGGCGTTAGAACGTTGCAAAAAACCCATAAATTTCGGCAAGGCGGTTTGCTTTTTTTAAACCTTTATTAAGTAACTGCCTAATCCTGCGGAAGTGAATACCACTTTCTATACAAGCTGTGCATAAAAATAAATATGGAAAGTATAAATATAACAGGGCCAGCTACTTCGGCAATTTTAAAAAGCATATCTAACGAAGCGGGATCATAGGTTTTGGTTTCCATATGCTCGTAATAGTAATTACGCTGTATTGCTTCAGTAAGTGCTATTACCACTAAAGGTAAAAAGGCCAGCATCAATGTAACGCTGTTTATCGCAATGCCTGTGATTATATTCCGCTTTTTATTTGTAAAAGCTAATATTGATAGTACAGAAAAAATAATAAAATAGAATAAATACCAACCATAAACCGCAGCCTGAGAGGAATGAAAAAGACCTATGAATATGCCACTTATTATAAAAAGAACAACAAGGCATAGTAATGTAATGAAGAAGGTTTTAATACTTGAATGCCTGAAAACAAAAAGAATTATAGAAAAGATAAGGGACGTATAAAAGATGATTCTCAGTAATGCCAGCCCTAAAAATCCTGTCCATCTGTACGCTTTTGAATTATAGTTGTTGATGCCATTGTTAATAGTGGTAAGCCGATACCTGGCATCTATTGTTTCTTTCGGCTTTTGGGGATCATAGCTGGTTGCATATTTTGGTTCATTTTCTTTCAGGTAATACTTGTTTAACAATTTATCCAAGGAATTTTTTACTAGTTTCTTATTCGGTGCCACATAATGCGCCAAAACCGAATCATAAATTTCTTTTGATGACATGGTTTTATGGGAAGATGATCTACGCCAATAAGATTCTCCTACAAAAACATAATCGGGGCACTCAAAAAAAGCATAAAGTGTATCATTGATTTTTACCATGCTGTCAGCAGTTGCCACTTTAGATCTTAATTCTACCGTATCAATTATCTTGTAATAGCCATGTATAAAAGCAACAGTAGTATCGGCATAATCTTCTTCGTATGTATCTACTGTTTCAACATCAATATACTGACGCTTTAAGTTTTCGGGCAATGTGTCCATAACAACTACAGTATCTACATTCCAGGGCTTATTGTAATATGAATATTCCAGTTGGTTAATATATACGTTCATTTTATTGATGTCTGTAATAACTTTTGATTTTGAATAATCCCGGTTGGCTTTAATCGTTTCAACAAGAGCGGGTATGTAAGCAAAAGAGCATATTGCAGCGGTAGAAATAAAATAAAGCAGGTATACGATTGTTGTACGCATTGGGCTTATCTGTCCGAATCTTTTAAATACGTTAAACCGCAACAAATAAATGATCCAGATAATAATGCCGAGTAAGCTTATTATAGAAAGAAAGCCGGCCCAGGTTATTGCCGTTGTATCAGCAAGTGCATGTGCAGGAATGATATAACAAGTAAGCGCCAGCACGATGTTTATTACAATACAATAATATATTACAAGGTGTGCTCTTGTACTCCATAATTCAGGGTTATTCTTTAAAAACTTATCATCAAATCTTTTTAGAAAAGCAGGAATAAAAGGACGTATCATGAATTTTTTTTAAATGGGTTTTAGAAATAGCGTTTGGTTGAATTGGTAATATCCCTGTAATACTGTATTTCAATACCGGCATTTACAAGTTTTTGTAGCAGTTGTTTTGCTGAAATAGTTTCTGCTACTATTGTATAAAAACCACCATTGTATTGAACAGTTGCTTCAGCGCCAAGCACATTACCAATCAGTTCCCTTTCAGCATTGCTTTCTATTTCGATTGCATTACTTGCAGCAGATTCATTTTGCGTGTTGGTTGTATAAATACATTTACCTTTTTTAATAAGCAAAACATTATCTGCCACTTTTTCTACTTCATGCAATTGCTGAGAGCTTAAAACAATACCGAGTGGATGACGAACCGATTTGGCAAGGTTTCTTAAATCTGTGAGCAGCGTTTGCTGCGCATTAATATCAAGATTTGCCAAAGGCTCATCTAAAATAAGTAATGAAGGTTTCTGAAGTAGTACTCTTGCAATTTCAAAGCGCGTTCTGTACCCACTGCTTATTTGCTTCCATGTAAGATGTGCATATGAGCTGAGATTAAGCCGTTCCAGCATAAAATCAACCATTAGTTCGTTTGCTTTTCCTTTAACGCCACTCAATGCAGCGGAAAAGTGCAGATTGTCTTTAAGCATTCCATACCAAACCGGAATCCGCTGCGGAATAAAGGCAACGTGGCCTTTGATTGTATAGTAATCCGCTTTGCGAAGATTATGGTAAATAATGTTTCCACGGTCTATAGCAAGATCTCCTGACAAGCAGGAAAGGAGTGTTGTTTTTCCATTCCCGTTTTCGCCTACAACGCCAAGTATATCACCTGTTCTTATTTCAAAACTTATCGGGTGCAAAGTGAAGTTTCCCTTTGAATAACTTTTTCCAATTTGGTCAACATTCAATAAAGGCATAGCGGCAAATCTTCCGCTGGGAAATGAACTTATACGCGTAATCAAGTCATCTGCCTTATTAAAAAAATCCTGTCCCGGATTTTCATCATTGTTTTGCAAACGATGATATTGTTTACTCCAGGAAATTGCTTCTGTAACGAGGTCATCATCCTGCGTATCAAGAGCAGCGTCAAGGGTTCTTCTTACTGCGAGTGATATGTCTCCATACTGAATAAATGACTTGATTGAATCGGTGGTTAGGGCCATAGTGGTTGTTTAAAAATGAAATATAGTACTAAGACTAATACATCTCATTTTTTCAAACTACAAAATTTTAAGAAGCCTATAATCCGGCGCAACAGCCCAATAATGAACAGAAACGTACAAGTGAGTGACACAACCAAAGCTTAATAGTACTACAGAAGCCGGCTTACAATTGCTGCTTTTCTTTGTTCTTTAAATGATTGAGCGAGGCTATAACAAACTTAATCTCTCCATACGTTACCTGGTCTCCCAACTGTTGTTTAACCGGCGCCGAAGCATTGTTTTCCATATTCCTTACAACCGGCTCTATCAATACAATTTTTTCTGTACTTACCAGTTCATTAACAGACAACTCTCCCTGCTCTATATAGTATGCAAGGTGTGTTTCTATAGTACCTGCCGCAAGGTTTCTTTCCTGCGCTATTTCTGCTATTGATTTGCCTGCTTTGTACAGTTTGTAAGATTCCAGTTTGGTATCAGTTTTTTCACCGGCAGGTTTTGTTTCCTTTTTTTCTTTTTTTACAACGGGTTTTTCGTGTATGCACGATGTCAGGTTGCGTTCCGCTGCGTAGGCATTTATCAACTCTATAAACTGCTGGCCGTAACTTTCGATCTTTGCTTTTCCAAAACCTGTTATCTGCGCCAGTTCTTCCAGGGTTTGTGGCAGGTAGGTGGAAAGTTCGTGCAGGGTGTCTCCGGATGCAACAAGGTACACCGGTACATTTTTTTGAGAGACTATCTTATCTCTTAACAGCCTGAGTTGCTGGAATAACGCCGGGTGTGGCGTTTCCGTTTTTTGCTGCGTTTTATTGTTGGCCACAGCATAGGCATTTACCCGTAGTTGAGTAACACGAAACCCTTTCCTGTGCATGGCGAACGATGCGGCATTGAAACCCTCTTCCAGGCCTTTTGTTGTGTGCACAGCCTGTGAGAGTGCCACATGTACATCGTGCAGCAGCAAATTGTACACCATGGCTTTTTGCTTGCTGTCAGTAACAGCAACCGAACCTGCGAGGTAGCGGTCTGCTACCTGCAGTTGCTCTGCAAAATATTTAGATGCAGCCATTAACCTGCCCTGCAGTGCTTCATGTTGTTCGGGAATATAAGGCTCATTGAGCAGTGCCTGCAGTTGCGGTTTAAACTTATCGAGTACGCCTGCAATATGATCCAGCCGCTCCTGCAGTGTAGCCAGCCATGTAAGTACTTCTTCGTTGAAATATTTTATTTCTTCTGTTACAAATTTTTCAAATACGCTTACGGCTTTAAAGATCGCATCAATATCAAACACTGATGTAAGTACAGATGACTGGTACACCCTTTTTGATTCGTTGAGGGCGTAATTCAGTTGCGCTGCGGCTTCTTTCTGCCGCGAGAACTGTACAATTCTTTCATCATTGCGCATACCATTGCCTGTTATGCGGCTCTTTAACACAATTCCGCCTAACGTTGTACAACGGCTTAGCGCCACATATACCTGCCCGCTGGCAAAAGCAGCACCGGCATCTATGATCGCTTTCTCAAAAGTAAGCCCCTGGCTTTTGTGTATGGTAATGGCCCAGGCAAGCCTTAAGGGAAACTGCTCAAATGAACCAATTACTTCTTCTTCTACACGCTGCGTAGAAGCATTGAGTGTGTAACGTATATTCTCCCATTTTTCTTTCCTGAGCTCAATGGCAGCGGGGTCATCTTTGCATTGCACAAAAACGCTTTCTGTTTCAAGCCTGGTAACCACCCCAATTTTACCATTAAAGTATTTCTTCTCGGGGTCATTCTTTATCATCATTACCTGTGCGCCTTCTTTTAGCTGCAACAGTTCATCGGCGGGATAACTTTTTTCGTAAAACTCGCCGGTGATTACCGCTTTATAGTTTACCACGGCTGAAGACAGCTTGTTCAGCTGGTCTGCGTTAATAGCGTCTGCTTTGTAATTATGCGTGGTAAGGGTTATGTAACCTGCATCTTTCGATGGTTGAAAATCGGCATTAAACCTGCTGTTCAGCAAATGAAATCCTTCTTCATCCATTTCATTGTTGCGCACCTTGTTCAGCAGGTCTATAAACTGTTGCTCATTTTGCCGGTAAATTTTGTTCAGTTCTATGTGAACCGGTTCTTCATTCATCAATACATGGCTATCAAAAAAGAAAGGGCTGCGGTAATGTGGTGCAAGTATGCGCCATTCATCTTCCTGTACTACCGGTGGCAGCTGAAACATATCGCCTATAAAAAGCAATTGTACACCGCCAAAAGGTTCGCTGTACCTGTTGCGAAAATGCCTTAACACCACATCAATGGCATCAAGCACATCACACCTTACCATACTTATCTCATCGATGATCAACAGTTCGAGTTGTTGCAACACCTTTCGCCTGTCGCCATTCATTTTAATTCTGCCCAGCAGGTGATGCCGGTCAATACCGGCAGTTTGCTGAAAGCCTTTGCTTTCCGGTATATACGGGGTAAAAGGCAATTGAAAAAATGAATGAATGGTGGCGCCGCCCGCATTAATGGCTGCAACACCTGTTGGTGCAATTACGGCCACCTGTTTATGTGTATTGGCCTGTATGTATTTAAGGAAAGTTGTTTTACCGGTGCCTGCCCGCCCCGTTAAAAATACGGGCCGGCTGGTGTATTGAATAAAATTGGCAGCTATGGTAAACAAACTGTTCTGATCATCGTGCAACATGTAACAAAGCTAACAATAGCATAGAGAAAAGAAAATGAAAAATAAAGTGACGCAATGCAGTAACCGGCAGCGGTATTTACTGGCGTGAAAACTGAATTTAATTATTGTACCAAATGTAGTTTTTAGTTGCACTGAATGCTTTATATATTATTGTTTCAGAGGTAGCATTTACTGGCGTGAACACTGAATTTAATTATTGTACCAAATGTAGTTTTTAGTTGCACTGAATGCTTTATATATTGTTGTTTCAGCGGTAGCATTTACTGGCGTGAAAACTGAATTTAATTATTGTACCAAATGTAGTTTTTCATGGCATCGCCTGTTGTGTCACTCACTTGTACTGTAACGCAGCTGGCAGCAACGATACTGCATATGCCAGGCCGGTAAATAAAAAGGTTAGCTCTCCTCTTCAAAAAACAACTTATAGAATTTTTTGCCGCTGGCTTCATCATAACCTTTTTCAATAAGGTCTCTTCTGCCATGAATGTAGATGTGAAAATTTTTATCCAGCTTTAGTACGGTTTTAAAAACCTTTGCCTGTTTTTTTACTGCTGCCAGGTCAATGTCAAATTCATTGTCAAGATCAAACTGTTTGGCTACTTCATAATTTTTTTTAAACTGCACAAAAGAGTCTACTACTTCGGGGTGGTGCATTACTTCCTGTGTAAATTCATCCAGGCTAAACTGCTCTTTGGTTTTAAAATAATCTGCAGAGCGGTTTAGCAGGTCTATCTGGTCTGTCTTTGTTACCTCAAATTTATCTGCGTAATCGTTGGTTATAAACAGCCGGCACATATCCATGTATTTGTGGGTATTATGGTAGCTGTCTGCATATGGCGTAACCTGTAAAAAATCATTTACCCAATATTGTGCATCCTGGTTTTTATTGGTTGCGTCTACCACGCATACAACATAACCTTCTTCCTGGCCGGCGTTGAATATAAGGCAGCCTTTATCCAGCTTATTGATGTTGATACCTTCTTCGCCCACTACTTCCCAGCTTTCGCCATGTTCAAAAACTTTTAGAAAGGTTTCTTTTGTTTCACTTTTAAACAGCCCTACGGCGTTGATAAAATCGTTGCCGAAAGGAACGTCTGCAAAGTGCGCAACATATAGTTCACCTTCTTTTACTTTTACGTGTGTGCTTTTATTGTATAAAAAATTTGCGACCAGTGCAGACTGCTGTGTAAAGCTTTTACTGTTGTCGAAAATTGCCTTTACATAATTGTAAACTTCATTTAAACCAACATCACTTAAATGGGTAAAATGGTAATGTTCGTTTTCGTTGAACGGGCTAAGGAAATATTTTGTAAGCATGCTTTTAACCAGCTCATCATTTAGTGTAAGCGGGTTTACAGAAAGCTTTAATTGTTCTCCACGTGTAGGGTTGCCTACTTTATGCACGATTACCTGCTGCAACTGTACATGCTCTATATTGGTCATGCTGCAAATATATAGTGGGCACCAAAAGCAGGCCTGTAAGAAATATGGAATTTGTTCACAATGCTGGTGCAGCAACTATTATATTGAAGTTACCCGCTCTAATCTTCGCATTGCTGAATAAAGATATACAGCACAAGAGTGCGACGCAACAGGTGTTGCCACCGGTGCTGCAGGTGACTACCCAAAAATTATTTTATAAATCTTATGGTAAACGGATACCGGTAAAGCTTTCCTTCACTGGCACGAATGGTTGCTACAATAACAAGTATAAAAATAAGCAGCCCGACTGCCCATAACAGTAACAACCCTACAATAGAAATGACACAAAGTATAATTGCTATAAATGCCGTAATCTGGAAGTTGAGCGATTCTTTTGCATGTGCAGCTACAAACGGCGACTCATCTTTCTTCACGAGGTAAATGATCAGTGGTGCAATGAAAGAAGAAACAATGGTAATGATATGCGAAACCAGGGCCAATGTTTTCTCATCGCTTGTTGGTGTGTACGGCGGAATGGAGTCTGATCCTAGAAAAGAACTTTCTGACATAATTAGGGATTTGACAGTAAGGTAAAAAATCCCGTAAAGCTTTCAAAACTTAAGTTTTTACATGCAAACAAAAAGGCATCTTAAAGATGCCTTTTTATACTGCCTGATGTTTGATCTTAGAATTTGTAAAACGCCCTGACACCCAGGTATGGCAATGATCCACCTGAAACGGACACGCCTGTATAACTTACCTGTGCCTCGAAAGAACCAAAGTCGTAACCTACATGTGGGCTATACAGGAAGCCACCGGATGATGAACCGCTTACTGCATACATACCATAACCAATACCTGCACCGGCAACAAAACCACCGGCATTTATTCTGGCGCCAGCCATAACCGGCAGGTGCAGAATGTTTGCAGCGTCGCCGTAGTAATATGCTTCATCACCTTTAAAAACGTGTACGCCGGTTTGTACAAAGCCCTCTATAAAATCTGTGAATTTATAAGAGGCACGCACATTTACACCAACACCATACACAGCAGAAGCTTTAAGATCGCTCATTGGTAATGAAACTTCGCCGCCAACTGCAAAATGGAAAGGTTTTTCGTCATCATACTGGGCAAATACGGCGAATGAGAGGGTTACCAGCATTGCTGATAATAACAGTTTTTTCATGAGAGTTTAGTTTTAAATATTAGTTGAAGCTGCGAAGATATTGCCGCGTATAATTGTATAAAAGTTTAGTGCCTTAAATGCCAATTAAACTACTTGTCTTTTTGTTGCAGGAAAAACACCTTTGTGCATAAGCAGTAAAAACCGGTGCATAGCTTCCATGCCTTTTACATCATCTACAACAAGTAAAAAGTTTTTGGCAACCTGCTTCAGCC
Source organism: Panacibacter microcysteis (assembly GCF_015831355.1). Lineage (NCBI taxonomy): Bacteria > Pseudomonadati > Bacteroidota > Chitinophagia > Chitinophagales > Chitinophagaceae > Panacibacter > Panacibacter microcysteis. The sequence goes on from NZ_JADWYR010000001.1 coordinate 1,403,069, forward strand.
TTGCTTTATTGGTGCCTGTTTGCAGGTACGATAATATGTTTTTGAATATATCTGACTCAAAGTAAGGAGAATCGTTTTTGTTGATGAAATAGCAGCGCATGGTTTCATCTTTCAGGCTCATTTTTTCAAAGCCAAGGTCTACTGCCAGCCACCTGCAGCGAACGGTGGTAAAGAGGTCTTCCACGGCCTTGGGTACAGGCCCGAAACGATCTGTCATTTCTGTATGGAATGCCTGCAGCTCTTCTTCGTTTTCGCAGTTATCGAGCCGCGTGTATAGGGAAAGTCTTTCGGTTATACTTTCCACGTAGTCGTCTGGTATAAGAATTTCGAGATCGGTATCGATGGTGCAATCACTTACAAAATCGTCCTGGCGGCTTATCTCGTCTTTAAACAATTCTTTGAACGAGGTGCGCTTGAGTTCGCGGATGGCTTCATCCAGGATTTTCTGGTACATCTCAAAACCTATCTCGGCCATAAAGCCACTTTGTTCGCCACCCAGCATATTGCCTGCACCACGTATATCGAGGTCCCGCATAGCAATCTGGAAACCGCTGCCAAGATCGCTGAACTGCTCGAGTGTTTGTAAACGTTTTCTTGAATCTGTGGGTAGTGTACTCATTGGTGGAGCCAGCAGGTAGCAAAACGCCTTTCGGTTACTGCGGCCTACACGGCCACGAAGCTGGTGCAGATCACTTAGCCCAAACTGGTGCGCATTATTGACAATAATGGTATTTACATTTGGTATATCTACGCCGCTTTCCACAATGTTGGTACAAACCAGCACATCATATTTTTTGTCTATAAAGTCTAAAATTCTTTCTTCAAGTTCGTGGCCCTCCAATTGTCCGTGTGCGTAACCAATGCTCAGATCGGGACAGAGGCTTTGTATAAGCCCGCTCATCTCGCCAAGACCCTGTACACGGTTGTGTATAAAAAATACCTGGCCTCCGCGTTCTGTTTCAAAGTAAATGGAATCGCGGATAAAATCCTGGTTAAACACCTGCACTTCTGTCTGTATTGGCTGGCGGTTAGGCGGCGGTGTGTTGATGATACTGAGATCCCTGGCGCCCATCAGGCTAAACTGTAATGTGCGTGGTATGGGCGTTGCGGTTAATGTCAAACAGTCAACATTCGTTTTAAGTGTCTTCAGTTTTTCTTTGTGTGCCACGCCAAACTTTTGCTCCTCGTCAATGATCATTACACCAAGGTCTTTAAACTTTACCTCTTTACCGAGCAGCCCGTGTGTGCCCACAATAATGTCAATCTTTCCTTCTTCCAGCTTTTTGAGTGTTTCCTTCTTTTCTTTCGAAGATTTAAACCGGTTTATGTAATCTACGGTTACCGGAAAATCTTTCAGCCTGTCGCTAAATGTTTTAAAATGCTGGAATGCCAAAATGGTAGTAGGCACCAACACTGCAGCCTGTTTGCCATCTATACATGTTTTAAAGGCGGCACGTACAGCCACTTCAGTTTTGCCAAAGCCAACATCGCCACACACAAGCCGGTCCATGGGCGATGGGCTCTCCATATCTTTTTTTACATCTGCCGTAGCCTTGCTTTGGTCAGGGGTGTCTTCATAAATAAACGAGGCTTCCAGCTCCGTTTGCATGTACGTATCGGGTGTATGCGCAAAGCCTTGCTGTGCCTTTCTTTGTGCATATAATTTTATAAGATCGAAAGCAATTTCTTTAACCTTCGCTTTGGTCTTTTCTTTCAGGCGGTTCCATACATCGCTGCCCAGCTTATTTACTTTAGGTATGGTTCCTTCTTTACCCGTATATTTCGAAATCTTGTGCAGCGAGTTGATGTTGACATACAGTATATCACTGTCTTTGTAAATGATGCGCACCGCCTCCTGCGTTTTACCGTTTACTTCTATCTTTTGCAGGCCACTGTATGTGCCTACACCATGGTCTATATGTGTTACAAAATCCCCGGGCTGCAGATCGCGCAATGTTTTTAGCGTAAGTGCCTTGTTCTTATTGTATGCCTGTTTTACACGGTATTTGTGGTAGCGCTGGAAGATCTGGTGGTCTGTATAACAAACAACTTTCAGGTCATCATCTATAAAACCTTCGTGTATAGATGTGGCAACAGGTATAAACTGGATCTCTGTATTCAGGTCATTAAAAATACTGTTGAGTCTTTCGAGCTGCTTTACCTGTTCGGCAAAAATGAAAATGCTGTATTTGGCAGCTTCATGTGCTTTCAGGTCTTTAATCAGCAGATCGAACTGCCTGTTAAAAGCGGGTTGCGGTTTGGTGGCAAATTCTATTTCATAATCTGCCAGTTGCGGTTTAAAACCAAACTCAACAATGTGTCGGGCGGCCAGTTGTTGTTCTATAATGTCATGCTTCACAAAGTCATTCCATCTTACTTCCTTTACTACACGTGTGTCGTCATCCTCTTCTGTTTGTTGCATGGCATAACCATCTTCCAGCATAGAAAGAAAACCTTCAAGATCCTCTTCCTGTATACCTATCTTTTCTTTTATTACATCCCAGTCTTTAAGCCAGATGATGGTGTTGTCAGGCAGAAACTCCAGCAATGAAACTTTTTCACCGCTGTCAAACTGTGTTTCTATATTCGGTATAATGCTTACCTGCAGCAGCTTTCGCTCACTCAACTGCGTTTCAGGATCAAAAATCCTGATGCTGTCAACATCATTGCCAAACAGCTCAACACGGTATGGCTTTTCGTTACCAAAAGAATAAATATCGAGTATGCCACCACGCAGTGCAAACTGGCCGGGCTCATATACAAAATCTGTTCTTACAAACCCGTACATCACAAACAGCTCCAGCAGGCTGTCGAGATTAATGGTATCGTTTGTTTTTATGCTGATGATGTTGCTGCTAAGCGTGTTGGGCAATACTACTTTTTCAAACAGTGCTTCAGGATGCGTAACAATAATCTTCTTGTTACCGCCTGCCGCAAGCCGTGTCAGTGCTTCTGTACGAAGCATTACATGCGAGGAGTTGAGTAATTTAAAATTCTTCCTGTTTTTGAATGACGAAGGAAAATAAAACAGGTCGAGAGCACTTGTCAGGTTCTCCAGCGTGTTATGAAAATAAGCAGCTTCCTCAGCATCATTCAACACAACCAGGTGGTTTAGCCCCTGTGTTTGCTGGTGCATAAACACACTGCTTACTACAAATTCGGCACTGCTGCCCTGTAAATTTTTTAAGAAGATTTTTTGCGCATCGGCAAAAAGAAGCCTGTCCGTCAACTGAAAAAGACGGGGAGATTGTTGATAGCTGTCAAGCAACACACTTAAATTCATAATCTGCGGCTGCAAAGATAGCTGCTTTTATTTTTTGTAGCAGGCTGCAGTACTACTATTAACCTTCCGTTGTGTCACTCACTTGTACTATAGCGCTTTATTCAGCAACGATACTGCATGTGCAGCATTCTTTTAATCAGGGTTTTCTTCCCGCCCCTGTTGCGCTTTTATAACCGAAGATTATACAGGCCATTTATTTTTTGCATTTTATCTTTGAAACTTCTGCGTCAGGCTAACCGTTCACTAATTCTCTACAAACTTCTTTACATGAGCATCTTCACCGGCATACGCAAAAAAATAAAAAATGCATTTGACAACATTCACAACGAGCGGGTAAAACAAAACCTGCTGCAGGCTATCCCGTTCTGGCTTGGCTCCTGTATTACCGGGCTGGTGGCTGTATTGTATGCACGGCTTTTTGCTTATGCAGAAGAAGGCAGCGCATATATTTTTAAACATGCAGCCTGGTCTTTTTTCATGATTACGCCGGTATGTTTTGTAATTGGCTGGTGGCTCGTTAAAAAATATGCACCTTATTCCCGTGGCAGCGGCATTCCGCAGGTGATCGCTGCCATTGAACTGGCCAATCCCAGGGACAATCATAAGGTAGACAAATTGCTTAGTATCAGGATTATTGTGGTGAAGATATTTTCGTCGTTGCTGGTAGTGTTTGGTGGCGGTGTTATTGGCCGCGAGGGGCCCACCATTCAAATTGCCGGTTCTGTTTTCAGAAAAATCAACCAGTGGCTACCGGCGTGGTGGCCAAAGATATCCCGCCAGAATATGATTATGACCGGCGCAGCAGCCGGTCTTGCTGCCGCATTCAATACACCACTGGGCGGTGTGGTATTTGCAGTAGAAGAACTAACCAAAACACATATCAGCTATTTTAAAACCGCGTTATTTACCGCTGTCATTATTGCCGGCTTAACTGCCCAGGCATTGCTGGGCCCTTACCTGTACCTCGGCTACCCTAATGTAAGCGACCTCTCAACCTGGATCTTTTTACCGGTAATTGTTGTGGCAGTAATTGCAGGCCTTTCCGGCAGCCTGATGTCTAAACTGATACTTGTTGTTTTCAGGTGGAAGCGCTCTTTTAAAAACAATTACCAGTACATCCTGTATGCCGTTGTATGTGCACTTATTATTGCGGCCTTTGGTTACTTCCTTGGCAGCACCGCCACGGGATCGGGCAAAGAGATAATGACCACCAAATTGTTTACGGCAGAAAAAGGTGCCACCTGGTACGAACCTTTGCTTAGAACCGCAGGCCCTGTTATAACTTTTACCACAGGCGTTGCAGGCGGTGTTTTTGCACCGGCGCTTGCAAGCGGCGCCTCTATCGGCTCTGCCATATCAGGCTGGTTTCATGTATTACCGGCAGAAGCCAACCTGATGATGCTTTGCGGAATGGTGGCTTTTTTAACAGGGGTTACAAGAACACCTTTCACATCTGCCATACTGGTACTTGAAATGACCGACCGCCACAGTGTTATCTTTTACCTGATGCTGGCCGGAATGGTAGCAGGCCTTGTATCTATGATCGTAGATAAACATTCTTTTTATGACCACCTGAAACACCAGTATATACAGGAGTTACGCGGGGAAGAAAATACTGCACCAGCCAGGGCGGCTGATGCCGCAAATGACAACAACACGATTACAAAAAATACGTAATAACCGGTTGTTTACAGTAAAACCATCACCTGTATCAACCGCGAATGCTGCGTTTAGAAACATGAAGTATGGCACAACACCCGGTAACTGGTCATATAAGTAATACTTTTGTTGCGCTACCATTTAGCACCTGCCGACATACCAACCTGCAGCACAAGTGAGTGACACAACAGGTGTTCAATAGTAGCAATGCTGCCTGCACCAAAAAATAATAACCAAAGACTATGACAATGCATACCATTCTTGGTGCCGGCGGTGCCGTAAGCAACCAACTGGCTCCTGTACTCATCAGCAATAACGAAAACGTCAGACTTGTTTCGCGCAAAGCCAAACCTGTAAATGGCGCTGCTGCTTTTGCGGCAGACCTTACAAACAAAATACAAACGGCGGAAGCTGTTAAAGGCTCATCGGTTGTTTACCTGCTGGCAGGCCTGCAATATGATATACGTGTGTGGAGCGAACAGTGGCCGAAGATTATGCAGCACGTTGTAGAAGCGTGTAAGCAATACAACGCAAAGCTGGTCTTCTTTGACAACGTGTATATGTACGGAAGGGTAGACGGGACAATGACCGAGACAACACCATTTAACCCCTGTAGCCGGAAGGGAGAAGTGCGTGCCCGTATTGCAACCTTTTTGCTGGATGAAATGAAGGCAGGTAACATACAGGCTACCATAGCAAGGGCAGCTGACTTTTACGGTCCAATTGGTTTTGCAACAAGCGTGGCCAACTTGCTGGTCTTTCAAAACATGCAGAAGAAGAAACGTGCACAGTGGCTGATGAATGCAAAAGTACCGCACTCTTTTACATACGTACCAGATGCAGCAAAAGCGCTGTACATACTGGCAAAAGACGATCATGCGTTTGGACAAACCTGGCATCTGCCTACTGCACCAGGCCCGCTTACCGGCGAAGCTTTTATTGCAGCCGCAGCGGAAGCGATGAATGCTTCTGCTAAATACACCGTTATTTCAAAATGGATGATGCAACTGATCGGGCTGTTTAACAGGCCACTGAAGGAATCTGTGGAAATGCTCTACCAGAATGAATGGCCATACATCTTTGATTCAGCAAAATTCGATAACGCTTATGGGTTTACGCCCACGCCATACAAAGAAGGTATTAAAGCTACAGCAGCATGGGCACTGCAATCTTAATTTATTGCGCTGCATAATCCATTACCGGGTGGCGTTCAAAAAAATGTTTACCGGTATCGAAAATATACCGGTAAGTAACCATGCGCCTGCTTTGATTGCCGCCCAGCGTTTTGTAGATGTTGAGCATTTTCGGGTTCCAGTCTGCGGCCCAGCCCATTTCGTACATATCGTAAAACCGCTTGCCCTGTATAAAGAGCGCTCCGGCATAGATCATGTAAGAATCAATGCCCAGTGCCTGGAATTTCGGTACAATACCAAAAGCGATACCGGTAAACTTTTTACAGGCGCCCCGTTTCTTCAGCCATAAAAGCTGCAGTTTTTGCAGCAGGCCAAACTTACCATTGAAGTGTTTATAAAATTCATTCAGGTCGGGTATGTTGATCCACATTGCTATGGGCTCGTTTTTATAGTATGCAAACCACACAATTCTTTCATCGAGAATAGGTTTCATTTTATAGAAGAGCTTTTTAACCTGTTCCACACTCATTTCTTTTGCTTCGCCATGCTGTGCCCATGCCGCATTGTACACGGTGGCAAACTCGGCCGCGTGTTTATCGAGGTTTTTAATATCAATATGCCTGGCAGAGTAGCCGGGTTTGGCAGAGAACTTTGCGTAACGCTCCGGGAAGCGTGGCGGCAAAGGCGCATCTATGCTCATGGCATAATAGTACTGGTTGTAGTAATTTTTAAAACCATAGCCTTCCATCAGTTGTTCGTAGTATGGCGGGTTATAAGACATACCATACATAGGCGGCTGATCAAAACCTTCTACCATAAGGCCCCACCATTTGTCACGGTCGCCAAAATTTACAGGGCCATCCATGGCTTCCATACCTTTGCTTTGTAACCATGCTTTGGCTGCATCAAATAATGTGTTGGCCGCACGATGGTCGTTGATGCAATCAAAAAAACCTACGCAGCCCGTAGCAAAGTCGGTACCCTTGTTTACATATTTTGTATGTGTAAAGGCTGCAATGCGGCCGATAAGTTTACCATGATCGTCTTTTAAAATCCAGCGTTTGGTTTCGCCGTATTTATACTGTTTGTTCTTTTCTTTATTGAAAGTGTCATGCACTTCATTGTCTATGGGCCGTATATAATTAGGGTTGTTTTTGTTCATGAGCACATTCACCTTTATAAAATCTGCTGCGGTGGCCGCGCTGTTCACTTCTGTCAGTTGCATACAAATCCTTTTTAGAAAATATGAGGGGCACAAGATATTTATTTTGCCGAATTTGCAGTCATTCTTTACCGCCGGTCTTATGCGCTTATTACTAATCTTTTTTATTTTATTTCCGGCCTGGCATGCCGCTGCGCAGCAGGTGAACTACGACAGTATGCATGAAGTATTACGGCAGGACAGTATTGAATACCAGCAACAGCTAAAAGACGCTAACCGTATAAGAAGGGAAACAGACAGCATACTTAAAAATGATATTGGCAATACACACCGCATAGGACCAGCACCTGACAGCGCAGAAGTTATTAAAGGTCTACGGGAGCTGGCACTAAGAGAGCTGCAGCAACAACAGGCCGGGGCTGAGAAAAGATTTTATCTTATTGCCGGATCTTTTGCTGTACTGCTGGTACTGTTACTAATTGTATTTAAGCGGCGACAGCTGGGTACACAGCACAACAAAAAACCATAGCGGCTGCTATGGTTTTTGCAATATCTTTTTTTCAGTTGCAAACTTTATCTGCACAACAGCTGCTGGCAAATGCTTCTGGCTTGGCTTTAAAGGCAAAACCCATACCCAGTATGTAACCCATTGCTTCCCGCAAGGCATCATTGCTTTTAAACTGCGGGTTTGTGTTTATGTCAGCATGTACTTCCATATCCACGTCGTAACGGATAAACAGGTTACATAGTTCGTAGGCAATTTCAATACTCTTTGCAACTTCTACGAGCATCCTTTCTTTGATGTTGTACTTGTGCCGGGTTTTTTCGTTGTGAATGTACATGAAGCCGCCATTGTGCTCACGCAAAAAAACGATAACGGTTGCAAATTCTGTTTCTGCGCCTTTAACCTGGCTGTCTGTGCCAATACAAACTTTAAGATGGTTACCTTTTTCCGATTCTTTTTTGATAGCCTCTTCTACGGCGTCTTTGATAGGCAGGTTAATTGATTCGCCATTAAATTTTCTCCAACGCATATAAGTGAAGTTTATTCAAGTTACGTATCTATTGTTTCAATAAAACAAGATCATCGTTATCTTCTTATTAACAGACGTGGATAAAGCCGGTGCTACAACTGTAATTTACGGATTTATGTTAGAATGGTTTTATGTACCCGGCTAATGTTTAACAATGAGGCTGTTGTTGCGTCGCACACTTTAACTGCAGGAAGTTTGATGAGCAAACGCGAAGGTTAATGCCACGACCTTACTTAATAACGCACTGCGCAAACAGGAACGCTGCAGCAGCCATGCAAACGGAACGTACAAGGGAGTGACACAACCGGCGATGCCATGAAAAAATACTGCCGGCCAACACATATTTTTCTACCGCTTTTCATGTGCCGGAAAAATGTTGGCGTTAAAATAAACAAAAATACCCGCCGCTATAAAATTGCTGATACTTTTACAGCGTTATCTGTAATGTTGTTCCTGCCTTAACCACTAATATTTACTTTTAAAATATTGCTATGCAGCAAAGCGTACAGTCGCTCTCGCAAAGAGCGGAATATGAGCCTTCGTCGTTCACAAAATTGCTATGGTGGTTAAGTACAGCCGAAAAAGAAATACTGGTTGACTGCGCGGTAGACCGAAACCGTTATGCCATAACAGGCATGGCTGTGCTTGGTACCTGGCTGTTTGCCACACTTGCATGGACGTATTTTTTCTCTACCATTGTTACTGGTTTCTGGCTTGCACTGGCACTGGGCGTTTTTATGGGTGGCATTATACTGGGTATAGACCGCGCACTTATAAAAGGCATTACTGCTGCCAACAAAAACAAAACAATTCCCTTTCTCTTTCGCGGTGCGCTTGCAATAACCATTGGTACTTTTATGGCCCAGCCTGCATTGTTATACCTCTTCGATAAAGAAATACATATGCAGATTTCTCTGGATAATGAGCAGAAGAAAAGAACAAAACTGCAACAACTCGATAGTTTATATGCTGCGCAAAAAACCGGGCTGCTGACTGAGCAAAAAGCCATCGGGCTGCAACTGGATAATAAATATGCGGAAGTAAGCAAATCGAGAGATGCATTTATTGCAGAAACAGATGGAACGGGCGGCACAGGCAAAGTTGGTTTGAGAGACATTGCCAGAGCAAAGCAAAATGAGTACACCAGGCTGGATGAAGCGTACAACCAGTTGAATACTGCAATGCAACCGCGTATGCATGCAATAGACAGCTCGCTTGCTGCCATTGAAACAGGCAAACAGGCAGAACAAAAAAAGTTTGAAGCATTGCTGAATGATGGTTTCCTGGTGCGCATTGAAGCGCTGCAGCACCTGATAGAAAACAACAGTGCTATGGCTTTCCGCTACTACCTGCTGGTAATACTGCTGGTGCTTATTGAGCTGATGCCTGTAATAGCCAAAACCATTTTACCATCTGGCGCATATGATGAAAAAGTAAGGCTGCGGGAAGAAATGGAAAAAGAAATTGCCTACCGCAATACCAAAAAGGAAACAGATTTAAAGGAACTATACAACCAGCTTGCTTTTGAGCAGGACAGCGAATTTATAAAACAATTCCTCGAACAGGCAAAACACGAACGAAAAGAAAAAATGCTGGAGAAGCTCAGCCAGTGGAAGAACCGCGAAGACAAGTCTTTCGATTCGCTCTGGCTAAGCCTTAAAAAAGATTTTCTTACCAAGCAGGAAAACTAATAAAAGAATGCTGTTTTGTACGGGTAGCGGATTTTATACAGGTCTCGCACTTTGGAGAGAATGGTACTGCGCAGTTCATCGAGGTTAAGTCTTTCCGTGGCTGAGATAAAAATGCAGTTGCCATTGGTTTCATTTTCCCAGCGTTCCCGCAGTTCGCGCAGTATCTCGTGGCGCACTTCATCTTCTATCCATTCATCTATATTTTTTTCCTCGTAGAGGTCCATTTTATTAAATACAATAACAATTGGTTTATCAAATGCTTTTAGTTCCTGCAACGTTTTATTTACCACACCAATCTGTTCCTCGTATTGCGGGTGCGAAACATCTACCACATGCAGTAACAGGTCGGCTTCCCTTACTTCATCGAGCGTACTTTTAAAACTTTCTACCAGGTGGTGCGGCAGTTTGCGGATAAAACCAACGGTATCACTCAGCAGGAACGGCGTGTTTTCAAATACTACTTTACGTGTAGTGGTATCGAGTGTAGCAAACAGTTTATTTTCTGAAAACACGTCACTCTTACTTAGCAGGTTCATTAAGGTGCTTTTGCCTACGTTGGTGTAGCCCACCAGTGCCACACGGATAAACTCGCCGCGGTCTTTGCGCTGTGTAAAAGATTGCTTGTCTATTTCTGAAAGCCGCTTTCTAAGCAACGATATCTTATCTTTTACAATACGGCGGTCTGTTTCAATTTCTGTTTCTCCGGGGCCGCGTGTACCAATACCACCACCTTGCCTTTCCAGGTGTTTCCACATGCCTTTCAACCGCGGAAGCAGGTATTGATATTGTGCAAGCTCTACCTGTACCTTGGCCTGTGCGGTTCTTGCGCGGCGGGCAAAAATGTCGAGAATAAGATCGCTGCGGTCGATTGTAACAACGCCCAGTTCCTTTTCAATATTCTGTATCTGCGAGCCCGTAAGTTCATCATCAAAGATCACCAGCGTAATATCTTTGCTTTGTACGTATTGTTTAATTTCTTCCAGCTTTCCCTTGCCTACAAACGTTTTACTCTCTGCGTGTTTCATTTTTTGCATAAAGCGTTTTACCGCTGTTGCGCCTGCAGTCTCCGCTAAAAAAGCCAGTTCATCCAGATATTCTTCTACCTGCTGGTATGTTTGTTCACCCTGCACAAGCCCCACCAGCACTGCCTTATCTTCGGCATCTATTTTCTGTTTTTTTTCTATCAAACCTTTCTTTTTTTGGTAAAGGTAACTCATTAGAAAAAACGTGCCTGAAATTTGAAGCGGAGGAATTCTTTGTGTTACCGGCTGCAGTGCAGGTGGCATCGCCTGTTGTGTCACTCACTTCAACTGTAAAAACTGTGGTGAGCAAACGCGGAGATGATGCAGGAGTATTATTGCAACAAGGTATTTTCTAAACATGATCATTCCCCATTTAAAATGTAAGCGCCTGCAGCAAGGTTATAAGCATGCAGCCACCTGCACATTGCTGCAAAGCGTGTTGCCGTACAAGTGAGTGACACAACCAAAGCCCAATAGTAGCAGTACAGCCGGTAACATAAAAAAACCTGCAGGTATATACCTGCAGGTTTGCAATTTTATGTAGGAATGCCTAGAAACAGTATTTGCCTTCTTCCATCATTTTTTCTGCAATGCGGCGGCGTGCTGCTTTGCTGTTGCAAGGCTCTACTTTTGTATAGCGTTTCAAACCAATGTGCATCATGCGGAGTTCATCGCCATCGGCAAAAGCGTTCAGTGCATCTTTACCAAATTTGTTGATCTCGTCTGCAGCATCGTAGATGTAAGTATTTACAATGTCTTTTTGCAATGCAACAGCCGCATCTCCATACAGGTCGGCAAGTTTCATTACGCGCAGTAAGGCGCTTTCTGCAGTAAAAGTTTTTATAGCCATATCTGCTATGTTCATCAACACTTCCTGTTCTTTATCGAGGTTCATCATCAGTTTCTGAACGGCGGCGCCGGCTACCAGGAGAATGGCTTTTTTAAAGCTGGCTATGTATTTTCTTTCTTTTGCAAACGGCTCGTCATCTATGTCGAAAGAAGGAATGCTCATCAGTTCTTTCGAGATAGCCATTGCAGGGCCCATCAGGTCCAGTTTGCCTTTCATTGCCCGCTTCAGCATCATGTCTACCGTTAACAGCCGGTTGATCTCGTTTGTACCTTCGTAAATACGGTTGATGCGACTGTCCCTGTATGCCTTGCTTATTTCATACTCGTCACTAAAACCGTTTCCACCATGTATCTGTACGCCTTCATCCACACAATAATCAAGCAGCTCGCTACCAAAAACTTTCAGCATGGCGCATTCAATAGCGTATTCTTCTGCGGCGCCCAAAAATGCCAGGTTAAATGGTTTGCCATCGCTGAGCAGCTCTTTTTCTTTATCGTCGATCATCTGGCTTATACGGTAGGTAGAACTTTCTGCTACCCATGTGCGTATGGCCATTTCTGACAGCTTATGTTTGATGGCACCAAAATTTGCAATAGGCTGTTTGAATTGCTCCCTGTTAATAGCGTATTGAAGAGAAAGTTGCGTTACGGCTTTGCCGGCACCCACCGTGGCGGCGCATAATTTATACCGGCCAATGTTTAAGATATTAAACGCAATGATGTGGCCGCGGCCAATTTCGCCGAGCACATTTTCTACAGGTACTTTACAATCCTGGAAATACAATTGCACTGTTGAGGAACCTTTGATGCCCATTTTTTGCTCTTCTGCACCAATAGTAAAACCTTCAAATCCTTTTTCAACAATGAATGCGGTAAACTTGTCTCCATCTATTTTAGCAAATACGGTAAAAATATCAGCAAAGCCACCATTTGTTATCCAGCACTTCTGACCGTTTAAAATGTAATGCTTACCATCTTGGCTTAAAACGGCCGTTGTTTTTGCGCCCAGGGCATCGCTGCCGCTGCCGGGTTCTGTAAGCCCGTAAGCTCCGATGTATTCCCCCGATGTAAGTTTGGGAACGTACTTTTCCCGTTGCGCCTCGGTACCAAAATACAGAATAGGCATTGTACCAATGCCTGTATGCGCCAGGTAAGAAACGGAGAAAGAGTAACCCCTTCCGAGGCCTTCCATTAAAATGCTGGCTGTAACAAAGTCTTTTCCCATGCCGCCATAGGCTTCCGGGATATGCGCTGCGAGTAAGCCCTGTTCTCCTGCTTTTTTCAGGAGCTGCGCACTAAGGGCAGGCTCTTTATCGATTTTTGTATGTAACGGCAGAATTTCTGTTTCCATAAACTGGTAACACATTTCTTCCACCATTTTCTGTTCTTCTGTAAACTGTTCAGGAACGAAAACATCTACCGGTGAACTTTCTTTAATAAGCCATTCACCACCATTTAGCGTTGACACTTGCGTAGGGATATTATTCATAGAATCGCGGTTTTGGAAATCCAAAGACAGGAATAAAAGCAGCGAAGTTTAAAACCGTTTATTAAATAACTGTTGCTATTTGATAAACGGCTTTATAAAGGGATAGATGCTTTAAGTATTCTGTTGCTATGGATTACTGTACTGCGCATTATTCAATTGTCATGCCACACTGCCACGCACGTTAAAAGCAGTATTTTCTTTCTGCAATTAGTTTATCGGCAATACGCCTTCTTGCGGCTTTAGTATTAAACGGTTCCACTTTTGTAAATCTTTTCAGACCGATATGCATCATACGCAGTTCATCACCTTCTGCAAATGCATTTAACGCGTCTTTTCCATTCTTGCTGATACGGTCTGCAGCATCATACATATAAACGTTCATTATATCTGTTTGCAATGCTGCATTGTCTCCTTTATCAGCCATCTTCATCACACGCAGCAATGCGCTTTCTGCATTGTAAGCGTCTATTGCCATATCAGCAATATTCATTAAAACCTCCTGTTCTTTATCCAGGTTCATCATGAGCTTTTGAACCGCCGCTCCTGCAACGAGTAAAATGGCTTTTTTAAAGTTTGTGACATATTTTTTTTCTTTTGCAAAGGCACCTTCTTCTTCCTCAAAAGAAGGAATGCTCATCAGCTCTTTGGCCACATTCATAGCAGGACCCATGAGGTCGAGCTTACCTTTTAATGCCCGTTTTAATACCATGTCCACAGTAAGGAGGCGGTTGATCTCGTTTGTGCCTTCGTAAATGCGGTTTATGCGGCTATCCCTGTAAGCGCGGCTTATTTCGTATTCGTCGCTGAACCCGTTTCCGCCGTGTATCTGTACACCTTCGTCTACACAGTAATCCAACACTTCACTGCCATATACTTTGATCATGGCACATTCTATGGCATATTCTTCCGCAGCGCCGAGGTAGGCTTTTTCAAAAGATAAACCTGTGGCTGCCAGTTCTTCTTCGCGGTCAACAATGTTTTTGCCTGTTCTGTACAATGCACTGTCGCCGATCCAGCATAGAATGGCCATCTCTGCAAGTTTATATTTAATGGCGCCAAAATTTGATATAGACGTTTTAAACTGTTCCCTTTCTATCGCATACTTTAGTGATACGTTCAAGGCTTCTTTTGCGCCGCCCAGTGTGGCCGCACCAAGTTTGTAGCGGCCGGTATTGAGAATATTGAAAGCGATTACGTGCCCGCGGCCAATTTCACCCAGTACATTTTCTACCGGAACTTTACAATCCTGGAAGTACAATTGTACGGTAGATGATCCTTTGATACCCATTTTGTGTTCTTCCGGACCTTGTGTAAAACCTTCGAAGCCCCTTTCTACAATGAATGCTGTAAACTTATCTCCATCAATCTTTGCAAAGACTGTGTAAACATCAGCAAAACCTCCGTTGGTGATCCAGCATTTTTGACCGTTTAGTATATAATGCTTGCCATCTTCGCTTAATCTTGCTGTTGTTTTTGCACCTAATGCATCGCTGCCGCTGTTTGGCTCTGTTAGCCCGTACGCCCCTTTCCATTCTGCACTGGTAAGTTTGGGCATGTACTGTTCTTTTTGTGCATCTGTACCAAAATAAAGAATGGGCATAGACCCGATGCCGGTATGGGCTGTAAATGCCACGCAGAAAGAATACCCGCGTCCAAAGCTGGAGTTGATTATTGTAGAGGTTATCAGGTCTTTTCCCAAACCGCCGTATTGCTCAGGTACGCCTGCGCCTATCAAGCCAAGCTCACCGGATTTCTCGAGCAGGCCGGGCATAAGACCTGGTTCCATTTTTTCCAGGCGGTTTATAATGGGGTACACCTCTGTTTCTATAAACTGGTGAGACATGTCTTCGATCATCTTCTGCTCTTCAGAAAAATCTTCTATGGTAAACACATCTGCAGGATCTGTGTCTTTGATAAGCCATTCGGCGCCGTTTAAAGCTTTTGTTGTGGTTTGCATATACTTTTTGATTTGGAGGGAAGAAAATGCGATTTATAATTAAGGCTTTGTTATGGTTAACTTCTTCGATTGATGAACAGTACTGCCCGATAACGCTTACGTGGTAATGCCCGGAGCTGCCGAATAATGAGCTGTTGTACAAGTGTGCGACGCAACCAAAGCCTGATGCATATTCCAATGCCGGGCCCAAAATTTCTTTTATTCTTTCTTATGTTTCAGGTTATCGTACACGCGGTACAGTACTTTTTTTGCTGTTTCTATTTCAGTCTTCGAAAGGCCACTGAGCGCTTCGTCCATTGTTTGATTAGCCAGGTCGATGGTAAGTGTTTGCAGATCCCTGGCCGCAGGTGTAAGACAGATCAGGTTTTTCCTGCGGTCTTCTTTTGATGCCATGCGTTTTACCAGCTTTTGTTTTTCCAGATTATCGATAAGCCTGGTCATGCTGGGCTTATCGCGGTAGGTGCGTTTGCAAAGATCCTGCTGGCTGATGCAATCTTCCTGCCACAGGTGGTACAATATGCTCCATTGCTCTATAGTGATGTCGAGCACAGCTTCGCGAAAATGCTTTTGCAAACGACGCGCTATGGCACTGCTGGCAATACCATTAATAACACTATATAATTCCTCGCTTTTAAAATGGTTGTTTGGCATACAGTTCGTTATGCAACTAATTCAAATTTCTACTATCTTTACCAGACCACCAAAGAATAAAGTATTTAATTTTCTTAAAAATTCTTAATACCGTTTTCATTGCTTACGCGGTTTATCAGTTATAAAAATTCCGAGATCTGCTTTCACATCTACGGCACGGGAAGCCGTGTGGCCGTTTGCTTTCATGGGTTTGGGGAAGATGCCGCAACGTTTGAACCGCTTCAACATTTTATTGGAGATACTTACACTTTTTTGTGTATCAACCTGCCATACCATGCATGCACAGTATGGAACGGGGGTTTAACTTTTACACCGCAGGATTTGTTTGCCATTATTGACCTGGCACTTGCTGAAGGGGGCATTACCACTACCGCAGGCATCACATTATGTGGGTACAGCATGGGTGGCAGAATTGCACTGGGCCTGTTGCAAAGCAACCCGGAAAAGATAAACCAGGCTGTATTGATTGCACCTGATGGCCTGCATACTAATTTCTGGTATTTTATGGCAACACAAACCGCACCTGGCAACTGGTTGTTTAAAGTAACCATGCAAAACCCTGCATGGTTTTTTGCCCTGGTAAATATTGGGAAAGCCATGGGCCTGCTTAATAAGAGCATTGTGAAATTTGTGCACTATTATCTCGATGATAAGGCAGTAAGGGCATTGTTATATAAGCGGTGGACAACTTTACGAAAGTTTAACCCCTCAAAAAAAAGGTTCCGGGAAGCCGTTTCAGCGCATACCATCCATGTACATTTCATTTTCGGGGCGCACGACAGGATCATACTCAGCAAACGTGCACACCCGTTTGCAACAGGTTTACCAATGGTAAAGCAAACCATCTTACCAACCGGCCACTCATTGCTAAAGGAGCAACATATTAAGAATATAGCAGCGGCATTCTGCTGATAATTTATTTCTTTGCATCCTATGTGGACCATTGTTACATATGTGGCGATTATACTGGTGGTTTTATACTGCCTGCTTATATTACTTTACACCGTTTTATTTACGACCTTAAAATTATTTGTACCACAGCAGCATGCTTCGCCTTTAAATAGTTTCTCCATCATAATTCCTGCAAGAAACGAAGCGGCAAATATTGCCGCCTGCGTGCAATCTGTACTTGCAAATAACTACCCTGGCGATATGTTTGAAGTAATTGTTATTGATGACTTTTCTACAGACAGCACGGCAGCAATCGTACAACGACTACAACAGCAAAACAGCAATGTAAGGTTATTGCAACTGAAAGATTTTATTGACAGTAAGCAAAACTCATACAAAAAGAAGGCAATAGAACTTGCCGTAAATCATGCCACACATCAATGGATCATTACCACAGATGCTGATTGCTTTGTTCCGGAAACATGGCTACAGACTTTTGATGCATACATCAGCACTACAGGAAATGTTTTTGTTGCGGCCCCTGTCAGGTTTACCAATAACAATCGTTTAATTTCCGTTTTTCAATGTCTCGATTTTATAAGTCTGCAGGGCATTACCGCAGCAGCCGTTAATGCCGGTATGCTAAGCATGTGCAACGGCGCAAACCTGGCCTACAAAAAAGATGCTTTTTTTGCTGTAGACGGTTTCAGAGGCGTTGACAATATTGCCAGCGGAGACGATATGCTTTTAATGCACAAAATCCGCCAGCATTTTCCGGGCAGGCAGGGTTATCTTTTCAGCCGGCAGGTAATTGTTTCAACACCGCCAATGCCTGATGTAAAAAGCTTCATTAACCAGCGTATACGCTGGGCAAGTAAAGCCACCAGCTATAGCGACAAACGAATTTTTGCAGTCTTGTTACTGGTTTACTTTGTTAACCTCGTATTGCTGCTCTTACCGCTATGCGCTATTTTTTACACGCCTTTTTTTTATTTATGGCTTATACTGCTTGGTGCAAAAACACTTGCAGAAATGATCTTTATGTTACCTGCTGCAAAATTTTTTCGCCAGGCAAAACTGCTGGCCTGGTTCCCTTTTATGCAACCCTTGCATATTCTCTACACCGTTATTTCGGGCTGGCTTGGCAGATTTGGAAAGTACGAATGGAAAGGCAGAAGTGTAAAGTAAATAATGATGCCGGCATCATCTTTCATGGCATCACCTGTTGTGTCACTCACTTGTGCGTTCGTTTTTTATGGCAACTGCAGCGATCTGCTTTACAAGCCGGCTATAAATTATTTAGGTTACATCAGTGTTTCAAAGCTGCATCGGTTATTTACTTTTCAGGAGAAATATGCAGGCTTTCAAAATCGAGATAAACAGTACTTCCCTTTTCTGGTAAGGCACCCTGTGCTAACGTTACCGGTATTGTGATAATATCTTTACCAATAAGTATCTGCAGTGTTTCGGGCGTTGTATGGATAACTGTTGCAGCAATTTTATTACCGGTATTTGTTGCAGAAAAAACATCGGCTGTTTTCCCATGCCGTGCTATTTTGCCTTCTTTTATAAAAAGAATTTCATCGGCCATCCGGGCTATTTCTCCAATATCATGACTTACAAGAATGGTTGTAAGATTGAATTGCTTATGCAGGCTGTAAATGAGGGATTGCAGTCTTTCGCGTAAATCTGTATCGAGTGCAGACAACGGTTCGTCTAAGAGCAGCAGTTGCGGTTTACGCACCAAAGCCCTTGCCAGGGCAACCCGTTGTTTTTGCCCGCCTGAAAGTGTTTGTATTTTACGGTGGGCAAACTGCTCCAGCTCTACCAATGCCAGCAACTCATCGGCAATTGCAGGTTGAGTTTGTTTATCTAACGCATAATAAAGGTTTTCCTTTACAGTCATGTTCGGAAATAAAGCATAATCCTGGAACACAAAACCAATACTTCGTTTCTGTGGCGGCATGCTGCTGCCGGTTGCATGTTGAAACCAGTAGTCATTCCCCACTTTTATGTACCCTGCATCCGGCGTTAAAAAACCTGCAAGCATTCTCAGCAGCGATGTTTTACCAGAGCCAGACGGCCCATACACACCAATAAAAGCGCCTTCACGCAGTTTGTAGTGTACGTCAAGATGCATATTGCCATTGGCGGCATGTAATTTTTTCTGCAAAGAAAATTCAATCATAAAATTTTATCTTGTCGAATCGCCTGTTTATAAGATACAATGCAAGCAAAATGATAAAGGCAGCAACAAACAATATAAGTGCATAGGCATTTGCAGCCGCGTAGTTCATGGTTTCAACTTCATCATATATAGCAATTGAGGCCACTTTTGTTTGCCCGGGAATATTACCACCAATCATCAACACCACACCAAACTCTCCAATTGTATGCGCAAAGGTTAACACGATGCCAGAAAGCAGCGCAGGTTTAATATTTGGTAGTAATACGTGCCATAGTGTTTGCCATTTGGACTTACCAAGGGAGTAAGAGGCTTCCCTCAAACTTTGAGATAATGCCGTAAACCCTGCATGTACGGGATGAATCATAAAAGGCAAACTGTAAATAACGGATGCAATCACCAACCCGGGAAAGGAAAAGGCCAGACGAACATCAAAATATTGTTCAAGCATTTTTCCAAAAGCATTGGAGGGACTAAAAGCAAGCAATAAGTAAAACCCAATAACAGACGGTGGTAAAACAAGTGGCAGACTAACCACCGCCTCGATGATGGTCTTGAAATTATCTTTTTTGTACGCCAGCCACCATGCCAGTGGTATAGCACACAGTAGCAGGATGATTGTCGTTACAAATGCAAGTTTTACAGTTAACCAAAACGGCTCAAATTCTACCATAGATTACAGGTTATACCGGTTCCCGTCAGACAGCAGTCGAGGTTTAAACAGCGCAGTTTTCACTACTTTACCAGGTACCCAAATGACTGCAATATGTCTTTTGCTGTTTTTGAATAAAGATACTCGTAAAATTTTTGCACTGCCGGTTTATTCGTTTGTTCACCATGCTTTAGCATAACTGCCGCCTGTTCAATGGGGGCATAGGCTTTAAGATCCACATCGGCCCAACTGCCTCTGTTTTTCATTTCCGGTGAGAGGACCACAGATTTAGCGGTAAACCCAATATCAGCAGACTGAGATGTAATAAACTGGTTGGTTTGCGTAATGCTTTCACCAAAAACCAGTTTATCTTTCACGGCGTCATACAAGCGGTAATATTTCAATACCTGCTCTGCAGCAACACCGTATGGGGCCGTCTTAGGGTTGGCAACAGCTATTTTTTTTATGCCCTGGCCAAGTAATATTTTCATGTCTCCTGCAGGTTTCAAACCTTGTTTTGCAGACCACAATACCAATAATCCTTTCGCATAGACTTTAGGAGGGGCAGTGGAAAAGCCTTTACGGTAGAGTGCAAGCGGGTAGCTCGTGTCAGCGGAAATAAAAATATCATATGGTGCGCCCTCCTGTATCTGCTGCGTAAGCTTGCCTGAAGAACTGAGAATTATTTCCAGTTTGATGTTTGTCTGTGCTTCAAACTTTGCCTTTAGTGTATTCATAGGGTATTGCATGTTTGCTGCAACGGCAATTGTAACCTTTTGCTGTGCACATAAAATTCCCGTAGTGAGCACCATGCATATGGTTGCAATAACACTTCTGCTTATTTTTTTCATTGATTGCTAATTTAGACAGTGTTTTCGATAAGGCACTTGATCGTCAAACATAAACGTTTCCAAGGTAGTTACCGGGTAACAATTCTATCATTAAACACTCAACCGGTTACACAGAAACATCCATGTTTTCTTTTTGCCATGGAAGCAGGAAAAACTTTTATGCACAAGATTTGTTGTAAGAAAACGCATGGATGTTACAATTATCTTTCCTCACCAGCTTTTTAAGCAACACCCGGCAATCGCAACTGACCGCGCAGTGTACCTTGTTGAAGAATGGCTGTTCTTTAAGCAGTTTAATTTTCATAAACAGAAGCTTGTATTGCACCGTGCGAGCATGAAACAATATGAGGCATTGCTGCAACAAACCGGCAAAACAGTAACATACGTAAATGCCACAGAAGATATCTGCGATACAAGGAAACTGGTAAAACACCTGCATACAAAAAAGACAACCGCAATTCATGTAGCAGAATTAACAGATGACTGGCTGAAACGCCGGCTGGTTACCGCCTGCAAAAAGTATAAGATCCGATGTATTATTTACCGTACACCAGGTTTCTTAAATACATTGGAGGAAGCAGACGACTACTTCAAAGAAAAGTCTACGTATTTCCAGACAGATTTTTATATAGCAGAGCGGAAAAAACGAAAACTTTTATTGGATGAACACGATAAACCGCTGGGCGGTAAATGGACATATGATGCCGAAAACCGTTTGAAATTTCCTAAAGGAGAGACCGTACCCAAATTAGCGCTGCCTGAAGCAGGGGAATATACTAAAGAAGCGAGAAGATATATTGAGCAGCATTTTGCAGATAATTATGGAAACGCTCTATCACCTTTTCCTTCAAAAAAAGATACCGCCTATCCCGTAACACACGAGGATGCAGAAAAATGGTTGAGGGATTTCCTGCAAAACAGGTTTGAGAAATTTGGCATTTACGAAGATGCAATGGTTGCTGCCGAGCATGTGCTTTACCACAGTGTGCTTACGCCGGCATTGAATATAGGCTTGCTTACACCTGCACAGGTTGTAACTGAAACAATCAATATAGCAAAACACAATAAGGTGCCACTTAATTCCGTGGAAGGTTTTATAAGGCAGGTTACCGGCTGGCGGGAATTTATTCGTATTGTTTACGAACGTGAAGGCAGAAAACAACGCACCAAAAATTACTGGCAATTTAACAGGAAAATTCCTAAAACCTTCTGGACCGGCAATACCGGTATTGTACCGGTTGATATTGTTATACAAAAAGTGCTGCAGAGCGGGTATAGCCATCATATAGAAAGACTGATGATAATAGGCAACTTTATGTTGTTGTGTGAGTTTAACCCTGATGAAGTTTACAAATGGTTTATGGAAATGTATGTAGATGCCTACGATTGGGTAATGGTTCCTAACGTTTACGGGATGACACAGTTTGCAGACGGCGGGCTGATGACAACAAAGCCGTATATAAGCGGTAGCAATTACCTGCTAAAAATGGGTAACTGGCAAAAAGGTGACTGGCAAAAAATATGGGATGCTTTATTCTGGCGGTTTATGCATGTGCACAGGGATTTTTTTGCCCGTAATGCAAGGCTGGGGATGCTTTTAAAAACTTTTGATAAAATGCCCGCCGCAAAACGTAACAGCTACATTGACACTGCAGAAGATTTTTTACACCAACTTGATACCACTGCATGAACCAGCACAAAAAACCATGGAACAGGGTTAACCTTCCTGTGTATTCTATCAGCAGTACGGATGGAAACGGAAACCATAATATGCATATCATAACCTATGCAACTGCTATAAGTATGCAGCCAAAACAGTTTGTTTGTGGCATTTACAATGGAACCAAAACACTTTCATTGGTGCACCGGCACAAATATTTTGTTTTGCAGTTGCTGGCTGAAACACAGTACAAACTGGTAAATGTTTTAGGTAAAAAATCCGGCAACAACTATAATAAGATCGCTTACCTGGAGAAGAGAGATTTACTTACATGGTGGAACGGATTTTATATACTTAAAGATGCGCTGGCAGTAATGCATCTTGCAGCGCACCCGGTTGACATAACCGCTACAGCCCAGCCAGACCACCAACTATTTATTTGCGATATGCTTGCCTACAAAAACCTACATGCCGGTAATGCTTTAACTCTCGATGTTTTGCGCCATCATAAAATTGTAAGGATGTAAGTAATGCTTTGCAGCACATAATTTGAATGAAGTTGGCAAAAGCGCATCGTTGCCGAATAAAGAACAAGGCGTACAAGTGAGTGACACAACGAAGCTGAGCATTGTTATATAGTCTGCCAACAAAAACATAAAAAACTTAAACACCTGTGCCGGCCGGATATTTTATACGCTTTCTACGAACAAAAGAAACCATTGCCTGTTATAGATTATCAATAAAACAAAGTTATGAAGTACCAGGTTCTGCTTTTATTAAGGGCTACACCAAAATGGATGGGACTTTCAAAAGCATACAGAGATAAGGTTTTTACAGACGTAGTTTACCCGCTGCTACTCAATTACACGCAGGTGCTGCAGATAAAAGTTTTTAGTACAGAAGCGTTTCATGCATCAGTGTCTGATGTGATTAATATTGAGACAGAAAATATAGAAGAGTATTATCGGTTTTTGCAACAGTTGAAAAGTTCAAAGATCTTTAGTGAAGAATACTTTGAACTACATGATGTGATAGTTGGCATGGAAAACGGTTTTAGAAAGTTTAATGAAGATGCTAAAACAGATAAGAAGTTTGTGATGAATTGATATGTGCGTAACATGAAAAAGCCCCGCAAATGCGGGGCTTTTTTTGTAGATCGCCTTTTATTTGTTTATCGCTTTACACGGCGGAGGTATTCTCCATAACCGCTTTTTTCGTACAATTTTGCAAGACCAAGCAACTGTGTATGGTCTATAAAACCCATGCGATAGGCCACTTCTTCTATGCAGCCGATTTTCTGGCTTTGTCTTTTCTCTATTACCCGCACAAACTCACTTGCATCAGCCAGTGAATCGAATGTACCGGTATCCAGCCAGGCAACGCCGCGGTTCATTACACCTACATGCAACCTTTTGCGCTCCAGGTAAACCCTGTTTACATCTGTTATCTCATACTCGCCACGTGGCGAAGGCTGAATGTTTTTAGCAATTTCCACCACATCGTTGTCGTAAAAATAAAGACCAGGCACTGCGTAGTTTGATTTCGGCTGCTTCGGCTTTTCTTCTATTGACAGGGCTTTGAAATCTTTGTCGAATTCAACTACACCATATCTCTCCGGGTCATTTACTTCGTAAGCAAAAATAGCGGCGCCATCTACGTTGTTGAAAGACTGCACCAGCTTGCTAAAGCCTGAACCGTAAAAAATATTATCGCCAAGAATCAGGGCAACTTTGTCTTTGCCAATAAATTCCTCGCCAATAACAAAGGCCTGTGCAAGGCCATTGGGCACTGCCTGTACGGCATACGTAAAATTGCAGCCAACTGCACTGCCATCACCAAGCAGCTTTTGAAACTGTGCAGAATCTTCAGGCGTGGTAATGATGAGGATATCTTTAATACCAGCCAGCATCAGAACCGATAAAGGATAATAGATCATCGGCTTATCGTAAATAGGCATAATCTGCTTGCTAATACCTTTTGTAATGGGGTAAAGACGCGTACCGGAGCCGCCGGCAAGAATAATTCCTTTCATAGATTATAGTGTTTCAATAATGTCCTGTAACAGTGGGTTTACTTTATCCTTATCGCTGAGTATAAGATCTGCCTCTTTTATTTGCCAGTCTATGTTCAAAGACGGATCATTGTACATAAGGCCACCCTCTGCCTGTTTATTGTATAAGTTATCGCACTTGTAAAAGAACACGGCTGTTTCGCTCAGTACTACAAAACCGTGCGCAAAACCACGCGGTATGTACAACTGTGTCCTGGACTTATCGGTTAACTCCAGCGTAAAATGCTTACCGAATGTAGGCGAATCTTTCCTGATGTCAACCGCTACATCCAATACCGAACCCTGCAGTACACGCACCATCTTTGCCTGCGCATGTTCACCCCTTTGAAAGTGCAGCCCACGCAATACGCCGCGTACAGATGCAGACTGGTTGTCCTGCACAAAAGGGCGGTCTATACCCGTAAGCGAAGCAAATTTTTGCTGGTTGAAACTTTCAAAAAAATAACCGCGGCTGTCTTCAAAAACTGTGTCGTGAATAATGTAACAATCTTTCAGCGGTGTGTCTTCGATTCTCATGTATGTAGTAAAATTTCTTTTGAGCCAAACTGTTGTACTGCTATTAAGCGCCTGTTGCGTCGCACTCTTGTACTGTAGAAACTATATTGGGCAAACGCGAAGACCGCAGCAAAAGCTATACATGTGGCATAGCTATAAATTAAACAGGCTTTCTACCTGCCTGCATACTGCTCTTCGTAATATTTCTGGTAATTACCGCTGGTTACATGTTGTAACCATTCTGTGTTAGACAAATACCAGTCAATGGTTGCGCTAAGGCCTTCTTCAAATGTAACCGAAGGAGACCAGCCTAACTCTTTATTGATCCTGGTTGCATCTATTGCATATCGCAGATCATGACCGGGTCTGTCTTTTACATACGTTATCAGTGCTTCGCTTGTACCTGCTGGTCTGCCCAGCTTTTCGTCCATCAGCTTTATAAGCAGTTTTACAAGGTCAATATTTTTCCACTCGTTAAAACCACCCACATTGTAGGTAGCGTGGTTTGCTGCGTGGTGAAAAACTGTGTCAATAGCCCTTGCATGGTCTATTACATACAACCAGTCCCTGGTGTTTTCTCCTTTACCATACACGGGCAAAGGCTTATTGGTAATAATATTATTGATGAAGAGCGGAATAAGTTTTTCCGGGAAGTGATTGGGACCGTAGTTATTGCTGCAGTTGGTAACCACGTAAGGTATGCCGTATGTTTCGCCATACGCCCTTACAAAATGATCAGATGATGCCTTGCTTGCTGAGTATGGCGAATTTGGTGAATAGGCCGTTGTTTCTGTAAAGAAGCCTTCATCGCCCAGCGTTCCATATACTTCATCTGTAGATACATGATGAAAACGGTGTGCAGCAAGGTCTGCTTTCCAAAAGTCTTTTGCTGTTTGCAAAAGGTTTACCGTACCAATGATATTGGTATAGATAAAATCCATTGGCGATAGTATGGAGCGGTCTACATGAGATTCTGCTGCCAGGTGTATAACATCTGTAATATGGTGCTTGCTGAAAATCTCTTTCAGTTTTTCTGCCTCGAGAATGTTTGCCTTTTCAAAAACATAGTTGCTGCTATGCTCTATGTCTTTGAGGTTTTCCAGATTGCCTGCGTAGGTAAGTGCATCGAGGTTGATAATCTTATAATCCGGGTATTTTGTAACGAACAGTCTTACCACATGGCTACCGATAAATCCTGCTCCACCGGTAATGAGTATATTTTTCTGCATCCTGCTTATTTACTTTTGAAAATGAACGATGTAAATACGTTTAAACGAGGTAGCATATTGCCGAACAGTGAATAAAATGTACAAGAGTGCGACGCAACAGGCGCTTCATAGTAGCAATATTGCCTGGCTACTAACTTATATGATAATAATTTTTATACCAGTTGATAAAATTGCGCACGCCTTCTTTTACTGAAGTATTTGGGCGGTAACCTACATCGCGTACGAGGTCGCTTACATCTGCATAGGTAGCCGGCACATCGCCGGGCTGTATAGGTAAAAATTCCTTGATAGCTTTTTTACCCAGTTCTGCTTCGATGGCCTCTATAAAATCGATGAGCTTTACCGGTGCGTTGTTACCAATGTTATAAATTTTATAGGGCGCGCTGGATGCAGAAACATCTGATGTGCTTTGTACCCATGATTCATTTTGTTTTGGTGCGTGGTGCATTACGCGCACAATGCCTTCTGTAATATCATCTACATAAGTAAAATCGCGCTGCATATTGCCATGGTTAAACACTTTGATCGGCCTGTTTTCCAGAATGGCCTTGGTAAAAATAAACAACGCCATATCCGGCCGGCCCCACGGCCCGTAAACCGTAAAAAACCTAAGGCCGGTTGTGGGCAAACCAAAAAGGTAGCTATAGGTATGCGCCATTAACTCATTACTTTTTTTAGTGGCGGCATACAATGAAATAGGGTGGTCTACATTCTGGTTGGTAGAGAAGGGGTTTTCATCGTTTAGCCCATACACGCTGGAGCTGCTTGCATATACAAGGTGTTGTACATTGTTGTGCCTGCAACATTCCAGGATGTTTGTAAATGCTACAATATTGCTGCTGATATAGGCATCCGGGTTAATAAGACTATAACGTACGCCTGCCTGTGCAGCAAGGTGTATTACCACATCGGGCTTGTGCCTGTTGAAGATATGTGCCAGCGTATTTTTATCTTCCAGTTGTATCTGGTAAAATATGTAACCATCTACGCCGTTGCATGCATCATTGTATTGCACCATAGACGAGTCAATACCTGCCTGGGCAAGCCTGCTGTGCTTTAGTGTAACATCGTAGTAAGTGTTCAGGCAATCTATACCGATAACCTGGTGGCCATCTTTCAATAACCGGTTGGCTACATGATAGCCTATAAAACCTGCGGTACCTGTAACAAGAATCGTCATTTGCTATTGTTTATGCACGTATGATAAAGCTGCCTGATATTTTCAACTTCCGCTTTTTTGGAAAAATTTGCTTCTGCAAAAGCGCTTGCCTTTGCACCCATCCGTTTTCTAAGTTCTGTATCTTCTGCAAGCAAAACTAATTTTTCTACATATGTTTCTACATCATTTTGCGGAACAAGAAAACCTGTTTCATTATGTATAAAAGTGTCTTTGGCCCCACCTGCATCGGTGCTGATAACAGGCTTGCCGTAAAATTGCGCTTCTATCAGCGATAAGGGTGTGCCTTCATTTTTCGATGTAAGCATTACAATATCGAGCTTCTTTAAAGCTTCGGTGATGTTCAGTATCCACGATGTAAAAACAACCACTGCTGCCGGGTTATACGCAGACGCATTGCACCAGGAGATATTTCTTTGCGTAAGCAGGTTTTGAAAACGGCTTTTCTCTTCCCCATCACCAATGATAAAAAATGTTGCCGGCCATTTTGATGCACTGGTAAATGCACTGATGACCGCAGTAAAAAAATCAGGATTTTTTATGGGTGCCAGCCGCCCGATAAAACCAATTTTTGTTGTATTGTCAGGAAGGCTTGCCAAAAGCATTACCGCCTTTTCGTCGCTGTGCATTTCGGGGTTGTTGTTTATACCAACAGGGATCGTTTTGATCTTTGCTTTGCCCGCTATCTTATATATGTTTAGCAGCTCGTTGTGCTGTTCTGCACTTATGGCAATAATACTTGTGGTAATACGCGCCATTAATCTTTCGAAACGTATAATGCACGACGATACAAACCTGTTGTAATACGAATGAAATACATGACCGTGAAATGTATGGATGATACAGGGCACGCTATTGCTGTAAGCAGCCAGGCGACCAAGCAAGCCCGATTTTGAACCATGTGTGTGTACCACCGCACATTGCTGCTGTTTAATGATTGCTGAAAGTTGCCGGTATGCAGCAATATCTGCCAACACGTTGATGCTTTTTTTAAGTGCTTTTACTTTTTTAAAGGTTATACCCGTTTCATTCCTGATGAGGTGCAGGGCCTCTTTTTCATCAGGTTCTTTTTCTCCGTAAACGACCACTATGTTGTAAGCAGTCTTAAGCTCATGCGCAAGTGATATTACATCATTGGTGATACCACCGATTACAAGGCGGTTCGTTATTATTACAACTGTTGGTTTAATAATACAGGGGTTAAAATAGTGATGTAGTCAGCTGCAGTACATGCATTAAGCTGCTGTTGCGTCGCACTCTTGTACTACAGCAACAATAATGAGCAGGCGCGAAGGTTTAACGATGCTATACTGACAAGAGCCTTTTTACGCAACCTTCGTTTCGTCCTTGCTTTTCGCGTCATCATAGTCAGCAAGAATTATCCCGAACAATTCATTCCAGGACCTGGCAAAAGGCCGGGCAGGTTGGGTATAGGTTGTTTGATGATATTGCAGGTTGCCGGTTATTGCCTGTTCCATCAACCCGGCAAGTTGCTGATGATTGCCTGTTTCGAAAAAACATACTTTGTCATATTTACCTACTGTTTCATGCGCATATCTTTCATCGGCAACCAACATTGGCTGGCTGTAAAATTTTGCCTCCGTTATAGGTAAGCCCCAAGTTTCCATTTTGGAAGGAAAAATAAGGCAATCACTTTCTGTATAAAGTTTCATTGTGTTTTCACGCGTTTGCCGGCCAATGAATTTTATACACCCAAGATGCCTGTACTTTTCCAGTAATGCGGCTGAATAGTTATTTTCTGTACCATCAATTGTAAGCACAACTTCAAACCGTTTATTTGACTGGTATAAAAAATCGCTTGCCTTTAATATTACCTCAAAGTTTTTGAAAGACCTTGGTAAGGCGGGATAGCAAAACCTGAAAACACCTTGCGGTGTTTGTGGATGCATGGCATGTGCTATTTCGGGCAGCCGTATATCCGGGTAAGCCACCACAACGTTTGCGACTTTGTACCGCTTCATAAATTCTTCGCGCATCCATTGTTGCTGAACGATTACAAAATCATTTTTACGAATATTGATACGATAGATAAAAGAGTAAAAGAAATGGAAGAAGAACAAGGTTTTTTCGTTCCATATTTCTTTTCGTGTAAGCTTATAAAATGGCGCCGGATTGTGGCAATATACCACTCGTATTTTTGCTTGAACTGAGGGTGTAACATCATGAATGGAAAACCATACATCCGGCTTTATTTTTTTAGCAATAAACCTGCAGTGTATATACTCAAACCAAAGTTTTAGTAACCATGATTTTTTAGGGTAAGCATATTCAACTATTTCAACAGCAGGGTTACTATGCAAGGCAGGAAACAGGCTTTTATTATGTACGAGGAGTACAAGCCTGTACTGTTGCAAATAATGTTGTACAAATATTTTCACCGCATCAACCATTATACTCAATGGCCCTCCTTCTGTAAGGTTAACGCCGGAAATAAGCATTACAGGCTTTTTACTTTTCAAAACTGGTAAATTTAAGGCTGCTGCTTACTGTCGCCATTTGTACTGCAGTTGAAGTGATTGCGACGCAACGATGATGCCATGAAAAAATGCAGCCTGTATTATAATGCTTACAGTTGCGATAACACTTTTTTATTCAGGATGCCGCGTTCTTTGTCATATAACCAACCCCACTTATTAAAATATTTAATAGCCGAAATGCTATGGTGATACAAGAGCCTGATATTTTTATAAGATCCTTTTTTATGTGCATGAAATACCGTGGCGCCGGGATAAAAAACTGTTCTCGTTATTTTGTTTAATCTTCTAGTAAAATCGAAGTCTTCGAGATACATAAAGAATCTTGTATCAAAACCTCCAACCTCTTCTAAACAAGACGTTCTTAAAAACATAAAACAACCAGACAGGTTAGGGGTATCTAATATTTTATCATAATTGAAGGTTTTTAATTCATATTCACTGTTTCGCTGTTTTGCCCAATGCGTATAATTAAAAAACCGCCTGCTTATGAGGTCTAGTGGATGGGGGAGCAATTTACATAACCGCTGTATGTTTCCATCGCTGTAAAATACCTTGGGCATCACCTGGCCTATGTCTGGATTATTTTCTAAGAAGTTATATATATTCTCGAGTGTACCATGCTCAAAAAGAATATCCGGATTGGTGATAAGATGGTACTTGCTTTTTCCCAGGATCTTTTGAATAGCAAAGTTTTGCGCTCTTCCGGGACCAAGGTTTTTGTTAGAAAAATAATATTCGGTATCTAAACGATTAACTATATCCGTATAGGTGTTTACCGGAGAATTATCTACAATGATAATCTTATGTTTTAAAGCTGTTGTAGTTATACAATTGAGCAAATTGGTTATTTCTTCAACCGGGTTTTTATACAATACAATTGATATTGTTAAATCAAATTCCATGACAGGAAGCGTTATATGCGGCTAGCAGGGGTGTATTGATTATTTTGTGGTAAACAGCTGCTCATATTTTTTTGCAATCACCGCCCACCTATACCTTTTATGGGCAATGCATTTCATGTCCAGGGCATTCTGTTGAAGGGTGTGGGGTGTGATTGTAATTACAACACTTCTTAATTCTTCAGGCCCTGAAAAATAAAAGCCTTTATTTTCCATAGTGTACCTGTTATACACCACATCGTAAGCTGCTACTGGCAGCCCCATGTACATTGCTTCCACTAATGAAGGATTGGTTCCGCCTGCCGAATGACCATGCATATAAAGCATACAGCTGTTTCTTAGTACATCAAGCTTTTCCTGCTCATAAATGGGATCCAGCATTGTTATATTACTATAACCGTCAAAGCGCTGCCTGAGTGCTAAACCATATTGACTGTTGTTCCAGTTTCCTACCATAATAAGGCGTTTGTCTGGCATTTGGCTGAAGGCTTCCAAGACAATGTGTACATTGTTTTCCGGTTCAATTCTGCAAACTCCAAAAGCATAGTTTTCTTTTACAACAGTGTGAGGTGTATTCACATGATCGGCTCCATATTCAATTAGTGCAGAATCTTTTTTGTATTCTTTTGTAATGTATTCCCGGATTGCCAGATTATCTGCAATTGTAATATCTGCGTAATTGACTGCAATCTTTTCAGAAAACTTAAGAAAGGCTTTCGCCAATTTATTCCACTTCTCCCGCTTCCATTCCAGTCCGTCAATATGAACAACAAAATTTTTCTTTTTCCATAACAGTTTTATCGCCGGCAGAAATATAAGACCTGATACACCCAGTACTAGTAAAGTATTGTTCTTACGCAATGCGTGCAGGATAGCGATGAGATCATATAATATACTCCACGCACCATTTGCATCTACAGGTAAATAAATCAGGCTGGCATTTTTGTAATTCTTTAAGCGGTTACTTTTTTTATATGCCGTTCCGCTGCAATAAACAGTATACTTAATATCATCTTTGTTCAGATTTTCAACCAGTTGTTGGGCAAGCGTTTCAAAGCCACCATATTTAGCCGGAATTCCAACAGTACCAATAATTGCAACCTTTACCATTAGTTTAAAGAATCTTTTATGGAATAACGGGATTTTAGTTGCTTACCACGAAAAAAAATAACGCAGAGAAATATATATAAGGTTGTAGACATGTACTCCTGGGTTATGTAAGGTAGCAAAACAAGATAGAGTATACAAAAACAGGTAAAGAAATAGTCCCTTCGTTTTAAAAAAGTAGATATAGTGAAATACAAGCTTCCTGTTATATAAAGTACGTAACCAAACAGCCCGTAGGTATGCAGCAACATTGCATGACCGTTTTCAATATCACTTCGATAATAAATCGTAACGTTTTGCAAAATATTAGCAGGTATGGAATTGTTTCCACGGCCAAAAAGCCAGATAAGTATTGAGTGACTGTCCAGGTACGACTTTTCAAAACCTTCAAGTAAGTCACTTCGGGCATCTAAACTTGTTACGTTTAAAAATAAAAGCATTATACTATCAATAAAATATATCACAAAAACAGAAAGTAGCAGGCAATAAAAAATCAAGAGCTTTTTGTGTGTAAAAAACAGGTACGCGAAATAGGCAAGGTATGTAGCCCGGTTAAACGTTATTAATATGGCAATGGTTACTATATTGTAGAAGAATTTGTCCCATCTTCCGATACCAGTTTCCTTTTTCTTTAACTCGTATAAAAGCAGCCAGCTTATACAGAGCGTGCCAAATGTTTGAACAGTTGCTGTAAAGCCTTTTGCTTCATGTAAAAATGGTAACCCCTTTGCACCCATAGAAGATACGTAGTCATTCATACCCTGAATATAAGATGCCACCCACAATACTATTCCCAATATGATATGAATCAAGAGACTCTGATAAAGCAATAATAATGTCCTTACATTCTTAGACACTACAAAACTGAATAACAGGCCAAGTGCGGGAAAAACTATGATTGGGGAAAATGAGGTAATATTTGCGGCTATACTCAGCATGCAAGAGATCATAAAAATGATCAGGGATAAGAATTCGGTTTTTAAAAGACTGAAGGTGCCTCCTGCCACTAGTAAAACAGCTGCAATAAAAAAAGGAAGCGTGACCTTGTCAATAGGAATAGGAAAAAGCCTGTTTGAAGAAATAAGAAAAAACAGGATTACAAGTGAGATATTTATCACCCTCCTGAATACAAATTCTTTGTACTGTTTATATTTTTCTGCTGATAGTGAGAGCATAAATTCAGGCTTGCAATGCCAATTCAAAAGATTCTATTTCCGCCATGAAGTTTTGCGCGAAAATGGCGTTTGTAAATTTCTGCTGAAATGCTTTTCTTGCCGCGTCACCCATCGTTGTGCGTAAATTTTTTGATTCAATGAGCTTTTGCATTGCGCCTGAAAACGCAGCAGTATTTCCGGCATCAATTAAAAAACCGGTGACCTGGTCTTGCACAGACTGAACAGCTCCCCCGGTTTTGGTAGCAATAACTGGTTTTGCAGCACTCAACGCCTCAAGTATAGTTGTAGGAAATGGATCACGCATCAGGGATGGCACTACCACTATATCAGTTTGGTTTAGCTTCTCCCTTATATCCGGAATAAAGGTTTGAAAACTGATGTGTGATGCATATCTGTGACCTTTTATATCCTCTTTCAGTTTTGTTACCATTTGTTCACCGCCGGGTGCAGCACTTCCTATAATATGAAAAGCGCACCGTTCAACAAATGCAGGAGAGAGCTCATTAACAGCATCCAGAAAAAACCATATTCCTTTTTCCGGTTTAATTCTACCAAAAAGAGTTACAACAATTTTGCTTTGCTCTTGGGAACGGTGTTCTGTTTGTGGCAAATACATGTCACTGATTCCATTAAGCACCGTTACTACTTTCTTTTTTTCAGCTTTCGTAGCAACTTCAGAAAGGTTTTCATTTACAGGTTTAGAGACGGCAATTATTTTATCTGACCATTTGAGCCCGTACCGGTTAATGCCTCTTGTTAATAACCTATCATTTTCCAGAATTTCGTGAATATGAACCAGTGATTTAACGCCGCACATTTTCACAGCCTTCAGCGGCACCAGGCAAGACAATGTATTGATATAAGCCCATTGTATTTGTTTATCAACCTTCAGTCGCCTTATGAATTTTTTAAAGCGTATAAATTTTTGCATTAAGCTTAATCCTCCCTGCAGCCCCATTCCCCTATACAGTAATGGCATATCATTGAAGACAATCACTTCAACGTGTCGGTAATCGGTAGGTTGTTTCTCAATAGCTTCAGTTAGCAAACCCTGGGCAGGTACTATCAAAAATATTTTCCTGGGATAAAAAAGTCGTATGCATTGCAGCAGAATTCTGTTTGCCCCATACATATCTGCGCTTCCATTAACTATCAGTATATTCATCAGCTTAATCTGATATTCCGGTTTATAAGCCCCGAACTATTTTAATAAAGTTTCCCTCGCCTGTATCACCTGTTCGTATCGCGATTTTTGAGCATTTACTTTTTTAAAGTCAAATTCGGCAAGGCGCTGCTCCAATCGCTGTTGTCCTTTTGCAGTCTTGTTGTTTTGTAGTTTCTTTTCAATTTTTTCGTAGTCTTCTATTCCATCTATAAGCATTTCGAAACGGATAGAACTATTGCCGTACGGGTATACCAGGAAGTTATCCCCACTTGCAAAGTTGCTCCTGGTGTCTGTTAAAACATTTTTACCCCAATAATCATAAGCATATCTCAGGTATCCGTCCATATTCCTGTTTGCCGCATTCCAGCTAAGCCAGGTGGCATCTGCCGGGTCAGACATTACAAACGTATTAGGAAATATTTCCCAACAACTGGTATAGTATGTAGTAATAAATCCTTTTGTTTTACGGCTGTTTAAAACCTCTAATGGTACCTGTTGATTTGATATGACGGAGTAATTATATACTTTATCCTCAATTTCAGGAAAATACTTTCCGGTAAGGGATATCTTCCATTCAGGATTTACGGACTTTATAAAATCAATTAAGCTGTTTAAAACACTTAATTCCTTTTCATCTATACCTAAAGTGGTAATTTCAAACCAACCCCTGCTTTTTAAATGTTGTTCAAATGCCCGCAGGTAATTGGTCCAGAAATTCTTATAATCTGTTCCATTCACTGCCTGCGAGAAATATGTGACCTCCGATTTTGACTCGTCAAAATAATAATACCTGTAATTAAGCGGAGCAATTCCAAAACAGGTGATTTGCTTTTTTATACCATGTGTCATCATGAATGTTACCCAACGGTCAAAATTCTCAAAATGGTATTCCCATTTTGCCTCTTTTGTTTTAACTACTTTAATCATCATTTCATCTGCTGGCCGCACCGCCGGATTGAAAACATCCCAGAAAAAACTTGTAGTAATCACCCTCTGACCTGCTTCAGACAACTGTTTTATTTCCTGCCCAAGTAATTCAAAATGCTCATCCGACCAGGGTTTAACCTTGTAATAATCTGCTTCTGCCAGCGGGTATTGCCAGAGATCCAGAAAAAATTTCCTATTGGAAAGTGCCGGCATTTTTCCGTTAAGAACGACTAGTGAAAGATTCTTCTTAAAGATCTGACCATCACATGAAACAGTAATCGTTGCTTTATATCTTCCGGCGGCAGTGTTTGCCGGTACACGAAGTTTAACCCAAATTGGGCTGTTACTAAAAGCTTCAGCACTGGTAGCAGATGAATTAAAATCAATAATGTCCGGAAGAATTACTTTTTCATAATCGAACTCTTTCTTTTTGCATACGCCCCTGGAATTGTCTGCCAAAACAAAATGAACATACCCAACACTGCACATCTCCCTATCAATTACCTTTACCTTGTTGTCTATACTTTTAAAATCCGTTATGGAAACATTTAGCCTGTTAATTTTTCGTTTGGTGCTAACTACCAATTCGTAACTAACGTTTTCCCCTTTCCATGCACTTGCCAATATAGCTGCATCTTTTCCCTGTGCTGGTTGTTTCTTGTATGGTACTCTTTCGTTTAAATTTACCGCCGATATTATGATTTCGTCCTGTTGCAAAGCCCATTTCGTCATGTCAGGTTTTGCAACCGTATCAAGATCGCCAAAACGTTCATATTCTTTATACCCATGTTGTCCCTTACAAACTTGTATAGTAAAGAAGAATAATACAGTAAATATGTAACGAACTTTTAGTAACATCGCTTACAGGTTAAATAAGTAATGAATAAACTTTTGGAGCCGGCTGCTGTGCCTTATTGGGCTTCCGTTGCGTCGCACTCTTGTACATTGAGATCTCTGCTCAGCAAACCCCGGGGCATAACAGCTTGATAAATTATAAATGCCAGACTGAAAAGCATTGTAAAAATTATTATGCAAAATTGATTCCAACATGCTCCGGTAATCACAAACCGCAACAGCTTTTCAAATTGCTGCTTATTATATCGTAATCTGCGGTGTTTGTTGCGAGGTTAATAATTTTTCTCAATTTGGAATGTTGCTTTTGATAGATCAGAGAGGTGGAGTTATAATGATAAATATCTACAGCTGCTGCCCTGTCGATTATTAATTGTACCAGGAACTCTGCTAAAATTCCCGAATCAACAACCTTAATTTTTTTGTCACTTCTATCACCCAGCTGTAGGTCTGTTATATGTGGATGTGGCTTTACAAGACAATAATCGTAGGTATCTAAATTGAGTGTATCAAAAAAAGCATAATCAAAAGGCCAGGAAGAAATGTATAGGGCAATTGTCTTGTTACAGCAATAATCGAAAGACGCTGAATCTAATTGAAACAGTTTGAGGGCCGCGTTGAGATTATCACCAATCATCTCATTAAAGTTTTTATCAAAATCCAGTACATTCAATGTTCTGTTTTTTGAATAAGCAAGAAACTTCTGGCTGTAATATTTACCACAATACACATACATACCACGCACTTTACTGTGAAAACCCGGATACTCGGAGACACCAACAGCACTCCTTATTTTTTTCCGGTAGTTTGGCGTGGCAGAAAAGATGTCTGACCTGTAACTTCCAATACCCTCTTCATACACGTATAGATTTTTACAGGGTATTATCTTCAACATCAACGCCGGTATTAAAAGCCAGTCGAGATAGAAGTAAAGATTAATGATGTTGAATTTAAACAGACCAACAAACAATACTTCCTGGTAATTATTTTTAAACAACACCTCTTCCCACCTGGTATCATATTCTTTTACACATTGATAAAATGCTGAAGCGTCTTTAAAACGGTTTTCTATTATAAGAACGTTTTTATAATTGTTATCAGGTGTAATATTGCAGGCATTGAAATACTGCAGCGGTTTAGAGCAGACAAATACATTAACTTTCTTTTTCATCAGATCTTAAAAACAGATGGGTTTTTTATGAGCGTAATGGCCAGCTCTTTTAGGCCTAGTATATCCCTATAATTCAATATAAGTAGTAGTGCATAGGCTAATGGCTGTAACATCACTATATCAAGAAGTATCCCGGCAAGCAGTAAAAGCGCAGGAACTAACAATCTGAAATTAAAAACTCTCTTGAAAGAAAAGTTTCTTTTTTTTTCAATAAAAATCGCATTATAAAAATATTCCAGCATAAGGCTGTAAACAAAATATGCTATCAGCGGGGCAAATCCTATCATAAAGAAAGACACAGAAAATTTTGCAAGTATCCACGCAATTAAAAAGTTGATTGCCAGTGCAGCAAACGCTATTTTACCCAGTAGGAGTTCCCTGTTAAATGCAATAAGCAGTGTGGATATACCAAAACTGCTGGAAAGCATTGCCATACTTATTGCAAGTAATGCAAAAGATTTATAAGATGATGCATATTCAGGAAGAAACAGCATTACAACAGGAAATCCAAGCATAAAGCCAAAAATTAACAAGTAAGCAGCTATCGTGTAATTTTTTCTTACAACTTCTACCTGGGAATAAAGTTGCGCTCCCTGTTGGTATTTAAAGCGGTTGATAAGTTTGGGGAATATTAGGAAAGAAATTGTATCTAATGCGAGGAAAACAGCTTGTGCAAGACTTAAAGCGAAAGAGAAAAAACCAAGATCTTCAACCCTGTAATAATAGCTTACAAAAGTGCGGGTGATAATCATGATGAAATAAAAGCTGGCTGAGTACAACAGCAGGGCAAGCCCACTTTTCAACAATGACAAAAGCACATCCTTTTGATACTTTAACTTTATCTGAATAGGAGACTGCTTAACGAAAACGAAGAGGCAAAAAATATACGCTAAAAGTTGTGAATATAGCAGTGCATAAAGAAGCTTTTCTCCCTCCCAAAAAAAACATACCAATAAAGACAGTAGTGGCACACAAGCCTGGTATAACGTTATTGGTTGTAATAAATTTTTTATTCGGTAGATGCAGACGAAAACGAGTCCGAGGTTTTGAAGTATTGCAATTATTCCTGCAAAAAAAAGGAACTGATAAAAATTGTATTTGACGAGGATAGAAATCTGCGTAAAAGATAAAGCGCAGATCAATAAAAAAATAAACAGCGAATGCAGCAACATAAGCAGTAACGCATTTGAAAAATTGTTTACCTGCTGTGTTCCGTCCTTTCCCTCGAATGTTGCAAGTTTTACATTTAAAGCGTGTGGAATACCCAAATTTATTTGAGTCAGGTATTGTACAACCAACAATATAAATCCCCAGATTCCAAAAAGATATGGACCGAGGTATTTTGCAATAAAAATCGAGTTTACAAACTGTACCGCATAAATCAAATAGCGGAAAGATATAAACCTGATGTTTTTATTACTGATTAGCCCTTTGGAAATCTTACCTGCAGAATCAACCATGATTTTATATCAGACAGCGCTTACGAATGAGCTACTAAAATTTCACTCGTTGAGTATATATTTTGGTGGTGCCTTCATGAGATGAGTAGTAAGATATCAGCGCGGTCGTATCTTCTACAACAACGCCCGGATAACCTGTATCACCTCCGGATGGCAATTCATTAATTTTTAAAACCTTGAAATTGTTGGGGTCAATTGTTGCATAGTATGTTTTGTGATACTCTATCATTGAGGCAGCACAAAGAAAAATTTTCCCGTCCGGCAACAATGACAATTTTGGACCTCTCACATAATATGGAAATTTTTGCCATTTCCATGTTGTGAAAGGATATTTTGAAGTGCCGATATGTGACCCCCAGTCATCATTCTCATCCCTTAAAATCGAGATAAGCGTTGAGTCTTTGGTAAATATGATGGACGCTTCGGTTGTACAATTAAACCCGCTACTTACATCATCAATTTTATTCGGATTAAAATTTGTGCAGTCTGCATTTATATTCTGGTAAAAAAGAACCTTATCTTTTTTACTGTTTTCATTGCTGCAACAAAACTGTTTCGTGTTATAACCGATCGAATAAAGTTTATTATGAAATTTTGTAAAGCTCCAGAGCCAATAATCATTATCGACATACACCGGGCTGTATTCTCTGAAACCTCCATCCGTTAACTTATATAAAACATTTTGCTTGTCGTTGTTCCTGGATCTTACATTAGTAGATATGGTTAGAATGTTATTATCATCTAAAAAAAAATGGGGGTCTCTGCTGTCTTTATTACGGATTCCAAAAGATGCAAAATCTTTCCACTCTACACCATCTTCCGATGTGATTACCCTGATCTTTCCGTCATAGCTATCATGGCCCGAAGCTTCACGAAAAGTACAATAGTATAAGTTGTCAAAATAAATAAGATCTGTAAAAGCATTGTGCGGTGCTTCATTCCATTTATAAGAAACATCCTTTTTACAGGATGCCAGCACTATTATACAGATGATGAGGGTTAATATTGACTGCTTCACAAAAATTTAGTTGAATAGTATTTTAATTTTTAATGTTGGTATGCAATAAGGTGTATTTCATTTCAGCAAGTCGCCAATCAGTATCGTTATCAATATCCTGTGTCTCATTCTCATCAATTTCAAAACCAATACTTTTATCGGTAATCAAACTGCCTTTCATATGTAAGGCATCTGACGTAAGCCAATAAAACTGACCAGCATCATGATACCTCGCTTCCAGGTCTTGCGTTCTTACAGTCATGTTTTGTTCATCAATCATCGAAACATAATTTCCTTGTTTTTTTAGTGCCCGTTGAATCGGATGACCATAACGCACCACCGGAAATATTGTATCAGCCTGCCCCTGTTTTAACAGAGAAAACGTCTCTTCAAGAGCTTTTCTTGTAATAAAAGGTGCACATGGATAAATACAACATATATTGTCAAATGTTGTATCATGTTTTGCATAAAGCATAATCACCTCTTTCAAAACAGCAATGGTGGTTGCCTGGTCATTTGAGGTTTCTGCACTACGTAAAAAAGGAACGGATGCTCCATAATTTTTAGCTATACCGGCAATCTCATTATCATCTGTTGAAACCATTATCGTATCAAATAAACCACTTTTAGCAGCCACGTCTATTGAATAGGCAATAATGGGTTTCTCTAAAAAAAGTTTTATGTTTTTCCGTGGTATTCTTTTACTTCCACCTCTTGCGGGTATAATTGCAAGGTTCCTGGTTTGTTCCGCCATTATTTGTCAGTTGCAAGTAAAGAAATAATTAATGAATTATAATATCGGCCATCTTCATAACAGTTATCCCTTAATACGCCGTCAGTTTTAAAATTAAAATTTTGCTGGAAAAACTTTATTTTCTTTTCATCAAATTCATATAGTTCCATCCAGATTTTATGCAAATTCAAATTTTCGAAACCATAGTTTATTAGTATGGTGGCGGCATCTAATGCCATTCCTTCATCATCAATATACAATTCATCCTTGCCTATATAAAAAGAAAAGTCTGCAGATCTTATGATCCAGTTTATATATAACAGACCACAGGCGCCAATCAGTTTACCGGATTCTAACTCAACTATAGAAAACATGAAATCCCTGTTGCTGTTTGTTTGCAAAGAGTTAAACCAGGCTAATTGGCTTTGACTTCCTAGTTCACGTACTTCTCTGAAGTTTCTTCGAAATTGGGGAAGATTTCGCCAGTCCTTCAACTGGTTTAAATCTTCTTGCTCAATAGCCCTTAATCCGGTAAGTTTTCCTTTTATCATTGTTCAAAATCATTTAATGTGGTCAACTGATCTTTGTCTACATCTTTTACCAGGCGTTTCCCAATAAGTTTGCCTATCTCGTAAGGGTGTAACCCATGTACAGCATATGGCCTTAACGGAAACACGTCGTCTGCAGTTAGTGTATGGCCCTTTTGTAACGGTGCTGTATACCTTAGCGCCCTTCTTTGTACCATAACCGTTTTTGTTTCATTTGCTTCAATTCTCTTTTCACCATCACCCAGTGCCAGGAAAACCTCCGCAGACCTTTGTACCATCTCTTTCCAGGTTGTTGGATTCATGGCAAATTTATGGTCGGGGCCAATTTTGTTATTGTCATCAGTAAAATGCTTTTCAATAAAGGTTGCGCCCAAAGCTATTGCACCCAATACAGTAGCATGTCCCGGGGTATGGTCAGAAAGCCCCAATATAACATCGGGGTACATTTCCCGAAACTTTTTTAATACGTTCAGGTTTATATATTTAAAATTTTCATCGCTGCCGGTATAGTTTGTATTGCATTGCATCAATACTATTTTATCAGTTTTTTTTGTCAATGCTGCCATTGCCCGCTCCACATCTGACAGTTCCGAGGCACCACTTGCAATAATAACCGGCTTATTCTTGGTGGCAATGTGTTCAAGTATCTGTACCCATGTAATGTCGCCTGAACCAATTTTATAAATATCCACATACGGGTCCACAAAATCTACCGCTTCAAAATCGTAAGCACTTGTAAAATAATCGATGCCTACTTCCTCACATTTTTGTTTTAATGCAATTGTCCATTCGTGCGGTATGCTGGCATCTTTATAAACTTCTACAACCGGCTTCTTCCACGACGCCTGGTGAGATAATTGTCCAATATCTTCAAACCCCTTTTTACTTACAATCTTTTCAGCACTAAAATTCTGAAACTTTGCCGCATGTGCCCCGGATTCTTTCGCCAGTTCAATAAGTTTAAATGCCTGTTCTAAGCTTCCATCATGGTTTGCGCCAATATCTGCTATAAAGTATAGCGGTCCATTTTTAGTAAAACGCTCTTTACCGATTTGTATACTTTCCATGTTTAATTTTTTATTGTCTTTACGGTTGTTCTACCCATCTTATTTTTATTAATCTTTTGAACTTAACAACATTGCTACTATCATCGCCTGTTGTGTCACTCACTTGTACTGTAACAAATAATTCGGCACCGGCTAACAAACTACTGATAACACAATTTTGTACAATTGAAAAAGCTGAACCTTGTCATATTGCCCTACGTGGCACTTTGTAAAAAATCCTCCTTCAAAGCAACAAGACCACTGCCCAGACTGTATGCTTTACCTGTTAGCGACTCCAGGTAAGAAACATTCAAAGTAGTATTGGCCGGTCTTTGAATAACAGATTGAAATATGGCCGACGACGCAGGTTGTACCAGGCTTATGTCAAAACCAAATAGCGCTGCCACACGTATGGCAAAAGTGTATTTGCTTATAAAATCTTTACAGCCTGCATGTATTATACCTTTAAATTCTACAGCAAGGCAATCTTTAATTACTTCGAAAACCTGGCTTACATAAAGCGGGTTAAAACAAACGTCTGTAAACCCATGTAAAGATGCATTTTGGGATAAGGTTTTGTAAAGCCATTCAAACAACGAGTTGCCCATTTCCGGATTAGTATGAAAACCATATATATTGGTTCTTATAATAATGGCGGCTGCATTGGATTGCGTTGCAGCTGTTTCTCCTTCCAGTTTTGTAGAAGCGTAATAATTAAGCGGCGATGTTTTTTCCTTTTCATTATAATTTCCTGTCAGGCCATCAAAAACTGAATCGGTGGAAATGTAAATAAACCTGGTCTTTCCGGGCCTGAACGAAGCGAGCTTCCTTGTACTGTTCACATGTAATGCATATGTGTACGGCCTGTTTTCCTCACAATCTCGAAGGTCTACATTGGCAGCACAGTGTACAATGATGTCTGGAGAAAATGTTGTAAGCGTGTCTGTAATTTGATTTTCATTAAGCAGGTCTGCCTGGGTATAAGGAAACGGTGATGGTATTTTTTTTCGCCCTATCCCTAAAACGTCGTAATGATCTTCAAAAAATGCCCTGGCAATGGTAAAACCCAACATCCCACTTGCACCGGTTATTAATACCTTTTTTCCCATTTGTTAAAACTTAGATCACCTGAATTTAGGCTGAAACAAAAACCTGTTGCACCATGTTGAAATATTTGCTGCTGTACAAGTGAGTGACACAACAGGAGTTGATAGTAGTAATGCAGCACACCAAAAAAATGTCTTACTTACAACTTTTCTCTTTGCTTTGTTAACTAAATGAAGGAATCAATCAGGGCATAAAATCAGGGTCTATATGCTGTTTTATAAGTGATCTTATTTCTTCTACTGTTAACCATTCTGTGTTTTGACCAGAACTGTAATTAAACCCTTCTTTTACTTTTTTTGCATTAAAAGTTGTTATAAAATCTTCCAGGGACCACCTGTGCAATTGCGGAAGAATAGCATAGTATTTTCCCAGATCGTAGGTTGAAAAAGAATCTGAGGAAGTGATCATTTCTTCGTGTATTTTTTCTCCTGGTCTTATACCAACAATCTCGTGTTTACAATCCGGGCCGATTGCCTGTGCAACATCCATGATCTTATATGATGGAATTTTTGGCACAAACAATTCTCCACCCCATGCAGTTTCGAGTGCGTGTAGCACCATTTCAACACCTTCTTCGAGAGAGATATTGAAACGAGTCATTGAAGGGTCTGTAATAGGCAGCACGCCTTCTTTTTTCTTGTTGAGAAAAAATGGGATTACGGAACCATTTGAACCCATTACATTGCCGTACCGCACTACAGAAAAGCTTATGGAATTAGAACCCCTGATATTATTAGCTGCGATAAAAAGTTTATCAGACGCAAGTTTTGTAGCGCCATAGAGATTGATGGGTGCAGCAGCTTTATCTGTAGATAAAGCAACTACCTTTTCTACTTCTGTTTCGAGACAGGCATTGATAATGTTTTCGGCACCTAGTATGTTTGTCTTTACACATTCCATTGGGTTGTATTCCGCAATTGGTACGTGCTTCATAGCTGCAGCATGTATAACATAATCTACCCCGCGCAATGCTCTTTTTAAGCGATCAAAATCTCTTACGTCTCCTATAAAAAAGCGCAGTTGCGGGTACTTTGTCGGCGGATATTGTTGCGCCATTTGAAATTGCTTTTGCTCATCTCTTGAATAAACCACCAGCCGTTTTACCCCGGGCCATCTTTCGAGTACTGTTTGCACAAACGCTTTTCCAAACGAACCTGTTCCCCCGGTAATAAGAATGCTTTTGTTATTTAAGTCTAACATCTCGGTCTTTTAAAGTGTTTTAAATATTCTTGAAAAATCTTTTGACTGTTAAATAAAGAACCATCATAAACCCTCCAATCATTCCGCCAATAATAAAAAATATGATTACCGATGCCCTCGACATTTTTAAAGGCAACACCGGTTCATCAATAACCTGGTACAGAGGTGTTTCTTTTTGCAAAGAAATTTTTGCTATTTCCAGGTTCTTTAAAACTTCACCATAGGCAGTTCCCAGTGCTGAAGCACGCACCTGATTCTGCTGTATTCCTGAGCGTTGCACCTGGAAGGCAGGATTAAGATTGAATGTTTTATCTGTTTCTGCACCTATTGTTGTGATTGCGTTACCCAAAATATTGCGTAAACTGTCTGCCTCACGCTGCAACATATCAAGATTTTGCCTTGCTGTACTTGTTTTGGTCTTAATATAAAAGGCGGATGTTGCATCTACAAGATTCCTGGTAAAATAGAATGAAAAAGTTTCATTGGTACTAATTGTCGTTGCTGCGTAAATACTCTGGCTTTTTTCAGGTTTTGATATGTCAAGCATATTATCAACGACCATATAATAAACTTCTCTAAAAAGACTATCCTGTACCAGGGTCATGTGGTTACGCGTATCCGGAAAAGGAAAGGCATTTTTTAGCCTGTCATCATTAGACCATGCTTCGTCCATTTCCATTTCCTTAACCAAAATATTCAAAAGTGTTGTTTTGCCGTCTGCTGGCTTTTTCATTAATGTTTCCTGCACCATTCTCCGCGATTTCATAAGCGCAATTATATTATCACCCGCAAAAACATCTTCAGTACCGCTGCGAAGATCAAGACCGAATTGACTAGCCAGCCCTAAAAGACTGTTAGATGATCCTGAATTGGTGGACAATACAAATGTTACAGAAGCTGTATACTCAGGATC
Source organism: Panacibacter microcysteis (assembly GCF_015831355.1). Lineage (NCBI taxonomy): Bacteria > Pseudomonadati > Bacteroidota > Chitinophagia > Chitinophagales > Chitinophagaceae > Panacibacter > Panacibacter microcysteis. The sequence continues at coordinate 1,448,008 of NZ_JADWYR010000001.1, forward strand.
TGATTTGACTGCATATAAAATACCCAGGCCTGCTACACATGCTGCTATTATTACTATAATCAGCCACTTTGATAAAATGTACCTGAACCAGCTACGCGTTTGGTAAATAAAGTCCTTTAATGTGATTTCCTGTGACGCAGACGACATCTGATATGTATTTTTTAGAGGATTATTATTCGTTTTCCAGTGCAAACACAGTGTATATAATAAGCTCTCAAACTTTACAACCGCAATATTGCAATAACAACACCAGCCAGCGAAGCAAGCGCGCTGGCTATACCAATCACTTCACCGGTTGACAGCCTGCTCATACGTTCCTGTTTGGGTGGTACAATAATTTCCGAACCGGGCTCTACTTTAGGATAATTCTTAAAGAAAAGGAACGACCGGGTTGATTTTGCTCTTCCGTTTGCAGCAATAACATAAATGCGTTTCTTTCTGCCTACATCTGACACGCCGCCCGCTGCCGACAAATAATCTCTAAAATTGTATTCTTCATTGTAAGCAATCTGTGTAGGAAACAGCACGCTTCCGCTTATCTTAACCTGCGCTGTGTATCTGGGTATAATTAACTGATCTCTTGCTTTCAACACCACATCTTCGGGTGAGCCCGGCTTTAATAATATTCTTGCCAGGTTCAATGGAATCTGGTCATATTCTCTCTCGTAATTTTCTGTTACAATACTTGATGATGTATCGGTAAGGCTTAGCTGCTGCTGAATGTTTTGCACCGTTTGCTTACGCATGAGTCTAATTGTATCATCAAGATTATATCTTTTAATAAAAGCACCTGCCGGGTAGGCTTCGGGTGTAAATCCACCGGCTCTTTTAATAAGGTCACTTACGCGTTCTTCTCTTTTTTGCAGTACATAAGGCCCGGGATATTGTAACTCTCCTGAAACCATTACTGACTCCAGTTTTAGAAATCCGGGTTTTCTCCTGATCGTTACAACATCATTTGGTTTTAGCAGTACATTTTTTTCAGCGCTGGCTAAATCGGCCATCCCGGTAATTTCGATAATGTCGCTTGCCCTTACATCGGCAAATGTCAGCGTATCCCGCTGAATCAGTCTTGCTATCTCTATTTTTTGGGGGTAAGCTGCATCAGTTAAACCACCTGATTGCACTATGAGATCTTTTAGTGTAAGGCTATCATTGTATTCGTAAAAACCGGGTAACCTAACTTCTCCCTGGACAGAGATATAGTAATCCTCCCTTAATTCAAGGATCGATTTTATTACAACTGAATCTTCCCGCTTAAGCAATATGTTTGTATTGGTCAGCGGATTAAATGAAACGAGTTCTTTTGAAAGATCATCTTTCAGCCTGAATATTTGTCCGCGGCTTGTGTAAGCGTCTTCTCTTAATCCATCTGCTTTTTTAATAAGGTCTCCAACAGTCATGCCTTTTACAAGCTCATATGTACCCTCCCTGAAAACCGCGCCGCTAAGTTTGATCCTGTTGGAATAACGGTCAAGGATTTTTGATACTTCAATTTTATCACCGGATTGTGGCGTGTAAGAACTATACGCGTCAGTGCTTACATCTTTTACTGTAAACTCTTTATCCGTAAACTGTGTTACTTTCACTGAAGAACGATACGCGCTGTCTGCAAAGCCGGAAGCGAACTCAAGTAAATTGCTAAATGTTTCTCCCGGTAACAACTCAAAAATTCCCGGTCGCTTTACATAACCCTGCAGATCTACCCTTGACTTGTAAGACGGAATTCTGATAACATCATTGTCTTTTAAAGTAACATTGTCAGACTGGTCTCCGTTTACAAGGAAACGGTACAGGTCAATCTTTTTAAATACTTTATTGTTTCTTATTAATTCTATTTCCCTGAAGCTTCCAGTTTCTTTAGGGCCCCCACATATAAACAATGCATTAAATGCTGTTGTTAAAGACGACAATGTATAATTGCCTGGCTTATTGCTTCCTATAATTGTAACGCGAATGCTCCTGATATTACCAATTGTAACAGACAGTTTGGAGCGGCCACTTTGCAACGAACTATATACAGTTCTTTGCATGGCAATTTTTATGCGTTGTGTGGCTTCTTCCAGTGACAAGCCGGAAACCTTTATCTGTCCTACATTGGGTATAGATACAGAGCCTTCTGCATTTACTGTTAAAGAGAAATTTGTTTCCTGCATACCATATACGGAGAGTTCCAATACATCATCCGGGCCCACTGTATAATTGATAGGTGTTGCTAGCCTGATGTTTGGTTCAAAATTCAACGTTTGGTTATTAAACAGTTCAGAGCCAAAAATTCTGGGGTCTATTAAAGGTTTGGGAATGCGCATTGAATCGTACATGTAAAGACTGGAATCTCTGCGCGGTATAGTGTCTGTATTATTATAGCCATTTCTGCCGCTATTCATTTTATTACCCGGATTTAGCAACTGAATTCTTTGCTTCAGTTTTTGTATTTCCGGTGCCGGCATGCCTTTGGCTGCAGCCATCTGGTATGCCTGTTCTATAGGTATGCCTGCCTGCTGTACCTTATTGTAATACATTAATATGTCTGCATCACTGAGTTGATCTATGCGAATCTGCCGGAGATCCTGGTTTAATAAACCTTGCGCATTTACTATAACAGTACAAAACACTAATAACCCGAGTACTAAAAGGATCTTTTTCATATTGTCTTTATAAGAAGAAAGATGATGCAGGAAAGCAATACATACACAATTTAAATACATTTTTACAGAGACACAGCTCCGCCACCTGAGTCCCATATACAAAAAAGTACCAGCCTCTTTTCGACCGATACTCAACTGTTAGCAATATGGAAACCCATTGTTCAAAATGATGGGGGCAAAGATAGGAATTTTACTATCCCTTCCTACGGTTTAACAATTGACGCTGAGGGCTAAAAACCAATGGCTGTATTATGCAAACGAACTTATCTTTAGCTACATGAACGAGCGTTATTACTCACTGGATATTTTCAGAGGTGCTACCGTGGCTTTTATGATCATGGTAAATAACCCAGGTTCCTGGGACCATATATATGCACCACTGGAGCATGCGGCCTGGCATGGCTGTACACCTACCGATCTTGTTTTTCCATTTTTTCTGTTTGCGGTAGGCAATGCTATGGCTTTTGTAATGCCTCGTTTGCAGGTGCAGGGGAATGCTTATTTTATTCGTAAAGTAGTAAGGCGAACCTTATTAATTTTCCTGATAGGGCTTTTTCTAAACTGGAGCCCGTTTTTTATGTGGCAGCAGAACCAACTGGTTGTAAAAAGCTGGGAATGGACAGACGCAAACGGCATACCGCACGGCATAAGAATATTGGGTGTATTGCAACGTATTGCGATTGCCTATTGCATTGCCTCTTTCATAGTCTTTTACTTTAAACCAAGAGGTGCTTATATTTTTGGTACGGCCTTGTTATTGGTGTATTGGGGACTTTGCTTCGCTTTTGGAAGCAGCGGCGATCCTTACAGTATTACAGGTTTTTTTGGAACAGCGATCGACCAAAGTATTCTCGGTGAACTTCATATGTATCATGGAGAGGGTATTCCTTTTGATCCTGAAGGTATCATAAGCACCATTACTCCTGCTGTGCAGGTTATTTTTGGGTACCTCGTTAGCCACTACATTCAGCAAAAAGGCAAAACATACGAAATGCTTTCGGGCCTGCTGATTGCCGGCCTGGTGTTAACTTTTATCGGCTTGTTCTGGAGCCTTTCTTTTCCTTTAAATAAAAAGATCTGGACAAGCAGCTTTACAGTTTACACAACAGGTGTTGCAATACTTGTATTGGGCATACTGATTTATATTGTTGAGTTTAAACATGTGAAAGGGTGGTGGAGCAGTTTTTTTGACGCTTTTGGAAAAAACCCGCTTTTCATCTTTGTGCTGAGTGGCTTTCTTCCCCGTTTACTTGGCCTTATAAGAATACCCAATGGATTATCTGCCAATGGAAAAACACTTTATACCTCACCATTTGGCTGGTTTTATGAACACATTTGTAAAAACATTGCTGCAGACCTGCGTGTTGGGTCTCTTGTTTATGCATTTAGTATGATCGCTTTTTATTGGCTTGTAGCTTACATGCTCAATAAGCGAAAAATCTATATCAGGGTTTAAGAAGATGTTGTGCTTTATGCTGCAGGCCCGAGACGGAGACTTCAGTTGCATAAATAACCGAACGCACAAGTGAGTGACACAACAGGCGATGCTACCTGTTCTGTTGCCTGTTAACAAACAAACTGCCTTTTTGCTTACGGTCTTTTTTAGTTTCCTGTACGCGTAAAAAACAATATTTAAAAAATTTGGTACCAGGCAGTTGAATATCTATTAAGCATCGTTGCGTCGCACTCTTCAACTGCTGCAACTTTGGGGATCGAACGTGAATCTGAAACTATATCTCCATTCGTAAACCCATTTATAATTATCGGCTTAATTTTACAGCCTTTATGCCTTATTTCAACTGGAACGATACGATCAATCTGCTGGGTAAGCTGAGCTTTCGCAGGGCATGGAATGCTGCAAAAGTTATGGGCAGTTTCCAGCTTAGCAAGCTAACCGGCAAACCTGTACAGTGGGGTTTTCCATTATCCATTTCTTTTGAACCTACAACTTCGTGCAATCTTCGTTGCCCGGAATGCCCAAGCGGACTGAGAGAATTTTCAAGGCCTACCGGCATGTTAAAAAAAGACTTCTTCAGGGAAACAATAGATGATATATACAAAGACCTGCTTTACCTGATATTCTATTTCCAGGGCGAGCCCTTCCTGAATCCCGATTTCCTGGATATGGTTAAATATGCGCACGACAAAGGCATATACACCGCCACGTCTACCAATGCGCATTACCTTACAGACGAGAAAGCCCGTAAAACGGTGGAAAGCGGCTTAGACCGTTTGATTATATCTATAGATGGTACCACGCAGGATGTGTACCAGCAATACCGCGTAGGCGGAAAGCTAGACAAAGTACTGGAAGGGGCGAGGAATATTGTAAAATGGAAAAAGGAATTAAAAAGTAAAACTCCTTTTGTCTTCTTCCAGTTCCTGGTTGTAAAACCGAATGAACACCAGATAGAAGACATTAAAAAACTTGCGAAAGAAGTAGGGGTTGACCAGGTGAGGTTTAAAACCGCGCAGGTATACGACTATGAAACTGATCCAAACCAGCTTATTCCCTCGCTGGAAAAATACAGCAGGTATAAAAAAGGAAAAGACGGCCGGATGAAGATCAAAAGCGGCCTCAACAACCATTGCTGGAAGTTGTGGCACGCCAATGTAATAACGTGGGACGGGCTTGTGGTACCGTGCTGCTTTGATAAGGATGCAATGCACCGCCTTGGCAATCTTAAAACACAATCTTTTAAAGAAGTATGGCACAACGATAATTACCAGCAATTCAGGCGTGAGCTAATGACGAGCAGGAAAAATATTGATATCTGTGCCAATTGCAGCGAAGGCCTGAAGGTTTGGGAGGATTAACCGGGGATGTGCAGATGTGTTGCTATCGCCGGCATGGCTACAATCTTCGCTTTGCTGAGTAATGTTTAATAAGTACAAGTGTGCGACGCAACCGGTGCCTCATGCTTTTTCTGCATCCGGGCTCATCATTAAGAACATTTATCACATACACCACTCACTACCACATCTGTCTGCGATTGCTTAAAACCTTGTGGCAGCCTTACTTCGGGGGTTATAATATTTTCAAGGCAATAAGTTGTACCACAATCATCACAAATAAAATGTACATGATTATCATGGTGGTGGCCTTCTGAGCAGGCATCTTTACACAAGGCGTAACGCACAGAATTATCTGCTGTTGGAATGGTGTGAATGATGCCTTTATCTACAAATGTCTGCAAGGTGCGGTACACCGTAACACGATCAAAGTGTTCGCCTGTTTTTGTTTCAATATCTGCATGTGCCAGTGCACCATTGCTGGCCCTGAACAATTCGAGAATTTTTCTCCTGCTCTCTGTAACGCTTAGCTGGTTGCGTTTTAGAATTTCCGCTACTTCGTTCTTCATACATTATGGGTTGCTGCCAAATAAATTGTTTGAAAAATTATTTCCGGGGCCGGCTTTTTCTTTCAGTAAGGTTTGTATGTCTTCTTTTAATTTCGCCAGTTCATCCTGTTTTAAACCATCGTATACCTGGCCACGCACATTTCCGTTTTTATCTACCAATGCAAAAAACTGTGTATGCAGAAACTGGTCATTGATATTGACCATGTTATTCTTTGGATCATCGAGCAGGTAGCTGTTCCTGGCCTGCTGGTATAAACTGTCTTTTCTCCCTGTAAGAAATACCCACTGCTTTTCATTTATATGAAGTGAGTCTGCATAACGTTTAATAACCGGCACAGAATCCGTTTCGGGGTCGCATGTATGAGACACAATCATAAAACCGGGCTCGTCTTTAAAAGCATCGTAGATATTGTGCATGTTGTTGTTCATTTTTGGGCAGATGCCTTTACAACTTGTAAAGAAAAAATTTATCAAAACAACTTTGCCCTGTAAGTCTGCGTCAGTAAAATCCTGCCCGTCCTGTGTTACAAACCTGAAAGGTTTTACGGTACTGATGGTGGGGGATTTTGACTTCCAGTTATCAGTGCCCCAAAACGAAAACAACAAAAACAAACCTGCCAGTACCACAAAGAAAATTCCGTAACCAATCAACTTCTTTTTATTCATTTTGCCCACCAGTTTTACAACACAAAGTTAAAGACGTGAAGGGTTTGATAAATAAGGTTAACTTTTGTTTTGCAACAAAGTTGCAAAGCTTTATTTTTGCAAACTAATCACGATGTTCGATGAATATGAAGATAAACTGGGATGCATTAGGAATAACCGCTTCAGTGGCTTGCGCCATCCATTGTGCGTTGTTGCCATTATTTCTAACGTCTTTGCCCTTATTTGGTGTAGAAATTATAGACAATTTTTCGTTTGAGATCTTTATGATTATTGTAGCCATGGCCATAGGCTCATATTCTTTTTATCATGGTTTTAAAAAGCATCACCACAGCATCGTTCCTTTTCTTTTATTTCTTGCAGGAATAGGTTTATTGTTTGCCAAACAGGTTTGGCATGAATACCAGGTTTGGTTTCTCATTCCCGCGGTAATTCTTATCGTGGTGGCACATTTTACCAATTACAGATCCTGCAGGGTACACAATCACGCACATTCAGATGATTGCGATCATTAGCATTTTGATGCAGGCTTTAGCGGTTTGTATGCACAGTTTTTAGTTTCTGCATCCAAATAATTATTGAGCCAGCAAAAGTATTTCATGGCATCGCCGGTTGTGTCACTCACTTGTACTTTCGGAAATATATTCAGCTTTTGCGGCGTCGCTAACTAACATTTACAGCTTTCCACTACAGACGATTAGCGGGCAAATACCTGTTACTGCGCGAATTTGTATCTTGATGAAAATTTGCACATATGCTGGAGCCGTGGCGTAAAGGACGTATTGTAAGAATTGAAGATGAAACTTCCACTACCAAGAGATTCTGGATCGAAATACCTGAACTTGTAAATTTCGATTTTAAACCCGGCCAGTTTGTTACGCTGGATCTGCCTATTGATGAAAAAAAGAACAGGCGCTGGCGTAGTTACTCTATTGCTTCGGCACCTGATGGCACTAATATTTTCGAGCTGGTCATTGTAAAAGCCGATGATGGTAAAGGCACATCTTATCTTTTTAATGATGTGCAGGCTGGGGCAGAAGTATTATTACGCGGCCCACAGGGCGTGTTTATTTTGCCCGAAAACCTTGATAAAGAAGTTTTCTTTATTTGTACAGGTACTGGTGTTGCGCCTTTTCGTTCGATGATTCAATACATCTTTAAAAACAATATCCCTCATAAAAACCTGTACCTCGTTTTTGGCTGCCGCAAGTTCGGAGATGCTTTATATAGCCAGGAATTTAATCAGCTTCAGCAACAGTTTGCTTCTTTTAAATACCTGCCTGTTTTTTCAAGAGAACAAAACGCAAAAGGCATTCATACCGGCTATGTACACGCTGTATATGAACAACTACTTTCAACAAGGAAAGATGCTGTATTCTTTTTGTGTGGGTGGAAGAATATGATCAATGAGGCAAAGCAGAATATTATCGCATTGGGGTACGATAAGCACGCTATTCACCTTGAAATTTATGGTTAAGACGCTTTCAATTCAACTTTTGACAGTGGCGCTTTGTTTCCGCTAAGCTTCGCATTTGCATCTTTCAATTCGGCCAGTTGCTTTTCCAATTCAAGAATACGGGAATGATTGGTAAGCATCTCGTCTTCAAGACCAATTACTCTTTTTTTATGTTTGGCAATTGCTGCAGCCTTAATAAGAAATCCTGCGGCAAAGCCTGCTATTCCTGTGACAGCTGACACAAAAAAAATGTTGGTGGCTGAAGGGGTAAAGATATTTAGTATATCCATTTTCTGTTATTGTCAATTATTGGAAGGAATGATGCATAAGGTACGCACAACTATAAATACGAAATAATGAATTATATGGTTTACCTGTAGGTACAAATCAGAATCATTCCTAATACGAATAAATCGTCTGGTTTATTACATAAACCTGTTGATTTCCTGTCTAACGTCAGTCAACTTTATACGTCTTTGTTGCATACTGTCTCTTTCTCTTATAGTTACAGTGCCATCTTCTTTGGTCTGGTGGTCAATGGTTACACAAAAAGGTGTACCAATCGCATCCTGCCTGCGATAGCGTTTACCTATAGCATCTTTTTCCTCGTAAAAACATCGGAAATCCTGTTTACAGTCATCCATCAATTGCCTGGCCAGCTCGGGCAATCCATCTTTTTTAAGCAAAGGCAAGATTGCCAGTTTTACCGGGGCCAGTTTCGGTGGTATTTTTAGTACCACCCTGCTATCTGAAGAACCGTCTTCCTTGGTTATTGTTTCCTCATCGTACGCGTGGCTAAGGATCAGCAGGAACATCCTGTCTAAACCTATTGAGGTTTCAATTACATATGGTACATAATTTCCATAAGGTTTTCCGGTTGCGTGGTCTATCTCATTATCAAAATACTGCTGCTTTTTTCTGCTGTACAACTGGTGCTGTGTAAGATCAAAATCACTACGGCTATGTATGCCTTCCACTTCTTTAAAGCCGATTGGAAATTCGAACTCGATATCGCAGGCTTCTTTAGCGTAGTGCGCAAGCTTTACATGATCGTGATAACGGTACTTGTCTGCCGGTATTCCAAGACTTAAATGCCAGTCCAGCCTGGCCTGCTTCCAGTACTTATACCAATCGCCCTCCGTACCGGGACGTACAAAAAACTGCATTTCCATCTGCTCAAATTCGCGCATACGAAAGATGAACTGGCGTGCAACGATCTCGTTCCTGAAAGCTTTTCCGGTTTGGGCTATACCAAACGGAATTTTCATTCTTGCTGTCTTTTGTACATTCAGGAAGTTTACAAAAATTCCCTGGGCTGTTTCGGGTCGCAGGTAAACGATATTGTCATCTGGACTGTCTGAAGCAATAGCGCCGAACTCAGTTTTGAACATCAGGTTAAACTGACGGATATCTGTCCAGTTGCTCGTACCGCTTACGGTACACACAATTTTATGATCATCAATCAACTGCTTAAGGCCTGTGAAATCGTCTTTGGCAATTAACTCATCCATTGCCTTAAGCAAGGCATATTCCTCTTCTTTTTTTCCTTCCAGGGCAAGCTTTTCAGCATGCGCTTCAATAAGGTGATCAACACGATAACGCTTGTTGCTGTCCTTATTATCAATCATAGGATCACTAAAGTTATCTACGTGCCCGCTGGCTTTCCAGGTTGTAGGGTGCATAAATATAGCAGCATCTACACCGACAATGTTTTCATGCAGTTGGGTCATGCTTTTCCACCAATAATCGCGTATATTCTTTTTAAGTTCACTACCCCACGGACCATAATCGTATACGGCGCTTAATCCATCGTATATTTCACTGCTTGGAAATACAAACCCATATTCTTTTGCATGTGCTATAATTGCCTGAAACCTGTTATCCTGTTGCATACTCATAGGCCGGCAAAGATAAAAGACTTTGCTTTTTTACAATATGATTTTGTTTAGGCTTGTTTAGGAAGGCAGCGATGGACACATTACGAATTATTGAAGGCTTATTTCCTGATTTGTAGCGCTGTTATTGTGATTAAAGCATATGACATGGAAATAGTATATTTAAACGAACGTTTAATTTTATGTTTGTGTCCTTTCTTTTTTGCCTATTTAGATAGTATTCACTGCTGCCGGCTATTCCGGGTCGCTTCAGCCGCCATAAAAGTGGAACCCTGAACCGAGCGTGGCAACAGGTGATGCCATGAAATATTGCTGCTGACTCAATTTAATTACAGTTTTATAGTATGTAACCGGTAACACAAACATTTGCAGAGTCTATATAAGGTACTACACATAGCAACATCATAAACATAAAAAATCTATTTTTATTTATTACTCAAACTAAATTTCTGCATTTGATACTGATCAGGCATTTACAGTTTCTCAAATCTGTGTTGTTACACAGTGTAACTGCATTTGGTGGTCCGCAAGGACATTTTGGTATGATGCTGAAAACATTTGTTCACGACCGTAAGGATATAACAGAACAGGAATTACTGGACTATAATGCCTTTTGCCAAATGCTGCCGGGTGCCTCTTCTACACAAACCCTGACATTGATTGGTTATAAAAGAGGTGGGTTGCCGTTAGCGATTCTTACGTTGATCATATGGATTCTGCCGGCTTCTTTTATTATGGGAGGCCTTTCATTTTTATTGCAGTATATGGACAGCCGGTATACAAACACGGAAATATTTAAGTTCATTCAACCGATGGCGGTAGGTTTTATTGCGTTTTCTGCTTTCCGGATGTCCAGGATATCAATCAATAACCCCATTACGAGGGTAATAATGGTTGTTGCAGCTTTAGGCACCTTTTTGCTGTTTGATACCCCATATATTTTTCCGGTAGTGATTTTGCTTGCCGGTGTAGCTACTAATTTCAGCGATAGGAGAATTCCCCAGAAAGGTATTCCTCCCAAAAAAGTCAACTGGGGAAACATGGTGATATTTTTGGGGCTGTTTATTGTGGCGGGTTATCTAAGTGAAACGGCGAGAAAAGAAGAATGGAAGAATAGGGGCGCCTATAACCTGTTTGAAAATTTTTACCGGTTTGGCAGCCTGGTTTTTGGTGGTGGAGACGTATTGATGCCGATGATGTATCAACAATATGTGATAAGACCCGGCGTGGATAGAATAGAGTCTCAAAATCCGAATGTGCTACGCATGACGAAAGAAGAATTCCTGACAGGGTCTGGCATAGTTAGAGCTATTCCCGGGCCCGTATTTTCAGTGGGTGCATACATGGGCGGAACGGCTTTAAAAGACAAATCGCCACAACCATCCATGCAAATCCTTGGGTGCGTAATTGGAACGGTAGCAATTTTCTTACCCAGTGCGCTTATGGTATTATTTTTCTTCCCGGTTTGGCATAATCTCAAACGTTATGCTGTGATTTTCAGATCATTGGAAGGAATTAACGCTGCAGTTGTTGGTATTATGATTGCCGCCACAATGGTATTAATGAAAAGTGTGTCTCTTGATATTGCGGATGGTTCCCTGCTTCCTTTTATCAATGTTGCCATTATGATCGGAACCTTTTGCCTGCTTAGCTATACCAAAATACGGGCACCTTTTATTGTATTTACCTGCCTGTTGATTGGCTGGCTCAACAATTACTTCCTGTAATAACCGGAGTGAATGATTTCTTTTTCTACTACATCCGGAACCAGGTATTTGATTGATTTTCCTTGCCTTATATAATTTCTGATCATAGTAGACGAAATCTGAAGTAATGGCGCGTCTGCCAGCACCGTGATGTTTGGTGCTGCTGATTCTACCTCGAACCCTGGCCTTGTATAAACAACCAGGTTATTTTGTGAGAGCAGTTTATCCGCATTTTTCCATTTATGTATATTCTGAAAACTATCTGAACCCATAATTACCGAAAATTCGTCGGACCGATTTTTTTCTCTAAGATAAGCCATCGTATCGATTGTGTAAGAGGGGCGTGGTAGCCTGAATTCCACATCTGAACTGGTAAATGCAAGGTTTTCTTCGGTCGCAATTCTTACCAGGTGTAGCCTGTCGTATTCGTTTAGCAGCGAATGACTTTGTTTTAGGGGGTTTTGTGGAGAAACAATAAACCAGATTTTCTTAAGATCGGTATTATTCATTACGTGACTGGCAATAATAAGGTGACCAATATGAATGGGATTAAAAGACCCAAAGTACAAGCCGATTTTCATAAGCAAAATATAAAAAGCTATTAGTCAACTTCTTCTACAAAAATTTGATCTGCCTCGTTCAATCTTAAGCTCAGGTTGTAACCTGCTACACTTACTGATATGGGATCACCTAATGGTGCCACTTGTTCTACCCCTATTATCTCGCCTGGAATACAGCCCATTTCCATCAATTTTATAAATATTTCATCTTTTTCAAAAGACTTAATAATAGCCTTTTTTCCAATCCCTATTTCAGATAATCGTTTCATCTGCACAAAGGTAGATGAGCTTATAAGTCTTTTATTACGAATTTTGGAAGTCTAAATAATACACGATTGGGTAAAGTCTATTTTCATTCAGCCGACAGGAAACTTACTGTCAACAGCAAGACAGGTATAAAGAGAGCCGCCAACAATATTTTTGAAGAAGAAATGATGGTTTTAAATCGTATTGATTATATATTCTGTTCAGACCAGTTTTTACTGCAGATCAACAGGGATTTCCTGCAACACGATTATTTCACTGATATCATCACTTTTGACCTTTCAGACACACCCGGTATAACAGGTGAAGTATATATAAGTGTGGATAGAGTAAAAGAAAATGCAGTAGTGCATAGAACCAGCTTTCTAGATGAAGTGCTCCGTGTTATTTTCCACGGAGCACTTCATTTATGCGGATACAAAGACAAAAAGACCCCAGAACAAAAATTAATGCGTGCCCGGGAAGATTACTATATTAATAAGTTCCACGTGGAACGCGAAAAATTGAACCTTTAACAAGTTTCACGTGGAACAAGCTGTATTGTTGATCTATAATATCTTTGCCCTTCAAATTATTATATGTTCCAGGATTATGATGTGATAGTGGTTGGTGCAGGTCATGCTGGGTGTGAAGCCGCAGCCTCAGCTGCAAACCTCGGCAGTAAAGTCTTACTCATTACCATGAATATGCAAACCATTGCCCAGATGAGTTGCAACCCTGCGATGGGTGGAATAGCAAAAGGCCAAATCGTCAGAGAAATCGATGCGATGGGTGGTTACAGCGGTATTGTTACAGATAAAAGTATGTTGCAGTTTCGCATGCTCAATAAAAGCAAAGGCCCTGCAATGTGGAGCCCTAGAGCACAGAGCGACAGGATGATGTTTGCCGGAGCCTGGAGGGAAATGCTAGAACAAACACCCAATGTTGATTTTTACCAGGACATGGTGAAATCAATTGTTTTGAAAGGTGGAATGGCATGTGGTGTGATAACTGGATTAGGTCACACAATCTTATCCAAAGCAGTCGTAGTTACCAGCGGAACTTTTTTAAACGGTATTATCCATATAGGTGAAAAACAGTTTGGCGGGGGAAGGGTTGCTGAAAAAGCGGCAACAGGAATAACTGAACAATTAATTGCATATGGGTTCGAAAGCGATCGCCTGAAAACCGGAACCCCGCCGAGGGTAGATGGAAGATCGCTTGATTATTCTAAAATGGAAGAACAACGGGGCGATGATGAAATCATTGGTTTCTCGTACCTGAATACTGAAAAACTTCACCCATCAAAACAACGAAGCTGTTATATAACTTACACCAGCCAAAAAGTGCATGATATATTAAAGACGGGGTTTGACCGTAGCCCTATGTTCGCTGGTAGAATTGACGGCGTAGGCCCTCGCTACTGCCCAAGCATTGAAGACAAAATTAACCGCTTTGCGGAGCGGGACCGGCATCAGCTTTTTGTAGAGCCGGAAGGCTTCAATACGGTTGAAATCTATGTTAACGGATTTTCTACATCATTACCCGAAGAAGTTCAATACGAAGCACTTCGTAATATTGAAGGTTTTGAAACTGCAAAGATTTTCAGACCGGGTTATGCAATCGAATACGACTACTTTCCACCTACACAGCTCACTCATTCGCTTGAAACAAAGTTGGTTCAAAACTTATTTTTTGCTGGACAGGTAAACGGAACAACCGGATACGAAGAAGCCGCCTGCCAGGGATTTATGGCAGGTATAAACGCCCATCAAAAAATTAACAATCTTGAACCATTTATCCTGAAGCGCAGTGAAGCTTATATTGGCGTTTTGATAGACGACCTTATTAGTAAAGGAACAGAAGAGCCTTACCGTATGTTTACCAGCAGGGCAGAATACAGAACCTTGTTAAGACAAGATAACGCAGATCTAAGGCTTACCGAAAAAAGTTACCGTCTTGGCCTTGCATCGCAAGATCGCATGGAAAGAGTAAATGATAAGCAGGCATCTGTTAGGGCAATACACGATTACCTGAAAAATATATACGTTGATACCGCAGAAGCGAATAATTACCTGGCGGGTATTAATTCTGCACTGTTGACTGAGAAACAAAAGGCATCCAAAATTCTCTTACGCCCAGATGTAGACATTAACGCACTAATCGATGGAGTACCCAAATTAAGTTTCTTAAAAGAAAAGTATTCCGCAGAATCTCTTGAACAGTCTGAAATACAAATAAAGTATGAACGCTATATTGAAAAAGAACAAGATCTTGTGCTTCGTATGTCAACAATGGAAGAACAAATAATTCCAGATTCTTTCAACTATGATAAAGTTTCTGCGCTTAGTAACGAAGCGTTGCAAAAGTTTAAAAAGATAAAGCCGAGAACGTTAGGACAAGCCGGCAGAATAAGTGGTGTAAACCCAAGCGATGTGCAGATATTAATGGTCTACATGGGCAGGTAATACTAGCATGCGACTTTCATTCAATACAATAATACAAAAATTGACAGGCCTGGTAAACAACCTGTCTAAAAACTAAATTCGGGTTAAATAGGTTTACACATTATTTGGTATCCTCTTATTAATCTTAATATTACACGCAAATAAACTTTGTTGAAAAGATTACTACACTTTTCTTTTTTACTGGCGTTTACATTACTTGCCACATGTAGTTTTGGCCAGCTTACATTACATGGTACCGTGTATGATTACTTTTCAAAAAGACCGCTTGATGCAGTAACCATCCAGAGCTCTTCCGGCAGGTATGCCATTTCTGATTCTACCGGAAAATTTACTATACCCGTTTCCAAAAAAGATTCTGTATGGTTTTCCTATCTCTCAAAAAATACCATGAAGTATCCTATAGATACTATCAGGAACCTGCTGAATTTTGAAATAGCTCTTTATGTAGATGCTGCCTGGCTTCCTGAGATAAAAATCCGCAATAAAAATTATAAACAGGATTCAATTGCCAACCGCCAGGAATACGCAAAGGTTTTCAATTTCAGGAAACCAACTGTAAGAATAACATCGCCGTCGCCAAATAGCTATACGCCCGGTTCTGTTACGGCAGGACTCGATATAAACGAATTCATCAACATGTTTCGTTTCAGGAGGAACAGGCAATTACTGTCTATGCAACAAAGACTGGAAGAACAGGAAAAAGAAAAGTATGTAAACCACCGCTATACAAAATACCTTGTCGGCAAATTAACGCAACTGAAAGATCATGAGCTGGATTCATTTATAAATCTCAGTAAACCCTCTTACGATCTGCTTCTTTACATGAATGATCTTGAACTGGGTTATTATATTCAACAGATATACACACTCTACAAAAACGGCGGCCGCATACAGGATATGTTGAAACCGGAAGAAAATTAAGATACCGGCAGCAGTTTTTCATGGCATCACCTGTTGCGTCGCAATCACTTCATCGGTTGGATTATATGGCAGCATTTAGCCCCCTAAACCTGCAGCCTTACTAATATCAAGCATACGTTGAATGGGTTTAAGAGCTGCCACACGCAGGTTTTCATCCATCAGTATTTCCGGCTCTTCGTACTCCATACACAAATAAAGTTTCTCCAGCGTGTTCAGTTTCATATGCGGGCAATCATTACATGCACATGCATTATCTGGTGGTGCAGGAATAAAAGTTTTCTCCGGTGCATCTTTTTGCATCTGGTGCAAAATACCTGTTTCCGTTGCCACAATAAACGTATTGGCATTATCCGCAACAGCGTATTTCAATAGTTGTGTTGTACTTCCAATAAAATCAGCAATTTTCAATATGCTATCCTCACACTCAGGATGAGCTATCAGTTTGGCCTCAGGGTGCCTCATTTTCAGCCTTGTTATCTTTTCCAGGCTGAATATCTCATGCACCATGCAGGCGCCATTCCAGAGCAGCATATTGCGTCCTATCTGCTTGTTGAGATAAGCACCGAGGTTTTTATCAGGTGCAAAAATGATTGGCTGATCTGCAGGTACACTTTCAATGATCTTTTGTGCATTGCTGCTTGTACAAATAATATCACTCAAAGCTTTTATATCAGCACTGCAGTTTATATACGATATAACAATATGATCAGGGTGTTTTGCCTTAAACGCGCTGAACAGATCTGCGGGTGCACTATCTGCAAGTGAACAACCTGCTTTCAGGTCTGGCAACAAAACCTTTTTATGCGGGTTTAGAATTTTTGCTGTTTCAGCCATAAAATGTACGCCGGCAAAAACGATTATATCAGCATTGGTCTTTGCCGCGTGTTGCGCCAGCCCCAGGCTATCACCAATGTAATCGGCAACATCCTGTATATCCGGCTCCTGGTAGTAGTGGGCCAGCAACACTGCGTTCTTTTCTTTCTTCAATCTTTCAATCTCATGAAACAGGTCCAGCGACGGATCTATGTTTACGTCGAGAAATCCTTTTTCATTAATTTTTTTTCGTGCTGCTGCAATGTTAATTTCCATTGTAATAAGATATATTAATACATTATTATTATAAACACCTACTACTATTACGGGTGTTAATTTCGGGATAACTTACTTATCCCCAGAGTACAAAGTTAATTACACTTGATTTACTAACAGGAATAAACAACAAATCCACATGGTTGTTTGTAAGCAGGTAAAGCCTTTGAGTAAGTTTTTAACAAAAGTTGATAACAGCTTCCGTGTTTTTTCACAAACGTCAATTCACACCATTTCCACTGTTAACGAAGACAACGAAAAATGTCAGCAAAATTTTCAAAAACCCCGAAAGCTACAAAACCCGCTTAGTTATTCTTTGCGTTTCCCCAACAGCAATAAAAAAAAACGGCTTTATCAACATACATAAACGCTTTTCAACAATACGCTGTTAAGAAATAAAAAATACCGGATACTTGTTTCATTTGAATGATTGATTTATGGCGGGGAAACCTGCACCGCAAACCGAAGCTGCAGTAAAAAACAACAGTACAAGAGTGCGACGCAACAGGTGATGCCACAGGGCTTTTAGCCGGGCCCATAACTTTCACTGTGTTTAAAAATGCCTTATACCTGGCCCCCAAGTTATTCACAATTTGTTCAAATGTTTTATTACCCTATTTTTGCCATCCTCTAAAAACCATATAATAATATTATGTCAGTTATTCAACGGATACGCGATAAGGCTGCGTGGTTTGTTTTCGGTGCGATTGCTTTGTCTCTTATCGCCTTTATTCTGCAGGATGCCTTTTCAAGGCGTGGTAGTGTTTTTTCAAGTGAATCAACCCTCGGCGAGGTAAACGGTATTGACATCGACAGGGAAACTTACGAACACAAACTCGATTTTTATGAGCAGGCAAATGGCACGCCAAGAAGCCAGCTCATGGGAAGTGTTTGGGATTATATGGTTGAGCAGACCCTGATGGAGCAGGAATATGAGAAACTGGGTATAAAAGTAGGTGCCGATGAATTAAGTGATGTGTTATTTGGAGATAACCCGCCACAGTGGATGCAACAGGCATTTACCAACCCGCAAACGGGTGTGTATGACGCAAATCTTGCAAAACAGCAGTTTGCTGAAATAAAAAAGAATGCAGATGATGCACGAAATGCACAGCTTTACGAAGGATATCTTGAGCCCACCATTTTACAGACAGAAAGAGAAAAATACCAGTCTTTGATAACCGGTGCTGTATATGTACCAAAATGGATGGCAGAAAAAACAAATGCCGATAACAACTCTCTTGCTAAAATTGCTTATGTTTCTGTGCCTTATGCCTCCATTAGTGACAGCACCGTAAAAGTTTCTGACGATGACGTATCTGCATATATTAAGGCGCATCCGAAACAGTTTGAGCAAAAAGAAGAGGCAAGACAAATTTCATATGTATCCTTCGATGCAAAACCAAGCAGGGAAGATTCAGTTGCCGTAATTGACCAGCTGCAACAGCTGAAATCAGAATTTGCCGCAACAACTGATGAAAAAGCTTTCCTAGCAAGAAACAGCAGCGAATTACCTTATTACAATAGTTTCCTAAACAAAAAGGAAATAAAGCAGGCCGTAAACGATTCAATTTTTGCGTTGTCTGTTGGTGCCGTTTACGGACCCTATGCTGATAATAATAACTATGTGCTGGCAAAACTTGTAGCAGAAAGACAGGTGCCTGATTCTGTAAAAGTGCGTCACATATTGGTAGCAACGGCGCAACAAACACAACAGGGCCAGCTTACACGTGTAAGAGATGACAGCAGTGCAAGAAAAAGATTAGACAGTGCAATAGCATTGTTGAACGCCGGCAGCAATTTCGATTCTGTTTGTGTACAATATTCTGATGATCCGGGTAGTAAAGACAAAGGTGGCGTATATGACTACTTTACATCGGGCAGAATGATGGAAGAATTCAATGACTTCGCCTTTACACATCCTGTGGGTGCCAAGGATGTGGTTAAAACCGCTTACGGTTACCACTATATAGAAGTGCTCGGTCAAAAAGGTGCGGAGACAGGTTATAAATTTGCCTATTTGTCAAAACCGGTATTGGCAAGCGCTGAAACGATCAATAATGCCAGTGCGGCTGCTACGCAGTTCGCATCATCGAGCCGCACCAGGGCAGACTTTGACGCAAATGCGAAAAAGTTAGGGATTACACCACAAACAGCCGGCGATATTAAACCGAACGATTTCAATATCATGGGCGTTGGAGAAAACAGGCAAATGGTCAAATGGATCGCAGAAAACGATCCCGGTGATATCTCAGAGCCATTCGAAATAAATGATAAATATGTAGTGGCCGTAATACTGGGTATAAGCAAACCCGGTCTCCAATCTGTAAACCAGGCAAGACCAATGGTAGAGCCATTACTTAGAAATGAGAAAAAAGCAGAACAAATTATAGCATCAAAATTCAAAGGCACAACGCTGGAGCAGTTTGCACAATCAACCGGTGGTGCTATCCAGTTTGCTGACAGTATTGCATACCAGTCTTACATTATCAGCGGTATAGGCAACGAACCAAAAATTGTAGGTGCTGCATTCAATAAGGGTTTACAGGGCAAGGCAAGCACACCAATAGCTGGTATGTCTGGTGTCTTCGCTATTAAGGGTGAAAGTATTTATGCTGCAGCATCGCTCGGAATAAATGCTGATATGCTGCGTGCACAAATGGAAAACCAGATGAAATCGCAGATCGCCTATCGTTCTATGTCTGCTTTAAGAGATGCAGCTAAAATAGAAGATAACCGTGCTAAGTTTTATTAGTGTTTATCAGAAAATTATTATAACAGCCCGGCATACGCCGGGCTTTTTTGTTATTAAGATGTTCTTCATTCCGAAAACAACAACAGGCCGCGAGGTATTAATTTTGTAAAAAAAGCTGCACATGCAAGAAACGATCGTAAACAGGGTTGCAGAAAGTGGTATAGTAACCATTAACCTCGAAGATTTTTATCCAAAAGACGAGATACTGGTATTCGATCTAAAAGATCACCTGTTTCGGGGTTTGTTATTAAAAGAAAAAGAATTCAGGGCTGCCCTTATAACTATCGACTGGTCTGTTTACCAGCAAAAAAATGTAGCTATTACCTGCACTTCAGATGCTATTATACCTGTTTGGGCGTATATGCTCGTCGCCACATATCTCGGGCCTTTTGCCAATAATATTATGGTAGGAACACCCGGTTTACTTGCCGAGAATATCCTGCTGCAAAACATCAGCCAGGTAGATACCACAACGTTTACAGACAAACGTATTGTTATCAAAGGCTGTGGAGACATACATATTCCTGAAAGCGCCTATGCCGCAATTACTTTCAGATTAAAACCGGTTGCAAAAAGTATCATGTACGGCGAACCATGCAGTACAGTTCCGGTATATAAAAAGAAATAATATAGATACCGGCAGGCGAACAGGTGGCATCGTCCCTTGCGTCGCAATCACTTCATCTACAGAACATAAAGCATCATTCCAATATTTATACGGGCAATTATTTACCCATAATTGTGGAATATTTTGCCTTTTCCTCACATCTTGTATTATTAATATCCACTGTGGAGAAAGTTGTTAATAAAGCATAATTTTTGCTCCCATCAACCACACGTGCATTGCAGCATGTGCTGTTTGCATTGTCTAAACGTCCCCTTTACATGAACAAATAATTTGGAGCTGGCAATAACATGATACTTATCGTTGACGATAAACCGGAGAATATTCTATCACTGAAGTCGGTGTTAACACTTCATTCCTTTCCGACAGACACAGCAACCAGCGGGGAAGAGGCATTGAAGAAAGTGCTGAAAAATAATTACGCGCTAATTATCCTCGATGTACAAATGCCTGGTATGGACGGGTTCGAAGTAGCGGAAGCCATCTCGGGTTATAGCAAAACCAAAGACGTGCCCATCATTTTTCTTTCGGCGGTAAACACAGATAAAAGATTCATTACAAGAGGTTATGGCTCCGGTGGTATCGATTACATTACAAAACCCATCGACCCTGAAATCCTCCTGCTTAAAGTAAAAACATTTTACAGGCTGTACGAGCAAACAAGACAGTTGAATGAAATGCAGGACAACCTGCGTTCAGAAATAGAGTTCAGAAAAAAAGCACAACAGGAGATCAACGAAAAAGCGCTGGAACTAAAATTTGTGCTGGAATCAATACCACAGATTGCATTTACCACCAAGCCTGACGGAACACTGGAATACAAAAACAGCCAGTGGATGTTGTATGCCGATTCTGAAAGAAATTTCCCTGTTACACATCCCGACGATGGCTGCATAGAAGAAGAATTAAAGAAACGCATGGAAAAAGGTAAACCGGTAGAAATGGAAGTACGTGTAAAAAAGCATGAGCAGCCAGATTACCGCTACCATTTATTACGCGTATTACCTGTAAAAGAAAACAATGCTATTGTAAAATGGGTTGGTACTTTTACTGATATCGACGACCAGAAACAGGCTGTAAAAAGGAAAGATGAGTTTATCAGTATTGCCAGCCACGAATTGAAAACCCCGCTTACCAGTATTAAAGGCTACGTACAACTGCTCGAAAGAACAAGTACAGATAAATCTTCCGGCGTTTATATCGACAGAACGCTTGTACAGATACGAAAGCTGGACAGCCTGATTGCTGATCTGCTTGACATCTCTAAAATAGAAAGTGGAAAACTAAAATTTAACATGCAACCTTTCGATCTTGATTCAATGGTTGCTAATACGGTTGATATCATCAGTCAAACATACCCGGATTATAAAATATCAAGGGTAGGAAAACAGGCGGAAACCATTTATGGAGATCCTGTCAGGCTCGAGCAGGTGCTTATAAACTTTCTTTCCAACTCTATAAAATATTCACCCCAATCGAAAAACGTGGAAGTGGAAACGAGGGCAGACCACAATGGAAAGATCTTTATTGGCGTACGCGACCATGGAATCGGAATTTCAAAAAAAGACCAGGAGAATATCTTCCAGAAATATTACCGTACAGAAACATCCGGTAACAGCGTACAGGGTCTTGGAATAGGCTTATATATCTGTGCGGAAATACTCAAACGACACAATTTCGAATATGGAGTAGACAGCGAACCGGGAAAAGGTTCTTTGTTTTATTTTTTAGTTCCAAAAGAGAAGACCGTTACGAACGAATAAAAGGATAATATAAACCACCCCATCATGCAAACGACCTTTAAAAGAAATCTACAGATTGGATTTGGGTTGTCTATGCTTTTGCTGATTGTTAGTTCTGTTGCATCCTACAACAGTATCACTAATCTTATCAAAAGTTCTGACGAAGTAAACCACACCAACGAAGTATTGCAGCAGGCAGAAAGCATTATCTCGTACATGAAAGACGCCGAAACTGGTCAGCGGGGCTTCCTGCTAACCAATGATGTCGACTTCCTTGAACCATTCAATGGTTCCCTGGCCAAAACTAAAACTGCTGTAGAAAAGCTGAGAGAACTTACTGCTGATAACACCGAACAGCAAAAGAATTGCGATTCTCTTGCCATGCTGGTTAATAAACGGTTTAACATTCTGCAAAAAGGAATTGACCAGGCAAAACAAAATTTTGCTGTGGATAATTTCCTGCTCGCCCAGGGTAAAGCAGAAATGGATAAAGCAAGACTGGTAATCGTTAACATACAAAGTACCGAAAAAACCCTGCTTTCAAAAAGAGTAGAAGATCTTAGAAAATACGCATCCTACACACCTGCACTTATTGTCGTTACAACTATATTATCACTGGTTATTACAATCGTCTTCTTTAAACGCGTAACAGATGACTACAATGAAAAAGCCACACTCAGCGACGCGCTGATGATTAAAGAAAAAGAAATCGTTAACCGTATTACGATTATTCAAAAAATTGCCGCACAGGTATCAGAAGGAAATTACCAGCTCAGGCTGGATGATCATGAAAGTGATGGCCTGGGAAGTTTATCTGAGTCGCTGAATAAAATGGCTTCTGCGCTCGATAAGGCATTTAAAGAATTGTCTGATAACGAATGGGTGCAAACAGGCACCGTTCAGCTTGGCGAAAAAATGGCCGGTGAAAAAACCGTGGCGGCAGTGGCATCAGAAGTAATAGAGTTCCTGGCAGAGTATACAAACAGCCAGATGGGTGCATTATACCTTGCCCAGCCTAACGGCACACTAAAGCTTACCGGCAGTTACGGCATTACTTCCGGTATTAAAAAAGAGATACAGCCTGGTGAAGGCATTATTGGCCAGGCGTATAAAAGCGGGAAAGAAAAGTTGCTCAGGAATATCGATGAAGATTTATACCTGGGTACCAGTTTTGGAGAGATAAAGCCAAAAAATGTTATCACTTATCCCGTTAAAATAGATCGGAAGCTGATGGGTGTACTTGAAATAGCCAGCGTTACCGAATATGGCGAGGTTGAACTTGACCTGTTAAAAAGTACAGAACGAAAGATTGGTATAACTTTAAATATGGCCTATAACAGGGCCAGGCTGCAGGAGCTGCTGGAAGAAACACAGGCACAGGCAGAAGAACTGCAAACGCAGCATACAGAGCTGGAAAACCTGAATGCCGAGCTGGAAGCACAGGCAGAAAAACTCCAGATATCAGAAGAGGAATTAAAGGTGCAGCAGGAAGAACTTATGGAAACAAACCAGGAGCTCGAAGAACGCTCCCGGTTGCTCGAAGAAAAAAATCACCTGGTTGTTGTAAGAAACCTTGAGATACAAAAAAAGGCAGAAGAACTTGCACTTAGCACAAGATATAAATCTGAGTTCCTGGCAAACATGTCTCATGAATTAAGAACACCGCTTAATTCAATCCTGCTGTTGTCACGATTGTTGTCCGAAAACAACAATGATACCCTTACCCCGGAAGAAGTAGAATATGCAACCGTTATCAGGAGTTCCGGGAACAGCCTGCTCCAACTTATTGATGAAATTCTTGACCTGTCTAAAATAGAATCAGGCAAAATGCAACTCGAGTACAACCAGGTAGCGGTAGATACCATACTCGCAGATATGCGCCTGCTTTTTGAGCCACTCGCCAAAGAGAAAAATGTTGCATTCGAGATCGTAAGAGATAAAAATGTTCCAGATACAATAGACACCGATAAACTGAGGGTAGAACAGATCTTAAGAAACCTCGTTTCCAACGCACTTAAATTTACAACAAGAGGCTCAATAACACTGCTTGTTAAATACCACGACAACCAGTTATCATTTGCCGTAAAAGATACAGGCATTGGTATACCGCAGGAAAAACAGGAACTGGTATTCGAAGCTTTTCAACAGGCAGATGGTTCTACCAAAAGAAAATATGGTGGTACAGGACTGGGCCTTTCCATAAGCCGCCAGCTGGCCAGGTTGTTGAATGGAGATATCACCCTTACAAGTACGCCTGGCGAAGGAAGCCAGTTTACACTTACCATACCGGTTGACAAATCTGCCACCACGGAAAGTAAGGTGGAAACGCCGGAAATTATTGCCCCCAAACCCGTAGAAACACTGGCCTCTCAGTTTATTGCAACACAGATACCCCAGGATGTGCCCGATGACAGGAACAGCATTACAGCAAATGATAAAGTAATCCTGATTGTGGAAGATGACACACCTTTTGCCAAAGCGCTGCTCGATTTTGCAAGGAAAAAAGGTTACAAAGGCATTGTAGCCGTACGCGGAGATCATGGTGTAGAGCTGGCACGCAATTATAAACCCGAAGGCATATTGCTCGATATACAACTGCCGGTTAAAGATGGTATGCAGGTAATTGATGAGTTGAAACGTGATCCGCAAACAAGACATATCCCTGTTCACATGATGTCTTCTTTCGAAGTAAAACGCGAAAGCCTTTCCAAAGGTGCAATCAATTTCATCAATAAACCTTTTGCCTACGAACAAATGGATGATGTCTTTAAACGTATCGAGCATGTCATCAAAAATGATCATAAAAAAGTGCTTATCGTAGAAGATAATTCGAAACATGCAAAAGCGCTTTCGTACTTTTTATCAACCAATAAGATCAATGCCGCTATATCCGGCAATATTGATGAGACCGTTGATTCGCTGCAGCAGAAAGAAGTAAACTGTGTAATACTCGATATGGCCGTGCCTGATATGAAGGCTTACGATACACTGGAGACGGTACGTAAAAATCAGGAGCTTGAAAACGTGCCCATCATTATTTTTACAGGCAAAAGTTTATCAAGGGCCGAAGAACAACGCATCAAGCAATATGCAGATTCTATTGTTGTAAAAACGGCACATTCGTTTCAGCGTATACTCGATGAAGTTTCTTTGTTCCTGCACCTGGTAGAAGAAAGCACACACGAGAAAGGCGCCGGCTTTACGGCCCGCAAACTGGGCTCTGTAGATGAAGTGTTGAAAAACAAAACAGTACTTATTGCAGACGATGATGTAAGAAATATTTTCTCTCTTTCACGGGCATTGGAGAAACATAAAATGAACATCGTTTCTGCCATAGACGGTAAAGAAGCGTTGCAGGCACTGAAAGATAACAAAGAGATCAATATTGTGTTGATGGATATGATGATGCCTGAAATGGATGGCTACGAATCCATCAAACGAATAAGGGAAAACCCGCACTGGAGAAACCTGCCGGTAATAGCGGTAACAGCAAAAGCAATGACGGGAGACCGTGAGAAATGCATACAGGCCGGCGCTTCAGATTATATATCAAAACCGGTAGATACCGACCAGCTTGTTTCTCTTATGAGAATATGGCTGTACGAAAATGCATAGAAAATTTTTTTTGAACCAGGCAGCATTACTGCTATTAAGCTTTCGTTGCGTCGCACTCTTCGGCGCTTAGCTCTTTGGTAAGCACGTGTTACAGCCTTGCTGCAGGTAGCAAAACCTGTTTACTAAGCAGGCTGCTGATGCAGCATCGTTTGCTGCATATAGTTATACAGTACAAGTGAGTGACACAACAGAAGCTTAATAGTACCACAAATGCTCAAAAAATAAAAACCCCATAAACAACAGCATGAAAAAGGTGTTGATTATAGATGACGATAACAAAAATATTTTTGCACTGTCTGCAACACTAAGGTCCAAGGGTTATAAAACACTTGCGGCAACCAGCGCAGAAGACGGCCTTAAACTAATAGACGATGATGGTGCCGTAGACGTGGTTCTTATGGATATGATGATGCCTGAAATGGATGGTTATGAAGCCATACATGTATTGCGCAATACAGAAGACCACAAAACATTACCGGTTATAGCTGTTACGGCCCAGGCAATGAAAGGCGACAGGGAAAAATGCCTGGCTGCGGGTGCCAATGGTTATATATCTAAACCGGTAGATGTGGATATGCTTGTAGGGCTGTTGCAGGAACTTACAAAATAGAAACCTTTGGAAACATTAGTTACAGATAATGATGTGGAACTGTTGCTGGCCGATATGCTGGAACTATACGGCTACGATTTTACAGAGTACTCAAAAGCTTCTCTGAAAAGAAGGATACAACGCATATTCATCAACGGTAAGTTTTCTTCCTTTGCGGCATTGCGCTACCGCATACAAACAGATAAAGATTATTTCAACCACGCTGTTACAGAAATTACCGTGAATGTAACAGAAATGTTCAGAGATCCTTCTTTTTACAGGGCAATAAGAGAAACAGTAATTCCAGTATTGGCCACGCACCCGTTTATACGTATATGGCATGCAGGCTGTGCTACAGGTGAAGAGGTGTATTCTCTGGCCATCATATTAAAAGAAGCCAACCTGCTGGACAGGTCGTTGTTGTACGGCACAGATATTAACCCGCTGGTGTTGGAAAAAGCAAGGAAAGGAATTTTTCCTA
Organism: Panacibacter microcysteis; assembly: GCF_015831355.1. NCBI lineage: Bacteria > Pseudomonadati > Bacteroidota > Chitinophagia > Chitinophagales > Chitinophagaceae > Panacibacter > Panacibacter microcysteis. The sequence continues at coordinate 1,474,826 of NZ_JADWYR010000001.1, forward strand.
TCAGCCAGATGCAGCAGTTTTCTAAAAACTATGTGTCGTCGGGCGGTCTCAACGATTTTTCATCTTACTATATAGCCAACTACAACCTTGCAAAATTCAACGATATCTTTCACCAAAAGATGATTTTTTCTACGCACAACCTGGTTTCCGATTCTTCGTTTAATTCGTTCCAGCTAATTCTTTGCAGGAATGTGCTTATCTATTTTGATAAAAACCTGCAGGGCAAAGTACTTGAGCTTTTTGATAAAAGCCTGGACATGCTTGGCTTCCTGGCACTGGGCTCTAAAGAAACGCTGCGTTTTACTTCTATAGCAGAAAAATTTAAACCCATAGAAGGTAAAGAGAAGATCTGGAGGAAGGTGCGATGACGCGTACATTTAAACTCATTGTAATAGGTGGTTCGGCAGGGAGCTTACAGGTAATTCTAAAATTTTTCAAACACCTGAAGCACGATTTTCCCGTTTCATTCATGCTGGTATTGCACCGCAACAACAATTTCGATTCTTCGCTGGAAGAACTGCTGGGCTTCAGAACAAATCTTACGGTAAAAGAGGTAGAGGAAAAAGAACCGGTTATGCCGGGCTTTGTATATGTATGCCCTGCAGATTACCATGTGCTGATAGAGGACGATTTTACTTTTTCACTCGATTATTCAGAAAAAATAAATTATAGCCGGCCAAGTATAGACGTGGTATTTATGTCTGCTGCAGATGTGTTTGGACGTGGCCTTCTGTGTATACTGTTATCTGGCGCAAATGCAGATGGGGCGGAAGGCCTTAAATACGCACAGGCACGTGGCGCCCTCATTGTTGTACAGGAGCCGGCAGATGCAGATGTACCGTATATGCCGCAACAGGCGTTGCTGTTGTTAACACCTGATCTCGTTTTAAAGGCAAAAGACATGGCGCCCTTCGTAAATAGTCTTGTATAAATTATGCGTGTGTCGAAGTGATCTGTTCAATCAGTTGCTCAAGTTCGGCAATGTCAAAAGGCTTCTGTAGATAATACTCGGCTTTTGCTTCTTTGCTTAGTTGCGCCACATTGGTATTGGCGCTGAAAAAGACCACAGGAATATTTCTCAGGTGCTCGGTATGTTTAATCAGTTGCGTAGCCGCAATACCGCCTGTTTCAGGAATTTTGTTGTCCATCAGGATAACCTGGGGCTTATGTGTTTCGACTTTGTCAATTACATTTTCGCAGGAGGTTTCTGTAATAACCCTGAAACCTTTACCTCTAAGAATGATGGTACAAATTTCAAGGATGTCCACGTCGTCATCAAAAATCATCACACTACTACTCATAGAGAATTTTCCTTATTGCTTTTTTTTACGGGGCAAATATACAATCAAGCAAAACAATGTTTAGAAGATATGGTTCATTGCAGCCTATCTTTTCTACAAAATTATTATTCAGATAAGTATAGCATTAGAAAACAAGGGTAAAAACGAAAACATATTATGTAAATGACTAAAACCAGCCACGTTTTTTAAAGATCCAGACCATCCATAACGGAATAATAAACATTAAACCAACAGCAATAAAAAATCCGTCTTGCTGGTGTGTGAGTGGTATTACTTCAAAGTTCATCCCAAACACCCCGCCAATAACGGCAGCAGGTGCCAGCAAGCAGGTAACAATTGCCATCACTTTCATTACTTCATTCAAACGCAGGTTTACTTTATTCATGTAAAGATCCTGCAGCGTCATAATCATGTCGCGATAGTTTTCCACGAGATCATTCGCCTGTACAATATGGTCGTAAACGTCTTTAAAATATTTGGTGGTACGGTCCTGCAACAGGTCACTTTCACTGCGTAAAAAACCATTTACCATATCTCTTACAGGGGCCATATTTCTTTTTAAAACGATCAGCTCTTTTCGAAGGTTATTGATGCGGGCCAGCGAACGGGAGTTTCCATAACGAATAATTTCTTCTTCCAGTTGTTCAATTCTTTCGCCCAGTTTCTCCATTACTATATAGTAATGGTCTACAACAAGATCAATCATTGCATAGCACAGGTAGTCGGCACCGCTGATCCGTAGTTTTGAATTGGCAATGCGCAGTTTGTCCCTTATCTGGTTAAATACATCACGACTTTTATCTTCCTGGAAACTGATTACAAAATTTTTACCCAGCACAATACTTATCTGTTCAGATTCTACGGCTCCATTCAGATCATTGAAGTAGAGCATATTTAAAAGGCAAAACAACACGTTGTCGATTTCGTCCATTTTAGGGCGCTGTCCTATGCTCAATATATCTTCCATCAGCAAAAGGTGCACACCGAAATGTTTGCTTATATTTTCAACGTCTGTTTTACGAAGTCCGTCTATATTTATCCAGCTGATCTTATTATTATCCCTGCATGTAAACGTTTCTTCTACTTTGTCCAGTTCATATTCCTTCACTTCCTCAGCGTTATAATCATACACGTATATCTCCACCTCTGTGGCTTCCTCCCTTACAGGCAATACAGTGGGGTTTACACGAAATATTTCCTTGGTACGCTTGGTATTAAAAAAAGGAAAGATAAACTGCAGGTATTTCTTTGTTTCCGAAATCATTGAATGAAATTATTCAAAAGCACAAAACCAAAAAATAAAAAAGCCGCACCAAGGCGGCTTTTTGAGATAAATGAAATCAGTTAATTTTTACTGTGGTAGTATAGTGTGCTGCCATTTTCTTCGGCAAAAATTTCTTTGCTGTGCGCCAAAACATCATCTACGCTAATGGCTGAATATTTGCCCATCTCGGTATTCATTAATTCGGCATCGCCCAGCAATTCATAGTATGCAAGACTGTTTGCGCGGCTCATCACACTCATGTCTTCAAAAGTGATCATGCTTTCTGTTTTATTCTTTACTTTTTCCAGTTCGGTTTCTGCTACCAGTTCATTGCGCAGACCAGCAACCTCCTCTTCCACCGCTTTTTCCGCATCTTCCAGCTGTATGCCTTTGATCAATTTGCCTTCTATGGTAAGCAAGCCGGCATCTGTGCTCCCAAACTGGTAACATTCAATATTACTGAAGAGCTTTTTCTCTTTTACCAGTTTCTGGTATAATCTCGAAGATGCACCGCCACCCAGTATTTCCGTAATCAGTTCGGCAACATAATAACCCTTATCAAGGCGGTCAGCCATGTGCCATGTTTTATAAAAAGCATCAAGTGGTACATCACCTTCAAGTTCCAGTTTCCTGGCCTCTTTTTGCAAAGGCTCCTGTGGTAGCGCCCTGTTATACTTCTCTCCCATTGGTATATCGCCAAACCACTTTTCTGCCAGCTTTTTAATGTCTGCTGTTTTTATATTACCTGCAACAACAAGGATGGCATTAACCGGCCGGTAATGTTTAAAAAAGAAATGTTTTACATCATCCAGTTGTGCATTTTCAATATGACTCAGTTCTTTGCCGATCGTCATCCAGCGATAAGGATGTGTGGTATATGCCAGTTCCCGCATATTGTGCCAGGCATTGCCGTAGGGTTGATTAATGTAATGCTCTTTAAACTCTTCCACTACTACCTTGCGTTGCACCTCGAGGCTTTTTTTGCCGAAGGCAAGGCTCAACAGGCGGTCGCTTTCCAGCCAGAAAGCGGTTTCAATATTCTGGGCCGGTAACTGGCAATAATAATTGGTTAGGTCATTGGTTGTGTATGCATTGTTTTCACCACCGGCCCTTTGCAGCGGCTCATCGTAATCTTTAATGTTTACACTGCCACCAAACATCAGGTGTTCGAAAAGATGTGCAAACCCGGTTTTGGACGGATCTTCGTCTCTGGCGCCAACATCGTACATAATATTTACCACTGCCATAGGCGTGGAGTTGTCTTCATGCACCAAAACACGCAAACCATTGTCAAGCACAAACCTGTTATAATGAATCATAATATAAAATTGGAAACCTGCAATTTAGTAAAACAATAAGTATGAACTGTTATGCCGGGCAGGTAACATAGTAACACAGGCAACACAATATGTAAAACGTTTGTTACACCCGGAGCAGCTGCATACTGTGATACAGTACAAGAGTGCGACGCAACGGAAGCTGAACAACCATTCCAATGCCGGGCTCATAAAAAAACACCCGGCTGCATAACGTTATTTGAGCATCAGAGTATACTTCGGATCTTCATGGTTAACACAATTAGTTCGCCACCACGGTTTATAAGTACTTTAACCTTGTTGCCGGCACTCTGCAGGTGCGTTTTGTATGCCTGTATATTGCCAGATAGATCATTGTCAACACCCAGCACAATATCTCCCGGAATAAAGCCTGCATCTTCTGCCGGAGATTTCTTCATAATGTCTGTAACCGTAATAGCGCCATCTATCAGGTACATACCAAGACCGGAGTATGAATAATCAAAAGAATCAGAAAAACGTTTGTTGGGTTTAATGAATATCTGCTGTTCAGGATAGTTGATCACAACATTGAATCTTCTCATAATATCGTTGCCCAAAAGGCCGCCCAGTACAGGGTATTGTGTTATGTTGAACTCATCATCAAACACATATACAGGTACATTGCGAAATTTATACGGCCCCACCTTTACTTCCTTTACAACGGTAAGACTCATCGATTTTTTTCCGCCCAAACCCTCGGCTTCTGTCGGGTATAATTTTCTTTTCGATTTAAGCAGAGCACTGTCGTGTACCAGGTCTTCATTCAGCAACATGCATAAGCCTGCGCCGGTATCCAGGTAAAATTTGCTGAATATCTCTTTTGCATCTTTTACAAATGCGCCCTGCATGGGCAGCGTGGTAAATTGTGGTTTCATCAGGTAACCGCCACGTGGATATTTGTAACTGCCCGGCGTAAGCACCTCGAACACCATTTGTTCATAATCTATTGCAACAATATACCTGCGCAAAAAACTATAGCCCACAATACCATCTATCCGCAGGCCGTAGGCACTCGTAAGAATGTCGTAGTTATTGATGTGGAAATCAAGATTGGCAACCGAGATGCCCTGCATGTGCAGCGTATGGTTGTAAGAGAATTCTACATTTTTTACACCTGCTATACCGCGTACTGTTTTATCAGTAAGTACTTTTTTTACGCCCAGGTATGATGCGGTAGCAGAGTCGAGCGATATGCCGCCACTGCCGGTATCCAGCACAAAGTTCAGCGAGTCTTTGTTGTCATCGAGGGTAGCCCGTAAAATAATAATGCCGCCGGTAAGCATGCTGAAAGGCACATAGGTTATGTGTTTTGCAGCGGGAGAAACAAATTCCTCCTGTGCACGTGCATTGCTGAAAAGCATACAGCAAAAGACAATTATGTACCAGGCTTTGGGAGCCCTGATGAAGCTTTGGTTGCGTCGCACTCTTGTACTTTTGGTTTTACAATCGCCAGTAATTGATCCAGACACGTTGAAGTTACATGCTGCTGCACACAGAACAAAACCTTTGATAATATTAATTGCCAAAGTACAACAAACGATTTTTCTGCTATTACATACTGTAATTTTGCTGCCGATAAAAAAGAGCGTGTATGGATTTAGCAAGATTGTATCAGAAAGCACTTGATTTTGAGTTTCTCAGCGTTGAAGAGGGCGTTCATTTGTTTCACAATGCGCCTTTGACAGAACTGATGTTTGTAGCAGACGAGCTGAGAAAAATACAGGTGCCACATGGAAAGGTTACATGGCAGATAGACAGGAATGTAAACACTACCAACGTTTGTATAGCCAATTGTAAGTTCTGCAACTTTTACCGCATACCGGGCCATGCTGAAGCTTACATAACAGATATGGACACCTACCGTAAAAAGATCAGGGAGACCTTTAAATACGGCGGAGACCAGTTATTACTGCAGGGTGGTCATCATCCGCAACTGGGTCTTGATTTTTATACCAAAACCTTTCGCCAGCTTAAACAGGAGTTCCCAACGCTTAAGTTGCATGCGCTGGGGCCGCCGGAAATAGCCCACATAAGCAAGCTGGAAAAAATGAGCCATAAGGATGTACTTACAGCGTTGAAAGAGGCCGGCCTGGATTCTTTGCCGGGTGCAGGTGCGGAGATTTTGATTGATCGCGTAAGACGGCTCATCAGCAAGGGAAAGTGTGGTGCTGATGAATGGCTGGCTATTATGCACGAAGCGCATAAACTGAATATAACTACCAGTGCCACTATGATGTTTGGCCACGTGGAAACGATTGAGGAAAGGTTTATTCATCTAAGCAGGATAAGGGAAGTGCAGGCAATGAAGCCTGCAGATGCAAAAGGTTTTCTTGCATTTATTCCGTGGACGTTCCAGGATGTGGATACATTGCTCACAAGAATAAGAGGCGTGCACAACCTTACTACGCCGGATGAATATATACGTATGATAGCACTAAGCCGCATAATGCTGCCCAATGTGAAAAACATACAGGCCAGCTGGCTTACAGTAGGCAGGCAAACTGCATCTATCTGCCTTCATTCCGGTGCCAACGATTTTGGCAGCATTATGATTGAAGAAAATGTGGTAAGTGCCGCCGGCGCACCACACCGTTTTACCTATAAATCTATACAACAAGCTATAAAAGAAGCTGGCTTTGAACCACAGCTTAGAAACCAGCAGTATGAGTGGAGGGCTATTCCCGAAACAATTGAAGAACAGGTAGTGAATTATTAACAGCAGCACGTTGCGCATCGTTGTTGCATACAGTTTTGCAGTACAAGGGAGTGACACAACGAAGATGCCACATGCACAAAAGCTAATAACAAAAAAATCATATCCTTATTTTTGTCTCAGACCAAACCAAACTTTATGAAGCTATTAGAAGGAAAAGTTGCCATTGTTACCGGTGCTGCCCGTGGAATCGGGGCCGGTATTGCTATAAAATTTGCCGAGCATGGTGCTAATATTGCTTTTACTTATGTAAGCGACAGCAGTGAAGAAAAAGCGGCAACGCTTGAAAACCAGTTACAATCGTTGGGTGTAAAAGCAAAAGCATATAAAAGCAATGCTGCAGATTTTGGCCAGTGCGAGGCCTTTGTAAATGATGTGCTGAAGGAATTTGGGGCCATAGATATTTGTATAAACAATGCAGGTATAAGCAAAGACAACCTGCTGCTGCGTGTAACGGAAAAAGAATGGGATGATGTAATGGATATTAACCTTAAGAGTGTTTACAACATGACAAAACATGTAATGCGCCCGATGATGAAAGCAAAAAAAGGGAGCATTGTAAACATGAGCTCCATGATTGGTATGCGTGGCAACGCAGGGCAAAGCAGCTATGCGGCCAGTAAAGCGGGTATAATTGGGTTTACAAGATCCATAGCACATGAACTGGGCAGCCGGAATATACGTTGCAACGCAATTGCGCCGGGTTTTATAGAGACGGATATGACACATTACCTGAAAGATGGTGCTGCCGGGGATGACTTTTTGAAAAGAATACCATTGGGCAGGTTTGGTACATCTGAAGAAATTGCCAATACAACATTGTTTCTCGCAAGTGATATGGGCTCTTATGTTACCGGCCAGGTATTGAGTGTGTGCGGCGGTCTCAACATTTGATTTTTTGCACCAGCAAATATTACTACGGCAGCAGCATTGCTGCCTTTTTTTATGTATCTGCTGCCCGTTTTTGTTAAACATCTCTTATCTGTCTCTAATTTCTGATATTAATTGTTTATTTGCAGACCAAAATGAAACTAAAAAAAGTAATAGCGTTGTTTTGTTTACTGATGCTGGCCAGCCAGATGCTGCCGGTTAAAGAAATAGGTGCTGTACTTTTTGGTAACCAGCTGAATGAAGAAATACCCCATTCATTGGATATAGGCAAGGATGTGCCCTGCAAACTGCTTCTCAAAGGAGATTCATTTTTACACCAGATTAGCGACAATGATTTTCTGTCGGGCAGTATTGGAGAGTATGTACATTTTACCAGCCTTCTGCCCCATAACCATGCTGCAGAAATTCCTACCCCACCGCCCAACTGCGCTTAGCAGGCATTTTTGTTTCTAATTCATGCAATGCTGTGTATCGCGGCTTTGTGCTCTTTCCCGTCTAACTATCTACGTAAGTATGAAAAAAATTATAAAGAACATGGGGGCAGATGTGCCTTCATCTATTGTTGTATTCCTGGTGGCCCTTCCCTTGTGTTTAGGTGTAGCCCTGGCTTCCAATGCCCCGTTATTTAGCGGTATTATTGCAGGGATTGTAGGCGGTATTGTGGTTGGTGCAGTAAGCAAATCTCATTTAAGCGTAAGCGGGCCCGCGGCTGGTTTAACAGCTATTGTGGCCGCCTCGCTGGTAGTATTGCCGTCTTATGAGGCTTTTTTGGTAGCGGTAGTAATAGCCGGTTGTTTACAGATCGTGCTCGGTTTTGCAAGGGCAGGCGTAATAGGAGATTATGTACCGGGCAGTGTAATAAAAGGTATGCTTGCAGCAATCGGGCTTATACTTATTTTAAACCAGTTTCCGCACCTTTTGGGCGATGATTCACATTTTGAAACCGATGAAGGCGGGCAACATGAAAAAAGCGGCAATATATTTTACACGTTTATCATGGCTTTTACCAACATCAATACCAGTGCTTTTATCGTTGGCGGGGGGTCATTGCTGTTTTATATAGGATGGGAAAAATTTGTATCTAAAAAATCGGGTTTTATCAAATTCATTCCCACACCATTATTAGTGGTTTTACTGGGTGTGGCATTGAATGAACTTTTCAAAAATGCTGCTTTTGCAGACCCATTGGTGGGCCAGCACCTGGTAAAAATACCTGTCGCAGGTTCGTCCCGGGAGTTTTTTTCCTTTTTTACGGCACCAGACTGGGCCACCATTTCCAATAAAGATGTATGGATTACTGCTGTTACCATAGCGCTTGTTGCTACACTGGAAAGTTTATTGAGTATAGAAGCGATCGATGACCTCGATCCTTACCAGCGAGTAACCCCTACCAACAGGGAACTTAAAGCGCAGGGAATTGGCAACCTTTTATCCGGCCTGGTTGGCGGATTGCCTGTAACCAGTGTAATTGTTCGTTCATCAGCCAATGTAAACGCAGGGGCCAGAACAAAAATGTCTACGATTTATCACGGTACATTGCTCCTGTTGTGCGTGGCATTTATTCCTTCGGTGCTAAACCTGATTCCGAAGTCTGCGCTTGCTGCTATCTTGATTTTTACCGGTTATAAACTGGCAAAACCATCCCTTTTTAAAACGTATTATCAAAAGGGTTGGGATCAGTTTTTACCTTTGGTCATAACAATTATCGCCATTCTTGCAACGGATCTCTTAAAAGGTGTATTGATAGGGATAGTTGTCGGGCTGTTTTTTATATTGCGCAGTAATTTTAAAACAGCATTGTTAATAGTAAATGATGACAACAAGTATCTTTTCAGGTTCAGGAAAGATGTTTCTTTTTTAAACAAGCCTATCCTGAAATCAAAGCTTGAAAAAATACCTGAAAATGCGTTCGCGATCATCGATGTGTCGAGAGCAGATTTTATAGATAAAGATGTGATCGAGGTAGTGAATGATTTTCTGATTCACGCTCACCTGAAAGGGATCAGGGTAGAAATTAAAAAGAATCCATCCAAGAAAGATCACTTACTGATAGATGACAGTAAAATTTCCTGGTGATCAAAAAAATATGTTGCTAACTAAAGAATAAACATTTTCTCACTGCAGTAAAACCTGCATAAAATTTTAAAACATGGAATCATACCACAAATTATTATTAGAGAATAAGGCATGGGCCGAAGAGAAAGTTCAGGACGATCCAAAATATTTTAGCCGGCTGGCAGATATTCAGCGCCCGGATTTCCTATGGATCGGTTGTAGTGACAGCCGTGTTCCTGCCAATGAAATTACCAATACACAACCGGGTGAAATATTCGTACACAGGAATATTGCCAATATGGTTGTAAACACCGATACAAACCTGTTGGCAGTGCTGGAATATGCTGTAGTGCACCTGAAAGTAAAACATGTAATTGTTTGTGGCCATTATGGCTGCGGTGGTGTAAAGGCTTCAATGACCAGTCATGACTTTAATCATGTGTTGAATATGTGGCTGCGTAACATAAAGGATGTTTACCGTTTACACCGCCAGGAGCTGGATACCATTGAAAATATTGATGCAAGGGCAGACAGGCTTTGCGAGCTAAACGTAAAGGAACAGGTTATGAACCTTGCCAAAACATCTATTATTCAGCGTGCATGGAAACATGAGCAAAGACCACACCTGCATGGCTGGGTATATGGTTTGAAAGATGGCATTATTAATCCTGTTTTTGAAATGGAAGCAGGAACGCATATTGATGGAATTTATGAATATGATGATCTGTAGAAGATCCTGTTGCAAAAGAAGCCCTCAACTGAGGGCTTCTTTATTATCAGAATATGATGTTTCGTTTTTTTATGTATGCATGCCATAAAATAAAAGCTGCAATAGTTCTGTAAGGGCGCCAATCATCTGCTATAGCAAGTATTGCTGCTTTGCCTGTATCAGCAGGAAGGTTTTTTACTTCTTTAGTGCTTTTCACCAGCGCAATATCGCCTGTTGGAAAACAATCGCACCTGTGTAAAACCATCATCATAAAAACATCGGTCGTCCAGTCACCAATACCTTTCAGCTTTTTCATCGTGGTACGCAAGTCGTCGTCTTCTAACTCAGCCAGGCTTTCTAAATTAAATTCACCTTGCATAATGGCAGCGGCAAGGTGTCTTGCATACACCATTTTCTGCCGGCTGAAATAACAGGCTTTCATTTGCTCATCTGTCATTGCAAGCACATTTTCCGGTGTTATTGCTCCAACGAAGGCTTCCAGCTTCAGAAAGGCTGCTTTTGCAGATGCAAGCGACACCTGTTGCTCAAGTATAATATGGATCAAAGTAGCAAAAGAAGCGCTTCTGCCCCATAATGGCGGGTAGCCGAATTGTAGAATGACTTTGTGTAAGTCCTTGTCTTTTTCAGCAAGCCTGTCGCATAGTGCTGTAAAATCAGCACTGCTGAAATTCCGTATGTTATTCAATGTAGTATTTACCTCTATGCAACTTTTTCCTTGTTTTTAAATTTCCTGATAAACTCTTTTGCGTATTCGCTCAATATCAGTTTGCCACTTATTGCGGCACGTTCTTTCAGGAGGTCGTCCCAGTGCTCTGTGCCACGCCACAATATTTTTTTCAGCTCCTTAATTGCTTCGGTACTATAATGAGAGAGCGAAGAAGATAACCGTGCAATACTGTCATCCATACCCGAAACGTCACCATGCAGTTCTGCATACAAACCTTTACGCCTTGCCCAGTCTGCCGGTCTCCACATGGTAGCATCAATAGCAATCTGCGAAAATGCAGAAGTACCCATTTTACGTTCTACAGCAGGCCCTACAACAAATGGTCCTATACCTACAGACAGCTCACTCAGCTTAATGTCGGCCCCTTCAGCGGCTATGGCATAATCAGCGGCAGCCGCAAGGCCAACACCACCACCCACGCATTTGCCATGTATGCGTGCAATTATCAGTTTGGGGCATTTACGCATGGCGTTGATTACGGCCGCAAAACCACTAAAAAAACGAATGCCTTCTTCCTGTGTATTAATGGCAGCCAGCTCATCGAAAGATGCACCGGCACAAAATGTTTTTTCGCCGGCCGAGCGTAAAACAATAACTTTTATGTTGGTGTCAAGTCCTTCACTGTGTATATCGTGTGCAAGTGTTTCGAGAATTTTTCCCGGCAGAGCATTGCTTTGTGGATGATAAAATTCTATAGTAGAAATGCCGTGCTCTCTCTCAATTTTTACATAGCCTTCTTTAATTTCCTGTATCATGGTGTGTGCATTAAATGTTTGCTGTTATTTATACATATTAAGTTAACTAAATTATGTGTAACGGGTTGATAAGGCAAGTATAAATTTTTTTGTAAACCGGCAATAGTAATACTATTGATCTTCCGTTGCGTCGCACTCTTGTACTGTTGAATAAGTGTTGTACAGCGCAGGTTACAGTTTACATACCCAATGCTACCGGGCATGGGTTTTCATAAAACGCTTATATGCTTCAGGATAAACCTTTATCAGGTGTGTTCTTACAATAGCAGGTGACGAATTCATTTTTGTATTGTCAGAAAGACCCAGGCTTATTGCTTTAGATTCCTGGCCGGGCATATGGCAGTCAATACAATTTGCCTGCAACATGGCATTATCGTGTGGTGCTTTGCAAAAAGCGTCAGTTCCTGGCTCATGACACGCCATACATCGCCGGGAAAATAGCTGCAGGTTATCCGTTTCATTATTGTGTGTATTATGACAACTGCTGCAGGTCATTTGCCTGCTTTTAATAAAGCATCTGCTGGAGGTAATCAGCTCATATTTATTGCCATGCACATCAGTATTTTCTGCTGCGGTTTTATTATAAGTCGGCGCATAAAAGTTTGATAGATTATCGCCGGTGGTAAATGTAAACGCCGGTTGCAAAGCTTCCCGCTGGCCCGAGTGGCAAAACGCACAGGCATCAAGTTGTTTTTGTATGCCAAGTCTTGCAGCATTGATAATATATTTTGCCTGCTTTATTTCCGGATGCCTGGTATGAAAAGTTACATGATCAGCGGCAGGGCCGTGGCAGCGTTCGCACGTAACGCCGAAGATGATCGCGTCTTCATCGAATGCATAACCGAGATCCGGTGTAGAGAGGGTTCTGGCATACGTTGTATGGCATTCAAGACACCTTGGAGTAATGGTCCTGGTAAACAAAATTTTATCAGGAAACCCCGGGCTGTTGCCCCATTGTTTTGCGGGGCCGATATACGATACCGGTAATTGAAATAACTTCTTTTCCTGCCAGTACAGGTAGCTCTGCCCAAGAAATCCCCGTCCAATACTGATATCAAAACTATGGGCAAGTTTTTGTTCGTTATCCAGGAAAGCACACTGCCATAGTTTACCTGCCGAGTCGGTTACAAGAATTTTTTCGTGTTCATTATATATGATTGTTTTGTCTTTGCCTGCAAAACTTCCTAAAACGGTTTTTTTTGTTGCAGCAGCAGACGTAAGCATATGGGGTGTGGTGATGAAAGAATCATACACAGAAAGATGACAGCTCTTACATGCTTCTGTACCGGCATAAGCTCTCCCCTGTGTGTCCCTTATAACCACCCGGGAAGATTGTTGACGTATAACAAAAATTGCGGCAGCAAGGATAGCCAACATCACTATGCTGAATATCAGGATCCGTTTACTGCGAATGGAGTTGATCATGGTTTTGCTTGAAGGACTTTCTTATGTAACCGCTTGAAAATTAAAATAAAAACTATTGCGATTGAAGAATGAAGGTTATTATTTTATCCTGGAAATACTGCTTACCAAATACCTTTTTTATAGTACCCTTCGCTTTTGATGAGTGCAGGTATGCTGCACAAGAGTGCGACGCAACAGGCGATGCCACAAGATATACAGCCGGGTTCATAATTTTTATACGCGTATGTAGATCTTCTTTTTGTCCAGGATATAGCCAATGAACCAGCAGAAAAACATAAAAGAAACGGCAAACAGGAAAGCGCCGAAATAAGCACCTGCCTGTGCAAAGATGTGTTGGTATATCCACTGGTATAGTTTGAGCTCACCAACAGGAATCGTCCATAAAATAATGGCCGCTATTTCAGACAACAGGTAAATAAACAATGGATTGCGGCCAAATACCTGGAAAAAATACACGCCGTTTTTCTTTCCCAGAAAGTCTACAAAATAAATAATGCATGCCAGTATCATACAATCCAGCCCTACCGTATTTAATACAAATGTGCTGGTCCATAATTTTTTGTTGATAGGGAAACCAAAGTTCCACCAGTACGCAATAATAAAAAGACCAAAGCCTGCCATCAGAAGCTTTGCAAGCCCTTCAAATGTATTGCCGCGCTTCTGAATGTACACGCCCGCAAAATAGCCGGCTATAACGTTTACAACAGATGGAAATGTACTGAGTAACCCTTCGGGGTCAAATGCGAACCCTTCACCGTGGTACAGATGCTGTTCGCCCAGCAGCCATTGGTCAAGTTTAAGTGCAGCATTCAGGTGAATGTCCAGCGGGTCAGGTGCATCGCCATAAAACAACATGACAGGCCAGTACAACACCAGGATTGCTACGGCAATGGCGATTACGGTACGCGGCTTCAGGAAGTACACCAACAGGCTGGCAGCACAATACGCCAGTGCAATACGCTGCAGAACACCAAACACCCTTGTATTCGCAAACGGAGACAGTGCCCAGCTACCAGATTCATTGGTAAAAAAGGGAAACCAGTACATTAAAAACCCCAGCAAAAAAATAATGATCGTGCGCCTGAAAATTTTAGACAAGACCTGGCCGGTGGCAAGGTTGTGCCACTTGCTCATTACAAAGCTCATGGCATTACCCACTGCAAACATAAAAGAAGGAAAAACAAGATCGGTAGGCGTAAAGCCATGCCAGCGTGCATGCTCAAGCGGTGCATAAGTGGTACTGCCGTTACCGGAAGTGTTTACAATAATCATCAGGCAAATGGTCATGCCCCGGAATACATCGAGCGCAGTGAATCTTTGGTTGGTTGCTGCAGACATAAAATGACGTTCTCAACCGAAAGTAATTATTTAAAGCAGCAAAAATTAAAAATATTGTCATATGAATTTTTTTAATCATACAACCCTGTTTTGATATTAAAAGATTATTAACCATACATATAAAACTTGGTTTCAAATCACTTCAAAGGCAAAAGGGGCGTATATTTTCGTTACTTTCGCGCCACCAAAATTCCTAAGACACCAACTTAAAAACATCTTATGCTAAAAACTCGAATTGCCGGTACTGGCATGTACGTACCCAAAAATGTTGTTACCAATGCTGATCTTATGAAAGTCATGGACACCACCGATGAATGGATTCAGCAAAGGACAGGAATTAAGGAAAGAAGATACGCAGACAGGAATGGCGAAACCACTACCACCATGGGAGCTGAAGCTGCGAAGATGGCGATAGAAAATGCGGGTATAACGAAAGATGATATTGACTTTATCGTTTTTGCAACGCTTTCGCCGGATTATTATTTCCCAGGTTGCGGCGTATTGCTGCAAAGAGCAATGGGGCTTAAAACAATTGGCGCATTGGATGTGCGTAACCAATGCAGTGGTTTTGTGTATGCGTTAAGTGTGGCCGACCAGTTTATTAAAACGGGTATGTATAAAAACATACTGGTGGTGGGCGCAGAAAAACATTCCTTTGGCCTCGATTTCTCTACCAGGGGCAGAACAGTAAGCGTAATGTTTGGCGATGGGGCCGGCGCTGTTGTACTGCAGCCAACAGACCAGGAGGGGGAAGGAATTTTAAGTACACATTTACATTGCGATGGTAATGGTGCAGAAGCGCTGGCTTGTTATAGCCCCGGCACACACTCCAATCACTGGGTAAAGGATGAAATTGCAGATTATGGTGAAAATGATTTCTTTGGAGACCAGTTTGTAACACACGCAATGATCGACAAAGCCCAGATCTACCCGCACATGGATGGCAACGCAGTTATGAAACGAGCCATCAGCTTTCTGCCCGACGTAATCAATGAGGCACTTACTACCAATAACTATACGATAGATGACCTGAACATGGTAATCTTAAACCAATCCAATGCGCGTATTGCAGAATTTGTGCAGCAGAAACTTGGTTTAAGTGACGATGAGATCTACATCAACATTTACCGCTATGGTAATACAACCGCAGCCTCTATACCTATTGCATTGCACGAAGCAACAATGGAAGGCAAGGTAAAACGCGGAGATTTACTGTGTCTTGCTGCTTATGGAAGCGGTTTTACATGGGGCAGCGCCTTAATCAGGTACTAAAATTACAGCATTAGTAGAACCTTCAGGATAATGTATTAAAAAGACCCGGCACATAGGCCGGGTCTTTTACATGTATTCTGTAACCAGTTATTGTTGCTGGCCGGCAGGTGCTACACCTTTGTCACCACCAGGTTCAAGCAATTTAAAGAACTGGTCTAGCTGTGGCAGAATAACAATCCTGGTTCTGCGGTTGGCAGCTTTGCCTTCAGGAGTGTCGTTGGCAGCAACAGGTAAATATTCTCCCCTTCCTGCAGCGGCCATACGTGCCGGCGGAATACCATAATCGTTTTGAAGCACTCTTACAACAGAGGTTGCACGTTTAACACTAAGGTCCCAGTTGTCTATCAGGTAAGCATTCTTTTTATAAGGCGCATTATCTGTATGGCCCTCCACCATAAATTCAATGTTGGGCTGGTTCAGCAATACTTTGGCCACTTTGCCAAGTACCACTTTTGCATCTTCTGTAAGATCGAAAGACCCGCTTTTAAACAGCAGCTTATCAGAAATATCGATAAACACTACGCCTTTGTCCACTTTTATGTTTATGTCTTTATCATTCAGGTCGCCAACAGCACCTTTCAGGTTCATCACAAGCACCATATTCAGCGAGTCCTTACGCTTCATCTCACTCTGCAGGTCTTTTATGTACAGATCTTTTGCACCAATATTATCGAGCGATTTCTTAATGCTCTCAGCCTGGGAGCTGGAGATCACAGAAAGATCCTGTAACTGTTTTAAAGCCACATTATTATTTTGCTTCAGCATTTCCATCTGGCTGTTCAACGCATCTATTTCACTTTTCTTTCTGCTAATGTCGTTGTTCGCGTTATTCAGGTTGCCTTCACAGTCGCGAAGTTTACCCTGTAGTTCTGCGTAAGCACCATTTAGTTGCGTAAATTTTGCTTCAGCCTCCCTTAGTTTTTTGGGGCTGACGCATGAAAATAAAGCAATTGGTAACAGACCAATCAATACTCCTTTTTTTAATTGCATGATGAAACATGTTTTAAAGGTGAATAATAATTAAAGGTATATGCTGGTATCAGAGGCGCAAATGTAGCCGCTAAACCGTTTGTAAGTCGATAACATTTGTTAATCATATGCTTTAAGGCCATCGAAAAAAGTATGCCAGTGTACGCGCATCGAATGACTAAGAACAGCATGTCAATCGAATGATTATTTATCAATCGGTTGTATCATTTTACGGAGAATTTTTTTGTACCCGGCGTCATTACATGTGGCATCGCCTGTTGCGTCGCACTCTTGTACCCGGGAACAATATTCAACAACAGCCACCATCTTCATCAGCAATTATTCACTGGCACAATTGTAATAAATACATTAAACAAGTGTAAAAGATTCATGTAATGCAGGAATGTTTACGTCTTTAAATCCTTTTTTCAGCAGCTTACGTTTAAAGTCCTGCTGTACATCGTACTCACCATGTACAATAAAAATTTGTTTCACTGCTGTCTCATCCTGGCATGCCAGGAACTGGCTCAGGTCATCGTAATCACCGTGTGCACTCATGCTGCGCATACTGCCAATTTCTGCCTGCACTTTATAATATTCACTGAATATTTTTACTTCTTTGGCACCATTCATTAAGCGGCCACCCAGCGAATTTGGTTCGCAGTAGCCCACCATTAAAATGGTGTTTTTACCATCATGTATATTGTTTGCTATATGGTGTTTTATGCGGCCCGCATCTGCCATACCGCTTGCAGATATAATAATGCAGGGCTCTGTAAAACTGTTGAGTTGTTTGCTTTCATCAACTGTTTTAATAAACACCAGCTCATCAAAACCAAAAGGGTCATAGTCGGTTTGCAAGAGCTTTCTTAAGCGGCTGTTATAATTTTCAGGGTGACTTTTTACAACGTCGGTTGCTTCTTTACTTAAAGGGCTGTCCACATATACTTTTATAGCTGGCAACCTTTTTTCATTACTCAATTGGTTCAAGAAATACAGTAACTCCTGCGTTCTTCCTACACTGAAAGACGGAATAATAAGTTTGCCCTTTTTTTGCACACAGGTTTTCTCAATCCACTCATGCAATTTATCAGTAGAGTTAAAGATATTTTCGTGCAGGCTGTTGCCATAGGTACTTTCAATGATAATGTAATCTGCCTGAGGAAAAGTGTCTGGCGAGCGCAAAATAACATCCCTGTATCTTCCAACATCACCGCTAAAAGTCATTTGCGTTTGTTTCCCGTTTTCCGTAATTCTTACATGCACAGCGGCGCTGCCTATAATATGGCCTGCATCTGTATACAATACTTCTACACCTGGTTCAATAGTAAACCATGACCCGTAAGCAACTTCATTGAGTAAAGGGATTACTGCAGTTACATCTGCGGGTGTGTATAAAGGCTCATAAGGTGGCAAGCCTTTCTTTGCTCTCTTCTTATTGATAAACTTTGTATCATCCCTTTGTATTTCTGCAGAGTCTTCCAGTAAGATAGAGGCTAGATCTTTTGTGGCAGGTGTACAGAATATTTTGCCGTTAAAGCCTTCCTTTACCAGTTTAGGAACAAGACCCGAGTGATCAATATGTGCATGAGATAATAGTAAATAGTTTACTTCAGTTGCCTCAAAACCCAGGCTGGCATTTAAAACATCCGTCTGGCTGCCCATGCCCTGAAACATGCCGCAGTCAAACAAAATCTTTTTGCCATTATTAAGTGTAAGCAGGTGTTTAGAACCGGTAACGGTTTGTGCTGCACCATGAAAAGCAAGCTTCATAGAATGTGCTTTGTTGATGCTTAAAGATAACTGGTAAGCGGTAATTAATCATCAGTGATATTTGTTTTACTGTACACGCTGTTTATACCGCTACGCCTGCTTTTTTTGCAACATACTATGCAGAAATAATTTACAGGCGTACAAAACAATTCGGTAACTTAATAGACTAAAAGCTTGCACTATGAAAGAAGAGACTATTTCGCGTATTGCAGTAGTTATACTTGCAATCGTGCTTGCCATCTTTGGAGTCTATCACTTCATTTATCCAAAAAACATGTTGGTGTATGTGCCTGAGTTTTTACCGGGCGGAATTATCTGGGTGTACTTTGTAGGTGTGGCATTTATACTTGTCGCTCTTGCATTGTTTCTGCATAAACAGGTAAAGCTTGCAGGCTATTTGCTGGCAGTGTTATTGTTTCTTTTCGTGCTTACGATTCACCTGCCAAACTTTCTCAATTCCGGCGATCTGGAAATGAAGCAGATCTCTTTGGTTAATGTGCTGAAAGATTCTGCTATTGCTGCTTTTGCCATGTATATTGCCAGCAACGCAAGAAAGATCTGATCAAAATTTCGTTAGTGAAAACAACCTTCAATTTTCCGAAGCACTTTGTGGTTTGGCTAAAAACTTTTGTGCCAACCGGCATACTCAACACCGCATCAGGCTTTTGTTTTTGCTTTAAAGCTCCAGGTGCATTGTATTGCTGCTACAACTTCGCCCATTTCATTTCTGCCTGTGGAAGTGCAGGTAATCGTTTTGCCTTCTCCGGTCTTTATTGCCTCTTCTATGATTCCTGCAATGGCAGCGCCATCGTTGCAGGTAAATAATATTTTTCCGGTTGCTTTTTTATAAAAAGATGCATCTGTTGAAACCACCAGCATGCTTACAGATGGTTTACGTTTAAAGACGTTGGCCATGCTTAAGACCCCGGTACTCATTTCTGCAGCCATCGTTAACACTGCAAAATAGATGGAACCAAACGGGTTTTTGTTAAACCACTTTTGTTTTACAGATATTACCGCTGTTGTTTCGTCAAATGCTTCTATACGCAGGCCTGCGAAATATGCCGCCGGCAGGCTACGCAGCATAAACATTTTAAATTTCAGCGGGCTTTGTACCAGCGCTTTAAACTGCTCAAAATTTGGATTCACGGTATGTGTTTGGGTGTTTAATACAGCAAGATACTTAAAGCTTATAGAAACCAGTTGCAGCAAAATATGCAGATAAGTTATACGCCGGTTTATTGATATAGCCGCTGCGGTATAACGACTGGTTGTATGATGCACCCACGCCGCAAATGCCCAATAGTATTCCCGATGTACAAGAGTGCGACGCAAGCGTAGCTTAATAGTAGCAATACAGGCCGGCTACAAATAATTGATTTAATATATTCAGGCCACCAAAACAACCCTAAAGTATTAATAATAATTATATATGTTTATTTTGTGGGTTTACATGCCAAAAAAATAAAAAAGTTTTATTTTTTTCTCTGTTTCATTGTAAATTCGTGGCGCAAAAAGTGATTTTTCTCAAAATTCATTGAACATCTTCGTTAATTACATAAACAACTTACAACATGTCATTAGTTAAACTGGAGTACATCTGGCTCGATGGTTACAAACCGACCCAAAGTCTGCGCAGCAAAACCAAGATTGAAAAAGATTTCAGCGGAAAACTGGAAGACTTACCAATGTGGTCTTTCGACGGTTCTTCTACAGAACAGGCGCCGGGTGGTTCTTCTGACTGCTTGCTGAAACCCGTTTTTGTAGTTAAAGATCCGCAGCGCAAAAATGCCTTCCTGGTTATGTGCGAAGTTTTAAATGCTGACGGTACTCCACACCCATCAAATGGTCGTGCTACAATAGACGATGATGATAACGATTTCTGGTTTGGTTTTGAGCAGGAGTATTTTCTGTGGGATCCTGCTACCAATAAACCACTTGGTTTCCCTTCCGGCGGTTACCCTGCACCGCAAGGCCCTTACTACTGCTCAGTTGGCGCAAACAACGCGTTTGGCCGCGAAATAGTAGAGGAGCACCTGGATGCAATTATTGAAGCCGGTCTCAACGTAGAAGGTATAAATGCAGAAGTTGCTGCAGGCCAGTGGGAGTTCCAGATTTTCTCTAAAGGCGCAAAAGAAGCCGGCGACCAGATCTGGGTTGCACGTTACCTGCTGGAAAGAATCGGTGAAAAATACGGTGTAGCTGTAAACTGGCATTGTAAACCACTGGGAGCGCTGGATTGGAACGGCTCTGGTATGCACGCCAATTTCTCTAACTCATTACTCAGAGACGCCGGCAGTAAAGAGATCTTCGACAAAGTTTGCGAAGCCTTCCGTCCTGTTGTTAAAGAGCACATAGACGTTTATGGTGCAGATAATGACAAACGTCTTACAGGTAAGCACGAAACCGCCAGCATACATGACTTCAGCTATGGTGTATCAGACCGCGGTGCTTCTATCCGTATACCTGTAATGGTTCCTGCCAAAGGTTGGAGAGGTTACCTGGAAGATCGCCGTCCAAACTCTGCTGCAGATCCTTATAAAGTGGCTGCCCGCATTATCAAAACAGTAAAATCAGTTGAAGCATAACTTCGGCTGACTTATTTATAAAATGCAGGGTTGTCTTTTGGCAACCCTGTTTTTTTTGGGTGCCGGCCCATTGCTACTAGCTGCTTTTGTTGTGTCACTCACTTGTGCGTTCTGTTCAGCACTCAGCATGGTGCAGCCACACTACCATACATCTAACACGCTGCTACCCAATCCTTGTGGCTTTTAAACTGTGTAAAACCAACATAATATTATAATAAAAACTAATGTTCATCTTAGATTAGAATAAATTGCACTTCCGCCTAAAAATTATTTTCTTTGTTAACCTTAAATAAATGAATTATATGTCACTACGATTTAAAGCGCTGCATAACCTGTTGAGTGTACCGGATGTAAAAGTGGAAAGTCCAGACCGTGTTACCGATATATTTGGCGAAAACGTTTTTACCATTAAAACAGCAAGGGAATACCTTAGTGACGAAGCATTTAAAAGCCTGTCAACAAGCATTAAAGGGGGCAAAAGAATTGATCGCGCCATGGCGCACCAGATAGCAAATGGATTAAGGGCGTGGGCAGAAAAGAAAGGCGTAACTCACTTTACGCACTGGTTTCAGCCACTTACAGGCACCACTGCAGAAAAACACGATTCCTTTTTTACCATAAAAAGCGACGGCAGCCCGCTGGAAGAGTTTGACGGCGCTGCCCTTACCCAACAGGAGCCTGATGCTTCGTCGTTCCCCAGCGGTGGCCTGCGCGCAACTTTTGAAGCACGCGGATATACAGCATGGGACCCCTCCTCGCCGGTGTTTATCATGGAAATAGGCAATGGTAAAACCCTTTGCATACCTACCATCTTCGTTTCTTACACCGGCGAATCGCTCGACTATAAAGCGCCGTTACTAAAAGCTATTGAAGCAGTTAATAAAGCTTCTGTAGATGTGTGCAACTACTTCGATAAAAACATAGCCAAAGTAACACCCACGCTTGGCTGGGAGCAGGAATATTTTGTAATTGATGAAGGTCTTGCCAATGCCAGGCCAGACCTTATTCAATGTGGCAGAACTGTATTTGGCGCATCTCCGGCTAAAGGCCAGCAACTGGAAGATCATTACTTTGGATCTATACCGGAAAGAGTGTATGCATTTATGCGCGATTTTGAGCAGGAAGCCTATAAATTAGGCATTCCATTGCGCACCCGCCACAACGAAGTGGCACCAGCCCAGTTTGAGTGTGCACCTATTTTTGAAGAAGTAAACCTTGCTGTTGACCACAACATCCTGCTGATGGATATTATGGAACGCGTGGCCAGGAGACACAAGCTAAAAGTGCTTTTTCACGAGAAACCGTTTGCCGGCATCAATGGCAGCGGTAAGCACAACAACTGGAGCCTGGCAACTGACACAGGCGTAAACCTGCTTGCACCGGGTAAAACTCCAAAGACAAACCTGATGTTCCTTACATTCTTTGTGAACTCCATCAAAGCAGTGCATGATTACGCTGATGTGTTGCGGGCTTCTATTGCATCAGCTGGTAACGACCACAGGTTAGGCGCCAATGAAGCACCGCCGGCAATCATCTCGGTTTTTATAGGTGAGTACCTTACAAAAGTTTTGTATGATATCGAAACACGGGTAGGTGATAAATTTGATGAACAGGATGAAGCAATCTTAAAACTGGACCTGCATCGCAGTATACCCGAACTCATGCTTGATAATACGGACCGGAACCGCACATCGCCTTTTGCATTTACAGGCAATAAATTTGAGTTTCGTGCGGTAGGCTCTGCTGCCAACTGTGCCAATGCGATGATAGCGCTCAATACGATTATGGCTGAGACATTGCGCACGTTTAAACAGGATGTGGACGGATTGATTGAAAAAGGCGAAAAGAAAGAGATCGCCATCATGCACATTATTCAGAAATACATTGTTGAAAGCAAGAAAGTTTTGTTTGAAGGCGATGGCTACAGCGACGAATGGCACCACGAGGCAGAACGCCGCGGCCTGGCAAATGTACCAACCACGCCGCTTGCGCTGGATGCAATGATCTCTGAAAGAACAAAACAGCTTTTTGAAAGCAACAACGTGTACAACCACCTGGAGCTGGAAGCCCGTCATGAAATAGAATTGGAAAAGTACATTAAGAAGGTGCAGATTGAAGCGAGGGTAATGGGTGACCTGGCACTTAACCACATTATACCTTCTGCTATTGAGTATATGAACAAGGTTACGGCCAACATCAACAGTATAAAAGCAACCGGCTTACCAGATACCGCTTACGCAAGCCAGTTTGAGATACTGAAGCAAATGACAGAACGCGTTCAAACCATTTACAGTAAAGTGCATGCGATGGTAGAGAAGAGAAAGATCGTAAATAATATGGAAGATACGCGTACCAAAGCCATTG
This sequence comes from Panacibacter microcysteis, assembly GCF_015831355.1. Taxonomy (NCBI): domain Bacteria; kingdom Pseudomonadati; phylum Bacteroidota; class Chitinophagia; order Chitinophagales; family Chitinophagaceae; genus Panacibacter; species Panacibacter microcysteis. Next base: position 1,498,328 of record NZ_JADWYR010000001.1, read on the forward strand.
CTTACTGTACGCAAATCAAAGAGCCGTTTTTTGATGAGATACGCTATAATGTGGATAAGCTGGAAGCATTGGTAAACGATGAATTATGGACACTTCCCAAATACCGGGAAATGCTTTTGCTGAGATAAAAACTCTGCCTGAAAAAGTTAAAAGAAACCCCCGCCACGTGCGGGGGTTTCTTTGTAGGGCAGCTATCTTTAATAAGGTGTTTACTGATTACGCTGACCGTTTCCGGGGTTGCTGAATAATGTTTTGCCGTACAAGTGTGCGACGCAACAGGAGCTTAATGGCAGCACAACAGCCTGGTACATATAAAAAAAACCCCGCCATTTAGCGGGGTTGGTATATTTCGAAATCTTTATTTTTCTCTTACACCAAGCGAGATCCTGCGGTCTTTCTGTTTTTCCACATCAGGCGCATCTGCAGCAGCTTTTGCGTACTGCGAGCCATAGCCTTCAGCGCCGAGCAATTGCGCTTCATTGGCCTGTTTGGATTTTATAGCACTCAACACTGCATCTCCACGCTCCTGCGATAGCTTCATGTTGGCTGCGCTATCGCCCGTTTTGTCTGTGTAACCACCAATTTTCACTTTCAGCTTTGGATATGCTTTGAGTATGGCTGCTATGTTTTGAACCTGTACGTTGCTTTCTTCTGTAATTTCTGCACTACCGGTTTTAAAATTGAGGTTATCAAAATCGAACCATACATCTTTGCCTGCTTTACTTGTTGAATCGTTGAGGAAAGTAACAAGCTGATCTTCTATACCACCTTTGAATGCCTCAATTTCTACGCCGCCGGGTAAAGTAACTTTCATGGAAGGTGCTTTATGCTCTTCTGTTGTTGCCGCGGCAGCATGCTCTTCGTGGTGCGCTGTTGCAGCACCTTCTGCAGCTTCATGGTGTGTGCCGCCCGGAACAAAATCTCCGTGCCATTGCATCATCAACACCAGGAAACAGAAAACAGCCGCAAAGCCAAGAAAGATCGTCAATACATATTTTCTAATGCTGTGCTCGTCGAAGTGTACTTTACTCATACGTTTAATTTTATGCTGCGCTAAAGTAAAAACTAATTGTAATATTTTAAAAATGAAATTAATGGCTGTGTCTTGCTGATGCGTATTGCATCATCCCAAGGAGTATGTCCGGGTCCGGGCAGTTGGTGAGGTATTTTTCACGTTCACTAAGTTTACAAACCCCGGGATAATCACCTTCTTTTAATTCCATGTTTTCTATTACCTGCAAATGCAAATGTGGTGGCCAGTAGCCGTTCTCTTCAGGTGTACCGAAATGTGCAAACAGCTGGCCACGATTTATGTAATGACCTTCTTTCAAAACGGCGATATCCGGTAATGATAAATGCCCGTATAGTGTGTAGAAGGCCATACCATCCAGTTGGTGCAGCAGTACAATTGTTGCACCGTAATCACCATACGCGTTATTGAATGCAAAGCTATGCACCATGCCACCCAGCGGTGCAAACACAGGAGTACCTGCACTGCCCCATATGTCTACACCGAGGTGAAGGCGCCGCGGCTCTTCATGAGCAGCAGTATGAAAATGCGGGCTACGGCTGTAAATGGTTCTGTTTTCAGCATAACCACCAATTCCATACAATGCCCCGGTGTTTTGTAATTCGGTATGTACATATGCTGAAAACAACAATGTATCAGTAAGAATGGGTGGTGTAAGTTTTGTATTGGCATCAGTAAAATCCATTAACAACAACCTGTCGTGCTCCGCTTTAAACGGCACAACCGGGTGAAAAGTGCTGCTGTATTTCCTGAGTAAATTGGCTATCATACAAGCATTAGTCGTTTAAATATAAAGAAGTTTACACTCTGCCATGTATAAGGTTAACTATTATCTTTGCCGCTCAATTCCTATTCATGACAATTCACCGGGAAGGTTATAAATCTATTGCCATTGCAGCCTTATTATTCGGGCTTATTAATATTATTTCTTTCAGCTTTTTGAGTGAGACAGCTCCCCTGGTTACAACACTTATTTTCATCGTTACGCTTTTTCTCTTTCTTTTTATTGTTTCCTTTTTTCGTATTCCAAAACGTACACTTACCATTAGCAATAACCAGGTTATTTGCCCTGCAGATGGTAAAGTAGTAGTTATAGAAGAAATTACCGATAAAGAATTTTACAACGACAGGCGCATACAGGTGAGCATTTTTATGAGCCCGGCCAACGTGCATGTGAACCGCAACCCCATGAGTGGCAGGGTTACCTACAGCAAATACCACAAAGGAAAATACCTGGTGGCATGGCACCCCAAATCTTCCGAAGAAAACGAAAGGCACAGCGTGGTAATAGAAAATAACAGTGGCTCTATACTTGTAAAGCAGATAGCCGGTGCACTGGCAAAAAGGATCTGTAACTATCTTTCTGTAGGAGATGAAGTTAAACAAGGCACAGAGCTTGGCTTCATAAAATTTGGCAGCCGTGTAGATGTATTGTTGCCACTACATGCAAAAGTAAATGTGCAAATGAATGAAGTAGTAAAAGGCGGCGTTACTGTACTGGCAAGTTTTTAATTGTTGTAGCCGGCTGCATTGCTGCTATTGAGCTTTTGTTGTGTCACTCACTTGTACGGCAACAAATACTTCAGCTATTGGTTCGTGTGTTGCAAGCCTTCATCATATATATTCATACATTTTTGATAATACGCTGCGGCACTATAATATGCTTCAAAAATAGCCGCCAGTTGTGCTCCTGTTTTTAGTTTATCCTGTTGTTGTATCAATCTTATGCGGCCAGCCCAATCTTCAACATTAAAGTTATTGATCACGCTTGCTGGCAATGCTTCTTTTACCTGTGCGGTAACCTCACCGGTTTCATACGTAACAAACGGTAAGCCCTGGGCAATATATTCAACCAACACCAGCGGGCCAGATTCTGATGTAGCTGTATGTATAGCCAGATCGAACTGGTGCAGTATCGGCTGTATGTTTTTGCAATCTGTAATGTAACGCACATATTTCTCCTGTCCTTCACTGCTTACCAATGCAACAATACTTTCGTAATAGTTTTTATCGGCAACCGAGCCAATAATGGTAAGCTTATAGCGGGTTTCGGCGGCATTCAGGTAAGCGAGTAGTTGTATGGCAAAGGCCATGTTTTTTACCGGTACAAAATTGCCTGTCATTACAAGTTCTGTGAAAGCGCTTTCTTTCCTGGCGGTTAAGGCTTTATCATGCACATAGCGTATAACAGTATTGGCAAGCGTAAATGTTTGCGATTCTTTTGTACACGCTTTTTGAATGGCCCAGGCTTTCAGTTGTTCAGATACGGCTATGAAAACAACACCGGCAAACATTTTCTTTTCCAGTGCGGTTGCACTGGTGTGTATACGGTATCCATGATGTTCATGATAAAATACCGGTGTCTTTAAACCAAATATTTTTTTAGCCAGCCACAGGTAGCGCAGGTTATGGCGGGAATGTACATGTACAATATCAAATTTTCTTACTGTTTTTATTAACCGCAGCATGGTAAACGGGTTCCATTTACTACGACGGTTAAGATTAACAAGCGGGATATTTTTATGTAAAGATTCAGCCAGTGGCCCAGGTGTAACAGTGGTAAGAACGGTTACATGATGCCCATGCTCATACAAGAGATTGCTGAGTGTAACCAACACTCTTTCTGCACCGCCAATGTGTAAGCGGTCTATTACCTGTACAATATTGAATGTTGTAGTAACTGGTGTGGGCATGCGCCAATAAAAATAAATGAATAAACCTTTTGCTGCAAATTACCATTGGTAACAATGAAGGCTTTATTGGTGCACGGTGTTACACCCGAAGCCGATGAATAATGAGTTGTAGCACAAGTGTGCGACGCAACAGCCGATGCCACAAAGGGCGAAGCCGGGTACAAAAAAATCAGATCAGTTTATTCTGCACTGCAAACTTTACCAGCGAGGCCGTATTGGACACCTTGAGCTTGGCAATAAGATTTTTTCTATGCGTGTCTGCGGTCTTTACCGAAATAAACAATGTATCTGCAATTTCCTGGTTGGTAAAACCTTCAGCTATCAGCCGCAGTACAGATTGTTCGCGTGTGGTGATAAGGTTTTCGGAAAAGTGTATATATTCTTTGGTGGTTTTTGGCGCACCATTCTTTGAGAAAAAATGCGCAATGGAAGCAGAAAAATAAATCTCTCCGCGGTTAACCGCATGCAGTGCCCTTATCAGTTCTGCGCTGCCTGCGTCTTTTAGCACGTAAGCGTTTGCACCGGCTTTTAATGCATTGGTAACCGTTACAAGATCATTGGCTGTGCTTAGCATAATGATCTTCATATTTGGGTAGATCTGTTTAATTGCAATAGTGGCTTGTATGCCATCTATAATGGGCATGTGTACATCCATTAATACCGCATCGTAATCTTTGCTGTTGCACTTTTCTACGGCTTCTTTACCATTGATGGCAAAGCCGGCAACCTCAATTTTAAGGTCTTGTTTTAATACAAACTGCAGACCTTCTATAAAAAGACGATGATCGTCTGCTACCAGCAGTTTAAGTTTTTGTTCAGGCATAAACTAAAGGGAATTCAATGATTGTACGAAAACCGGCTCCTGGTTTTGAATCAAATTCCAGCTCGGCATTCAGCGCCTGGGAACGTGTGGTGATGTTTGATAAACCATAACCTTTTGCAGGCGTGGTAAGATCAAAACCTTTGCCGTCATCTTCGTACATAAAAATAATTTTATCATCACGGTTAACAAGCTCAATACTTACATTTTTTGCATGTGCATATTTGAGGGTGTTGTTTATAAGCTCCTGCGTAATTCTAAAAAGGTTGTATTCGGCTTTCTGATCCATTCTCTTGCCAACAACGTTTGCAGAAAGCGTGAAGTTGATTTCCTGCAGATCGTTTATCCGGTTTACCAGTTCTTCTGTTGCAGCCATGTATCCTTTATCAATCAGCGTTGGAGATTCGAGATCGTTCATCACCAGCCGCAGGTCCATAATAGAATTATCAATGAGCGAGATTGCATTTCCGAGCAGCGTTGTATTTTTTGGTGTCTGGCTGCCTTTAATGCTTCGTAAAAACATTCTTGCCGTAGACAGTTTTGTACCAAGATCATCATGCAGATCGAGTGAAATTTTTGTCTTGAGCTCCTGTGCCCTTACCAGCTTGTTATAGAAATAACGAAACTCTATGGCTACATACATAAAGAAAGAAATCGGGAGGCCTAATAAAGCTACACTTATTAAACCACTAAAGAAGGAGTTAAGATCTTCTGATCCAAAATCTTTTACCTGCAGTGCCACAACCGCTGCAGCGCAGGAAAGCACGCAGAAGATCATTACCTGGGCCAGCGGGTTGATCTTACCGTTTTTCTTGCGCAGCGATAAGTAAGACAGCCTGATGCTTTCCAGGCTTGCAAGGAACGGGTATATAAAAATTTGCGGGTTTACATACTGGCTGATAACATCATTAAACGGTGTAAAATAAAGCGCAATAGTAGCAACCATAAAAATAAAAAAGAACCACCACCAAAAACCACGCTTCAGGTAAAAACCGCTATAAGTTGCCAGCAACAGGAACCAGCTTCCGATGGTGAAAAATAATGAACCGGGAATACGTAACATATTACTCAGGTCCACATCATGTATTTTGTAAACCAGCAAAGCGTACAACACATAACCGGCTGCGTTGAAAAGATCGAATACACCCAGCCACAGGTTTACTTTTTCTTTGCGGTACACAAAATAAAAAGCAAAATGCAGCAATAAAACAATAATAAAAATGGCTGCCTTTGAAACCGTCATACCAAAACTGTTGTGAAAAGAATCCACACGTTGCTGCTGTTGAGACCACAAACCAATACGCATTTTAAACAACGCATTGTTTAGCGAAGGATACGCGTAGTCTGTTATATAATTTGGTAAACATAACCTTACTGCAATTACATGCTGCCCGCTAAAGTCAAACACAAGCGGTACAGACTGGTTGATGGGGTTGTAAGCCTTAACCTGCTGCCTGTTGGCAGATACCTTTCCATACTGAATAAATGGTTTGCCATCAAGATAAATTTCTGTAGCAGCGTTTTGTACAATATGCAAATACACAGGCTGGTTACCAAAGCTGCTGTCTAAAGAAATATGAAAGCGCAGCCAGCAAATGTCATTGCCAATGAGTTGCCTGTATTCAGTAACATCCAATGCAGGATTAATTGCTTTCCATGCTGTGTCATTATAGTCTGTGGCCGACCATTTTTTGTTATCTCCTTTCATCAATTTCCAACCACTGTCAAGTACCAGGCCTTCTGCCGGAAATTTGTTTACATACAGTGCTTGGTTATTTGTTTGCGCCGCCGGCTGCAGGTAAAAGCAACAGGCAGCAAGCGTACAAAACAATATGTAAACAGCATATTTCATCATAGATCTACAACAAAGAAGAAGATTATAAAGCCAGCTATGGTACTTTGGGCATCGTCCCTTGTGTCACTCACTTGTACTGCAACAAGGTATGCAGCTTTTCGATGCTCAAGTAAAAAATGCATCAATACAACAACCGCATGCAACTATCGCTGTAATGCTTTATTGTGATGGTTTTCCTGCAGCGGCAATTATGGCCGGTGTTTTTGTGCTTATACGGTATACGGTGCCGTCAGATAAGGAACAGGCATAAAGTTCGCCGCTTTCGTCTTCACCAAAATCTACAATTCCTGTTGGTAAACCTTTTTGCCTGTAATTGGTAATCGTACCACTTTCATCCCTGAAAACACTCCAGCCATTCCCTGTTGTATAATCAGCGCAAACATAATAGCCATACAAGTCCGGGAAAGCTGTGCCCCTGTATACATAGCCACCGGTTATTACTTCGGCACTTGTTGCCGTTTCATGCTTATATTGAAAGACAGGAAATACATAATTCTTTTTTGTCCTGCAGCCGGAAGTATCGAACCTGGCGTTGCCTTCGTAACAGGGCCAGCCAAAGTTTGGCCCGGCAGGTTGCTGCCCTGCCGTTCTTACATTTACTTCTTCCCATTTGTCTGCACCTACATCAGCAATCCACATAAAATTATTCACGCGGTCAAAACTCCAGCGCCACGCATTGCGTATACCAAAGGCCCATATTTCACTTTTAACAGCAGGATTATTTACATAAGGATTGTCTGGAGGAACAGTGTAATAAGGTGCTGTTTCAAGTGTTACATTGAGCCGCAGTATTTTTCCAAGAAGAGACTGACCATCCTGTGCAAATTTTGTTGAGTTGGCATAAAAGCTACCATCATTGAAAGAGATGTATAAATAGCCGTCTTTACCAAAATGCATATCACCCGTATGGGCGCCACCCGTACCCCGGCCATTGATCGATAATAAGGTAACACCAGAAGCAAGCACTGCAGAATCCGGATCTCTTTTACTGGTGCGGTACCTTGCTATAACAGTAAAGTTGTCTTTGGTTACATAGTACACAAAAAAATAGCGGCTGGTGGCATAATCGGGTGCAAATGCAATTGAATACAAACCCGGGTATTCCTGTCCGCTTTCTACTACACTGCGCAGGTCCAGGAAAGGCCTGCTTTGCAAGGCCCCGTTTTTATAGATCTTTATCAGGCCACCTTGTTCGCAGATAAACATTCTGCCGGATGCATCTGCTGCATGGCGTATGGCAATAGGTTTATTGAGATTTGTAATAAGCGGCGTGAATACAAGTTTTGGTTGCGCAAAGATTTTCGTGGTGCAACCAATCAACAGTGCAATGCACAAGGCATTGATAAGCTTCATTGGGAGCAGGTGTTGTTTTCTCATACGAATTAATTTGTTCCCGGAAAATTTAGAAAGGGCCTGGAAAACGTTGGAGCAAGATAGTTAAAATTTAAAAGGGGTGTTATTAAATAACCGTTTGAATGTCTGTTAATTGTAATAACATTCCCTGTTTACAGGAGAATGAAAAATACAACTACATAATCATGTAGAGAATGACAAACTGTAATGGTAGTAAGTGGGAAAAACGAAACGCCTCAGCCGCCATAGAAACGGAAAGTACAAGTGAGTGACACAACAGGCGATGCCATGAAAAACCATTGCCGGTAACACAGCATTATTTCACTTCCTGCATATCTACCAGGCGGTAATAAATGCCACCCCTGGCAATCAGCTCGTCGTGGGTGCCACGTTCTGCAATTGCTCCTTTTTGCAAAACAATGATTTCGTCTGCATGACGCACGGTACTAAGCCGGTGTGCAATAACGATTGATGTTCTATCCTGCATAAGATGGTTGATAGCATCCTGCACCAGTCTTTCGCTTTCTGTATCGAGTGAAGAAGTTGCCTCGTCTAAAATAAGGATCGGCGGGTTTTTGAGTACAGCACGGGCAATGGTTAAGCGTTGCCTTTCTCCGCCGCTTAGTTTTGTGCCACGGTCTCCGATATTGGTTTCGTAGCCCTGCTCTTTGAATTCGATAAAATTGTGCGCATTGGCAATTTTAGCAGCGTGGATTACATCCTGCTGTGCGGCATTTTCTTTACCAAGTGCAATATTGGCAGCGATGGTATCATTGAACAAAATTGGTTCCTGTGTTACAATACCCATTAACTGCCGCAGATCTTTAAGTGCATAGTCTTTGATATTAACACCATCTATGAGCAACTCGCCCGATGTAACATCGTGAAAGCGCGGCACCAGGTCTGCCAGGGTGGATTTACCTGCGCCGCTGCTGCCTACCAGCGCCACCGTTTGCCCTTTTTTTATAGTAAGATTGATATTCTTGAGAATACTATAATCTTCATAAGAGAACGAAACATTACGAAACTCGATGGCATTATTGAAAGCGGTTATCTTCCTGCCATTGGGGTTGTCATCAACTGTAACCGGCGCATTTAGTACTTCATCTATTCTTGCCATAGCGGCGCTGCCCTTCTGTACATTGGAGAAGGAAGTAGACAATGATTTTGCAGGATTGATAATATTATAGAATAAGGCGAGATAGGTAAGAAATGCAGAGCCTTCCATAATATTATCGTTGAGCACAAGGCTGCCGCCAAAGTACAATATGCCGCAAAACATGGTAACGCCAAGAAACTCTGACATGGGAGAGGCCATATCTCTCCGGTAACTGATGTGGTTCCTGGCCTTCAGTAGTACATTATTGATGTGGTAAAATTTACTTCTGAGTATATTTTCTACGTTGAACGCTTTAATAACCCTGAGCCCGCCCAGCGTTTCATCGAGTATTGAAACAGACTCGCCATATTTTTCAGCAACCTGTTGCGATTGCTTCTTTAGTGAGCGGCTTATACGGCCAATAATAAAGCCCATTACAGGTATAAACAGCAACACAAAAAAAGTTAACCGGGGGCTCAGTACAAACAATATTACAAGGTTTACGATGATGGTGAGCGGGTAGGTAACCCAGCCTTCCAGCACACCTACCACAGAGCTTTCCACCTCGCCAAGATCATTGGTGGTACGGCTCATAAGATCGCCCTTTCTTTTTTCCGTAAAGTAGCCGATGGGCAGGCTTAAAATTTTATCATATATATCGAGCCGCAGTGTGTTTACAATAGCATTTTTTATAGGGTTGAGTATATAGAAGGATAAATAAACAAACAGGTTTTTAAAGAAAATAGAAAGCATAATCATTATACAGATGACAGCCAGCGCTTTTGTTTTTCCATTTTCGCCGCCGGAGCGTATAATGTCAATCAACGTTTCTCTTACAAATTTTACAATAGGGTTGTCTGTGTTTTCAGTAAGCCCGGTTGTTCCGTTATCGCCTTTAAAAATAAGGTCCATAAAAGGCATCAGCATACCTACCGACACAACAGAAAATACAATTGAAAACAATATGCAGATAAAATATAAAACTGTTTTTGACCTGTATGCTTTAAGATAACCTAATATCCTTCCGTATTTCTTCATGCTGATTATACTCGCTTAAAAGCAGCAAAGTAACTACTTTTGCGGTGATTAATACGTTAATACAATGACAGAAGGAAAACGTCAACGGCAGGTGGCAGGTGTAATACAGGAGGAAATGAATGACATTTTCAGGCGACTGAATCTGAACATGATCAATGGCGGAATGGTATCTATTTCAAGTGTAAAAGTTACGCCCGATTTACTGGAAGCAAGAATATATCTCAGTCTGTTCAAGATAGAAGATCCCGAAGCTGCTATGAAGAAAATAGAAGACCGTGCGTGGGAGATAAAGAAAGAACTGGCCGACCGTGTAAAACACCAGTTACGCAGAATACCGGTACTGCACTACTTTAAAGACGATACACTCGACCATGTATTTAAAATGGAAGAAATTTTTAAACAGCTAAACGAAGAAAAGAACAAAAAAGAATCGGGTGACGCATAACAACATGTACCCTTAAAGACCGTTAATTAACTGGCATGTTAAAGCATATATGGCGCTGGACAAAGCGCATTTTCATTATAGGTTTTGTTTCCTCCTTTCTTTATTTGCTGCTTTGCAAATGGGTTATGCCGCCCATCACCATTACACAACTTGTTTCTTTTGCCGAAGGGTATGGTCTTAAACGGGATTATGTAAGCTGGAATGAAATATCGCCCAATGTAAAGCTTGCAGCTATTGCGGCAGAAGACCAGCTTTTTCCTGTACACAATGGTTTCGACTGGAATGCGCTCAAAAAAAGTTTAGACTCAGACCGGGGCGGAACAGCGGCAAGTACGATAAGCCAGCAAACAGCCAAAAATGTGTTCCTGTGGCAGGGCGAAAGTACCTTTATGAAATACCTGCGCAAAGGCCCCGAGTTTTATTTTACACAACTGGTAGAATGGATATGGGGTAAAGAGCGCATACTGGAAGTGTACCTGAATACCATTGAAATGGGCAAAGGCATTTTTGGTATAGAAGCCGCAGCACAGGCTTATTTCGGCAAACATGCCAAAGACCTTACACGAGCAGAAGCAGCACAGATTGTTGCCTGCTTTCCCAACCCGAAAGAATATGCAGTAAAGCCTTTGAGTAAGTACGTTGCAGGCCGATCGAGAAAGATCATGAAGCAGATGTACAACATACAGGATGATGCTGGTGTGCGGGCATTAATTGCACAGCCTGCAAAACAGGAAAAGCAAAAATGATGTACCAGGCATTGCAATAAGCATGAAGCTTTCGTTGCGTCGCACTCTTGTACAGTAGAATAATAATGAGCTGAAGCGACCCGGCATACCCAGCCGCTATATAAACAAAAATAGCAGCTTTGCAGATTAACGTAAGTAACCACACTATCGTGCAGTGCAGCTTCGTGTAAAACAGAACGCTGCAGCCGCCATAAAAAACGGAACGCACAAGTGAGTGACACAACAGGCGATGCCACAACGAACTGCTGCCTGCTACATCCTTATTTCAGGTCGAATAACTTCTCGGCATCCAGCCAGCTATTCATGCGTTCATATTTTGTTTCGTTTATATTGTGCGTGGCGGTAAACATGATGGCGCGGCCGGTAAAAACGGAAAGATTGAAATCATGGTCGTCAATCAAAACATCTCCACGTAACACGCTCTTATCGCCACAGAGTATACGGCGTTTCCAGTGTATAAAAGGAAAATGCTGATCGAGCCAATCGTATTTATGTTTTAAAGAATGTGGAAACTCCATGGCTGCGGAAGCAATGTACACATCGAACCGGTCATTCAGTTCTTTAATCATTTCCTGTGCATGCGGTATAAGTGGCAGGTCTTTAAAAAAATCTTCGTGGTGTGCGTATTGCTTTACGGTGTGGCGATGTTCTTCGGGTACAAGCAGGTGCAGCTTTGTACCATTCAGATCGTCTTTTGTATAGCGGATGCCAAAATCTCTTTCGTACCATTCCAGGAAACGCTCTATGGCATCGGCCATTACTTCATCCATGTCTATCAAAATTCTCATAACGATTGCTTTGCAACGAAAATAGTACAAATAGCCAAAGCATACAATCAGTAAGCCAATGTGACAAATGTCATATTATAACATACCAACATGTTTTACCTTGGCTTACCAAAACAAATTATATGAAAAAGAATATGGGCAGCGCAGACAAAATGATCCGCGTATTATTAGCAGCAGTTTTTGCTGTATTGTATTTTACCGGTACCGTTACAGGCACATTGGGCATCGTTATGCTTGTGGTTGGCGGGGTCTTCCTGCTTACTTCCTTTATAAGTTTTTGCCCGTTATATACCATACTGGGTATAAACACCTGCAAGGTGAAACAATAGGTACGTTGCATTACTTCAGACTTGCATAGACCAGTGTTTTAAACTTATCGGCCAGGTCTCCGTGGCTGTTGGGTGTATGTTGTGTCATTAACAGGCAAACAAGATTGGCTTTTGGATCTGCCCAGTAAGTAGTTCCGTAATAACCACCCCATGCAAAAGAACCTTCGTTAACCGGTTCTTTCGCTGCACTCTTTTGTGAGGTTATCTGGAAGCCAAGACCAAAATTGTTATCGCCAAACATGCCGTCTTTTAACTGCCCGCTTAAGATTATTTCTACCGTGCGAGGGGCGAGTATTTGTTTGCCATTGTATTTGCCTTTATTCAGCAGCATTTGCAGAAATACAGCATAATCGTATGCTGTAGATGACAGCCCTGCGCCACCGCTAAAAAACGTTTTTTGCATTAACGGGTAATCAGGATCTATACCACGAAAAGTGTGACTCCATTTAATGATCTGGTGGTTATCATCTTCTGTGTATACCTGCGCCAGCCTGCTACCTTTTGCTTGTGGCAGGTTAAAATATGTATCATTCATGCCAAGCGGCTCAAAGAGATTTTCTCTTAAGTAATCTTCCAGGTTTGTACCACTTATAACTTCTGCCAGGCAGCCAACCACATCTGTATTTAAACCATATTGCCATTGTTCGCCCGGGCTAAATTTCAAGGGTTGTTTTGCCAGCAGTTTGATGGCATCGAGCAGGCTCATATTCATTTTACCAAGACCGGATGGAATACCTGCTTTTGCGTAAATGGCGCGCATTTCATCGCTGCCTATAGCCGCATAGTCTATACCTGAAGTATGTGTTAAAAGGTCTCTGAAAGTAATATCGCGTTTTGCAGGTACTGTGGTGTACGTTGTGTCTGCCGCGTTGAATTTATCAAGTACAACAGGATTTTTAAATTCCGGGATAAAATCTGCTATCGGTTCATCCAGCTGAAATTTTCCTTTTTCCCATAACATCATTAGTCCTATGCTTGCAATGGCTTTTGTCTGGCTCATAATGCGAAAAATAGCATCATTTGGCATCGGCTTTTTGGTATCGATGTCCTGTACGCCATAGCCTTTATACTGAACCAGCTGATTGTCTTTTATTACGATTGTTACAACACCTTTTACCCAATCCTTTTTTACATAATCGTTGATAACACTGTCTACAAGTGCAAGTCTTTTATAGTCTACAGAAGCATTTTGTTTACCGCTTTTATCAATAACCTGGGCAGTAACCCGGAGGCCAAAAAAGATTACTGCAGGCAGAAGAAGGAGATTTCTTTTCATATAACAGGTTTTCAGCAGAAAGATAATATAATTTGTTTGCACTGTTAAGCCACAAACTTCTTAGTATAAAAAACGCCTACATTTACGGCCTTTATATTGCTAAACACACACCTGTTTTTTATGCGCTTAGTATCTTACCTAAACGAAGGCCACGACCAGCTTGCATTTCTTGTAAACGGTAATTTGTATAATGCAGATATGGTACACCCGGACCTGCCTTCTTCAATGAATATGTTGTTGAATTACTGGGAAGATAGTTTTGCTGCTGCGCAGCTGGTAGATAGAGCCATCAAAGATGGCAGGTTCGCGCAACATGCCATACCAGTTGATGCGGTTGAATTACTTGCACCGGTTCCTTTTCCCTCCAGTTGCAGGGATGGCTATGCATTTCGCCAGCATGTGGAAACTGCCCGCAGAAACCGGGGTGCGCAGATGATACCGGAGTTTGATCAGTACCCGATCTTTTATTTTACCAACCACCATAGTATACAAGGCCCGGGAGCAGTAAAATGTATGCCCGATCATTTTGAAAAACTCGATTTTGAACTGGAAGTGGCTATTGTAATCAGCAAGGCCGGCAGGAATATCAAAGCCGCTGACGCAGATGAATACATTGCCGGTTTAATGATCATGAATGACATGAGCGCAAGAAGGTTACAGATGGAAGAAATGCTACTGAACCTTGGCCCTGCCAAAGGAAAGGATTTTGCTACCGTTACCGGCCCATGTCTTGTAACGCTGGATGAACTGGAACAATACGAAACGGCGGCTCCTGAAAATCATACAGGCAAAAACTGGCAATTGGGCATGAAGTGTTTTGTAAACGGTAAACAGGTGAGTGATGGAAACCTGGCAGACATGAACTGGACCTTTGCAGAAATTATCGAGCGTTGCTCTTACGGCGTAACACTCTACCCCGGCGATATTATTGGCAGCGGCACCGTTGGTACCGGCTGTTTCCTCGAACTAAACGGCACGGGAAAACTGCAAGATGCCGGTTACCAGGAACAATGGCTACAGGAAGGTGATGTAGTTGAGCTGGAAGTAGACGGGCTTGGTAAACTAAGCAATACAATTGTGCGGGAAGAAGAGGATTTCTCTATTCTTTCTTTAAAAAAGAATATTTAAACACACGCAAAAGCAGCCTCTATGCCGCTTGCGCTGGGGCTCGGCCATTTAAGAATTAATTTACAAATATTTCATCTGTAAAGAACCATGCCTTGCTTCCTTTGCCAGGGTGCCAGGCGGGTAATGCCGGCAACGGTTTAACCTTTACGCGCACATACTGCAACTCTGTCTCCGGAAAACTGCAGTTATAGCCTGTAAGTGCGCCCGGTTCTCCTTTTGTTGGTTGCTTTGGTATAACCGTACCCAGCAGTGTAAGTTTACCGGGATCATTGCCACCCCATACTTCAATAGCCTGCGGTGGCATAATGTAAGCTCCTGCATCCAGCAAACTGCTTACTGTAACACTCTTTGCTTTTACAGGTTGTTTGAAGATCAGCATCGCTTCCATTGGCTTCCCGTTAAAGCCCAGCCACATATTGGTTTTAAAGTTCAGGTCTCCTTTTACATGGTCTGCCAGGGTTTTGCCACCATCTCCTTTATACAAAGCATCTCCCTGTGTAAACAGTGTTACAGAATCAGGCGTATAAGCAGACTTATAAAACCAGGCCTGCATTACGTCACTGCTTATCCAGCCGGGCTTATAAGCTTTTGCTTTTACCAATGCGGTTGTATTTACAACAGATGTTTTGTCGTATACCGGAGAATTAAGGCTGTCCGGTTCACTGCCGTCAAGGGTATAACGTATAGTAACACCATTGATATAATGTTTCAGTTGTATTGGTGTTGCAGCAGTTATAACCTGCACTTCATTTTGTAATGACGGTGGCGTAAGTTTCATTACCACCGTATCGCTGAAAAAACCTGTTTGTAAAGTATAAGTCGTTTTTACCTGCTTTGCCTTTGCCCCTGTTATAGCAGTATTCCAGGCAAATACATTTCTCAGGCTTTTGACAGATGCGAGGGGCTGCAGATCTTCCAATGTAACAGCAGTACCTGATAACGACAGTTCTTTTAAATGTTGTAATGTGGAAAGCTTATCGAGTTGTTTACCGCTTATTTTACTAAAATTGAGGTTAAGTTTACGCAGGTTTATAAACTGAGCAAGTATACCCATGTCATCATCGGTTACGGGCATATTTGCCAGGTTAACAGACACCAGTTGCTCTTTCAGTTTCAACAGGTCTTTCAATGCCTGCGATGTGTAGTTCTGGCTGTTATAAAAATCAACAGCCAGTGCCGGAGAGCCAATAGCCAATGGCACAATAACACGGTTATTATTGGACAATTCCTTTATTGCAGCTTCATCAGCGGCTGCAAAATCATACACTTCTTCAACAGATGGTTTGAACAACGCAAGGGCAAGCATACGCAAAGAATCTGTTTCCTGCAGGTCGGTAACTTTGGCGGTAAAGTTGGCACCGCTTTTAAGCCAGTAATATAGAATATTGGTTTCTTCCTGTGTTAACTGTGGTTTGCCTTGGGGTGGCATGTGCTTTTCATCTTCTTCCGGTAAATGAATGCGCTTTAGCAATAAGCTGGCATCAACATTTGCTGAATCCCACAGTGCGCCATCTTTACCACCTTTCAAAAGCTGTGCGGTGGTTTCCATAATCAGCTCACCTTTTGCTTTTTTGCTGTTGTGGCAACCAATACACTTAGCATCGAAAATGGGTTGTACCATGTGTGTGTACACTACTGCATCTTCCAATGCCACCACGGGTTTTGTTTCTTTGGGCATAACAGGCGCAAGCAAATAATTTTCACCGTGTGTAATACCTGCACCGAGATCCCCGGTTACCAATACCAGCACAAACGCACATACAGCCATGATAACAGCTACTGGTTTTTTAACGGTGATCTTTTCATCAAACATTGCCCATGCAAAAGCAAGGAAAGACAGTGCTACGCCTGTGTATTTGTGCCATGCCAGTGCATCTGCATCATAGCCTTCTTCTCTCGAAAGCAATAAGCCAAACAAAGCCGTTGCAGCCGCAGCAAACGCCGCTGTTACCAGCAATAACGATGCAATGTTCTTCGACTCAACACTTACCGGTTTTTTTGATAACCATAACTGCCATACAATGTACAGCAACAATAATACAACAGGGAAATGCAATACCAGCGGGTGCATGCGCCCCAGCACCTGCACCCAGGCGGGCACTGTTATGCGGCTGTAAAATACCAGGAGGAATAATAAAAGACTGTTTAAAAACAGTGTACTGTTAAAAAGAATATTCCTTGCACGTTGCATTATGGCTTACAAATTTGCTTCGTTAAAAGTTTTGTTATGGTGTCAGGTTACCAGCTATGGTATTTCATGGCATCGCCTGTTGCCACGCTCGGTTTAACGTTCCACTTTTATGGCGACTGTAGCGCTGTGTTTGTAAAGCCTGCGGCAGATCATTTAGCTGTGCAACAGCGACAAAACAGATGATCGTGCATAAACATTTTTTTTGCCAACGTTCACTCATGTACCACACCTGTGTCAGTGATCGAAAAGCTGCATAATGCTTTTACAGTACAAGTGAGTGACACAACAGGCGCCACATAGTAGTACTGCAGCCGGCTACATAAAAATTATACTACAGGCTTTAGCTTGTATGGATAAACGTTGCCGCTGTTCCACTGCGCTACGTAAATGTTTTGCTCATCATCTATACATACATCATGCGGGTATTTGAATACCGGGCTCGATTGCTGCATTTCTGCCAATGCACCATTGTTGTAAACCGGTTCGGTACCTGCAAGATTAGACACAACCTTAAAGTCTTTGTCTAGTATAGTTATAAAGCCTGATTCTTTCCACTGCTTTGCATTGCTTTGCAGTACTGCTGCGTACAAATGATCTCCGTTTATAACTGGTCTGCAAACCCATGCGCCGGGCAATGCAATAGTGTTTAGGTATTTGCCATCGGTAGTATAACGCTTGAATGCGTTTTGCTCTCTCGATGTAACGATAAGCGTGGGATTGTTTTTATCGCGTGTGTCAATACAAACTCCATGGGCATTTTTTACATGGGCATCTGTATCTCCTCGTCCGCAAAAATGGCGGATGTATTTTCCTTTGCTGTCGTATTGTATCACGAAGTCTTTGCCGTAGCCATCGGCCACATAAATATCGCCATTGGCGGCAATGGCTGTTTCTGTGGGTACATATTCTTCCGGCTTTGTGTACTGGCCGGTTTCTTTGGGATAATCGAGTGTCATGAGTACGCGGCCATCGAGCGTTGTTTTAATAACCTGGTGGCGGTTGTTGTCGCATATAAACAAGACCTCGGTGCCGTTCTCGTTGAACAGTGTTAACCCATGTGCCCCGGGATATTCTTTGCCCCACGTGGTAATGAGCTTGCCTTTTTTGTCGTAGATAATTACATTGTTGTGTGTGTCATTGGTGAGCAACAGTATACGGCCTTTGCTATCCTGCACCATTTCATGACAGTCTTTTACCGGGTAGCGGGAAAAATCAAGTTTACCCCATTCGGTATCCAGCTTATAACGTTTGTTGTGATGGCCAAGAATGATCTCTTCATTTTTGCGTGCATGCAATGTACTGCTGATGCCAAGTGCTGACGCAGCGAGTGCTGACTGTTTTAAAAAATTTCGGCGTTGCAAATCGTAAAGTTTTGAATCTGAAATTAAGGCATTTTATGCTACACACATTACACGGTTAAATCCATGCTTATTATTTACCATTATTCATCAATTTTAATGAAGTGTGTTATGATAATAAAAGAAGCCGGCATGCTGCCGGCTTCTTTTACGTCAGTATGAATATACAATTTATTCTACGATGAGCTTTTCTGTTTTTGTTTCTTCTGCGCTCTTTAATTGTATAAAATAAACGCCTTTTGCATACTGCGCCACGGGAACAGTGATCTGTGTACCGGCTGCAATATTGTTATAAAACTTATTCATTAATTGTTTTCCTGCGGCATTGTACAGGCTTATAGAAACACCCGACAGATTATTGTTCACAAATAAAATGGTAGCGGACCTGGCAGGGTTGGGTTGTATACTCCATGTATTACCTGTAAAAGCGGATATAATTTTAGCAACGGCAGAATAAGACACTTTTCCGTCTGCATCGGTTTGTTTTATCCTGTAATAGGTTACGCCGGGCAATGCCCTGCTATCAGTGAAATTGTAACCCTGTACAGCCGTAATTTTATTAAGTGCACTTATTTCACCGATGCCGGTAAAGTGTATGTTATCAGCACTTCTTTCTATGGTGTAATACTTGTTGTTGTGCTCATTGGCAATGCTCCAGCTTATAACCACCGCGTTGTTAACCGTTTTTTGTGCATTTACAGAAAGCCAGGTTACCGGTAAAACTGTTTCAATGGCAAAATCGATATTGTTAACCGTAAAGAATATGTTGTCTGCTGCTTCTATTTTTAAACGCGCTTTTTGCGTGCTTATTGCAGGAATAATTACATCTTCATTGCCATCGTTTGTTGTGTTGGATGCGAGAACAGTGGAGAAGGTTACACCGCCATCTGTAGATAAAAGAATATTTACTTTCTTGCAGTTTACAGGAGATTTATCGGTATTGTTTACGCGCCAGCTTATGGTCTTCGTCTCATTACCATGCCACGTTTCTTTTGTGCCACTCTGCGTG
Source organism: Panacibacter microcysteis (assembly GCF_015831355.1). NCBI lineage: Bacteria > Pseudomonadati > Bacteroidota > Chitinophagia > Chitinophagales > Chitinophagaceae > Panacibacter > Panacibacter microcysteis. The sequence goes on from NZ_JADWYR010000001.1 coordinate 1,517,486, forward strand.
GTAACGGCAAATGGTCCTGATGCAGAATCAACGATCAATAAAACATCGTCACTCTTATTATTACCGCCACCTGTATGGTTATCTCTTACGGTAAACCTGAAGTTCAATTCTCTTTGTGTAGCAGATAGTCTTTCCCACTTCCAGCCAAGGCTGCCATCCAGTATGTATTGCATGTCCGGAAAATATCTCTTTGTACTACCCGTATAATTATAGGTTCTGAAAAGTGGCCCTGTGGCAGACTTTACTTTCGGTATTGTATTGGAACCATTTTGAAAAATATCTACCTGCTCCCATACATAAGCTAAATTATCCCCGGTATTAACATCTGATGCTGTTCCTGTCAATACAAAAGGAGTAGATTTTGGTATTACATAATCACTGCCCGCATTTGCAACCGGTGCTGTATTGCCAGTGTTTGTTTTTACAGCGCAGCCACCTGCGTTACTTTTAATGTAAGTAGTATTCTGCGCAATACTAACTATTGAAAAAAGATCATCACTGTGCTGCTGTACATCTGTAGAGCCTGTAATGCCTGCATAGCCCATAATTGTAGAACCACTGCCTGGTTCTATATTGGCACCTGAACCTTCATTAGAGTAAGTAAAGGTGTGGTTGGCACCAAACTGGTGGCCCATCTCGTGTGTCCAGTAATCTATCACCATGTAATTGGTGAGAGAAGGATCATAGTAACCTGTATAGCCGCTGCCTTTTTGCGTATTGTCGCAAACACAGCCTATACAATAAGCATTACCATCATTGTATTGCTCAGAAGGAACTTTGCCAAGCAGATGACCAATGTCGTAATTGGCTTTGCCAACTAAGTTGTCAATGGTTTTTTGTGTCTTGGTATTCCAGAAGGTAGAGGTCGTTGGCTGCCATGGGTCTGTTGCGGGGTTAAGAAAAATAAGGGTGTCTTCGTTGTTGGCAAAAATCATTCTCACACCAAAATCGCGCTCATACACCGCATTAGCTTTCTGCAAACAGGTTACCAGGGCATTCATCACTTTGGTTTTCATTGCAGCGGTGTCTGCTTCTGTGCCGCTTAGGAATGATTGCGAAAATTCACCGTTTACGCACAGCGCCAGCCGGTATTGCCTCAATGTTCCATCATCTGCGTTGCCGGTAAGTTTGGATGCTTTGGCAGTAGATGGATTGCCGGCAATTGTTGCATCAAGACTGCAGGAAAATTTTTTTACCAGATCGTCCTGGCTTCTGGCGCTTGCAGCATACAGTTGTGTTTCGCTGTTAAGTGCATCTATATAAAAAGTAGGTTTGCCTGTGCGGGTAACAACTGCGCTGATACCAGATGAGGTAATACTGAAATGAATTACGGCAGCGGCATCATCTATACCGGAACCAACATAAGTTTTTATCTGCGCATATTTTGCTGCAAGCCGCGGCTCCATTATTGAAATTTCTTTCAGGGAGTAATCATGGAGTTTGCCTTCTGCATCCGGAACAGTAACTGTTACAGTACTTTTGCCGGATTGAACCGAAGCGTTTAACTCCTGTTTCAAAGATTGCTCATCGAGGCTGAAAAGTGTATAAGAGGAGGGTTTAAATTTATTTTGCCAGGGGTCTTCCTGCGTTTTGCCTGCCTGGTCCTCATTGATCTTTTTCCAGTATTTACCTGTTTGTGCATTAACTGAAAAGCAACTCCACGCAAGCAACGCAAGAGCCGTCGTCATCGACTTTTTCATAGAAAATGGTTTGTAATTAGCGTGTGAAATTACGTGAATAACACACAATGTGCTGTTTTAATTGTGTAACGGGGAAAGATATTATTGTGCCGGCTACAGTGCATGTGGCATCGCCTGTTGTGTCACTCACTTCAACTGTGTAAGCTTTTCTGAACAAACGCGCAGTGATATACGTGCGCATTAAATTTATTGCGTAAGACAGCTTACGTACCAGGGCCTTGCTGCGGTTGCGAAAAGCATGATCGCTGCTGCTGCAATAACAACGGAACGATAAACCGAGCGTGGCAACAGGCGATGCCACAGCGTACCACAGCCTGTCTCCACATTATTCTCCTGTAACTACAACGTTTCTTGCAAAACTTTCATCGAGCGAGATAAACGTTTCTGTGCGTTCAATGCCTTTTATTTTTTGCAGTTCATCGTGCAGTACATAACGTAGTTGCTGTATATCTTTACATACAATTTCGGCGAACATGCTGTAGTTACCGGTAGTATAGTTCAGGCGCACGATTTCAGGAATCTTTCTAAGATCTTTGGCAACAGTATCGTAAAGTGAACTTTTTTCGAGGTAGATGCCAATAAATGCAATTACATCATAACCCAGTGCTTTAAGATCTACGCTTAGCCGTGTGCCTTTTACAATACCAACTTCTTCCAGTTTTTTTATACGTACATGAATTGTACCGCCTGATACAAACAGTTTTTTACCAAGGTCTGCATAGGATATTTCTGCATTGGCCATCATTTCCTGGATAATCTGGTAATCAAGCTTGTCTAAATTTAGTTTGTGATTCATTTTTAGGCAGGTCTTTTTTGATGTTTTCGAATAGATACTGCAATTTATTAGATGTTTTCTATATTTTCAAATTTTTTCTTGAAATATTCGTAACAAAAAGAAATAAAGCTTTAATATTGCATTCTGAAAACGCGGTAAAGCGTTGAAAATTGTGGGGTGATGAAACTCTTTGGCAGACATGCCCTCTCGTCTCGGGGGTGGGGATAAAAGAATAAACGAAGTGTAGAGCCGACCGACTATTGGTAAGGCCGACCAGGGTTGACCACTAATCTTTGCACTTTGGCTAACTTCCCCGTGTAGGTTCGAATCCTACCCCTACAGCTCAGCAATCCCGGTAATAATCATTACCGGGATTTTTTTTCCTTGCTTATTTCTATTTGTATCCCTTCAATAAACCCTCAATAATATACAAAATTTATTACAGGTATAATTGCATCAACAACAGTATTACCAATGATCGATATCTGTTTTTTAAAAGATGGCCCCGTTTAACTTTAATTCATAAACTAACAAAATATGAAAACAATATTTAAAGCGGGTATTGCTTTATCAGCCATCCTGCTGGTTGCTTCGTGCCGTAAGGAAAGCATAAAAGAAAAAACATCTTTGCAAAGCGCAAATCAAAACGAACTTGCTGTAAATACAAACCAGGTAAAAATAGGCACGCAAATATGGATGAAAAAAGACCTCACCGTAAGTAATTACAGAAATGGAGACCGTATACCACAGGTAAAAGACCCAGCCAAGTGGGCCAGTCTTACCACGGGTGCATGGTGCTGGTATAACAACGACCCGCGCTATGGAAAACTGTACAACTGGTATGCAGTAGCCGACCCCCGTGGCCTGGCACCTGAAGGTTGGCACGTACCAGGTGATGCAGAGTGGACGGCGTTAACCGTTTATCTCGGCGGTTTCGAAATAGCCGGTGGCAAAATGAAGGAAACCGGTACAACACACTGGCTTGCACCAAACGCTGCTGCAACGAACAGCAGCGGATTTACCGCATTGCCCGGGGGTTCCAGATATTATCTCGGCCAGTTTTTTGATGCCGGCGGTTATGGTTATTGGTGGAGTTCAACACAAGCAGACAGCAACGCTGCCTTCTACAGGTACCTCACTTATTTCTACGGTGCCATCTCAGGCACTACAGATTACAAAACAAATGGTTTTTCTGTGCGGTGCATAAAAGACTAAAAACAAGTCATATTGTAAGAGCGTAAGCCTGCTACAACAGGCTTATTCTTTTATGCGCTTATATGGAACAAGTCACGTTTTTACCACGTTTTCCTTTCTGCCCTTTAACATTTATTTTTGCAGCACTCCTTACCAAATCAAACATTATGAACAAAGCACTATTCCTCTTCACACTGGCTAACCTCATTTTTTTTGGCTCTAAAGCACAGGACGAAACCATTAAAAACCTGCAGGCAGAAAGTGGGAAGTCCATCAAAAAAGACCCGAACGACACATTACAGAAAACCTGGAAAACAGGCGGTACCTTCAGCTTTAGCCTGGCACAGGGCTCTCTCAGTAACTGGGCAGCCGGTGGAGATGAATTCTCTCTGTCTGCCAATACCTTTATCAATGGCTATGCTTTTTACAAAAAAGACAAACATAGCTGGGATAATAACCTCGATTTTTATCTCGGTTATGTAAAAACCACCAGTCTCGGTACACGTAAAGTAGATGACCGTATAGACATCCTGTCCAAATATGGTTATGCACTCAATTCCAAACTCAACCTTAGCTTGCTTGGCAATTTAAGAACGCAATTTTTCAAAGGCTACACTTATCCGGATTCAGATACAAAAGTGTATTCTTCCAATATTTTCGCGCCGGCGTATGTATTGCTCAGCCCCGGCCTTGATTATAAGCCTGTAAAAAATCTGTCCATCTTTTTTTCACCTGCTACAGCAAGGTGGGTCATTGTAAGAGACACCGCACTGTCAACTTTATTTGGTTTAGAAGCCGGTAAAAAAGCAAGGTTCGAGTTTGGCGCGTATGCTTCCATTAACTACGCGGCCAACCTTGGCAAAGTAGTAACATATAAAGGAAGGCTGGACCTCTTCTCTAATTACAGGCAAAACCCTGGCAATATAGACCTGTACATGACCAACCAGTTTGCTGCAAAACTTTCGAAAGTATTGTCTGCCACGTACAGCCTGGCACTTATTTACGATGATGATGTAAGGCAGTTTGGCCCTAATAAAAACGCACCGCGCCTGCAGTTACAATCGCTCTTTGGTGTAGGCCTGCTGGTTAAATTATAACCCGTTGATAAGGCGATCCTTTTTTTAGGGTAATCATCTCCTGTATTACATGGCATCACCTGTTGCGTCGCACACTTGTACTGTAGGTTGGCATGGCAACAGGTGGTGCTGTTTCATGCACCTCCCCCAATTACATACTTAAAGCTTTTTGTTCTTTACTATCTTCAACAGGTAAAACACTGTTATGAAGATCAGCACCTGTCTTTTTGTTTGCTTTTTGCTTTTGCTGCATATAGTTGCCAATGCACAAGGCGCAATCGCAAAACCCGTATTAGACAGTATACTGCCCGTACGTGGTTTTTGTATTGCGGCACCAGCACCAGACCAGGTGCCACGTTTTATTAAGTTTCTCAACGAGGAACTGGCACCAAGAAAAGTAAATACACTTATACTGCGCGTAGATTATAATTATGCATACACTTCTCACCCGGAACTAAGCAGCCGGCACCCGCTAACCAAAAGCGATGTGCAACAGTTGGTAAACACATGCCGGAAAAACAACATCCGCCTTATACCACAGGTAAATCTTTTGGGGCACCAGTCATGGGCAGGCACAAACGGCAAACTGCTGGAAGTGTATCCTGCGTTTGATGAAACACCGTATGTAAAACTGCCGGAGAAATATGTATGGCCCAATGCTGATAGTCTTTATTGCAAAAGCTATTGCCCGCTGCACCCCGGCGTACATAAAGTAGTGTTTGAGCTGGTAGATGAAATATGTAACGTATTTGAAACAGATGCTTTTCATGCAGGTATGGATGAAGTGTTTTACCTGGGGGAAGATAGATGCCCCCGCTGCAGCGGTAAAGACAAGGCTGAACTATTTGCCGGCGAGGTTAGCACTATACGCAACCACCTGGCACTGCAAAACCGGGAACTATGGATATGGGGCGACAGGCTGATTGATGGTAAAACCACCGGCCTTGGTATGTGGGAAGCAAGCTATAACGATACATACCGTGCAATAGATATGATACCCAAAGACGTGGTTGTTTGCGACTGGCATTACGAACGCGCCGATAAAACACCCGTTTACTTTGCCATGAAAGGCATTGATGTGATTACCTGCCCGTGGCGCGAACCGGCATTGGCAGTTGTACAAATGAATGACATGATCCATTTTAGAAAAGAATCGACCAAAGAAATGCAGGAACATTTTAAAGGTATGATGCAAACCGTCTGGAGTGATGCTGACGATTTTATGGATGGTTTTTACGGACTGAAGAAAGATAATAAAGAAGGTACAGGAACTGCGTGGGATTGCTTTAAAGCACTTTACAGCAGGATCAACGGTGAAGAAAAATAAAAACGCCGCACACTTGCTGAGTTATATATTAACCGTACAAGAGTGCGACGCAACAGAAGTTTAATAGTAGTATTGCAGCCGGCTACAAAAAAATCTTACTGTAATACTTCTGCCAGCTTCTTATCCAGCGCGTCTGCGCGCAAAGAAGATGCGATGATTTTTCCTGAAGGATCGAGCAAAACATTAAACGGAATACCTTCAATTTTATAAGCAGGTACAGCAGCACTTTCCCAATATTTAAGATCACTCATGTGTGTCCATGTTAAGCTATCTTTTTTGATGGCTTCTAACCACAGGCTTTTTTCTTTGTCGAGCGATACGCCCAGAATGGTGAAGTTTTTGTCTTTGTACTTGTTATATGCTGCTACTACGTTTGGATTTTCCATTCTGCATGGTCCGCACCAGCTTGCCCAGAAATCTACCAATACATATTTGCCTTTGAAACTGTTGATGCTGACAGGCTTTCCGGCAGGATCGTTCATGGTGAGGTTGGGCGCCTGCTGGTTAAGCAAAGAGTATGTTGCGTTTGCCGCGGCATCGGGTGGTGTTGCGCTTTGTGCGAGCTCCTGCGCCAGCAGGCTTTTGAATATTGCAAGCCCGGCGTGTTCTTTAAACTTGTCTGACGTGGTGCGTGTAAGTGAATCTATTTCTGAAATATCCAACACATTCCTGGAGCCGGCAACGGTAAGTGCATAGTATGCGGCAGCCGGGCTCTTTGTACTCATAATAAATTTCTTTACATATTCTTTTACATCGGCTGCAAGTTTTGCCCCTTCGGCCTGTAAGAGTGTAAGCGAACTGTCTGCAGGATTTGCCTGGTATTTGTTGCTCATTTCGGTAAACACGATACCAACTGCTGAATCTTTTGCCCGAAAATCGTTGAGAAAAGCGTAAACACTTTTTGTGGCATCGCTGTTGGAAATGTAAGGTGTTCTGAAGCTTGCATCGAGATTGGCGCTGATCTTTATGTCGTTATTGTCATTGATGAAGAAGAGTGCCGGTTGGTGGTCGAGTGTGATAACATAAAGATTCTGTTCTTTGGCAACAGCTTTCAAGGTATAATTTCCGTCTGCCGGCAAAGCAATGGAATCGACCACTTTGGGTTCTGTGTTGTCGAAAGGTATTTGCTCGAGGAAGATATTTTTTGCTTTTCCATTTTCGATCTTACCACTTACGGTAAAATTTTTTCCATCGCCACCGCTATTGCTGCATGCGGAGAATGCTGCCAAAGCCAATAGCACAAACACAACATTTTTTTTCATCAGACTGTATTATTAATTATTATTTAGTTTTTGTTCAAGCAGGTCGGTTACTTTTTTAGGGTCAGCCTTGCCTTTACTTAATTTTTTTACTTCGCCAATAAACAGGCCGATAAGCCCTTTTTTGCCTTTCCTGTATTCGGTTACTTTATCAGGCATTTTTGCAAGTGCTGTATTTATCCAGCTTTCAAGCTCGTTACTATCACTTACCTGTAGGAGATTTAGTGATGTAGCAAGATCCAGCGCTGATTTATCCTGCTGCTCCATCATGGCATGAAAAATTTTGGTAGACGCAACAGAGAAACTAACCTTTCCTTCTTCTACAAGTTTTATAAGATCTGCAAGCTGTGCAGGTTTTAGCCTGAAGTTTGCCAGTGTTGTATTTTGCTCGTTGATAAACTGTTTCACCGGTCCGTTTATCCAGTTGGCCGCTGCTTTATAGTTAGACGTTTTTTCGATAACTGACTCGTAATAATCAGCCACGTCTTTATCCAAACACAACTGCATAGCATCATACTCGCTTAAACCGAGACCAAGCCTGTATTTTTCCACGAGTGCATTTGGTAAAGCAGGGAGGTTAAGTCGGATAGAATCGATAAGCGTTTCTTCCAACACGAAAGGCGCAAGATCGGGTTCTGCGAAATAACGGTAGTCGTTTGCTTCTTCTTTGTCTCTTATGGCAAAAGTTGTATCGTTATTTGCGTCGAAGCTGCGTGTTTGCTGCGTAACAGTACCGCCACCTTCGACAAGTGTTATCATTCTTTCAATCTCTATTTCAATGGCGCGTTTTACGTTCCTGATAGAATTGAGGTTTTTCACTTCTACTTTGGTGCCCAGTTTCGTTTCACCTTTCAGGCGTATGGAAACGTTGGCATCGCACCGGAGGCTTCCTTCCTCCATATTTCCATCGCAAATATTTATCCAGCGCACGAGCCTTCTTACTTCGGTCACGTACTGGTATGCTTCTTCGGCAGAATGTATATCAGGTTCTGTAACTATTTCAATCAACGGTGTTCCGGCGCGGTTATAATCTACGCAGGTGTACGCTTCGTCAATATCGTGGATGCTTTTACCGGCATCCTCTTCCATGTGTATCCTGTTTAACTGTACGTCGCGCTGGCCGCTTTCGGTTTTTATGGTTACATAGCCACCTTTGCAAATGGGCGTAGTATGCTGAGATACCTGGTAGCCCTTCGGTAAATCGGGGTAGAAATAATTTTTGCGGGCAAAATAGTTATACCGCTCAATTTCGCAATGGCAGGCAAGCCCCATTTTTATGGCGTATTCCACTGCTTTCCTGTTTGTTTTGGGCAGCGTGCCCGGGTGGCCGAGCGTAATTGGACTTACATGCGTGTTGGGTTCGGCGCCAAAAGCAACACTGTCGCCACAAAAAAGTTTGCTTTGTGTGGCTAGCTGCGCGTGTACTTCAAGGCCAATAACTGCTTCATATTTATCAAAAGGAATGCTCATAAAATTGCTGCAAAAGTACAGCCGGCGCCTGTTATGGAAGTTATATTTTTTGAGGATGTTTGTATCGGTTAATGCAGCAGCGCATCAACAGCTTCTATTGCTTTGGAAAGCCGCTCTGCATAATTACCGCTGATGTCTGCCCACGTAGTGGGTTGGTTGATCATGATGTCTTTGTAGATATTATATAGTTCTATGCGGGGCTGCTCATCCGGGTATTCCCTTAATTCGTCTGCAACCCAGGGAAGATCGATATTGCAAAGCAGGTAGAGATCGTATTTTCTCTCTACGATCTGATCTAAAATAAGCTGGTGACATTTTCCAAATACATACTCGCACCAAACTTTCATAACATACATATCTGTATCTATGAAAACTACCGGTTTGCTATTGATAGCAGCGTTATTAATGGCTGCTTCTTCCAGCGTTAACTGTCCTTTCGCGATTATTTCGAGATCTTCAAAAGTATAACTGGTACCGTGATTGAGCAGGAACTCCCTGGCGTATTCCTGGCACCAGCTTGTATTGTAATGTTGCGCCAGCTGCTGGCTAAGTGTGCTTTTGCCGGTGCTTTCCGGGCCTATGATAACAACCTTTTTTAGCATGGGCGATTGTGTTTCATTGAATACATAAAGATCATACCTGGCGCGGTATTGACAAAGCTTTTAATAACAAGGGTAAAATGAAAAGATTTTGAAGTATATACCGGAACGCTGCAGCCGCCATAAAAGAGGAACCCTGAAGGGAGTGACACAACAGGCGATGCCACAATGAACTATTGTTTGGACAAGTTTATAAACCTAATTTTTCGATGGCCAGTTGTGCGGCTACCTGGCTTGCGTCTTTTTTATTGTAACCTTTGCCTTCAGAAAGGGTTTCACCGTCCAGCACAGCGGCGATAGTAAAAATGCGCCGGCCATTTTCGAGTTTTTCATGAATGGTTTGAAAGTCGAGCGTTTTCCCGTTTTTGCTTGCCCAGCCGATCAGTTTATTTTTGAGGTTTATGTCGATTAGTTCAAGATCTTCCACAAACAGGTGGGGTATTACTATTCGTTTAAGCACCCATTGCTGCGTTTTTCTGTACCCTTTATCGAGGTAAACGGCGCCTACTACTGCTTCCAGCGTATTGCCGAATATCTGGCTGGACTTAAGCGCGTTATCAAATTTATTATACATGGTAAGCTTCTTGAGGCCCATTTTCAACGCCACATCGTTTAACTGCTGGCGGTTTACCATTTTGCTGCGCATTTCAGTTAAAAAACCTTCGCCTTTGTACGGGTAGCGTTTAAAGAGATAGTCTGCAATAATTCCGCTTAGCACGGCATCTCCCAGGTATTCGAGCCTTTCGTTGTTTTCGTCAGCACCTTCTTTAACAGAACGGTGACTTAAGGCAGTCTGGTAAAGCGTAAAATTACCGGGTTTTATTCCCAGTACATTTTCTAATTGCTTGGCAAATGATGGGTTAGAAGAAGACTTTAAAATTTTACGAAGGAAATTCACAGGCATCAAGCTACGTATTTTTTTACAATAACGCATGCATTGTGACCGCCAAAACCAAAAGTGTTGCTTAGCGCCGCACGAACGGGCCTGTGCTGGGCCTGGTTGAATGTAAAGTTTAGCCTGGAGTCAATTTCAGGGTCGTCTGTGAAATGGTTAATAGTAGGAGGTACAACATCAGTGGCCACGCTCATGATAGCTGCAATAGCTTCAATTACACCTGCGGCACCAAGACAATGGCCCGTCATGGATTTTGTGGAGCTGATGTTGAGATTATAGGCATGATCACCAAAAACATCAAGGATGGCTTTTACCTCAGCGCCATCACCAAGTGGTGTTGATGTGCCGTGTGTATTAATATAGTCGATATCCTGAGGGGTCATTTCTGCATCTTCGAGAGCAGCTTTCATTACGTTACGGGCACCAAGGCCTTCAGGGTGCGGGGCAGTAATATGGTAAGCATCTGCTGTTGCGCCGGCGCCTGCCACTTCGCAGTAAATTTTTGCACCCCTGGCAAGTGCACTTTTTAAGGTTTCCATTACCAGTATTCCGCCTGCTTCGCCCATTACAAAACCATCGCGGTCCTTATCGTAAGGTCTGCTGGCAGTTTTAGGGTCGTCATTTCTTTCGCTTAAGGCCTTCATGGAAACAAAGCCACCCATACCGGCTTCTACAACAGCAGCTTCGCTGCCACCTGCAAGAATAATATCTGCTTTATTCAGGCGCAGCAGGTTGAAAGCTTCCATGATGCAATTGGTACTGGTAGCGCAGGCACTTACTACGGCAAAGTTGGGTCCGCGCAGGTTGTGCCGCATAGAAATCTGGCCAGAAGCTATATCGAGGATCATTTTTGGTATGAAGAAAGGGCTGTAGCGTGGTGTGCCATCGCCTTTTGCAAAGTCAGAAACTTCCTGCTGAAAAGTGAGTACACCACCAATGCCGCTGCCAAAAATTACACCTACACGATCGGGGTTTATATTTTCTTTGGAAAGGCCGGCATCGGCCATTGCCATGTCGCTTGCTACAAGACCAAACTGGGTAAACCTGTCGAGTTTTCTTACTTCTTTACGTTCAAGATGATTTTCCGGGTTAAAATTTTTAACCTCGCATGCAATGCGGGTTTTGAATTTGGAGGCGTCATAAAGAGTAATGGGACCGGCTCCTGAAACACCGTTTACGAGATTGTTCCAATAGTCGTTCAGATTGTTACCAATCGGAGAAATAATGCCCATTCCAGTAACCACAACTCTGTTTAACTCCATATGACTTGCCTTAATTTGAGAGAAAATCCGCCATGCGCAGTGCAAACGCATGTGCATGGCGGATCAATAAACTTAAATATTTTAACCGGAATTATCTGCTATTTAGCATGTTCTTCGAGGTAGGTTACTGCCTGGCCAACAGTAGTAATTGTTTCTGCCTGCTCGTCAGGAATAGAAATATTGAATTCTTTTTCAAATTCCATAATTAGTTCTACTGTATCCAGAGAATCGGCGCCTAAATCATTGGTGAAAGAAGCCTCTGTGGTAACTTCTGCTTCGTCAACTCCTAATTTGTCAACAATGATTTTTTTAACTCTTGTAGCGATGTCTGACATTGTTTTATGTTTTGTTATGGGTGCAAAAATATAATTTTTGGACAATTAGCAATAAGTTGGGCCTTTTTTGTTTTAAAGAGCCATTAAGGTCGGTAATTGCTTTTGATTCTTAACAGATTTTGCTTAAAAAATATTAATTTGGCAAATCATCAGGTTATGGCAGTAAAAATTATCGACTACGGAACCAAAGAGTATAAGCAAATGGTAGACCTGCGCTACCAGATACTAAGACGACCCCTTGGCTTATCTTTTACACAGGAAGAACTGGAACAGGAAAAAAATAACATACACATAGGTTGTTTTGACGATGATAAACTGGAAGGTTGCTGTATGCTCGTTCCGCTGGATAAAAGCCTCGTGCAACTCAGGCAAATGGCAGTAATATCCGGCCTGCAAGGTAAAGGTATTGGGAAGGTATTAATGCAATTTGCCGAAAATATTTCCAGGGACCTGGGGTATAAGCGGATAATGATGCATGCCCGTAAAACCGCGGTAGGGTTTTACGAAAAATCCGGTTACAGAGTAGCGGGCGATGAATTTCTCGAAGTAACTATACCACACTTCGCAATGGAAAAAATGCTTTGAAAGAGTTTTTTGTACCAGGCAAAGAATAACTATGAAGCTTTTGTTGCGTCGCACTCTTGTACTGTATAAGCAACAGGCAGCAAGGGCGATCCGCCTACCTTTTTGCGGCAGTTTTAATCTTATCCCGCAGCATGCCACGCAGGTTATGCCTGAAATCCTCATCCATATTGTCTTTGGGCACCAGGAAAAAAGATTTTGCAGAAAGATATAAATGAAAAAAATGCGGGCTCTCGAAGTACTTTACAAACTGGCCCCACTGCCATTGCATCATTCCTTTTTCGTTTTGCAGTGTTACAGCATTGTTTTCAAAATCAATCAGGAACTTATCTCTGAACGTTTCAGACTTTTTGTAAATGTTGCCGGGCAGAATAAACCAGAAAGAAACAATAAACATCAGCCATATAAATGATCCCAGCAAAAAAGGCTCTGGTCTTACCTTGCCAATCATATAAAGTACTGCTGCCACTATATCAAACACAATTACCAGTATCAGTAAAATCCTTATTTCCGGTTGCCAGATAAAATGATAACGCAGGGCTTGTAAAACCTTCTTTTTATCGTAACTGAAATTTATTTGCATGCCTGTTTATTTCCGGGTAAAAATAGCTAAATATAGCAAGCATAAATTTTCCCATTGTCAATTGTTTTCGTTTCGCTTTTCTACAGCGTGAGTAAATTTTTATTCATATGATTTTTATTAAAGCATTGAAACAAAGCCATCTTATAAAAGCTATGAATTACGGTATTTCGTTTGTATCTTATAATAGCAAATGCCAGATACATGAAAACACGAAACATGCAAAAGGAGATTTTGCTGCTAACCGGAACCAGCTTTGTAAAAAAGGAGTGCAGTCAGGCTGCTAGAACAAATGCAGATGAAAGTTCTCACCAGCAAATGCTGGAAGATGCATGCTGGAACGGCAGGCTTCCTGAAATTTTACCCGAAGTATTGAATGACCTTGATAAGAGCCGCCAATTATACCTGTGGCTTATAAGGCAGGGTGAGGCTTACATTCAGCTGGAGCTTTGCGAAGAGCCCTTGGTAATCGACAGGGAGTTCTCACTGGACCCATACCTGTTTTTGTCTGCGCATATTAATAATTGATCAGTTTAATAAAAAGCAATTTTTAACAGACAGATCGCTGCAGCTCCTTTTAATTATACAGTACAAGTGTGCGACGCAAGGGACGATGCGTAAAGTTTTGCAGCCGGCTTCATAAAATTTTGTACGCATATGCGCCGGTTATTTGCAAAGCATGGTATTTTCACCGCATAATTGAGCTTATGTCTATTCGCATTTTTATTACAGGCGGCACTTTCGATAAGGAATACAACGAGATAACCGGACAGCTTTTTTTTAAGGACACACATATGTCTGAGCTGCTTAAACTGGGGCGCAGCCGTGTTGATGTAGAGATTCGCACCCTGATGATGATCGACAGCCTGGAAATGACAGAGGCAGACCGAAACCTGATTGCTGAAAATTGTTCGAAGGCGTCGGAAGATAAAATCATCATCACCCACGGTACCGATACAATGGCCGATACGGCCCGGCTGCTTGCCACTAAAAATATGCAGAAAACAATTGTGCTTACAGGCGCCATGATACCGTATAAATTTGGTAGCTCCGACGGCTTGTTTAACATGGGCAGTGCATTGGCTTTTGTGCAAAGCCTGCCACACGGTGTATATGTAGCCATGAACGGCCGTTATTTCAATTGGGACAACGTAAGAAAAAACCGACAAACAGGCGCATTTGAAGAGTTGAAGTAACACCTATATTTTCTTCTGCACAGTAGCATCTTTCCTGATCCATTTTGATAAAATGGTTTGGTCCTGCAACAACTGGAGCACCCCCTGTTCAATTTTAAAATGATTGACTTTTGTAAGACTTTGAATAAAGCCTGCTTCATTATAACCTGCACATGCCATTTTTGTCATCAGGATCTGTTCGTTAAAAGAAAGGCTGTCTCCGCTTGTAATAAAGCTGCCACTCATATTGTTACAACCGGTATTGCCCTGGAATTTTTTTGACTTCAGGTCAAAAACCAGCATGGGTATTTTGCCGGCAGCAGTATCAGACGCAAGCACAGGTTGTAATTGCCATGATCCCTCCAGGGTAGTTTTTACAGTATCAGTCATTACTTGTTGTTGAGGCACCTGCATACTAACCGTGTCGCTGGAAAGATTGTTTTTATCTGTTGCACTATTACAGGCAGCAAAAAACAACAGGCATATCATATAGCGTTTCATAAATAACTTTTAGCAGTAAAATTTCAATTTCCCTGCCAGAGTTGTCTACTTCCTTATCCGTGCTTCTTCCAGGTCCAGCTCTCTTTCTTTCTCTCTTAATATTTCTTCGTTGAATGATTTTTCCCGCCGCATTTCTTTAATTTCTTTGCGTCGTACTTCAATCATTTCGTATAGCATTTTATAGTACGCAGGCAGAAAAGAAGGAGCTTCTTCTTTTGCTTCTTCATTGTTTAGTTTATTGCTTGTTATCTGAACCATGCGCTCATACCGTTCTTTTACCCGCTTATAGGCATCAATGTTTGCAGTTTCAGATGCATAGTTGGTTGTAATATGGTCCAGTACCGCGGTTGCCAGTTTGTAGCGGATTTCCATTTCCTGTTTTTCATGAGAATCGCCGGATGCAATGTTTAGTTTTTTGATGATCCATGGCAGGCTTAAACCCTGTAGTACCAATGTGCAAAGAATTACAATGAATGTGATGAAAAGAATGAGGTTGCGATGTGGAAATGCGCCTCCGGTATCGAGCGTTAAAGGAACAGCGAGAGCAGAGGCCAGTGAAACCACGCCGCGCATACCACTCCACCCGGTTATAAAAACGAGTCGCCAACCCGGGTTTGGCTCATTTTCCCTGATACTCCTGAAAAGAAACCTGGGCAGGTAAGCCCCGGGGTAAATCCAGATTAAACGGATGATGATCGTAACTATGCTAATGACAACAGCATAAAAAATAACTTCACCTATCGAATATTCGCCAAGACCACCTGTAATTTCTGGTAGCTGCAAGCCAATCATAATAAAGACAATACCGTTGAGGAGAAAAACAAGGGTTTGCCAAACACTAACAGCCTGTAACCTTGTTTCATATGAGAAAATATCTCCAGAACGAAAAGTCAGGAAAAGACCACCGCTTACCACAGCCAGTACACCAGAAAAATGAAAATGCTCCGCTGTAATGTACATGAGATATGGTGTTATAAGAGTAATAGCCGTATCTATACTTGGCGTAGTTGGCAAAAACTTATGTATGGCATAGATAATATGTGCAATAGCCAGGCCCACTACAATGCCCATCAATACCACTTTTGCAAAATCACCTGCTGCTGTCCAGAACACAAACTGCCCCGTACTTACTGCAGCAAGCGCAAAACGGAATACGATCAGGCTCGACGCATCATTTACCAGGCTTTCACCTTCCAGTATGGTAACAATACGCTTAGGTACATTCATCTTCTGTATCACACTGGTAGCGGCAATGGCATCAGGTGGCGATACTATGCCACCAAGCAGGAACCCCAATGCAAGCGAAAAATCGGGGATGATAGCGTTGGATACAATGGCCACGAGGCTGGCCGTAAAAATAACCAGCCCGAATGCGAGCAGGGTGATTGGTCTTTTGGCAGCCCAGAAGTCGTGCCAGGACGTATTCCAGGCGGCTGCATACAAAAGCGGCGGCAGAAAAATAAGGAAAACAAGATCAGGATGAAGTTTAACAGGCGGTACACCGGGTATAAGGCTAATGAGCAAGCCTGCTATTACCAGGAAGATCGGGTAGGGAATACGCAGTTTATCGCTGAGCATAGAGAGCATGGCTACACATAGCAATAAACCAATGATAAGCAGTAGTTGATCGTGTATCATGCTGCCAATTTAAAACATTTGATTTATTATGATACCGGCTTTTGTATTACATGGCATCTGGTGTTGTGTCACTCACTTCATGGTTCCTCCTTTGTGGCGGCTGCAGCGTTCCGGTTTTTATAATGCAGCAGGTATTCTAACCGCTGCCAAAAAAACAGGTTGTAACGTGTATGCATGACTGTACCCGAAGTGATGCATAATGATATAATGTTGAAGAGTGCGACGCAACAGGCGATGCCCACAGACATGCAGCCGGCTACCAAAACCAAAAAGCAGCTTTATAAAAGCTGCTTTTTAAATATTATTTGCCAGGGAGCATTAATAGTCGCCCAGTGTTTCGGGTAATTGAGCAAGTGCTTTTGCAAGCTGGTCATTATTTGGCGCTATGCCGTGCCATTCATGATGCCCCTCCATAAAATCTACACCTTTGCCCATTACGGTTTTCATGAGTATGCAAACGGGTTTGCCATTACCTGTCATGCCTTTTGCTTTATTGATGGTGGCAATTACATCGTCCATATCGTTGCCGTCCATTTCAAGAACCAGCCAGCCAAATGCTTCGAATTTCAAACGCAGGTCGCCCAGGTTCATTACTTTGTCTGTAGGGCCGTCAATCTGCTGGCCATTCCAGTCAACGGTTGTTATCAGGTTATCTACTTTTAAGTGTGGTGCGCTTAAAACTGCTTCCCATATCTGTCCTTCGTCAAGTTCACCATCACCATGCAGTGAAAAAACAAGATGCTTATCGCCGTTTAATTTTTTGCTGAGCGCGGCACCAATTGCTACGCTCAATCCCTGGCCAAGAGAACCGCTTGCAACACGAATACCAGGCAGGTGTTCGTGCGTGGCCGGGTGGCCCTGCAGGCGTGTACCGAGTTTGCGAAAAGTAGACAGCTCTTTTACATCGAAATATCCTGAACGGGCAAGCGCCGAATAAAATACCGGGGATATGTGGCCATTGGACAGAAAGAAAACATCTTCATTTACAGCATCCATATTAAATGAAGGGTTGTGCTCCATAATACTAAAGTACAAGGCTGTAAAAAAATCTGTGCAACCAAGAGAACCGCCCGGATGGCCGCTTTGTACAGCGTGCACCATTCTTACAATATCTCTTCGTATTTGACTGGCAATATCTTTTAGCTCCGTTGTAGATTTCATGCTTTGGTTTTAGGATTGCAAATCTAAAGGATAAACTAAAAGAGTAATGCCCCGTGTGCCGAATTTGGACAGCTATTTTAAGCTTTTTTAAAAATTAAGCTCTATTTTCGCACTGTTTTGATCGCTGCTGTATTGCTATATGAGTGAAAAATCAGTTGATCACTAAAAAATTGCCCTAAATGATTTTAGTTGCTGTAGGGATGTTCATTGCTTATATTGTTACCTTCTTATTGATGCCTTTTATAATAAGAGTTGCCAGAATAAATAAGCTTTACGACAAGCCTGACGAAAGAAAAACACATACACATTCCATTTCTTCTCTTGGTGGTGTCGGTATGATTGCCGGTCTGTCGATCAGCGTACTGCTGGTAAGTGATTTCAGCATTGGTGATTCTGTTTTCCAATATTACCTTGCTTCCTTTTTTATCATTTTCATGCTGGGAGTGATTGATGATTTGTTTATTCTTCACCCGCTGAAAAAACTTGCAGGCCAGTTGCTTGTTTCTTTGATTGTAACTACAAAAGCTCATTTACTCATTACAAACCTGCAGGGGCTGGGCGGATTTTATGAACTTAATGCTACAGCAAGCTACCTCATTACTTTCTTTGCCATATTACTCATCATCAATTCCTTTAACCTGATTGATGGCGTAGATGGCCTCGCAGGTTCTTTAGGATTGGTATCGTCTGTGTTTTTTGGCTTACTGTTTTACCTCAAGGGTGATATGGGTTACGCGATTCTTGGTTTTGCAATGGCCGGAACATTGATGGCTTTTCTTGTTTTCAATTTTCCACCGGCGAGAATATTTATGGGCGATTCCGGCTCTATGCTGATAGGCCTGGTGAATGCAATTTTTGTTGTAAAAGTTATAGAACAAGGCAGCACAACATCCGGTGGTTTAAACATCAGTTCTCCGCTGGCGCTGGCATTCGCTATCGTTATCATTCCTGTATTAGACGTTTTGCGCGTTTTTATTGTAAGACTTACAAAAGGCTCTTCTCCTTTTACCCCGGATAGAAATCATATTCATCATTTACTGCTCAGTAAAGGTTTTAACCATATGCAGGTAACTATTACCATGCTGCTTGCAAGTATTTTCCTTGCATTTGCCGGGTATTTTTTAAATGCACTTAATGTAAACCTGGCAGCAATAATTCTTACCGCACTATTTTTCCTTGGTGTTTTTGTAGTTAAATTTTTCACCAGGTTTAATCCTTTGCATGTAGCGGACGAAAAGAAAAATCCTTCCGATGCCAAAGTGCTTAACCTGTATGCAGACGAGGCAGAAAACAACAAGCTCAATTCAAAAAAGGCTGCTGTAGAAAATATAGCCTTAACTGCTCCAAAAACAAAAGCAGAATAACTACACTGCAATAGAATATTACAAGGATTTATTAAAATGAGGCTTGCATTTTGAGAATGCATCATCTATTATTAGCTTTGCTGCACAAAAAATTACTATGGTTACGGAAGAACTGGAACTGATTATGGACGATGCTGAATCTTCTATGAAAAAAGCAATAGCCCATCTTGAAAGTGAACTTACAAAGATCAGGGCCGGAAAAGCCTCTCCTGCAATGCTCGATGGAATTAATGTAGAATATTATGGTTCTCCCACACCACTCAACCAGGTTGCAAATGTAAGCGTACTCGATGCCCGCACCATAAGCATTCAGCCCTGGGAAAAAAACATGCTCGCAGCCATAGAGCGGGCTATTTTACAGGCAAACATTGGTATTACGCCGCAAAATGATGGTGTACAGATAAGACTTTTTATGCCGCCTTTAACCGAAGAGCGCAGAAAAGAATTATTCAGAAAAGCAAGTGCAGAGGGCGAACATTCTAAAGTAGCTATACGCAATATCCGCAGAGATTCTATAGAGCATATAAAGAAACTGCAGAAAGACGGGTTAAGTGAAGATGCTGTTAAAGATGCAGAAAAAGATATACAGCTAATGACCGATAAATACATTGTTCTTGTAGATAAACACCTTGCAGCCAAAGAAAAAGAAATGATGGCTGTTTAAATAATTGCCCATGGCATTTGGAGAAATAATAGCCTTACTAATCGTTTTTTATATCGTTTATAAACTGGTATTTGATTTTGTAGTGCCCGTTGCAAAAACCACTTCCCGTTTTAAAAGCCAGGTAAACGAAATGCGGCGTATGCAGGAAGAACAACAAAACAGGCAACAATCACAACAACAGCCACAAAAACCAGCTCAGCCCGCAAACGTATCTACCAGGAAAGATACCACTACAACAGACGGGGAATACATAGAATTTGAAGATATAAAATAGTTATTATGAACCGGGCTGTTGAATATGCATTAAGCCCTGGTTGCGTCGCACTCTTGTACTACAGTGCTTTCTGCAACAACGATACTGCGTGTGCGGCTTTGGTGAAGATCATCACGTTCGTATTACATACAAATAATAAACACGACCCCGCCAAGCTTTCGAAACTTAGCGGGGTCTTGTTTTGTAAGTGCCTTACACAATGCCGCACAGGAAACCAAATGTACAAGTGAGTGACACAACCAAAGCTGATAGCAGCAATGCAGCCGGTCAACAAATTTTCTTATTCTTATTGCCTGTTCCAAAACGGCGGCGGCTCTATACCAAGAGAACGCAGGTAAACAAACCCCTGCCCCCTGTGATGAATTTCGTTATCGATAAAATAAAGTACGGACCAGTAGACCGTGCCATCCCACTGGCCAAAGGCAAGTTCTCGTTCCTGGAAGCGTTCGGGTTTTATGTTGGGCCATGTGCTGTTCAGCAGCTCGGTAACTTCATCCCAGCGGGCTAAAAGAGCTGCTTTTGTTGCAGGCTTTGGTCTGCTGTCTTCTCCAAACTTCTTCCACTCACCAGATTGAATACCGGTAATGCCGGGGCCGGTCATATCAATAAATTCCATTACAAGTTCTGAGAAAGGTCTCATGCCTCCGATTGAATAGGTAAATAATTTATCATCAGGAAATGCTTCAATGGTTTTACGGGTAAGTTTTCTGTGGCCCTGCCAGTGCTCCAGTAATTGTTCGGGCGTTATAACAGCTGCATTTGTTGTTTGATTCATGGTGTAATGTTTTAGTTTGAACAACAAAGTAAATCGGCTGTGCTGACAACCCTATGTCAGTAACCTTTTGAAATTTTCTTGTTTGCCGTAATAATATGCCTGCTAACCGCAAAATGCGCGTATGTACAAGCACCTTTACAGATCTTTGAGGCTGTCTGCATATCATGCAAAATAAAACGCAGGTCATACTGATCAATATTACCGGGTGCATATTGTTTCTTGCACTGCCACTGCTTTTTGCACCGCCTTCTTCCAGGATTTTTGTAGAGTTAAAAAGCCCGCCAACCGTAAAAGAGATAATTGCCTACAGCCTGCTGATTGTATATTTCTACCTCAATTTTTTTGTGCTGATACCAAAGTATTATTTCAGCCAGCGGTATTCGATTTTTGCAGGCTTTACCATTGTTTGTTTTTTTATTATAACGCTTACACCAAACCTTGTAATGGGTGTACAGGCCCACAGGCCGCCGGCTTTTCAACAGTTTGGTGCGGGGCCTGGTATGCCGCCGGATTCTTTCTACATGAGAGATTTTGGAAATCATGCATCGCAGCCGGTAATGCCACCGCCACCTGACAGGGGAGAAGATAGTTTTCTGTCAATAAGCACCATCAGCCATCACCTGTTTTTGTTTTTGGGTGTATTCTTCTTTTCATTACTGCTTAAGATCAACATCCGCTGGAAAAAGGCTGAGGAAGATAAACTGAATACAGAATTATCTTACCTGAAACTACAGGTGAACCCCCATTTTCTTTTTAATACCTTAAACAGTATTTATGCACTTGCGCTGGAGCAATCAGAGAATACAGCTACTGCTGTGGTAAAACTTTCAGCTATGATGCGTTATGTACTTACAGATGCAGGTAAAGAAATGATTGCCCTGGAAAAAGACATTGCTTATATAACCAGCTTTGTAGATCTGCAACAGTTGCGTTTTGGAAATACACTGCCCCTTACCTACGCGATAAACGGAGACATTGCCCACAGGCAAATTGCACCATTAATACTTATACCATTTATAGAAAATGCCTTTAAGCATGGTGTGAACGCTGAAGAAGCATCAACCATAGTCATCAACATTACAGTCGATGCCGGTATACTGCACCTTATGGTGCAAAACAACAAGGTTTTTGTACAACTGCCGGAAGAAGAAAGGACAGGCGTAGGTATTGCCAATGCCAGGAACAGGCTTAAATTACTGTATCCCGGCAAGCATAGCCTGCTTATCACAGACGCCGAAAAAGTATTTACTGTTTCTCTTAAACTGCATCTTTCATGATAAAAGCGGTAGCAATAGATGATGAGCCGCCAGCCTTACGGGTAATCGAAAATTTCTGCCTTAAAAGCGGGCTGGTAAGCGTTGAAAAAATGTTTAACAAACCACAGGAAGCACTGAGATATGTGAACCGATTTCCGGTTGATTTACTGTTCCTGGACATTAACATGCCTTCCCTGAAGGGTACCGATCTTTACCGTGCATTAAAGCAGCAAACAATGGTAATCTTTACTACAGCTTACAGTGAGTTTGCCGTGGAAGGGTTTGAACTAAATGCTGTCGATTATCTTTTAAAACCATTTACATACGATCGTTTTTTGCAGTCTGTTACCAAAGCCAGTGATTTTCATCAATACCTCAATAAGCAGTCTACGCAAAGAGACCAGTATCTTTTCATACGCGCAGATTACAGCCTCATTAAGATAAATCTGGCAGATATACTGTTTATTGAAGGCCTTGATGACTACCTGAAAATCCATATCAAAGATCAAAAGCCTGTTATAGCAAGAATGACGATGAAAGCCATGACAGAGAAATTGCCTGCAAACAATTTTATACGAGTACACCGCTCTTATATCGTGTCTTTCAGGCATATAGAAAATGTGCGCAGCAAAATAATTACAATTGCCGGCGAAGAAATACCTGTAGGAAACAGCTATGAAGAGCAGTTCTTTAATTCCTTTAACAAATAAGTTAACAACCTCAAAAATAGAATCCTTTACCGCATATTTTTTTCCCGCCCTTTCAATTGGTGAAAATTTGTAGTGCAAAATATCAGCACTAAAAATCAAAGACCATCGCAGCACATCTACGCTTACATCACATCAAAATTTCAGTTATGCAACGCAAAGATTTTTTAAGAAACGGTTTTGCCGCATTAGGCCTCGTAAGCATTGTACCACTGGCCTGTTCAAAAGAAGATGTTACTTCACCATCCGGCAATGATGACACAGGTGGATCGTCTGCAACCGGTGATTGTACTGTTTCACCTACAGAAACAGCGGGGCCGTTCCCTACAAAAACACCGTCTTCTCTTGTACGCTCAGATATAAGAGACGACAGAACCGGTGTTGTGCTCTCCGTAAACATCACAATACTCAATACCAACAATAGCTGCACGGCATTGCAGAATGCCATTGTAGATATATGGCACTGCGATAAAGATGGTTATTATTCCGAATATGGTGGTACAGGTATGCAAAGCGTAGATTACACCAATGTGAACTTTTTACGCGGCCGTCAAACAACAGGTACCGATGGTCTTGTAACGTTTACGTCTGTATTTCCTGGCTGGTATGCTGGTCGTGCGCCGCATATACACGTGCATGTCTACAATACATCAGGCACGTCATTGCTTGTAACGCAGATCGCCTTTCCTGAAGATGTAACAAAAACCGTCTACACCACCGCGCAGCTTTACGGTTACACCAAAGGCACACAAGACACAAGCAATGCGGCTGACAACATTTTTTCAGATTCTTTAGACCAGGAACTCGCCACAATTGCCGGAAGTATCAGCGAAGGATATACACTTACACACACTGTTTATGTGGCAGGTTAGTTTGTTTGTAATACCGGCAACAGTATTTCATGGCATCGCCTGTTGCGTCGCAATCACTTCATCGTAAGGTTAGTATGGCAACTGTTCCAGGCTATAAAAGCGCACAGATATATGGAAAGAACGATCATAAGGTTGTGTTACCGGAAAATTATTGATGCAACAGCTCAAAAGCCGTGGGATAAACTGGTGTTCGATGCTTCCTACAGCGAGTTTTTAATGCAGTTCCAGTTATATAACCAGCAAAATAAATACACAGATTTTAGTACAGTTGTCCAACAGGTTACGGGAGCAGACAAACTTCACTTTCTTGTAAGTACTGCTGTCACCGGCTATCTTAAACAGTTAAACGAAAAAGTTCCTGATGTTTTAAATAACGCGGGTAAAACGTTTTTAACGTTCAAACATTTCAGGTTTGAAATCATCAATTCCAATACACGTGATAAAAGCAAACACCAGGTTGCGGTTAACTTTTATTCAGAACCGCTTTTATGGTATACAACGGTGGGCAGCCAGTTAATTGTTGCGCCTGTTACCGAAGCAGCCAACATGGAGGCAGAAATGCTGACGGAGCAATTCAGCCTGCAGCCATTTTTAAGTATTTACTCAATTAAAACGATGTCATCATGAAGCAGGTGCAGGCAAAAATATTTTTATCAGAAGAACGTGGCCATTTTGAATCTGACTGGTTTAGAACTTGCAATACATTCAATTTCGGCGCTTATACAAACCAATACAAAGCGCCTTTCGAAACTCTTTACGGGTTTAACGAAGATACCCTTGCTGCAGTTAAACAAACTTCAGTAGAGGTGCCGCAAAACGCTGTTGTAGTAGTAATACCGCTTGCGGGGAAAATAGCATGTATTACTTCCACTGGTGAAGTGTTGCTCAGGGCAGGCGAAGCCTGCCTGGTAAGCGTGTACAAAGGCACAACAGTTACTTTTCAAAATCCGTTGGTGAAAGAAACCGTGAGTTACCTGCATATATGGGTGGCGGCGAAACATGATCAGCACAATAACGCACAACAGCTGGCAGGCTTTTACCTGCGGCAGCAACCGGGTATACTGTGCAAAATCTTCGATCACAAATCTGTGGTATTGTCAATCGGGTTGTTTAATGGAAGGTCTGAAGGTGTTTATACGTCAGGCAGCAGTGGCAACGTTTTCGCCTTTGTGCTCAGAGGTGCTTTTGAAGTACAAAACCGTTTGTTACATGCCGGGGATGGCCTGGCTTTTTGGAAAGTACAGGAAGTTGAATTTGAAGCATTATGTAACCATGCCATAATTGTTCTGGCAGAAATTTCCTGATGGTTTCTATTTCTTTGTTCGCTCCGGTCTTCGCACAGCCGAACAGGCTTGTTGCAGCACAAGAGTGCGACGCAACGGAAGCTTCATAGATATGCTTCTGCCGGGCTACAAAAATATTACGCAGAAAAATAAAAAGCGAGTAACTGGCACAATATGCCTATGAGCAGACCAGCATATACCTCGAAATTATTATGCTCTCCCAATACAAGACGCGCAGTGCATACAAGTCCTGTAATGATTGTTACAATAGCGAGGTCTGCACCAAAATAGGCCTGGTAAAAAAAATTGGTTACAATAACGAATGCCAGGAGGCCGCCTACGCCCATACCGTGCATGCTAATCTTAAAAAAGCTGTTGAGGATGAGGCCTGCAATGGTTGCAAAGAAGATAGATAGAAAAAAGAAACGTAACACTTCGGGCTGGTCTGTAAAATTTCTGCTGAGGTACCACATCCACCAGTAGAAGATCATAGTGATGATGTATGGTGCCATGCGCTCTTTCTGTGACCGCAGCATGATGCTTTCAATAAACTTTAGCCGCCATAAAAGAAATACGGAAAATGCCGGGAAGAAGGCTGTCATCCAGAATACCGTAATTTTCCTGGCGAATAACGCCATTGGTGTAATGCCTGCAAACTCGTATGGAAACCGGAGCAGTACCCAAAAAAAGACATACGTTGGTAAAAACAACGGATGAAAAATATACGATAATAATTTGGCCGGAACACGTAAATAGGCCGGCTGATGATCCGCGGATAATGCTTGCATGCCTGCAAAATAAAGCTTATAATTCTTTTCTTAGTCGTGCTACCGGAATGTTAAGTTGTTCTCGGTATTTTGCCACCGTACGGCGGGCTATGTTATAGCCTTTTTCCTGCAAAAGTTCTGTCAGGCGCTCATCGCTCAAAGGCTTTTTCTTGTCTTCGCCTTCAATAAGATCGCTCAGGATTTTCTTCACTTCTCTTGTACTTACTTCTTCGCCACTGTCTGTACTTAGAGACTCGCTGAAAAAGAATTTAAGGCGGTATGTACCAAATTCTGTCTGCACAAATTTGCTGTTGGCTACGCGGCTTACCGTAGAAATATCCAAACCGGTAATTTCTGCAATGTCTTTCAGGATCATTGGCTTCAGGTTCGTCTGGTCGCCGGTTAAAAAGAAATCATGCTGGTAATTCATGATAGCACTCATGGTACTGAGCAATGTATGCTGGCGCTGCTTGATCATGTCAATAAACCAACGCGCTGAATCGATCTTCTGCTTTATAAATAATACAGCTTCTTTCTGCCGTTTATCTTTTTTACTGCCACGGTCGTATTCTTTCAGCATATCCCTGTAACCTTCGCTGATGCGCAGATCCGGGGCATTACGGCTGTTAAGCGTAAGCTCGAGTTTGCCGTTATTATTCAGGATGAAAAAGTCGGGAACAATGTAGCTTTCCGCTTTGTTGATCTCGCCCATATTTCCGCCTGGTTTTGGATTCAGGCGAATGATAGAATTTATAACGTTTTTGAGATCTTCATCGGTAAGGTTGAGCCCACGTTGAATTTTTTCGTAGTGCTTTTTGGTAAATTCTTCAAAGTATTTGTCGAGCACCTGTATAGCCAGTGCTACATCTTTGCCCTCCAGCAGGTGCCGGTTAAGCTGTAGTAAAAGACATTCGCGTAAATCCCTTGCGCAAATACCGGGCGGGTCAAATTGCTGGATCTTGCGGATAATTTCGTTTATTTCCTCTTCTGTTGCATCAACATTCTGCCGGAAGGCAAGATCATCTGCAATGGAAGAAATTTCGCGTCTCAGGTAGCCGTCGTCGTCAATGCTGCCTACCACCTGTTCTGCGATCTTAAAACTTTTTTCGTCTAAGGAAAGCATACCCAACTGGTCCAGCAATGCCTCGTGGAATGATGTTTCTATTTTATATGGCAGGGTTTTCTGATCATCCATTTCAGGATAATTATCGTCCCTGGTGCGGTAGTCTGCTATTTCATCGTCTCCGTCTGAAACATACTCGCTGATATCGATGTTTTCGTATTCAGACTCGCTGCCATCCATATCACTGCTTTCATCTGCTTCATCATAATTATCAGCGTTGTCCAGGTTTAATTCACTGTCAAAGTCTTCATCGTGTTCTTCTTCGCCCTGTTCCAGTGCGGGATTTTCTTCCAGTTCTTCTTTAATGCGCTCTTCCAAATGGGCAGTAGGCACCTGCAGCAACTTCATAAGCTGAATTTGCTGGGGGGACAATTTTTGTAGTAGTTTCTGCTGTAGTGATTGACTTAATGCCATAGGTTAAAAACTCTCCTGCTCTCGCCTGCGTTATACTTTTAAATCTAAATTGAATTTTAATGGAAATCTATAGTCTCTGTAATGCCGTAAATTTACACACAAATACACTTAACATAAACGTGAAGCAAATTTGTTTCTTATTTTTTGGCTTACTATTCGTCGCATACACTGCAAAAGGGCAGCGGCGCAATGATAGCATATTTCATGCTATCAAAGTGTCAAAAGAGGATATAAAAATCATTCCAATACGTGTATTGCCGGGTAATTTTTACGCATTAAATGTGGGTTATTTTTGCAAAAAGGAAATTCAGGCACAGAAAATGCTGAAAGTGCCCTTCAAATTCAGGTTAGGCTCCGTTAATTACACAGATGCCCTGGAAGGTAAAAGCAATTCC
The DNA here is from genome assembly GCF_015831355.1 of Panacibacter microcysteis. Lineage (NCBI taxonomy): Bacteria > Pseudomonadati > Bacteroidota > Chitinophagia > Chitinophagales > Chitinophagaceae > Panacibacter > Panacibacter microcysteis. The sequence continues at coordinate 1,544,909 of NZ_JADWYR010000001.1, forward strand.
TGGTTTTATCTCAGGCAATAGTGTGTAGTATATTCCCCGTGACAACTAAAGCAACTATCCTCTTTCCACATTTTTCATGACACAATTCAAATATGGATTCGCTGCAAATATTTGGTTTATAAAATAAACTACTTTATGTTTGTGGCATCAAAACATATTTATGAGACCTTTCTTTATAATGTGCACCCTATTACTTTTTCATACTGCCAAAGCCCAGGTTATGGTCAGCGGTAAAATAAAAGACAATCGTGGAAGACCTGTATTGGCTGCAAGCATTTCCCTTAAGGATACATACGACGGGGCCGTTGCAGACTCTGCCGGCACTTACCATTTTACAACTACAGAGAAAGGAAACTTTGTGCTGATGGTAACATGTGCAGGCTACAAAACTGTAGAGCAAAACGTCACAATTGCGGCCACGGCACTTACCATCGATTTCGTATTAAAAGAAGAACTGAATGAACTGAAAGCGGTTACAGTAACCGCTGGGTCCTTTGCTGCCGGTGATAATAAAAGAGCAGCGACTGTGTTAACCTCGCTCGATGTGGTAACAGTCGGCGGCGGCAACGCAGATATTACCGCTGCGGTAAAAACATTACCCGGTGCACAACAGATCGGTGAAAGGGAAGGGCTTTTTGTACGTGGTGGCACCGGCTCAGAAACCAAACAGTTTATAGACGGCACCCTTGTTAATAACCCCTTTTATACCAGTGTGCCCGATATTGCCGGCCGCGGCCGTTTTTCCCCGTTTCTTTTTAAGGGAACAGTTTTTAGTACAGGTGGTTATTCAGCATTGTATGGCCAGGCATTGTCTTCAGCACTTATTCTCGAATCTATAGACCTGCCCGAACAATCTACTGCCAGTTTATCCATCTCTCCGATCATTTTAGGCGGCGGGTTGCAGCAACTAAACAGCAAAAAGACCTCGTCCTGGGGTGTAAACTATAACTATGTAAACCTTGTCGGTTACTTCAAGATTGTTAAACAAACGCCCGACTACTTTAAAATGCCTCAATTTCATAATGCAGATGCCAACTTTCGTTTTAAAACCAAACGTGGCGGTATGGTTAAATACTATACCACCTTTGCACACAGCGATCTTGGCCTGAGGAGACCAGATATAGACAGTCTTTCCCTCAAAGCTGCATTCGGTCTAAAAAACCTGAACTGGTATAACAACCTTAGCTGGCGTGAAAATCTCGGTAATGGCTGGAAGATGAACCTGGGCGCTGGTTTTAGCACAAATACAGACGACCTTACCCAGGAATTGCAGGACCAGCAAAACAAACCGGCAAAAATTGATGACCAGTTCTGGTCTTTCGGTAAAAACTTTGTTATTAAAAACAGGCAGGAACTTTCGCAGGTAAGGGCGGTATTTGACAAAAAACTTTTTGGAATAAGCACCATACGCTTTGGCGGAGAATATATGTATGGTACATACAACACCAATTTCAACGACTCTTTTGTAAGCAACCTGCATGATAATTATGCAGCAGTTTTTGCAGAAACAGACATTTATATAACAAACGATCTTGCAGCAAAAGTTGGTGGCCGGTTCGAGCATTCTTCCATTATAAACAAAGCGAACATTGCACCGCGTATTTCATTGGCGTACAAAGTGGGTAAGGGCGGGCAATTCTCTGCAGCATATGGTATCTTTTACCAAAAACCGGAATATAACGAGCTGGTGTATACAACGGCGCTGGGCTACACAAAAGCTACGCACTACATTCTCAATTACCAGAAAACGACCAACGACAGAATTTTTCGCATAGAAGGCTTTTACAAACAATACGCAAACCTCGTAAAATATCAGCCGGTTTCTTATTTCTTCAATATGTACACCAATGTCGGCGATGGTTATGCAAAGGGCATCGAACTTTTCTTTCGCGACAAAAAAACCATAAAGAACCTCGACTACTGGGTAAGTTATTCTTACCTGGATACAAAGCGCCAGTTCATGAGGTATCCGCAGCAATTGCAACCAGATTTTGCGGCTAACCATACAGCATCGCTCGTGGTAAAAAGATTCGTGATAGACTGGAAAACGGGTTTCAACTTTACGTACAGTTATGCCACCGGCAGGCCATATTATAATTTTCAGTACAACCCGGCCGGCAATAAGTTTGTCATTGCAGACCAGGGTAAAACCAAAGATTATCACAACCTTGGTTTTAGCATGAATTATGTGCCCAGTATTGGTAAAACAAAACCAAAGGTCTTTTGGGTATTGGTGGCCAGTATTACAAATGTGCTTGGTGCAAACCAGGTTTACGGGTACAATTATTCGCTGGATGGCTCCAACAAAGTTCCCATTACACCGCCCGCCAAAAGGTTCTTTTTTGTGGGTGCATTTTTTAGCTGGGGTGTAGACAGAACACAGGATGCCATCAACAATAACCTGTAAAAGAAAAATGATGGGCCCGGCAGTTGTATTACTATGAGGCTTCCGTTGCGTCGCACTCTTGTACTGTCGAATGCACATCAGCACGGAGATGCTGCCGGCGCCAGTGTAAGGTCGGCAGCAGCGCTTCGCAATGCTGCACAATGAACAGAACGTACAAGGGAGTGACACAACAGGCGATGCCCAAAGAACAAAAAGTTTGTAAACAAAAACATACATCTTATAATTATTACACCATGAAAAAAATGATCTTTTCTTTTTTGCTGCTGGCTTCAGCATCGGTAATGGCGCAAAGCGACAAGTACGAAGCTGCTATGAAAAAATCCATTACAGCTTTAGACAGCGCCAAAACCGCGCTGGAATTTCAAACAGCCGCTGCATCTTTTGAGCGCATTGGCGATGCAGAAAAAACACAGTGGCTGCCTTTTTATTATGCCGGCCTGGCTTATGCCACACTCGGCTGGGTAGATCAAACAGCAGATAAAGATGCAAACGCCGCCAAAATAAAGACACTGTGCGATAAGGCCGAAGCCATAGAGAAAAATGCGGAAATATATGCGCTGCGCAATATGGCTGCCACACAGCAAATGATTGTAGACCCGCAAAGCCGCTGGATGACGTACGGCCAGGAAGCTTCGGCTGCACTTGACAAGGGTATACAGCTAGACCCTAATAACCCAAGACTTTATTACCTGCAGGGTATGAGCATTTTTAACACACCTGAGCAATTTGGCGGTGGTAAGGCAAAAGCAAAACCTGTATTGCAAAAAGCAGTAGACCTGTATAATGCAGAACAACCAAAACCATTGTACCCGCATTGGGGCAAAGAGCAGGCTGTGCAGGCATTGGCACAATGCCAGTAAAACCATGCAGGGGCAATACTGTTACAATTGCTCCTGTTTTCATTTCAACACATACATATTTCTATGATGGCGCAAGGTGACCAGGAGTTTACTCCGCAACAAAGTCTGCAACTGATTGAAAGTATCATCAACCGTGCAAAAGACAATTTTGCCGAACGTGGCTTTATGTACCTGGTTTGGGGCTGGGCTGTGTTTATACTAAGTCTTGTACAATTTGTGTTGCTGCATTTTTACCAGTACCCCAAACATTATATGGTATGGATGTGCTCCTGGCTGGTACTGGCATACCATGTATTGTACATGCGTAAAAAAGCAAGGACACAAACAGTCCGCACATATACAGACTACATCATCAGCTATGTATGGATCACCTTTATCATCATGCTTTTCCTGCTGGGTTTTTTGCTGGGCAGGTTACTGGGCGGCGATTATTTTTATCATATCAATCCCATTTTGCTTGCACTGTATGGCATGCCCGTGTTTCTTACAGGTATTATCATGCGGTTTACACCACTTATTGTTGGTGCCGTAAGCTGTTGGGTGCTTTCTGTAGTAACGACTTTCATAGAAATCTACGACTACCAGTTTTTAATGTTGCCGGTGGCCATGCTTGTTGCGTGGATCATTCCCGGTTATTTACTAAAAGCGAAGTACAATAAACAAAATGCATAACTATGGCACAGGAAAAACAACTTAGTAACCAGGAAAGCCTGCAGCTTATCAATCGTATGATACATGAAGCCAAAGGTTATTTTTATGAAAGTGGTATTGGTGCACTGGTTTATGGTTTCAGTATTATTGCCTGCAGCATACTGGCATGGCTGAGAGATGCGCAAATGATCACCTTTCCGTTTCATCCTTTTTACATGCTTATACCAGTATTTTTTGTGCAGTCTTTTATACAGGTAAAGGAAGAAAAAAAGAAGCAGGCAAAAACTTTTACCGATGAGGCTATTGATTATGTATGGGTGGGTTATTTTCTTGCAGTGTTTACCAGTTTTACAGCGGCCTTTGCGGGCTATAACTATGCAATAATTTCCTTTGTACTTATTCTTACAGGCCTGGCGGCCTTTCTTACCGGTGCTTTGTCGAAGTTCCGGTATCACATAGTGGCAGCGATCATTACGTGGCTGTTGGCGGCTTTTTCATTCTTTGTGCAAAACGCCAATATTTACCTGCTGCTTGGCGGTGCCGCGCTGCTGGTATGGGTTATTCCGGGTTTTATTTTAAATAGCATGTTTAGAAAACAACAAAAGATGGTTGCCCGGGCGTAGGTTTAATCGCAGATGAAAATTAAAGCGGATGTTTAAAGAACTGGATCCCATATTGCATTCTCAGCTAAGACTGGCGGTTATGAGTTTACTCATCAGCGTAAAGGAGGCCGACTTTACATTCATTAAAGAAAAGACGAATGCAACAGCGGGTAACCTGAGTGTGCAGGTGCAGAAATTAAAAGAAGCAGGCTATATTGAAGTCATCAAAGAATTTAAGGATAACTATCCTAAAACCACGTGTAAAATAACGCCGCAGGGCATTACTGCTTTTGAAGAATATGTAAAAGCGCTGCAGCAATACCTGCAACTGGGCCAGAAAAAATAAACGTTACTGTATACCCTGGCAAAGTTCTATTAATACACCATTTGTGCCTTTGGGGTGCAGAAAGCAAACAAGCTTATTGTCTGCGCCCTTTCTGGGTACTTCATTCAGCACCTGGAAACCCTCGGCCATCAGGCGTTTTATTTCCTTCTCTATGTTTTCCACTTCAAAAGCTATATGGTGCATCCCTTCCCCCTTTCGTTCAATAAATTTCGCAATTACGCTGTTCTCATCCGGGCTTTCCAATAGTTCAATTTTTGTCTCCCCTTTTTGAAAGAAAGCAGTGTTTACTTTTTCACTTTCCACAGATTCCATTTTATAACAGGGGGTATTTAACAACTTTTCGAACAACGGAATAGATATAGAAAGGTCTTTTACTGCAATGCCAATGTGTTCTGCTCTTAACATGTTAAAGTGGTTTTCGATATACGTAAATAGGTTTTGTAAAACCCTGCCGGAACTAAAAGTAGAACCATTTGGCATAAATTTGTTACAAGACGTACAAACAAATTCTTCGCATGCTAAAGTTGCCTGTATACCTGGATTATAATGCTACCACACCTGTCGATCCCAGGGTGCTTGAGGCCATGTTGCCATACTTTACGCAACATTTTGGTAATGCTGCCAGTCGCAACCATGCATTTGGGTGGGAAGCGGAAGAAGCAGTTGACTACGCACGTGAACAGGTGGCAAAACTGGTGGGTGCAGAAACGAAAGAAATCATTTTTACCAGCGGCGCTACCGAGTCAGACAACCTTGCAATAAAGGGTGTCTTTGAAATGTATGCCGGCAAAGGCAATCACATTATTACCTGCGTTACAGAACACAAGGCCGTATTAGATACCTGTAACCACCTGGAAAAACTTGGAGCTTCCGTAACCTGCCTGCCGGTACACGAAGATGGACTGATTGACCCTGCAGAACTGGAAGCCGCCATAAGGCCTGAAACAATCCTTATTGCAATCATGTATGCCAACAACGAGATTGGTGTATTGCAACCCGTAAAGGAAATAAGTGCAATTGCCAGGAAACATGGCGTACTATTTTTTACAGATGCCACACAGGCTGTGGGCAAAATTCCGGTAAATGTGCAGGAAGATGGTATAGACATAATGGCTTTTTCCGCACACAAGATTTACGGGCCCAAAGGTGTTGGCGCCTTATATGTGCGCAGGAAGAGCCCGCGTGTAAGGCTTACTGCGCAAATGGATGGCGGCGGGCACGAGCGGGGCATGCGCAGTGGTACACTCAACGTGCCGGGTATTGTAGGGCTTGGTAAAGCCTGTGAGCTCTGCAGGCTGGAAATGGGTGAAGAAAGTAAACGCTTAAAAGCATTAAGGGATAATCTGGAAGATGCATTGCTCGGCCTGGAAGCCACGCAGTTAAATGGCCACAAAGAACAACGTCTGCCGCACCTGTCAAACATTTCATTTAAGTATATAGAAGGCGAAGCGCTGATCATGAGTTTTAGCAAATACATGGCGTTGTCAACAGGTTCTGCATGCACCTCTGCCTCTATGGAACCCAGCTATGTATTAAAGGCGTTGGGTAATACAGATGAAACAGCACATGCATCCTTACGTTTCGGGCTGGGCCGTTTTACCACGGCAGAAGAGGTAGCGTTTGCCATAGAGCAAATAACTGCAGCTGTAAATAAGCAGCGCGAATTAAGCCCCACATGGGAAATGTATAAAGAAGGTGCCAGGCTTAATTCCGTGGAATAAAAATGACACCGCAGGTGTCTGTAACAAGCAAGGGTTGTAAGTGAACATACAAAACTGCCGGAGTATGAAACCTCCGGCTTTTTTATGGTATTAGCAACACTTTGAATGTGTATTTCTTATAGCTTTGATGCATGTGGATGATCTGCACAAAAGAATGGCGACAGTTTTTCAGTTCTCTTTCAGGTTATATAGCAATGATCGTATTCCTGTTGCTCTGCGGGCTCATGTTGTTCGTATTTCCCGATACCAGCCTGCTCGATTTTGGCTATGCTTCACTCAACGGTTTTTTTGAGATTGCCCCGTGGATATTACTTTTCCTTGTACCTACCGTAACCATGCGCAGCCTGTCAGATGAATACAAAGGCGGCACCTTTGAGCTACTCAAAACAATGCCATTAAAACCATCGCAGATTGTTTGGGGCAAATTCTTTGGCGCATTGCTTATTGTTGCACTTACACTTGTACCAACAGTTATCTACGCATTTTCCCTGCAGGTACTCAGCGCTGTTGGTGGTTTAGATGCAGGCAGCACTATTGGCAGCTACATAGGGTTGCTTATGCTGGGTGCGGTATTTACCGCGGTGGGCATATGCACCAGCAGTTTTACCAATAATACCATTGTTGCGTTTGTAAGCGGCGCTTTTGTTTGCTTTCTGCTTTTCACAGGTTTTGAGGCAGTAAGCAAATTGCCTGTCTTTGCAGCAGGTGCAGACTATTTTATAGAAATGCTCGGCATAAAATTTCATTACAATAGTATCAGCAAAGGGGTAATAGATATAAGAGATATATTGTACTTCGCAGGTGTAATATTGATTTTCCTGCTCATTACACAGCGTAATGTGGCAAGAAGATAATGGTGAGCCAGGCAGTTGAATAAGCATGTAACTGCCGTTGCGTCGCACTCTTGTACTGTTGAATATGTATCAACACTCAGTATACAGTTCCGCCGCAATGTGCAAAGATTTGTGTGTGGCGGCCTGTTAAACAATTACACAATGCACCCACATTTGTGCAGGTAACGAAACAAAAACGCTTCGCAAAGATGAATAGCGAACCGAACGTACAAGTGAGTTACACAACCAAAGCCGGGCAACGAACAAAAGCCGGTCAATAAAGCGTACAACAAGAAATGAGCAAGATTTTACAACACAGGTATTGGTGGATCATTATACTGGCACTCTTCCCGGTTATTACCTATGTATCTTCTTTATTCAGCTATCGTATAGACCTTACGGCTGAAAAAAGATTCAGCCTTACTGAGCCCACAAAGAAACTGCTCAGCAACCTCGATTCTGTTATTGATATACAGGTATACCTTACCGGAGACCTTCCTGCAGATTATAAAAAACTCAATATTGCCACGCAGGATATACTCAATGAGTTTCGCGACCTCAGCAACAACCGTGTGCAGGTAAGTTATATAAGCCCCGGAGAAGGTCTTGATGACAGCGCAAAAACATACCTGTACGACAGCCTTTCGCGCCTTGGGGTGGTTTTTGAACAAACGCAGCATGTTTCTGCCGCAAGTGATAAAGCAACCAACCAGCTCATTATTCCTTCCGCTTTGGTTACGTACGGTAACCGCAAGCCGTTTGCAGTTGACCTGCGCAGCAGCCGCAAAGTTTTTAAAAACTTTAATGTGGTAAACGACCTGCCACAGGAAGATAAAGAAGCAACGCTGAATGCAGCAGAAGCGTTGCTCGAATTTAAGTTTGCCAACGCCATTGATAAACTAACCCGCACGTATATTCCTGTTGTGGCGTATGCTGTTGGCAATGGCGAACCGGTTGATTACCGCATTAACGACCTGGGCGAGAACCTGCGGAACGATTACCGCCTGGCCATCTTCGATCTAAAGCAGGGTTATCCAAATGCTAAACAAATAGATGCATTGCTTATTGTAAAACCTACACAGCCTTTTACAGATGAAGACAAACTCAAGATCGACCAGTATGTAATGAATGGCGGAAAGGTGATCTGGTGCGTGGACAAATTATATGCAGAACTGGACAGCCTGATGCGCAGCCAGAGCGATTTTGTTGCCTTCGATCGCAACCTTAATATAGACGACATATTGTTTAAATATGGCGTACGCATAAACGGAGACCTGCTGCAGGATCTTAACTGCGCAAAGATACCGATTGTGGTAGGCCAGAACCCCGATGGCAGCCCGCAGATGCAGCGCTTTCCCTGGCCTTATTACCCTTTTGTAAATGCTGTAAACAATAACCCCGTATCTAAAAATCTCGACAGGGTATTGCCCATCTTTCCTTCGAGTATAGACACGGTAGATGCGCCGGGTGTAACCAAAACAGTATTACTTGCCAGTGATACCAACAGCCGCAGGTTAACATCGCCGGCAATGGTTACGCTAAACAGTATAAAAGACGATGCAGATTTTCAAACTTTTAATAAAAGCCACATACCGGTTGCCGTATTGCTCGAAGGCAACTTTACATCCCTGTACGCAAACAGGCTTACAAAAGAAATACAGGATTCTGTAACAAGGGCGGCGGGCAATAATTTTGCAAAGGCTTCTGTAAGCCCCACAAAGCAGATTGTAATGAGCGATGCCGATATAGTAACAAATTCAGTAAGCCAGTCAACCGGTCCGCTGGCCATGGGCGAAATACCTTTTGAAAACTATCGTTTTGCTAACCGTGAATTTTTTCTCAACTGCATAGATTATCTCGTAAGTAACAACGGCATTTTCCAGTCGCGGAACAAAGACTTTACACTGCGCCTGCTGGATAAGAAAAAAACGCAGGAACAGCGCAGTATGTGGCAGATAATAAATATTGCCGTACCAATAGTTGTAATACTTTTGTTTGGCGCTGTTTATGCATGGCAAAGAAAGCGAAAATATAGTGTGTAGTTTTTTATGGGCCCGGCTTAAGTAAGGCTATTAAACATCGTTGCGTCGCACTCTTGTACGTCTGCCACAGAAGTCAGCAAAGCGAAGTTTTACAGAAGTCAGCATACAACATGGCTATTACAGTTGCAGGCTTTTGCACCATGCTCACTTATATTCAACAGTACAAGTGAGTGACACAACCGCAGCTGAATAGTAGCAATGCAGCCCGCTAACAAAAATGCCTTTGTAAAAAAATATTTCATGACGACAGATCAGTTGGTGTATTTGGTTTTTGGAGGAGTGTTATTACTGGCCCTGGTATTTGATCTTGGGCTGCTAAGTAAAAAAAATCAGAAGATAACATTAAGGGCGGCACTTATGCAAACCTTTTTCTGGGTAGCACTTGCGCTGCTTTTTTTTGTGTTTATGTGGTGGCAGGAAGGGCAAAAGCCAGCACTTGAATACATTAGTGCATACCTTATGGAGTGGAGCCTTAGTATTGATAACATTTTTGTTTTCATACTTATTTTTAACTCCTTCCAGGTAAAGGAAAAATTTTACTCCAGGGTATTGCTTATCGGTATTCTGATGGCGATCATCTTCAGGGTATTGTTTATAACGGTTGGTGTTGCTATTGTTGAAAAGTTTGAATGGGTGCTGCTGTTGTTTGGAGCATTCCTCGTGTATACAGGATACAAAATGTTTACTGCTGATGAAGATGAAGAGTTTGACCCGCATGATACCAAAATCTATCGTTTTCTCAAACGCATACTGCCCCTTACCAACCATGACGGAGACGGTAAATATGTTATTACTGAAAACGGCAAAAGGATGTACACATCATTATTCGTGGTGGTTATATTGCTTGCATCTATCGATCTTGTTTTTGCGCTCGATTCCATACCTGCGGTAATGGGCATTTCGAGAGATAAGCTGGTTATTTATACGTCCAACATTTTTGCAGTGCTTGGTTTGCGCTCACTATTCTTTTTATTAAGAGGGGCTGTAAATAAATTTGATTATCTGCAACAGGGTATTGCCATAGTACTTGTATTTATTGGCGTAAAAATGCTGGGCGAACACTGGATCAATGAATGGATCAGCAAAGAAATACAGGTGTTTATTTCTTTGGGCGTAATCCTCGTTTGTATATCGGGCTCTATCTTCTACTCCATTTTTGTAGACCGCAAAAACAAGGAGATTGATGAGGGCGGCGGTAAAGACATTTACTAAAACTTTTCTTCCTGCGCTATTCTTTAAATCATATTGCGGCAATACTTTCTGCAAAGGCAGTTACCGGTGATACAGGTGTTGTGGTTGAGCATCTGGTAACTGACAGCAGGCGTATATTTTTTCCTGCTGCATCATTATTTTTTGCACTGGAGACCAACCGGCGGGATGGGCATCTATTTATACCTGAAGTTTATGAAAGAGGCGTACGGTGTTTTGTAGTGCGCAATGGTTTTGACGCTACTAACTATGCCGGTGCTTCTTTTCTTTTTGTACATGATACCCTGGCGGCGCTACAATCGATTGCTGCCGATCATCGCCGGCAATTCAATTACCCGGTTATTGGTATTACGGGCAGCAACGGAAAAACCATTGTAAAAGAGTGGCTCTACCAGTTACTCAACACAGATTACAATATTGTAAGAAGCCCACGTAGCTACAACTCGCAGGTAGGTGTGCCATTGAGTGTGTGGCAAATGAATATGCAGCACAACATGGCCATTTTCGAAGCAGGGATTTCTACAACCGGCGAGATGGATAAGCTGGAAAAAATAATTCAGCCAACAATCGGCGTGCTTACCAACCTTGGTGCTGCACACAATGAAGGTTTTGAAAATGAGACGCAAAAGTTGCAGGAGAAATTATTGCTGTTCAGGCACTGCGGGGTTGTTATAGCCAGAGACATAGATGTGGCCGCGTATGTTGGCTTTGCAAAGTATATTAATTCGCCGCTTAAGTTGCTTACATGGGGTAATAAAGCTTCAAACACTTTTGTTGTAGCGTCGGTACAGCGTAACCAGTTTGATACAGTTATTATTCTTGCTTACAAAACGGAAAGGCTTACGGTAACCATTCCTTTTACCGATCATGCTTCTGTCGAAAATGCGATTACCTGCGCCTGTGTGTTGCTTCAACTTGGCGTAAGTACAGCAACTATAGCACGGCGTATGCTGCAGCTGCAGCCCGTAGACATGCGTTTGCAGTTGCTCCACGGCATCAACAACTGTGTGGTCATCAACGACAGTTATAGTTTTGATATTACCTCACTTTCTGTTGGGCTCGATTTTCTTTTGCAGCAACAGCAACATGCCCGCAAGACAGTGGTAATGTCAGATATACCCGGCGCTTCAGGAGACACCATGTACAGGGAGATTGCAGATATGCTTTATGCAAGAAATATCGAAAAAATTATTACCATAGGTACACAATGGCTCACTTATAAAAATGTACTTACAGCAAAAGTGGCCGTAACACAGCAGTACTTGGATACAGCCTCGTTCATCCGTCAGTTCAGTGCAAACCATTTCAGGAATGAAGCCCTGCTGCTGAAAGGCGCAAGGGTTTTTGGTTTTGAGAAGATCGTTGCATTACTGGAGAAAAAAGTACACCAGACCGTGATGGAGGTAAACCTGAATGCTGTGGTACATAACCTGAATGAATACAAAGCAAGGTTACAGAAAGGCGTAAAGGTTATGGGCATGGTGAAAGCCTTTGCTTATGGCAGCGGCAGTGCAGAAGTAGCCAGCCTGTTACAATTTCATAAAATTGATTACCTGGCAGTAGCGTATGCAGATGAAGGAGTAGAACTCAGAAAGGCCGGTATTCACTTACCCATTATGGTAATGAACGTAGATGAAGCTGCCTTTGAAACAATCGCCGAACACAACCTGGAACCGGAATTATTTTCTTTCAATATACTACAACTGTTCTTACAATTTCTTGAACGGAACGCTTTGCAGCAATACCCTGTGCATTTAAAAATCGACAGTGGTATGCACAGGCTTGGGTTCGAAGAAAAAGATATGCCGGCCTTGCTGCCTTTGTTGCGTGCTAACAACCGTATAGTTGTACAATCAGTGTTTAGCCATCTTGCATCCAGCGAAGATGCGGGTGATGATGCATTTACCACGCAACAGTCGCAGGCATACGAACGTTGCTGCGTGCTAATAAAAGAGGCACTTGGCTATCGTTTTATCATGCACCTTTCCAATTCTGCAGCCATTTTCAGAAGGCCGGAATTGCAGTATAATATGGTGCGCCTTGGTATTGGTTTGTATGGTGTAGACAGCAGTAATGCGCACCAGCTATCACTGCAAACTGTGGCCACACTTAAAACAACCATTGCACAGCTACGCAATGTAGCTGCGGGAGATACCATTGGTTACAACCGCCGTGGAAAAACTGAACGTGCATCCGTAATTGCTACCATACGCATTGGTTATGCAGACGGCTTCAGAAGACATCTCGGTTATGGGAAAGGAAAAGTTTTTGTACACGGAAAAGCAGCGCCTGTAATTGGTACCGTGGCTATGGATATGACCATGATAGATGTTACCGATATACCTGGAGTAAAAGAAGGAGATGAAGTGGAGATCTTTGGTAAAAATATTCCGGTGCAGCAGGTAGCGCAATGGTGCAATACTATTCCATACGAGATACTCACCGGCATTAACCAGCGTGTAAAAAGAATTTACGTAGAAGAATAATGATGGGCCGGGCAGTAGTTTTTTATGGCATCGCCTGTTGCGTCGCACTCTTGTGCTGATGAATAATACCAGACTTATCGATGTACTGCTACAGTCTGAATACCCATTACAACCATATGTTGCTTTTATACATAACCCCAAAAAATTTTTGTTCCGGTATTATGCGTTGACAGCATAAAACTGTGATTGTATTACTACTGCTTCTTTTTTATTGTAAAGTGATATCTTCCTGCGTTGTAATAAACCCGCCCGTTTGGTAAAATCTAATCCTGCAGCCGCCATTAAAAACAGAAAGTACAAGTGAGTGACACAACAGGCGATGCCATGAAAACCGTTGCCGGTATCAAAAAAATTATTGCACAGCTTTTTCTACGCGTATGCCTGCATTAAGCATGTTGGGCAGCGGGTCTTCCCGCATGATCTGTTGTAGTGTAAAGGTATATTCCCCGGCCTTTAGCTTAACCGGGAATTTGGTAAGCAATATGCGCTGTTCAATGATATCATCCATGGCATTGCCAAACCATTTATTATTGTCACCCAGTTTAAGTTCGATGCGTTGATTATCTGTTTTTTTTTCAGGGTTAATGGTTGTTACACTGAGCCAGATGTTATTAAAATGGTAAGCATCTTCATGGCGCAGCACCGCGAAAATATTATAGGGCGCTGTTGTATCTGTAATGGTAAAATTGAACGAGAGTTTTTCTTTGCTGCTCCATGCGTGTTTTGGAAATGCTTTTGTTTTCTCGTAGATGTTAATCGTATCGCACGCTGAAAAGCAAACGGCTATAAGTAAGAAGAGTAATAGCTTTTTCAAAGTCGTCAAACAATAGTATTAAAGAATATTGAGTACCTGCTCTTTTGCTTTCTCGAGTTCATCTTTCATAAGCACCACACTTTTTTGTATGTCTGCGTCATATGCTTTTGACCCGGTGGTATTGATCTCTCTGCCAATTTCCTGCAAAATAAATGAAAGCTTTTTGCCTTTGCTTATTTCTTTTTCGAGCAGCACGTTCCTGAAATAATCGCAGTGGTTGCTAAGCCTTACCTGCTCTTCGCTGATATCTATTTTTTCTATGTAATAGATCAGTTCCTGTTCCAGCCTGTTGGGGTCGTAATTTTCTTTGCCCACGTTTTCTTCGAGCACTTTCTTTAAACCGTCTTTTATTTTTTCTCTTCTTGCAGGCTCCAGCGGGGCAATTATTTTTTGCTGGTATTCTATGTTGGCAATGCGTGCCAGCAGGTCATCTTCCATGCTTTTGCCTTCATCTCTGCGGTGTTCGTTTAACTGGTCTATGGCCTGTTGCAATACTTTTTTAAATGCCGCCCAGTCTGCATCGTTAAGTATTTCTGTAGTGGGCGTTACCACATCCGGCAGTTTAAGCAGTGCACTTAGTACATTTTCGGTGCCTAAGCCAAGTTCTTTGGCAGTTTCAGAAATGGTAGCGTAGTACGCTTTTAATAACGCTGTATTAATAGCAACGGCTTTGGAAGAGCCGTTTTGTTTTAAGGTAATAATGCATTCAATGCTGCCACGTAGCAATCCTTCATTCAACATACTGCGGATGTCCATCTCAAAGCTTTTCATAATACCCGGCAGTGTAAGACGAATATCATATTGTTTACCATTCAGCGAACGGATCTCTACAAGAAAGGTCTTATCATTGATTGTTTGCTCTGCACGTCCATAACCTGTCATTGAATACAACATAAGAGATATTTGATATTGGTAAATTAACGGCAAATATCCAAGATAAAAAAACAAACCGCAAAATGAGCGTTTTGCGGTTTGTTTTTATTTATTGTAATATCTCTTTTGGTACCGGTTTTTCCAGCAGGTACTGGTAGTAGTATTTTGTTTTTTCGTTGTTGAAATGTTGCCATCTTTCTTTCAGGTTACCCCATCCATGCCTGCCACCGGGGTAGAACATCATGGAGAAATCCTTTTTGGCATCCTGCATTGCGCCGATCAGCTGAAGGCTGTTTTGCATGTGCACATTATCATCCATAGTGCCATGCACGATAAAAAGGTTGCCTTTGTAATTCTTTACATAGGTAAGAACAGAGTTGCTCTTATAACCTTCCACATTTTCTGATGGCAGCCCCATGTATCGTTCTGTATAATGAGAATCGTACAAGGCCCAGTCTGTAACGCTGCCGCCCGCAATACCATGCGTAAAAAATTCAGCACCTCTTGTTAAAGCCATACAGGTAGTGTAGCCACCATAGCTAAAGCCGGTAATGCAGATCTTGTTTTTATCAATGAAGGGTTTTGCATCAAGCCATTTCACCACATCACTGTAGTCTTTTATTTCCCAGTTGCCGAGGTCTTTGTAAATATAATTCTGCCCCGTTTTTCCAAAGTGGCCGGATGCCCGGTGATCGATGGCTACCTGTATCAGACCCTCTTTGGCCCACCACTGCGCCTGGTTAATTCCTTTCCAGCCATCGAATACAGTGCCGGCATTGGGGCCGCCATAAATGCTGATGAGTACGGGATATTTTTTGCTGCTGTCCATATTGGCAGGCCATGTAATCAGCACAGGCAGTTCATATTTGCCATCAGACGTTCTTACACGCAGCAATTCTGTTTTTGCAAGATTATAATCTTCCAGTGCGGCATTTTTGCTGTCGGCAATTTGTTTTACGTTTCCTTTTATGTCTACCAGCGCCATTTTGGTAGGCGTAGCAACATTCGAATAAGTGGTAATGAAATAAGAACCATTGGGCGAAAGGCTAGTGGTGTGTGTATAATCTCCAAAAGTCAACCGTTGCAGGCCGGTACCATCCATTTTTGTTTTGTAAAGGTCATAGCGTGCAGAATTGTCTTTGCGCGCCGTAAACCAGATTGTCTTTTTCGCTTCATCGATTTTCACGATGTCTTTTACCGTCCAGCTGCCGTCAGTAATTTGTTTCAACAGGTTTCCCTGCATGTCGTAATTGTACAGGTGCATCCAGCCACTTTTGTCGCTTTGTATAATATAGCCCTTATTATCACCCAGGAAATGAATGTCTTCCAGCCAGTCTACCCATGTTTGCTGTTGTTCATCATACACAGGTTTCTTGCTGCCACTCGCAGGATCAATTGCATAAACAATCAGGTGATTCTGGTGCCTGTTCATCCATTGCAGCCAGAGCGCTGAACCATCAGGCGTCCAGAAGGGTGTGCCGAAATATTGATCATCTTTGGCATTAAAATCACTCCACACCGTCTGTTTTGAGACAATGTCTACAATACCCACTTTTACTTCGGGGTTTTTATCACCAGCTTTGGGGTATCTTGTATTTTCCACGTAGCCATGTTGTCCATCAGCACCTACAATCGGGAACAAAGGAACCTGGCTATCATCAAAACGCATATAGGCAATGCGTTTACTGTCGGGGTTCCACCAGAAAGCTTTGTACCTGGTTGGCCTGCCCAGGATTTCTTCATAATATACCCAGCTTGCCCAGCCATTGTAAACAAGGTCGGTACCATCTGTGGTAAGCCTGTCTTCTTTGCCACTTGCAACGTCCAGTACGTACAGGTCGTTATTGCGCGTAAACGCTATTTTAGAACCGTCTGGTGATAATGTTGGATTTTTTTCTTCTTCCTTTGTTGCAGTTAGTTTTTTCTCTGCCCCATCTGCGGCTTTAAAAACAATATCGTTTTCTTTTAACAGCACAACAGGTTTGTTTTCGGGTGTTGCTATATAGTGCGTTTCTTTTCCCGTTTTTGCATCAACCAGTACTGTATCATACTTTCTGTCGCCCAAAGGTTTCAACAAAATATAATGCGCATCGTCTTTCCAGCCACCCACTTTTGGCAATTCGTTCAGCAAACCTTTTGTGTTGCCTTTCAGCATCTGATCTGTGGTAAGTTCTTTTTGCTGCGCAAAACTTTGAGAGGCCAGCAAAACAAAGCCGGCAAGCATTAAACGTGCAGAACAATATCTCATGTGCTAACTTTTGATGAAGTTGGCAATATAAATGAAAATCGAATTAAGCGCCTGCAAATGTGATGGATAAAAGCATTTTGTAAGTCAGCTGCAGGGCGCTGTGGCATCGCCTGTTGCCACGCTCGGTTCAGGGTTCCACTTTCATGGCGGCTGCAGTTTCCGGGTTTAGTCATGCTGCAGTTTCAGCAAATAGTTATTGCCCAACAACCAAAGCGCCATCTTTATATTGTGGTAAAACATTGGCCACATCCGGCGTTACACAATATTCAAGATCTTTTTCCAAACCATAGGAAGCAAGCCTGTGCCAGTGGGTAGTTTTGCGTATAAAGCTGTTCATGTCGTGTTTGTGCATATTGTACATGTCTTCAGCCATCAGGCTGCTGTCGCAGCGAATGGTGAAATGGTCTTTTATCCGGTTGATTACTGCACCG
Organism: Panacibacter microcysteis; assembly: GCF_015831355.1. Lineage (NCBI taxonomy): Bacteria > Pseudomonadati > Bacteroidota > Chitinophagia > Chitinophagales > Chitinophagaceae > Panacibacter > Panacibacter microcysteis. The sequence goes on from NZ_JADWYR010000001.1 coordinate 1,562,432, forward strand.
GCAAACATGGTGTCTTCCAGGTTAAACCTGTTTTTCCAGGCAGAGCATCCAAGAAAAACATTTTTCTTCATGGCAATCAAATGCCTGCTTACAGCCGTAAGATTAGGAAAGGAACCCGTTATCACTTCAGCGGCGCCACTTTCGAGCGCCATGTGTAAAAGCTTGGTACCATTTGTTGTAGTAAGTACCAGCGTTTTACCTTTTATAAATGATGCAGGGTATTCTGCAGGAGAATTGCCGTGTTGTAATCCTTCAATTATTTTTCCATCCCTTTCGCCCGCAGTAATTGCCTGTAGCTTTTTACCAATGGCAATACAATCTTCTACCGCAGCAACAGGTATTATTTTTTCTGCACCATTATACAATGCTGTAGCAATAGTTGAAGTTGCCCTGAAAACATCAATAATTACAACAATACTGTCTTTTACATCGTATAAATTCAATAAACCGGGAGAGAGAATGGTATGTAATGTTGGTTGATTTGCCATATGCGGCGCAAATATACGAAGCCGGCACCAGAGATAATTTTGCGTAACGTGCACAAAGTTTAAATAACACCACAACCAGTTTGTACTTACATTTGAAACTATACTTTTTATATTTTTTATATGAAAACAAGAAGGGATTTTATTCAGTCTGCAGGTATTGTTGGTACAGGTGTATTACTAAACAGCCATAAACTTTTTGCAAACAAACGTTTTGAATTTACCAGCAAAAGGCCGCCGGTGGCAGAGCGCAAATTTACAAGCACAGCCGTGGAAGAAGCTATTCAGCGTATTAAAAAAGATATACCCGGCCAGGAACTTGGCTGGCTGTTTGAAAATTGCTTTCCAAACACGTTGGATACTACTGTTGATTTTGAAATGATCGATGGAAAGCCAGACACCTATGTAATTACAGGTGATATTGATGCCATGTGGTTACGCGACAGCAGCGCGCAGGTATGGCCTTACCTGGCATTAATGAAAAACGATGAAAAGCTACAGCAATTGATTGCAGGCGTAATAAACCGGCAAACCAAATGCATACTGAAAGATCCTTATGCCAATGCATTTTATAAAGATGAAAACAAAGTAAGCGAATGGAAAGAAACGGACATCACAGACATGAAACCCGGTATTCATGAGAGAAAGTGGGAGATCGATTCATTGTGTTACCCTATCAGGCTTTCTTACCAGTACTGGAAAATAACCGGCGATGATGTTCCTTTTGATACCGAATGGATAAAGGCCGTAGAACTTATTGTAAAGACGTTTAAAGAGCAACAACGAAAGACCGGCGAAGGTCCATATAGTTTCCAGCGCAAAACCGCATGGGCTACAGACGGTGTACCACTTAGCGGTTATGGGTACCCGGTAAAACCGGTAGGGCTTATCTGTTCTATGTTCAGGCCGAGCGATGATGCAACGATATTTCCGTTCCTGGTGCCTGCCAACTTCTTTGCTGTGGCATCTTTAAAGCAGGCTGCAGAAATGATCAGTAAAATAAGCGGCGATAACAAATTTGCGAATGAGTGTACACAACTGGCCAATGAAGTAAGCAATGCACTGAAGCAATATGCTGTTGTGCAGCATGCACAAATGGGTAAGGTTTACGCTTACGAGGTAAATGGCTTTGGCAGTTATAATTTAATGGATGATGCCAATGTACCCAGCCTTTTATCGTTGCCATATCTTGGCGCCGTAAGTACTGCAGACCCTGTTTATCAAAGTACGAGGAAACTACTGCATTCCTCTTATAATCCTTTTTTCTTTAAAGGCACTGCGGCCGAAGGCATTGGTGGTCCGCACGCAGGCATGAACATGATTTGGCCTTTGAGCATTACCATGCGTGCTTTAACCAGCGTGAACGATGCGGAGATTAAGCAATGTGTGCAGTGGCTTACAAAAACGCATGCAGGTACGGGCTTTATGCATGAATCTTTTCATAAAGATGACCCGTCTAAGTTTACGCGTAAATGGTTTGCATGGTCCAATACTTTATTTGGCGAACTGATCATGCATTTGCATGATAAAAAGAACGGGTTGCTGAAGGGCATTGCATAGTAGGTAAACCTTTTTGGTGAGCATTGTTTGCAGCAGCAGAAAGAAATGAAAAAGCAGCATTGTTATGATGCTGCTTTTTTTATCTGCGTTGTTTGAATAAACAGATCGCTGCTGTTGCCATACAAACAGAAAGTACAAGTGAGTGACACAACAGGCGATGCCATAGCAAACAAATGCCGGTAAACAATTATTACTTTTTGTCCAGGAACACTTCTGCCATCATACATCTTGTACTTCCGCCACCAATGGTTTCAATAGTGGTTATATCCATAGGCAGAAGATTGCTGTGTGTTTGCAAAATCTCTTTTTGCTCTTTGGTAAGCGCATTATAGGCAGACTTGCTGAGGATGGTATATTTTTCTTCTTTTGCATTTTTTACCTGTAGCATATTGCCTGCAAATGCATGCACCTGCTTAAGCGTGATGGGTATAACTTCGTGCCCTGTTGCAATAAGCAATTGTGAAACAGCAATGCGTTCCGTTTCGCCCGGTATTGATTCGAGACAGATAACCGCATAGGTTTCTCCCAGGTGCATGATTACATTGGTGTGGTAAATGTCTGTTCCGTTTTCGTCTCTTGAAAAGAACAGCATTGCTTTATAGCCATGTGCATGTGCAAATTTTTCAAGCACGCTTTTATTGGTACGCGGCGAAATGCATGCATAAATGATTTTATGTTCCTGGTCTATGATCATGCTGCCGGTACCTTCCAGGTAAAGGCCTTCTGCTTCATATTCACTCCAGTCTTCCACATCTCTTACGTTGTATTTTTCAACCAGCATCTTCAGCAGTTCATCATTTTTTTCAAGACGCCTGTTGGCTGCATACATGGGGAACACTGCGAGTGTGCCATCATTCAACGTACAGAACCAGTTGTTGGGAAATATTGCATCTGGCTTTACAGGCTTACTGGTATCATCAAAAACAAGCACATCAATTTCTTTTTTGCGCAGTGCGGCTACAAATTTGTCAAACTCTGCCACAGCTTTTTGTTGTATGTCTTTTTGTGTTCCGTCTAATTTTTTTTGAAACACATTGTTCTGCGCGGTTTCTGCATTAAACCCAAAGCTTGCGGGGCGTACCATAAGAATGGTAGAGGCAATGTAACTCATAGATTATATTTTTTCTCTCAGCAAGGGCATACTCATGCAATGTGCACCGCCTCTTGCTCTTGATAATTCTGCGGAAGGTAGTAAGATCAAAGTATCTTTCACGTCTGCGGGCGTTAATTCTTTTTGTTCGAATTTTTTAAACAGTTCGCTTGCTTTTATAACGCTGAAACCGTTTGCCACAAAGGCTTTGAAGGTTTCATCATTCCTGTCGTAGCCAACCACCACGCCATCTTTCAATGCCAGCAGGTTGCAGCTGTCTGTCCATTGTTCACGCTCATCGTGTGGAAAAACATTGTTGCCGCTGTAAATAATTTTTACGTTTTCTTCTTTTACGCCAAAGTCTTCTATGCTGATGTTGCGTAATAAAGACTCCAGGCCTTTTACTTTATTGCTAATGTCAATGGTGTAATCTTTGCCGGGCTGGTAAGTTTCGTTCAAAGGTTTGTATACACGAAATATTTCTATGCTATCGTGTTCGGGTATATAATCTTTATCCAGGTAGTAGCGGTAATAGCCAAATTGTTTATCGTTTCTTTCCTGCCCTACGCGCTCAGAAAATTTTCCAAACAAAACCCATGTATCTTTCCTTACGTGGGTAAACACCGTATCTATGTGCATCACAGAGCGGTGGCGCGGTATTTTTATTACCGTAATTTTCTCCACACCGGTTTTGTTGTTGAATAGTATTTTGTGGATCACTTCATCAACGGCAGATGGCGTAGTACGCTCACTGCAGCCGATTAATAAATGGTTGGGCGCAATCATCATTACATCTCCGCCTTCAACAGATGTTTTAAAATCTTTCTGTTCATTTTCATCCAGCAAAAAGAAATCGCTCGATTCAGATATTTCTATCAGCTTGTCTTCATTGCCTTCAAAGATGTAATAGAAAGAGATGAATTTCATCAACAGGTTTTCCCTTTCCCTTGCTGCAGTGGCGGCATTGCTCAATAATAAATGATCGTTGATGGTAATACCAATATCTCTTGTAAAAATAAAATTGGGTACCGGCGCAAACACAAATTCTTTAATGCTTTTGTCTTTATCGTGCAGTACGCCTGTTATTAAAACTTTGGCCAGCTCGGCAGCATCTGTAATAGTTTGCAGTAAACGTTCGGTGGCAAAACTGCACCCTTCCCATGCGCACACCGCAGAAATAATGCGCTGGCGCAGCGATTCTTTTTTCAGTATCTCTGTTAACAGGAATTGCGTTTCCAGCACTTTATCGCTGTTAAAATATGCAGGGTTATCAGGCTTGTAGCAATCTGCCTGTTTTTGTCCCGCCTGTTTTTTTTCGCATTCCAGTATATATGGTATTTTTTCAGGATCAAGAAAATACAACAGCAGTTTTATATACTCGTTGTACTCCCTGCGCATTTGCGCAAGATGCACTGTATCGTCATATAACCACTCTTTAAATTTTCCCGGAACAACTTTTCCAATGCCACCATCCGGGCTATGTATCAGCAATCGTTTCAGTGTTCCTATTTCAGAACTTACATTAATAGCACTTGTTTGCATAAAGAACATTAATGTGCAAATCAACGAAACTTCGTGCACATAAGTAAATCTGCAACATTAAAAGGTATGGTAAGAGAATGATGGGCCCGGCATCTGTACATGCATGAAGCACCTGTTGCGTCGCACTCTTGTACGTTTAAACCGTTGTTCAGCAGTGCGAAGACCGAAGCGAAAAAGTAAACTGCATACAAGAAATGCGCTGCAAAATATTATTTGGCCAGTGCATCAATTTTTACAGAAAGTTTTCTGTCTTTATCTGTAACCACATCACCCGCATCGTGTGTACTCAGCCATATTTCTACGGTATTGTATGTATTCTTCCATGTTGGGTGATGATCCATTTTTTCAGCAGCGAAAGCAACCCTGGTCATAAAAGAAAAGGCTTCAGCAAAATCTTTAAACTCAAACTTCTGGTAAAGTGTATTTTTTTCTTCCTTCCACATAAAATGATGTTTAATAAAGTTGCGCAATAATAATACCACGGTATGTAAGCTGTATAAGCGGCTTAATATCAGAATACAAGATTGCCTTTGTTTTTGATATGTTCATTGGTAAGTTCTGCCACCAGTTGTACACCATTTATTTTCCTGATGGCTTGTATGAGTGTGTGGCAATCATCATCGGCCATCATTTCGCCCTTCATCAGCCACAGAAAATCCATGTGTTTAAATTCAGGCAGCAGGTATTCTCCATCATACTGGTTGTGATAAATATAATGCGAAAGATAAGAGCTGGGAACATTGAACTGGTAAACGGGAAAAAAATACTGCCGTCCTTTTTTTTGCAAATGAATTTCTATATCCGGGTTAAGCCGGAAATCGAAACCAATCATATTGTTGATCGTCCAGCAAAAGCGATAACTTTTTGTGGTAGCCGTAATGCCCAGCAAACGTGTTTCTTCAAAGAAGTCGTCTGTCAGTTCATCAATGTTCAGCTTTAACTTCATTGTACTCATTGAAATTCTACATTAAAGGTCATTTCTTTATCGCCGCGTTTAATGCGAAGTGTTGTTTTATCTCCCTTTTTAAAGTTCTTCAATGCACCCATGTAGGTCATTACATCTACAAACTTATACTCGCCCAGTTGCAACAGTACATCGCCCGCCTGCAGGCCTATACGCTCACCTGTTTTGCCTTTGCTAACACCATCTATACGCATACCGGTGCCACTAAAGCCATAATCCGGAATTACACCCAATGTTACCGGCAGCGGTACAGATTTCATTTCTGCATCTCTTGTTTTGGTAAAGGCAAGTTTTCCTTTGGTGTCTGTTGCTTCTATAATGTTGCTGATATAATCAATGATAGCTACTTCGCCTTTGTAATTGATCTTATCCCAGTCGTCTGTTGCCTTGTGATAATCGGGATGGCTGTTGGTAAAAAAGAACAGCACCGGTATATCTTTCCTGTAAAACGAAGCATGATCACTGGGGCCGGACCCGCTGCTGTCGAATTTTACAACAAGATCGGCAGATGAAGTATTGCTAAACACCTGGCCCCACACCGGTGATGTGCCATAGCCACCAATAGTCAGTTTTTTATCAGGGCTGTACCGGCCTATCATATCCATGTTAAGCATATAGTTTGGTACAATGTTCACAGAAGGTTTTTCTAACCAATATTTTGAACCAAACAAACCAAGTTCTTCACCCGAAAAGGCTATAAACAGGTAATTGTTACTACGTGCTTTTGTATGTTGCAGCAGGCGGGTCATTTCTATCAGGGCTGCTGTGCCGCTTGCGTTGTCATCGGCGCCATTGTGTATTTGTCCCTGGCCGTCGAGGCTATTGGCATCTTCACCGTACCCCAGGTGATCGAAATGTGCACCGATGATGACGGTGGTAGGTGCATTAAAATTGAGGTAGCCAACAACATTGTGTGCTTTGCGGCTTTGTTGCTTAAGGCTTGTTTTAATAGCAAGATCATAAGTACCGGTTGAATCTTCCAAGTATTTTTCCGCGGCTTTATGTTGTATAAAAATTACCGGCAATGAAAGTGCTGCTGTATTATCGTTCCTGTTAAACTGTATATTATCTGTTTCTGCAGAACTGTTGTAAACAATCAGCGCGGTGCCACCTTTCGTTGCGGTTATTTTTGCTTCTTTGAGCAATGCATCGTAAATGTCGAAATGCGGGTTGCTTTTATTTTCGGCTACAATGTCTCTTACATCAAAAAACCAGGGCTCTCCTTTTTCTCTGAGGCCTGGAGAAGCTATACCACTTATGGCGGTATTGCCTGAAAACGGCAGCGGAAAATAATCTTCTTTTAGTTGTAGCTGATGATCGTTGATGGAAAAACTATTTTCTTTTTCATCGAACTGTTTGCCTTCATTTATATCAAATTCCTGTATAAAACCATTGGTTCCTTTAGGCTGTAAACCATTTTTTGCAAACTGGTCTGCAATGTAGTGCATGGCGAGGGTTTCTCCTGCAGTGCCGGTGCGGCGGCCTTCCAGTTTATCGTCTGCCAGATATTTTACATGGGCCTCAACATTTGCTATTGTTATTTTATCGGCTTTCTCCTGTGCTTTTTTCTGCTTCTTTGTTTGCGCCGTAACCAGTAAGGGCAGCAACATAACAGCAACAAAAAATTTCTTCATATTTCAATATATACTTGATGTGCAAATGTAAGCTGTTGTTTAAGAGCAGTGGTAGTGTGCATAAAAATGACCGCGTTAATTTTTGATGCACAACCGTGTGAGACAGCACCAGGCCGTACCATTGCTGCCATGAAAGCGGAACGTTGAAACGAGCGTGGCAACAGGCGATGCCATGAAAAATTACAGCTGGCTACCAAATAAAAAAGACCGGCTATTAACCGGTCTTTATATAAAAAAAGTTTTACTGCTTAGAAATCGAAGCCCATGGCGAAGTACCATCTTGGCTTATCGCGGAAGAGACCATTCATTTGCCATGCTGCATCAATTTTCAGGAAATAGCCCAGTAGTGTGCTGCGTGCACCAAAGCCGTAACCGCCGGCCAATGGCCCGATACCACCCGCACGCTGCTTAACAGTTACGGGATTATTGGGATCATCCTGTATGCTGTAAACAATTGTTGGCCTGGCGATATTTTTGATGCTTCCTTCCCATGCAGTGCCGAGATCTATAAATTGAACAAGCTGGAAATTGCGCAGGAATGCTGCATTAATAGGCTTATTGATAAAAGTACTGAATACAGGCAGCCTTAATTCACTGTTTATTACAAAAGCATTATTACCATTTGCAATGTTTTGGTTAAAGCCACGCATATTAAGCGTTAATGACTGGAATGCGTAATTGTTGTTTTTGGGCAGGTTGTTTGGTGTAAACTTTGGTGTGAACCAACCATCGACGCCACCAAGGTAATAAAGCAGTTTTGCATCTCCGAAAGACATATCGCCTGCGCCGCGTACTGCCCAGATAAAGTTGCGGTAGATTCTCTCATAGTGCCTGGCATCGAAACCGAGGTTAAAAGTATTGCGGCCTCTTGATGAGCCACCGCCGACAGGTACATTGTAATCGAAATATATTTTCCAGCGGCTGCCAACCCAAATATTGTTTGCCGGGTTGATGGAATTATCGTGCACAAACTCTAGCCTTGATACAGCAGTGTGGGCTGCAGAATCTTCTATGCCAAGTGCGGCAGGATCTGGTGTGCCGGTAAAAAATATTGGCCTGATTATGCCATTATCCCGGCGGATACCGGCCGTTAGGCGAAAGCTGTTGATCTCACTGAGCGGGAACGCCACATTAGCCTGGTAAAGGCTTGTAACCACCACATTGTCATAAAAACTCAACGGGTTTTGATAATTGTAGAAATATGGGTAGTTTGTTACGTTGCTTCTATAAAAGGTAAGGCCCCAGTCGAGCCTTTTGCGATAATTCTGGAAAGAGAGAAATACATCTTTATCTGACAGTGATGTTCCGAAGCGTATACCACCAATAAACTTCACATCTTCCATAAGATCGCTGACACCTACACGGAAAGAGAAATTTACGTTCGTGGAATTATTGAGCTGTACGGGAGATTGATCCGAGGGGTCCCGCTGCTGGTATGGCTGGTAACGGTTTACGAGTATGTTGTTGGTAATACCGGCAAGAATATAGTCTGCATTAAATTTCAGCCGGTAGTTGTGTAGCGATGTTTTTGAAAGCACATTATCTGATGCGGGCTGTAAAGAGGGTTGCCTGCGAACGATATTACCCGATGAATCTCTACGGTCATCTTCGAATTCGTTTTGGAAACCGTTGTTGTTATTTTGCCGGTTCTCCGGTGTTTCTTCTTTTTGTACCTGTGTAGCACCAGCTTCTACTCTTTCTTTCCTGAGCAAAGATTTCACATAATCTGTGGGTCTTGCATTTACATTCCGTTTGCGCAATGCAACAGAATCTACCTGCAGTTTATAGAGGAATTTTAAATCCCCCTCCCTTCTTACTTCACTTACCTGCCCGTTATTACCAGCTATACGGCTTTCGAGCAAACTGCTCTGGTAATTGGTTATTGGAAAGGTGTAGGTGGAATCTTTATACACAGACAGATAGCTTACACTGTCAGGCTCCTGTTTTTGCCATGCATTCAGGGTTGAATCGAGTACTTTGTCAATAGGGTTGCGCACAATATCTTCCCCTACATAGTACAGTGTATCTAATCCATCTCTTTGTGTGGAAAAGAAGCCTGCCCACCGGTTTGCCACACCATTCTCGTCATTAACATACGTAAAGTGATTAACGTTATATTGCGTGGGGTAGCGTGCATTGCCATATTTTACTTTGGTAAGCTGGGATATTTGTTTAAAGTCGCTGTTGTTCAAAAGATCAACCAGGAAGATATTGAAGTGATTGCGGCTTGGTATAACGGTGTCTGAACTCACTGTTTCAACGCCGGGCCGGTTAGAGGCAAAGATGATACCACTGCGATTAGGAAAAGAAACCGGTGTAGGGTCAAGATCGTCGTACACATCATTTGTGATCTGCTTGCTTTTGCCATTATCTATCCGGTAAGTAAAGATGTCTGTCTGTCCTTTTTTTACCGCACTAAAAATAAGCGTGTTGGCGTCGAACATAAACCCGGCGTCAACAATTTGTTCAAAGCCTTCGATCTCCTGCTGAAATCTTTTAATGTTAGCAATAACATCATACACAAACATAAACGTTTTGCCTTCCTTTGAATAGATTACCAGCAGGCGGCTTCCTTTACCATCCCATGCAAGAATAGGGTAGTTCGGATTGATGTCTCCTACAATGGTTCTTGTTCCGTATTTTAATATGGTATGTGGCTCATACAGGTTGTCAACAAACTTTACGCTGTAAACGCCTTTCCTGAACTGCACTACTGCATATGAATTATTCTTTGCATTGGGGTTAGCTGCAAACCGATAAAAATCTTCGCCTTTTTTGAGTTCTTCTATTACACTCAGTTTGCCACGCGGTGCATTGCGGCGTTGTTTGATGTCTTCCACATAGCGTTGTTGCTGGAAGATCATAAAATCGGCAAGTACTTCTTTGAACTTCTTTTTGCATATGCGTTCAGACGCAGAATTGAGGTTCTTGTATAACCTGGCGAGGTATAAAAAGTATGTTACGTTTTCCGGTTTGTATTTTTCTGCAATGTAATACCAGAAACTGTGGCCGGCGAGGGTAGGTTTTTCAAAAGCAAACTGGTAAAAGTTATTGTATTCGCCACTGAGGATCGCATTTCTCAATGCTTCATCTCTTTCTGTGCTCCAGTTCTCGGCTACGTATTCCACATAACCATCGGTCAGCCACTGCGGCAGATCCAACAAAGCCTGGTTGCTGGCAAACTCGCCGATATCGTCACCGAAAAGGATATTATCTGTAAGTATTTTTGCAATGCCTTCTCTGATGTTCAGCCGCAGCGTATTTTTATTACCATCGAAATAAATAACCAGTTTATTGTTGACGAGTTTTGTTACACCACCCGAGTTTTGCCAGTCTATGCCCAAACCTATATTGCTCGTTTTGTAATCATCGTAATTGTTATACAAAACAATGTTGGCACTTCGCTGCATAGAATACTCTACCGCAGATTGTATTTGTGGTAATTCTTCTTCGGCAACCTGTGTAACAAACTTCGCTAACTCTAACCCACCGGTATTAAAATAGACATTGAAATTTGGGCTCTGGTAAAACTTCCAGTCAAACTTCTTATACTGTAACCTGTTTTTGCCAAAGTCAACAGTATTAACCTGTGCAAGTGTAAATATTGGTAAAGCGGCAGCAATGATTAAAAACGAAAAAACTAACCTTAGGCGATTAACTTGCATATCCATTCGTTGAAGTACTAAAATTAGGTATTTAAGGATAACGGATTGTAAAAATAGTGTTATGATGCGACTCAAGATGTTTACGTTCAGTCCACTGCAGGAGAATACGTATTTGCTGTGGAACGAAAAAAAGGAAGCGATTATTATAGACCCAGGTTGCTATTTTACCGCCGAGGAAGAAGCACTCCAATCATTTGTGGAAGAACACCAGCTTACACCGGTTCAATTACTCAATACGCATTGCCACCTCGATCATGTTTTTGGTTTAAAATGGACGGCAAAGCAATACAATCTTATACCCCATATGCACCCGGTTGCGGAAAAGGAATTGTCATTTGCGCCGTCTTCAGGTTTAAGCTGGGGAATGCCCTTTAGTAACTATGAAGGACCGGTGGAACATGTAAATGATGGTGACACCATCAGTATAGGAGATGAGATTCTGACCGTAATTCACGCACCAGGCCACTCACCCGGAAGTATTTGCTTCTATAGCGAAAAGCACAAACTGATCATTGGCGGCGATGTACTTTTTTTCCAAAGTATTGGCCGAACAGATTTACCGGGCGGCAACCATGCACAATTATTGAAAAGCATAAAAGAGCGGTTGTTTACGTTGCCTGATGAAACAGTCGTCTACTCAGGTCATGGTCCTAAAACAACCATCGGCAGCGAAAAGAGAAATAATCCTTTTTTGAGAGAAATTGCCTGAACCGGTTGAACCAGTTCAATATTGCCCCGTGCCCAGCAGTACCAATGTGCAGGCTTCCATGGGTTGAATGCCGTTTTCAGCAGCTATTGCCGATAGCTCCTCGTTCTCAGTGCCGGGGTTAAATATGATGCGTTTGGGATGCAGCGACAAGATATAATCGTAATACTGTTTCTGGTTTTGCTCATTAAGGTACAGCGTAACTGTATCGATATCTTCTTCAGGCTCTTGTAGCGTGGTTATTGTAGTATCGTTTACTTTCCCTGCCTTTTTTCCGATTGCCACAACAGGATGCCCGTTTGCCCTTAGTTTATTTATGGCAAGATAACTGTACCGCGATGGATTTTCAGAAGCACCAAGTACCAGTGTTTTTTTCTTTTTCATATAACTAAAAGTACAAATGGTGTACCTGATTTAAGCAAAAGCGCATTCATGCTTCCAGGTTAGTGAAACGCCCCCGCTATTAATAGTTATGTAAGGCTAATATAATGGCTTTATGTACTTGCATTTTTTTTGTAGCCGGCTTTTGTTCTTTGTGGCAACGCCTGTTGCCACGCTCGGTTCAACGTTCCCATTTTATGGCAACTGCAGCGTTTCGGGTTATCCAAATCCCTGCAGGCATTTACTACATGTCGTACTTTTTATATCGTTTTCAGCCTGGCATAAACGAGCAGAAGAATTATGGCACCAGGAACTGGCTGTGTATATAATCCACTACATCTATAAGGCTGTTGTTTTGTTCATAGGCCGCAAGCTGCCTGTCAGCACCGGTACCATGCTCAAGAATTTTATGAACATAGTTAATGGCATGGCGGCTGCCAAGGTCATCTACCACGTCGTCCACAAAATCGAGCAGTTCATAAATGAGTACCCTTGTATTTACCTCGCTTTCTTTACCAAAGTCGATCAATGTACCATCTATACCATAGCGGCTTGCACGCCATTTGTTTTCATTGAGCAATGCACGCTGGTACATCATAAAATTCATATTCTGGCTGCGTAGTTTGTACAGCTTTGCACAAATGGCCTGGAACAGTGCTGCAATGGCAATCGTTTCGTTAACGGTCATGGGTACATCACAAATGCGAAACTCTACGGTGTTGAAGAAAGGATGCACACGAAGATCCCACCAGATCTTTTTGGCATTATCTATACAATTGGTTTTGATAAGCAGGTTTACATAATTTTCATATGCTTCTATGCTCTCAAAATAATCGGGAATACCGGTACGCGGAAACTTATCGAATACTTTGGTGCGGAAAGATTTGTAGCCTGTCTTTCTGGCTTCCCAAAAAGGAGAGTTGGTGCTTAATGCATACACGTGTGGTAGAAAATACCTTGCCGAGTTTGCAAGGTGTATGGCCATTTTGCGGTCTTCCATACCTACGTGTACATGCAACCCGAAAATGAGGTTGCTTCTTGCGGCTTCCTGTAACTCGTTTACGATCTGGTTATAACGAACATGGTCTGTTATAAGCTGGCTCTCCCAATGGCTGAACGGGTGTGTGCCGGAGGCGCCTACCCAAAGGCCAAGCTCGCCGGCTATCTGCGAAATAGTGCCACGCAGGGTGGCTACATCTTTATAAGCTTCGTCAATATTCTGGCAAATATCTGTACCAACTTCCACCACGGCCTGGTGCATTTCTGCCTTTACTTTGTCTTTGATTACTTTGTGCCCTTCGGTAACAATTTTCTGTTCATGACTTTTTAGTTCACGTGTTTGCGGATCGAGTACCATGTACTCTTCTTCTACGCCAATGGTGAAATGTTTATAGTTTAAATTAGCCATAAGGAAACTTTCGCAGTTTGTTTTTTGAATATATCAGTTACAGCAATCTCCGGGCGCTATTAATCATTTGCCGGTACCGGGAACTTTCCACGTTTTTCATGCAGCCGGCAGGTACAAGCCTCGCTTTCATCTCCGCGTTTGCTCCGCATGGCTTCAACCGTACAAGAGTGCGACGCAACGGATGCTTAATGCATGTACTGCAGCCGGGCTCAAAATAAATTTTCTTTGTTGGCACTGCGTTTTACATACTCGCCCCAGGTAAGATTATCTATGCCCGCCTTGTGAGACAATGCTTTTTCTATGGCATAATTGGCTGCCGTTTCTACTACCCATGCAAAGTTCTCTTCGCCCACACTGTTGCGGTCTGCATCGGGGGCAGGATTACAGAAATCAATGGCATAGGGTACATTATCGCGTACTGCCAGTTCTACGGTATTAAAATCGTAACCAAGGTATTTGTTGATGCGCAATACAATTTCTTCCATCTGCTGCAAGCGCTCGGGTGTTGGTGTAAAACTTGCCACATAACGCAGGTGGTGCGGGTTGCGTGGTTCATATGGCATAATACGTACATACTTGCCGCCTATGCAATAACAGCGATAATATTCTTCAAAAACAATTTCTTCCTGCAACAGCATAACGAGCTGCCCGGTTTCTGCATGTTTGTCGAAAAAATCTTCTACACTGCTGAGGCGGTAAACATTTTTCCACCCGCCGCCTGCAAATGGTTTCATGTATGCGGGAAAGCCGATGTATTTGAAAATATTTTCCCAGTCGAGCGGGTAAGCAAGATTGGCAAAAGAATTTTCAGATGTGTCTGCAGGCAGATCGCGTGAAGGAAGAATAACAGTTTTGGGTACGGGCACATCGATTTTTGTAGCGAGACAGTTATTGAAAAATTTTTCATCTGCACTCCACCAGAAGGGATTATTAATAACCGCAGCGCCGCATATGGCTGCATTTTTTAAGTAAGCCCTGTAGAATGGAACATCCTGGCTGATACGGTCTATGATAACGGCATACTCCGTTGGGTCTCCCTGTATTACTTTATCTATATGCACCGGCTCTGCATAAATGTCATCAATTCTTTTACTGTTTACCCGTTCTATAAACGCTTGCGGGAAGGTGCGTTCCTGGCCGTGGAGAATACCGATCTTTTTCATATTCGACAGGTTTGATTAGAAATTTGTTGGAAAGCCAATATATAAAAACTAATCTGAATTCAAGGCGTTGGTTACACAAAATTCTTTTTGTTGCACATTCCTTATTTTTGAATATATGGCTGATGAGAAAACGTTGACTGCTACAATCATAACCGAACAAAATGTTATACCGTCTGCTTTTCTTGAAAGAGATGTGATGATTGATGCGTACCTGCCCAATAATGTGGCACAGCCTGAGGAAATGGGTTTATTGCTGATCAACGACGGGCAGGACCTTCCTAAAATGCCGTTTGATGAAATACTGGATAAGCTTATTGCAGGCAACGAAATAAGGCCGGTGGTTTGTATAGGTATACACTGCGGTCCCGACCGGAAAATGGAATATGGCACAGCGCATGAAGCAGACTATCTTGGGCGCGGGGCAAAAGCAGCGGCATACACCAGTTTTATTTTTGAAGAACTTTTACCTTTTATAAGGAACACGTATAACGTGGCGTCTTTTCGGGAAAAATCTTTTGCCGGCTTTTCTTTGGGCGCACTTAGTGCACTGGATATTGTATGGAACCACCCGCACGAATTTACCAGGGCGGGCATGTTTAGCGGTTCTTTCTGGTGGCGCGATAAGAGCTATGATGACGGCTATGACGATGCCATAAACCGTATAATGCATAAGCAAATAAGGAACGGCCAATACAGCAATTGGCTGCACTTCTTTTTTGAGTGTGGTGCAATGGATGAAACAAAAGACCGCAACAATAATGGTATTATAGATTCAATAGACGACACGCTGGATCTTATAAATGAACTGCGCTTGAAAGGTTATACTGGCGAATCGTTACATTACCTCGAACTGCCGGAAGGCAGGCATGATGTGCCAACCTGGGGCATTGCATTTCCCGATTTTTTGAAATGGGGATGGGGTATAAGAAAATAACGTGTAACGATTGTTGCATACCAGTAACTCCGCTTAACAACCTTCTTTATTCATGAACAACCATGAGCGGCACGTGGCTATGAAAGGCCAATGCCTTTGTGTGGCTCTTATGGAAAAGCGCATCGAACCAGCCCATTTTTTTTGGTATAGTAATGATCATGTCTACTTCCTTTTCTAATGCGAACCTGTTTGTAGCCGCAACAAAATCTTCATCATCCAGGAAATGATATTCCGGGTTATAGCCGTTTAGCAGGGTGTCAAGCATCAGGCTTTCAAAAGGCGTATCTGCGGTAAAGTGTTTGTTCCTGTGGTCAATGTTTACCACAAATAGTTTCGCTTTTGTTTCTTCCAGGATGCTCTTAACCGGGCCTACCGGTGTTGTTTCTACCACTTTAGAAAAATCGCAGGCCAGCATGATTTCCTTTATTTCTGTAAAGCCGGCATCAGGTGGTACTATAATAACCGGCACTTTCGATTTCCTGGCTACATCTATTGCAAAACTACCGATCAGGCTTTCGGCTACTTTGCCTACACCAGTTACACCCATCACAACCACATCAGCCGCCGTTTCTTTGCACACATCATTTATATCAAGCGTAACAGCACCGTATTCACTCAGGGTTTCAAGCGTTATGTTGCCTGCATGCGCCAGCAATGATTGTTTAAAATTTTCCAGGTTTTTTTTGCTGGCTTCTTCCAGGTCATTGATGTCAACCGCATCTACCATAGCCATATTTGCATCTGTAACGATTGGCATTTGGTAGGCATTATACAGTACGATCTTATTTGCTTTAACCTGTTTGGCAAAATTTATTGCATACATCGCAGCATTTTTTGCTGCTACAGAAAAATCGGTTGGAACAAGAATGGTATTCATGGTGTTTGTTTTTCTACACAAATGTATAAAGGCGGTATAGCTAAAAGACTGACAAAAGTCATGCATAATTACTGACAGTTATAAAGTTAGAAAATGCGCCCAACAAGTATAAAAAATAATGGCGGTGCGCAGCACCGCCATTGTGTATAAAAAAATTGTATAGCTAATCTATGTTCTCAATAATGCCTGCAATACCCTGGCCGCCGCCAACACAGGCTGTAACCATACCGTATTTCTTGTTCAGCCGTTTCATATCGCCAAGTAATTGTACCGTTAATTTACAACCTGTACAACCCAACGGATGGCCTAATGCAATGGCGCCGCCATTGATATTTACGATTGAAGGATCGAGCCCCAGTTCTCTTATTACCGCCAGCGATTGCGACGCAAAGGCTTCATTGAGTTCTATAAGATCAATATCGCCAAGGTTCATATTTGCCTGCTTTAAAACTTTTGGCACCGCTGCTACAGGCCCAATGCCCATAATACGCGGATGTACGCCGGCAACAGCACTGTTTACCAGCCGGCCAATCGGTTTCAACCCCAGCTCATTGATCATTCTTTCGCTCATTACTATAACGAAAGCAGCACCATCACTTGTTTGCGAAGAGTTGCCCGCTGTAACACTGCCACCCATTGCAAAAGCAGGTTTCAATTTTGCCAATGCCTCAATTGTCGTATCGGCACGCACACCTTCATCAGTATCTACCACGTAGGTGCGTGTTGCTTTTTTACCTTTTTCGTTTATATAGGTTTCATCAACATTTACCGGTAAAATGCCATTTTTGAAGTAACCGTTTTGTATAGCGTGCAGAGCTTTTTGGTGCGAGTGCAGCGCAAAAGCATCCTGGTCTTCCCTGCTTACGTTAAACTCTTTTGCAACAGCCTCTGCGGTAAGCCCCATACTTAAATAATAGTCGGGTTCATCTTTGGCAATGGCATAAGAAGGAACAGTTTTCCAACCAGCAGTAGGTACAAGGCTCATGCTTTCTGTACCACCCGCAATAATACATTCTGCCATGCCCGAGCGTATTTTGGCCGTTGCCATTGCAATACTTTCTAGTCCGCTGGCGCAATACCGGTTTATAGTGATGCCGGCAACTGCTGTACCCAGCGCCTTTGCAGCTATTATGCGGCCAAATTGCAAGCCTTGCTCCGCTTCCGGTACAGCATTGCCTACAATAACATCATCAATGCGTGCAACATCCAGTTGGGGAACAGCCGCCACAAGACCTTTGATAACTTCTACCGCCAGGTCATCAGGCCGAAAAAAGCGCAAACCGCCTTTTTTACTTTTGCCTACTGCTGTACGGTAACCTGCAACAATATATGCTTCCTGCATAGTAAGAATTTTGAAGAACCAAATGTAACAAAAAAGTTGTTTATGCAACTAAATGGTAAAGTTAAGTTTTGGGGACGGGCAGGAGTTCCTTGTGGCATCGCCTGTTGCCACGCTCGGTTCGGGGTTCGGTTATTATGGCAACTGCAGCGCTCCGTTTTGCGCGGCCCTTTTGTAAACCGGTTGCCTATAGGTGTGGCGTATTTTGGTAATGGCAAAAGCTGTATGCTGTAAGTGCTTTTAACACGTCATTCCTTTATAAAGTTTCGCTATGGTCTTCGCACTGCTGAAATATATACTGCAGTACAAGTGTGCGACGCAACCAAAGCTGCCATATATTCAAATGCCGGGTACATACATCATTTAACGGGCAACATTAATGGCAGGCAAAAGAAAAAGTGGCGGGGCCACTTTATTCGTTTACTGAATTGTTATTGGCGGGTTCTATAAACTCCGGCTGGCTGTCATGTTGTTTGTCTTCTTTGCCGGGAAACGGGTAACCTGTTTTTTCCCCCGGCTTTAAACCATCTCCTATAGAATTTGGTTTGTTTTCTCTTACCGGTTTTTCTTCATTGTTTTTGGTAAGGTCTGCATCCTGGTGTTTCATAATTGTAGCTTTGTGTATAGTGCTGCAATTATCAGGCCTGTAAAGCTAGAAGAGGCCAAACAGTTTTTTTTCTTCCATGCCAATATACACGCCATCTTCTTTTACAGCTACTTCATATGTTTTTAGCGCATAGCCTTCGCCCGTTACGTTACGGCCGGTTTGCATACTGAATTTGTAATGGTGCAATGGGCAAACAATGTTTCCCATGGCATCTATGTGGCCATCTGCAAAAACACCGCCTGCATGCGGGCACGTGTACCCGCAGGCAAAAAGTTTTTCTTTATGTATGCCAATGGTTACCTTTTTTTTGTTGACAGAAAGAGACAACAGGTTGTTGCTGTTGAAGTCTAATTCTTTTACAGATTCGGCAATCTTATACCAGTTGATTGTTGGTTGATTCATGGAAATATATGCTGCGTTTCCTTGGTTTGTTTATATATGTTTTAAATGATGTCTTCAGCAGTTTTTTTGTTACCGTCTTGAAATGTTATAGATAACGATCGGGGGGTCTAATTTCTGATCGTACTCCTTCGACTTATAGATATTGAGCACAGCATCCATCCCTTTTACAACTTTGCCAAATGGTGCATAGCCCTGCCCGTCAGGGTTATTGTCTCCGCCATAATCAAAACCCGGCTGGTCTCCAATGCAAATGAAAAACTCTGTGCCCGCAGTGCCCGGTTCTGCGCGTGCCAGGGAAATAATGCCGTTTTTATGCAGCAGTTTTGTTTGCGAAGTCGGCTCATGTGGTACACCTCTTACAGCAATAGCTTTCTGGTAATTGGTCTTCCATATACCGCCCTGTATCAGCTCTGCTTTAGGCGCATTGGACGGCTGGTTTTCATCATTGAGTACGCGGTAAAAATTTGCCCGTTTATAAAAGCCCGAATCTACATAACCTAAAAATGCTGCAACAGTTTTAGGTGCCTGTTCAGGATAAAGTTCAATTTCAATGCCACCAAATTTTGTATCAATAATAACATGCGGATTCGCCGTCCGCTGTTCGGAACATGCGACAATAAATAACACCCAGCATACATACAAGAGTTTTTTCATAACACGCATTGGTTAGTTACACGTGAAGATAAATAATCATCAGGGGCCTGGTACATTCTGCGCTGCCATAAAACATTGCAGTGCCATCTTTTTTTTCGTTTTACCGCAAATAGATTATTTTAGTTCACCATTGTGAAAAAACTAACTGCAATATTGCTGCTGTGCCTGCTGCTTTTTAATTTTTGCGGCTACAAGCTCATGTTGTATGTTTTACAGGATCAGGCAGATGACCGCACTGAGCAGGTACTCGATGCCGGGCATTATACAGAACGTGAGCTGGTTTTGGTAGAAGTTCCGCTCTCAAACCCTTACCAGGTAAGCACGGCGGACTTTGAACGGGTGAATGGTGAAATATCTTTTGATGGTGTGCTTTACAAGTATGTAAAACGAAAGATAACAGACGGCAAGATGTTACTCCTGTGTATTCCCGATCATGATAAAATGCAGTTCATTGCACAAAAAATGAATCTTGGGCGCCAGTCTGCCGGCTTTGGAGCAACCGGTAACAAAAGCGATCAGACTACCACCTCTGTGCTAAAAATGCTGCAAAGCGAATTCGAACAAAAAGCAG
Organism: Panacibacter microcysteis; assembly: GCF_015831355.1. Taxonomy (NCBI): domain Bacteria; kingdom Pseudomonadati; phylum Bacteroidota; class Chitinophagia; order Chitinophagales; family Chitinophagaceae; genus Panacibacter; species Panacibacter microcysteis. The sequence continues at coordinate 1,582,414 of NZ_JADWYR010000001.1, forward strand.
ACTACGCACTACTCACGGCAATCACGCCGGTAACAACGTCTGTGGCACAGTATAGTGAAAGAATAAGTTCTCTACCCGTAAGTGTACCATACAACCCACCCGACCCCGCATAACAGGCAATACCTGAAGATTTAAAGGAAGATTTTGGAAATATTATGCACCAGTGCATAATGATTATTTACGTGTAGCGGTATGCGCAGTTATATGCATTGTGTATAACACCTGCTGCTACTACAACCGCTTGTTATGCCATACATTCAATTAAACAACAACCTGCCGGGTATTACAGGCTTACTGGAAAACCGGCCCGATACTGCTGAGCCTATCAGGCAGCTTACGCAGATACTGCTACGCGGCCCGCACACACTTACAGAACTGGAGCGTGAATTAATTGCAACCATTGTTTCTTACAGGAACGGTTGCCGATTTTGCACCGCTGCCCATGGCGCAACTGTAAAAGCGTTAGGTGGTAACGATGAGTTATTAAATGCTGTATTTCGCGATGCAGATAGTGCACCCGTAAGCGATAAAATGAAAGCCTTGCTGAATATTGCAGGCAAAGTGCAGCAACTTGGGAAAGAAGTAAAGCCCGCAGATATTGAGCGGGCAAAAGCAGCCGGCGCAACTGATAAGGAAATTCACGACACCGTATTGATAGCTGCCTTGTTTTGCCTTTATAACCGCTATGTAGATGGCCTGGGCACGTATTGCCCTGAAGATCCTGTGTACTTTGAAAAACTGGCAAACAGGCTCGTAAGCGTTGGTTATGTGCGGGCACCGCACGCTATTATGGCAAACGGAGAATCCATGCATAAATGAACCAAACATTATGTATTATGGAAACTTCAGCACTAAGCGTTAACGCAATCAGCGGCGGGCACACAGCCGTTCGAAAAAATGCCGCCATCCTTTTCGTACTTTGTTTTATCAGCAGTACGCTGGGCGGAACGGTATCTACCCTTATGTCGGTTTACCTGCCTGTGGCAGTAAAAGACCTGTTACAGGATGAAAGCAATGCCCATTTCGAAAGTATTGGGGCATCTATCAATGCCATCTTTATATATGGTTGGATGGCGGGTGGGTTTACCTGGGGGTTTTTATGCGATCGCACCGGCAGAAGAAAAGCATTCATTTATTCAACATTGTGTTACGGCATTTTTACCGTGCTTACAGGCTTTTCCACAGGCTGGTTAATGGTGGTCATCTTTCGGTTTCTTACCGGTTTTGGTGTGGGTGGCGTGCTGGTTACTACAACTATTCTCATATCAGAGGCATACGACCAAAAGCGAAGGGCAATAGCACTTGGCATCCTGTCTATTTCCATACCAATCGGTATTTTTTCTGCCGGGCTCATCAATTACCTTATCACCTCATGGCGTTATGGTTTTACTGCAGGCCTTATTCCTGTATTTGTTGCATTGGCAGGGTTCTTTCTTATTGGCAGCAATTACGATAGCCAAATTGCAGGCACAGCAAAAAAGCATGCGTTATTCCATAAGGCAACGGTAAGAAACCTTGTGGCGGGCTCGGTTATTTTTGGTGCAACCTTAATTGGCCTGTGGGCAATCTTCGCGTGGATGCCATCGTGGATTCAAAGCCTCTCCAATACTGCAGATGCACAGGAAGAACGCGGCATGTCTATGATGTTGCTGGGTGGCGGTGGCCTGCTGGGTGGTTTTATTTCCGGCTGGGTAGTAAATGCAGTGGGTGTAAGAAAAACAATGATCATGTGTCTTGCGGCATGCTTCCTGCTGTCGTTTACATTATTTCGCATCACACATACCATTTCAATGTGGTTATATGTGCAGGTAGCGTTGCTGGCCATCTTCTTTGGTATAAGCCAGGGTGCACTGTCAGTGTATATTCCACAATTATTTCCCAGGCATATTGTTGCATCTGCCACAGGTTTTTGCTTTAATATCGGCAGGCTTTTCACCGCTACCGTCGTATTCTTTATCGGTTCGCTCGAAGGTTTCCTGGGTGGTTACGGAAATGCGGTATTCACTTTCTCCTTTGTATTTCTTATAGGCCTGCTGGCGGTCATCCTGTTCAAGACAGAAAAATTACAAGAGTAGAAATGTATGAGCCCGGCAATGGTATTTTATGGCATCGTTCCTTGCGTCGCACTCTTGTACTGCAGCACATCATGCAGCAGTTGCGGGTGTAGCAGCATAAAAAATTACGCATGCCGCTAATGGTTTAGGCACAACAATTATTAAAACACAACATCCCTGTTTTATGGCACATATCAGCGTACCGGAAGATGTTCCCGGTATCAGGAGCCTTGCATTATTTAGTCCGCAAACGGCAGAACCCCTGTATATGCTGGCGCAGGTATTGCTGCGCAGTGCATCCGGCCTCTTACCTGCCGAGCGGGAGCTAGTAGCCACTTATGTATCTCACCTGAATGACTGTACATTCTGCAGAAACAGCCACGCTGCTGCAGCGCGCTGTTTATTGGGGCAGGATCAACACTTCGTTGATGATGTATTACAGGATATGAAAGAATCTGCAGTCAGTAATAAGCTGAAGGCCTTACTCTCACTGGCAGGAAAGGTACGCGTATCAGGAAAAGCTGTTACCCGGGGGCATATAAACGCTGCAAAAGTATTCGGCGCCACTGATGAAGAGATACATGACACAGTGCTGATAGCGGCTACATTCTCCATGTTTAACAGGTATGTAGACGGGCTTAACAGTTATACGCCAACAGACCTCCCGGCTTATAAAGAAATGGGTGAGCGGCTTGCAGTACACGGTTATTCCGCACCAAAACAGTAATAAACCTTTAATGCTTTTTATTATGGCACACATAGACCTTCAGAACGATCTGCCCGGTATTCGCGGGTTAATGCAATACAGCCCCGGAACGGCAAAGCCTTTGAATGCACTCGCAGAAATATTACTCCGCAGTGATGACAATACATTATCCCGTGGTGAGCGTGAATTAATCGGTACATATGTTTCTGCTTTGAACGATTGCTTTTTTTGCCAGCACGTTCATGGCGCTTTGGCCGGGCATTACCTGCATTGCGATATGGAAACAATTGATCAGATCAAAACAGATTATAACCATGCGGCAGTGACGGACAAAATGAAATCCTTACTTGCTATTGCCGCAAAGGTGCAGCAAAGTGGTAAGGCTGTAAATGCGTCAGACATTGCCAGTGCAAAGGCGCAGGGTGCTACAGAGAAGGAAATACACGATACAGTGTTGATAGCTGCAGCGTTTTGCATGTTTAACAGGTATGTAGACGGACTTGGTACCACTGCGCCTGCAGACAGGCAGTTTTATACAGACCGCGCCCCACGCAGGGCAGCCGAAGGCTATATTGATTTCAACATTTTAAACTAACCTCATTACTCATTACAATCAACACTAACGATGGCACACATTACAGTAAATGAAGCACTGCCGGGCATTCGTTCCCTGCTGGCCTTTAGCCCGCTAACGGCTGAGCCGCTGGGTATGCTTGCAGAGTTGCTCCTTCGCAGCGATGAAGGCTTGTCAAAAGCAGAAAGGGAACTTATTGCAACCTATGTATCTCACCTTAATGAATGCTTCTATTGCGATCAGTCGCACGGCGCCATAGCCTGTTACTATATGAATGGTGATAACAACATTGTTGAACAGATCAGGAAGGACTTTTCGAAGGCTGCTGTTTCTGCAAAACTGAAGGCTTTGCTGAATATTGCCGGCAAAGTGCAAAAAGGTGGTAAGTATGTGACCAGTAACGACGTTGCTGCCGCAAAAAGCGCAGGTGCAACCGACCACGATATACATGATACCGTTTTGATTGCTGCTGCCTTTTGTTTATTTAACCGTTACGTGGATGGCCTTGCTGCCAATACACCGGATGATTTATCAACGTATGCACCAAGGGCTAAACAGGTAGCAGAAAACGGGTATGGCAAACACATTTTTACAGCTACACAGCCGGTACCGGGAACACATTAACGGTGTTGTGGCCGACCGGGCCGGAGCGCTGCAGCTGCACATTGATCTGAAAGATAAAGTGCTTGCGACGCAACAGGCGATGCCATGAAAAGATTGGCCGGTACACAAAACCAACACAACATTATTTTGAAACAACCTCTCAAAAACGTTTATGAGAAAATATAAATTATTGATGTGCTTACTGTGCCTGTATGCACCTTTGATGTTAAAGGCACAAAACAAAACATTAACAGGTAAAGTTACCGACGCAACAGACCATGCTATTGCAGGTGCAAGTATTATGGTGAAACAATCGACCGCAGGCACGCTCACCGATGCCACAGGAAATTTTACGTTGTCGGTATCTCCATCGGCAACAGCCATCATTATCAGCGCTACCGGTTTCAGGTCTCAGACGATAGATATCGGCAGCAACCTCAGCTTTAATATAAAGCTGGAAGAAGATGTGGCAAAGCTTGATGAAGTGGTTGTAACCGGTATTACCACCAACGTAAAACGACGCAATCTTGCCAATACTGTTGTAACCATCAGCAGTAAGCAGCTGGCTGGTATAGCACCTGCACAAACGCTTGACGGAGCCCTGGAAGGTAAAATTCCCGGCGCACTGATCAATGCGAATACAGGGGCGCCCGGCGGTGGAACATCTGTAAAATTACGCGGCGTAACCTCTGTGTACGGCAATACGCAGCCGTTATACGTGTTGGATGGCGTATTCATTGATAATACGGCAACCTCCGGCGGGCTTAATGCTGTTACCGGCGCAGGTTCCGGTGGAAGCCCTACTTCTAACCAGGACAACCCGTCGAGCCGTATTGCAGATATAAGACCGGAAGACATAGACAACATTGAAATACTGAAAGGCGCTTCTGCTGCGGCCATATATGGATCAAAAGCCTCTGCCGGTGTAATTATCATTACTACAAAAAAAGGCAGGCAGGGAAAGACCAGCATCTCTGTATCGCAGGATCTTGGCCAGATACAGGCACGCAAACTGCTGGGCGTAAGGCAGTTTAATGCAGACCGCGCAGCAAGTCTTTCATCTGACAGTGCCACCAGTGCAGCACTCAGGCAACAGTATCTTGATGCTGAAGCCGCGGGTGCAATATATAACTACGAGAAAGAAGTTTATGGCAATAAAGGTTTTGCCAGGAACACTGTATTAAGTATGAGTGGTGGTGGGGAAAGAACCGGTTTTTACTTTTCTGCCGCTACAAAAGATGAAGAAGGCATAGTAAAAAATACGGGCTACAAGAACACTTCTTTAAGATTGAATGTAGACCACCGGTTGAGTGATAATATCAAAATAGGATTGAGTACGAACTATATCAATTCATCTGCAGACCGCGGCCTGTCTGGCAATGACAATGCAGGCGTGTCTTTGGGTATTGCATTATCATCCACACCTTCCTTTGCACAACTTCATCCTGATGCATCGGGCAATTACCCGAACAACCAGTTTGCAGCTTCTAATCCTTTGCAGACAATAGCACTGATGAAAAACAATGAATCTGTAAACAGGTTTATTACAGGTATAAATGTAGAGGCGATCTTGCAAAAGGGTACAAAAAGTACCACCCGTTTTGTAGGCCGCGGCGGCGTTGATTTCTATAACCTGCAGACGACGGCATTATTCCCGGGTATACTACAGTTCCAGGCCGTAAACAAAGGCACCTCCATACAAGGCGCTACAAAAAACCTGAATACCAATTACATTCTTTCGCTTGTCAATTCACTGACTGTAAGTAACAGGCTTTCGCTTACCACTTCGGCAGGTGTTACGCAGGAGCGCGGCGATTATAACAACATCCTTAATGTAGCCACACAGGTAATTGCCGGGCAATCGAATGTAGACCAGGCAGGTGCATTAACAGCCACACAGTTCAGGGCAAAATACCAGAATGACGGTGTGTTTGCCCAGGAGGAAATACTGATTGCTGATGCTATTACCGTAACAGGTGGTGTACGTTTTGACCGTTCCAGCAATAATGGTGATGTGGCAAAGTATTACGCTTATCCGAAAGCGGCCATATCGTGGAATCTTACAAAACTGGGTATTCCTGAAAACAGTTTTTTGAATAACCTTAAACTGCGTGCCGCATATGGCGAGGCCACCAATGTACCTGCATACGGCAGCAAGTTTACTTCTGCGGTAGTATCCAATATCGGAGGAAACCCCGGCTCGCTTATTAACATACAAAAAGGCGATCCGTCTATCAGGCCAGAAAGACAGAAAGAGTTTGAAACAGGCATCGATTTTAGTATGCTGAAAGGAAGATTGGGTTTTGAAGTAACGTATTACAGCAAAAAGATCAACGACTTTCTCATGCTTGGAAACTTGCCTGCATCATCAGGATTTTCCACGCAATGGCTGAATGCAGGAGACCTGCGTAACCGCGGTATTGAAGTAGGTATGAATGCAAAACCTATCGTCTCAAAAATAATTACCTGGACAAGTTCTGTAAACTTCTGGTTCAACCGGTCTATGGTTACCAGGTATACATTGCCACCGGTGCCACAGGGTTCATTTGGTTATGTACTGGGCTCTTTCCAGATAGAAGAAGGAAAACCTGCCACACAGATCGTTGGGCTAAACGGTGCTGGTGTTGGTGTATTGGGTGATGCGGAACCGCGCTTCCAGATGAATACCTACAACGAGATAACATTCCGCAACCGCCTTAGTCTTCGCTTCCTGATGCACTGGAAAAAAGGTGGAGACAATATCAACCTTACTTCTTTGCAAAACGATTTTGGTGGCACCAGTGCAGACTTCGACAATGTAACCAATAAAACCGGGCTGCCCGATGGTATTTACCGCATTACACAGGTTGGTGTAACCGCCGAACAATTTGTGAAAGATGCGAGCTACCTGCGTTTGAGAGAAATAGGTCTTTATTACTCTTTTACTACCATGCCGGTCGATTTTGTTAAAGGCTTACGCATAGGCGTATCGCTCAATAACTATCTCACCTTTACCAAATACAATTCTTACGATCCCGAAGTATCCAATTTTGGAACAGGTTTCTCACAGGGTGTAGATGTAGATCCTTACCCTGCCACCAAACGTGCAGATTTACATATTGCTGTTGACTTCTAAACTTACCAAATCATGAAAAGAAATAATCGCATTCAAATAATCATTGTGTTTGCAGCGTTGGCCGCCCTTGTATCCTGTAAAAAAGATTATGGCAACCTGAACACACCAACTGCCGAACAGTTTTTAAACAATGCTTCTAAAAGTGAATTGAATAACCTTGTAAGTGGTGCAGAATCGGGCATGCGCAATAATCTTGCTTTGTACCTTGATGATGTAGGCACCATAGGCAGGGAGGTCTACCGGTTTTCCGGTTCAGAGCCACGCTACATAACAGACCTGCTTGGTGCAAATGATGGCAGCCTCAGCAACAGTAATTTTTACATTACCAATCCGTGGGCATCCAGGTACCGCGTAGTAAAGAACTGTAACATACTTGCAGAAGCGGCGCTAAATTCTTCGCAGGTAAGTGCAGCAGAAAAAAGCGGCTACATTGGCTTTGCCAGAACCATTAAGGCGTACCAGTTATTACTCAATCTTAATCTTACCGATTCAAATGGCATCAGAACAGATGTTGCCAATCCTGATGCGCTGGGCCCCATTGTGAGCAGGGCAGATGCACTTAATGCCATTGCCGCATTGCTCGATTCTGCCAAAACAGATCTTACCGGTGCAGCAATAGCTTTCCCGCTGGCAGGGTTTGCCGGTTTTAACGATGCTGCCGGTCTACTGAAGGTAAACCGTGCCATTGCAGGCAGGGTTGCTATATATCGCAGCCAATGGAGCGAGGCCCTGGCAGATCTTGATGAATCTTTTTTTGACCTTGGCGGAGACCTTTATGGGGGCGTTAACCACATCTTCCGTACAGGTTCAGGCGACCAGCTTAACCCGGCGTTTATTCCGCAGAATCAAACAGGTGAAACACGCCTGGCACATCCTTCTTATGCTGCAGATATCGAAGACGGAGACGATAGAATAAACAAGGCAACTTTGCGTAATGCAACTGCCTCGCTAAATGGGCTAAGCAGCAACCGCGATGTTTGGGTGTACACCTCATCTACTGCAAACATTCCCATTATTCGCAATGAAGAACTGATACTTATTTACGCGGAAGCTAACATTCAAACCGGTAATTTTAGTGAAGCAGTGAAGGCTGTTAACGTTATCCGAAATGCACATGGCCTGAACGATTATACAGGAGCCCTTACAACTGATGCATTGGTTGATGAAATGCTGCTTCAGCGCCGGTACTCTTTATTTTATGAGGGCCACAGGTGGATTGATATGCGCCGGTATAACAAACTGGATGAATTGCCAACAGACAGGCCTGCTGATGATATATGGACTAAATTTCCATTACCCGTAAGCGAGGGCTAATAGAATAATTATGAACCCGGCTGCAGCATAAGCATGAAGCTCCTGTTGCGTCGCACTCTTCAACGCATGAAACACTGTTGAACAAAAGCGATGCATAAGTATTCCAGGATTTGCAGGCTGGTGAGCATAGATGTGCATGTTACACTATGCCGAAATATTTGTCAAACGCACAAGAGTGCGACGCAACGATGCTTAATAGTAGCAATGCAGCCGGGTTCATACCATTAATATTTAAAATGCTCAACGTGTTATGAAAACATTTTTACTGATTACCGGGCTGCTTATTCTTTTTGCAGCTGAAATTTTGCGTGTGTATTTTATTATGCCTTTTCCCGGCAGCCAGTATAATAATACTATTGATCTTGCCTACTGGATTGCAAACAATATTACGTGGATAAGAATTGTTGCTTTACTCATGATCGCTTTGCCGGTGACAAACATTTTCAGGAAAGCAAAGCCATGGAAGAAGATTGCAACCGGCGCAATACTATTGCTCTATGGTGTAATATTTTTCATGTTCAACTTTCGCTTTGAGGCAGATAAAATGTTTTACCAGCCTTCTGTAAAAAATATGGCACCTGCTTCTGAAAATACTGTGAATGCGTCAAAACTGGTAATTGGCGTTACAATCAATGGCGAAGCAAAAGCATACCCTGTACAGTTGATCGGTTACCACCACCAGGTAAGAGATACGATTGGTAATACCCCTGTAATGGTTACTTATTGCACCGTATGCAGAACTGGAAGGGTATTTAGTCCTGTAGTAAACGGCCAACCAGAAAATTTCAGGCTGGTAGGTATGGATCACTTCAATGCGATGTTTGAAGATGGCACTACCAAAAGCTGGTGGCAGCAAGCCACAGGCGTTGCCATAACCGGGAAACTAAAAGGGCGGCGCCTGCCTGAAATACCTTCGGAGCAGATGACGCTTGCTTCATGGCTTGGCGAGCACCCGAACTCGCTGGTAATGCAGCCTGATACGTTGTACAAAAAGGATTATGATGATCTGGCTGAATACGACAAAGGAACGTTGAAAAGCAGCCTGGAAAAAAGAGACAGCGCATCCTGGAAATTTAAATCGTGGGTAGTGGGTGTGGTACATGGGGGGAATGCAAAAGCTTATGACTGGAATGCATTAACAGCAAAAGGATTGTTGCAGGATTCTTTGCCGGGCTTGCCGCTGCTGATTACACTCGCAAATGATACTGCTTCTTTTTATGTACTGAACCGGACTGTTGCAGGAAATACGTTAACGTTCATAAAAGATACCACAGCCAATGTGCTAAGGGATACCAATACCAATTCAGTATGGACCATTGCAGGTGTTTGTACTGCAGGGTTATTGAAAGATGCGAAACTACGCAGAGTTCAATCATACCAGGAGTTCTGGCATTCCTGGCAAACATTTCATCCGCAGACGAAACGTTATCCGTAATGCAGGATGAATAATATTCGGCCAATTTTCTTCTATGCTGGTGAACAATTTATCTTAATCATTTAAGATAAATAGGATTTATTCATTGCCGTGTTTACTTGCCGGGATGGTAAAATTTAAATGGTGCTTTATTTTTTGTAATAAGTGCCGGTGCTTTTGTAATAAGTGCAACGTTTCACGAATAACTGCTTACTTTCCCCCCAATCAGAACCACTTTCTTTTAGCCCGCCTAAATCTTCTGAAACCTTTACCAGCTAAGGTTTACAGGTAAGGCAAACCGCATTTTACCTGAATAAACTAATTAACGTTAGAATAGTTGGCAGCCTTATTTTAATTGCACTTTTTTTGTAATATGAATAAACATATATAATTATGTAAAATATTTAAGGATCACGATTTCATTCATATTCCTGCTTAGTCGTGATTAGATATAGCGGTTCCATAATAAATCTTGCAATAGAAAAATTAATCATAAACCTAAAAAACAAAGATCATGCGACTCAAATCATTCATTCCCGGCCTGGCAGTACTATTTTGTATCATTTCCTTAAATACGAATGCACAAACTGGCTGTTGTCCTTCCCCCGATAGTTTGATGGTAACTTCTGTAACAGATTCTTCTTTTTGTGTTAAGTGGAAAATAAAAGACACGATAGGATGTGATACGCCAAAATTGGGGCAATTGCAATATCGTGCTGTTGGAGCGGCCGTATGGACGAGAGTTAATGTTACCTATAGCGGTAGCGCCACATATGCAGTAAAGTGCGACACTGCAACCTCGTGTACAAAATATCAGTGGAGGGTGAGAAATCTTTGTATACATGGAGATACAACGTATACTAATTGGATAACAGGGCAAAGATTTGCGACAAAATGTGATACAAGTATTTTTAGAAAAAATATTAATGTTAAGATTATTCCTAATCCTGCAGCCGATAATATTCTTCTTGAAGGCATCAATCTCAGTATGAGCAAAGCAAAAGTTACCATCAGCAGTATGTCGGGTAATATCAGGTATCAACAACTACACCTGGTAACGGGTGAGCATTTAAGGTTACCAATAAATATTTCTAACTGGGAAGACGGAGTTTATTTTGTTACCATCAGTGATGGCAAAGAAAATTACAGATACAGTTTTATCAAGCAATAGCCTGATGGAAATGTACATCTGCGCATTTTAAGTCAATAAACAGCACTGTATTCAATTCGTAAGGCGGAGCCGCGGACTGCAGTAGCCAAAAGATATACAGGTGAAGCGCTTGCGACGCAACGATGCTGCCATGAAAACTGAAGCTGGTAGTATATGTTTTACACGGTTGTATTATGTTTTCATAAATACTAACATGAATGTTTTGTGCATAGTGCAGACTTAAGCAGGCAAAATAGCCTGCTTAAGTTTTAAAGAATAATCTATCAAACTGCGAATAACGCGTACTTTGAATCACACATTTGATGATCCATGTTATAATCGTAAACCGGCTATTGTTTTTATGGCTTTAGCTCTCATGGCTTGAACGGACACCAATAGAAAGCAGAATATTGGGTTACCGGCAACAATGCTACTATGAGCTTTTGTTGTGTCACTCACTTGTACGTTCGGCTCTTTATGGGCAACAGGTAACCTCTTTCTATTTTACAACCGGGTCACGTTTTATCGCTTATACTTTAATACGATTTTATAGCAGCATACTACAGTCGCCAAAAGATATACAGGTGAAGTGCTTGCGACGCAACGATGCCGCCATGAAAACTGAAGCTGGTATTACTGCCTGTATTTATTTTCTTACTGTGAACATTTGTGTAAACAAAAAAGCAGCTACAAACTGTAACTGCTTTTACCAAGTGGGCCCACTCGGGCTTGAACCAAGGACCCCCTGATTATGAGTCAGGTGCTCTAACCAGCTGAGCTATAGGCCCGCATGCCGGAACCGGCAATGCTTTGGGAGCGCAAAAATAGAAAAATTAGCCTACTTTCCAAGAATTAATCAGTAAGAATAGTTTGTTTATGCAAAAAATTAAAAACATCATATTCGATCTCGGTGGCATATTTATCAATATAGATTTTAAAAAGACGGAGCAGGCTTTTATAAGCCTTGGCATTACCAACTTCAACGATTATTTTACGCAGCACCATGCATCTGACCTGTTTGAACTGTTGGAAACAGGAAAAATAAGCCAGGAAACATTTTGTGACTTATTCAGGTCAGAGACAAAAACAACGCTTACTGATAATGAGATCACCGCTGCCTGGAATGCGCTGCTGATGGATTTTCCTTCAGAAAGGCTTGAATGGCTGGATGACATAAGCAAAAGGTACAGCGTGTATCTTTTCTCCAACACCAACAAAATTCATTACGATGCATTTATGGACATTTTTGCAAAACAGGCAGGCCATAAAAACTTCAACGACTATTTTATAAAAGCTTACTACTCTCATGATATTGGTTTGCGCAAACCTTACCCTGCATCATTTGAATACATCTTGCAGGAGCAACAGTTGCAGCCATCAGAAACGCTTTTTATAGATGATACATGGAAAAACATTGAAGGCGCTAAAGGTGTGGGTTTACAAACCATTCACCTGGTACCGCCGAAAACGGTACTGGACCTGGCGCTGTAAAAAGAACAGCGGCTAGAAAGCCGCTGTTGATTGTGTCAGCATATAACCCCCAATGAGATTCAGTTATAATTGCACATGAGAGAACCATAACTGCAGTACAAAGGTGTATTTATCTGAAATGCCGGGCAAGGTGGTTTCTCACGAAATTTGATGTGATTTTTCACATGATGTTTGGTGGATTATACGCATGGGTGGTAACAAAAAAAACCTTATATTTCTCTTTACGCTTTCCCGCAGGGTTTTGCTGTAGCCGTACACCCGTTAAAAGCCCGGATATTTACAGTCATTTTCTCCTTGCGTGCCGCCGCAGTTAATAATACCTTGGCAGTAACAAACCTTCAATTATTAATCACGTAAAACCTATTCCCTATGGCAGGCAACACGATCTCGTACTCCAATGCTGTTCAGGAAATCAAAGATTATCTTCTGGTACATGACAAGGTAAAAGACCTGCTGGACGATTATCTTCCGGCTCCGACACCTGGCTCCAACATGGAAAAGATGAAGCAGTTCTTCCAGTCAGACAAGCTGTCTTTCATTTTTAAAAAGGACCAGGTAGACCAGTTGTTCAGCACTTACACAGATGCGAATGCGATACGCATCTATTTTGGTTTAACGTCTGATTCCGGCACGCCTGAGCCTACTGTTATTATCAGTGCATGCACTATTACACAGGATGGTTCGGGCAATGTTACCGCTGCTGTAAATAAATCAAATACAGCATCCGGTGCATTGGCTGCCAAGCAGTATCCGCGTTCGCTAAACCCTAAGTCTGGTTACAACCAGACAAATTTTGATTTGATTGGCGACACGCTGTAAGTCTGTAAGTCAAAGGAAAAAGTATCATGCAGCCTGCACATGAAGCAGGCTGCATTTGCGTAAGCTGGTATACACAGGCTTTTGAATAATGGCCAATCTTTTTATACACGGCCAATTTTACTACCGGTTCTTTAAAACAAATTGGTGTATTTTAGTTGGGTATACACAACAATGATCGTTGTATAAACCTTTACCAACACCAAAACGTACCGGGTAATGGATGAACTTTTTAAATCTATATCGGCATGTTCAGTCCTGATACCATTGTTTATTGGAATACTTTGCTACAGATCGTTTGACAGGAACTCTAAGATCATGTTTGTACTGATCTTGCTGGCATTAATTCCGCAATCTGCGGCACTGGTATTTACGGAGAAAAAATATGGCACGTATACGAGTATCTTATACAACTGCTACGCACTGGCAGATCCGCTTATATGGAGCATATTGTTTTTTCAGAATATCAGGAATAAAAAGCTCAAAAGAATTGTAGCCATTATACCTGTTGCGCAGGTTTTGCTATGGCTCTACCTGCTTTTTACAAAAGATATTGAGCGATCACTGTTTAAAGAAATGATTTGCTTTACCAGCGTAATACAGGTGTTATGGATCGTTGTTATTTTATACGAATTGTTTAAAAGCGAAGCATTTTTGAAACTGGAGACACGGCCGCTTTTTTGGTTTTGCCTGGCGCTCATTATATACGCACCTACCACCTATTTTTTATTTGTGTTTGTAAAAGAAATAAAAGCACAAGGTTCTACACTTGGTTATTTATGGAACATACACAGCGTATTAAATACGATGATGTACTGCACCATAGCATACGGCTTTTGGGTAAATAAAGAAAACGAGTTTAAACTCACCTGATGTATTATTTGCAAATAGAACAAACCGCACTTATTGTTGGAGGAGTATTTATTCTTTCCATACTGGTAATTTTTATTATCATCTTTCTCTTTTTGTATCAAAAGCGGTATTACAATCACCTCAAAGAAAAGCAGGAACTGCGCTCTAATTTTCAACAGGAGCTGCTGAAAACAAGACTCGAAATACAGGAAGAAACTTTTCGCAACATAAGCCAGGAAATACATGACAATATTGGCCAGGCTTTGAGTTTTGTAAAGCTCAACCTGAATACGGTAGACCCGCACGATGCCACAGTGGTAATTGATAAGCTTTCTGAATCCCGCACGTTGCTTACCAAAACAATCCAGGACCTGCGCGACCTTGCCAAAAGCCTGAATACTGATTTCATCAGCGATATAGGTTTGCCTGAAGCCATCGGGCAGCAATTACAGATCTTATCTAAAACCGGGCTGTTTGCCATAGACTTTTCGGTAGAAGGCGATGCTTTTAAAGATGTATCTCAAAGAGAGCTGGTGATTTTTCGTATAGTACAGGAATTGCTCAACAACATTGTAAAACATGCAAATGCCAGTCGCATTAATGTAGAAATAATGTATCTTACAGATAAGCTGGTTATTACAGTGGAGGATAACGGCAGGGGCTTCAACACCAAAACATTGAATTTACCAGACAGCGGCAGCGGGCTGGGTTTAAGAAACATGGCAAACCGCATGAAGCTTATACAGGGTTCAATTGACATACAAAGCAATCCTGGCAATGGAACCAAAGCAATAATGCAACTGCCCAGGTTACCACACCTGTTGTAAGGCTTTCTTCAAAAGAATTAAAACCAACGCCCTCAGAGATGCTCTTCAACAACGATCACTTTAAACGTTTCCCGCACGAAAACAACCTACACCGGACATTTACTGTAGCGCTTGCAGACGATCATGTACTTATTCGCAATGGCCTCGCAGGGCTCATCAACAGTTTTCCCGATTACCAGGTATTATTCCAGGCGGTAGACGGGCAAGATTTTATTGATAAAATGTCTGCCGCAACTGCACCCGATGTAGCAATTCTTGACATTAACATGCCGAGAAAAGACGGTTATGAAACAGCAAACTGGATAAGACAGCACTACCCGGAAGTAAAAATTCTTGCGCTAAGCATGTACGATAATGAAAACTACATCATCCGTATGCTTAAGAACGGTGCACGCGGCTATGTTTTAAAAGAAGCAGAGCCTTCTGAACTAAAAATGGCGCTCGATTCACTCATTCACAAAGGCTATCATCATTCAGAGCTGGTAACCGGCCATCTCATCAACACACTGAATAAATTTGATGAAGATCCTAAAACAAAGAATACACTGTTGTTGTCTGACCGTGAAATTGAGTTTCTGCAGTATGTATGTACCGAACTCAGCTATAAAGAAATTGCCGATAAAATGTATTTAAGCCCACGCACAATAGATGGCTACAGAGATTCCATGTTTGATAAACTTAACATCAAAACACGGGTAGGCCTTGCTTTGTACGCGGTAAAAAATGGTTTGGTAAACCTGAATAAAATGTAAAGAGAATATTTTGGTAGCCGGCAGCAGCTTATATGGCATCGCCTGTTGCCACGCTCGGTTCAGGGTTCCTTTTTCATGGCGGCTGCAGCGCTTCGGGTGTTGCTTGCAGCACTTATTTTACCTGTATGAAATGCATTTACCACAGCACCACGTTGGTATTCTTCAACAGCGTGGCACATTGCCCATAAAAGTTCCGAACCCTGAAGTGAGTGACACAACAGGCGATGAGCTACGGTACCAAAGCCGGCTACAACACTATTTGTTTTGTAACAGAGCAATTTCGGCTTCCAGTAAGGGTTTCATATTGTCAAAGACTTCCATTGCCGCAGTAATGTAACCGTTTAGTGTATATGTTCGTTTTAAAACGGCCGCCTCGCCTTCCAGGTTATTGACGCATTCGAGCAACGGGTACATATAAAAAGTACTTAAACTACCTTTAAACTTTTGAATGGTTTTGAAAAGCTCCAGCATGTTGCCGGTTGCAACACACAACTGCATAGACCTGAAACATATGGGTGCATCTTTTAAAAAGTGTTCCAATGCGGCAATCGTTGCGCCACTATCTTTTACCGCAAGGTCCTGCAGGGAATACATTGCCACTGCACCTTGCGGCTGCAAAGCGTCAGCAGGCATTTCGGTTGGGATGGCCGCAGGAATTATTTGCTCTTCAGCAGCATTTTCTGCAATGTTCGATTGTTCATCAACTATGACTGGTTGTGCTTCGGCTTCTTTCGGTGTACTCAAATCTTTTTGCAACCCCTTTGTCTCGTTTGTATGAATCGATGCGTCTTCATGGGTAGCAGCAGTAAAATTATCTTGTCTTATGGTTTCTTCATCAGCCGGCAAAACATTGTTGGGATTTGGTGTTTCCTCAATGTTTGTTTGCGGACGCTCTTCGGCAATGTTTGATTGGGCCCGGCTGTATGTTTCATTGCTGCCGTTCTGTGTTGGTGCATCGGTATTGGATTCAACATCGTAGTTGGCTGCGGGATCTGCAGTGGGGATGTGTTCAGAAACTACGGGTTCCGGTTCAGCGTTATCGTTTGAAAGATCTGTGGCCGCATTGGTTGTCAGATTTGTTACCATGTTGTTGTTTTCAATGGGTTCGTATTTATCTTCGGGGTTCATACTGCCGCTACTCAATATTTCATCAATTTCCCTGTAGCTTTCAGATGCTACAAGCAGATCGGTTTCTTCTGTGGTTAACACATCAGCTTCCTGCTGCAGCATTGTTTGCTTCGTTGTTTTTATCCTGCGCCAGAGCAGGTACGCCAGCAGTACGATTACTACGGCCATACCACAGGAAATAAATATTATTTGTGTTCTAAGCGCATCTGTACGCTGCAGCTGCTGTTGCAATAACGAGTCTTGTTGTTTTAGCAGTGTATCGAGCGAAGCATGAATAGAAACGTGCAGGTCCTCCGCCAATGCGCCAATATCACTGCTGTCTGTTCCTGCAGCGTTTACCAGGCTGGTATTTTCTATTTCTGTCATTTTAGCCAGCAGTATTTCCAGTACAGAATATTCATCGGGAACAACGATGTATTGTTTTCTCTTTCGTATTTGTAACTGCTGGTTTTTTATTTTGCCATGCAGGCGCGTAAGGTGTATGCGTGAACGCAGGTCCTTTGTATCCAGGAATTTAGTAAAAGCATAACCCGCATCTGTATTATATTGCTGCAGTGTTTGTAGCTGGCCGTTAATTGCCCGTGAATTATTTACGAGAAAAAGCTCATCTGATAAGGCGCCCGCATTATTGAGTACCAGTATAAAAAGTGTGAGAAGTGCCGGTATAATTAAGCTAGCCAGTAACCAGGTGCTTTTTTTTGCTTTTTCCAAGGTTTTCAGTGAATATGTGCTAAAACGTATTAAATAAATTAATTATTATTCAATATGTTATAATCACCAATGTAAGCAGGAAAAACAATCAGAATATTTTTTGTTTCATTCTTTGCCGGAAATAAAAAAAACCTATTTTTGCAACCCCAAAAGGGAAAACAATCCCGAATAGCTCAGTTGGTTAGAGCATCTGACTGTTAATCAGAGGGTCACTGGTTCAAGTCCAGTTTCGGGAGCCAAAAGCAGTTACACAATATACTTTGTAACTGCTTTTTTATTTACTGCCAGCCTGCTTATTAACGACAAACGATAAAAAACCCTACCAGGAATGGCAGGGTACGGAAAGTGAACTTTTGTCTTTTAAACTGTTTTCAATTTACAAACATTTTTTTCGCGAACGGCTTAAAAATGCTTATACAGATTTACTGTAACAGTCATTGCTGCATTCTACGTGCATCGCTGTTTGAAACAGGCAAAACAGTTTTATACTATATCCAGTAACATATCGGAATAACTGTTGTCGATGAGGTCTTGTTCTTCTATTTCAAAATGCTGCATCAGCGAGGCGCATTGCTGCTGAAGTGCTGCAACAGAGAGCGCAGGGTTAGACAGGTTGCCCGCTTCTATTTCTACAAAACTGCCAAGGCCCGGCACTTCGTCGAGGTGAATCTTGATATTATCAAGAAAAAAGATTTTACGTTTTTTCTCTACTATCACTTTTATACCCAGTGCTTCTTCCAGGAGGCTATTCATAGCTGCGGGGTTTGGCACGGGCACGAGTTGAAAATCTGACTGTTTGGGCCCTTTCTGGTTGTTGCGCCGGTAAAAAATAAGATTGTTTTCAATATTACCCTGCCGCAGTTTTAAGCGTCCGCCGGGTACATGGAAATAGGTGTCTTTCTGGTTATCTGTTCCCTTAAAAATTGCTTTCGCAGAAACTAAAAATGCTTCCACCTTTTCGGGATGGAAGCATTTCGCTTTGATTTCGATATTAATGTGTTTCATCTGATAACCGTTTATGTAAACGGTAACTAAGCCATTTCCAATTTCTGTTTTTGTTTTGCTTTTACTTTTACAGGCAAAACTTCTAATCTTTTAAACTGCATTGCGGTCCAAACATGGTCGAGAGCTACTTCCGCAATACTTTCAAACTCATTGTCGCTCAAAATCTGCCAACTGCAATCCCTGTTAAGATCGCTTGCAATTTTACTGGTAGATTTCGGATACGCGATCCACAGTTTGCTGTCACCATGAAGTGCGGGGAAAATTTCGTGCAAGATGTTGCATAACTGGTTGTGGTTAACCGCAAATACCAGTGCGAAATCAATTTTCCGGCTCTTCAAAAGTGGTGTTACGTTTTTTGCGTAGGACAACTTTGCAAACTGTTTCTCGATCGAAGATGGAAGCCCTTGTACTAGTAAGTTTTTCTCATCTTTTAACTGCAATTTTTCAAAGAAACTTTGTGTTGACATCCTTAAAGAGAATTTTTAAGGTTAATGTGTATAAAAAACGGAAGGCAAAGGTAGCCAATATAATGTACAATAACTGACAAGGCCACATTTATTTTGTAAATGTGGCCTCTTTTAATAGCTTATTGGCTTTTTTGTAGAATTATTTGCTGACTGGTTTGTAGTATGTAAGTGCTTCAGGCATAAGTTCCTGCAATTTCTTTATTCTGTCAGCATCCTCGGGGTGGCTGCTAAGAAATACCGGTGGTTTTTGACCACCAAGGTTAGCCATGCGCTGCCAGAATGGTACAGCTTCCTGCGGATTATAACCCGCCATAGCGGCAAATATCAACCCGTAATGATCAGCTTCATACTCCTGGTTCCTGGAGTTTGGTAATAATACACCCACCTGCGCCGCCGGTCCGTAAACGTTATTAAAAATGTTTACTGCCTGGGCGTTCTTGCCTAACGCCACATTGCCTGCAACCTGGATGCCCTGCGCCAGCAAGCCCTGGCTCATTCTCTCACGGCCATGTCCTGCTACTGCGTGGGTAATTTCATGCCCTAATACTACTGCTAATGCCGCCTCATTTTGTGTGACCGGCAATATACCGGTGTATACAACTACTTTGCCGCCGGGCATACACCAGGCATTGATCTCTTTACTGTCCACAAGGTTGAATTCCCATTTATAATTGGCCAGTTCATTAGAAAGGCCTTTGTTCTTATAATATTCTGTAATAGCATTTGCGATCCTGGTACCTACCCTTTTTACCATCTCTGCATCCTTGCTGCCGGCACTGTTTACCACCTTGTTTTGAGAAAGAAACTGCTTATACTCAGTAACAGCCATACTTTCTACCTGTTCTTCAGGAATAAGCGACAACTGGTTTCTTCCGGTAATGGCATTACGTGTACAGGCAAATAAAAATGAGAGACAAACGAAAAACAACAATTTGTTGCGCATAAGAAAGTTTTATTTAGTTTTTCAATATCTGTACCAAAGTAAATGAAAATAAATCAATATATGTTCCAGTGGGCTGTGGCACAAAAAAGCTGCTAAATTTGAGCACTCAAAACACCGTTATGCTACAGGTTGCAACACTAAAATTTTTGAAGGATCTTAAAAAGAATAACAGCAAAGAATGGTTTGATAAAAACCGCACACTATACGATAACGCCAGGGAAGATTTCCTGGGTCTTGTTCAACAGGTTATTGATGAGTTTGGTAAAAAAGAAATTTCTATCGCTTCTTTAAAAGCCAAAGAATGTGTTTTCCGCATCAACAGGGATGTGCGTTTCAGCAAAGACAAATCTCCTTATAAAACAAATATGGGTGCCAGTATCAACAAGGGGGGCAAAAAGGCGTGGAATACTGCCGGTTACTATTTCCACTTTGAACCTGGCGGCAGCTTTATGGGGGGTGGTCTGTACATGCCCGAGGCACAGGTATTAAAAAAAGTAAGGCAGGAAATAGACTATAATTTCAATGATTTTAAAAAGATCATCGGGAACAAAAAATTTGTAGCCATTTATAAAGACCTTGACCATAGCGGCGAAATGAAGCTAAGCCGACCGCCAAAAGATTACATGGCAGATAACCCTGCCATTGAGTACATAAAACTTAAAAGTTTTATTACTATGGCGCCCCTCACAGATGCAGATCTGACGGAAAAAGGACTCGTAAAAAAAATCACTGCTGCGTTCGATACTTTACAGCCGCTGATAGATTTTTTGAACCACGCCACACAGGATTGATCAGTAAGGAATTTCCTGTATAATAATTTTTATATCATGCGGAGCTGTTTCATCCCCACCGAAATATGGAAAGAGTTTATAACGGGAATATTTGCCCGAACAGTGCCGTGGCAACGAAACCGACTTGCCATTTACTTCAAAGTAATATGTTTCTGCCAGGCAATTTATTCTGCAGGTAACGGTACTACCTATTGATGCCGTTGTAATCTCCCGAAATACCATAACGCCGTCATTGTGTACAAAGCCAAATAACCGCAGTGAATCATCAGACCAGCGCCAGCCAATACGTGCGCTGTTGTCCAGGTGATGAGAGCCGCAATCGGAAAAACCATACAACTTATTAATATCTTCCTGGTTGCCGGGGCTTACTGTTTGGTAAGTACAGGTGCTGTCGAAGATTGCAGTAAACGCCATTTTTGCTGCAGATGTCAATACAAATGGATTGGGTGTACACGACTGGTTGCCTTTATAGATCACATACGTTTTACTCTTTTTGGCCATCAGAAATTCATTTTCTGCGGGCGACTCGCCTGCTGAAGCGGAAGTTTCTGAAATGGTCTTCCTGCAGGAACTAAAAACTGTACACAGGCAAAGGGTAAAGAAGAGGTAGCGCATAGCAGTATTGTTTGGGTACGGTAAAATAATCGAATATAACAGCAAATGCAAGTCTTTTTATGAGGCACCAGCTAATGTGTAAGCGGGTGATGGTAAATAAGTTTCAACTGCATAATTGTTGCAATGCTGGCGGCTCTTTGTTTAGCTGTTTCTGCCTTTTCTCCTGCAAATAATTCATCCACCGTTTTTGTAAACAACTGAAGCCATCGTTCAAAATGAGCTTTTGTGAAAGGCTCTTTTGCGTGTATGCCATTATGCGCAGCTATAGCATTGCCTTTGTAACTCCCCTTATTGAATATTACGCTATCCCAGAAGTTATACATTACAGGCAGGTGTGCGGGCCAGTCAACTCTTGCAATATCGTTGAATATGTAGCCAATCAATCCGTCTGCCTTCACCTTATCGTAGAATGTATCAACGAGCAGTTTTATGTCATCTATGTCATGTATATCCGGCAACATCAGGTTAAAGCCTCCCGGTCTTTTTTGGGCAACGATTTTACAATAAGCATGTAAGTATCATCGATCATTTCTTTCACCAGTTTTGTCGGTAAACTTCCATCGAGCACTATGGTGTTCCAGTGTTTTTTATTCATATGATAGCCGGGCTGTACAGCATCATATTGCTCCCTTAGTTCAATGGCTTTGGCAGGATCGCACTTGGCATTGAATTGTAAAGGACTGGAAGAAAGGGATACCAGCAAAAATATCTTATGCATTACCCTGAAGACAAGCGTATCCTCACCAAAAGGAAAATCTTCTGTTACCGCTTTTTTCGCCAGGCAGTAGGAGCGTAAAGTTTCTACATCCATACGGTAAAATTAACCAAAGACGACTACAATTATCAACGGCCAACAATGATCCTGATCATGTCACCAAACAATATGCAGGTAAAAACAAACATCAAGGAAACAGGATGCCTAAAAACAAATGCTCCTGCTTTTGCAGCAGGAGCATTACACACATTTTCAGTTGCTCACTCACAAAACGTTTATCCCAACATATTTTTCGATGCAAGATATTCAGCAATCTGTACCGCATTGGTGGCGGCACCTTTGCGCAGGTTATCACTTACCACCCACATGTTAAGTGTCTTAGCCTGCGTTTCATCCCTGCGAAGGCGGCCTACAAATACTTCATCTTTGTCATGTGCCCACATTGGCATCGGGTAAAGCTGCGCGGCAGTATCATCCTGCAAAACAACACCGGGTGCGCTGCCCAGTAATTGCTTTACTTCTTCCAGGTCAAACTCGTTTTCAAATTCCACATTCACGCTTTCGCTGTGCCCGCCTATTACGGGTATGCGTACCGTAGTAGCGGTAACACGTATATTGTCATCGCGCATGATCTTGCAGGTTTCCTTTACCATTTTCATTTCTTCTTTGGTATATCCATTATCAAGGAACACATCGATCTGCGGAATAACATTCAGGTCAATCGGGTATTTGTATGCCATAGGGTATTCATCGCTGCTGCCTTTTTCCAGTTTAGCCCTTTCACCAAATAACTGGTCTACGGCTTTCTTGCCGGTGCCTGTAACGCTTTGGTAAGTGCTTACCACAATTCTTTTGATGGTATATTTTTTATGCAGCGGGTTTAATGCCACCACCATTTGTATGGTAGAGCAGTTCGGGTTGGCAATAATCTTGTCTGCTGCCGTAAGTGCATCAGCATTTATTTCGGGTACCACCAGTTTCTTCGATGGGTCCATGCGCCATGCGCTGCTGTTGTCAATTACAGTAATTCCGGCTTCAGCAAATTTTGGTGCCCATTCCAGCGAAGTGCTGCCGCCGGCTGAAAATATTGCCACGGCTGGTTTTGCGGCAATACCATCTGTCATACTTACTACTTTGTAGGACTTGCCTTTAAATATTACTTCTTTACCAACAGACCTTTCAGATGCCACAGGCACAAGTTCTGTTACAGGAAAATTTCTTTCTGCCAATACCTGCAACATTTTTGTGCCTACCAAACCTGTTGCGCCTACTACTGCTACTTTCATTGTAATGGAATTTTTGTTGTTGTTTTATGGTTTTATATTTTTTGTACTCAACTGTAGTACTACTATCATCGCCTGTTGTGTCACTCACTTGTACGGCTGGTAATACTATTCAGCAATGCCCGCTAAACAAAAAGCCTTCCTGTGTAGAGGAAGGCTTTTGTTGTTTATCTTTTACCTGCATACAACAGTGTTACGCACCTTCCTCTTTTGAGTAGATCTTCTTCGTAACCTTTATATGCTTCATTATATTTTTCATTGCGCATGCGAAAGTAATTATGAAAGATTATTATACAAAAAGATTTTTACAGGTGTTAGTATTAGCATGATGGTTTACCGAGTGCATACTTTTATTCCTTATGGCAAAGAATACTGCGGCATAGGATTATGCAGTATCGATGCTGCCATATGCTTTACAGTACAAGAGTGCGACGCAACGGAAGCATCATTGTAATACAAATGACCGGTACATCCATTCTTCCTGAAAAAGTTTTTTACACGTGGCATAAGAGTTGTAAATTAAGTTTCTAAAAACGATTCTACTATGATAAAATTCAGCGAACTGAAAATTGGTGATTACGTAATTGCCGAATACGAAGGCAGCAGGCGTGAAGGTGAAGTAGTGCGCCTGAATGGCGATGAAAAACAGGTTTGTGTAGAAACGGACGTGCAGGAATTCTGGTATGAGACAGACAATCTTTACCCAATACCAATGAGTGATGAAGCACTCACGAAACTAAACTTTAGAAAAGAAACACTGCCCGATGGTGTGGTGAAATATAAAAAAGGTTCTTTCAGGCTGGTTATACCAAAGGAGGGAGATTTTTCTGTGGTGGAAATGTGGTACAGGGAAGACCGGAGAGACCATCCAAACGTGCATTATATTCACCAGTTGCAAAACCATTACCTGCAAATGACAAAGGTGCACCTTACAGATGAGGTAGTTGCGTAGCAAACAGCGTATAATTTTTAGAAACCATCATGCGGTAAGCATGGTGGTTTTTTGTTTGGGCTTACAATAGCCGGGGTTTACCGCAAACTCTTAGCCCGCTGCACATAAACCTTTATCTTCATTGCAAAAAAGAATCGATGTACAAGAAGCGTATTGCGCTGCTGCTTTCCTGTTTTGTGGTGTTCAACTGTTATACCTATGCACAGCAATTTGGCGGCAATCCTGCTTCCGTAAAATGGAAGCAGGTAAACACAGACACACTGCGTGTTATTTTTCCTGTGGGTCTCGATTCTGTTGCACAACGGGTAGCAAATGTTACACACACCCTTCAAAAAAATTATACTACAGGTATCGGGGCAAAGATCAATAAGGTAAATATTGTATTGCAAAAAGATGTTACCATTTCTAATGCGTTTGTGCAGCTTGGTCCGTACCGCAGCGAGTATTACCTGATGCCGCCGCAGGATGTATTTGATCTTGGTGCGCAGGGATGGGCAGACAACCTTTCTATACACGAATACCGGCACGTGCAGCAATACAGCAATTTTAATGTTGGTTTATCAAAAGTATTTTCTGTTTTGTTTGGGCAATACGGGCAATCAATAGCCAATGCCAGTGCTGTACCTGACTGGTTTTTTGAAGGCGATGCAGTATATAATGAAACCAAATTCAGTATACAGGGTCGTGGGCGATTGCCGTTGTTTTTGAATACTTACAAAAGCCTGGATGCAGATGGTAAAGACTATAAATTCATGCAGATGCGTAACGGTTCGTTGAGGCACTATATTCCCGGCCATTACGAACTCGGCTATTTACTTACCGCCTACGGCAAAGAAAAATACGGCGAGGATTTCTGGCAAAAAGTAACGCATGATGCCGCGGCATTTAAACCACTGTTTTACCCAATGCAGGGTGCTGTAAAAAAATATGCAGGCGTTAGTTACCGCACGTTTGTACACAATGCCATGAGTTATTACAGGCAACAATGGGAAAAGGATACCGGGTACCAGGCTCCACAGTGGCTAACCGGTATCAAAAAGAACGACGTGCTCAACTACCAGTATCCTTATTACACGGAAGATGGAAACCTGGTGGTGCTAAAAACAAGCCGGGAAAGGATTCCGGCATTCTATATTATCGATAAAGCAAAAAATGAGAGGAAACTTGCAGTAAGAGATATTGCATACGACGGCTACTTTTCTTATAACAACAATAAGATCGTTTACTCAGTTTTGCAACCCGATGTGCGATGGGGCAACAGGAACTACAGCGTTATAAAAATTCTGGACATTAACTCCTGTACTGAAACGAAGATTACACATCATACAAAATATTTTTCGCCGGATATAGCGCACAGCGGAGCCTTTGTTGCTGCTGCATCGTTTACGCCGGAGCAACAATCAAAGCTTGTATTACTGCGTGTAGATGGTACAGCGGTGAGCAGTTTTGCAGCACCCGCTAATCATGTAATATCCTATCCCAAGTTTTCTGCAGATGATAAAACGATTTTTTTTATAGAACGTAATGCAAAAGGAGAAATGGCTTTACAACAACTTAGCGAAAAAAATACCATTTCTACCATCATTCCTTTTGCCAACCGGCTGCTGGGCTTTCCTGTAGTAAAAGGGGATACGTTACTCTATACATGCTCCAGCAATGGCCATGATGAAATATTTGCCTATATAACCACCACGCACAAACATTACAGGCTGGCCTCGTATAAAACAGGTTTATACCAGGCCACCACAGATAACAGCGGCAACCTTGTAACCGCCGTATTTACAAGTGATGGTTACAGGTTAGGTGCATTCAAACCAGGCTGGCAGCCGGCAGGTGTACAGTCAGATACAATAACGCCCCTGTATGTAACAGCACCCTTCAATGTGCAGGATAACAACTTATTGGCTAACCTGCCCGCAAGAACATTTGCTACAGCAAAGTATCCTAAATTTTACAAGCCTTTCAATTTTCATAGCTGGATTCCGTCGTTTACCGATCCTGATTATTCTTACACGATTTATGGCGAAAATGTATTGAATACCTTGCAAAGCCAGTTGTACTACACCTACAATACCAATGAGCAGTATCATCGTGTTGGCTTTACCACTGCTTTTGGTGGCTGGTATGTACAGCCCTTTCTCGATGTAAACAATATATTTAACCGGCGTGGCACAGTGGATGATTCAATACCCGTACGCTGGAATGAGTTACTGGCATCAGCAGGGTTGCGTTTACCGCTTAACCTGGGTGGTGGTAAACAGTACAGGAGCCTCACCTTATCGGCATCTTATAACGTGAATAACATCAACTGGAAAAGCGACACAAAGCAGTTGCTGAAAGACATTAACTACATAAGGGCAGGTATAACTTATACAGCGCAGGTACAAAAAGCAGCCAAACAAATATATCCGCACTGGGCACAGAATCTGTCTGTAGTATACAGGGCAAGTGCATCAGCAGTTGCCGCTCAGCAATTATTGGCAACCGGCAACCTCTACCTGCCAGGGTTGGGTGCCACACACAGCCTCGTAATCAATGCAGCTTATCAGGCACGGGATACAATGCAGCAATATGCTTTTACCAACAGTTTTCCATATTCAAGGGGTTACAACGCATTTAATTATCCCCATATGTATAAACTGGGTGTCAATTATCATTTTCCAATTGTGTACCCCGATTGGGGCTTTGGCAACATCATTTATTTTACGCGTATAAGGGCAAATGCTTTCTATGATTATACCAATCTCAGAAGCCTGCGTGAAAACCGCAACTACCAGCTAAAATCATTTGGAGCAGAGCTTTTCTTTGATACACGTTGGTGGAACCAGCAACCGCTACAATTCGGTATACGCTACAGCAGGCTCATCGATTACACGATCGCGGGTCAACAACCCAACCGGTGGGAGATTGTTTTGCCTGTAACATTAATTAATTAACGCTGTGAAGGTGGCATCTTCAGTGGTATATTGATTTTGCCTGCAATGTTTTTCCCGGCCCCGCAACGCTGCCGCCCTGGCTATTACTTGCTCCACCACCTCCCCGGTACTGTTGTATAGTACCAGTTTTTGAGTAGTTGCATTGTTCAACCAGGCGCAAACAACATCAGTAAACGATCTGTTGACCGATGCTACCTGAGCACAGGCATTTTTTTCAAGCGCTGCAGCATTGCAAAGCTGTTCATACTGTCCTTTGATAGGTATGCACATCAGTTTCTTTCCAAGGTATAATGCCTCAGCAGGTGTTTCGAAACCGGCACCGGTAATAACGCCGGTGCTGCTGATCATGCTTTTCGTAAAATTGTGATTGTCTACCGGTAGAATATCGATATTGCCTTCACGCTGCGGGTGTGTTACCTGTTTTGAAAAAACCTGAAACCGCATATCTTTTATTTGCCGCAGGTGTGCAGTAATCACCTCATCTGCATAGTGTGGCAGGTAAACGGTTACATGGCCATTATCTGCTGGTTGTGCATGCAGTATATTTTTTTTAAGTACCGGGCTAAAAATGAAATCATCATACCGTTCAAAATGCAGGCCTACATAGGTGGTTGCCGGCGCATATCTTTTTAGAATGAGCTCGCCAATAAAGCGCTTTACCGGCGGCCTAGGTACCTGCATACTTTGAAAGCTGGCCTGGTGGCCAAACCCAACCGATGCCACTTTTTTAATTTTGCATGCCAGCGCTGTAATACTTTCAAAATCGTTGATCACTATATCGTACTTTTCAACCGGCAGGTCTTTTGCTTCTTTGTATGCATTTTTAAAGTCTAAATCAGAAAGCATGCGCCTGTAAGCTAGCCCGCCATTTTTATGGTAAAACAGGCTCAGGCCGTTACTGGTATACGTTACGGGCAGTGCAGCCTGTAAACTGCTGTTACTGCCACTCAGGAAAATATCAACGGTGCCATATTGTTGCAGGTAAGGTAATAATTCGGTTGCTCTTGCTATATGGCCATTACCTGTGGCCTGTACTGCATAGAGTATTTTCAATCTGCTTTTAATTTAAGTGAAGTAATAAACATGTTTATTTCATTGGTAAGCACGTTTAGTTCAGGCAGCTTTTTTTCCATTTTTACAATCATGGCTTTCTGTGCTTCAAAATCTTTTGCATTATAGTGAAAGATCTTCCATTCGTCGTTGATGTATTCCAGCGCGGTTAGGTTTTCTATCCAGTCACCACTGTTAAGGTAGGTTACTTTGCCCTCCCTGGTTTCAATAACCCGGTGTTGTGGCTGATGTATATGGCCGCAGATAACATAGTCGTACTTTTTCTCAATAGCAAGCTCTGCCGCTGTTTGTTCAAAATCTGCAATCCACGATACGGCTTTTTTTACGCTGTTCTTTACTTTTTTACTAAAGCTCATTTTTTCTCTGCCCACCAGCTTTAAGCCCCAGTTTATAAAACTGTTCAGCAGTATCAGCAAATCATAACCGTGACCACCCAGCCTCGCAAGCATTTTTGCACTGCCCCTGGTGGTGGCATCAAACACATCGCCATGAAAGATCCATGTCATTTTACCATTGATCTCCATTACCATTTTATCAGTAAGCTGAAAATTTCCCATTTCAAGATCGGTGTAGCGGCGCAGCATCTCATCGTGGTTGCCGGTTATATAAATAACCCTGGTGCCGTTACCAAGCAGGCTCATGATTTCTTTTATTACCTGCATGTGTGATACGGGAAAGTAGCGTTTGCTGAATTGCCAGCCGTCAATAATATCTCCGTTGAGCACCAGAATGCGCGGCGTTATGCTTTTAAGGTAAGTAACAATTTCATCGGCATGGCAGCCGTAAGTGCCCAGGTGCAGGTCACTCATTACAACAACGTCTACGTATCTGCGCTCCATAGATTTTGAGGTTTTATAAAAATCCCAACTTTATGTTATGCAGTTATTACGCAATCATTAAGCAATTGTAATGCGTTTGTGAAGGTTGTGTTATGAAAAGGAATTTTTTGTAGCCGGGCAGTATTGCTGCTATGATGCTTTTGTTGCGTCGCACTCTTGTACTGCAGTGCTTTTTGCAGCAGGTTCAACCAAACCTTATATTTTCCCGGCAGCTTTTTTTGCCGTGTTTTTTTTGGCAACAGCTTCAACCCTGTACAGTACCAGTTTGGTTACCAGGTCTGCGGGCAGCGGTTTATTCAGCGGGAACTGAACGGTGCCTTTGCCTGATGTTTTATAATCTGCAAATGCTTTATCAAATACCGGATTGCCCGAAGGAAAAGGATACATGCTAATGTGGTTTTTAAAACCTGCGAAATAGATCAGATAGGTATCGTGCAGGTTATAAGCCGCCATTCCATAGCTGATGGTTTCTGCTGCCTGCGGTACAAGTTTCCTGATCAGTGACCGTACCTGCTGAAGATATGCTTTTGTTACGGCAGGAAAACTATTGATGTATTCATCTATGTTTGCAGGTTTGGCAGGCATATCTTTTGCATTGTTTATGACGAAAGTTATTAACAAAACCTGATGCCTGCAATATCACCAGTTTATTTTTAAAATATGGCATGACTGTAACCGCAGCCTGCAGATGCCATAAAAACCGAACGTACAAGTGAGTGACACAACGGAAGCTTAACAGTATTACTAAAGCTGGTAACCAACACTTAAAACCTGAACTGTAACCTGAGCGTTAGTACATTGTCTTTTATATCGGTTGTATAGCCTTCCAGTGCCGAATTTTCGTTTTTAACCACATCAT
Organism: Panacibacter microcysteis; assembly: GCF_015831355.1. Taxonomy (NCBI): domain Bacteria; kingdom Pseudomonadati; phylum Bacteroidota; class Chitinophagia; order Chitinophagales; family Chitinophagaceae; genus Panacibacter; species Panacibacter microcysteis. Next base: position 1,612,397 of record NZ_JADWYR010000001.1, read on the forward strand.
ACCAGGCCACCAATTTAAGATTGTCATCAAAATAATGAATGTAACCTACGCCAATTGTATTATACCTGATGTCTGCAGGATGTGCATTGGCGGCGGTGTTTATCCCGGTGCCGGAAAGCCCGGTATTTGGATCGAGCCAGTCGTATTTAACGCCTAACTGGTTGTGTGTATCAAACGAATGTAGTAGGTAAAAAAAGGCGCCGTTGAATTTTCTTGTGTAATATGGATCTGTGGTAAAGATTGCCGCAGGTGTTTCGTTTGAAGCTGCAGATGCTGTTTGTGTACCCCACCAGTATTCACCGCGTATCTCTGTGGCGCCGTCGTTACCATGTTTCCATTTTAGTTGTGCATCTGCACCATAGTATTTGCGAGGCAGTTTCCTGCCAATGTTTGCCTGGCTTGAATCCGGAGTAAAATGGCCGGATTTGTCGAGTGTATAGAGGTATTTATCTGCCTGTATAAGACCGCCGTTGAAATAGGAAAGACCTGCAGAAAGGAGCAGGTTTTTTTGTACCGGAACCGGTTTTAGCGAGGCACGGCTGATGAAATCTTTGTACGAATCGTAGTCTGCCGTGGCATTTAAACCTGGGCCGTTGAATACACCGGCATCAAGTTTTACATACCTGAGCCAGTTTGTTTTACCGCGGGGTTCAAATGAGATCATTGCACCAAGGTCGCGTTCAACTTTCATCAATGATTGAGACATACGACCACGCTCAGGCGATTCCCTGTCACCGGAGCCGAGGTTAAGTTCGTACCCGAAAGGCCTGGCAAAAAGACCGGCAGTAAAAGAGAAAAGTTTAGTATTATTTTCCAAGATTCTGCCCCAGAAATCGCGGGTAAAAAAGCCTCTTTCTGAACCGTCGAACTGGAAAACAAATTGAACAGAGGGTTTTTTTGTGTCGCTGAAATGCACATAATCTATGCGCAGGCGACCCCGGCGCATGCTAAAGCGGTTGTTTACATTGGGGGCAAAATCTCCACCCGCATAGCTTTTAGCGCCCTTGGTTTGAATAGTCTGAAACTGTGGCTGCATATAACCGCTGATTTTTACACGGTCATATTTTTTAAAGATGGAAAGCATCCCTTTCCCCATATCTTTTGTTGTATCTACCATATCCATTAAAAACTGGCTGTTGGAACTAAAAGAGGATATCAAAAAAACCGAAATAAACATTGCGGTTCTTAACAATTTATTCATAAAATGATAATATTCGGCAAAAGTAAAATTGCCGGGAAAACCCTATATTAAGAAATTGTTACCAAACTTAACATTGCCGGTTTGCCTGCACAAGGAATATAATTTTGCCAAAACTTTTTTATGGCGTTAAACCTCCTCAAACTTTTTACTCCAAAGGATAAAGTCTTTTATTCATTGTTTGAAGAAATAGCAAATACGGTTGCAAAAATGGGTACGGTACTTAAACAGCTTGTTTACGAAACTGACCTTGAAAAGCGTAACGCAATGGTTTCCCAGCTTGAAACCATGGAACACATTAATGATGAACTTACCCATAAAGTTTTTACTGAATTAGGCCGCAATTTTATTACGCCATTTGACCGGGAAGATATCCACTACCTGGCAAGTGCACTTGATGATATCGCAGACTATATATACAATGCTGCCAAAAAAATAAGATTCTACCGTGTTAACCCAAATGATCCGGGTATTCAAAAAATGGCCGACCTTATTGAAATGAGTTCTGAGCATGTAAAGAGCGCAGTTATGGAGCTGCGTAACATGCGCAATATGAGACAGATAACAGATGCTCTTGTAAAAGTTAACAGTATTGAAAACCAGGCTGATGATGTATACGACATGAGCATTGACCGCCTGTTTGAAACAGAGCCTGATGCCAAAGAGGTGATCAAGAAAAGAGAGATCTACCAGGCTATGGAAAATGCTACAGATAAATGTGAGGACGCCGGGAATGTGATTGAATCAATCATCGTTAAATACGCTTAGCCAGGCATTTAACCGGCTTTTTACAAACCTCCTCAGCTTAACTGATATTATGTCTACATTATTAGTAATCATTATTATACTGGCAATTGGCTTTGATTTTATTAATGGGTTTCATGATGCAGCCAACTCAATTGCTACAATCGTTTCAACCAAAGTACTAACACCCTTCCAGGCCGTTGTCTGGGCAGCATTTTTTAACTTCCTGGCATTTTTTATATTCAGCGATCACAGCGTGGCCAACACTGTTGCCAAAACCGTACATGAAGGCAGTTACGACTTATACGTGGTACTGGCCGGTGTAATTGCAGCCATTATCTGGAACCTGCTTACCTGGTGGTATGGTATACCTTCATCCTCTTCTCATACACTCATTGGAGGTTTTGCCGGTGCAGCGGTTGCACACGCTGGCTTCAGTGGTGTAAACTGGAGCCTGGACGGCGGTATAAGTCTTACACTGCTGTTCATACTGCTTGCACCCATAATCGGTATGATCATCTCCATGTTTATTACCCTGGTAACTATTCAAAAGAACTTCTGGTTAAAAATATCCATCATTATCGCCGTAGTATCAAGCTGTCTTATATTCATCAAATTCAAAAAGCCATTTGAGTTTTGGGCATTGCTTGTGCTGGGTGTAATATTTGTGGCGTCTTACTTCTACAACTACCTTAAAGGCGAAAACGCTTACAAGACCGCCGGTATGTACAAAAGCCTGCAGCTGGTTTCTTCGGCAAGCTTTAGTATTGGCCATGGTGGTAGCGATGCGCAAAAAGTAATGGGTATTATCGGTGCTGCTATGGTTGCAGAGCATTACATTCCATCTATTGCAGATATACCCGCCTGGGTGCCTTTTGTCTGCTATTCTGCTATAGGCCTGGGTACTATGAGTGGCGGTTGGAAAATTGTAAAAACCATGGGTACTAAAATTACCAAAGTTACCCCGCTGGAAGGTGTTTGTGCAGAAACAGCAGGTGCTATTACCTTATTTACTGCAGCTAATCTTGGTGCACCCGTAAGTACTACACATACCATCACAGGCTCTATCGTGGGTGTGGGGGCTACAAAGCGTTTAAGTGCTGTACGCTGGGGTGTTACGGTTAATCTTGTGTGGGCCTGGGTGCTTACCATTCCGGTAAGCGGCTTACTGGCTGCCGGCATTTATTCTCTCATTAAGCTTTTTGTATAGCGGGTTATGTAGTTAAGTTTTACTTATTTTGCAGCACCAAAATACGCATATGCAAAAAATTCTCGTTACGGGTGGCTGCGGTTTTATTGGTTCTCATACAGTTGTAGACCTCATAGAAAATGGTTTCGACGTTATTTCAATCGACGATAATTCCCGTTCAACAACCTACCTGCTGGATGGCATCGAAAAAATTACCGGCAAAAAACTCAAGAACTATAAAGTAGACCTCAAAAATTTTGATGAAACGCTTGCCGTTTTCCAGGAGAATGAAGATATAACCGGCGTAATTCATTTTGCAGCCTTCAAGGCTGTAGGTGAGTCAGTAGAAAAGCCACTGGAATATTTCGAGAACAACCTCTTTTCCCTTATCAACCTATTGAAATGTGTAAGAGAGTTTTCAATACCCAATTTTGTTTTTTCCTCTTCCTGTACGGTATATGGCAATCCTGATGCAATTCCGGTTACAGAAGAATCGCCGATAAAAAAAGCAGAATCTCCTTATGGCGCCACCAAGCAAATGGGCGAAGATATTATCCGCGAATTTGCAAGGGCACACAACTCAAAATCTATTTTACTGCGGTACTTTAACCCGGTTGGTGCACACCCAACCACACTTATTGGCGAGTTACCCGTAGGCAGACCGCAAAACCTGGTACCTGCTATTACACAAACCGCCATTGGCAAAATTCCGCAAATGAGCGTATGGGGCAGTGATTATGATACAAGAGACGGAAGCTGTGTGAGAGATTATGTGCATGTTTGCGATATAGCTCATGCCCACACACTGGCATTGCAGTACCTGATGGCCAATAAGAACAAAACGGTTTGCGACGTGTTCAATCTTGGTACAGGCAATGGCGTTACCGTATTGGAAGCCATAAAAGCATTCGAGAAAGTATCTGGTGTAAAACTCAATTATAATATTGCGCCGCGCAGACCGGGCGATGTGGTGGCTATTTATGCCAACAATGATTTCGCGGTACAATCACTCGGCTGGAACATTCAGTACGACCTCGAAGATATGATGCGCACCGCCTGGCAATGGGAACTAAGGGTAAAGGAAGACGAAGCACTCATCAGTAAGCAGAACGCAAGTCTGAATTAAATAAAATTGGGTAGCCGGCAGCGGTGCTTATGGCATCGCCTGTTGTGTCACTCACTTGTACTTTAGGAACAATAATGAACAGCCCCGGGAACACAATCCGGCGTACTGTTCAGGCAACAGAAGCAGACCGGCTCCGCAGCCCAAAGCTCACCAGTGTTATGCAGTACAAGAGTGCGACGCAACGATGCTGAGGAGCCATCCCAATGCCCGGTACAAAAGCATAAACACTTATAATCAATATAATCATGCTCAAAGACATTCAGGTTTTAAATGAAAAGGAAACACGTGGTGGTTTTGGAGAAGGTATATACGAAGCAGGTAAGAAAAACGACAAAGTAGTGGTACTTACTGCAGACCTTGCAGGATCACTTAAACTTGGTCCTTTTATAAAAGACTTTCCTAACAGGTTTGTACAATGCGGTATAGCAGAAGCAAACATGATGGGCATTGCGGCAGGTTTAACGATTGGTGGTCACATACCCTATACTACCACGTTTGCCAATTTCAGCACCGGCAGGGTGTACGACCAGATTCGTCAGAGCATTGCATACAGCGGTAAAAATGTAAAAATTTGTGCAAGCCATGCCGGCCTTACATTGGGCGAAGATGGCGCCACACACCAGATACTGGAAGATATTGGGTTAATGAAAATGCTGCCGGGTATGACGGTTATTGTACCCTGCGATTTTAACCAGACAAAAGCTGCAACCATAGCCATTGCAGACTACGAGGGCCCGGTTTATCTGCGTTTTGGCCGTCCCAAATGGCCAAATTTTACAAAAGAAGATGGCAGCGATTTTGTAATTGGTAAAGCACAGGTAGTGGGGGAAGGTAGCGATGTTAGCATTTTTGCCTGTGGGCACCTGGTTTGGAAAGCAATTGAAGCAGGGCGTATACTGGAAGAAAAAGGATACACGGTAGACCTGGTAAACATTCATACCATAAAGCCGCTCGACGAAGCTGCGATCATTGCTTCTATTACTAAAACGGGTTGCGCAGTTACCTGCGAGGAGCACAACATACTGGGTGGCCTTGGTGAAAGCGTGGCAAGAGTGGCGGGTGCAAACAAACCCGTACCAATAGAAATGGTTGGCACCAAAGACACATTTGGCGAAAGCGGAAAGCCGGAAGAACTGTTAAAAAAATATGGGCTGGATACACCGGATATCGTGGCCGCTGCAGAAAAGGCCATTGCCAGAAAAAAAGGATAAAACAGCTTTTGATATTAAACCTTCATAAGAAAAACTCATCTTTTGTACGGGTGAGTTTTTTATTTTTATAGCCTAAAGCAAACTCTGCATGCATGCTGATGACAAGGAACTTTTAAATGATTTCAGGCACGCTGAAACGAAGGAACGGGCATTTACGGCGATTATAAAAAAATACCAGGAAAAGCTTTACTGGCATATACGCAGAATGGTGATCGATCATGATGATGCAAATGACGTATTACAGAATATGTTTATAAAGGTATGGAACGGGCTAAATAATTTCAGGGAAGACAGCCAGTTGTATACATGGTTGTACCGCATTGCAACAAATGAGTCGCTTACTTTTATTGAGCAGTCAAAAAAACGGGCATCAATAAGCCTGAGTGATGTGGAAACGGGCCTCGCAAATAAAATTGTGGCAGATAAAAATTTCGATGCCAACAAACTGGAATGGAAATTACAAATAGCCATACAACAGTTGCCTGAGAAGCAACGTATTGTTTTCAACCTGCGGTATTATGATGAAATGCCTTACGAAGAAATGAGCAGGGTGTTGGAAACAAGTGAAGGAGCTTTAAAAGCAAGCTACCATCACGCAGCCCGTAAGATTGAAGAGTACATAAAAAACAATTAAACTTATATTGCCCCTGCTGGTCTAACAATTTGTTAAAATGGCTATCGCAAATCACATACAGGAAGAATTAAGACAAATAGCCCCGTCCATTGCCAACATGGATAGGGTATACCCCTATGTTGTTCCGCCAGGTTATTTTGAACAGTTGGCTGATCGGGCATTGGATCATGCAATGGAAGGCGAAATACTAAGGCAAACAAAAGTGCTCGCAGCAGGCCCTGCACATGAGGTGCCTGCAGGTTACTTCGATAACCTGGCCGGGCTGATCATGGAAAAAATTCAGCAACAAAATAATTCCCGCGGTGAATTTTATGATGAGTTACAGGAAGTAGCGCCTTTGCTGAATAAAATAAGTAAAGAAAATATCTACCATGTACCGCCACAATATTTTGAAGATGTATTGCCTGCAAAAGTGCCGGCCCCTCCACAACAGGCTAAAGTTGTAGCCATGGGTGCAGCAGGCAATGTTAAAAGATGGATCAGTTACGCCGCCGCAGCAGCAGTTATGCTCTTCATTTCCACCACATCTTTCCTGTATGTAAACCACAGAATGAAACATGCCGCACATGCACTAACGGTAGAGCAAAGACTGGCTACCTTAAAAGATGAAGAGATACTCAGGTATCTTAAAAATGACGTGGGAGAAGGTGATTTTAATGCTACAAATTTTTCGGAAGAGAACCCTGATATAAATCATCTTCTTATTCATGCAAGTGATGCTGAAATCGAACGATACCTTGATGCAGAGCAGGAAAACAGTGATGAAAATACCAGCGGTATTTAAATAGCCTTAAAGATGAAAAAATTTTTTATTATTATTTCTTTATTATGTTTCCATAATTATATTTGTGTCGCTCAGACACAATCTAACGATAATTCGAACAAAGCTGAAGACGTAACGGTTGCCTACATGACGAAGGAACTGAACCTGACTCCTGATGAATCCAAAAAATTCTGGCCCGTTTACAACAATTATTTCAAAGAAATAAGAGAAGCAAAGAGTCATTTTGGTAATGATGAAGTTGCATTTGAAGAGCGAAAAGTGCAAATACGCAAAAAGTACCAGGGGCAATTCAGATCCGTACTCAACTCCGACAAAAGAGTCAACAAGGTTTTCGTATCTGAAAAAAATCTCCGCGATCTGTTTAGAAAAGAATGGCAGGACAGGCAAAGAAGAAAAAAATTTCCCGGTGCCAAAGCACAGCGTGGTGTAATAAGACAAAGAAGAGTAAATTAATTTAAATAGGTGTTTTTCATAGGTTAGCAACGGCCAGCTCTTTCCAGGGCGGGCCTATTTTTTTGCAGGCCTTTACCGTTACAACTGTGTTATGGCAGCTCTTTAATTTTGATATTTCTAAAAAATATGGGAGCACCGGCGTGTTTGCCCTGCAATCCAATACGGCCCTCCAGTGGCAAAGTAGCAAGTGGGTTTGTTAGCCATGCAGGTATATCTGTACCATCCGGGTTCTTTTTAGCAGAAGTATACAAACTCATGTCAAACTCGTTTACCAGTTCACCATTCAGCACGATCCAGATTTTTCTGCCAATGCATGTTATGGTATAATGGTTCCATTCGCCTGGTTTCTTTACTGTTCTTTTGCTGGCTGCCTGGTGGCCAAATACAGCTGCACATTGCCAGGTAGGGTTTGCCTTACTCCACTGTGCAGAATAATCATCTGCAATTTGTATTTCTACAGAATGCGGTATCCACTCCTGCATATCGGTTGCATGCACTACTACACCACTATTGGTACCATCAGCATTTTTAAATTCAAGGTCCAGTACAAAATTGTTGTATACTTTTTCGCTCCACAATGCCTCGTCGGCACTGGCAGTAAACACACCGTCCGTAACCGTCCAGACGTCGGCAGGAAATATTGCATTGGAAAGATCTGTTTTAAAAAGGTCTGTCCACCCTGCGCCAGAAGTAGAAGGGTGGCTGGCATGTTCATGCTGCGCCAAAGCTGCAAGGCATGTAAATGCGAGTATAATCAGTGAGAAACTTTTTTTCATATGGAAAGTTTTAGGAGCATATTAAAGTTAGTGAGCCTTTTGTTATTTGTACCTGTTTTTTCAGCATGGCTATGTTGTTCCGAATGTTACTACTGCTTCACTCTTTACAAAAAAGAATTGTAAACCGGGCGGCAGGCCGCATATAATAGCGTTCAAACTTTTTGCTGTATTGCGCTATTTCATTGTTGTTCAAAATGTAAAAAGCACCCTCATCAGCATTATCAACATACTGCATGCTCAAAGACCAGCGATGGTTGAGATCATTCAGCCACTTAATACGTTCATCATCGGTTTTAATCGTTTTATATTGCTCCGCGTATTCGGGCGGGTATATAAATTCAAAACCAAATACAATCCAGTCTTTCGGAAAAGGAATGGTTTTGTCAGGCATTTCAAATTCGTTCCAGCCTTGTTTGTAGGGGTACACAACAATACTGGTATCGGTAAGCTCTTTGCCGGGCATGCGGGCTTCATTGTCCCACTCATACCACCTAAGCCTCACTGGTATCTGCACAGCCGAAGACTTTTCATCAAGCAGCAGGCTTACCTTTTTTAAAAAAGCATTACGGCCGGTATTATTGTAATAGCGCGACATGATCACCAGCCTTGTTTCCGGGCCCGGGCCTACGTACTGTTTAATGCGGCCCGTTTTTTTGTTCAGTGTAAATTCTTCAAACCGCGGGCAGTTCGAAACAATCACCGGTTGCAGATCCTGGTCTTCACGCGCCATTTTAATAACAAGTGTATTCGCCAGGTCGCGGCTCCTAAGCACATATCTCACATATCCCAGGTATTGTATAATGATCGAATCATCCTGCGGCAGTGAGTCTTTCGAAACATTGAAATAACCGTTTACATCTGTGTAGGTAACTTTTTGTTTGTTTTGATAAAGCACAATTGCATAAGCCAGAGGTTTGTTATTCAGCGAGTCTACAACACGCGGTAAATTCACCTGTCCGTAAGCACTAAAAACACAGCCTGTCAATAAGATCAGCAAGAGCCTTTTCATGTACCGAAGTTATTATGCACACATGAATGTTTATGATATTTTTTATGGGCCCGGCAGCTGTACAGGTATGAAGCTTTTGTTGCGTCGCACTCTTGTACTGCATTGCATAATGCAACTGTTCCGGGCGTAGTTTCCGGTGTTTACATGGAACAGTCTCTGCAGGAACAACAGTTACAGGAGCAACTTATACAATTGCTATTCCATACTACCCGATAGCAATACCTGCCACGCAGCTGCAACATTTCCTGATTCAAGTAATTCCCGGGCATACAGGTGAAGTTCATGCTCCATTTCTTCCGGTGTTAATGCATAATACTGGAAAATATTTTTAAGGCGCGTGTCTTCAAATGTAGCGTCTACCCCAGGTATTTCATCAGCATTGGCCAGCATTCCCAGGTTATTGCCGGTAAGTACCCTGCTGTTTAAAATACTTTTGGGAAGCGCGTCTATACCAATGCCCAGCTTGGTATTCGGTTTGGGAACTTCAAACAGGTTGGTCTCGTTTACCCTGCAGTACCAGTTACCGCCAAGCCTCGCCACATGTTGCAGTTTTCGCTGGTCAATCATATCCTTGTTTTCGTTCAAAATTTCGTCAGCTACATGCATACATAGCACTTCTGCTATTACAAGATTGCCTGCGCCGCCTGCTGTTCCCAGTGGCTTTATCTCTGTTACGGCGCATTCCAGGTTTACTTTAGCTTCTTTCACCAGCGGAGGTTGTATGTATTTGCCGTTTGTCTTTGTAAAACCAGCTTTCACAAATTCATCTACACCTTTGGCAAACTCGCAGCTGGCGAGGCTTACCTGTTGTACCATGTCATAATCACAAATGCTTATTGCCACTTCAGGCAATTCATACAGGTTCTCCAGCGTATGTTTGGTCGAATTATCCCTTACCCTGCGGGCAGGTGAGAATACAACAATCGGCGGGTTGCTAGAAAACAGGTTGAAAAAACTGAAAGGGCTAAGGTTAACATGCCCGTTTTTATCTATTGTACTGGCAAATGCAATTGGCCGCGGGGCAATAGCATGCTGCAGCCAGTGCTGCCGCGCTGCAACTGTAAGGTCTTTCAGCTCGAGTGTTAGCATAAATGCTTTTTTATAGCACAAAATACACAACAAAACTGCGTAAACACCTCATATCAACTTCACTAATGCCGGGCGGTTAAAAAAAAGCTGCGTTCCCGAAAAATAATTAAGTGGAAATAATAAATGTCAAAATAACACTTATCTTTAAACCTCCTTAATCTTAACTTAGGTAAAACTTACTGTTATTATGAAGCATTTACGATTGCCCCTCTTACTCCTGTGTTTGTATGCTACCTCAGCAATTAATGCACAGCAGGCTACTGTTATGGTCAATGCCAGCCCAGGCAGCGCCACTACCATCAGCAAACATATTTATGGCCATTTTGCAGAGCACCTGGGCCGTTGTATATATGGTGGGTTTTATGTAGGCGATACCAGTAAAATACCCAATACTGCAGGTGTGCGTAACGATATTGTGGAAGCGTTGAAAAAACTGCAGATACCAAACCTGCGCTGGCCGGGTGGCTGCTTTGCCGATACATACCACTGGAAAGACGGCGTAGGCCCTAAAGACAAAAGACCTTCTATTGTAAATACCAACTGGGGCAATGTTACAGAAGATAACAGCTTCGGTACACACGACTTTCTCAATATGTGCAAATTGCTGAATGCAGATCCTTACATTTCCGGTAACGTAGGCAGCGGTACGGCACAGGAACTTGCAGACTGGGTTCAATACACCAATTTCGAAAACAAAAGCCCTATGAGCGACTGGCGCAGACAAAACGGCCAGGACCAGCCATGGAACGTAAAATTCTGGGGTATTGGTAATGAAGCATGGGGTTGTGGTGGAAATATGACTGCAGAATATTATGCCAATGAATACCGCAAGTTTGCCACTTTCATGCCCAATTCTGCCAAAGCGCCATTGTACCGCATAGCCTCTGGCGCAAGCGGTGCAGACTACAACTGGACAGAAACACTCATGAAAAATATTCCGCACTGGATGCTTTCAGGTGTTGGTGTGCACCACTATTCGGTAATAGACTGGAACAAGAAAAGTTCGGCAACAGATTACAGCGAAGCACAATATTTCCTTACCATGAAAGAAGCATGGAAAATGGAAGAAATTGTAACAAAACACGCCGCTGTAATGGATAAATATGACCCCCAGAAAAAAGTAGCCATGATTGTAGATGAGTGGGGCGGCTGGTACGATGTAGAACCCAATACAAATCCAGGTTTTTTATACCAACAAAATACAATGCGCGATGCAATGATTGCAGGTATAACACTCAACACCTTCAATAACCATGCAGACCGCGTACGCATGGCCAACCTGGCACAATGCGTAAATGTTTTGCAGGCCGTTATTCTTACCGATAAAGAAAAAATGATCCTTACACCTACTTACCATGTAATGGAAATGTACAAAGTGCACCAGGACGCTACGCTGCTGCCCATACAACTGGCAACGAGCGATTACGTGGTTGGTACAGAAAAATTACCTGCCGTTACGGCTTCTGCATCAAAAGATGCGGGTGGTAAAACACATATTTCGCTTACCAATATCGATACAAAAAATACGCAGGTAATAACCATCAATATCGAAGGCGGGCAATATACATCAGTAACGGGCCGTATCCTCACTTCAAACAAATTACAGAACTATAATTCATTTGAAGAGCCGGATAAAATAAAGCCCGCTGCATTTAACGGCGCGTCTTTAAAAGGCAATGCTTTAACGTTAAAACTGCCACCATTCTCCGTAGTGGTACTGGAACTTAAATAAAAAGAGCAGATTTTTGGTGCCCGGCACCAGTGCATGTGGCATCGCCTGTTGCGTCGCACTCTTGTACACGCAGATCAATGATGGGCAACACGATGTGTGTTTGCAAAATGTAGTTGCGTGTACGGTGTTGTGTAACCACTGCTAAAACCAATTGTATTTATAGAACCGGAACGCTGCAGCCGCCATAGAATGGGAACGCACAAGTGAGTGACACAACAGGCGATGCCATAGTAATCCATAGCTGATTAACAAATACTAATACCTGCTTTTATATGAAAATAAAACACTGGCTTGGCGCGGTATTGCTGTGTATTGCAACGATTGCTTACCCCCAGCATACATTTACCGTAAAGGCCAACAAACCTATAGCAGACATTGCACCAACCATGTGGGGAATTTTTTTTGAAGACATCAACCTTGGTGCAGACGGCGGCATTTACGCAGAACTGGTGAAGAACCGTTCATTTGAATTCAACAATCCCCTGATGGGCTGGAGCATAAAGATGTCTGACAAAACAGACCCGCAGGTAGCAGGTATGAACCCGCCCGTGCTTGTGGTGAACAGGAAAGAACACACCGCTAATCCAAGATATATTCATGTTACGGTTGATAATGCAGTAAAAGGAGATTTTCTCTTATCCAATGAGGGTTTCAGGGGTATGGGCATAAAGAAAGATATACGTTATGATTTTTCTGTAATGTACCACCAGGCAACTGCTGGCGTAAAGTTGCACATAGCACTGTCAGACTCTGCGGGTAAAGAGCTGGGTAGTACAACCATCACGCCTGCAGAAACGGGTATTGGATGGCATAAAGCCACAGCAGCTTTTACCGCTAATGCAACAGTGATGAGGGGCAGGATGAATATTTGGTTTGAGGGCAACGGAGCAATAGACCTGGATATGGTTTCTTTATTTCCATCAGACACATGGAAAGGGCGGCCGGGTGGTATGCGTGCAGACATGGTACAAAAACTCGCAGATCTTAAGCCAGGTTTTATTCGTTTTCCGGGCGGCTGCATAGTAGAAGGTTACGACCTGGAGCACCGCTACCAATGGAAGAAAACTGTCGGCCCCATAGAAGAACGGCAACTGATCATTAACCGGTGGAACACAGAGTTTGCACACAGGCCGGCACCGGATTATTTCCAGACCTTTGGTTTGGGCTTTTTTGAATATTTCCAGTTGGCCGAAGATATTGGCGCCGCTCCATTACCAATTATCAACTGTGGTATGGCATGCCAGTTCAATTCCAAAGAAGTGGTGCCTATGGATGATCTGCAACCTTACATACAGGATGCGCTTGATCTTATAGAATTTGCAAATGGCGATGTGGCAAGCACCTGGGGCAAGGTTCGTGCAGCAATGGGGCACCCGGCGCCATTCAATCTTACCATGATGGGTATTGGCAACGAAAACTGGGGGCCGCAATATTTGGAAAGACTAAAGGCATTTACAAAAGCCATCAAAGAGAAATACCCTGCTATTAAACTTATCAACAGTTCGGGTTTTGCACCGGATGGCGCATTATTCAATTACCTGGATATAGAACTGCGAAACATGCAGGCAGACTTTATAGATGAACATTATTACAGGTCACCCGAATGGTTTTATGCCAATGTAAAACGCTACGATACTTTTCCGCGGAATAACACAAAAATCTTTGCCGGTGAATATGCATCTCATGTAGACGGTACAAAAGGCGATCAGAAAAACTGTTGGCTCTCAGCTATCTCTGAAGCTGCCTTTATGACCGGCCTGGAGCGTAATGCAGCAGTGGTGAATATGGCCTCTTATGCGCCGTTGTTTGCGCATGTGGATGGCTGGCAATGGACACCAGATCTTATTTGGGTAAATAACCTCGAATCTTATGGCACACCAGATTATTATGTGCAACAAATGTATACACTGAATAAAGGCAATAAAGTAGTGCCCGTTACACTTAACAATGAAGTTGTGGCCGGGCAGGACAGCCTGTATGCAACCGCCGCAATAGACACAGTAAAACGGGAAGTGATTATTAAAGTAGTAAACGCTTCCGCAAAGCCGCAGGAAAATACAATAATATTGGAAGGTGCCGGCAAAACAGCAGCGCAGGCAACAGTCATCAGCATGCAAAGCAATGATCTGCTTGCGGTAAACTCTTTTACATCACCCACCAATATATCTCCCAAAACCTCAGTAATGAATGTTAAGGGAAAAAAGATCAGTGTAAAGGCTGCGCCTTATTCATTCACCATTTTTAGGATCGGTATGCAATAACAGTATGAAGAAATTACTAATATCTGCAGCATTATTTTATTCAACAGTTATACAGGCACAGGTTGCTGGTAAACCACCTATGGGTTGGAACAGTTATAACTGTTACGGGTCTGCTGTTCATGAAGATGAAGTAAAAGCCAATGCTGATTATGTTGCAGCCAACCTTAAGCAGTTTGGCTGGAACTACGTGGTGGTGGATTTCTTATGGTCGTACGACAACCCGGCCGGCAGTAAAATCGGCAACCCATTTCAGCAACAGTTGTATGACGGTTCTTACGTGCCCTGGCTTGCGATGGATGATTATGGCAGGCTATTGCCTACACCCAATAAATTTCCTTCTGCATTTGGCGGCAAAGGCTTTAAACCACTGGGCGACTACGTACATTCGCTCGGCTTGCAATTTGGCATACATGTAATGCGCGGCATACCCCGCCAGGCTGTATGGGCAAAATCGAAGGTATTGGGTGCAAACGGTATTACCGCAGACATGATAGCAGATACATCATCTACCTGCCCCTGGATGAACCATATGTACGGGTTAAATATGCGTAAACCTGGTGCACAGGAATACCTCAATGCTATACTTAACCTGTATGCATCGTGGGGGGTAGATTTTATTAAAGTAGATGATATTGCACGGCCATACAGCGCCGCAGAAATCGAAGGCTATAAAAAGGCGATTGCGCAATGCGGCAGGCCAATGGTACTTAGTATTTCTCCGGGCGAAACACCTGTGGCACAGGCAACCCATGTGCAGGCGAACGCCAATATGTGGCGCATGGCAGACGACTTTTGGGATAGCTGGGACCAAATGCTGAAAATGTTCGACTATGCCCGGGCTTGGGAAGGAACAGGCGGAGCAGGGCACTGGCCGGATTGCGATATGATACAGATTGGTAAACTCTCCAAACGCGGGCCGGTTGGGCCCGAACGTTATAGCAGGTTTACAGAAGATGAACTTTACACACACATGAGTTTCTGGTGTATATTCCGTTCTCCGCTGATGTTGGGCGGCAACTTACCCGAAAACAGGAATATAGAACGAACACTCTTTACAAATGATGAAATCATTGCTGTAAACCAGCAGGGTGAAAACCCGAAACAGCTTTATAAGAAGGATGGAAACATGGCCTGGTATTCGCAGGTACAGGGCAGTAAAGATTTGTATGTGGCCTTATTCAATATTGCAGACAGTGCCCATGCAGTTACTTTAGATTTTGCACAGCTAGGTCTGAAAGGTAAGGTTGCCGTAAGAGATCTGTGGAAAAAGCAGGATGCAGGCGTATTCAAAAAATCCTTCACGCAGCGAATAAATGCACACGGGGCAATGGTTATTAAATTGCACGCTGAGTAGGCGGGCAACAACAATTCATCTAAACGTCGGGTTATAACGGGCAATTTTTTTACTGTACTTTTAAAACTTCAAAAGGCACATATGAAATTCGGCACATTTATTTTTTCAACTGCAATGGCAGCAATCATGTCTGGTTGTGGTCAGCAAACAAAAAGTGAAGGGGAAACTACCATGAAAGCAGGCATTTCCAAAGAAAGCTGGGGCAATGTGGATAATGACAGTGTTTACCTCTATACGCTTACCAATGCAAAAGGGACAGTCGTAAAGATTACCAACTACGGTGGTATTGTAACTTCGTTTGTTACGGAAGATAAAGCCGGCAATAAATCAAACATTGTATTAGGCTTCGATAGTCTTGCAGGCTACCTGGAGAAACCACCATATTTTGGTGCACTTATAGGCCGGTATGGTAACCGGATAGGCGATGCAACATTTACGCTTGATGGCAAAGAGTATAAGCTTGCTGCCAACAATGGTAAAAATGCGCTGCATGGCGGTTTAAAAGGTTTTGATAAAGTTGTGTGGACACCAACTGTAATGAACGATACCATTCCTACATTAATGCTTAGCTATATGAGTAAAGATGGCGAAGAAGGCTACCCCGGAAACCTGAAAGTGATGGTTCATTATACGCTTACCAATGATGATGAACTGAAAATTGAATATAGCGCAACAACAGATAAGGCCACGCCTGTAAATCTTACCAACCACAGCTACTTTAATCTTACCGGCGATGTAAACAATACTATTCTCGGGCATACATTAATGATTGCTGCAGACCATTACACACCTGTTGATACAACATTAATACCCACAGGAGAAATAAAAGCAGTAAAAGGCACACCATTCGACTTTACGGCCGCCAAACCAATAGGCAAGGACATCGATTCAGTGCCGGGCGGTTACGATCATAATTTTGTACTAAACAATAAAGATGGCTCGCTGCAAAAAGTGGCTGTACTGGCAGATTCAGTAAGCGGCAGAACGCTGGAGGTATATACAACAGAACCCGGTTTGCAGTTTTATACCGGCAATTTTTTAGATGGTAAGTTTACCGTAAACGGTACACCGGTAAAATACAGAACAGCGCTGTGCCTGGAAACACAGCATTTTCCCGATTCGCCAAATAAACCGGAGTTCCCTTCTACCATTTTACAGCCTGGTACAACGTACCAGTCAACCACCATTTACAAAGTGGTAAAATAGCAACTTTTGGTTCTTTCCGGCTGCAGCGCTATGCCGCGTAAAAAAGCTTCTTTACATTTGGGGCCTGCATGTATAAGCCGGCCGCCACGCAGTATCGTTGATGATTATTGCAAAGGAGTACAAGAGTGCGACGCAACAACAGTCGGTTAAGGAACAGAAAGCCGGGCTCATAACAACAATAAAACATAATAATATCATGAAGTTTTTTATTGACACAGCAAACCTCGATCATATAAGAGAGGCACATGCATTAGGAATATTGGATGGTGTTACCACCAACCCGTCATTAATGGCAAAAGAAGGTATCAAAGGCACAGAAGCAATCAACAACCATTATAAGACCATCTGCGAAATTGTTGACGGAGACATTAGCGCAGAAGTACTGGGCACAGATTTTAACACCATTGTGGAAGAAGGTAAAGTGCTTGCTGCATTGCACCCCAACATCGTGGTTAAAGTGCCTATGATTAAAGATGGTGTAAAAGCCATTAAATGGTTTACAGACAATGGCATTAAAACAAACTGCACACTCGTGTTCTCTGCAGGCCAGGCCATACTGGCTGCAAAAGCAGGCGCAACATACGTTTCGCCGTTTATTGGCCGTATAGACGACAGCGGTTGGGATGGTATGCAACTCATCAGCCAGATTGCCAATATTTACACGCTGCAGGGTTTCGAAACACAGATACTCGCCGCTTCTATACGCAATGCGAACCACATTATACAATGCGCAGAGGCAGGTGCAGATGTCATCACATCACCACTTGAGCCCATACTCGGTTTATTAAAACATCCGTTAACAGACTTAGGTCTTGAAAAGTTTTTGGAAGACGCTAAAAAGATGGGCTAGTTTTTTACATGAGACAGGCTTTTGAATAAGCATGAAGCATCGTTGCGTCGCACACTTGTACTGCATTACTGTGCGCAGCAACGATGCCTTTTTTATAAATCCGTACATGCACTAACATAATCGATCTCTTTTACTCATGAGTATAAAAGCATTTCTGTTTGATCTTAACGGAACAATGGTAGACGATATGGAATACCATGCGCGTGCATGGAGCGATATTTTAAACAATGATCTGCAGGCTGGCCTTAGCTATGCACAGGTCAAAGAGCAGATGTATGGCAAAAATGAAGAGCTGCTGGTACGCATTTTTGGAAAAGATCATTTTCTGCCTTCGCGTATGCAGGAACTGTCTGTAGAAAAAGAACGGCGCTACCAGGCTGCATTTTTGCCTGAACTGAAACTCATTGCAGGCCTAAACGATTTTCTTGCGTCTGCAAAACAGGAAAATATTAAAATGGCAATAGGTTCTGCAGCCATTACTTTCAATATAGACTTTGTGCTCGATAATTTGCATATACGCGATTATTTTAAAGCCATTGTAAGTGCAGATGATGTGGCCATAAGCAAGCCACACCCGGAAACCTTTTTGAAGTGCGCCGCACAGCTAAATGTTTTGCCGCATGAGTGTATTGTGTTTGAAGATGCCCCAAAAGGTGTGGAAGCTGCACAAAATGCGGGTATGAAAACCGTGGTATTAACAACCATGCATGGCAAAGAAGAGTTTTCGGCATACAGCAATATCATTGCGTTTATCAGCGATTATACCGCATCCCAACCGCAGGATTTCCTGGTTGATTAAAAAATAAATGTAGTATTTACACTTATTCAAAAAAGCTTTATCTTGCTGCAATAAAGCTTGCTGTTTCATTATGTCATCATCATACGTTATAGGAGTTGATTACGGTTCAGATTCTGTCCGTTCAATTATTGTAGATGCTTCCAACGGAACCGAGATCGCTTCCGCCGTTTTTTATTATCCCAGGTGGAAGAAAGGCCTGTATTGCAATCCTGCAGAAAATCAGTTCAGGCAGCACCCGCTCGATTACATAGAAGGGCTTGAAACAACGATCAAAGATTGTTTGGCCAAAGCCGGCAAAAACATTGCCGCAAACGTAACGGCAATATCGGTAGATACAACAGGCTCCACACCGGTGGCAGTTGATAAAACAGGCACTCCCCTGGCGCTTACACCAGGTTTTGAAGAAAACCCGCATGCCATGTTTGTATTGTGGAAAGATCATACTGCAACAGGTGAGGCAGCAGAGATCAATGCACATGCCACCAGATACCCCATTAATTATTTGCAGTATGTAGGTGGTATTTATTCATCAGAATGGTTCTGGGCCAAATTGCTGAGGATATTGCGCACAGATGAAAATGTACGTGCTGCCTGCTGCTCATGGGTAGAGCATTGCGACTGGATTCCGTTTCTCCTGACAGGTGGCACAGATATAAAACAAATGAAACGCGGCGTATGTTCTGCGGGGCACAAGGCTTTGTGGGCAGCTGAATTCAATGGTTTGCCGCCCGCAACATTCTTTAAGGAACTAGATCCGTTGTTAGATGGCTTTACAGAGAAATTATTTACTGAAACATATACGGCCGACCAGGCCGCTGGAAAGATTGCACCTGAATGGGCATCCCGCCTGGGCCTGCCTGCAGATGTTGTAATTGGCGTAGGCGCCTTTGATGCGCACATGGGTGCTGTTGGCGGGCAAATTGAACCGTACCACCTCAGTAAGGTTATGGGTACTTCCACATGCGATATGCTGGTAGCACCGGTGGAAGAAGTAGAAGGCACACTTGTAAAAGGTATTTGCGGCCAGGTGCCCGGTTCTGTAATACCGGGCATGATGGGTATGGAAGCCGGTCAGTCTGCTTTTGGAGATACCTATGCATGGTTTAAACAAATCCTCCGGTGGCCTTTGCAGTTGTTGTCAGCGTCTGCTGTAATAGATGAAGCAACGGCGGCAGCCCTGCAGGAAGAACTGGGCAATAAGATTATCAAAGAACTTTCTGAGGCGGCGGCAAAACTGCCGTTAAAAGAAACAGATGAGATTGCGGTCGACTGGCTCAATGGCCGGCGCACGCCTGATGCAAACCAGGTTGTAAAAGCCGCGATCAGCGGGTTAAATCTTGGTACAGATGCGCCGCGTATTTTTAAGGCCCTCGTAGAAGCAACATGCTTCGGTGCCAAGGCAATCGTTGATCGCTTTGTGGAAGAAGGTGTGCCTGTAAAAGGGCTTATTGGTTTGGGTGGCGTTGCAAGAAAAGCGCCCTACATTATGCAGGTAATGGCAGATGTAATGAACATGCCCATCCGTATTCACCGGTCTGAGCAAACCTGTGCGGCAGGTGCAGCAATGTTTGCAGCAACGGCAGCCGGTTTATACAACAAGGTAGAAGATGCAATGGCGGCAATGGGTCAGGGGTTCGATATGGAGTATCAACCTAACCCCGTTACAGCTCCGATATACGCAAAGCGTTATGAGCGGTATAAAGCATTGGGTAAGTGCATCAGTTAGCCGGCAACCAGCGTGCATAATACACAATGAATAATGCATCAGTCTTATCAACAGCTAATGTTGAAAGCATTGGTTCATGCAGCGCAAACAGGTACATTACATGCTATTGCTCATATTCATTTTATTGTTTCATAAATAATGAAGTACGAACACATACAACAGGAAGCATACGAAGCAAACATGCAGTTACCAAAACTCGGGCTGGTACTTTTTACCTTTGGTAATGTAAGTGCTGCAGACAAAAACTTAGGCGTGTTTGCTATAAAACCAAGCGGCGTACCGTACGCAGATCTTTCACCGGATAAAATGGTGATCGTCGATTTCGACGGCAATATTGCAGAAGGTTCTTTACGGCCTTCCTCCGATACAAAAACACACGCAGTTTTATATAAACACTGGAATGGTATCGGCGGTATTGTGCATACGCATTCCACTTATGCCACCGCATGGGCGCAGGCACAAAGAGATATTCCTATATTCGGTACAACACATGCAGATCATAACACGACCGATATTCCCTGCGCACCACCAATGAATGATGAAATGATCAAAGGAAATTATGAATATGAAACCGGTTTCCAGATCATTAATTGTTTCAATGAGCGTAGGCTTGATTATAAAGAAACCGAAATGATGCTGGTAGGCAATCACGCCCCTTTTACCTGGGGTAAGAATGCCGCAAAAGCAGTGTATAACAGTGCAGTGCTGGAGCAGATAGCTCAAATGGCCTTGTTCACAGAACAGATCAATAACAACGCACCACGGCTGAAAGATGCATTGATCAAAAAACATTTTGAACGCAAGCACGGGCCAGACAGTTATTACGGGCAATAAAGAAATTTTTTGGAGCCGGACAATTGAATAAGCATGAAACATTCGTTGCGTCGCACTCTTGTACTGTTGTACCAATTGCAGCTTTTGATACTGAAGATGCTAACTCGAAGAATACATAGTTGACCATAAAAATCCTGACGATTATGAAGCGGATTATTTTTTCTTTCTCCTTGCTAAGCGCAGTCCTGGTTGCCACAGGTCAGCACAAAGATTATCCCATACAGGCAGTGCCTTTTACCAGTGTAAAGCTTACAGATAATTTTTGGATGCCACGCATCAAAATGAACCACACCGTTACCATTCCGGCTTCGTTTGAACGTTGTGAAAGCACTGGTCGTGTAAAGAATTTTGTAATGGCAGCCAACAAAAGCGGTAAGTTTTGTACAGTGTATCCTTTCGACGATACAGATATTTACAAAACCATTGAAGGCGCATCTTACTCACTCAGTTTATTTCCCGATGCCAAATTGGATAAATACCTCGATTCACTCATTACAATCGTAGGTAAAGCACAGGAGCCGGATGGCTACCTGTATACCGCAAGAACCATAGACCCGGTAAATGTCGGGCCGTGGCTGGGTAAGGAAAGATGGGAGAAAGAAAGAGAGCTAAGTCACGAATTATACAACGCTGGCCATTTGTACGAAGCTGCAGCCGCGCACTATATTGCTACCGGCAAAAAAAACCTGCTTGATATTGCATTGAAAAATGCAGACCTCGTTTGTAGCGTTTTTGGTCCCGGCAAAAGGCATGTGGCACCCGGCCATGAGATTGTAGAAATGGGCCTGGTAAAGTTGTACCGCATAACGGGAAAGCCCGAATACCTTGCCACAGCAAAAGATTTTGTAGAATACCGTGGCCACTACAACGGTTACGATTCTACCAGCAAAGATCAATGGAAGAATGGCAAATACTGGCAGGATGATGTACCGGTTGCACAACAGCGGGAAGCTGTTGGCCACGCAGTACGGGCCGGCTACCTGTATTCAGGTGTGGCTGATATTGCTGCCCTTACGGGTGATAAAGCGTTGCTTACAGCAATAGACAGTATCTGGGCAAATGTGGTAAGCAAAAAAATGTACGTGCAGGGCGGCACCGGTGCCATAGGCGATGGTGAGCGTTACGGAGAAAACTATGAATTACCCAACGAAACAGCTTACAACGAAACATGTGCCGCCATATCAAACATTTTCTGGAATGAGCGTATGTTCCAGTTGCATGGCGATGCAAAATATATTGACGTACTGGAGAAGATATTGTACAACGGTTTTATTTCGGGTATTGGCCTCGATGGCAAATCGTTTTTTTATACGAATGCCATGCAGATCAAAAATACATTCGATCACCGGGATATGGAATCAGCCCGTTCCGGCTGGTTTGTGTGCTCCTGCTGCCCTACCAACGACTTAAGGTTACTGCCATCTATACCTGGTTATGTATATGCACAGAAAGATGATCAGTTGTATGTAAACCTCTTTATTAACGGCAATGCAACGATGAAAATAATGGGTAAAGATGTTGCTGTGGAACAGCAGAACAACTACCCCTGGAGCGGAGATCTGAAATTCATTGTAAATCCTAAAAAACCTGCTGCATTTGCTATGCTGGTACGTATACCAGGCTGGGCAAAAGGTGTGGCTATACCTTCTGACCTCTACGCTTTTAAAAACAACATGCGTACACAGGTGCAGGTACCCATTACAATAAACGGGCAGCCGGTAGAATACGAAATGCAAAACGGGTATGCGGTCATCAAAAGAACATGGAAAAAAGACGATGTGGTAGAAGTAAAACTGCCAATGGATGTAGAACGTGTAGTGGCAAACAATAAAGTAAAAGATGACATTAATAAAGTTGCTTTGCAGCGTGGCCCTATTATTTATTGTGCGGAGTGGGCAGACAATAATGGGAAGGCAACAAATATCATTATACCCGATGCGGCAGCTTTTACCGCATCATTTAAAGCGGATATGTTGAATGGCATTGAAATATTGCAGGCACAGGTGCCGGTTGTAGAAGTGAAAAACAATCAAACCATTCAAACCGAACAAAAAACATTAACGGCTATTCCTTATTATGCATGGGCAAACAGGGGTAAAGGCGAAATGATGATCTGGTTTCCGGAAAAAGTTACGGCCGTAGACCTGTTGGCAGGTGAGCCCCATATACCAGAACCCGACAAATAACAGTTGCCGGGAAAAGTGCCATACCAATTTGTAAAAACAATATATAAAAGCGTTCTGTGAGGATCGCATGCTCTGAATTATGAAGCAATTCAATTATGCTTCCAATGATGGAAGCAAGCCACTTGGAAAACTGGAAGTTTGGTTTTTTACAGGAAGCCAGCATTTGTATGGCGAAGAAACATTGAAACAGGTTGCTGCCCACTCGCAGGAAATTGCGGAAGCTTTGAATGCTGCTGCAGTTATACCGGTTACAATCGTGTATAAACCCACTGTAAAATCCACGGAGGAAATATATGCCATTTGCCAGGAGGCAAACACCGCCGCCAACTGCATCGGAATGATTGCATGGATGCATACTTTCTCGCCTGCAAAAATGTGGATCAACGGATTGAAGATTTTGCAGAAACCTATGCTGCACCTGCATACACAATACAACAGGGATATTCCATGGAATGATATTGACATGGATTTCATGAACCTGAACCAGAGTGCTCATGGTGACAGGGAATTTGGTTTTATGGTTAGCCGTATGCGCATAAGGAGAAAAGTAGTGGTGGGGCATTGGCAGAGTACTGCAGTACATGAGCAGATAGAAGTTTGGAGCCGTGCAGCAGCAGGGTGGTACGACTGGCAGGGTGCCAAATTTGTGCGTTTTGGAGACAATATGCGCTATGTGGCAGTTACCGATGGCGATAAAGTAGAAGCAGAGCTGAAGTTTGGATTTGCGGTAAATACGCATGGTATAGGAGACCTTGTAAAAGTTATTAACGCAGTAGAGGAGAAAGACATTGATGCATTGTGCGAGGTTTATGAAACAGCATATCTAGTACAGGATAGTTTAAAAAAATCAGGGGCACAGCATGGATCTTTAAGAGAAGCCGCAAAGATTGAAATAGGTCTGCGTACTTTTCTTGAGGCAGGTGGCTACAAAGGCTTTACTGATTCTTTTGAAGACCTGCACGGCATGATACAACTTCCCGGTTTGCCTGTACAAAGGCTGATGAACGAGGGTTACGGTTTTGCGGGGGAAGGCGACTGGAAAACGCCGGCGCTGGTGAGAGCCATGAAAGTGATGGCCGCAGGCCTGAAAGGGGGTAACTCTTTTATGGAAGACTACACTTATCATTTTGAGCCAGGCAATGAAATGGTACTGGGGTCTCATATGCTGGAAATATGCGAAAGCATAGCAAAAGATAAACCCAAATGCGAAATACATGCACTGGGTATTGGTGGAAAAGCTGATCCTGTGAGACTTGTATTTGATGTTGCAGGCGGCCAGGCACTCAATGCATCGCTGGTGGATATGGGCAACCGCTTCAGGTTGATTGTAAATACGGTGGAAGCAGCAGCGCCACAACATGCATTGCCAAAGCTGCCGGTAGCCAGGGTTTTATGGAAACCACACCCAAACATGGCAGACGGTTGTGCTGCATGGATCTATGCCGGCGGCGCACACCACACGGCTTACAGCCAGAACCTTACCGGTGCACACCTGGAAGATTTTGCTGACATGGCTGGCATTGAGTATGTGATCATAGACGAGGCAACAACACTGCGTGCATTGAAAAATGAATTAAGGTGGAGCGATGTTTATTACCAGCTTAACAGGCAGTAAATGATTTTTTGCCCCGTAGTATGGCTTTTGATATTTTGAATGTAGAAATCATTATTTTGTGCAATCGTTTGCTCAAATTAGCTGTTTAGAAGGTTGATCACTTGCCGAATGAAGGACAGAACGTACAAGTGTGCGACGCAACGAAGCTTAATAGCAGCAATAAAGCCCGGTTCATAATAATATACCTCAAACATCAACGATTGATTTGTTATGGAGAAACTTTTCTTTGAAGACAAGCTGATATTTATTATCTACTTTCTCATTGTGGCTGGCTACGGCTACTACATTTACCGCAAAAAGAAAAAAGCTGTTACCGATACGCACGACTTCTTTCTTGCAGAGGGCTCACTTACCTGGTGGGCTATCGGTGCATCACTGATTGCATCGAACATATCTGCAGAGCAGTTTATTGGCATGAGCGGTAATGGCTACAGCATTGGTATTGCGGTGGCTGCCTACGAATGGATTGCTGCTGTAGCGCTGATCATTGTTGCAGTTTGGTTTATACCGGTGTACCTGAAGAACAAGATCTTTACCATGCCGCAGTTTCTCGAGAACCGGTATAATAAAACGGTAAGTCTTATTATGGCTATCTTCTGGTTGTTCCTGTACATTTTTGTAAACCTTACGTCTATACTGTACCTGGGTGCGGTTGCTATCAATAACCTTGTTGGCGGCAGCCCTGACCAGTTTCATATGATCGTTATTGCATTGAGTATTTTTGCCATACTCATTACACTGGGTGGTATGAAGGTGATTGGTTTTACCGATGTGATACAGGTAACAGTACTGATCATCGGCGGTTTGGCAACAACCTATATTGCTCTTACACTTGTAAGTGAAAAATTTGGTTTGGGCAAAGACATTGTTGCTGGTTTTAATAAACTGCTGGAAGATGCACCAGACCACTTTCACATGATCTTTAAAAAGCCTGATGCAAACTCTACGCAGCAGGAGATCAATAATTATTTAACCATACCGGGTTTATTGAGTTATGTGGCCGGTATCTGGATCGTTAACCTTAACTACTGGGGCTGTAACCAATACATTACACAACGTGCGCTGGGTGCAGACCTCAACACAGCGCGTAAGGGTATATTGTTTGCAGGCTTTATAAAATTATTGATGCCTGTAATAGTAATGCTGCCTGGTATTGCTGCCTATGTATTGTACAAAAACGGGTCTTTACAACAGGAAATGATTACCGGCAGCAAAGATGGCGCTGTAATAGCAGACAATGCCTACTCAGCAATCCTGGGTTATCTGCCGCATGGTCTTATCGGTTTATCACTCGCTGCACTTACAGCTGCTATCGTAGCTTCCCTGGCAGGTAAAGCCAACAGTATCTCAACTATTTACACGCTGGATATTTATAAAAAGTACATCAACAAAGAAGCGTCTGAAAAGAAGATGGTATGGACTGGCCGCATCACCATTCTTGCAGCTATGGTTATCTCCATCATTTTTACGTGGGATGATATTTTGGGTATTGGTGGTGAAGGTGGTTTTACTTTTATACAGAAATATACCGGCTTTATAAGCCCGGGCGTATTCGCCATGTTCATACTCGGTATGTTTTGGAAAAGAACCACCGGCGCTGCCGCTGTGGCGGGTGTATTAACAGGTTTTATACTCAGCGTTGTATTCAACGTATTTGCACCATCATGGTTTGGCCCTGAAACGATCTTATACACTGCCTATAAGAACAATGCAGGTGTATATGAAATTCCTTTCCACATTTGTATGGGGCTGGCGTTTGGTTTTACCATGCTGGTAATGATCGTAATGAGCATAGCAGGTCCTAAGATCAATCCAAAATCATTTGAGATAGACAAAGGCATGTTCAAAGTATCGCCGGGCACACTGGCAATGATCGTAATAACACTGCTTATTATCTCCATGTTATATGTGCGGTTCTGGTAAAAAAATATGAAAGAAGCTGGCTGCGGCCGGCTTCTTCTTTTTTAAGTAACATTTCATGTGCGGCATAACTTAAATCATGCTGCATATTCCGCACAATCACTACTTTCGGCGCCAAAAGATCAAGCATCATAATGTCAAGCATTATACAATATAAGCACCACGACCGTTTTCTGCTGGCAGTAGATTGTATCATTTTTGGTTTTGATGGCGAACGTTTAAAGGCACTTTTTATCAAACGTGGTTTCGAGCCCGAAATTGGAAAATGGTCTTTGATGGGTGGTTTTGTAAACCGGCAGGAAAGCGTGGAAGCCGCGGCTGCACGTGTGTTACAACAACTAACCGGTCTTGACAATATTTATATGGAACAGATCGGTTGCTTTGGCGATGTTGACAGAGACCCCGGTGGCCGTGTAATATCCGTAGCTTATTTTGCCCTCATCAACATTGCTGATTACACAGAAAACATGATGCAGGAGCACAATGCCAAATGGTTCACCATCGATAAAATTCCACAACTGGTATTCGACCATAAAAAAATGGTATTGCTTGCAAAAGAAAGGCTGCAGCAAAAAGTGGCTAACCACCCCATTGGGTTTGAATTGCTGCCCGAAAAATTTACACTCCGCCAGCTACAAAATTTGTACGAGGCCATTTACGGTAATGAGCTCGACAAAAGAAACTTCACAAGAAAGATTCTTTCGCTCGATATACTTCACAAGCTAAACGAGAAAGAAAAAGCCTCTTCCCGCAAAGGCTCTTACTATTTTGTCTTCGATGAAAAGCGGTATAAAAAGCTCGAAACAGAAGGCGTCAAGTTCATTTAGCATCACCCGTTGTTTATGCACGGTTTTTTGTCGTTAAGCCAGCAGTGGGCTTTTATGGCATCGCCTGTTGCCACGCTCGTTTCAGCGTTCCGTTTTTATGGCAGCTGCAGCGCTCCATATCCTTTACACGTTTAATCTCTCACGTTTCCCATCTCCCACAAATCACCCCCTGTCCATACTTTCTTATCTCTTCCCGCTCTTTTGTAACATATTAGCATCATTAATGGCTAAAATTGCTTTAATTGCCCTGCTTTTTCTACTATGTTGCTGAATAAGAAAACGATAGTGTTGCTTTGTCTTGTGCTGTATACGAACCTGTTAACCGCACAGCAACATAATATATACCAGTTTGCACACCTCAATTTTACACAAGGCTTGTCGCACAACCAGGTTAACTGCGTGTACAAAGACAAAAAGGGTTTTGTTTGGTTTGGTACCATGAGTGGCCTCAACCGTTATGATGGTTACAACATCAAAGTCTTCCGCCATAAAGACGAAGACTCTACTTCCCTCAACGACGATTTCATTGGCGGCATCTTCGAAGGCCCGGGTAACAAACGCTGGATTCAGACTGGCACAGGCTTCAGCATCTACGATCAGCAAACAGAAAAATTCGATAACAATACAGGCGCTTACTTTAAAACACATCAGCTTCCCTCCGTCGGTTTGTTCAGTATTGTAAAGTCTGGCACCGGCTATTGGTTTGCTTATGCAGATAGTGGCCTGTTTTACATCAACCGGCAAAAACTGGCTGCGGTGATTAAAACAGGTATCGGGCTCACGTACCCCAATACGCAAGCCATCACAGATGTAAAAGCAGACAGCAAAGGAAATATATGGATCGCAAAACTCAACGGCGAAATTGAACAGGCAGACAGTAACGGAACAATAACCAAACGCCTGTCTGTATTGCCGCCGCTTGCAGTCAACGCATATACCGGTTATAAACTATTCATTGATAATGACAATGAACTATGGGTTTACAGCCGGGGTTCTGTGCCCGGTATATTTCACATCAAACCGCAAAACGGATCTGTCAGGCAATACTCACGCAAATCTGCACCGGTCGCGCTCAACAACGATATCGTTACCGGTGTTGTGCAGGATAACAAAGGCCTGCTGTGGATAGCAACAGACCATGGTGGTGTAAACATAATAGACAAGCAGTCGGGAACAATCTTTACACTGGAAAATAAGTTGTATGACAATACCAGTATTGCCCAAAACAGTCTAAACACCATTTACAAAGACGATCTCGGTATAATATGGCTGGGTACTTACAAACAGGGCGTTAGCTATTATCATGAAACCATCTTCAAATTTCACCTTTACCGCCATAAACCTTCAGATATCACCAGCCTGCCATATGATGACATCAACAAATTTGTGGAAGACGATAAAGGCAATATCTGGATCGGCACTAACGGGGAAGGGCTTGTTTATTATAACAGGTCTGCAAATACCTATAAGCAATACAGGCATAATGCCGCAGACAACAGCAGTCTGGCAAACGATGTTATTGTAAGCCTATGGATCGACCATACAAACAAATTATGGATCGGCACTTATTTCGGCGGCCTCGATTGTTTTGATGGCACTTCCTTCAAACATTTCAGGCATAACGATGCAGACACAAACTCATTGTCAGATGACCGGGTCTGGGACATATTTGAAGACTCTTACAAAAATCTTTGGATTGGCACTTTCGAGAATGGGCTGGACCGGTACGACAGGGAGAAAAATGTATTTGTGCATTACAGGCCAGGGCAGCAGGGTTCTGTACATGCCAGGTATGTTACCCAAATAATCGAAGATAAACAACAACAACTCTGGCTTGCTACTGCTTATGGTATAGACAGGCTCGACAGGCAAAAAAACGAGTTTGTACACTACAACAATGCAGGCAACAAACTCAGTAACGATAATGTGATCTTTATACTCTCCGATAGCCGTGGGCTGCTTTGGGCCGGTACAAGAGATGGCTTGAATGTATTGAACCCCGTAAACCGCCGGTTCCAGGTATTCAGAACAACAGATGGCCTTGCAGACAATACCATACTTAGTTTGCTGGAAGATGAAGCCGGCAGCCTCTGGGCTAGTACGCCAAACGGCATCTCGAGGATTGAAGTATCCGGCAATGTTGCTTCGGGTATTACCATTAACTGTAAAAACTACGATGAGCTCGATGGCCTGCAGGGCAAAGAGTTCAACCAGAAAGCAGTGCTTAAAACAAGCCGCGGAGAACTGGTATTCGGTGGCGCCAATGGCTTCAATATTTTTAAGCCTTCAGATATAAAAAGCAACAGCAGTATACCGGCTATTGCTTTTACAAACCTGCAGGTGTTTAACAGGAATATAGAGGCAGGCGGTAAATTAAATAAACAGGTGATCATTAATGAAGCAATACCCCAAACAAAGACAATCACGCTCAGGTATAATGAAAATATTTTCTCGCTGGAATTTGCAGCATTAAGCTACATCAACACATTAAAAAATAAATACGCATACAAACTCGAAGGCTTTAATGCCGACTGGGTTTATACAGATGGATATTCAAGAAAAGTAACCTATACCAACCTCGATCCCGGTGAATATACATTTCGTGTAAAAGCGTCTAACAACGATGGTGTATGGAACGAAGAGGGCATAGCGGTAAAAATAATTGTGTTGCCACCATTCTGGCAAACACCACTGGCTTATGTGTTATATGTGCTTGCTATAGTAGCTGTGCTGTTTTTTGCAAGACGAATAACCATCCGGCGGGCAAAAATGCGTTTTGCACTCGAGCAGGAAAGGAAAGAAGCACAGCGCATGCACGAGCTCGATATGATGAAGATCCGGTTCTTTACAAATGTGAGCCACGAGTTTAGAACACCGCTTTCTCTTATACTGGCACCCGTGGATAAGCTCATACGCTCTGCCGCAGACCCGCTGCAAAAACAACAGTACCAGCTCATCAACAGGAATGCAAGAAGATTGCTCAACCTTGTAAACCAGTTGCTCGATTTTCGCAAAATGGAAGTGCAGGAGCTAAAGCTACACGCTACTGAAGGCGATATTGCCAGGTTTATCAGGAACATTTCTTATTCGTTTACAGACATAGCCGAAAAAAAGAACATCCGGTTTTCGTATGAGTCAGAAGTAGAATCGCTGCAAACAAAGTTCGACCACGATAAAATCGAACGCATACTGTTTAACCTGTTATCAAACGCTTTTAAGTTTACACCGGAAAACGGGAGTGTGGCAGTGGAGTTGAACGCTACCAAAACCACAGATAATACCATGCTTGAAATAAAAATAAAAGATACAGGTATCGGTATTCCACCAGCCAAGCAACAAAAGATCTTCGAAAGATTTTTCCAGAACGAAGTGCCCGGTTCTATGGTAAACCAGGGCAGTGGTATTGGCCTTGCCATTACAAAAGAATTTGTAAAGCTGCACAACGGCACCATAACTGTAGAAAGCGAAGAAGACAATGGCGCCTGTTTTACGGTAACTATTCCGCTGCAGCCCATAACCGAAGCACAAACAAAAAACAACCGGCAGGAATTATTGCACCAGGCTACCGCCGCACCAAGACAGGCAATACCCGGCACCGTAAAAAAGGCTACTGTGCTCATTGTTGAAGACAACGACGATTTTCTTTTTTACCTGAAAGATAACCTCAATGAGCACTACAATATTGCCGAGGCCTCCGATGGTAAAGAGGGTTGGCAAAAAGCACTTGCCATACACCCGGATATTATCGTTAGCGATATCAGCATGCCCGTAATGGACGGCATAGAGCTTTGTAAAAAAATAAAGCAGGATGCACGTACCAAACATATACCCGTGGTGCTGCTTACAGCACTTGCCGGCGAAGAACAACAACTGCGCGGTCTCGAAACAGGCGCTGCAGATTACATGTCCAAGCCGTTTAATTTCGAAATACTGCTCAGGCGTATCCGCAACCTGTTATCCCAAAACGAATCGCTCAAACAAACCTTTGCCAAACAGGTAGAAGTTAAAACCACCGATATAAAACTCAGTTCGCCCGATGAAAAATTTGTGCAGGATGCACTGGCCATTACCGAAAAAAACATCTCCAATGCAGATTTTTCTGTTGAAGAGCTCAGCCGCGCCTTACTCATGAGCCGCGTGGCTGTTTACAAACGCCTCTTTGCGTTAACCGGTAAAACACCCATTGAATTTATTCGCGCTGTAAGGCTGCAGCGGGCGGCACAATTACTGGAGCAATCTAATATGACAGTGGCAGAAGTGGCCTACGAAACCGGTTTCAACAACCCCAAGTATTTCTCAAAATATTTCAAAGTACACTACGGCGTATTGCCTTCCGCATATGTTGCCTCAAAAAAGGCCGCAACAACCAATGCCGGGCCGGGCAGGCAAACAGAACACAATGCATAAGTTACCAGCCGGCCCTTTAACCAGCGTTATGCAAGCGTCATTGTATTATTTGTTTTTCAGCAGTAGTTTTTCATGGCATCGCCGGTTGTGTCACTCCCTTCAGGGTTCCTGTTTTATGGCGGCTGTAGTTTCCGGGTGTAGTGGCTTATACCGGGTACAAAACATAACGTACGCTATTCAACTCCGCAAATAAGCCTGTCGTAAAACCTTCCATGGCCCTCCGTTTTCCTGCTCAATCAGGCTTACTTCGTCAAAATAAAAACTGCCTGGTAAATTGTATTGCGCCACCTCTTTAAAAATCTCATCGGTACAAAAACCATTGCGCGGGTGTATAAGCGTTATGTGCGCTGTTGGTATGTGCGGTATTTGCACTATCTTTTTGAGAATACCCTCCCGTAGTGCTATAAACGATTGCTGGCCTGGCAATGCCGCCAGCCACAAACCTCTGCCTGCGTCAAACCTTTCGGGCGGGCCAAACTGTAATTCAAATGCGGCGTAGTTACCATAAAGCATGTTGTGCCACAATTTGTCCGGCTGCGCTATCTCGTTCTCCCGGCAAAGTGTTATATGCGCTTTGATCAGTGCGTGCTGCAGCGGGTTGTAATGTTGCCTTATTTTCTCAATAATGGCAGCTTGCCGGGGCTGTAAGAACAGTGTAAGTTGTTGTCTTTTCATCATCTTCTGTTGGTATACTCCAATACCGCCATTGCGGTGTATTTGAAACAAATTATACAGTTGGAAACGCCATTTTGCGGTGGCAGTTAACAAAAGATACCTTTTAAATAAACATTTTATACCGGTCGGTTAACATTTTGATACCCAAACATAAACATTGTACTCCCCGGTTTTGCTGCTGCTGCCGCTAATTTCAACCTGTATTGAACCATAGATTTTTTATAACTGATTGCATTGCTTTTTTCGGGATCAAACTGCAACGACTAAGTAAGCTGCTAAGAACGACAGAACCTGGAACTGCTGAACAAATTTCTGAACGATGAAGTGATTGCGACGCAACCGGCGATGCCATAGAATACTGCTGCCGGTATTACAAAAAATCT
Source organism: Panacibacter microcysteis (assembly GCF_015831355.1). Lineage (NCBI taxonomy): Bacteria > Pseudomonadati > Bacteroidota > Chitinophagia > Chitinophagales > Chitinophagaceae > Panacibacter > Panacibacter microcysteis. The sequence continues at coordinate 1,645,385 of NZ_JADWYR010000001.1, forward strand.
TAACGACTGTCTTTGATTAACAATTTCTAATAAACACTAATTGTTTGCTTATGAGAGCAGCTAAAATGGCACGAACAACAAAAGTGCTGCTATGGACTTGCTGGTGTTGCCTTGCACTTGCATTTACCACTTCTGCACAAAATGCTACCCGGAAAATTACCGGCACTGTAAAAGACGACAAGGGCGCTCCGTTAAACGGCGTTACCGTCGAAGTAAAGAAATCGAAACTTTTTGCTGTAACCAACGCATCCGGCGTGTTTTCTTTAACTGTGCCGGACAATGCAACCACGCTGGTAATAAGCTACGTGGGCATGGCAAAACAGGAAGTCGACATTAGTAAAACGACCGTTGTAGATGTTGCGCTGCAGCCCACTTCTCAAAACCTCAACGATGTGATCGTTATTGGTTATGGTACCGCCAAAAGGGCAAGTATTACGTCTTCAATTTCGTCTGTTAGTGCGAAGGATATAAAAGACCTGCCTGTCGCGGGTGTAGACCAGGCGCTGCAGGGCAAGGTTGCCGGTGTAACGGTAACGAACAACAGCGGCCAGCCGGGTGGCGGTGTTGCGCTGCGGGTGCGTGGTATAACCACCATTAACAGCAACGACCCGCTGATTGTGATAGACGGTGTATTGTTTCCGTCGAACACAAAAACCAGTTCAGGCTATGCAGGCCTTGGTGGCTCAGACGGCCAGACCGGGAACAGTGTGATGTCTACACTGAACCCCAACGATATTGAAACGATCGATGTATTAAAAGATGCATCTGCACAAGCCATCTATGGTTCGCAGGCTGCAAACGGGGTGATCATTATAACTACCAAGAAGGGAAAAGTGGGAGAAGGAAAAATTAATTACGATGGTTATGTGGGCCAGTCACAGGTGGCAAAAAAGCTCGACCTGATGAACCTGCGTGAGTTTGCACAATACCAGAATGAAGTGGCACCCATTGTAGGGCTTACACCCTCAGAAGAATTCAAAGACCCTTCTGTACTGGGCGAGGGCACAGACTGGCAGGAAGCCATGTTTCGTCATGCAAACATGCAGAACCACCAGCTGAGTTTTTCCGGCGGTAAGGACAAAACAACCTATTACCTGTCGCTCAATTATTTTAACCAGGAAGGCATTTTGATCGGCTCAGATTTTAAACGTTTCTCCACCCGTTTCAATCTCGATCACCAGTTGAAAAACTGGCTGAAGATTGGCGTAAGCATGAACGCTTCCAGAAGTATCCAGAACGTTACGCTGGCAGATGCAGCCGAAGGAACAATCTGGTGGGGTGCAGTACAAAGCCCGCTGATCCCCGTTAAAAACCTTGATGGTACATGGGGCGGTGGTACCACGATAGGAGGTTTTCAATATGGCCAGGATAACCCTATAGCCAGGAGTAATTACCGTGGTAACAAATCAACCACCTCGCAGGTATTTGGTAACATTTATGCAGAGCTGCAGTTTTCAAAAAATCTCTCTTTGCGCAATGAGGTGGCCTATACGCTTGGTTTAAATAATAATCTTGCTTACCAGTATTCAGGAAACATAGGGCCCACCCAATTGCAAAGCCAGATGTTTGATGCCCGTGGAAACAGTTATTATTATGCCGTAAGAAACTACCTCAACTACAATAAATACTTTGGCAAACATGCTATAAGCGCTACTGCCGGCCACGAAATACAGTATTCTTATTATGAAGGTATCTCCGGCAAAAAAGTAGACCTCGCCAATAACATCATTGACCTTAATGCGGGCAACAGTGATAAAGACACATGGGAACTTGGTGGTGGCAAGAGCAACTGGGCCATGGAATCTTACTTTGTGCGTGGCAGTTATACGTATGACAACCGTTATTCGCTTTCTGTAAGCTTTCGTGCAGATGGTTCTTCCAATTTTGGTCCTAACAACAAATGGGGTTATTTCCCGGGTGCTTCACTCGGCTGGACAGTTACCAACGAGAAGTTTGCAGAAAACATTAAATCTGTTGTAAACTTTATGAAGATTAGGGTAGGTTATGGTGCCGTGGGCAATCAGAATCTGCCAGGCGGTGCGCCGAATCCGCCGTATACCTCTGTAATCGGTTTCTGGCCCGGCCCTGTTGGTTTTGGTACGTCAAGCTACCTCAACGGTATTACCAATCCAAACCTTAGCTGGGAATCCGTAATTACCAAAAACATTGGTATAGATCTGTCCTTCTTCAAAGGTGCCATAGATCTTAATGTAGATGTGTACAGGAAAACAACGTCAGACATGTTACTGTTCCTGACCGGCCCAAGACTCATCGGTGTTGGAGACCAGTGGGATGATCTGAAAGCGCCTGTAGGAAACGTTGGACAAATGACCAACTCCGGTGTTGATATCAGCCTTACATCCAACAACATCCGTAAACAAAATTTTTCGTGGAAGACAAACTTCATCTTTTCCACCTTTAAAAACAGGCTCGACAATATGGCCGCCTCTACAGCAGGCTTAACCGGTAAAGTATACTACGATAATTATACCATTACCTATACACAGCCCGGCTATGCAGTTGGTTCTTTCTTCGGCCTTGTTACAGACGGGTTGTTCCGCACACAGGAAGACCTGGATAACAGCCTGCCACAGTTTGGTTACAGTGTAGACGAGCAGCATACATGGCTGGGCGATGTACGTTTCAAAGACATCAACGGAGATAAGAAGATTGATGCAAACGACATTACGTTTATCGGCAGCCCGCTGCCAAAATTCACCTACGGGTTTACCAACACATTCAGCTATAAAGAATTTGACCTGTCGGTTTTCCTGCAGGGTAGCCAGGGCGCAAAGATCTTCAACTTCCTGCGTTGGCAAACAGAGAAAATGGATAATGCTTTCTATAACCAGACAAGGGCAGTAATGGATCGCTATACCGCAGATAATACTGGTGGAAGCCTGCCACGCTTTACCAATCTCAACGTGAACAACGTGTATATGTCAGACCGCTACGTAGAAGATGGCTCATACCTGCGCATACAGAACGTTACATTGGGTTACAGGCTGCCCAAAAACCTGATCAGCAAAGCAAAGATCAGCAATGCAAGATTTTATGTGTCTGTTCAAAATCTTAAAACATTTACCAGCTACAGCGGTTACGATCCTGAGATTGGCGCATTTAACAACAGTATAAAACTTATGAACGTAGATATGGGCCACTATCCAAATCCACGCACATTCACAGCAGGCTTAAACGTTGAATTTTAAAAAAAGAAAGAAGTTTTATGAACCGGGCAGATGAATAAGCATGAAGCTTCTGTTGCGTCGCACACTTGTACTGTATCGCATGATGCAACAATGCAACCAGCGTACCAATAGCAGGCGCCACTGCAACACACGTCAACCGGGCAAAAAACTTTAGTGTAAACAACAAACCGTTATACAATGAAACATAAAAGCATATATGCCATATTACTAAGCACCGCTTTGCTGGCATCCTGTAAAAAAAGTTTTATTGACAGACCCGCACTCGATGCAACTACTTTACAGAATTATTACAATACCAAAGAAGAAGTAAGAAGCTTAACCAGCACACTCTACGGCCTGCCCTGGAGTGGTTACGAAAACCGCGCAATGGATGCCATTGGAGATGTAATGGCCGGCAATGAATATACCGGGGGAAATGATGATCCGCCATTCCTTAATTTCTCCTTTGCCTCAACCTCTGTGCGCATAGCAGATGCATGGAAGGTATTTTACAAAATAGGCGGGTGGACAAGCGCTTACATACAGGCACTCGAGCAAAAGAAGGCCGAAGGCGGTGATGCATCCTTTATCGATCCCGCTATTGCAGAATGCCACTTCCTGCGCGGTACAGTTTATTTCTACATTGGCCGTATCTGGGGTCCGGCTCCCATTGTAACAGACCCGGGTGCAGTAGCATTGGCAGGCAACTTTAATATACCACGTTACTTTAAAGAAGATGTGTTACGTTTTGCTCTCGAAGAACTCCAGATGGCAGAAGCAGGCTTGCCCGAAACAGATGAACCCGGCCGCGTAACCAGGTATGCAGCAAAAGGTATGATGGCAAAGTTGTACCTCTACAACAAAGACTACGAAAATGCAAAGATCAAAGCAGGTGAGGTGATCAGTTCAGGCCACTATAGCCTGTTCCCTGATTATGCCGCCATGTTTAACTCAAGTGCCAATAACAATAATGTAGAGTCACTCTTTTCTATTCAGCACCAGTTAACCAGCAACCCCTGGGGTTCGGGCAACCAGAAAAACCCAGACCGCGGGCCAAGCAATATGCAAACATCAGAGGCCAGCATGTGGGAGCTCTATGCCCCGTCTATGGATATACAGGCAGCTTACGAATCAGGAGACCTCCGTCGCAAAGGTTCTATGATGCAGCATGGCTGGACAAAACCCGAATGGAAACCCGTAAACTCAAACCCCGTGTATAATGCATTTATGGCAAACGGTTATGTATACGACACCATTCAGCCTGTAGGCGAAGGCGGCCAGAAAAACACAACCCGCGCAAACATTGCCAAGTACGTGGTAGGCCCGGGAAAATCTTATGGCGGCGAAACAGTGCTTGGTATGAATACCGGCATCAATACCATGATGCTGAGGTACGCAGATGTACTGCTTATTTACGCAGAAGCAGTGCTGGGTACACAGGCTTCCACTTCAGATGCTGGCGCACTCGATGCCTTCAATAAAGTGCGTACACGAGCCGGCCTGTTGCCCAAAACATCTATTACAATGGATGACGTACTGCACGAACGCCGCGTAGAGTTTGCTTTTGAAGGTGATTACTGGTTTGATATACAGCGGCAGGGTTTTGCAAAAGCCAAACAAATAATAGAAGCACAGAACAGGGGCACATTCGATTTTGAACAACATGTAACCTTCTCAGAACAATACATGTACCTGCCAATACCTGCCGGTGAAATCCTGCAGGATCCTGAACTGGCAAAAGAACCTGTCTCATATTATTAATTCTAAACGATCAGTCAAAATGAAAAAGAGTTTCCATATAAAAATGCTTGCAGGTGGCCTGGTGCTTATGGCAATGTTCACCTTCAATGCCTGTACAAAAGATACCGATGGCAGCCCGCAGCTAAAACCGGGCGATCCCGTAGCAAACGCTATTGCCCCCGATTCTGCAGCCGGTGGCGCGGTACTTACACTAACCGGCTCAGGCCTGGGCGATATCCGCAGCATTGTATTCTCCAACGACAGCGTACCGGCCTCTTTTTACTCAACGCTCAATACAGAAACAGCACTTGTATTTCGCGTGCCCGATACAGCATCAGGCGGTGCACAGAACATTATCTTCACAAACAGTGCCGGCAAGGCGTTGATTGTACCTTTCAAAGTATTGGCTTACCCCAATGTAACCACCGCTTTTCCTACAGACTTCGAGCAAGGCACAACCGTTACACTTACCGGCAATAACCTTGCAGATGTATCGAAGGTAGTTATTGAAGGCACCACTGAGGAAGCCGCCATTGTTTCGCAAACAAAAAAGCAACTGGTTATACAAATGCCTGCAACAACAGTTAACCGTGGTTTTTTGCGTATTACCAATACCAGCGGAGATGTTGTAACAACGCAGGAGTTTACCAATGTAGCCAATGCCACACAAGTGTTTACCGAAGATTTTGTGAACCCCGCACAAAGCTGGTCGTGGGGTGGAGAGTATACACCATCTGCAGATGTTGCTATAACCGGTGCTAAAAGCCTGAAAGCCGCATACGATCCTGCAGGTGCATGGGGTGGCTTGCAGATAGGCATGGGTTCTGAACTTATGCTGCCATCCGGTACAAAGTATATCTCTTTCTGGGTAAGAGGTGCAGACGAAGACAAAAATGTAACCTTCCAGGTAAAAGGCAATTACTGGTCTACCGATAATTCAGAAGTTATTACAGTGCCCGCCAACAAGTGGACATACTTTAGAAAAGAGATCAGCAGCTTTATGCCGGGTGTAAGTTCTGTAAGTGTTATTTTATTCCAGATACACGATGCAGGCAAAACCTTGTATTTTGATAATATCATGTTTACCAAATAAGCAAAAGCGCTCAACGGGAAAGATCTTCATCTTTTTCTCTCATAAGGGCAGTTAGTCGAAGGCAAACTGTTGCCTGCAAAATTTTGCAGGCACAGTTTTTCCAATAGTTTTATTTGGTGGTCACCTGCAGTACTAAAACAGGCTTTACTTGCGTCGCACTCTTGTACTGCAATGCACAACTGAGCTTTTCGCAGCTGCGCAATAATTCGTCGCTGCTGTTTATAAAGTTGGCTGTGCTGTAAGCTGCTGCTACCTGTACAGAAAGTACAAGTGAGTGACACAACAGGCGATGCCACCTGCACCAGTGCTGGTAACAATAAATATTACAATCTTAAAACAACCACCGGTTATGTTTACCGCAAGAATAATACTGCTCTTATCAGCAGGCGCTTTGGCAATAACAGCTTGTAAAAAATCTGTAACCAAAGATGATGGCGGAGGTACCACCCCGCCCACAGATTCAACAGGTACTGTGGTTACGCCGAAAGACCCCGAAACTGCAGCCACAACAGGCTTTTTTTTAAACGACTGGAAGCCTAAAACATTTACGCCGCCTGCTTACAATGAAGGAACGGTACCTGCTGCCACAACGGCCACCATTACGGCAGATGCTTCTGTAATTGTTTCTAAAATACCTGCTACGTTATTTGCCAATAATGCCAACCTGTGGATGGGCAATTTTACCGATGGTGTTTTGCTTAATCATATTACCAACCAGCACCCGGGTGTATTACGTTTTCCCGGTGGCAGCATCAGCGATGTTTTTTTCTGGAATGCACCCAATAATGCGAAGCCTTCTACCGCGCCTGAAACACTGGTTAATGCAGATGGCGTAAGTACTGCATCAAATTTCTGGTATGGCAAAAACACTGAAAGCTGGACGTGCTCTGTAGATAACTATTACAGCATGCTGCAGCAAACAGGGAATGAAGGGATGATTACAGTAAACTATGGGTATGCACGCTACGGAACAGGGCCAAACCCTGTTGCAGATGCAGCACACCTTGCAGCAGAATGGGTGCGTTACGATAACGGCAGAACAAAATACTGGGAAGTGGGCAACGAAAATTTTGGCAGTTGGGAAGCTGGTTACAGGATAAACACCGCCAACAACAAAGATGGCCAGCCGGAGATTTTAACCGGTGACTTGTATGCCAGACATGCAAAGGTTTTCATAGATTCTATGCGCAATGCCGCGCAGCAGGTGGGTGCAACCATTTACATCGGTACACAATTACTCGATCATGTTGCCGAAAGCTGGGAACCTGCTTTGAGTAAAACGTGGAACGAGCAGGTAATGCCGCAGGTTGCTGCTGCAACAGACTATCATATTGTGCACAATTATTACACGGCATACCAGACCAATGCACCCGCCAGTGAAGTGCTGGCTTCTGCAGCTTCGGCCACTACCAAAATGACCGGTGTGCTTACAGCCATTGGCGCAACCAATAAACCACTTGCACTTACAGAATACAATATATTTTCTACAGGCTCAAGGCAAATGGTTTCTCATGTGGCGGGTATGCATGCAGTGCTGGTGTTAAACGAGTTAATGAAGAACAAATACGGTTTTGCTGCGCGTTGGGATCTTGCCAACGGATGGGAAGATGGCAATGACCATGGTTTGTATAGTAACGGCGATGAGCCGGGTGTGGCAAAGTGGAATCCCAGGCCCGCATTTTACTACCTGTATTTTTTTCAGAAAATGTTGGGCGACCGGCTGATCAATGCATCAGTAGCGGGAGGTACCAACCTGTCAGTTTATGCATCAACGTATTCTTCGGGGCAGCTGGGGCTAACGATCGTAAACCAATCTGCCACGGCACAAACGGCACAGGTAAAATTTAAAAATTTCAATGCAGGCAACAGGTATTACTGGTATACGCTTACCGGTGGTACAGATGGCGGTGAGTTTTCCAGGAAAGTTATCGTAAACGGCGAAGGACCATCAGGAGTTGCCGGCGGCCCGGATAACTATACCGGTATAAAACCATATGCTGCATCTGCCGGTAACGGTATTAAAATAGATATACCCGCAAGGGCAGTAATTTTTGTAGTGGTTGATAAGAAATAGTAAAAGCCGGGTTTTCACCCGGTTTTTTTTATATAAACGTTCTTACACCCGAAGCATTATAGGTATCCCTGAACTCTTTGGGTGTGCAGTTTTTCTTCTTTTTAAAAATGCGGTTAAAGTTGCTCATGTTGTTAAAGCCGCAATTGTATGCAATCTCTGTAATGTTCTGTGTTGTATCAATCAGTAACCGCGATGCATGGCCAAGCCTTATTTCGTTAAGCGTATCAATAAACGTTTTACCGGTTCTTGCTTTAAAGAAACGACTGAATGCCACATCTGTCATTAAGGCAAGTTTTGCTGCTTCAGCCAGCGTAATATCCTTACTAAAATTGGCGTTGAGGTAATGCATCACTTTTTCTACGCGGCGGCTGTTGTAAGAAAATGAATTGTCAGCAGCTACAAAAGAAACATCAGATAATGTTTTCATGTTACGGCTTACAGACAGGTCGTGCAGGATAGACATCAGCTCCAGCACAGAATCAAAGCCATGTTTTTTGGTAAGTTCAACCAGCCTCGGTTTGATGGCCTGCGTGGTTTCTTTTGAGAACAAGATGCCACGCAAAGATTTTTCAAACATGCTCCTTATAAAACTTAGCTGGTTCCTGTTTAAAAATGCCTCATCAAACAAATCGCGGTGAAACTGTATGGTAATTTCTTTTATGTCTTTACATGCGCAGTTATGATTAAACCAGCCATGTTGCAAATTAGGGCCTACCAATACCAGTTCAAAATCGTCCAGTTCGCCGATATGATCGCCGATTATTCTTTGCGCGCCATGCGCATTTAATATAAAATTCAGTTCAAATTCTTCATGATAATGCAGCGGGAAATCGAACGTGGATTTGTTGCGTGAAAAAAGTGTAAAGCAGTCATTTTTTGTTAATGGAATGATTTCTCTCAGTAGTTCTGCAGGCATGGCAATCAGTAAAGTAAATAATGAAATTTAAACAGTAAAGCTAAAAAAATATTAGCTCAGATAAATTCAGATATCCGTAAAAATGATTGTGCGGCAGTATTTAAGAACTATTTAAGCTATAGGGACGCCTCTTTCTATAAATTTTAAGATAAAAAAGTACTTGTGTGTTTTACGGAAAACATTAGATTTACAACAACGTTTCAATACCGCTCAAAACCGGTTGCTGCTACAGGTTCATCACGTCTTTCATATATATAGATTGATATTGTCATTAGCAGCAATAAGATGGTATTTCAAAAGAAACCCGCTGTGCGATCAGGTGTTGATATCATTTTATGCTGCGCTGTTTTTTGGAAACGGGACACAAACGACAGCAAGTGTAAATGAGGTGCAGCTTGCATCGCATACGGGTTTTAATATATTAAGTATTTTTTTCTCAAGCAGTAATTTTAAAAGAATAAGCCTGTTGTTTCTACAACGGGCTTTTATTTTTAAATCGTGTTTTTTTTGGTACCGGCTGCAGCACGTGTGGCATCGCCTGTTGTGTCACTCACTTCATCGTTCCAATCATTAACCCGGCCATTCCAGGGTACAACAAACGTTTGAGATAATATCATCAGCAGGCAGCAAAGCCAGTAGAAAATTTGTCACTGTAATCGCAGCATTACTCATCAAACTTTTGCATGGTTCAATCAGTTTTATAAACGAAATTGAACCCCCAATAACAACAGACCGGCATGCGCTTACAATGGATTGATATAGCAATTGTTTTTGCCTACCTGATCTCGATGCTGGTTATTGGCTGGCTGCTTCGTAAAAAAGCACGGAAGAATAAAGACAATTATTTACTGGGCGGTAAATCCCTGCCCTGGTATATGCTGGGGCTAAGTGATGCGTCAGATATGTTTGATATCAGCGGAACGATGTGGATGGTATCGTTGTGTTTTGTGTATGGCATGAAGAGCATGTGGATACCATGGCTATGGCCGGTATTCAACCAGGTTTTTTTGATGATGTTTCTATCCAAATGGTTACGCAGATCCAATGCTACCACAGGTGCAGAATGGCTGGTTACCAGGTTTGGATCTGATGACACAGGCTGCAGAGGTTCTCACAATGTAATGGTTGCTTTTGCGCTGCTTAGTTGCTTTGGTTTTCTTGCATATGGTTTTATCGGCCTGGGAAAATTTACGGAGATATTTATTCCCTGGCGGTACATAGAACCATATATACCATTTAATGTGTCACCTCAGTATGTACCGCACGTTTATGGCATTATTTTTACAATATTCGCCACTTTTTATTCTGTTGTAGGGGGCATGCATAGCATTGTTATTGGTGATGTGATCAAATACATTGTAATGACAATTGCATGTATAGCCGTTGCTGCAATAGCCATGATACACCTGCACGGAGAAAACAATACACTCAATGTACCGCATGGCTGGTACACGCCTTTTTTCGGCCGCACATTAGATGACCTTGACTGGTCTGGCATTATTGAAGATGTAAACCGGAAGATCAGCGATGATGGGTTTTCCATGTTCTCCGTTTTTTTTATGATGATGTTGTTCAAAGGGGTGTTTGCCAGTCTTGCAGGCCCGGCACCTAATTACGACATGCAGAAGATACTCTCAACCAGGTCGCCAAAAGAAGCATCGAAAATGACGGGCTTTGTTTCTATTGTATTGTTACCAATCCGATATGCATTGATCATCGGGTTAACTGTATTGGCGCTTCTCTACTACGATCAGCTGAATCTTTCTTCACCCGCAGGTACAGATTTCGAAAAGATACTTCCTTCTGCGGTAAACAGCTTTTTGCCGGTGGGAATACTGGGCCTTGTACTAACCGGGCTGCTCGGTGCTTTTATGGGTACTTTTTCCGGTACGCTGAATGCCGCACAGGCTTACATAGTAAATGATATATACCTTAAATACATCAACCCGAAAGCGTCTACACGAATGATCATTACCACCAATTATGTAGTAGGTACGCTGGTGGTTGTAATTGGTATCCTGCTCGGCTTCATTGCAAAAGACATCAACAGCGTGTTGCAATGGATCGTTGGCGCGCTTTATGGAGGTTACATTGCCGCCAACATGTTTAAGTGGTATTGGTGGAGGTTCAATGCAAATGGCTTCTTTTGGGGTATGTTAAGCGGGGTGGCCGCAGCACTGGTATTCCCTTATGTTTTTGATGGTTTGCCATTGTATAACTGGCCCTTGCTTTTCCTGGTATCTGTTGCGGGTTGCATTGCCGGTACGTATGCTGCTCCCGCAACAAATATGCACACGCTTACAGCTTTTTACCGCACCGTAAAGCCATGGGGCTTCTGGAAACCAGTGGAGGCTATTGTTTTGTCTGAAGACCCTACGTTCAGCACAGGTAACCGTTTCAGGCTGGATGCGTTGAATGTTGTATTGGGTATAATAGCACAATGCGCCCTAACCCTGTTACCCATGTATATTGTGCTTTGGATGAAATTACATGTAGCAATAGTTTCAGTAATACTCCTGGTGATCATTCTGATACTGAAAAAAACATGGTGGAACAAACTGGAAGATTAAGGCGCTTTTGAACGACAAAGAAGTAGTTTTATTATAGTGTGGCAACACGATCTTTGGCATGTGTATAAAAAATATTGCGCGTAATATTATGCTAAATGTTGTGGAAATTTAATCAAGGGTGTTGAATGACGGAAACAATAGAAAATATAAATACGCGTTTATATGCATGGATTTCAAGTGCACTAAGCAAAAGGAACGTGCAAAATGCAGTTTCCTGAATTCGTTAAACGCTTAATTGCTTCAATGCATTTTTGAACAGAAAAGTCATGGCAGATCAGCTATGGCTTTTTTGTTTATAACGTATACAGCTCTTCCTGCATATTCTCTTTTGCCTGTGCTTCAAACAACGCTGAAAAATGCGGTGTTTTATAAATGTGGTCCTGCGCAAGAAAATATTGCAACACTTTTCAGCGGCTTGGTTTATATAAAAAGCCCGGGTAAAACTTGTATTCATTTCTTACATGGTGTGCATACGCATTGTACGTTGCGCTGTCGCTGCCAAGTATAGACAGGTCTGCATCTGTAAAATAATTGGTATCTGTGCTTTTACTGTGTACGTGGCTTTTGGTGGCAAGTATATGTTGGCTGCACAAGGCAATTTTTGCCTGCGGGTAATTGATGGCCTTTAATCTCCTGGCTGCAGTTAATGCACTTTGGGCTTCATTGTCCCGCCGCCTTGCTTTGTATATAAGGTCATGATAAAACAATGCAAACAGGATTGTTGGCCAGTCTTCGATATAATCTCTGCATGCTTCGAGCTGCGTGTACATCTGCTGCAGGTGTAGCAGGTTATGATAATGGCGCTGCCTGCCTGTATATGCGCTTTCCACTTCATTCCAGTATGTTTTACACAACGCATCATCGCTGTTATAAGCCATAAGAAGATGGATGAAAATTTCTTTAAGCATTACGTATTTTATTTTCAGAACCTTCATTGTCAACAATGCTGTATAACAGCCGGGGCGTTGCAAATGCTCAGCAAAGATTCAAATGTTGAAGAGTGCGACGCAAGCAAAGCTTAATAGTAGTGCTGCAGCATGGCTCAATATTGAATTAAAAAAGCACTTATGTGCTTTTTCTTTTTATAACGAATTTAAAAAATGTTGGTGGTCTGTATTGCTACTATGAAGCTTAGGTTGTGTCACTCACTTGTACTGCAGAGCGTTAACGGGGCACACGATGCTGCCTTGCGTACATCGTGTGGTGCGTGTTTGTCAGCTAAGATCTGTATGTATGGCACTCACCGGTCTCCCATAAAATGCAGCGGCATGCTTGTCAAAGTCTGCAGTTGAATCTGTAGTGTAAAATATCTTTTGGCCATTTTTGGACAGCCTTGTTTCCATCTCATTATGACGTTTCAGGTAATCTGCAAGACTGTTTGCAACAATCTTGCCCTGGGATAAAATGGTAATATCAACAGGTGTATATTCTGTGATCTTTTTTATCAACAAAGGGTAATGCGTGCAGGCCAGCAAAATGGTATCTATGAGCGGTTCTTTTTTCAATAGCTGGTGAATGTTTTTCTTAATGAAAAAGTCTGCCCCATGGCCTTCATGCTCATTATTTTCCACCAGTGGAACCCACATAGGGCAGGCCTCCTGTATTACCTGTACGTCAGGATAAAACTTGTTGATCTCGATAACATAAGAGTTTGATTGCACGGTACCGTTGGTGGCGAGAACACCGACTTTCTTGCTTTTCGTATATTGGCCTACGACTTCAGTTGTTGGTCTTATAACGCCCAGCACACGTTTATCCGGCGCCATTCGCGGCAGGTCATTTTGCTGTATTGTTCTTAAAGCTTTTGCCGATGCTGTATTACAGGCAAGAATAACAAGCGGGCAACCTTGCCTGAAAAACCATTCCACGCACTGTAAGGTATAATGGTATACAGTATTGAACGAACGGTTGCCATAAGGTGAACGTGAGTTATCGCCAAGGTATATATAATCATACTGCGGCAGTTTGGCTACTATTTCTTTGAGCACCGTAAGACCGCCATAGCCTGAATCAAAAACACCGATACTTCCTTGCATGTTATGCTGTTTTTCTTTTACTAAAGTACAGGTTTAAACAATGTGTTATGCAGTGTTGTAACAAGTTCACTTCTATATAGTAAAATACTGGAGTTGGCCAATAAAAAAACCACGCATAAGCGTGGTTTTTTTATAACAAGATTGTTGGACTAATTTGTTTTTGGCTTTGTGGCACCGCCTGTTGCAGGCTTGGTAGCCGGAGGTGTTTTCGATGCATCCGGATCATCACCCACCTGCAGCAATTCCTGTGGCAGAGATGTAAGTTTCAATTCCTTTGCTACAGAGATAAACAGGTTATCGATAGGAAAACCCAGTTCATAAGTCTGTGGTTTAAGAATCAAATTATACTTTTTGGTTTCCAGTACTTTTTTGTAAGCATTTACTACCTGTGTGTAGAGGGGCTGTGCAAGCTGGCCTCTTTTCATCTCTACTTTTCTTTGAGCGATCTGCTGCCAGTAAACAAGATTCATTGCCATTTCTCTGCGCTTGCCATCAGTGTAGTCAAGAACAGCTTTTGATTTACCTGCGGTAGAGTCAGCCTTAAATGTGCTGTCTAAACGCTGGTATTCTGTTTGATAAATGTTATATTCTGTTGCTAAAGAATCCTGTTGGTAAATCTGCAACAGGCTATCTACTTCCGCATATTGGGGCATGCCGTATGTAACCATTGCATCAAGATCAAATACCGCGACCTTAAACTGCTGTGCCTTAACCTCTCCACCTGCGAACAATACAGCAGAAAGAACGAGCATTGATAAAAAGACTTTTTTCATGAGTGTGCTGTTGAATTTAAACAATTGATTTTTGATGATTGAATGTTTATTTTATGCCCAATTCGCGCAAGATATCATCGCTCTTGTCAAGTTTGGGGTCGGCAAATATAACAGTAATTCCTTCACTTTTGTCAAGTATAAAGTCGTACCCGCGGGCTACTGCAATTTTTTGCACCGCGTTATAAACTTTATCCTGTAAGGGTTTTACCAGTTTTTCTCTTTCTTTGAAAAGGTCTCCCTGGTAGCCAAAGCGTCTTTTCTGGAGATCGCGTAATTCCTTTTCTTTATTGAACAGTTCATCTTCTCTTTTCTTCTTTAAATCATCGCTCAGCATAAACTGTTCTGCTTCGTAATCTTTGTACATTTTGTCGAGTTCAGCTTGCCTGCTGTCGATTTCTTTTTGCCACTGTTCGCTGATAAGCTGCAGTTTTTTGTCTGCATCTGTATACTCAGGCATTTTATTGAGGATATATTTTGTATCGATTACGGCGTAGCGCTGTGCATAGGAAGTTGCGGTAAGAAAGAAGCAACTAAGTACTATGATAAATATTTTTTTCATATAACAGGTTTTAGAGATCTGTAAAGTAAATGTTGGTAAGATTTCGCCCCGATCTTCGCACATGCTCCAAAGCGTTTCAACAGTACAAGCGTGCGACGCAACAGAAGCTTCATGCATAGGCTGCAGCCGGGCTCATACATACTGTTCTGCCAAATCAATCCGGTTCAAAGCCCAGCATAAAGGTAAACCTTGATGCGTCTTTAAGCGAACCGCCATTCTTCATTCTGTCCAGGCCAATACCATAATCAAAGCCCAGCAAACCAAACATTGGCAGGAAGAACCTTACACCTACACCTACTGAACGACGCAACTGGAACGGGTTGTAATCTTTAAACGAATACCATCCATTTGCCGCTTCGAAGAAGGTAAGTCCGTAAATAGTGCTGCTTGCTGCGGTGCTGAACGGATAGCGCAACTCCAGCGTGTATTTGTTGAACATGGTAAAGTATTGTGATGCGCCCTGCTGATCAGGGTTTACACGAGGATCTGACGTTTCGTATACCGGGTAACCTCTTTGTGCAATGATATCGTAACCAAGCAGCGCGTAAGTGTTACTAAGGCCTGCATCACCCACCTGGAACCTTTCAAACGGAGAAATTTCGAGGTCTTTGTTGTAGCGGCCAAGGTAACCAAACTTGGCAGCAAGCTTAAGTACAAACTGCCTGTTTCTTTCTTCACCTGCCGGTTTACCAATTGGTACATACCACTCGCCGGTAAAGCGCCATTTGTGGTATTCGATCCAGCTATATGGATTAGATGAATTAACGATATTCTTGTTAAACAAAGAGTAAGGCGGTGTTAATGCAAGGCTCAGGTTGAAATTGGAACCTGTGCGGGGGAATATCTGCTGATCGAGCGAATACCTTGTAAGGTTCAACCTCAGACTAAGGTTGTTGGAAAAACCGTTCCTGAATAAACTACCATCGGGCAATTTCAATGTTTGTGAAATTGGATAGTTCTTCAGTTTATAACGTGCAAAGCTTAATGAGGCTCCAAAAGAGAAATAGTCATCAGGCCATTTCAACTGCTTTTGTAAACCAATAGAAGCACCTGTTGTTTTGAAAAAAGAAGTGTCGGCCGCTGCCTTGGTATAGGTACCGGTTGTGTAATCGTAAGCATTGGCAAATTTTGTATCGTAAAAACTTACGGTGAACGCGTTTCTTTTTTTGCCACCCAGCCATGGTTCAGTAAATGATACGTTGTAAGAACGGTAAGCACGGCCATTACTTTGTACACGCAGGCTTAACTTCTGGCCATCACCAACGGGTAACGGATCCCATGCTTTTTTGTTCCAGATGTTTTTTATTGAAAAGTTATTGAACGAAACACCTACCGTACCAGTAAGACCAATACCGCCACCAAAACCTGCGCTAAGCTCAAGCTGGTCGCTGGATTTTTCAACCACATTCCAGGTAACATCTACTGTACCATCTTCCGGGTTTGGAACAATATTGGGAGAAATCTTTTCCTGGTCGAAGAAGCTGAGGTTGGCAATCTCACGCTGAGAACGGATCACATCGCTACGGCTGAATTTCTCACCCGGTAATGTTCTAAGTTCGCGCCTTATCACATATTCCTTTGTACGGTCATTGCCCGCAATACGAACATTTTTCCATCTGGCCTGTGGGCCTTCCTGTATCTTGATCTCAAAATCGATGGTATCATTGTAAACAGCGGTCTCAATCGGGTTAACCTGGAAGAAGAGATAGCCATCATCCATATACAACCCGCTAATGTCTCCACCCTCAGGAGAAATACTTTTACCAAGTTTTTTATTCAGTAACTCGGCATTGTAAATATCTCCTTTCTTCACACCAAGAATAACGGTAAGCAAAGAATCGGAATATTTAGAATTGCCTTTCCAGGTAATATTGCCAAAATAGTATTTGTGCCCTTCATCAACTTTAAGATCAATATTGATATTTCCCCTGGCATTTGAATACACTTTATCCTGAACAATGGCTGCATCCCGGTTACCCAGCGAGTTGTAGTATTCAATGATTTTTTCTTTGTCTTCTTCGTATTTCTTCTCATCGAATTTTGCGTTGGAAAAAATCTTCAGGCGTACATAGGGGTCAAGTACCCGGCGTGTTTTGGTAAAAGTAAGGTATCCTTTGTCGTGCAGGTATTCGCTGAAAGTATAACGGGAAGGATTGGCAATACCGCCAGAGTCTTTGGGTGGAAACAGTGTTAAGCGGGTCATTTCTTTTGTACCCTTCATTTGCTTTTTCAGCTTAAGCTCATTCACTGTTTCATTGCCAATAAGGTTGATCTGGTTGATCTTTACTTTACTGCCTTTATTTATATAAAGGTATAAAACCACCGAGTTTTCAAGCGTTGTATCCCTTATGGTCTCAATGTTTACTTTTACGTTACGGAAACCTTTTTCAAAATAAAATTTGTCAATCGCGTCAATAGCGGTACGCTTCATGTTTTCCGTAACCACACGTCCTTTTACTAACCCTGTTTTAGGGCCAAGATCATCCTGCTCAGATTTATTTACGTTGCGCAGGTAATAGTTAGATAAGCGGGGCCTTTCTGTTACATTGATTTCTATCGAAATATTATTGCCGTCCAGTTTTGTAAGATAAATGGCCACATCGCTAAAGTAATTCTGCGCCCAGAGTTTGTTGATCGCTTTTGCAAAATTATCACCGCCGGGCAGTGTTACTTCGTCACCAACATTTAAACCGGCTACCGATGTAAGCAGGGCCTGGTCAAAATATTTGTTGCCTGTAACCTTTATATCAGCAATTTTATATTTCTGAGGGGTGGTCTGGTTTAAAATATTAAGCAGTTCTGGATCTAAAGATGTAATTGATGTATCGGCAACCTGGGCTTCAACTGCAAGACCTGATAAACCAAAAACAAATAGCGCTAATAAAGACTTATAAAATCGCTGCATCCGGTTCGTGTTTGAAAATGCTTCTGCAGTTATGTTTTATGGTTATTGCAGACGCTTAAGATTTTAAGTTGGGCAAATTAAAAGGATTATTCAGAATTGTGTCAAAACTGTTTGTTAAAACAAACGGTGCTTATTTTAATTTAATGCACCGGTTCAGTCTTTACCTGCTCTCCTGTTTTACCAAATCTGCGTTCCCTGTTTTGATAATCAATAATTGCTTCGTACAGGTTCTCTTTCCTGAAATCAGGCCACCTGACATTTGTAAAATACAATTCTGCATAAGCTAACTGGTATAAAAGAAAGTTGCTGATCCGGTATTCACCGCTGGTTCTTATCATTAGTTCAGGATCGGGGAATTCGCTGGTGGTTAAATAACGCTGCAACGTATCTTGGTTGATGGTTTCAGGTTCAATTTTGCCATTTTTTACATCAACAGCAATATTTTTTACGGCGTTTACCAGCTCCCAGCGGCTGCTATAGCTAAGTGCCATAATCAGGTGCATGCTGGTGTTGTCGTGGGTTTCATCGAGTACTTCCTGCAGTTCCTTCCGTGCCCTGTCCGGCAACATGCTCATGTCACCAATAACATGGAGCTTTATGTTGTTTTTTTTAAGATCGGCAGCTTCTTTCTTAATGGTTTCAATAAGCAGCTCCATTAAACCGGTAACTTCCTGTGCCGGCCGGTCCCAGTTTTCGGTACTAAAAGCGTATAAAGTGAGGTATTGAATGCCAATTTCGCCGGCGCCTTCAACAATATTCCGTACACTTTCCACGCCATGGAAATGACCGTATAACCTGTCCTGGCCTTTTTCCCTGGCCCAGCGACCGTTACCGTCCATTATAATGGCCACGTGTTTCGGAAGGCGTGTTTTATCTATTTTTTCCAGCAAATCCTGCATACTTAGGCATTAAAGGATGGCAAAATTAATGAAATAGATGGGTTATGTGCGGGCACTTTTAAAATAAGTAGCATATACCTTATGTAAAGCCGGGTTTTTATGTAGCGGGCTATGGTTTTCTATGGCATCGCCTGTTGTGTCACTCCCTTCAGGGTTCCTCATTTATGGCAGCTGTGGCGTTCTGTTTAGCCGGCCTGTACGCACTAAGACAAAGGTGAAAAGAACAGCAACCTGCATGCGCCTGGTAAAGACTGCTCCCTTTTGCTGGAACCATTCATGACCATGACTTCGCTTCAGTCTTCGCATTGCCCGGCAAAGTTCCTGCCGTACAAGAGTGCGACGCAACGGAAGTTCAATATGTGTACAGGTGCCGGGTACATAAAAATCAGTAATCCAGTTCCAGCCGTAATTTATCTCTCAGGTCTCTTAACAAGGGATACCTTTCGGCCATCTTCTCAAAGCGCTGCCGGCTGTTGAGTACAAGGTTTGCCGGTACTTCTTCCTCTTCTCCCTGCTCTACAAGTACTTTAAAGGTAATACTGCGGTTGTTGAAAGCCTGCTGTACAAAATCTGCCAGCAACATCTTTTCCTGTTCTATAAAGCGCTGTTGCGTAATGGCATGCACAACCACGGTGAAGAAATTATCTGTTTCTATATTAAGCTTTGCAAGCTTAAACGTATTGGCAGAAGAATGCTTTTGTTGCTCTTCCATCTTTAAGCCATATTGGTTCCAGGTATCCTGCAGTTTGTTTAGTTCCAGCGCTTCTGCTTCTTTGATCTCCTCAATATTGTACTGGTCGCCAATTTTGGCCCTTAAAGTTTCGAGCAGGCTTACCTTGCCAACCGCAGGCCGGGCGGTTGCGGCCGCTGCAGATTGTGCACCATTAACAGGTAGTTTTGCTGCCACGGTTGCCGTGGCTGTATTGGCTTTTGGCTTTGTTGCTGGTTTTGTTTCCGGCTGTACTTCTTCCTGTATGTATAACCTGGACGACTGCTGAGTGGCGGGTTTGGCATCTGTAGCCGCTGCCTTTACCTGCAAAGGATTGATGTTTTTAATTTTATAAGCTACAGGGCCGTCAAGCCGTTTTTTTTTAATTACGGTACCATTATCTGTGGAAAGTTCAATGGCCTGTTGCAAAAAGTTGAGTTTAATCAGCGCCATTTCCACGTGCAGTCTTTTGTTGCGGGCCATCTTGTAGTTAATTTCCGCTTCGTTCAAAATGTTCAAAGCACTTACCAAAAAGGAAAGGCCGGTGGCTTTCGCTACCGAAGTGTATTTTTCCTGCATACCTTCTACCACATCCAGTAATGCTGCGGCCTTTACATCTTTACATACCAGTATGTTTCGTATAAATTCTGCAAAGCCATTTAGCACCATGTCGCCTTCAAAACCTTTTTTATTGATCTCATCATACAGCAACATAGCCGCTGCAAGATCCTGTTGCAGCAGGTGCTCCAATAAACGGAAATAGTAGTCGTGATCAAGAATATTTAAATGCTCCAGCGTATTCTGGTATGTTACTTCGCCGTTGGTAAAGCTTACGATTTTGTCCAGAATGCTTAGTGCATCCCGCATGCAACCCTCGCTTTTCTGTGCTATTACCTGCAATGCAGCTTTGTCTGCTTTTATTTCTTCCTTATCGGCTATTTCCTGCAGGTGCTCTACGGTATCATTTCCTGTAATACGTTTAAAATCGAAGATCTGGCAACGCGATAAAATGGTAGGAAGTATTTTGTGCTTTTCTGTAGTAGCTAAAATGAATATAGCATAAGGTGGCGGTTCTTCCAGTGTTTTAAGGAATGCATTGAATGCGCTTGCGCTAAGCATGTGTACCTCATCTACAATATATACTTTGTACTTACCTGCCTGTGGTGCAAAGCGCACCTGCTCTACAAGAGATCTTATATCATCCACAGAATTATTCGAAGCGGCATCCAGTTCATGAATGTTCAAAGAAATTCCATCGTTAAAACTTTTGCATGAATGACATTCGTTGCATGCTTCACCATCCGGCTGAAGATTCTCGCAATTGATTGTTTTGGCAAGTATACGTGCACAGGTTGTTTTACCTACGCCACGCGGACCACAAAACAGAAAAGCATGCGCAAGCTGGTTATTCCTGATAGCGTTTTTGAGCGTGGTGGTAATGTGGGCCTGGCCAACAACAGTGTCAAAGGTTTGTGGCCTGTATTTTCTTGCCGAAACAATAAATTTGTCCATAACACTGCAAGATAATAATGTTCACTGTTTTCGATCTGTGGTTTAAGATTTAGTTGTGCACATCAGGAAACAATGGTTATGTCGTTATCAGTAAGCAGCGGAAGGTTTTTGAACCGCAGTATCAGGTTGGCTACAACAATCACGTCCCGCTGGCAATATTCAACAATCCTCGGTAGGTTTTTTTCCTCGTAGTAAACATGTTGCACCTGGCTGCCATCAATATCTGTTTTTGAAGTAGGCACATCCAATACATTTGCCAGCAGGTGAAGTGATGTATAATGTTTGTAATCGCCAAATTTCCACCACTGCAGCGTATCTGTCATCTTCACTTCCCATGGTTTTGCACCCTGGAAGCTGAGATATGAAGGAAGCGGTATATGATTGATGAGCATACGCCTGCACAAATAAGGAATATCGAACTCTCTTATATTATGTCCTGCAAATTGAAAATTTTTATTATGTTTATGCCACTTATCTGTTATCTCAATAAATGACCGAAGCAGCAATCCCTCATCGTCTCCTGAAATACTTTTTAAGCGTAGTGATGGCTTATTTTCTTCATTATTATGAAAGAATCCGGTGCTTATACAAATCACTTTTCCAAACTCTGCAAGTATGCCAGCCCTTTGCTGGTAAGCGTTTTCAGGCGAAACATTTTCTGGCACGGTTTTGGAAATCTTGTCGCTCCAGAGACTTTTCCAGGCTTCCGGGAGTTGCGCATAATCCCGGTACTGAGGCACAGTTTCAATGTCAATTACCAATAAGTTATAAATAGAATCAGCACCATAAACATTTGTCATATAAACACTTAAATTTCTTATTAATATGAGCTATACAAATTATCCATCTGCCGGTTCTACACCGCAACAGCAGCCACCTAAAGACAATCGTAAACTTATCTATGGTTTATTAATAGCTGCACTACTTGGTACCTGGGGTTATGTTGTGTATGATAAGAGTAAATCTAAAGAAACAATTACACAACTACAAACACAATATTCAAACGTTGATTCTGCCCGCAATGAAATACAGGAAGAATACAATGATGCACTGGCCCGTATGGATTCTCTTACCGGCAGCAATACACAGTTAACTTCAGAATTAACTGACCGCCAGAAAGAAATTGAAAAACTAAAATCAAATATCAAGTCAGAGCTTGGTAAGAAGAATGCAGACCTTTCAAAAGCTAAGTCAATGATCGCCGAACTCAATGGTAAGATCAATGATCTGGTTGCAGAAGTTGAAAGGTTGAAACTTGAAAATACGCAGCTTACTGAAACAAACCAGCGTGTAACCGCAGAAAGAGATACTGTAACTGCACAGAAAGCTGTTGTAGAGCAAAATCTTGCTTCCACACAACAGGAAAAAGCACATGTTGAAGATATTGGTTCAACACTACACGCTTCTAATATCAATATCACACCTATTGATATCAAGAACAGTGGTAAAGAAAAAACTACCACTACAGCAAGACGTGTAGACGTGTTCAGAATATCTTTTGATCTTGATGAAAACAGGATCTCTCCAAGTGGTTCAAAAGAATTGTATGTATCTGTTACCGGGCCCGATGGCAAACCTATTACAATGCCTTCATCGAGCGGTACATTTACCACAAGAGAAGAAGGAGATAAAACTTTTACCAGTAAAGTAAATGTTGAATACGAACAGGGAAAACGCACACCTGTAAGCTTCGATTGGAAACCCGAAGCTGGTAAATACCAGACCGGAAATTACAAGGTAGAAATTTACCAGAATGGTTTTAAGATCGGTGAAGGAACAAAGGCATTGAAGAAAGGCGGCATATTTGGATAGTTCAGGTTTCTCTATATATTACCAACCCCCGCATTTTGCGGGGTTTTTTATTTTTCAGGCATCAAAGATTCTATACTTTAGAAGCATGATTAAACAATGGATCAACGGTAAGACGGTTATTTTTTTAATAGCAATCAGTATTGTTACCGGAACTGTTTTTTATTCTCAATATTTATCGAGGAAGATTGCCGCAGACGAAAAGAACAGGGTAGATACATGGGTGCAGGCATTAAAAACAATGATGATCGTAAACGATCCGCAAAGCCTTACGCTGGCTTCTAAAATATCGCTTGAAAATAAAGACATACCCATTATAGAAACAGACGAAAACGACCGGATAAACCCGGGCAACTGTATAAATCTGGATTCTAACGCCATCGCCGGCGATCCCAAATACCTCAGCCGTAAGCTTGCCGAATTTAAAAAGCAAAATGATCCTATCACACTTGTTTTAAGCGATAGCCCATATGTAGCCAACAAATATTATTATGGCGAAAGCATCTTGCAAAAAGAGGTGCGTTATTATCCCATTATACAATTGGTTATCGTAGGCTTGTTTATCATTATTACCGTTATTGCCCAGCGTACCGCCTACATGAGCACGCAAAACCAGTTATGGGCCGGCATGGCAAAAGAAACAGCACATCAGTTAGGTACTCCTGTCACCAGTTTAAAAGGCTGGATAGAAGTACTAAAAGATATACCGGGCAATGAAAAGATCGTAACCGAAATTGAAAAAGATGTGGTAAGGCTGGAGTTGATTACCGACCGTTTTGGGAAGATCGGCAGTAAGCCAAACCTGGAACAAAAGAACCTGGTTGAGCAAATAGAAACCATGGTAGAGTACATTAAAAAGCGGTCGGGGCGCAATGTAGATTTTTCCATAGATACCAATGGTGCCGGTGTTGTAAATGCCATGATCTCGCCGCCCCTGTTTGACTGGGTAATGGAAAATCTGCTTAAGAACGGGCTCGACGCAATGGAAGGCAAGGGTTCTATACAAATACGTATCAGGGAAACGGATACACAAATAAAGATCGATGTAAAAGACAGCGGAAAGGGCATATCTAAAGCCAACCTCAAAAATGTTTTTGAACCAGGGTTTACTACCAAAAAACGTGGGTGGGGGCTGGGTTTAACGCTTGCCAAAAGAATTATTGAGCAGTACCATAAAGGTGCTATTTATGTAAAAAACAGCGAGATTGGCAAGGGTACTACCTTCAGAATAGAATTGCACAAATAGCGATTGAAAAATAATGCTATCCCCTTACATTTGCATTCCCAAAGTTGCGGAGGTGGCGAAATTGGTAGACGCACTACTTTGAGGTGGTAGCGCCGTAACTGGCGTGGGAGTTCGAATCTCCTCTTCCGCACAAAAGCTTCTTCTTATGAAGAGGCTTTTTTATTTTATGTACCCAACTCCATTGCTACTATTTAGCTGCCGTTGCGTCGCACTCTTGTACTGCAGAAGCTACACTGAACAAGTGCGACGACCATAACATTATTTTACACCGGGCGTATTATAAGTACCAAAAAATAGTGGCGTTATACACCGAATGCCTGTCACCAAAATCAACCGCATGGGCGTTATACCTGTCTTTGTTATTTGTGCGTTTTCTGCCTTGGTAGGCCCAAAAATGCCGTAAAATATCCATATACCGGTTTACACAGTATAACAAAACATTGCATGGTTACAGGCTGGTAGTAACTGATTGGTATCGGTCCAGGTATGCAGGCATTGCTTTACACAAAGACAATCATTCTTCAATCTTCGCGTTTTGTTGAATATTGCTTCAGCCGTACAAGAGTGCGACGCAAGTAAAGCCTCATGCATGTTATACAGCCGGGCTCATAAAATTATTCTATCACTTTTTCTATGTGTGTTATACGGCCATCTTTGGTTACACCTTCTACAATAACCCTGAAGCTGTTGGTAATATCATTGTTATAGAAAGTAAGTTTTACCATTTTGTTTCTTGCATTGGTTAAGATCATAGGGTTCCAGTAAAGGGTAGAGCGCAGGTCTTCCTGTTCATTGCGTTGGTCAAATGTGCCGTAGTTGGGCGAGTAAAACTCTTTTTCTGGCGCATAACCCATTACCAGTTTCGAGGGCATGCCTTTGCCTTTGGTTACAGGTGCAGCGCCGCCTTTCTTGGTATATATGGCTATTGCACCATTGGCGCCGCCGCCAAAAGCGCCAAAAAAAGGTGGTGGAAAAACTTTGATATAAGCAACATCGCTGGGGTTGGTAGAGCCGATCTGGCTAATGTCGACCGGCATTTCATTGATATAAAAGGAAGGCGTACCACCGCGCCATTGTACAGATGGCTGGCTGCCGGGCCCTGTTTGGCCGGTTATATTTAGCCCCGCAACTTTTCCGCGCAGGTAGTTAAATATATCAAGAGAAGACCTCGCAAACGGGTCATTTTCCAGGTCGAAAGAACGGGCATTGCCACCGCTGAACAAGCCCGACGCATATTGCTCATCGAGTATCTGTTCCCGGCTTTTTGTTTTAGCCTTTACCGTTACACCTTCCAGCGTAGTGCCTTCCAGGAATTTTGCAAGTCTTGCCTGCTCACTGGCAAAGTAAAGGTTGCGGTTTTCGGCAGCGCTATCGAGGAAATAACGGTTCATGTTTTTATCAAAATTGATCTTACCCGGTGATGGTAGTGTGCCGTTATTAAATACAACTTCAGTGGAATTAGCCATGTCTTTGGCTCCGGCAAACTGGTAATAGATCCTGGTGGTATCGAACAAAATAACGTTGGGGTCTTTAAAAGAGCCATCCTTCTCCAGCGAAACCTGCATGCTGTTTCTGGTGCTGTCACTCTTCCTGTCGAGAATAAGGAATAAGAAACCCGACTGGCGCATATCCATTGCAGAAGTGCCAAATACTTTTCCTGCCAGAGAGAGGTAACTGGTATCGTTGGAATACTTTATCACGGGCATTTTGCCGGCTACAAGATCGTTCCATTTTATGCGGCGCCAGCCGTTTGTGAGCATTACGAGATCAAGCTGTTGTTGTAAGGAATCGCTGCTATTGGCAAAATAATATCCGGGTTTGTACACATTTCCTTTCAGATCGCCGGTAAGTAACAGGCGGGAGATAATGTTATCGCTGCTGTCTATACCTATGCCGGCATCAGTAACTGCTACCGAGAGGTTTGCTTCCAGTGTATCAGGAACATTTATTACCAGCGTATTTTTACCGCGTTTAGATGTGCCCAAAGCAGCAAAGCCAACTTCTGGCTCAAATACGTAATCATTGTTGTTGATAAAAGTTATTCTCTCCGCAACGGCCACCCAGTTTGCATCGAATACGGTTAGCTGCAGAATGCCGCTTGGCAACTGATCCACAGGAATAGCACCGCCAACCGCAGGGGTTTCTTTAAGATTTACATTGGCCATATACACAAGGTGCTGGTCCATGGTGGCAACAATTTGCACCTGTTCAAGATTTTCAGCAGCAGTGGTACTTCTTTTTATAATAAAACTTCTTTTGCCTTCGGTAAGGCGCACTTCCAGGGATATGCCACCCGGCTTCACAGCAGGCAGTGGTGTTTCATATGGTTTGCCCTGTTCATCTTTCCATTTTGCAATATACTTCTCGTTGGCTTTTGCATCCAGCGGGAAGATGCCCATACCATCGTGTACCGAAGTGAAAGTGGCAACCGTCTCACCTTTGCTGTTTACTATAGTACCTTTGGCATTGCATGGCTTGCCGTTATCATAAACTGACTTAAATGCTATACGGCAGTTTATGCCTGCAATACAGTCGCCGCTTTCCGAGAAGAAATCAATGGCAGGTTTGTTTACAGCCGGTGCTTTTGCGGCTGTTTGTTTTTGCTGTAAAATCCTGATGTCTTTGTTATAGAGAAAGGAAGAATCAAAATTGAGCATCCACTTTGTATAAGCCCTTACATGAATGCTGTTTCCACTATATGTTTTGGGTATTACATAGCTGCCTTTTGCAGACGATGCAATCATGGGCAATACAGCATGCGATAACACATTGCCGTTTGCATCAGTATGGTCTATATAAATATTGGCACTTACCAGCGATGGCGTAGTTGCCGACATAATGTACGCTTTAAACCAGATCGTTTCACCCGGCGCATATACCGGTTTATCAAACTGTATGTACACTTTTTCCTGCGGAAAACCGGTTCCAAGGTTTTCAAGATTGGCCGTAAAGGTTTCTTTATTTATTTGCTGCGAAAAAGCAAGCGAAGGGCAGTACACGATCAGCAATAAACAAAGCAGCCTTTGCATAGTAATTCTTTTGGTCATAGTAAGATTGCTCAAAGTAATTCAAGAATACAATAACACCTAATATCTTAACAGTTTGGCAACAGAAACCTGTTCTCGTTTTAGATGCATTTTCAAAATTAGCTAACTTCATTTCTTTAATACCTGTTATGCATCGTACATTTTTATTCTTACTGGTTTTCATTGCTGCTGCGGCGCATGCACAACAAACAGATGCAAAACTGCAGGCAGCAATTGCCACCCTGGTAAAGGGCTTTAATGGCAACATAGGTGTATACGTGCATGATCTTAAACACGATAAAATTGCTGCAATAAACGCAGATACGGTTTTTCCAACGGCGAGTATTGTAAAAATGCCTATTCTGCTGGGCATCATGAACAGGATACAAAAAAGAGAATTGCAGTACCACCAGCGGCTTACATATACCGACTCGCTTTTTTACAATGAAGGAGACGATATACTTGCATCTTTTAAAGACAGCGCTACCATAGAACTTAGCAAGGTCATCATGCTTATGCTAACCACAAGCGATAACACAGCGAGTCTGTGGTTGCAGGGCCTGGCCGGTGGCGGCACCCAAATCAACAGCATACTCGACAGTCTTGGCTTTACAAACACGCGTGTAAACAGCAGAACACCCGGCCGGGAAACCAACAGGAGCCTGTATGGCTGGGGCCAAACAACCCCCAAAGAGATAGCTCAGATGATGGAGCGTATTGTAATGGGACATTTACTGGGTGCGCCAGATGGTCAAATGTTGCGGCTGCTGGGCCGGCAGTACTGGGACGAAGAAGCTTTGTCGCAAATTCCACCCGGTGTGTTTACAGCAGATAAAAATGGTGCCGTAGATGCCAGCCGCGATGAGATCGTATATGTAAACAGCGCCGTAAACCCTTATATATTCAGCATTTTTACCAAAAATAACAAAGACACCAGTTGGCAGTATAACAACGAAGCGTGGGTGCTTACACGCAAATTGTCTGCCTTGCTGTGGAAATACTATAACCCCAAAAGCAACTGGCAGGCGCCGCCGGTATCTAAAGAAGAATAAGGTGGGCCGGGCAGTTGCATTACTATGAAGCTTCTGTTGCGTCGCACACTTGTACTGCAGTACCCTGTGCAGCACGCAGGGTACAGTCTGCGTATACTTTTACAGTCGTTTACGAGCAGACTTTACAGACAGCCTGCCTGCATGTTTTTACTGCCGGGTAAGGTCTTTCACAAAAATCAAAGCACTAACTTGAATCTATTGCATTTTACTGTAATTTCACGGCTCGAAAAAAAAGTAGCATAGTGCATGTTGCAAACGAGGTATCGCTGCCGAATAATGTGATGGCGTACAAGTGAGTGACACAACCACAGTTCAATAGCAGCTATGCAGCTAAGTACAAAAATTGAATATTTAAATCTTACATACCAATGGCAGAAGTGATTTTAATGCCCCGTTTGAGTGATACCATGACAGAAGGTGTTATTGCGGCATGGCATAAAAAACCAGGAGACGCGGTTAAGAAAGGCGACCTTTTAGCTGAGATTGAAACAGATAAGGCAACAATGGAGCTGGAAAGTTACCAGGAGGGTACGCTGCTTCATGTTGGTGCTGATAAGGGAGGTAAACTGCAGGTAAACGACCTTTTGGCCATTATTGGTAAGCAGGGTGAAGATGTGAGTGCACTTGTTGCACAGCATAATGGCAACGGAGGTAATGGTGCTGCTGCGCCTAAAGCAACAGAAGAAGCGCCTAAGAAAGAAGAGCCTAAAAAAGAAGAAGCCCCTGCACAACCTTCGGGCGGTGGCCGCATAGATGTTGCTGCAATGGAAGAGGTAGTGTTAATGCCACGTTTAAGTGATACTATGACCGAAGGTGTAATTGCAGGCTGGCACAAAAATGTTGGAGATACAGTAAAAAAAGGCGAAGTACTGGCCGATATTGAGACTGACAAAGCCACCATGGAACTGGAAAGCTATAAAGAAGGAGTTCTGTTATACCAGGGTGCAAAAGCAGGCGAAAAAATACAGGTGAATGACCTGCTTTGTATCATTGGCAAAGAAGGGTTCGATGTGAATAAAGTATTGGAAGCAATGAAAAACGGTGGTGGTGCAGCAACGGCGCCGGCCGAAACAAAGGAAACGCCAAAGGCGGAAAGCAGCGCTTCTGCGCAGGCTGCCGCACCTGTAGCTGAACAGCAGGTAGTGAATGAAGGCAGAATTTTTGCATCTCCCCTGGCTAAGAAAATTGCCTCTGAAAAAGGGATAGACCTGAAATATGTAAAAGGTAGTGGCGATAATGGTCGTATTACCAAAACTGATATTGATAATTATAAGCCTGCTGATGCGCCGGCTGCAAGCGCTGCACCCGCTGCGGCTCCTGCATCTAAAGCCACCACTGCGCCTGTAGGCCAGGAAAGCTTTGAAGAAGTGCCGGTATCGCAGATGCGTAAAACAATTGCACGCCGCCTGAGTGAAAGCCTGTTTACAGCACCGCATTTTTATCTTACCATGAGTATTGATATGGATGCCTGTGTTGCTGCACGTGCGAAACTGAACGAAGTAAGCAGTGTAAAAATAAGTTTCAATGACCTTGTACTGAAAGCGGTGGCAGTGGCACTGAAGCAACACCCTAAAGTAAACAGCAGCTGGCTGGGTGATAAGATAAGGATCAACCACCATGTAAATATTGGGGTGGCAGTAGCCGTGGATGAAGGTTTGCTGGTACCGGTGGTACGGTTTGCGGATGCAAAATCTCTGAGCCAGATTGCTACAGAAGTAAAAGACTATGCAAAGAAGGCAAAAGACAAGAAACTGCAGCCTTCTGACTGGGAAGGAAGCACATTTACCATATCTAACCTTGGTATGTTTGGCATAGACCAGTTTACCGCCATTATTAATCCGCCGGATGCATGTATATTGGCTGTGGGCGGCATATCCCAGGAGCCGGTAGTCAAGAATGGAGCCATTGTACCAGGCAATGTGATGAAGGTTACACTAAGCTGCGACCACCGTGTGGTAGACGGTGCTACAGGAGCCGCATTTTTACAAACTGTAAAAAGCCTGCTGGAAGAGCCTTTAAGAATGATGATTTAACAGTAAAAATTGTTTTGTTATAAATGGCGGGCTTGTAAAAGCCCGCTTTTTTATTGCTACAATAAAAGGTTTTTGTAAAAAATATATTGTGTACGCGGACTAGCCAGGAGTGCTGAATAATGATGGGAACGATGAACGGAGTGCGACGCAACAGGTGATGCCACAAGCACTGCAGCCGGCAACATTATATGGCTAACTTTTCCGTGACTCGAGTGTAAAACCTATGGTGGTACCTACGTCTGGCTTGCTGCGTACATGTATAGTCTGGTTATGGGCCTCTATAATATGTTTGCAGATAGAAAGCCCGAGACCGGTGCCTCCTACATTGCGGCTGCGGCCGGTGTCTGTGCGGTAGAAACGTTCGAATATACGCAGGAGGTGTTCTTCTGCTATGCCTATTCCATCATCACTTATCTCGATGAGTACATGCTGGTCGTCTGTATTGTAAATGCTGGCAACAATATTGCCGCCGTGCACACCGTATTTGATGGCATTTTCAACCAGGTTGGTAAGTACGCGTCCTATTTTCTCTTTGTCTGCGAAAACATATACAGGTTGTTCACAACCCTTTTTTATAGAAGCTCTGATATTTCGCTCAACCATTTTTATGGTGAGTGTTTCAAATACATATCGGATAAGATCCTGTATAATAAAATTTTCTTTATAAAGGGGTTGCTCACCGCTTTCAAGTTTGGTTATTTCATCAAGGTCGCTTACAAGATTTACCATACGTTCTACATTCTTATAAGTATTTTCCAGGAAGCGGCGGTTTACATTTGGATTTTCAAGGGCACCATTTAAAAGTGTGTCTACGTACCCTTGTATGCTGAAAATGGGTGTTTTAAATTCATGTGAAAGATTCTGAAGAAATTCTTTTCGGAACTGCTCATTGCTGCGCAGCACTTCTATTTCAGCCTTGCGTTGTTTGGCCCAGTCTTCCACATCCTGCCTCACTTCGTCTATACTTTTGTTGGGAAGAATGTACTTGTAATACATTTCTTCTTTTTTGCTGGCCTTGGTCTGGTAAATAAACTTATAGATCAGTTTTATTTTGCGGTAGATAAAAGACTCCAATACAAATCTTATGAGCAGGTAGTTGCCAATAAGTGTAATGGCAAGCGCAATAATACCTGCGTAAATGTTATCGCTTACAAGATAGAAAGCAATACTCACAGGCACCGATAATACCAGTGCTGTTAACAGGGATAAATTTACTGGAGAAAGATTTTTTGTTTTGAACATTGCAGGCGAAGCTAAACTAAGTGCAATTTAGTATGGATAGAATTATGAAAGCAGTAAGGCGTTATCAGAAATATGCAAATGGTTTCCGGAGTGCACAGCTGCTGAAGATGCCCGGGATTACATGTTGAACTTGTAACCCACACCTTTTACGGTGGTAATACAATCAAGATCGAGTTTTTGCCGGATTTTGCGAATGTGTACATCGATGGTTCTGTCGCCAACGATTACTTCCTGTCCCCACACCTGGCTTAATATTTCGTTTCTCAGGAACACCCTTCCCGGTTTGGATGCCAGCAGGTACAGTAACTCAAACTCTTTTTTTGCCAATACGATGTCTTTGCCTTTGAGTGTAACCACAAACTTTACAGGATCAATTGTGAGATTGCCGATTGTGAGGGCTTTATCGTCTGTGTCTTTGTGTATTCTTCTGAACAGTGCATTTACACGGCTTACCAACACTTTCGGGCTAATGGGTTTGCTTACGTAGTCATCGCCGCCGGATTCAAGTCCTTTTATATGAGATGTTTCGTCGTTTAATGCTGTAAGAAATATGATCAGCGTTTCTTTAAATGCTTCGTTGCTTCTGAGTACCTGGCAAACCTCGATCCCGGTTTTATACGGCATCATAATGTCAAGTATGATCAGGTCCGGTTGAACTTTCTTTGCCATGTCCAGTGCTTCATTCCCGTCTTTTGCAGTATAGATCTCATAACCTTCACTCATCAGGTTGTAACTAATGATCTCCAGTATATCTTTTTCATCATCAGCTATCAAAACCTTTTTCATCTTGTTTTCCATTAACAATTCCTTTACACAAAAATAATTTTACAAATTCATTCTGGCATAGTAAACGCATTATCTAATTGTTAAGTGAAAACTATGCTACCTTTGCAAGGTCAGATAAGATTTTGAGAAGCACTACTTTTATAAATGAAAAGATACCTTATACTTTCGGTTTTACTTGGTTTGTTTTACCTGGTTAATGGCCAACCTTCTTCCGATACCAAAATTCCGTTATCCCGTCTTTACTTTCATGAAATCCTTGACGGCACCCAAAAGAAGCTTCTTGCCATGGACGGCAAGGAAGACAGTCTTTTTACACTTACCCCGAATGAAAAGGTAAACACTGACGTAACGGCTGCCGCAACAACGGGTGTAAATAATATCAGAAAAACAATCGAGGCAGATTCAACACTCGACAATAATGGGAAGATAAAATTTCTACGTGGTCTGAATGAAATACTTAACAGCTACATGTACAAAGCCAGGGTTGATTCAGTGAAGTATTCACTTTTACCGGCTATTATCGATGCTTTTGAAGAATGCATGCCGCTTGAAAAAGAGGGTGAATCAATAGAAGGAAAAGTATACAATTACTCTTATGAGCTAGGCAACATATTGCTTCACAATATTGCATTCAATAATAATATGGGTTATGAAAAAGCCAACAATATTGTATTGATTAAATATTGCGACAAGTACCGCAACAGGGCGCTCCCCTTGCTTACACAAAATCCTGATCTTCCTTTTGCAGACAGTCTGGTAGCTCAAATTGCCAAACGTGATCCTGAAAGCATTTATACTTATGCAGCGGCGTATAATAAGCTTGCCTCCAACATCAGGAAAAACCCTGATTCGCTTGTAAAAGTTATTAGCCGCATGGCGCAGTTGAAAACAGGCAGGCAGTTGTTTCCTTTTCTTGATAATATCTATCGTGGCAGGTTATCGTTTGACGATGTAACGGCTGTGATGGATAATGATGTAAAATATTACAAGTTGCTGGTGCAAACGGCTATTGATTACGCCGATCTTGCCCGCATAAAAGACACGCCTATGGCAGCAGATGGCCTGCGTGCAAAAATGCAGGGCAAGGCCGCAGATCCTTTTATAAACGAGATCAACGGTTTGCACGATGTAAACGATGAGCGGGTAAGGTTTAAAATACTTGAGCCCCTTAGCCCCCAGGACCTGTACTACCTGGCCGTAGAAGGCGAAGAAATTATATATACATCGAGCTATGTAAAAGGTGTTTACCCGAGAATATGGCAGAGAATGAAAAATCCAAAATCAGATTCCCTGCTGATGAATGTGCGCTTCGACCATTTTAAAAAATGGATAAAGATTGCCTCCAACTACAACACGCTTGATGATTTTCTGAAACGCATGGATAACAACAATGCGCAGGTACTAATGAAAGCATTTGTAAATAACCTGCATAAAACAGAAAGCCTGGAAGATGCTGTTGATGTAGCCAACTCTTACGCAAGTATTGATGATGCCAATGTACGCAACCTCATTCTTACACAGGTACAGTGGAACTGGCAGGAAGGCAAAAAAGCAAATGATGAAAGACGCACAGATATCTATGGTATTTTAAATACGCTTTTTCTTTCCATGGACTCCACAAATAAAATCGATGTATCTAAAGAGTTGGATATACCGCCTGTGTATTACATGCCATACAAAGACTTGCAGGATAGTGCCAAAAAGATCATTGTGCAGCAGTTCTTTTATGGCGATAAGGATGGTAAGGCTTCTTTTGCCGGTTTTATGAATTACTTCAGCAACGCCAACTGGAAAATTACGCCAAGTGCAGAATGGGTTACGGTTGCATCTACCAAAGGAGTGCCGGTTGTTATTTATGCAAACCGTCCGTTAGATGATACAAAAGGGCTCGATGCAAAAGCACAGGCTGCATTAAATGATTATCTCTATCAAAAAAATCTTTCGCCAACAATTGTTATACATCGCGGCCACAGCTATTGGTTGCCTTCAACACTCGAGCAATTACCAGAGTCAGCCAAAATTGTACTATTGGGTAGTTGTGGTGCCTACCAAAACCTCGATAAAATATTGCGCATATGCCCCGGTGCACAGATCATTGCATCCAAACAAACAGGAAGTTTAAATGTAAACGACCCTATGATTGCGCTTATTTTAGAAACGCTCCGGCAGGGCAAAGACCTTAACTGGCCGGTACTATGGTCAACGCTTTCTAAGAAAATGGGTGGTAATGGTTTATTTGATGATTATGTGCCACCACACAAAAACCTCGGCGCCTTGTTTATTATGGCGTATAAAAAATTACAGGAAAGAAAAGAAATACAGTCAGGGCAGGTAATGAAATAAATGATGAGCCCGGCTGCAAAACATGCATGTAACTTTCGTTGCGTCGCACTCTTGTACGCCTGTAACAATGCTGAACAAACGCGGAGACCAGAGCAAAATTTTATCTTTCGATCAAGGCTACGTCAACCTTGTTGCCCGCAGAGCAACACGCCGTATACAATGCTTCGCAAAGCTGCATAACGAACAGAAAGTACAAGTGAGTGACACAACAGGCGATGACCAAAGTACTGCTGCCGGTTACATTATAGTGCCCCGGCATTCTTTTTTTCCATTACAACCTTTTCTACCGTAGCAGGAAAATACTCGTGCTCCAGTGCATGAATTCTTTGTGCAAGCAATGCCGGCGTATCTGATGGATATACAGGGCAGGTGACCTGCAGAATATGATCTCCATGATCATACAGTTCATCTACAAAATGAATGGTAATACCGCTTTGCGTTTCTTTATCTCTTATTACAGCTTCGTGCACAAATGAGCCATACATTCCTTTGCCACCATACTTTGGCAGTAATGCCGGATGTATGTTGATGATATTGCCCTGGTATGCTTTTATAAGCTTTTCCGGGATCTTCCATAAGAACCCTGCAAGCACAATAAAATTAATATTGTAAGCCCTGAGTTCATCAATGTAAGCATTACCCCTGAAGAAAGTTTCCTTTTCTATAGTTAAGAATGGGATGTTATGATCTGCAGCAATTTTTAGCACACCGGCACCAGGTTTATTACAAACTATAAGACTTACCGTTATGCCTGGGTGATGGTTAAAATGCCCGATGATTTTTTTTGCGTTGCTGCCTGCTCCTGATGCAAAGATGGCCAGGTGAACTTTGTTGGATGACACTTTTAAACGATGTTATTTGTGTTTTGAGATATGTAAAGGACGTTTATTAACAGGTAAGTTTATACAAAATGGATAATAAAATTTATGCGCTGATAGTTTTGCTTTACAATATTATAAGTGATGAAAAAGGAGCTTAAAAAAAATTTTATAGCAGTGGGGTTTTGTCAAATTCCTGTCATACTTTTGCGGGCACTCAGGTACATTTTTCCACATCTAGACAACAGAATTGTGAATATGACCCACTATAGAAGCATTATTTCGAAACTAACTTTTGTTGCGGTTCTCTGTTTTTCGGTGCTTTTCAGTAATAATAATTTATTCGCTCAGGATGGTAAGGCGCTTTTTTCGCAAAATTGTGCATCTTGTCATGCTATAGACAAGCAGTTAACTGGTCCTGCATTACGTGGTGTGGAAGATCGTTGGAGCAGCAAGGAGAATTTGCATGCATGGATCAAAAACAGCCAGGCTTTTTTGAAAACCGGAGATCCTTATGCCAATAACCTTTTCAATCAATTCAATAAGATTGCGATGAACTCTTTTCCCGGTCTTTCTGACCAGGATATTGACGCGATACTCGGTTATATAAAGAGTGCACCTGTTCCGGGCCCACAAAAAGAAGGAACTCCGTCTGCAAATCCAAATGATGCAATGGCTGAGGAAGGTGATAACACTTTACTGTTTGGCATACTTACGTTGATTCTTGCAATCGTATCATTTGTATTATTGCAGGTTAACGCTAATCTTAAGAAACTGGCAAGCGATAAAGAAGGTCTGCCTGCGCTGGAGCCGGTGCCTGTTTGGAGAAGCAAAACTTACATCATGTTCGGTACGCTCGTATTATTCATGGTGGGTGGTTACTTTACTGTAAAAGGCGCAATCGGCCTTGGTCGCCAGCAAAACTACGAGCCCGAACAACCTATATTTTACTCTCATAAAGTGCACGCAGGCGTAAACCAGATCAACTGTTTATACTGCCATGGCGGTGCGCAGGACAGCAAGCACGCTAATATACCGTCTGTAAATGTTTGTATGAATTGCCATATGGCCATTAACGAGTATGCCGGAGATCCGTTATACACGGCTGAAGGCAAAGAAATAAACGGAACAGAAGAAATCAAAAAACTGTATTCATATGCGGGTTATGAACCCGGTAAACCATGGGATGCTTCCAAAGCAAAACCTGTTGAATGGGTAAAGATCCACAGTTTGCCTGATCATGTTTATTTCAATCACTCCCAGCACGTTTCTGTGGGCAAGGTTCAATGTCAGACCTGTCATGGAGAAATTACCAAAATGGATGAAGTTAAACAGTTTGCTGAATTGAGCATGGGCTGGTGTATTAACTGTCATCGTTCTACAAAAGTTCAGTTTGCTGATAATGGTTTCTATAGTATATACGAAAAATATCATGATGCGATCAAAAATGGCACAATGGATAGCGTGACTGTAGAAAACATCGGAGGAACTGAGTGTCAGAAATGCCACTATTAGTGGAGAACCCGCACAGGCGGTTAATAACTAAACTTTTTTATTCAATCATATAAAAGTCCCACTGTGGGATTTAGGGCATATGAGTAACAACAAGTATTGGCAAAGTTTCGGCGAGTTCAATAATTCAGAAGCATATCAAAAGGCTGG
Organism: Panacibacter microcysteis; assembly: GCF_015831355.1. NCBI lineage: Bacteria > Pseudomonadati > Bacteroidota > Chitinophagia > Chitinophagales > Chitinophagaceae > Panacibacter > Panacibacter microcysteis. The sequence goes on from NZ_JADWYR010000001.1 coordinate 1,682,376, forward strand.
ACAGGATGAATTCAAGGAAGAGCTTCCTTTTGAAGCCGCTGAAGGCAAATCTTTTATGCATGCTGAAGCTCCGCGAAGAGATTTCCTGAAATATTTAGGGTTTAGCACCGCTGCCGCTGCATTAGCTGCAAGTTGTGATATACCGGTAAAGAAAGCAATTCCTTTTGCCAATAAGCCTGAAGATATTATTCCGGGTGTAGCAAACTACTATGCTACTACTTATGTGCAGGATGGTGATGCGGTAAGTATTCTTGCCAAGGTAAGAGACGGCAGGCCGATCAAAGTAGAAGGTAATGATCTCTCCCCTATAACAAATGGCGGTACATCTGCCCGGGTGCAGGCCTCTGTACTTGATTTATATGATACAGCACGTTTAAGATTTCCAACCATTGATAAAAAGGAAGTAACGCTTGAAGCAATAGACAAAGCTTTAGCAGGTGCTATAGGTGGATTGGGCGGAGCGCCGGTGGTGTTACTTACAGGTACCATTAATTCACCGTCTACGCTTGCTGTTATCAGCGAATTCCTGGCAAAATATCCGGGAAGCAGGCATGTCGTATATGATGCTGTTTCTTACAGTGGCATGTTACTCGCCAACGAAGCAACTTATGGTAAGAGAGCCATACCTGCTTATCGCTTTGATAATGCGAAGACAATTGTAAGTATAGGAGCAGACTTTTTAGGTACATGGTTATCACCTATTGAGTTCTCTAATCAATATGTTAAGGGCAAGAAACTGAACGAGAAAAGCCCTGAAATGAGTAAACATATTCATTTTGAAACAGTTGCCAGCCTTACCGGTTCAAATGCTGATGAAAGATTTTTGCACAGGCCATCTGAAACTGCTGCCGTTGCTGCCGCTTTGTTAAGTGCAGTAAATGGTCAGGGTGCAACGGCTGTAAGTGATCCAAAACTTAAGGCAGGTATTGAAGAAGCCGGCAAATTGTTGGCAGCAGGAAAAGGCTCAGCCCTGGTTGTTTGCGGAAGCAATGACGTAAACACGCAAATCATCGTGAATGCCATTAACGAAGCAATTGGCGCAAACGGTACAACAATCGACTGGTCTGTTACAAACAATTCGAAAGCGGGAATTGATGCCGACTTCGCAAAGCTTGTTGAAGACATGAATGCGGGTGCCGTAGGAGCGTTGCTTATTCACGGAGCCAACCCGGCATACACATGGTTTGATACAGCAAAAGTTAAAAGCGGTATTGCAAAAGTGAAGGTGGCCGTTTCTTTTAATCCTAAACAGGACGAAACTACCCTGCTTTGTAAATATGTTATTCCTGATAATCATTTCCTGGAAAGCTGGGGAGATGCAGAACCTAAAACAGGTTACTTTTCCTTTATGCAACCTACCATTCATCCGTTATTCAAAACACGCCAGTGGCAGGATAACCTTTTGAAATGGAGTGGTAACACAGTTGATTACGCAGGCTATGTAAAAAATTACTGGGGTACAAAACTTGGTGGTGAAACTGCCTGGGATAAAGCTTTGCAGGATGGCGTAGTAAACCCTTCTCAATCTGCAATAGCAGGTGGCACATTCAATAGCACACCAGTAGCAGCAGCTATAGGCGCTGCCGGTAATAAAAAAGGCGGCGGTGTTGAACTCGTGCTTTATGAAAAAGTGGGTATCGGTGTAAATGGTGCAACAAACCCATGGTTACAGGAGATGCCTGACCCGATAACGAGGGCTACCTGGGATAACTACCTGGTAATTTCACCGGCCAAAGCAAAGACTTTACTGGATATTGATCTTAATAATGGCGGTCAGTCAGACTCGTATGAAGTTCACCCTGAAAAAAAGGTTGTTACAGTTAGTGCGAATGGCAAGTCAGTAAGCCTTCCCGTTTTGATTATACCTGGCACACATCCTGAAACAGTAGGTATTGCAATTGGTTATGGAAGAAATGCGGAAATGGGCAAAACTTCTGATAAAGTTGGTCAGAATGTATTTCCTTTTGCAAGTCTTGTAAATGGTACAGTTAACTACACCATCGCTGCGGTAGACCTTAAGCTTACCGGAGACACTTATAAAATTGCGCAGACACAAACACATGGTTCTTACGATACCAGCCAGGGTAAACGTGTGGAAGTAATGAAAGAACTTACGCTGGCTGAATTTAAAGCGCACCCGGATGAAATACTCGAAGAGCGTGAAGCAGAGTTAAAACCATTTGGCGGTGTTGAAAATTTTGAAAAGGAAGGTACGATATACCCTTACTACGAAAAACCAGGTGTAAAATGGGGGATGAGTGTTGATCTTAACTCCTGTACCGGTTGCGGTGCCTGCGTGGTAGCATGTAATGCTGAAAACAACATACCTGTAGTTGGAAAGAGTGAAGTTGCACGCTTTCATGATATGCACTGGATGCGTATTGACCGGTACTACAGCGGAGACCTTGAAAACCCAAATGTGGTGTTTCAGCCAATGCTTTGCCAGCACTGCGACAATGCACCATGCGAGAATGTTTGCCCGGTTGCAGCAACCAACCATAGCAGCGAAGGTCTAAACCAGATGACTTATAACCGTTGTATTGGTACAAGGTATTGCGCCAACAACTGTCCTTATAAAGTACGCCGTTTTAACTGGGCTGATTATACCGGCGCTGACAGTTTCCCTAATAACCAGGATCAAAAAATTGTTGGTCATCTTGATGATGTTGTTCATGTAATGAATGATGATCTTACAAGAATGGTGCTTAACCCGGATGTGACGGTACGCAGCCGCGGTGTGATTGAGAAATGCTCATTCTGCGTACAACGTTTGCAGGATGGTAAACTGAAAGCTAAAAAAGCGAGCAGGCCACTGGAAGACAGCGACATAAAAACTGCCTGCCAGCAAAGCTGCCCTACCAATGCAATTGTTTTTGGTAATGTGAACAGTGGCGTGAGTATGATAGCCAAAACAAGAAAAGAAAATTCCAAGCGTACATTCTACGTAATTGAGCAGGTACATACTTTACCGAATGTTAACTACCTGGCAAAAGTTCGTAATAAAAAAGCTGAAGAAGCAGCTGCACATCACGAAGGATAATGAAAGCGCATCGTTTGCTGAGTAGCGGACAAAGCGTTGCAGTGAGTGACACAACGGAAGCTGAAAAGAGATAGTTAGTTGATTACATAAAATTCTCTTCCTGAAAAAGAGAAAGAATAAAATAACCAGATCAAATGAGTCTTAAGTACGAATCGCAATTAAGGGAACCGCTGGTGTATGGCACTAAAGATTATCACCAGGTTACAGAAGATATCTGCAGGCCTATTGAAGCAAAACCAAGTAAGCTTTGGTATATAGGTTTCTTTATCTCTGTTGCATTGCTCTTATTTGGTGTTTATGCAATCTACAGCGAGGTTACCTACGGTGTTGGTCAGTGGAACCTTAATAAGACTGTTGGCTGGGGTTGGGATATTACCAACTTCGTTTGGTGGGTTGGTATTGGTCACGCCGGTACGCTGATCTCGGCTATCCTTCTGCTTTGGAGACAGGGCTGGAGAACGGGCGTGAACCGTGCTGCGGAAGCGATGACGATCTTTGCCGTTATGTGCGCCGGGCAGTTCCCGATATGGCACATGGGCCGTGTTTGGATGGCGTTCTTTGTAATGCCTTATCCTAATACCCGCGGTCCGTTGTGGGTTAACTTTAATTCGCCGTTGTTGTGGGACGTATTTGCGATATCGACCTACTTCACTGTTTCCTTACTTTTCTGGTACAGCGGTCTGTTGCCGGATTTTGCTACCGTACGCGACAGGGCCAAAACAAAACTTCGTAAAAAATTATATGGTATAGCAGCCTTTGGCTGGACTGGTTCTACCAAACACTGGCAACGTCATGAGTCACTTTCACTGGTGCTTGCAGGTTTGAGTACACCACTGGTACTTTCGGTTCACACGATCGTATCTTTTGACTTTGCTACTTCGGTTATACCGGGTTGGCACACAACTATCTTCCCTCCTTACTTTGTTGCCGGTGCAATCTTCTCGGGCTTTGCGATGGTGCAGACCCTTATGCTCATCTTGCGTAAAGTATACTCACTCGAAGATTATATTACCCTTGGGCACATAGAAGCTATGAACAAGGTTATTGTACTAACCGGCTCAATAGTAGGATGTGCTTATTTAACCGAATTGTTTATGGGTTGGTACAGCCAGAACAAATATGAAGGTTATACATTCTGGTACAGCCGTGCAAATCTGTTCAGTCCCTACGGATGGAGTTACTGGGGTATGATGGCATGTAACGTAATCAGCCCACAGATATTCTGGTTCCGTAAAATGAGAAGAAACCTGTTCGTAACATTCTTCATGAGTATTATTGTAAACATCGGTATGTGGTTTGAGCGTTTTGTAATCATTGTAACATCACTTTATCGTGATTACCTGCCTTCAAGCTGGTCTGTTTACTACAGCCCTACTATTTGGGAGATCGGGTTTTATGCGGGTACATTCGGTTTGTTCTTTACCTGTTTTTTCCTGTTCTCAAAATATTTCCCGGTTATCGCAATTGCTGAGATCAAATCAATTCTTAAAACAACCGGGGAAAGTTATAAAGACACAGTTACACCGGTTGAAGAGAAACCACTGGAAGAGTTCGTGCACACATATGCGCATGCGCATTAAAAAATTTGTTCTTTAAATACCGGCATTTGAATCACGGATGAGGCACCTGTTGCGTCGCAATCCGTTCATCGTTCAGCACATTGATGATCAGATCCGGGTAGCAATAACGAATGCTGGCACAAGCAGCATAAAGCAAAAACCACTATGGCACAAAAGAAATTTGTAGTAGGTTGTTTTAAAGATGAAGATGTTTTATTCCCGGCGGTAAAGAAAGTAAGAGTTGCGGGATATAAAATTCATGATGTTTATACACCTTTCCCGGTGCATGGCCTTGATCATGCAATGGGTTTAAGAGAGACAAGTCTTCATACAGCCGGATTTATTTATGGTATTACCGGTACTTCGACAGCGCTTGGCTGCATAAGCTGGATTCTGGCAAAAGACTGGCCGTTGAATATTGGTGGTAAACCCCATTTTGCTTTGCCCGCCTGGATACCCATTATGTTTGAACTTACCGTTCTTTTCGCTGCTGTTGGAATGGTGCTTACATTTTGTTATCTCTGCCAGTTAGCACCTTTCCTGAAAAAGCATACGTTTCATGCAAGAGCCACAGATGATACTTTTGTTATGGTAATTGAGTGCACCGCAAAAACAAACGTAGAAGATCTGAAAGGTTTTCTTGCAAGTGCAGGCGCACAGGAAATAAGTGTGCAGGATGCAGAAGCAGGTTGGTGGTTAGGTACATACGATAAAGACCAGCAGCTAATTAAAGAAAAAGAAGTAAGCATCGCATAATTAGAAACGCATTGAAATACCTGAAGATGAAAAAAATATCTGTTATAGTTTTTGTTACATCAGGAATAGTTTTAGCGGCTTGCAGTGATGTAAGGCGTGATCCCGGTACGATTTACATGCCTGATATGGCATATAGCCGTGCCTACGAAACTTACGCTGAACGCGATTCCGCTATTTTTTCCACCAATGAAAAACGTACAGACGATAAAATATTTTATAATAACCAGCCTGTAGCTGGTACTATAGCAAGAGGAGAAGAAATACCTTTTTCACTGGCAAAAGATGCAGCCGGCGATACAACAAATTATATTGCTTCAAAAGCTGTAACTAATCCTTTGCCTGCCTTGAATGATGCACAGATGAAAGAGGCAGAGCGTCAGTACCTGATTAACTGTGGTATCTGCCATGGCGCCAAATTAGACGGTAACGGACCGCTGTATAAAGACGGTGCTGGTCCTTATCCTGCAAAACCCGCAACGTTGGTAGGAGATGCTAAATATGAGGCAATGCCTGAGGGACAAATGTTTTATTCAGTAACGTATGGAAAAAACCTGATGGGAAGTTATGCTTCGCAGTTAAACAGGGATCAGCGCTGGGCCATCATACACTATATTAAGGCAAAACAGGCAAAAAATGCACCGGCTGCAAAACCGGCTGCAGACAGTACGGTATCAGCAAAAAAATAAAAGTTTAACCTGAGATAAAAGGAAATACAATGGCTTCATTTAGAGCACAATTCGAACTGCCTTCAAAAACAAGAACCTGGTCGCTTGCACTCATTGCAATCGGTGCCGTGGCGTTGATAGCAGGTCTGGTTACCAAGGGTTTTAGCAGCGATGAGCATGAGAAATCGGTTTTTTGGGCTACACTCATGTATAACAGCATCTTTTTTACGCTTATTTGTAATGCAAGTATGTTTTTCATATGTGCAACTACTCTAGCAATGGGAGGCTGGCAAATGGTGTTTCGCAGAGTTCCTGAAGCTATATCAAAAGCCGTAATCGTTTTGGGATCTATTACATGGCTCGTATTGTTTTACATTGTTGTAATTGATCACAATCATCATATTTATCACTGGCTGGATGAAAGTGCGAAAGTTGATCCGATTTTAAAAGGAAAACTGGGATTTCTGAATCCCACATTCTTCCTTATATGGACAACCCTTGCAATTGGCTTATGGATTCTGTTGGGTGCAAGAATGAGAAAACTAAGCAGTGAAGCTGACGGAGGACCTATGGATCCGGAAACTGGTAAAAGTTATATCTGGAGAAATACAGTAACAGGCTCCCTGTTCATCGTTTGGTTTGCGCTTACGGTAGCGTCTACAATACCATGGTTATGGCTTATGAGTCTTGATGCACACTGGTATTCTACTATGTATAGCTGGTACACATTCGCAAGCTCTTTTGTAAGCGGTATGGCTTTGATTGCGCTCTGGGTTATTTTTCTAAAAAACAAGGGATACCTTGAGTATACAAATCAGGAGCACCTGCATGATATTGGTAAATTCATGTTTGCTTTTTCTATTTTTTGGACGTACCTGTGGTTTTCTCAATACATGCTAATTTGGTATGGCAACATTTCTGAGGAAACAGTATATTTTAAACATCGGGTACAGGGGCCGTACAAAGGAATATTTTTCCTTAATCTTATAATCAATTTCGTTTGTCCGTTGTTAATATTAATGAAGCGATCTACTAAACGCAATTATACATTGGTTACCTTTATGGCGGTGCTAATTATATTTGGTCACTGGGTAGATTTCTTCCAGATGGTAATGGGAAGTGTGTCTAAAGATCATGTTTCATTAAGCTGGTTAGATTTTGGAATTGCTGCTTTCTTTGTTGGCCTGGTGATATTACTTGTCTCTGGTGAGCTGGCTAAGAAGCCACTACTCTCAAAATATCATCCTTTTCTTAAAGAAAGCATCATACACCATACATAATATTGTACAATTGCCTTTAAGAGGCAATGGATACGAAGAGACCATATTACACGATTGATTTAATAAAATAACTATGTCATTCATTTTTGTAATAGCCGTTATTGTTTTTGTGTTCCTGATTATATTTCAGATAGCTAAGGCTAGTGAGTATGTTGCTGTACTGAAAGGAGATGATCGCGCAAGAAAAGAAAACAATAAGATCAACGGTTTTTTTATGATCGCGTTTCTTATTGCTGGCCTGATAGGAGTTTACTGGTGTAATGAAATATTGGTAGACAAGACTTTACTAGTGCAGGAGTCTGCAAGTGTTCAGGGCGAGAAGGTAGATGAGATGCTTTGGGTTACCTTAATTATCACCGGTATTGTATTCGTACTTACACAGATCGTATTGTTCTGGTTTGCTTACAGGTACCAGGAAAGTGATAAAAGAAAATCATTCTTTTTTCCGCACAATAATACAATGGAAATTGTCTGGACAGTTGTACCGGCTATTGCTTTAACTGTTCTTGTGGTGATAGGTCTTCGCAACTGGTTCTCTTTTACAGGAGATGCACCTAAAAATGCTATGGAAGTTGAAGTTACAGGAAAGCAATTTGGTTGGATTTTCAGGTATAAAGGTGATGACGGTGTTTTTGGTAAAAAATATTTTCGAATGATTGATCCGGCTACCAACTCGCTTGGTTTGAACTGGCATGACAGTACAGGCATCAACGTTAAAGATGATCCAAGTACGCATGACGATATTGTTACTGAGCAGACCATGTACGTTGTAAAAAACAAGCCTGTAAAATTGATTATTGGCTCCAGGGACGTGGTGCATGATGTTGGCCTGCCTCAGTTTCGTCTAAAGATGGATGCTGTTCCGGGAACGCCGACAACACTTTGGTTCACCCCAAAATACACGACTAAAGAGATGAAACAGAAGACAGGTAACCCGGATTTCCAATATGAGATCAGCTGTGACCAGATGTGTGGAAACGGGCACTATTCTATGAAAGGTGTGATAGAGGTTGTTAGCCAGGCAGAGTATGACGAATGGATGGCCAAGCAAAAGCCTGCTTTCTATGCTGCTTTCCCCGAACAAGATCCTTCTAATATTAAGCCTGCGACTACACCTGCAGACAGCACAAAGGCTGCAGCAGCAAAAGTTTCAACAGTTATTCCTGAAAAGAAAGGTTAATGGGTAAGGGAGTTTTCAATTAACGCGATTGTTACACAAATAAGAATAAAGAACTGAGATTATGAGTACTGAAGTTGTTCTAGATCCTCACCACGGAGCGGTAACTCACCATGATACTCATCATGGAGATCATCATGAACACCATCATCATGAGACGTTTATAACAAAATATGTGTTTAGCCAGGACCATAAAATGATCGGTAAACAATTTTTGATTACCGGCATGTTTTGGGGAGTGATGGGTGGCTTAATGTCAGTGCTGTTTCGTTTGCAATTAGGATATCCTGATGCCACATTTCCATGGTTAGAAGATATTCTGGGTAAATGGGCAAAGGGCGGTCATATAACCCCGGAAGCATATTATGCTTTGGTAACCATACACGGTACTGTACTTGTATTTTTTGTATTGACTGCCGGACTTAGCGGAACATTCGCAAACCTGCTTATACCATTGCAGGTAGGCGCAAGAGACATGGCATCGCCTATGATGAATATGCTTAGCTACTGGTTTTTCTTTGCAGCGAGTGTTGTAATGTTATCGTCGATATTTGTAGAGACAGGTCCTTTTAGCGGTGGCTGGACCGCATACCCGCCTTTGAGTGCATTGGGAGATGCATCGCCGGGATCTAAGACCGGTATGGATTTGTGGATAATGGCGATGGCTTTGTTCGTTGTTTCGTCATTGCTGGGGGGCCTGAACTATATTGCCACCATTCTGAATATGCGTACAAAAGGCATGAGTATGACGCGATTGCCTCTTACTATCTGGGCACTCTTTTTTACAGCAGTATTAGGGGTACTTTCATTCCCTGTTTTGTTTTCTGGTTTTATCCTGCTGATATTCGACAGAAATTTCGGTACAAGCTTTTATTTATCTGATATATTTATAAACGGCGTTGGTGCTTTGCCAAACGAGGGCGGCAGTGCCATTCTTTACCAGCACTTGTTCTGGTTTCTTGGTCACCCCGAGGTTTATATTATCTTGTTGCCGGCTATGGGAATGGTTTCGGAAATATTGGCAACAAACTCAAGAAAGCCAATCTTCGGATATATGGCGATGGTGGGATCATTGTTTGCCATTACCATCCTGGCATTTCTAGTATGGGCGCACCACATGTTTGTAACGGGGCTCAATCCATTCTTAGGATCAATATTCGTACTACTTACACTGTTGATTGCTGTACCGTCAGCCATTAAAGTATTCAACTGGCTAACTACATTGTGGCGGGGCAATATCAGGTTTACACCGGGTATGCTATTTGCAATTGGTTTTGTTAGCTTGTTTATTTCAGGTGGTTTAACGGGTATCTGGCTGGGGAATTCAGCATTGGATATACATCTTCACGATACTTATTTTGTGATCGCTCACTTTCACATTGTAATGGGTGTGGCAAGTATGTTTGGTATGTTTGCCGGCATATACCATTGGTTCCCGAAAATGTATGGCCGCTATTTGAACAATAACCTTGCTTACATACACTTTTGGCTTACAATGATTGGTGCTTACCTGATCTTCTGGCCTATGCACTATGAAGGATTAGCTGGTATGCCGCGTCGTTACTATGACTACAGTGTATGGGAAAGTTTCAAGCAGTTTGCCGAACTGAACAGGTTTATCAGTACAGTAGCTATGATCGTATTTGCCGTACAGTTGTTGTTTCTGTTTAATTTCTTCTACTCAATTTTCAAGGGAAGAAAAGTTACTACAACTAATCCATGGGGCTCAACAACACTTGAATGGACTACACCAATCAATCCGGGTCACGGTAACTGGGTTGGTGAAATTCCTGAAGTGCACCGCTGGGCTTACGACTATGGTAAAGATGGTAAAGATTTTATATCGCAGGTTACACCTGTTGGGGCTGATGAAAGTTCACATTAATAGCTCTGCTCTTTATACAGTAATGAATTACTAATGATAATTGAAAATGCCCTGAATTTCAGGGCATTTTTATCAGTTAACTAAAAGATGAATGGACAGCTTCCACTCTTCACATATAATGAACAAATCGCTTAAATCTTCCACCTCTTTCTCATTAGCCTCGAAGGTGAAGGATTATTTTCAGCTTATTAAATTCACACTAAGCTTTACAGTGGTTTTTTCATGCGTTATATGCTACCTGTTGGCGCCAAATATTGTAGATTTTGATTTAAAGATGATTGTGCTGCTGTTCGTAGCCGGAATGCTTGTAACAGGAAGTGCTAATGCCATAAACCAGGCTTCTGAAAAAGATACAGACGCTTTAATGAAACGCACTGGTAAGAGACCTGTAGCAAATGGCAGAATGAGCCAGAGAGAAGCATATACATTTGCTCTTATAGCTGGTATAGTTGGTGTTTTCCTGATGTACCAATATTTTAATACGGCATCCGCCCTATTATCAGCATTCAGTCTTTTTTTATACTCATACATCTATACCCCGCTGAAAAAAGTTAGCTCTGTTTCTGTATTGGTTGGTGCTTTCCCCGGCGCTATCCCTTGTTTAATTGGCTGGGTTGCTGCAACAAATGCTTTCAGTCCTTTTGCCATTGTCGAAGGCACATCCATTTCTAATGCCGCGGGGTGGGCATTGTTTGGTATACAATTTCTTTGGCAGTTTCCCCATTTCTGGGCAATTGCGTGGGTTGCGCATAATGATTACGACAGGGCCGGGTTTAAATTGCTGCCAGGTGGGAATGAACCAACAAGAAGCACAGCATTACAGGCAATTGCATACGCGGTTATGATGGTTCCACTAGGGTTATTACCTTTTTATTTTGGTATAACAGGTACGGTCAGTATGTGGATCGTTATTGCGGCAAACGTATTCATAGTTGCACAGTGTGTGCGCTTGTATATAGATATGGATGTAAAAGCTGCAAGACGTGTAATGTTTAGCAGTTATATTTATTTGCCGGTGGTTTTTCTTGCATTACTGGCCGATAAAATTCCTGTTTCAGGTTAGTGGTAGAGAATTTTACATGAAGAGACGAACGTTTTTGAAAAACAATTAGGCTATGCAGTATCGTTGCTGCGTAGTGATCATACAGTACAAGTGAGTGACACAACAGGCGCTAAATGCTTGTATAACAGCTTGTAAACAAACAATAAATCGTGATGATGACAACAGTGAGTAATCAAAGAAGCAGGATACACCCACACAAGTTTACGCTATGGGTGGCAATGGGCAGCATTGTAATGATGTTTGCCGGCTTAACCAGTGCCTACATTGTTAGAAGAAACCAGGCCAACTGGCTGGAATTTTCTTTGCCCGCCGTGTTCTGGTATTCTACAGCAGTAATATTGGTAAGCAGCTTAACCATGCATCTTGCGCTTAAATCATTTAAGGCAAGGCAAATGCAACGCTACAGGCAGTTTATAACAGTTACTGCCATATTAGGTGTGCTATTTGCAGCATTACAATTCCAGGGCTTTACTTACCTTGGTGCGCATGGTGTAAAACTTATCGGTGAGGGCAGTAACCCGGCAGCATCATTCCTGGCTATTATTACAGGGCTGCACGTGCTGCACGTTTTAGGAGGAGTAATTGCCATATTGGTCATTTTTATAAGGGCATTCAGTGCTCGGTTAAAAAGCTACAATGCCGTACCAATCGAGATTGTAAGCACGTACTGGCACTTTGTTGATATTCTATGGATTTATCTTTTTATCTTTTTCAGCATCACGCATTAACATGCAGGAAATAATGATATGAGCCCGGCTTTACAATATGTATGATACTGCTGTTGCGTCGCACACTGCAACTGCAACAATACTAATCAACAGGGTTCGCAAGGGTAAGACAATGTTCAGTACATAAACGGGGTCATAACGATAAAAATATATGAGTGGGTCAATAAAAAACTTATTATTTTATATACTCGTTTAACGGGTAGCCAATAAATTTGCAAACGAAATTTAAACAGTAACATGTCTACAACAACTGCAACTGCGCCAACGAAATACTGGAGTGGCGGTAAAAGTCCCTTCAATGTTGAGTATGGTAAATTAATGATGTGGTATTTTTTAATGAGTGATGCCTTTACATTCGGGGCATTTCTTATTGCTTATGGCACAACAAGATTTGCAACTACCGGCTGGCCCGATCCCAATGAAGTATTCCAGTCTTTCCCCGGACTGGGTTCGGGGTATCCGCTGCTCTTTGTGAGTTTGATGACCTTCATCCTCATCATTAGCTCGGTTACAATGGTACTTGCTGTACATGCAGGACATAACATGGATAAGAAAGGGGTGGTTAAAAACCTTGTCTGGACGATTATCGGTGGCCTGGCTTTCTTAAGTTGCCAGGCCTGGGAGTGGACACACTTACACCACGAAGGCGCATGGTGGGGTCAAAATCCTTTTCCAAATGCAGATGGCACGCTTTCTACTACCAACTTTACAAACTTCTTTTTTACAATAACCGGTTTCCATGGTTTCCACGTTTTCTCGGGTGTGGTAATCAACGTTATTATGCTAATAATGACGTTGAACGATAAATTTGAAAAGCGTGGCCATTACCTCATGATAGAAAAGGCCGGGCTATACTGGCACTTTGTAGACCTGGTTTGGGTATTTGTTTTCACCTGTTTTTACCTGATTTAATTAACCGGAAAACTAAAAATAAATGGAACATCATTCAACTGCGGTATTGCACGAAGAACATCATGTAGGCGGTGGAACGAAAGAGATATGGAAAGTAACCATCATCCTTTCTGTTCTTACTATTGTAGAGCTTGTTTTAGGTTTCTGGATGATTGGTATGCCCGACGGAGGGTTGCGTTGGGCAATTAAAGGTGCTATCATCATTCTTATGATGGCAAAAGCATTTTACATCGTTGGTTACTTTATGCACCTCAGGCATGAAATCAGGAACCTGATCATGACTATCGTAGTGCCTTTGTTACTGTTTGTGTGGTTTATCATAGCGTTCCTGTACGATGGAAGTTCATATAATCATATGAGACGTACATATACACCGTTCTACAACGATAAAAGTGCTACGAAAATGGAAAAGAAAGAAGGCCATAGCGAAGGTGAGCATGCGGAGGAGCCTAAAGAAGAACATAAACCTGAATCCTTACATTAATAGTAAGTATATTCAGTTGAACTATATTTTTTAATCTTTAAACCATCGCTGCCTGCGATGGTTTTTTGTTAAAGCAGTATATGAACAAAAAAGCGTTAATGGCATTGTGTGTGGCAATACTGATTCCACTGATCAGCTATTTGCTTGTTAAGAATGCAGGTGATTCTGCTGTTGTAATGCCGAGGCATTATTTGCCCGATTCTGTTGTAAGCAGCATTGAAGATGGCAAAAAGCAAACCGACACAGTATGGCATAGAGTAGCAGACATAAGGTTGCAAAACCAGTTTGGTGATACGGTAAACTTATACGATATACAAAACAAGGTGATTGTTGCAGATTTCATTTTTACAACCTGCGGTTATGTGTGTCCAAAGCTCACGACCAATATGGCAAAAATGCAACAGTCGTTTATCAGGGGTGGAGACCCCATGAAGAAGATAGATACTTCGGTGGTGCAGTTTCTTTCGTTTACTATTGACCCGGAAAGAGATTCGGTGCCCCGCCTGAAAGCTTATGCCGACAAATACGGCGTCAACCCGGAAAACTGGTGGTTATTAACCGGTTCTAAAGATGCTATCTATAATTTCATATTTGAAGAGCTTAAGGTAGATAAGTTTGAATCTGACGGACCGCTTGATCCCGACTTTGCACACACACAACGGTTTGTATTACTCGACAAAAATTTTAATGTACGGGGTTTTTATAATGGACTGGATTCTTCCTCACTTGCATTATTGTCGAGAGATGTAGGCCTGCTGATGCTTGAAAAAGCCACTAACCCCGAACCATTACCATTCGACCCTTTACAAATGGGTGTGTTTTTCGTGCTGGCATTGATCATAGTAATAGTTGTTATCCGGTTAATATTTAAAAAGAAAACTACAAATAACGTTTAATATGTTAGAGGCTTCTATAGAAAAAAACGATAAAAAGGCAAAGCAGCTGATCTGGATATTTTCAACAGTAGTGTTTGTTGCTGTAGTGCTGTTGAGCAATGTAAAATTAAATGTAGATCCAGGCTTTGATATACACATATTCGCAAAGGTCAATGCATATATTAATGCAACAATTGCATTTTTACTTCTCGCAGCATTGCTTTCAGTAAAAAACCGCAAGTACAGGCAGCATAAAAATCTTATGATTGCGGCATTAATCTTATCAATCATCTTCCTGGTATCATACATAGCACATCATCTGCTGGCCGGCGAAGCAAAATTTGGAGACGCAAATCATAATGGCATAGTCGAAGAAGCTGAGGCGCTTGCCGTTGGCAGTACGCGATATATTTATTACATCATACTAGCCACGCATATATTCCTCGCTGCAGTTATATTGCCCTTTATTTTATTTACCGCTTACAGGGCTATGATCGCTGAATTTCCTGCTCATAAAAAGTTGGCGCGCTATACATGGCCATTATGGTTTTATGTTGCAGTTACAGGCCCGGTTATATATTACTTTATAAGCCCGTATTACTATTAAATCTCAACTTTGTCTTAACAATTCGTTCATATTACCTTTGCGTAAAATTTCTTGTATGCAGTTGCGCCCGGTAGACACCGTTTCTAATATTACCGCTGACGATTTTAAGAAACATTACTATAACCCCGGTAAACCCATTGTTATAAAAGACCTTGCAAAGGCGTGGCCTGCTTATACCAAATGGAACTGGGAATACTTTAAAAAAATTGTAGGCGATAAAAAGATAGGCATCTATAACAACACAAAGAGTGATGCTTATACGCCCATTAATAAAGCAGATGCTTACACCACGTTTGGCGAATATGTTGATATGATCAGCAACGGGCCGGCACAGTGGCGAATATTCCTTTTCAACATTTTTAATCATGCACCACAACTTGTAAAAGACTTTACATGGCCCGATCACCTGATGAAAGGCTTTGTAAAAAGAGTGCCCATGCTTTTTACCGGCGGCCAGGGCTCTATTACACATATGCACTTTGATATTGACCTCAGCCACATACTGCACACACAGTTTGCTGGTAGAAAGAAGGTATTGTTGTTTCCTTATACTGAGCAGCATAAGCTCTACAGGAAGCCCTTCGAAGTATTGAGCATGGCCGATTTCAGTAATTATTACGATGCAGAAAAGAGCAAAATTGATTACAACAAATTTCCTGCTCTTGAAAGCGCCCAGGGTTTAGAAGTTACCCTGGAGCATGGAGATACGCTTTTTATGCCCGGCGGTTACTGGCACCATATGGAATACCTCGACAGCGGTTTTGCCATGAGCTTACGCGCATTGAACAACTCTATGGCCACCAAATTTAAAGGTGTATGGAACCTGGTAGGCATGCGGAATATTGATACGCTCATGAAGAAAACGGCACCTGTAAAATGGTACAACTGGAAAGAAAAAAAGATATTCGAATCAGCAGCAGCGGCAATGAAATCAGATAGCTTCCACTATACTTTGAACCCGGCGAAATAGCCGGTTTTTTATGTTATGTACCAGGCTGCAGTACAAGCATTAAGCAACTGTTGCGTCGCACACTTGTACTACATAACATTCAGCAGCCCTTCCGGGCATAACTGCGCACAATAAAGAGAAAGGCATAAAGTGCGGTCTTTGTTTTATAACGCCAAAGCAATGATGAAAAGTTATTTACAAGGCCACGCTGGCAGTACTTACCGGCTCTTTAATCCATTTGGTAACCGCCTGTACCCACAATGGATGAATATTTAGACATGGAATCATAGTAAAACTTTCTCCCCCTGCATGCAGGAAAATTTCCTTTCCTTCTTCTGCAATCTCTTCAAGTGTTTCAAGGCAGTCGCTTACAAATGCGGGGCAGGCTACCAGCAATTTTTTTACTCCTTCCTTTGGCAGTTCTTCCAGTCTCTTTGCGGTATAAGGCGTAAGCCATGGATCTCTGCCGAGTCTTGATTGAAATGACTGTTCAACCCTTTGATGCGAAAGGCCTAGTGCGGCCGTAGTCAGTTCCGTGGTAACAAATGTTTGATGCCGGTAACATTTTTGGTGTGCAGGCGATGCTACATGGCAGCAATCGTTCACTTTTAAACAATGCGATCCGGTAATGTCACCTTTATAAATATGCCTTTCCGGAATACCATGATAACTGAATAACAGCTTATCGAAGTCCTGCTGCAGGTAGGGCTTAATGCTTTCAGCCAATGCGTGGATGTAATCGGGATTATTATAGTAAGGCGCTATAGTGGTAAGCCTGAAAGGATAATTAAATTTCTTATGAACTTCTTCCATATACACAACAGCGGTTTCGTAACTACTCATAGCATAATGCGGATATAAAGGGAGCATGATCACTTCTTCAAGCCCGGGCACCTGCCGCATTAGTTTGTCATAAGCATCTTTAGGCGAAGGATTACCATAACGCATTGCAATTTCTACAGGTGCTGAAAAGTTTTGCTGTACTGCAGCCTGCAGTTGTTTACTAAGCACGATCAACGGCGAACCTTCTTTCCACCAGATCGACCTGTATGCTTCTGCGCTCTTTGGTGCCCTGAACGGAACGATGATACCCCTTACCAGCAACATGCGTAATATGTAAGGCATGTCTATAACACGCTCGTCCATCAGAAATTCATTCAGGTATTTTCTAACGTCTTTAACGGATGTACTGTCTGGCGAGCCGAGGTTGACTAATACAATGCCTTTTTTTGTCATGGTTCAAATTGATTGTACAAATGTATAAGAACATTTTGCGCGGGAAAAAGATCTATAAACGTAAAAAAAGTCTGTCCTGGTTTTCGGGCGCATGTTTTACATTGCTTATGGCAATTGTTGTTGCCCGCAAAAGCATTAGCGGGGGTCGAAAACTGCTGCATAATGTTATAAAGTACAAGAGTGCGACGCAACAGGTGCCACATGCTTATACTGCAGCCTGGTTCAAAAAAGAAAAATCCCGTCTTTGTAAAACGGGATCTGGGTTATATGAAATAAATGATATTATTTTTTTCCTTTGTCTGAGAGAAACATATCCAGCGCAGCAATCATACTTGGTGCCTGTGGAGCTGGTGCTTTAATTTCTACCTGCAGGCCTGCTTCTTCGATTGCTTTAATGGTATTATTACCGAATGCACCGATCAAAGTGCTGTTTTGAGAAAATGAAGGGTAGTTATCGAAAAGACTGCGTACACCACTGGGTGTGAAAAAACATATCATGTCGAATGCAGTTGTTTCCATTACCTCTTTTACGTTGTTGCTTACGGAGCGGTACATAAATGCCAGCTGGTATTCGCAGCGGTTATTCTTTAGCCAGCCAACAATATCATTATCCTGCTGGTTTTCGCTACATACATACAGGAAGCGCTCGTTTTCTTTGTGTTTATTGATAACATCAAACATGCTCTTGTTTGTGCCATCTGCACCATAGAAGACTTTGCGTTTGCGGTAGAGAATAAATTTTTGAAGATATAATGCAACCGCTTCGGTAATGCAGAAATACTTGGTATCCTGGCTGATTGCTACTTTCATTTCCTCGCACATGCGAAAGAAATGATCAATTGCATTGCGGCTGGTAAATATTACTGCTGAAAAAGAAGCAATATCTATTTTCTGGCGACGAAATTCCCTTGCAGGAATTGGCTCCAGCTTAATAAACGGATGAAAAGTTAGTTCAATACTGTACTTCCTGGCAAGCTCAAAATAAGGTGATTTTTCGCTTTCGGGTTTCGGCTGAGTAATTAATATACTCCGTGCTTGTTTTGAACTGCCGGATTTTGGGGCCCCATTCTTTAGCATGCTCTCTTTCAAAGTTTTATTAATTGCTAGTGCCTGATGACTGTTAACAATACCTTGTAAATAATAAACATAGGCATTATTTCAACGGCGCAAAGATAGATAAAAAAATGTAAAGGATTGATGTCAAGCGTTCCTCTTATAACGCGCAGCGATATTATGTAGCGGAATATTAACAGCAATATAACCACGCTGCCGGCAATCGTTAATATCACATCCCACATTTGCCCAGTGGAAAACGCCAGCAACGCTACTACAGGAATAAGGATTACACCAACGATCTTGTTGATAAGGAATACAATAAAGCTGTATGTAGATGCAGCATCTTTTGCATTGAACACCCAGCCTGTAAACTGGATAACGCCGTATTTGAACATATATACAAGTGCAAGTATGGTAACCGAATAAAGCACCAGCCACCAAAAATCGATGGGCAGCCGATCATAATAATCGGCCAGCAGCGCAGCAAACAAGCCGCCACCAAGTATGAATAAAATATTCAGGAGCAGGGAGGGTAAAGTTTCCTGCATTAGTTGCTCCCTTTTTTGTTTTTGCCTGAAAGATGCCTGGAAAAGAAGACCAAAAATGCTGGAAAAATATTTTGGAAACAGTTGCTTGATAATAGCGGTAAGCAAGACTAAACCTACCAGTGCATAAAACAGGAAATCCTTAGGTGTTACATTTCGTAAAGTGCCTTCATAGGTGGCTGGCTTTATTTTTTTTGGAATGAAAGGAATTTTAAGAAGGCTGCGAAAAGCAGTATCCTGCAGCCAGGGTATTGGTAAACGAATTATTGCAGACACCGTTGCAACCGAGTCTGGTACCAGTAAATTAGTGTCAGCGGAGATCAGACGCAAAGAATCCATGCGTAGAGAATCGTTGATAATGACTGGTAACGTTGCAGAATCTTTTCGGGCAACCCTTCTGGCTTTTAGTGTATCCCGCTTTGGGGCTAATGCTTTTTGTGCCGCACTGGTAGCGGTTCTTGCACTATCCAGTAAGCGTTGCAGCATACTGTCATCCTGCGAGAAACCACAAAAAAAGAAGATGAGAAAAAATATAGTTAAGATTGGTTTCAAATAAAACAATTGCGACAAAATTACTTTTACAATGTTAAACGAGCATCAAAAAAGTTGCAGAATGTAAAGAAATAAACTTGTGGTACATTATCCTGCAATTAAGCAAAAACGGCTGACGCACAAAGGTAACGCCAGTCATAGTTGTCAGCATCATGTGCAGCACCGGGCTTTACGGGCGTTGCTAATATTGCAGGTTGCAAAACTTTTTTTGAAACAAGGGTTCCTCTTGCGGCAATAATCATTTGCTGTACATGATCATCCTGCATCCACTGTTGTTGTGGTGGTTCAAAACCTGTTTTTCCTTTTCTGTACAGCACAGCATCGGGAAGAAAGCCATCTATGCTTTTACGCAATATCCATTTTGTAAAACCGTCGCGTATTTTGTACCGCGCCGGTAACGAAAAAATAAATGTTGCCAGCGCATTGCTTAAGAACGGCAGGCGTACTTCTACACTGTTTGCCATGCTGTTTCTGTCTGCATAGCGCAAAAGCTCCGGTAGCCCGGTGGTGAAAGTATTGTAATACAGGATGTCTTCAAGTTGCTTTGTTACCGGTTTTTGTAATGTATCAATATTGCGGTAGTTATAATAAAAATCCCTGTTGATGTATGCATTATTTTCCTGGTGTTTGGCTGCTTTGCTTTGCAGAGCGCCGGCTGCTTTATCCGGGAACATAGCAGCAGCGTAGTTCCTCCAGCCCCATGTTTCCAGGAAGTCATGTTGTTCCAGCAGCTTTCTTTCTTTAAAATACAGCGATGTGTCTTTTATAAAAAGTTGTTGAAGATACCAGTGTACATACTTTTTGTAACCGGCTAACATTTCATCCGCACCCTGCCCGTCAAGCAAAACTGTAATGTTGTTTTCTTTGGCTGTTTTATAAATGAGAAACTGTGTCAATACACTGCTGCTTTGCAGGGGTTCTTCCTGGTGGTACATCAGTTTTTCAAAGTAAGTCGCCCAGTCTTTGGCGCCCGGCTCTATAATATGTTGTCTAATACCGAAATGCCCGGCAACAATCCTGGCATAAGCCGTTTCATCTTTTTCAAATCCGGGGAACGATGCGGTAAAAGCAATGTTTTTCCAGTTACTGTTTTTGTTTTTTGTATGGTCAATTGCTGCAAGAATAGCAGCACTGTCTACTCCGCCACTAAGGCTGGTACCAATATTTACATCGCTGCGTAAACGTCTTTCAACAGACTCAAAAAAAAGCTGTCTGAATGTACTTTCAATGGCATCGTTGCCGGCAACAAGAGTTTCAGCTTTTAGCGTGTACCACTTCTTCATTTGCACCCGGCCATCTTTTGGAAACACCTGCAGGTAATGGCCCGCCGGGAGTGATAAAATATTACTGAAAAAAGTAGCCGTCTTCTTCAAAGGGTTTTGCGTGTACCCCAGGGAAAGATAGTTCAGCATCATGGTGCCATCAAGGTTTTTTGGTACTCCTGCGGCCCACAAAGCTTTCATCTCGCTGGCGAATAAAAATTTTTCAAAGGTGCCGCGCTGCGCATAACCTGCGTAATAATATAAAGGTTTCTCTCCAAACCTGTCCCTTGCTATAATAAGCTGCTGTGCCTGTTCATTCCAAAGCGCAAACGCAAACATCCCATCGAACTGATCAAGGCATTCTATGCCCCAGCAATCATATGCAGCCATGATCACTTCTGTATCTGTCTGCGATGTAAACCTGTAGCCTTTGCTATGCAAAGTGTCTTTCAGTTCCCGGTAGTTATATATCTCGCCGTTGAAGACAATGGTATAATGCAGGTAATGCATTGGCTGGCCACCCGCATCAGAAAGATCAATAACAGCAAGCCGCCTGTGTGCTAAACCTATTGTATGATCATTATTAATCCAAAAGCCTTCGCCATCCGGCCCACGATGCTTTAATACATCAGCCATTGTCTGCAACAGGCTTTGTTGCACATTATTGTTGTTGGGAGAAATAATACCCGCAATACCGCACATAGTAAACGAAAGTAATCAGTATTCCATTAAATTATGTTGTACGGTTTTTCAAAGGCCCTGCGTAAGACGTGTTTTCAAATTTTTGTTGGTCAGCGGTAGTTTTCATGGCATCGCCTGTTGTGTCACTCACTTCGGCGTTCTGTTTTTATGGCAGCTTTGGCGTTCATCATATCTGTCATAGCCAGATATCTGTCTTTCGCGGCACATCATTAATCGTTGTAAACTATTGTTTCAGTAATGCCGCCACCTGTTTAAAAGATGCCTGGTTTGTTTTACTGGTCAACGATGCTTCAATATCTATTTTTTCTGTGGCTGTCAGGTGAAAACTGAGCGCTGCAGATGCGTTGGTGTTTATGGGGTCATATTGAAAAGAAATTCTTTCAAAACCATCTCCAAAAGATTGCGATAAATAGTTCAACTGGTCTCCCTGGTAAAAGTCCTGCAGACGGTACCAGTTGTTTTGCAGCAAGAGTAAAGGCTTGGTTACAAAACTTAATATGCTGTTTGGTTCATATGGCCTTTCCCAGTCTCCCAACTGCCTGTCTCTGATCTGTATCAGAACAACTTTCCCGGTATTTTCTTTTAGCCAGTCTTTAAAGTAGTTAATAAAGCGCAGCGATGTTTGCTGCCCAAAATTATCCCGCAGGCCTGCATCCATAACATCTGTTACAGGATCGGTTGGTAAAATAACATTTGGTAAAACATAGGGAAAGGTGGCATTCATACGCAGTGCAGAGAGCACACGAAGATTCAATGGGTCTTGCCTGGCAAAAAAAGAAGTGTAATCAACGGCGTCAGGGTCTATCAGGTGAGTATCAATAACCGAATCTGCAAAAGGCTGCATTAAAAACCTTGCCGGGTGTGTACTTATAACAAGTTCCCTTGCATCTCTGGTGATCATTGAATTAAAAAACGCTACCGGTATTTCTCCGTTCTCTTCTGCTTCTTTATAATCTGCAAGCTTTTTATCCAGTATTCCTTTGGTGTTGTCATTTAATTTTTGTTCAAATGCATACCCCCTGTCCCTCGTGTAGTAATAACCGTTTATTTCAAATTTTCTTACCGGCCCCACAAGATCTCTTGATATAAAAGACGAGAACAAGGGATTAAGCAAATCTCTTGCAATATTCTTTGAATAGGCGTTGTCCTGCAGAGATGTAATATGTCCTTTTTGTTTTTCCCAGTATAATTCACGGAAGTAAGTAGCACCCAACATACCACCCGATGCCCCATTGATAAGAAATGTATGAGGCATAAGCCTGCCATTGGTAATACTATCAAGGTATTGCAGTACGTTGAGGGTAAAGGTTGCACTGCGTGTTCCACCGCCACTGGTGTTGATAACAAAGAGCACCGGTTTTTCTGTGCCTTGTTTCTTTTTCCAGTTATCCAGCATGCCAAGGAAAACCTTTTTGTCCTGTTCAAGGTTTTCTTCCCGTACCAGTTGCATAATCGTGTCTCTCGAATAAGAAGGTCTTTCATCTAGGTTTGTATAGTTGAGTCCGTAGGCTTTATTACGTGGGTCTATAATATTCGACTGGTACATCCAGTTAAGGCAGAGATAAATGACGAGTAATACCGGCAGGCTCCATGTACCCAAAAAAAGCGAAATGGCACCGGCCACCGCAATGAGAATAGCAAAGAAAACAGTTATACTGGCACCGGCCGGCACCTGGAAAACTTTATTGTCTGAAAAAAAGCCAATGGTAAGCAGGAAAATAAAAGAAATTAAAATGGCCAGCACAGCAGCAAAGTGATGTCTTTTAAAGATCATATCCAGAAATTCCTGTGTGTAATGTTGCACATCACGCGGTTTTCTTAAACCGAATTTTGCACTTAAAAACCAGTCTACACGAATATCTGTTTTACCACCAACGCTGGTGATATTATTCTTTTTTGCTGCCTGTTCATACTTCTGGTTTTCAGCAATAATATGAGAGCCAAATCTTTTGTAAATGCTGATGTCTGCACCAAAAAAATAAGCAAAGGAAATTACCAGTGCCAGTATAAGACCGCCAAGGAAACCACCGATAAGTGCGAGTATTTCCCAGGTATTTAATAGTTCCTGTTCTGCATTGTAAGAAACAAGGTTGAAAAAATAGACTAGCAGGAAAACAACAGGAATGGCTGCATTGTTTACGCAAAACTTGAGGAATGGTTGTTCTGTTGTTGCGAGGAAGCGAATTTGCCTTGCGTGCAAAATAAACGTGGTAATGTTCCAGCTCATAAAAAATACACCTATTCCAAAACCCAGTATGGCGGCGCTTAATGCGCTTACTTTGGTAAGATATTCAGGGGCCAGGTAAAGAGAATTGGCTCCGTAAGCTTCCAGGAAATGACCGCTTACTGTTGCAAACAGTATGTACCAGAAAATAAGCAATACATGATACCTGCGAAAGTGCAGGAGCACCATTTGTACAGGCAATGAATAAAAAAAGCCAACCAGGTATTTCTTCATGTTAATATTGGTGAACTGATAGTCTTATATGTTTCTCACGTGCAGGATAAAAATAAACAACATTACTTGAACGGTATCCGTTGCAGCTTTATTATAATATTGAATTATCTGACTGCATACTTCCTGTTGTTTAAAAATACGATAATATCAGCAAGGCTGTTTGTAACAATGACGGCGCTACACCCGGAGCTGCTGATGTATGCATTGTTGTACAAGAGTGCGACGCAACAGGTGCTTCATAGCACTGCAAAAGCCGGGTACATAAATACCCCTTATTTCGAGAACGGCTTTAAAATATATAATACGGCGGCAAAGGAAAGAAGTAATAACATACCCGTTAACTGGTGCAGTTCTGCCAGCCATTCGAAAGTGCCAAATTGCCCCAATACGATGTTGTTGCTGCTTACAACAGTAACAATGCCAAGCACAACCTGTAATATAACGAGCACCATCGGCCATTTTCTTGCCTGTATAAATGTTGCTGTGGTGTTGTGTTTTAAAGCCCTGAACCACCATGCAATGGTTAAAATGAAGATGATATAAGCAATCGTACGGTGTATAAAATGGATAGCAATAGGGTTGTGCAACACGCTCCCGGTAAAACCTTTTTCAAACATGCCTGTTGGTAAGATTGCGCCATTTATATCGGGCCATGTTGGTGCCGCACTTGCTGCTTTTAAGCCTGCCATGAAGCAGCCGTAGATCAACTGAATTGTTATCAACCCGGTGATCCACCCTGCAAAACTTTTGAGTTCTTTGTTGTATAAGCGCTGGTTTTGTGGAATGCGCAGCGATAATGCAAAGACCAGCGTATAAACGATGAGTATCATGGCTGCCATAAAATGTATGGCAAGCCTGAAATGGTTCACGTATACATTTTCATCGTTAAGACCGCTTTTTACCATTACCCAACCCAGTAAACCCTGTAAACCACCCAGCACGAAAAGCATTACGAGCGGTACAATCATCCATTTTTTAAACCAGCCTTTAATGAGAAAAAAGATAAAAGGGAAGAGAAAAACCAGGCCCATAAATCTTGCCCATAAACGGTGAAACCATTCCCAGAAAAAAATGAATTTAAAATCAGCAAGTGTAAAGTGGTTGTTGATGAATTTGTATTGCGCTATTTGCTGGTATTTGTCAAAAGCCTGTTGCCAGGCAGCTTCAGATGTTGGTGGCACAGCACCCATTATGGGGTCCCATTGTGTAATAGATAAACCAGAACCTGTAAGCCTGGTAATGCCACCAAGCAAAACCTGCACCAGTAACATGCCTACACCAATAAACAGCCAGTTTGCTATTATACGCCGGGATCTTTCTTCTGTCATTGTCATTGTTTATCGTTATAGGCAGTGCATTGGTATTGATACAACGTAACGCTTTATGCCCGGTTTTAAGGACTTGTTTTTTACAGGTATATAAACAAGTGGCCCCGCCATTAGTTTGACCGCAAAGGTATTGGCATAAGTTTTTTTACAAGTTTTTTTGCGCAAACTTTCTGCGATCTTTCGATATTCGCATAGCAATGCTTAAACCATTTTACCAGGATGTGTTTGTGGAAGCCGGCTGTGATGAGGCGGGGCGTGGCTGCTATGCAGGCCCTGTATTTGCTGCTGCCGTTATTTTGCCAAAAGATTTTTACCACCCGGTATTAAATGATAGTAAACAGCTTACATATGAGCAAAGGGCTACGCTAAAAGTATACATTGAAGAAAAAGCGATTGCTTACAGTGTGGCCATGATCGATAATGAAGAGATCGATACCATCAATATTTTAAAAGCGTCTTTTAAAGCCATGCACGCGGCTTTGGACAGCTTGCTCATAAGGCCCGAATTATTGCTGATTGATGGTAACCGTTTTACTTCTTACGGTAAAACTGCGCACCATTGTATTGTAAAAGGTGACGGCATTTATGCCAGTATTGCTGCCGCCAGTATTCTCGCCAAAACTTACCGGGATAGCTATATGGAGCAGCTACACGAAAGTTTTCCGCATTATAACTGGAAAAGTAACAAAGGATACGGCACATTAGAGCACCGCAAGGCAATTGATGAACACGGTCTTTGTAAATACCACCGCAGAAGTTTTAATATTTTACCATCACAAATCGAAATGGCTTTCTAGTCTGTTTCAGCCCACTCGCCGGCACCCATTCTTAATATTTCATAGGGTTCCTGTGTACAATCAATTACCGTAGAAGGTACAGTATTGCCTGCGCCGCCATCAACCACTATATCAACCAGGTTTTTAAAGTTTTCATGCATCAGCTCGGGATCGGTGTACTCTTCTACCATTTCACCGGGCAAGGAGGCCGAAAGAATCGGATGACCAAGTTCTTTTACGATCGTACGTGCTATGTCATTATCAGGCACACGCAACCCGATCGTGTTTTTTTTGCTTTTCAGAATCTTTGGTACTTCTTTACTGGCGGGGAGAATAAATGTATATGCACCGGGTAAATGACTTTTCAGTACCCTGTACAATGGTGTGGATATACTCTTGGTGTATTGGGCCAGGTCACTGAGATCATAACAGACAAAACTAAGCTGCGCTTTTTCCGGCTGTACTTTTTTCAATGCGCTGATGCGTTCGATTGCCTTATGTTGAAAAATATCACAGCCTAAACCATAAATGGTATCGGTTGGGTAGATAATTACACCGCCATCTCTCAGGCACTCTACAATTGTTTTTATATGTCGCGGATTAGGATTATCCGGGTGTACATGTAATAACATCCGTAAAGTTACCCATAAATAACGGCAAGATAAAATCACGTACCTGCATAAAAAGTTGTGCAGGTATTAAGTAACATACTTATGCATCAGAACCTGAAGTATGTAACATGCATCAATGAGTAGCACTTTGCTTATGTTTCAAAGAAAACCTGAGTACTCCTCCAAGAACAATAGCAATACTAAACCAGGTTGGTGTAAATACATACAACCAATCAATATTTACCAGGTGCAGTATCTTGCAGTTAATCAAAAGAGCGTTCAAAATGGCATTCAATGATAGCAAGATTAGGGTGTAGTTTTTCCGGGACATGACAATTTCATTTGGGTACAACATAAAAGTATATATTATTTACAGAGATAGAAATTAAAAAGCGGTTAGAACTCTTTCGTAGTAAGGATTTAATTAATATGTGGAGTCAGTTATAAAGCTGCAATAATTGATGCAGCAAAGAGGCCGGCAGTCTCTGTTCTAAGCCTTGTATGGCCAAGTGAAACAGGTAGAAATTTTTGCTCCATTGCCTGTTTGATTTCTTCCGCGGTAAAATCTCCTTCAGGTCCAATAAGTATAACAACGTTTTCGGAAAATTGCAGCTTCGATATTTCATGTTTGCTGTTTTCTTCGCAATGTGCAATCAGCCTGGTAGAATGTGTTGCAGTATCCACCACATGCCTATAATTTGCAGGCTCATGTAAGTGTGGCAGCCATGCCTGCTGGCTTTGCAGCATAGCAGACAAAACAATTTGTTCCATCCTGTCTTTACGGAAATATTGTTTTTCTGTACGCTTACAAATAAGCGGAATAATTTCCGATACACCAATCTCCGTAGCCTTTTCCAGGAACCATTCAAACCTGCCGGTATTTTTCAGCAGCGATATTGCAATCG
Organism: Panacibacter microcysteis; assembly: GCF_015831355.1. NCBI lineage: Bacteria > Pseudomonadati > Bacteroidota > Chitinophagia > Chitinophagales > Chitinophagaceae > Panacibacter > Panacibacter microcysteis. The sequence goes on from NZ_JADWYR010000001.1 coordinate 1,709,787, forward strand.
TTATATGCCGGGTTTTTGGCTCAGCACTGTGCAGTTTTTCTTTTTTTACCACACAATGTTTCCTGTCAGCCTTCAAAATCGTAGCCTTCGCCAAGTGGCCGTTTCCATCGGTCAATATCAGTTGTTCACCCTGCTGCATTCTTAAAACCTGTACACAATGTTTACTCGTTTCTTCAGGTAGCACGAGTTGCTCTTCAATGTTAAGATGTGGTACAAAAAAATAAGGAAGCGGCATGAAATCAGGTGTTGGTAAAAAGTGCCGTGAAGATAAAGCAATTATGAAACCGGCAGTAGCACCCTGTGGCATCACCTGTTGTGTCACTCACTTCAGCGTACAGAACTTTTTTTGAGCTGCAGGCTGCGGTAACTGTCTCCCTGCATAATTGCACATATGTTGCTTGAGCAACCATTAATTACTTGCCAATACGCTCAAGTGTTTTGTATGTTTGTTTTCCAAATTAATTACAATATGCAGTTTGGTATTATCGGCAGCGGAAGCTGGGCTACGGCGCTTGCAAAGATTCTTACAGACAATAACAATCATATTTACTGGTGGATCAGGAATGATGAAACAATCAGTTATTTGCAACAGCGCCGGCACAATCCGCATTACCTGCACAATGCCCGTTTCGATAATAGCAAAATGCAGTTAAGCAGCAACCTCAATTACATCATTGAGCAGTCAGATGTGTTGGTTGTGGCAGTGCCCAGTGCCTACATACACAGCGTATTCAGCACCCTTAATACAGACGTATTCGGGCAGCGGAAAATAGTCTCTGCCATCAAAGGCCTTTTGCCAGGTACCAACCAGTTGTTCAATGAATACCTTCAGCAGCAATTCAACACCAGGCTGGAGGATTATTTTGCTATTGTTGGGCCTTGTCATGCAGAAGAAGTGGCGGCTGAAAAACTTTCGTACCTCACCTTCTCCGGTGTAGATGAGGCGGCCGCCAAAGTTATCGCCGGTCATTTCAACAATGAATACCTCAATACAATCGTCAACCATGATATCATGGGTGTACAATATGCGTCGGTACTAAAGAATATTTATGCACTTGGTGCGGGTATTGCTCATGGGCTCGAGTACGGTGATAACTTTCTAAGTGTTTATATAGCCAATGCTGCCAGTGAAATGGTACGGTTTGTTCGTAAAATGCGTATTGACGAAGATGGAACGGGGCTTAATTATGCAGCCTCCGCATACCTTGGCGATCTTTTGGTTACCTGCTACTCGTTATATAGCCGTAACCGCATGTTTGGTAATATGATCGGCAAGGGCTATTCCGTAAAAGCAGCTCAACTGGAACTTAATATGGTTGCAGAAGGTTATAATGCGAGCCGTAGTATTTACCGCGCAGCAACAGCAATGAATATCGATATTCCCATTGCGGCAACTATTTATAATATCCTTTGGGAGCATGTGCCGGCGTCTTCAGGATTTGAACACATAGAAACATTATTGGTATAAACTTCGTACCCTGCAGATGTGTTAAAAAAACAGTGCTGCGGCAATACCGTCAGCAAAAAGTTTACCCTGAGGTGTAAGTTTAACTGTAGCACTGCCGTTTTTTATAAAACCAGGTTCAACCAGGGCGGCTATATTTTTTTGTAGCTGTTCCTTTTTGTCATCGCCCCATTTTCCTGCAATAAATGCCAGGTCAATGCCTTCGCTTGTTCGCAGTGCAGTCATAATATATTCGTTCAATTGTTGCACCGGGGTTAAATGCTCAATCTCAAAAGGCAAAACCGATGCGTCAATATTTTTTATGTAGAGCGCATTGTTGGCAATGTTCCACTGCCTGCTTGTTCCATTAAACGAATGCGCCGAAGGGCCCAACCCGAGGTAGTGGCTGCCACTCCAGTAACTGCTGTTATGCCTGCTTCTGAAACCCGGTTTTGCAAAGTTGGAGATTTCATAATGCTCGTAGCCTGCCGCGCCTGCCCATTCCATCAATAATTCAAAATGCCTGCTTTGTTTTTCCGGGTCTACATTCTCAAGCTGGTGTGTGGCAACCAGTTTTTCAAGGGCAGTTTTAGGTTCTACAGTAAGTGCATAACATGAAAGATGTGGAATGTTTAAGCCAATTGCCGTATCAACATTTGCTTTCCATTTCTCATCTGTAAGTGTGGGAGTGCCATAAATCAGGTCGATGGTTATATTATAAAAACCGGCCTGCTGAGCAAGTAGTATGCAATTCATGGCCTGTTGCGCATTGTGCGCCCTGTTCATCCACTGAAGGTCTTCTTCAAAAAAAGATTGTATGCCTATGCTTAACCGGTTTATGCCAAGATTTTTCCATGCACCAAGTTTTACTGCAGTTATATCATCAGGATTGGTTTCAAGCGTTATCTCGGCATTATCATCTATCAAAAAGTGAGCTTTGAATGTTTGCAGTAGTTGCGCCAGTTCTTCTGCACGCAATAAAGAAGGAGTGCCACCGCCAAAATAAATAGTGGCAACACTTTCGTTTATGTAGTGTTTTCGCAGGTGTGCTTCTTTGCAGATAGCATTTGTCATGGCTGCTGTTTGCTTAACAGATGTCGAAAAATGAAAATTGCAGTAGTGGCAGGCTTTTCTGCAAAATGGAACATGAATATAAATACCTGCCATACTTTTATGTTTTGTAAACTTGCGCAACGCAAATGGCAAAATTACTACAATACTTTGTTTGCCTTTTCTTAATCATTTGTTGTTGGTGCAGCTCATCAACAGCGCAGGTGCCATGCAGCCTTGTGGTAAAATATGCAGATGCAGCGCCACCTGTACAGTTAACCAATAACTTTCCATCTAAAAGTGCCTGTATTGGCTATGTACAGCAATTACCTGCCCTGCTTGCTGCAAAAGGTTATATAAGCGCTTCTGTAGATGAAATTAAAGAAGACTCCTCTGCTGTTTTTATCACACTTTTTACCGGCAAAAAATATGTTTGGGAGCAGCTTGTCATTCAGGAACAAGACTGGTCGGTGCTGGATCAGCTTGGTTACAACAGGAATGCCTTCAATAATAAACCATTCGACCAGCAAAAAGTGGAAACGGTGTATGAAAAGCTTCTTAACTACTACGCCGAAAATGGTTACCCGTTTGCAGCTGTGGCGCTGGATAGCATTTCCCTGAACGATGAGAAGATAACAGCCAGGCTCATCGTTAATAAAGGCACCCGTTATATTATCGATACCGTTATCATTAATGGTACGGCAAGGGTCGACAAAAGCTACCTGATGGCTTACACAGGTGTAAGAGAAAAAGACATGTACAACCAGCAGCTCATAAACAATATCGATCTGCGTATGGCAGAGTTGCCCTTCCTGTCACAAACAGCGCCAAACAAAATAACGATGTTGAATACCGGGGCGCAACTGGATTTTTACCTGCAAAACCGGAAAAGCAACCAGGTAAATGTGCTTATAGGCTTTTTACCCGCTAACCCACAGGTAGGCGGAAAATTGCTGGTAACCGGTGAGGCCAATCTTAACCTGAAAAACCCGTTTGGAAACGGTGAGACAATCGGCATCAACTGGCAGCAACTCCAGGCAAAATCACCAAGATTGAATTTGCTGTTTAACCGGCCGTATCTTTTTCATTCGCCGCTGGGTGTAAACGTCAGTTTCGAATTGTATAAGCGGGATTCTTTTTTTCTCAATATTCACGGCACTGTTGGTGCGCAGTACAATATCTCTAACCGCAAGTCGGTCACCGTAGCGTTGCAGTTATATAAAACAAATTTGCTTACGGCAGATACGGTTACCGTTAAAGCAACCAGGCGCTTACCAGATATGGCAGATCTTACCTCAACTACATTATCATTTCAGTACGATTACAACAATACCAATTATCGCTTCAACCCAAGAAGCGGTAACGAAGTACAATTCAATGTTGGCTTTGGTGCCAGGCACATCAGGCAAAACAATGCTATACTTTCTATAAAAGATCCGTCATTCAACTATGCGTCTTTGTATGATACAGTAAAGCAAAATACCTATGTTTTAAGAACATACCTGAATGCCGCGCATTATTTCCCGGTTGCAAAGCAGGCCACTTTCAAGACTGCGTTGCAGGCAGGCTGGCTGCAATCGCCCAATTATTTTCAGAATGAATTGTTCCAGATTGGCGGCTTTAAAAAATTGCGCGGTTTCGATGAAGAAAGCATTTACACCAACCGGTTCCTTATAGCAACGCTGGAGTACCGTTACCTGCTTGCACGAAATTCATGGCTGTTCGCTTTTACAGATATCGGGGGTGCGGCTTACAAAAGCATCAATACAAGTTATTCGCACAGCTACTTTGGTTTTGGCGGCGGTATAGCCTTCGAAACAAACACGGGCATTTTCAATATTTCCTGGGCGCTGGGTAAAAGAAATGACCTCAACCTGGATTTGCGGCAATCAAAAATTCATATCGGGTTTGTAAGTCTTTTTTAATGATGGGCCAGGCTGCAGAATATGCATTAAGCATTCGTTGCGTCGCACTCTTGTACAGTATAGCTTTATTCGGCACGTGCACAGTTTTGCTGCGTAAAAACAAGATGCGCAAAGGTGCAATTGCGCTTTTAAGATGGAATAGTGCGGGTACTCGAATGCATGCCGGCCCGGGCGTTTATAACAACGCGGTAATTTGCATGGCATAATCAAAACACATCGTTGCTGATGCGTGAGCTGAACGTACAAGTGAGTGACACAACCAAAGCTGCCATGCAACACTGCTGCCGGTTACCCACAATAAAAAAGCCGTTATGGCTAACGGCTTTTCAAAAAAACAAATCACACTGAAAACCTACTCCTCTTTTTCTTTGGCATTGTATGCTTTTTCAGCATCCTGCGCCTTTTTAAAATCGAGCACCACGCCATTAATGCAATAGCGTAAACCGGTTGGTTTTGGGCCATCTTCAAATACATGCCCCAGGTGCGATTTACAACGGCCGCACATTACTTCTGTACGTTGCATGCCATATGTGTTATCGGGCGCATAAATAATAGATCCTTTGCTGATGGGCTCATAAAAACTGGGCCATCCGCAACCACTTTCAAATTTTGTATCGCTTTTAAATAAAGCGTTGCCACAAACGGCGCAATAGTACGTTCCTATCTCATGAGAAGTTTCGTATGGGCTGGTAAAAGGCCTTTCAGTTCCTTTCTGCCTGGCCACATGGTAAACTTCAGGTGAGAGTAGCTTTTTCCATTCTTCATCGGTCATTACAACTTTGGTAGAATCTGTGTTGGAATAAACCGGGTTCTTTTTATTGTTTGAAGTATCCATAGCTGATTTTTTTTGAGCTGATGAGTTTTGCGAATAACAACCCTGTGTGATAACCAGTACAAACATGGTCGTTAGCAAAAGAACAATTTGTTTCATAAAATAGTTTTCAGTTGTTTAATATCAATAACAATGCTACAGTAAATACGTTCAGTAAAGCAGCACCTTACTATGTACGTATTTCAAATGATTGAAGGTTTTGTTAAAGGATTTTCAAGTTGCAGCCCTTATATTTGCCAGAATCCAAACTTAAGCAAGCAACATGTTTCACATCATCTTATTCGGCCCTCCGGGCAGCGGTAAAGGTACCCAAAGTGAAAAACTGATAGCAGAGTACGGTTTAATTCACCTTAGTACGGGCAACCTGCTACGCAGTGAAATTGCAAATAAAACAGCATTGGGCCTGGAAGCGAAGAGTGTAATGGACAAGGGCCAGTTGGTACCCGATGAAGTGGTAATAGGTATGATAAGCTCCCAGCTGGATGCGCACGCAGATGCAAAAGGTTTTTTGTTCGATGGTTTTCCCCGCACGGTTGCGCAGGCAGAGGCACTGGATAAATTGTTAAAACTTAAGAATAGTGGTATTGGCGTTTTCCTGGCATTGGATGTAAGTGAAGAGGAACTGGTAAAACGTTTACTGGGTCGTGGTTTAACAAGCGGCCGCAGCGATGATACGGATGAAGCTGTAATTCGTGCACGCATTACTGAATACAATGCCAAAACAACGGCAGTAGCAGATTACTATAAACAATTTGATAAGGTAGTAAATGTACCCGGTGAAGGAAGCATAGATGATATTTATGCAAGCCTTAAGACACAAATAGATGCCAGGATGCATTAATATCTTTACAAAACCAACTGTATGCCCGTTTCTGTAAAGGAACGGGCTTTTTTTATCAGTGACATTTAAAATAATCAAAGGGTTCCTGGCAGTCTTCGCACTGGTAAAGTGCTTTGCAGGCAGTGGAACCAAACCTGCTTACCGGTCTTGTGTGGTAACTGTTGCAATGCGGGCATTGGATGGCTTCTTCTTCCTGGAATAAGCCGGGTGTACAAACTGATTGCATAGGTTTGGGCGGCGCTATACCGTAGGCTCTCAGTTTTTCTTTACCGGCACTGCTCATCCATTCTGTTGTCCATGCGGGTGATAAAGCAGTTTTTATTGTAACATGATTAAAGCCATTTTCAATTAATGCCAGCCTGATAGACATATTAATCACTTCAGTAGCCGGGCACCCGGAATAAGTGGGTGTTACTGTTACAGTAATTGTGTCATTATCTACTTCAACCTTTCGTATAATGCCGAGATCAACGACCGACAAGACCGGCACTTCCGGGTCATTTACGGTTTGGAGTATTTTCCAGGTTGCTTCTATAGTCGTTTCTTTAGCTGAAGTCATCGTCTTGTTTATAAGATTGCTTACCACTCGCAACCGGGGTAGGTGCGTTGCAGGTATTGCATGGCGGCCAATATATAGCCAAGGTGCTCTGTATGTGTACCTTCTTTACCGCCACGCTGCATGTAACCTGCGGCCCCGGGCATAGGAAGGGTGGCCTCTTCAAAAATAGCCTCTACTTTTTTCAACCAGTCTTGTTGCATGCTTTCGACATTTACACCAAACCCTGAAATACCGGCTTCTTTTTCATAATCGGCGGGTATAAACATTTCTCCTGTAAAGCGCCACAATTCATCAGCAGCAACCATCATACGGTCGCGGCTTTCTTCTGTGCCGTCACCAAGGCGTATAACCCATTCACTGCTCCACCGTACATGATAAGTAACTTCTTTAAGCCCTTTTTCGGCAATGGCTGCTACCTGCGCATCATTGCATTGTATTAACTGTTTATACAAAAGCTCCTGGTAGGTGCTGAAAAAAAATTGCCGCAGTATGGTAGCAGCCCAGTCGCCATTTGGCTGTTCTACGAGCAGCAGGTTTTTAAATTCTCTTTCTGTTCTCAGGTAAGCAAGTGAATCTTCTGTAGCATTGTTGCCTGTGAGCATGGCAGCGTACTGGTAAAAATTTCTTGCCTGCCCAAGCAGGTCAAGCGAGATATTGGTGATTGCTATATCCTGCTCCAGCACGGGGCCATGACCACACCATTCACTGTTACGGTGCGAAAGAATAAGTGTATTGTCTGCCAGGTGGAGGAGGTAGTTAAAAAGTTGATTGTTCATTGAAATAAGCTGGTTGAACTACATATAATTCACTTCATCCGGTAGTTTGTAAAAAGTTGGGTGGCGGTAAATTTTGTCGTTGGAAGGTTCATACAAACTTTCTGCTTCATCAGGGTTGCTGGCATGGATATCTATGCTTTCAACGGCCCAGATGCTTACACCTTCCTGGCGGCGTGTATAAACATCACGGGCATTTTCTATCGCCATCTGCGCATCCGCAGCATGCAGGCTACCAACATGTTTATGGTCAAGCCCCTGTTTGCTGCGTATAAAAATCTCCCACAGCGGCCAGTCATGACCCGCTGATGCCTGGTGTACCCCGGGGCTGATGTGTTCCCCTGGTGCATTGTCAGCCGCCATGCCACTTTCACCGAAATCTCCGTAATAATATTTTGTAATGGTAAACATAGTCGTTTATTAAGCTGCTTCGAGTGTAGATGATTGTGTATTTCGTTTCCTTTTTGCTGCATATGCCGCGGCTGCCTCGCGTACCCACGCGCCTTCATCCCATGCCTTTTTACGGGCCGCAATACGTTGTTTATTGCAGGGGCCATTGCCTTTTACAACATTCCAGAATTCGTTCCAGTTGATCTCGCCAAAGTCGTAGTGTTTTCTTTCACTGTTCCATTTAAGATCAGGATCGGGCAATGTCATACCCAGTACTTTTACCTGTTCTGCAATCATATCAATAAAACGCTGGCGCAACTCATCGTTACTCATGCGTTTTATTTTCCACTTCATACTTTGGTCTGAGTGTGTAGAATCGCTGTCTTTTGGCCCAAACATCATTAAGGAAGGCCACCACCAGCGGTTTATAGCATCCTGGCACATAGCACGCTGTTCGGGGCTGCCTTTTGATAGCGAAAGCAGAATATCAAAACCCTGGCGCTGGTGAAAACTTTCTTCTTTGCAAATACGCACCATTGCCCTTGCATATGGCCCGTAAGAAGTTCTGCAAAGCATAACCTGGTTCATAATGGCCGCTCCATCTACCAGCCAGCCAATGGCACCCATATCTGCCCAGGTAAGTGTGGGGTAATTGAAAATAGACGAGTATTTGGCTTTACCGGTATGGAGATCGTTGATCGTTTCTTCCCTGGATGTGCCCAGTGTTTCGGTGGCAGCATAAAGATAGAGGCCATGCCCCGCCTCATCCTGTACTTTGGCAATAAGAATAGCTTTTCTTTTTAGCGACGGGGCTCTTGTTATCCAGTTGCCTTCGGGCAGCATACCAACAATTTCACTGTGTGCATGCTGGCTGATCTGCCGCACAAGCGTTTTGCGGTAGGCGTCAGGCATCCAGTCTCTTGGCTCAATTTTTATTTCTTCCGCTATTTTGGAAAGAAAGTGTTGTTCCAGATCGTGTATTTGCATAAGGTTCTACTATTACCGGGTTTTTATTGAAACTAAATGAAGTCGTATTTACTACAAGTCGGTAAACATTTCTGTTGTATAATAAATGAAAGACACTGAATATTCAAAACTGCTGTATAGCTGATTCATTCTTACTACAACGCAGGTAGTGCTACAAAAATAATCATTTTATGCTTTCCGCTAACGTGTGTTAGGGTGATGTTACTGAATTTGGCTTTGTATACACGGTGTTTTCTGATTTCGTAAAACTTTTTTCCCGATTCTGCAAATCAATGCTTTACATTAAGAACACTTTTGCCATTCGGTTTACAAAAAGGAAGACTTGTAAAAACAGAGCATCATCAGTACTTTGCTTTTTAACCGTTTTGTAAAACATAGACTGATACACCCGGAAGTGTTGATTAATGCGGTGCAGTACAAGAGTGCGACGCAACGAAGATGCCACAGGCACAACAGCCCGGCCCATAATAACAGTAATATTCATTTATGACTTTCAGGAAAGCGATCGGTAAAATTCATTTATGGCTTGGGCTTGCATCCGGTGTTATTGTCGTTTTCCTTGGTATTACAGGTTGTATACTTGCATTTGAGCAGGAGGTAAGGGCTATTACAGAAACCTATCGCTATGTAACACCGGCACACACACCACAACTGGCGCCGGATAAAATAAAACAAATTGCCACTGCGGCACTGCCGGGTAAACTGCCGCATGGTATTGCCTACTACGCAAACCCCGGTAAAGCAGTACAGGTTTCTTTTTACAATATAGACCCGGCCTATTATTACCTCGTGTATGTAAACCCTTATAACGGGCAGGTATTAAAGGTAAAAGATGCCAATGCAGATTTTTTTCGCATAGTTGTAATGGGGCACTATTATTTGTGGTTACCGCCTGCAGTAGGCCAGCCCATTGTTGCCACCGCTACGCTTATATTTTTGATAATGCTTATCAGCGGCCTCATTTTATGGTGGCCTAAAAATAAAGCTGCCCGCAAACAGCGCTTTAGTGTAAAATGGAATGCCACCTTTAAACGTAAAAATTACGACCTGCACAATGTGCTTGGTTTTTATATGACATGGGTTGCCATCTTTATAGCTGTAACGGGCCTCGTATGGGGCTTTCAGTGGTTTGCAAAATCAGTATACTGGACTGCATCAGGCGGTAAAGAAATGGTGCAGTTTTATGAAGCTGAATCTGAAAAGCCTGCTGTAATGAGCACTGCAGGAACACCTATGATAGACCGCGTATGGCAAAAGATGAAACTGGAACACACAAATGCCGCTGTTATAGAAGTGCATGTACCCGCCAATGATTCAGCCGCCATTGAGGCCGTTGCTAACCCTGATGATAAAACTTACTGGAAGGCCGATTACCGTTACTTCGACCAATATACAATGAAAGAAATTGACGTAACGCACAGTTACGGGCGTTTTCCCGGCAGTTCTGTGGCAGATAAAATGATACGCATGAACTACGATGTGCATACCGGGGCCATACTTGGTATAACAGGAAAAATAATGGCCTTTTTTGCCAGCCTGATCGCCGCCAGTTTACCCATAACCGGTTTTTTTATCTGGAAAGGCAGAAAGAAAAAGAAGCAAATCATTGCTGCACCGCAGGCTGTAAAAAGGCAGCTTGTTCCTGCTTCACAGTAGGCTCTATGCCTTACCCGCGCAATTTATGGGGGAATAATGGTGTAGCCGGCTGCAGGCTAAGCATGAAGCTTTTGTTGCGTCGCACTCTTGTACACCAAAACTTTATTCGGCAGCTTAAAAAAATACCCACGTCATTGTTTACAACGTGGGTATGCAAGGTGATTTTTGTTTCTGGTAATATAGCCTTCCCAAACTAATTCAATACACTCTTTTCCTTTTCTGTTTTTATATCTTTCTGTTCTTTTATTTTGGCCCAGCCCCCGGCAACATTGCGCAGGTTGTGAATGCCCTGGCGTTTTAACATGGAGCAGGCAATTACGCTGCGGTAGCCGCCGGCACAGTGAACATAAAGATTGTGTATGTCATCAAAATCTGCCATAGTACCGGGGTCGGTAAGATTATTCAGCGGCAGGCTCATGGCGTCTTTAACATGCCCTTCTGCATATTCAGGCTCTTTGCGTACATCTACCACTACAAGATTATTATCAAAAGGAAGATCCATTGCCAGTTCGTCTGCTTCCACTTCAATGATCAGGTCTGTTCTGTTACCGCTTTGTTGCCATGCTTCAAAACCGCCTTCCAGGAAACCGGCAAATTTCTCAAATCCAACACGCGCCAGGCGAACCGCGGTTTCTTTTTCTTTGCCTGGCTCTGTAACAAGCAGGAGTGTTTTATCAAATGGTAACAGGCTTCCTGCCCATTCAGCAAAACGGCCTTCCAGGCCAATGAATATGCTGCCGGGTACAAAACCCTGTGTAAAAATATTGGCCGGCCTTGTATCTATTATAATTGTATCCTCATCTGCTGCAATGGTTTTAAACGCGTCTGATGTTAATGGTTGCAGTGCTTTTTCCATTACTGCGTCGAGGCTTTCATAACCTTCTTTGTTGATCTTTGCATTTACCGGAAAATATTGTGGCGGCGCAGCAAGCCCGTCTGTAACGGCTTTTATAAAGGCATCTTTTGTTTGCGGTTGCAGTGCATAATTGGTTTGCTTTTCATTACCAATAGTGCTAAGCGTATGCGGGCCAAGGTTTTTGCCACAACTGCTGCCCGGGCCGTGTGCAGGGTAAACAATAACATGATCTGCCAGCGGCATTATTTTCGCTTGCAGGCTGTCGTACAGTTTGCCTGCAAGATCTTCCATGGTTATTTCGGCGCCTTTTTGTGCCAGATCCGGCCTGCCTACATCTCCTACAAAAAGTGTATCGCCTGTAAATATTGCGTGGTCTTTGCCTGCTTCATCTTTTAATAAATAACAGGTACTTTCCAGCGTATGCCCGGGTGTATGTAAAACTTCTATGGAAATATTGCCCAGTTTAAAAACCTGGCCGTCTGTTGCTACTGTTACGTCGAAGCCGGCTACAGTATCGGGTCCGTAAATAATAGGCGCGCCGGTTGCTTTACCCAGGTCTATATGGCCGCTTACAAAATCTGCATGAAAGTGTGTTTCAAAAATATATTTGATGGTGCTGTTTCTTTCTTTGGCCATTTTCAGGTAATCTTCAATATCCCGCAGCGGGTCTACAATGGCTGCTTCACCGTTGCTTTCTATATAGTAAGCCGCTTCACTAAGGCAACCGGTGTATAGTTGTTCTATGTACATAAACGCAAAATTTCGGCAAAGATAAGGAAGGGTTACAGATGTTAGTTTCAGGGTGGGTGAAGGGCATGCAGCAGCCTGGTGCAGTGTATTGAAGGATTACGCTCCGATCTTCACTTTGCTGCACAAACAACCAAACGTACAAGTGTGCGACGCAACAGAAGCTTCATGCTTAACCTGCTGCCGGGCTCCCAAAAAATGGCCGTTTAAAAACAATAATTGAAAAAATGATAGCGCGGCTTATTTTTGCCGCTCAACAACAAACACTATTCATGGTTGATGTTATTTTAGGCCTGCAATGGGGCGATGAAGGCAAGGGGAAAATCGTTGACTACTTTGCTCCGCAATACGATGTAATTGCACGCTTCCAGGGCGGTCCAAACGCCGGCCACACATTATATGTAGGCGATAAAAAAGTTGTACTGCACCAGATTCCTTCAGGTATTTTTCACCAGAACACTGTGAACATTATTGGCAATGGCGTTGTGCTCGATCCGGTGACCTTGAAAAGAGAATGCGACACGGTTTCCTCTTTCGGTATAGATGTGCGCAAAAACCTGTTTATTTCCCAGCGTACCAATATTATTGTGCCTACACACAGGGCTTTGGATAAGGCTTCTGAAATGCAGAAAGGAGATAGTAAAATCGGCTCCACATTAAAAGGTATTGGCCCGGCTTATATGGATAAAACAGGCCGCAATGCATTGCGTGTGGGCGACCTGCTGGACAAAAGCTTTACTACCAACTATATAAAGCTGCGGTTAAAACACCAGAAGCTCCTGGATAATTTTCATTTCATTGAAGATATCTCCGCATGGGAAGAAGAGTTTTTTGATGCAATAGATTTCCTGCGCTCACTGAATATTGTAAATGGTGAATACTTCATCAACAACAAAATAAGCGAAGGCAAAAAAGTGTTGGCAGAAGGTGCGCAGGGCAGCATGCTTGATATAGATTTTGGTACATTTCCTTTTGTTACTTCATCCAGTACTATTTCTGCAGGTGTTTGCAGCGGACTTGGTGTAGCACCACAAAAGATCAGGGATGTATTGGGTGTAACCAAAGCATATTGTACACGTGTGGGTGGCGGTCCTTTCCCAACCGAGCTCGAAGATGCAACAGGTGAAGAACTGAGAAGAATAGGCAGCGAATTTGGCGCTACAACCGGCAGACCGCGCCGCTGTGGATGGATAGACCTGGTAGCGTTGAAATATACCTGTATGCTCAACGGCGTAACCAAAGTGGTAATGACCAAAGCAGATGTACTCGATTCTTTTGAAGAACTGAATGTTTGCACTTCATACAACGTAGACGGCAAAGAAACGCAGGAAGTGCCTTTCCAGCTTACACGCGTAAAGCTGGATCCTGTATACAAAACATTTGCCGGCTGGAATACCGACAGCACCATGCTGAAAGATGCAGCAAAATTGCCGGCACCAATGTCAACATATATCGATTTTATCAACAATTACATTGGCTCTCCGGTAAAGTATGTTTCAAACGGACCAGGCAGAGAGCAGATCATTCATTTGTAGAAGTATTTTGTATTTTTAGTAAGTATTTTTTTTGAACCCGGCTACAATAGTTCTTTTCAGCTTTTCTTGCGTCGCACTCTTGTACTGTATAGCGCTGTGCATCAGCAATACTGCATATGCACCGTTGTTAGAAGTTACAGGCAATGTTGCAGGCCTGTAATAACGGGCAATACATAGTGAACGTTTGAAAAGGCACAACATTTTTTTAAAGAATTATGTGTAAAGTCTTTGTATTTCGGGTATAAAAATTTTTTTTTGTTGAATCAAAAACTCGTTGAAATTTTACGACATAATCTTTAAAGGATATGGCAAAATCTGCAAAAGACAATAAGAAGCCTGGTGGAAAACCGGAAGCACCCAAAAAAAGTGAAAAACCGTCTTCAAAACCAAAAAAGCAAATGGAAGAAGATGATGATGATTTAGATGAAGATGATGAAGATATGGATGTGAAATCATCAGCAAAATCTACCAAGGGCGCAGCAAAGAAAAAAGGCGGAGAAGATGACGATGAAGATGAAGACCTGCCAGAAGAAGTAGATGATTGGGAGAAACCGGAAGAAGATGATAACTGGGATCCGGATTTTGAAGAGTTCGATATTCCAAAATCAAAAGGCAAGAAAAGCACCGGTGGTGGCAGCAGCAAAAAAAGCAGCGGTGATGATGATCTTGGGCTTGATGAGGATTTTAAAGAATTCGACATGTTCAACGACTCAGGCTTCGATGAAGAAGATGACGACTTTTAATTGGAACAAATGATGGTGCAAAGGATCTCCGCATCTTTTCCCGTACACGATAAAACAGTTTTTAAACAACAGATGTTGCATTGGGCAAACCAGTTCAACATCTGTTGCTTTTTAGACAATAACCAATATACCGGCAACCACCATACACATGAATGGCTGCTGGCCGCTGGTGCCGTATCGCAATGCATGCCATATGCAGGTAAGCTGGCACAATTCAAAACGTTTACTGCCCAAACCCACGACTGGCTGTTTGGCCATTTTGCTTACGATCTGAAAAACGAGATTGAAAGCCTGTCGTCTTCCCACACAGATTATATTGGTTTTCCGGACCTTTTTTTCTTTCAGCCGCAAATTGTTATTCAGGGCTGTAATGAGAGTGTTACTATTCACTGCCTGGATGTTGCACCGGAAACAGTTTTCATGCAGATACAACAAACAATAGTAAAGGCACCGGTTTTTATGGCCAAACCAAATGTGCAGTTACGTACAGCACGTTGGCAGTACATTGATACGATTGAAAAACTGCAACAACATATTGTACGCGGCGACTGTTACGAGATCAATTACTGCATAGAATTTTTTGCAGAAGATGCCATAATTAACCCGCTGCTGGTGTATGAGCAATTGATTAAGGTCTCGCCCAACCCTTTTGCAGCATTTTACAAACTGCATGATAAATACCTGCTGTGTGCAAGCCCAGAGCGATATTTAAAGAAGACAGGAGCTGCCATTATTTCTCAGCCCATAAAAGGAACAATTAAAAGAAATACAACCGACCCGCAGGATGAAGAAAGTAAACAGCAACTGTATAACAGCAGCAAAGACCGCAGCGAAAACGTAATGGTGGTTGACCTTGTAAGAAACGACCTCAGCAGGGTTTGTAAAGAAGGTTCGGTAGAAGTGGAAGAGCTGTTTGGCATCTATACATTTCCGCAATTGCACCAGATGATCTCTACTGTTAAAGGAGTATTGAAAGATGATGCGGATGTGGCGGATGTTATTGCTGCAACTTTTCCAATGGGATCGATGACCGGCGCGCCAAAACTAAGTGTAATGAAACTGATTGAACAGTATGAACATACAAAGCGTGGTATTTATTCAGGCGCTGTTGGTTATATAACACCCACAAAAGATTTTGATTTTAACGTGGTAATAAGGAGCATTATGTACAATGATTCAACGGAATACCTTAGTTACCAGGTTGGTGGTGGCATTACCTTTTACAGCAATGCAGCAGATGAATTTGATGAATGCCTGCTCAAAGCAAAAGCCATAGAAAAAGTGTTGGCTTAGACATCAATAAAAAAGCAGGCAGACCGTCATTGCAACGCCTGGCTCAGTAATATTCTACAGTACAAGTGAGTGACACAACAGGCGCCTGGTTAAGTACTGCAGCTTGTGCCAAACTATTCCCTTCAATATCTCAACAAAGCCGGGATGTTGAGGTTGTAAATAAATATCAAACACCACCCGGCCACTGCCAGTATTTCGATTGACCTGCTAAATATTGTGTAAACCTTTACCGTTTGTGTTTGATACCTGTTGGCAAAATATTTTTTGAACATGGCCAGTTGAAAAGTAAGCGCTTCCTGCGCTGTAGCTGTAAACACATGCAAAACGGCTGCGGTGAACACTGCAAAGGTTGCAGTAGCTGTAAATATTTTGGCCAGATTGAACAACCCGTTGAGGTTACAAACTATTGATGCTATATGTAACAAAGCCGACGTACAAATGATGAATGCTGTTGTACGGGTATGGAAAATCTGTCTTTTTTTGTTAACGCGTAAAATGAGTATATCGAGTGTAATGCAAACAGCATTTAGTAAGATGAGCAACCATCTTTCTTCGTACGTGGCATACAGGAACAGGTTGACAAATGCCACTATACGAAATGCGATAAAGAATGCGGCCCATAAAATTCTTACAGTAAGCGGTATATTTTTATCCTTAAAAAATAATACGGTTAGAATCAAGCCCAGTATGGTCCATACAAGCTCTATAAAAATAACGGGTGGGTTAGGAAAGAAGAATGGCGCAAAGGAAAATGCAAGCAGCAGGCTTCCAAAAAGCGGGTTGGCAGATAAATATTTCAATTTTATTTTATTGGTTCGAACGTATGTGACGATGTGTTTACTGTATTCTTTGCGGATAAAAATGAGCCATGTTGTAAAGAGTAAGCATAGCAGCACCGTAACAGATACTGCATACAAGTGCGCCGACAGGTAGTACAGCATTATTTTACTACCGGTATCTGCTGAATCTTTTATAACATCTATAAAGTTTTTCGAATAGCCGGCGTGTGATTCTTTAAGCAGTGGTACATCGGTGGCGCGTAAAACCGATGCATTGAAGTTTTTTATTTTCTGCAGTAGGTTTTTTCTGAGTGTTGCGAGTACAACCATATTGCTGTCTAATGTGTGTTGTAAACCCGAGAGCTGCAAAGCCTTGCCTGTGTATAGGTTTTCCGCATTGTTATAGAGTGCAAGAACTGAGGGGGCAGCATCTGCCGGTTTGAATTTTTCTATATTCTTATGGATGACGTGAAGACTTTTATTTTTTGACAGCAATAATGTGTTGTTTTGGTCCAGTTTGGTTTTTACCTGTTCAAGAAATATGGCATGAACATTTAGCAGCCTGTAACTTAAGTGCCGGTCTGTGGTGTTGATGTACGCATCAGCAAACCTGAGCTTGCCTGCAATGTTTTGCAGATCCTGTTGTACAGGTGTAAGGTCGAAACCTGTTTCAAGTGTATGTATGTTTTTTTGGATTGAATTGTTGGCGCTATGTAACCGATCCTGTGCATTTGCATGTAAGGCGATTACGATAATAAGCAGAAGGGGAATGATGCGCTTCATGGTAGTTTTGATACTTTAAATTTAAATGTTTTAAGAAAAACTTATAATGGTTATATTTAATACCATCTTTTGATATGTAGCGTCAAAACTGTTAACATGAGAACACTTCTTCCCCTTTTATGCCTGTTCGCTTTTTTCTATGCCGGTGCACAGGACGGTAATTACTGGCATTCGCCATATGGTACAGGCGGTTTTTTTCTGCCCGGTTCTGTCATTGCTTACAATGGTGACAGTGGCGTATATTTTACCAACCCCGCACTACTGGCTAATTCACCCAAAACAACCATTTCTGTTACTGCGGTTCTTTACCAAATGCAAACAATCAGTATGGCTGATGGAGCCGGAACAGGCAGGAAGCTGATATCAAAAAACATGTCGTCTGTACCACAGATGGTGGCCGGTAAAATTGCGCTGGGAAAAAATAAATTTCCACTGGCTTATGCCATCATTCATAACCCGCTGATAAACTTTGCTGCCAACCAGCGCAGGGATGAGCAGTTGCCTGTATTGAACGATGCTTACAGCCCCGGAGCCGAATATTTTCTTGGGCAGTATGTGGAACAGAACCGCGCTTCTGAGACACAATTGCAAATAAGTACGGGCAAAAAATTAGCACCTCATTTTACGGCAGGTCTTACCCTTGAGGCCAACCTGTACAGCAGGTATTTCTCTTCTGATTTCTCTGCAACAGCTATTGTTAACCCGGGTATTGCAGATTTTAATATTACGAGTAACAGGGAATCGTATATAGCCAATTATAAGAATTATGGTGCAAGGGCAAAAGTGGGTATTGGTTACGATAACGGTAACCATCACCTGGGACTAACGATAACAACGCCGGTATTGCATCTAAAAGGAGATGGCAATATAACCAGCGATATAACACTTGTTAACGCTAAACTAGATCCTGATTTAAGTCCGTTAAGCCTGTTTGCCAACGCACGCCAGGTAGAGCTTAAAGCAAAATGGAAAATGCCGTTGAGTATTGCCCTGGGTTATTTATACCGGTATAACAAAAATCAATTGTATGTGGCAGCTGAATATTTCGGGCAGATAAATGAATACGATGTTATAGCGCCTGATAATGATGTTTTCATAAGGCCCGATACAGGTAATTACAGGGATTATACATACTCCCTGTTAAGATTGAAAGATGCGCGAAAAGCGGTGTTGAATGTGGCCGTGGGAAACAGCTTTTACATAAACCCTCAGTACACTGCTTTTTTGTCTTTGCGCACTAATTTTTCTTATATAGACAAAAGCCTGTTTGCCAACAAAGAAGGTTTTATACCATACACCAGTTCTTGGAACAATTACCATATGCAGGTTGGTGTAAATACCAAACGAAAAAATGTGAACATAAAAGCAGGATTGTTTTTAGCGCTCGGATTTAACGGTGACTATGACCAGGTTGCCAACTTCGACAACCCGACAGACAGCAATTTTTTGCAGGGTAGTGTGAAGACGGTAAAAGCGAATCATTTTTCTGCAGGCGTTATGCTTTCCTATATTCACAACTTGTAGAAGGCTGCGTGGAGTACTGAGCGCAAATGTAGTGAAGACTGTAACCGGGAACCAAAGCCCCATAATGTTGTTACAGTTGAAGTGAGTGACACAACAGGCGGTGCCAGGCGTTTCTACTGCCGGTAAAATCTTACTCTTTTATATCGATAGCGGGCAATGTATATTTTGCCTGTATGCTTTTGTACTTCTTTTCATATTTTTTGCTGCGCTTAATGCCGGCGCTCGACATAACGCCACTGAAGGTTGATTTTATCCAATAGTTGAAGACAAATTTTTCGGGATCTCTTATAAAAAAGATTTTCGCATCTTTCCTGTTTTTTGTTTTTACCACGAATTTGTTGGCAACAAAATTTTCAAGTGACAGGAGGAAAGTTTTGTGTGATGAATCTTTTTTGTTCATCATCTGTACATTGAGGTCTTTGTAATAGAATTTGATCTTGCCATACGCGGCATATTTGTTGCCTGCAATACGCTCGTATAACGTATCTGATTTGCCTTTGTGAATACTGACGGCGGCTAACGGGTAAGTTATTTTATTCAATACAGTGAGATCCATTGGTGACATTTTCATGGTCATTCTAAAACCCGACAACGAATCTGCATAAGATTCTTTGTATTGAAGATGCCTGATGTAATGATTGAGCAAATTGGCATTGGCTAATATATGCAGGCTGTCATTGTTAACGGGGCGGTTAGTGATATGATTAATCTCTGCATTGATCTCCGCCAGCGTTATACTGCCTTCCTTTTTTGTAGTAGCAGAAATTTCATTGGCAGTGATAGCAGCATCGTTAATGACCAACTTATTAACCTGTAAAGGTGTTTTGATCTTTTGAATAAGTTTTGTGGGCATTAGTTTTTCTATGCCATGCTGAAACGGAATGTTTTTGTCTCTCGACGTAACCAATACAGGGTGTGTAAAAGCGATTTGATCTATATTAACAGCAGAGTCTTTCAGATATTTTTTTACATCTATTTTGGCGAGGGTGATCGTGTCGCACGTTAAGCTCATATAATCTTTTTGCCACTGCAACTGGTTAAAAAACGTATCTCTTGTTGTAAGTGGTGTCATGCCCAGTCCTTCAATCTTAAAAGAGCTTTGCTTGCCATTCCACGCTACATTGTTTATAGAAAGCCTGGTGGTGTTGGTATTGTATTCCATAGAGCCCCCGGATAGCTCCAATGATTGAAGCAGCGCTGCAAGATCGTCACGCTTTAACTTTTTACCTGGTTGCAGATTGTCGTAAGCCAGGTTACCGCTGATATTTGCAAAAGCCAAAACGCTTCCTGCAGATCGCTTTAAATCCACAGATGAGTTGTTCCATTCCAGCGCTATGGCAGTGTTCATACGAAGTTTACTGTCATGTTGTTTTTCTATAATGGTATTTGAAAGTGCTGCGTTTAAAGCAGGTATTTGCAGGCGTAATTTTTTTGTTGATACCACGGTATTGGTAGCACTGGCTTTCAGTGTATGATATTGTATAGGCCGCGCAGATTCTTTATCCGTTACAAGCGAGTCTATATTAATGTTTACAAATGCGTGTATGATAACTGAATCCTGCGGAGAACTTTTGTATGTAAAAGATGCATTGTTGACCTGTAAAACGCCGGTACTGATATTTACCGGAACACCTGTACGCCTGTGTTTACTCTTACTTGTAGCTCCCGCAGTATACTCAACAGCCGGGTTATTGATTACGAGGTATTGCAAATTAAGATGTGAAAGATTGGAGCCCGACATATCTGTGTGCAATTTTATTTCCGGCACACTTACCACTGCCTGCGCTGTGTGTACATTGATATCTTTTAGTACAGAACCATTTTTTTTATCCAATCGTATTTCTTTGGCAGTAACATGGGTTTCATCTTTTGAATAACCGGTTTCGTATAATGCAGCAACAATGTTGTGCCAGGCAAGACCTTTGCCGCCGGTAGTTACTGTATCAAGCCTTATGGCTTTTCCTTTCGTTGTAATGTTGCTGCCATTCAACAGCCGGATTGTCGCATCAAGATTACCAATACTCAACCCGTTAATATTTACCGGCAATATTTTTTTACCTGCAGCTTTTTGTTGTAGCTGGTTGTATTGTGCTTTGATGCTGTTAAAGCTAATACTGCCTGCATCTATTGCGCCGTTATTGTACAGTTTGTCCCAGTCGAGTTTTTTCCATATAACACCATCGAGCTGCAATTTGAGGCCCGATGAAAGTTTAATGCCCGCCTTTTTTACATGGTTTTCCTGTAAAGCGCCCTGTATAGAGATTTGATCGAACATTGCTTTTACTGAAGTGCTGCTGAACAGTAGTTTACCGAAACTTATGTTTGACAGTGAACGTTTGATGTCAATAAGAGAATCACTTTCAAAAAGTTCCTTGAGTTTAATGGCAGCATTGAAATTTGTTGCATCAACAGAAACGCCCGATTGCGTGTTTACGGCAAAATGCAAATTGCCATTTGTTACAAACATAGAATCCACATCAATAAGATTATTGAAACCGTGCAGGGATTTATATACGCCGTCTATACCCTTTGGTTTTTTTACGGAATCAGGTAATTGTTTTTTTCCACTGCCCTGCACATAGATGTCCGGCGCGTTAAACAACGCATAGTCAGCTTTTAACTTTTTTTGCAGCAGTCCGGCAACGTCGATATTTTTTAAAATAAAACGGGGCAATGACAGTTGCATACCACCACTGGCTGTTGTCATTTTCCCGGGTACAAAAGATGCATTGGTGCAAATAAGATCATTATTTAAAATGGAGAAACCATCTACATTTAAAACGTATAAACTGTCTGGTGTATAAAATTGTATGGTGTCCAGCTCCAGTGCTATATTGCCCAGGCTCAGGAAGTTTTTGTTGGTTGCGGCCAGATCAAGATCAAAAAGCTGCAGGTTTGTTTTTTCGGTCGTGTAAATAAGCTGTTTGTCGGGGTGATGTTCTTCGAGCGACAACTGGCCCTCCGTTACAGCAATATAGTTGAAATGAATATTGTCAAAAAGTTTGTTTAGTACAGATAAGGGCCGGACCGAATCTTTGGTGTGTTGTTTTTCAGTAGTTCTCAGATGCAACACAGGATGTTTACAAACAAGCGTGTCAACCAGCAGCCGGTCTTTCATGTACAGGGCTGTCAAATCAGTTGCACTGAACAATAACCTCTCTGCTTCAAAATTTACCGGGCTGTTATTTGCATCATCATATGTTTTCAGGCCGAAAGAATCGATCTCGAAATATTGTTGCCTGCCGGAAAAATGCAGGTTTGAAAATCGAAATTCATTCGTAGTGTTTGGAAGTTTGAATGATTGTTTACCCAGGGAAAGGTCGATATCATCTGATGAAAGAAAACGTTTTTTTTGGTCTGTACTTTTTGTAAAATTCCGGATAGCGAAGTTTATTTTATCAATAACAAAGTCGTTTTTGGTAGCATCTTTAAATCTGTAAATAATGCGTGCATTTTGCACCGCCAGTTTGTTAACCTCCAGCTTAAGAAGTGCTTTATCGAGGTCGCCGGCAAGAGAAGAAAAGCTAAAACTTTTGGAAGTATCGCGGGCACGTTGATTCCTGCCTTCAAAAACCTGTAACACAGCATTATCAAGATAGAGACTGTCCAGCGCTATCTTTTTATCGCTTACAAGTGGCATCCAGCCTTTCAGCCTGATGAATAATGAAGGTATCGTGGCGCCGTATGCCGTACCGGTATCCTTTTTAATTACATTGCTCAGTGTAGCATCTTTGATTTCTATAACGGCATCTGAAAAAGAAAAGGATACATCTTGCATTGTAAGCTTATACGCTCCTTTAGATGCAGACTGCACCGCATATTCCACCACATTCTTAATGCGGTATTTCAGAAGGATGTAAGCAGCCGTAACCAACAGTAACAAGAAAACGGTAACACCAATGGTTATACGCTTCAATATGCTATGCCTGCTTTTTCCTGTTGTCATTTGCGAGAAGGGTGCCACTCACCTAAATATACTACTTCAAATGATCATATTTTAAAAAGAACGTATACTGTTTAAGAAACGGTTGATTTTTTTGCCGGGTTACGGTGAGTAAGAAAATAGATGAGCATAAACAACAGTAGTACGCCAATGCCGGTGGCTGCAGTTTTCCAGTTATCAATGGCTATGCTAATGCCAACAAAGGTGTACGCCAATATAAAAATGATGGGTTGCAAAGGATATAATTTCATGGCGAAAATGCCGGTACCATCCAAATGCCGGGTGCGTTTGCGCAGCATAAAAATTGACCCTGCAGAAGTGGCCATACCAAAGCAATCAAGAAAAATGGTAAACCCCAATATCTCGTCAAATGTTTTGGCAAAAAACAGGATCACAATACAAAGCGCCGCAAACACAGAGAGCGATACAACCAACACATCTTTTTTCGCACTCTTTTTTTGAAACGGCTTTGGTAAAACACCGTCCTCACTCATGGCAAACATTACCCGGGGGTTACTCATCAGTAAAACATTTACATAGGCCAGCACAGATAAAAACAGTAAAGCAGAAAAGGCATTGCCGGCTGTTTCGCCAAAAAGCTTGGCTGCCACAAGTGTGGCAATCTCATTGTTCTCTTTTAATCCGTCAAAGCCCAGTACGGTGTAGTAAGCATAATTTACCAGCAGGTACAATACAATTATGATTGCAATACCCATAAAAATGCCACGTGGAATATTTTTGGATGGCTGCTCAACTTCATTACCAAAGTTGATGGTTTGCTGGTACCCGCCATAAGTGAATGAAACGGCTACAAGCGCCACACCAAAGGCTTTTATCCAATCCATAAAAGTTTGTGGCTTTACAATTGTTGCAGCAGGCCCGGCATAGTGAACTGATGGCATAAACAAAGCAGCGATCAACATAATGATCATACTTATTTTAATCACCATCAGAATGTTTTGTGTTTTAGCACTCATCTTCAGGCCAAGCAGGTTTACGCCATAAAAAATAACGATAGCGCTTACGGCAATCAACGCTTTTACCACGTCAGACGCAGGTTCATTAAAAATAACCTGGCTTATATAGCCCGATCCAATCAGTGCCACTCCACTCAGCGATGCCGCATTTGAAACAAGAATGATACAGTTAATGGAGAAAGCTATGGAAGGATGGTATGCATAAGAAAAGATGCGGTAGTAGCCGCCTGTTACCGGGTATCTCGATCCTATTTCTGCATAGGTAAGCGCACCGCATAAAGCAATAATGCCACCTAAAACCCACGCACTAAAAAAAACCGTGGGGTCATTGGCTGCTTTGGCAGATGTAGATGCTGTTCTGAAAATACCCATACCAATAACAAGACCTACCACGATCATCGTAAAATCAAAAAGAGACAGTTTCTGCTTCATAATTTGCCGGTAAGAAATGAAAATAGGTATTCTTTATCACACTCGCTGTTATGCTCGATTTTTTTATAATGTACCGGGCAGTAGTGCACACACCGGGCTGTGGTTGCGTCGCACTCTTGTACTGCAATGCGGGTATCAGCTTTTCGTTGCGGCTGCGCAATGTTGCTGGTAAATACAGTGTTGCCATGCATGGTTTGCAGCCTGCTGCTTATTGATCTGCCGTACAAGTGAGTGACACAACAGGCGATGCCACCTGTACTGCAGCCGGCTGCCACAAAAGCCAACTGCAAAAATTTGCACGTTACAACACATTAAAATGTGCTTACACATCGTTTACAGGCATATTCTTTACACGGCCTTAACAGCCACCACACGCAATTTGAATATATTTACTTTTCAATATCTTGCATTGATGAAAAATAGTTTGCTGTTTTTTATACTCTTACTTGGTTGCGCGGCCGCACAAGCGCAAACAACACCCAAAAAAAATATCAGCCCCGAAGGCTACCGTATAGACGCCACCATTAAACCTTACAGGAATTGTGTTATGTACCTTGCCAGCTATTATGGTAAGAATAAGGTTTTGGTAGACAGCGCCGCTTTTGATGCCAACAGCCACGGTATATTCAAAGGCGCAAAAAAACTGCCCCACGGTATTTATTTCTTTGTTACCCCGGCACGCAGCCTGTTGTTTGAAATACTGGTTGATGATGACCAGCAGTTCACGATCAATGCAGACAGCGCCCACCTGGAAAATATTGCAGTTACCGGTTCTGCCAATAATGAATTGTTTGCTGCATACTCCCGTTATCTTACCGGCATAGCACCCAAACTGAATGCTTTGCAGCAACGTTTAAAAACAGCGGCCGGTGCGGCTGACTCTGCAGCCATACAGCAGGAGCAAAAAAGGTTATCCAAAGAACTAAACGATTACCGGGAAAACATCATTACTACAAAACCGGCATCAATGGTTGCGGCAATGTTCCAGGCAATTAAAACACCGGAGCTAAAAGAGTGGCCCAAAAAAGCGGATGGCTCTTCAGATTCAACAGCCGCATGGCGCTATATGAAAGATCATTTCTGGGATGGTGTAAATTTCTATGATAACTTTCTCGTAAGAACGCCATTCTTCGATCCCAAACTGGAAGACTATTATAAATTCTATGTTTCATCAGATCCTGATTCTATTATCCGGGAAGTGAATTACATGCTGCTCATGTCGCGCAGCGGAAAAGATATACATCAATACCTGCTTGGCAGGTTTACCGATAAATACATTAACCCTGAAATAATGGGGCAGGATAAAGTGTTTCTCTTTTTGTTCAACAACTACTTTTCAAAGGGCGATACTTTATGGCTGAATGAGCGCCAGCGGAAATATATCTTCGACCGTGCATACAGTTTAATGGCCAACCAACTGAATGAGCCTGCGCCGGAACTGGTTTTAAACGATACACTTGGT
Organism: Panacibacter microcysteis; assembly: GCF_015831355.1. Lineage (NCBI taxonomy): Bacteria > Pseudomonadati > Bacteroidota > Chitinophagia > Chitinophagales > Chitinophagaceae > Panacibacter > Panacibacter microcysteis. The sequence goes on from NZ_JADWYR010000001.1 coordinate 1,735,318, forward strand.
AAGCCTGCATCGTTATACGATGTAAAGGCACTTTTTACTTTCCTGGTCTTCTGGGACCCTACGTGCGGCCATTGTAAAGAAGAAGTGCCAAAGCTCGATTCGTTGTACGAAGCAAAGTGGAAAGCGTTAGGCGTGCAGGTGTTTTCTGTAAACACAAACGAAAACACGTTTGATGAATGGAAAAAATTTATTGGCGAGCACCACCTGCAGGGCTGGCACCACGCATGGCAGAACCGCGATGGCAGGCTGGCAGATGAACGTGCCGGTGTAGCTAACTACAGGCAGTTATATGATATTTACCAGACACCGACCATGTACCTGCTTGATGAAAACAAACGTATCATTGCAAAAAAACTCAGCCTCGAACAATACGACGCTGTAATAGAAGCTAAAATAAAAACCAAAACCTCAACTCAATAGTTTATATGCGCATCCACAAGTTGCCGCTGCTGCTGCTTACTGCACTTGCTGTTTCAGCAGCAGGTTATAGCCAGACACTTTTTACCTATGGTGCCAAAACTGTAAGTAAAGACGAGTTTATCAAAGCATTCAATAAAAACCCCGATACCACAGGCGATCGTTCTGAAAAGCTGAAGCAATACCTCGACCTGTATGTAAACTTTAAATTAAAGCTGCAGGCCGCTACAGATGAAAAGCTGAGTAATGACCCGGCTTACAAAGCTGAAGCTGATAATTTCAGAACGCAGCTTACAGAAAACTACATCAACGAGCAGGCAGACATCAATGGGCTGGTAAAAGAAGCATTCCTTCGCAGCCAGAAAGACATTTTACTGGCACACGTGTTTGTTGAAGTAAAGCCTGAAGGCGATACGCTGCCAGGGTATAACAGGATCAGCGAAGCTTACAATGCCTTAAAAGCCGGGAAAGACTTCAGCGCGGTAAGCGCTGAGTATTCATCCAATGCCGCCGTAGACCCTGCAAAAGGCGTTATAGGTTATGTTACCGTCTTTACATTGCCCTATGCTATAGAAAACCTTGTTTATTCGCTGCCGCCAAATACCTATTCAAACATCTACCGGAGCAAAGCGGGTTTCCATATTTTTAAAAACCTTGGAGAGAGACCTGCAGTAGGTAAAAGAAAAGTACAGCAGATACTTCTTGCGGTACCGGCGTCTTTTACGCCGGAGGAAAAAGCAAAGATCACCGCATTAAAAGATTCTGTGTATCATCTTTTAAAGAGTGGTGCATCATTCGACAAAATGGTACAGGAGTTCAGTGCACCGAATAACAATTATGATCCTTCAAATATTATCGAGGTAGGGGTTGGCCAGTATAGCCAGGATTTTGAAGACAAAGTATTTGCGCTTAAAAATGTTGGTGATATCAGCGAACCGTTCGAGAACGAATATGGTTACAATATTATCAAACTGCTCGAAACGATGCCTGTTAACAAAGACGAGAGCGATGTAATGGCCCGTGCCAGGCTGCAGGAAAGGGTAGAGCAAGACAACAGGCTGTCAATAGCAAGAGATGCATTAATTGAAAAGTGGAAAAAGCAAATAAAATATACACCGGCAACCTACAATGCAAAAGATCTTGCTGCGTACATTGATAGTTCCTTAAAAAAAGGAAGAGCGCTTACTGCGTTTAAAGGAATTACGCCAAACACCATTCTTTTTAGTTTTGCAAAAGAAAGGATCAGTGCAGACAAATGGTTCCAGTACAATAAAGATATCAGGGAGATGGCACCATACGACCAGCATAACCCCGATGTATTGATGAACCAGTTTGTAAAAACATCTGCAGACAAATATTACCGTGCACATATAGAAGAGTTTCACCCGCCTGTGGCAGCGCAACTAAAAGAGTTCAATGAAGCAAACCTGCTTTTTTCTGTTATGGACAAACATGTATGGAGCAGGGCTGCAGAAGATTCAGTGGGTTTGAAGAATTACTACAACCAGCATAAAGACCAGTATAAATGGCAGCCGGGCGTAAGTGCCGTAATTTTTTCATCTTCATCAAAAGAAGTAATTGATGGTATTGCAGGTGCAATGGCCAGGAATGCCAAAGACTGGCGCGCCATTGCAGAGCCTTACAGCGAAATGGCTACTGCAGACAGCAGCCGTTTCGAAGACGGCCAGCTACCGCTAAAACAGCCCGTACCTATGCAGAAAGGTTATCTTTCAAAACCTGAGCAAAATGAAACAGGAGATACATACACCCTGGTATATGTATTCGATGTGTTCAAAGACCCCGGCCAGCGCAGCTTCGATGAAGCCCGTGGCATGGTCATCAACGATTACCAGCAGGTGCTGGAGCAAAAATGGATAACGGAACTAAAAAAGAAATACCCGGTTAAAATGAATGACGCAATAGTCAATACGTTATAAAAAAAGCGGCAGAATTTCTGCCGCTTTTTAGTTAAATACAATAGAATCGTCAGGCTGCGGCACTTTGCCAAAACGCTTTTCCACGGCAGTATACCGGTGTTCAAAAATTTTTCTCAGCTGGGCCTTTACAAAAAGCGCGTTGGCTACATCACCGGCAAACCAGAATGGCATTTTATAGTGTACAATGTCAGTCATTTCAATACCACTGACAGTTTCTTTGAAGTGATGCTGGTGATGCCACAAACTATATGGTCCGTAGCGCTGCTCATCCACAAAATATTTTTTGTCTTCCACGTGTGTAATTTCCGTCATCCAGTAAAGCGGAATACCCAGTACCGGGCTCACCTTATATTCTATGATCTGCCCTGCATACATTTTACTGCCATGATGTTTACTGATGATCTTAAAACCAAGATTGCCGGGTGTAATATCCTGCAGGTTTGCAGGACTGCTGAAAAAATCCCAGGTCGCATCAATATCTGCAGGAATCAGTTGTATCGTCTTTAAAGAATAAACCTTACTCATTGCATCATTTTCTGTTCATTAAACAGCAATAGCGCAAATTAGTTTAGCGTAAAGAAAATTATGTACCCGGCACTTGTGGTACTATTAAGCACCTGTTGCGTCGCACACTTGTACTATATATCCTTGTGCAGCAGTTCCGGGTGCAGCATACTGCCCGGTCATACGGTTTTCTTTGCACTCCTATATACTATCTTTGGTTTGTATGAGCGGAAAAACCCAACAGTTAGCAAAATTCAACGATATATACGATGGTCTTAATGCACAGCAAAAACTTGCTGTAGATACCATTGAAGGCCCGGTAATGGTTATTGCAGGGCCGGGCACCGGTAAAACACAAATCCTTTCTGCACGTATTGGTAAAATACTGCTTGAAACAGACACGCAACCGGCAAACATCCTGTGTCTTACCTATACAGATGCCGGTGTAGTAGCCATGCGCAAACGCCTGCTTGGTTTTATCGGGCCTGATGCATATAAAGTAAACATTTATACATTTCATGCTTTCTGCAACGATATCATACAGGAGAACCTTTCATTGTTTGAAAAAACCGCGTTAGATCCCATTTCAGATCTTGAGCGTATCGACCTGTTTAAAAAGCTCATAGACCAGTTTCCGAAAAATCACCCTTTAAAACGCTATCGGGGAGATGTGTATTTCGAGATCAATAACCTGCAGCAGTTATTCAGCACCATGAAAAGGGAAGGCTGGACGCCTGCATTCATCAATGCACGCATTGACGAATACATTGCTTCTTTGCCTGCAAGGGATGAATACATAGCCAAACGTGCCACCAAAGAATTTAAGAAAGGCGATGTAAGAACAGATAAAATAGCTGAAGAGACCGAAAAGGCAGAAAAGCTAAGAGCGGCCGTAAATGAGTTTGATCACTTCCAGCAAATGATGCGCCAGCAAAATCGTTATGATTTTGATGATATGATCAACTGGGTAATAAAGGCATTTGAAGAAAATAAAGAGCTGCTGGCACGCTACCAGGAACAGTTCTTATATATACTCGTAGATGAATACCAGGATACAAGCGGTACACAAAACCGGTTGGTAGAACTACTCATCAGTTACTGGGACAAACCAAATGTTTTTGTTGTTGGCGATGATGACCAGAGTATCTACCGCTTCCAGGGGGCCAATGTAGAAAACATGCTTGCATTTGCCGACAGCTATAAAAATGAATTGCTGACCGTAGTGCTTACCAACAACTACCGTTCTACCCAACCCATACTAAACATTTCCAAATCTCTTATAGACAGGAATAATGAGCGGCTGGTAAAACAAATACAGGGGCTTAGCAAGGAATTGCTTTCCAGCAACCTGCAGTTAAATATGCTCGATCACATGCCGGAAATAAAAGAATATGAAACACCAAGGCATGAAATGATTGATATAACACTGCAGGTAGAGCAACTGCTGCGAAACAACATTCAACCGGGCAGAATCGGTATTATCTACAAGGAAAACAAATACGGAGAAGAGCTTACAAAATATTTTAAGTTGCGCGGTATACCGGTGTACAGCAAAAGAAGTATGAACATACTCGAAATTCCGCTGGCACAAAAGCTCATCCTGTTATTAAGATACCTGGCAGCGGAACATGATACACCTTATGGCGGCGATGAGATGCTGTTTGAATTACTGCATTTCGACTGGTTCCATATTCCGCCGATAGAAATTGCAAAACTGAGCATTGAGGTTGCAGAAAAAAAGTTTAGCGAGCCGGCACTTTCTATCAGGAGATTGTTGAATGATAAGATCAACACGCCGCCGAAAGACCTCTTTTCTCAAAGCATCAATGAACAGCTTAAACAGGCAGGGCTCATTACCGAAAAACTCATTGCAGCAGTACCCAACCATACGTTACAGGTGTTGGTTGAAAAGATCATCCGCGAAGCTGGCGTGTTAAAAGCAATCATCAGCAGTGACGAGAAAATATGGCTGCTGCAGGTGCTTACAGGTTTTTTCGATTTTATCAAGGAAGAAACACACCGGAGACCTTCGATGAAACTGGCAGACCTCATTGGTATAATAGACCTGATGGAGAAAGAAAACCTGCCTATTCCACTGGTACACGTAAGCGGCACAGATAAAGGTGTAAACCTGTTAACGGCACATGGTTCAAAAGGCCTGGAGTTTGAACATGTATTTTTTGCCGGTTGTAATGCTTCGTCGTGGGAAAAGAAACGCAAGCCTGGCGGCGGCTACAGTTTTCCCGATACTATGTTTACCTCGCAGCCAAAACAACTGGAAGAAGAGGAATTGCGCCGTTTGTTTTATGTGGCGCTAACACGGGCAGAGAAGCATTTACAGGTTTCTTACAGCAGGTTTAAAACAGATGGAAAGGAAATAGAACCATCTATGTTTATTGCGGAAATACAAGACCAATATCCTGCATTTAAAGCCGTACCGGTAGCTATTAAAGAAAATGATCTTGTAGCATTTCAAACGCTTGCGTTTACAGAACTTGCACCAGAGATTGCACGCATAGAAGAAGAATATATCAGCAGGCTGCTGGACAGGTTTGTCATGAACGTTACCGCGTTGAACAATTACCTGAAATGCCCGCTGGAGTTTTATTATAAAAACCTTATCCGCATTCCTTCACCTAAAAACGAAGCAACCGAATTCGGTTCATCTGTGCACTATGCGCTGGAACAGTTGTTCAAAAACGTCAGGGACAATAAGGGCATCTTTCATTCAAAACAACAGTTTATCAAAGACTTTGAGTGGTACATGATGCGCCACAGGGAAAGCTTTACGCTGGAGCAGTTTAACCGCAGAATGGAATACGGACAGGAAGTACTGGCCAACTACTACGATAAGTATATTGGTACGTGGAATAAAATTGTGGCGGTAGAGCGCAATATCAGGAACGTTGTGGTAAATGGTGTGCCACTGAAAGGTAAGCTGGATAAGCTGGAATTCGATGGCAGGTCTGTAAACGTGGTGGATTATAAAACCGGTGATGTTGACAAAGCCCGGACCAAATTATTACCGCCAAATGAGAAAGACCCCAACGGCGGCGATTACTGGCGGCAGGCAGTTTTCTATAAAATACTTGTAGACAATTACGAAACGAAACAATGGAACGTGGTAAGCACAGAGTTCGATTTTATAGAGCCTGATAAAAAGAAGCATTACCGTAAAGAAAAAGTGGTGATTATGCCGGAAGATATTACCACGGTAAAACAACAGGTAAAAATGGTGTGGGACAAAATTCAGCAACGGGATTTTTATACCGGCTGTGGCAAAGAAGATTGCCACTGGTGCAATTTTGTAAAAACGAACAACCTGCAGATTGCCCTGCATGAGCTGCAGGCTGAAGATGCGGAAGAAGATTAAACTGTGCCCAATAATGTACCAGGCGTACAAGTGAGTGACACAACCAAAGCTCAATAGTAGTAATGCAGCCGGTTACATAAGCCAGATAATTTACAGGATCATTAGCAAAATCAATAATACAAAGCTGCTATGTTTGCAGTCCTTTTATGAAAAGAACCTTTACATCTGTTGCAGTACTGGCAGGGCTTTTATGGCTTGCATTGATCAATATTACCACCGGGTGCGCCAATATTATTCCGCCCACCGGCGGCCCCAAAGATTCGCTGCCACCGGTATTGATCAGCGCTGTGCCCAAAGACTCGGCAGTAAACTTTAGCGGTAACCGTATTAACCTGGAATTCGACGAATACATACAACTCGATAATAACCTCAACGACCAGTTGATCGTATCTCCCAATCCAGAAAAAATACCTGTGATAGAAGGTAAACTGCGTGTGGTAAGCATCAGGCTAAAAGATTCGCTGAGGCCAAACACCACCTATTCCATCAACTTTGGCAATGCCATAAAAGATGTAAACGAAAACAACCCGTACAGGAACTTTACTTATGTATTTTCTACCGGCAGCAGGCTGGATGATGGCATGATCACCGGCAATGTAAAGCTCGCCGAAACCGGCGATGTGGATTCCCAGTTGCTGGTGGTACTGCACCGCAACCTGAACGATACCGCTGTAAAAAAACTTAAAAGTGATTATTATACCCGGCTTGACAGTAGCGGCAATTTTACATTCCGGTATTTGCCCAATGAAAAGTTTGCGCTGTACGTGGTGCCAAACGATTACTCAAAAAAGTATGATGACAGTACCAAAATGTTTGCTTTTTACGACAGTGTTGTAACGGCATCGCAGGCACCATCAAAGATCCAGCTTTATGCGTTTGAAGAACACAAGCTGGTTGTAAAGCCTGCTACACCATCTTCCGGTAACCGAAGCAGCGGCAACCAGAAAGAAGAAGACAAAAGATTGCGTTACACCACCAATATGGAAAACAACGAGCAGGATTTGCTCGATAGCCTGGAGTTTACATTTAACCGCCCCATTGCCAAATTCGACTCCACACTTCTTCAACTTACCGATACTGCTTTTAAACCAATAACGGGTTATAGCATTGTACATGCCGATACTGCCGGGCTAAGATTTGCCCTCGTACGGCCATGGAAGGAGAACGAATTTTACAAACTCACCATACAGAAAGAAGCGTTTACAGACAGCGCCGGCGTAAGTCTTTCCAAAGCAGATACCATAAGTTTCAAAACAAAACGGGAAGGCCAGTATGGCAGCATACGCCTGCGGTTCGTAAATATCGACCTTGCCCGAAATCCGGTACTACAGGTGGTGCAGAATAAGACCGTAATACAATCGGTCGTATTAACCGGCAAAGAATGGTATCAGCGCCTCATAAAACCGGGGCAGTACGATTTACGCATACTTTACGATAACAATAAAAATGGCGTTTGGGATCCCGGTGTTTTCGAAACCAAAACGCAACCCGAGATTGTTGAAAAAGTAAAAAGGCCCGTTACCATAAAAGCAAACTGGGACAACGAGGTAGACATTGCCATGTAATCTTTTGGGTACCCGGCAGCAGTACAGGTATTGAACTTCCGTTGCGTCGCACTCTTGTACTGTATAGCCCGTGGCAGCAACGATACTGCATACCCGACTTTTTTACAAGGCGATTAACGCACTATACACAATAAATGCTCAGTAAAATGCCGCGCAACGGCATTTTTTTGTTAAAAGCCCTCACTACCCCCAATACTTAGTATGGAATATCTATTTTTGGTGCCATTTGAATTGTATGAAGAAATATTCATTACTACTGCTGGTAGCTTTTGTTTTTGCCAATAACTCCTTTGCACAGAAAGTGGTGGCAGATAAGATCATTGCACAAATCGGCGATAAAATAGTATTAAGATCAGACCTTACCAATGCCATTGCGGACTATAAAAGGCAGGGTATGGAAGAGCAACTGCCACCCAACGCAGAGTGTGCATTCCTGCAGGGCCAGCTTATACAAAAAACGCTTGTTATACAGGCTGAGAAAGATTCATTGTTTGTAGAAGACGATGAGCTGGAAGCACTGCTCGATAACAGGATCCGTTATTTTATTTCACAATATGGTTCGCAGGATATGCTGGAGCAGATTGCAGGCCGTACGGTATATGAAATTAAAGAAGACCTGCGCCAGCCATTCAAGGAAAAGACGATGGCTGAAAAAATGCAGGGTAAAATATTGGAAAATGTAAAGATTACACCTAACGAGGTAAAAGATTACTTTGATAAAATTCCAAAAGACAGCCTGCTGTTTTATGAGAGTGAACTTGAAGTAAACCAGTTGGTAGTATATCCAAAACCAAATAAAGACCTGGAAGAGTATGTATCTGCACAATTACTCGATTACAAAAGGCAGGTAGAAAGCGGGCAGAAAAAATTCGATCAGCTTGCCAAAATGTATACAGACGATCCAGGCAGTAAAGAAACCGGCGGTCAGTACAGCATCAACAGGCTCGATAAATCATGGGATCCTACGTTTGTTGCCGCTGCATTTAAGTTGAAGGAAGGACAGATATCCCCGGTGATCAAATCAAAATTTGGTTTACATATTATTCAGATGGTTAGCCGTGCAGGTGATGATGCGGTTGTAAGACATATTCTCAAAATACCGCCGGTTACAGATGCGGAAGTAAAAATTGCCATTACAAAACTCGATAGTATCAGGAACGAAATCACTAAAGGCAACATCACTTTCGCGGCTGCTGTAACCAAGCTGAGTGATGATGAAAACAGCAAGTTTAACAATGGTGCACTACTGGCCAATGACGGTTCTCCATTTCTTACCATCGATAAGCTGGATAAAGATGCCGTGGTAGCCCTGAAAGGCCTTAAGCCCGGCGATATATCAAGGCCTCAATCTTACACTGACGAAAGACAAAGAAAAGCGGTACGTATATTATTCCTTAAGTCAAGGACCGAGCCTCACAGGGAAAACATGAAAGATGATTATAACAGGATATCACAAAGGGCCCTCGAACTAAAGAAACAGACTGTCCTGGAAAAATGGTTCAAAGAGCACATACCAAATTATTACGTAACGGTAGATAAAGAATATACCGGTTGTGCAAGTATATCAGACTGGTTAAATGTCGCAAGCGCAAGCAGATGATAAACCGCATAACGATTTTAAATAAACAGGCTGGAAACAGCCTTTTTATTTACCACTTTTTATAAATAATAAAAATAATTATATGTTTTTTATTTATAAAATGTCTTTAAATTTGTAGTGTAGTTAAGAAAAAAGCAAATATTTTATAAATAATAATACGATTTTCCTGATTCTATACAAAAATCATTGACGAATTTATATGGCAAGCAATCGTTAGAGGACCTGTTGTATCTACAGCGGGTCTTTTTATTGCAACACCTTTCATTACAAATGGTCAGGCGTAAAGATTGATTCATAAGTCTGATACGCACGCAACAAAAAAGCCACATCTGGTCAGATGTGGCTTTTTTCAACCAATCTCTTTTACCGGGCGCCAGGCTTACACCATGTTTGAAGGAATGTGGTAAACAACGTTGCCAGGTGAGTGAAGGTGCCTTCTCCTTCGCTCAGGCCATGTGAGCGGTTAGGGTAGCTCATCAACTGGAACTGCTTATTATACTTTACCAGTTCATCAATCAGCATTTCAGCATTTTGATAATGCACATTATCATCGCCGGTGCCATGTATATAAAGCAGGTGACCCTGCAGGTTCTTTGCATGCGTAACAGGAGAACCATTAATAAAATCCTCTTTATTTTCCTGTGGCAGGCCCATGTAGCGTTCCTGGTAAATATTGTCGTAGGTAAGCTGGTTTGCAACAGCGGCCACAGCAATACCTGTTTTATAGATTTGCGGGTATTGAAACAGCAGGTTTAGTGTGGTAGATGCACCGCCACTCCAGCCCCATACCGCAACGCGGCTGGTGTCGTAGTATGGAGCCTGCAATATCTTTTTGGCTGCCATTGCCTGGTCACGGATGTTTACGCGGCCAATATTCCTATAAATAGCTTTGCGCCATGCTGCACCTTTTGGTGCAGGTGTGCCACGTCCGTCAAGGCTTATGTAGATATACCCGTCTGCGGACATGTCGCCGGTATACAAAAAGTTATAACCGGCACCCCAGGAATCTGTTACTGTTTGCGCGGCGGGTTCTGTATACACGTAAAATAATACCGGGTACTTTTTCGTACTGTCAAAATTTGCGGGTTTTACCACCCAGCCGTCAAGGGTTACATTGTCGTCTGTTGTCACTGAAAAAAATGACACACGCTGGTTTTTATCTGCAGTGTATTTGCTGTCGTTACCATCCAGTGCTTTGTGGCCAGGAAGACTTACCCATTCTTTAAAACCTTCGAAGTTGGCATTGGAGAATTTATGTTCTGCAAACGATCCGTTTGGTGAGATCTTATATTCATGTACACCTTTTTCGGCAGAGCGGGATAGCAGTTCTTTCTCTGAACTACCATCCAGCCTGGTCCGGTACAGGTATTCCTGTGTAGCATTATCCGGAGACGCGGTAAAATAAATATACCCGCTTTTATCGTCTATTGCTTTGATGGTAATAACATCGTAATTGCCCCGGGTAATCAGTTGTTCATTCTTTCCATCGCGGCTTAGGATATAAATATGGCGCCATCCATCTTTTTCGCTTACCCACAGGAATTGTTTGCCATTATTCAACCATTCCCAACCGGATGGATCTCCATCATTCCACCTTTCTTTAATGTCTATCCATGCTTTGTCAGACTCTTTGTAAATCTCCCTGGCAACACCTGTTTTTGCTTCGCAAATAAATATTTTGGCTTCGTTCTGTTTGCGGTTCAATTGTTCGAGAATGACTTCGCCGGCATTTGCTGCCCACTCCATGCGTGGAATATAGTGTTGTTGCTGACCCCCCGGTACGTTCATCCAGGTTGTTTTGCCGGTAGTGATATCTGCCACGCCTATCCTGCATGCAGAGGGGCTTTCCCCAACCTTTGGATATTCTACCGGGATTGTAAAAGAGTAAATGCTGTCTGTATTATCAATCATCAGGAAATTCCTGATTTTGGATGCATCTATCTGCCAGTAAGCAATACTTTTACCATCAGAGCTCCACCGAAAACCATCCCTGCAGCCAAATTCTTCTTCGTACGCCCAATCGAATGTGCCATTGATCATACGGTCTGTTCCATCTTTGGTAAGCTGTATTGTTTTACCGGTAACTACATCTTCTACATAAATGTTATGCCCGCTTACATAAGCAACTTTGCTTGCATCAGGCGAAAATTTTGCAAACATTAAAGAAGATGAAGGCATGTTCCTGCCCACCTGCGATAGTTTCTTAGTACCGGGATCCAGCACCCAGTAATCTCCCTTCGTATCATAGCGCCATACACGTTTTGAGTTGGTGTAGATCAGTACTTTTTTCCCATCCTCCGAGAAAAAAAAGTTGCGCACTTTTAGCGCGGCCGACGCGCCTGCAGGTGTAAGTGCAGCATTATCAACAATTATCTTTTTGCTGTCTGCAGGCAATGTATGCAGCGTTATACCCTGCTGGTCGGCTTCATAATACCCTGAGCCATCTTTTGTCCAGTGAATACCGCGGGGCGGCTGTGCGAAGCTTGTGCAGCAGCACAACAGGCAGGAAAGCAATAATGTAACATGTTTGTTCATGCGTAAAAGTTTAACCTGGTGAAAATACTGGTATTAAATAATACATGCTAATCAACACATAAATTATTACTGTTAATACCATTACAGTATTGTTACTGCCATAGCAGCCTGTGAACCATGTATGCTGTTTTTTCCAAATGGAACCGCCGGCTCTTCAGTTTGTTCAACGAGGTGGGTAATATGTGCCAGGTGCTGTGCCAGGCGCCGCGCCTGCACCCGCAGATCTGGAATTGCGGTGCTTTCCCAAAGCACACCTTTAAGGTTGCCGCCAATTGTAAATATTCCGGGGTTTGTTTCACCGTGCAAATTAATAACTGCGCCGGTTTGCGGATCGGCGGCTATACCCAGTTGAAGCGGGTCTGGTTTGATGATACCTTTTGCAGAAAGATTGCGGAGCAGTTCATTTGCAGACCTGCAGATGTTTGCTTCGGGGCCGGTGCAATTAATGATCCGGTCTACGATAAGATGTTCTTCGGTTTTACTCGTATTATTAAAAAAAGTTACCTGTAATTTTTCGTTGCTGGCCTGCACATTTGTAAGCCTGCCGGTAAGCGTGATCATTTTTTGTGTAATGCGCAGTTGCTGTACTTCTTCAAAAATATGCAGCGGCAAACGATGCCGGAAGATGGTCCATTTATGACTGAGGCGTTTCAGGAATTTTCTTTTTTCTTCTAAAGAGAAAGCTTGCCACAACTGCTGTGTATGCGGCCTGAGGGAATCAATAACCAGGTGAGCACCAATACCTACTTTTTCCAGCGCTTTTGCATGTTGGTGTACAAGTGAAAAAACTTCTTTTAGTGTAGGCGTTGCAGGTAATGCCTCTACCAGTTTGTCATATACAAGCAGGTTGTATTTATGTGGCAGCAGCGAAAAACCGTTGGGCGAAATAGTATACACGGTACCGGTAAAATGATTTTCTCTGAGGCCCTGCAAAGTATCTATCATTGTAAGACCGTTTCCTGCAATAAGAATGTTCCGGAGCTGATGTGCGTTTGCTACGCAATCTGCACACCACGGATTGCCAAAATATTCCATGCACAACGGAAGGTCTTTGCCTGCTGTATGCAGTTCGCGTGGTGCTGTGTTGCCTGTTGCGAGTATAACAAACGAAGCAGCCAGCGATGCGCTGTTATCCAGCGTAATGGTATATTCCTGTTGCTGTTGCTGTATGTCTGTTGCCTTCCCGTTGATGATTTGTACAACTGTTTCTGCACGCTTGTGGGTAGTAGCATACTGCCATACCGCGTTTAAGTAGCTACCATATACTTTACGGGGCACATATACGTTGGCCAGTATATTCCGGGCAATATGGCGATAGTTGTGTTGCGTATGCAGCCAGTCGAGGAAATGCTGTGGTTCTTCATCAAATGCGCTCATGTTTACAGCGCGTACATTGAGCAAATACTTTTCTGTATGGGCACTGTACGCCACGCCCTGGCCAAAAGGATAGCCGCTGTTAATAATCACAATGTGAAAAGGCAAACGCATTTTCATTAAATGCACTGCGGTCATCATACCGCAAAAGCCGCCGCCGATTATGGCGATTGTGGGTGTGTTTTTCATGCGATTTTGTGTTTATGTATGCTTCATAAAATTGGTAGACTATAAAAACAGGAACGTCGCCTGTTTGAGGCGACGTTCTACTATATGATAAAAAATTAAATACTTGTTGCTACTGCCAAACTGTATAGGTATAAGCCATACGGCTCACAGGATTTGCTGTGTACGATGTTTGTATATGCAGTATCGTTGTTGCGTAAAGATATACAGTACAAGTGAGTGACACAACAGGTGCCTGATAGCAGCACTACAGTCCAATACTAAAAAAATTGCATGCTCCCTGCTACCTGTAATCCGATACTAAATCATTTCACTTTGCAGCAAAGGATTTTTTACGGCATTGCGTTGCTCATTGTATTTTTTTACAGCGGCAATAAAACTTACAAACAACGGTGCAGGTTTTTCAACCGTACTTTTTAATTCGGGGTGATACTGTACACCGATAAAAAACGGGTGAGACGGGATTTCCATGATCTCTACCAAACCCGTATCAGGATTGGTTCCGCTGGCAATCATACCATTGCTTTCGAACTGCTCAAGGTACTGGTTGTTAAACTCGTAGCGGTGGCGGTGTCTCTCACTTATTTTGGTTGAACCATAAATATTGTATGCAAGGCTTCCCTCCACAATATCGCAGGGGTAAGCGCCCAAACGCATTGTTCCGCCCATCATTTTAATCTGCTTCTGTTCTTCCATCATGTTAATAACAGGGTCCTGCGTGTCTGCATCCATTTCTGTTGAGTGCGCTTTTTTAAGACCCAGCACATTTCTTGCAAACTCTATTACCGCCATTTGCATACCAAGACAAATTCCGAAAAATGGTAAACCATTTTCACGTGCATACTGTACGGCAATTATTTTGCCTTCTATGCCGCGGTGTCCAAAACCCGGGGCCACAAGCAAACCATCAAGTCCATCCAGCTTTTCGGCAACATTCTGTTCGGTAATAAATTCGCTGTGCACATTTACTACCTGTATTTTTACTTCGTTGATGGCACCGGCGTGTACAAAGCTTTCCAGTATTGATTTGTAGGCATCCTGCAGCTCTACATACTTGCCAATAAGGCCTATGGTTACTTTGCTTTTCGGGTATTTCAGTTTATCGAGAAATGCTTTCCAGTTGTTGAGGTTTGGCTCGGGAAAAATACCGATACCCATTTTTTTCATGGCTATAACGTCCAGCTTTTCACGCAACATGGTCAATGGCACTTCATAAATGGTCGATGCATCCATTGCTTCAATTACAGCCTCAGGTTTTACATTGCAGAATTGTGCAATTTTTCGCTTGATGTCGTTGCCCAGCGGTTCTTCAGTTCTGCAAACAATAATATCAGGATGCACACCATTTTCGCTCATCATTTTTACACTGTGTTGCGTAGGTTTTGTTTTGAGCTCCTTGGCAGCACGCAAATAAGGTATTAATGTAAGATGAATTACCAGCACATCTTCTTCCGGTAACTCCCACTGCAACTGGCGCACAGCCTCAATAAAAGGAAGGCTTTCAATGTCGCCCACGGTGCCACCAATTTCAGTAATGATTATATCAAACTTGCCTTCTTTGCCCAGTTTAAGCATGCGGCGTTTGATCTCGTCGGTAATATGTGGGATAACCTGTACGGTTTTGCCCAGGAAGTCACCGTTTCTTTCACGGTTAATAACAGTCTGGTAAATTCTTCCGGTTGTTACATTATTGGCCTGCGAGGTAAAGATGTTCAGGAAGCGTTCGTAGTGCCCGAGATCGAGATCGGTTTCTGCACCATCTTCCGTAACATAACATTCACCGTGTTCGTAGGGGTTAAGCGTACCGGGATCTACGTTAATGTAGGGGTCGAATTTTTGAATGGTAACACTGAAACCTCTGGACTGTAGCAGCTTTGCGAGAGAAGCCGCAATGATACCTTTTCCTAAACTGCTTGTTACACCGCCTGTAACAAAAATATACTTTGCCATATAAAATGGTTATTAGTTTATATTTTATAAGCTATTAATGAACCCAGCTTTTTGGGCCTTTTCCCAGCTTCCGTTGCGTCGCACTCTTCAACGCTTTGTTCGCTGTTGAGCACGGATACCGTCAGCCTTTACTATAACCGCAATCGTTCCTTTGCAAAGCCCATAAACAAAAAAATGCACTAAACAAACAGTGTTTGTTCCTTGCAGTTTTCAAAAAATTAGTGCTTAATGGCCCGACCTTATTAGGAGAAAGTAATAATCCTCAGAGGTCGTGCAAACATAGCCCAATTTTCCGGCTCAAAAAAATTTCCATCTGCGGGCACTAAAAATTTAGGATGCTGTAAACTGTTTTAACTTTAGTATGTTGATTCTACATCATTCATTATAAACTATGCTTACTATGAAAAAGATTGTGTCCGTACTGCTGGTATTAACGTGTATTACAGCCGTTCATGCGCAAATGAACATGAGTTGCTGTTTGCCTTCGGCTACAGAAAAATATGCACTCAATGCCAGCGACAAAGATTTTGTAGCTGCGCATCTTTCCCCGCTGCCATATACTTATGCCGGTGCCGGCAGCGATATTACCTATAAAGCCACCGATGGTACAGATGCACATGCGTGGATGATAAAAGCAGACAAGCAAACCGATTATTACATGTTTGTTATTCACGAATGGTGGGGCTTAAATGATTATATTAAAAAAGAGGCAGAAAAATTTGCCAATGACCTGGGTGTGAACGTCATTGCCCTTGACCTGTACGACAAGCAGGTTGCTGCTAACCCGCAGGATGCGGCCAAAATAATGCAGACCGTAAAAACAGCGAGAGCAATGGCCATTATAAAAGGCGCATACGAATATGCAGGTGCCAACGCCAAAGTATTTACGATCGGCTGGTGTTTTGGTGGCGGCTGGAGTTTACAAACTGCTATTGAAGGCGGAAAGCAGGCCGTAGGCTGTATTATGTATTATGGCCAGCCGGAAGAAGATGCCGCCCGTTTAAAAACCATTAACTGTGATGTTATTGGTTTTTTTGGCAACAAAGACACACATCCCAGCCCCGCAATGGTTGACAAGTTTGAACAAACCGCCAAAGCGGCCGGCGTAAAACTTATGGTGAACAGGTACGATGCCACCCATGCATTTGCCAACCCGAGTAATCCAAATTTTGATAAAGACGCTACTGCCGACGCTTATGCCAAAGTGAAAGAATTTGTAATGGCGAGAATGAAATAGCCCGTGTTACTGTATATAAACAATAAGGGCAGCGCTGCGCGCCGCCCTTATTGTTTACCATTTTTCGTCATCTGGTATATCTGAAGCAGGTTTTGAAAATTGCTGTCTTGAGGCGGCTTTCTGTTGCTGCCTTTCAATAATTGCTGCAGCAATCAATACACCCGCATCCTCAGTAGTATGCTGCGCCAGCATAGTTTTCAACTTCTGTTCACTTACATCCAGCCGGTATAAGATAGAGATCAGCTTATCAAAATCCTTATTCACCAGTTCATTGATCAGGGCCGCAAGCTGTGTGCTGAAAACTTCCGCATCTGCCAGCGAAAGTTCTTTGCCCGTAAGCTTCATAATCTCTTCTTTCCAAAGCTCGTTTGTCATATACAGTCCTTTAGATGTATCTAACCCGCCTCTTTACCTGCAAATAAATATTACCCTGCTTTTGGCATGTTGCGTACGAGGTTTTTCAGTAATACCATCTGCCCGAGATGGTAATGTGAATGTTCCGCTATGCCATGCAATGTTTTATAATACGTTTGCAAACCACGCTGTGTAAGTTCCTGCAACCTTTCTTCCGGGAAATCTTCTACCATAGCAGCCAGTCTTGCAGTAGAGTCGAAAGCCTTTTGCTGCAACTGTTTCCATTGCCTTTCGTTCTCAATGGGTGGTACATTCATGCCGTTGTGCTCATCAATCACCGGGTTTATGCCATTCAGCCTGCTCATAATTACCCCGTTGTAAAAATCCAGGTGGAAAAGAAGTGCCGCAATCGTATTTACCGACGCTGCCGTAATGGTCGTAGCTTCTTCCCAGGTTACATCACTCAGTGTTTGTTTAATGTCAACTTCTGTCCAGTTATTGCCTTCAAATACTTCGCTGATATGTCGGGCAATGCATGTGGTAATGTTCATATGCTGCGTTTAAGAATATTTCTCAATCACACCCAAGCCAAACAAAGCAAAATCATATTTTACCGGGTCGGCGGGGTCAAGTGTTCTAAGGTAATCTGTAAGCTCCAGCGCGGCAGACCAGTCTGTTTGTTTGCGGTGCAGTAATCCAAACCTTTTTGCAACCCTCGCCACATGTAAGTCTACGGGGCAAATGAGTTGTGACGGCTGAATGTTTTTCCAGAGGCCAAAATCCACCCCGTTAAGATCGGTTCTTACCATCCACCGCAAAAACATATTCAATCGCTTGCAATTCGATTTTTTTTCCGGTGTGGCAATATGTTTTTTTGTTCTGGGTGGCACATCCTGCAACGAAAAGAAATAATGGTGAAAACCGATGAGGGCCTGTTCAATATTTTCATCCTCTCCCGTTAACCATTGCGAAAAAGCATTTTCCAGTGATGCGTTGTGGGTGTAATGATGTTTCAGGAATGCTACAAAATACAGGAGGTCTGTAGTATTGAATGTTCTGTGCTTAAACTGCAGCAAACTTTTTAGTTCATCATCGCTGCAGCTCAACACAAATGCGTGCGGCTGCATATGCATCAGTTCCATCAGCGCTCTGGACTTATTGATAATCGTCGTTCTGTTGCCCCATGCAAATACGGCTGCAAAAAAGGCTGCTATTTCTATATCCTGCTGCTTTGTAAAAAGATGAGGAATGCAAACCGGGTCATCTTTTATAAAGCCGGGTTGGTTATACAAAGCCACCTTACTGTCAAAGAATGCTTTAAGGTCTTTTTCTTTCATCAATCACATTTACGTTCAACACCTTTATCCAATTGCTTTTTTCAGGTCTTCAATAAGGTCATCTGCGTCTTCAATGCCTACACTCAGTCTTATCAGCGAATCCTTCAGTCCATTTTTTATACGTTCCTCGCGTGGTATAGATGCGTGTGTCATTGTTGCCGGGTGGTTGATCAGCGATTCAACACCACCAAGGCTTTCTGCCAGCGCAAATAAACTGGTGGCAGATAATATTCGTTTTGTTTCTTTTTTACTGTCGTCTTTCAATTCAAAACTGATCATACCTCCATAGCCACGCATTTGCTTTTTGGCAATCTTGTGGTTAGGATGATCTTTAAAACCCGGCCAGTAAACTTTTGCTACTTTTTTATGGTTGCGCAGGAAGCTGGCAATTTTTTCTCCGTTTTCGCAGTGGCGTTGCATGCGCACATGCAATGTCTTAATTCCCCGCAGTACAAGAAAGCAATCCTGCGGGCCGGGTACTGCACCACAACTTTTTTGTATAAAATACAACTGGTCACGCAAAGCGGTATCGTTCATTACAAGAGCGCCTTGTATTACATCGCTGTGCCCGCCCAGGTATTTGGTAGAAGAATGCATTACAATATCGGCACCGAGGTCCAGCGGGTTTTGCAGGTATGGAGAGGCGAAAGTATTGTCCACACACAGCAACACATGATGTTCTTTAGCTATGTCAGCCACGGCAGCAATGTCTGTAATATTCATCAGCGGGTTGGTAGGTGTCTCGGTCCATATAAGCCTTGTCTTTTTATTGATCATGGGCTTTATGTTCTTTACATTCTGCATGTTCACATACTTAAACACAATACCAAACTTCTGGAACACTTTTGTAAATAAACGGTATGTGCCGCCGTACATATCATTGGCAGCAATCACTTCATCGCCCGGTTCAAGCAGTTTTATTACAGCGTCTGTGGCGGCCACGCCACTGCTGAATGCCAGGCCATGTTTCCCGTTTTCAATAGCGGCCATAGCGTTTTCCAATGCAAACCTGGTAGGGTTTTGCGAACGTGCATATTCATATCCTTTGTTATTGCCCGGTCCGTCCTGCACATAGGTTGACGTCTGGTAGATGGGCGTCATTATAGCACCTGTGGATGGATCGGGCTCAACACCTGCATGTATAAATTTTGTGGCGGGTTTCATACGTTTGATTTTTTTTGAAAAAGGCAAGTTAAGAACATTTTAGGCAAAGAGGGAATGAGTCGAGGAGGCAGAGGCAGGTAGCCTATTGGGTGGTAATGAAATTTCTCAATGTGGTAGTATGCGATAAGATTTTTTTTGTGGTAACCGGCTGCATTGCTACTATCGGGCACCTGTTGTGTCACTCACTTCAACTGCAACAAGCATTTGTGCATGATGCAGGCTGGTTCATCTTTACAAAGCACCTCGAACTGTTGCTTTGTAACAGACCGCTCCTTTGGAGCGGAATGCAGGGTAAGGTCTGCAACCTTATAAACCCAAAGTCCGGTACACTGCTACGCTGCAGTCGACCAACGTGCAGAACGTACAAGTGAGTGACACAACAGGCGATGCCATTTGTGCTGCTGCCGGCTAACCCATTGTTTTTACTCCTTTACCATTAATAGATTTTTTAAAAGACTAAAGTGATAATCACTTAGTTTTATTGCCTATTAGTCAACACAATTCTCCAATTAAGATTTATGAAGTATGTAAGCTTGTTGTTGCTCTGCTTTTGTATGTATACAATTGCAGCAGCACAGGAAACATTTCCGGTCAACGGGGTGTCTGATGTACGTTCAGACCAGTATGCATTTACCAATGCAACCATTGTAAAAGATGCGCAGACGACCTGGCAAAATGCCACGCTCGTCATTAAACACGGAAAAATTATTGCGGCAGGTACCAACATCGCCGTACCTAAAGATGCTGTAGTAATTGATTGTAAGGGTAAGTATATCTATCCTTCTTTTATCGACCTGTTCAGCAATTACGGTATTGCGGCAAACAAGTCAGCAGGCGGCGGCGATTTTTTTAATTACATCAATGAAAGTCCTGTAAAAGGGGCGTATGGCTGGAACGAATCGTTAAGGCCGGAGACCGATGCGTCAAAAATATTTGCAGCCGATAATGGCAAGGCAGAAGACCTGCGTGGTGCAGGTTTTGGCGTAGTACTTTCTCACCGCCAGGATGGTATTGCAAGAGGTACCGGCACGCTTGTTACACTTACAGACGAGCGCGAAAATTTTGCCATGCTCAAAGATAAAGCAGCGGCATTTTACTCCTTCAGTACAGGTACTTCCACGCAGGATTATCCCGGCTCGCTCATGGGTGCAATAACACTGCTCCGTCAAACCTATCTCGATGCGCAATGGTACAAAAGCCGCCCGGTAACAGAAGGTACCAACTTAAGCCTGCAGGCATGGATCGATAACCAGTCGCTGCCACAGATATTCGAGGCCGATGATAAATGGAATGACCTGCGTGCCATAAAAATTGCCAATGAATTTGGGGTACAATACATCATAAAGGGCGGTGGCAACGAGTACCAGCGTATGGAGGAGATCAAAGCTGCAAAAGCAGCTTACATTATTCCTGTAAACTTCCCGGCGGCTGTAGACGTGGAAGACCCGAATGATGCCCGTGTAGTTGCGCTCAGCGTAATGAAACATTGGGAAATGGCACCGCTGCAACCCGGTATGTTTGAAAAAGCCAACATCAACTTTGCATTTACCGCGGCAGGTTTAAAGAGCCCGGGAGATTTCCTGGCCAACATCCGTAAAGCAATAGAAAACGGTCTGTCGCCGGCAAAAGCCCTCGACGCGCTTACCAAAGCGCCTGCTTCCATGATCGGCGCGTACGATAAAGTAGGCAGTATAGAGGCGGGCAAACTGGCCAATTTTATAATTACCAGCGGGCCAATATTTGAAGAGAAAACAGTCATGTATCAAAACTGGATACAGGGTAAAAGTTTTGTGCTGAATGAAAATGGATGGAACGATTACCGCGGTAACTATACACTTACTGTAAAAGAAAATAACCAGAGTAAAACATATACAGTAGCAGTAAACGGTACACCGGATGATCTTTCTGCCACCCTGCAGCCTTTGGGCGATACCGTCAAACACGATATAAAGTTTGCCGTAAATGGTAAAATGGTAAAGCTTAACTGGAGCCTGAAAGCAGACAGCAGTAAGCTTACAAGCCTTACAGGTTTAATAAGCAGCGATAAAGTATGGCTGGGAAACGGCTATAGCGGCAATGGTAATGCGCTAAGCTGGAACATGCAGTATGTATCAGCGTATACCGAAAAACCTGACACTGCTAAAAAAGAAGAAAAGAAAGAAGTAGTTACTGCAAAAGTAATGTACCCCTTCATGGGTTTTGGCTGGGCAGAAGCGCCAAAACAGGAAGATATGCTGATAAAAAACACAACAGTATGGACAAGTGAGCAAGAAGGTGTACTGCAGAATACAGACGTGCTCATTAAGGGCGGTAAAATTGCTGCAATCGGTAAAAACCTGAATGCAGGCAATGCAAAAGTGGTAGACGGCACCGGCAAGCATTTATCTGCAGGTATAATAGACGAGCACTCGCATATTGCTGCAACAGGCGGTATCAATGAATGCTCACAATCTGTAACAGCAGAGGTAAGAATTGCAGATGTCATCAATCCGGATGATATCAACATCTACCGGCAACTGGCGGGTGGTGTTACCAGTGCTCACATACTGCATGGCAGTTGTAATACCATCGGCGGGCAAACACAGTTATTAAAACTGCGCTGGGGCCGCAATGCAGAAGACATGAAGTTTGCCAACTGGGATGGCTTTATCAAGTTTGCATTGGGCGAAAATGTAAAGCGTTCTTTTGGCCAGCGTAACAATCGCTTTCCTGATACACGTATGGGTGTGGAACAGGTATTGATCGATGCTTTTACCCGTGCACGCGACTACGAAAAACTGGGTGCCGGCAAACGCAAAGACCTGGAACTGGAAATACTCCTGGAAATACTCAACAAAAAGCGTTTCATTACCTGTCATTCCTATGTACAAAGCGAGATCAACATGCTGATGCATGTGGCAGATACCTTTGGTTTTAAAGTAAACACCTTTACACATATTCTCGAAGGCTATAAAGTAGCCGATAAAATGAAAGCACATGGTGCAGCCGCATCTACCTTCAGCGATTGGTGGGCATATAAAATGGAAGTGCAGGATGCCATTGCCTACAACGCAGCCATTATGCAAAAAGTGGGGCTTATCGTTGCAATCAATAGTGATGATGCTGAAATGGCCAGGCACCTTAACCGCGAAGCTGCCAAGAGCATTAAATACGGCAATGTAACAGAAACGGATGCATTGAACATGAATACCATTAACCCGGCAATCATGCTGCATGTGGCAGACAGGGTTGGCAGCATCAAAGTAGGCAAAGACGCAGACGTTGTACTCTGGAACGAAAGCCCGGTAAGTGTTTACGCAAAAGCAGAAAAAACAATTATCGATGGTATTGTGTATTTCGATATTGAAAAAGACAAACAGATGCAACAGCAAATTGCAGCAGAAAGAAACAGGCTTATACAAAAAATGATCGCTGCTAAAAAAGGTGGTTCCAAAACAACACCTGCAACCGTTACGTTCGATGTAGTGAATGAGTGCGAGATCGATATGCAGCACAGTCACTCTATCTGGCGCCCATAATTTTTTATGAGCCCGGCAGAAGTTTTTCAATGAAGCTTTTGTTGCGTCGCACTCTTGTACTGTAACGGGTGTGGCAGCACGAAGCAGGTTTAAATTGCAAACAGTATAACCATTATACAATGAAAAAAATTTTCTTAAGCATTTGTTTGATGAGCATCATACAAACAATGCAGGCGCAGGAAACCGTTTACCCTGCGGCACCACAACAAGGCACCATTGCACTAACCCATGCTACCATACATAAAGGCAATGGTGAAATTGTAGAAGATGGAATGGTGCTATTCTCCAATGGTAAGATCATAGACGTACGTAAAACAGCACCCGTTGCTGACGCAAAAGTGATCGACTGCACAGGTAAACACATTTACCCGGGCCTTATTTCTGCAGCCACCAATCTTGGTTTAAACGAGATCGGCGCGGTACGTGCTACAAGAGACGAGTATGAGCTCGGTAGCATTAACCCCAATGTACGCTCAGCTATTGCATACAATACAGATTCAAAGATCATCAACACTTTAAAAGATAATGGCATCCTGTTCGCCAACGTAATACCCAATGGCGGCATCATCAGCGGCTCATCTTCTGTAATGCAGCTCGATGCGTGGAACTGGGAAGATGCTGTGTACAAAATGGATGGCGGTATCCATTTCCGTATGCCTTACCTGGCACGTTTTTCAGAAAACGACGATCCTGTAAAAGATGCCATGAAAAAAATAGACGATGTACGCCTATTCTTCCGCGGGGCAAAAGCTTATATGGCAGAACAAAGGCACGAACATACCAACCTCAAATTTGAAGCAGTAAGAGGTCTCTTCAGTAAACAACAAACATTTTTCGTGCATTGCGAACTGGTGAAAGAAATGATGGTGGCTGTGGAATTTGCAAAAGAGTTTGGGTTTAAAACGGTAATTGTAGGCGGCTCAGATAGCTGGAAGATAACCGACTACCTGAAAGAAAACAACATAGCCATAATTGTTAACCAGATGCATACATTGCCCAATATGCAGGATGATGATGTGGACCTGCCGTATAAACTGCCTTACCTGTTGCAACAGGCGGGTGTTAGCTACTGCATCTCAGACCAGGATGAACAAAACCGCTACAGGAACTTGCCCTTTAATGCAGGCGTTGCTGCCGGCTATGGTCTTACCAAAGAACAGGCATTACAGGCCATTACATTAAACGCTGCAAAAATTCTTGGTATAGACGACCGCACAGGCTCTGTGGAAAAAGGAAAAGATGCCAACATTGTGGTAAGCAACGGCGATATACTGGATATGAAAACAAGTATTATTACTTACGCATTTATACAGGGCAGGCAGCTAACGCTGGATGATAAACAGAAACAGCTCTACGAAAAGTATAAACATAAGTACAACATTAACTGACATCCAAAAGCGGAAACGGCTTCTCAAAAACGAGAAGCCGTTTTTATGCAGGCCTGTAATGATGTATAATATTTTTTTGCCGCAGAAGATATTTTTGAAAGCAGGAACATGGCAGGCTGTGCTGCAGTAATTGTTGCAGTACAGGTGTGCGACGCAACAGGTGCTTCATAGTAGTAATGCAGCCTGGCTCAACATGGCTGTTGAAAATCACAATACTTTAAGCGCAGACATTCTATCGAGCGCAAGCTGGTTTTTCAATTCATCAAGCCCGTTGAACTTTACTTCTCCGCGCAGGTAATATTTGATGTACACGCGTAAATTGCTGCCGTATATATCGTGGTTAAAATCGAAAATATTTACTTCGATCACCCTTTTCTTACCATCTACCGTAGGGCGCACACCAATATTCATCATACCCTTGTAAGAGCTTTGTCCGGCCACGGCAATTACCGCATATACGCCATTGCCGGGAACCAGTTTCTCTGCGTGCCCCACCTGCAGGTTGGCCGTTGGGTAACCAAGCGTTCGGCCAAGTTTATTACCTTCAACTACCAGGCCTTCGAAAAAATAATCATAACCCAGGTAATTATTGGCGGTAGCAACATCACTGTTCAGCAGTGCCTCTCTTATTTTGGTAGAACTAACCGTAATGTCGTTGAGCACATGCTCGGGTATTTCCTTTACAATAAAGCCAAGTTGTTTGCCATAATCTTCCAGCAGGTGATAATCGCCCTGCCGGTTTTTGCCAAAGCGGTGGTCGTAACCAATGATAACGGTATGCGGGTGCAGTTTCTGCCACAGGAAGTGCTCAATGTATTCCGTTGCAGTCTGCTGCGCAAAAGATTCGTCAAAAGGCACTACTACCAGGTGGTCTATACCACGCTGCCGCAGCAGTTCTGTTTTTTCTTCCAGCGTATTAAGAATGAAAACTTCTTTGTGTGCCACCACTTTGCGTGGGTGCGGGTGAAAGGTGATGATCACCGTTTCGCCGTTTATGGCGTCGGCCTCACGTTTCAGTTGCGCAATAATCTGCTGGTGGCCGGTATGCACACCATCAAAAGTACCAATGGTAATCACTGCATTGCGAAAAATGGGCAATTGGTTTATGTTGGTGTGTACCTGCATAAAAGTGGCGCAAATATAAGTTGCCGGCTTTTAAAGCGGCATGCAAAATTGAAAGCCTTTAACGGTACAACGCTTACTTTTGCACGCAAATAATTACTGAGAATTTAAACCGGCATAATGTCTTTATATACAAAACGCGGCGTTTCTGCCCAGAAAGAAGAAGTTCATGCAGCCATTCAAAAGCTCGACCAGGGCCTGTATAAAAATGCCTTCTGCAAAATGTACCCCGATTTTATCAGCGGCGATGCCGGTTTTGTAAACATTATGCATGCAGATGGTGCCGGTACCAAAAGCATTCTTGCATACCTCTACTGGAAAGAAACCGGCGATGTAAGCGTCTGGAAAGGTATAGCGCAGGATGCGGTGGCCATGAACCTGGACGACCTGCTCTGTGTGGGCGTATATGATAACCTGCTCTTCTCATCTACCATAGACCGCAATAAGACCATTATACCCGGCGAAGTGCTCGAACAGGTGATCAACGGCACACAGGAATTTTTTGATGAACTCAGGCAATTTGGTGTAAACATTCACTACCTCGGCGGCGAAACAGCAGATGTGGGCGACGTGGTACGCACCATTGCCGTAAACGGCACCATGACGGCGCGCTGGCCCAAAGAAAAACTGGTTACCAACGATAAGATAAAACCGGGCAATGTAATCGTAGGCTTTGCCAGTTTTGGTAAAACCGCTTATGAAACGTCGTACAACAGCGGGCTGGGCAGTAACGGGCTTACCAGCGCAAGACACGATGTATTGAGTAAACACTATGCCAGCGCTTACCCCGAAACATTTGAACCCGCACTCAGCAACGATGTAGTATACATCGGTAAGAGTAAAATGACTGATACCATTCATATTGATGGTGAGCAGATCAGCATTGGTAAACTGCTGCTATCGCCCACACGCACGTATGCACCATTGATGAAAGTGTTGCTTGAGGCACATTTCAACGACATAGATGGCGTCATACATTGCAGCGGCGGCGGGCAAACCAAATGCATGAAGTACCTGCCACAGCCTTTGAAGGTGGTAAAAGATAACCTGTTTGATCCGCCACCTGTTTTTAAACTGATACAGGAAAACTCCGGCGCCGACGAACGTGAAATGTACCAGGTATTCAATATGGGGCAGCGCCTCGAGATCTTTACCAATGAAACGGCCGCCGCAAAAATGATCGATGCTGCAAAAGCACTCGGCATAGATGCCCGGGTTACCGGCCATACAGAAGCGGCAGATAAACAGTCGTTGCACCTCTACGCAAACGGTAAAGAAATCATTTATTAATTTTTTTGGTGCAGGCAACAGGTTTTCATGGCATCGCCTGTTGTGTCACTCACTTGTACGTCCCGTTTGTATGGCGGCTCCGGCGTGCTGCTCTGCAATCTTCCAGACTGTTTTATTTTCGCTGAAGCGGTCATACCTCGCGTTGTGTAAGGCACTTAATAAATCGCCCACACCCACTACTCTTTTTGCTTCACCATCGTTAGAATCGTGGCAATGCCAATATGCTCATCATTGCTGTCGAACATTTCTACATACCACTTTACAATCCCTTTCGGGATATCATTTTCATCTTTCAGATCCTGTGGAATTTTTTCTTTGCAGGTAAAGCGTACATAGATCGTTGTATCTGCATAAACCGGTTTGGTAAAACGGAGTTCATCCAGCCCGTAATTGAGTAATACAGGACATTTCATGCTGTTCTCCACGAACAAACCTGCCGCGGCGCTCATAATAAGGTAGCCATGCGCCACCGGTTTTTCAAACAATGTTCCTGCAAGCGAGGTATGATCTGTGTGTGCATAAAAATGGTCCCAGCTAAGGTTGGCAAAAGCTTTTATATCTGCGTCTGTAATGGTGCGTTTGCCGGTAATGATCTGCTCGCCGATTTTAATTTCTTCGAAGTGCTTACGAAAAGGGTGAACATTATCAATAATCCCCTTTGCATGTGGCTGGTAAACATTGGTAATTGCCGTAATGGTTGTAGGCGAGCCCTGGATGGCCACGCGCTGCATGTAGTGTTTTACACCACGAACGCCACCCATCTCTTCGCCACCGCCTGCACGGCCCGGGCCGCCGTGTACCAGTAACGGTAATGGTGAACCATGCCCGGTGCTTTCTTTGGCGCAATCGTTATTCAGTACCAGTATTCTGCCATGGTGTGTTGCGGCACCCAGTACATATCGTTTTGCAATTGCATCGTTTGCTGTAACAATAGAGGAACACAAAGAGCCTTTTCCCATTTTAGCCAGGTGAATCGCTTCATCCATGGAGTTGTAAGGCATAAGTGTTGAGACGGGCCCGAAGGCTTCTATTTCATGCGGGCCGGGTGTGTAAAGCGGGTTCTCATTCAACAGAAGCAGCGGGCTTAGAAATGCACCTTTGCCTGCATCAGCATCCACCACAGTTACACTGTCTAATGAGCCATAAATAAGTTGTGAAGAGGCCAGTAATTTTTGCACCTGCGTTTTTACTTCATCGCGCTGGCTTTGCCCCGCCAGTGCGCCCATGCGTACTTTTTCATTCAGCGGATTGCCAATGGTTGTTTGAGAGAGTGCGTTACCCAATGCAATATGTACATCTTCCAGTTTATTGGCGGGTACAAAAATGCGGCGGATAGCCGTACATTTTTGACCGGCTTTGGTGGTCATCTCTTTACGTACTTCTTTAATAAAAATTTCCCATTCCGGCATGCCCGGCACAACATCATCACCCAATACAATACAATTGAGCGAATCTGCCTCCATGGTAAAAGGCACATTTTCGCGCATGATGGCAGCATTGCTTTTAAGCATTAGCCCGGTGGTGGCAGAGCCCGTAAAGGTTACCACATCCTGGGAGGTTACATGGTCCAGCAGATCGCCGGCAGAGCCGCACAATAGTTGCAATGCGCCCTCCGGCAATATGCCCGAAGCAATGATCTCTCTTACCACTGCCTCTGTGAGAAAAGATGTGATGGTGGCTGGTTTTACTACTGCCGGCATACCTGCCAGCAGGTTAACCGCAATTTTTTCCAGCATGCCCCATACAGGAAAATTGAATGCATTAATATGTATGGCCACACCTTCTTTGGGTACCAGTATATGATGCCCCATAAAGGTGTTGTGCTTACTCAGGTTGTGTGCTTCTCCATCAAGACAGAAACTTTCATCCGGGAATTTGCGCCGCAATGAAGCATTGGCAAAAAGATTACCGATACCGCCTTCAATATCTACCCAACTATCTGCTTTGGTGGCACCGGTTTTATAACTGATGGCATAAAACTTTTCCAGGTGTTGGCGCAGGTGCAATGCCAAAGCTTTCAACATAGCGCCGCGTTCATGAAACGTAAGTTTGCGCAGCGCAGGCGAGCCTACGGTACGGCCATAATCAAGCACAGATTTAAAGTCCAGCCCTTTGGTAGATGCCGCAGCAATTGCCTCTCCTGTTACGGCATGGTGTAATTGTTGTCCCTCGCCATCTCCGGTTACCCAACTGCCATTGATATAGTTACCCAGTTTTTCCATTGCCATGATTTTTAGGGTAGCAAAGCTAACAAATGATAGGAATGCTGTGTAATAACATTTTCGGTTGTATCTTGCACGGGCAGTTTTGTTCATACCCGGAAAACATTATGAGCACCAACGTGATACAACGAACAAGAACTGTTTCTTTTTTTGCTCTCTAAGGTTAACGGCTACCGGGCATCGCACAGTTGCCACATGCACTGCAGATGAACGGATTGCGACGCAACAGGTGATGCCATGAAAAACAGCTGCCGGTATCATAACCTGTATTTTTCATAGTAAAATGTTGCTGTAAAAAGTTAACAGGCGCAGGACAGATAATGAAAGTGAAAAGAATACGTTTTAATAAAAATTTTTTCAATTATGCCCGATCAAAAGCTTACTGCAGCTATTACGGCTGTAGGTGGTTACGTTCCCGAATATCGTTTGACGAACCAGGAACTTGAATCCATTGTAGAAACCAGCGACGAATGGATTGTTACCCGCACAGGAATAAAAGAACGCCGCATTTTAAAAGACCCGGAAAAAGCCACCAGCGATCTTGCTATTGAAGCCATCAGCGAAGTACTGCGCAAAAAACAACTTGATCCCAAAGACATTGAATGCATTATCTGTTGTACGATGACGCCCGATATGCAGCTGACCGTAACTGCCGCATACATTGCGTGGAAGATTGGCGCTGAAAATGCCTGGGGTTACGATTTTACCGCAGCTTGCTGTGGTTTTTTATACGGGCTTACCACGGCCGCCAGTTACGTGGAAAGTGGCCGTTACAAAAAAGTGATCGTGGTGGGCGTAGATAATATGAGTGCATTTGTTGACTACCAGGACAGGAACACCTGCGTACTCTTTGGCGATGGTGGTGCGGCCGTATTGGTAGAACCAAACACGGAAGGGCTGGGTGTAATAGACAGTAAGTTTGGCACCAACGGCTATGGAAGACAACTTATGCACCAGAAGGCCGGTGGTTCTTTGAAGCCTGCCTCGCATGCCACCATTGATGCACGTGAACATTATGCATATATGGACGGCAAAGCAGTGTTTAAATATGCGGTTACCTGCATGAGTGAGTCTATTACTGCTGTAATGAAAAAAAATAATCTTAGCGCGGCAGATATTGCATGGATTGTACCACACCAGGCCAACCTGCGTATTATAGAAGCGGTAGCAAAAGAGACCGGCATGCCAATGGATAAGATCATGCTCAATATTGAAAAGTATGGCAATACCATTGCCGGCACCATACCGCTGTGTTTGTGGGAGTGGGAGCCGCGGTTAAATAAGGGAGACAACATCATCCTCGTATCTTTTGGTGGCGGTTTTACATGGGGCGCCACATTGCTGAAGTGGGCTTATTAGCACATATTATTTATAAAAGTAAAGCCGGTAACGTTACCGGCTTTTTCTTTGGTGTTTTTCAGCAATATATTTTCATGGCATCGCATGTTGCCACGCTCGTTTCAACGTTCCACTCTTATGGCAACTGCAGCGTAGCTACGCAAATAAACCTGTTAATGCCTGTTATCTTCCATCATTTGTATGCCCGTTTCTTTCACGTGCATAAGCAAACATGTGCGGTAATTTCGTGTGCCCTGCAGGTGCTGCCATACTAGGCGTATCATCATCTGCATTGGATTTTCTCTGCCTGATCAAAATATATGCGGCTATGCCAACCCCGGTACCTACGGCTGTAAGCAGGGCTGTAACAAGATGTTTTTTCATATCGTTAGGTTTTT
This sequence comes from Panacibacter microcysteis, assembly GCF_015831355.1. Lineage (NCBI taxonomy): Bacteria > Pseudomonadati > Bacteroidota > Chitinophagia > Chitinophagales > Chitinophagaceae > Panacibacter > Panacibacter microcysteis. The sequence goes on from NZ_JADWYR010000001.1 coordinate 1,766,127, forward strand.
ATATTATGGATTACCCGCAACTGAAGCGCCAATATCTTCTATGGTTGAACCGGCCCTGTCTGCAACATCTGCAGCTTTGTGCTTAACCTTGTCTACTTTTTGTTTTACGTTGCTGCTGATATCATCATAAGTTTCTTCAAAATCTTCTTTGATATCTGTGGCAACGCCCGACAATTTTCTTCTTGTAGCCTTACCACTGTCTGGTGCAAACAATACGCCTACAATAAAGCCAATAGAAATACCTCTTATGAATGTTGCTAAATGCATACGATTAAATTTAAAATGATAAAAATGTGTACCATTAAGGAAAGCATTAAAACCCTGCCACAATTGGCAGCAGGTTGTTTTAGCTTATTAGTACAGTTGTGCTGACCAATTATTTCCACGATGGTTTTGATATTGCGTAATTTATACCCGTAAAACAGGCGGCGGCATACAGTTTGAACAATGCCTGTACGCTAACATTTGTAAAACAGCAGTTCCTGCTTAAGTTTAAATCCATGAAATATGATGTGATTGTGATTGGCGCAGGCGCCGCCGGGCTCCTGGCAGCCCGGGAACTGGCACGCACTGGTAAATCTGTTGCTGTGCTGGAGGCAGCACCAGTTGCAGGTGGCAGAATACGAACATTGACCGTTCCCGGTTTTGATACACCGGCAGAAGCCGGCCCTGAATTTATACACGGAGACCTGCCGTTAACCTTTAGGTTGTTGCACGAAGCAGGCTTAACCGCTACGGAAACAGCAGGCGCATTCATCAATGTAACAGACGGAAAATGGAACCCGGAAGACGATGGAAAAGACTGGGCCGCATTTATGCGGCAGCTTGTAAAGCAGGAAAAAGATGTGCCGGTAGCAACGCTGCTTGCAAAACATTTTCCCGCAGAAAAGTATGCTGCTTTACACCAACAGGTAAAAGACTATGCACAGGGTTTCGACCTTGCGGATATTTCCAGGGTTTCTGCGCTTTTTGTGCGCAGGGAATGGACCCACCAGGAAGAACCAAATTATCGCATCAACGGTGGTTATGGGGCGCTGGTCGGTTTCCTGGAAGCAGGCTGTTTACAAAAGAGCGTCACATTTTTTTACAACCGGGTTGTAAACAGTATCACATATACCAGTGACGATGTGATTATTCATACGGCCAATGGCGGTGTTTTCAATAGCAGTAAGGTTGTTGTTACGGTATCCCTGGGTGTATTACAAAGCAAGGCAATTGCGTTTAATGGTTTGCCGGCTACTTATGAAAATGCGCTTCAGCAACTGGGCTTTGGTGCCGTTATTAAAGTGCTGCTGCAGTTTACGCGCAGCTTCTGGGAAGATTACGCAGATGATATAGGCTTTATTTTAAGTAACGCTGCAATACCTACGTGGTGGACACAGGCTCCAAAAAAAAGTGCGATGCTTACAGGATGGCTGGGTGGCCCGCCGGCAGCGGCATTATCGTTGTGCACGGAAGATGTGTTGCTGCAAACGGCTTTACAATCACTCTCTGGCATCTTTCATACAACAATTGCTGAATTGCAGGAGCAACTGGTGGCGCATACAATCATTTCCTGGCAAAATGAACCTTACGTAAAAGGCGGTTATAGTTATGTAACTACAGAAGCGGTGGCTGCAAAGCAAATATTGCAGCAGCCGGTAAACAATACCATCTTTTTCGCCGGTGAAGCGTTTTACAGCGGCGAATCGCAGGGTACAGTTGAAGCCGCACTGCGAACAGGTTTGCAGGCGGCCACGCTTATCAATGCACTGGCCTGATCAGGCTGCTTCGTTGAGGCGCTTATGTGCAGTATTGTTCAGTAAGTTTTGTACATGCATGATGAAAATTTCAAGGGTGTTGTAACTGTCAAACTCTTTACTTAACGTGGCTATATGCTTATGGTAAGAACTATCTGCTAATATTTTGTTTACTGCATCTTCAATCTTACCTGGTGCAGGCTTTTCTGTCTTCAGGTTAATACCAAGTTTAAAATAGCCAACCCTTGCACATATTTCATTTTTGCCTTCGTGTACGCCAGCCACTACCATTGGCAGGTTGTTTTGAATACCCAGCATTACCCCGCCGTACCCGCCATTGGTAATGTACACATGCGCATAGGGCATAACATCATTAAACGGAATAAAATCTTCGATGATTATATTGTTGTGGTGGTACTTAGCCCGCAAAGCCTGTGTTTGCGAGCCACCTGTAGTACAGATTACCAGCACATCCGAACCTTTGAATGCTTCCAGTGTTGGCACAATCAATTTCTGAACATCTTTTTCAACGGTGCCCTGTGTAACCAGTACAATCTTTTTGTATTGTTTAAGTCTTTCATCAAACCAGGGTGTTCGTTGTGCTGGTTTACTGTAAGGGTACAGGGGCCCGATAAAGCGAATATAACTGCTCATGTCGCTGCGCTTGTATTCAAAGCCCGGCGTGCCGCTTTGCAGCAGCAGATCGCTCTTTTTAAGATCAAAAATGCTTTCGTTGTTGTGCGGAATTTGATAGGCATCGAACATTTCATGCATTACTTTATTGGGCCCGCTGAAAAGCAATTTATCAGATACTGCTCTTAACAATGCCTGTTTTATTTTCCCCATCCATGTATCAGAGGGTTCCATGCCCAGCCCGCAGGGCGGCAGATCTTTTGATGTTTCAGACAATGGCAATACGCCCACTGCTATAACAGGAACATGCATCAGCTCTTTTACAAATGCAATACCGGTAAACGCATTGTCAGCTATCAACAAATCAAAAGGAAATGTTTCATAAATGTCCTGTATGTCTGCATAGTATTCCGGGCCGCGAAGAATAAAAGCATTGATAATATCAAATTTGAGTTTGGCTACTGTTGTTTTTTTGTTTTTTCTTTCAGGGAAAGCAGCGTCAAAATTATTATCACTAACATCTACAGCATGTTTAAACGGGTAATGGAATATATTCAGTTCACTTAACTTCTTTGTATAACTTTTGGATGTGTACCATCTTACATCGTAGCCACAAGATACCAGGTGAACTGCCAGCGATGTAAGCGGGTTAAAATGTCCGTCTGCAGGAAAATTGGCAAACAAAATTCTTTTGCCATGCGTGTTTAAAGCTTTCATGTTGGTTGAATTAATTGCATGGCAATGCTACAACCGCTATGGGTGGTGAAAAATGTAAAAGTGTGCCAGTTGTATTTTTTGGGTACTCAGTTGCGTCAATTACAGGAGAAATAATTATGGGGTCAGCAGCAGATCTTTAATCAGCTTTGGTTGCGTCGCACACTTGTACAGTATAGCTGTACGCGGCAGCTCCGGGTGTGCCAGCGCATAGTTTAGTTTACCTGTTGCCAAAGAAGGCAGCGCATGCGGCAACCTTATCTGTGTTGATGATGTCAACACCCATGTTATGCAACTTTAGCCAGTATCGTTCGCTGTCAGGTATGGCCCATAACCTGAGCAGTTTATGCTGTTCGTGTGTTGCTGTTACCAGGTTGCTGATGTTTTTGTCAAGACTATCTGCGGGCCGCATATAATTCATATAGCTGTCGCTGATCAATGCAACCCGTTCCAGCGTTTTTGTATCATATTGTTCATATGGCCTGCCATCAAACATTATATACGGGGGCAATGTATTCCATTCATTGCTGTTTCCACGCTCACCACTAATCACCACCTGTATAGCATGTTTGTTTACATGCCTGTTAAATACGGCCGGGTAAGGCGCCAGCAATCGTACCAGCGTGTTTAGCACTAAGGAGCTGTTCTCTTTGATGTCGATCATTAGCAATAGCGCATAGGTTGTGTCATCGCTGATATGGTTGTTGTGTGTATTGAACAGTTGTACAACCGGCAGAATGTATAGCTGCAGTAAGGTGGCAGTGCTGTCAATATCTTTTTTATCATGCGCTACAAAAAGATCTTTACCGGGGTACACGTCTGCTTCAATAATGTATGCTTTATATTTTAACGCATTCACCAATGGCTGCGGTTTAGCATAATCGTTGTGCGAATGGATGAGTACACTTTGCGTAAATGATTCAACAGTGGTCAGCAATAATAACAGCAGCAACAGTAAGTTTTTCATACTGCTAAGATCGGAATAACATTGAATGTTGTAATATTGAAAGAAAACCTATGAGCATAACATTATTTGAACCACTCACCATACGCAGTGTCACCTTTCGCAACAGGATAGCAGTTTCCCCCATGTGCCAGTATTCCAGCATAGATGGTTTTGCCAACGACTGGCACCTCGTGCATTTGGGTAGCCGTGCGGTTGGCGGCGCAGGCCTTGTAATGATGGAGGCAACTGCAGTATCTCCTGAAGGCCGTATAACCCCTGATGATATGGGCATCTGGAAAGATGAACATATTACTTTCCTGCAGCGGATTACTTCATTTATCAGCGCACATGGTGCTGTACCCGGCGTGCAGCTTGCGCATGCAGGCCGTAAGGCCAGTCATGCATCTCCGTGGAAAGGCAACAAACCCCTGCAGGATGATACGGCATGGCAAACCCTGGCACCGTCTGCACTTAAGTATAAAGACACTGATCCCGATTCGCGGGTTATGTCTATCTCAGACATTCAGCAACTCACCAGGGACTTTGAAGCAGCAGCAAAACGGGCGCTGGCTGCAGGTTTCAGGGTTATTGAAATTCACGCAGCACACGGCTACCTGCTGAATGAATTTTTGTCGCCACTCAGCAATAACAGGACCGATGATTATGGCGGCAGCTTCGAAAACAGGATACGCATACTGGTTGAAATATGCGAGGCTGTGCGTACAGCAATGCCTGCAGACCTTCCTTTATTTGTACGCATTTCGGCCACAGATTGGGTAGATGGCGGCTGGACCATCGAAGACTCGGTACAATTGGCCGGCGTGCTTAAACGACATGGCGTAGATCTTATTGATACATCAAGCGGCGGAAACAGCCCGCTGCAAAAAATACCTGTAGCGCCCATGTACCAAACGCCATTTGCAGAACGCATCAAAAAAGAGACAGGTATTTTAACGGGCGCTGTGGGCCTTATTACCACACCAGCAGAAGCCAATGATATTATTGCAGCAAACAAAGCAGACATGGTGTTGCTTGCAAGGGAATTCCTGCGCGATCCATATTTTCCGCTACATGCTGCAAAAGCACTTGGTTATGATGTTAACTGGCCCGACCAGTACACAAGAGCGAAAAAGTAATCTTTGTAACGGGCTGCACCCGGAGCTGTTGCAAATTGTTATACAGTACAAGTGTGCGACGCAACAGTTGCTTCATAGCAGTACTGCAGCCGGTAACCAAATTATACAATACCTGCCATGCCAATGGCGGGTATTGTATTTATACGATACTACTCAATCATGGTATTTTAATTTTTCATCGCAAAACAACGCAAGTTCATCGCAATTGGCACAGATGCCGTACCGATGCAAAGTAGTTTCGTGTTATAAAATACATGACCGTGAAATATATTTTACTCTGTACATGGTTGCTGCTAACCGGTATTTCACTACGGGCACAAACTGCGGTACGTGGGTCGGTGGCCGACATTAAAGACAGCAGCGCGCTGCAGGGTACCACTGTTACCCTTTGTAATAATACAGATACCAGCGAGGTAGCATTTGCCGTAACAGACGCGAAAGGGTTATACATCATAGGCAACATTGCAGCCGGGCATTACTTACTGCGGTTTAGTTTCAGTGGGTATGACCTGCAGTATAAAAACCTGCAATTGGCTTCTGCGGTGCAGGATACAACAGTACCCCGGGTGTACCTTACGGTACATGCAAACGATCTTGGTAATGTAACCGTGCAGGCTGCACCCATGCGGGTTAAAGGCGATACCACGGAGTATACAGCAGGAATGTACCATACAAAACCCAACGCCACGGCGGAAGATGTACTGAAGAAATTACCCGGTGTGGAAGTATCCAAAGATGGCAGCGTAACAGCGCAGGGAGAGACGGTGCAACGTGTGCTGGTAAATGGCAAAAGATTTTTTGGAGATGACCCCAAACTTGCCACGCAAAATTTGCCACAGGATGTAATAGATAAAATTCAGGTGTTTGATGACCTGAGTGATGAAAGCAAAGCCAGCGGTTTTGATGACGGCAACCGCGTAAAGACGATCAACATTACTACAAAGAAAAGTACCGGCAGCGGCTACTTTGGAAAAGTTGTAGCTGCCGCAGGCAACAAACAGTTGTACAACAGTGCCGTCAATCTCAGCCGTATGCAGGGTGATCAGCAGATCATGCTGATAGGCCAGGCCAACAACATCAACGTACAAAATTTTACCATGCGGGATATTTTAGGCGGCGGTAATAATCGTGGCGGTGGCGTCGCCATGGCCGGTGGTGCCGCTGCATTCGATGTGTCGCCCAATACAACCGGGCTTACGCGAACGATAGCAGGTGGCATCAATTACAAAGACCAGTGGGGGAAGTTAACCGAAGTGTCCGGCAGCTACTTTTACAATAACCTGCGCACAAATACAGCGCAACAATCCCTTACGGAGAATTTTTATGCCGGCGATTCTTCGTTATTGAACAGGCAGGATGCAAGCGGTGTTACACAACGCATCAATAACCGTTTTAATTTGAATATAGAAACAGGGTTTGATTCTGCGAATACACTCACCATACGTCCGGATTTCAGCTGGCAGCAGTCAGATAATACGTCATCTTCCACCACGTCGAATACAAGAGGCAAAACAGGCGCCATCAGTAATTCGGTGGCTAATACAAATGCTGCTTCCAAAGGTTATAACGGTAACGCAAGTGTGGTATACAGGCACAAGTTTAGCAAGGTTGGCCGCACACTTTCTTTTTCAGGAAATTTTGGTGCAACAAAGCATGAAAAAGAAGGCACAAATTATTCTTTGACCGAATACTTTTCAAACGATTCTGTGGCGGTTATCAACCAGCGCTATTACAGTAATACAAACAGCTATAACCTTGGCGGCGGCATTTCTTACACTGAACCGCTGAGTAGCAAAAGTTTGCTTCAACTGGAATACAATTATGCTTTTAAACAAAACAATGCAGATATTAAAACATTTGCTTACGATAGCGCGAAAGAAGCTTATGCCATTCCTGATAGCCTGCTTACCAATCTTTACCAGAACAATTATACCAGCAACAGGGCAACAGTCAGTTACCGCTATAAAAACAATAAACTTAACTTTAGTATAGGCAGCGGTGTACAATGGAGTACTTTAACAAGCGATAATGAAAGCAAAGGTTTATACCTCAGGCAAAACTTTACAAATTTTTATCCCACCGCCAACCTGAACTATAAGATCAACAAGACAACCAACCTCCGTTTCAATTACAGTGGCCGCACCGGGCAGCCTTCTGTAAGCCAGTTGCAACCAGTGGTTGATAACAGCGACCCGCTCAACATTACGACCGGTAATCCTGCATTGAAACAGTCATTCACCAATTCATTCCGTATGCTGTACGGCTCGTTCGACCGTGCAAACGCAAAGACCATTTTTGCAACGGTGAATGCCAGTGTTACCAGTAACAATATTGTAAATGCAACGATCACTAACCTTGCAACAGGTGTAGATACAATTATGCCCATCAACATGAATGGCGCGTACAATATGTCGGCCATGTTTCACTACGGGTTCCCGTTAAAAAACCCAAAATCGAACCTCAATTTTATTACACGCATTACGGGTAGCAGGAGTACATCTATGCTTACCACGATAGATGCCAATGCCGTACGCAATGCACAGGAGAATATTACCAACAGTTACAGCTTTGGCGAAACCATCAGGTGGACAACCAACCTCAAAGAGAATTTCGATATGAATTTCTCTGCATCGCCGTCGTACAATATTGCGCGTTATTCCATACAACCTTTGCAGAATGCCAACTACTTTTCCATGAGTCTTTCTGCAGAGCCAACATATTATACCAAAAGTGGCTGGATTGTGGCTGCCAATTTCAATTACACCATGTATAGCGGTCGCGCAGCCGGCTACAATACCAGCGTGCCCTTGCTCAATGCATCTGTGGCAAAGCAATTATTTGCCGGCAAACGCGGAGAGCTTAAGTTTTCCATCAACGACCTGCTTAACCAGAATGTAAGTATTACAAGAACCATTACAGATAACTACGCCAAAGATGTACAGACAAAAACATTAACGCGCTATGCGCTGCTAACGTTTACGTATAACCTGCGTTCGTTTAAACAACAGCAGCAGCAAAAGCAGAAAGATATGTTTATGCCACCACCACCTGAAAAGCAGGGTGAAGCAACACCGCCAGGCGATAATCCCGGTACACCGCCCGGCGGTGCTGATGGTGGCGCCCCGGCGGGGCCACCACCGGGAGTATGATCATGTTGCGGGCTATTGTTCTTTGTGGCATCGCCTGTTGTTTCACTCACTTGTGCGTTCGGTTTATATGGCGGCTGCAGCGTTCCGGTTTGCGAACGTTGCTGTAAATGCTGCTCTAAAAGAAAAGCGTTTTCAGTTGGTTGAGATCAAAGCCTTTTGCGTAGTTTGATTTAAAAAGCAATCATGAAATTCCTTTTAACCCTATCATCCTTTTTTTGCCTGGCCTACTATGTCAATGCACAGGACGCTCACTTTATACAGAATAAAGGTCAATGGAATGAAAAAGTAAAGTTCAGTGTAAACAATGGTAGCAGTAATATTTTCCTGCTTTCTAAAGGGTACAAAGTTTCTATAAATAGTGCAAGCGATCTTAAAACCATAGCTGAGCACCTGGGTAGGCACCAACCTGACAAGGAAAGAAGAAACAATAAAAAACTATTATTACGTTCGCATGCTTACGAGGTAAATTTTGTAAATGCAAATCCCTTAGCTGAAGTTATAACGGGAGAAGCTTCCGCAACATACAGTAATTATCTTTCCGGTAATGACCAGAGCAAATGGCAATTCAATTGCAAGTCATTTAGTACAGTTACTTTCAAAAATATTTATCCGGGCATAGACGTAAGGTATTTTATGAATGACCATCAATTTAAGTATGATCTTATTGTTAATCCCGGCGCGGATGTTACAAAAATATTGCTTGAGTTTAAGGGCACATCCGGTATATCTAAATTTGGAAATGATCTGCTCATAAAAACATCACTTGGAAATCTTTCTGAGTTAAAACCCTACACCTACCAGGTAACACCAGGGGGTGAGATAGAAGTTGCAACTGATTTTGTTGTGGAAGGAAGCAGGGTTTATTTTAATGTAAATGATTACGATAAAAGTAAGCCGCTTATAATAGATCCAGTATTGACATTTTCGACTTTTTCAGGTAGCACAGCAGATAATTGGGGTTACAGTTCGGCGTATGACGCGCAGGGAAATTTTTACCTGGCGGGCACTGTATTCGGTACGGGATTTCCTGTAAATAATGGCGCAATGCAACATGATTTTGCAGGCGGGTTTATTGATAATGGGATTAGCGGGTTTGATATCGGAATTATAAAATTTGATCCTACTGGTTCAAACAGAATTTATGCAACATATCTTGGTGGCAGCGGTAATGAAGAACCGCATAATCTTTGGGTAAATAAGAGCGGCGAGCTTGTTATAGCAGGGTCAACAAATTCTTCTGATTTTCCTGTAACGTTAAGTCCTTATGGCACAGCAGGAGCACGCGATATTTTTATAGCAAAATTGGATGCAGCAGGTCAAACACTCATTGCTTCAAGAAAGATCGGGGGATCTGGTGATGACGCAGTAAATATAAAAACGAAAGAGCAATTGTCTGGTGCAACAGCTACCAATAGAGCTTATGGAGATGATTGTCGAAGTGAGGTCATTACTGATAACAGTGATAATATTTATTTCGGTGCAAGTACCCAGTCTGTAAATTTTCCTGTTACCAATAATGCTTTTCAAAAAGCACTTTCGGGTTTCCAGGATGGCATAGTGGTAAAATTGAGCAGCAATCTGGATTCTGTTTATTTCAGTTCTTTTCTGGGCGGTAGTGGAGATGATGCTGTTTTTTCCATAGCATTAAGCCCTTTAAACAACCATCTTTATGTGGCAGGCGCAACTACGAGTAATAATTTATTAACGACAGGCAATAATGCCGGTCCTATATTGTATAAAAGTTTCAGGGGTGGAACCACGGATGGTTATATCGCCGAAATTGCGAATGACGGCAGCACGATTATGAATATGAGTTATGTCGGCTCAAGACAAGATGATATGGTGTATTTCCTTGCTCTTGATAAAGCAGGCTATCCATATGTTACAGGTACTGCAACAGAAGCGTTCCCCGTTATTAATGCAGGATATAAAACCGGCGCTAATGGAAAGCAATTTATTACGAAATTCAGCCCGTCTTTAAACCAGGTCATTTATTCAACAAATTTCGGCACAGGCAGATCATATCCTGATATAGTTCCAACCGCATTTGGTTTAGACAACTGTCAGAACGTTTACATCTCAGGATGGGGCGGTGGTTTAAACCTTTCGGGCTACTATTCGGCCAATACGACAGGACTTGCCGTAACTTCAAATGCTATCCGGTCTAACACAGACGGAAGCGATGCTTATGTTTTTGTGCTGGAGAAAAATGCCGGCAGCCAGCTGTACGGTACCTTTTTTGGAAATTATGTAGCAAATGGTTTTGATGATATCGGAGACCACACAGAAGGTGGAAACAGCCGCTTTGATAGTAATGGGAACCTTTACCTTGCCATTTGTGGTAATTGTCTAAAAACAGGAACATTTCCAACCACAGCGGGTGCATGGAGTACAACAAACCAGGCGACAACAGGTGCTGAATGTAGCATGACTGCGACAAAGATTAATATGAACCTGCAAACTTGTGTGCTGCCTGTGAAAATCGGCGTCTTCACCGGGGTGTATAAAAATGAGCAGTCGCTTTTACAATGGAAAACGTTACAGGAAATCAACAGCAATTATTTTGAAATTGAGCATAGCGTGGATGCTCAGAACTTCAACAGCATTGGTAAAGTAAATGCTTCAGGTAACAGCAATGTAGTAAAGGATTATTCTTTTGCTCACAGAAATCCGGGTATCGGTTTACATTACTACCGCTTAAAGTTGCATGATAAAGACGAAACTGCTGTTAACAGTAATATAGTGACTGTAGTTGCAGGTAATGAAGGTTTGGTTGTAACACTTTTTCCTAATCCTGCTCACTCCTCCATTACCCTTAACTATCCGCCATTAGTAAAAGAGACTTTTGTAAATATTCTTAGCTCTAAAGGAGAGATTGTAACACGTGTTTTATTGGCGGCGGGTTCTCAGCAAAAAGAAACAGACATTCGATCATTATCTTCCGGTTCTTATTTTATACAATTTCAAAACAACGGTAAAATCGAAAATATTCCCTTTATAAAGCAGTAGTAACTGATAAAACATTAAAAGACCTTGCAAAAAGTAATACGATTTTTGTTATGCGTGAACGCGTATGAAAATCATCATATTGATGCAGGTTGTTTATTCATGCTTAATCCTCATTTATTATTAATTGCTCATCTCCTTTATTATGAACCGCGATAAATTTCTTTCCATTACCGGCCTGTCTTTTTTGGGCGCAATGTTTTTTGGTGGCAGCAGGAAAAATGCGCCGCTACTTACCGAATGCAACGACCCCATAACACCTGCCGTACCAATAGGGCCTTATTACAAAGATGAAAAGCTTAACCGTGCAGCCATTGCAGAGCATAAAAAGGGCACTGCAATAACTTACCATATAAAAGTGGAAGATAAAGCATGCAGGCCTGTACAGGGCGCCATCGTAGATATATGGCAGTGCGATGCGGACGGCCATTATTCTGATTTTGAGCAGGAACATACGGCTGGCCAAACATGGCTGCGGGGTTACCAGGTTACCAATGAGAAAGGTGAGTGCATGTTTACTTCCATCTTTCCCGGGTGGTATACCGGCAGGCTTACACATGTACATGCCAAAGTACACATAGCTGGTAAAGATGTATTAACCACCAATTTCTTTTTTCCAAAAGCCATAGAAGAAGAAGTGTTTGGTACTACGCTGTACCCGAAAGGCATAAACCCTACCACACAGGCGCAGGATTTTGAACTGCATGACGATAAAGACACCAGCCGCCGCGATGCCCTCGTGATGCAGGTTACAAAGCAGGCCAATGGCAGTCTTGCCGGCAAGTGTACAATAGCGCTTGCATAGGTAATGGTTAAAACATATGCAGCGGGCTACACCCTGCCGACACATTTGCTGCCGTACAAGTGAGTGACACAACAGGCGATGCCAGTAGCAATGCAGCCCGGGCACATATTCATCACTCTAAGATTACGCGTTTCAGGTAGTAGCAGTTTTCATCTGCTGTTGGTGTAACCGTACTCTTTATTGTTACAGCTTCTTTACCCAACAGCATTTTCTGCACGCCCTTATCTGTGGTGATTTCTAACGGCAATTGCATGGGCGCATTGGGAATGGTAACGGTGTATGTGTTCTTTCCTGTATGGCGGATGGTTATATCAAGCTTCTGCGTAGTACGCAGGTAAAAATCAAATAACGGTTTCACACTTGTGCCGGCAGCCTGCGAGAACAGTTGCTCTACCTTATCTGTGTTTACAAAATTGCTGTAAGTGTATGCACTGTCTGTGGCCAGTTTTTTAATTGCGGGGAAGAAAATATCATCACCCAATACGTAGCGCAGCGTATGCATGAAAAATGCGCCCTTCGAATAAATATCCCCTATGTAGGCGGTTTCTTCATCGAGGTCTTTGCCTTGTACGATGGGCAGTTTGTTTTCTATACCCAACAGGCTGTTTTTAAAGTGATCGGTATAAGCCTGTTCGCCGGCTTTATCATAGATGTACAAAGCGTCGCCAAAACTGCAGATGCCTTCATGTATCCAGAAATCGGCCCAGTCTATGGCCGTTACTTTATTACCCCACCACTCATGGCCAAACTCGTGGTACATGAGCCAGTCAAAATCTGTATTGCCCACTTTTACATACCTGAACTTATTGCCGTAAGCATTCATTGTCTGGTGTTCCATACCAAGATGTGGTGTTTCAACAATACCGATCTTCTCTTTGGCCCACGGGTACTCACCAAAATATTTTTCCTGCACCTGTGCCATCTGTGCCAGCATATCAAGGTGGTGGTCTGCATACTGCGCATGCCCTGCCAGTACATAAAACTGCATGGGCACTTTGGTGCCGTTTACGGTGGTATATGTTTTTGTAACAGCTTTATAATTGCCCACGTTAAAGAGTATGCTGTAGTTGTTGATGGTATATGTCGTTTTCCAATGGTAGGTAGCGCTGCCGCCCTTTTGTTTTACACCCTGCAGCAAACCCGGCCCTGCCACCACCAGGTTTTTTGGTACCGTGATCAGCAGGTCTGCGCCTTCATCCGGCTCATCAGAAGGGTGGTCTTTGCATGGGTAGTAGATCTTGCCGCCCGTGCCTTCTGCAGTAATGGCCAGCCATGTATGCCCGGTAGAGTCTTGTGTCCAGGTAAAGCCATCATCCCACGGCGGGTTTACGGCAATATGCGGCTTGCCGGCATACTGTATTTTAACGGCTGCGCGACCCGCAGCCAGTTGCTGTGCAGGGGTTATACGCACCATTGCATTGGTATGGGAAAAGGCTGCCGGTTTATTGTTGATCCATACGCGGCTTACCTGCAGCTCGTTCATCAGGTCGAACAGCAGCACAGCAGCGGGCTCCTGCAAGACAATATCAATGTTTGTATAACCGCTGATGCTATGTGCAGCGGTATCAACGGTAAGTGCAATGGTGTAGTGTTTTACATCCATCACAGCCTGTTCAGGTTTTAGTTTACCGCCCGATGTAAGTTTTTGCGCACCAGTGGTAATGCCTGCCAGCAACAGGCACAGGAGCAAGAATGGTCTCATAAAAAACAGTTTGCTTAAAGATACTTTTGACATGGCACAGTGCATAAAGTTTTTGGTGAATGGTTGCAGGCATGCTAATTGATGCTACACCATAAAACAATACCATGGAATGGCGCATAGGTTGTTCGGGCTTTAGTTACAAAGAATGGAAAGGTACATTTTACCCGCAGGACATGCCGTCCATCCGCTGGTTTGATTTTTATGCGGAACATTTCAATACGCTTGAGCTGAATGTAACGTTCTATCATTTTCCACGGGTAAAAACCCTGCAGCAGTGGTACAAAAAAAGCCCCGCAGGTTTTTTGTTTGCCGTAAAAGCGCCGCGGCTCATTACCCATTATAAAAAGTTCAACGACTGCAAAAGCCTGCTCGATGATTTTTATACTGTCTGCAGCAAAGGGCTGCAGGAAAAGCTTGGGCCCGTATTGTTCCAGTTGCCCGCAGCTGTACATTACAGCGAAGCTTTTCTTGAAACACTGGTACAAAGTATGCAGCGCAGTTACATAAACGTTATAGAGTTCAGGCATGAGAGCTGGTGGCGTACCGATGTATATACAGCACTCGGGAAAGCCGGTATCATTTTCTGCGGTATCAACCATCCAACGCTGCCCACGCCCATCATCATTAATAACGACATCGCTTATTATCGTTTACATGGTGTGCCCGGGTTGTATTTTAGCGAGTATGATAACAGTATGGTAAAGGGTATGGCAGACGGCCTGCTGCACAGCAAACGCACCAGGCAGGCTTTTGTATTGTTCAACAATACCGCTACCATGGCCGGCATTAATAATGCAAACATGCTCAAAGATTACATCACCCGCTAGTGTGCGGTGTTTTTTTGGTGTGAACCCGGCATGGGTAGTCGTGGCATCGCCTGTTGCGTCGCACACTTGTACAGTAGTTTTTTATGGCGGCTGGAGCGATGCACTGTACCGGGTTTGTTTAACATTCAACCATTAATTTCGTAGTATGGCAGATGTGCACAGCAGGGAAACGAGAAGTTATAATATGTCTCAGATAAAGGGCATCAATACGAAGCCGGAAATGCTGGTGCATTTTAAATTTCAACCATACCACAAGATTGTAAATAGTTGAAAATATTTGCATAGAATTCGGGTAATCTTGTTACATCTTTGATATCTCCGCGAGGAACGAATATAATAATTCCTTCTCTTGCTCTAGTTAGCAATACTCTATATGTGTTTACAAGAAATTGTTGTTCTTCAATACTCTTGACTTTTTTCCAATTAGTTCCAGAGAAACTCTTAAAGTCCCAAGAATTATAATCTCGTCGCAAATCTGCATCCCAACATATGCCGACCCAATCTAGCTCTAAACCTTGCATTTTGTATTCTGTAGCAACCATCTCTAAATAATAAGATGACCTAACATCATTTTCAGGATTAAGAAACCAAAGAGTTTCATCTATTTCTTCCCTCACATTGATGCCGTAAGGTTTGAGCCTCAATCCACCTGAACTTGCAATTAATCCAATTCGTCTTGATCCGGAAATTTTTTGACGTAACCAATCTTTTGCAGTCTCAATATTTCTAGTCACAAAAAGAGGGTAATATAATTTAATTGAGTCAGATAATCTCAGAGCTTCTTCTTGATTGTTATCAATCACGGCGTTAACCCATTTATTCAGATTGTTGGCTTTAAAAGATCTTTGACTAACAGTTAAATGTAAATGATCACTAGTCTTATACTTTACATTAATTGGAATACTTGGAAAAAGTTTTTTCTCAGCCATTGAAGTACCTCCTTGGAGTAGTTCGGGTGAGATGTGAACCTCCCATTGCCAATATTTATTTTGAATAGCCTGCCCCCATTCACTTATACCCCCTTCCCCAGTATTGATTTCTTGTCCACCTCCAACTAATGCGATGATTACAGCCCACTCTTTATGACGACTCATAAATTCGAATAGTAATTCAGCTTCTGATTTTTCTTCGACTAATAAAGGATTTTTTTCTCTGTTCTGATTTTGTTTTGCTTTATTACTGAAATGCTTTGCATTCCAGCAACGTTGAGCTTCGTCAAAAACAACAATTTTCTCTATTGGAGGTGTGGTTTTTCTTAAGCCATCTTTTATAAATACGTGGAGGTTTTGAATTTTAGATTGTATTTCTCTTTCAGAATCTTTCTTTTTGGGTCGTACTTTCAATTTCTTCGACTCAAACAGGAATTTTTGTTTCTCGAAATGATCCCTGCACAATGCCTCCCTCAAAACGTTTATTAACGGACCATTCCCCGAAAAATATGCCATATTGAGATCATCTTCACCAAATTCTTCTTTTTCGTGAACAAGATCTAATCCTACCAAAGTTTTCCCTGCTCCTGGAACGCCCGTAACAAAGCAAATAACTTTTTTATTCCTGTTTTTTGATTCTTTGATTGTTTTAATCAAGTATTCTTTTGTTTTCGAAAGATTAGTAGCTCCAAATCTTGAAATATCTTCAACTCCTTGTCCAGCAAATAATGCTTTCGCTGCCTGAACAATTGTTGGTGTTGGTTCGTATTCACTTTGCTCCCATTCGTAAGGATTAATTTTATTGTTTGAATTATTGTGATAATTTAAATATGTATTATAAATTATGCTTGCAAAGTTTTTTGCGTTTGCTTTCAGACATGAGCAAACTCCTGACTCATTTACTGCATGCGTTTGTTGAAATAGATTTTCGGCTAATGGCGCAAAGAGGATTGGAAAAATTGTTCTTCCTCTACTTTTTAAATGGAAATCTCTTAAATCAAGTGCATAGTCTTCCGCTTGTCTTATATCTTGCTGGTCAAATTTTTTACGGTCATACTTAAACTCAATGACAAAAATTAGGTCTTCAGCAATAACAATGACATCAATTCTTTTTGACAACCTAGGAATTTCATATTCAAGCAGAATATGCCAGTCTTCTATTGACTTATCTATCTTAACTATTTCTGAGAATGACTGTGTCAAAAGAAAAAGACTGTTCTTCCAAGAAGTAGTCGTCATAGTCCATTGACTTGTAAAAGTTGTTGCTTCTATATTAAGTTTGCCAACTATTGCGTCTATATCTGCTTTTAAAAATGAATCAATAGTACTGTGGAAATATGCTTGTCTCATTTTCTGAATTCTTTGGTGTTAAAGAATTCAGTAATTGAAACATCAAGAGCATTGATAAGTCTTTCCATAATTTCTAATGAAACATTTCTTCGACCATTTTCTATATCTGTAACATAGGTCCTATCGACTTCTGCTTTATACGCCAACCCTTCCTGAGAAAGTTCTCGTTGCTTCCTAAGTTCTCTTACCCGTTGACCAACTTTCAATTTAATATCCATTCTTGAAAGGTCAATTAATGTGGCTTATAAGTCAACGGACTTTAAGGGTCATGCATATTTATTATATAGTTAGAGGAATTAGTATTAAGAGATAGCAAGCAACGGACAAAGCCTTTCCCGCTTCTGCTCCCCCCAACCTCCCACAGCACAAGTGTGCGACGCAACCAAAGCCCAATAGCCATCCCACAGCCGGGTACATAAAAATCTTCCTGCTACCTTTTCGGTATTAACGCCGATGAGACACGAATACGAAAGGTTGCCAACCACATATGCCTATAATATTCCCGGCTCATATGAAGATGAATGCGATGCCGCGCAGGATGCTTACCCCGGCCGTATGCAGCAACACAAAACAGTGGACAATGAAAAAGCCTGCGGCGCACACAGCGTGATCAGTATTGCCAGCAACAGGAAACACAAACAGTAAAAGGATCATAACGCTTACCCGGGTGTGTGGCTGCAGGAACCCGTGGCCACCGGGCATGCAGACAACCTGGTAGACAGCAAAGACATGCTTTCTTCTTCGCTCATGGTATTGCCGGGGCAAAGCAATGCAAAACAGCATGCCGTGTTCATCTTAAAAGAAGCATTTGCTTATGAACATGCGGAGATCGCCGCTGTGCCGGATATTACGGGTGAACATTCACGTAAGCTGCCCAGCCGCGCAAAGGCACAACTGAAGCAGCCGGGTGCAAAAGGTAAAGCCTGCAACAGAACTGCGGCTCGTGGAAAAATAGCTTTCAGCTATACAAAAGGGAGATATGTTGCAACCGGAACAGATGCTGCATGACCATATCACCGTTGTAACAGACGGTGGTGGCAGGATTGCTGCATTCCGCAACATCATTGCAGTCCGCGACAATGTGACCAGGCTGCTGCTGTGCTGCGGGTTGATTGAACACAGGTAAGTTTTGGCAGTGGTTACATTTTATTGCATAGTAACTACTATTCAGCGGCAATGAACCACGCACAACCAAAACTTACCATCATGACAAAATGTTTACGCTTCATAACCTTCCTGGTCCTGTCGCTGTGTATGCAGCAATCGTTGTTTGCGCAGTTTGCACGAAGTGTAGGTGGCACCGATGCTGATAACGGGCAGGCCTTAGCCTACGATGCAGCCGGGAATACTTACATCATCGGAGATTTCAGGGGGAAGGCTGATTTTGACCCCGGGCCGGGCACGCTATACCTCAAAAGCAGTTGCCCCTGCGATGAAAGCAACCCTTTGCTGCCTGATATCTTCTTTGCCAAATACTCCAGGAACGGCGCTTTGATCTGGGCCAGGCAGGTAGGCGGCAGCGGTTATGATTATGGCCGTGGTATTGGCGTAGATGACGCAGGGAATGTATACATTACCGGTTCATTTGAAAGCACTGCTGATTTTGATCCTGGTACCGGCATCAGCAACCTGGTGGCGGCAGGCGGTAAAAATATATTCCTTGCAAAATATACTGCTTCGGGTAATTATCTCTGGGCATCAAACATCGGCAGCGGTGCCTGGGGCGAGGGCAACAGTTTATCCGTAAGTAATGCAGGTATACTAACCGTTGCAGGGTATTTCAATGGTACCGCAGATTTTGATCCTTCCGCGGGTATAGCAGCTTTTAACGCGGGTGGTTTCTCTGATCCTTTTTTTGCACGCTACACCGCAGATGGTACCTATATGTGGGCTAAAACGATTACCGGTAGCGGGGAGTCGTCCGGGCAACATCTTTACGTGGATTCTGCCGGTGCTATTTATTTTACCGGGAATTTTTATGGCACTGCAGATTTCAATACCGGCGCAGGTGTATTTGAGTTAACAGGTACCAATGCAAAAGATGCATTTTATGCAAAGTATACTGCCAGCGGCGAGTTTGTATGGGCCACCAGGGTGGGTGGCAATGGCGACGAAAGCGGTACAGCCATCATCGCTGATAAAGCAGGTAATGTATACGCCACCGGGTATTATATCAACGAGATTGATTTTGATCCCGGGGCAGGCATATTCAATATGTCAAGCGGTATTGGTGCTTATAACGGTTATCTTCTGAAACTTAATAAAGACGGGCTGTTTGAATGGGCAAACAATATCTACAGCGGCCAGTTTAATGTTGGTCTTTCACTGTCGCTGGATGCACAGCAAAACGTTTATGCTACAGGTTATTTTAGTGGTACCACTTCATTCAGCCCCGCAACTTCTATAACAAGTGCCGGCGGTACAGACATCTTTATTGCGGTATACAAATCAACGGGCGCACTACTCAATATTTTTAAAGAAGGCGGTATTACCAACGACTGGGCATCTGCTATTGCAGTGGATGCGAAAGGCTTTATCTATGTTACCGGTTATTACACCGGTGCTGCGCAGTTTACCATTAATGGCGCCATTACCACGTTAACCAGTGCAGGTAATGGTGATGTATATTTTCTGAAGGCCAAAAGAAAATCTTTACAAACCGCGGCAGTGGCTGCGGCAACTGCTACAGATCTTATGGCAGGTAACAGCAGCAATGCCGGCCAAACAATGTTGCACCAGAATATACCCAACCCGGCACAATCGTACACCACTGTTGCTTATAACCTGGGTACTGCTGCACAGGTGCGTTTATCACTTGTTGATATGAATGGTAAAGAAGTAATGGTACTAAAAAATGCCATGCAACAAAAAGGCCTGTATACCTTGCAGGTAAATGTTGGCAGGCTTAAGAGCGGCATCTATATCTGGCGGCTGGCAGCAGGTAACGAATACTTTACAAAAAAGCTGGTTGTTCAATAACAGGCGGGCACATCAAGCCATGTTGCGGCGGTAAGCATGTTGCCTGCTGCCCATGAATATAACCTTAACAAACGTTGCAGCATATGCTGCAACGTTTGTTTTATCCGGTAATGCTATTTCACCACCGTTACACGCAGGTAAGTGGCCGTAATAAAAGTTGTGTCGTCTGTGCTTTGGTTGTGTGCTTTAAACAGCTCTTCCAATTCCTGCTGCAATGCTGCTTCTTTGCCATTGGCTGCGGCAGCTTCAAAAGCATTCATTGTAGGGCCGTAATAATTGCGAAAACGGGCCAGGTATACTTCCGGCGAAAAAGCCGCCCTGAAGGTGAAAGTATCTTTTTCAAAATGAATATTTGCTGCAGGTATGCCTGCCTGTTCAAAACGTTCCGTTACATGGCTTTCCACGCCCCAAAGCATCGGGCTTATAAAGCCTTCCGGTGGTGGCGGTGTATAGGCGCTGCTTATTTTGAGTATCTGTGCCACAAGCGTTGGGTCTCCCGGTATCCAGTTGCCCATTACTATGCGGCCGCCGGGTTTGGTTACACGTACCATTTCTTTGGCTACATCAAAAGGTTTGGGTGCAAACATAGCCCCGAAGATGCTTACCACCAGGTCAAAAGTGTTATCATCAATCCCCGTAAGGTTAGCTGCATCGCCTTCCCTGATGGTACAGTTGGTAATGCCAGCTTCGGCAATGCGTTTGTTACCGGCTGCTACCAGGTTGGCTGCAATGTCTATACCAGTTACATGCGCACCGAGTTTTGCTTCGGGCAGTGCCGTGTTGCCATCACCGCAACCAAGATCAAGCACCTGCATGCCGGGTGTAATGTGTAGTTTGGCGGCAAGGTCTTCGCCGCTTTGTCGCATGGTCTCGGCAATTTTTGTAAAATCGCCTTTCTCCCATAAGGCTTTGTTTGGATTCATGGTGTTTTTCATTTTAGGACCTAAAAGGTAAAAAGATTAAATGGCTAATGCAAGTGCCGGTAGAAGATAAAAGGGTATTTTTTGTGGCCGGGCTGTATTGCTGCTATAAGGCATTGGTTGCGTCGCACTCTTGTACGGATGGTAATACTATTCAGCAAGGGTGCGGCGCTGTTGCTGCAGCATGGGCAGGTGTTATGCGGTCTTTGCTATAAGCTTCGCGTTTGCTGCACCATGTACAGAACGTACAAGTGAGTGACACAACAACAGCTTCATGCATGTACTGCAGCCCGTAGCAAAACAATAATAACGTGTTGAAATGTTTACGCAGTTCATGTAAACGATATGCGGGTAGCTATTGATTGCAACAATGCGCAAACGTTAGACCGTCATCTTTGCAAATTCCTGCAGTTTTATTGGCTTTAGCAGTTTTACAAGTTTGCCTGCATAACGTATAATTTTCTGCTTTACCAATTCATTGGTTATTTTAAAGAAGGTCTCATAAATGGTGCCTGCAAAAGAGGCCATATCCTGTCTTGTAAGGGTAATGTTGTTATAGCCTTCATCATCCTGCCCGAATTTTTTGTACAACATAAACAAGGTGTCTGCAACGCGGCCTTTTACATCCATCAGCGCAAGATCGCGTATGCTTTTTTCTGCGCTTAGCATTAACTGCTGCATGTGCATACCTTGCTATGCATGTACAGCGGTCCGCAGACCCTGTTGTATCGGGTTACTTCAGGTGGCTTATATGTGGTGTTGGGTTAAATTGGGCGGTACGGCAGCATTTTATATACCCTACCTCTTTAAGCACCATTCGATTTTCAGTTGAGCTTTGCACGCGGTATCGTTGCTGCCATTATTTACTTTCCATTTTGCCGGTGGCAGCGTTGTTGTTGCCGGTTTTGAATGCCTTCCATAAATACCAGCACAAAACGTACACGAGCCACAGTGCGGAAAATGCGGCAATACCGATAAGGTTTGCATGCATGTCTTCAGGATCTGCATTGCCATGTATTTTGCGGTGCAACAGTGTGTTTGAATATTCCTGGGCATATTCAATTGCCACACCAAATGCATAGAGCATTGCAAATATCAGCGCGTGAATCAGGAGATTTCTTTTGGCAAAAAGTATGTTGAGGAATGCAGCGGCCAAAAAATAAAAAAGGGTGTGCATCTCCCGGTCCCTGCCGGAAAACATAGCGGGCAATCTTAGCATAAACCCTGCTATGGCAATGCCAAAAGCGATGAACGTGATCAGTAATTTATGCCAGAACTTTAATTGCATATTCATAAAACAGTATGGTAAAAATTGTTGCTAACCAAACACCGATGAATATACAATTATTGTATGGCAGTACCGGTTAATTATCTGATGAGCACAACGGTGCCACGTTTGATAAATTTTTTACCGGTATAATCTGTGGCTTCTGCCACTACTGCGTATGCGGTAAGCGCCGCAGGCATGCCATTTATAGTGCCATCCCATCCTTTTGTAAAGTCCCGTGTGTAGAAAACGCGTTCGCCATAGCGGTTGTATACGGCAAAATAATCAAGGCTTTTCATACCTACCGGTATTGCTTTCAGTGCATCATTTTTACCGTCCCTGTTTGGCGTAAAACCGGTAGGTATAAGAATATCCGGGCCTAAATATCTTTTTATAAGAATGGTACTGTGCGCATCGCAGCCTTCATTGGTTACTGCATCAAGCCGGTAGCGCAATTCACGGTCGTATGTAGCTACGGGGTTTTCAATGTGGGTGTCGCTGAGCCCGATAGGCGGGCTCCAGGTATAGTGATTGTTGTTACCACCATTTGCATTCAGTTGTACCGGCTGGTTCTTGGCTGCCAGCGTATCGTAACCTGCAAATGCCTTGTTTTTAAAAATGGTTAAGGGCCTGTGAATTGTATCGGTACAGCCATGGATTGTTTTTGCATACAATGTAAAAGCGTTATCACCCTCGTTCATAAAATATTTTGTAAGCTCATGATTGCCTTTTTTCTGCCCGTTACCAAGATCCCAGTACCATTCGCTTACAAGACCGGTAAGATCTGTTGCGGTGTATTTAATGGTGCGGTAAACACAGGAATCACTTACATGCAATGAAGTGGACGGGTGTGGGAATACATGAAAAAAACTGTCTTTGGGAATACTGTTACAGCCATAATTGGTGGTTGCCTGCAGTGTAAGTGCATAATCACCTTCTGCAAAAACTGTTGCAGGGTTTTGTGCGGTAAAGCTAGTATTGTTCACCTGCCATTTCCAGGTGTTGATCACTTCTCCGGTTACTGTTGCGGGCAGCCATGAAGCATCCTGCAGGTGTAAGGTTTTATTGTCGCACAGCGGTGGGTCTAAACGATATGCTGCTACAGGCTGGTTGCGTACCTCAATTGTTTTGGTAACCGTATCAGAAACACATCCTTCATCAGTTGTTACCACAAGCGAAACGGGTATAGGGCCTGCAGCCGGCGGAATAAAGCTTGCGGGGTTTTGAACGTTATCAGGGGTACCGTTGATCATCCATTGCCATGTATTGATGTTAGACAATTGTTGCGGCACATTGCTCTGGTCTGTTAATGACAACACTGTTTCGTTCTGGCAAACTGTACCCGGGTAAATAAAATCAGCAACCGGTTTTGGCACTACTGTAATGATTGCCTGCTGCGTATTTTCACACACGCCGGAATTGGTTACTTTAAGGGTTACGCTGAAGCGGCCATAATCTTTGAAGGAATGTTGTACCGTGTCTTTTGTGAGCAACGTGGAAGTATCACCAAAATCCCACTGAAGTGTAGGATTGCTAAGGTTGGTAGAATGATTGAAAAAAGTAAAAACATTGTCTTCCTGGCATCCGGAAGTGCTGCTGGCAGAGAAGGCAGCTACCGGTACAGGCTCTACGTGAACGGTTAGTTTCTTTTTAAAACTTTCGCAGCCAAACAACACTTTTTGCGATACATAATAATAAAACGTACCAGCCTTATTGGTAGCAGGTATCAGCGGTTCTGCAGAGCCGGGTTGTAGTGTATCGGTGTACCAAAGCAGATCGCTGTTGATCGCTGCTGTTGCCTCCAGCGGCGGTGCATTCTCATGCTGGCAGAAATAATATAATGTTTTTCCTTTAGGCGTATCTGGCACAGGCAATGGTGTAACGATAGAATATACGGTGTCGCGGCACCCATAGCCCGGGTAGGGTTCCAGGTCGACCCAAAACTTACCCGTTGTGACGGGTGGCGGCGAGAGTGTAAGATTTTGACTTGTGCCCAGTATTTTGGAATAGTCTTCATTGTACCAGGTATAATACTTAAAACCATAAGGTGCATTCAGCAGCAGCGCGTTTGTTTCAATACAATAGGGCGCGGTGGCAAGAATGTTTGAGCAGCCGGAGCCTACATCCAGGTAGGCATAGCCAAAATGCCCGCCCAGTGTACAATCCCCCGTTTTAAATTCCAACGTTACCTGCTTGCCTGCAAGCCCCACAAATTGTATGGAAACAGGCGACCATTCTTTGTATAAAATGTCACTGTTGGGTGCTGTATGTTTGAAACCGGGTATCTGGCCGTTGGAAATATAATTGTAAGACGCACAGTTGATCAGGTTGCCTGTGCCCGTTTCATAAGCTGTTACAAAAAAGCGTGGCTGTTCATAGGGCGAATGCTGCGGATCCTGGAACACCACCGCATAGAAATAGGTAAAACTGAATGTGTCTTCTGTAGTTGGTACATTGAAAGTATAACTGATTCCTTCTGCCTGTGCATTTACATCATCATTACCGAGCTTTACTGAATACTTGCCACCGTACGGACAAAGCTGCGGAAACTTGCCATAGGGATCGAGCGGGATAACGCCGGATGGATCTGCAGAAATGATCTTGTGCCTGATGGACATTGTATCTGTAGCATCAGGTTTAAGGTCAATTACATTTTGTACCCCGCTGGAGTAAGTTGTACCGGTAGAAAAATCCCAGTGTGAAAAATCTCCCTGTTCAAAATCAATGTTGGGCGGACATGTGTTTTGTGCTTGTACAGCAGTATACAAAAGGATACTAAACAGGGTAAGTATGAAGAATCTCATAGCAGGGGTTTAGGTTTGGAGCACAATATTAATCCAGTGCCTTAATAAATCCAAATCAGCAGGATTAAGATAAGATTGATTCTTTGAGAATGGCTGCAGCTGCCGGTAATGATTTTTGCGGGGATTGTGCCCGGAGCCCGCAGCTGCCATGAAAAAGGAACGATGAAACGAGCGTGGCAACAGGCGATGCCATGACTACCAATGATGGCTACATGATTATTCTCCGTACATCAACGCGTGATCGCCAGGCCCTGCACGGCCGTTAACTGCAGTGCTCTGGCAGGCATATGAATGTATTGTGTATACGTACCTGCCCGTTTGGTAATCAAGACACGTTGAATTTTCCGGTGCACGGCCAAATACACCATTGTCTCCGGTGCCCGGTGCTATAACACCGGTGTTGGTTTTAAACTCCATGGTGCCCCACATTTCCCACCAGTTGCTTTTCCAGCCTTCGCCTGTAAAAGCAAGCGTGCCATTTTCTATAATAAAAAGGATAAGCGTTGTTATCTATGAGTATATCCACATGGTCTGCTGCTGTATCTGTTACAACAGCCTGTGTTGTAAACGGGTGGTCCCAATCTATGTTTACAGTCCTGATGGTGATGTTTGAACTACGGTCGATGGTGAAAGGTTGCACCCGGTTGTGGTACACAGAATCTGCACCGTTACATTCCGGTGTAAGCTTGCTGAAAGCAGCAATCATCACCGGGCAGCGTTTGGGATTAACGTCGGTGGTGTTCGATTCAAAATAAAAAATGACCGGGTGTAACAATGCTTTACGCATGACACGCAGAAGTTATAGCAGTATAGTTATTATGGCAGAAAGATAAAATCAACCTGCATTGTATGGGCACATAATTTTAGCAGGTGCAGGTAAAACCTTAGCAATAGCTTTTTGCGTTGAAAAGCTGTAATCTTTAGAGCATTTCTATACTAACCAACGTTAACTTAAAATTTAAATTAATTATCCACATTTTATTTAAACATCATTAACTTTACGCTCTCAAAATTTTTAGATCACAATTTATGCTGAACTGAAGTTGAAACAGATTACAACACATAGTCACCTCTTATCTTTCCATCCTGTAATGATGGGTGTTGTTAACTTGCCCGAACCAATCTGCTTCCGACCGGTACGACGACCTCGTATTTGATATTTCAATCAGCTTTACAGATTACATCCTGTTCTCCTGGTTTGCTTACACCCGTAAGCTATACGTGTATCTTTTTTAATCATTAGCATCTACAACATTGGAACAAAATATAACTGTACGTGTAGCCCATAGTGGCGATGTACACTACGCCAAAACGATTACAGACGAAATGGAGGCTTCTGCCAAAGCCCGTGGTACCGGTATTGCTAAAAGAAGCCCTGAATATATTGCCAATAAAATGGAGGAAGGAAAAGCGGTTATTGCCCACACAAAAGATGGCAGTTGGGTAGGCTTTTGCTACATAGAAACGTGGGAAGGTGAGTATGTTGCCAACAGCGGTTTAATTGTTTCTCCCGCCTTTCGTAAAAGTGGTGTTGCCAAAGAGATCAAGCGTACCATCTTCAACCTTTCGCGCCAGAAATATCCCAATGCAAAAATATTTGGTTTAACAACAGGCCTTGCAGTAATGAAGATCAACAGCGAGCTGGGTTACGAGCCCGTAACGTACAGCGAGCTTACGCAGGATGAAAAATTCTGGGCCGGTTGCAGGAGCTGTGTAAACTATGATATACTGATGAGCAAAGACCGTAAGAACTGCATGTGCACAGCCATGTTGTACGATCCTGCCGATCATTACACGCCTGAAGAAACCAAAGAAAATTTTGAACAGAAAAGCAAAGTGTTCGAGCGGCTCATGAGTTTAAAACAACGCATTTTCGGTAATAAAGAAAAAGAAGTTAGAGGTGCAGCCAAACCAAAATCACTGTTGCATTATTTCTTTTGGCGTGTAGCAGCAAAACGAGTGTAAAAGAAAGGCAATCATGGGCCAGGGGTTTGGAATATATATTAAGCTGCTGTTGCGTCGCACTCTTGTACTGTATAGCAACAGGCAGCAGTTTCGGGTGCAGCAGCGCACACAGTTATAACATCTGCTGCAACCTTTCATCATCGATCTGATTTTTTCACATTTATACATCTTACATGAAAAAAGTAGTACTAGGTTTTTCCGGCGGTTTAGATACAACATACTGCGTAAAATATCTTACAGAAGAAAAAGGCTACGAAGTACACAGTGTTATTGTAAACACCGGCGGCTTCACACGGGAAGAGTTGGATAAAATAGCTGTGCACGCAAAAACATTGGGTGTAACATCTCATACCACGGTAGATGCTGTAAAGGGTTACTATGACCGCATTATAAAATACCTCGTATTTGGCAATGTATTAAAGAACAATACTTACCCGCTTAGTGTAAGTGCAGAGCGTCTTGTACAGGCATTGCATATTGCAGAGCATGTACAAAAATTACAGGCAGATGCCGTGGCGCATGGCAGTACCGGCGCCGGCAACGACCAGGTTCGTTTCGATATGGTTTTTCATATTATGATTCCCAATGTAGAGATCATTACGCCAATCAGGGATCTTAAGCTTAGCCGCGAAGAAGAGATCAGCTATCTTAAAAGCAAAGGCGTAGACATGAATTTTGAAAAAGCTGCCTATTCCATCAACAAAGGATTATGGGGCACCAGTGTAGGTGGAAAAGAAACATTGCACTCAAAAGGTATGTTACCTGAAGAAGCATGGCCAACACAGGTTACCAAAACAGGCAGCGAAGAAGTAAAACTTCATTTTGAGAAAGGAGAACTTACCGCGGTGAATGACCAGTCTTTTGAGCATCCTTCAGCAGCAATACAATATTTACAAACCATAGCCGGTGCGTATGGTATTGGCAGAGATATACACGTGGGCGATACAATTATTGGCATCAAAGGCCGTGTGGGTTTTGAAGCAGCGGCCCCCATGGTTATACTAAAAGCGCACCATGCATTGGAAAAACATGTGCTTACCAAATGGCAGCTTAGCTGGAAAGATACGATTGCAAATTTCTATGGCAACTGGTTACATGAAGGCCAGATACTCGACCCCGTAATGAGAGATATCGAAGCTTTCTTACAAAGTGCGCAGGCCAATGTAACCGGGGATGTTTTTGTGCAGTTACAGCCATACCGCTTCCAGGTAACCGGTATTGAAAGCAACTATGATCTTATGAGCAGTAAGTTTGGCAAATACGGCGAAATGAACAGCGGCTGGAGCGGACAGGATGTACGCGGCTTCAGTAAAATATTCGGTAACCAAACATCCATGTACTACCAGGTAAAAAAGGATGTTGAGGGGGCTGCAGGCAATTAGAGTTTCGTCCGTGCTCAACGCATGCCACCGGATTCAAGCGGGGGTAATGCGCTATCATGCACACGCGCAGCAGTTCTTTTTTATTCCCCGAGGAATTGCCAACTTTGAAGTTAAAAGCAAACAGCATAGCAAGGCTTTTTATAGCGCCGGGCAATCAGCATCAGGTCAGTAGCGCAACAGGCACAGACCGTGTTTTCCTGGTCTGCTCTCAACCTTCAACCAATACAGACAGGTTCAATTGTGATGAATATGAAAAAAATCAATGCAGGCATAGTAGGTGGTGCCGGTTATACCGGCGGAGAGCTGATCAGGTTATTGCTAAACCACCCGTTTGCTGAAATAAGTTTTGTGCACAGCAATAGCAACAGTGGTAATCCCCTGCACAAAGTACACCAGGATCTTATTGGTGAAACCGGCATTCGCTTTACCGGCGAACTGAGTGATGATATCGATATATTGTTTTTATGTACCGGTCATGGAGAAGCAAAAAAATTCCTGGAGAAAAATAATATTCCGCCGCATATAAAAGTCATCGACTTATCAAATGATTTTCGGTTGACCGCCAATGCATTTTTTCATACCACCTACACCGGCATTGAATCCGAAGTGGTAACACGTTATTTTGTATATGGCTTACCGGAGTTGAACAAAGCGCAAATACAGCAGGCGCAAAATATTGCCAATCCCGGCTGTTTTGCTACAGCCATACAGTTAGGCCTGTTGCCGCTGGCAAAGGCAGGTTTATTAAACGAGGTGTACACTACCGGCATTACAGGCTCAACCGGCGCAGGCCAGGGTCTTGCAAATACATCGCACTTTAGCTGGCGTGCAAATAATATCCAGGCTTATAAAACATTAACGCACCAGCATCTTGGCGAGATTGGCCAGTCGCTGCTGCAGCTGCAGCCCAACAGCAATATCGACCTTTCATTCGTGCCATGGCGCGGCGATTTTACACGCGGTATTTTTATCAGTTCCACACTGCATTGCGATCTGGAGCAGGCAGCGCTCAAACAACTATACAACGATTTTTATGCCGGTCATCATTTTGTGTGTGTAAGTGAAGAGCCGATCTTTTTAAAGCAGGTTGTTAATACCAACAAGTGTGTAATACAACTGGAAAAAGTAGGCAGTAAGCTGGTTGTGCATTCTGCAATCGACAACTTGTTAAAAGGTGCATCAGGCCAGGCCGTACAAAACATGAACCTCATGTTTGGTATAGAAGAAGCAGCGGGGCTAAGATTGAAGGCGGCGGCGTTTTAAAGTGTTAAGTTATAAGTTTTGAGTAGTAAGTTGTAAGATCGATGCAAAACTATAAAGATTTAAAAGTTTGGGAAAAGGCTCATTCATTTACATTGAAAGTTTATGAATATGCCAGCCAGTTTCCAAAAGAAGAAATGTACAGTTTAACCAGCCAGCTTAAAAGGTCTGCGTCGTCTATACCGGCAAATATTGCGGAAGGATGCGGTAAAAATTCAAAACAGGAATTTGCTCATTTCCTGAATATTGCTTTAGGCTCTGCAAACGAATCGGAATATTTTGTTATCCTGGCCAGGGACCTTACTTATTTGAGCGAGCAAAATTTTAATACCTTATTTAATATCATCAATGAAGTAAAAGGAATGTTGATTGCACTTATAAATAAAGTACGGGCATAACTTATTACTTCCAACTTATTACTTATGACTTTATTCGACGTCTACCCGCTCAACAACATCACCATCACTAAGGCGTTAGGCTCTTATGTGTGGGATGATAAAGGCACGCAGTATCTTGATATCTATGGCGGCCATGCTGTAATAAGCATTGGTCATACAAACCCGCACTGGGTAAAACGTATCGAAGAGCAGTTGCACAATATTGCATTTTATTCCAACTCGGTAATCATACCCATACAACAGCAGCTTGCTGCAAAGCTGGGCAAGGTAAGTGGCAAAGAAGACTACCGGTTGTTTTTGGTAAACAGCGGTGCAGAAGCCAATGAAAATGCTTTAAAACTGGCGTCTTTTCATACCGGCAGAAAGAAAATTGTGGCGTTTGAAAAAGCTTTTCATGGCAGAACTTCTTTGGCTGTTGCAGTTACGGATAATCCAAAAATTGTGGCGCCGGTTAATGAAACAGACAATGTAACTTTTCTTCCTTTAAATGATGAAGCCGCACTGCAAAACTATTTTCAAGAGCATGGCAAAGAAACGGCTGCGGTTATTATAGAAGGCATACAGGGCGTGGGTGGTATTAATGTAGCAGGCGAAAGCTTTTTACAACTGATACGCAGTTTGTGTAATGACTATGGCGCAGTATATATTGCAGACAGTGTGCAGTGTGGTTATGGCCGCAGCGGCAAATTTTTCAGTCACGATTTTGGAGGTGTAAATGCAGATATTTATACCATGGCAAAAGGCATGGGCAACGGCTTCCCGGTTGGTGGTATGCTGATAGCACCGCATATACAGCCAAAGCATGGTATGCTGGGTACAACATTTGGCGGCAATCACCTGGCATGTGCTGCAGCACTGGCAGTGCTCGAAGTAATAGAGCAGGATTCACTTATGAAAATGGCAGAAGAGAACGGCACTTATTTAATAAACAGTTTGAAAGAAATCGAAGGCATTCAAAATGTACGCGGCCGTGGCCTGATGATCGGTTTTGATGTTACGGAAGAACTCCAAGACCTGCGTAAGATATTGTTGAATAAGCAACACATCTTTACCGGCGAAGCAAAGCCGAACGTTATTCGCCTGTTGCCAGCCATGAATATTTCACGGGAACAGATTGAAACGTTTTTGAATACACTAAAAGAAACAATTGCAGAAATCAACAATACAAAACCGGTAGAGGCGTAGAAGTATAATTTTGATACCGGCTATGGTATTTCATGGCATCGCCTGTTGCGTCGCAATCACTTGATCGTCCGGAACATTGTGGCAACAATGGAACAGCACAGCTTACGTGCGTTTAACCAAAACCTGGTAAGCAATACTCAGCAGCGTGGTGGCCGTGCAGCACAAAGAACCGAACGTACAAGTGAGTGACACAACAAAAGTTTAATAGTAGCAATACAGCTAAGTACATAAATAAATATATCAACAGCAGTGAAACAATTTATTTCCGTTAATGATGTCAGCAATATCAATACACTGGTAGAAAAAGCGCTGGCATACAAAGCTGATCCTTATAAAGACAGAACACTCGGCGCAGATAAACGCATCGGATTGTTATTTCTTAATCCCAGTTTACGTACCCGCCTTAGTACACAGGTTGCTGCGGGTAACCTTGGCATGGAAGCGATTGTGTTCAACGTTGATAAAGAAGGCTGGGCGCTTGAGTTTGAAGAAGGTGCAATTATGAGCGGAAGTTCTGTTGAACACATCAAAGATGCGGCGCCCATTTTGGGTAGTTACTTTGATATACTCTGTATCAGAACATTTCCCTCTCTCAAGAACCGCGAAGATGATTACAGTGAATTATATATTTCCCAGTTTATAAAATATTGCGGCGTGCCGGTTATAAGCCTTGAAAGCGCTACGTTGCATCCATTGCAATCATTAACGGATATTGTTACCATTAAAGAAGTATTATCCGGCAATGCAGCTATAAAGAGTAAACCAAAAATTGTTTTAACCTGGGCACCACATGTAAAAGCTTTGCCGCAGTGTGTGGCCAATAGTTTTGCGCAATGGATCAATGCCTGGGGCGAAGCAGAGTTTGTTATTACACACCCGGAAGATTATGAACTGAGCGAAGCATTTACACGTGGCGCAACGATAACCACAAACCAGGATGAAGCATTGAAAGATGCAGATTTTGTGTATGTAAAAAACTGGAGCACTTTTAAAGATTATGGCAAGATATACGAGAACGACCCGCGGTGGATGCTCACAGATGCTAAACTGCAACTGACGAATAATGCAAAGGTGATGCATTGCCTGCCGGTAAGAAGGAACGTGGAATTAAGTGATGAAATACTGGATGGACCAAACAGTATTGTAACACAACAGGCCGGCAACCGCGTATGGGCAGCACAGGCTGTGATAAGTGAGATATTAGTAAGTTCTAAGTAGTAAATGCTAAGAAGTAAGTGATAAGACGTGAGTAACTAAATGCAAGTATGAATAAATTGTACGTAATAAAAATTGGCGGTAACATTATTGATGACGATGTAAAGTTGCAGATGTTTCTGTCTTCTTTTGTGGCGGTGGAAGGTAGAAAGATACTGATTCATGGTGGTGGTAAACTGGCTACAAAACTTGCAGCGCAGTTAGGTGTTGAACAACAGATGATTGATGGCAGAAGGATAACAGATGCAGAAACATTGAAGATCGTTACTATGGTGTATGCAGGTTACATCAACAAAAATATTGTTGCGCAACTGCAATCACGTGGCAGCAATGCAATTGGTCTTTGCGGTGCGGATGGGAACGTGATACAATCGCATAAGCGGCATCACACCTCAATTGATTATGGTTTTGCAGGAGATGTAGATACGGTGAACACAGGGCTATTACAAAGCTTAACAGAACAAGGCATTAATGTAGTGATGGCGCCCATTACACACAATAAAGAAGGACAGTTGTTAAATACCAATGCAGATACCATTGCACAGGAAATTGCACAGGCAATGAGTGCATTGTACGAAACGCATTTGATCTACTCTTTTGAGAAAGCCGGCGTTTTAATGAATGCAGCAGATGACAGCACGGTGATCAATTCCATTACACCGGCCTCTTACAAAACACTGAAAGACCAGCAGGTAATTTATGCAGGTATGATACCAAAGCTCGATAATGCTTTTGCAGCACTGCACAGCGGTGTACACCGGGTGGTGATAGGCAAAGCAGAGCAATTACAGGAATTAATCCATCAGCAATCAGGCACAAGCATCGTTCATGAGTAACCAACACATACATAACCTTTTTTCAGATGCAGCAGGGCTTTTAAAAAAACTCATCAGCACGCCATCTTTTTCCAAAGAAGAAGATAATACTGCAGAGATCATTGATGATTTCCTCAATGCCAAAGGTGTAAACACATACAGTTATCTAAATAACATCTGGGCAAAGAATAAATACTTCGATGAGCGTAAACCAACCATTTTACTTAATTCACATCACGATACAGTAAAACCAAACAAAGCCTATACGCTGGATCCTTTTACGCCATTAGAGCAGGATGGAAAGTTGTATGGCCTTGGCAGCAACGATGCAGGCGGTTGTCTTGTGTCATTGATTGCCACATTTATTCATTATTACAAACAGGAAAACCTGCAATACAACCTTGTTATTGCTGCCAGTGCTGAAGAAGAAATTTCCGGGCACAACGGCATTGAAATATTACTGCCGCGTTTGCCGGAAATTGATTTTGGTATTGTTGGCGAACCAACATTGATGAACATGGCAGTTGCCGAAAAAGGCCTGCTGGTTCTGGATTGTACCGCACATGGGCGGGCAGGCCACGCTGCAAGGGAAGAGGGTGAAAATGCCATCTATAAAGCATTAAAAGATATCGAGTGGTTTCGTACGTATAAGTACGATAAAGTGTCTGATCTGCTGGGCCCGATGAAGATGAGTGTAACGATTATCAATGCAGGCTCGCAGCATAATGTGGTACCGCATGAGTGTAAGTTTACGGTAGATGTACGCGTAAACGAGTTGCATACCTTTGAAGAAGTGTTGGAAACCATACGCAGTAATGTAAGCTGCGATGTACAGCCGCGTAGCTCACGCCTTCGTTCAACATCTATTGCAACAGATCACCCGCTTATACAGGCTGGTATAACACTTGGCAGAAGCTATTATGGTTCGCCAACAACCAGCGACAAAGCGCTGATGCATTTCCCGACCCTTAAAATGGGGCCCGGCGATAGTGCCCGCAGCCATACGGCAGACGAATTTATTTACATAGATGAGATCAGGCAGGGAATAGCATTGTATATACAGTTGCTGGATAAAATACTGTTATAGTCAGCAGTTGCAGTTCCACGTTACTGTAATGAACGAAAAGGGTTGGCAGGTTTGCACTGCACGCAGCAGATCATTTAAACGAATTCAATAAAACGGGAAACCGGCAACCAGTAACCGGGCACTAACATGAAACTTTGGGCAAAAAATACCGCGTCGTTAAAAGAAGTAGAACAGTTTACTGTTGGCAAAGACCGTGAATTTGATTTGTTGCTGGCACCTTTTGATGTGCTGGGAAATATTGCGCATGCAAAAATGCTCGCTACCATCGGGCTGCTTACCCTTGATGAAGCAGACCAGTTAACAACGGAGTTGCGGCATATTTATGCAACAACACAGGCTGTAGATGATACACGGTTTACTATACACAGCAATATTGAAGATGTGCATTCGCAGGTTGAATACCTGCTGACAGAAAAGCTTGGCGATACCGGTAAAAAAATACATTCTGCACGCAGCCGCAACGACCAGGTGCTGGTAGATGTAAAACTGTACCTGCGTAGCGAGCTGGAGAAAACCGTGCATTCCGTTTATGCTTTCTTTGAATTGCTCATAAAGCAAAGTGAAAAATTTAAAACACACCTGCTGCCGG
Organism: Panacibacter microcysteis; assembly: GCF_015831355.1. Taxonomy (NCBI): domain Bacteria; kingdom Pseudomonadati; phylum Bacteroidota; class Chitinophagia; order Chitinophagales; family Chitinophagaceae; genus Panacibacter; species Panacibacter microcysteis. Next base: position 1,800,929 of record NZ_JADWYR010000001.1, read on the forward strand.
GCTATACACATTTACAGCTTGCCATGCCTTCTTCTTTTGGGCTTTGGTTTGGCGCGTATGCAGAAAGCCTGGCAGACGATACTGTAGCGCTAAAGGCAGCATTCGATGTGGTCAATAAAAATCCGTTGGGTTCCGCTGCAGGCTATGGTTCTTCATTCCCGGTAAACAGAACGTTGACCACCAGGCTGCTCGGTTTTGCAGATTTAAATTACAACGTTGTGTATGCGCAAATGGGCCGCGGCAAGGCAGAGCGCATGGTGGCTGCTGCACTCGCCAATATTGCAGATACACTGAGCCGCCTTAGTATGGATGCCTGTTTGTTCCTCAACCAGAATTTCGGTTTTATCAGTTTCCCGGCAGAGCTTACCACAGGCAGCAGCATTATGCCGCACAAAAAAAATCCTGATGTGTTTGAGCTCATCCGTTCTTACTGCAACCGCATCAAAGCATTGCCCAACGAGATCCTGATGATGACCACCAATCTTCCATCCGGTTATCACAGAGACCTGCAGTTGCTCAAGGAACACCTCTTTCCTGCGTTTGAAACCTTGCGCAGTTGTATAGATATGGCAGGGCTTATGCTAAGTAATATGGAGGTAAAAGAAAACATTCTCGAAGATGAACGGTACCAATACCTCTTCAGCGTAGAAGAAGTAAATAAGCTTGTGCTGCAGGGCACACCTTTCCGCGATGCATATAAAAAAATCGGGTTGGATATTGAGGCAGGCAATTACACTTATTCAACACACGTGGCACACACGCACGAAGGCAGCATCGGTAATTTGTGCAACGATCATATAACCGCTAACATGAAAAAAATAATAGACAGTTTCCCGTTCAGCGATTATCATCAGGCGTTCGGTCATTTACTCGGTAAATAATTTTATGTAGCCGGCACCGGTAATGCTGTGCATCGTCCCTTGCGTCGCACTCTTTTACTGTATAACAACAGGCAACTCCTCCGGGTTGTTACGCCGCACTCTTATACAACCTGTAAAGTACAGCAGGCAATCAACTCTTACATTTCCTATCTTAGTACACACACTAAAAGCTGCTTGTATGAAATACCCGCTGGTGCAAAATTATATCAATGGCAAATTTGTAAATGCCGGTACCGGTACCACACTGCCTGTTATTTCTCCTTTGGATGGTAATCTGTTATCTGTGGTGCCATTATCAGCAACGGCAGACCTCGATCAGGCTGTAGAAGCCGCCAGGGCTGCTTTACCGGTATGGTCCCGCATGCCTGTAAAAGAACGGGTGCAGGTATTCTTCCGGTATAAAACATTGCTGGAAAGAGACCTGCAGCAGCTCGCCTCACTCATCAGTGAAGAGAATGGCAAAACCATTGGAGAATCTGTAGCCGAGGTAGAAAAGTGCATAGAGCTAACGGAGTTTGCCTGCTCCATACCGCAGTTGGTAACAGGTGAAATACTCGAAGTAAGCAAAGGTGTTGAATGCAGAACAGAACGCGTACCTGTGGGTATTGTGGCATCCATTGTGCCCTTTAACTTTCCTGCTATGGTACCCAACTGGACAATACCCAATGCTCTTGCTTTGGGCAATTGCATGATCATAAAACCATCTGAAAAAGTACCGCTTACGCTTGCGAAGATTGCATTGCTGTTAAAAGAAGCGGGTTTGCCAGACGGGGTATTTAATATTGTAAACGGCGATCATACAATTGTAAATGCCATATGTGCGCATCCTTCCATACATGCGGTAACCTTTGTTGGTTCTACCAAAGTAGCAAAGCATGTTTACCGCCAGGCCACGCAACAGCTTAAGCTGTGCCTTGCCTTGGGCGGTGCAAAAAACCACCTCATTGTTTTGCCAGATGCCAAAGCTGATATGACTGCGCAGAATGTTGTGGCATCTATGAGTGGTTGTGCCGGCCAACGTTGTATGGCTGCATCTGCCATGGTAGCCGTTGGTGGTGTTGATCATATTATTCAAAAGATCTGCGACGAAGCCAAAAAAGTAATACCCGGAACAAACCTTGGTGCTGTTATCAATAAAGCAGCGCAGCAAAGAATTGAACAATACATTACAGAAGCGGAACAGCAGGGAGCAAAAATTCTGGTAGATGGCCGTAAGGCGGTGGTGGAGGGCAAAGAAGACGGCTCTTATGTTGGCCCGACCGTTATAGATTTTGTAACACCGGGCATGGCTGTTGCAAAAGAAGAAATATTCGGGCCGGTTATCTGCATCATGCGTGCTGACAGTCTTGATGAAGCAATCAGCATTGAGAACAGCAATATATACGGCAACGCGGCAAGTGTATTTACACAAAATGGCAGCTATGCACGTTACGTAATAGAACGGGCAAGTGCCGGTATGATCGGTGTGAATGTTGGTGTACCTGTACCAAGAGAACCGTTTTCTTTTGGTGGCTGGAATGAAAGCAAGTTTGGCACTGGCGATATTACAGGCAGGAGTTCAATAGAATTTTTTACAAAGCTGAAAAAATCAACTGTAAAATGGAATCCTGAAGCGGGTGTAAACTGGATGAGCTGATGCAGGAATTTGTTGCGGCGGGCTTTAGCCCGCCGTTTTATATTTATCCATTACGGCTTTGGCCAAAAGTGTAATGTTATACTTCGCTTTGATCTTCGCTTTTGTTCAGTATTGTTTCAACAGTACAAGAGTGCGACGCAACGAAAGCTTCATCGTATTCCTGCTGCCGGGTACATACTATATATGCTGTAAAGCGCCTGTAACGAGCTGCGATAGTGCAGGTTCTTTTTGCTGTAGTTTTTGTAGCAGTGTTATTTGGTTGATGGTGCGGTTGAGGTTGTGACCGGGATACCTGGCACCGTAATAAATATCGTTGTTAAGATAATCGGCAAGAAAGCGCAGGGCCTGCATGTATATCATAAACTTTCCTGCATAAATGAAATAATTTTTTTCTGTTGTTGTAAGCTCTTCTGCCATCTCACCGAGGTAGCCTTTTACAATAGCATCAAAATAATCTTCGCGTATGTCTATTTTGGAAAAGTCTGTTTCTTCTTCGCCAGCCGGAGAAAGATAGGTACGCATCATATCGCCTACATCACTTATAAAATAGCCGGGCATTACGGTGTCGAGATCTATTACGCAAAGGCCTTTGTTGTTGCTGTCGAACAGTACGTTGCTGATCTTTGTGTCGTGGTGGGTAACACGTTTCTTAAATGCCGGGTTATGGAGAATATTTTCAAATGCGGTTACAATATCCCTGTTGTGTATAAGTATGTTTATGGAAGACCTGGCTTTTTGTAAACGCTCTGCGGAAGCGCCTTCCACAGCTTTTTCAAACTGCGAATACCGGAGTGAGAGGTTATGGAAATCCGGTAACGTTATGCTCAGCTGATCAATATCGAAGCCGGCAAGCAAACGTGTAAATTTGCCAAACTGCCTGGCTGCTTCGTAAGCGAGTTCTTTATCTTCCACCACGGTGTAGGAATGAGAACCTTCCACAAAACCAAAGAGCCTGTAACTGGCGTTGTCATGTTCCGCCAGGCCTTTATGATCGGTCGTGTTAATGGGTGTGGTAAATAAATAGCCCGGGGAGTGTTTGTGCAGGTATGTTGCCAGCCGGGAGATATTGTTGTCTATATTTTGAGGAAGTGTAAATACCTGCGTGTTGATGCGTTGCAGGATATATTGTTTTGGGCCATTTTTTACAAGCCATGTATGATTGATAAGGCCACTGCCAAACGGTTGAATTTGCACTTCATCGGTGTTCAGACTAAACCTTTTGAGAATATCGGTTGTCATGCGCAGGTTATGGCAATGGATTTTATAATCTGGTTACAATTCAAAAATAAAGATGATTAATGCTGCTTGTATAATCAAACGTTTGCACGGAAAAATATTGGCTATGCATTGTTGATCATCAGTTGTGAGTCGAGTATGATTTTGTAATAGGATGGCAGTGCACTGTCGTCTGTTTTTTCCAGTAGTTCGATCAGCATTTCTGTGGCTTTTTGCCCCTGTTTGTAAGGGAACTGTTCTACAGAAGCCATCGGGCTGTATTTTAAATAATTGGTAAACGGGAGATTGGCATAGCTGACAAAACAAATGTCTTTATTAAGCTTTAGCTTTTGTTGCTGCGTATAGTGCATGGCGTCCATGGCCACATAATCATTGAAGACAACCACGGCGGTAACCTTTCTTTTGTGCGCAAGTAATTCTTTTACCGCTTTTACATTACCATCAGGAGAAAGGTCGGTATTTACCACAAGGGAAGGGTCGAACTTTATCCTGTTTTTGATGAGCGCCTGTACGTAGCCTTCCTGTCGCTCTTTACAGGCAAACAGGTTTTCAGGGCCGTTGAGTAAACCTATTACGCGATGCCCTTTTTGCAAAAGGAACTTCACGGCCTGCATGGTACCTGATACCATATTGCAGGCAACATAATTGATATCCTGCATACGCGGTATACGGTCAAAGAAAACAACCGGGATATTTGCCTTCTTCAGCACTTCAAAATGTTCGTAGGTAGTGGTGCTCTTTGCAATTGAAACAAGCATGCCATCAACACGGTGCATCTTCATTTTTTCGATCAGTTGTTTCTCTTTCTCTACCTCATCGTGCGATTGGCCAAGCAACACTGTGTATTTGTTTTTTGCAGTAACATCTTCTACGCCGCTGATGGCTTCGGAGAAGAAAGACTCACCAAGATGCGGCAGTATAACACCAATGGTAAATGTTTTACGCTGCTGAAAGAAAATGGCTGTCTGGTTGGGCTCATAGTTTAATTCTTCTGCCAGTTTTTTTACCTGCATTTTAGTGCGTAAACCAATACTGGCATGATCGTGCAATGCTCTTGACACGGTTGATACAGAGATGTTTAACCGGCGCGCTATTTCCTTGATTGTCGGTTGTTTATTAATCATTTTACGGTTGTAGCTGTTTTAAATTTTTACGCAAACGTTTGAGCGGTTTATGTCCAACTTTATTAGATCTAATAAACGTAAATTTAGAGATACAACTGCTTTCGATAACCAAAATCTTTATTATGCCCTCTTCTTTAAAGATGTACGATTCGTCGTAAACGTACCCGCTATGTCAGTATTGCTTCTATTTTATTACTAAACAAAAACTGCTATGGGAAAGCTTAAAAAAATCTGTTTACTTCCGCTGTTGTTATTGATCATAACGGCAGCAAACGCTCAAACGCGAACCATCAAGGGTAAGATTGTTTCGGCCCAGGATAATTCGCCCATTGCCGGGGCATCTGTTTTGGTAAAAGGTTCAACTACCGGAACAGCGTCGGGCAATGACGGTTCTTTTACATTATCCGTTTCATCGGGTGATGTGGTGTTGATTATATCATACATTGGCTTTGCAACGGTTGAACAACCGGTAAGCGCATCAACTTCAGATGTAAGTATTAAACTCAGCGAAGGAAAAGGTGACCTTGGTGAAGTGGTGGTAACTGCATTGGGTATTACACGCCAGGCAAAGACACTGGTTTATGCCACACAAACTGTGAAGCCTTCAGAGCTTACAGAAGTGAGAGATCCCAACAATGTGCTGAACTCACTTTCCGGGAAAGTAGCCAATGCTGTTATTACACAAGGTTCGGGCGGCCCCGGTTCCGGTGCCAGAATTGTATTGCGTGGTAACCGCTCCATACAGCAAAGCAACAACGCATTGATTGTGGTAGATGGTGTTCCAATCAATAACAGTACGAATGGTACAGGTACCAGCGATTTTGGATCTGTACAGGGTTCAGATGGTGCATCTAACATCAACCCTGATGATATCGAATCAATGACCATATTAAGGGGTGCATCGGCAGCTGCGCTTTATGGCAGCCAGGCAGGTAATGGTGTCATTGTTATAACTACTAAGAAGGGTAAAAAAGACCGGATGTCTGTAACCCTGAATTCCGGCGTTGTAGCAGAGTCGGCATTTGCGCTGCCTAATGTTCAAAATGTGTATGGCCAGGGAAACAGCAATAAAATGGATCTTACATCCGGTGAAAGCTGGGGAGAAAAAATGACCGGACAGTCAATTACCAATTATCTTGGCAATCCCGGCACATACTCACCACAGCCGGACAATATCAAAGATTTTTTCCGCACAGGAACAAGTTTCAATAATTCAATAGGCGTATCAGGCGGTAATGAAAAGATGCAGACCTATGCGTCTTATACAAGCAACCTTATACAAGGTATTATTCCTGCAAATAACCTATACCGTAATACCGTTAACCTGAGAATAACAAACCAGGTTACCAGCAGGCTGTCTACGGATGCGAAGGTTACCTACATCAACCAGCGTATCAGGAATAAACCAAGAACAGGTGAGGAGAATTCACCTGTAAGTAATATTTACCAGATTGCGAGGAACATTCCGATCACTGATGCACAGCAGTCAGAATTTATCAATAATGTTGGTGTGCCAACGCCTACAACGTGGCCATCAACATTGAGTTCTATTTACCAGAACCCTTACTGGATGATCAATCGCACTGCTATCAACGAAAGCAGGGACAGGATCATTGGTTTTCTTTCTGCAAAGTATAAGATCACTGACTGGTTAAGTATTTCCGGGCGTGCAAATCTGGACAGAACTTATGAAAAAGGCGAGAACCAGGTTTCGCTCGGTACAATTTTGTACAGCGCATCCGGCGGCAACTATTCTATTTACGATTTCAGGATTACGGAGCAATGGTACGATGCGATACTGGAAGGAAACAACAACATCGGTAAAGATATTAAAGTTAATTACCGGGTTGGTGGTATATTCCAGGATGCAGCTGCTATTTCAACAAACGCGGCTGCAGGTGGTTTAAATGTGACCAATAAATTCAGTATGAACTTTGCAAAAGCACCTTCTGTTAATTCTGGTGGTACGCAAATTCAAACACAATCTGTATTTGGCCAGTTGAACCTGTCTTATAAAGACTACCTGTACCTGGATGCAAGTTTGCGTAACGACTGGGATTCAAGGTTGCCATCTCCCTACTCATACCAGTATCCATCAGTTGGTTTGTCAGCAATCATCTCAGATATGACAGTATTACCAAAAGCAATTTCCTTTCTTAAAGCAAGTGCAAACTATGCTGAAGTTGGTAATGGTGGCCAGTTTGCTTTACTTGCCAATACATATGGATACTCACTTGGTGCGGGCAACGGGTACCTTACAAGAAGTTCAGTATTGTCTATTCCGGGCCTTAAGCCGGAGATCGTTAAGAACCTGGAATTTGGCATTGAAGCAAGGTTTATTAATAACCGGATCGGTTTTACTGCTACTTATTATAAAAGTAATTCGTTCAACCAGTTGCTGACTGTTGCATTACCGGTGGCTACCGGTTATTCAAGCAAATACATCAATGCCGGTAATATACAAAACCAGGGTTTTGAGTTTGTAGTAAATGGCACACCTATCAAGAATAAAAACTTCTCGTGGGATGTAACATTCAATTTTGCTACAAACAAAAACAAGATCGTAGAACTGAGTGATGAAGTTAAAATATTCTATCTCGGAGGTGGGTTCGGACGTTCTGCAACACCTGTTGTGGAAGAAGGTAAAAGCTACGGAGACCTGCTTGCATTTAAATGGGCCACTGACAGTAAAGGAAATTATATAGTAGATGGTAATGGAAAACCTGTAGCTACGCAGGCCCAGGAGTACATTGGAAACTTCAATCCAAAAGCTACTTTAGGTTTTACAAACACTTTCCAGTATAAGAATATCTCCATGCGCATATTAACTGATGGAAGGGTTGGTGGTGTAATGGTGTCCGGTACCGAAATGAACCTCGCATTCAGCGGTATTCCTGAAGTAACAGAACAGTATAGAGAGGGCGGATGGAACCTGGGCGGAGTAGACGCAAGCGGATCTCCGGTTAGTGCCACTATTACCGCGCAGGACTTCTGGCAAATTGCCTCCGGTAAACGCTATGGAAACGGTGAATTCTTTGCTTACGACGCTACAAATTTCAGGCTGAGAGAACTTTCTCTTGGTTACTCTTTACCATTGAAGGAAAAATCATTTGTAAAAGGAGCTAAAGTATCTTTTGTTGCAAGAAACGTTTTCTGGATTTACAGGGGCAGTTCAAAAATGGATATTCCAGGTCTCGGTACCAGAAAGATGTGGTTCGATCCTGATATGAGCCTCGGTAATGCCAATTACCAGGGCGTAGAATACGGAGCCTTACCTTCAACCAGAAGCTTTGGTGTAAACGTTCAACTAACATTTTAATTACACTAAAATCTTAATATGAAAAGATATAATAAAGTATTTAATAAGAATAGCATTGCGGCACTTGTTGCGTGTAGTGTGGTTTTCTCTGCATGTACCAAAAAATACGACGAGATAAACCAGAACAGGAATGCTATACCTACCGTAGGCGCATCTGAACTGCCGTTCCTGTTTGCAAAAACAGAACAAACAGCAATACCAAACGTATGGAACTACCAGGTTGCACAAAACCTGTTTGCAGACCAGTACGCACAATACTTTGCTTGTACCGCTACATACTTTCCGTCAGACAGGCTTAACATCAGGATGGATTGGGTAGGTGCGGCATTTAATCCCATCTACACAGATCTTTTGCCCCAGGCGCAAACCATCTTTGCGAATTCTGATCCTGCATCGCCTGAGTATGCACTGGCAAACATTGTATGGGTATTGGGTTTCCACAGGGTAACTGATTATTGGGGTCCTATTCCTTACTTTAGTGCAGGAGAACCCAATCCTTCGGTTCCATACGATCCGCAGGATCAGATATACGATGATTTCTTCAAACGCCTGGAAAGTGCTGTTACGGTGCTTAAAAGCAATACCTCCGCCACGCCTTATGGCGCATACGACATCATTTATGGTGGTGATGTAAACAAATGGATAAAATTTGCAAACACTTTACGCCTGCGCTTAGCTTTAAGGATATCAAAAGTCGATCCTACACGTGCCAAAGCAGAAGCAGAAGCAGCAGTGGCCTCAGGTGTATTTACAGCAAGCCCCGGAGATGATGCGCTGATCAAAAAAAGTGATAACGGTTCAGACTGGAATGGCTTATCTATCATGAGCGACTGGAATGAATTCAGGATGAGTGCCGCTATGGAATCTGTAATGAACGGTTATAAAGACCCAAGAGAATCTACATACTGGATACCGGCCGGTGCAGACCAGGATCATCCTGACGGAACCGGTAAGTACGAAGGATTGAGAAATGGGCTTACTTCCACCCAGCTTACAGAAACAATTAATAAGGCAACTTCCAATTCTAAAGTTGGCAAAAGATGGTCATCACCTTCATTTGCGGGCACTACTAATTATCTTACCACATCCCAAAATGTAATGTGTGCCGCAGAAGCATACTTCCTGCGTGCAGAAGGCGCTATACTTGGCTGGAACATGGGCGGTACAGCACAACAGTTATATGAAGATGGCATCAGAAATTCTATGTACCAATGGGGTATTACAGATGAAGCTGCCATTACCGCATACATCGGCAGTACTGCTACACCGGTTGCTCCAAACGATTACCTCAACTCACCGCCGGTGTCCGATGCCCCGGTAAAATTTGCCGCAGATCAAAGTACACAACTTGAGCAAATTGCCATTCAAAAATGGCTGGCCTTGTTCCCGGATGGAAATGAGGCATGGGCAGATTATAGAAGAGGACGTTACTTTATTTTATACCCCGTAGCAAATTCTGAAAATCCGGATATCCCGGATCCAACCACGCAATGGATCAGGAGAATTCCATTCCTGTTGTCTGAAAAACAAAACAACCCCGATGGCGTTGCAACAGGCGAATCTGCTTTAGGTGGTGCAGATAAAGTAACCACACCGCTGTGGTGGGATAAAAACTAAGAGGAGTTTTCTTTTAGCATAAAAGGTTCCGCTCAAAAGGCGGAATCTTTTTTTAATTATTGAGTCAGCTGCAGTGCTGCTATTAAACTGCTGTTGCGTCGCACTCTTGTACTGCAGGAACTCTATTGATCAAACGCGAAGATTGAAGCGGATAGAAAAAGATGGCTGCTGTGCAAATAACAATGTGTTTGTACAGCAAATTTTATTTCGTGCGGCAACATGTGTATCAGCAACCGGCTAAGGATTCACCTGCGCTGTTGAAGCCGCCACGCTGCAGTTGCCATAGAAGAGGTACCCTGAAACGAGCGTGGCAACAGGCGATGCCACAAAGTGTAAAAGCTGGTAACAAAATAATCAGCCTGGCCACCAAACGGGTGATGTGTAAGCGGCAATATTTTATCTACATTTATACAACTAATTACTAACTGCTGATGCGTATTTTTCATTGTTGCATACTGCTGCTGCTTTTTGTACTTAATGCATGCAGAGACGATCATTCAACGCTTTTTACAAGGCTCGACAAGTCTGCTACCGGTATTAATTTCAACAACACATTGTTTGAAGACGGACCGCTCAACGTTTCCAACTATATATACTTTTATAACGGTGGTGGAGTTGCTGTAGGAGATATTAATAACGATGGCCTGCAGGATATTCTTTTCACGGGTAATATGGTTAGAAACCGCCTTTTCCTAAATAAAGGCAATCTTACATTTGAAGATATTACCAAACAGAGCGGTGTAGATCAAATGCAGGGCTGGTGTACAGGCGCAACAATGGCAGACATTAACGGAGACGGCAAACTTGATATATATATTTGCAGAAGTGCAGACATCAACCCGGAACGTAGAAAGAACCTGCTGTTCATCAACAACGGAGATCTTACTTTTAAAGAAAGTGCTGCGCAATACGGTTTGGCAGATAATGGCTATTCAACACAGGCCGGCTTTTTTGATTATGACAAAGATGGCGACCTTGATTGTTTTATCATCAACCACTCCCTGCAAAAATATACTGCCGGCGTGCAGGACAACCCGGAGCTAAGAAATGAACGCAACCCTGATTTTGCTACAAAACTTTACCGCAACGATCATAACCACTTTACCAATGTAAGCGATAGCGCCGGCATAACTTCCAATGTATTAACATTCGGTTTGGGTCTTGCTATTTCAGACGTGAACAACGATGGTTGGCAGGATGTGTATGTTTCCAACGATTTTAATGAACCTGATTATCTTTTTATCAATAACCGCAACGGTACGTTTACCGAAAGTCTTGGTAAATGCATGGATGAAATTTCGCTTTACTCAATGGGTTCCGATGTGGCAGACTATAACAACGATGGCTACACAGACCTGGTAACGTTAGATATGATGCCCGAGGATAACCGTACCCAAAAAATGCACAGCGGCGCAGAAAATTTCGATAAGTTCCAGATATTGTTTGACAAAGGATTTTACTACCAGTACAGCCGCAACATGCTGCAAAAAAACAATGGCGATGGTACCTTTAGTGAGGTGGCACAGCTTGCTGGTGTATCCAATACCGACTGGAGCTGGACGGCCCTCTTTGCTGATTATGATAATGACGGTAATAAAGACCTGTTTGTAAGCAATGGCTATGTAAAAGATTATACAGATATGGATTTCCTGCGGTATTCTGTAGACCGGGTTATACGTAACATGAATCACGATTCTGTAGATGGCATTCCCGAGTACATTCAAAAAATGCCAACCAACGTCATTCCCAATTACATATATAAAAACAACGGCGATGGCACCTTTACCAAACAAACCAAAGAATGGGGTTTTGAAAAGCCGGTGGTATCAGCAGGATCAGCTTATGCAGATCTCGATAATGACGGAGACCTCGATCTTATCGTCAATAACTCCAACGATTATGCAGATGTGTACCGCAATAACAGTGAAGCCACAAAAGAAAATAACTTTCTTAAAATAAACCTCCAGGGGTCTGCGGGCAATTCACGAGGTATAGGTGCTAAAATAAAAGTATTTTGTAAAGATACTGTTTATTACCAGGAGCAATCTCCTGTAAGAGGTTTTCAAACTTCTGTAGATCCGGTGTTAAACTTCGGCATAGGCAGGCACAAAATGGCAGATTCGGTTATTGTTATCTGGCCAGATGATAACATGCAAAAGCTTACAAACATAAACGCCAATACAACCCTTATCATCAAAAGTATTGATGCAAAAGATAAATTTTCTTATGTACCTGCTGCTGTACAAAAGATAATTAGTACTGACACACTCGCTGCTATAAGCCATACAGAAAACGGCTTTAACGATTTTACAAGCCAACTGCTGCTTATTAACTATTTATCCAGGCAAGGTCCGTGTATTCAGCAGGCAGATCTTAATGGTGATGGTCTCAGCGATCTTTTTACCGGCGGTGCAAAAGGCTTTCCGTCTAAAATATTTATACAGCAGCCAAATGGCACATTTGCTGAATCTGTGCAGCCCGCTCTGGCCGCAGATGCCGGCAGCGAGGATGTAGCTGCCGCCTTTTTCGATGCGGATAACGACGGTGATGCAGATCTCTATGTTGGCAGTGGCGGTTACGAGTTTGAGCAGTCTGATTCATTGTTGCAGGACAGGCTGTACATCAACGACGGTAAAGCTGGTTTTGCAAAAGCATCAAATGCTTTGCCGCGTATGCCTACCAGTACCGGCTGCGTGAAAGCCGCAGATATAGATGGTGATGGAGACGTGGATATCTTTACCGGCGGCAGGCTTGTACCCGGCATGTATCCTGTCACACCGCGTAGTTATGTTTTATTGAACGATGGCAAAGGAAACTTTGCTGATGCAACAGATGCGGTGGGCAGCACCCTGAAAAATATCGGTATGGTTACAGACGCTGCCTGGGTGGATGTAAATGCAGATAAAAGACCCGATCTGGTTGTAGCAGGAGAATGGATGCCTGTAAAGGTTTTCATCAACCAAAACGGTAAACTGGCAGATGCGTCAAAAGACTTTATAAAATTTGAAAGCTCAGGCTGGTGGAATAAAATCTACGCAGCAGATATGGATGCTGATGGCGACAGTGATCTTATACTTGGCAACATTGGCTTAAACGCGCAGTTCAGGGCCAATGCCAAACAGCCACTCAGTATTTATTATAAAGATTTTGACAACAATGGTTCTGTAGACCCGGTATTCTGTTATTATATACAAGGCGTTTCTTACCCCGCTGCTTCAAGAGACGATCTTGCAGACCAACTGCCTTTCATCAAAAAGAAATTCCTTGAGTACAAAGGCTATTCCACCGCAACCATCAATGATATATTTACAAAAGAACAGTTGCAGGATGCAAACATTTTACAGGCAGGCTTAATGGAAACCATTTACCTCGAGAACCAGGGCGCCAAAGGTTTTGTAATGCACAAACTGCCGGCAGAGGCACAGTATGCGCCGGTATATGGTATGGTGGCATTAGATGCAAACAAAGACAATAAAAAAGACCTGTTGTTGCTCGGCAATAACACGTGGACACGCATTAAATTTGGCCGCTACAGCGCCAACCATGGCATACTGCTTACCGGCGATGGAAAAGGAAACTTTACATATGTGCCGCAACCTGCAAGCGGCCTCAACATCAGGGGAAATGTAAGAAGCCTTTCTGCAATAAAGACAAAAAATGGAGAAGCCTTTGTTGCCGGTATAAATAACAGTAAGGCATTATTGCTGCATGTAAATAATTAGTGGCGCAGGTATAGTTGCTTAAGCTGCATTACTACTATCATCGCCTGTTGTGTCACTCACTTGTACGGCAGTGCATCTGTCGGTATTGTTTAACATGCTTAAATAGTTAACAAATCTTAAGGGCCGTATAGCGGTATCTACAACAATAGGGTAGCGGTAGTTTTATTTGTAAACAGCTCATTGTATGTGTTACAAATCAATACCACACCCGGCTTTTTACCTCTTTCAAAACTGCCAAGGCTATCCTGCATTTGTAAAGCATGCGCGCCATTGATCGTCGCCCATTGTAAAAGCGTCTCCGTTTCAATCCCGGGAAAATGTTTGCTCAATGTTTTCATTTCATCCAGTATGCTCAGGCTATGGTTGCTGGCTAAACTGTCAGTACCCAATACAATACGGCAGTTATGCTCTCTCAACAAACGCACAGGCGGTAAGGCATTTTCGATGTAGAGATTGGCATTGATGCATAAACAAAAAAATACTTCGCCGGCAGTATTGCCTTCATTGCGCTGTACAAAATCAATGTCTGCTGCTTTTGTAAAAGTGTTGTGCACCAGCAGTACGCTTTGCGCAGGCTGCAGCCTGGTAAAATACGACCGCAGGCTGCTTAATCCGGTAGGTTTAAAATGCGCATGGTTAATTTTCATCATGTCATACATACGTACAAAATCTCCGCTGTTGCTTAAAAAAAGCTCATCTTCAAAAGCGGTTTCCTGGTTATGTATGCTTACGGTTTTGCCTGCAAAGAATGGCTGTATATAATGCCATAGCTCATCAGATACAGAATAAGGGGCATGTGGCACCAGGGTAGTACGTGCATTTATTCTTTCATCTGCAGCAGCAAAGGCATGGTAAATAGTCCGGCTGTTTTCGAAGCGGTTATTTGCCACCGACGGCAGCCAGCCGCTAACTTCTACAAAATTATAATACGCCATTTGCTGTTGCAGTTTTTGCTGCAGCGTAAGCGTGTTGTTGCAAATATCGCCTGTGGCAACAATGCCGTTTGCGAGCATTTCAGTTTCAGCATTGGCAATGGCCTGCAGTATTTCATCTTCTGCAAAGTGGCGTTGTGTTACTACTTTAAACACAAAATCTACCAGCCCGGTATGTTCGGGTATAAGCCCTTTCATATGGCTCAGCTCCAGGTGGCAATGGCAGTTTACAAAACCGGGTGTAAGTATGCCGGGTAATTGCTGAATGTCTCCGCCGGCTTCCGCCGCCGGAACAATTTCCTGTATTACACCCGCTTCATCGGTAATTAAAACGTTATCTGCACCAAGCATTGCCGTACCGGTGAACAAATAATCTGCCTGGAATTTTTTGTAAGCCATGCTGTAAAGATAACAGATGTGCCAAGTGCTAAAATCGCTTAATTTTGCTGCCCTTATTTGCCCGCAGTGCAAGGCAAACACACAATCCGCTGCAACTTTTTTGCACGGCAGCAAAAGTTGCAAACGATTTAAAATGTGCCGCTGCGTATGCCACACTGCACCAGCAGGGTGTTTGCAAACGCAGTATCGTTATTGCGCAGGGCTATGGCGTACAAGAGTGCGACGCAAGAAAAGCTGCATGCTTTTACTGGTGCCGGGCTCATAAAAATTATCTACACATGTTAGACCAGTTAGATGCTATAAAAGCCAGATTTGAGCAGGTTGGCGTTGCGCTTACTAACCCCGAGATTATCAATAATCAAAAGGAGTTTCAGCAGTACAGCAAAGAATACCGCCAGCTGGAGCGTATTGTAAAACCTTACGAAGCATACCGCAAGGTGTCGGCAGATTATACTTTTGCCAAAGAAAGCCTGAATGGCAATGATGAAGAATTGCGTGAGCTGGCAAAAATGGAACTGCCCGAATTGGAAGAGCAAAAAGAGCAACTGGAGAAAGAGCTTACCAAACTAATGATACCAAAAGACCCGCAGGATGATAAAAATGCCATGCTGGAAATAAGGGCAGGTACGGGTGGTGATGAAGCATCTTTATTTGCCGGGGACCTGTTGGGTATGTACCTGCGTTATTGCGCTAAAAAAGGCTGGAAAACAAGTATTGTTACCGAAAGCGAGGGAACAGTTGGCGGCTACAAAGAAGTGGTGGTGGAAGTACAGGGAGAAGATGTGTACGGTACGCTTAAGTTTGAAAGTGGCGTACACCGCGTACAGCGTGTGCCCGATACAGAAACACAGGGCCGTGTGCATACGTCGGCAGCTACCGTGGCAGTAATGCCCGAAGCGGAGGAAGTAGATTTTGAGCTGAACCCTGCTGATGTAAAAATGGAAACAGCACGTAGTGGTGGTGCCGGTGGTCAGAACGTAAACAAGGTGGAAACCAAGGTAATGTTAACGCATATTCCTACCGGTACGGTTGTGGTGTGCCAGACCGAAAGAAGCCAGCTCGGCAACCGCGAAAAAGCCATGCAGATGCTGCGCACCAGGTTATACGAAGAGCAGGTACGCAAGCAAGAAGAGGAGATTGCAAGGCATCGTAAAACGTTGGTAAGTACCGGCGACCGCAGCGCGAAAATACGTACGTACAACTGGCCGCAGGGCCGTGTTACCGATCACAGGATCGGCCATACATCTTATAACCTGCCTGCCGTGGTAAACGGAGAACTCGATGAATTTATAGAAGCATTGCAGGTGGCCGAGAATGCAGAAAAAATGATCAAACAGCAATAAACCGGGTTACCGGGGATATATGAATAAACGACACCGCTCTCCACGTATAATAAAAGGTCTAAGAAAAGTTGAGGTGATATGCGTATAGCACTTATCCATCACAGTGATGATATTACCAATGATTACGGCGCCTATCTTGCCGCATTGCTCGATGAATCTGCCAAAGCAAAGGAATACCTGGTCAAAGATTACGACCATGTGGTAAATGCAAGAGAAAGCATTAAAGAAGAAAATGTGCTGCTGCACATCGTTATTCCCGCCGGCAGCAATTTTTCCCTTAAGTACTGGTACGGTTATAAGCTTAACCGCATCTTTAAAAAATACCAGGTAGATGTTGCAGTATGCCTTTATGGTGTATGTACCAATGCAACCATTAAGCAGGTACTGGTAATACCCGATGTATCACTTGTTAAACAGGAAAAACGTGAACTGCTGTGGCAGCAATTTGCTGCCGGCAGAATAAAAGAGAGCCTGCAAGCCGCATCAACCGTGCTGGTATATGCAAATGCTGCAAAGCAGGCTATTGAAAGCACCGGGATCGAATCCGGCAGGATACAGGTGTTGCCCTATACCGCACCCGAAGTTTTTGCACCAATGGAATGGCACAATAAACTGTATGTAAAAAGCCGCTACGCACAAAACAAGGAATACTTCGTGGGCATATTGCCAGACCATAACGAAGCTGTTTTTATAGACCTGCTCAAAGCCTTTTCTAAATTTAAAAAGTGGCAGCAAAGTGGTATGAAACTCGTATTACTCCCAAAAGATGAAAGTTTTGCCGGTAATATTTACGATAAGCTGGAAACCTATAAATATCGGGAAGATGTAAACCTGGTCAATGATGCAGACAGGAAAGATACCGCCGATCTTATAGCAGCAGCTTATGCATTACTGCACCCCGCAATAAGCGATGCAGACCTCTGGCCGGGCACGGTAGCACTGCAATGCAATACACCGGTAATAGCCACCCAAACGGCCAGCCTGGAAGAATACCTGCAGGATGCGGCAGTACTGGTGCCAGATAAAGATTATGAAGCTTTTGGTGATGAACTTAACCGCATTTACAAAGACGAGAACCATAAAACCAACATGACAGCCGCCGCCGCAAAACAGGCGGCATTGTACCGGCAGGAAGCCGTAATAGAAAGCCTCTGGCAACTGATGTAATTAACAATACCGCTTTTGCATTTCCATTATCTTAGTATTATCAACAAACAACAATATGCAAACTTCAACAATCTCTATAGATGTTCATCTGGATAATGATAAAGTACCTGAAAAAATAACCTGGAAGGCAGACAGCAGCTCGGCGGCAGAAGCGCAGCAGGCAAAAGCAGTGATGCTTTCTTTGTGGGATGGCGCAGACAAAAGCGCATTGCGCATAGACCTTTGGACAAAAGACATGATGGTAGACGAGATGGCCGATTTTTTTTACCAGACAATCATGACCATGGCCGACACCTACAACCGCGCCACGCACAACCAGGAAATGGTAGAGGATATGAAGAAGTTTGCAAAAGACTTTTACAACAAGTTCCGCGAACAGCAAATGAAAGACAACAAAGCATAAATTCTCTCACTATAAACGTAACATATGGGTTTAGAACAAAACATCATGGCAGAAATGAAAGAAGCCATGAAATCAAAGAACGAAGCACTTTTACGCGGTCTCCGCGCTATAAAAGCTGAAATCATAAAAGCCAAAACAGAGCCCGGTGCAAACGGCCAGGTATCAGAAGAAACAGAACTGAAAATGCTGCAAAAAATGGTGAAACAGCGCAAAGATTCCCTGGATGTATTCAGGCAGCAAAACCGTACAGACCTGGCACAAAAAGAAGAAGAAGAGATCGCTGTTATAGAACGTTTTTTGCCAAAGCAAATGAGCGAAGCAGAGCTGAAAGAAGCGTTGACAACGATTATTGCAGAAACAGGCGCCGCCTCACCCGCAGATATGGGCAAAGTAATGGGCGCCGCCACCAAACAGCTTGCAGGCAAAGCAGACGGCAAAGCCATTTCCGCTGCTGTAAAAGAATTGCTCAGCAAATAATTCCTCTATGCAGCATTGGGTAGTTTGTTTAAATTGCCTTTATGATCATAGACGTTATCACACTCATTATACTGGCCATGGCAGTCTTTAAAGGATTTAGCCGTGGCCTTATTGTTTCCATACTTTCTTTCCTGGGTATTCTCATAGGCCTCGCCGCAGCTATGAAGCTTTCTGTTGCCGTTGCCGCCTGGCTCGATGATCATACCGGTATCGGCACACAATGGCTGCCATTCATCGCATTCCTCGTGGTATTGATTGGCGTAATGCTGCTTGTACGCTGGGTCGCAAATCTTGCAGAAGCCGCAATAGAAATAGTGTTGCTCGGCTGGCTGAATAAACTGGGCGGTATAGTCTTCTATATCCTGCTCTATATGATGGTCTATAGCATCCTCTTGTTTTACGCAACAGAAATGGGCCTTCTCAAACCGGAAACCATAGAAGCGTCTCACACCTATGTATTGATTGAGCCCTGGGGTCCGCAGGTGATCAGTGCATTGGGTTATGTTATCCCTTTCTTTAAAGATATGTTTGAGCAGCTCAAACAGTTTTTTGAAAACATGCAACCTGCAACAGCCGTTTGACGGTGGTGTACTAAGCTGCATTGCTGTTATCATCGCCTGTTGTGTCACTCACTTGTACGTTCGGTTGTTTATGCAGCAAGTGTGCGGCATCGCTGCATATCAGCAAATAGTTTTTGTAAATATACTGCTGCTGCGAACAAACCAATGCCCTGCGAAGCTGTATCCTTTACTTTCTATCCGGGAAGAAAAAGTACCAACAGTTCAGGCAGGGATTAAGCTTATATACTACTGTGGCTTCAGCAGTAGTCGTTGCATCAGCACGATGCAGCATGGCGATCTTGTTGTTCGACCGGAAGTTATTTCACGTTTCACGTTTGCCGTCTTACATCTCACATCGCACGTTTCACGTCTCACCATTAAAGCAGTTAATTACCATACGCTTTATCGAGAAAGATATATCGTGCATCATTCGGTGCCTTTATTGCTGCTGACGCTGTATTGATGATCATGACAGGCGGATTGGCATCGCCTTTTTTAATCGCCGGCCATTCAGGTAAACTGCCGCCGTTGGGATTACCGGTTTTGATAAAGTTGGCAAAGTATTCCTGCATGGTAGCAGATACTGTATAGTCATCCTGCGTCCATGCATAATCTTTTACCAGGTGCAGGTTGCCCATGCAGTATTCAATTTCGCAGGCATGTGGCGCACCTATGGCTGCAGGCATTCCGGGTGCATTGCCTTCTTTTTTTACGGTGCCACCGGCCAGGCCGGGCGTTAAAGAATTATCTGCCAGCGCAGGTCTTAGCTTAGCGTACAGGTAGCGGTACACGGCTTGTGAGCTGTGGTTCACCTGCAGGTCCAGCCATTTCCATGTGCTGTATGCAATAAACCTGTCTGATGCAAGTGCCGTTGCAGACAACTCAATTTCTTTTTCATTGGCATGCGGGTACAACCTGAGCACTTCTTCAAAATCTTTCGGGTAGGCCTCTTTTACTTTTTTTACATATTGCTCATCTGTATAAGGCCCCTGGGTAAAGGCCATACCAGGAATTTCTGCAGAGTTCCAGCCGGCGAGTAATGGTACCATAGATTGCTCACCTGCTTTGAATGTTTCAGGTACCGTTTTGGTGTAGAAATATCCGTCAATCACCGTGGGGAAGCCGAAACGTTTGGAAGCAGTATAATATTCGTAAAGTTGTTGGGTAGTCATTGCACGTAGTTGCGCAATGGTTGGTGCGTTAATACCGGTAGCAAAATCGAGCCCTGTTTTTTCTGCTTCGGCCAGTGGAACGGGTGACAGGGTAGGATTGATTGCTGCACCACTTTCGCCAATGGCGCCGGCAAATAAACCTTTTGAGAGCGGGGAAGCCATTTGTGCACTTACAGAAATAGAACCGGCAGATTCACCTGCGATGGTTACCTTTTTAGCGTCTCCGCCAAAGGCCGCAATATTCTTTTGCACCCATTGCAGTGCTGCGTGCTGATCCAGTAAACCATAGTTGCCCGAACCTTTGTAAGAAGCCTCTTTGCTAAGATCGGGATGCGCGAAAAATCCAAAGATATTCAGCCTGTAATTTACGGTAACTACCACAATGCCTTTCCTGGCCATGCTGGCCCCGTCATAACGTGGTTCTGAGCCGTCACCGGCCACAAAGCCACCACCATAAAAATACACCAGCACCGGTAATCCTTTTGTATCGTGCTTTGCGGGTGTCCATACATTGAGGTACAGGCAGTCTTCACTAAGGCCCGCAGAACGTGAACTCATATCTCCGAACACAATGCCCTGCACAGGCCTGGCTGCAAATTTTTTTGTTTGTAAAACACCTTTCCAGTTATCCGGTTGCTGCGGTGCCTTCCACCTCAGATCGCCAACAGGTGGCTTTGCAAATGGAATACCTAAAAACAACTGCAGGTTTTCTTTGGTATCATAATTACCCTCTATAGTACCATTTGCTATTTTAACCTGTACGGGAAAGTTGTAATCTGTTTGAGCTATGGCCGCAATGGATACATACGTGGCGGCAAGCATAAGCATAATTTTTTTTATGAACATACAATTTATTGTCTCAGTGTGAGACAATAATAAAAATTTTTTGTGAACCGGGCTTATTTATTTTTGGACTATTAAAAGCATTGAATGGCAGTTTCAAAAAAAAATCCCGCAAAAGATACATACGGCAGGAACTACCTGACCAATATTGCCTACGATTCTGTTGTATTTGGTTTTTCCGGGGATAAGCTGAAAATCCTGCTGATGGAATACCACAATACGGGTTTGTTTGCACTACCCGGTGGTTTTGTGCAGCGCACAGAACATTTAAATGATGCTGTAAGGCGCGGCCTGAAAGAACGCACCGGGCTGGACAATATATACCTTGAGCAATGTTATGTATTTGGCAATACAGACAGGTTTAAGCCTGCAGTGATGAAGCAGATTTTAAAAGCAAACGGGTACGAAGTAAGCAATGATCACTGGTTACTCGACAGGTTTATTACGGTGGCTTATTATGCACTGATCAACTATGCGCATGTGGTACCAACACCTGATGCGTTGTCTGACTCCTGTACATGGTATGATCTTGATAACCTGCCCGGGCTGATTTTTGATCATAAAGAGATTGTGGAAAAAGCATTGCAAACCTTACGCAACAACCTTGACCAGCAATTGGTGGGCATGAACCTGATGCCGGCAAAATTTACCATGAAAGCTTTGCAAACTGTATATGAAGCAATATTGGGAACACCTATACGCCGAACAACATTTCAGCGGAAAATGTTAGGCCTGGGCATATTGAAAAGACATGGCAAACATTTTTCCGGCAGTGCGAACAAAGCACCATACCTGTATAGTTTTAAAAAGTAGGATTGTCTTCATCAGCGGTGTAATCGATGTTTGTATTGTCGGTTGGTTCTTTAAACTCTGCATTGCAGTCGAAACAATGCCACGTTTGTTCAACAGCTACTGCATAACTGGAGAAAAACCACGATGCAATAATACTCAGCCAGTTTACAGCTTTGCGTGGGGTATTGATAAATTCAATGTTATGACTGGCGCAGTTTGGGCAGGAAAAGGAGGCTTTGCGTGCTTCAAAAATTTCCTGCAATACTTTTTCTGCTGCTTCCTTCTCTTCGTCCGGGATCATGAGTTTTATACCGCCAACAGCGGTTGTCCATACAGGATTGATGGTAACCACATTTTCGTCTTTCAGCCAGCAGTTGAAACCTTCGCTTTCGAGGCGGGTAAGCAGCAGGTGCGCATCGATATAATTGTTGAAAGTTCTGAGAATGGAAAACTCCATGTGTTTAATTGTAGGGTTACCTGGTTATTGATTTTTTTATACGGCGTTACACCCGGAAGTGTTGCATAAAGATATACAGTACAAGAGTGCGACGCAACAGCAGTACAATGCATGTACTGCTGCCGGGTACACACATCCATTATTTTGCCGGGGTAATTACGATATTCCTGAATTCGATGGGGCCATGATCTCCCTGGAAATAGATTGGGCCTGGTTCATCTTCTTTACTATCAAGCGCACCGCCGGTAATACCTGGTATGGCCTGGTTACAGATAACTTTTTTGCCGTTTACTTCTAGTGTTACCATGCGGCCCACCAGCGTAATATCATAACTCTGCCACTCGCCTGCATCTTTTGCTTCCATGGTGCTGGGTGTAATAAAACCATACACGCCGCCAAGTAAACCAAAATCTGGCTGTAACCCTTTACTGTCTGTGATCTGCACTTCATAGCGGCCGCGCAGGTACACGCCGCTGTTGCTTTCTTTGGGGTAGCGAAATTCGAGATGCAGTTTAAAGTCTTTGAAAGTTGCGTCTGTAGCAATATTAGAACCCGATTTAGGACTGCGCAATACGCCATTTTCTGCCACCCACTGGTTTGTTTCGCCGAGGGCATGCCAGCCGGTAAGATCTTTGCCATTGAACAGTTTTACAGGTGTGCCCCATACCGGTTCTTTTTCTCTTTGCAGCAGTGGTGCACGAACACCGGTAAAGCTATAACTCTTGCCATCGGGGTAAGTTACTGTACCCTTTATCTGGTCGTTTTCGTAAGTGCCGCTGAAAGACATATCGCCTGCGCCTTGCTCCCATTGAGGCGGCACACTGAAGTCAAACTTATTGTCTGCAAAATTTACTTTGCTTACAGGTCTTGCACTGCCCACCACCACTACAACCTGGCCCACCAGCGTTTTAAAACCGGAGTGTTTTACTTCCAGCCATGCGGGTGCTGTTTTTCCATTCATGTCAATGTTGATGTCCCACCGTCCTTCAATGGTGTTGCCTTCAAAAGCAAAAGCTGTTATTGCAAGCATACATGCTACAAAAGGTAAAAAAATCTTGCGGATGCTGACAAGCATAATCTTATTCATAATAATGTAATTGATGGCTTCTAAGGTAATATAATTTGCCGCCATCAACATACTGCGCAAATAAAAAAGGTGCATTTACCGGTGGTGCACCTTCTTGTGTTATTGTGCTGTTGCACGATCTTTTTTACCGCTTACTACTGCGCAGATGGTCATACCATGCCCATGCCCCAGGTCAATGGATGTTTTTCAGATAAGCCTGGAATGACATACAAGCAATTTTAATTAATGTGTTGCGAGTTTGGTAAAGTAAGTATTGCTTTGTTTTGCAGATGCGTATTTGTGATATGCAACATAAGATGCAACCAGAATAAGCAGCATTACAAGCGGGAAGATAATGGCCGCAGACAAACCGCCAACAATCGTTAATGATGCTGCTGCGCAAATAAAGTCGAATGCAAAGCCGGCGTATACCCATTCTTTTACACGCCCTTTTACTACAGGCAGTACCAGCAATATTGCACCTGCCACTTTAAATACGGTAAGCATCACCCTGAAATAATCAGGATAACCAAGATAGCTGAAGCCTTGCTTCGCAAGTTCAGAATTAGAAGTAAATGCGGGCATTACACCTTCGAGCAGGAAAATGATGAGGGTGGTTGTCCAGTAAACAATTCGTGCGCTTTTCATGATTATCGTTTTTACAGTTATAAAATATCAGCACTGTAAAAGTAGACACCACTTATTGCGTTTACGGTGTGTAAAGGCGACTTTGTAACATGCCAAATGCGACAAAGAAAATGTATGGTACCGGCTGCAGTGGTACTATTGAGCATCGTTGCGTCGCAATCCGTTCATCGTTCTGTTCCCTGGTGAAGCACGCAACGTCAGCGCCGCTGCTTACACATTGTCAGGATGCGGGTGTGCCCAGGGTGCCCTGTATTGTCTTTGTAAAAGTTTTGTGGCTGCTGCATCCCCGATAATTTCCCGCTTCAGCGGGTCGTAACTCAGCGGCCTGCCCAGCTTCATAGAAAGATTCGCCATTATACAACTTGCTGTTGAGATATGCCCTTCTTCAATGTCTGCAACGGGTTTTATTTTTTTATCAATGGCATCAAGAAAGTTGAGCATGTGCAGTCTTGTTGCAGGTGCGGCATTCAGTTCTATTTGCGGTTCTTTAAGATCTGCAGGGTATTTTTCTTTTTCGTACACCACGTCTTTATGTATTTTCTGTCCTTTGTCTGCCGGTATAAAGTCGTACTGCATTGTGCTGCCACATAAAGTTCCTTTATCGCCATAAATTTTAAATGCCCACGGGTATTCCGGATCAGCAGGTGTGCCCCAGCTGCGGTGTGTCCATGAGCAGTTGAGGTCATCATATTCAAACAATGCGGTTTGTGTGTCAGCAATATTGCTTTTACCTGTTTTGTCAACATAAATACCACCGGTAGATGTAATACGTTTTGGCCAGCCCAGGCGAAGCAGCCAGCGCACCGCATCAAACATGTGGATACACATGTCTCCCATAATGCCATTACCATATTCCATAAATGCGCGCCACCATCTTACGTGTGGCATTTCATCAAAAGGCCGCATGGGTGCAGGCCCTGTCCACATTTCGTAGTCGAAAAAATCGGGAACAGTTGTAACAGGCGGGTTGCCGTTGTTGCGCATGTGGTAGTAGCAACACATTTCCACGTGAGAGACTTTGCCAAGTAAACCTGCGTCTACTACGTTCTTCTTTGCATCGAGCAAATGTGGGGTGCTTCTTCTTTGTGTACCCACCTGCACAACCCTGTTGTATTTTCTTGCTGCGGCAACCATGGCCTCACCTTCCATTACATCTACACTGATGGGTTTTTGTACATAAACATTTGCACCGGATTTTACCGCTTCTATCATTGTAAGTGCGTGCCAGTGATCTGGTGTACCGATCAATACAATTTCCGGTTTTATTTCCTGCAGGAGTTTCCTGTAGTCGCCATATAAGGCGGGCTTTTTCTTTACCTGCTGTCTTTCCATAACCATAGCAGCCGCATTGTCTAACTGGTGTTTGTCAACATCGCAAAGACCTGCTACTTCAACCGGTGCAACCTGCATTAGCCTGAAGAGGTCGCTTTTGCCATACCAGCCGGTGCCGATAAGTGCCACGCGCCTGGGCGGTGCAGTAAAATGGTTGATCATGCCATTTGCCTGTAAAGAAGCAAGCGCCAGTGTTGCAGATGTGCCACGTAAAAATTTTCTACGATTCATGGTATTGCGGTTTGTAATCGTTTAATAAGTACAAGTTAATGTAAACAGGCTTATTTGCAGTACCACGCATTCAAAATGGAAATAAAAAAACCCGGAAATTTTCCGGGTACATGATTACATAGATTTTAAAAGGTATTGGGTTTTTAATGTCTTCATAGTTATTACGGACCAAAGTACGTTTATCCCAGGGTTGCGATAATAAAAACGGTTAATACCAGAAAGCCAAAATATGTGCCACAACGTTTTAGATGTTCCAACACTGAAAGAGTGGTAAAAAAAGACCTCACATGTAGAAAGTGCATGCTGAATGAACACTATGATGAAACATTTTCCACACAAACGAATGATGAGGTTAGTTATTTAATGTTGTTACCTGGCATGCGATTGTGGCAATGTAGGGATAGTGTATATAGATGCAGGCAGCATGGCGGAGCTGCCGAACAGCGTGCAAGGCGTACAAGAGTGCGACGCAACTACAGTTGAACAGATTTACTGCTGCCGGGTACATATTAGTTTTCGGCATATAAAAGACGGAAAAAATATTTTGGAAAATTAAGTGTAATTTTTACATTTGTTAATAAATGTAATTTTAACACTTAAAAATTACAAACACTATCACTGCCAACAACGATTGCTTATGAATGTCACCAAGCTACTGCGGCTGCCTGTATTTACACTTGTGCTGTCCTTAATCATTGGTATTGCACACGCACAATCACGAACGGTTACCGGTAAGGTTGTATCTGCCACGGGCACACCCCTTGAAGCAGCCAGTGTGATGATCAAAGGCACTTCGATGGGAACAACCACCAACCGGGAGGGTGTATTCAGCATTAATGTTCCTGCGGCAAATAATACGCTTGTTGTTTCTGTAATAGGCTACCAGCAGCTGGAGGTTGATATTGCCAACCAGACCAACATTGAAATAAAGCTTACTGAGAGCAACGATAAACTTACTGATGTTGTGGTGGTAGGTTATGGTACACAGAAGAAGAAAGAAATTACGAGTGCGGTAACAAGTGTGAAAGCTGAACAATTCAACAGGGGTAATGTGCCAAATGTATCGCAGCTATTGCAGGGCAAGGTAGCAGGGTTATCTATAGCCCGGCCTGGCGGCGACCCGAATGCAGGATTTGCTATACGCCTTAGAGGCTTATCAACGCTTGGTGCCAACGCATCTCCGCTGGTGGTGGTGGACGGGCAAATTGGTATAGATATTAATACAGTTGACCCGAATGATATTCAAAGTATTGATGTGCTGAAAGATGCTGCTTCTGCTGCCATTTATGGTACACGCGGATCTGCTGGTGTGATTATTATTACAACCAAACGCGGCGCCAGGGGTGCGGCGTCTATTGCTTATAACGGAACACTCTCATCAGAAACTCCTGCTAAGTTTACTGACCATATGAGTGCTGATGAGTATGTTGCGGCAGGCGGCTCTGATCTTGGTTCCAAAACCGACTGGAACAAGGAAATTACCAGGACAGCCATTTCGCATACGCATAACCTTTCCATTTCCGGCGGCAACAATGGTACTTCCTATACAGCTTCTGTGAACTACCGTAACAACCAGGGTGTAGCAATTACCACAGGCTTTAGCCAGTTCAACGTGCACTTTGGTCTTACGCAGCGGGCATTAAAGGATAAGCTTGCATTAACGCTTGACGCGAATAACACCAAACGAAACTCAGATTTTGGCTGGAGTGATGCGTTTAAATACGCTACTATCTTCAATCCTACGGCGCCAGTTAAAAGCGCGGACCCTGCTTATGACCTGACCGGCGGTGGTTATTTTGAGCAAAACTTTGTTGACTATTCAAACCCTGTTGCGGTGCTTGAGCAAAATACCAACAAGCGTGTTACAAAGCGTAACAATATCAATGCTTCTGCAACATACGAGTTTATAAAAGGCCTGAAAGGCTCTGTACGTTATGCACAGGAAAACATCAGTTATTACAACTGGGCCTACCTGCCAAAAACATCGTTCTATGTAAGAAGCTTTTTAGGCGTAAGCGGTTTTGCGCGCAATGGTTATGCCTGGAAACGTGATGATGAAAGTTTTAACCAGTTGTACGAAAATACCTTGTCTTATGACGGGAAAATCAATAACCTGAGTATCTCTGCTGTAGGCGGTTACTCGTACCAGGATTTTCTTTATAATGGTTTTTATGTACAGGCCGGTAATTTTTTAACGGATGCTGTATCTGAAGATTTTAATAGTTCACTCGATTTTAAAAATGGTCTTGCTTATTCTGACAGTTATAAAAACGGCTCTAAGCTGGTCGCGTTTTTTGGAAGGGTAAATCTTAATTACAACGACATTGCGTTCTTATCAGCAAGTTTAAGACGGGAAGGTTCTACGCAGTTTGGCGCCAACAATAAGTGGGGTATGTTCCCTGCTGTAAGTGTTGGCCTTGACGTGAATAAATTTTTGCAGGTAAGTGCGATCAATAACTTTAAGCTGCGCGCCAGTTATGGTGTAACCGGTGCATTGCCACCAAGGTCCTACTTATCGCAACTGCTGTACGGCCCTGCCGGCGGTTCAGACAGGTTGTTTTATGCCAACGGTGTGTATTCTCCTTCTTATGCTCCTACACAAAACGCCAATGAAGACCTTAAATGGGAAAAGAAAGCTGAATTTGATGTAGGTGCAGATTTTGCCGCTTTTGGTAACAGGCTGACGGGTACGGTTGATTATTACAACCGCAATACTTCAGATCTCATCTTTAACGTTACGGTGCCTGTGCCCCCATATCCTACCAGCACACAGTTCCGTAACATTGGTACACTTAAAAGTAGTGGCGTAGAACTGATGGTGGCTTACGACATCATCAAAAACAAAGACTTTACCTGGAACAGCTCTGTAAACTTTTCTACGTACAGTGTAAAGCTTGCCAGTCTTAATAAAGACCTGGCGGGGAGTTTTGTGGGCGCTTCAAACCTTGGCACACCGGGCCAGGAACAAACGCAGATTACACGGGCCGTTGAAGGCGAAAAAATTGGTTTGTTATGGGGCCCTGTTTACAAGGGTATAGACAAAGACGGGCAATACCTGTTTGATGATGGTACGGGAAAAGACACCAACAGCACATTCTATAAAACAATTATCGGTTATGGATTGCCCAAGTTTGAATTCGGTGTTACCAACACATTCCGTTATAAAAATTTTGATTTAAACTTTTTCTTTCGTGGTTCCATTGGTCATGATCTGATCAACACCTTCCGTGCATTTTACGAAAATGCAACGGTGGTAAACAGCTATAACGTGGTAAATACAAAATATTATAATCCTGATCTTAAAGATGCGCAGGAATACAGTTCGCTGCATGTAGAGCGGGCTTCGTTTGTAAAGCTTGATAATGCCACGATAGGGTATAATTTCCAGATGAAGAAAACAGGTACAGTAAAAGGGGTAAGGGCTTTTGTTACCGGCCAGAATCTTTTTGTGATTACCGATTATACAGGTGTAGATCCTGAGGTGCGGTATGATGATGGCGGTAATATCCTGGCGCCCGGTATAGACAGGAGAGAAATATGGGTAAGAACAAGAACCTTCTCTCTTGGTGTAAACATTCAATTCTAATTCAAAACAATTGCTGTTATGAAAATACTATCCATTTTAAAATACTCTTTCTGTGCCTCGATAGTACTGGCGTGCTCATGTACTAAACTGGACGAAGAAGATGTGCTCTACGACCAGGTTACTCAGGGTAACTTTTTTAAGACCGATGCAGAGTTTCTTGCAGCTATTGGTGCGGCATATACGAACCTGTATGGCACTTTTGGTAATGCGGATAACATAATGCCCTTGCAGGAAGTAACAACCGATGAAATGGTTGTACCAACAAGGGGTGCAGACTGGGGCGATGGCGGCCACTGGGTGCGTTTAAAGTTGCACACATACAATGCAGATGATCCGCGCCCCGGAAACAGCTGGAGTGTACTTTTTGCCGGTGTTAACACATGTAACCGCGTAATATCTATTTTAGATCCGCTGGGTACGCCGGAAGCAGCGGCCTATATATCAGAGCTGAAAGCGTTAAGGGCAATCTATTATTACTGGTTACTTGACCTGTTTGGCAATGTACCCATCAGTATAGATTTTACGCAGACTGACCCGCCCACCAATAACACAAGACAGGAGGTATATGATTTT
Source organism: Panacibacter microcysteis (assembly GCF_015831355.1). Classification (NCBI taxonomy): domain Bacteria; kingdom Pseudomonadati; phylum Bacteroidota; class Chitinophagia; order Chitinophagales; family Chitinophagaceae; genus Panacibacter; species Panacibacter microcysteis. Next base: position 1,830,445 of record NZ_JADWYR010000001.1, read on the forward strand.
GTGGAGAAAGAACTCCTGGAAAATGCGCCTGCACTTTCCAAAACCGGGCCTGCGGATATTGTAACCTATGGCCGCGTAAACTATTACACCTGCTACGCGGTACTCGCCAAACTTTACCAGAATGCTGGTGTATATACCGGCACACCTCAGTGGGATAAATGCATTGCAGCCTGCGATGAGATCATCAATTCAGGCAAATATGCATTGATGAGTAACTACAATGATAACTTCAAAAAGGACAATTACGGATCTACTGAATTTATCTGGGCATTGCCTTATGACGAGATCAAGGCAACAGGCTTTACCATGCCGCTGATAACGCTTAACCCTGCACAACAGGCCGTATATAAGTTAGGGTTACAGCCATGGAACGGTTTTGCCAGTGTTCAGGAATTTTACCAGTCTTATATTGACCCGGCGCAAAACCCCGGCCCCCAGGGAACGGTGGTTGGTGTGGACCCTGCTGGAACACCTACTACAGGTACTGCCGATAAACGGTTGTCAAACTTTATTGTTGGTCCGCAATACCAGGCAGATGGCGTTTCTCCTTTGCTGGATGGGGCTGCGGATGCAACTGATCCTAACGGTGCGCCGATTGTTTTTACACCGTACATCAATGAGCTGCAACCTGCTGCATGGAGACAATCGGGTGCAAGAATAGGCAAATGGGAGATCTACAAAGGTGGTACAGGTAATCTGAGCAATGACTACTGCATCTTCCGTTATGCGGATATATTGCTTACCAAAGCAGAGGTGCTTTGCCGGAAAGCTGGTAACTGGAATGATGAAATAGCCAAATCGATCGTTAACCAGATCAGGACAACACATGGTGGTGTAGATGCATATACAACCATGACAGAAGATAATTTTCTTGCAGAGCGTGGCCGGGAAATGTTTGCAGAGGCAACACGCAGGCAGGACCTGATCAGGTTTGGAAAATATAACAGTGCTTACAGGTTTCACCCGCAGGATCCGTCCGATAATCTCGGGCCTTCCGGAATCAATCACCTGAATGTGTTCCCGATTCCTGCAACGCAGATCAATGCAAATAAAAACCTGAAACAAAACCCGGGTTATTAATAAAGAGTGTAGTCTTATAAATCGAGCAGTTTTACGTCCCTTTCCAGGGATAGCAGGCGAACAGGGATTCGCCTGCTTTCTTTTAAAGAATAATGCATGCGTTGCATTGTGCAGTTATTAATAAAATCAATACCGCGCAGGAATAAGCCTGCAAAGACATGGTGGTGACTGTAACCTTGCTGCCTGCTGTTCCGAACGTACAAGGGAGTGACACAACAGGCGATGAGTAAACAATCTGCAGCTGGTCTCCAAACCCTTCTTACAGGTGTAACGGTAAAGCTGCTAACTTTAATAAAACTTGTGTGGATCAATAGATCAGATATTTTGCCGATTATGAAATATGTGTGTATTTGCCTGGTGATATGTGTAACTGCCTGTCGTGAAAATGATGACATAACAAAGCGTTTTACCTTACTTACCGCTACACAAACAGGAATAGATTTTGCCAATACCATTTCTTACACAGAAGATTTTAATCCATACACATTTCGTAATTTTTTTAACGGGGGTGGTGTTGCTGTTGGTGATATAAACAATGACAGCCTGCCGGATATTTTTTTCTGCAGTAACCAACAGTCCAACAAATTATATCTCAACAAGGGCAACATGCAGTTTGAAGATATTACAGTAAAAGCTGGTCTTGCAACAAGCAATGTATGGAGCACAGGCGTAACAATGGCTGATGTAAACGGTGACGGTTTGCCTGATATTTATGTATGTAAATCCGGAGATACCAGCAGCAATGAGCGCAGTAATGCTTTGTATATCAATAACGGTGATCTTACTTTTACAGATCAGGCAACAGCATACGGTTTAGACATCAAAGGACTTTCAACACATGCTGCATTTTTTGATGCTGACCAGGACGGAGATCTTGATTGTTACTTACTCACCAATTCATTTAAATCTGTAGGAAACTATGACCTGGTAAAAGACCAGCGGAATATAAGGGATTCACTCGGCGGGAACAGGTTGTACAGGAATGATGGTGCACATTTTACAGACATTACACAACAGGCCGGTATTTACAGCAGCAAGATAGGTTTTGGCCTGGGTGTTACTATTGCAGACGTCAACAATGATGGCTGGCAGGATATTTATGTTGCAAACGATTTTTTCGAAAAAGATTATTTATACCTCAACCGCCGGGACGGCACATTCAAAGAGGTGCTTGAGGAATGCATCAACGAGATTAGTATGAATGCAATGGGTGCAGACATTGCAGACATTAATAATGATGCGCTGCCCGAAATATATGTTACCGACATGCTGCCGGAAGATGATGCAAGAATGAAAACAAAAACAAACTTTGAGAACTGGGATAAATACAACTCCAACATCGCAAACGGTTACTACAAGCAGTTTGTAAGAAATACGCTGCAGCTAAACAATGGTGATGTGAACGATTCAGGCGGTGTCTGTTTTAGTGAGATCAGCCGGTTTGCACAGGTGGCTGCAACAGACTGGAGCTGGGGTGCATTGATAACAGATCTCGACAATGATGGATACAAGGACATTTATGTAGCCAATGGTATTTATAAAGACATTACAGACCAGGATTATATTCAGTATTCTGCCGGTGCATTTGCAGACATCAGGCAGAAGATACTGGACAAAAAGACGAATGTTATTACAGGGCTGATCGATCTTATTCCATCTGTTGCGGTCAGCAATTATGCGTTCAGGAATAACGGTGATCTTACGTTTACGAATAAGGCAGTGGAGTGGGGTTTAGACAATAAGGGTTTCAGTAACGGGTCAGCATATGGGGATCTGGATAATGACGGCGACCTTGATCTTGTGGTAAACAATGTAAACATGCCCTGCTATGTGTACCGCAACGAAAGCAACCGGCTGCAGGCAGCCAATAAGTATGTAACGGTACGGCTGCAGGGCGAAGGCAGGAACAGTTTTGGCATAGGCGCAAAGGTTACCGTGTATTACGATAGCGGTATAGCGTACCAGGAGCAGATGCCCATGCGAGGTTTTGAATCAACGGTAGATACGAAGCTGGTGTTTGGTATTGGCCAGGCAGCAAAGGTCGATTCAGTGGTGGTGTTATGGAATGGAGGCCGCAAAAGCGTGGTAAAAGATGTGGCAGCAAACCAGCAACTCACCATCCGTCAGAGCGAAGCCGGTCTTACAGCAGGCATACCCCATCCCATGACAGCCACGGGGTCATACGTGGTACATTCCCCATCCAACAGGGGTCTTGGTTATACACACCAGGAAAACGCTTTTGTAGATTTTGACCGTGACCGGCTCATCTACCATATGCTCTCCACGCAGGGGCCACATATAGCCAAAGGCGATGTAAATGATGACGGGCTGGAAGATGTGTACATCTGCGGCGCCAAAGACCAGGCGGGTGCACTGTATATACAAACAGCAGCAGGCACTTTTAAAAGCAGCAATGAGGCATTGCTGGCAAAAGACCAGGCAAGCGAAGATACCGATGCCCTTTTCTTCGATGCAGATAATGATGGCGATGCAGACCTGTATGTATGCAGCGGCGGCAATGAGTTCTCACCCAATGCCACCGCCCTCATCAGCCGTTTATACATCAATGATGGCAAAGGCAGTTATACAAAATCACCACAGGTATTACCCGGTTATATATTTGAGAGCAGCAGTTGCGTGGCCGCAGCAGATTATGATGGCGATGGCGACCTGGATTTGTTTACGGGCACAAGACTAAAACCCTTCAGCTACGGTACGGTATGCAAAAGTTATATACTCGAGAACAATGGCAAAGGTGTTTTCAAAGATGTTACGGCAACAGTGGCGCCAACGCTAAACCAGGCCGGTATGGTAACCACGGCACAGTGGTTCGATTACGATAATGATCACTGGCCCGATCTTGTAATAGCCGGGGAGTATATGCCGGTAAAGATCTGGCATAATGAGAAAGGGTTGCTGAAAGAAGTAACCACCGCGGCAGGTATGGGCAAAACCAATGGCTGGTGGAACAGGCTACAGACAGCTGATGTAAACAACGATGGCTATGCAGATATTATAGCAGCCAACCATGGTTTAAACTCGCGGTTCAGGGCTACGGAGCAAAAGCCCGTAACGATGTATGCGGGAGATTTTGGCAATAACGGTACAATAGAGCAGCTAATCACGTGCTACAACGGAGACAGCGCCTACCCGATGACGTTACGGCACGACCTGGTAGCCGTACTGCCGGCATTGAAGAAGAAATACCTGAAGTATGAAAGTTACAGGAACCAGACGATCGGGGCGGTATTAAGCAAAGAGCAGTTGGCAGGCGCCACAAAAAGCGAAGCCTATACCATGTCCAGTACGGTGTATATCAACAATAAGAACGGCACCTTTACAGCCAGGCAGTTACCGTGGCAGGCACAGCTAAGCAGTATGTATGCCATAGCAACGGCAGACTATAACAAAGACGGTCATACAGACATACTTATGGGAGGTAATTTTTACGAGAGCAAGCCGGAGGCCGGCATATACGATGCCAGCTACGGGGTGTTACTGCAGGGAGATGGCAGCGGCGGTTTTACAGCAGTCAGCGCACGGCAGAGTGGTATAAACATACGTGGTGCAGTAAGAGACATCGTCAGCATTAGCACTGCCACCGGCAACACATTACTCCTCATCGCCAAAAACAATGAGGCACTGGAAATTCTTATGTTTAAAAAATGAAAACAGTTTATTTTATAATATTCGTTTTTTTACTGGCTGCATGTAAAGAAAGCAGCATGCAGCAGTACAACCAGCTTGTGCAAAAAGAATTGTCAACAGGCAAACGCGTTGATACACTTTTTTATGGCATTGCTTTCGGAATGGATCTCAGGCAGTTTTATAAACACTGCTGGGAATTGAATAAGCAAGGCATCTTTACAGACGGCACAAACAACAGGGCCATTTTGTATAAGCTGAATAACCATGAGTTGAAACACGATGCGTCCATGAATTTTTTTCCCGAAATGGCGGGTGATAAAATTTATAAAATGCAGGCAACTTTTCAATACAATGCATGGGCACCGTGGAACAAACACCTGTATGCAGACAGCCTGTTGCCCGATGTGCTGCAGTTTTACCGGCAATGGTATAGAGACGGCAATCCATTTATACAGATCAGTGATGAGGAAAAAGGAACCATCTATGTTAAAGTAGATGGCAACCGGCGCATAACCATTGGCCGTTTCGATGACAGGATTGTTAAAGTAGATTACACAGATTTATCCGTAACAAACGCAACAGTGAACGAGTAATGTTTCAGCAACGTAATAACAGCAGGAGATTTTTTTTATGTACCGGGCAGCAACAAAACTATGTGGCTGCTGTTGCGTCGCACACTTGTACTTTTATAGCAATACTCGGCATGATGCTGTCTGTTATACTGTTACAGGCATCCTGTAAGGGCAGCGGTAAAAAAGAAGATACATTGTTTCAACAGCTCAATGCTTCACAAACAGGTATAGATTTCAGTAACAATCTTTCGTACGATGCCAGGTTCAATATTTATACGTATCGTAATTTTTATAACGGTGGTGGTGTTGCCATCGGCGATATCAACAACGACAGTTTGCCTGATATCTTTTTCACGGCCAATATGCTGTCCAATAAATTGTACCTGAACAAAGGCAATATGCAGTTTGAAGACATTACTGCAAAAGCGGGTATTGGTAAAACTGGTAAATGGAGTACCGGTGTAAGCATGGCAGATGTAAACGGAGATGGTTGGATAGACATTTATGTATGCAACAGCGGCGATATAAAAGGAGACAACAGGCAAAACGAATTATACATCAATAACAGGAATGGTACGTTTACAGAAAGTGCGGCAGCATATGGTTTAGACGACCGTGGGTTATCCACGCATGCTGCCTTTTTTGATTATGATCACGACGGAGACCTGGACATGTACCTGCTCAATAATTCTTTTAAAGCCATTGGCAGTTTCAACCTGCAGCGCAATGAAAGAGCTATAAGAGATTCTGCCGGTGGCGATAAACTTTTCAGGAATGACGATAATCATTTTACAGATGTAAGCGGGCAGGCCGGTATTTATGGAAGTGTCATCGGTTTTGGTTTGGGTGTAACGGTGGGTGACCTTAACAACGATGGCTGGCAGGATATCTACGTTTCAAACGATTTTTTTGAGCGCGATTATTTATACATCAACCAGCAGGATGGCACATTCAAAGAAGTTCTGGAAGAACAGATGATGAGCATCAGCAATGCTTCAATGGGTGCAGACATGGCAGATATCAACAACGACGCCGCACCTGATATTTTTGTTACAGAAATGCTGCCCGAAGACGATGCTTCTATAAAAACAAAAACAACATTTGAAACATGGGATAAATACCAGCTTGACCTTAAGTATGATTACTACCACCAGTTTACGCGCAATATGCTTCAGCTGAATAATGCCAACAATACATTCAGCGAAATAGGCAGGATGGCCGGCGTAGCTGCAACAGACTGGAGCTGGGGCGCATTGATAACAGATCTTGATAATGATGGAAAGAAAGATATTTTCGTTGCCAATGGCATATACCAGGACCTTACCAATGAAGACTACATCCAGTATGTATCAAACAGTAAATTTTATAACGAAGTAGCAGAAGGTAAAGCAGATTTCAAAAAACTGATCGATCTTATTCCATCTGTTGCGGTCAGCAATTATGCGTTCAGGAATAACGGTGATCTTACGTTTACGAATAAGGCAGTGGAGTGGGGTTTAGACAATAAGGGTTTCAGTAACGGGTCAGCATATGGGGATCTGGATAATGACGGCGACCTTGATCTTGTGGTAAACAATGTAAACATGCCCTGCTATGTGTACCGCAACGAAAGCAACCGGCTGCAGGCAGCCAATAAGTATGTAACGGTACGGCTGCAGGGCGAAGGCAGGAACAGTTTTGGCATAGGCGCAAAGGTTACCGTGTATTACGATAGCGGTATAGCGTACCAGGAGCAGATGCCCATGCGAGGTTTTGAATCAACGGTAGATACGAAGCTGGTGTTTGGTATTGGCCAGGCAGCAAAGGTCGATTCAGTGGTGGTGTTATGGAATGGAGGCCGCAAAAGCGTGGTAAAAGATGTGGCAGCAAACCAGCAACTCACCATCCGTCAGAGCGAAGCCGGTCTTACAGCAGGCATACCCCATCCCATGACAGCCACGGGGTCATACGTGGTACATTCCCCATCCAACAGGGGTCTTGGTTATACACACCAGGAAAACGCTTTTGTAGATTTTGACCGTGACCGGCTCATCTACCATATGCTCTCCACGCAGGGGCCACATATAGCCAAAGGCGATGTAAATGATGACGGGCTGGAAGATGTGTACATCTGCGGCGCCAAAGACCAGGCGGGTGCACTGTATATACAAACAGCAGCAGGCACTTTTAAAAGCAGCAATGAGGCATTGCTGGCAAAAGACCAGGCAAGCGAAGATACCGATGCCCTTTTCTTCGATGCAGATAATGATGGCGATGCAGACCTGTATGTATGCAGCGGCGGCAATGAGTTCTCACCCAATGCCACCGCCCTCATCAGCCGTTTATACATCAATGATGGCAAAGGCAGTTATACAAAATCACCACAGGTATTACCCGGTTATATATTTGAGAGCAGCAGTTGCGTGGCCGCAGCAGATTATGATGGCGATGGCGACCTGGATTTGTTTACGGGCACAAGACTAAAACCCTTCAGCTACGGTACGGTATGCAAAAGTTATATACTCGAGAACAATGGCAAAGGTGTTTTCAAAGATGTTACGGCAACAGTGGCGCCAACGCTAAACCAGGCCGGTATGGTAACCACGGCACAGTGGTTCGATTACGATAATGATCACTGGCCCGATCTTGTAATAGCCGGGGAGTATATGCCGGTAAAGATCTGGCATAATGAGAAAGGGTTGCTGAAAGAAGTAACCACCGCGGCAGGTATGGGCAAAACCAATGGCTGGTGGAACAGGCTACAGACAGCTGATGTAAACAACGATGGCTATGCAGATATTATAGCAGCCAACCATGGTTTAAACTCGCGGTTCAGGGCTACGGAGCAAAAGCCCGTAACGATGTATGCGGGAGATTTTGGCAATAACGGTACAATAGAGCAGCTAATCACGTGCTACAACGGAGACAGCGCCTACCCGATGACGTTACGGCACGACCTGGTAGCCGTACTGCCGGCATTGAAGAAGAAATACCTGAAGTATGAAAGTTACAGGAACCAGACGATCGGGGCGGTATTAAGCAAAGAGCAGTTGGCAGGCGCCACAAAAAGCGAAGCCTATACCATGTCCAGTACGGTGTATATCAACAATAAGAACGGCACCTTTACAGCCAGGCAGTTACCGTGGCAGGCACAGCTAAGCAGTATGTATGCCATAGCAACGGCAGACTATAACAAAGACGGTCATACAGACATACTTATGGGAGGTAATTTTTACGAGAGCAAGCCGGAGGCCGGCATATACGATGCCAGCTACGGGGTGTTACTGCAGGGAGATGGCAGCGGCGGTTTTACAGCAGTCAGCGCACGGCAGAGTGGTATAAACATACGTGGTGCAGTAAGAGACATCGTCAGCATTAGCACTGCCACCGGCAACACATTACTCCTCATCGCCAAAAACAATGAGGCACTGGAAGTATTGCAACTGGTAAAACAATAATATAGTTTAGTATTAGTTTAATAATGAATGCAGCACATCTCATTTTTACCTTTAGTTTTCAGGCGGAAGAAAGGAGTTAGACAAGACGACTTAAACGGCAGATTGTATTGCTGCAGTTTATACTGTAAATAAAACCGCCGGGCAGGAACGCTGCAGCCGCCATAAAAAGCGGAACGCACAAGTGAGTGACACAACAGGCGATGCCATAAAAAACAACAGCGGGTAAAAACATCATTAACAAAATAGGCAACTGCAATCTTTAATGCTTGTCTGAAATCAATAAAAAACAACCAACATGCCCGGAGATTCACTGAATGTAAATAACAAAGCGGTTGCACAAAATACATACGATGCAATTGTGGTAGGGTCTGGTATAAGCGGTGGCTGGGCCGCAAAGGAACTTACCGAAAAAGGGTTGAAAGTGCTGATGCTCGAACGTGGGCCAAAGCTCGACCACATCACCGGTTATAAAACTGCGGGCTATAACCCGTGGGATTTTCCGCACCGCGGCCGTGCACCTCTGCAATACAAAAAAGATAACCCTGTTATTGCAAGAGACTGGGCTATGTATGGCACGGCAGCGCAGGAAGCCATAACGCAATATTGGGTAAATGAAAAAGAATCGCCTTACGTGGAGGAAAAACCCTTTGCCTGGTGGCGCAGTTACCAGGTGGGTGGGCGTTCTATTCTGTGGGGCAGGCAAAGCTACCGCCTGAGCGATATGGATTTTGAAGCAAACCTGAAAGATGGTGTTGCTGTTGACTGGCCCATACGCTACAAAGATTTGGAAAAATGGTATGGCTACGTAGAAACATTTGCGGGCATCAGTGGCAGCAGGGAAGGGCTTTCTCATTTACCCGATGGCAACTTTTTGCCACCGATGGATTTAAACTGCGCAGAGAAAGATGTGGCAGACAGGATTAATAGTTTTTATAAAGGACAACGCCACATGTTTATTGGCCGAGTGGCAAACCTTACAAAAGAAATACCTGGCAGAACCAAATGCCAGTTCCGCAACCGCTGCTGGGAAGGTTGCCCGTTTGGCGGCTATTTCAGCACACAATCTTCTACATTACCTGCGGCTATGGCAACCGGTAATTTAACGGTACGGCCATGGAGCATTGTAACAAAACTTATTTACGATAAAGACACACAGCAGGCAAAAGGCGTAGAGGTGCTGGATGCAGAAACCAACCAAACCTACGAGTTTTGGTCAAAGGTTGTTTTTGTAAACGCATCGGCACTAAACAGTACGTGGATATTGATGAACACCGCCACAGACATATGGCCGGATGGTTTAGGCAGCAGCAGCGGAGAGTTGGGGCATAACGTAATGGATCATCATTATATGCTGGGGGCCAGCGGCATGGTAGAAGGTTTTGAAGACAAATATTATTATGGCCGCCGCGCCAATGGTTTTTATATACCACGTTTTGTAAACATGAACGGCGATAAGAGAGATTTCCTGCGTGGTTATGGTTACCAGGGCAGTGCCAGCCGCCAGGGGTGGAGCAGGGATATTGCAGAACTGAATATAGGCGCAGCTTACAAAGAAGCCTTAACAGAACCAGGCGCATGGACCATTGGTGCAACCGGGTTTGGAGAAATACTGCCATACCATGAAAACAAAATATACCTGAGCAAAGAGGTAAAAGATAAATGGGGTTTGCCAGTGCTTACCATGGATGCAGAGCTGAAAGAAAATGAGCTGAAGATGCGTAAAGACATCATTAAAGAACTGGTTGCCATGTTTGAAATGGCGGGCATAAAAAACATCAGCACATGGGATAGTAAAGTATATGCCGTAGGCCAGGGCATACATGAAATGGGTACTGCACGTATGGGCCGCGATGCAAAGACATCTGTACTCAATGGCAATAACCAGGTGTGGGATGCAAAGAATGTGTTTATTACCGATGGCGCATGTATGACAAGCAGCGCATGCCAGAACCCATCGCTTACCTACATGGCACTTACTGCTCGTGCGGCAGACTTTGCGGTAACAGAATTAAAAAAAGGAAACCTGTAGATATAGGTAAGCTGCAAGTTTTCTTTGAGACGTATTTTAAAATAAGTAAAAAAATTATGATCCGGGCGGCAGTATAAGCATTGGGCTGCCGTTGCGTCGCACTCTTGTACGTTCGGCTCTTTACGCAGCAAGTTTACAGTCTTGCTGCGTTTTTTGTTACAATGCGCCGGTTATAGTGGTTAATATTTTACGCCTGCTTCAATCTTTACCGGAATGTAGTTTTCCCTTGGCGGTATGGGGCAGTTATAACCTTCAGTATAAGCGCAGTAAGGGTGGTACGCTTTGTTGAAGTTAATGATCATCGTGTCTGCACGTGGAATGGTAAGATCGATATAGCGGCCACCACCATAGGTTTCTTTGCCACTGGTTGCATCTCTGAAAGGAATAAAAAGATAGTTCCTGTATTGTCTTTGTTTGGTAAGGCTTACAGACTGGTAAACATTCAGTTTATAAGGTTTGCCATCAATGCTAAAATGCGCTTCGCCATACTTTACATATTTCTTGGTTACGCTGCCCGATGTTGGCATTTCAAACATTTTTTCACCCTTCGTTCTTACAAAGGAGGCTGTTACCACGTACTGCATTGCTGCCGGAAAAAAGTGAATACCCTTGAATTCCTTTTTAGCGTCAGCGCTTAAGGGTGATAAAGAATCTGTACTGTATTCATGCAGCAGTTCTTCCTGGAACCGGTGTATGTCGTTTAGTATAGCAGTATCAGGCTGAGCGTGTACTGCCGTTAAAAAAATACTGCACAGCAGCAGCATTAAAAGCTTTCTCATGTATCCGGATGTTTATGCAGCGAATATAACCAGCTTATTGCATGCATTGTATGATAAACAAACTTAAACATTGTAATTTCAGGTAAGATAAATTGTAAAACACACCAACATGGTACATCATAAAAAGGGCATAGCAAGAGTATTTGATGTTTTCTCTACCAAAGTAACGAAAGCTACCGGCAGTCCAAGTGCATTTATTATTGCATGCTTTATCATTCTTACATGGAGTCTTACAGGCCCGCTGTTCGGATTTTCAGATACATGGCAACTGGTTATAAATACCGGCACAACCATCATAACATTCCTGATGGTCTTTGTAATTCAGCAATCGCAAAACAAAGACACGGTGGCTTTGCACCTTAAGCTGAATGAACTTATTGCTGCAACAAAAGGAGCAAGTAACAGGCTGATAGATGTAGAAGATCTTACGGCACAGGAACTCGAGGTAATTAAGAAGTTTTACATTAAGCTTTCCAGGCTGGCAAAAGAAGAAGCAGATATAACCTGCACACATTCTTACGAAGAAGCAGAAGAACTGCACATGCGAAAAGCTGATAAAGACCGCAGCTAGAATTTATTCTTCCACATCATACTTTCAATCGGTTTATCCGGCTGTCCGCTGTATTTGGCATTTTTCTTCTGGTTGTATTTAATTTCAATCTCACCGTCTACAGGAAAATAAATAAGCTGGCCAACGGGCATGCCTTTATACACTTTTACGGGTTGCTTTACCGATATTTCGAGTGTCCAGTGGCCACAAAAACCAACATCTCCTTTACCTGCCGTTGCATGAATGTCGATACCCAGCCTGCCGGTAGATGATTTCCCTTCCAGGAATGGCACATGTGCATGTGTTTCGGTATATTCCATTGTTACGCCCAGGTAAAAGATATGCGGGTATAATACAAAACCCTCTTCCGGTATTTCAAAATATTCTATCTCGTTGTGCTTTTTGGCGTCCAGTATATGCTCGCGGTAAGTAGCCAGCCATTTGCCCAAATGCACATCGTAGCTGTTGCTGCCAAGACAATCGCGGGTATAAGGTACAAGTTTAATGGTACCTTTTTCCATTTCTTCCAGTATGCGCAGGTCTGATAGAATCATGTAGTAAAATTTTTAAATGCCCGCTTTGCTGTTTAGCGGGTAACCAAATGTTTTGCAAATAAATCGTAATTCTGCAATCTAAAATCAGCAAACTTATTTTGTCGCTCTTTTATCAACATAATATTAACGAACACTCAAAGCTGGGCATCTGGAAGATTGAAGAAAGCGAAGATTTTTTCCTGGCGCAGGTGCCTGTACAACGCACCATAACACACCCGCACAAGCGTTTGCAACACCTGGCCGGGCGTTACCTGCTAAAACAGCTCGTGCCCGATTTTCCATACAACGAAATAGTGATTGCAGATACCCGCAAACCATACCTGCCTTACGAGCAATACCATTTTTCTATTTCTCATTGTGGTAATTACGCTGCGGCTATTGTAAGCAGCAAAGAACGGGTGGGTATAGATATTGAAATACCTTCTTACAAGATCAACAGGATAAGCCATAAGTTTTTGAATGAAACGGAGCGTTTACATTTTGGTATACATGATGCAGCGGCGGATGGTGCAGCGAATAAACTGCTAACCGTATTATGGAGTGCAAAAGAAGCTGTATTTAAGTGGTGGGGCTGGGGCAGCGTGGATTTCAGTAACCACATACTGCTACAGCCGTTTTATGCTGCACAGGAAGGTGCATTCAATGCTTTGTTTGTAAGACAGTCACAACAATTCAGCCTGTTGCTGCACTATAAAATGTTTGATGAGCTCTGCTTATCGTGGGTTAGTTCTGCAGGCGGCTAAACCAGGCAAACGCTATAACGCTCATACGTGTACACTTCAACAAGCATTTGTATACAGCACGTTGTAGCCTGCATGATAACCCTGTAACCGAAACGCTGCAGCCGCCATAAAAAGCGGAACGCACAAGTGAGTGACACAACAGGCGATGCCACAGGGAACAACTGCCTGTTAACAAAAAAACTGCTGTGATAATCAATAAGTATTTTTTGTCGCTAACAATTGTTATTAACAGTGCATTGTACACAATTCCGTTATTTTGCAGCTCAATTGAAGGGAACATATGAAGATGCATAATTTTAACTCCGGCCCTTCTATTCTTCCTAAAGAAGTAATGGAACAGGCTGCTGCTGCAATCTATGATTTTAACGGTGTGGGTTTATCAATTCTTGAGATAGGGCATCGTACATCGTGGTTTGGTGCAGTAATGGACGAAGCAAGAGCATTGGTAAAAGAGCTGATGGGTATTGGTGATGCGTACGAAGTGTTGTTTTTACATGGCGGTGCATCTACGCAGTTTATGCAGGTTCCCATGAACCTGTTAGATACAGATGAAACGGCTGCATATATAGACAACGGCATTTGGGGAACGAAGGCTGTAAAAGAAGCGAGGTTGTTTGGTAATGCTGTTGTGGTCTCTTCGACAAAGGATAAAAATCATTCTTACATAGCGAAAGCATTTACAGTACCTGCCGGTGTAAAATATTTGCATTACACTACTAACAATACCGTAGAAGGCACGCAGTGGCATAGTTTTCCTGCAACAGATGTGCCGCTGGTTGCAGATATGAGCAGCGATATTTTCAGCCGTCCTTTTGATTATTCAAAGCTTGCACTTATATATGCCGGTGCCCAGAAAAATATGGGTGCCGCAGGTGTGAACATTGTTGTTGTAAAAAAAGACATGCTTGGTATTAAGCGTGCCATACCGGCAATAATGAATTACCGCAATCATATAGAAGCGGGCTCACTGTTAAATACGCCGCCTGTGTTTGCTGTGTATGTTGCATTGCTTACGCTCAGGTGGATAAAAAGAGAAGGTGGTCTTGCCGAAATGGAAAAACGTGCAAAGGAAAGGGCTGCTCTTTTTTACGACACGCTGGATGCATTGCCGGCTTTTAAACCATTGGTGGTAAAAGAAGACCGTAGCATGATGAATGCTACTTTTACAACGGTGCGCCCTGAACTGGAAGACACTTTTGTTGCGCTTTGCAAACAAGAGGGTATGGTAGGCGTGAAAGGCCACAGGAGTGTAGGCGGCCTGCGTGTAAGCATGTACAACGCTTTACCGCTAAGCAGTGTGCAGGCAATCGTAGATTTAATGAAAGACTTTTCTGATAAGAATGCATGATTATTGCTGTAAAGAGTCGTCTTAAAAAAACAACCGCATAGTTAATGAGTATAATAAAACCGTTTAAGGCTTTGCGTCCGCAGGCACAGTTTGCGAAACAGGTAGCAAGCAGACCGTACGACGTATTAAGCAGTGCAGAGGCAAGAAAAGAAGCACAGGGCAACCCTGCCAGTTTTTTACACATCACCAAAAGTGAAATAGATCTGCCCGAATCGGCAGACATACACAGCCAGCAGGTATATGACGCAGCAAAAGAAAACCTGACTGCTTTTCTCAAAAGAGATATTCTTTTTAAAGAGAACAAGGAGTGTTACTACGTTTACCGTTTAATAATGGATGGCCGCAGCCAGACAGGTCTTGTATGTGTAAGCAGTGTAGATGACTACGAAAATGACATTATTAAAAAACACGAATTTACAAGACCGGAAAAAGAACAGGATCGCATTAACCACATTAAAACAACAGGTGCCCAAACCGGTAATGTGTTCCTGGCTTACCGCAATGTAGCTGCGCTGGATGAACTGATCGATAAATGGATGCAGACCAAAACAGCCGTGTATAACTTTACGGCAGATGATGGCATAGAACATGCCATCTGGATCATCAACGATTCTGCGGTAATAGAAAAAATATCTGCGCTGTTCAAGGAAGAAGTGTCCTGCACCTATATTGCAGACGGCCACCACCGTGCCGCCTCTGCAGCCAAAGTGAGAAAAGCCTTGGGTAAAGATGCATCAGCAGATGCAGGCTATTTTCTTACCACCTTATTCCCGGCCAGCCAGTTGGCAATTATGGATTATAACCGCGTTATTAAAAACCTGAATGGCCACACTACCGAAGCCTTGCTGGAATTATTATCAGCAGACTTTACTATTGAACCGCAGGGCCGCAAAGCTTATAAGCCACAGCAGTTGCACGAGTTCGGTTTTTACACAGAAAGAAAATGGTATAAACTAACTGCAAAAGAAGGTACATATACAACAGACCCGATTGGTATTTTAGATGTGACCATTCTACAGAACAATATACTGGGTAAACATCTTAATATACACGACCAGCGTACAGACAAGAACATTGATTTTGTAGGTGGTATACGTGGTTTGGGAGAGCTGGAAAACAGGGTAAACAGCGGCGAAATGGCTGCAGCATTCAGTTTATACCCTGTTAGCATAGAGCAGTTATTTGCCATTGCAGACTCGGGTAATGTAATGCCGCCGAAAAGTACCTGGTTTGAGCCAAAGCTGAGAGATGGCCTGTTAACACATCTTATTACTGAATGAAAAAGATCTTACACCAACTTATCGTAATCATCGGTTGCCTGGTAATGACCACGCATGCTTTTGCGCAGGATGCAGAAGCATTGCATGAGACAGGCAGAAGTTTTATGCGGCAGGGAGATTTTCCTTCCGCATTACAGGCTTTTGATAAAGCACTTGCTATTAAGCCGGATGCAATCGATATTTTAAAAGATAAGGCGTTTGTATATTACCTGCAAAGAGATTTTGCATCAACCATAGAACTAAGTAAAAAAATTACTGAGCGCGAAGATGCAGATGCGCAAAGTTTCCAGATACTGGGCCTAGCCTATAAAGCTATCGCAGAAACGAAGGAAAGTGAGAAAATGTATAAAAAAGCATTGACCAGGTTTCCTAAAAGCGGTGCGCTTAACTGCGATTATGGTGAGTTTATTGCTGCATCTAACCCGGCAGATGCAATCAAGTACTGGGAGAAAGGTATAGAAGCAGATCCTAACTATAGCGGCAATTATTATTTTGCTACAAAGTATTATGCACAAAAAGGAAATATTATCTGGGGTCTGTTGTACGGAGAGATTTTCGTCAATATTGAAAGCCTCAGTAAGCGGTCAGAAGAAATAAAAACCATTCTGTTTGGCGGTTACCGTAAACTGTTTGATGATCTGTCTATACTTGATAATCCAAAACAAAACGGTACACCATTTGAAAAAGCGGTGGCGCAGAATCTGTCAGATCTTACCTCGTTTGGCAGGTTTGGCATTACGCCGGAAATGCTCACAGCGTTAAGGGCACGTTTTATTCTCAACTGGTATAGTAACAGCCAGTCCAAAGGCCTGGTATTCCCGCTGTTCGAGTACCAGCGCAGGCTATTGCGGCAGGGCCATTTTGATGCATACAACCAGTGGCTGATCGGTACCAATGCAGATGCACAAAAATATACGCAGTGGGTACAGCAGCATGGCGAAGAAGTAAAAGGTTTTCAGCAATACCAGCGCAGTAACCTGTTTAAAATTCCTGCGGGGCAATACATGTTACATTAGTTAGGTAACCGGCAGCAATCCATTACTCATCGTTCCTTGCGTCGCACTCTTGTACTGCATAATTAATGGCAGCAGCTAACCCCGCTCAAAATCAATTCCCGAATAGTACCACAGGCCTGTAAGCTATACAATATAAAAGCCCCATTACCGGGGCTTTCGTTTGTAATTTCCAATACCACTTTCAAATCTTTAGCCGAGCACATTGCTCTTTCTTAAATCTTTTATCACAGACCTTGCATAGTCATAGGTAAGTACACTCATGGTAGAAGGGTCGTTACTTTGTGTCTGCACCGAGTAAAGCAGCTTCTGGCTGTTTACATCGTACAGGTTTGTTTCAAAAGTATAGTTGATGTTTGTCTGGTAATAGCCACTTCTAAAACCAGGCATGTAATAGGGCCTGTAATAGTAGCCCCACGGCCTGAATGCGTATGGACCATAGAAACCATTGTTCCAGTTATTATTGGGCACATAGCTTCTTTCTTTTGTCTTGTCCATAAGGCCAATGGTTATTACACCGTCAACGTTGTTTTGTTTCGCCATTCTCACAGCTTTATCACCACTTACATTCTGGAAGCTTTTGGGGCCGTAAACACTGTAAGAGGTTATAGCATCGTAGCCTTGTGTTTTTAGTTGTTTTACCAGTTGTTCTTCCATGTCCCTGCGCAGGTTCCTGTTTTTATCATCGAATAAACCCACCACAATAATCTTCTTCATTTTAGCGGTACTTTCAACACTGCCGGTATCGTTCCAGCTACTGGTTATTTTAGAGCTGCTGCAACTTGCCAGTACAAGTATAAACAGGGGAATCATTAAATACATTAGCTTTTTCATACGCACTGTTTTTTATGTGTAGTTATTGTTTTAATGTTTATTGGATGCAAAGAGAATGCGATAGCTTAATGATTGCCGAAAGGTTAACATTGCGTTTTACAAATTCCTTTAACAAACACGTAATTGCTGCGAAGATGGTTGCTGCATAGCGATAAGAACGTACAGGAGTGCGACGCAACGGAAGCTAAATGCATGTAATGCAGCCGGGCTCAAAAAATGAAACTTTCGCGTTACGAAACTATTCACTTTATTATTGGGCTGTTGAACGATGATTGGTTAAATTTGTTATCCTATTTCAAACAATAGATTGTTAATCTAAAAAAATCAATAGTATGGCATTTACACTACCTGCGTTGCCTTATGCACATGAAGCATTAGAGCCGCATATCGACACGCTGACCATGCAGATACATCATGGTAAACACCACCAGGCATATGTAGATAATCTGAATAAAGCAATAGCCGGCACTGAAAACGAAAACAAAAGCATTGAAGAGCTTGTGGCTAATGCGGGTAAAATATCTCCTGCTGTAAGAAACAACGGCGGCGGACACTGGAACCACACGTTTTTCTGGGAAAGCCTTGCGCCCAATGCAGGCGGTGTACCATCCGGTGCACTTGCAGAAGCTATAAACGCTGCCTTTGGCAGTTTTGATGAGTTTAAAACCAAATTTAATGCTGCAGGTGTTGGCCGCTTTGGCAGTGGCTGGGCATGGCTGATTGCAAAAGACGGTAAAGTGGAAATCTCTTCCACACCAAACCAGGATAACCCATTGATGGATGTTGCGGAGGTAAAAGGTACACCACTTTTGGGGGTAGATGTGTGGGAGCACGCCTATTACTTAAAGTACCAGAATAAGCGCCCGGACTACCTGGCTGCCATCTGGAACGTAATAAGCTGGGATAAAGTTGCTGAGCGTTTTGCAGCGACAAAATAAATAATAAACTTTGTTATCTTTCAAGTCCTGTAATACACTTGCAGGACTTTTTATTTAAAACATTTTGATCATGAGAATTACATTATTACTTGCTGCTGCGGGTGCTGCGTTTTTCGCTTCTTGTGGTGGCGGCGCTGCTGAAAAATTATTGGTCTATACAAACAATGGTGCATCAATAAACGAAGCAGCAAAAGAAATTACCATCAAAGACACTTTCGGCCACAACGAAAAAGAGATTGTTTTTAAAAGCGGCGATAAAGCTGCAATAAATGTAAAAGCTGCTGACGGCAATAAATCAATTGAAATTCCCGGTGCAGGATATTACGTGGTAAATGCTAAAGCCAGGGATACGATCATTGGAGGTTTTCAGAAATACTCTGCGCCAGACCAGGCAAACCGTGTAATGACACAGGAACAACTGGCGCGTAATATTGACTCACTTAAGCAGATGCTTACCGGCAGTAATATCAGTGAAGCAAAGAAAACTTTTTTTATACCACCTTACAGTGCGGCAAAAATTACCGATAACGCTGATGCATTTATTGTTGGTCCTTATCACAGAATGACCTCAATTGAAAAAGTAGGCGACAAAGACCCTGAAGTGTACCGTTTTTACAGTGTAAGAGAAATAAGGGAGACAATTGGTAAGCTGGAGAAACTTACCGGCGCCGGCCCCGCGGCAGACAGCACAGGTAAATAAAAATACACCGGTTATTTAACAAGCTACCAGCAACGGTAGCTTTTTTTATGGAACCGGATCGTGTCCATGCCCGCCCCACGGGTTGCAACGGGCAATTCTTTTGATGGTTAACCAGAAACCCTTCAATAAACCGTATTTTTTGAAAGCTTCCAGGCCATATTGCGAACAGGTAGGTGTAAACCGGCACTTAGGGCCAATAACCGGTGAAATGACCAGCTGATAAAATCGTATAAGCCAGATAAACGGGTAACTAAGTATTTGCAGCACTCTTTTCATGCAATTGTTTTATAAGTCTTTCCAGCGCCTGCTGCATTCTGTGTTTGAGCATGGCAAACTCAGGCAGCGTTTTGTCTGTATACAAAAAAAACAATGCTACCTGTTTATGCTGTTCTTCCAGGAATGTGGTTAACGGCGTTTTTTGTGTGCGGTAAGCTTCCCTTAGTAAACGTTTAATGCGGTTGCGGTCAGCAGCTTTTTTAAAATTGCGGCTGCTGGTGCCCACGCCTGCCTTTACAATATGATCAGCATTTACAGGCAGGTAAAAAACTTTTACAGGAAAAACACTGAATGTTTTACCCGTTTTAAAAAGCTGCTCTGTAAGCTTCCTGCTTTTTAGTTTTTCGTTTTTGCCGAATGTAAATTGTGTTGCCATGTAAACAGAAAAAGCCCCATCACAAAGATGAGGCTTAAATATTATCGTTTATAACCTGATCGTATTACTTTAACGGTCTTTCGTCAGAAACTGTAAGTTTCTTACGACCTTTCGCACGGCGGCTTGCTAAAACTTTACGGCCATTGGCAGTTTGCATGCGCTGGCGGAAACCATGAACAGATTTACGGCGGCGTGTATGCGGTTGAAATGTACGTTTCATATTAAATTTTTTACTAACCCTTTAATCTTGTTTCAACTACCAGGAAACAGTCACCATCACTGCCTCCTTGTGAAAGGACGGCAAAGGTAAGGCAAAATTTTTTACAAGCGGTGTTCAACGCAAACTTTTTTAGGCGCTATGCACGAATAATTACACTGCCAGATAGCGTATTACAGCAGGTGCGCCGCAAAAGCCGTGGCCGTTTAAATATCTTTCCCGGCTATTTTCTGTCAGGCAGCTTTGGCCGCTACGCCGTTTTTAGCTGCCGGAGCTTTCTGCTCATTCCGTTGCCTGGCAATATTGATAAGCACCACGCTCGCAAGAATAATAGCAAGACCTGCCACCTGTATCATACTCATTTTTTCACCCGCCAGCAATACACCCAACAGCACCGCCACAACCGGGTTTACATAAGCATAGGTACTAACCTGTGTTGCTGGTCTTACCTGTAAAAGCCAAACATAGGCGCTATAGCCAGCCAGCGACCCCATGATAACAAGGTAGATCATAGACCACCATGCCACGTCACTAACCGATGCTACGGTAAAACTGCTCCATTCCCCGGCAATAAAGCTGAAAAGAAAAAAGGCAAGGCCAGCCGCAAGCATTTGCCAGGTGGTATTAACCAATGCTGTGCCACTGCCTTTGTATTTGGAATACAACGAACCGCCGGCCCAGCTTATGCAGCCCGCCACCAGCACCAGCAAACCTGTAACCTGTGCAAGACTACCCGTTGATGAAAAAGCTTCCGATACACCCTCGCTAAACAGCAGCACAACACCAACAAAGCCCACGGCCAAACCTGTTATTATGTAACCGCTGCCGAAGTTTTCTTTCCATTTCGGTTTATCAAGTATTACAAACCACAATGCTGATGAAGAAACAAGTACCGCAACCAGCGAACTGGGCAATTTTCTTTCAGCCCATATTACTGCCCCGCTGCCTATAAATAACAACAGGCAACCCGCTATGGAAGCAACCATTACCTGTTTAGCGTTCCACAATTTTTCACCTTTTGCAATACACCATGCCATCATAATAACACCAGCCGCAATAAAGCGCATGGCGCCCATTATAAACGGGGGAATGTCGTGCACTGCTTTTTGAATAAAGAAATATGTGGAACCCCATACCAGGTAAACCGTGGCAAAGGCTACGATAACCATAAATGTAGATGCTTGCTGTGTGTGGGTAGTGTTCATAACCGGTGGCAATTTTGGTCAGCGCTCAAAGCGTTAATATAAAGAAAATTTCCGTTACACTTTTTCAGCGTGCAGGCTGATAGGTAAATTTCGCAGAGGTATGCCTGCTATTTGTAAAGCGGTAAATCTTGAAGCAATGAACAAGAAGCATGATTTTTTGCAGGTGTGCAGATTTTTTTTGTACAGGCTGCATTACTACTATCATCTTTGGTTGTGTCACTCACTTGTACGGCAACAAGTAATGCAGCATTGTGTAACACGCGGTGTTTTTTACACGCATCATGCTGGTGTTGCATAAGCGAAACGATATCGTTGCTGTACCCGATGCGGGCTTGCTAAAACACAACGCTGCAGTCGCCATACAAACGGAACGCACAAGTGAGTGACACAACAGGTGATGCCATGAAAAACAATAGCTGGCTACAAAATTTACATGCCACCTTTTTAAAACCTGCACCAAATATAAAAGCCTGAACACGCCATGCTTTACAACAAGAATTTGAGTATAACTGTATAGCCTTGCCTGTTCTTATAATCGCTATATAATGCATTATAAAAAATTTTAATTTGAATAGTTGCGCCAAATTCATTTTTTTGTATCGTCAACCATACATTTTTCTGAGCTAACCGCTAACACCACATTACATAAACTTTTAAGGTCTAAGCCCTATTTATGCGATATGCTATTGCCTTGCTGTGTATTGCCATATGCACAAGCGTTTATTGTCAAAACTCAACTGTAAGCCTGGAAGATTCTTCGGGTGTATTGAAATTTCCGGAAACGTGTTTAAATCAAATCAGCCGGAAGTATGCTGCACTTAATAGGCAGGTGCAGCTACACAACAACAAGGTGCTTGTGCGCATGATGGAGCAAGAAGCGAGGCTAAGGAAAAAAGTAATGCAAAGTGATAGTATAACTGCAGTAAGACTTTTTGATGGTGTAGCCGGGCGGTACGGAGCGCTGCAAAAACAGGGGGCAACACATAGTGGCGCGGCAGCAAATTTAGCAGAATATATTCCCGGGCTTGACAGCGTGAAAACAACGCTTTCATTTCTGCTACAGCAAGGATCATTGCCTGAATTATCCGTAAAAAATGCAGGGCAGTTAGCTGGTACAATGAGTGTTGCAAACGAACTGGAAACTAACCTTGACCGGGCATGCGATATACAGTCTTTCGTAACTGCGCGTGAAGCGCAGCTAAAGGCTGCTCTTTCGAATACCATGTTTGCAAAAGAACTGCAACGTTTAAATAAAGAAGTATTCTACTACCGGCAAAGGGTTATGGAATACAAAGCTATTTTGAATGACAGAAAAAAGCTGGAAGCTAAATTACTGGCTACAGTTGAGCAACTGCCTGCGTTTAAGCAGTTTATGAGCAGACATGGTTTCCTGGCCCGGCTTTTTCCGGCAAATGCCGATTTTGGAACGGCTGCCGGCCTGGTTGGTTTGCAAACAAGAACAGGTTTGCAAACATTGATCGGTCAACGTTTACCCGCAACACCCGCAAATGTCATTTCTCCTGCGCAATATGTTCAACAACAGGTTCAACAAACACAGGCTGACCTGGCGCTTTTAAAAGAAAAACTAAAAGGTTATGAATACGTAAGCAGTGACATGACTATACCTGATTTTAAACCCAATGAACAGCATACAAAAAAACTCCTGCAGCGGGTGGAATACGGAATCAATATTCAAAGCGAACGCAGCCGCGGTCCTCTGCCATCTACAAGTGATATAGCCATTCATGCCGGGTATAAATTAAATGACCGAAGCAGTTTTGGCGTAGGCATGAGCTATAAACTTGGCTGGGGTACCGGATGGAACAACATACGTTTTAGTCATCAGGGTATAGGACTCAGGAGTTATGTTGATATAAAAGCGAAAGGAAGCATTTGGATAAGCGCAGGCTATGAGTATAATTATGTAAGTGAATTCAAAGAACTGAGTGATATCAAAAACATTGATGTGTGGGAACGCAGTGGTTTAATTGGTATAACGAAAAAGTATGCAATAGGCAAGAAGAAGGAAGGGAAAATACAAGTACTGTATGACCTGCTTGCGACAAAGCAAATACCACAAGCTTCACCAATTAAATTCCGTATCGGGTACAACCTTTAAAGAATAGACAACGTCATATGAACCTTAAACAATCAATCCTTGGCTTTACTGGTCTATTGCTAATTGCAGCAGCGCTTAATGCCCAAACTGCAACCACGGCCTACCAACCCAAGATCATCCCACCATCGCCCAATGCAGCAAGTATTGCAAAATTCGTTGATGTTCCGGTAAGCCCGTATACAGGTACGGCAGATGTAAGCATACCATTTTACACGGTAAAAACAAAATCCATTTCTGTGCCCGTATCCATCAGCTATCATACGGGAGGCATCAGACTTGCAGAAGAAGCAGGTCTTGTGGGCCTTGGATGGGCATTAAGCACTGGCGGACAGATCAGCAGGACAATTAATGACAAGGATGATTTTGAAGGCAATTATTTCAATGGCAGCCTTCCTGTAGATTTTCCTGAACCAAAAGGCAGGTTATCTCCACATAATTTCGCTTATGAAACAAGCAGCACTCCATGGCTATACACATTCAGGTGTAACTATCGTGTTTACACGCCCACGGGCAGTGTGAGCTATTTTCCGACTATGCCATATTTCAATTCTTATGATAAAGAACCCGATCTCTATAACTTCAGTTTTCCGGGTGGTGGTGGCAAATTCATCATTGGTCGTGACGGAAAAATCATTCTTCAAAAGCAGGAGAATTTTAAGATTGAATATGGAACCAATGGTGATTATTTCGTGATAACAGATGACCATGGGAATAAGTTCTATTTTAATGATAAAGAATATTTACAGGAAGCCACTGGCTCAGCACCACCGAAAATAAGTTCATGGCAACTATCAAAAATTATAACGCCTCAAAAAGATAGTATTGAATACAATTACATTGATAATAACAGCTCATGGACATTTGTAAAAGGGAATACACATGAAACACTCAGAAAGGGAGTGGGCGGTATGGAAGATCCAATCTATAGTAACGACGTGGGCACATTTTATCTTAATAAAACGCTGCAGAACATTGATTGGGAGAATGGGCAGGTGCAATTTGAATATGAGACCCGTGATGATTTGCAGGACGGCCGGAAATTATCATGCTTAAAGGTTTTTGCCAAAGATCAATCAGGTCTGCATTATCAGAAGGAGCACAAACTTTACTATAGTTATTTCAATCCTGTTGTGGGTGGTAATGCATTTGAATTTTTACGTCTTAGGCTTGACAGTGTAAAGGAGATCTCCGGAAATATTAAATTAACTCCCTATGTATTCAACTACAATATGCCTACTACCCAAACTTCACTTATGGGTAAGCATTATTCAAGCGTTGATCATTGGGGTTATTTTAACGGCGTTGCAAATGCAATTTCCACCAGCTCTGGATTAGATTTTCAAAAAGGTTTTACACCAGAATTTAGAGGGATAGCATTTATCAACAATGTTTCCGTTTACCTGGATTTGCCTGGAGCTAACAGGGAACCCAATAGCGGTTTTATGACAGCGTTTTCTCTGCAAAAGGTGCAATATCCAACCGGTGGCAGTACGGAGTTTGCTTACGAACCAAATTACTACGATTACGACAGTTCTAAAGGAGGGCCTGATGGAAAAGATTTTGAGTACACGAAGACGGTAACAAAGGCCGTGGACATCGTAGTAAATAACAACGGAACTTACACAGGGACTGTAGACTTTTCCGATATATATTTAACTTCTTATACAAACACAAATGCTAACCTGACGGTATCCTTCAGAGCATCAAGCAGTGAACGGCTAAATTACTACCACAACAATTTGAGTTTTGGCAAAATTCAATTTACGTTTAATGGTAACACAACAGATATTGTAACAAGCGGGCTTCAGTGTAGCGGAACGATGACAGGCAATAACTGTTCGGGTATGGTATACTCTAAATCATCCGATCTAATCATATCATCACCCACAACTTACTCCTGGACTGGTTATATAGATCCGTCGATAGTGATTGCAAATGGCAGTAATCCCGGATTTATGGAAATTAAAGCGACTATTACTTATCAAACACCCGTGCATCGTACTACTACCATGATGATGGCCGGTGGTCTTAGAGTGCAGTCTATCACTGACTACACTGCAACCGGAGCAATAGCCAAGAAAAAAGTATATAATTACGGTTACAAAGAAGATAGAAATTCCGATGGAACGCAGGAGTCTTATTCGTATGGCAAATTAATGGGCTACGTTTCTTATGCAAGAAACGAAGTACTTGAAACCTCTCCAAGCCCAGGAAATTATACTTACAAAATATCTTTATCCAGGTATTCAAGCAGCATATCTAACATCACCAGTTTCTCTTCTGGAAACATCGTGGGATATAGCCACGTTGAAGAACGTACTATTGATCCAAGTAATGACGATGATAATGGTAAAATAGTTTACACATTTTATAATACCTCAGATACTTCATTTAATTATGCAGGCAGCAGGCTGCCGGGAACAAATAATCTTCCGAGTAATCTAAATGGACTTACAAAATCAAAAACCATTTTTAAGGTTTTAGGTAGAGGTTATAATGAATTGTCAAGCACAAAGTACTATTACAGTACGGCAAATAGAATCATTTATAATTGCGCAAAATTTACACATTACGTTAATGCCACGGCATATAACAATAATATAGGCGGAATTGAACCCTGTCATACGGACGTAAACGGTAACCCTATACCATCTCTAGATGCGTGCGATTGTCCAAATGACCTGGATTCAGCAACATGGCAATTAATGGCTTGCTTTTACCCGGCAATCAGTTCTGAAAGAGTATTACTGGACTCTACAGTGGAAAAGGTATATGACCAGCAGGTTTCTTCTAAAGCTGCTACTACGCGAACCTATCACTACTATGATAATAACAAGCATTACCAGCTTACCAGGAGCAAAATGTGGGACAGCAAATCAAACACGCTGGTTAGCAGCCTTAAATACCCGCAGGATTATATTACCAGTGGCATTTATACCGGTAATGCTATTCTCGACAGCATGATTGGTCGCAATATGATTGGCGAAGTAATTGAGAAAAGGGACAGTATTTATTATGCAGGCTCCTCTACAGGCTACGTTAAAGGTGCACAGTTAAGCAAATACAGGTTTCTTACAGCAAATGTATTGGGGCTGGATAAACAATACCAGTTATCAATCTCATCACCCATTACAAATTTCCAGCCCTTCGCTGTAAGTGGCAGTTCAACCAGCCAGGATAGCAGATACAGGCAAATGATCAGTTTTGATGGTTATGATAATGATTACAACATTTTACAATTCACTGTACCAAATCAACCTACAGGCTCATTTATTTATGATTACAATGGACAATACCCTGTAGCCCAGATAGTCAATGCAACGAGTGACCAGGTCGCGTACACATCGTTTGAGTCAGACGGAAAAGGAAACTGGAATAATTATACAGGCGTAATTACAAATGCTACCGCTTCATCCCCACCTCCGACAGGCAATAAGTATTATAATCTCACAGCTGCTGCAATTTTATCTAAAGGCGTGACCAGCGGCAAAACTTATATTCTTTCGTACTGGAGTAAGAACGGCTTGTACACAATCACCGGTGGAGGAACTCCCGTTAATGCTACCGGTAAAACATTAAATGGATGGACATATTACGAACAAAAATTTACAGCGGCCGGTTCGTCAATCACACTCTCCGGAACAGGGGCAATAGATGAAGTGCGTCTATATCCTTTTGATGCGCAAATGACTACTTACACTTATGATGCCTTCGGTAATACAAAAGCAGTTTGCGATATTAATAACAGGCCCACTTACTATGAGTATGATGCATTTCAAAGACTGCGTGTTATAAGAGACCAGGACAGGAATGTTATAAAAAAGATATGTTATAATTATGCAGGTCAGCCATCCGCTTGCGAAGGAAAGACATTTACAAATACTGCACAATCGCAAAATTTCCGGCGATCAAACTGTAGCCCTTCTTACTACAATGGCAGTACGGTCGTGTATACTGTGCCGGCTAATACATATTTTTCTGAAATCAGTGCTGAGGATGCCAATCAGCAAGCTTTGGATGATATAAGCGCCAATGGACAAAATTATGCGAATACAAACGGGACATGTGCTGCGCCTGCAATGATTAGCCTAAAGTATGTAAATCCAGGCTCTACGTCTATGACTGCCAAATTTAAACATGTGCCTTCAGGCGTCACCTATACATTCACCCTAAGTCCAGCGGTGACCTTACAAACAACGGTTGGACAAATCATGGAGGGGGGACCTTATGACGTCACAATTACACCTAACAGCGGTCTGTACTCATATAATTTCCAGGTATATAGCTATATGCAAATGAATACAGGCAGCTTCAATTATTTGAACATGCCTTCAATCTGTGTTACCTGCGCAACGGTTTCGATAACCAATCAACATTAAACTTTATGAATGCTATTTATTTAATAATTGCACTCAACATTTTTTCCTTTAATCAATACGATACACCACACCTTTACGAGCTTGATTTCGAAAGTGTAGACGGAAGTATTATTAATATGGCTGCTTATCGAAATAAACACCTGATAATATTAGAATTTAATGCCCTGAACCCGGACAAGAATCAATTGTCAGCACTTGATTCAATATACCAGGCAGATACAGCCGGCACAGTTATAATTGGTATACCTGCGTTGGATTTCGACAGTTCAATTGTAAGCGAATCAATGCTTAGGTCTGCTTTAAGAGACTCTCTCCATCTGACTTTTCCGATAAGCAGTCCTGCTTATACAAAAGCTCGGGCTAACGCAGAACAGCATGTATTAATGCAATGGGTAACGAAAGCCACGCATAATGGCCATACGGACAATGTAATAACAGACGATGGTCAATTCTTTCTTATCTCTACAACAGGTTTATTGTATGCTAGTCTGAGTAAACCATTTACGTATGATACGACATTGCTGAATCTGCTAATCAGCAATGAGCCTGTCAATACACAATGATTTTCCAAACATTTAGCGGGATGCTTCACACATCAATTCCCGCAAGCCGGGATGCAAATTTTTAAGAATACCCTGAAAAAATACCCAAGAAATGAATAAGAGCTTATTCCTTTTTCAAATACTTCTTACCTGGGCTACCTGTTCGCACAATGTTTACGGGCAGGTAAAACCCAATACACTTACGCAACCGGGTGCCGGCTCGGCAACACTAAATACTTTACCAACACCTTACGGAAGTGACATGCCGGTAAACTTTGTGCGGGTCTGGGATGCAATTAAGCCATTTTATTATGATACAGCGGTTAGCTCAAATGAGCGTACCGATCAGCAGGTAAAACAGTCCACCCAGTATTTCGATGGACTGGGCAGGCCTTTACAAACCGTGAGTAAGGGAGTAAGCCCTAACGGCTTCGACCTCGTGTCAACAGTACTTTATGATGCCTACGGCAGAGAAACGTTTAAATATCTACCCTATGTAAGTACATCAAATGATGGAAGATTTAAAAGTAATCCATTTGCTGAGCAAAATACTTTTATCAAAAGTTTATACAACCCGGCAAATGCCGGTGCAGGTGAAAAATTCTTTTATGGAAAAACGGATTACGAACCATCCCCTTTGAACCGCGTAGCCGGAACATATGCACCGGGAAATAATTGGGTAGGAGATGCGAAGGGCGTAACTACTGCGTACCTGGTGAATGGCCTGCAGGATAGTGTTTGTATATGGAATATTGGTTATGCTTACGCTGATGTTCCTGTTTTTGGAGGTTATTACAATGAAGGAGAATTATTTGAAAATATCATCACAGATGAAGATGGTAAAAAAACAGTAGAGTATAAAAACAGGCAGGGGCAGCTATTATTGAAGAAATCAAAGAGTGCCGCTACATCATACGAAGGGCATACAGGTTGGGCGTGCACCTATTACGTATATGACGACATAGGAAATTTGCGATTCGTTCTGCAGCCAAAGGCTACAAGCTACCTGCTGAATAACGGCTGGTTGTTTGACAATAATTCATGGAGAACCTCATCTGTTGCCAGGGAATTATGTTTTAGTTATGAGTATGATGCAAAACAAAGAATGACCATAAAAAGAATACCCGGTGCCGGCGAAATTCTTATGGTATACGACTCACGGGACAGGCTGGTTATGACCCAGGATAGTGTACAAAGAGCCGCAGGTAAATGGCTGTATACAGATTACGATCTGCTGAACCGGGCAAATCTTACAGGTATATGGACAAATGCATCTGACCGGGCTATTCATCAGGCAGCGGCGGAAAGCAGTCTTACCTATCCTGCACCATCTTCCGGCTATACAATACTTACGCAAAATTATTATGATGATTACTCGTGGGTGAGTGGAACAGGGTTATCAGGCGTTATGATAACCACTTATAGCAATAATACAAATTACTTCCAGGCAGCAGATAACAACAATTTTCCTTATCCGCAAGCTATAGCTGCATCTTACCAGGTGCGTGGAATTGCTACGGGGTCAAAACTAAATGTTGTGGGTACAACCAATTACCTGTATACAGTAAGTTATTTTGACGATCGCATGCGTGTTATTGAAACACATAACACCAATAACATTGGTGGAAAGGATACTACCGTGATGCAGTACAGCTATACCGGACAGTTGTTACGAACATTGGTTTGCCATGGCAAAGGTGGGGCTAATGCGCAGGCATATAAAGTGCTCACTAAAAATGTATATGATAATTCAGGCAGACTATTACAGGTCAACAAGAAAATAGCCAACAGCCCTGAGGTTATCATTGTAAAGAACGAGTACAATGAACTGGGGCAACTGGCACAAAAAAATATTGGTCAAAAAAGAAACAGTGCTGCTATCAATACCTACACCAGTAATAATCTTGATTCATTAATCTTCAGCTACAACATCAGGGGTTGGTTAAGAGGTATAAATAAAGATTATGCCAGGAACATAAATGGCGCAACCAACTGGTTTGGAGAGGAACTTTGCTATGATTTTGGATTTACTTCTAATGAGTTGAATGGTAACATTGCCGGTATACGCTGGCGTAGTGGAAGCGATGGCCAGGAAAGATCATATGGTTTTACATACGATAATTTAAACCGGCTTACAAAGGCAGACTTTACACAACATGTTGGCAATAACGTGTGGGATATTAGTGCTGGTGTAGATTTCAGCC
The DNA here is from genome assembly GCF_015831355.1 of Panacibacter microcysteis. NCBI lineage: Bacteria > Pseudomonadati > Bacteroidota > Chitinophagia > Chitinophagales > Chitinophagaceae > Panacibacter > Panacibacter microcysteis. The sequence goes on from NZ_JADWYR010000001.1 coordinate 1,861,268, forward strand.
TGAAAAGCATGTCGTATGACCTCAATGGCAACATTCTCACCTTAAACCAAAAAGGCTTAAAAATCAATACCTCTGTTACCATTGATAGCCTTAAATACAACTACGTTGCCAACAGCAACAGGCTTAATTATGTTACCGATAAACTAAATGACCCTGCCGCCAAACTGGGAGATTTTACTGAAGTAAACAATAACACCACGCAGGATTATTGGTATGATGGAAACGGTAACATGAATAAGGACAACAACAAGCAGATCAGCAGCATAAGTTATAATTACCTGAACCTGCCGGAAGTAATCACTGTAACAGGAAAAGGAACGATATCCTACACATATGATGCAGCGGGTAATAAACTGAAAAAAACAACTGTTGATAATACTGTTACGCCATCAAAAACAACTGTAACCGACTACCTGGGCTTATTTAATTACCAAAACGACACGCTGCAATACATATCCCATGAAGAAGGCAGGGCAAGAACAAAATCAAATTATAATAAAGACACAGTATGGTTTGATTATTTTGAAAAAGATCATCTTGGAAATGTTCGTGTAGTACTTACAGACGAAATAAAACAGGATGTATATCCGGCCCTTACTCTGGAAGGTACATATGGATCAGGTACTGCAGCTGTAGATGTAGAAAAAAATTACTACGATGTAAACAATGCTTTTATCGTTGCAAACACTACCGCAACCGGTATAACTGCTTATACAAATAACAATGGCAACCCGCCTTATAACAACAACCCCAACAGTGCAACCGGGCAAAACAGTGCCAGGTTGTATAAGTTAAACAGCAACACCAATAAAACCGGTTTGGGTATAACGCTGAAAGTAATGACCGGCGACAGGATAGATGTGTATGGCAAGAGTTACTGGTTTCAGAACAATGCCAGTGGCAGTAATGCCAATATTCCGCTCGCAGATATTATTACGGGGCTGCTTGGTGCGCCAACGGGCGCTGTCGATGGCAAGGGAGCAACCCTTGGATTATTAACGGGCGGCACCATGCCAACCAGCCTGCCTTCCAGCCTGCTGAACAGGACGCCGACGGCAGGCGATTTAAAACCAAATGCGGGTATAAACTGGATATTGTTTGATGAGCAGTTCCACTACGTATCATATGGCAGCAGTATGTCAGGTAATAATGGTGTAGTAAAAAGTCATAACACTGACTTGCAGAATATACAGGTTACAAAAAGTGGATTTATTTATATTTATGTAAGCAACCAGAGCCCGGTTGATGTGTTCTTTGATAACCTGCAGGTGATACATACCAGGGGGCCTTTACTGGAAACAACTGAATATTATCCGTTCGGGTTGAATATGGCGGGGACTAGTTCGAAAGCACTCAACTTCGGAGAGCCTGGAAATAAGCATAAACTTTTTGGAAAGGAAATACAGAATAAAGAATTTAATGACGGTTCTGGTCTTGAATGGTATGATTACGGAATGAGAGAGTACAATCAGCAAATAGCAAGGTTCTTTAGAATTGACCCAATTACCGAAAAGTTCTATCAGTTAAGCCCATATCAATATTGCTCCAACGATCCTATAAAGAATGTTGATTTAGACGGAGCAGAAGGATTGGACTTTAGAATATTTAATAAACTAGTTCAAAATACCGTAAAAAATCCCAATGGTACATCTGCAAAAGTATTGGGTGCGGTTGTGGGTGTAGGGGGATCTGTGCAGGGTGCAATACAAGGTACGGGAAATGCAATTGCGCATCCAGTGCAAACCTTAAAAGGGCTTGGTAACATGCTTTCTAAATCACCTGTACAAAATGCAGTTGATTATGGTGTGAATGTTTCATCTCAGTATAGCGGTTCTGGTAGCGATGCGTTTACCAAGTATGCAGCAACGGCACATGTGCTAACGGATATTGGAATGGCATTATCACCATTGAAAGAAGGCTCCTTTACCAAAGAAGGGACTCTTGCTAAAAATGTATTTAACGACCTCACCTCAATCAACGACATAGGAAAAATGGGTGAAACACTTACCAAAGGTGTTTTAGAAAAACAGTTCAAGGGAGCGGAAATATTAGAGCAGGTAAATATGAAAATGGATGGGGCATCTATGACTGCTGATTTTGTTGTGGTAAAAGATGGTAAAGTAGTTGGTGTGTTTGAATCAAAAGTAAATGGCAGTTCGCTAAGTAACGGACAGAAACTATTTTTCAATGATGGTGATGCGGCAACATTATTGGGTAAGAATGCAGGAGCCCTTGAAGGAACAAAAATTGACCCTTCTACTTTGAAGACAGGGGTTTACAGATGGGATGCTAAAACAGGTTCATTTACAGTTCAATAAATGGTTAATTAAACAATGACACAGAAAGAAGTGCTACGAAAGATAATTGATTTGCTTTCCAATGAAATGAAGGCGTTTGATTTTCAACCTTCTTATAAAGAACAAGGTTTTATCAGAAAAACAAATAGCGCTGTTTTCTTGTACCAGTTTCTTATTTACAACAGGACAGTTATCAAAACATCTGCAAAAGGCTTTTTAGTTGAACCTTTCATATGGGTTAATGTAAAAGAGATAGAAAAATATTATAAAGAAATCACATTAAATACTGTTATAAAAAGTGATACTGATTTTAAAACTATAGGCAATAGTATCGCAGCGATATTAGCAAACCCTGACGGTTTATATAAAAGCCGGAACAAAAGCCTTGACCTGCATGTGTTTGAGGAGAAGCATATTACTTATGTAGCAAACCAGCTATTAAAACATTTTAAAGAAGTTGGGTTACCATATTGTTTGAATAATGCGACTGCGGCGATGGTTGACAGGATTATTAATACTAAACCAAATGACTACAAAGTTCATACACAAAACGATAATTATAGAATCCTCAAAGGCATAATAGCAGCAAAGCTTAATAACAATCCGTCTTTAGATGAACTTATTAAAATATACGACAAGCAGCTATTTGAACGTGATATGCTTGATGATACCAAAGAGGAGATGAACAGATTAAAAAGTTTTCTTCCAATGATAGGAACAGATATTATAGTTTAAAATACAAAAGCCGCATCACTGAAGCTTTTGTATTTTACTTCGTTACAAAATTTTTTGAAGGTCAGCTTTAAGTAGGTAAGCAGAAACAAAATCTTTCACTGCAAAGAGTTGTTGAGGTTCAAGTTTCTGTGCCCTTTTATAAATATTCAGCAGTTCCCTGCCAGCAATATCTTTTTTCATGCGTTCACTTATGGTATAATAGAAATATTGGCCGCAAGGATTGTAGCGGATGCAGCAGTAATTACAACGACTGCTTTTGTCGTCGTTAATAGTAAGGAAATTACCAACGGCGTAAGTGATGCATCTGGCGGCGTAAGTGTCAATAGTTTTATTCTTATGAGTGCGCAGGCGGCTCAATCACGTTACCATCAATCTTTGGCAGAAGGAAGTTTTGGCTATCAAGCAAATTCTAATTCACAGTCATCCGCATCAGCTACATCTTCTTCTGCTCGTAATCCTAAGAAAGGTGAAAAAGAGCCTAATGATAAGGGTTAAGAAGGAGAAAAAAATGGGGAACACATGCGGAAAAAGAATAGAGAAAGATATCAAGGACCTATAACTGGTAAAGATAGAATTGCAGATATTTCTACGCCGACAGTTTTTGCAGAAATAAAGAACATAGGCTCGAAAACAATTCAATGTTTAAGTAGTCAGATAAAAGATGGGATTGCTCATGCGAAAAATACCTTTAGGCAATATGTGTTAAAGCTGCCCGAAGGTGCGAAGGTAACAAAACCGCTACAAAATCAAATTGATAGTGGGAAAGTGAAACGAGTAAATATAAATGATCAACACTAGAATATAATATTTTATTATGGAGCAAAATCGAACGGCAGAAAAATTATTAGTTTACGAGCTTGCAACTCAAGGATTCCATTATCACGATATAAGACAAATCCATGAAGAAAAAGTTATACCATCTAAGATGATAGAGTTAGTAATAAAATGGCTGCCTGCAATTTATAAAGAACATTTAGGTAAAGGTGAACATTTAATTAGAGCATTGATTTCAGCAGAAAGTCCTTTTAATCCTTCTATCATCATTGATTTATTTGAGAACAGTAATTACAACCAGTCGATAAAATGGACAATGGCTTATGTGCTTGCTGTCTCTAAAACTGATAATATTGACGCTTATATAAAGGATCAACTATTTGACAAAGAAAGTACATTTGAAAGATCCGCCTTTTTATTGCCATTGACAGAAAGATCCAAGTTGCAAATCGTGAGGAATTGATGGAAATATTAAAAAAATTATTTTGTAAATATTTTTATTTTGAAGTTTATCAGAATTTGTATAAAAAATATGCTAGCTTATCAGACATTCCTTTTTTAGAAGATAAATCGCATAACCCTGATTTGACAGATTTTTTGAAAACATGCCAGTATTGCAAATTCTTATTTCGCTGACAATAAATTAACCAATTTAGATAAAAGTATAAACGAGAAATTGATAAGTTGATTGAAGGCGTACGGAAACGAAAAATACAAATTTCATAACAATGAAAAATAAGATGTTATAACAAGAATCTGGTTGAGTTAACTAATTTTTCCCTGCTGGCCCAAGATTGAGGCAGGGATTTGTGAATCGGCATTTTGTGCCTTGGATGCCATTCTTCTTTCTTCACGACGTCTTCTCTATGGCCATGTATGTTGGCTCAGGGGACATTACGCCATATAAAGGTGCTAATACCAAAAATTTTTATAAGTATGAAACTTTAACGGTCGCCAGTATTTGATGTAATCAACCCAAATAAAAAGTAGCTGTATGAGAAATTTTATCATCTTGATTATTACAGTCTTGATTACTGAGGGATGTTTGGATAAAAAAATAGATATTACTCCTGAGTATATTATAAACCCGAATTGGAACAAAAAGAGTGAAGCAGAAGGGGCTAATACCATTGAAGTCAAAAGGATGAAAGTAAAAAAGGATAGTATAATCAATCCTTTTGTTGATTTAAGTCAATCGGAAATTTTGGACAAATTGGAGTACGACTCTTCTTTCTCTTATTTTGCAAACGTAAAAATCAAGCCTGAGGAAAGCTATCAAAGCAAAAGAATATACTTTAATAAGGAAAATGATTTTTATTGGCTAAGAGATGTTTATGGGAATGTAAAAACAAAGGTTATAGGAAGGTTAGAAGTGAATAATTGGTATGAAGTTTCTAAGTTAAACTATTACTACTATGTTGTGTATGTTGATAGCTTAGATAAGGTACATCGTTATACAATTAATCAGGCAAATTATTAATCATATATCATCGATGCCGTTTGTAATAAAACGAGTAAAATACAAAAGCCTCAGTGATGCGGCTTTTGTATTTAGAGAGCTTGCAGCTTTGCCGATTTAATCAGCCCGTCAATAGTGTAAAGGATGTGTTCCCTGTCTTTATCAGGCAATGCAGAAATATCATTGAGCCGTTTAAGCATGGCAGTATCTTTTAAAGTTTTTCCTTCGTTACTCTCACCCAATAATTAACCAACTGTTGTATCAAGTATAGCCGCCATTTTTTTTAACTGCATCAATGGTAGGGCTTATCTCATCACGTTCATAACGACCGATAACAGAGTGAGAAGTTTTTAAAATCTTCGCCAGTTCCTGTTGGGACAAACCTTTATCCTCCCTGCACTCCCTTAGTTTTTTACCTAATGTTGTCTTTGCCATAGTTGAACCTTTTTAAAGTCAGAACCAGTCTGCCAAGTTTTGAAAGGAGAGAATGATATTAATTTGCAAAAACCTGATGTTTCTTTTTCAGGCGATTTTGTTGATGCTGATGGAAATGTTAAGAGTGGAAAAGTATCATTAAATAATTCTTTAGAAATAGGTGCCAGCGGAAAAATTGGACCCGTTGAAGGTGAAGGTAGCGTTAACCTATATCAATTAGCAAAGGCAGCTAAAAATTATGTCACTGCAGCCGCAGATTATGTTGCGGGAAAAATATCTGAAATATGGACTTGGTAATGTCAACTTATACTTTTAAAATGAAACAATAAAATGCAAAAATTTAATTTAAAAGATTTGATAATCGCTTACGCACTTGGCATGTTACCATTTGCATTGTTACTAGCAATTTTATCTTTAGCAGGAGTTACACCAGTAGTCTTTAATGGAACTCCTCAATATGGGATTAAAGGGTTTCTGATAGCGCTTTTGCTTTCCCCAATATTTGGTTTTATAATGGGATTGGTAAGTTTTATAACGCTATCAATTGGAAGATTTATTTACAATAAATTATTTTACAGAAAGGCTATTAATAAACCCTGATCTTTATTTAAGATACAGAAATAATCAAAGCCGCAGTGATGCGGGGTTAAACTAACAAACCCATTGCAAAATTCAAATTTTGATATAAAAACTCACAACACGAGTACGCCAGTTCAGGATGGAGTTTTACAAGGTCTTCCGAAATTAGGACCACTACCTACGTTGAGTGCACCTCCGAAACGTAGAACTACGTTAATGGTTATACAGAAAACATAATAAATTCTATCAATTAATAATGGTGACATAGCCAATTTTATCTAACTCTATTAAACATTAGCCTTTTCGATAGAATAACTAGGCCCTATCTTTTTATAAAAAAAATGAGTTTCAAAATTAGAGTTTTCCATGTAAAATTTTATCTGAATTGCCGTACGTTGTACTATCCTGTCTTGTAGTGCAGTACTAATAATAATGTCAGTTCCAATCGCAGCTGCGATATATTCATTATTATACAATGATGTTAACATAGCTTTTTCCAGTTGATTAAAAACGGTTTCAGAATCTGGAAATTCTTCATCTAAGTAAACGCCTAACGGTTTTATGTTTTTGTTTTTATCAATCGCAACTCCAAATGGATAAAATTCAGCAGCATTGTCGAGAAAATATTTAGCCTGAGCTAAAATGTTATCTAATAGAATATCAAATTTTTTAGTTGATTGCATTGACTTTTAATATTTGTTTTTATTAATCCGCTGTTATAACAAGTTTTCTAAGTATTATTAATACGCTTTGAATACAATAAATATACTCATATCATTCATCATTTATTTTGAGGTGTGGAAATTTATTATGAGTTTCCGTATTCCATATGGTGCCGCAGCAAACGCTCGGGACAGTCAATTCTAACCGATAAAATAATTAAGAGTTTCGCCATTAAATCATAAATAGACGAATTGGCAATAAGGGAATGAGAAGCAAAGCAAAAAAGGGAACCTATTTTGCCAACGAAATAACAACATTAAATTTTCTACCTGCATTACTACTATCATCTTTGGTTGTGTCACTCACTTGTACGGCAACAAGTAATGCAGCATTGTGTAACACGCGGTGTTTTTTACACGCATCATGCTGGTGTTGCATAAGCAAAACGATATCGTTGCTGTAACCGATGCGGGCTTGCTAAAACACAACGCTGCAGTCGCCATGCAAACGGAACGCACAAGTGAGTGACACAACAGGTGATGCCATGAAAAACAATAGCTGGCTAATTGAAACCAAATGCGGGTATAAACTGGATATTGTTTGATGAGCAGTTCCACTACGTATCATATGGCAGCAGTATGTCAGGTAATAATGGTGTAGTAAAAAGTCATAACACTGACTTGCAGAATATACAGGTTACAAAAAGTGGATTTATTTAAATTTATGCAAGCAACCAGAGCACGGTTTATGTGTTCTTTGATAACCTGCAAGGTGATACATACGAGAGGGCCGTTACCGGAGTGAACGGAATATTATCCGTTCGGGCTAACAATGGCGGGTATCAGCTCTAAAGCAGCTAACATAACACCTAATAAAAAGAAGACTTTTCTGGGACAGAGATTTGATGATGATTTAGGTTTAAACTGGGTGCAATTCAAATGGAGAAATCATGATCCGTGAATTGGAAGATTTATAGAAATAGATCCACTTGGTAATAAATCCCGCACAATCAAGAAAAGGGGTTAACACCTCCAAAAACGAAGCTCATGTTGATCACATAGATCCAAAATCAAATGGGGGTAGTGGCACTCCTAATAATGGACAGGTATTGTGTAGAGATTGCAATTTGAAAAAAGGGGCTACCTTACCGCCCCCACTGCCGCCAACACCTAATAAGTTTCGCTTATCACCGCGTTTACCATTTTAAAAAATACTATGATTAATAGACAAAAAATATTTTTTGTTCAAAAGATAAATGAAAATGAATTTGAGAAAGAAAGCCTCTGGTGTATAAAAAGAGGTGATAATTATATTATTGATAATATCCCTTTTATAGCAAAAAGGATATCGTTAGGGGATACAATAAAAGCTGAATACGATCTTGAAGAAGGTGTTTACTATTTTGATGATTTTGTAAGCGTATCAGGAAATAGCACAGTAAGACTTTACTTTTTTAAAGATGTAATCCTCATTGAAGATGTAAGAAAGTATTTGAATAGTTTGGGGTGTGAGGGCGAGATATTTTTAGCGAGAAAAATATTAGCTATTAATGTTCCGTCTAATATAGATTATAGGGTAATTAAGCAATATTTGGATGAAGGGGAGTTGCAAGGCAAATGGCAATACGAAGAATCATGTTTAGCACACGAATATTAATTTTGCGCGAATTCTTTTCATCATTTCAATTAAATACTGACACGTAGTAAGAAGCAATATTAATTATGCTTATATCTAAACTCATCCACACAGTTATTTGCAGGAAGTGTTTGACGGTTTAACTATCGCGGCGATATATGGAATTCCGGCTGCGGCGGTTGCTCATTTGGCATATTGATTCGAACCTGGTATGATACTTTGAATAGACCTGTTTAACAAATAAAAAATCAACATAGAATGGCAATTGAAATGATCGATAACTGTAAGGTCTATGTTAATGGGCATAAATACATCATCATCAATTCTGATCACATCTCAGAGTGTATGCGAGTGTTTGAAAAGCATAAGTTAGATGGCGTGGCAATAACAATTTACCATGATTATAAACTGCCAAACGTAGATTTTATAAAGCATTATCCCCATGTAAAGCATTTATCAATATCAGAGGGGATTTCAGATATAACTGGTATCAATGTACTTTCAGACTTGCGTTCAGCAATAATCTCAGGAAAAAACAGACATATGAATTTTTCTTTTTTTCCTAAGTTGGAGGTGTTTAATGCCGACTGGAGCCCACATTTCCAAAACATGGATCAATGCGCCAGATTGCAGGAGCTTTCATTGCATCGTTATATACCTAAAGAAAAAAACTTCGCCAGCATTTCTTATATTACTCATCTTAAGAAATTGAAAATAACACAGTCAAACGTTCTCGATCTACATGGTCTTGGCGGATTAAAAGAGCTTGAAGAAATAGAATTTCATTATTGTGCCAGGTTAGAAAAACTTTGTTGCCTGGATAAAAGTGTGCACTCATTAAAATCATTGATTTTTGATCATTGCAAAGGCATAAAAAACCATGATTATGTTAGCTTCCTAAAGCAACTGACTATCCTGGCTTTCAATAACTGTGGTACGCTTCCCACAATTAATTTTGTAAGAGAAATGCCCGCTCTTCAAAGTTTTAGATTTGGTCAAACCAATATAGCAGATGGAGATACATCTCCATGTAAAAATATCAGGTATGTTTATTTCACCAACAAGCGACATTTTTCACACCGGCTGGAAGATATTCGTGCAGGCTCCTGATATTAAGAGAGGTCAATTGCAATCGCCTGGGTAAGTTTTTCAAAAGGTGTGTACCACCTTATTTTGAAAGCGTGTTGTCTCAACAGCATTGCTACTATCATCTTTGGTTGTGTCACTCACTTGTACGGCAACAAGTAATGCAGCATTGTGTAACACGCGGTGTTTTTTACACGCATCATGCTGGTGTTGCATAAGCGAAACGATATCGTTGCTGTACCCGATGCGGGCTTGCTAAAACACAACGCTGCAGTCGCCATGCAAACGGAACGCACAAGTGAGTGACACAACAGGTGATGCCATGAAAAACAATAGCTGGTAGCCAATAAAAAAACCGGTCATTGTAAAATGCCGGCTTATTAGCGATTAAAGTTGTGCAACTTAATTATTCAACATCAATGGCATTACGAGCATCAGGAGATCTTCGCCTTCAGCCTGCTCTGTTGGTTTTATAATGCCTGCTTTTGTTGGGGTAGAAAGTTCGATTTTTATTTCATCAGTCTCTGCTGCATTCAGCATTTCAATCAGGAATTTTGCATTGAAGGCAATCTGCAGGTCTTCTCCATCGTACTGGCAGTTCATACGCTCGGTACCTTCAAAACTAAAATCAACATCCTGCGCGGCCAGTTGCAGTTCGCTGCCGCTGATGCTGAGCACAACCTGGTTGGTACTTTTGTTACTGAACACACTTACACGGCGCAGTGCACTCTGAAAATCTGATTTGTTTACCACAAGTTTGTATGGGTTATCAGCAGGTATAACCACTTTATAATCGGGGAAACGTGCATCTATCAACCGACAGATCAATTGTGTTGATCCATGTGTAACAAACAGGTGATTATTGTTGTAGGTTATGTTTAGCTCATCGTCATTATCTGGCAGTGCGTTCCTGAGCAGGTTGAGTGGTTTTTTAGGCACTATAAAACTGTCTGTCTTGGGGCATTTTACATCCGTTCTTTTGTAGCGTACCAGCCTGTGGGCATCGGTTGCTACAAACTGTGCCGCATCTTTGGTAAGCTCAAAATAAACACCTGTCATGGCCGGCCTCAGGTCGTCGTTGCTTACTGCAAACAATGTATCGCTGATGGCGCTGAGCAAGGCAGTGCTTGTCATGGTAAAAGAGTTGGTATCATCTGCTACAGGCTCTTTGGGAAAATTATCAGGGTTTTCGCCCATTACCTTGTATTTACCATTGTCGCTTGTAATTTCTACTGTATAGTTTTTGTCGATATTAAAAGTAAGCGGCTGGTCTGCAATGTTCTTCAGAGAATCCATCAATATTTTTGCCGGAATACAAACTTTGCCGTTTGTTTTGCTTTCCACATCCATCTGTACACGCATTACAGTTTCCAGGTCGGTGGCTACAATATTCAGCTTCTTGTCAACAATATCAAACAAAAAATCTTCGAGTATAGGTAAAACAGTATTGGCACTTATTACACCACTGATCTGTTGTAAATGCTTTAGCAACGATGATGCTGAAACGATAAATTTCATGAGAAAAATTTCATTTTAAATGGCAACAAACCTACTGTAAAATAACCATACAAAGCAATATGTATTTTTTGCTTTGCACTTATCAACAGCAGAATGTGAATTACTTGTGTTTGTGGGGATGTTAGTTAAATGCAGCCTGTAAAATTTCGCTGAATTTTTCTTTGTAAACGGGTTTTACCACGTAATCTACCACGCTCTGGTATTCTTTGGAGCGCATGATGTCGTTTTTATCAACCGAAGAACTTAGAATATAGATCTTAATGCTGCCCGGTATTTTTACCGATACCGATTTGTATTCTTCCAGGAATTCCCAGCCATCCATAACCGGCATATTGATGTCAATAAAAATAACATCTGGTAATTTTCCGCCGGAACCAATGATCCTGTTGAGGTATTCAAGCGCATCTAACCCGTTGGTGCAAACTTCCACGCTCGATGCCATGCCTGTTGCTTCAATAGTTTTGGTAGCTGCGAATAAATAAACCTGGTCATCATCTATCAATAAAACCTGTGGTTTGGTATCGTTCATCTTTTAACCTTAGATGTGTAAATGTAAACTACAAAATTTTAACTAAACCGCAATGTTTTATTATTATTACAAAATAAATTTCATCTTTTGCCATCGTTGAGTGAATTACAACAAAAGCTAAAACACTATTGCGCGTACCAGGAAAGATCTCATGCAGAAGTAATGCAAAAACTATACGCGCTGGGTGCCTGGAAGCGTGATGCAGAACAGGTGGTGGCATGGCTTATTGAAAACGATTTCCTGAATGAAGAACGTTTTGCTGTAAGTTTTGCCAGGGGTAAATTCCGGCTAAAAAAATGGGGAAAGATAAAGATCAAGCACGAGCTTACACTAAAGAAAGTAAGCAGCAGGAACATAAGCACCGCCCTCGGAAATATTGAAGATCAGGCATACCAGCAAACTCTCAACAGCCTTATCAGTAAAAAATGGAACAGTTTAAAAACCGGTACAGCAGCAGAAAAGAAAATGAAAACCATGCGTTACATGCTGCAGAAAGGTTACGAAAGTATACTGGTAAAACCAGCTATGAATAAAATAGCCGAAGGCAAAGCTTAAACACGCATTCTCATAACTTCGCAAAAATTTTTTGTATGGCACAGTTTCGCAATTTCAGAATGGTTAGTTATGTAGTGTATGGAAGAGGCAGTTTTAACCAGCTGGATGAAATTCTTGCACCGAACCGTAAAGCCGGTGCCCCAATGATTTTTTTGGTAGATCATTTCTTCGAAAATAAACCGCTCGTCAATCGCATACCGCTGAGAAACAACGACAAGATAATTTTTGCCGATGTTACATACGAGCCCAAGACCACTTATGTAGATGCGCTGGCGCAGCAGTTAAAAGATGAATTTGGTACCGTCTCCGGCATTATAGGTATTGGTGGCGGCTCAGTTATGGACCTTGCAAAAGCCGTTTCACTAATGATGAATAATCCCGGTTCTTCCGCAGACTACCAGGGTTGGGATCTTGTAAAAAACCCCGGCGTGTACAAAGCCGGTATTCCTACGCTCAGCGGTACCGGCGCAGAGGTAAGCCGCACATGCGTACTTACCGGCCCTTTAAGAAAGCTGGGTATGAACTCAGATTTTACACCCTTTGACCAGATCGTACTCGATCCTGAACTTACCGCCAATGCGCCGGCCAACCAGCGTTTTTATACCGGTATGGATTGTTATATCCATTGTATAGAAAGCCTGCAGGGCACTTTCCTCAACGAATTCAGCAAAAGCTATGGCGAAAAAGCACTGGAACTTTGCCAGTATGTTTTCCTGGAAAAAGATACGTGGGATGAAGAGTGCGACGATAAATTAATGATGGCCTCTTATGCCGGCGGAATGAGCATTGCATACTCGCAGGTGGGCGTGGCACACGCCGTAAGTTATGGGCTTAGCTACCTGCTCGGCACCAAACACGGCATTGGCAATTGCATTGTAATGAATCATTTGCAGGATTATTACCCCGAGGGCGTAGCAGAATTTAAACGCATGGTAGAACGCAACAATATCGATATTCCTACGGGCATCTGCAGTGGTTTAACAGATGAGCAGTTCGAAGCAATGATCAACGTGTCAATGGGTATGAAACCTTTGTGGGAGAATGCGCTTGGTAAAGACTGGGAAAAGATCATGACAAGAGAAAAACTGAGAGCACTTTACGAACAATTGTAAAATACATTTTTGGTAACCGGCAGTGGTACGTTGTGGCATCGCCTGTTGCCACGCTCGGTTCAGGGTTCCGTTTTTATGGCGGCTGCAGCGTTCCGGGTCATGTCTTGCAACCGTGAGCCTTTACAATAATAAGTATCTATCAACAGCAATAACAGCAAAACAAAAAACGGGTGTAACACCCGTTTTTTGTTTGCCGGCCTCAGATGGCCCGGCATTCATGTATGTTTTTTTCGCTGTAATGCGCCGTCTTCCAATGCCTGTAAATAAAAAAGCCTTGGTAAGAATACCAGGGCCGTTGCTAACCTATGAAAAACACCTAGTTAAATCAGGTAAATATTTTTTTGTTGTGTAGCCAAAGTTGCAACATTAATTTTAACAATAAAATTAGAAATAGATTAATTTGTTTATAATAACCATTAAAAACCCCGGCCAGCAATTTTGCACATAAAAACCTGTTTGTACCGCTACTGCTGCATAATGTGCTGCCGTACAAGTGAGTGACACAACAGAAGCCCCATAGCAGTACTGCAGCCCGCCACATAATTCTTCTTTCACCACGGTTAACCTTTTAGCTGCTACTTTTGTTTGGTAAAAAAAGTGCTTTCAATGAATAAAGTTGTTGTAGCTGTCTCCGGGGCCAGTGGCGCTGTATATGCAAAAGTGTTGCTGGACAAACTGCTGACCATCAAAACGCAGTGGCAGGAACTGGGTGTGGTAATGAGCAGTAATGCAAAAGAAGTCTGGAGAACCGAGCTTAGCAATGAAGACTATAAAAACTACCCTGTAACTTATTTCGATAAACACGATTTTTCGGCACCCTTCGCTTCAGGCTCGGCACGCTACAACATAATGATCGTTGCACCTTGCAGCATGGGCACCCTGGGCCGTATTGCAAACGGCATAAGCGACGACCTGGTAACACGTGCCGCTGACGTAATGCTCAAAGAGCGGCGGAAGCTGATACTTATGGTAAGAGATACACCCTATAACCTTATCCATATCAGGAATATGGAAACCGTAACACTTGCGGGTGGTATCATCTGCCCCGCTACGCCTTCTTTTTATCACCGGCCACAAACGATCGAAGAAGTGGCGCTAACCGTTGTAGACCGTGTATTGGACATTGCGGGTTTTAACATTGCCACGCAAAGATGGAATAGCTAACCACTTTCACCATACGCATCATGATGCGTAAAATCACTTCTTACATTTAGTAGAACTACGCTTTTATTCGAGCAAACTGCTTTGCATTTTTGTGCTGCAATCAAAAGTGTAACCTATGATAAACTAAGCAGTTTAATTAACCGGGCCCGGTAATTTTTGTACTGCAACAAATCCTGTGTGGTTACCAACACAACCGCTTATCTATTTAATACTACAAACCTAACGTATGAAAAACAGTATTTTACTTAGCACCTTAATGGCAGCGCTATGCCTTGCTGCCATTGTCTTCAGCAGTTTTGGTCATTTTCAAAACGGCCTTTTCTATTACGCCTTTACAGAAAAAATTTCTCTTGAAACCGTAACGGGCCAGTACGTGCTGCGCTATATCAATGCAGATAAAGCAAAAGAAAAAATAGCATTGCTCGAAAAAAGCGGCGCCTTCAAAAACAAGGAATGGAAAGATGACCGCACTGTTATTATCAATGCACTCAAAGACAAAGATGGCGCCGCCCTGCAGCAACTGCAAAATGAAAGCGACATCATAAGTGCTCAGCCACTGCTTCAGACAGCAAAGGAAAAGCTGGCGCTTTCCGCAACAGAGGAAATTCTTGTTCGCTTTAAAAAAGACATCGACTCATCAAACATCGAAGCCATCTTAAAAAAATTCAATGTTACCATTTTACAAAAAGGAGAGTTGTTTTATACAGTGGCTGTACCACGCAAAGCCAATACGCTGCAGGTTGCCAATGCAATCATGGAAAGCGGAGTGGCCGAGTTTTCTCATCCAAATTTTTACCGGGATATCATTATGCACCAGGTTCCAAATGATGAATACTTTGGGCAGCAATGGAACCTGCACAATGTTGGCCAGCTTATTAATGACGGCCATACAGGTACGGCAGATGCCGATATAGATGCACCGGAGGCCTGGGCACGCACAAAAGGTAAAAACACCATTACCATCGCCGTACTCGACGAAGGCGTAACCAGTAACCACTTTGATCTGCCGAACACCAGGCAGGTACGATTGAGCGGCAGTAATTTTTCAACCGCTACACCTGGCAACGATCCATCACCTGTGGGCAACGGTAACCATGGCAATGCATGCGCAGGTCTTGTTGCCGCCACCAGGGATAACAGCCAGGGTGTTGCGGGTGTTGCGCCGCTTTGTAAGATAATGCCCATCAAAATATTGAACCCTTCTGCTTCTGATGCCAATATTGCCAATGCCATCACCTTCGCAAAAAATAATGGTGCGCAGATTTTATCCAATAGCTGGGGCTATGGAACAAGCTTGTCCAACTTTGTACCGGCAATCGTTACAGCCATTACAGATGCTACTACTACCGGCCGTGGCGGGCTTGGCTGTGTGGTGGTATTTGCTGCAGGTAATACAGCCAATCATGCATCCGGCAACAATGGTTTTGTTACATTTCCCGGCAATGTAAACGTTGCGGGTGTACTTACCGTTGGTGCGTCAGACAGGTACGATGCGCAGGCCAACTACAGCCCCACCAGCAATACTGCAAGTACCGATAACCAGGTAGTAGATATTGTGGCACCATCACACCGTGCTTACCCTTCTCAAATACGCGGGGAAGATTTTGAAATATGGTCTATGGATATTCCCGGTGCTACAGGTTATAATCCAAATACAACCGGCACTTATCTTCCTGCAGCGGGTACAAATTTCGATGCTTACACCGGCAGAATGGGTGGCACATCCGCCGCCTGCCCACAGGTAGCCGGTGCTGCAGCATTGTTGCTTTCGCTAAATGCAAATCTTACACAGCAGCAGGTATTCAACATACTCACCGAAAATGCAGATAAGGTAGGTGGTTATACTTACAATGCATCAGGCTTCAGCAACGAAATGGGCTATGGCCGCTTAAATTTATACAGGGCCGTATGGAAAAGTGGTCCCGATCTTTACATGAAAGACCAGGTAACCGATGCCGGGCTGGAACCCAATCCTGATAATGCTTCGGCTTACTTTGTATCGCCTGATATATGGGTAAGAAACACCAACGACGGCGGTACCACGCACCAAAACCCTGAGTATGGCCAAACCAACTACGTGTATGTAAAAGTGCGCAACAGGGGCGTGGCGGCCTCACTTGCTACCGGCAGCAGGCTAAAACTTTACTGGGCCAAAGCATCCGCCAGCCTCGGCTGGACCTTCCCCTGGACCGGCGCCTCTTACGGCTGTGCAGGCACGCCCTTAAATATTGGCGGTGCAATCGGCACAAAAGTTATACCCGCAGTTTCTTCCGGTGGCACAACCACACTTGTGTTTTCGTGGACGCCGCCCAAGCCAACAGATTATGCCCCCTGCTTTGGTAGCGATGCTTCGCACTTCTGCCTGCTGGCAAGAATTGAAACTACACCCGCTGTTCCCTACGGTATGGCATTTCCTGAAACAACCAACCTTGGCGATAACGTAAAGAAGAACAACAATATCGTTTGGAAAAATATCTCTATCGTTAACGCCTTGCCTGACGCTACCCTGATTCGTACTTCAGTGCTGGTTGCAGGTGGTAAACTACTGGGCAGAGATTTTTCAACTTTCGACCTTGCATTTAAAATGCCTGAAGAAAAAGAAAACAACAACATACTCGAGGTTGCCGATGTAGAGATCGATCTTGGCGACCTTGCCAAAGACTGGCTTGGCAGAAGCGGTAAAGTAGAAGGCGGCTTTATTACAGAAGATAAACAGGGCAAAACTGTTGTAAGGCTCACGTCTCCAAAAGGAACAATCTATGGCATTCCTGTTAACCCGGATCAACTGGCAAGTGTTACACTTACTGTAATGCCGCGTTCTTTTAACCCGGGCAAACTCTTCCTGTTCGATATTCAGCAAATGGATAAAAACACCATCATCGGTGGCGAAAGGTTCGATATCCAGTTTACTGAAAAGAAAGCTGCCAAAGCCACTGCTACCAGTGCCGTAAAAACGAACCCGTTGCTAAAAACATACCAGAGCGGCAGCCAGCTTGTAATACAGTTGCCAGACGATAAACAATATGCAGTAACCATCAGCAACAATTTTGGCCAGTTGTTTACCGCTGCTAAAATGATCAACCGCTTAAGTGTTCCTGTTGCAACCTATCCAAAAGGCGTGTACTTCATCAAACTAATCAATACCAAAGAGAACATCGCTTATACAAGCTCTGTAATGATTCAATAACCACTTAAAACACCACTTATCACCCGGTCTGTAAAGGCCGGGTTTTTTTATGTACCGGGCACCTGTACTTTGTGGCATCACCTGTTGCGTCGCACTCTTGTACAACAGATCAATATGCACCACTCCAGGGTACAGTCATTATAAACATATGCTACAAACTAATCTGCTATCTTTATAAAAAAAACAGCGCACGTTGCGGCGCTGTTAATAAACGTTCATCCTACATGGCACTTAATCCTGTTGTGTTTAAAGTAAGGGCATTAACAGCACTTGTCTTTATTCTCGTAATGGTCTGCGGGCTTTTTATAGATCAGTGGTCTTTCTTTATCTTATTCTCTGTTGTACATTTTGGCTGCTGGTTCGAGTACCAGAAACTCATGGGCATAATTTATCCTGATTACAAAAACATTATAGCAATACACCGTTACGGCATCATGCTGGCAGGCTGGGGTTTTATTATGTGGATGACAAACAACGCCTACCAGGTTGGCAGCATGCAACTTTCTGAAATTGGCTGGTGGCTCATGCTCATGTTTTTTATTACCATGCCCGTGGCAGAAGTAGTTTTGGGCAGGCACTTCAACCTGCAGAATATCGGCATTTCCCTGTTTGGGTTTTTATATATTTCTGTTTGCTGGGGTTTAATGATGGACCTGCGCTCAGAAGGCATACTCATATTCGGTAATCTTTTTACCATCGATCTTGGCTGGCTTATTCCGGTAGTAATGATTGCTGCCATATGGATCAACGATACCATGGCCTACCTGGTTGGTTCAGTAATCGGTAAAACACCTTTTTCCAGTATATCGCCCAAAAAAACATGGGAAGGAACAATTGGTGGTGCAATACTGGCCGTTGCAACGGTAACGCTGCTTGGTTACTTTGCTTTCGGCATGAAGGATTATACAACACTTATTGTGATATCTGCTACAGCCGCCATCGCTGGTAACACAGGCGACCTTTTCGAAAGTAAAATCAAAAGAATGTCCGGCGTAAAAGACAGTGGCAATATTATGCCGGGCCATGGCGGTTTTCTCGATCGTTTCGATTCCCTGTTGTTTACCACGCCACTGGTATGGCTCTATATCAAAATTTTCCTGTAAATATTGTAGCGTACATTTCATTATACTATCTCCACAGTTCAAACACAATATTGAAGCTTTGTCAATCCCGTGCTGTTAAGTTTGTAAAGTCGTTGTAACAAAAACATCACCGCCCCGTTATAAGGGCAGGCTTTTACAATTTAACCGCATGAAAAATATTTCCCCTGTTATACGTCGTGCAGCACAGAGCATTCTTATATTGTGCCTATGCATGCTTACTATCCATAGTGCTTTGGCACAGGAAACAACCTTACATTATACTGTAAAGAAAGGCGAGAAAAATATTGGCACCTTTACCGTTGTAGAGACCAGCAACGGGATTGCTAAAACGATCAAACTGGTATCACATATTAAAACATCTTTTGTGTTTGCCGTTTCGGTCGATGCGGCCGAAGAATCGCATTTTAAAAACGGTATTCTTAACAAGTCTTCTGTATACAGGAAAGTAAACGGCGATGAAAAATTAAACAAGCAGCATAGCTATTCGGGTAATGGATATGTTATCTGCAATAAGCGCCAAAAAGATTCGGTATGCTGTATCAGCATCAGTTATAACCTGATGTGTTTATACAATACAGAGCCGGTAAGTATATCAAAAGTATACTCTGATAATTTTCAGCAGTTTCTTGCTGTAAAGCCGCTGGGCAACAACATATACAGGATTGATATGCCCGATGGTAACTACAATATCTATCATTACCAAAAAGGCAGGTGTGTAAAGGTGGATATACATCATTCACTATATACCATTACCATGCAGCTTACCTGATATTTAAAGCAAGCAGGTTGCCCAGTTCCCTTGCAGTTCTTACCAGGTTATCGTGCGTCTTTTCCATTGCTTCATCCAGGTCCATTGCTTCATTACTGATTGGTAATAATACATCGAAATATTCCTGCATCTTTGGGTGGTGTTGTAAGGGTACTTTGCCCGCTATACCAATAACCGGTATGTTATTGGCCCTTGCTTTTTGTGCCACGCCAAACGGGCCTTTACCTTCCAGTGTTTGCACATCCAGGCTGCCTTCCCCGGTAATTACAAGTGCTGCATCCTGTAAGGCAGATTCAAAACCTGTAACGGCCAGGAAATGTGTTATGCCATGCACCAGCTCTGCATGTAAAAATGTATGCAATCCTGCAGCCACACCTCCCGAAGCACCGCCATACTTTATGGTGGCCATGTCTTTACCAGATTCATCAAAAGCGATATTGCACAACTGCCTGAACCCCGTTTCCAGTATTTCTACCGCTGCTTTTGTTGCACCTTTCTGCGGCCCAAAAACACTGGCTGCCCCTTGTTCTCCCAGCAATATATTTTCAACATCGCATAAGATCGTGATACCTGTTTTTTGCAGTCGTTCGTCCAAACCCAGCAGGTTTACAGCCGCTACTGCTGTTAACGATGCCGGTAAGCCTTCCAGCAGGTTACGTGCAGCATCATAAAAACGGGCACCTAAAGCACTGAGTATACCCGTGCCTGCATCTACCGTAGCGCTGCCGCCAATACAAAGCAAAATTTGCGCTGCACCATGATCGAGCGCTGCCTTTATCAATTCTCCTGTACCATAAGTAGTGGCATGTAAAGGATCATACTCAGAAGGTTTTAACAGCCTGAGGCCGGATGCATCTGCCAGTTCAATAATAGCAGTATTTGCAGATGCCACCATACCAAAAGAGGCATCGATCGTTCTTCCCAGCGGGTCATGCACTTTTGTAACAATGTGTTTACCACCCAGGTGGTTGACTAATAACGCACCTGTACCATCGCCCCCATCGCCAACAGGGAAACATACCGTTTCGCAGTTGAGTTTACTTTGCTGAAGACCCATGCTTATTGCATCGGCAACTGCTGTTGCATGCAGGCTGTTTTTAAAAGCGTTTGGTGCAATTACAATTCTCATGAAGTTTATTTTAACTGGTGATGACTGCACATTGCCCCATAGCAGCACTACCGATGAACGTAGTGCGACGCAACAGCAGCTTCATAGTAGCAATGCAGCCCGTCACCAAATTTTTATAAGATCAGTAACGATAAAAGCCACGTCATAAAAAACGATACAATACCCATCAGTATGGTGGCAGTGGAATATACTTTTAGCATGGCCCGCATGTCAACAGATGAAAACCTGGAGATAACCCAGAAATAAGCATCGTTTGCATGAGAGATCATCATGGAACCCGCACCCATGGCCAACACCGCAATAAGCTTACCCGCATCTGTATGTAAACCAAGTACAGCCAGCAATGGCTGTACAATAGATGCTGCTGTAATGATGGCAACGGTAGATGAGCCCTGGGCCGTTTTCAATACCACGGTAAGCAGGAAAGGAAATAATAAGCCGATACTGCTTAACGTAACCGCATTGCTGAAATGGTCGCCGATTTTTGTTGCGGCCAGTATGGCGCCAAATGCACCGCCTGCGGCTATAATGACCAATATACCGCCAGCTTTTTCAGCTGCCTCCTGCAATAAACTGCCTACAGTGTTTTTGTGCCATTTCTTTTTTGCAAAAAAAGCAAGCAGTATTCCAATGGTCAGCGCCATTGCAGGATCGCCGAGAAAGAGAATATTTTTGATTACAGCATTGGCTGCGTAAGCGTGCATAAATGATGCGGCAGCAATCAATACAATAGGAACAATAACCGGTAAAAAAGCCTGTATAACACCTGGTTGTTCGCTTTCCGCTTCATCTGGTTCTGCTGTGTCTGCAAACGCAGTATTCACAAAGTTTTTACCTGCCTTGTTTGCCCACCAATAACCTGTAAGCATAGCAGGTATTGCCACGGCAATACCATACAGCATAAGCCTGCCATAGTCCGCACCAATACTGCTTGCAGCGGCAGCAGCACCAGGGTGTGGTGGCAACAGGCAATGCACAGCATATAAACCTGTGGCCAGCGAAATGCTCATGACTACTGCGGGTAAACCAGTGGATTTTATGAGAGATTTATTGAGGCCGTTTAAAACAATATAACCTGAGTCGCAAAAAACGGGAAGGCCCACAATAAAGCCTGTTAAACTCAATGCCAGTGCAGCATGTTTCTCACCTGTTTTTTTTAAAATATAATTTGCCATTACCTGTGTGCTCCTGGTGTGCTCAAGTAATACACCAAGTGCTGTACCCAGCACAATAATAAAACCCAG
This sequence comes from Panacibacter microcysteis, assembly GCF_015831355.1. Taxonomy (NCBI): domain Bacteria; kingdom Pseudomonadati; phylum Bacteroidota; class Chitinophagia; order Chitinophagales; family Chitinophagaceae; genus Panacibacter; species Panacibacter microcysteis. The sequence continues at coordinate 1,883,241 of NZ_JADWYR010000001.1, forward strand.
CGAACGCATAATGCTGCCAAACCCTTCTTTCGTGGTATTGATAATTTCGGCGGGCAGCATGCCTACACCAAGCCCTGTTACAAAACAGGCGATCATCAGCGCAAAGAATGCATGGATGTTGTAGCGCGATGTAAGTATAACAATTACTGCAATACCTGCTATAAGGCTAATAAGAACCTGTAGAAAGGAAGCATTCATTTAATCAAGATAGCGATTATTTACTGTTGTAAGTATATGGAGCCCGGCAGCAGATCTCCGGGCATCGTTCCTTGCGTCGCACTCTTGTGCTGCATAACCATATGCAGCAATGGCGGGCACAGTCAGTGTATGGTTCATCCCATCTGTTAATTGGCTTTATTGGTAGTGTCAAGAGAAAGAATATAACGCGCCATTTCCATCGCGTCGCGCTTTTCCAGGCCGGGGTGGGGTGTCATCTCTCTTTCTCCCCACAAGCCTTTTGCACCGTACATAATAGAGTGAGCAAGATTTTCAACATTGCCGTCATTGAAATGATAACGTGCAGCAACCTCCCGGTAAGACGGGCCAATTGTTTTTTCTTCTACCCGGTGGCAGGTAAAGCAATCATTGGCGGCAATCATTCTTGCTCCCTCGCGGTAATTCTCTACCGCAACTTTCCCGCCGCTGTTTATAACACTGTCTGTTGCACTGGTGGCCGGCGTGTATTTGGGGTTTTGCTTTGGTCTGGAGTCGCATGAAAAGGCCAGCAGGCAAAGGCAGCATATGTATACGATCACGGTGCTTTTCATGTAAAATAATTTTATAGGCAATAAAAGCGCAACCATAATGCCAGTTACGTTTTTCCAACTGGCACTATACTTGACCTGCTTAGCTAAAAATATAATATGATCACGACCGGTATTACAACCAAAGAAGAAGCAATATGCCATTTGTTCTTACATTGCTGTTATAAAGACGGAGACTTTAAAGAGAAGGAACTCGATTTTGTATCCGGCCTGTTTGTAGCGTTAGACCTGCATGCAACGCTCAACTTTAAAGAGCAGGTGGTACAATACAGGAATTATAAAAACCTTATTACAGACGAGCATGAATACCTTACGGCACTGGTAAAACAAATCAACCCTGTGCATGCATATGCCTTGTATTCTTATTGCGCAGAGATCGTACTGAGTGATGCGCGGCTGGAATTGTTGGAAGAAAAACTCTTGCAAACCCTTGGAGGAATACTTGACATATCTACCGACATGCAACAAAGTTTTACAGCACTTATTACGCAAAGAAAAGCGGTGGAACTTGAAAAAATCTTTTAGCGTTAACATTTGCCTTATTAGAGCCACATAAAAGTGTAGCGCATTTGTGGGCGTCGTGCTTCATAAAATCTACATGTGCTGCCTGCAGTTTCCCGTTTTACAGGTTAAATTGCAGGAGCTGATTTATCAACACACCTGTTTTACAAGGCGTAAAACAGGTGTTATTGTAAAACGAATGTACATATGAAAGGCTCCGTTAATACTAAACCACCCGATTCATCTGAATAGTTTTATTTTTGCCGCCTGAAAAAAGAAGGAGCGCAGTGGCGGATATCATACAATTACTACCGGATAATATAGCAAACCAGATAGCTGCAGGTGAGGTAATTCAGCGGCCGGCAAGCGCCGTGAAAGAATTACTCGAAAATGCGGTAGATGCAGGAGCAACAAACATTCAACTCATTGTCAACGACGCAGGCAAAAGCCTTGTACAGGTAATTGACAATGGAAAAGGCATGAGCGAGACAGATGCGAGGATGAGTTTTGAACGGCATGCTACCAGCAAGATCAAAGCAATTGATGACCTTTTTCATATCAAAACCATGGGTTTCAGGGGCGAGGCGCTGGCATCTATTGCTGCTGTGGCTCAGGTAGAACTGAAAACACGTAAGCCTGAAGCTGAACTGGGCACTTATATAGAAATAGAAAACAGTGTTGTCGTTAAACAGGAGCCATGCGCTGCGCCTGCAGGTACCAGCATTTGTATGAAAAACGTTTTTTTTAACGTGCCTGCAAGAAGGAACTTTTTAAAAAGCAACCCCTCAGAACTACGTCATATAGTAGATGAATTTATCAGGGTGGCACTGTCATTTCCCGCCATCTTTTTCTCCCTTACCAGTAATGGTCAGCAGGTTTTTCACCTCGAGGCAGGATCGCTTAAACAACGGGTTATACAGATACTCGGTAACCAGTATGCGGCAAAGCTGGTAAACGTAAAAGAAGAAACAGATTACATGAATATTTATGGTTTTGTGGGTAAGCCAGATACTGCGCGCAAAACCAGGGGTGAGCAATATTTTTTTGTCAATAACCGGTTTATAAGGAGTGCTTATTTAAACCATGCGGTTATGACTGCATTCGACCAGATGATTGCTAAAGACAGTTACCCGCTCTATGTCCTGTTCATCGATCTAGACCCTTCGCAGATAGACATCAATGTTCACCCTACCAAGCAGGAAATAAAATTCGAGGATGAAAAGATCATCTATGCCTTTGTACAGGCTGCGGTAAAGCATGCACTCGCCCAGTTTAGTATTGCGCCATCGTTAGACTTTTCGCTCAACGCAGAAATTCAGCAGCTGGATGCCGTTAGCAAACCTTTTACCAACGATCAGCAAGAGTCTGTAACTGCATCATCCTCGTTGTTCAAAACTTTTACACAAAAGCACCAGGCGCATTTTATTGAACCTACCGAAAAAAGTGAACTCAAACACTGGAAAGATTTTTTTACCGGCAAAGAGCAGGAAAAGACCGCACAGTTTACGTACGACAAAGCAACCGTACAGCACACTGGCCAGCACGAAATGTTGCCGGTATCAACAAGTAAAAAAATAATCCCCGGCGCCCATTTGCTGCAATTGCATAATACTTATATCATAGCTCCAACGCAGAGTGGTTTTTTGCTGGTACACCAGCAACTGGCGCATGAACGTATTTTATACGACCGTTTTAGCCTGGCAACACACGGAAAGAAAATCGCTACACAGCAAAGTCTTTTTCCTGTAACGGTTGAACTGCCCGCACAGGATGCCGCATTGCTCCACGATCTTTTACCAGACCTGCTTTCGCTGGGTTACCTGGTAGAACCTTTTGGTAATAATGCTTTTGTTATCCAGGGTACGCCTGCCGATGTAAACCATGGCAATGAAAAGCATACCATCGAATTGCTGGTGGAGCAATTCAAACATTTCAGCAGCGATATAAAATTCAGCAAACGTGAAAAACTTGTGCGTTGTATGGCAAGGCAACAGGCCATTAAAGCAGGACAGTCTTTGTCGCAAAATGAAATGGAAACGGTGGTGGAAGAACTTTTTTTAAGCAATACCGCAAACGTTACACCCACCGGTAGCCCTACATATATAGAGTTTAAAGAAGATTATCTTGACAGGATGTTCAGCCGCTAAAAAGCAATATTGCTGTTAACCCCGCTCAACAGCCCGCAACCATCTCTCAGGAATATCATTTTGAGATGCAATTACGTAGTCCTGGTGGCTACATGCTATATAATTGCCTTCGGGTAGCTGTACCCACCAGCGGCCTGTTCTTTTACTTTGCAAAAAGGTTGTTTCTATTTCTGCAAAAGCAATACGAAACTCGTTAAAATTATGCTGGTCTGTCAAACGCGCTTCCTGTTTGCCTTTCAGCATTCCGTCCATCAGGTACCAAATCATCTGGCTGATTTGTTTGGCTGTCAGGTTATCAGTATCCAGCTCATTGCGGTAGCCATAAATACCTATGGTCCCGGTATGGTTACTCATACCGGCATATTGCATCAGCATGCAAGCTTCTTCGCCGGTAAAACCGTTGGGTGTAAGATGGTTGGCAGGTGCATGCGCATGTTGTATGGCACTAATATCAAAAGAAAAGAGATCCGCATTGCGTATCACCGGCTCCATGTCTTCCATGTTTTCTTTCACCTTGCCTACACGAAAACAATCAAAACGCAGTTTGTCAATTGTTTCCAGCATACCCGGGTGTACAAAATAGCTTTGAAAACCGATGTGGTTATAGTGCCTGATAAAATTGGGTTCGCCTGTAAGCATCTGCATCAAAAACTGGTCTGCAGGCACCACACTCTCCACGTTTATATCAATGGCTGCATCAACTGCAACCGCTTCAATAATTTTCTGTTGCCTGGCATACAGATCGTATTGTGCCAGTGTAAGGTCGTGAGAGCCGCCAAGTATCAACACCTTCCGGTCCTGCTTTACCAGCTCCTGCAACACCGTTCTCAGCGCCGCATAGGTGTCAGTAATAGAAGCACCCGGTTTTATGTTGCCAATATCGGCAACATGTACATCTCTATGCCAGTGAAAAAGTTTATACAATTCTTTTCTTACAGCATCCGCAGCATTGGCTGTTTGCTTCTGAAATACACCGGCACCACGGTTTTCGTTACATCCGATAATCACAAGGTCTGCCTGTTCAAGTGTCGGAAAAACTTCGTCATACAGCATGATGTTGTTCCCAAGCTGGCTGTCTTTATAACCCTCGTCATTACTTAGAAAAGCCTTATTAACCGGCTCAAGGAAGTCAAGAATGGTGTCAATAGAATCAAAAGGCATGTACTGAGTTTGAAAACAAACATACAGTAAACCATGCAATGGTCATTCGTATCAGGTGAATAGTGAATAATTAAGAAAAGAAATGTTTGTGTACCCGGCAAATGTGCATAACTCGGCGCCTGTTGCGTCGCACTCTTGTACTGTGGAAGCAGTATGCGGCAAACGCGTAGACCGAAGCAAAGAAGCCATGGACAGTGTGTTATTTTTTTTCATACTTCCAGTTTCTGCCTTTGCCTTCTGCCATCCATTCAATGGCTGTAGCAATGCGCTTATCCTGTGTTGCCGCTGTTTTAGCTTCGTTTATCCATTGTATGTATTCCTTGCGGTGAGATGGTGGAAAATTCTCAAAAACTGCTTTGGCGTTTGTATGTTGTTGCAGTGCAGTGACCAGCGCTTCCGGCACGGGCAATTCCTGTACCGGCATTTTTGTTTTTACTTGTTTTATGCCTGCTTTATTCAGTGCCACCGCTTCTTTTATGTAAGCAATAATGATCTTATCCGCAGGCAAATCTTCCAGCGATGTTATCCTGTCAAACTGGCCCATGGCATTTTTACCATCCTTGTTAAAAATATTTTCCGGGTCTTTCATCAGGGCGGCTTTCCAAAAACCAAAGGCACAATGTTTTTTAAACGATGCCATATTGCATACAGGTCCGTCACAATCAAAAAATGGCATTCCCCATTTTACCGCTTCCGTTACCTCCGGGCAGGCAGTATGCACCAGTTGCCTGATGTGTTGCAGAATGGGTTTCGCAAAGTCGGCTGACTTTTCTATGTACGCATCTATTTTAGGTTCTCTGGCAGGCATAGACTGGCTTTTTCATTAAGTTAAGATAAAGTATTTTTATCTTTTGCTCCTGTTCAATAACAGCGTTACGCTTTCATTTTGCTCCTCGTCCACTAAGTTGTTACATGTTCTTTTCTCCTGAAAGAAAAAATACCAAAAAATCCAGGCACAGATAATCTTACGATGCGTCCATGCACTGTGATGCATATTTCACATCCGCCGTTTTACTCCTTACAATTCTTACCACACATTATTACACACGCAAAAAAAAGACCTGCACTGGCAGCAGGTCTTTTTCGATCAGTTTAAAAATGACTAGCTCAATTCTGCGGCGCCAAAATATGGCTGCAATACAAAAGGAATCTTAATTCCGGTCGCTGTCTGGTTGTTTTCCAGTATGCCGGCCAGTATACGGGGTAGTGCTAATGAACTGCCATTAAGACTATGTGTAAGCTGCGTTTTGCCTGATGCATCTTTGAAGCGGCATTTTAAACGGTTGGTCTGGTAACTTTCAAAATTGCTTACACTGCTTACTTCCAGCCAGCGTTGCTGTGCAGCGCTGAATATTTCAAAATCGTAGGTAAGCGCACTTGTAAAGCTCATGTCGCCGCCACACAAATGCAATATACGGTATGGCAGTTCCAGTGATTGTATCAAACGTTCTATATGCTCCACCATAGCGGTATGCGCTTCATAGCTTTTATCAGGGTGCGTAATCTGCACAATCTCTACTTTCTCAAACTGGTGCAGGCGGTTCAACCCGCGTACATCTTTACCAAAGCTGCCTGCCTCCCTTCTAAAACATGGAGAATAAGCAGTCATCATAACAGGCAGTTCAGTTTCTTTTACAATAGTATCACGGTAAATATTCGTCACCGGCACTTCAGAAGTGGGAATAAGGTAAAACCCATCTGCAGTTATATGATACATTTGTCCTTCTTTATCGGGCAGTTGCCCTGTACCGTAAGCACTTGCTTCATTCACCATAAAGGGTGGAATAAATTCCGTATAACCCGCTGCAGTATTGTAATCCAGGAAATATTGAATCAATGAACGTTGCAGTTTTGCACCCTTACCTTTATAAAAAGGAAAACCGCGGCCGGTAACTTTAGAGCCCGTTTCAAAATCAACAATATTATATTTTTCAATAAGGTCCCAGTGCGGTACTGCACCTTCATATAGTGTAACATCACTGCCGCCTGTTCTCACCACCACGTTATCTTCCGCAGATTTACCCGGTGGCACTGTAGCAGATGGCAGGTTGGGTAACTGCAACAGTTTTTCCTGCAGCGTTTTTTCGGTGCTGTTCATTTTTTCCGTCAGTTCGCCAACTGCAGTTTTGTTGGTGGCCACTTCCGCTTTTGCTGCTTCCGCTTCTTCTTTTTTGCCCTGGCCCATCAGCCTGCCAATTTCTTTGGATGCAGTGTTTATTTTCGATTGTATGGTATCAAACGCTGCCTGTAGCTTTTTCCTTTCATCATCCAACGCAATAATCTCATCAACCAGTTCCGGCTGTTTAAAGTTTTTTACGGCCAGTCTTTCTTTAACCCATGCTGTTTGCTGGCGCAAAACATTTACCTGTAACATGCAAAAAAATTTGCGCAAAGATAAGGGTAGCCATCAGTTGCAGAAAAGGTAACAATGTTGTTGCCGGAATGAGCCTGCCGCAAAAAGCAAAACAAAAGAAGAAAGAATAGTGTAGCCGGCATAGGTATTTCATAGCATCGCCTGTTGTGTCACTCACTTCATCGTTCCTTTTTTATGGCGGCTGCAGCGTTCAGCTTTTCTTACTTACGCAAATTATCTGTTGACTAATCAAAGTGTGCAGCAACGTATGCTCAATGGTCTTGTATGTATAGGTAAAGACCTGGAGTTGGTTGAAGCAGCTATGTTGTTTGGCTTTTCTGACTTTAGAGCATCATGTAAAAAAGAGTTTGTGGCATTTAAGTCAGCTGTTGAAAGAACGGTAAGAAGTAATACATGCTCCACAAAGAACCGAACGTACAAGTGAGTGACACAACCAAAGCTCAATAGTATTGACATAGCTGGCAACACATTCCTTCTTTTTATTGGTATTACATCTTTGTTTAACAAAAAGGCACGGCTTGCTTTAACTGATAAACAAGATGTTTGGTTGCAGGAAAACAACAATGCATAAGCTGTGCATTTTTCTAAATCCGTAAGCCGAGTTTCCAAATCCGTAAGCCATCTTGCCATACCTGATGAATTTTTGCAATGTGAATTTTTACAAATGAAAAAAGCAATCATCGGTATGTTAGTCGTAATGGTAAACACCATTGCAGCGGCACAAAGTTCTAACACCGGCAAAACGGAAAAGCCAAGAACAGACACATTAACGCCAGGCCAGTTTTTACCAGATGTTACTGTGGTGGGAACAGACATCAGACACGACATGGTACAGATGCCTGAAATAGTGGGTACGCATATTTTCGCTGGTAAGAAAAATGCATTGGTAGTGGTAAACAATGTAAATGGTAATGTAGTAAATAACACCATGCGCCAGATATTGGCAAAAGTTCCGGGCATACATATTTGGGAAAGCGATGGCAGTGGTATACAGGTGGGTATATCTACACGTGGACTTAGCCCAAACCGTAGCTGGGATTTTAATGTGCGCCAAAACGGTTATGATATTTCCGCAGATCCGTTCGGTTATCCTGAGGCTTACTATAATCCACCGATGCAGGCGGTGCAACGCATACAGATTTTAAAAGGTGCAGGTGCTTTGCAGTTTGGCCCGCAAATGGGCGGTATGCTCAATTATGTATTGCGAAATGGCAGCGGGCTGAATAAACCCATCACCTTCGAGTCGCAAAATACAGTGGGCAGTTTTGGAATGATCAATACTTTCAATGCCATCGGCGGGCAGTCGGGAAAATCGAACTACTACGCTTTTTATGACCACAGAAACGCAGACGGATGGAGAGCGAACAGTAACTATAAAACCAATACGGGTTTTGCAACATATGGTTATCGTTTTACTGATAAACTGCATGCAGGCATTGAAGTGCTGCATTACGAAATGCTAAGCCAGCAACCCGGTGGTCTTACAGATTCTCTTTTTAATATCGATGCGCAGCAGTCTTTGCGTACGCGTAACTGGTTTAACGTACAATGGACAACCGCAGCAGCCAACGTGGATTTTAAACCTGGCGCCAACAGTCATTTTAATTTAAAGCTCTTTGGATTATCAGGCACCAGGAACAGTATTGGTTTTCTGAACGCTATTACCGTTGCAGATACCATAAACCGCAATACAGGTGCCTATGCCAACAGAACGGTGGATATTGATAAGTATAAAAATGTTGGCGCAGAGCTACGCCACTTATACAATTATAGCTGGGGCAGCGAAGTAAATTCTCTTACCACTTCTGTAAGATATTTCAGGGGCAATACAACCCGTTTCCGCAACGGCAAAGGAAATGCCGGCAATGATTTTAATAAAGACATTGAAGGCGTTTTTCCTACAGAACTTGATTTTGTATCAAACAATGTAGCAGTGGCGGTAGAAAATATTTTCAGGATAAACAAACGATTTCTTGTTATTCCTGCATTAAGGTGGGAGCAGATTTCTACCACTGCAAACGGCAGGGTGGGTTATACAGATACCACCGAAATAAAACTTGCTGACAATAGCAAAAGCAGGGGCTTTTTATTACCGGGTGCAGCTGCTGAATATCATCTTGGCACTACCGAATTCTATGCAAACTTTACGGGATCATACCGGCCTATACAATTCGCAGACCTTAGCGCCAACGCAACCACCGATGTCGTAGACCCTGACCTGCGGGATGCAAAAGGATACAATATTGATTTTGGCTACCGCGGTAAGCTACAAAACTACCTTTACTTCGATGCAGGTGTGTATTATCTTAATTACCGCAACCGTATAGGTACTATTACACAAATGAGGGAGGACGGCAGTACATACAATTACAGTACAAATGTTGGCAACAGCCATAGCAAAGGATTTGAGGGTTTAATTGAATTCAATCCGTTCCAGGCAAACTGGTTGAAAAAAACATATGGCGAGGTGGCACTGTTTGTTTCTTACGCATATACTGATGCGAAGTATGATGATTTTAAAGTGATCACCAAAGCCAGCGATGGAAGTCTTGCAGAAACTAATCTAAGGGATAAACGTGTAGAGAATGCGCCGCGCCACATTCTGAGAACCGGGCTTACTTACTTTATCAAAGGGTTTTCACTAACTGCTCAGTTGAGTCATGTAAGCAGTGCTTATTCAGATGCAAATAATACCACTACACCCAGTGCCGCTGCAACAACCGGTCTTATACCTGCCTACACCGTTGTGGATGTGGCACTCACTTATCGCTTTCTTAGCAACTACAATATAAAAGCGGGCATTAACAACCTTGCTGATGTACGTTATTTTACACGTCGCGCAGGCGGCTATCCTGGTCCGGGTTTAATGCCTTCAGATGCAAGAAATTGCTTCGTGTCTTTTGGCATTAAAATATAAAGTGCTTCATTTGCTCGGGTAGATTTTCGGGCACTATAATTAAACAAAAGCAAACGTTACAATAACAGTTTGTAATAACGTTTGTTGAGTAATAAGAGAATATGTATGTACCCAACTGTAGTACTGCTATTATGCTTCTGTTGCGTCGCACTCTTGTACTGTTGGTTATATATGCAGCAATGCGCACGCAGTTCCATTTTCGTAAAATGAAAAGTCTTGTAAAACTGTAAATAGTATTTAATGGCTTTGTGTTTACAGTAGTTAAAAACGCAGTTACACGTAAAAACAAAAAAGCCAGGCATATACATACCTGGTTGTAAAAAACACAACTCAAAAATTACGCGTTTAATTCAGCGGAGGTTTAAAATTGACCTCTATCAGTGCGTTTACATACGTATACTCCTGTTGCTTTTCTTTGAGTTTTTTGATTGACTCAGCAAGCGTGTTCTGTAATTGTATAATTCCTATTGTCCTTGCGCTGCTGTAAATGCGGGTTCCCCGTCAAAGAGATACAGGTTCTCTGTTTTAATAATTTCCATATCCGCATTGTGCAGCATCAGTTGCAATTCTATGGCCTCACGGTATGTTTCATTGTCGTTAGTATGTAGTTTATCATTAGTAGCGTACCTTTTACTCCAGCAGTAATTGATGTTAAGGCTAAGCATAAATCAACATAAATTACAATGCTGTTATAGAATTATATCGTCGCCGCACAAAGAACCGAACGTACAAGTGAGTGACACAATCAAAGCTCAATAGTAGCACTGCCGCTGGTTACACCTTATTGCTTCCACATAACTGCACGTTGTAAACTGAATTTTCTTTTTATACATCCATCAATTGTCGCATGGCTTTATGCAATGCACTGTCTGCATCAACAAATGCGTTGGGAATAGAGAAGTGGTGCAGGCCATCTAATAGCAGTAAGTCTGCGGGTGTGGCGTTTTTCAAACTGCTTTGCCAAAACTCTTGGCTCTGCGCTTTAAACTCTGCTGTTTCTGCAGCACCTGCCGCAATAAGCAAGGGGCAGGTATTAACAGCCGTTGAATATACCGGGCTGTTTCGTATGGCAGTTGCGGTATCCATCTGCAATATTTCGTTGCGGTTAGAAAGCTGGATGGGTATTAAATTGTATAAGCCGCTTAGTAAACACATGCCTTTTATAAAGTGGGTGTTTGTTAATGCGGCATCAGCAGCTAACATGGCAGCAAGATGTGCACCGGCACTGTGCCCGGCTACGTATACATCGGTTGTTGGAACATGATACGTTTGCAGGTTTTGCTGCAGCCACAGCATGGCTTTGCGTGTAGCCGCAACAATCTGATCCATTGTTGCGGCAGGTGCAAGCGGATAGTTGATAAGTACGGTGGTAACGTTGTAACGGAGAAAAGCAGGTGCAATGAAATGAAACATGGCTTTATCAAACAATTGCCAGTAACCACCGTGTATAAAAACAAGCACTTTGGTACAGGGCTTATTGCCTGGGAATATATCAAGTCGTTCCCTCGCATGATTGCCATAAGGTATGTCTGCAAAATTTGCGTGCTGCGCAGCAACGGTTAGGCTGGTTTGTTCCCAGCGCGAAAGATAAGCAGCAAAATCAGGCACATGCAGGCGGTTGTTGTATTGGTCGTTTAGTTGCGCCTGCGTGTAATGCTTGTATATATTCATAGTTGTACAGCGCTTATTCCTGCAGGCATTGAAAGACCAGCCTGTAAAATTCGGGGTGCGATTGCCATGTTTTGCCGGTAACGATCATGCCATCCTGCACAGCTTCGTCGGGAGAAACATATACGCCACCGCAGCTTTCTACTTCAAACTTTACATGTTCGTAGCAGGCAATTTTTTTATTGTTTACCAAACCGGCTGTTACCAGGATCTGTACGCCGTGGCATATTGCGAAAATGTATTTGTTGTTACGGGCAAACTCCTGCACAATTTTTATAACGCTTTCGTTGTTGCGCAGGTATTCGGGTGCCCTGCCGCCGGGTAGTAACAGCGCTTCGTAGTCTGCAGTATTTACATTATCAAAAGAAATGTCTGCTTCTACGAGGTAGCCTTTCCGCTCAACATATGTGTCCCATCCCAGTTCAAAATCATGTATTACGAGGTTCATTCTTTTTACTGCCGGTGCTGCTATTACGGGCACAAAACCTACCTCTCTTAAGCGGTGCGATGCATAGAGGATTTCAAAGCTTTCGCCTGCATCGCCGGTGATGATCAATATTTTTCCTGCTGCCATAACAATCGTGTTTTAAAGATTCGTTGTAAAGAATGGACAATGATTTAAAGATAATGGAAGAAATGGTTTTATTACTGTACAAGTTGAGGTAAAATGCTCAAAGTTTGTAACAAAAAAGCCGTAAGCATTGTGCTTACGGCCTGTTGAATAAAATAGTTTCTTTTCTTGTTATAATTGTTTCAGGTAATCGGCACAGCCCTGCATAATTGACTGGTCAGATTCCATTTCTACAAAGATGTATTGGAGCCCGCCGGTTTTAACAGCAGCAAAAAAATCTTTCCAGTCTACAATGCCGGTTCCCATTACTACTTCTTTTGTATGATCGGTAGGACTGTAATCCTGCAGGTGTGCTGAAATAAAACGCCCCGGAAATTTGCGGAAGTAATCCTGTGCCTTATAACCCGAGGTTATAGCAGCTACCTGGAACTGCATTTTTACCATTGCAGGATCCAGTTGCTCGAGCATAAGATCGTACTGTGGCCGGCCATTAATTTTTTCATCAAACTCGCCATTGTGGTTGTGGTAGCCCGCAATCATACCTGCTTTCTTTACCATTTCGCCCACATGGTTCATTTGTGCGCAGCGTTGTTTTATTTCATCTGCGGTTTTTGCACCAAGACCACCGGAACAAACCATGTGTTTTAAACCAAGCTGGTGTGCAAATTCAATGCGTTCTTTCAGGCTTTCATCGTTGGTTATTTCCTGCCAGGTAAAGTGGCAACTGGTGCTTTCGAGACCGGCATCGTTGGTGATCTTTTTCAGTTCTTTACCGGAATATTTTGCCAGTGGTGCAAACGGCCCCTGGTAGCCTTTTGGGCTGCACCACTCTACATTTTTGTACCCATAACCGGCAAGACGGCTCATGGTTTCGTGTGGCTGGTTCGATATTTCTTCGCGGAAAACGTAAGACTGGAAACCGATGGGCATGCTGATGCCTTTTTTACGGGCGGCTGCCTGTAACGTTGCAGGAATTGCGGAAGCCAGCCCTGTTGCAGCCAGTGCTGCTGCGGTAGTACCTAAAAAAGATCTTCTGTTCATAATAATGTTTTTTATGGCGTGCGTTGATAAAGGTAACTTATCGGCATTATAACCGGCATACGGCGAAGAATATTTTCGGGTGGGGGGTGACAGGTAGAGCGTGGACGGTGAAAGGTAAAGGGAGAAAGGTTTTAAATGTTGCGTGCCCATCTTCGCGTTTGCTGCATAAAGTACCGGACGTACAAGTGAGTGACACAACAAAAGCTTCATAGTACTACTGTAGCCTGCAACCAAAAAGAATCACCGCAAATATTTGATGAATGTTTGCCCGCACACAGCCATCTGGTTCAACCGCGCTTTGCTGCTTATTCCTTCATTGCCCTACCTTTGCCCGCTATGCAATATGTGAATGATGATTTACAGCAACGCTGGTGGAACCTCGAGGCTAAACTGGTGGAGCGTTTTGGTAAAAAGCCAGACCTGGAGGCTATTCTTTTTCTCATTGGTATGCAGGAAACCAACTTTATGCAGGAAAAAATAACCAAGGAACAAAAGCAGGACCTGATGCACGTAGCCGTTTGTACAGTATTATCGCAAAGTGGTTTGTACGAACTTGAAGCTTATGATAAAGATGGCTGGCCACATTTCAGGCAATTGAAAGATATGCCTGTGAAGGGCCTTGCCGAGCAGGAAAATTTTTTAAAAGACCATATTTTGCTTTACTTCGACCAGCAAGGATTTTAAACCTCTATTCAGCATGAAAAAATTAGTGTTCGTTTTCCTGGTGTTTGCCCTCGCACACACAACATTTGCCCAAACCGCCAAACCAAAAACAACCACAGCACCCAAAACCACTACACCGGTTGCCAAAGGCCGGCTGGTACAGCTAACTACAGATTATGGCACCATGGTTATCCGGTTGTACGATTCTACCCCGCTACACCGCGATAATTTTATAAAACTGGTAAAACAGGGTTTTTATGATAGCCTCATGTTTCACCGCATCATTCAGCAGTTTATGATACAGGGCGGCGATCCTGACAGTAAAAATGCCGAGGCCGGCCAGCAATTAGGTGCAGGCAGTGCGCCGGGTGCAGAGCGCATACCCGCAGAATTCAGGAGTAACCTTATTCATAAAAAAGGAGCACTGGCTGCAGCAAGAGATAACAATCCTGATAAGGCCAGCAGCAACTGCCAGTTTTATATAGTGCAGGGGCAAACCTATAACGATACAGCGCTGAATATGATGGAGTGTAATGTGCGCCAGGAAGATCCCGGTTTCAGGTTTACAGACGCGCAACGCAAAATATATAAGACAATTGGCGGAACACCTTTTCTCGACCAGAACTACACTGTTTTTGGTGAAGTAATAAAAGGCCTCGATGTATTGGATAAAATAGCAGCATTGCCAAAAGATGGCAACGACAGGCCCACGCAGGATGTACGCATGAAAATGAAAATGCTCAATTAAGGCATCTTTTTAGCGGCATTTTTATTTACAATAAAAGACTACACTTATTAGGTTTTTTATTCAATATTTGTAATCCAAAATTTTAGCGCATGAATTTTCCTTCAGAACTTAAATACACCAAAGACCATGAATGGATAAAAGTGGTTGATGGCAATACAGCATTGATAGGCATTACAGATTTTGCACAGCAGGAGTTGGGAGATATTGTTTATGTAGACGTGGCAAGTATTGGCAAAGACCTGAATGCAGAAGAAGTTTTTGGAACTGTAGAAGCCGTAAAAACAGTAAGCGATCTTTTTCTGCCAGTAGCTGGCAAGGTTTTGGAAGTAAATACAAATCTTGAAAAACATCCCGAGCTTGTGAACACAGATCCGTATGGAGAAGGTTGGATGGTGAAACTGGAAGTTGCCAACGTTGCAGATATAGATGCTTTAATGGATTCCGCAGCCTACGAAGCGCTGGTTGGTTAGCCATTAATCACCCGTTGTTTTCCCGAAGTAATAATTATGAACCGGGCAAATTGCAAACCCCGGCTGTTGTTGCGTCGCACACTTGTACTGCATCAACTATATGCAGCATGTGCCACCGGCGCACTCCCGGCAGAAGAAGGCTTCTCCCGCAGGTTGTAAAATGCCGGGGAGATAGTGGTCTTGCGCATAACTTTATTGTTTTTTGTTTGTTATAGCATTTTTTTTGGGCACAGGCAATCGAAGAAAGCGGTTCATTTAAAAATGGTTCTGAATTCAAACATTCAAGCCATATATACTTACTTCAATGTGCATGCACCACAAAGATCCAGAATTGCCGGGCGGCCAGCATTTTTAAATAAAATTTAAGTTTACCCATCATTAATGCCGGAAAGTGTAAAATATACTGAAATTGAACTGGTAGCTTTGCTGAAAGAGCGGCACCAGAATGCGTTCAGTTATTTGTACGATCATTATGCCGGCGCCCTTTATAATGTAATACTGGCAATAGTTCCCGAAAAAGAACAGGCAAGCGATGTACTCCAGGAAGTCTTTGTTAAGATATGGCGTATGGGAGAATCTTATGATGCTTCCAAAGGCCGTCTTTTTACATGGATGATGAATATTGCCCGTAATGCATCCATCGATGTAGTACGCAGTAAAAGTTTTCAAAACAATCAAAAAAACCGGGAGCTAACAGAAACCGTATATGAAAGCGGTGGCAGTACAGCTACCAACATCGATAAGATAGGCCTCCGCAAACTGGTTCATACCCTAAAGGATGACTACAAAGTACTTGTAGAACTCTCCTATTTTGAAGGATACACCCAGGATGAAATTTCAAAAATGCTGAACATTCCTTTAGGGACGGTGAAAACCAGGCTCAGGGCCGCACTATTGCAATTACGAGAACTAGTAAAGAATTAAGTGGATACAAAGGCATACATAGAAAGTGGTATAATTGAAAGCTACGTGCTAGGCATGGCTACAGCAGCTGAAGCTGCTGAGCTGGAACTGCTTTGCACGCAATATGCTGACATTAAGCAGGCGGTCGACGACTTTGCCGCGCTTATGGAAGCCAATGCTTTTGAGAATGCTATGCCTCCACCGCCGCTGGTGAAGGAAAATATTATGCTTGCCCTGGCCGACGAATTTACCGGCAACAAAAAGCAATCGCCGGTTGTACAACTCAATACCAATACAAACGACGAAGCAATAATGGCTGCACCCGCCAAACCTTTCTGGCGCTATCTTGCTGCGGCATCAATCATATTACTTGTCGGCAGTACAGCACTGAATTTTTATTTCTACAGCAATTATAAAGACAGTAACGAAAAGTATGTTGCATTGCTGCAGGAACGAAATACACTACAGGCTAATAATGATGTATACCGCACCAACTTCTCTATTATAGAAGATACCAATGTGCAGAAAATAGATCTTAAAACTGTAAAGCCGGATCAGAATAATCTCGCCTCGGTTTTCTGGAATAAAAAGACAAATGATGTTTATATTATGTCTGCTTCACTGGCACCATTGCCTGCTGATAAACAGTATGAGCTGTGGGCAATTATAGACGGCACACCCGTAAACGCCGGCGCCCTCGGTAATTGTGGTAAAGAAGCATTGTGCAAAATGTTAAACGTTAGCAAAACGCCCCAGGTCTTTGCCATAACGGTTGAAGAAAAAGGCAATGTTAAAGCTACACCAAACCTCCCCGGTATGGTAGTAGCGGGCGAAGTGAAGATTTAAATCATGTTTTTTCTCCTTTTATGTTCATGCTGTAGAAACCTGCGGTATATTTTTCTACATTTTATACGCTTATACGGCGATTTTTAGAGCTGATTTTTTGGTGGCATGCTTTTGGAAAAATAAGGTTTTCAAATTGAAACTTTATGAAGAACAAAGTATTATCATTACTTACAATTGCAACGATTACAGCAGGTTCTGTGTTAGCCCAGGATGCAAAAGTAAACCCCGGAGGAATTTTTATTAAAGGTGGATACAATGCAGCCAATATTACCGAGAACAAAAATGGTTCTGTAAACGAGGCAAAAACGCTCAGCACCTTTCATGTCGGCGTTGTTGCAGACATTCCTTTAGCGCCGGTATTGTCTTTCCAGACTGGATTATTGCTCAACGGAAAAGGTTCTAAAACCAATTTGTATCTAAACGATGCAGATCAGTCCGATAACTTTTACAAAACAACTTTTAATCCATTGTACCTTGAACTACCTGCAAACCTGGTAGTAAAATTCCCGATAGGTGCTGGTGCACGTATTTATGCAGGTGCAGGCCCCTATGCAGCGATGGGTATTGGTGGTAAAGCAAAAACAGAAGCTTCTCTGGCAGGTGTAAAAACGTCTACCAGTGAAACAATTAATTTTAACGATGATGATCCTACAACCGGAGAACAGGAAGGTGCACGTTACGACAGGCTAAAGAGGTTTGACTTTGGTATCAACGCACTTGCTGGTGTTGAGGTGAGCCGTTTTATGATTGGTGTTAACTATGGTCTTGGCTTAACCAAGATTAACTCTACACAAACTGACAACAGTACAGACGAAAACAAGTATCGCACATTTAGTATAGGTGTAGGTGTAAGACTTTAAAACATATTGCATGTAACCCAAAAGGGCCGCTCTGTTGAGCAGCCCTTTTTTATGTCATTATTCCTTTTACCAGTTCGCCGGATACATCGGTAAGCCTGTATCGCCGGCCCAGGTGTTTGTAAGTAAGTTTTTCATGATCCATACCCAGCAGGTTTAAGATCGTTGCATGAAAATCGTGTACATGCACAGGGTTCTCAGCTATGTTATAACCAAATTCGTCTGTTTCTCCATATACAATGCCCGGCTTCACTCCACCACCGGCCATCCAAACGGTAAAGCAACGTGGGTGATGATCCCTGCCGTAATTATCTTTTGTTAGTTCTCCCTGGCAATAATTTGTTCTGCCAAATTCCCCACCCCAAATAACGAGCGTCTCATCCAGCAAACCGCGTTGTTTAAGATCTGTGATCAATGCGGCGCTGGCCTGGTCTACATCTTTGCATTGGCCTACAATTTCGCCGGGTAAGTTGTTGTGCCCATCCCAGCCCTGGTGGTACAGTTGTACAAAGCGAACCCCATTTTCAGACAGCTTACGGGCCAGTAAACAATTGGCTGCATAAGTCCCAGGCACCAGGCATTCAGGTCCATATAGCTTGATGATAGATTCCGGTTCTTTGGAAAGATCGGTTACTTCCGGCACCGCTGTCTGCATCCTGTAAGCCAGTTCGTACTGCTGTATCTTGGCGCTTATTTCCGGGTCGCCAAATTGTTTGTAGTTTTCTTCGTTTAGCTCACCCAGTTTATCCAGCATTTTACGCCGGTCTTCCCTTGTTATGCCGTCTGCGTCATTTAAATAAAGCACCGGGTGATCTCCGCTGCTGAATTGCACGCCCTGGTAGGTGGAATCGAGAAAACCGTTTGTCCACAGTTTTGAATAAACGCCCTGGCCATTTCCTTTGCCTTTAGACAACAATACACAAAAAGACGGCAGGTTTTTATTTTCTGTTCCCAAACCATAACTAACCCATGCACCCATACTAGGCCTGTTGCCTACCTGTGCACCCGTTTGAAAAAACGTTAATGCGGGATCATGGTTAATGGCTTCTGTATACAACGTTTTTACAATGCAAATGTCATCGGCAATTTTTGCCGTGTAAGGCAGCAATTCACTGATGTATGCACCGGCCTGCCCGTGCCTGTTGAATTTAAAAACAGTGCCCGCCAGCGGAAATTTTTTCTGGTCAGCCGTCATGCCGGTAAGCCGCTGCCCCATACGTATG
This sequence comes from Panacibacter microcysteis, assembly GCF_015831355.1. Lineage (NCBI taxonomy): Bacteria > Pseudomonadati > Bacteroidota > Chitinophagia > Chitinophagales > Chitinophagaceae > Panacibacter > Panacibacter microcysteis. Next base: position 1,902,095 of record NZ_JADWYR010000001.1, read on the forward strand.
GAGGCGGGCAGGTCTTCTCCGTGCATTTGTTGCAGCATGGGCTTATAATCAAACAGGTCAAGCTGAGACGGTGCACCATTTTGGAAAAGGTATATTACCCGTTTTGCTTTTGGAGCAAAATGTGGCAAACCGCTCATAATGGTTTCTTCCTCACTCTTACCGCTGAACAGATCGGGTATAAGCAATGAGCCCAGCGCCACACTGCCAATACCCAAACTCATTCTCGAAAGAAAGCGCCTGCGGTTCATATTCAGCCTGTGTTCTATAAATTCTTTTGACATGTTCTTTACATTAAGATTTCAAGGTTAGAAGAAAAACGAAACAAGCGGCAAAGCCAATTTTGTTGCATTTGTTCCGGTATGCATCATTCGTATGGGAAACAGCTTTTATTTTTTGGTGGCCGGCTGCAGCACCTTGTGGCATCGCCTGTTGTGTCACTCACTTGTACTTTGAGTACCTACAGGCAACACGATGAGGCAATGCGCAAAGCTGAATGGTTTGGTTAGTACGTGTTGCTGGCAGCTCATTATTTATGCAGGCGTACAAGTGTGCGACGCAACCAAAGCTCAATGCTTATTCAACAGCCGGGCTCAAAAAAAAATCAATGAACTAAATAACGGGTGATAAAAACTAAGTCTTTGTTATACTTTCTTCCAGGTTATAGATCAATTCTATTACTTTCATAAGTGCGGCAGATGTGGTTTTGTCTGCCTTATCATTCATCGTGTATTCTCCAACTTTAAGTGTACTGTCTGCACTTAATTTTTTTTGCTGAAATGCCGTAAGTTGATCTTTGTAATAACCGTTCAACACTGCGTTTTCTTTGTCTGTCGGGCGCCTGCAAACAATCAGCCTGAAAGCTTTGGTGATCTTCTCTTCTGCAGGCGTTTTTTCTGTGGCAAGGTTTTGCGCCAGCACCCGCGATGCTTCCAGCATGGTGGGGTCGTTCTCCATAATAAGTGCCTGCAGCGGTGTATTTGTCTTAAGCCTTTTCACCTCGCACTGATCGCGGTTACTGGCATCGAACATAATCATGGAAGGTGGCGGCACGGTGAGTTTTATAAATGTGTACATGCCGCGGCGGTAAAGGTCTTCTTTGTGATCCTGCTTATAGGTAGCCAGCACGCCACGGCCAGATGTGGCAGACTCCCAAAGACCTTTGGGCTGGTAGGGTTTTACGCTTGGCCCGCCAATTGTTTTGTTGAGTAAGCCGCTGCTGGCAAGAATCATATCGCGTATAGATTCTGCAGATAAGCGGTTGCGCGGCCCACGTGCGTAGTACTTATTTTCAGGATCTTTTTCCATCTTGTCTTTGGGCGCAACATCGCTCTGCCGGTAAGTGGCCGACATGAGCAATTGTTTTACCAGGCGTTTTACATCCCAGTTATGTTCCATAAAATCAACTGCCAGCCAATCCAGTAATTGTGGGTGGCTTGGCAGCTCGCCCTGCATACCAAAATCGCCGGAAGTTTTTACAAGGCCCTTCCCAAAAATCTCCTGCCACAACTGGTTTACAAATACACGTGCAGTAAGTGGGTTGGTTTTATCAACTGTCCATTTTGCTAGCCCAAACCTGTTGCGTGGATATTTGGCCGTATCAAAACTAAGAATAGAGGCAGGCGCATGTGGCTGTACTTCTTCTGTAGGGTTGGTGTATTGCCCCCTGGCAAGCAGGTATGTTTTACGCACGCTGTCTTTTAACTCTCCCATTACAGAGATCATCAGTTTGCCCGTATCTTTCTTGTTTATGAACTGCATGGTTTTTACAATATCGGTATCATGCAACGTAAGAATAGGATTTTTGGCGGGCTGCGAAATACTTACATCGCCTTCATAACCTGCCTCTTTGGTATTGTTGAAAAAGGCAAGCATGGAATAATAATCTTTTTGCGAAAAAGGATCATACTTATGATCGTGGCACTGCGCACATTCCATGGTAATACCGAGTACGCCTTTGCTGTATGTTTTTGTTTTATCAAGCAGGTATTCAATACGGTATTCTTCCGGAACCACACCGCCTTCCTCTGTGTATTTATGGTTGCGCAAAAAGCCGGTAGCAAGTATTTGTTCGTTGGAAGCCTGCGGCAGCATATCACCGGCAATCTGCCATGTTACAAAAGAGTCATACGGCATGTTTTCATTGAATGCGTGTATAACCCAATCGCGCCAGGGCCATTGCGAACGGATATTATCATCCTGATAGCCGTACGAGTCTGCATAGCGTGCAACATCCAGCCAGTGCACAGCCATATGCTCGCCATATTGCGGAGAGGAAATGAGTTGATCCACTACTTTTTCGTAGGCGTTGGGTGTATTGTCTGCGATAAAAGCATCCATCATTTCGAGCGTGGGTGGCAGGCCTGTAAGATCAAAAGAAACGCGTTTGAGTAAACGCTCTTTATCTGCCTCTTCGTTGGGTGCAAGGTTAATGTCTTCAAGTTTATCTAAGACAAAATAATCTATTTCGTTCTTTACCCATTTGTCGTCTTTAACTTTTGGAAGCGCTGCTTTCTTTGGTGCAGTAAAGGCCCAGTGTTTCTCATATTTTGCACCCTGTGCAATCCATTTTTCTATCAATGAAATTTCGAAAGGAGTGAGGGCGCCGAGATGAGACTCAACAGGCGGCATCATAAAAGCAGTATCTTTTGATGCTACTCTTTTAAAAAGTTCAGAAGCTTCCGGTTTAAAAGGTACAATGGCAAAACCACCTTTTGTTTCTTTTAGTGCTGCGTAAGCTGCTTCGGGAATATCGAGTCTGAGGTCTGCTTTGCGCTTGTTGCCATCGGGGCCATGACAGGCAAAACATTTGTCTGACAGTATAGGACGAATGTGAAAATTGTAGCTTACGCTATCCGGCATAACATTGCCGTCTGCCACAACATCGCCGTTATTTTCACAACTATTGAAAATGAGTGGAAATGCCAACACCACTGTGGTTATCCCAAAAAGAATAAAAGATTTTTTCATATTACAATCGCTGGTTTAAAGCTAATGAAAAAATACCAAGTGGGTCCTGCATGCTTATATATTGCGCATTATTGGTAAAAATGACGAAAACCGTATGCATGCTGAATTATTTGCTGCCGTACAAGTGAGTGACACAACCGGGGCTGAATAGTAGTAATGCAGCCGGGTAAACAATTTATCTTATTAAAGTTGTGGTGCCTTTGGTGAAGTACGGAGCGCCTGTATAGTCAATGGCTTTTACCATCCACACGTATGTGCCTGTTGGCTGAGGGTTGCCGCTAACAGTACCATCCCAGCCATGCTGCTCAACGGCGGTACTAAAGAGTAACTGGCCCCAGCGATTATAAACACTGAATATTTCCATTTTTTGCATGCCTGCAATAATTGGCCGCAGCACGTCATTTTTGCCGTCTTTGTTGGGTGTAAAACCGGTGGGTACAAATATGGAAGGACGTGTTTTATATACTTTGACCTGAATATACGCTGAATCATGACAACCGGCTTCATTGCCAACAACCAGTTTGTATGCGTTGTCTGATGCATAAGAAAATCTTGCAACCGGATTTGCAATATTTGCTGCGGAAAGATTTGCAGCTGGCACCCATGTATAAGTAGTACCACCACTTCCGTTTAGTTGCAGCACCTGGTTAACCACAACGGTTGTGTCGCGGCCTGCAAATGCGTTGATTTTAGGCAATACAGTTACCCGTACAGAATCGATACCCGGTTTGGGGCATCCTTTGTCATAAAATGCCGTAAGGGTATATGTTGTGGAAGTTGCCGGCAGGGCAGTGGTATTAATGGAGGCTGTATTCTGAAGCTGGCCGGCAGGCGACCACAGCAACCGGTTACCATCTGTAAAGCCGTGCAGCAACGCGGAGGTGCCGAAGCAGATGATGGTATCGTTGCCGGCTAACGCCACAGGGTAGGGCACAGTGGTGATATTGATTTTATCTGTAGCGATGCACCTGCCAATGTTTGCGGTAACGGTAAACAGGGTTTGGTTATTTGTGGTTGCAGACGGTTCTTTTAAAGAGGCATCGGTAAGCTTGTCCGCAGGTTGCCAGTTGAATTGCAACCCATCTGATACAATGTGCAGTATTGTAGGGTCTCCGCTGCAGATCGTGGAGTCTGGCATAGCGGTCAACGTTACATGATCTACCACATTAACTGTTACTGAATCGTTGTTTTTGCACCCATCAATATCCAGCTCTACGTAATAAGTGGTTGTTCTATCAGGCATGACCACAGGGTTTGGGTCAGCAACGTTTGATACAAGATTAGCCGGCGTCCAGAAAAATTTTCCCGTGTTGCCGGTTACCAGTTGAAGTGTATCAGGTTTGCAGATCAAAGTATCTTTGAATGCAAGGTTGAGCGGTGGCTTATCAACCACTTCAATTGTTTTATAAACTGTATCCGTACAGCCTTTTGAATCCGCCACGACCAGACTTACCAGTTTACTGCCAAGGCTGTTATATGTATAGACGGGGTTTTGCAATGTTGAAGTTTCGGGGAGTGTAACCTGACCGGTAAAGCTCCATTGCCATGAGTTTACTGTGCCATAAAAAGATGATGAGATATCAATAAACTGCGTTTGTTTGTCCACACACAATCCTTTATAGTCAAATCCTGGCTTGAAGCCGGGGTATACCAGGATGGTGCTGTTTGCAGAGTCTGCACACTTCTGGTTCTTGTTTATGTCAAGCATTATATTGTATTTGCCGGTATCTGTAAAGCTATAGGTTGCGGTTGGGTCTGGAGAACTGAACAACGTTGCGCCTCCATTATCAGTAATGCGCCAGTTATAGCTTTGAATAAGGGCACTGGTGGAAAGATTTTCCAGGTAAATCGTCTTAGAGGTATCGCAAAGCAGGTATTGATCGGCGAGCGTGGCAGAGGTAAAAGAACAGTCGGTTACCCGGATCTGCAGATCTTTGCGCTGTGTAGCAATAATTTTTCCATTTCGTTTTTCTTCCACGCAAACTGTTACTACATAGGTACCAGGTCCCGGTGCGATACCACTTATTAATCCTGTTTTTGCATCAATATGTACATTATTTCCCAGAGGCCGGCCTCCGGAAAACTCAGGGTCATAAGGTACTGATGGATATGGCGGTGCTGCTGCGGGTGTAAGATCTACTCCAAACATAAAATTATCAGACCTGTATGCATTGCAAAGCGAGTACGTCAGCTCATCTCCATCCGGGTCTTCAGAACCAAAGCTGTATTCAAACTCATGCGATGCGCAAATAATTACAAGATCCGATCCTGTAAATCTTGCACTGCTGTTTGTAGGGCCAGCAGTAAGTAAGAACGTACCGGGAATTTCGGCTGTATAGGTTGCACCGACATTATCGTAACCGGAAACAAGATTATTCATATTATTCACCCTAAAAAAAACTTCGGTAGTCAGGAGATAGCCATCGGGAGATGCAGGAAGAGTAATGTCAAAAATATAATATCCAATTTTATGACAAACTACCGGCGGGTTGGTTATACATTCGTCCACATCTGTAAGCCTGATCACTTCTATATTAGTAAGAGAAACCATCAGATCCTGAACCCTTGCTGTGGTTTTTTTATTGAAAACAGATATATAAGCCGGATTATAAAATTCACGAAAAGAATTACAATCCATATACATTTTTACTGTAACTGCATAAGTGTAATTTGGCCCGCTTACAGATTTTAGCGTATAGTAAATCTGCCCACCTGTTATATGGTCTGCATTGGCATTAAAAACAATACAGCAAAAAATGATATACAGGATCAGTTTTCTCACATTACATCTCGTTAATAGTCAATGACAAAAACAAAAATCTTTTGTTCAGATACGGCAAAACCTAATGTAAGATTTTTTGAGCAGAAATTTTATTTGAACTGGTTAAGCTGGTATTACCCGCTGCCGGGTGAAGAGTAGAGAGATTATGTAGCCGGCTGTAGCGCTCTTTTGGGCTTCTGTTGCGTCGCACTCTTCAACTGCAGGATGACTGTTGGGCAAAGCGAAGATCAAACCGAAGCCCTGTTAATACAGGATGTTTTCCGCTGGTATACTGCTTATCCAGCCCAGGCGCAGCATGTACACTCCTTCACCTTTACCCGGTTTTGAATAAATGTATTGCAGGTTAATGTTGGCATTTTTTTGGAAATCATGCTTTGCCTTACTGTATTCATAGCCTGTACTTACAAGGTTTGCTGAGGCGGTCTTTTTTTCCTTTTCTTTTTCCCAGTTTTCATTCAGGTATGTACGTATCCACTTGAAATTATCTTCCAGGTCGTAAAAATCTGCGCGTTTGAATGTTGCCTGCAGGTAGCCATCAGAAAGTAAACCGTTTAAGAAAGTCAGGTAAATCATAGCTTCCCGGCCACCCATGGCTTCACTTTTTGCGAGGCGGCAGGTAATAACGGTTTTGTTCCCCATGGTTCTGTCACTCAAAATACTTAGCGGTTTAATGTTTTTAAGGGAATCCGCTACCGCCTGTTTTGAAAGACCGCTTTTCAAAGAAACCAATTGAGTTATTTCCTTCATATTACGCTGTGCTGCGGCACCCATGCCCGTTAACAAGAAAAATAAGATCGGGAAAAGAGTTTTCATGCGGTTTGTTTTCTAAAGAGAAATGAAAGGTAGGCAAAAAGTTGATGCTACTTATTAGCACCATGTCAAAAAGTGCTGTTTTGCCGATAAACTGCCGTTCTTGTGCTAAAGCTTTTCGTTTGATATTTCTTAACTTCGCAGCCTTTCAAAATCAGGAAATACAACGCTACCAAGGATATGAGCGCAAAATATAAAGAGTTTTCAGGGTTAAACCTTCCCGTTATCGAACAGGAAATACTGGCTGCATGGAGTAAGCATCATGCTTTTGAAAAAAGTGTAGCATTGCGGGAAGGAGCAACACCATTCGTGTTTTACGAAGGGCCGCCTAGTGCCAATGGTATGCCCGGCATTCACCACGTTATTTCACGTACACTCAAAGACCTGGTATGCCGGTACAAAACAATGCGCGGTTACCAGGTAAAACGTAAAGGTGGCTGGGATACACATGGCTTACCGATTGAACTGGGTGTGGAAAAAGAACTGGGTATTACCAAAGAAGATATCGGTAAGAAGATTTCGGTAGAAGAATACAATAAAAAGTGTCGTGAAGCAGTACTGCGTTACAAGGATAAATGGGATGAACTTACCATGAAGATGGGTTATTGGGTAGATCTGGATGATCCTTACATCACATTCGATAACAAATACATCGAATCCCTGTGGTGGATGCTTGCTGAACTTTATAAGAAGGGGCTGCTGTATGAAAGCGTGAGTATACAGCCTTATTCACCGGCAGCAGGCACCGGTCTCAGTTCTCACGAATTAAACCAGCCCGGCACCTATAAAGATGTAAAGGATACCAGTGCTGTTGTCATGTTCAAAGCTGTGAAAAATGAGAAAAGCGAGTTCTTATTCCAGGCCGCAAATGATGAAGAAGTGTTTTTCATGGCGTGGACAACTACTCCATGGACGCTACCATCAAACCTTGGACTAACTGTTGGGCCAAACATCGATTACGTACTGGTAAAGACATTTAACCCATACCTGCACAACCCGGTGAATGTAGTGCTGGCAAAAGCATTGTTGAATAAGTACTTTAAAGCCGAAGGTGAAAATGCAGGGTTTGAAGAATATAATGAGAAAGCTAAAATATTGCCGTGGAAAATCCTTGCCGGGTTTAAAGGAAAAGATATAGAAGGTTGTGCTTACGGGCAGTTGTTGCCATATGATGCGAATAAGACAGATAATCCCAATGCATTCAGGGTCTTGCTTGCTGATTTTGTTACTACGGAAGATGGAACCGGGATCGTGCATACTGCACCCGCTTTTGGTGCAGATGACTTTAAAGTTGGAAAAAAATACGATATCGGCATCCTCACCATGGTAGATCGCCAGGGTAAGTTTGTTGACGGCCTTGGTGAATTCAGTAACAGGTATGTAAAAAATTACAAAGATGATCCTGCATACCAGGATGTAAACGTTGATATCGCTGTAAAACTCAAAAAAGAAAACCGTGCTTTTAAAGTAGAGAAGTATGAACACAGCTACCCGCATTGCTGGCGTACAGATAAACCCGTTTTGTATTACCCGTTAGATGCATGGTTTATTAAAACAACTGCACTTAAAGACAGGATGGTTGAACTGAACAAAACCATTAACTGGAAGCCCAAATCAACAGGGGAAGGCAGGTTTGGCAACTGGCTGGAAAACATGGTAGACTGGAATCTTAGCCGTAGCCGCTACTGGGGTACACCTTTACCCGTTTGGAGAACAGAAGATGGCGATGAAGAAATATGTATCGGTTCTATCGAGGAGCTAAATGAAGGCATCAGGAAAGCAAATGAAGTATTGGGTGGCGATTTAAACAAACATTACCTGCATGAAGGTATTCTGGACCTGCATAAGCCATACGTAGATGAAATAATCCTGGTATCGGGCAAAGGGAAACCGATGAAACGTGTACCAGATCTGATAGATGTATGGTTCGACAGTGGCGCCATGCCTTATGCGCAATGGCATTTTCCTTTCGAAAATATTGGCACGTTTAAAAATAGTTACCCGGCAGATTTTATTGCAGAAGGGGTAGATCAGACACGCGGCTGGTTCTATACTTTGCATGCCCTCGGCTCTTTAATGAAAGAATCAGTACATGAGCAACTGGCAAGAACGGGCATGGCCACACATGAACTGGAAAAGCGCTACCCGGGTGTTGCTTACAAAACAGTTGTTTCAAACGGGCTGGTGTTGGATAAAAACGGCAACAAAATGAGCAAAAGGCTTGGCAATGTTGTCAACCCTTTCGAAACCATAGAAAAATATGGTGCAGATGCAACAAGGTGGTACCTTATTACAAACGCATCCCCGTGGGATAATCTGAAGTTTGATATTGCCGGTATTCAGGAAGTACAGCGTAAGTTTTTTGGTACTTTATACAACACGTACCAGTTTTTTGCGCTGTACGCAAATGTAGACGGCTTTGCATTCAAAGAAGCGTACATACCGCTCACTGAGAGACCGGAAATCGACAGGTGGATATTGTCATCGCTTAATACGCTTATTAAAAAGGTTACTGCTGCAATGGACGACTACGAGCCCACTATTGCCGGTCGTGCAATAGAAAATTTTGTAGATGAGCATTTAAGTAACTGGTATGTTCGTCTCTGCCGCCGTCGTTTCTGGAAAGGGGAATATGAGCATGACAAGATCTGTGCTTATCAAACTTTGTATGAATGTCTTGAAACACTCATAAGATTAATCGCACCCATCTCTCCGTTTTTTAGCGATGCCGTTTTCCGCAACCTTGAAGCGGTAACGGGTAAACTGAATGCTGCATCTGTGCACCATGCAGACTTCCCGGTAGCAAATGATGCTGCAATCGATACAGACCTTGAAGAAAGAATGCAACTGGCGCAGGATGCATCTTCGCTGGTATTGTCGCTGCGCAAAAAAGTAAATATCAAAGTGCGTCAGCCGCTGCAGAAAGTATTGATACCGGTGCTGGACCTTAAAATGAAGCACCAGCTTGAAAAAGTGGAAGACCTGCTAAAAGCAGAAGTAAATGTGAAAGAAATATCATATATCACAGAAACAGAAGGCTTCATCAATAAAAAGATAAGGCCCAACTTCAAATCGCTGGGCAGCAGGCTGGGACAAAAAATGAAAATGGTTTCAGCCACTTTGGCACAATTTAGCCAGCATGATATTTCGCAGTTTGAAAAAGACGGTACTTGTACACTCGTAATAGAAGGTCTGCCGGTAGAACTTGCTTTGCCAGACGTAGAGATTGCAGCCGAAGATATCCCAGGCTGGAGTGTTGCATCAAAGGGCAGTCTTACCGTTGCACTCGATATAACCATTACCCAAGAACTAAAGCAGGAAGGCGAAGCAAGGGAATTGGTGAACCGCATACAAAATATTAGAAAAGATAATGGTTTTGAATTAACAGACCGTATATTCGTAGAATTGGTCGAAAACGAGTTGCTGAGACCATCCATTATTAAATTTAAAAACTATATTTGCGCGGAAATTCTGGCAGATGATTTAGCTTGGGTGCCCGAAATGCAGAATGGTACTGAAATAGAGATAAATGATATTCTGTTGAAAGTGCGTGTAAATAAAAAAGGTTAAAAGGTTATGGCTACAAAGAAACCGGCAGCAAAGAAAGCAGCACCGGCAAAAAAGATTGCGAAACCAGCCGCCAAAGCGGTATCCAAAAAAGCTGCACCCAAGAAAGCAGTAAAGGCAGCTAAACCCGTTGCCAAACCTGTAGCTAAAGCAGCAGCCCCTAAAAAAGCGGCAAAAGCTGCAAAACCTGCTCCTAAACCCGTTGTAAAACCTGCCCCGAAGGCAGTGGCAAAGACGCCTGTGAAAACTACGGCTAAAACTGAGCCGGTTGCCACTAAGCCGGTTGCAAAGAAAGAAGAAAAAAAACAGGCAGAGACCAAACCTGTAGTGGCAGAAGTTAAACAGGCGCCGGTGGTTAAACCAGCTCCCAAACCAGTAAAACCCGAGCCGGTAAAAGAGGTAAAGGTTCCAAAAACTTCAGTGAAGACAAGTGTACCGTACGAACCCGGTTACACACCATTAGAAAAAAGAAAAGATTCACCTAAAACAAACGAACCATTGGTACGATATAGTGACAACGAACTGGCAGAATTCAGAGATCTCATCAACAAGAAATTAGAAGCCGCAAAAAAAGAACTGGCCTATCTGCAGGGTCTTATTACCAGGAAAGATGACCTGGGCGGTGATGAGACCGACAACCGTTATATGACAATGGAAGACGGCAGCATGAGCATGGAGAGAGAACAGTTAAGTCAGATGGCAAGCCGCCAGATTACTTACATCGATCACCTGGAAAAAGCGCTGATACGTATTGAAAATAAAACATACGGTATTTGTCGCGTAACCGGTAAGTTGATTGATAAAGCGCGTTTACGCGCCGTTCCTCATGCAACATTGAGCCTCGAAGCCAAACTGGGTCTTGTAAAGCCCGGCCCTGCCACAGAATAATTTCTTTTCAATAAGATTTCTAATAAAACCGCCTGTAAGGCGGTTTTTTGTGTTATCATACTTTTGAGCCCGGCTGCAATATGTATGGCATCCCGGTTGCGTCGCACACTTGTACGGTATAACGTTATGCGGCTGCAGCGATCATTTAGCCTGGTTCGTTAATGGTGTAAGCATAAATAATGAATGGAGAAACATAAGACGTGAGATATTCTGTGTTTAATTAACGTTACCTCAATCCCGCATCGTGCTGATGCAGCTATCATTGCGAAAGCCGCAATAACCGTGAAACATGAAACGGCAAACGTGAAATGATTTCTGTTCAAGTAAGAAAACTGCTGTATCTCATCGAGATGATGCAACTGCCATTGCTGAAACCACGGTCGTGCAAAAGCCTATCAGGGCATTTGAACGATCTTATTGCACGATCATCTGTACCCGGGCTTTTGTACCTGCTCTTTCAAGAGATGAAGTAACGTACACAACTAAGATTTAAAAGAATCTGTTTAAAGACCTGCTGCTGGTGTAAGTGCTTAGTTGTACCGGCAGTACTTAACGGGTAAGACAGGGTGTTACATCCGCAGGCTGCAGCCCAATAGCCATTCAGGCGATGAAAGGATTGCGACGCAACGAAGCTCAACCGGAGTTCCTGTAGCCGGTATCATAAAACCAAAAAAGCAGTCCCGAAAGACTGCTTTTTTATAATGTAAATGTTGAAACTAGTTACCAAAAATATACCTGATGCCCAACTGTATCTGGTACACATCATCAATCGTTCTCGATTTTACGAATGAATCTCTCAACAGGATGGTGGAACCATTTGCGTTTTGCGTAGCCAGCCTGTAAGTAGGTTCGCCGGTTACTGCGTCTTTACCTGCAAAAGTAAGCGGGCTTGCTGTAGTGCTTATTTGTGCTACACCCCATTTTTGACTGATCAGGTTGGTGAAGTTGAGGATATCGATTCTAAAACGGAGTGTATTTGGTTTATTGTTCTTACCTGTTCTTACAATGAAATCCTGCTCTGCACTAAGATCAAGACGTTTTAACCATGGTAATGCCGCGCCATTCCTCTCTGCATAGCTGCCTCTGCGTTCAGAAAGATATTTGTTGTTGTTGATGTACGCATCAAAAGCTGTTTGTTGCTGTGCCGCAGTGTACAACACAGTGCCGCTTGAAGTTATATCAACAAACTTAAGCTCAGATGCTGACTTTGGAATATAAATAAGATCATTGATCTGTCCGTCCCCGTTAAGGTCGTTGGAAAGGATGTAAGATAATTTGTTACCGCTTGCTGCAATAAAGCCGAGTGTAAGTGTGGTAGCACCACCCACTTTTTTGCCATAATTGATGCGGTAACTGATGTTGCTTACAATACGGTGGCGGAGGTCATTATCAGAATAAGCGTTCGTGAGGTAGTTTACACCATAAATAGTTGGAACGTTGGCGTTAACAGTGCTTGCTACAAAAGAAACATCTTTTGCTTTTGCGTAGGTGTAGCCCAGCATACCACCCCAATGTCTTACAAAGGTTTTTTCGAGTTTGGCAGTAAGGCTGTAGGAGTAACCTTTATCATTGTTTGTTAACACATAAGCGTTTGAAACTTTTGAATTGATAAACCTTGCAGCAGTAGCGGCTGAGCCTGAAAGACCAAACGCCGGGTAAACGTCTCTGGTATCGGCACCGGCGTTGAATTTGCCTGTTGGTGCGTTTAGGTTTGCATCAATATAGTTAAGGGCATTGATGTTTTTGTTGAATATACCTTCAATAGTAGCGACCAGCCCACCAGGTAATTTTTGATCTATACCCAGGTTTGTTTTCCATACCTGCGGGAATTTCAGATTTGGATCTGAGGCGTTGATTGCATAGCCGGAAAGTGCTGTGATATCTGTATTAGCAGGCCTGTAACGGGATGGATCTAATGTAAACGGATAGTTTGCTGCAGCATCGCCTGTAATATTTAAGACGCCTGTGTTTACACCATTATTACCCAACTGGTTTGAGATAAGTACATATGGTATACGGGATAAAAATATACCGGTACCACCGCGAATGATCAAGGAAGAATTGCCTTTTACATTCCAGTTAAAACCAATTCTTGGAGATACATAAATCCTGGACTTTGGCGTGATGCCTGTATTTACGTGGTAATTCTGTCCATCCGGTGTTTTAAAATCAATAGTATCAACAACCGGGTTGAAATACTTTTCTGCGGTATTTGGTATGCTCACATAATCGAACCTGATGCCACCAGTGATACGAAAGTTTCTTGTGGCTTTAAATTCATCCTGGAAATATAAGCTGTGTGTATTTGTTTTAAATACCTGCCATGGCAATTCGCCTTCAGGTAATAATGAATATCTGTAATTAAACCGGCCTATTGCAACAGGAGAAGTTTCCAGGTTTGGATTGGCATTATATGCCAGTGCCGCGGTTTTAAAATCTTCAATAGAGTTAAATACCCACACTCCATTTGATGATGGCACAAAAAGATTGTTTGATTTAAATGCTTCAAACGAATAGCCTGCTACCAGGGTGTGTTTACCTGCAAACCATGTAAAGTTATCTGTGAAGTTAATGGTTGCATAGTCCAGCCTGTTATTTGGCGTAAAGGGATCGAAGCCTAAAGAAGTATAAGTAGAACCGTCTTTTAATATATCAACTGTTGGGAAAATGTCGGTTCTGTATTTCCTGTCTTCTATCTGCTTATTGTAGGTAGCAAGAAACTGGTTTGAAAATTTGCGGCCAAATGTTGAGTTTAGTTCAGCAACGATTGAGCGCGTATTATCCTGTATTTTATAACCATTGTTTTGTGCAGAGATAGCCAGCGGCAGGTTCTGACGGTTGCCGTTACCTGCAAGGTTGCCACTGGAACTGTTGCTTACAATAACATCAGACTCAGAATTGTGGTGTGAGTAACGAACAGTTAGTTTGTGTTTATCGCTGATATTATAATCAAGACGTACCAGGAATTTGTCACTTTTTACTTCGTTATTGAAATTATCTATTGCACCCATATCATAGTTGAAATTGGTCTGCATAAACGATTTCAGGTCTTCCAGGTCTGCGGCAGTTGTTCTGGAGATGTTGCCAACCGCACCGGGTTTGTCTGCAACATAATCCAGTGCCGGCCGTGTACTTCTCACAGATTCGCCGTTGATAAAAAAGAAAAGTTTGTTTTTGATAATTGGTCCGCCAACGCGGAAACCGTAAGTCTTGCTTTCAAAAGGAGTCTTGGGAACTTCTGAGGTATCTGCTTTTTTGCCGGCCAGATTTCTGTTGTTCCAAAGGTAGTATGCACTACCGTTCACATCATTTGTGCCCGATCTTGTAACGGCATTAATGCCAGCACCTGCGAATCCGGACTGGCGGATATCGAAGGGCGCAATGTTGATCTGTAATTCTTCCAAAGCATCTAAAGAAATGGCGGTCGTACCGGTTCTTCCCCCGGCAATAGCGGAACTACCTAAGCCAAAACCGTTATTAAAGACAGAACCATCAATTGTAAAGTTATTGAAGCGCGGATCCTGGCCTGCGAATGAGCGGCCATTGCTGTAAGCATTGTATTTGGTCACATCATTAATTGTCCTGTTAATTACAGGAACAGTATTGATGGTTTGGGTGCCGAGCGTTGTGGAAGCGCCATTTTTTCTTGAGTTAATAAGCGAACTCCTGGCGGTTGACGCAACAACCACATCAGACAGTGTTGCAGAACCTGCACTCATTGCGAAATCGACCGTTGTTGTGTTGCCAAGACTGGTGTAGATATCTTTTTCTTCCTTGTTTTCATAACCGGCATAGCTAACACTGATAGAGAATGGACCGCCAACACGAACATTCGCGAACGTGTAAACACCATTTTTACCTGAAACAACAACGTACCTTGTTCCAGATGGCACATGAACCGCAGTAACTGTAGCTCCTTCCAATGCCTGAGCGTCAGCAGTTCTTACGGTACCGGAGATACTCGCTGTTGTCACCTGCCCCGTTGCTTGTGCAAAGGGCAGCGCACCAAGTACCAACACCAAAATGAACACCTCTAAGATTTTGCGCATATTGTTAATTTTTTGCAAAGGTGAGCGCTGTGTATCAATTACATATTGCTCGTTTGTTAAGAAATTGTTAACTGAAATTTTATCAATTTTTAAAGCCTATTAATAAATAAAATCAAGAAAGAACTGCAATTTTTTTCGCCAGGAGTCACTTTTTGGATAAAATCTTGATAAAGCAAAAATATTAAATAAAATAATATATATAAGTAATTGTAAATTTTAATAATATGATTATGCTAAAAACCTGCCTTTTTATTTGGTTTTTTCATTAGGCTGATAAGAGAAAGACCATGGGTTCTTCATCATCACTTTAAATTTAAACTACTGTGGTACTGTATTTGTTAAAGGGATTAACATTCATAACCCCCAAAAGTTTCCGTAATGAAAAACATTATTCTTTTCGTTGCGTATACCTGTTTTCTTACGCATGCAACACAGGCTCAATCTATTGAAACCAGGCCTGGCATATGGCAATACTTTGGTACGCCTGCTAGTGATCCAGTTATCGACGGCCGGTTGTTAAATTTTACATGGGCAGAAATTGAACCGTCAGATAATTCATGGAACTGGGCAGGTTTCGATAAAGGCTTGTCAGACGGTGTTAAAGATGGTCTGCCGGTAATTTTCATGGTCTACACAAAGCAGGACGCACCCGGCTGGATCTATAACGCAGGTGTGCCAAAGGTTACAGAGACTGACAATAGGGGCAAAGTCATCGGGTACTCGCCTTACTATGCTGATGCAGATTACAAGTTTTACTTTAAAAGGATGATACAAAAGGTGCACAGCCACGTGGAAACTTTATCACCTTCAGTAAGAAACCTGGTTATTGGCGTGCAAGGTTGTTATGGCAGTACGGGAGATTACATCAGTTATGCCGGGAATGTGCCTGCGCAATATGCCCTTGATGGGAAACAGTTTTTAGAACTGTACAAAGAATTTTCCCAGTACTATTATGATGAATATAAAAATACCAGTCCAAAAATTTACCTCATGAGCAATCCGCGTAACCAGGGTAGTGATGCTGCTTTGTGGACGGAGGATAACTGCCCCGGCTGGCAAAAAGCAGGCACACTGGGCAAAGGATTTCAATTGAATGATGAAGTAACCAAGTATGGCTGGTTGTACAACCTGATGAATGTTCCGCGGGCTAATGGAGAATATATGCGGGTAAGATCTGAACTGGCGGCTGCTAATACTTCAGCCGGCTGGTGGAAAAAATCGCCTTATAAAAATATGTTCGCAACAATGTGTTATGGAATTATGTGGGGGCTCGACTGGACAAACCAGACGTACAATGAGATTAAAGATGCAGGCAACGATTCCGCATTTGTGTTCTTTAATAAATACGCAGGTCAGAAAGAAGCATCCAAAAGCACCAACGCTGTTTGCGCTCTAAAAGATGTGCTCGACGCTGCAGACGCGGTAAGATTTCCGGCTTCGGTTTATGGAAATGTATCGCAGAGCAATACACAGCGTTATGTTAATATCGCCAATAAATATGCATCCAAAGGTGCCTTGCTGGAAGATGTTCGCTCTGCTACTTTATCAGAGATGGACAACATTCGTGCAGCGGGTATTAATGATGTAGGCTGGAACCTGCTTCCCGGGAACTACGAAAGATACCTGCACCAGCTCAATGCCAACCAAACCAGCACAGGCTACTGGAACATTCAGTCAGCAGACCCCAATTCTATGTATGGCAAATTTGGGCGGGGTTTCGATATTGCAAACAATATGACGGCCCTGTATTTTGATGTTGACAATGCTTTCCTGGCAAATAAACCGCTGGCAGCAAAATACCAGGTAACAATTGAGGTTACTTATCTCGACCAGGGAAAAGGAAGCTGGCAGCTTTTTTACGATGCCAAAAGCAGTAAAGACAAAGCTTCTGTAACAGTTAAATGTACCAATAGCAATAAATGGAAAAAAGCAACCATTACATTACCGGATGCAAATTTTGCCAACCGCGGTAAAGCCGGCTCTGACTTTAGCATAAGAAGTGCAGGAAAAAATCAAAACATCATTTTTTCTGTGGTTGAACTTTCAAGGTCTGCCGGGTCTGTAGGCGGGAAGGTATTCAATACAAGTATGCAGACTACTACAAATACTTCCGCCGTTGCAGAAAACAAAGCGGCAGTTTTATCGGTAAATCCTAACCCCGCACAACAAACATTTTACGTACAGTCTGCGGATGGCAAGCCAATAAAACAGCTTTTGATATATAATGTCTCAGGCAGGTTGGTTTTTCAAAAAAATGTTACAGCCGTACGGCTTGCAGTTAACAGGAATGAGATTGGCGGAGCTTCAGGTATTTATTTTATAAAGGCACAAACAGATGCAGGTATGCTTACCGGCAGGGTAATTATACAATGATCGCTACCGCTCATCAAAGCACTGCAGATAAACGTAATGCGACGCAACGATGCTGAAAAGCGATCAGTTGCCCGTTTCATAATTATAACCGGTTATACATGATAAGAGCAATATTATGTAGCCGGCTTTTGTATTTCAATTGGGCATCGTTGCGTCGCACACTTCAACATTTGATTAAGATATGGGCAATCGTTTATTTGAATTTAAGCGACATATACATTATATTTATATTACGATTCCTTTATAATTTTTATTTAAGTGCCCCCGTAACCACACATGAATGAAAGTTATAATTTTTGCATTTTAATACCCCCATGAAAAAACTTGCTTTAATTCCGTACACATTCAGCGCCTTCTTTTTGTTTGTACCTGGCGCGCTAATGGCGCAAACAGCATCACCATTTTACAATTATGGTGTATGGCAAACTTTTGGCGACCCCGTAGATGTAAAAACCTACCCGCAGGTAAAAGGCAGGCTATGTAACGTTAACTGGAAAGATATAGAAACAGCAAATAATGTTTGGGTTTGGGACTCTCTGGATATTGAATTAAGGGACAAGGTGAAAGATTCTTTACCCGTAATATTTATGGTTTACACTGAACAGGGGGCGCCGGAATGGCTCTACCAGTCAGGTGTGCCTAAAGTAGCGCAAAATAGTAACGGCATTATTACATACACCCCGTTTTATGCCAATGCGAAATATAAATCTTTCTTTAAAAGAATGATTACAACAGTTCGCCAGCATATAGAAACCCTATCGCCCGATGTACGTAAATGGGTGGTGGGTGTACAGGGTTGCTTTGGCAGTACCGGAGACTATATAGCATACAAAGGCGCTGTTGAGGCCAGATACCAATTGACTGATCAGCAGTTTTTTGACCTGTTCAAAGAATTTAGTTTACATTATTACAATGAATACCTGAATACAAATCCTAAGGTATACCTGCTGAGTAACCCGCAAAACAATGGCCAGGATCAAATGGAATGGCTTATACAAAACTGCCCCAATGGATGGGTTAAATGTGGCTCACTGGGTAAAGGTTTCCAGCTAAACGATGAAGTGTCCAAATCAAAATGGTTGTATGATCTGCTAAACAAACCACAAAATGGAGAGTACCTGCGGTCACGCTCAGAAGTGCAGTTTAATCCGGAAGATAATGGCTGGTGGAGAGAATTTAAGTACAGGAACATGTTTGCATTGATGACATACTGTGTTTTTTGGGGTTTGGACTGGACCAACCAGGCACCGAACCAGTTGTTTGATAAGCAGTATGATCTTGCGTTCGATTATTACAACAGGTATGCAGGTCAGAAAAATCCTGCGCTTGCTACCAATGCCATGTGCGCATTACGGGATGGTTTAAATGCTGCCGATACCATCAGGTTTCCTGTAAGTATTTATGGAAAAGCAGACAGGGCAGACACCATGCGGTATAAAAATATTGCAGAAAAATTTGCCAGAGCAGGCGCCAGGCAGGAAGATGCACTGACCGCAACCATGAGCGAATTCAATAACCTGCTGGCAAAAGGAATTAACGATGTAGGCTGGGATGTGTTTGCCGGAAACTACGAAAGGTACCTTTACCAGATCAAAGCCAATGAGACAAGTACCGGTTACTGGAATATAACAGCACCTGCTGATTCAAATGCCATTTACGGCAAGTTTGCACGTGGCATCAGTACCTCCGGAACGCGTAACGCCATGTATTTTGATGTAGACAGTGCTTTCTTAAATTATGCACCCGTTAATGGCCGGTATCCTGTGTCAATAGATTTGATTTACCTCGATGTTGGTGCAGGAGGTTTCAGGCTTAATTACGATGCGAGAACGGCTGCCAACAAAGCTTCTGTTACTGTAAACCTTACCAATACGGGCGTTTGGAAAAAAACATCTGTAACGCTTTATGATGCCTATTTTGGAAACAGGGCCACTAACAATTCAGACTTTTATATACAGGCACTAAATGGGCAAAACGTGTTGTTTAGCATGGTTGAACTTTCAAGACCTGATTCCCTGAATCCCAGAGTAGGGCTTTTTGCAAAGGGCCCGGTTTTATTCGATTCTGCTTGTATAAAATCTTCAGGAAATATTCAATCATTCCAACTGGAGGGGTACTTTTTAAACGGGCAGCAGGTAAAAATAAGTCCGTTGGCAGGCTATACCTTCTCTGCCAGCCTGGATAGTTCATTTAGGGATTCGCTTTTTATCGGTAGCTACGGAACTGGTTTTAATAAAACGATCTACATCAAATTCAATCCGCAAAAAGCGGGTCAGTATAATGGCAGTGTTGTTATTGCGGGTGGGGGTGCAAAAGCTATTGCACTTGTTGTAAGGGGTACAGGTGCCAACAGCCGGCCTATGGTCTCTTCATCAGTTATAAATGTGTCCTGCAACGGAGCAAAAAACGGCAATATCAATCTTACATTAAATGGTGGTGCAGGCCCTTTCTTATTCAACTGGACTAGCGACATATCGCCTTTATATAAAGCTGCAACAGAAGATATCTCTTCACTATCGCCGGGCAACTATGCCGTAACCATTACTTCAGCCGGTGGTTGTACCAGTGGGTATAATTATAGCATTACCGAACCTGCTGTACTCTCCACAACCATCAGGAAAGACAGCGATATTGTTTGCCGGGGTGGTATCACAACAGTTACAGTTACGGCATCCGGGGGTGTGGCACCCTATGCGGGTACCGGTATATTCACGGTTCTTTCCAGTAACGTTTCATACACCATAACAGACGCAAATGGTTGCCAGGCTGAAACGGAGAAAATTACTATTCCGCCGGGTACTTTAACGCCGCCGGCAAAACCTGAGTCTGTTATTGGCAATGATGCAAGAGGGCTCTGTAACACGAGCAGTTTTTATACCATTGCAACGGTACCAACTGCCACCTCGTACAACTGGATATTACCACAGGGAACTGTTTTGAAAAAGATCAATGCACACATGGATTCAATTACCATTGCTCCACAGGCTGGCTTTACAGAAGGAGTGTTGTATGTATCTGCTGTAAATGCATGTGGCAGCAGCGTGCCAACATCGAGAAATGTAACCGCGCTTCCTGCAAACCCCGCAGGCATAACCGGGCCAACGTCTGCATTACCAAACCAGGCTGGCCTGGTATATAGGGTAGTTACACCTTTGCCAGGGTTAACCTATGCATGGACTTCTTCCACCGGTACCAAACTTACGGTAAGTACAAACACATTACAGGCCACCGTTACGTGGGGCATTACAGATGGTAAGGTGAATGTAAAAGCGAATAATGCATGCGGTACTTCAGGTCCTGCAAGTTTAGATGTAAAACTATCTGCAGTTATTGCTGCCATGCCGGCTGCTTCAGGGGTTACAACGCAGCAAAATGCCGAAACGAAAATATTCCCCAATCCTGCGCACGACTATGTTAATGTGCTGTTGGATGATAACGCAACCTGCGAAGTCAGTTTATGTACAGCGGAGGGAGCGGTCATCAGCACTACCAAAGTGGAGAAAACATATAACAACCAGGTTTGCACGATCAGTTTACAGGGTTTGCCAGCCGGTGTTTATGTACTATTGATCAGGAATAAATTAAGCAAAAACCTGGTGGTAAATAAAATCATCCGGCATTAGTGGCCGGCTCTTATTTCTTTTTTTTCTTCTTATAGGGTTCATAAATTGTTTTGGCTTTTTCAACCAATGAAAGAAATTCCGCCTGCGAATGGTCGCCTGGCGATACAGCCGCTGCTGCGGTTTTAATTACATCATCCCAGTTATAATTTTGCCAGATTTCTGATTGCTTTAAAAGCCCGCCAAACATAATAACCGAGGCGGCAAAACGAAAATTCCTGCTGGCATTACTGAATGGCTTATAGTTGTTCACAACCGGGAAGTGTTTTGATATGCTTGTTCCATTTTGTGGCAAAGTATAATGAAGCTGCAGTTGTGCAATATTTACTTCAGGGTTGTTTAGCATAATGCTGTCGTTTATTTCATTTACAGGTACGATTTCAAAAACTGCCGTAATAGAGTGTCCGCTGCCAACCTCGCCGCCTTCAAGTTCACCGGCATTGTTTTCAAGCAGTTCCTTCTTGTTGTCGTAACCTATAAGCCGGTAACTTTTTACATAATAAGGGTTAAAGTAAACGTTCACATAGGCATTGTTGGCAACCGTATACATGGTTTTGGCAAATTCTGCAATCAACACTTTTTCTGCTTCGTAAATATTGTCTATGTAAGCAAAATTTCCGTTACCTTTTTTTGACAGTACCTCCAGCTTACTGTCTTTGTAATTGCCCATGCCCACGCCAAGACAGGTAAGGTAAATACCTGACTGGCGATGTTGAACAATGATATTCTCCAGTTCTTTTTCTGTCGTTTGGCCCACGTTAAAGTCGCCGTCTGTAGCCAGAATGATCCTGTTGTTGGCCGCTTTATTATACATGCGCTCCGCCAGCGCATAAGCTGTATTAATAGCAGCCGAGCCCGGTGTTTCCCCGCTTGCAACAAGTTGCTCTATTCTTTGATTTATGCTGTCTTTATACCTGCACGAAATAGGTTGCATATATGTACCCACAAAACCGCCATATACCACTACCGCCACGGTGTCTTTATCCCGCAGGTTATTCACCAGCATTTTAAATGCTTCTTTTAGTAAAGGCAGTTTGTTGGGGTGGTCCATAGATCCTGATACATCAATCAGGAAAACGAGGTTTGCAGCAGGCGCGGCTTCTACGTTTATATAAGGAGCCTGTAACTGCAAAAAAAGCAACCTGTTATTATAGTTCCATGGCGCCTGTGTTAATTGTGTGCTGCAGCTAAACGTATCGGCACGTGGGTTTTTGTTTTCGCTGAATTCAAAGTAATTCAGCATTTCTTCTATGCGCACAGCATCTCTTGGTACTACCATATCATTGGTTAAAAAACGCCGGATATTGCTGTACGATGCGCGGTTGATATTAAGCGCAAAGCCTGTTTCAGGATAGCGCTCGGCGGCTGCAAAATCATTTTCCACCAGGTTTGTATAAGTCTCGCCCTGCTGGTTGTAGTTGCCGCTAAAATCTTCGCTGTAGGCTGGTAAGAGTGAATAGAGTTTATGCCTGGCAAGCTGGGAGTTGGCTGATGAAAACTTTATTGTGTATTCTGTATATTTTCTGGCATCTGCCAGCGTTTTAAACGTTTCAAAGCCGTCTGCCATAAAGGTTACGCTATCTGTGGGCTTGGAGAGTGGTATACCAAAAGCACCGGAGCTACCGGTGTAAAAAGGTACTGTTCCCTTAGATGAAAGGAAAATTTTTGCATGATAAACTGGTTGTCCATTCTCATCCTTTACAATGCCACGCAGGTAATACTGAGAATGACCGGGGTTTGCAAATAAACAAGCAATGATAAATAGCAATCCAACTCTCAAGGATATATGCTTTATACGGTTAAGCCTTTGATACAAAACTATCTGTAACCAATGTTATAACGTGCTAAATAACGTATGTAACATTTTTTTAATTGATTCTTAAGAACAGTAAAGTTATTTTATATTTTTTTGGGCCAGTGCTGTATTGCTACTATAAGACTTTGGTTGCGTCGCACTCTTGTACTGTAGTAGTACAATGCAACATTGGCCACGTTTGTAGCCATGCATACAGCCAGGCAAATATTTGCAGTGCAAAAAAGTTATGAAAAATAAGCGTGCCGGTATTTCGGGTGCATACGTTTATGAAAGTCTTTTGCAGTTGTATGGTGTGAGCCGTTTACCACAGCATGAAAGAAGGTTGTGATAAACACCACAACATTGCACATGCTGCATAAAGCGCTAAAAGCACAAGTGAGTGACACAACAGGCGATGCCACCTGCAATGCAGCCGGCCAAACTAATCTTTTAACTGGTATATGGCGGGCAGGTTTCTGCCAAGACCATTGTAGTCCAGCCCATAACCTACCACAAATTTGTTGGGTATAGAGAAGCAACAATAATCAATATCAACAGGATGAATGGTGGCTTCAGGCTTGTGTAACAGCACTGCTGTTTTTAAAGATGCCGGTCGCTGGTTGTGAAGTTGTGGTAAAAACTGGTGCAGTGTTTTACCGGTATCGATGATGTCTTCAACTATGATCACGTGCCTGTCAGTAATATCTACATCCAAACCTATTGCGGTTACAACCTGGCCGGATGATTTCATGCCTTTATAAGAAGCCAGTTTTATAAAAGATATTTCAGCCTCGATGGTTATATGCTTAAGGAGATCTGATGCAAACATAAATGCACCATTGAGTATTCCAATAAATAAAGGTTTTTTGCCGGCATATGCATTATTGATGTCTGCAGCAATATCCTTTACCCTGTCGGTTATTGTTTGTTCGGTAAGCCAGGGCACAAACAATTTATCGTGTACTTTGATCTCTTGCATGTGCAGTATTTATGCCTGTGGCGTTTTGGTGGCAGTGCGTGGAAGCAATTTGGGGTAGTAAGCCTGTTTGCCGGGTTTCAAATACACTTTTTCACCGGGGGCAGGTTGCAGGCCTTTTTGCATTTTGTTATACTCCAGTAGGCTTTCGAGTTGCACGCCTTCCTTTTGGGCAATGATTTCTATTGTTTCACCAGGCGCTACAATATGAAAATCCTGTTTATCGCTTTTCTTTGGCTTCCTGTCAAGATAAACAAGCTGATCATTTTTAATAATGTCAACATTGCCCTCCATATCGTTGAAATTAAGTAGTTTTTCGAGCGATATGTTGTTATTGGCTGCCAGCGCAAACAAAGAGGTGCCGGCACTTGCAAAAATTACTTTGGTTTTATTGATGGTAAACAAACCGGCAGGGTAGCTATCATAGCCGGAGTATTCTTCCAGTATTTCTTCAGGCACTGCGGCGCCGGGCTGTATCTGGTTTACATTGGGCAAAGACGTTTTTATTGCGTTCATGATAACGGGCAGATCTGCTCTATTCATGGCAACATCCTGGCCATTGCCACCACGTTGTAATGCAATTAATGTGTATTGACCGAGATCATTTTCCTCAATCTTTTTTATTAGTGCGTATGCGTAGGAGGGGTTGGTTGCATACCCGGCTTTTTTAAGACCATGTGCCCAGGCTTTGTAGTCTGTGGGATCCAGATCGAATAAGAAAGCATAATGGGGTCTTGTTTTCAGAAAATCTGAATGATCGCGAAACGATTCTTCCACGCTGTTGTACTGGCGGAAGCATTCGCCGCGAGCATCATCGTCATGGTATACTTTGCCGCCGGTCCAGTTTTCTTTGCATTTAATACCAAAGTGGTTGTTGGAGGCTATGGCGAGGTCGCTTTTACCAGCCATAGATTCAAAGATACCCTGTGCAAGTGTGATTGCGGCAGGTACACCTGTACGAATCTCCTCATTGATTGCGATCTCTTTATACTGATCTATGTATTGCTGTATTACATCAGCGGACTGTGCGTTTGCAAAGAACAATATTGTAAAAAAGGAAACTGCTACAAGGAGTAAACGCTTCATGTCTATTTCTTTTTTATCAGTAATAAACCGTCTCGTACGGTTAGCAACACCTGTTCGGTTCTGTCGTCTGCAGCTACGTGTTTGTTAAATGCATCAATGGCCAGGGCGTTTTTGCCAGAGATTTTTTCATGTAAAACCTGTCCATGAAAGAGCACGTTATCCGCTATTATCAACCCGTTTGTACTTAAACGAGGCAATAACAACTCATAGTATGCTATGTAGCCCGTTTTATCGGCATCCAGAAAAATAAGATCCCACACGAAGGGCAATGTTGGTATAATTTCCATTGCGTTACCCACATGCAAATGTATTTTTTTATGCAATGCAGACCTGCTGAAATTTTCTGCACAGGTGTGTGCATCTTCCTGGCGTATCTCGATGGTATGCAGTTCTCCATTATGCTGTAAACCTTTTGCCAGACATAAAGCACTGTAACCTGTAAAACTGCCTATTTCAAGTATGTACTTTGGGCGCATGGCAAAACTGATCAGTTCGAGCATTTTGCCCTGTACATGCCCGCTAAGCATGTGTGGTTGTTTGTGTGTGGCTGAAGTGCTGTCATTGATACTATGCAGCAGCTCGTCTTCGGGCGATGTGTATAAAGCGGCATATTGCTCTGCCAGTATGTTTACCAGTTCCATCAGGCAGTTTTTATTGCGGGTTTGGAAATGAAGTATAAGCCAAGGAATGTTATTGCGGCATTTATTAACAGTAGTTCCACACCAATTGTATAACCGTTGAACCATGCAGAGGCATTTGAACTTATAAAATAACATATAAAAGGCGCGATAATGCAAACGGCGACTACAAGGGCGTTATCGGGTAAAGTTCTTTTGCTAAAAATACCAAATGTAAATAAAGCCAGTAGTGGCCCATATGTATAGCCGGCAACTATAAGTATGATGTTGATGATCGACTTATCATTGATCCACTTAAACATCATTACACAAAGAAAAAAGACAAAAGCCATGATGAGATGCACTGTCAGGCG
The DNA here is from genome assembly GCF_015831355.1 of Panacibacter microcysteis. Lineage (NCBI taxonomy): Bacteria > Pseudomonadati > Bacteroidota > Chitinophagia > Chitinophagales > Chitinophagaceae > Panacibacter > Panacibacter microcysteis. The sequence continues at coordinate 1,927,999 of NZ_JADWYR010000001.1, forward strand.
GATTTTCTTTCGTTGTTTTTCATTAAGATCATCTCTTCTTTTAAGGCCTAAAATATCTATACAAAACGAAGAAGTAAGTGCTGTAAGAGCGCCGTCTGCACTGGGGAAAAGGGCCGAGATAAGTGCAATAATAAATATGATTGAAATGAATGAAGGCAGGTGCTGCAAGGCCACGGTTGGAAAGAGGTCATCGCCCTTAATGGCAATGTTATTGTTTGCGGCATACAGGTACAGCAGCCCACCTAGCAGCAGGAATAAAAAGTTTACCACAACCAATACAAAGCTGAACGTAACCATATTTTTCTGTGAGCCGCCCAATGTTTTTACGCTGATATTTTTTTGCATCATTTCCTGGTCGAGGCCGGTCATACCAATGGTAATGAACGCGCCGCCTATAACCTGCTTCAAAAAGAAACCACCGCTGTTGATATCTGTGTTAATGATTTTTGTGTAGCCTTTGTCCGTTAGTTGCTGCATGGTGCCGGTAAATGAAAGATCGAGCGAATGCATAATGTAGAACACGCAAACAATTAAACCCAGCAACATAAACGTTGTTTGCAAAGTATCGGTAAACACAATTGTTTTTACACCGCCTTCAAAAGTGTAGAGCAATATCATTAACAGTATCACAAATGTGGTAACGGGGAAAGAGATATGCAGGTTATCAAGGATAAAAAGCTGCAACACGTTTATGACAAGGTACAGCCTGGCAGTGGCACCCAGCACCCTTGAAATAATGAAAAACATGGCGCCTGTTTTGTAAGCGGTATTACCAAAACGTTGCAAGAGGTAATTGTAAATGGAAGTAAGGTGCAGCCTGTAATATAACGGCAACAGGATATACGCTACAACGAAGTAGCCAATAAAATATCCCAGCACTACCTGGAAATAACCAAAATTATTAGACCCTACCGTGCCTGGTACACTTACAAATGTAACACCGCTAAGCGAAGTACCGATCATACCAAACGATACAAGCATCCAGTTGCTGTTGCGGTTGCCAATAAAAAATGAATCATTATTACTGTTGCGGCTTGTATACCAGGCCACCCCGAGCAATAAAAGAAAATAAGCTATTACGAAAGAAAACAAAAGTGTAGCTGACATGTAAGAGTTTTATATGAATAATCTTTTTTTGAAATGTTGACTTATGCAAAGTGAGTAAGAAAAAAAGCACCAGCAAAAATTTGGCTGTTTTTCTCTCCCGCTTGTCTTTGCACAGATCTTCGCTTTTGTTGAGTATTGTTACCAACAGTACAAGAGTGCGACGCAACATAAGCTTCATGCATGTACTGCTGCCGGGCTCAAAAATATATCACAAACAAATATCAGTTATATAACATTAAAATCAGGAAAGGCGGCTAATATTGCCTTTTAAACAACGGATATGATGTATACATCAGTAGCAGTTTTTTGTGGCAGCAACAGTGGCAATGATCCTATCTATGAGCAACACGCAAAAGACCTTGGCAGTATGCTTGCCGAGAAGAACATTACCATTGTGTATGGTGGCGGTAATGCCGGTTTGATGGGTGCCGTGGCTAATGCAGCATTGGCAAACGGTGGTAATGTTGTGGGTGTTATGCCTGAATTGCTCCGCAATAAAGAACGCCAGCATACATCGCTGTCTGCCCTGCATGTGGTGGCGGATATGCACACACGTAAAAAAATGATGTATGATCTTGCTGAAGCCGCCATTATTTTACCCGGCGGCAACGGAACAATGGATGAAATGTTTGAGATGATTACTTGGAATGCATTGACCATACACGAGAAAAAAATAATCCTGCTGAATACAGCAGGATATTACAATGCGTTGATCAGTCATTTAAACATGATGCAGGTAAAAGGCTTCCTGCATACAGACCTCAGAGATACTTTCCAGGTATGCGATACACCAGATGCTGTTATCTCTTTGATGGCTTTAGGTAAAAGTTAAAACCTGCTCTTATGATCGGGTAGATTCTGCCGTTCCAGTCGCGGTATGGTGAGTAGGCATCGTTCAACAGGTCCATACCAATCATAGTATAAAAGCTGCTCTGCCCCACGACGCGCTGTGTATAACCTACACCGGCAATAAGACTGTTCGATGTAGCATTGAACTGCGGAAAATCTACACCTGTACCCATATTTCTCGCTTTCTGTCGAAACCAGTTGTGTTCAAACTGCCCCTGTAAAAAAAGAAAACGTACCGGGTACACCCTGAAAAAAGGGCCGCCGCCATACGTAAGTGTTCTGTAACGAATGTTGCCATTCCAGTAAGGGTCTGCTCTTTCTGACTGGTAATTGATATTGATGCCAATACCAGCGTCAAGCCAGTCTGTTATGCTGTAACCTATCTCCGGAACGCCACCTACCTGGAAGGTGTAAGAACTAAAACCAAGGTTAAGAGAACCACCTGCAAATATCCTGTTTGTATTAAACCCGGGTTTCACCCCTTCGTCAGATTCATAAGTTGATGGTCGTTGAGCTTTTGCAATACCAACACTCAGCAGGGACAGGAGTAAAACCAGGAATCTTTTATTCATGTAGTCGCTAATTTATGTACAAACGTAACAGATTAATGTAAATCGAAAATTTTACCGGCATTTAAAATATTGTTAGGATCGAACAGTTGCTTTATACCACGCATAAGTTTCAGGTTGGCATCTGCAAAAACAATGTCCACATAATCTTTTTGAATAAGGCCTACGCCATGTTCCCCGCTGATGGTGCCACCAAGTGCCTTCACTTCTTCAAACAGTGCACGTAATATAGTATGCATTACTGCATTGCCATAACTGTCAGGAATGCCTTCTTTCTTTATGCGGATGTGCAAGTTGCCATCGCCGGCATGGCCATAACAAACTGCATGAAAATCGTATTGTTTACCCAATGCTTTTACTGCCCTTACGAGTTTTGGCAGTTCTGCCCTCGGTACCACTGTATCTTCTTCAATGGTGTAGCCACTGACTTTTACCGCTTCAGCCACACGCCGGCGTAGCTTCCACAACTCATTCTTTTGTTGGGCATCGTCGGCAAACAAAATATCTCCGGCATCGTAATGCATTAATAATTCACTGATCGCTTCCATCTCTTTCATCAATACATCCATGTCGTTACCATCTGTTTCAATGATCAGGTGTGCTTCCACATCATCGGTAATAGGTACAACATAGTTATCAAGCATTTTAGCGGTAATCAGTATGGCATCTATTTCCACCAGCTCCAGTGCACTTGGTGTAAAACCGGCACGAAAAATAGCACTTACCGCTTCGCTTGCTTTTTCCAGCGATTTAAAAGGTACAAGCATCAGTAAATCGTATGCCGGCAGCGGAATAAGCTTTAATACAATTTTTGTAACAATGCCAAGCGTACCCTCGCTGCCTACCATCAGTTGTGTAAGGTTGTAACCGGTAGAGTTTTTCAATACGTTGGCGCCGGTCCATATAATATCTCCGGTTGGCAATACTACTTCAAGGTTTAGCACGTAATCTTTTACCACGCCGTATTTTACAGCTTTCGGGCCACCACTGTTTTCAGCAATATTGCCGCCAATAAAGCAAGAGCCGCGGCTGCTGGGGTCTGGCGGATAAAACAATCCTTTTTCCTTTACGGCATTTTGTAAAACCTCGGTAATAACACCGGGTTCTGTTGTTACCTGCAAATTGCGTTCATCAATGTTGATGATGGTATCCAGTCTTTCCATTGAGAGTAATACACCACCCAGGTGAGGAATGGCGCCACCACTCAATCCCGTACCGGCACCCCGCGGTGTAACCGGTATTTGGTGCGTATTGCAAAAACGCATTATGGCACTTATCTCCGTTGCAGTGCGTGGCTTCAGCACTACTTCAGGCGGAAAAAGGAGTTGCTCTGTTTCATCATGGCCGTAATGGCGCAGCGTTTCTTCATCGGCAAACACAAATGATGCGCCAATGAAGTTTTTAAATTCCTGTATATGTTCTGTGGTTACAATACCCCTGTTCATGCTATAAAAATAGTAGTAATTTTCTGGAGCCCGGCAGCAGTCTTTTATGGCATCGCCTGTTGCGTCGCACTCTTGTACAGTAATGCAGCAGGCATCAGCGCCGGGTAAAGTCAGCGCAATGTTACACACGGCGGTTGTTAAACTCAAAATAAATAATGAGCAGTTGAAAAAGCCAGGCGGCATCCGCAATACTTTTGCACCTTACAAATAATTTTATGAAAAATGTAACCCGTAGCATCATCATGTTATTGATGATTGTTTATGCATTTTGCGGCAACGCACAGCAGGTGAAAGAACCAGCCACCAATAGCCCGGAATGGTCAAAGAACTATGCACCCTTTCGCATTGCCGGTAATCTCTACTACGTGGGTACATATGATCTTGCCTGTTATCTTATTACAACAAATAAAGGGCACATACTTATCAATACAGGCCTTGCATCATCTGCAAAACAGGTAAAAAATAACATAGAGGCTTTAGGCTTTAAGTATAATGATATCAAAATACTGCTTACCACGCAGGCACATTTTGATCACCTTGGTGCAATGGCGGTTATAAAGAAGGAAACAGGTGCCACCCTGATGGCCGATGAAAAAGATGCCGAAGCACTTGCAAACGGTGGCGCCACAGATTATGAAATGGGAAAGTATGGAGTAACATTTGCGCCGGTAAAACCCGGCAGGCTTTTGAAAGATGGCGATAGCATTGCACTTGGCGATATACACCTGGAAATGCTGCACCACCCGGGCCATACAAAAGGTTCATGCAGCTATATCTTTACAGTACACGACGGGCAGCAGAATTATAGGGTGCTGATCGCAAACTTTCCCACTATTATAACCGATCGCAGCTTTCATAGCATTGCTGCTTACCCGGCAATCGAAGAAGATTATGCTTACACATTAAAGGCCATGAAAGGCCTGCAGTTCGATCTATGGCTTGCCTCTCATGCAAGCCAGTTTGGGCTTCATGAAAAGCATAAGCCCGGCGATAAATACAACCCTGAAGCTTTTCGCGATCAAAAAGGTTATGATGAACTGCTTGACGATATGCAGCAGGCATTTGACGAAAAAGTAAAAACCGGTAATAAATAGTCCGGCCCTGCTTTCAATTGCAACATGGTAGTAAAGATTTAATGGTGAATTGCAACGCGGTTAAAAAGATATTCCGTTAACAGGAAAAGACACACGTATTGCATTTGATAATTTTGCAATTTAATAAGCCTGTTTTGCCCGGGGCAGCAGAACAATGAGTTGCCGTACAAGTGTGCGACGCAACGAAAGCTTAATAGTTTTGCTGCTGCCGGGCTCCAAAAAAATACTACATGGAAAAGGTAAACTGGAAAGTGGAAGGCATGAGTTGCACCAACTGCGCATTAACGGTACACAAATACCTCGAAGAAAAAGGTCTGCAAAATGTAAAAGTAAATTTTATAGGTGGCGACGTAAGCTTTGATATCAATGGCAGTGCAACAAAACCTGAGCTCGAAAAAGGGATTGCAGCACTCGGCTACCACGTGGCAAATGGCGAGCTGGTCAATGCCGGAACAGGTAAAAAAAGATTTTTTAAAAATCACCTGCAGCGTTTCCTGTTTTGTATTGTTTTTACGCTGCCACTGTTGGTGCATATGATTCCCGGCGTGCACATTCATGCATTGATGAACCCTTATGTACAACTTGCTTTAACAATCCCCGTATTTGTGGTTGGTATGGATTTTTTTGGCAGAAGTGCCATCAAAAGTATATCGAAAGGCATACCCAATATGAACGTATTGATAGCACTTGGTTCGGTTGCTGCGTTTGGTTACAGCCTGTACGGAACGCTGATTGGAGATGCTGCAAACTACATGTTTTACGAAACTGCTGCTTCCATTATTACGCTTGTTTTTCTTGGTAACTGGATGGAAGATAAATCTGTTGAAACAACACAGGCCGCACTGCGCAAACTGGCGGTTACACAGAAAACAATGGCCCATATGATCGCTTATGATGACCAGCATAATGAACATGTTTTCCCGGTAGAAAGCACAAGCCTGAAAGTAGGAGACCTGGTGCTGATAAAAAGCGGCGAAACGGTACCGATGGATTGTAAAATTTTGTGGGGAGAAATAAGTGTAAGTGAAGCCATCATAACCGGTGAAAGCGCACCTGTAGAGAAAAAAATGAACGACAAACTTATTGGCGGCAGCATGGTAGAAAGCGGCACAGTAAAGGCTTACATAACCGCGGTTGGAGAAGATACTGTCATGAGCAATATCTTAAAGCTTGTTAAAGAAGCGCAGACAGAAAAGCCGCCTGTACAGCAACTGGCAGATAAAATAAGTGCAGTTTTTGTTCCGGCTGTAATCAGTATTTCGGTCATAACATTGCTTGCTAACTATTTTTTTACAGACATTGGTTTTGGTGCAAGCTTGCTGAGGGCCATAGCTGTACTTGTAATCTCGTGCCCCTGTGCCATGGGGCTCGCAACACCGGCAGCTATTGCTGTTGGCCTGGGCAGGGCTGCAAAAAACGGTGTGTTGTTTAAGAATGCCAGGAGCCTGGAAATATTTAAAAGTATAAAACAGGTGGTCTTCGATAAAACAGGCACGTTAACCACAGGTAATTTCAGTATCTCAAATTATAAGGTGCTCAATACTGCAGTAACTGAGGAAGAATTTAAACGGATAGCATATTCGCTGGAGCGTTATTCCAATCATCCTGTTGCAAAAAGCATTGCCCGTGAATGGAAGATCAAAAATGAACAACGCTGGCAAAAAGTAGAAGAAGTAAAAGGTTTCGGCATGAAAGCCACTGACAAAGAAGGCAACCATTATGTAGCAGGTTCGTTTAAGGCCGCAGAAACGTTAACCGCAGATCATTCGCACAGCATATACATCATCCGCAATAATGATCTGATCGGCTGGATTGATGTTGTGGATGATATAAGGCCTGAGGCAAAGCAGGTAGTGCAGCTTTTAAAAGCAAATGGTTTTAAAACCATATTGCTCAGTGGCGACAGGAAAGACAAATGCGATTATGTGGCAGCACGGTTGGGTATAGATGAAGTGATGGCCGAACAAACACCCGAACAAAAATTAGTGCAGGTTGAGCGCTTCAACAGCATAGCGCCTACAGCAATGGTGGGTGACGGTATTAATGATGCGCCTGCTTTGGCAAAAGCTACAGTGGGCATTTCGCTTAGCGAAGCCACACAACTGGCTATGCAGAGTGCGCAGGTAGTATTGGTAAATCACGGGCTGAAAAATTTACCGTTATCGCTGGGGCTTGGTAAGCATACCTATCTTACCATCAAACAAAATCTTGGCTGGGCTTTTCTTTATAATATCATAGCCATACCTGTTGCAGCGTTCGGTTTTTTAAGCCCCACATTTGGCGCTTTGCTCATGGGTTTGAGTGATGTTGTACTGGCCATAAATTCTGTAAGGTTGAACTGGAAAAAAGTAGTATAATTTGTCTGATACCGGCTGTAGTTTTCCATGGCATCGCCTGTTGCGTCGCAATCCTTTCATCTTTATATCTTTAGGCAGCAATAAAAAAAGCTGCCTTTCTTTTGAATGAATCAATCACCGCTGGCAATACTTCAGCAATACTGGCAACACAGTACATTTCGGCCACAGCAGGAAGAAATTATTCTTGCAGTGCTTGCACAAAAAGATGTGCTGGCAATATTGCCCACTGGTGGTGGAAAATCCGTATGCTTCCAGGTGCCCGCATTAATGAGAGATGGTTTGTGCATCGTCGTCTCCCCGTTAATCGCCCTGATGAAAGACCAGGTGGAAAACCTTCGGAAAAAAGGTATAGCTGCTGCTGCATTGTACAGCGGCATGAATATAAAGGAGGTGCACGATACATTAAATGATGCATCCAACGGCGTTTATAAATTCTTATACCTTTCCCCGGAACGCCTGGAGACAGCCATCTTCAGGGAGTACCTGCGTCACTTACATATCAGTTTAATTGCAGTTGATGAAGCACATTGCGTATCGCAGTGGGGTTACGATTTCAGGCCTCCGTACCTGCGTATTGCCGCAATAAGGCACGAACTGCCTGCCGTACCGGTAATAGCGCTAACTGCTTCCGCCACACCGCTTGTACAGGACGATATCGTTGACAAACTACAACTGATTCAGGCCAATATTTTTCGCCAGTCTTTTGCAAAGCCCAATCTTTCTTACAGTGTTTTCAAAGTAAACAGTAAGATCAATAAAGTGTTTGATATATTGAACAACGTGCCCGGCAGCAGCATCATTTATTGCCGTAACAGGCGGCTGACAAAAGAAGTGGCGCATTTGTTAGCGCTTCAAAACATCACGGCAGATTTTTACCATGCAGGTTTATCGCAGGATGAGCGAAGCCACCGGCAGGAAGCATGGATCAATAACAAAACCCGGGTGATAGTATGCACCAATGCGTTTGGTATGGGTATAGATAAAGCAGATGTAAAAACAGTTATTCATTATGATATTCCCGAATGCCTGGAGAATTATTACCAGGAGGCCGGCCGCGCAGGCAGGGACTCAAAAAAAGCGTACGCTGTATTATTGTACCAGCAGCTGGATGCTACAGCGCTGGAGCATTTACCTGATGTGCGTTTTCCCGTAATGTATGACATCAGGAAGGTTTATCAGTCACTGGCCGATTACCTGCAGGTACCTGTTGGCAGCGGCGAGGGATATTACTACGATTTTGACCTGAATGAATTTGTCAAAAATTTTAAACTTGATATACACCTGGTAATAAATACGCTGAAAGTTTTGGAACAGGAAGGGCATCTTACTTTTAATGAAAGCATATTTCTTCCATCCCAGGTAAAATTTCTAATAACAAAAGATACCCTGCTGGATTTTGAACAGGCACATCCTGCGCTGGAAGAAGTGATAAAATGTTTGCTGCGCACCTACGAAGGCGTTTACGATACCAGGGTTTCCATACACGAAAAACTAATCGCCAAACTTACTTATAAACATGTAGATCATGTTAAACAACAGTTGCTGCAGCTAAATACACTTGGTATCATTGAGTATTTGCCACAGAAAGAAACACCGCAAATCTATTTTGTACTAAACAGGGCACCTGCACAGTTTCTTTATATCAATCATGAAAATTATTTACACCGCAAACAACAGTTTGAGTTAAGAACAGCAGCCATGTTGCGCTACCTCGGTTTAAAAACAATGTGTAGAAGCAAGCATATTTCTGCTTACTTTGGAGATAACAATGTAGAGGAATGCGGTATTTGCGATGTATGTCTGCAAAAAAAGCGTTCGGTGCTGTCTGCCGAAGAATTCAAAAAAATTGAAGCGCAGATTTTAGACAACATACATGGCAGGCAAACAGAAGTGAAAGCATTGCTTGGCCTGATCAAAGGAGTAAAAAAAGAAAATATCTGGAAAGTGCTCGATTTTTTGCAGGCAGAAAAAAAGTTAATAATTAATGAATTTGGTGTCATCAGCGAAACGTAGATCTCTCCCTGCCAAACCGCTTTTAGCGTGCAGATAAAGCGACGATTTGTTCGTGTAAGCAGGCATAAAAAATACTTGCATAAAAAAGCCCGGCATAAGCCGGGCTTTTTTATCACATAAAGTTTTTATGGCATAATGATCAAAGGACTTTTACCTTCAATATTTACCATTTCAATATCAAAAATTAATTCTTTGCCCGCCAGCGGGTGGTTAGCATCAAGCACCACCGCATCTTCTTTCACATCAGTAATAACTACAGGAAATTGTTGCCCCTGGCCGTTACTCATGCTAAGCGTCATACCAACTTCAGGTTTCATATCCGGCGGAAAACGATCCATCGGAAATTCCATCAGCAGGTCATCCTGGAAAGGGCCGTAAGCTTCCTCTGCAGATATATTAATCGTCTTTTTTTCTCCCACACTCATGCCCACAACACCACTATCAAAACCAGGAATCATCATGCCTGCGCCCACTTCAAACTCAAGTGGTTCACGGCCTTCCGAAGAATCGAATGTTGTGCCGTCTGTCAATTTTCCATGGTAATGAACCTTAACTGTATCTCCGTTTTTTACTTGTTGCATGTAAATGTCTTTTTATTTTTTTTGAGGTCAGCTTTTGGCCTGCTGTCAGCACCTGTTGCGTCGCACTCTTGTGCTGTAGATCATTGGGCGACTGTAGTACGCGGTTCGATCAGCAATGTATCTAGCTTGTCCGTTTAAAGGCTGCAAGGTAAGTTTATCTGCCTGCACAGGCAATTATTTTTAGTTAACTTTCGCCCTTTATAAGTTGCAGGCATGTATAAAAAAATGTTGTTCTTACTGGCAGTTTTCTTTCCCGTAATGCTGTTCGCACAATCTGCAGATCATGCAAACATATACCCCGGTGCGTACCAGCTAAATGAATACATCCCATTACTAAAGGGCAAACGGGTAGGAATATTTGCCAATCAAACATCTGTTATTGGCAATACACATCTCGTGGATACGTTAAAAAAACTTGGCGTAACTATCACAAAAATATTTGCACCGGAGCATGGTTTTCGTGGAACGGCAGATGCAGGCGAGCATATCAAAACATACGTAGATAAAACCACCGGAATTACAGTCGTTTCGTTGTATGGTGCCAAAGTAAAACCCGCCGGTACAGATGTAAACGATGTAGATGTTCTGCTGTTTGATATACAGGATGTAGGCGTACGTTTCTACACCTTTATCTCATCGTTGCAGTATTTTATTGAAGGTGCCATAGAAAATAATTTACCGTTAATAATACTTGACAGGCCAAATCCCAACGGCTTCTATGTAGATGGTCCGGTGCTAGAGCCGGGCTACAAAAGCTTTGTAGGTATGCAGCCTGTACCTGTGGTTTACGGAATGACAATAGGCGAATACGCGAAGATGTTATTGGGAGAAAATATGTTGCCCTGGAAAACTTCCCGCAAGAGTGATGGCAAAATTTCAATGGCTGAAGTCCTCGGTTTTGAGGAAGAGCACAACAACTTCAGGCTTACTGTTATAAAATGCAAAAACTATACACATAAAAGCCGGTATATATTACCAGTAAAACCATCACCCAATCTCGCAGATATGAATGCGATCTACTGGTATCCTTCCACTTGTTTTTTTGAAGGGACTGTTTTAAGCGAGGGCAGGGGTACAGAGTACCCTTTTCGCATCTTTGGTCATCCGGATCTGCCAGACTCACTATATGCATTTACACCAAAAACCAATGCAGGCGCACAGGAGCCCAAACTAAAAGATAAGCGCTGTTACGGATGGAACATTGCAGGCTTAAAAGCACCGGCGCAGGTACAGCTCGATTGGTTGATCAATGCCTACCGGCTCTTTCCCGATAAGGCCCATTTTTTCATCTTACCCAGGAAGATTGATGCAGATCCATCTGACTATTTTTTTAACAAGCTTGCCGGTAATCAAACATTGATGCAGCAAATAAAAGATGGCCTGTCTGCAAAAGAAATATGCGCAAGCTGGCAGCCCGCTTTGAATGCTTTTAAAGCCACCAGGAAAAAATACCTGCTTTACACAGACTTTTAACCGTCTCATATTTTCCGGTATAGATTTACAATTGTTCTTTTGCAGTATGCAAAAGGATCTAAGAATTGTATTTATGGGTACTCCCGAATTTGCTGTAGCTTCTTTAAAAGCATTGGTTGAAAACGGGTACCATATCGCAGGTGTTATTACAGCGCCGGATAAGCCTGCCGGCCGGGGCATGAAGATGACGGAAAGCGCCGTTAAGAAATACGCCGTTGAAAAAGGCATCCCGGTACTGCAACCTGAAAAATTAAAAAATCCTGGCTTCCTGCAGCAGTTGCAGTTGCTCAGGGCAGATGTACAGGTTGTAGTAGCGTTCCGCATGTTACCGGAAGTGGTATGGAACATGCCTCCTATGGGAACTATAAACGTGCATGGATCTTTGCTGCCACAATACAGGGGTGCGGCACCCATAAACTGGGCAATTATAAATGGTGAAAAAGAAACTGGCGTAACAACTTTCAAACTGCAACACGAAATTGATACTGGTAATATTTTGCTGCAAAGAACCATTCCTATACATGAAAATGAAACCGCAGGAGAGTTACATGATAAAATGAAAGAGGTTGGAGCAGCCCTGTTGGTAGAAACAATACAAAAACTGGCCGGTGGTAAGCTTGCAGAAGCACCTCAAAAGGTGGTAAGCAATGATCTGAAACATGCTCCTAAGCTTTTCACCGAAACATGTAAAATAGACTGGACTAAAAGTGTGGATGACATTCATAATTTAATAAGAGGGCTTTCGCCCTTTCCCGGAGCGTACACAATGCTAAATGGAAAAACTTTTAAAATTTATAAGTCGTCAAAAGAAAAGACAGTCTTAAACGATGCCGCAGGTAGTGTGACAACCGATCACAAAACCTACATAAAGTTTGCATGTAAGGATGGATACATTTATGCAAACGATATACAACTGGAAGGTAAAAAGAGGATGGCTGTACAGGATTTTTTGCGGGGGAATAAAGTGTAAAACATAAAAAAATTTCTCAAAGAATAAAAGCCCCGGACAGGGCTTTTATCAAAAGATTTCGGAAGAGGGATACATTTGAGTTTTGAAGGGGACGGTACTAAAAACGGACTGATTATATTAAGGCAAATCAGATACCATATTTAAATTTTATAATGTGTAATTATAAAACAAATTGTTATAAATATATTATTTCATAATGCTTCCGATAAGTGGAATTTCATTTCCATAATTTGGAATATACTAATCGATTGTTATTTTAATCCTTTAATTATCTTCGCAGATTACCGTTTATCTTGAGAATGATAAAGGTTATGACATCTAGAAAGAATTATTTAAAAACCCAAAAGCATGGATCAGAATGTTGTGTATATTATAATTGGTTTGATTGCACTGATTATAGGTATAGTTGCAGGTAAGTTTATTTTTGCGAAGAACACACAAAAGCAGGTAGATGACGCAAATGCGCAGGCTCAGAAAATAGTTTCAGAAGCAGAGTTGAAAGCAGAAACTATAAAAAAAGAGAAAATACTGGAGGCAAAAGAAAAGTTTGTACAATTAAAAGCAGAGCACGACAAGGAGGTTTTAGACCGGAACAGGAAAATGAGCGACGCTGAAAACCGGATTAAACAAAAAGAGATTGGCATCAATCAGAAAGATACCGCTCTTGACAAACAGATTCGCGAAAATGAAACAATTAAAGAAAACCTGAATCGCCAGATTGAAGTAGTTAACCAAAAGCGCAATGAGCTCGAAAAACACCAGGAAGAACATATTCGCCGCCTGGAAAAGATTGCCGGACTAACAGCAGACGAAGCAAAATCCCAGTTGGTGGAAAGCCTTAAGCATGAAGCCCAGACACAGGCGCTGGCGCTGCAGCAGGAAATTATTGAAGATGCAAGGCAGAAAGCTAATAAAGAAGCCAGGAAAATTATTATTCAATCCATTCAACGTACTGCAGCAGAGCAAACAATCGAAAACACCGTTACGGTCTTTAACCTCGAAAGCGACGAGATCAAAGGCCAGATCATCGGCCGCGAAGGACGTAATATCCGCGCAATTGAAGCTTCTACCGGGGTAGATCTTATTGTAGATGATACCCCAGAAGCAATCGTGCTCTCTTCATTTGACCCGCTTCGCCGTGAGATTGCACGGTTAAGTTTACAACGCCTCGTAGCAGATGGCCGTATTCACCCCGCACGTATAGAAGAAGTGGTTGAAAAAACCCGCAAACAACTCGAAGAGCAGGTAATGGAAATAGGAGAGCGGACAGTAATAGAATTAGGCATACACGGCTTACATAAAGAACTGGTAAGAATTGTAGGAAAAATGCGCTTTCGTTCTTCCTATGGGCAGAATCTGCTGATGCACAGCCGCGAAACAGCAAATCTTTGCGGTATTATGGCTGCAGAGCTGGGTCTTAATGTAAAGCTGGCTAAACGTGCAGGCCTGCTGCATGATATAGGCAAGGTGCCGGATGAAGAAACTGAGCTGAGCCACGCATTGCTCGGCGCAAAGCTTGCCGAAAAATATGGCGAAAACCCTGCAGTGGTAAATGCTATCGGCGCACACCACGATGAAATGGAAATGCAATATGTTATTTCACCCATCATACAGGCTTGCGATGCCATCAGCGGTGCACGGCCAGGCGCAAGGCGTGAAATAATGCAACAGTACATTCAACGTATAAAAGACCTCGAGAATCTTGCTATCGCATATCCTGGTGTGGAAAAAGCTTATGCCATACAGGCGGGCCGTGAGTTGCGTGTAATTGTTGAAGCCGATAAAGTTGGCGATGCAGACAGCGACAAACTGAGCTTCGAGATAGCACAAAAGATACAGACAGAAATGACCTATCCCGGTCAGATAAAGGTTACAGTGATCCGCGAAAAACGAGCGGTTAACGTAGCGAGGTAAAAAATTATAAATAAAGGCATTGAGTTAAGGTAAAACTCCTTACCTTTGCCGTCCTTAAATTTTAAGTCATGAACGCAGCAGTTCAATTTGTACACGAGCAGCTTACTGCAAAAAAAACATTTCCAAAGTTTAAAGCTGGTGACAATGTCACCGTTAACTATAAAATTGTGGAAGGTGGTAAAGAACGTATCCAGAGTTTTCGTGGAGACGTTGTGAAATTACAGGGTACAGGCGCTACGGCCACTTTTACTGTACGTAAAATATCTGATGGCGTGGGCGTAGAAAGGGTATTTCCTTTCTTTTCTCCAAACGTAGATTCTGTACAGTTAAATAAAGTAGGTAAAGTACGCCGTGCTAAATTGTACTACCTCAGAGGCCGTAGCGGTAAAAGCGCAAGAATCAAGGAAAAACGTATGTAGTTTTATCCCAAACATATTAGAGGCAGCAGTTTTTATTAAAACTGCTGCCTTTTTGTTTTTGTACCCGGCTGCATTACTACTATTAAGCTTTGGTTGCGTCGCACTCTTATGCGCTTTATTCTTTATTCAGCCATGTGAACCTGCATCTCTTATTAAAAGCTGGTCTAATGCCATAATGAAGACTGAACCTGAGTGCTCAATAGCATTATACAGTACAAGAGTGCGACGCAACGGAAGCTCAATGCTTAACTAAATGCCTGGCCCATCATTGCCTTTTATTGCAGGTATTTATTAAACCAGTTGATATAGTTTTTGTATTTAAAAACCTCGTAACTCGGAATATTTAAACCATGATTTTGTTTTGGATAAATGATTAGCTGGGTTGGAATGCCATTGCTTTTAAGCGCCTGGTACATTTGTTCTGCACCTGCAACAGGCACATTGAAGTCATTTTGCGAAGCCATAAATAAAGTGGGTGTTTTTATTTTGTCTGCTTTAAAGAACGGGTATGAAATTTTTATCCATTTATCAATATTTTTCCATGGTACACCAAGCTCCATTTCGTACTGCGTAATGTATTGGTCAGTGCCGTAAATACTTAGCTGGTTAGCGCTTCCCGCACCGCTGCATGCTGCTTTAAAACGTGTGTTTGATGCGATAATATAATCTGTAAGAATACCACCGTAGCTCCATCCCCCCAAACCCATGCGGTTTTCATCTATAATGCCCTGGCCAGCCAGGTAATCAACGGCACCCATAAGGTCCATTACTTCTTTATTGCCCCAGTCAGCATAAATGGCCTTAATGTAGTCTACGCCACGGCCGCTGCTGCCACGATAATTGACCTGCGCAACTGCATACCCGGCGCTGGCAACGCTTTGCGGAACAATATCAAATTCATAATCATCCTGCGCCACAGGACCGCCATGTATGTACAATACAAAAGGTAGCTTTTGGCCGGGAACTGCATTGGCCGGTTTATATAATATGCCCGAAACAAGTGTACCATCTTTGCTCTTACTCTGGAAACTTTCTACGGTGGGTAACTGTAGCGGGGCAAGAAAAGCATCGTGCGTATGCGTCAGGCGTCGGGTACTACTGTTTTCAACAACAAACAGTTCAAATGGCAGCTGCGGTTCACTCATCAATGCTACCCAACCATCTGCAGCGGGATTGGCAGCAAGATCGAATGTGGCACGTTTACCATCAGACAACTTTTTCATTGTACCAGTTGATATATCGAAGGCTACTACATTACTCGATCTGTCATCTTCCATTAGTGTAGCAATATATTTACCATCATTGCTCCATGCAATATTTGTTACCGGTCTGTCAACGGCTTTTGAAAGAAGATTTGGTGCGCCGCCGCCGGCATTTATTACGGCAAGTATATCATGGCCATACATGGTATATGGCAAATCGCTGCTGCTTTGCAGGTATGCGATGCTTTTGCCATCCGGGCTAAAAAACGGGTGATGATCTTGCCCGGCCCATGAGGTTAGTTGTTTTATGGGTGCATGGGGTGTTGCATCCATCGCATAAATATCTGTGTTCTCATTCTTGTCGGGGTCTGCCGTGCGGTTACTGGTAAAAACAATTTGTTTTCCATCGGGGCTAAAGTCAGGCTCTGTTTCATCATAAACACCGTTGGTAAGTGTATCAACCGCACCGGTTTCAACATCCAGCATGTACAGGTGTTTGGCGCGCCTGTCCAGGTAGCCAATGTAATCCTGTTTAAAATGATAGCGGTCCATAACATATGGTTTTCTGATGCCAGACTCCGCTGTATCAGCAAAGTCCTGGTCTTTAACAACCATCAGCATTTTTTTGCCATCGGGCCGCCATACATAGTCATCAATATCGCCTGTAACCGCAGATATTTTTTTTGCTTCGCCACCACGCCTGTCGAGCAGCCAAAGCTGGCTTAATCCTTCTGTTGTTTTATCTTCTGTTCCATCTTTACGTGAAGAAAGAAAGGAAAGGTATCTGCCGTCCGGACTAAATTTTGGGGCGGATTCATCTTCTTTCGTAAAGGTTAACTGAACCTTTTCTTTTCCGTCCCAACTGATCATCCATAAATTATTATCCCTTGCGTCTTTACCGGTATCCACAGTACTTACAACATATACCACCCACTTGCCATCTGGTGATACCTGTGCACCACTTACTTCCTGAAGGCGATAAACATCTTCAGGTTTAAGAGGTCTTTTGTTTTGTGCATGGGAGATATAAACAATAAAGGAAACGGCAAAAAACAGCAACGCTTTTCTCATAATAAGCATTTATGGTAAGAAACTAAATGTATGAAAAAAATAAAACAGCATCACAGTACATAAACCTGAAAATCATTTATTATTGTTGGGCTTATTAAAAATTATTTTATGGCTGAGCAGGAAGTTGTTAAACATACAAAAGCGGTTTACAAAGCATGGAATAATCCGCATACCGGCTGGAAACATAAGTTGAAGGAAATACTGGTAGAGATACTCATCATAGTGTTTGCCGTGTCCCTTTCCATATGGTTGCATGGCCTTAGTGAAAAAAGCCACAACAGACACGAGGCAGAAGCTTTTCTCACAGGGCTTCGTACAGATTTACAAAGAGATGTGCAGGAAATGAAGAATGATATGGCATCATACAGGGAGGTACTTTATGGGTCACGGTATTTTGCAAAAGTTGCTTATGGCGATACGCTTAATACCGATAGCCTTAATAATTATAAGTTCCTTTTTCACAATACAACAATGTTAAGCCCGAATACAAGTCGCTTCGAAGGGCTGAAAGCTTCCGGCAAACTTGATATAATCGAGCAGAAAGAACTCCTTGCAGATATACTTGATTTTTACCAGGAAAATATTCCTTTTCTAAACATGCTTAACCAAGGGTTTAATAGTTATAAAACCGGTGTTTTAGGTGTCTATCTCGATCAGAATCTTGTAGTAGATAAAAATGATAATGGCAACTGGCTGCAGGTACTTAGAACGCCATACATGCAAAATGCTTTACGAAGATCAAATGGAATTGAGGAAATTTTGTTACAATACAAAGCAACAATAGATGAGGCAAACAAGATTATAGCAGAGATAGATAAAGAATATAAATAAGATTATGTAGCCGGCTGCATTGCTGCTATTAAGCTTTTGTTGTGTCACTCACTTGTACTGCAAATCTTTATTCTGCATATGATGCAGGCATTCTGAAATTGCTGTAGTGTACAATCTTTAAAAGTCGTCTCAAATAATAGCTTTTTACAATTTACACCGCAACCAAATAACATGAGAAAGTTTTTTCTTTTGCTGATCATCTCTTTACCATTCACAACTTTTGCACAAAAAAATTATAGCAATGCAGAAATACAAAGGCTTGCAGAACTTGGGAAAGTATGGGGAATGCTGCACAATTTTAGCCCTGCAATGGCCAGAGGAACTATTGCAACAGATAGTCTCATAACAGATGTTGCGGAAGCACTGGCAAACGATCCATCTGCAGAAACTTTAAAGAGCGGCTTATCAAAAATGCTGGCAAAACTTCATGATCCACTTACACATGTTATGCATGATGCCAATACAACTGTTACAATCTTTACAGAGAGCGACAGCATTCCATCTTATTATGAATTGGAAGGAGATGTTATATATATCGCCTATCCAACCGGCTTTGCCGTTTATGATACTGCAAAGAAATTACCGTGGATGAATTTAAAAAATCTTGCACGTTATAAAGGCATTGTATTAGACCTGCGGAATAAAAACAACGAAAACGGTGATTACGCATTCACAGAAAAGTATGGTGCAGAAATTTTAAACAGCATCATAGATGACCAGTTGCGCCTGCCAATGTCTCAATTTCGTTACCAGGCCGGTTTTCTTGATCAGAAAGACCAGACGGTTGGCAACAACGTTTATAGCGCCGGATGGTATACAACAGCAGCAGACATATTTCCATCTCATAAGAAAGAAACGGTAATAAAAAGTAACATATGTTTTGTTGTAAACAAATTTACCGGCGGAGAGTTGCTTGCATACATCATTGCATTGCAGTCAGCAGGCAAATGCAAAATAATTTTTGAAGGAAATGCTGAAGATTACACCAATGGTATTGCTATTGATTACGTCACCGATATTGATAGTGTTAAGCTAAAAATTCGTGTAGGCGATTTGCTTACAAAAAACGGCAATATTATCGGCGGACCAGATCTTATAATGCCGGAGATAAGTGATAAGAAAACATTCTTCGATCAATGTACCCGCCTTACATTAAATACAACACCTGATAAAAAAGATGTTGGTGCTGCTTTGTACATACATCCTTATCCAACCTTGCATGAAAAGGACATGTTTGTGCCTGTCGGGCTCCGTTTGTTTGGTTTATACAATTATTGGAATGCAATCAGGTATTTCAATCCCAATATGCATTTGATCAAACAATCATGGGATAGCGTGCTCACTGAATTTATTCCACGTTTTATTAATGCCACTGACTCGGCAACCTACTATTTCACCATAAGAGATCTGGGTAGTCGCATACATGATTCACATGGTTTTTTCGGGCGGTTACCAGCTATGCCCGGTGTTACGGCACAATTCGGTTTTACGGTTCCGTTGTCAATTAAATCAATTGACAACCGGTATTATATTGTTGCAAAAGACACTGCCCAACAATTAAAAGATTTTTGGTTGTGGGATGAAGTAACGCACATTGATGGTATTCCGGTAAATACATATAAACAAAAATTCCGGACAAGATTTGCGGCCAGTAATGAGTGGACTTTCGAACGTGATGTAACCGGCAGAATACTTTTAAGCGGTGCAAAAAATAGCATTGTACAACTCTCCATACAGCGCAAAGGCAGGCAAATTATTATTCCTGCAACAAGAAGCAGATCTGATTTTTATCCTGATTATAAAACAATCAACTTTTATAATAAACACAAAGACATAGAAATATTGCCTGGCAATATTGGCTATGTCAACATGGACATTTTGAATACAGATCGCATTGATAAATTATTCGACACACTCATGCATACAAAAGCAATTGTATTCGACATAAGGAATTATCCTAATGGAACAGCATGGAGCATTGTGCCACGTCTTGCCGTGCATGATTCCGTTGCTGTTAAATTTGGCAAACCATATGTTACATACGAAAGCATTTACCTGCAGCCACAGGTAACTGTAAAGACTGATTATTTTATCGTAGATGCAGATAAAACGAAACCTCCTTATAAAGGAAAGATCATCATGCTTTGCAACGCAGAAACCCAGAGCCAGGCCGAATATACGATCATGATGTTTCAGGGAGCTGCGGGTAAACGTGTAACTGTTATTGGCAGCCCTACCGCCGGTGCAGATGGTAATGTAACATCTATAACATTACCCGGTGGTTTTCAGACTTACTTTTCGGGTATGGAAGTTTTATATCCTGATGGTAAGCTTACGCAACAATGCGGTATAAGAATAGACATACCTGCAAAGCCTACTCCTGCTGGTTTACAAGCCGGGAAAGATGAAGTGCTTGAGCGTGCAATTACATTTATTGAAACAGGTAAATAGCGATTACAAATACTTTTTTATAGCATAGCTTCCACTGGTAATTGAGGTGATTAATCTGTGGTAATATTATTATCTTGTACCTATTCACAACCTCCAAAACATTACTGCTATGCAAAAGAGCTTTACCCGTTTGTTATTGCTGGTACTACTGATTTTTTTCGGCTTGCAGGTTTCTGCACAACTATTGTTAAAGGAAGATTTCGAATCTGCAAAAGTGCCTTTGCCTCCTTCAGGATGGTCAACACCTTATACAGGTAATGCAAACTGGCGCAGTCTTGATGGCAACAGTTATGAAGGCTTGCAATGTATGTTTCTGGACCGCAGTTATTATGGCGATCAGGCTGATGCATGGCTCATTAGTCCCAAATTTAATTTAACTGTCGGCAAACGTTATAGTATTTCTTTCTATTATAAAAACCAGGTAAACAACCGTAACACGTTGCAGGTTACGTTGGGTAACGATACCACTGCTGCTTCACAAACAGAAGTGTTGGAAACAACCACTTTTAATTCTGCACTGTACACAAAAATGCAGATCAACTATACGCCTAAAACTTCCGGCGGCAGGCATCTTGGTATACATTGTATAACACCAACAACTTATACTTATGTATATGTTGATTATGTTGTAATAGAAGAAGTTTCCTGTTTTGAACCATTGAACGTTACAGTAGATATCAACAGCATTACAACCAGTACTGCAAATGCATCGTGGAAAGCAAGTGCGGGAAGTACATTTGAATATGGTGTAAGTAAAGACACTGTGCCGCCAACGGAAATAACTGTAACAACAGGTAATAATGTAACGCTTACCAATTTGCAGGCCTCAACACAGTATTATCTTTTTGTAAGAAGTTCTTGTGGTGCAACAGAAAAATCCAATTGGCAGATAAAAGAATTTGCAACTGCCTACGATACATCAGTAGTTGAAACGCTGAACTGTGGTACAATAATCAAACAAAATTTTGTAGCCAATACCGGTTTATATACCAATTCATTTTGCGAGCAGGAAGGATACTCTCTTGAGTTCTTCCATAAGTTTACACCAACAACTTCTGGTTATTACAATTTGAATATTCTTGAAGTAAATACAGGACAGTCCGTAATCTTTGCTTACAAAGAAGCCGGTGAACGAATAGGTCCGGGTGGCTGGACATGCATTGGCACAAGCGATGCAGGCAGTAAATATTCTTTCGGTCCATTGGTAGCAGGCAAAGAATATTATATCATTGAAAAAGCAGTTAGGTCAGTTGGTTTCCCTTCATCATTTAAGTTTTCTGTTGATTGTTATTCACAGCCGCCCGCAAATGATGATTGCAGTAATGCCACTCAAATTGTTGCTACAACTTATGACACTGCATGTAACGGAACAAAATTAACAACAATCGGTGCGACCAAACAGGAATTGAAAGGCGGCTATAAAACATGTGGCGTTTCATTTGAAGATGATGATATATGGGTGAAGTTTAAAGCAACAGGCCATGCACAATTGTTCCGGTTCACAGATATGGTTTATACAAATCCATACCAAAGTATTTTACGCCCTGGTATGTATTTCAATATCTATAGTAAACAATGCGATCTCTCCAGTATTGTAGATTGTGGTTGGATAGACATCAGGCAAGGCATGCCGAAAGAGATATATTCTTACCTGCTTAAGAAAGACTCAACGTATTACATACGCATGTTTACAGGAGATTTGCTTTCTTACGCCACATTTAACATGTGTATTATGGATCTTGATGTTAGTAAAGGCATTGAAAATACATGCCAGCAAGGTTTGCCGTTTACCATCAACCGCGATTTTGGAAATTATAATACACAGAAGTGGGTGCCT
This sequence comes from Panacibacter microcysteis, assembly GCF_015831355.1. Lineage (NCBI taxonomy): Bacteria > Pseudomonadati > Bacteroidota > Chitinophagia > Chitinophagales > Chitinophagaceae > Panacibacter > Panacibacter microcysteis. The sequence goes on from NZ_JADWYR010000001.1 coordinate 1,950,182, forward strand.
TTGACAAACGATAAATATAAACTGATCGCACAGGTGAATGCCAATACAAATAATCTTAATGAAGTTTCAAGTGGTCTATTTATAAATAGTGGCACTGTAAGATCTGCTGGCGGTACTTATTACCTTGATAGAAATTTTACATTACAAAGTGTAGGTACACTAACCAAAAAAATAGCAGTTCGTTTATACATTACAAACAAAGAACTGGAACGGCTAATAGCGCAACCTGGTTCAGGTGTTAACAGTATCAAAGACCTGAATATTACACAGAACAATGATAACTGCGCAGCAAACTTTACCGGTGCTGCTACAAACTTTATCAGGCAAAAGGCAAGTGGAGAATATGGTACAGAATACAAGTACATAGAGTTTTATACCGATCATCTTTCTTCATTCTATCTGCATGGCGGTAACAAGCCTTTAAGCGCTAATGCTTCCATCACCGCTGTTTCAGCAGATGCAGTAAAACAAAATGTAAAGGCCACTGTTTATCCGAATCCTTTTACAAGCAGCTTTCTCGTTACTCTTAATGAAAAACAGCCTGTGCATGTAGCTATAACTGTTGTTGATATGCAAGGCAATATTTTAAAAGCTGTTAACAGAAACGTGGATGCAGGCCCAACACAGATAAACATTCCTGCTAGTGAACTTGCAAAAGGTTTGTACACATTAAAGATTCAAAAAAGTAATGGTGTAGAATATATCAAGGTCATCAAACAATAAAAAGGGTAGTTTACAATAAAAAAGATCACGCAAAAGCGTGATCTTTTTTTTAAATGTTTATTTGGTCAGCTATATTGCTACTATTGTGCTTTGGTTGTGTCACTCACTTGTACTTTCTGTTGGCTCTTCAACAGGACGAAGCTGAGTTTCATACCAGGTACAAATGCAGGTCAGAGAAACTTATTATAACTGCATAAATAGTCTTCGCATTGCTCAATAAAGTTTCAAACGTACAAGCGTGCGACGCAACAGGCGATGCCATAAAATGCTACTGCCGGGTACATAAAATTACTTCATTGCTTCAAGCTCTTTTTGCAAACGAAACATCTCATCTCTTAATCTTGCAGCCTCAATAAAATCCAGGTCACGTGCTGCTTTTTCCATCTGTTTCTTTGTTTGGCTGATTGCCTTTTCCATTTGAGGAATGGTTTTATATACCTCCTGCTCCTCAGCAGCGTGTTGCACAAGACCTTCATCTGCACCAATGGCATATGGGTTCTTTTCGTTAAAGCCTTTGATATCAAGCACGGAGGTCTGTTTCATAATTTGCTCAATCGATTTCTTGATTGTCTTTGGCGTAATGTTGTGTTGTATGTTATATGCAACCTGTTTTTCACGTCTGCGTGTTGTTTCGTCAATTGTTCTTTGCATACTCTCCGTCATCTTATCGGCATAGAAGATCACAAGTCCGTCAACGTTACGCGCAGCACGCCCGGCAGTTTGTGTAAGTGATCTTTCATTACGTAAAAAGCCTTCTTTGTCAGCATCAAGAATGGCAACCAGGGAAACCTCCGGCAGATCAAGCCCTTCACGTAAGAGGTTAACGCCAACCAACACATCAATGTCACCCAAACGCAACTGCCGCAGTATTTCCACGCGTTCAAGCGTATCAACATCGCTGTGTATGTATTTAGATTTAATGTTGATGCGGTGCAGGTATTTGTCCATTTCTTCTGCCATGCGTTTGGTAAGTGTTGTAACAAGCACACGGTCGCCTTTCGTTACACGTTTATCGATTTCATCGAGCAGGTCATCAATCTGGTTTACACTGGGTCGTATTTCAATAGGTGGGTCCAGCAGGCCTGTAGGGCGCACTACCTGTTCAACTACCACGCCGCCTGTTTGCTCAAGTTCGTAATCGCCCGGTGTGGCACTTACAAAGACTGTTTGACCGATGAGGCTTTCAAATTCATGAAAATTGAGTGGCCGGTTATCGAGGGCAGAAGGTAAACGAAATCCGTAATCAACAAGAATGAGCTTACGGCTTCTGTCGCCACCATACATGCCAGCAACTTGTGGAACAGTCTGGTGACTTTCGTCTATAATGCAAAGAAAATCTTTTGGAAAATAATCGAGTAAACAGAATGGTCTTGTGCCGGGATGACGACGATCAAAAAAGCGTGAATAGTTTTCAATGCCATTGCAGTATCCCAGTTCACGAATCATTTCAAGATCATATTCCACACGTTCTTTCAGGCGCTGCGCCTCAATAAGTTTACCCACGCTTTTAAAATATTCTGTCTGGGCTGTCATCTCATCCTGGATCTCGTGCATAATGCTTTGCAGCATGTCTTTAGGTGCTATGTATAGGTTTGCAGGAAAGATAGCTGCGTTATCTACTTTTTCGATGCGTTTATTGGTGGTTACATCTATGGTTTCTATTTCTTCTATTTCATCGCCAAAGAACGTTATGCGGTAGCCATAATCCACGTATGGCAAATTGATGTCAACTGTATCGCCTTTTACCCGGAACGTACCACGCTTAAATTCAATTTGTGTTCTCGAGTATAAACTATTTACAAGCGAATGCAGGAAGCCTTGTCTCGAAATGGTCTGACCGCGTTCTATACGTACGATACCGTTTTCAAAATCAGTTGGATTACCTATGCCGTAGATACAGCTAACGCTGGCAACCACAACTATATCCCGTCGCCCGGTAAGCAAAGCTGCCGTGGCCTGCAAACGAAGTTTGTCCAGTTCTTCATTTATGCTCAGGTCTTTTTCAATGTACACATCGCTGACGGGCAGGTAAGCTTCGGGCTGGTAATAATCATAGTAGCTTACAAAATATCCTACGGCATTGTCCGGAAAGAACTGTTTAAACTCTCCGTACAATTGCGCCACGAGGGTTTTGTTATGTGTAAGAACAAGTGTAGGCCGCTGTACATTCTGAATAACATTGGCCATGGTAAATGTTTTACCACTGCCTGTAACACCAAGTAGTGTCTGGTATCTTTCGCCATTTATCAATCCTTCGGTTAACTGTTGAATGGCGCCCGGCTGGTCTCCGCTCGGCTCGTATGGCGCATGTAATTTGAAAGGCATACTGCTAAGTTAGCAAGTAACGAATGATTGTTGCAGGCACATCTTTAAAAGAATCTTTTACTTTTGGAAAAATAACTTCTATGTATCAAACATTGCTTACCAATAAAGAAAATGGCATTCTTACCATCACGGTTAACAGGCCTGATAAACTTAATGCACTGAACAAAACCGTAATGGAAGAAATAAGCATGGCTGTTGATGAAGTGTGCAAAGATGAAACGATTAAAGCAGCCATTATAACCGGCGCAGGACCGAAAAGTTTTGTGGCAGGTGCAGACATCAGCGAATTTATAGGGCTAACTGTTGAAGAAGGTAAAGCACTTGCCAAAAAGGGCCAGGATGTTTTTTTTAAGATAGAAAACGCACCTAAGCCAATTATAGCATGCGTAAATGGTTTTGCATTGGGTGGCGGCTGCGAGCTGGCAATGGCCTGCCACTTTCGCCTGGCAAGTGACAATGCAAAATTCGGCCAACCGGAAGTTAACCTTGGCTTGTTACCCGGCTACGGCGGTACACAGCGGTTAACACAGTTAATAGGTAAAGGCCGTGCAATTGAGTTAATGATAACCGGCAACATGATAGACGCAGCAACTGCTTTGCAGTTTGGTCTTGTAAATTACGTAGTACCGCAGGAAGAATTACATGGTAAAGCTTTGTCGATTTTGCAGGTTGTTTTAACAAAGGCGCCAATTGCGGTAGCCAAATGTATAGCTGCCGCCAATGCCGTATTCAGTGAAAAGCAGGATGGTTTCGATGTGGAGGTAAATGCTTTTGGTGAATGTTTTGCTACAGCCGATAAAGTGGAAGGCACCACCGCATTCCTTGAAAAAAGGAAACCGGTTTTTAAAGGAGAATAAACCCGGAAACTAAGCTCTTAAAATTATTTGTTGAGGCCTGCAAGGGTATTGATAGTTAATGCAACAATAACAGTATTGTAAACAAAAGACAGTATGCTGTGCAATAATACAAAGCGGCGGAATTTTTTGGTTATCACCTGCACGTCAGAAACCTGGAAAGTCATACCGATGACAAAGGAAAAATAGGCAAAATCAAGAAAGTCTGGCCGGTCATGTATTTCATCTTCTTTCCCTTCATTGGGAAAATCAAGTCCGCCTGCGTGCATGTTTTTCTTTGTTGCATGGTCGTTATAATACATGTGTGCATAACGTACTGTAAAAATTGTATGCACCGTGCCCCACGATAAAGCCATACCTGATACTGCAACCACAATGTGCAGGGCCTTATGATTTTCATCGCCGCTTAAAAGCAACAATGTAACAGCCGTAAGACTGGCCAGTGTTGCAATAATGATCAGGAAAAAAATGGTAACCCTCGAACTGTCTTCAATTCTTGCCTGCGTTCTTATTTGTTTGGATGGTGTGTTAAAGAAAACGATCCAGTCAATAATCAGAACTACCAGGCTGAATACGTTCCAGCTTATCATTAGCTGTGAGAGTACATCAATATCAAAGGTGTCGGCCACAAAAAAGGCTGACACCGCCAATCCAAAAGCAATTAATCCTTTTTTTGCAGAAGATAACTTCTTTAGCAGCAGATAGCTTTCTTCTTTCATACAGGTTGGTTACTTAGTTTCAATCAATGAATCATCAATATTGTATACTTCCACCTCACTTATTACCGGGGTGCCTTTTGCAGCGGTGATAATAAATCTTACCGCACTTGCTTTTACGGATGGAAATGTAAGTATTCTTTTCCTTCCAATCGTTGTGCCGGTAATGGTTTGCAACACCCTGGCGCCATCCAGCAACTCTATTTTGAAGCCGCTTGTATGCTGCCCAAACTGTATCGCTTCTCTTAGTACAACGCAGTTCAGCCGCTGACCTTTATCAAAACGCAACCAGTAAGAGGTTTTTTGGTAGTTGATGTTTCGTTCAAAAGTTGTTGCATCTCCATCTGCAAAAAACTGCTTTTTAAACAATACGTTATCGTAGTAAGTTTCTTTTCTTGCAGTGGCTGCAAGGTTCACTGCAAAACTTTCATCACGCAGTTTTTTAAAACCTATCAATGCTGCGCTGTCTTTTTCGTTTATTAGACCTCTTCTGTCAGGGGGTACGTTCAGCAATAAGGCAGCTCCGCGGCCGGCAGACTTTAAATATAGATCAAAAAGCTGCTGCGGAGATTTTACTTTATCATCTTCATTGGCATGATAGAACCAACCCGGCCTTATGCTTACATCGCATTCGGCAGGTATCCAGTTCTTCCCGTTATAGTTTCCGGTTGTTAGTGTATCTGTTGGGGGTGCACCTTCGCCCCTGTTAAAACCTGCCGTGTCAAGCATGTTCCAGTTGGTACTGCCTGCAATACCCTTTTCATTGCCAACCCATCTTATGTCCGGCCCTATATCACTAAACACTGGTGTGTTAGGCGCTATGGTTCGCATAGTTTGTTCAAAGCTGTGCCAGTCGTACACCTGCTTTTTACCATTGGGGCCCTCACCATTAGCACCGTCCCACCAGAATTCAAAGAAAGGTCCGTAACGGGTTACCACTTCCTTCATCATATTAACAAATACTTCGTTGTAATCCGCTGTTCCATACTTTGGGTGGTTACGATCCCATGGCGAAAGGTAAATACCAAGTTTCAGGTTGTATTCTTTACAGGCATCGCTCAAGTCTTTCAGCACATCCCCTTTGCCTTCTTTCCATTTGCTCTGTGCCACGGTATGCGTGGAATAAGCACTTGGCCAAAGGCAAAATCCATCGTGGTGTTTGGCCGTAATAATAATACCTTTTGCGCCGGAAGCTTTTGCAATGCGGCACCATTGCCTGCAGTCGAGTTGTGTAGGGTTAAATACTTCTTCCTGTTCATTGCCTTTTCCCCATTCAAGGTCTGTAAATGTATTGGGCCCAAAATGGGCAAAAAGGTAAAACTCCAGTTCATGCCACTGTAATTGTCTTGCAGATGGTGCCGGTTCACCTGTTTTTTGACCAAACAAAAGCGGAGAGAGAGAATAAAAAAGTAACAGTGTAAAAATGTTTTTCATGCGCTACTGGTTAAGGTTATCAGGTTCATTGTTATGAACCCGGCTGCATTGCTGCTATTTGGCTTTCGTTGCGTCGCACTCTTGTACTGTAGTACCTGTTTCGGCAATGGTCTGCGTTGTTCTGTAAACATATACATGTTCTTACCTGCAGTTTGTAAGTAATAAGAAGTACGTATATGCAGTATCGTTGATGCCCAGGGCTATGCCGTACAAGTGAGTGACACAACGAAAGCTTAATAGTTATTCAACCGTTGGTTACCTAAAAATACTACTTAAGTCTCGTAACCTGGTCGTTATAAAATTTTACTGTTTCTATTACATCTGGCAGGTTGTTTAACCAGTTAGACTCGTGTTCTATAGAGATCATACCACGAAATTGCTGGCGTTTAAGTTCATCAAATATTGGGTCAAACTTAATTACGCCTTTGCCAACAATCGTGTCTTCAGCATGTTCTTCGCCAAAAGTTTTAATGTCTTTCAGGTGAACGCCGTATACGTGGCCATCCAGTTTTTTTAAGCACTCTACAGGATCGAGACCGCTGCGTGCCCAATGGCCAAGGTCTGCACAAGCGCCAATATTTGGATGGCCGTTGATTGCGGCAAGTACAGAATCTGGGTGCCAGTAAGGATTTGGTTTGGCGTGTTCATGAATGGCCACTTTAATACCGTATGAGCCGGCAAGACTGTCAATCATGTTCCACTGGTCTTTCTTTGGCTCAGATGTAATATAGCTAAGGCCAAAATCTTTTGCAAGCTGAAATGCTTTTACCCATTCGGCCTGGTCTGCGGGCGCTATTACACCCATTGCCACAACCTGTATTCCTTTGGATTGTAAGAGCTGTTTCAGTTTTGCTTTTGCATCGTCCGTCATGTTAATACCAAATTCGCCCTTCATGTCTGCACCCAGCGGCTGACCCCAATAGCATTCTACATTTTTAACGCCGGCGCTATCTGCTTTATCCAGCGCCTGTGCAAGTGTGAAATGGTTGAATGTCCACATTTGCGTACCAATTTTCCAGTTAGCAGACACATCGAAAGAACTGGTATCTGCAGAAGTAGTGCTTGTTGAATCCGTGTTTTCACCTGCGTTGTTTCCGCTGCCGCACGCAACAGCTACCGTCAGCGATAAGCCAGCTACCAAACCCTTAACTAAATGTTTCATTGTTCTTTTTTAATTAGTTAATGAATAAAGATGGAAAGTTAACCAACAAAAGGCTGCATGGGTAAGAAAAACTTTTTTGCAAAAAGTTTTTTTGCGGTTACGTTTTAAAATTGGGCTGCTACCTATATATGTGTTTGCGAAAAAGGAACACGAAAACAACATCTTTAATTATCAAAAAAAAAGCTATTATGAAAAAGATCTTATTGGCAGCAGCGTTGCTTGTATCAGCAACTACAATTACAGGTATTAATTATGCAAACGCTACAGTAGTTGCCAAATTTGGTGGCAGACATATTCCTGCTTCACAGGTACCAGCTCCTGTACTGGCAAGCTTTGATGCACGTTACCCAACAGCTACAAACGTTAAGTGGGAAAAAGAAAGAGAAGACAGCGGTCTTCAGTACAAAGCAGATTTCATGATTGGTAACCAACGTTACGAAGCACGCTTTGCACCAGATGGTACTTTCCTTGGACAAAAAAGAAAATAATCAGTTTTCTTTAAGAAGCGGCCGGTTTCACCGGCCGTTTTTTTTTTATATTTTTTTTAAAAAATATATAACCAGTGATTACGCTTTGATCCTTTGCTGCTACCTAAGTATGTAAAGGGTGTTAAAACACTACAATAACAAATAATCAATCAAAAAAAATCAACAACATGAAAAAAGTATTCTTAGCGGCAGCAATGCTTTTAGCAGCAACAAGCTTTACAGGTTACAACACAGCCAATGCAGCGGTAATTGTAAAAGCAGGTGGAAGGCATATTCCGGCTTCTCAGGTTCCGGCTCCTGTGCTGGCTACATTTAACAGCACTTTTCCTACAGCTACAAATGTAAAGTGGCAGGTAGAAAGAGAGCATGGCCAGGTTGTTTACCAGGCAGATTTTGTACAAAATGGTCAACGTTGGAGAGCACAGTTCTCTGCTGACGGTACTTTATTAAGCGCAGGCCCACGCTAATATTACTTGATGATAAACTAACCATCCCTAAAAGGATGGTTAGTTTGCTTTTATCTAACTATTTCAGAATGATAATTTACCTGTTCAGCACTAATAGGCTGCATACCAAAAAAGTAATAATATAGCTTTGTTGATTCCTGGATGCCATACGAAGAATTTTTGTCTGAACCCCAATACTGAAATCATGAAAACAAAAACTTTTTTTTACGCCAGCAGTCTTTTTTTTACTGTGATGGCCGCTTGCACTAAAGAAACAGATTTTAAGAACAGTAGTGAATCAACAGTATTATCTGCCACGTTGCAGGACAATGTACTTAGTGTTTGTGATCAATTCAGTTATGGTGATACAATCTTTTACGTTCAGGAGTTACCGAATGATTATATTATACACACAACCGTACCGTTAAGCGGAACATTCGGTTGTTTTCCGGATGAATTAAAGATAAATCCAATAAACGGAGACATTGATATAACAGAAGGTGAAACCGGATTAAAATACCTCGTATGGTTTGTACCAGCAGGCACAAAAGATACTTGTAAAAAATACCTTACAGTGTCGGGGATTGATTTTACAGACAGTATATATGTATTGAAGAACAATCCCGGTGTAGCAAAACCGGTTTACAATTCAACACCAGGTCTTTCTGCAGGCGCCAATGCCGAATTTGATGATGGCCACGATGATGATGATGGTGATGGATTTACCGATGAGCCGCTTGCAGGACAGGAAGTAATACCGCAAGGTGTTGCTTTAGATAAAGCAACGGGTAATATCAATCTTAGGCAAACTATTGCAAATGGAGCGTTAGGCCCAAATCCTGTACCAGGTACATTCAAGGATTTTGTACTCAACTATCGGATATCGGATAAAAGTAAAAAAACACTTAACAAAATAGCTTTTCGCCTTTACTATTACCAGGATCAATCGCAGATTCCGCCAAGGCTGAAAAGACAGCTTTTGGCAAAAAAATCTCAGGTAATTTTAAATGACGGAAGCAATCACAATCTTAATGTCTCAACTGCAAACTTTTCAACTGCAAAAAACGGCGCAGGAGAAGTAAAATGCAGACCCCCATATATTATTGTTGTACAAAAATAATCTGGCGCATTATAGATTAGCCAACCATTTTAATCCGTACTTTCATATGACCAGCCCGGGTAAATATTATTTACCCGGGCTTTGTATTATTTAACAATCATCTTAATAAACTATCTGGTGAATTTGCAGTCTTTTATGCTGTTAAATCTATAAATATGAACAGATTTGCAGCAATACTGATACTTACCTTTTTTTCTATCTCGGCTTTTAGTCAGCCTGTAAGACAAAGACGGGTAATTGTTCACAGAAATCCTGTTGTGGTTCACAGAAACCCGGTTATTGTGAACAGGGGGCCGGTAGTTGTAAACAGGAGCCCGGTTGTAGTTGGCCGTGGTCCTGCATTTGTTAGCAGACCACCTGCCTATTATCCATACCACGGAATTAATTTCAGGTTTAGCGGAGGCTATTATTACAGACCTTATGGCAGTTACTGGAGAATGACCAGGCCACCACTTGGTTTACGAATAAGTGTATTACCTTTTGGCTATTCCTCTTATTACTGGGGTGGTGTACCCTATTATGCATATAATGGCATTTATTATCGCAGGTACGATGATAACAACTATGAGGTAGCAGACCCGCCGATGGGAGCTACATTGTCTTCTCTGCCACGTGGCGCCAAAAGTGTATTAGTAAATGGCGAGGAATTTTACGAGTTGAATGGCGTATACTACAAAGAAACAGAAAATGAAAAGGGAAAACGGGTATATGTTGTTACAGGTAAAAACGGTGAAGTAAATAACAGCGCTGCCCAGGCAGATGATACACAAAATTTTATTCCTCAGGAAGGTGATATCATAGATCAGTTGCCGGAAAATTGTAAGACGATAACACTGCACGGCAATACCTACTATGTGGATGCAAATGACACTTACTACCAGGGAGTAGAACAGGATGGTACAACGCGCTACGAAGTGGTAGGAAAGCCATCTGACGACGTACAAGACTAGCAGGCGAAATTGTGCCCGGCGTGCTGCATACAGGTATACAGTACAAGTGAGTGACACAACAGGTGCTGAGTAAAATGATAGTGTTAAGTACATAACCAACATAAAAAAGGCGATGATAACTCATCGCCTTTTGCATTAATCGGGGCTCGCTTATTTATAAGCAGGCATTATATTTTTAGCAAGCTGAACCATTTTGGCTATACCATCTTCCGGTAAATTACCTTTCTTAAATTCAGCCAGTACTTCGGGCAATTTGCTTTGCATTTCCATCAGGAATTGCTCTTCAAACGCTTTTACGTTTTTAACAGCAACATCGCGCAATAAACCTTGCGTACCAAGGTAAATGATTGCAACCTGTTTTTCCACGCTGAACGGAGAGAACTGAGGCTGCTTCAGCACTTCCACGTTACGTGCGCCTTTGTCGATTACGTATTTGGTTGCCGCATCAAGATCTCCGCCGAATTTTGAGAACGCTTCCAGCTCACGATACTGAGCCTGGTCAAGCTTAAGTGTGCCAGCCACTTTCTTCATCGATTTGATTTGCGCATTACCACCCACGCGGCTTACAGAAATACCCACGTTGATGGCGGGACGGATACCGGCGTTAAAGAGGTTGCCTTCAAGGAATATCTGTCCGTCTGTAATAGAGATAACGTTTGTAGGAATGTACGCAGAAACGTCTCCAGCCTGTGTTTCGATAATTGGTAAAGCCGTTAAGCTGCCACCACCTTTTACCAGATGCTTAATAGAATCAGGCAGGTCGTTCATATTCTTTGCCACAGAATCATTAGCAATAACTTTTGCAGCACGTTCAAGTAAACGACTATGGAGATAGAATACATCACCAGGATAAGCTTCACGGCCGGGAGGACGACGTAATAACAATGATACTTCACGGTAGGCTACCGCCTGTTTGGAAAGGTCATCATAGATGATCAATGCAGGGCGTCCGGTATCACGGAAATATTCACCAATTGCAGCACCGGCAAACGGGGCGTAGAACTGCTGTGGAGCCGGGTCACTCGCACTTGCCGCAACAATTGTAGTGTACTTCATCGCACCATTGTCTTCCAGCGTTTTCATAACTCCGGCAATGGTTGAAGCTTTCTGACCAATTGCAACATATATACAATAAACAGGATTTCCTGCTTCGAAGAACTCCCGCTGATTTATAATGGTATCCAGGCAAATAGCAGTTTTACCGGTCTGCCTGTCTCCAATTACCAGTTCACGTTGGCCACGGCCAACAGGTATCATCGCATCGATTGCTTTAATACCGGTTTGTAAAGGTTCTTTTACCGGCTCGCGGTATATAACACCCGGGGCTTTACGCTCCAGCGGCATTTCATAAAGATCACCGGCAATCGGTCCTTTGCCGTCAATTGGTTCACCGAGCGTGTTAATAACACGGCCGGCAAGGCCATCACCTACTTTAATAGAAGCGATTTTACCGGTACGACGTACCTTGTCGCCTTCTTTAATACCTTTACTTTCACCCATCAAAACCACACCCACGTTATCTTCCTCAAGGTTAAGCGCAATAGCTTTTACACCGTTTTCGAACTCAACTAGTTCACCGGAACGAACGTTGTTCAATCCGTAAACACGTGCAATACCATCACCCACCTGGAGTACGGTACCCACTTCTTCAAGATCAGCAGAGGCATTGAAGTTGCTCAATTGCTGCCTCAGTATCGCTGATATTTCGTCGGGTTTAATCTGAACCATATTTAACTGTTTACTATTTGTGTTTTATAACTAAGCAGCAAAGTTTTTTGGAACCAGGCTGCAGTATTTCAATGTAGCTTTTCTTGCGTCGCACTCTTGTACTTTTGGTACACTATTCAGCAAATGCGAAGATTTGACGATGCACTTTGTGCCGGTAGCGTACTTAGCGAATGTTGTGTAAATACACGTTCTGGCTGAATTGCTTTTTAATATCATTCAGGTCTCTCAGTATACTTGCATCAACGAGATTATTATTGTACTCCAGCATAAAGCCGCCAATGATTTGTTCATCAACTTTTGTTTCAAGCTCCACGTTCTCCAGCCCGGCCTCTGTTTTGGCTTTTGCTACTATAGCATTCTTCACCTCATCACTCACAGGAACTGCAGTGGTAAGCCTAACCTTATGAATACCTTTAATGACATTGTATTGCTCAATAAACGCATCAATGATTTCCGGTAAATCACTTTCACGGCTTTTATTCACCAAAAGCTTTGTAAAAGCATTCATTATTGCAGAAACATTACTACCCGCTACTGCATCAATGATACTTTGCTTTTTATCAGCTTTAATGATCGGGCTACGCAGCAGGTTTGCAAAATCCTTGCTTGCTTTGGTAAGTGCTTGTAGATATTTCGCGTCCGCATATACAACTTCCAACTCACCTTTTTCTGTGGCAAGATCGATTAAACTTTTTGCATACCGGGCGGCTAAACGTGGATTAGGCATTTAATTTAATTTGAAAATGACTCAATCTGAAATTAATCACGCATTATTTGATGCATTTCAATTCCGGATCTTCAAATCAGTTCAGTTTTACACCGTCAGCTAATTGCTTAATGTAGTTCTCCTGTTCAGATTTGTTTGCTAACTCTTTGCGTAAAACTTTCTCTGCTACTTCTATTACAAGATTGCCTACCTGGTTTTTAACATCAGTTAGAGCAGCATTTTTCTGCTGTTGAATAGCTATCTGCGCTTCAGCAATAATACGGTCAAACTCATTCTTAGCCTTATCTTTTGCGTCTGCAATAAGCTTATCGGCCGTTTCTTTTGCTTCTTTCAATAAAATGTTCCGTTCCTCTCTGGCTTTAGCAAGCAGGGCTTCATTTTCATTTTTAAGCTGTGCCATTTCAGCTTTTGCTTTATCAGCAGAAGCTAAAGCATTGGCAATTCCTTCTTCACGCTCTTTTAAACCTTTGGTAATAGCAGGGAAAGCAAACTTTCCGAGGATAAAGAACACAATCAAAAACGCGATCAGTGTCCATATCAGCAAGCCAAATTCAGGTGTAAGTAGTTGCATAAAAACCTCCGTCTCCTTTACTGGAGCTTGTTTATTAATCTAATTTTTTGTTGAATCAATCCTAATATAGTCTATCGACATTTTTTAAATCAAAAGACCTATTAAAACCAAATTATATAAAGTACCAGTTTTGTGATACAAAATAAAAGAACTAAAAATTACTGCATCCGCCGCCCTGTGCTTTAGATGCAGTAAAAAATTTGTGTTTACACGAACATTGCAAGGATACCTGCAATTACCGCAAACAGTGCAACACCCTCTACGAAAGCCGCAGTAAGGATCATGTTTGCACGGATGTCGTTTGCAGCTTCGGGCTGACGTGCAATGCTTTCTACAGCGCCTTTACCGATCTGGCCGATACCAATACCAGCACCGATTGCAGCAAGACCTGCACCAAGAGCACCACCAGCGTTTGCCCAGGCTACGTCGCTTAATAACACGGTTAATAAGTCCATAATTGTGTTCTTTTATGTTGATTTAAAAAAAGACTACGCTATAACTGCATCGTCATAAGCAGCAGTTGTTATCTTTTCACCTTCTACATGCTGATCGTGGTGATCATCTCCATGATGCGTTTCCTCAATTGCCTGCCCGATGAATACAGCCGTAAGATTTGTGAAGATAAATGCCTGTATAAAGGCAACCAATACTTCAATAATATATATGAAAGATGCGAACGCTATTGAAACGGGAGAGAAGCCCCACCCGGCTCCGGTGCTAATGTTCGAAAAGATAAAAATTAAAGACACAAGACAAATGATAATAATGTGCCCAGCCAGCATGTTGGCGAACAAACGAACAATCAAAGCTACCGGTTTGGTGAAAATGCCCAGTATTTCTACCGGTATCATAATTACTTTAATACCACCGGGTACAGGAGGATTGAATATATGGCCCCAATAATGTTTGTTACCGCTAAATGTTATAACAAGGAATGAAATAACTCCCAACACAATCGTGAAAGCAATATTACCTGTTACATTAGCCGATCCCGGTATAAGGCCGAAAATATTATTGACAAGGATAAAAAAGAATACTGTAAGCAAATAGGGCAAATATCTACTGTATTTGTGGCCAAGATTTGGTTTTGCAACTTCATCTCTTACGAAGGTAATTACGGGCTCTATCAGATTCTGTAATCCCCTGGGGGCAGTCTTTACACCTTGGCCCGTTTTGTATCTGCCGGCAACAATCATCATGATCCACACAAGAATTACAAGTGCAAGTATCATCTGAACCACGTTTCTTGTAAGAGAAAGATCATATACTTTCACAGATTCGTCTGTGCTACCATCTGCATTCACAGCTTTTATCACGCCTTCTTCCAGTTTATAACCTTCATAAATAGCATGCCCATGCTCAAATTTTGAAGACATGAAAGATGTAAAACCTCTTTCAGGAGAATAAACAATGATCGGGAGTGGAATTGTTACAGGGTGACTTTCTCCATTTTCGCCTTCCAGGTCCATAAAATGAAACTCATGCGCATTCAGCACGTGACCAAAAATAACTTCCTGAGCATCAAAGCCTTCTTTTTTCGTTTCTGCATGATTCGCTTCAGCATGAGCAGCATCTCCATGTTCTTCCTGCGCAATCGCCGGTGCTGAAAAATGAGTAAAAAACAAGCTGAAAGCCGCTACCAATAAGCATTTGACACGTCCTGATATCATACGGTTTCTGAAATTTGCCGCAAAGATATGAGTTGGCAAACTAAAAATGAGCTTTGAAAAAATGTATTTTGTTGAAAAGCCAAAAATGTTCCGCAGGTTATTTTCTGCCTTCAAAGAAACCGAGCTGTTTTAGTATTCCCGCAAGTATATTTTTTTGTGCAGTAGCAATGTTTGTACTATGGGGTCCATCAATATTCAGTACAAAAAAATAAGGATGCTGGTTTTCTTCAATCCAGCCGGCGGCCCAGCCAACAGCGTTACCATTTTCCGCGAAGCCCCAACCGGTTTTGTAGCTCAGCTGGTAATTCGCATTATTTTCCTGCGTCATCGCTTTTTTCACTATTTCCTGTGCCCTGGATTGAAAAGGTAATTGCTTGAAATACAATTTTTTAACAAGGCCCAGTTGCTCGTCGGGTGTAATTTTCAGGGTGTTATCGAGCCAAAACGTATCCAGATTGTTCCCGATGCTGAATTTTTGGTCTTTGCTGCCATAGCCTAAGCTGTCCAACCAGGTCTGCATGGTGTCTTTGCCAATTCTGCGGGCAATTTCCTGGTAGTAGGGCACTGCAGATTGCCGGAAAGCTTCATCCATAGTAAGATCTTTATTCCACGAAACAGCCGTATCCCCGTTTGGAAAAGTCCGCACTACACCATCCCAGGGAATAATCATTCTTTCGTTTGAAATTCTACCGGTTTGTATGCCAATCAGGCTGTTTACAATTTTAAAAGTAGAGGCCGGCAGGTAAGCCGAATCTTTAAAGCGGCTGAGATTGTAGATAGTAAATGATCCCTGGCCGTTATCGAATAATCCAAATGTGCCGTTAACTTTATTCTGGTCAAAAAATGTTTGAAGACTGTCATCGACCGTAACATTGTTATTGGAACAGGATGTAGAAAGTAGAGACACTACGATGGCGAAAACAGGCAGAATCAGCTTCATTACACTAAATTTTGCGCAAAGCTAATACTGTGGATTCTTCAAAATAAAAATAATATAGTAAAGTATAGCGTGTAATTTTGTGAGTAGCTTGGTGTTATTACATAAAAAGCAGTATTTTGAGCCCGGCTTTTGTACCTTGGTCAGGCTTCCGTTGCGTCGCACTCTTGTACTGTAGTGCAGTAATCGGCAGTATCGGTACGATCACGGTAAGATGCACGGTATTAATGCTCACCCATGTGCTGAAAGTTGAAGTGAGTGACACAACAGGCGATGATAGTAGTAATACAGCTGAAATCAAAAGAAAACCAGTAGCATGACTTTGGAAACAAAGTTTACCAACCGTTTGGCGCATGAATCAAGTCCTTACCTATTGCAGCATGCACACAATCCTGTAGATTGGTTTCCCTGGGGCAATGAAGCTTTGCAAAAAGCAAAAAATGAGCAAAAGCCTATACTTGTAAGCATTGGTTATTCAGCTTGTCATTGGTGCCATGTAATGGAACGGGAGAGTTTTGAGGATGAGGATACGGCTGCAATAATGAACGAGTTCTTTGTAAACATTAAGATAGACAGGGAGGAAAGACCTGATCTGGATCACATTTACATGGAGGCGCTACAGGCTATAACAGGTAGTGGTGGGTGGCCTTTGAATATGTTTCTCACCCCGGATGCAAAGCCGTTTTACGGGGGCACTTATTTTCCACCCGTTCGTGCTTATAACAGGATGAGCTGGAAAGAAACACTTCAGGCGATTGCTGGTTCTTTTGCCACAAAAAGGGGCGAAATAGAAGAGCAGGCTGAAAACCTGACAAAGCACATTGTGAATGCTAATTCTTTTGGCGTTGGCAGGATTGAAGATGGTGATACATTTTTCACAGATGAGCATCTAAACCTTATTGCAACAAACTTATTAGCTATTGCTGACAGGGAATGGGGTGGTTTTGGAAGGGCGCCTAAGTTTCCGCAAACTTTTGGCATTCAATACCTGTTACGGCACTTTCATTTTGCAGGAGATGTTGCTGCACTTGAGCATGCATTGCTAAGTCTTGACAGGATGATCGAAGGCGGGATTTATGATCACCTGGCAGGTGGATTTGCCAGGTATAGTACTGATGCAGAATGGCTGGCTCCACATTTTGAAAAGATGCTTTATGACAATGCTTTACTGATAGGAACGCTATCTGAAGCATACCAATTAACGGGAAAAGAGAAATATGCACAGGTTATAAGTGATACGCTTTCATTTGTTTTTTCAGAACTTACAAATTCTGAAGGTGGGTTTTACAGTGCATTAGACGCAGATAGCGAGGGAGAAGAAGGAAAATTTTATTGTTGGTCTTACGAAGAAATAAAGGAAATATTGGATGATGAGCAATTTTCTACGCTATCCGGGTTTTACGATATCCCTGAAAAAGGAAACTGGGAAGGCAAGATTATATTGAGGTTTAAGAAAGAAATTTTTGCGGCAGCTGATACTAATCCTGCGCAGGAAGAAAAACTGAAGACAATACGTGAGAAATTACTGATGGCAAGAAGCGAGAAAGTAAGACCTGCCCTGGATGATAAATGCCTGCTTGGCTGGAACGCTCTTATGATTTCTGCTTGTTGTAAAGCATATGCTGCAACCGGGAATGAATCCATGATGCACGGTATATCAGGCGCCATAAGCTTTTTGGAAAATAAAATGTTTGCAAACGGTGAATGGTTCCATACCTGGAAAAATGATGAGGCTAAGCATCCTGCTTTTTTAGAGGATCTTTGTTTTTTGGCGCAGGCGTATATACACCTTCAGGAAATAAGCGGCAGGCAGGATTATTTGCTAAGGTCGAGGTTGATAGTTGAATACATCGTAAACAAATTCTCAGATGAAGAGCAAGTGCTTTTCTATTACACATCGGCTGATCAGCAAGACGTAATCTTGCGAAAAAAAGAGATGTATGATGGAGCTGTTCCTTCTGCAAATGCTGTGATGGCTTCTAATCTACATTATCTGGGTATTGTTTTTGACAAGCCTGATTGGATAGAAAGAGCTACACGTATGGTGTCGTTGTTGGGTAAGGCAATAATCAGGTACCCGGGTTCATTCGGGGCATGGGCGTTAGCTATGCAAACCCTGGTTTGTGGTGTGAAAGAAATTGCGGTTATTGGTAAAAACTATCATGATCTGTGTAAACAAATAAACAGCCAGTTTTTACCAAATAAGATTATCCAGACTAGTAAAAATGAAATGGTTGATTTTCCTTTACTAAAAGCAAAAAACGTTGATGCCAATGACACGGAAATATTTTTATGCAGTAATTACGCCTGTAGTAAACCTGTAAAAACTATAAAGGACTTTAATTTGTTACTCAAAAATTAAGGCGATACAATAACAAATAACGATCATCGTTAATAGTATTTGCTGGAAATGGTTGATGTGAACTATTGAAAAAGAAAAAGGATGACAATTGCTCAATCCCACTTAATTAAAATATATAAATGAGAACCCGGTTATTAACAATTTCTGCGCTTACTGCAATCGTCTTCGGTTCGGTAGGTTGCTTTTCGAAAGCCAGAACTAAAGGTGTACCCGATAACGGCCAGCTTGTGGGCGTTTCCCCAAATTCACAAGGCGGAATGAGTAAGCCAATTGGTATGGTCTATGTCCCACCAGGAACATTTCACATGGGTCCTAGTGATGAAGATATCAATTTTAATCTCTCTGCCAGAAACAGGGAAATATCTATCATGGGTTTTTGGATGGATGCCACCGAAATTACCAATAATGAATATCGCCAGTTTGTGTTCTGGACACGAGACTCGCTTGCAGCGGTGCAAATGGGTTATTTAAAGCAAGGTGGTAACGAAGGTGACACAGCCATAGATTGGAAAAAAGCTGCGTCATTAAAGTGGGGTGACAAGGCAACTATGGAGAAATTGAGTCCGCTGATGTTAACTCCGGAAAATCGACTTTATGGTAAAATGGAGATTGACCCAGAAAAAGTAGTGTATAATGTTCAGGATTTTGATTACAAAGCCGCATCTCAACTTTCAAATAAAGGTAAACCGAGAAAAGATTTTATTTATCGATATAATCAGCAGGTGTATCCTGACACTTTGGTATGGATGCGTGATTTCTCATATTCATATAATGAGCCGCAGGCTAAAAGATATTTTTCTCATCCTTCTTTTGGTAATTATCCTGTAGTGGGTGTTAATTGGAAGCAGGCTGTAGCTTTCTGTCATTGGAGAACGCGTCACATGAATTCATGGCTCCTTAAGAACAAGAAAGCTGTTGAAAGTGATTTCAGACTTCCTACCGAAGCTGAATGGGAGTATGCAGCGAGGGGAGGTCGAAGCCAGTCTCCTTATCCTTGGGGAGGTCCTTATTTAAGAAATATGAAAGGATGTTTACTTGCTAACTTTAAACCCGGACGCGGAAACTATGTTGAAGATGGCGGCTTTTATACTGTAAGGGCTGACGCTTACTGGCCGAATGATTTCAATCTATACAACATGGCAGGAAATGTAGCTGAATGGACATCGTCTTTATATTATGAAAGTGCTTACAATTTCGTACATGATATGAATCCTGATATCAGGTGGAACGCACTGGATTCTGATCCTCCAAGAATGAAACGTAAAGTGGTACGTGGTGGAAGCTGGAAAGATGTAGGTTATTTTCTGCAGACAAGTTCCCGACAATACGAATATCAGGATACAGCGAAATCTTACATTGGTTTCCGTTGTGTAATTGATTTACCTGCACAACTGCGTAAAAAATAAAAGCTTATACTAATCACCCGGGCCGGCGTTACTTCCGTGATGCATAGGGAGATTATTCTCAAAACTCAAAACAATCAAAGGAAAATTTAAAAATCTAGTCTTATGGCAGCCCAGATTCCTCCCAAAGTAAGTCGAATCGTTGACATCTTTGTTTCTTTAGCAGCAGCAGTAGTTATTGTTGGTGCATTATTTAAAATCATGCACTGGAAAGGTGCTGATGAAATGCTGATTATCGGTTTGGGTACTGAAGCCCTCGTGTTCGGTGTATATGGTGCATTATATTTAAGGTATCCTGCAATCGATGATCATCAGGTTAAAATTGCGGGTGCAGAGCCTGCAGGAAATCCTGCGTTGAAGTCAATGGAAAAAATGTTACAGGAAGCAGATATTACACCTACTAATCTTTCCAAACTGAGCGCGGGTTTTCAAAAACTTGGTTCAACTGTAGATGGAATGAAAGAAATCGGAAGTGTGGTTGCTGCAACTGGTGAGTTTGAGCAAAAAACAAAGGAAGCAAGTAAAGCAATGGGTGCTGTAGGTACTGCTTATGCAAACGTAGCCAATTCAGCCGCCGCGTTTACCAATGCGTCTGATGGTGCGAAAGTATTTCACGAGCAGGTTCAGGTATTAACAAAAAATTTATCTTCTCTGAATACAATCTATGAGCTGGAATTGTCTGAAAGCAATAATCATCTAAAAGCAATGAACCAGTTTTATGGCAAACTTGCTGAAGCCTCAAAAGCGATGACTACTACTGCTGATGATGCAGTGAGAGCAAAAGATCAAATAGCTCTTCTTGCCGGTAACCTCAATAAATTGAATACAATTTATGGTAATATGATCAGCGCTATGTCTGGTAAATAATTTCGTTAACCCAAAATGGACACAATTAATTAACAAAATTAAAACCGACATAGAATGGCATTACCTAAAGAGCCACGGCAGAAGATGATCAACCTGATGTATCTGGTTCTTACTGCCCTGCTAGCACTCAACGTATCATCTGAGATTTTGAATGCATTTAAAACTGTTGATGCGAGTTTGATGAACTCAAACGGTGTTATAGACGAAAAAAATAATACGCTTTTCAAATCATTTGCTGAAAAGGTAAAAGATCCTGCTACAAGAGAAAGGGCTGAGGTATGGAATGCGAAAGCATTAAAAATCAAAGCTTTATCCGATGATATTTCAACTTACATTGACGGTCTTAAATCTAATCTTAAAACAGAAGCTGGTTTAGATCCTAAGACAGGCGCATTCAAGGAAGATGCACTTGAACCTGCCACAAGGTTGTTTGTTGAGAAAAAAGAAGGAACCGCTTTGCAAAAAAAGCTTGCTGATTTTAAAAGTAATTTGCTTGCTGTTGATGATAGTATGGCAAAAGAAATTGCAAGTACATTACCGCTCAATCTTGATCCTCCGGCAAATGTTAATAGTGCTGCCGCTAAAGGAGACTGGGGTTACAGCTACTTTCATATGACACCAACGGTTGCAGCGCTTACAATTTTAAGCAAGTTTCAGAACGATGTAAAGAACAGTGAAGCAATTGCAGTTGATTATTGTCACAGAAAGACCGGGGAAGTTAAAATCATTTTTGACCAGTTTCAGGCAATTGCAAGCCAGAGTTCCGAATACATGATGCCTAACCAGGAATTAACAATTCAAGGTGGTGTAGGAGCATTCAGTAAAGCAGCAAAACCCACGGTTACTATTGATGGTCAAAGCATTCCGTTAAATGCTGATGGAATAGCAGAATACAAAACAACAGTTGGTGGTCCAGGTGATTATTCCAAAAAAGTTGTTATTAGTTTTACAAAACCAGATGGCACACCAGGTCGCTTGGAAAAGGAAATTAAGTACACAGTTGGTTCGCCTACAGGTGCCAGTGTAAGTGCAGACGCCGTGAAAGTGCTTTATATAGGTTTGGATAACCCACTTAGTGTAAGCGGCGGTAATGTAGGTGATGAGCGTGTGAAGGTTTCAATTGACAACGGCGAACTGGCAAAACAGGGAAATGGTAAGTATATATCACGTCCCAGAACGCCTGGAAAAGCTAACGTGGTTTTAAATATCGACGGAAAACCTCAAACTTTTGAATTCAGGGTTAAGAGTGTTCCAGATCCTGTTGCCAAAGTTGGTAACAATAAAGGAGGTCAAATGGGCGTTAACGAGTTTAAGGCCCAGATGGGAGTAAGAGCAGAATTGGAAAACTTTGTTTTCGAAGGGGTAAGGTTCGATGTTACAGGCTATACATTGGTGCTTACAGGCGCAGGATTTCCAACATTGCAGTACAGACAGGTGAAAGGTGCATCGTTCGATGGGGTGAGGGATTTGATAGAAAAAGCAAAGCCTGGCACAACAGTTTCAATAGATGAGATTAAAGCAGCCGGCCCGGGCGGTACAAGAACTCTTGCACCAATAGTTTTTAACTTACGTTAATTTATATAACTTATCAGGATCATGAGGACATATTCATTTAAGCTGATTTTGTTTGCGGCATCTCTTGTTATCTTAGGTTCAGCTGATGCCCAGACAAAAAAGAGAACTACCAAGAAGAAAACCTCTTCAACAAGTGGTTACAGTGCATATGGTAACCAGGGTAATTCCGGTTCAGCTTATGGCAATAACAGTGCTGATACTACACCAGTTAAGAAAAACAATACCGCCGGAGGTTCCGCTTACGGGCAGAGCTACAGCGCTCCGGGACGTGATACTACCCTTCCAATAGAGGTGGTGCGCAGTACTTCAGGTGGTTTGCTGGACAGTACGAAAATGTCTTTAAGAAACGATGCTGGTATTGAACAGGATCTGATCAAAGAAAAATCTCCGCTTCCTTACGAAAATATCCGTGAAGATGATGCGGTATACCGCGTAAGGGTTTGGAGAGAAATCGATGCCAGGGAAAAGCTGAATCTTTCGTTCAGGAATGCCTCTACAGAAGACAACGGTAGTCAGCGCTTTATAAGCATACTGGTAAGAGCAATCAAAGATGGTCAAATCACTGCATTTGAAGGTTCCGATGATCGTTTTACTACCCCTATTACGGCAGATGCGGCAATAGCTGCTTTTGGCAGTGGTTATGATACAGTTCCCAAATATGATTTTGATGGCAATGTTGTAGGATACCAGGTACGTGAGAAAGCAATTGACCCCGATTCTATTTACAAATTCAGGGTAAAAGAGGAGTGGATTTTTGATAAAGAGGCCAGCCGCCTTTTCGTTAGAATCCTGGGTATAGCACCGGTGGTTGGTCGTAAACTGTCGAATGGCGAACCAATCCCGAATTCTGAAGGCCCGGTTTGGTGGATTTATTACCCTGATGCGAGACCCGTATTTGCAAAAAGCCAGGTTTACAATCCAAAAAATTTTGGTGCACGTATGAGTTGGGAAGACCTGTTTGAAAGCCGGATGTTTAGCAGCTATATTATTAAATCATCGTTCGATAATCCCTACGACATGGATTTAGCTTCCATATATCCAAACAACACATTGTTCAGGCTGCTGGAAGGAGAAAGAATAAAGGAAAAGATTTTTAATTACGAGCAATCACTTTGGCAGTATTAGTAAAAAATGTTTGAATAAACGAAGTCCCGTTGCATAGCAACGGGACTTTTTTTGGTAATGAACTTTTGTCCCAATATTCAGCACCTGTTTTGTCACTCACTTCAACTCTACCAATACTATTCAGCAAGGGAATATCTTCCTGTATTTTCATAAATAAAAGTAGTATGCGGCTTATGTAATGTGAAAATTATGTGCCTTATCTGGCTTGCTGATCGCTAATGGAAACGCCACAGCCCGGATATTTTCTTTCAGTACAAGAGTGCGACGCAACAGGTGCTGAAACACGTGCAAAAGCTGGCTCAATACTTTTATAAAAGACTAATTAACAACGGGTTATAGTGAAAGAAAGTTAACCCGGTGTTAAATGAAAATATTTTTTTGAAGTTGCTTAAAAAAAAATTGTATATGATTAATTATATCGTAAATTTGTAACGGTTTTTCATAGGATATTGGATTTTAAAACGGGGTTGGATCTTCATCCAGGCCCCTTTTTATTTTACGAGATGATTTTTTACAAGTTGTGCTTTTTTCAGGCCTATTATTTTTGCGAGTTCTTCTAAGGGTTGACTACTGATATTTTTCACTGATTTAAAAGTTTGCAATAACTGTGTAGCGGTTTGTTCACCTATGCCTTTGATGCCCTCCAGTTCGTTTGTGAAAGTGCCTTTGGATCTTTTATTACGGTGAAACGTAATGCCAAACCGGTGTACCTCATCCCTCACGTATCTTATAAGTCGCATGCTATCGCTGTTCATCGGAAGTTTAAAAGATTCACTGTCTCCCGGGAAAAAAATCTCTTCTTCATTTTTTGCAAGGCCAACCACCACCATCTGGCCATTCAGGCCCAGCTCATTTACACTCTCCATAGCTGCACCAAGCTGGCCTTTTCCGCCATCTATTATTACCAGCTGCGGCAGCGGTTGTGATTCGTCCACCAGTCTTTTATAGCGCCGGTAAACTACTTCTTTCATTGTTGCGAAGTCGTTTATACCTACTACAGTCTTCACATTGAAATGACGGTAATCTTTCTTGCTTGGAACCCCATCTTTAAAACAAACCATTGCTGATACGGGATAGCTGCCCTGGAAGTTGGAGTTATCAAAACATTCAATGTGTACGGGCGCAACCGGCAGCTGCAGATCCTGTTGTAATTTGTAAACCACCTGCTTTTTTTCCATGTCTGATCTGCCTTCCAGTTGCAGCACTTTTTTCTTTTTTATCTCCGCTAAAAAGTAATCGGCATTTTTTTGAGACAGCAATAGGAGCTTCTTTTTGTCGCCGCCTTTTGGTACTGTAACCAATACATGCTCAAAAACGTTTTCAATTTCGAAAGGAACAACTATTTCGTTGGCTAAACTGTTGAATGTTTCACGCAGGCTGGCAATAGCAAAAGCAAGCACATCGGCCTCAGATTCGTCAAGCCTGGGCTGTAATTCTACTGTATGTGTTTGAACAATTGTGCCATTCTGTACCATCAGGTAATTTACATAGGCAACGTCGTGTTCTTTGAGTATAGAAAATACATCGATATTCGAAAGATGTTTGCTTACAATTACAGAACGGGCCTGGTAGTTTTCAAGGTATTCAATTTTCTTCTTTACCTGCTCAGCTTTTTCAAACTTCATATCGAGCGCAAATGCAGTCATTTCTTTTTTGTAATACTGAATAATCGGGTTGAGATTACCTTTCAGCATCTGCTTTATTTGTAGTAAACCTTCTGCATAATCTGTCTCACTTTGGTAGCCTTCACAAGGGCCCTTGCAATTGCCTAAATGGTATTCCAGGCACACTTTGAATTTGCCTTTTTCAATATTGCCTGGTGCAAGATTTAGCTTACAGGTTCTCAGGGGAATAAACTGCCTTATAAAGCTGATGAGTTCACGCACTTTTCCTGCAGAGGTAAACGGGCCAAGGTACTCCGAGCCATCGTTTATTTTCCTGCGGGTAAGGAATATTCTTGGGAAAGGTTCTTTTTTGATGATAATGTAAGGGTAACTTTTATCATCCTTCAGGTTGATGTTGAACCTCGGCTGAAATTGTTTGATCAGCGAATTTTCCAGCAGAAAAGCATCCTGCTCAGAATCTACGATGGTAAATTCTACACGATTAATTCGTTGTACAAGCTCATGTGTTTTATAGTTGGTAAATGTTTTGGAAAAATAAGAACTGATGCGTTTCCGCAAGCTTTTCGCTTTGCCTACATATAGCAATTCATTTGAAGCATCAAAATATTTGTAAATGCCTGGTTGCTGCGGAATGGTGTGTGCAATATCCTGGAATTGTTTAGCCGTCATAGTAAAACAGCAAAATTACTGCTTACTCTTCCACGAAATGTTAAACTGCTCTGTAGTTTCTTTACCTGTTATTTGGGTAGTGCGGTAGATTGTAAAATGCAGGTCTGTCTTCCAGGTAAGTTTCTCGTTTATTGATGTATCTCCTTTCCTGAAAGTCTTTGTAATAAAAACGTGTTTGATATTATCGCTGAGTGTATCGAGCAAAACATCAAGCGACTGAATTGGTAAAGCTTTGTTTACACTGGTATAGGTAAACGTATTGCTTGCGGTTGTGGCATCATGAAAAATCGATTCTCTGTAATACTTTTTTATGGCGGTATCGTTTATGTCATCAACCAAAAAAGGTTTGGCAAGTTGGTTCAACTGAACTGAATCGATGACGGAAGAATCTGTTGTGTTTGCTGCGATGGTATGATAATACTTGATTTCGTTTGCGGAATCTGCTTTCAATAATTGCATGATAAAATATTCATGCACCGGGTAAAAAACTGCATTGCTTGTTGATGGTAATTTTTCTTCGCTGGCTGTGTTTTCTATATTGCTGCAGGAAGTAAGCAAAGCATAAAAAGCAAATAATATATACGCTGGTCGCAGCTGAATAGTATTACCGAACGATGAACGTAATGCGACGCAACAGACGCTTAATAGTTGCAATGGCCCCTGCTTCATAATAAAAATTTAAGACAATAACGGGTTGTTTAAAAAACGGAAGTTAGAGAATTACTGCAACGATCTTGTCAGGCCAAGCTTAATACCAAAATCAAGCGGGTATTCGCGAATAGGGAAGGAATTTGCCATTGTGGCCATAACCTGGTAGCGGAATTGTGGCCCTATCTGCCACCTGTATTTGCCGGTATTGTAACCAAGATAGGTTTCAAAGTTTGCGTTAATGTTCCAGTTGCGCATAAGTTGCGAACCATCTGCGTAGTTTTTGTAATTGGAGGTAATAATGAAAGGTTCTTTATCGAATGTATAGGTTGGCTGCACAGAGGCGGAAATACCCCATGCAAACTTTTTATTGATGGGGCGCCAGTCTATACCTATTGGAACTGCAATTTCGTAATAGCGGTTTTTAAGTTCTATCGGCTGGCTGCCTTCTATGTTCCTGAAGCCTGAAACGGTGTTCAGCACCAGGTCTGAATTATTAGCACTGAGCGCTACAGTAGCGGGCTCTGAACTGTGTGCATAAGCAGCTATATTGTACTGGCGTGTATTAAATTGAAAACCTGAACGGATAGCAAATTTTTTGTTGAGATTATAACCAAGCGAAAAACCGATCTCGTAGCCTACAGCAGGTCTGTGCTTAATAACATTATTAAGATCTATAACGTAGTTAGCCGCATAAGGCAGCGCAGTAATATAAGACTTAGATAAAGAACCCTGTACATCATCCACAAGCCTGCGATAGCTGATAGAAGGTGTAACATACACCTGGAAGTCGAGCCTCGAAGATTTTTTTCCAATTTGAGTAAGCGGTGATGAATAAACAATTGGTGCAGATGCAAGATCAATATCTAATGCAGTATTATTGGTGTGCCGTATAAACGGAAATTCGCTGCCATAACTATATACAGCATTAGAGAAATAGAAGCCATTATTATTGGAAGAAGGTATTGTAAAATTATTGCTGAATAAGAGACGCACATCCGGGAAAGTTTCGGCATGTGCTACATGCCTGTTCTCCTGTGTTTCATCTGGTCTTTCTTCCTTTTCTGCTATAATAATGTGCGCGGCCTGCGGTGTTTTTTCAACGTTAGATACCAATACAGTTTTTTCCGCAACAGCCCCGTAAGATGGAAGTATCAACACTTCATCTGCCCCGTTTGTTTCAATGGTTCTTGTAACAGAGGCTATTGTTTGTTGCGTAAAGTTATTTACCTGTAAATGTTTGGCATAATCAGTTACCTGCGCCGCAGTTTTAGCGTCATTATTAACTGTGGTGATGTTTTGTAATGATGCAGGTGTAGTTAAGGCTGTAAGTACTGGTTCGCGATGTGGTTTTATTATCAATGTTCCTACCACAAGGGAAGCAATTATAAAGAACGCTACAACGCTCAAAGCAGGCCATTTGCTCGGGCTATGTACTTCTGCATGAATTTTTCTCCATACATGATCAGAAGGATACATCCGGTGCTGGTTAGCCTGTTGCTTTAATAAATCCTCTAGTTCGTTATCGTATAAACGATTCTCCATAGAATTGCTCTATAAAAATCAGTTAGTTGGTTATATAAAATGTTATGTTCAGCCCTTGTACAAGGCAACCATTTTGAAATCCTGCGCTGGCTTTTCCAGAATTTTCTTTTTAACCAGAATGGACTCCAACATAACTTTTGCTCTTGTATATTGACTTCTGCTAGTGCTCTCTTCTATTTCAAGAATCTCTGCTATTTCTTTATGGTTATAACCCTCAATAGCATAAAGGTTTAAAACAGTTCTGTAACCTACCGGTAATAACCTTATACACTCAACCACCTGTTTCGCCTGCATAATCGAAGGAATCGTTTCTTCCTTTACCGCAATATATCCTGCAACTTCAAGCTCCAGGCTCTCATTAAATTTCTTGTATTTTTTCAGGAAGTTGATGCACGTATGCACAATTATCCTTCTCACCCATCCTTCAAAGGAGCCCTTATTCTGAAAAGTATGTATCTGGGTAAAAACTTTTATGAAGCCTTCCTGCAACATATCTTCGGCATCTTCACGGCTTTGCGCAAACCTGTAACAAACGGATAGCATCCGGGGGCTGTACCTGTTGTACAACTCCCTTTGTGCGGCCGGATCATTTTTCAGACAACCAGCTAAAATCGTTTGTTCAGTCATGCAGGTAAACGGTATTACCCTATAAATGTAGACAAAATTTTCATTTAATTGCTGCATGCATATGGGCTGGCAAAGATTTATTTTTTCCCGCCACATATAATATTTTTCAATACCAGCACAGGTTTTCATGGCATCCTCGTTGCGTCGCAATCACGTCATCTGCATATAGAATGGCATCTGTAGTTCCCGGTTACAGGCACCCTGCTGGCTTGTAAGAAGCGCATACGGCTGACCTAATTATCCATTACTGTTAAATTTTTTGCAACAATGTTTTAAATATTGAAACTGCCTATATTTGCAACAATGTAACAATTTTACTATGAGAAAACATTTCATCCTCCTCGTAATCCTGCTCAGCTGCACTACTGCTTTTGGTCAAACTGAGATGAGCGCAAAAACATATCCTGTACAACGTGCAGCTTTTACCGGCAGCGTAAAAGATGCCAAAACAAACCAGCCACTTGCGGGAGCCTCGCTTTACCTGCCCGATCTCAAGCAGGGGGTTATTGCAGACAATAATGGCAATTTCAAATTTGCAGGTATTGCAAATGGAAAGCACGTTATTGAAATATCGTACCAGGGTTACGCAACGCTAATTGAAACGGTTGAAATAAATGGTGAAACAAATCACGATTTTCAAATGCAGCCAACTTTTATCGAGCAGGATGCGGTTACCGTAACAGGAACAACATTTGCCACGAGATTAAAGCAGTCGCCACAGCCGGTTAGTGTATTAAAGCAATCGGAGCTGGAGAAAGTTGTTTCTACAAACTTGATAGATGCACTTGCAAAAACAGTTCCTGGTGTCACCGCTTTATCAACAGGTCCGGCCATTTCAAAGCCTTTTATAAGAGGGCTGGGATACAACAGGGTATTGGTTATTAACGATGGTATCAGGCAGGAAGGACAACAATGGGGCGATGAGCATGGTATAGAGATAGATGACTATAGCGTGCAACGCATAGAAGTATTGAAAGGCCCGGCCTCACTTATGTATGGCAGTGACGCCATTGCAGGTGTAATAAACATTCAGTCGCAGGCAGTAGCCCCTGAAGCAACCGGAAAAATAAATTTCTCAGGCGAGTACCAGACCAATAATGGTCTCCGCGGGTTTTATGGCAATACGGCCGGTACCAAAAATGGCTTTTCCTGGAATGCCTACGGATCTTATAAAGGAGCACACGACTACCAGAATAAGTACGACGGGTATGTATACAATTCAAAATTCTACAACGCAAACTTTGGTGGAATGCTTGCATACCGGGGTAACTGGGGAAACAGCAGGCTGCTGGTTTCCAACTTTAACCAGCACATAGGTATGGTAGAAGGTGAACGGGACGAAGCTACGGGCCGTTTTCTTAAAGCATTACCGGGCGGTGAGGAAACAACAGCAACAGACAATGATTTTAAGCAAATAGATCCGCAGGTTCCCTTTCAACATATCAGGCACTTTAAGATCACTTCCGATAACACGATTAATCTTGGCAGCAACAGGCTGGATCTTGTAGCCGGTTTCCAACAAAACAGGAGGCAGGAATTTGGAAATGCTGATAATACAAATACACCGGATGCCTATTTCGATCTGAAGACTGTTAGCTACGCAGCACGTTTTCATTTGCCATCAAACAAAAACTGGAAGACAAGTTTTGGTTTAACAGGTATGGCGCAATCTAATACAAACAGGGCAGCAGAAGTCATTATCCCCGATTACAGGCTTTTTGATGTTGGTGGCTTTGTTTATAGCCAGTATATAAAAGACAAGCTATCGGTAAGCGGTGGTTTAAGGTACGATAACAGGCACATAAACGGCAGCGCGATGATCGTGGAGGATGAACCAAAGTTCAGCCAGTTTGAAAGAAACTTTTCCAATATTTCGGGAAGCATAGGCCTGGCATACCAGGCTTCTAAAGCTGTATCATTAAAGTTTAATGTGGCAAGAGGTTTCAGGGCACCGAACCTTGCAGAACTGGCAAGTAATGGCGCTCATGAGGGTACAAACCGGTATGAAGCAGGAGACAATAAATTGAAGAGCGAAGTAAGTTTACAGGCTGATGCCGGTGCAGAAGTAAACACAGAGCACATATCGTTAAGTGCGAGTGTTTTCTATAATAATATTTCCAGGTTTATCTTCTACAGTAAAGTTCAGAACGTTAGTGGCGGAGATTCTGTACTTACAGATCCGGAGAGCGGCGACCTGCTGAACGTATATCGCTTTAACCAGGACAATGCTTACTTATACGGCGCGGAATTTAACATAGATATACATCCGCACCCACTTGACTGGCTGCACTTTGAGAACACTTTTTCTTATACACGCGGCCAGTTTGTAAATGCGGTAGACGGTTCAAAAAATATTCCTTTTATACCAGCAGCAAGGTTGATATCTGAATTGCGCGGCAATTTTTTGGGTAAGGGTAAAACAATGAGGAACCTTTATGTGAGCGTTACGGGTGATTATTCGTTTGCGCAAAACAACCCTTTCACAGGCTTTAACACTGAAACCGCCACTTCTTCATATTTCCTGTTGAATGCGGGTATTGGTGCAGATATAGCAAGTAAGGGAAAAACAATTTGCAGTATTCACTTGTCTGCTTTTAACCTTGGTGATATTGCTTACCAGAACCACTTAAGCAGGCTAAAATATACCGCGGTAAATAATGTTACGGGCAGGCAGGGCGTATTTGATATGGGAAGGAATTTTTCTGTAAGAGTAGATGTGCCACTTACCTACAAGCTATAGAAAGGTAATACATAAACGTTATAAAAGGGCTGAAGTAATAAACGCCTTATGCGCTGATACGTTGATAGTGCCGCATATTGAACAGAAAGTACAAGAGTGCGACGCAAGAAAAGCTTCATGCTTATTCTACAGCCTGGCTCCAACAAAAATTAAAATGTTACAATAAAGGTGGAACCTTTTCCAGGCTTGCTTTCTACCGCTATTGCACCGCCAAGGGCTTCTACCTGGTTTTTTGTTATAAAAAGCCCAATACCCACAGCATCGGGGTTTGCGTGAAATGTTTTGTACATGCCAAATATTTTGTGCCCATTGGCTTTTAGGTCTATGCCCTCACCGTTATCTTTTACTGAAAAGCATTTTTTACCGTTTTCTATAAATGCTTTGATTTCTATGATTGGCTGGGCATTTGGCCTGCGGTATTTGAGCGCGTTTGACAGCAGGTTTAGTATAATGCTTTCGAGATAGGCCGGTATGTATTCAATTTCGTTGTATGCGGCGGTATCGGTAATGATAATGGCATTTGTTTCGTTGATGGTTGGCCGCAATACATCGAGCACATTGTTGAGTGTGGTATTTAAATTGAGTAATGTTTTCTTTATGCCCATGTTGTGCTGCACACGCACAGTTTCTGAAAGATGTTCGATTGTTTGATTGAGGTTGTTTGAAATTTTTTTGAGGTAGCCGAGCAATTCTTTTTGTTCATCGGGGTCATCGGTATAATCAAGCAATTTTAGAATGCTTTCCATGTTGCCTGCATGAGACTTAAGGTTATGGGAAACGATGTGTGCAAAGTTGCTCAGTGATTCATTCTTGGCAGTGATGACATCAAAAGAATGTTTTATTTTTTCATCTTTCAATCTTTGTTCATGAATGTCCTGCGTAATTCCCCTTATGGTGGTAATGGAACCATCGTCATTGATGACCGGCTTCCCAATCATACGTATCCATTTAAGATTGCCCCTGGCGGTTACTGATTCGAAAGTAGCGTCGTATGCTTTGCCATGGTGATAAGCGTCTTTTAAAAGCTGTTTAAAATATATCCTGTCTCTTTCCTGCAAAAACTGGAACAGGTTGCGTATCAGCGGTCTGTAGTCTTCGCCGGTTTCGTGAATATTACACATGGCGGCAGACCATGTAAGTGTATCGTTTACAAAGTTGATTTCCCAGCTTCCGGCATGAATCAAAGCGGTAGATTCATCTATTAAAAACTGGTAACGTTCAAGCTCTACCAGTAAACGTCGCCTTTGGTCTTTGTTGATCAGTGATCCTACAATCCGTACCGGGCGGCCTGTCTTGCCAAGCTTGATTTTGCCTGCCAGTTCGAACCAGTGGTACGTGCCGTCTTTGTGTTTAAATCTTATATCGTTTATGTAAGCAGTGCTGGCTCTAAAGCGGCTCGTGATCATTTTGGTGGTGCGCTGCACATCATCCGGGTGCAGGTTTTGGAGGAAGGTGTGGTAGCTGGCATCAATCTCTCCGTTTTTGTAACCGAGTAGTGCATATACTTTGTCAGAGCACCAGATTTTTCCAGTTTTTACATCAAGATCCCAGATCCCGGCATTTACACCTTCGAGAATCAGTTTATGTTGCTCTTCTTCATACAAAAAGGTTTGTCTTTCTTTTTTTACGTTCATAAAGCTGATCTCCATACTTAATGCTTTGCCGGAATCTGACCAGTCATTTACACGGGCTTTCAGTAAAGTATGAATCACTGACTTATTTCCGTGCACATAACGTAAAGTGGTAATAATTTCAGGCAACTCTTTTTGTTCCGCATGCAGGTAATAGAGTTCCATAGCCTGTATAAGGTCATCTTTAAAAATGTTGTAGTTGCCGGCTTGTTTGTATATGCCTGCGGTACCCCGGCTAGAGATTGTTTTTTTAAAGACACCGTCCAGGGGTTTACCATTTGCAGCAATCGTCCAATGCCAGGAATTTGTAGCAGTTTCATTCGTGACTACATATTCGTTAGTCAACTCATTTTTGGTTAACATATACAGGATATTTGGAAAAATGTGTGTTTGATCTCTTTAAAATTACAATTTTTGCAGTTGTTCTACCCAAAAAAAATAATAATACGATATCGCTGCCCTTTATTAAAACTTCATCCTGTAACCCATCTTTTTGATAAACAACCTGTTTGGTTACCTCAGTAAAAGTACAGGGAATACTTTTTTAGCTTATTCTGCACATTATTGCGCAAAAAGCTTTGAGCTTTAATAAGGTCTGTTGTCCTGTATATCTAATCTTTTATCTTTAAGCATCACGAATAACTTTATGAACAGAAGAAATGCTTTCAAACAAATTCTTTTGGTAACAGCGGGGGCAGCGTTAATTCCATCCTGTATGGATGATAAGAACAAGTCTGCTGTTATACTAAAAAATTTTTCCATCTCAGCAGAACAGGAAGCGCTGCTGGCCGAACTTGCGGAAACCATTATACCTAAAACAGATACTCCTGGTGCCAGAGATATATCTGCGCATTTGTTTCTTTTAAAAATGATGGATGACTGCAACAGCAGGGAAAAGCAGAATGAATTTGTAAAGGGTATGGAAGCATTTGAAACGCTTGCAGATAAGCAAACCGGTAAAAAATTTGCCAACGCTACTCTTGCGGAAAGGGTTCAGTTACTTACCCTGCTTGAAGCACAGCAAAAAGATCAGAAGTCCGGTGATGCAGCATCATTTTATGCAACCGTAAAAAGGTATACTATCCAGGCATACACCTCCAGCCAGTTCTTTCTTACAAAAGTAAAGGTGTACGAGCTGATACCCGGAAGATTTCATGGCTGCGTACCGGTAAAAGCATAATCTTATCAACAGGTAATAATTCTAACACAACTTGCGATGGCAGATAATAAGAATACGTTTGATGTAATTGTAATTGGTTCTGGTATTAGCGGCGGCTGGGCTGCCAAGGAGTTTACAGAAAAGGGATTAAAAACACTTGTGCTTGAACGAGGCAAAGATGTAAAGCATATAAAAGATTACCCTACCACAAACATGATGCCCTGGGAGTTTGAGCACCGAGGCGAAATACCCTTTAATATACAGCAAGAAAACCCGGTTATAAGCCGCTGCTATGCATACAAGGAAGATGCGGCGCACTTCTTTGTAAAGGATACTGAACACCCGTATGTGCAGGAAAAGCCGTTTGATTGGATCCGTGGCTACCAGGTGGGCGGTAAGTCTTTACTCTGGGCAAGGCAAACACAGCGATGGAGTAAATTTGATTTCGAAGGGCCTGCACGCGACGGTTATGCCGTGGACTGGCCCATCCGTTATAATGATCTTGCGCCATGGTACAGCTACGTAGAAAAGTTTGCAGGAATATCAGGCAATAAAGACGGGCTGGATGTATTACCCGATGGAGAATTTTTGCCGGCGCTGGATCTTACATGTGTAGACAATTATTTTAAGGATGTGGTTGCGAAAAAATACAAAGATCGTCACGTTATCTATGGCCGCTGTGCACATATTACAGAGCCGCAACAAATTCATTTAGACCAGGGCCGCGCCATGTGCCAGAAAAGAACGATATGCCAGCGTGGTTGCCCGTTTGGCGGCTACTTCAGCAGTAACGCTTCTACTATTCCATGGGCAGAGCGAACAGGCAATCTAACGCTAAAGCCGGGCGCTGTTGTACATTCCATTATTTACGATGATAAAGAAAGTAAAGCCACAGGCGTTAGAGTTATAGACAGTAAAACAAAAACGGCTACGGAATATTTCGCAAAGGTTATTTTCGTAAATGCTGCTGCGTTAAATACCAATCTTATACTGCTTAATTCTGTAAGCAGGCGTTTCCCAAACGGTCTTGGAAATGATAGCGGCGTGCTCGGTAAATACATTGCGTTTCACAACTATCGTGCACGGGTATCGGCAAAACATGAAGGCCATCTCGATTATACAACAGACGGTAAAAGCCCTACCGCAGCCTACATTCCAAGATTTAGAAATGTGTACAAACAGGAAACCGGTTTTCTGCGCGGGTATGCTGCAGGCTTCTATTCCGGTCGTTATGGTGCAAACACGCAGGAAGGTTTTGGGGAAACGTTTAAGGCAAACCTGGCAAAAAAAGATTTAGGCCCGTGGCACGTAAGCTCGCATATGATGGGGGAGACTATTCCCAAAGAATCCAACATGGTCAGCCTCGATACAAAAAAAGATGAATGGGATATGCCGCTCCTGAAAATAAAAGTTGATTATGATGACAATGATGAAAAGATGGTGAAAGATTATATTGAACAAATGAAGGAAATGTTTACGGAGGCTGGGTTTAAGGATATCAATGCGATGGATTCGAAACAGGCACCGGGTCTCGATATTCATGAGATGGGTGGCGTAAGAATGGGTAACGATCCAAAAACTTCCATGCTCAATAAATGGAACCAAATGCATGCCTGTAAAAATGTTTTTGTAACAGATGGTGCGTGTATGACTTCTACCTCAACCCAAAATCCTTCGCTTACTTATATGGCTCTAACAGCAAGAGCAGCAGATTATGTTTTCGGTGAAATGAAGAAAGGAAATATCTGATTTGCTCCTCGATTTTTTTGCGTTATGTAATGTTTTAAGGGTGTCAGCTCAACAGATGCCAGTGTTATATTATTTATGTTGCCGGCAACAGTTTTCATGGCATCGTCCCTTGTGTCACTCACTTGTACGGTTGTCTCATTAGGCGGCTGCAGCCTGCACGTAAAAGCTTCAGGGCTTCTACACAACCTGGTAAGCGTTATAATCCTGCAAGTAAGTTATCATTTAAAAAGGCTGAACCGGTTTGCCCGGCCAGCCTTTTGGTTCAGTCAATGTTGTTGTTCCGTTGGTTTTACTGTTTTATAAATTCCAGTATATCGGCATTAATGGTTGCTGCTTCGGTTGTAGGCATCCCGTGAGGAAAGCCCGGGTAAGTAATCAGCTTTCCATGCTTCAACAATTCAACCGCTTTTAAAGCCGTGGTTTTGTAAGGAACAATCTGGTCGTCCTCACCATGCAAAATCAGCACCGGTACATCAACATTTTTGAGATCTTCGGTAAAATTGGTTTCAGAGAAAACCTTTACACAATCGTAATGTGCTTTTATGCCACCCATCATGCCCTGGCGCCACCAATTATCCTGTATGCCCTTTTTTACATTGGCGCCTTCCCTGTTATAGCCGTAGAATGGAAATGTAATATCCTGGTAAAACTGTTGCCTGTTGCTGGCGGTATTAAAACGAATATCGTCAAATACTGCCAATGGTACGCCTTCCGGGTTGTTCTCGTCTACAATCATGTAAGGTGTTACAGCACTTACCAATACGGCTTTGGCCACTTTGCCTTTACCGTATTTGTTTACGTATCTTATCACTTCACCGCCGCCTGTTGAGTGGCCAACATGTATCGTTTGCTCTAATTGCAGGTGTTCTACCAGTTGCGCCACATCAGCAGCGTATGTATCCATTTCATTTCCTTCAAAGGTTTGGGTAGAGCGTCCATGACCTCGTCGGTCGTGTGCTACCACGCGGAAGCCATTGTCAAGAAAAAACATCATTTGTGCATCCCAATCATCAGAAGATAGCGGCCAGCCATGGTGAAACATAATGGGCTGCCCTGTTCCCCAGTCTTTGTAATAGATCTCAACGCCGTCTTTTAACTTTAGTGTACTCATGGTTTACATGTTTTAGTGGTGATTGAAAATTTTGTCTGGTTTTATTTTCCTGGAACTTACAGGTTACAGTTACCGGTAACTTCATTATTCAGTATAATGTTCATCATTTTACACAGCAGCATGCTTACAGCGGCCGGGTATCCTGTAAGAATTCAGGGCGTTTCTTTCAACAAGCAATAAATTGTAGTTAGAGCAAACAGAAAGGCAAGGTGTGCTTTTCTTTGGTTAAATGTTGTTTACGCAATATATAAGATAATTGGAATGCCAGGGAATTTTGTTTGTTACGTTTTGGTTAGGCATGTTTATAGAAGGTTGTTTGAAAGCAGGAATACCGGTATACTTATTTTAATTGCATGCTGGTGCAACGGGTAAGACTTTTTTGCTATCAATCTGCGCATGAAGTATATGTTTTTGCTATTAACCGTTATCGGGATTTTTGGTTTATCCTGTAGTAAAAGTAGCAACGCAGGTCTGCCGGAGGGTACTTGGAAGCTCACAACAATATATGACCGTGTCAACGATATTACATTGCTGCCGGCAAACGGTACAGGTGACCATATTGTTTTGCAATTCAGGGGAAACAGTTTTAGTGGCAGCACTTTTAAAAACACGATTACAGATGGCAGTTTTACTACTCCCGGGGCCGGTAAAATTGTATTTGGTTTTTATAACACCACGTATGTAGAAGAGGATGAATTTGGCCATCCACTGCTTAGTGTATTAAGTTCCTGTTTGCTGTCCTCTTCATCGCCGTGCAAACCTTGTGATTATACGCTGGAAGGTGATAAACTCATTATTAGTTCGCCATATATCTACGAACTAACTTTTGAGCGTTAAAAAATGAGCGTTGAGTAAAAGCGGCACGTCAGTGCCGCTTTTTTTATCCCGCTATTTTACCGCTTATCAGATTTCCGATCATTTCGAATTTAACAGAATTTGTATAAATTATTGAAAATCAATGTATTTATATTTTGCCTATTATCTTCTACTGCAAATTACTTTAAGAAACTTGGTACTTTGTATTGCATAGTATTGAAAAACTCCCCATCTTTGTGTTGTCAAGGTTAGAGCACAGGAAAAGGAAGATAATAACAGGAAGTTTTTTATACAAAAGTGTATCGCTGCTGCCCAGGGCGAAAGCGTACAAGGGAGTGACACAACAGGAGCTGAAAAGAGTGCTTCAGCCGGTTACCAAAAAATCTAACAATATTTAATAACCGTTCCGCCATTGTTTGCAATATGAAGTAAGCAACGGGGGAACAAACACAAACTCCGGAACATGGATATACAGAACACACAAAGCCAGATGCGGAAAGGAGTATTGGAGTTTTGCATTTTATCTGTTATACGCCAGGGGGAAGTTTACCCGAGTGATATAGTAGAAAAAATGAAGGCCGCCAACCTGAATATACTGGAAGGCACCCTTTACCCGCTGCTTACAAGGCTGAAAAATGCCGGGCTTTTAACTTACCGTTGGGTTGAAAGCAATAGCGGACCGCCAAGAAAATACTTCCTGATGACCGACAAGGGAATTGAATTTTATGCCGAGTTGGAAAGAACATGGAAAGAACTGGCAGATGCGGTACATGCGCTTACTTTACCGGCCAACAACGAGAACGGTACCTCACACCTTAACCAAATAAATGATGAACAATGAAAAAGGTAATCAACATAAACTTCCAGGGCAGGGTGGTTCCCATAGAAGAAACTGCTTACGACATACTGAAGCAGTATGTAGAAAGCCTTCGCCGCTTTTTTGCCAACGAAGAAGGAAAGGATGAGATCATAAATGATATAGAAGGTCGTATTGCCGAACTTTTTGGAGAAACACTTAAGAAAGGTGGTACCTGTATTACAGATGATGATGTAAATGCCATCATCAACAGCATGGGCCGCCCCGAAGAATTTGAAACAGAAGAAGCAAGTGTACGTGAGCAACTTGGTGGCCAGCAATACACCAATACAGGAAACGCATCTTCTTCAACATCCTCTTCTTACCAGTCTTATACCGATAACACAACAACAGGCTCAGTAAGACCTGAACGTTTTTACAGGGATGAAAACAATAAGCTGCTTGGTGGTGTATGTGCCGGTCTGGCCAACTACTTTAATATCGACAAACTGGTGGTACGTATTCTGTTTGTTATATTCACTTTTGGTTTTGGCTTTGGCTTTATTGCTTACCTTATTTTGTGGGTAGCAATTCCAAGTTCAGCTTCCACACTTATCGGTTCTGTACGTAAACGCCTTTTCAGAGATCCGGACAATAAGCTTATCGGCGGTGTATGTGGTGGCCTGGCTTCTTACTTTGGAGTAAATGTATGGGTGCCAAGAATATTGTTTTTGATACCATTCTTATCAATCGTTACAAGCTGGAACCACTGGGGCATGTTTGATTTTCCCAATTTTGTAAACCTGTCCTTTAGCCCCGGAGCAACATTGATCTATATTATCCTCTGGCTCATTTTACCCGAGGCGCTTACAACATCTGATAAGCTGGAAATGAAAGGCGAGAAAGTAGACCTGAACAGTATCAAAAATACCATCCAGAAAGATATGGAAGGTTTTGGCGAGCGTGCAAAAGCATTTGGCGCAGAAGTGGGCGAGAGGGCAGCAGAGTTAGGCAGTACCATAGGCGCAAGAGGTAAGCAGTTTAGTGCAGAAGCAGGCGGTGTGGCAAAAAAGGCCGGTACTACTCTTGGCGATATCATTGTGCTGATCTTTAAAATATTTGCCTACTTTATACTTGCTGTAGTATTAATAGCCATTGTATGTTCTTTGTTTGGTATCGGTATTGCCTTTACAGGTTTGCTGCCACTTAAAGGATACATCATCAACGATGGATGGCAGAACATGCTGGCATGGGGCGCGTACATCTTCTTTATATGGGTACCTGTAATCGGCATCATTACCTGGATCATCCGCAGAATAGCAAAGATCAAAAGCAACAGCAGTGTAATGCGTTTCAGCTTTGCAGCAATGTGGATACTTGGCTGGTTCTGTGTAATTGGTCTCATTGCTTCTTTAAGAAATGATTTCTCTTACCACAATAACCCGGTTGAAACAAATGTGCCACTGAGTAACCCTGGAGTAAACAAGCTGGAACTGAAGTTGCAAAAAGATACCCGCTATTATTTTACCGATAATTTCTTACACTTTGAGCCGTTCGCTAACATAGATGAAGACACAGCTTTTGTACAAAACATACACATACGTGTAATGAAATCTGAAACAGACAGCTTTCATGTAACAATGCTGAAAATGGTAAATGCTGCAACAAAAGCAGAAGCAGATGCAAAAGCTTCAAGAATGGAATTCAGCCTGGCACAAAAAGATACAAGCCTGTTTTTCGACCGGGGCATACCAATCTCGAAGCAGGATAAATTCCGCAACCAGACAATATACATCACTGTATATGTACCCGTAGGAAAAAGGATCTATATAAAAGACAACGTGGGCTGGAGCGACAGGTTTCATATACAGCTTGGCAACGATGTAGATAGCTGGAGATGGAGATACGACGAAGACGGATTTCACTGGGATAGCAACGTAGATTATACAATGACAGGCGATGGTTTAAAACGCACATATGCAGAAGCAGACGATGAGCGTAACGATGACAACAATGATGATGAAAACAGGGCACCTGCAGAAGAATACAAAGACAGGGTAGATACAATCAGGAACAAAGGCACAGACTCAAGCCGTTACCGTTACCAGCCTGCAAAAGAAGAACAGCAGAAGACAGAAGTAAAGGTTACGGTAGAAGC
The DNA here is from genome assembly GCF_015831355.1 of Panacibacter microcysteis. NCBI lineage: Bacteria > Pseudomonadati > Bacteroidota > Chitinophagia > Chitinophagales > Chitinophagaceae > Panacibacter > Panacibacter microcysteis. The sequence goes on from NZ_JADWYR010000001.1 coordinate 1,990,639, forward strand.
ACCCAAAACAAAAAGCATCATGAATATAAACGTGCACGACCTTGCGTCAACATTTATTGAAAGAACTGCTATTTAAACTCGGTTAAGGTTGGGAGCAAAAGAACCCTGGACCAATTCCGGATCGGGGTTCTTCCCTTCTTAAAAAAAATTTCATTCGCTGACACAATCAGAAACTGCGGTCAATAAAAGACTGCAGTTTTCTTTTTATGTAGCCAGCTGCATTACTACTATTAAGCCCCTGTTGTGTCACTCACTTGTACGGCTAAAACAATATTCGGCAACACGAAGCGAAATTGCGAAGTACGTGGATGGAAGAACATGGGGAGGCGTGAAACGTGAGACGTCAAATGTGGAAATAAATCATGCTTATAAAATCGAATAATAAATGATCAGTGTATACATAAATAAGCGAGTTATAAGATTTGACATTTCACTTCTCACCTTTCACGTTTGACGATTCACGATGGCCGCTTCATCTCGCCTTATCGAAACTCGTAACCAATATCATTTCTAAAGTTCATGCCATCGAAAGAGATTTGTTGTAATATTTCTTTCGATTTATTTACTGCTTCGGTAATGTTCCCGCCGGAAGAAGTTACTGTTAAAACACGACCGCCATTGGTTAAGACATCATCGCCATTTTGCTTTGTGCCTGCATGAAAAACGATTGAATCATTTTCCATCTTCAAATTATCAAGACCACTAATTTTCAGGTTCTTTTTGTAATCACCAGGATAGCCGCCGCTTACCGCAACAACCGTTGCATAGGCTTTATCGCTGTATTTGATTTCCTGATCTTTAAGATTGCCATTGTGTACAGCAAGAAATAATTCTACAAGATCATTTTGTAAGCGTGGCATTACAACTTCCGTTTCAGGGTCGCCCATGCGGCAGTTGTATTCAATCACGTATGGTTCGTTGTTTACACTGATTAAGCCAAAGAAAACAAAACCTTTGTAAGTAATATTTTCCGCAGCAAGACCATTGATAGTAGGTTCAATAATGCGGCTGATAACTTTTTGCATAAATACGTCATCCACAAATGGAACAGGTGTTACACAGCCCATACCACCCGTGTTAAGGCCGGTATCACCTTCGCCAATTCTTTTATAGTCTTTTGCGTGCCCGATAATTTGATAATCTTTACCATCAGTCAAAACAAATACACTCGTTTCTATACCATCCAGAAATTCTTCAATCACTACTTTACTGCTGGCATCACCAAATTGCTTGTTGATGATCATTTCTTCAAATGTCTTCAACGCGTCTTCATGCGTAGTATTTATTACAACACCTTTGCCTGCGGCGAGGCCGTCAGCCTTCAGTACAACAGGCAGGCTATGATTGGCTATATAAGTTTTTCCTTCCTCAAAGTTCTCAGTGGTAAACTCTGCATAGCCCGCAGTAGGAATGCTATGCCGCTGCATAAATTTCTTCGAAAAGGCTTTACTGCCTTCCAGTTGCGCACCATAGGCTGCAGGCCCTATTACAGGAACATCAGGCAATGCCTGCTGGTAAAAATCAAAAACACCTTTTACCAATGGTTCTTCCGGGCCCACTACAACAAGCCCTATTTCGTTTTCCTGGCAAAACTTCTTTTGCATTTCAAAGTCTGTTGCGCTCATGTGTATATTGGTACCACACAATGCCGTGCCTGCATTACCCGGAGCAATGAATAGTTTATCACAATGTTTGCTCTGTATCATTTTCCAGGCAAGTGCATGTTCCCGCCCACCGGAACCCAAAAGAAGTATATTCATAAAAGCGCAGTTAAAAATGAGTAAAGTTGCGCGAAAGTAAAGCAGTATTTATAAATGAATGTTAGCATTTAGAATTTTACTGTATTTTGGGCACTTATAATTTTAATAACCTTCAATCGAAATTCAAATCTGCCTGCTATGAATCAAGCTATTGAACAAAAGGGACACCCTAAGGGGCTTGCAGTGCTGTTCTCTACAGAAATGTGGGAGCGTTTCAACTTCTACGGCATGAGAACGCTGCTTACCTTATTTCTTTCCGAGGCGCTGTTGATGGGTAATGAAACGGCCTCTATCATTTATGGCGGCTATCTTGGTTTATGTTATTTAACGCCCATGTTGGGCGGATATATTTCTGACAAATATCTCGGCAACAGGAATTGCATCATACTCGGTGGTAGTATAATGGCAATCGGACAAATTGTGTTATTCGGTAGTGCGAGTCTCTTTCATACCAACCTCGATCTCGCAAAAACCCTCATGTGGTCCTCACTGGCATTGTTGATTTTTGGTAATGGTTTCTTCAAGCCCAATATATCTTCTATGGTTGGGCAGTTGTATCCCAAAACACAGAAAAGCAAGCTTGATTCAGCTTTCACGATTTTTTACCTGGGTATAAACGTTGGCGCAACCATGGGACAGTTTCTCTGTCCCTGGCTGGGAGATGTGAAACACGAAGTTACCAATGCAGCAGGCACGGTAGAAATGGTAAGAGATCTCAGCGCATTTAAATGGGGCTTTCTTGCGGCAGGTTGCGCAATGGCGATTGGTACCATATCTTTCTTTTTCCTCAAGAACAAATATATTGTAACGCCTGAAGGCAATCCTATTGGCGGTATTCCTGATAAAAATGAAGTACACGAAGATGAGGCAACGCATGCCACCTTCTCACAGCAGTCTGTAGTAATATTAGTCATTACTTTAATCGCTTCATTCTTCCTTTTCCAGTATTTCTCATGGGATAGTGTAAAAATGCCGATGAATGGTTCAGGTATCGGCGTATATTTTACCGCATTGGCCATATCGCCAATCAAAACATATGTTTACCCGTTTATTTATGCTGCAGCTATTGCATTGGCAGTATTTATTCTTACAGACAAATCACTCACCAGGGTTGAAACACAGAGAATATATGTTCTCTATATTGTTGCATTCTTTGTAATCTTCTTTTGGTCTGCGTTTGAGCAGTCAGGATCATCACTTACATTTATAGCAGACAAGCAGACTGATACAAATATTCTTGGCTGGAACATGCCGCCAAGTATGGTGCAGATCTTTAATGGCCTGTTCATTGTGGTTTTTGCCATCCCATTTAGTTATATGTGGATGTGGATGCAAAAAAAGAACATTGAGCCCATGTCTACCGTAAAGCAGGCAATCGGGCTCCTGCTTATTGGCATTGGTTATCTTATAATAGCTATGCAGGTTAAAGGCCTGGGAAATAATGATAAAATTGGTGTGGTATGGCTTGCTGTACTGTACCTGTTACATACCTGGGGCGAATTATGTTTATCTCCTATAGGCCTTTCACTCGTTGCTAAGCTGGCACCAAAAAGATTTGCCTCTTTATTAATGGGTGTATGGTTTATCGGTAACGCGGCCGGTTATGCGCTGGCAGGAACACTTGGTGCAATACTCCCTCCTACAGGTGATAAATATACCATGGCCGCAGAAAAAGGAATAAACCTGCAGGGTGTTTTGGACAAAACTATCCAGGCAACAGCTGACCAGCTTCAGTTTCTTGCAGACAATAAAATTGCCGCAACTTATCCCACATTTGCAGGCTTCGAAATACACAACCTGTACGATTTCTTTATGGTGTTTGTAACGCTTTGTATCTCGGCTTCAATATTGCTCTTTGCGTTAACGCCTTTGATCAAAAAAATGATGCACGGCGTAAGATAAAAGAGACAATACATTAATGCAAAAAGGGATGCAAACAGCATCCCTTTTTTCTATTGTAGTTGGTAGGTTTTAATGAATAAGGTAAAACATGAAATGACATACATCCCCAATCATACATCTTCCAGTGACTGTTTATTCGAGCACGTAAAATGTATATGGCTCCAGCACCAGGTATTCATTGTCCGGGCCAATAGTTAGGTATTGTTTGCTCCAATGATCATACAGCTTTTCTGGTGCAGGATTTTTTTCTTTAAACGCGTACCACGTTAGAAAAGCAGTTTCAGCAGAAAAATTATATACAAAAAACATCCGCTTATCGTCAAAGTCGCGCATATAAGCAGCCACATGTATGTTATGAGGGCTCAGCCATGTAATGTTGCTGTGGTCGGCTACAACCGCTAATTTACGGCGCAGGCTAAGCAGGTGCTGCGTACCTGTAAAAATTCTTTCTTCAACCGTTCCTTTCACAGTAGTTAATTCATTTTTTTTCCAGTCTATAACCGGCCTGTGCATCCACCTGTTATCATAACTTTTTCCTTCATCGTTTAAGTAAGAGTAGTCATTGGTGTAACCAGTTTCGTCACCATAGAAAATCATAGGTACGCCGCCCAGGAAAAAACTGTGCGCCTGCATCAGTAATATCTTTTTTACTGCAAGATCGGTTTGGTAGCTATCATTGCCTGCTACAGCTTTTTCCAGGCCACACAATGATGCCAGCGAACCGCTTATCCTCGCATCGCCTGTTTTAGGGTTGGTGGCAAACAAGGCACCTGTAGCAGGCGATCCCGGGAAATTTCCCGAGTAGTAGTTTTTTAAAAAAGTTCTGTGTTCATAAGCGTTCTTGCCGGCCTGCTCAATCATATAGTCATCGTAGCCTAAACCGATATCATCGTGGCAGCGCGTATAGGTAATCCATGATGTACCAAACGGTTTGCGCAGTATTTCGTGTTGTGCAGCAAGCATTACACGCGTATCACCACTTGCCAGTGCATCCCACTGCAGTGCCATGTGTGTGGCGTTATAGGCAAAGTCACATTCTTTAGCTGTGTAAGAACCCGTACCAAAATATTTCATGATCTCTTTAGGTGCAACAATTGCTTCACCCAGTAAAGCCATGCCCGGCGCCGCCACCTGCACGCACTGTTTTATCAGGCGTAGTATGGTATGTGCCTCACGCAGGTTCTGGCAGGTAGTTCCAATTTCTTTCCATATAAATGCAGGCGCATCTATACGCAGAATATCAACACCAAGATTAGCGTAAAAGAAAATGTTTTCCAGCATGGCTACAAACACTTCCGGGTTCCTGTAGTTAAGATCCCACTGGTAGTTGTGAAATACGCTCATTACCCATTTTTTACATTCCGGCACATAGGTAAAACTACCTGGCGCCGCTTCAGGAAAGACTTCCGGCATGGTCTTCTCATACTCGTCGGGCAAGGTGCGGTCGTTAAAAAAATAAAAAAAATCCTGGTAATAAGCATCGCCCTGCTTTGCTTTTTCTGCCCATTCGTGTTTGTGAGAAGTGTGATTAAGTACAATGTCGATCATCAGGTACATGTCTTTTTGCAACATCTTTTCCTGGAGCATCTGAAGGTCTGCAAGGGTGCCAAACCTTTTGTCAACTTTTCTAAAATCACTTACGGCATAACCGCCATCGCTTTCATTGGCCGGGCTTTCAAATACCGGCATCAGGTGTAAAAAATTTACACCCAGTTGCTCAAAGTAAGTAAGCTTATCACCCAGCTTTTGCAGGTTGCCACAAAAGCGGTCAACATATAAACTCATACCCGCAATACCATTGGAAAGAAACCAATGGTTTGCTTTGTTTTTTACTTCATCCCTTTCTTTCAAAGCGGCGGAGCGATGTTTATTAGCGTCAGTAATTGTTTGCAATAGTTTGGCAAACACAGCGGCTCCGTTGCTGTGTTGCTGGTAAAGCTCATCATACAATGCTTTAATAGCCGAAGCATTGGCCATGAATCTTGTATAAAACAAATTATCATTACCGGCTATATCGGTTTCGGCTTGCAGCAGTTTGTTTAGTTGTTGGTGAAGTTGGTAATTGTACATGCTTTTTCTTTTATGTTACCAGCTATGGTTCTTTGTGGCATCGCCTGTTGTGTCACTCACTTGTACTGAAAGTTCTTATGGCAACTGAAGCGATCGGTTTGCCCGTGCTTACGCAAACCCGGCCAGGCAGGTCGTGTATTGGCGTATTTTGCCTGTAAAACAAGTGTGGCCCAAACAATGGTAGCAACCTATTTAAAAATATCGCTGCTTAAATGTTTGAACGCCTCCATTGCCCCCATGTATTCGCAGGTTCTTGCGCCGGCTTTATTCGCATTGTGAACGATCGCTGTCCATGAAGCTTCATCAAGCTGCTTAATTTCTTCCAGCGTTTGATTACTTAACTGGTACAGTACCGCACCCACAAACGCATCACCTGCGCCTGTTGTATCAACCGGGCTAACAGCAATACTGGGAACAATAATTGTTTTATGATTGATGCATAACATTGTGCCGTCTTTGCCCAATGTAATGGCAAATACAGCTTTTGTTTTGCCAAACAGGTAATGCACCGCATCTTCCAGCGTGGGCTTGCCGGAAAGCAGCATGGCCTCTTCATCGCTCACTTTAAAGAAGTGGCAGCTTTCAATAAAATTCAGGCTTTGGTCAATAAAACTTTTAGTATCTTTTTTTATCAGCAGGTGACGGTAGTTTGGATCAAAGCTGATGAGCAGGTTTTGTTGCAATGCTTTCTGCATAAGGCCTGCATACGCAGCCTGTAAAGGACCTGGCAAAAAACCGGTGGCGGAGCCAAAGTGCACAATCGAAAATTCACTGAGATTGATGCCTTCTACTTCGTGCCTGCTAAGCTGACCATCTGCACCACGGTTAAAATAAAAATCACGTTCACCATTTTCCATCAGCGATACGAAAGCAAACGTGGTGAAATGGTGCTCATCCTGCAGCATCCATTTTGTAGAAACACCAAATGATTGCATTACTTCTATCAGGTGTTTACCAAACGGGTCTATACCAACTTTTGCAGCAAGTTCTACCTGGCCTCCCAATGCAGCCACTGCTGCAGCTACATTTGTGGGCGCGCCGCCCGCTTTCTTTAAAAAATTATTGCCATCAGCTAAAGAGCTGCCTTTATCTACACAGATCATATCTATGAGCGCTTCACCAATGCAGAGTATTTTTTTCATGTTCTTTTTTTTATGACCAGCAATAATATTCGTCACCCGTTAATCTTTGAAGCAAATACTTCGTGGAGCTTCACGCATGGCTGGTTTTATGGGCCAGCTATACTTTCCTGGAAGATCCGTTTGCTTCAATCTTCGCGTTTGCTCAACAGCGCTTCAACCGTACAAGAGTGCGACGCAACCAAAGCTTAATGCCTGCACTGCTGCCTGGCTCCAAAAAATCAGTGCGCCCCGCCAACGGGCAATACTACCTCTGCAGCAGGCTTATCTGCTTTTATAAGCATTGTTGCGGCACATGCAATCAGCAACAGCACACCGGCAAAGGTGATGGCTCTTCCGGGATCGTTGTTTAAAAACCTGTCCAGTATAAAACCAAAAGTTGTTGTTTGCAGTATCATGGGTATAACGATCATCATGTTAATAATGCCCATGTATACGCCATAGCGTTCTTTGGGAATTTTGTTTACTACCATCAGGTAAGGTATGCCCATCATACTTGCCCATGCTATGCCAAAACCCGTCATAGGTGCAAAAAGCAGGTACTTGTTTTCAATCTGTGGAAATATGATGAGGCCAAGGCCTGCCAGCAACAGGCAGGATATATGTACAAATTTTGGTGAAAACTTTTTGGCAAGAAACACGAGGCCAAAGGCAGACAAAAAGGTTACTATGTTATACCAGCCATTTACCAGTCCGGCCCAGCCTACAGCTTCCTGGTACAACGTGGGATCTTTGGAGGGCGAGGTTTTCCAGACAGACTGGGCGATGCTTTTTGCGGCATTCTGCCAATAACAAAAAAGTGCATACCACTGAAAGAGGTACACGAGGGCAAGCTGCCACATTACTTTAGGCATATCCCTGATGGCGTGCGGTATTTCAATAAAGGGATCCAGTATACTTTGTTTATTTGCTTTTAATGCTGCCAGCTCTTCTGCTGTTGGTGGTATCTCCGGTGTTTTTTTAATTGACCATAAAACAGAAGTGATGGAACACAATGAACCAAGAAAGAAAGATGCAAAAACCCAGTAAGGTATTTGCCCGTGCATTTGTTTGAGGTAAGTAACTTTTTGAAAGATAAACAGCGAAACATTGGCCAGTGTAATACCGAGGCCTGTAAAAAAACTTTGGGTAAGAAAACCGGTGGCCATCTGATCTGCCGGTAGTTTATCTGCAATGAAGGCGCGGTATGGTTCCATGGCCGTGTTGTTGGCTGCATCTAGCACCCACAACAATCCTGCTGCCATCCAGAGTGTACTGCTGAAAGGGTACACAAAAAGGCAAAGGCTGCAAAACAATGCACCAATAAAAAAATATGGTTTACGGCGCCCCCATCGTGAGTGCCATGTCTTATCGCTCATAGCGCCGATGATGGGTTGTATCAGTAAACCGGTCATAGGGCCAGCCAGGTTAAGAAAGGGAATTTCATCCGGCTTTGCGCCAAGAAAATCGTAGATAGGATTTATTGCGGTTTGCTGCAGACCAAAACTATACTGAATGCCGAAGAAACCAACATTCATATTGATGATCTGCATAAAACTGAGGCGCGGTTTAAAAAAAGACATAAGCAATCATTAATTGGAAACAATAAATTTACTCAAACACTTAAAACAAAATACAGTTATACATTTGTGCTTTGGTTGCAATCGTTTGCGGTGAATAAATTTACGGCATGATAAGAAGACTACGAAAACAGCGGCTTGCATTTATAACATTGGTGTACTGGTTTTTGCTTATTTATATCATTGCTGCGCTGGTGTGGTGGTTTATTTCACTGGAGCGGCAAAACGACCTGATGTACACTTACCGTTTAAGTGAACTGAACAAAGACGATCTGCAATACAACAATAAACTGGCGCAACTGAACGAAGACCGTAACCGCAAAACAGCCCAGTATGTAGGTGAAGGTTCAACATTCTTATTGCTGATCTTATTAGGTGCTGTTTTTGTATACCGGGCCACACGCAAACAGTTGCGCCTTTCCCAGCAGCAGCAAAATTTTATGATGGCCGTAACGCATGAACTCAAAACACCCATTGCTGTTACACGCCTTAACCTTGAGACGTTACAAAAAAGAAAGCTGGAAGAGCAGCAGCAGGAAAAACTGATCAGCCTTGCGCTTGATGAAACCAACCGGCTCAACCTGCTTACCAACAATATATTGGTGGCCGCACAGCTCGATGCGGGGAATTACGTGATCAACAGGCAAAAGATCAATGTAAGTGTTGTAACACAGGAGGCCGTAAAAGACTTTGGTAAAAGGTTTCGCAACAGGCAGATTGATACTGCTATAACCGGTGATATTTTTATAGAAGGCGAACTGATGCTGATGCAGATGCTGATCAATAATTTAATAGAGAATGCACTGAAATATTCCGCTAAAGACAAGCCTGTAACGGTTCGGCTACAGCAAAGCAATAATGATGTGGTATTGAAAGTGATAGATGAAGGTGCAGGTATTAAACCCGCGGAAAAGAAAAAAATATTTGAAAAGTTTTATCGCTCGGGAGATGAATCTGTGAGAACCACTAAAGGCACCGGTCTTGGATTGTATCTTTGTAAGCGTATTGTAAAAGATCACAAGGGAACCATCAATGTAACTGATAATGAACCCGGCGGTTCCGTATTTACTGTAACCATTCCTGTTATATGAGCAACGAAAGCAAACTGAGTATACTGTTGGTAGAAGATGAGGAAAACCTACACGAGGCATTAAAACTAAATCTTGAAATGGAAGGCTACGAAGTTACTTCCTGCTACGATGGCAATGAAGCGTTGAAAGCTGTTCACAATGAATATTTCGACCTGATCATTATGGATATCATGTTGCCGGGCATAGACGGCATCAGCATTACGGAAAACATCAGGCTGCAACAAAATGAAGTACCCATACTAATGCTCAGTGCAAAAAATACCGGGGCAGACAGGGTAACTGGCTTAAAAAAAGGTGCCGATGATTACCTTACCAAACCTTTTAACCTGGAAGAGTTATTACTACGCGTAGAAAAGCTCATTGATAAGAATAAAAAGATCCGCGTAAAAGAAACAGTAGGCGATAAATACGAATTCAGCGGGAATACCATCAATTTTAAAGCGCAGGATGCCATTACATGGAATGGCCATAAGGTTGACCTGAGCAAAAAAGAAATCATGCTGCTCAAACTGCTCATCGAAAACAAAGGCCAGGTAGTAACCCGGGAAAAAATATTGCAGATGGTCTGGGGTTACAATGTTTATCCCACTACAAGAACCATTGATAATTTTATCCTTAGCTTTCGCAAGTATTTTGAGCCCGATAGCAGGAACCCCAGGTATTTTCATTCCGTACGCGGTATGGGTTATAAGTTTACCGAAGAATAATGGCGCAAAGGTGCTTTAGGTTATCGGGTAAAGTTTCTTTATAACTGCACTCAGTTCAAAATAAATATCTTCTTTTACGCCTTCCGCAATATCCGGCGAGTACAGGTTGCGGTTACAGGCCGCGTAAATTTTGTTACACAGCGCAGCCATTTCAGCGTCTTCATGCTGTAAAAGCATTATACATTCTGCGGCCGGTGCATGTTCTTTGTTAAACCTTTTTTGTAACGATGCCGTAAGCAGGTGCGATGCGCCCGATAGAAATGATCTGTCATCAGTTACTGCACCCAAACTATTTAAAGCAGAAAGAATTTCAACACCATTTTCTTCAGGCAATTTTGCTGCTGCAGCAGCAACCGGTGCAGCAGGTTGTTGCTCCCGGGTTTTCTGCTTTTTGTTTTTCAGGTTGTTGCTTACAAAAAGCACCGTTAGCACGGTTAACGCAATGGCACCAATGATCCATAAATATTTGCTGTTGCTTACATCTTCCTGCACTATACTTTCCAGCCGGGCTTTGTTGTTAACCGGTTTTGAAAAAGTTGCACGTACAGCGTCAGTCGATACAGTTTTGTAAGTATTGGCAGCAGCATCAAAATAATTGAATGAAACCGGTGGTATAGTCAGTGGTCCTTCCTTTAATGCAATAAAAGGTATCGCAAAACTTTTATAGCCTGTGGCAGGGTAATCGTTCTCATTGATCTGCTGCGAATCCGTTGGCTCAAAATGTTCCGTTTGTGCGGGCCAGCTTATCCCCGGCAGGTGAATGCCGGTAAAATTACCGCTGCCTTTTATCGTAATACGCAGCACTGCATTTTCACCTGCCGGTATATCATTGCTGTCAATAGCCGCTGCTATAGAAAAGCTGCCGATTACGCCACTAAAATCTGCTGGTTTATCTTGCTCCGGCAACGCTTTCACGTCTATGATCAACGGGTCATTTGCAATAGTAAGTGAATAATTATCCGGCGTGTTATCGGTATTGTTAAAAGGCACAATGTTGTCTATCGCAGCCTGCCCCAGTTGCAGCGGCCCTTCTTCCAGTGGTACAACCTGTACTTTTCTTATCGTATATACATGGAATATTTTACCGTTAATATCTTCAATTTCCGGGTCAGATGAATACGGCACATCGCTTACACTGCAACCGTCAAACGAAGGTTGCCTGTTTATTCTCGAACGGCAGTAAATGCACGAATAAAGTTTATAAGTAACCACCACCGGCTCACCAACATACGCAGATGTTTTACTGGCAATCGCTTTTACAAAAATGCTTTTACGTATAATAACCTCGGGGTTTTCGTTTTTTTCAACAGTTGGCGTTTGGTAACCATCATTAAACAGCGATGGCAGTTGCGCCGGTGTTTGCGCCACGCCATAAAAGCCCATACATAAAAAAATCATCAATATAAAAGGCCTGCTGTTCATAATAAGGAACACAAAAATAGAGACTACACCGTAGCAACAATTTTTTGTGCTGGTTAATGATGGGTTAAAGCGCAGGTATGTTTGTTGGCAGGCAGTAGTTTTGCATGGCATCACCTGTTGTGTCACTCACTTTATCGTTCCGTTTTCATGGCGGCTGCAGCGTTCTGCTGCTGCGGGTTCGCCCAAATAAGTGGCAGCACGGCGTTTTTTATGCAACAGGTTTAATGCCTATATTTAGTAAAAAGATTGCAAGATCATGTGGCGTTTGTTATGTATTTGCTTTGCTTTACACCCCTTTTTTGCTGCTGCGCAAAATAGCACATCACCTGCGTTTGATGTTACAAAAACCTATTCACCACAGTTGTTGGCGCAATACCTTACCGCGAATGATACAACAGACCTTCAGCGCATAACATCTCTGTTTACATGGATTACTCAAAACATTGCATACAATACAAAACGGTTTGATAATAATTATAATAACCGTTATGTGGCAGTGTTGGATGATGAAGAAGAAGCAGATTCTCTATCACCGCTAAAACCTTTGTATGAGCGTGTAGCCATACAGGTACTAAAAAGAAGGACTGCCGTTTGCGGTGGTTACGCCAATCTTTTTAAAGCACTTTGCTCAGGAATAGGTATACCCTGCGAAGTGGTTACAGGGCTCGGCAAAGTAAGCCCTGGCCGCATCGATAAGCGGTTTACCAGCAACCACCGCTGGAATGCCGTATTCGCAGATACTGCCTGGCATTTGCTGGATGCTACATGGGCAAGTGGTTATATCAATTACCGGAACGAGTTTCAGCAGTTTTATAATCCGGTTTATTTCTTTGCAGATCCTGCCGAGTTTATCAAAGACCACTATCCCGAAGACCAGCGATGGGCGTTGCTGCCACAACCGCCCGTACTTACTGAATTTATGTTTTCGCCTTTTAAAACAACAGCGTTCAACAGGTTTTACATTAAGTCTTTTTCGCCTGCCGCCGGTATTATCAATGCAAGACCTGGCGATAGTATAACTTTTGAAATAGAAGCAGAAAGACCCGAAACTATATGGGTGTCAGATATCCGTTATACAGATTCCAATACGGTAAAGCTGATGCAGTGTTGCGGAGCTTCAAAACCAGTAAATAAGAGAAGCGGTAAGAAAGTAAGCTACACTTACCAGGTATTCTCACCGGGGGTTGAATGGCTGCATATCATTTTCGATGATGAGATTATACTGCGGTATAAGTTGAATATTATTTCAGAAAGCCTCGCACCACCACCGCCAGCGGTTGATACAGTCATTTATAAACACTAATTGCTATTTTCTGCGCACATCAATTCTTTTAGCAAGTATAAACCTGTAATTGCCTGTTGGTACAACGTAGGCACGGTCAGCAGTTGCTGTATTTATCCATAATGTATTGGCGGCCAGGTTAGCACTCAGGTTCCAGTCTTTCCAGTTATACCCAATAGCAGCTTTATATATAAATGATGGTGCTACCGCTGTTTTTGCAGCGGTTACACCATTGGCAAAAGCGGAGCTGAAGTGTACATCCAGGTTGGCGATACCTGAACCCATTATGTATAAGTGTTTTTGAATAACCAGTGTATATGCGTAGCCGGCACCAATACCAACAGTAAAGAACTGCATTTTATCCATTGGTGCCTGGGTAAAAGAAGCCGCTTTTGCCGCGGGAATCAAACTGCTGTCGCCTTTCATAGCACCATAGTAAAACTCGCCGCCGTATAATACAGAGCCTGCAGATTTTTTTTGCCACTCACTTTGTATCATGGCAGCATTGTAGGAAAATTTACCTGCGTTGGGAACACGATAGGCTGCAATGCCGGCCAGCGTTTGTACAGCATCTGCACGATAATAATATTGATTGTTGCCCTGTGCAAAATCATCTTTGTCAATATGCAGGCCTTTGTGTCTTATGGCCAGCACATCAATGGCCCATTTGTATGGGTAAACGTGTAGCTCAAGGTCGATGCTTTTGGTTTTGCCTTTTTCGTCATCGTGATTGATAAACCCAAAACCATAGGCAAGGTTTAGCGACAGGTTATTATAAGTAGCGCCCACGCCCATTACCAACGGTGTGTTGGCACGGTAATCAATATCGTTTGATTGCTCAGCCGCAGGAAAATGTACCGAAGTGTATTTTTTGGAGAAATAAAAGCGGGTGGTGAGTTTTTTTGGGAAAGTGGTGTAATAGCCAGTATCGTGCTGTGGTTTGTATTGCGCAAAAATATTCAGTGAAAAAAACAGCATGCCGAGTGCGATAAGACCTTTTCCGTAAACGTAAATTTTCATGTTTATATTGGTATGCATCATTATGTTTAAATACCATGCCAAAGAAAATAAGGCAAAATGCCGGTGAATATAAACGAAAGATTGATTTGAATAGCGCGGAACAGGCGTGAGGCATTTACCGGAGAGATCTGCCAGCCGGCCTGGTGAAAAAAATACCCAGGTATTAATGCTGTAAATACCGCTTTGGTGGATGCCCGGAGAAACTACGGGGAGTGCCCCAAAGCTGCATAAAGGACAAAGCGCACAAGAGTGCGACGCAAGCGAAGCTACATAGCAGCAATGCCGCCGGGCTCATAAAGCCTAACACGCGTAAGTAAAACAACAACTTTAATTAAGCATAAACGATTGTAGATTTGCAGCCCGTTAAAGCAGTCTTCCAACATGAACGAGCAATTGAAGAAGTTAGCGCAGCAATTAGAAGGTGAGTTTTATTATGACAACACCATTCGCACACTTTACGCTACAGATGCGTCTGCGTACAGGGAAATGCCACTGGCTGTTGCTATGCCCAAAAACGTGGACGATATAAAAAAGCTGATCGGTTTTGCAACAACACATCAAACATCGCTTATACCACGTACGGCAGGTACATCACTTGCCGGGCAGGTGGTTGGTAATGGTATTGTAGTGGATGTATCAAAATATTTTACAGGTATTCTTGAACTAAATACGGAAGAGCGATGGGTGCGTGTACAGCCTGGTGTAATACGGGACGAACTGAATATGTTTTTAAAACCGCATGGTTTATTCTTCGGGCCGGAAACATCTACCGCAAACCGCGCCATGATTGGCGGAATGGTGGGCAATAACTCATGTGGCTCCAACTCTGTAGTGTACCGCAGTACGAGAGAACATTTGCTGGAAGTAAAGGCTTTACTGAGTGATGGAAGCGAGGTAGAGTTTAAAAGCATTGGTACTGAAGAATTTCATGCCAAATGCGAATTACCCACGCTGGAAGGTACGATCTACAAAAAGGTACGCAGCCTGCTGGGCAATTACGATAACCAGGTAGAGATACGAAACGAGTTTCCCAAAAAAACAGTGGAGCGCCGCAATACCGGCTATGCAGTAGACCTTCTGCTGGAAACAGATCCATTTACGGCGGGTGCGGAACAGTTTAACTTTTGTAAACTGATTGCAGGCTCTGAAGGCACGCTGGCCTTCATAACCGAAATAAAACTGAACGTAGTGCCGCTGCCGCCGGCGGAAACAGGTTTGCTCTGCGTACACTTCAATAATGTAGATGAGGCATTGCGTGCAAACCTTATCGGTCTTACATACGGCCCTTCTGCAAGCGAACTGATCGACCACTATATATTGGAATGTACCAAAGACAATATTGAACAAAGAAAGAACAGGTTTTTTGTACAGGGTGACCCGGGTGCTATCCTGGTGATTGAATTTTTAAAAGACACAAGAGAAGAAATTACCGCAATAGCTGCAGCAGTGGAAGCGGACATGCGTGCCGCAAACCTGGGTTATCACTTCCCGCTTTTGTTTGGCAGTGACAGCAAAAAAATATGGACACTACGCAAAGCCGGCCTCGGTTTGCTGAGTAACCTGCCGGGTGATGATAAAGCTGTGCCTGTAATAGAAGATACAGCCGTAGATGTAAATGACCTGCCCGCATTTATAAGAGACTTCAACATTATACTAAAGCAGCACAACCTGTATTCTGTTCACTATGCGCATGCGGGCAGCGGTGAAATACACTTAAGACCCATCATTAATTTAAAGACTGCAGAAGGTAATCGTCTCTTCAGAACAATTGCAGAAGAGATTGCAACCTTGGTAAAAAAATACAAGGGCTCTTTAAGCGGGGAACATGGCGATGGAAGATTGCGTGGAGAGTTCATCAGGCAAATGGTGGGGGAGAAGAACTACCAGTTATTGCGCGATTTAAAATATACCTGGGATCCCGGGCAGATATTTAACCCCGGCAAGATTGTAGATACGCCGCCAATGAACACTATGCTGCGCTATACACCGGGCCAGCAAACACCTGCATTCAATACCATTTTCAGGTATTATAACCAGGACGTGCTGCAGCATGCCGAGCAATGTAATGGCAGCGGCGATTGCAGGAAAACACAACTTTCCGGCGGCACCATGTGCCCTTCATTTATGGCTACGCGTAACGAGAAAGATACCACCAGGGCGCGGGCCAATATACTGCGTGAGTTCCTTACCAACTCTGATAAGATGAACAGGTTTGACCATAAAGAGATTTACGAGGTAATGGACCTGTGCCTGAGTTGTAAAGGCTGCAAATCTGAATGCCCCAGTAATGTGGATGTTGCTAAATTGAAAGCAGAGTTTTTACAACATTATTACGATGAAAACGGTGTTCCTTTCAGAAGCAAATTAATAGCAAACTTTAATACTTCTGCTAAGCTTGGAGCTATTGCACCAGGTATTTACAACTTTGTAATGACCAATAAACCGGTAAGTACGCTGGTTAAAAAGATTTCCGGTTTTGCAGCAGACAGGTCTATGCCAACCATGTACAAAACAACGCTTATGCGCTGGTACAAAAACAATAAGCATAACGCTGCAGCAAACAAAGAAACAACAAAGAAGGTTTATCTCTTTTGTGATGAGTTTACCAATTACAACGATACTGAAATTGGTATAAAAGCGATACAGTTATTGGAAAAGCTTGGCTACGAAGTGGTGATACCTAATCACGAAGAAAGTGGCCGTGCGTGGTTGAGCAAGGGATTGATACGTGAAGCAAAAAAGATTGTCAATAAAAATATCCGCTTGCTTTGCTCACTGGTAAGTGCAGAAACCCCGCTTATTGGTATTGAACCTTCTGCCATCCTCACTTTCAGGGATGAATATGTTGACCTTGCAGATGATGACCTGTATACACTGGCAGCAGACCTTAGCAAAAATGTCTTTACCATAGACGAATTTATTGCTGCAGAAATAGAGCGCGGCAACATTCGTAGCGGGCATTTTACCACAGACAAAAGAAAAATTGTATTGCACGGGCATTGCCAGCAAAAAGCATTGTCTTCGGTAGCGCATACTATAAAGGCACTTACACTGCCGGAAAACTATTCTGTTGAAACCATACCCTCGGGTTGTTGTGGTATGGCGGGTTCTTTTGGGTACGAAAAAGAGCACTACGAAATTTCCATGAAGATTGGTGAACTGGTACTGTTCCCCGCCGTACGCAAACAGGCAGATGATGTGCTTATTGCCGCGCCGGGCACAAGTTGCCGTCACCAGGTAAAAGACGGCACCGGTAAGCATGCCCAACACCCGGTAGAAATTTTATACGACGCACTGTTATAATTATTTTCCCGTCTGTGCAGACGGTTGGCATGCGGTATGAAAAAATATGCTGGTTATCCATGCCCGCGACGCAAAAAACGGCGGTAGAAAACGGCTGCGAATGCTAAAGACCTTACTGAAACACTCAATAAATCGGGCGTATGAAAATTACATTTTACTCCACGCAACCTTATGATACTTTGTTTTTTAACCGCTACAATGACAGCTTTGGGTTTGAACTGGAATTTTTGGAAACACAACTCAATGTGCAAACGGCACCCCTGGTAAGTAGTGCCGCAGTAGTATGTGTTTTTGTAAACGACCTGGTAAACGAAGCAGTACTGAAAATCTTCAGTGAGCGGGGTGTAAAAATTATTGCACTGCGTTGCGCCGGCTTTAATAATGTAGACATCAACGCTGCTAAGCAGTTGGGCATACGCATTTGCCGCGTACCGGCCTACTCACCACAGGCGGTGGCCGAGCATGCGGTAGCCATGTTGTTAACGCTCAACCGGAAAACACATAAGGCATACAATAGGGTAAGAGAACAAAATTTCTCCTTAAACGGTTTGCTTGGTTTCGATTTATTTGGCAAAACGATCGGGGTTATTGGTACAGGAAATATCGGAAAAGCCTTTTGCAGGATCATGCGCGGTTTTGGTTGCTCCGTACTCGCATTCGATCTTATTGCCAATAAGGAACTGGAAGCAGCGGGGGTGCAGTTTGTGCCGCTGATTGAGCTGCTGAATAAAGCGGATATTATTTCGTTGCATTGCCCGTTGAATGAACAGACCAGGCATTTGATCAACGCAGATACAACAGGCATGATGAAACGCGGTGTAATGCTTATTAACACCAGCCGTGGTGCACTGATAGATACGCAGGCTGTTATAGATGCGTTAAAAAGCGGGCAGATTGGCTTCCTCGGTATTGATGTTTATGAACAGGAAGAACATCTTTTCTTCCGTGATCTTTCTGCAACAGTCATAGAAGATGATACCATACAGCGGCTCATGAGCTTTCCAAATGTGTTGGTAACAGCCCACCAGGCATTTTTCACAGAAGAAGCACTTACACAAATTACACTTACCACTTTTCGCAACGTGGGTGAACTGCTTAAAACAAACAATTTAATAAACCGGCAGGCGTTATTAGTGTAGGAATTATTTTTGCAGAAACAGTCCTTATACATCACACTTATGAAAAGAAACACGCTGGTCATTGTATCCCTGCTATGTTCACTTTTTTTTGTTTATAGCTGCAGCAAAGAATTAAGTCTAGAAACAGGCGGTAAAACCGGTACAGCAAACTATACCTTGTGGGATAGCGCAGGTGCATGTATCTACGACAGCGTGTATGGTACATATTACAACGGCATTCAGCCACGGGGCGATACGGCTTTTGTGGAGGTGCAGGTAAATGTTACGGAGACCGGTACATACTTTATTTCATCTGATGCACAGAACGGGTTAACGTTTGCAGACTCCGGTTTCTTTGCTACAACAGGTATCAATACCATCCGCTTAAAACCAACAGGTATTCCCCTTGAAATAAGACCTGCAGTATTTACATTGGCGGTCGACTCTGCTATATGTAATTTTATTGTATATGTGCAGGATAGTACAGGCACAGGTCTTGGTGGAGGCGGAGATACAACCGGCACCGGCGGTTCAGATACTACCAATCTCTCCGATACTGCATGGCAGTTCAATGCAGGCACCAGTTATCATCATGGATCTTTCGATACGGTTTTTGTTATAGATACACTTGGATTAAAATATCTCACATTTGTGGGCAGCACAGCACCCCGGCAGGATACTGCTTTCTTAATGGGCATACTGCTTACATCAGGCAGCATACAGCCAGGTACGTATACCACGGCGTTTGAAGCAGGCTTTTACTTAACCACCTATACAGGCACAACGCCTGTCCCGGTTTACCAGGCTGATGGTACTACATCAACAAGTGGTGTAGTTACTATTACCATTACCTCTTACAATAGCAGTACAGGTATTATATCCGGCACGGTAAGCGGAGACGCTGTTGATGAAACAGGCGCTGTCGTCCCGATAACTGACGGGTCTTTTACAGCAAAAATCACCTGATAAATAAAAAGTTCAAACCCCGCGGCAGCGGGGTTTTTTATGGTATGTGGTAAGCTGCATTGCTACTATAAGGCTGCTGTTGTGTCACTCACTTGTACTGCAGGGTCTTTATTCGGCATGCTGCAAAGTCGTCATGTTTTTACCGGTCCTGCAGAAGGCGCTACAGTTAATCAAATAGTTTTCCCGCACCAAAAATAATGGCAAGCCATATAAGGCCCTTGATAAGGAAAAATAAAAAGCCGGCAATGCCGATCTTTTTAAACCATGCTTTTATTTTTTCTTTGTCTGCCACGTTTATAAGAACAGTAAAGTTAGCAAATCATCACAGCCGCCGGTGTTAACGCTGCATTTTGTAAAAAGGAAAACAGCGGTCAGCTCTTTTTCTTTTTGTATTTTATTTCAACTTCCTGCACGCCCTGCTTTGTCATGTCAAGTTTATCCGCAGCTTTTTTACTCAGGTCTATAATACGTCCCTGCACAAAAGGTCCGCGGTCGTTGATACGCACTTTTACAGATTTGCCGTTGGCAAGATTTACCACTTTCACTTTCGTTCCAAAAGGCAGCGTTTTATGGGCTGCGGTAAGTTTCCGCTGGTGAAATGTTGCACCACTTGCGGTAGGCCGGCCTTCAAATTTATCTGCGTAGTAAGATGCTTTGCCATTTTCATACACGGCGCGGCTGCATGAAGCAAGCAGCATTGCGGCAAGTAAAACAATGATGTAAGATTTATGCATAGGATAATTTTAGCGGCTTAAGCAAAAGGAAACTTTACAACCTTTGCTTTTACAGGGTTGTTGCGTATGGCAATAAATATTTCACTGTCGAGCATAGCGTGCTCCGTTGTTACATAACCAAGGCCAACTGCCTTACCCAGAGAAGGGGCCTGTGTGCCGCTTGTAACGTAACCAATAACGTTATTGTCTTTGTCAACAATCTGGTAATGGTGGCGTGGAATGCCGCGCTCCACCATTTCAAAGCCAACCAGCCTGCGCTTAACGCCTTCGGCTTTCTGTTGTGTCAGTATATCTTTTGCTGTAAAATCAGTTGTCTTATTTAGTTTGGTGATCCAGCCAAGGCCGGCTTCCAGCGGAGATGTGGTATCATCTATATCGTTGCCGTATAAACAATAACCCATTTCAAGACGCAGTGTGTCTCTTGCACCAAGCCCAATGGGCTTAATACCTGCCGTTGCGCCCACTTCAAAAATCGCGTTCCATATTTTTTCTGCACACTCATCTTTGTCTTCAAAGTAGATCTCCACGCCGCCGCTGCCGGTATAACCAGTTGCGCTGATGAGTACATTTTCCACGCCTGCAAACCTGCCTTTTACAAAAGTGTAGTACTTCAGGTTCATAATATCCAGCCCAGTAAGCGGCTGTAATATTTTGCAGGCATTCGGGCCCTGTATAGCGAGTAAACATGTTTTGTCGCTTATGTTGTGCATCTCAACGTTTGCGGTATTGTGAGCGCTAATCCAATCCCAGTCTTTTTCGATGTTGGAAGCGTTTACAACAAGCATGTAGGTCTTGTTTTCCTCGATGCAGTAAACAATCAGATCATCTACAATACCACCGGTGTTATTGGTAAGTGCCGAATACTGTGCCTTTCCGTTTGTAAGTTTGGATGCATCGTTGGTGGTTACTCGTTGTATAAGGTCTGATGCATTAGGCCCTTTTAAAATAAATTCTCCCATATGGCTTACGTCGAATACCCCGGCATTGTTGCGTACTGCTGCATGCTCATCATTAATGCCGGTATAACTGATGGGCATGTTGTAACCTGCAAATTCAGCCATTTTTGCGCCCAGTGCTATATGCTTTTTTGTAAACGGAGTATTCTTCATTGCAATCATTTTTGTGTGCGGCAAAAATAGCAGAGTTGCTGTGCAGGAAAAAATTATGTTCAGCAGCATCCATTATGTGCCACGCTGCTGCCGGAACAGGAGCCTGTATTGCTTTAATGAACATGGCCGGAGCATGCTGCATATTGTTCCAAACCCTGAAGTGAGTGACACAACTGCCGATGCCACCTGCATTGTAGCCGGCTACCAAAATACGCGCCGCAAAATCAGGCACTGTGTTTGCTAATGGAATGCGATTTTTTCATAGTATCCAATAAATTGATATGTGTTTCGTTTTAGAATTTTTGACGATGCATTTATGATAAGAAATAGGGGATTCAATGGGATTGTCCAAATATACTTCTTACCCTTTTTAAACAATACTTGTTAATTGAAGCATAAGGCTGGAAAAATCTGCATTTTGCACTTTGTTAATTCCGGTTAATTACAGCAATTTTGCAGGCATTCAAACATTTTACTAAAAAATCTGAACCTAACATATAAATGGGACTTTTTAATTTGTTCACGCAGGAGATTGCCATGGATTTGGGTACCGCCAATACCCTGATAATTCATAATGAAGAGATTGTTGTAAATGAACCGTCGATTGTTGCCCTTAATCGTAATAACCTGAAAGAGGTTTTAGCGGTTGGTAAGCGTGCATTGATGATGCATGAAAAAACGCATGAAAGCATACGTACCGTTCGCCCTTTGAAAGATGGAGTAATTGCTGATTTTAACGCTGCAGAATTGATGATACGGGAAATGATCAAAATGATCTATCCCAAAAAACCTTTGTTTCCGCCAAGCTGGAGAATGATGATCTGTATTCCTTCTTCTATAACAGAAGTAGAAAAACGGGCAGTAAGAGACAGTGCAGAACAGGCAGGTGCAAAAGAAGTATACCTTATTCACGAACCAATGGCAGCCGCACTTGGTATTGGTATAGATGTAGAAGAGCCGGTAGGTAACATGATCATCGATATTGGTGGTGGTACCACAGGTATTACTGTAATTGCGCTGGCAGGTATTGTATGCGATCAGTCTATACGTATTGCCGGAGATGAATTTACCGCAGATATTATGGAAGCGCTGCGCCGCTACCACAGCTTACTGATTGGTGAGCGTACAGCAGAACAGATAAAAATACAGATTGGCGCCGCCATGAAAGACCTGGAAAATCCGCCGGATGATATTCCTGTAAACGGCCGCGACCTAGTAACCGGTATTCCGAAACAGATCATGGTAAGCTTCCAGGAAATTGCGGAAGCATTGGATAAATCGATCTTTAAAATAGAAGAAGCAATTCTTAAAGCACTCGAAACCACGCCGCCCGAACTTGCTGCAGATATTTACCGCCGTGGTTTATACCTAACCGGTGGCGGTGCATTATTGCGCGGGCTGGATAAACGCCTTAGTCAAAAAATAAAACTGCCTGTACATATTGCAGACGACCCGCTGAAGAGCGTTGTGCGTGGTACCGGTCTTGCACTTAAAAATTATCAGCGCTACCCGTTTGTAATGCGTTAAAAGAGTTTTCTGCAGGTTGCCGGGCCCTGGTTACCGGTAACCTGAAACCTGTAAACCGGGATCATGTACTACCGTGCGTAACATCTTTCTTTTCATAAGACGTTTCTTTAACCTCATCCTGTTCCTGGTATTGCAGGGGGCAGGTGTTTATATTCTTACCAATTACAACAAAACACACCAGGCCGTGCTGGGGGCTGTAGCCAACGAGGTTACAGGTTCGGTAAGTAAAAAGTACAACGATGTGGAGTACTACTTCCATTTAAAAGCCACCAACGACTCCCTGGTAAAGGAAAATGCAAGACTGCATAACCTGCAGGCGTCCAGTTTTGAAAGTGCCGATACAACAAATGTTGTAAAAATTGACTCTCTGCTGAAAGATACTATGGGCGCCAGGAAGTTTCTTTTTATGGAAGCAAAAGTGGTGAACAGCTCTGTAACACAGGAGAACAACTACATCACGATACACCGTGGGGCAAAGCAGGGCATACAGCCAGATATGGCGGTAATTGGCCCCGATGGTATTGTTGGCAAGGTAATAATGGTAAGTGATAATTACAGCCGTATCATGAGCCTGCTAAACAGGAAAAGCAAAGTAAACGCCATGTTGAAAAATGGCTTCTATACCGGCGATCTTGAGTGGAATGGTGCAGATCCTTCTTACCTCATGCTGAACAATATTTCTAAAAGTGCCAAGGCACAGAAAGGCGATACCGTTCTTACTAGCAATGTGTCCCAGTCACTCAGTTTTCCACCGGGCTTAATGGTAGGCACGGTAGCCGAAGTTATTGCAGACAAGGGCAGCAGCTTCCTGAAATTAAGGGTAAAGGCCGCTACTAATTTTTACAGCCTGCAGTATGTATATGTAACAAGCAATCTTCAGTTGCAGGAGCAAAAAACACTCGAAGCAAAAACACCCAAAGATTAATGAGCAGCCTGCTTAAAAATATTATCCGTTTCATTTTATTCATACTGGTACAGGCTTTTGTGCTGGATAAAGTACCGCCGCTGCATCAGTATGTAAAGCCCATTTTTTATTTTCTGTTTGTATTGTGGCTGCCATTCAGCATTAACCGAAGTGTGCAAATGATCATTGCATTTGTGTTTGGTTTGTGCATGGATTATTTTACAGGCACACCCGGCCTCCATGCCATACCCTGCGTGCTTATTGCCTACCTGCGGCCTTTCTTTTTAAACGTCTTAATATCCCAGGAGAAGAAGGAAGTCAGTTATGCAGAGCCAAGTATTACCAGCCTTGGCTGGGCGCCGTACAGCGTTTATATTGTGGTACTTACTTTCCTGCATCATGCATGCCTGGTATTGATCGAATGGCTGCAGTTTGGAGATTTCATTTTCTTCATCGGCAAGGTAGCCGCATCTACCGCGCTAAGCATATTGCTCATCTTTGTAACAGAAATGTTGTTTCCCCGCAAGGCAAGGTACAGAACCAATACAGCCTGATTTTTATTGGCCCGGCTGCAGTACTGGTGGCATCGCCTGTTGCGTCGCACTCTTGTACGTACTGTCCGTTACGCAGCAACGGGCACCGCCTGCTTACGACTGCTCCATCATGCTCCTGTAAATACCCATTTCAAGTCCGCGTATTTCTGCCAGGCCTCTTAACCTGCCTATAGCGCTATAACCAGGATTGGTTGTTTTCTTCAGGTCATCGAGCATCTGGTGGCCATGGTCGGGGCGCATGGGCAAAGCAGTTTGTCTTTGCTGCATAACCTGCAAAAGATTTTTGATTACCGCATACATATCTACATCTCCATCCAGGTGATTGTCTTCAAAAAAATCACCCCATTCGTTTGTCCTTGTACTGCGCAAATGCACAAAGTGAATGCGGTCTGCAAACTGCAATACCATTTCCGGCAGTTTGTTATCGGGCCTTACCCCAAATGAGCCTGTGCAAAAACACAGGCCATTGCTTGCAGACGGAACAGCCTCAAATATCTGCTGCGCCTGCCTGTAATTACATACCACCCGTGGCAACCCTAAAATACTGTATGGCGGGTCATCAGGGTGGATAGCCATTTTAACACCTGCTTCTTCGGCCACAGGAATAATCTCTTGTAAAAAATCAATAAGGTGTTGTTGCAGTTTTTGTGTATCGATGTCTTTGTATTTTGCCAGCGCATCTTTAAAATCATCCAGTGTAAAGCTTTCTTCGCTGCCAGGCAGGCCTGCAATGATATTTTGCATAAGCAGTATCTTGTCTTCTGCAGGCATGGAAGCATATCGTTTTTTTGCACGCGCAAGTTCTTCCCAACTGTAGTCATGTTCGGCGCCTTCGCGCTGCAGCATATACATGTCAAAAGCAATAAAGGCAGCACGCTCAAACCGGAGCGCTTTACTGCCATCGGGCATGGTAAAAGAGAGGTCTGTTCTTGTCCAGTCCAGCACCGGCATAAAGTTGTAGGTAACAATATTTACACCGCATGCGGCAAGGTTAAGCAGCGTTATTTTATAATTTTCGATGTATTGTTTATAGTTGCCGGTCTGCGTTTTAATGTCTTCGTGTACAGGTACACTTTCCACTACATCCCAGTAAAGACCGGCGGCTTCTATCTCTTCTTTTCTTTTCTGTATTTCTTCTACCGTCCAGATGGCGCCATTGGGAACATGGTGTAGTGCAGATACAATGCCGCTGCACCCTGCCTGCTTAATATCCTGCAGGCTTACAGGATCTGAAGGGCCAAACCAGCGCATGGTTTGTAAAAACGTATACATCTTTTTTGAAGCTGCGTTGCTCATTGTATAAAAATATGTGGCGTAAAGATATATCGTACATGATATGCGGTCGTTATAATTTTCACTACGCTCGTCGCACTTGCTGCGTATAGATTAAGCCGTACAAGAGTGCGACGCAACCAAAGCTCAATAGTAGTAATGCAGCCGGGTACACAATAAATAACAAACTCCCTATTTTTGTCGCTCAAATAAAAAAAGTATGACGAACACTATAAGGAATGACTGGAGTGTAAATGAAATAAAAGACATCTATGAAACGCCCCTCCTGGAATTGATTTATAAAGCCGCCACAATGCATAAAAATTATAATGATACTGCAGAAGTGCAGGTTTGTACACTGCTGAGTATAAAAACGGGTGGCTGCAGTGAAGACTGCGCTTACTGCCCGCAGGCTGCACGCTACAACACTGGCGTAAATGTACATGCGCTAATGAAGCAGGAAGAAGTGCTGGAATATGCACGCAAGGCCAAAGAAGCAGGCAGCACAAGATTTTGTATGGGTGCTGCATGGCGGGAAGTGCGGGATAACCGCGATTTTGACCGCGTAATAGATATGGTAAAAGGCGTAAACGAAATGGGTATGGAAGTATGTTGCACCCTTGGAATGCTTACAGCAACACAGGCGCAGAAGCTGGCTGATGCAGGCTTGTATGCGTATAATCACAACCTGGACACATCTTCGGAATACTACGAAGCAATCATTACCACACGCACTTATGAAGACCGTTTGCAAACGCTGGATAATGTGAGAAAAGCCGGTGTAAGCGTTTGCTGCGGCGGTATTGTAGGTTTGGGAGAAACCAAAGAAGACCGTATAAACATGTTGCATACACTGGCTACTATGCCGGAGCACCCGGAAAGTGTGCCGATCAACGCTTTGGTGCCTGTTGCAGGTACACCACTGGAACATAATACCAAAGTAGATATATGGGACATGGTGCGGATGATAGCAACAGCACGTATACTAATGCCCAAAGCAATGGTGCGGTTGAGTGCAGGCAGAACGAGCATGAGTGTATCTGAACAGGCATTGTGTTTTATGGCTGGTGCCAACTCAATATTTGCGGGTGATAAGTTGCTTACTACGCCCAACCCATCGTTTGATGAAGACAATGCCATGTTCCGGTTGCTGGGTTTAAAACCGAGAGCAGCATTTAAAGCAGAAAAAAATCAGACACTTGCAGAAGCTGTTGAAGCAATGGTGCATTAATTATGTAAGTGCTTATATAAAAGTATAGCCCGCTGTTTTTTGCAGCGGGTTATTTTTTGGGGCCGGGTGAATGACATAACAATAAATAAAGATGTTTTTAAAGCAATATAACGGCGCAGCCGCAGGCTGCGCCGGAAGGATGTGCATTATGGTTGTATAAATACTATCCTTCATTTACTACAAAAGTGATGGATTGCTTCTGGCGATAAATAACATTACGGCCATTCTGAATGGCAGGCACCCATTGCTTGCTGCGTTTGATAACTTTTATGGCCTCCTGGGCAGTGCCAAAACCGGGATCATTCAATGCCGCTATATCAGAAATGTTGCCTTCTGCATCTACGATAAAAGACAGCACTACCGTGTATTGCCCAACCGGCGCACCATTCTCTACCGGTAGTTCTGTGTTGAGGTTGCGTTCCAAAAATTTACTCCATTCTTTTAGCCCGCCCGGGTACCGGGCCTCTACTTGTACAATAGTAAATACCTCTGGCGCCTTTTCTTTCACAAGTTCCTTTACTTCGCCTATTCCTTCTTTTTCGATAGGCGGAGCAACAATATCACCTATGTCCTGCCCATCTTTAGTAACATTCGATATTGTTACATTTTCAATCTGCTCTTCTGATGGCACCTCCGTTTCCGCCACCTGCTCATCCGGAACGATGCGTGGAATAGTTACCGCAATTGTTCTTACTTCGAGCGGTTTTGGTTTTGGCGGTTCTACAATTACCTGCTCTTGTTTTTCTTCCGGCACAAGGTTGGTCAGCTCATAATCCTTCACCGTCATTACTACCCGGCCATCATCTTTCTTTGCATTGGCAATCATTACGCCCGCGGTAAATACCAGGCACACAGCACCCATACCCAATAATGATCGTTTGATGCGTTTGTTGTAAGTGGTTCGCAAATCATAAGCGCCATAGGCTTTGTTTCTGTTTTCGAAGATAATGTCAAGCACATCGGCTTTCAAAATGTTGTTAGCTTCCATGGTTATAGTTTTGCAACTAAGACGATGCACTCCGGACTATTCCATAAAAATAAAGTTGTGTGGAATTTTGAATTTCATGCATCGTAAAAACGGCAGAAAAACCACGGCAGCAGGCTGCCACAAAGGTTATGCAGAAACACACACACCTTACACGAAAAGGTTTTTCACAGGCCAGGCCGCACACGTTAGCAGAAGATTGTTGCCAATGCCTTTTGCTGTATCTTATTATAACAGCGCTGTTACATTGTTTTATTTTTCTATCATCAACTTCTCAGTAATAAGTCGCACATTGTGGAATTATTGCTACGGTAAAAATCAGCAATCGCCTATTTTGGCGCTAATTATACCTTGCATATTATAGGCATAATTTTTATAATTTCAGGTGTCTGAAACAGGCACTGACTGCAATTACATCTAAAGACAAACTGAATGGACACTTCAAAAGAGTACAAAGTAAACAGGTACGTATTTCTCATCATTATTCTTGCCCTGGGGCTATTTCTTGTTTTTAGCCTCATCCAGTTTTTTACAGCTTTCCTGCTGGCAATTATTTTTTATATCCTGGGCAAGCCATTGTTCGATAAGCTTATCAAAAAGCGAAAATGGAAAAAAAGCATGGCCGCCATTCTTATCATTTTTGTCTCCTTCTTCATCATCCTGCTCCCCATCATTACATTGGTGTCTTTGCTGTACAATAAGATTGCCGGCGTGGTCATGCACCCGGAGACAATTATGAACACCCTCAAAACATTCGATGCATATATGAAGAGCCGTTTTGGTGTTGAGTTGCTGTCAACCAAAAACATAGCGGATCTCCAGGCTTATGCTACGGCCGGCCTTTCCCTTATACTAACACAAAGCCTCAACTTCTTCAGTACAATTATCATGACGTATTTCTTCCTGTATTTTATGATCATCAATACCGGTAAGATGGAGGCAGCCATTGTATTTTATCTGCCCTTCAAAAAAGATAAGCTCATGCTTTTTGGTAATGAACTGGTGGCACAAACATTCAGTAATGCCGTAGGTATCCCCATGATTGCTGTTGCACAGGGTGTTTGCGGTTATGTAAGTTTTCTTATTGCAGGCGTGCCCGAGGCTGGTTTCTGGGGTGTAATTGCAGGTTTCGCATCCGTAATTCCTGTGGTGGGTACAGGCATTGTTTGGGCACCGGTAAGTATTTATCTTTTTGCTATCGGCCATACGTGGCAGGGCATTTTTGTTGCTGCGTGGGGCCTGCTTGTCATGGGCAGTGCAGATAATGTAATCCGTTTCCTGTTGGCCAAGCGAATGGCAGATGTGCATCCTATTGTTACCGTTTTGGGCGTTATCCTGGGTTTAAAATATTTCGGCTTTGCAGGCTTGATATTCGGTCCTATTCTCATCTCGTTTTTTATCCTTTTGCTAAAGATCTACTACCTCGAATACCAGAAGCCTGCCACCGCAAAACGAACCAACAAGCCACGCCAGCTTATGCCTTCTTACATGCAGCCATTTCTTGGAAACACAAAAAAGAAACTGAAAGTCTAAGCGCTTCCCGCGGCGGCCGTTTTTATATAAGTGCTTATATATGTTGCCAACAGCAGTTCTTTAGGCATCGCCTGTTGTGTCACTCACTTGTACTTGTATCTTTCATGGCAGCTGTTCGCAGCGGCACAGGCTTGTTTGGGTGTCCACTGTTTTGTAAATAGTAAAGTCAACCAGGTCAAAGTAAACGCGGGTCATGCATGTTGGTCAGGGGTATCTGTATAACCATAAGCACGTTTTTTTTTACGCTGGCGTTGCAAACCAGATTAGATTGCAGCCCGAATAAAAAAGTTAACACTCATTAGTTTTCAAAAGAAACGGATAGATTTGCACAAATTGCCTGCTATGACCTCCATAAATTTTGAAGTTAAAGACCAGATTGCCTTTATAACGCTTAACCGGCCGGATAAGCTGAACGCCTTCAACCGCGAAATGGCCATGATGCTGCAGCAGCGGCTGGATGAATGTCAGCAAGACAAGAACATCAGGTGTGTATACCTTACCGGTGCAGGTAAAGCTTTTTGTGCCGGCCAGGACCTTTCTGAAGTAGTACAGACAGATGGTGAGATCGTTAATAAAATGCTGCGTGAACAATACAACCCCATTGTCTGGAAAATCCGTATGATGGAGAAACCTGTAGTTGGCGCTATCAATGGCGTGGCTGCAGGTGCCGGAGCAAATATGGCGCTCGCCTGCGATGTGGTTATTGCCACGCAGTCGTCTTACTTTACGCAGGCATTTTCAAAGATCGGTCTCGTGCCCGATTGTGGTGGTACGTTTATTTTGCCGCGGTTTATTGGCTGGCAACGCGCCAGTGCATTAATGATGCTGGCAGATAAAATATCTGCCGAAGAAGCAGAGAAAATGGGCATGCTTTATAAAACCTATACAGATGAAACATTCCTGCAGGAAAGTGTAAAAATTGCTGAAAAGCTTTCTAAAATGCCTACACGAAGCCTGGCCATGATAAAGCATGCATTAAACTTTTCTGTAAGCAATACATTTGAACAGCAGTTGAAAGTTGAAGACGTATTTCAGCAAAAGGCAGTAGAAACACACGATTATAAAGAGGGCGTAAAAGCTTTCCTCGAAAAACGTGTTCCCGAGTATACAGGTGAATAATATAAAATAAGGCTATGACAGAACAGGATGCTCTTGCTAAAAAAGTGGTCGACCGCATGTTACAGACCGATCATTTCAGTGCGTGGATGGGTATAACTGTTATTGACGTAAAAGCAGGCTACAGTAAAATACAAATGACGCTGCGCAGGGAAATGCTCAACGGCTTTGGCATTGCACATGGTGGTATTACCTTCTCGCTGGCAGACAGTGCATTTGCATTTGCCTGCAACAGTGATGGTAAGGTTACACTTGCATTGGATGTAAGCATGTCTTTCCCCAAAGCCGTTAAAGAAGGCGACATATTAACGGCAGAAGCAAAGCTGATCAATAAAACAAAAAAAACCGGCCTGTATCTTGTAGAAGTTTGTAACCGGCAAAATGAACTTGTTGGCTTGTTTAAAGGCACCTGTTACAAAACAGAAAAGCCTTTGATTTAAAAGAAAAGCAGATGATCTACGCTTATAAAGATTTTATTCCCGTTGTGCATGAATCTTCATTTATACATCCGCAGGCTTGTGTTACAGGCAATGTAGTCATTGGTAAAAATGTATATGTGGGTCCGGGTGCCGCCATTCGTGGAGATTGGGGTGCAATCATCATTGAAGATGGCTGCAACGTTCAGGAAAACTGCACCATACACATGTTCCCGGGAGTTACCGTTTTATTAAAAGAAGCTGCACACATTGGTCATGGTGCAGTTATACATGGAGCAACGATCGGCAGGAATTGCCTGGTAGGCATGAACGCCGTTATCATGGATAATGTAACGCTGGACGATGAATGTATTGTAGGTGCGCTGAGCTTTATAAAAGCCGGTGAAACATTTGCGGCCCGGAGCCTGGTAGTGGGCAACCCCGCAAAAAAAATAAAAGAAGTAAGCGATGAAATGATTGCCTGGAAAACAGAGGGCACAGCGCTATACCAGGTACTGCCTGCCAACATGCACAATCACTGGCGTGTATGCGAACCATTGCGTGAGTTACCGCCTGAACTACCAAAGCAGGATGTACTATATGAAACATGGAACGATGTAAAGAACAATAGCTAATACAGCAAACTGCTACACAAACAGACATGATGGAGATGATTTTTTCCGCTTTAATGATAACAGCTATTTTCTCATGCAGTAATACACATAAAATGTCTGCAGGTACCTTCGATCAATATGCACGCACTGAACAGGCTACAGATTCTTTTTTACACGCCCTGCAGCAGCAAAATGAAGTAGTGCTCGCATTTGCGGTAGAAAGCAACGCTTGGGTAAGAGCAGTTGATTACAGGATTATTGCTTTGAATAAGGGAACATGGAAAGGTTATACATATTACAAACGTACGAGTGGCGCACCTTCGCAAACAATAAATGATATTGAAGTAGTGCAGGACTCCTGCAATGCGGCCTGGCATTTTGTACAAGCCAATGAAGCATGGAAGATAAGCGGGGACAATGGCAAAGACTTTTGTGCTGGAGAGAGGAAAAGCAATTGTAATATTTACGATGGTGTTACCTGGCGGTTAATGATTATTACCAGAGATAGAATAGCTGACCCATCTTATTACGAGCCCCGGTTTTATGATGATTGCTGCCCGGGCAATACAGAACGTAAACTCTTCATCACTACTACAGACATATTAAGAGCAGCCGCACATGCACCTGGTGATGATGATGATGAATGATCAGTAACCTCGTTCCGGCATCTTCAGGCACTGGCTATAAAGGATCGCTTCAGCTCAAACTATTGCCGAACGTACAAGTGAGTGACACAACAGGCGATGCCATATATGCTACTGCTTGCTTCATAACTTTTATCTTTGCTTTTTTACAACGATGGACAAATCAAACTTTATAGACTATATAAGGATATTCTGCAAAAGCGGACACGGTGGTGCAGGCAGCAGGCATTTTATGCGGAATAAACTAACCGCATTTGGCGGTCCTGATGGTGGTGATGGTGGCCGCGGAGCACATATTATTTTAAAAGGTAACAGCCAATTGTGGACATTGCTACACCTGCGTTATTATAAAAATGTGCTGGCAGAAGATGGCGAGAGTGGCAGCAAAAACAGGAGCACCGGTCGGGATGGTAAAGACATTATTATTGAAGTGCCGCTTGGCACGGTTGCACGCGATGAAGAAACAGGTGAAATAGGTGCAGAAATTTTAGAAGATGGCCAGGAAGTGATATTAATGCCCGGTGGCCGTGGTGGTCTTGGCAATTCAAATTTTGCCACACCCACCAACCAGGCACCAGACTATGCCCAACCCGGCGAGGCAGGACAGGAAGGCTGGAAGGTGCTCGAGCTGAAAGTGCTGGCAGACGTGGGTTTGGTGGGTTTTCCCAATGCCGGTAAGTCTACTTTATTATCTGTAATAACTGCTGCAAAACCTAAAATTGCAGACTATGCTTTTACCACCTTAACGCCACAATTAGGTATGGTAGAATACCGCAACGGAAGATCATTTTGCATAGCAGATCTGCCGGGTATTATAGAAGGTGCAGCAGAAGGGAAAGGGTTGGGTCACCGTTTTCTGAGGCACATAGAGCGCAATGCGGTGTTGCTTTTTTTAATACCTGCAGACAGTGCCGATCATAAAAAGGAGTTTGATATTCTCGTTAATGAACTGGAAGAATACAATGCCGAAATGCTGCAGAAAGATTTTCTTATTGCGATAAGCAAATCTGATATGCTGGATGATGAACTAAAACAGGCGGTAGAGAATGAGCTGCCAAAGAATATTCCACATGTATTTATATCGTCTGTTACGCAGCAGGGGTTGATGGAGCTGAAAGATAAATTATGGCAATTGCTCAATAAAAAAGTTGGTTAAACAGTTGTTAGCCTTTTGGCGAATTACTTTTAACAAGTTCATAATTTCAGCGCTAAAGTATTGACCAGCATTGATAATTGTCATTACAACACTTATCAGGTTTATTAATTTTTTGTGAAGACAGGTTACCTTTTCAAATTTTGCGTATATATTTGCGTCAGAATTACACAAAGGGTTTCCAGCCCGCCCCAATATTTCAAAGCTTTGAAAAACTACAACTGCACTGTAGAACTATAACGATAACTTCCATCCCGATTGTTTATTAGCCTTAATGATTTCTTGCATACGCGTTTGCGCGCCATAATAAACTTTTTTTGTTAATCTAAAATGTAAGAATTATGAAAAGGAAATTAATGTCAGCAGTGTTAATCGCAGCAACAATAGCAGTATTAACACCAGCAGTAAGCCAGGCTAACGATAACAAAAATGCTACCATTGAAATTTTGTCAACTGAAAATACAACATCTGTACAGTTTGCAGGAAGCACAGACAATGCGTTGCTGTTCGATGTAAAGATCAACAACCCAAAAGCAGACAAATTTACTTTGTTCATTCAGTCTGCAGATGGCGAGGTATTGTTCTCACAGGTGTATAGCGATGTAAACTTCTCTAAAAAAGTTAAGTTGCTGAAAGGTTCAGACAATTCATCTTACAGGTTTACTATTAAGTCTTCCAACAAATCACTCGAAAACAGTTTTGTGGTAAATGCTGCTACAAAAACAGTAGATGATGTGGTTGTAACGAAGCTTTAATATCCTACCTTATCAAGACACGAAAAAGCATGCAGCAGGTTGTTGCATGCTTTTTTATTGGAGCCCCAAAAAATCAGTTGTTAAATTATTGCCGTGCATTAGTAGATTTGCTTTGGGTTTATACAACATATTTATGGGCCGGGCAGCAGTATAAGCATGAAGCATTGTTGCGTCGCACTCTTGTACTGCATATCTTTTTTCAGCACGCAGGGCACCGGCAGCGCAATTGTATTCAAACCATTAAACCGGCATGTTTAAGCGGTAGTACTGGTTGTATAGACCCATCAAAAAAAGATAATAACGAATGCAGCAAACAGATTTTCTTGTAATTGGTTCAGGTATTGCGGGCTTAACCTATGCCCTGAAAGTAGCCAAACAATTCCCGGATAAAAAGGTACTGATCATTACCAAAACACAGGCTGATGAAACCAATACAAAGTATGCACAGGGTGGTGTGGCCGGCGTGTGGGACGAAGTAAATGACAGCTACGATAAGCATATAGAAGATACCCTTATTGCGGGCGACGGATTGTGCAAGAGAGATATCGTGGAGATCGTTGTAAAAGAGGGCCCGCAGCGTATTAAAGAGATCATCAATTACGGGGCAGAATTTGATAAAACAGAAAGTGGTGAGTATGCTTTAGGTATGGAAGGCGGGCACAGCAAACATCGTATACTCCACCATAAAGATGTTACGGGCCAGGAGATGGAAAGGGCATTACTCTCACAGGTAAGACTGCACAAGAACATCAAGTTGATCAAGCATTGCTTTGTGGTGGATATTATAACGCAACATCATTTTGGCTACCTCGTTACAAAAGCTACCACCGATATTACGTGTTATGGCGTATACGTTTTAAACCTTGAAACAAATACCATCCAGAAAATTATAGCAGGTATAACGTTGCTTGCAAGTGGCGGCTGCGGACAGGCATACAGAACCACCACCAATCCTAAAATTGCCACAGGTGATGGTATTGCAATGGTTTATCGTGCAAAAGGAAGAATCGAGAATATGGAATTCATACAGTTTCATCCAACTGCTTTGTATGAGCCAGGGGTGTCACCATCATTCCTTATTACAGAGGCGGTGAGGGGCGATGGCGGTATCCTTCGCAATAAAGATGGTGAAGGATTCATGGAGCGCTATGACAGCCGCAAAGATCTTGCGCCACGCGATATTGTGGCAAGAGCAATAGACAGTGAGATGAAGCGTACCGGAACAGAGCATGTATACCTTGATTGCCGGCACATGAACGAAGAAAAATTCATTCATCATTTTCCCAACATTTATGAAAAGTGCAAAAGCATTGGTATAGATGTAATGCAGCAGATGATACCCGTTGCACCTGCGGCACATTACAGTTGCGGCGGCATAAAAACAGATGAATGGGCCAGAACATCCATCATCAATTTATACGCAGCCGGTGAATGTGCAAGCACAGGCCTGCATGGCGCCAACCGTTTGGCCAGTAACAGCCTGCTGGAAGCGATGGTTTTTTCACACAGGGCATATTTACATGCAACCGGATTATTACAAGGCAATCATACGCCCGCTGCAATGAATGCTGCAGCCATACCCGATTGGGATGCGCAGGGTACAACCGATCCCCGGGAAATGATCCTGATAACGCAAAGCCAGAAAGAGCTGCAGCAGATCATGAGTGATTATGTGGGCATTGTAAGAACAGATGTGCGTTTGCGCAGGGCAATGAAAAGGCTCGATCTTTTATACGAAGAAACAGAACAATTATATGCCAGTACAAAGGTATCCCCGCAGATATGCGAACTGCGTAGCCTTATCACTGTGGGCTACCTCATCGTAAAAGGTGCACAGTTCAGGAAAGAAAGCCGCGGACTGCATTTTAACACTGATCATCCTGGGAAGAGTGCATTGCTGCAGGATATTGTTCTTTAACCTTAGCTAAGATTTATGTACTACGTGGTATATGGTATTTTTTACCTGCTTTCATTGTTGCCGTGGCGTGTTATTTATATCATCAGCGATGGTATTTATGGTTTGTTGTATTATATCATTCGTTACAGGAGGGATGTAGTAGACAACAACCTGCTTATTGCATTCCCTGAAAAATCTGAACAGGAGCGAAAAAAAATAGCCAAAGATTTCTACAAAGGTTTTGTCGATAATTTTATTGAAGTCATCAAGTTTGTTTCTATCTCTAAAGCTGAAGTACAGAAACGCTTTACGTTTGATGCCCACGTTATCAATGATCTTTACCCTACTGGCCGCAATATACAATTAACGCTGGGGCATTTTTTTAACTGGGAGTTTGCCAACATTGCTTACGCATCTAAGATCACGTACCCTATTGTACTCGTTTATATGCCTATTGAAAACAAGGTGTTTGACAGGCTGTTTAAAAAGATCCGTGAACGCTTTGGTACCAATCTCGTTGCAGCCACAAGATTCCGTAAAGAGTTTCTGCCATACGCCAAACAACGTTATGCTTTAGGGCTTGTTGCTGACCAGAACCCCGGCGGCCCTGACATTGCATACTGGACAGACTTTTTCGGTCGCAAGACGGCTTTTGTAAAAGGTCCGGAGCGCAATGCAAAAATGAATAACGAGATTGTGATACTCGTAAATTTTTATAAAGTCAAACGCGGCTATTACCACTCCGTATTTGAGGTCATCACCACCGAGCCGCGCACACTACCCGAAGGTGCCATTACCAAACAAATGGTGGCCTTTATAGAAAAATGCATCCGCCAACGCCCCGCCAATTATCTCTGGAGCCACAGAAGATGGAAATGGGAATTTGATGATGAAAAGCATGGGCAGTTTGTGATATAGGCATCTGTTTTCTTAATGCTTCTTGCGTAGGGCGGTGATTTCACCATTTAATCTCCCGGCCTTTTCCCCGGGACAATACACCGTCTTTTCCGCGTATTTTAGATTTGAGCGTTTTTCTGCATTTGCGGGAAAGGCTTACTGCGTGTAGGTTTTATCGAAATCTTACTTTTTTAAAGATTAAATTTTTGGGGGGTATTGTATTTGAAAGAGGTGGAGAGTATATTGAGTGCTTAACTAAAAATTTAAATATGGCAACTTTATTACCTGTACCGCATATGTATGTGGAAAAATATCTGATAGAAGAAAGAATAGCATGGTTTATAAAAAATAAATATAAACCGTTATGCAAATTAAAAAACAAGTCTGAAAGAAAATTTATTTTTATTGAAAAAGAACATTTTCAAAATTTTATATTTTTAGCTAATACGAAGGGTGGACCTGATGGTGCAGTAAGAATTTATTTTGCTAGTTATCCCAATGATAACAGCGCGCCAAAAGGTTTCGAAGATTTATTAACCTTAATATTTGTTCCAGCAGAAAAAAAAGGACAGGAGCATTCCGATCTTGAAGGGCAATATTATGATTTTGATCCAATTTCCGGTCACTTTCAGAAATTAAGTTATTCTGTTGCTAGCACATCTGTTTCTAAGTTTCAAAAGAATGACTTAAAGGAACTTAACAAAACTGTAGATACTCCTGAGGGAGATACCAAAAGTATAATTTATACAATAAAAAAACTTCTCGAATTGAGTGAAGAAATGGACTATCAAAAAGCAAGTGGAGTAAAAATTTATTTTTCATCGTATCGTAATATTGATACCGATCATTCGAGAGATCAATATCCAAAACAGCTTATTTTGCAATTTGTATTAACAGAATTAATCGGGAATAGCCATGAGGATTTTTTCATCGATGAACGTGAAGATTTTCCTCAACGCGAAAGGCAAATGAAAATTATTAATAATCAAGCAGATCTAATAAATAAAGAAGTAAGTAAAGTCGATTCGTTAATCAAGCTTTTAGGAACTGATTCTTTCGACACGGGATCCCCATGCCCTCCAGCTACCTGTGGCCAAACAAAACTGCCTTAAAGTAGTTGCTTCAACATATATACATATCAACAATAGGTTTTGCATTTTTATCCAGCTTGATTAGTTTCAAGCTGGATTATCCTTTTCATTTAAAGTTGTTTTCTTTGATTATAGGATTGGCTTTTATCACAGAATTGCTTGCGGTTTACTTTACTAAAGCATTTCATTTTAAAACAAATGTTCCGGTTTATAATGTTTTCATGCTTATTGAATTTTGGGGCTATGGTTTATATTTTTACAAGATTGTTACATTAATGCTATTGAGAAGAATAATCAAGTTTTTTCTTTTTGTATTTCCTTTATTCTGGTTTATTACCACGCTATTGTTGTTTAAACTGACTACGTGGAATAGCTACTCAATAATAGTAGGTAGTTTCTTCACGATTTGTTTTGCTGTTTCACACTATTACCAGTTTTTTACTTCAAATAGCCTCGCTTCAATAAGCCTAAAAAAACACTCGGAATTTTGGATATCTACCGGGCTAATTGTTTTTTATTCCTGTCAATTACCTTATGTAGGGATGTTAAACTTCCTTATCAAAAATTATCCTGGTCTCGCAACTGGATTATTACCGCTACTACAAATATTCAATGTGATTATGTATTCGATTTTTATTTATGCTTTTATATGCCAAATTCCTCGACTGAAGAAGTTTTAATAACAATTGTCACAATTGTTATTGTCTTTCTTGTATTAGCAGGAATTATCATCTTTATTTTATATAGATTTCAAAAAGATAAGTTTAAGCACAAGAAGGAGTTTATTGAATTAGAGAAAAAATTTATTGAACAATCATTACAATCCCAACTCGAAATCCAGGAACACACTTTCAACACCATCAGCCAGGAAATACACGACAATGTCGGGCAAATATTAAGCCTTGCAAAAGTGCAGGTCAGCATTGTAGAGCATAAAGAAACCAAAGACACAGCAACATTAAAAGAACTCCGGGAAAACATTGGCCAGGCAATGAATGATCTTCGTGACATTGCCAAAAGCCTCAGCAGTGAACGCATACAGTTACTCCGCCTGCATGAGACTGTTGCGCATGAAATGCAACGCATCAACCGTACAGGTTTAATAAATATTGTTATCAATACAACAGGCAATGAGCAACACCTTGAAGTGCAAAAAAAACTCATCCTGTTCCGCATTATTCAGGAGAGCATACAAAACATCATCAAGCACGCAAAAGCTTCTGATGTAGAAATATTGTTTAACTATGCAGCAGATAAAATTGACATTGCAATTACCGATAATGGTACCGGTTTCGATACTGCTGCTGCATTGCAAAAAAATGGCGGGCTTGGTCTGCAAAACATCATCAGCAGGGCAACTTTGATCGGCGGTAGTGCAGTTATTGATAGTGTAATTGATAAAGGAACCAGTATAAAAATCTCAATACCTTATGCCTGATGTAAAATATATAACGATTGTCGACGATCATGCCATGTTCCGGAAGGGTTTAATGATGCTCATCAATATTTTCCCCAACTATAAAGTATTGTTCGATGCGGCTAATGGTAAAGATCTCATAAAACAACTCAATCCAAGGCACCTGCCAGATATTGTGTTGCTCGATATAACCATGCCCGAAATGGATGGCTATGCAACCGCAGAATGGCTGCGCATCAATTACCCTGAAATAAAAGTTTTAGCACTAAGTACGATGGATGCTGATACCGCCATCATCAAAATGATACGTCACGGTGCAAAAGGATATGTCTTGAAAGATGCAGATCCGGCAGAACTTAAACTTGCCTTTGATGAAGTATTGAGCCGAGGTTATTTTTACAACGATCTTGTTACAAGAAAGGTCATGCAAAGCATTAATCATCTTGTAGACGAAAAAAATCCTTTGCCCACTTTTGCAAAATTGAGCGAAAGGGAATTACAGTTTCTTAAATTAGCCTGTAGTGAAAAAACATACCAGGAGATAGCCAAAGAAATGTTTGTGAGTGAAAGGACCGTTGATGGTTACCGGGACGCATTGTTCAAAAAATTAAATCTTAATACAAGAGTCGGTCTTGTCATGTTTGCATTAAAAAACCGGATCGTCGAATTGTAAAGGTATCTCACATAATCACCACCCATAATTACAAAAGCCCCATCCCAAAAGAGACGGGGCTGTAATATGTACCCCCAAAAGTAATTATGTAAAGTAAGTTGTCTGTAACTTAAAAAGCAATCATAATGCCAACAATGCGTATAACGTTATAATATTGCTTTTTTATTACCGGTTTATGACTAAATTATGATGCCTGCGTTTAATGAAAGGGCAGCTTTTTTTCAATGTTTAAACAATAATGATTTTTCTGTTTCGTCAACATCCATCAGTACGTATCGCGTAATGCTATTAATGGTTAGTTCGTCAAATGCATCAACAATATTATTGTAAGAGGCGTCATCTGTTGGCTTGAGTAAAATCACAGTTTCGTTGCCGTCTCCAAATTTGAATGCTACCTGTTCTTTTTTGCTTCTTATTATAGCACGTAAGCCATCCGGTGAATAGTTCGTTGCATGCATGTTATTCAAATCATCGCCGTTGTAATAGTACACTTCATTATCACCCGCAAGAATAATGTTTAACGTTTTACTGCTGCCTGTAGTCATTGAATCTCCTTCATCAGGAATATAAATGCCCATTGCTGTTGGTTTTGCAACAACAGATGTAAAGATGAAAAAGGTAATGAGTAAAAAGCCCAGGTCAACCATCGGTGTAAGGTCTACTTTGGTAGAAAGTTTTTTACTGCGGCGCACACCAGTATGTTTTGTGCTGTTGTTGGTTTGTATTTCAGCCATCTTTTTTGGTTTTACACTAAGATGCAACGCAGCAGTTTTCTCCATACAATAATGTTTGTTACCTTTTATCAAAATTGTATAGCCGTACTCTTAAAATTCTGTATTTATTTGTAGCACATTTAAACAATAAAAAGGATAAACATGATACGTAATCACGAGATCGATTACCGCATTTTCGGCGAAGAAATGCAGTATGTTGAAATAGAACTCGACCCCGGTGAAACTGCTGTTGCAGAGCCCGGTGCATTTATGATGATGGATGACAACATACAGATGGAAACCATTTTTGGCGATGGCAGCCAGCAGCAGACCGGCGGTTTATTGGGCAAACTTTTTAGCGCAGGTAAAAGATTGCTTGTTGGTGAAAATTTGTTCATGACGGCATTCACCAACGTCGGTCATGGAAAAAAACATGTAAGCTTTGCATCCCCATATCCCGGCAAGATCGTTGCCCTAGATCTTATACGCCTTGGCAACAGGATCATTTGCCAGAAAGACGCTTTTTTGTGCGCGGCAAAAGGCGTTTCCATCGGTATAGAATTTCAGCGTAAACTGGGCACGGGCCTTTTCGGTGGCGAAGGTTTTATTATGGAAAAACTTGAAGGAGATGGCATGGCCTTTATGCACGCCGGCGGGCATGTGTTCGAGAAAGAGTTACAGCCCGGCGAATTGTTACGTATTGATACCGGTTGCATCGTTGCATTTACAGGCAGTATAAATTACGATATACAATTTGTGGGCGGTATCAAAAACACGTTGTTTGGCGGCGAGGGTCTTTTCTTTGCTACGCTGCAAGGCCCCGGCCGGGTTTGGATTCAATCTTTACCCATCAGCCGCCTTGCTGCACGCATACTTGCTTACGGCACTTACCAGCGCAAAGAAGAAGGCAGCATCCTCGGTGGCCTGGGTAACCTGCTCGATGGTGATGGCTACAGGTAGCAGCTTCATCGAATATTACAATAGCCTTCGTTTTAAGCGAAGGCTTTTTTATGTACTATACTGTATTGCTACTATTAAGCTTTGGTTGTGTCACTCACTTGTGCGTTCTGTTCGTTACTCAGCAAGCGCCACCACCCCGTGTTTTTTAAACCTTGCTGCCCGGCACAGTTGTGTGTAAACAATTATTACCTTTCGGTTATTCATTTACTATTTAATTCAAATGCCGGTATGAAATATTGTAGCACCAGAACTTGTTTGTTTATTGTATGCCTGCTTGTAAGCGCAGCCGCTTACACTCAGCCAGCAGGCAAAGTAATAGAGCAACGCATAGTTAAAAGCGCGTTGATGAATAAAGACGTTAAATACACCGTTTACCTTCCTGCAGATTACGAAACATCTGAAAGAAGTTATCCTGTAGTTTACTTATTGCATGGTTATACAGATGACAATACAGGCTGGCTGCAGTTTGGCGAAGTAAACCGCTATGCAGATAAAGCTATTGCAGAAGGCACTATTCCGCCAATGATCATTGTAATGCCAAACGGAGATTCAAGCTGGTACATCAATTCCTTTGATGGTAAAGAAAACTATGAAGATTTCTTTATCAAAGAATTTATGCCCGCCATTGAAAAGACCTACCGCATAAAAGCACAAAAAACCTACCGGGGTATTGCTGGCTTAAGTATGGGCGGTTATGGTACGCTTATTTATGCGCTTAAATATCCTGATCTTTTTGCTGCCGCCGCACCACTAAGCGCAGGTGTATTTACAGATGATGAAATGGTGGCCATGGATGATGATAACTGGAAGAATGTATTCGGGCAATTGTATGGCCACAACCTGAAAGGCAAAAGCAGGCTCAGCAAAGCTTGGTTTGATAACTCCATATTAAAAATTGTAGAGACAAAACCTGCTGATGATTTAAAGAAGGTTCGTTTGTATATTGATTGCGGCGATGATGATTTTCTTATCAAAGGTAACTGTATGTTGCACCTGGCATTGAAAGACAAAAATGTGCCACACGAGTTTCGTGTGAGAGATGGTGTACACAACTGGCCCTACTGGCGTACCGGCATTACTGATGCACTGGCTTTTATAGGCGACAGCTTTCATCAATACTGATCTTTGAGCACCTCATATAGCAAAAGCCACGCATTGCGTGGCTTTTGCCTTTATACATCAGAAAAGCTTATAGTTGATTTTTGTTGTTCAACCCCGGAACGCTGCAGCCGCCATAACAACCGAACGTACAAGTGAGTGACACAACAGGTGATGCCATAATAACTACAGCTCGCCCACTAACTTTTAAAAAGATCATCATCTATAAAAGGTTGTTTTCTTAAACGTTTGCCGGTGGCTTTAAAAATTGCGTTGGCAACAGCGCCGCCGGTAGGTGGCAGTGCAGGCTCGCCAAGACCTGTAGGGTCCATGCCGTTGTCAACAAAATGTGTTTCAATTTCAGGAACTTCTTTGATGCGTATAAGCCTGTAATTGTGGTAATTTTTTTGCTCCGTTGCACCGTCTTTAAACGTTAGTTTGGCATACATGGCATGGCCAAATCCATCTACAATACCACCCATAACCTGGTGCTCTGCACCAATGGAATTGATCACCTGACCGCAATCTGAAACAGCATAAATTTTTTGTACTGCGGGTTTGCCGTTTTTCATAACCACTTCACAAACCTGCGCTACGTACGAGGCATGTGAAAAATACACGCTGAAGCCCTGTGCAACATTTTTCTTTTTGCCCCAGCCAGATTTTTCTGCTGCCATTTTTATTACTTCTTCCATGCGGCTGATGTTGTACTTAATAGCACCAACGGGTTGCTGCTTTGCTTTTGCCAGCAGCTCCAGCCGGAACTGCACCACATCTTTGCCGGCAGCCATGGCCACTTCATCTATAAAGGACTGCTCTGCAAAAGCGAGAAAATTTGTGATAGGCGCACGCCATGCACCGGTGGTAATGGGCGACTGATGTTCTACAGATTCTATGAGCAGGTTATCAACTGCGCCGGAAGGAAAATTGTCTTCTCTTGTTGTGTTGCCGGCATTAATGCCTGCGCCCCTTAATTTATAGCCTGTAAGGTTGCCGGCACTATCCAGTGCTGCTTCAAAACGGTAACGAACAGCGGGCCTGTAGCTACCGCCCTGCATGTCATCTTCTTTGCTCCAGATCACTTTTACAGGCGCTTTAATAAGGGCAGACAATTCTGCCGCTTCTGTTACATAATCGAACTTAAGCCTGCGGCCAAAACCGCCGCCAAGCCTTGTAAGCTCCAGTGTTATTTTTTCTTCGGGAATATTGAGCAGTTTGGAAACCGCTTCCCTGGCGCGTTGGGGTGTCTGGCTTGGTCCTGCAAGCTCTACAGTGCCG
The DNA here is from genome assembly GCF_015831355.1 of Panacibacter microcysteis. Lineage (NCBI taxonomy): Bacteria > Pseudomonadati > Bacteroidota > Chitinophagia > Chitinophagales > Chitinophagaceae > Panacibacter > Panacibacter microcysteis. The sequence continues at coordinate 2,034,549 of NZ_JADWYR010000001.1, forward strand.
TCATTTTTAACATGCGCAAAAAAGTTCATCGGTTCCATTGGGCTGTGCGCAATAAAAGGGCATTCATATTCTGCCTTTACCACTTTGGCAGCATTTTTAAAAGCTGCATCAACGTCACCGTCTTTACGTTTTACTTCTGCTTTGCCATTATCAAGCAGGTCTGTAAAAATTCTGTCGTGGTCAGCAGAGCTTTCAATATTGCCGTCTTTTTCGTATTCTATCTTTAGCAACTTACGCGCTTTAATGATGTGCCATGTAGATTTCCCCACCACGGCAATATTGTTTTTAAAAGTAACAACAGCTGTTATGCCGGGCATTGCCTTTGCTGCGGCCGTATCTGCAGATTTTATTTTAGTGCCAAACGCAGGCGGCCTTTGCAGCATGGCGTATAACATGCCTTCGCGGTAAAAGTCCATACCAAACATGGGCTTGCCGGTAAGTATATTCTTGTTCTCAACGTTCTTTACTGCCGTACCAATGATTTTAAAATCTTTCCTGTCTTTGAGTGTTACGTTCGTTGGTACAGGAATATTTGCGGCGTCCAAGGCCAGCTCTCCATAACCGGCTTTTTTATTTCCGGCCTTGTGCAAAACGAATCCATTCTCTGCGGTACATTCTGTTGCGGGCACGCTCCATTTTGCGGCAGCCGCCGCAATAAGCATTGCCCTTGCAGTTGCACCTGCATTGCGCAGGCGCATCCATGAATGTGGTACAGCACCACTGCCACCCGTAAGCTGGCGGTCAAATTTTTTGGTATCCAGAGCAGCCTGCTCCACTTTTACTTTGGTCCAGTCTGCATCAAGCTCTTCCGCCACAATCATGGGGAAAGATGTTTTGATATTCTGCCCAAGCTCGGGGTTGGGAGAATAGATGGTAACTGTTCCGTCTGTAGCAATGGCAAGATAGCTGTTGAAGCTGGCCATTTCGCCAGACGATGGATCACCAATAATTGCAGGATTTTTTTTCGGTGCGCCAAAGGCATTGAAGCCTAGTATAAAACCGCCCGTTGTAAAAGTGGATAGCTTTAGAAAATTTCTTCTGCTGTTGTTATGTCTGGCTGTCATATGTTAAAATTTTAGCCGGGTGTTTTTATTTTTTGATGTGTAAGGTATAAGCGATTCTGTAAACAGTTGTTGTCATCCAAAATAAAACCGGTTCATAAAACTAAATTTTACAACGTATATGAAGGGATAACTGGAAAATCTACAGATGTTTAAAGTTACTTCAAATTGTTATTGAATCGCCGAAGGTTTTCATAAAGAAAATAATCGGTGCCTGCCGCTGCAAAAACCGTTGTTTCCTGTGGCGTGCCCATGCAAAGCTTACTGGCAGGGTAATTGTCATTCACATAACAGCTAACTATTCTTTCATAAAAAAATTATAGCAGTATGAAAAATTTATCAGGTAAGAAAGTTGCTATTCTTACAGAAAATGGATTTGAAGAAGTGGAACTAACCAGCCCAAAACGTGCGCTGGAAGAGGCTGGCGCAACAGTACACATAGTATCTCCGCAGGATAAAAAGGTAAAAGGCTGGGATCATGACCACTGGTCACTCGAATTACCGGTGGATGTGGTATTGCACAATGCAAAACCGGAAGATTACGACGCGTTGTTGATACCGGGTGGTGTGATAAATCCCGACCTGATGCGTGTAAACAAAGAATGTGTAAGTTTTGCCGCACAATTTATTGAAGAGGGCAAGCCTGTAGGTGCAATTTGTCACGGGCCGCAATTGCTGATTGAGACTGGTCTTGTAAAAGGAAAAAACATGACTTCTTACCCTTCTGTTAAAACCGATCTTGAAAATGCAGGTGCACTTTGGGAAGACAAGGAGGTTATCGTAGATAATGGACTGGTTACAAGCCGGAGCCCCAAAGACCTCGAAGCTTTTAACAAAAAGCTGATAGAAGAAATATATGAAGGCGCACACCAGCCTGCCTGATTATTTAACAATATTGTTTGTAAAAACCGGCACGTGGCAGGGTAATTGCAAAATACACACGAATTAAAAGATATAACCATGAAAAAGATCATTTCAACATTACTTGTTGCCAGCGCAATAGTTGGTTTTACAGCATGTGGCGAGCCTAAACCGGCAACAGATTCAAGTCCTGAAGGTACTAGTATGGATAGCAGTAGCACTACTACTCCTATGCAGGGTGATACTACCAGTACACCTATGCAACCTCAGACTGACACAACACAAAATTAATTGGTGTAATATATTATAACACGAATTATCTCTTTGGTTTGATAGAGGGTTAAGCCACTGCCAACAGCAGTGGCTTTTTATATGTCGGGCATCAATCTTCAAACTTTTACACTAACGGTTCATTCCCTTTTTTATACACTTCGTAACGTGATTTGTGTGCCCTGTCTCAATGTACTTTTCACACAGGTTTTTTGGTTGCAATTTTACATCATCAAAATGATTAACACTTAAAACGCACAACCATGGAACATCAGAAAAGAAGAAGGATGCAGCACAAAGTGGAACTATCTACGCTGTTAAAGCTGGTTGTTGCATCCTCAAAAGAAAAAGTAGCCAACAATGTAACAACAGAGAATGTGTGCAGGCAGCTTGCACAGGAAGCACTCGATGCCATTCAGCGCAACGACCTGTCATTAAACGCATACAAACTATCAGCTTAGTACACTGGTAGCATATAAGAGCTTACAGGACAGAAAAACCTTTCTTGCAAACACCGTTGCTAACTTATCACCCGCTAACCATGCGGGTTTTTCTTTTTATGAACCCGGCAGCAGTATGGCTATTCATCATCGTTGCGTCGCACACTTGTACAGCAAAACTTTATGCAACATTTCCGGGTGCAACAGCGCACACAGGGCAACAGCTACCTGTAACCAAAAGCGGCCATACAATACAAATAACAGGTATACTGGTTATCTTGCAACAATGGAAAATGCAGACGGGCTAAACCCGGAACTCTTAGTACAACTTGTGCAAATGAAAATGCCCTTTGGTAAGTATAAAGATGTTGTGCTGTGCGATCTGCCGGCAGCATACCTGGAATGGTTTCAGCGAAAGGGTTTTCCAAAAGGTAAATTGGGCTTACTGTTGCAAACAATGTACGAGATAAGGCTCAATGGCCTCGAGCATTTACTCGGGCCGTTGAAGAAAAGATAGAAATTATTCCCGGTCCAGTTTTTTCCTGATGTATTCCACAATGGTCGGGTCTTCCAGGCCTTCCATATCGCTTAGTGCAAGCTCCAGTGCTTTATTGCTTTTCCATATTTCCCACAATGAAATGATTAATGATGTGGCAAAAGAAACCAGTGCCAGCGCAAACGTTATGTTTGCTGCAAGCGTATTGCCGGTATGAATAAGGTACATACACACAATGCACAGCAAAAAACTTAGTACACCAAATGCCTGCATGTTTTTAATAAGCCTGAGGCGAAAACGCAGGTTTTTAATCTGCCCGTGAATGACTGTATTTTGCTGCTCGCTTTTGTATTTATCATGCAGGTTACGCACAAGACTTGCCAATGCCAGGAAGCGGTTGGTATACGCCAGCATAATCAAACTGATGGCAGGAAAAAGCAGGGCTGGTGTATTAATTGTTATATCCATAAAATGACTGTTACTAATACTGCAATATAATTACCATTAAAAATAAAAGCCATGATTTCATCCGCTTACATGCCATAAATAACCATTGGTGTTTTCTGCATATGCATGCATGTAATGCATGGTTACTTTTACATTGTTTCCAACCGGTGTAATTACAGCACCACTTAACCACAGTTTTTACATAACCAGGCGGCATAACCTGCCACAAGGTTGTTTGCTAACACTATTCACTTATTATAATCATTTTAAACAAGCACAAACATGAAAAAGTTCTTATTGATCACGATTGCCTTTATAGGTGTAAGCTTTTATTCCAAAGCGCAGTGCGACAGCACCATAAAATGGAATTGTAACAAATTAAAAATTACCGATGCATCGGGAAATGTACTGGTGGAGAAAGACGAAAGATCAACCGTTGTAGTAGATAAAAAAAGTGTAGTCATTACACCGGAAGATGCCAACGGCGAAATGACCGGTACAGTAAGTGCATTTGACTGTAACTGGCAGCAGTTGGGCAAAGAAGGCAAAACAGTTGTAAAGGCAGATATAACAGATGGCTCCGGTAATGTACGTCATGCAACAATTACCATAGAAGCGGCAAAAGGTAAAACTACTATTACGCTTGTAGCGGCAGAAGAACAAACAACAATAACGCTGGATGTTGCTGATTATGCTGTAGTAAAATAACCGATCTCAAGATCGTCGCATAGTGGTGTACAATTGCCGGCTGTTTTTACCTGCGCTAAGGTCTTCGCGTTTGCTCAATATAGATTTAGCCGTACAAGTGTGCGACGCAACAAATGCATCATAGTTATTCAACTGCCGGGCCCATAAAAAAGCCGGTATTGCTGTAAACGGGTAACGATTTAATAAACGAGCAATACAGCCACGTATAAGCCAAGTTTATTAAATTGCCTGCTTACAGCAATTTTATTTATGGAAAACAGGAGAGACTTTATAAAGAAGGCTGCAATGCTTGCAGGTGGTGCAGGTTTAATGAATGTTTTGCCACCGGCAGTGCAGAGAGCACTGGCTATAAATCCTGAGCCGGGTACAACCTGGCAGGACGCAGAACACGTGGTGCTGCTGATGCAGGAAAACAGGTCTTTCGATCATTGCTTTGGCATGCTGAAAGGCGTGCGGGGCTTTAATGATCCGCGTGCTATAACACTGCCTGATAAAAATAAGGTGTGGTTGCAAACCAATGCCAAAGGTGAAACTTATGCTCCTTTCCGTTTAAACATAAAAGACACCAAAGCCACATGGATGAACTCGCTGCCACATTCGTGGAGCAACCAGGTAGATGCCCGCAATGACGGCAGGTACGATAAGTGGCTTGATGCCAAGCAGGCGGGCCACCCTTATGAAAATATACCCATGACCATGGGCTACTACACCCGCGAAGACATTCCGTTTTATTACGCACTGGCAGATGCTTTTACAGTGTGTGATCAACACTTCTGTTCTTCGCTGACAGGTACCACACCAAACCGCTTATTTTTCTGGACCGGTAAAGTGCGGGAAGATGCAAACAGCAAAGCAAGAGTGCGTAACCAGGATACTGATTACGATGCTGAAGCTGCATGGAAAACGTTTCCTGAAAGACTGGAAGAAAACGGTGTATCGTGGAAAATATACCAGAACGAAATAAGCGTGGGCGTTGGGTTTGAAGGTGAAGAAGATGCATGGCTTGCCAATTTTACCGATAACCCGATCGAATGGTTTACACAATACAATGTACGTTTATCAAAAGGGTACCTGGCATACCTGCAAAAAGCTGAAAGTCTGTTGCTGCCAAAATTAGAAGGGCTGAGAAATAAAGAAGCACTTGCACAAGGTGAAGAAAAGAAAAAGATAAACAGCAGCATTGCTGATCTTGAAAAGAGACTAGAAACGGTAGCGGCACATAAAAAGATTTATACCAAAGAAAAATACGAACAGCTTTCTCCGCTTGCAAAAAACCTGCACGACAAAGCTTTTACAGTAAACAGTGGCGATGCACATTATCACGAACTGGCGGAGCTTACTTATAAAAGTGGCGATAAAGAAGAAAAGCTTGCTCTGCCAAAAGGCGATGTACTGCACCAGTTCAGGCAGGATGTACAAACCGGCAAATTGCCCACTGTTTCATGGATAGTGGCACCTGAAAATTTTTCCGATCACCCTACTGCTCCATGGTACGGCGCATGGTATGTGAGTGAAGTAATGGACATACTTACACAAAACCCTGAGGTGTGGAAGAAGACAATTTTTATTCTTACGTACGATGAGAACGATGGCTGTTTCGACCATGTGCCCCCGTTTGTGCCACCGCATACCAAGCAACCTGCAACAGGGTTGGTAACCGGCAACATTGATACAACTGTTGAGCACGTAAGTCTTGAACAGGATTTAACATATTATCCCAAAGACGAAGCACGGGAAAGCCCGGTAGGCCTTGGTTACCGCGTGCCGCTTGTAATTGCTTCTCCGTGGAGCCGCGGTGGTTGGGTTAATTCAGAAGTGTTTGATCATACATCCTCACTACAGTTTCTTGAAAAATTTATTAGTAGTAAGTTCATTAAGAAAGTAGAAGAAACAAACATCAGTGCATGGCGGCGAACGGTGTGTGGAGATCTCACTTCTGTTTTCAGGCAATACAATGGCGAACAAACAGGGGCGTTGCAATTTCCATCAAAAGAGACGTTTATCGAATCTATACACCAGGCAAAATTCAAAAGCATTCCGGATAACTACAAACAATTGACTGCAGAAGAAATAGCGGTAGCCAATAAAAGTCCTAAAACATCTCCATATATGCCGCAGCAGGAGAAAGGTGTAAAGCCTGCTTGCGCATTGGCTTACGAGTTGTATGCTGATGGCAACCTGGGTGCCGACAGGAAAATGTATATGATTAAACTAAAGAGCGGTAATACTGTATTTGGTAACAGATCTTTAGGTGCACCGTTTCAGGTATATGCGTACGACAAAGACTTACTGGTAAAGTCTTATACACTTGCCGCCGGTACAGAACTGGAAGATAAGTTTCCATTAAACACCGCCGGTGGCTATGATATTCACGTGCATGGCCCAAATGGTTTTTACCGTCATTTTATGGGCCACGAAAAAGACCCGCGGTTAAAAGCACAACTAAAGCTTGAGTTTGAAAAAGGTGGCAGCAATAAGCTCACCGGTAATCTTATGTTGTGGTTGTACAATGTAGGCAGTGCACCGTTTACCGTGCAGGTAAAAGACAATGCTTACCGCAATGGTACGCAAACGACTACTATACAGGGCAGCTCACAGGAGATCATCATATTAAATCCCGGGGTTACCGCCGGCTGGTACGATGTAACGGTTACGGTCGATGGCAGCAACAATTTTATCAAGCGTTTTGCAGGTCATATAGAAACAGGTAAACATAGTTTTACAGATCCGCTAATGGGTGGTACAGTTTAAAATTGCTGACACAAATTTTGGGTAAGCAATAAAGTGTTGCCGGCATTGGTCTTTCATGGCATCGCCTGTTGTGTCACTCACTTGTACGTTCCGTGTACCTGGGGGCTGCAGCGATCTGTTTTATTGTGACGCTTTAGGTTTTGTGTGGTAATAATCTTTGAGAATGGTAGTAACAAGCGGCCTGTAGTACTTCCAGAAAAACGCTGCCCTGTTCAATTCATCAAAATGATTATAGAATAAAAACTTCATACTTTCCACCGCGCTAAACCGGGATGAGAAAAGGTTCACCGGGTTGTCTGAAAAATCTGCAGAAAAGTAAAAGAATGTATAATCGTTCTGCCGGTGGTATTGTACCGCCGGGAAGGAGCAGGGAATACCTTTTTCTGTGAGCGATTTTTTACCGGCTTCATTTACATCTATCGAAAAATTTGCAATAACGGTATTTACTGCTGTATCAGCCATTGTTACATCAAACCAAAAAGGGTAGGGCATAGTTTGCGGCAGGTTAAAATGTGCTGTGCCTGCTGCGTTGGTAATGATCTTTGGCAGCGCATCATTCAAATGATTTTTCGTTTCAAGTATTACTACTTCATCTGTTGTGTTTACAAATACAATTCCTGCCTTCTTAAAATTCCACTGGTTGTTATGATCCCGTTGATAGTCGCGTATGATCCAGCGTGGCAGTTCAGGGTTTTCTAACGTGTCTAGGGAATTAAAATACCTGCCCGTCCAGCCGGTCCATCGCAGTCCGAAGTTTTCTTCAAACCGTGCTCTTATATGATCATTGGTAGGCGAGCCAATGCAGTTAAATTCTGTAAGAATGAGTTTATGCTTAGCTTTCATCATTTCCAGATAGTGCATATCTTCTGTGCTCATACCACCATAAACAATACCGGATCGCTCTGTTTTCCTGTTTTCCTTATACCATTCGTTACGGTAGATACCGTACGCATCTGTTACATATACAAGATCAGCATCGTTGCTCAGTTTTTCAAGATCGTTTGTTGAAAACCGTTCCAGGCCTTTTAGTTTGTATTGTTCATCTTTTCCCGGAAAGAAGCCAAAATAGTCACTGCTCACATCATAAAGGCTTGTTTTGTTTTTGGTATATTTTTCATGGTTCAATACCCATGAAAAAGATGCATGTTCCTGTCCTTTTGATGTAAGTACCGTTTTGTCTATTATAGCGGCTACCAGTTGTTTTTTTGGCGTACACAGCCATGCCATATACATCCATAGTGGTGTAAGCAAGACAGCGCCAGCCAGCACACGTTTGATGTTCCTGTTCATTTACTTAAACCTCCTTTGGTAGCCAATGCCAACCTGCACCTGGTTGCCCTTTGCACCATTGCTTTGCTCCTGGTTAAGAACAGATGCGTTTACAGAAAGTATATTTAATACACCAAGCCTGTGTTTATATTCTGCAGATGCTTTGTATGTCTTCAGGTTTGCTGTGATCAGTTGGTTAATACTCCTGTCATCAGGAGAGATGCCTGAGCCGAGCAGCAATTCAATATAGTCATCTGTACTACCAAAGTAATACCTGCCAAATGCATTGTAAGACTGCGACAGACCACTTCTGCCCGGGGTAAGATAAGTTCTTGCACCAAAAAGATAGCTTTTGTAATATTTGCCAATATATGCTGTCAAAATGTTGGTAGGCGCAGAGAAGTATAAATAGCGCCAGCCAGCTTCGGCTTCAAAACTTGCGGGCAGGTTGGCATACAGCGAAAAACCGGCTCGCCACCTTGGAAATACACCAACATTATCAGAATAGCCGGCACTTACATAACTATAAAACGTTTTGGATATGCGCGGATAAGCGTCTGCCTCATATTGAATGCCGTTTTCATTGAAACGGTTTGCATAATTGATCCTTCCCGTTACAGAACCTTTCATTGTTTGCCTGGTAAACGACAGTGATGCAAGATGCCACGGAGTAGTAGAGTTAAATTTCTTATCAAATGTTACAAGATCATAAGCTATGCCGATCTTATTTAACGATACACTGTTTTGAATGCTGCTGGCAAGGCTGAGCGCCGCTGTATTGCCACGGTTTTTAGCGAGTAAAATATGTACAATAGAATCTGCCTGCCTGTAAGCATGCATAGCAGCAAGTACCTTTGCTTTTTTTAGCAGCAACTCCTGCGATGCCGCATTGTATTGCAGAGCGCTGTTCAATGTTTGCAAAGCTTCATTGTATTGGTCAGTCCAGTAATACATATCGGCCAGTGCTGATGAAGCATCTTCGTGTGCCGGCCTTGCCGATAATACCTTCTTAAAGCAGGCTGCGGCACTATCATAGCTGTTGGTCCATGTATACAGTCTGCCGAGGAAGATTTGAATATCGGCATAGTCAGGGCTTAGCGAAAGCGCCTTAATACAATACTCTTTGGCTTTGTTATAATCTTTTTGTTCAAACGCCGCATGCCTTGCAGCGGTAAATAAACCATCGCTGGTAATTGTGTCAGTTTGCTGTGCACACATACCTGTACAAAGCAACAGGGCGAAAATTGCAAGCCCGTATTTGAGTTTGTAAAAGCGATGAATAAAATAAGAGCACTGTGTATACATTCGGTTGTTACTTAAAGGTTATACCTGCTGCAGGTTTTTTGAAACAGTGCATGTAAAAGAGCCTGCACAAAACTGTTGCAGGTGAGAATGGTATGTAAAACATCTTTTCATCTGGATATTGGCTTTGTTTTTTTCTTTTATAATGTACCCGGCTTTCTCCTATCCATCAGGCGCCTGTTGCGTCGCACTCTTCAACTGAACCAATACAACCGGGCATGTGCGAAGACCGAACTAAAGCATCTCGACAACAATATCGCAATTCGTATACACATTGTTTTTTGACCGCTACAACTCTATCAATACCTCGGTGCCCTTCCCCGCCTCACTTTTAATGGTTATCTCTTTGCCAACTTCTTTCAATAGTTCTTTAACAAGAAAAAGGCTTACACCGCTGCCACTTTCGCCTGCAGTACCTTTCGTGGTCACAAACTCACCAGCACCGTTCAGCTTATCAAGTTCGCGGGGTGCAATGCCGGCACCGCTGTCGGTAATCTTCAACACTTCCTTGTTATTCCTTCTGGTGGTGGTAAAAATGATGCTGCCACCTGTTGTAAATTTTATGGCATTGTTCAATACAGATGAAATAGTAAAAGCAATTACCGCCTTGTTTGTATAAATATGTTGACCGGGATTTACCGCGCTTACAATAGTGTTTCTTTTGCCGGTGTTCACGCTTTCGAGTTGCCGGCACTGTTCGTCTATACAATCTTTTAACAGCAAATATTCTCCTGCACCTGTTGCATGCAGCAATGCCTTACTCCAGTCTGAGACAATATGTGTTAGCTGTACAACCCTGTTAAGGTCTTTCAGCAGCATGCCTTCCAATTCTTTTGCATCGTTTGCATCAATCAGACCTGATGTATGTAATTCAATAATATTTTTAAGGGCGCTCAAAGGGTTCCTTATATCGTGCGCAACCTTAAACACGATCTGCTCCATCTTACGCTTCAAAACAGCATGCTCTTTTTTGTCATGCTGCTGTGTGGCCACTATTGCAGCCTGCCTGGCAAGGCTATGCAGGTTGTTTTGTTGTGTTGCTGTAAAAGATTCAATACAAGGATGCGCAATGATAAAAGCGCCTGTATATTGCTGCTGGCCTGTTATAATTGGCACACTGGCATAAAAGCGATAGTGGTGCAGTTGTTTAAACCATTCTGTTGGAGGTAAGCCGTTAGCGTTTGGCATACAAAACGCTCTTGGTGTTTGCAGGAACGCCACCGCCTGTTCATCAAAACCGGTAATTGTTGTAACGGTCTCGCCACTATAAGTTATGGTATGGTAACTAAGTTCTTCCCACAGGTGAATGCTTACCAAAGCAGCGGGAAAACAGCTTACTGCAAGATCAATGATATGTTGAAAGTCTTGCTGGTATTTTGAAGGAGTATATGTTTTGGTAAGCTGCATGCGCACACATTTCGTAACGCCGGTAAAACCAGTGATGGTAAAAGACGTGCTTTATAAATGAGTGTTTGATGCTTTTTATTGCATTGCCTGATTACTATTATGGCAAGCCTGTTATATTTTTATTTTCAGCATAAGTTTTTTGCCAGGGAAATTTTAGCCTACATACCAGTTGGTCTTTGCTTCGGTCTTCGCTTTGCTCATGCCAATTCCTGCAGTTGAAGAGTGCGACGCAACGGAAGCTCAGCAGATAGCCTGTAGATGGGTTACAAAAAATTGATAATATGTTGAGGCTGTTTGTAGTTATGATACTACACTTACGAAAATAATAGCTGCCCGTAATACTAAAAGTGCGTGTTAGTATGTTTATTTATGATTGTTAAGAACCAGCGTTGTGAAGGAAACTACCAGAATCTTGATTGCAGAAGATGAAGCTTTGATGCTTAAAACCATTTCCATTAAACTCAGGAAAGATGGCTACGATGTAATAACCTGCCAGGACGGACAGGAGGCAATTGCGAAGATCAATGAGCTGCATCCTGACTTGGTTATTGCAGATATTATGTTGCCCTATGCATCTGGTTTTGAAATTGTAAACGCAGTAAAAGCGATCGCCGAAAAGAAAATATACGTGATCATGTTATCTGCACTGGGACAGGAAAAAACAGTGGCCGAGGCTTTTAGTCTTGGTGCTGATGATTATATGACGAAGCCTTTTAGTTTATCAGAACTATCGATCAGGGTAAAGAAGCTGATCAGGTAAAATGAGAGCCGGTGATAACCGGTTTTGTTATTGTACAGACGTTTAAAAATTCCAATATCCATCAATGCCGGTACTGCTGAACCATACCAGTTTTTTTCATTATGTAAGACCGGCTTACCTCATTAACGCTGCGTTTTTCTTTGCTATACTGGCTGCAGTTTTTCTAACCCTTTCTTTTACCAGTCTCTACCGCCGGAAAAGGAGCTACTTTATTAAGCGCAAGGTGGAAAAGCGTTTTGAAACGCTGATCAGCAACGCATTGCTCGAAGAAGAAACGGCTGCTGAAATACCGGCAGGAATTACAAGACATTTACGCAGTAAAATAAAACGTGCATATGCGATACAGTTATTGGTCAATGCACGGAGAAGCATGCGCGGTATTGCGGGTGAGAACATCGTTTCTCTTTACCTGCAACTTGGTTTCAAGCACGATTCCATCAGTAAATTCAAAAGCCGCAGGTGGCATTTGAAAGCAGAAGGGATACATGAGTTGTATATGATGAACCAGCAGGATATGCTGGTGCATATATACCGTCATACTAATAACGCTAACGAGTATGTGCGTACAGAAGCACAAACCGCAGTGGTATACTTTTCTGGTTTTGATGGTCTTCGTTTTCTTGATTTGGTTTCCACACCCATATCAGACTGGCAGCAGGTAAAATTGTTGGAACAACTAAAACAGCTTACGCCAAAGGAGTTGACAGGGTTAAGCAAATGGCTGCGTTCTGAGAATGAGTCAGTGGTGTTGTTTGCATTGAGACTTGCAGAAGTGTACCAGCAGTTCCAGGTACATGAAGCAGTTGTGCATGCACTTTCTCACCAAAGTGAAAAAGTAAGGATACAGGCTGTAAAAACACTGGTACATATTGCCGATGAAACAACGGCCGCCGCACTGACCAGGCAATATTATAAAGAACGCTTTACCAATAAACTGAATATTCTCAATAATATCAGCGCTGTTGCGTCTGACGAAGACCTGGATTTTCTTGCGGCGGAGCTGGAAAACAGTAACCACTTTTTAAAAGTAGCTGCAGCAAATGTTATTGCTGCATGCTGCTCAAACGGAATTCAGTTATTGAAGGATAAGGCCAGCCTTGCTCCGCAATTGTATGCCGATATTTATCAACATGTAAAATTCCAGGTAAGCAGATGAACTGGACAAATTTGATATTTGATTATTTCACCTATGCGATCTTCACCTATTCGGTTACGTTGCTGTTGTTTTATATTTTTATTGCAGTTTATTCAGTAGGAGAGACCCGCCGTTACCTGCACAAAAATAACTATACGGATTACAGGTTGCTTGCTTCTTCTGTCCACTCGCCTTCTATCAGTATTATAGCTCCGGCGTATAATGAAGGTGTGACCATCATTGAAAATGTGCGTTCGCTGCTTTCTATCTACTATACCAACCTTGAGGTGATCATTGTAAATGATGGCAGTAAAGATGATACGCTGCAGAAGATGATTGATGCCTACCAACTGGAAAAGATTGATTTCCTTGTATCGTACCAGGTAAAAACAAAAGAGGTAAGAGGAATTTATAAAAGTAAAAATCCGGTATTTAATAAGCTGGTAGTAGTTGACAAAATGAACGGCGGCAAAGCCGATGCATTGAATGTAGGTGTAAATGTATCGGCCAATGATTACATTGTTTGTATAGATGTGGATTGTATACTGGAGCAGGATGCCATACTAAAAATGGTGAAGCCATTTATGGAAGAGACCGATGGTGTAAAAGTAATTGCATCGGGCGGCGTAATACGCATTGCAAATTCCTGTGATATAAAACATGGCAAGCTGGATAAAGTGCGGTTACCCCGGCAATACCTTCCACGCATGCAGTCTTTGGAGTATATCCGCGCATTTATACTGGGCCGCATGGCTTGGGCAAGACTGAACGGGTTGTTGCTTATATCCGGGGCATTCGGTGCATTTGATAAAGAACTTGTTATTAAATGCAACGGTTACAATACCAATACCGTTGGTGAAGACATGGAACTGGTGGTGCGCATGCGGAGGTATATGGAAGAAAAAAAACTGCCTTACCGCGTTAATTACATTCCCGATCCGCTTTGCTGGACCGAAGTGCCCTACAACTATACCATTCTTGGCAGGCAAAGAAACCGGTGGACACGCGGCACTATTGAAACATTGTCGATTCACAAAAAAATGTTTTTAAATCCTCGCTATGGCCTGCTGGGCATGCTTAGCTACCCCTATTGGTTCTTTTTCGAAATGCTGGCGCCGGTAATAGAATTTATAGGGTTCATTGCTTTCGTGTTTATGGCCGTTATGGGCATTATAGATTGGGAAATGTTTTTTTCGTTTTTCGTTTTCATTATCTGCTTTGGTTATTTGTATTCTGCGTTTTCCATTTATATGGAGGTAACCACTTACAACCAGTACAAACGAAAAACAGAAATAGCCAGGTTATTCCTGGCAGCGCTTACGGAGCCTTTTATTTTTCATCCTTTTGTAATATGGTCAGCCATAAAAGGATTTATGGATAAGATAAAAAGCGATAAACATGAATGGGGCGATATGGCCAGGGCGGGCTTTAATACAACGCCTGCCGCAACACCTCCTAAACCGAAGGCATCATGAGTGAGCAAGGGAAAAATATTAAATCTTTTTTTGCCAACAGCGGCAAAGGCTTTATGCAATTGTTCATGGTGTATAGCATGGCGGCTGTTATTACAGGCGTTGTTGAAATTTTATACGGTTATTACACGTTTGGTTCGGGTGAAGCAGCAGGCATTTTAGTGCTACAGGCTTTTGTAAAAACCTTCTTTGTGTTGTTGCCATTATGTGTGATGCTCTATATTTTTTATAGTTGTTGTTTCTTCTTCAGTAAAAAGCTGGCCGACTTTGTTCTCATCACCGTTGCTATCCTGTTATTGATTACGCAAATGGCACTTGCCAAATATTTTCTAACAGCATTGGTGCCACTAGGCGGAGATATATGGGGTTATTCTTTGCAGGAAGTAAAACAAACCGTAGGTGCCGGCGGTGCCTTATCTGCAGGCATGGTGATCTTTGGTGTTGTTATCATTGCATCACTGGTGCTGTTATTTATTTACGTGCCGCATAAAATAAGTATAAGCTTGTATGTAGCACCAGTGCTATTGGTATTGTCTATAACTGGCAATATATGCGCTGTTGCCGCCAAAGCAGACCAATGGAAAGCATCAGCAAAAGAATTTGACAATGCGCTTGCAACAAACAAATTATTTTTCTTCTGGCACCAGTCTGTACTGCATTTTTTTCCACCGGTGTATGAGGTGGACATTTATGCAGATAACTATATAGACGATCCTGCAGCTGCAGGGATTTTTTCGATGGCTGCTGCATTTAGCTACGTGGATGAACAATCATTTCCTTTTCTACACCAAAATGCAGTGCCCGATGTGCTCGGTAGTTTTTTTGATTCAACGGCGGAGAAACCGAACATTGTTTTCATTATTGTAGAAGGGCTCGGCAGGTCATTTGCTAACGAAGATGCTCCTTTGGGAAACTTTACGCCGTTTCTGGACTCGTTATCCAAACAAAGTTTGTACTGGCCCAACTTTTTGAGTGAAGGTGGAAGGACTTTCGCTGTATTGCCTTCCCTGCTTGGTTCTTTGCCTTTTGGTGAAAACGGTTTTGCAGAGCTTGGCAACACCATGCCACATAACATCAACCTCTTGAATACGCTGCATCACAACGGTTATGAAAGCATATTTTATTATGGTGGAGATGCGCATTTCGATAACATGGATCTGTTTGTAAAAAACAGCAACGGTATGGTGCAGGATATGCGGTCTTTTCCCGCCGGCTATACAAAACAACCTTCAGAAAATGGGTTTTCATGGGGTTATGGAGATAAAGATTTGTTCCGCTTTTACCTGTCGCAGTTACCCGCTAAAAAGCAACCTGCGCTAGATGTTTTGTTAACGGTTTCCATGCACAGCCCTTTCAAAATCAATGAGCAGGAAAAATATCTCGGTGCAGCAGAAGACCGCATCAGTAAGATCGCCACGTCTGAAGCAGAAAAATCCATGTTACTAAAGTTTAAACCACAATTTGCCAGTGTATTGTACACCGATGATGCACTGCGCAACTTTATCAGTCAATATGCACAACAGCCATCTTTCCGGCATACGATCTTTGTTATAACAGGCGATCATAGGATGCCCGAAATTCCAATGGAAAATAAACTGGAACGCTATCATGTGCCGCTGATCGTTTACTCGCCTATGCTCAGTCGTACCGCGACTTTCAGGGCCGTTTCCACGCATTTTGATGTGGCGCCTACTTTGCTCTCATTTTTAAACCACCGGTATAATATTGCCGTTCCTTCGCAAACAACATTTATCGGCACAGGGCTCGATACCAGCCGCGCATTTGGTAACGTTCACGCCTATCCGTTAAAGCAAACAAAAACCGACCTGGTAGATTTTATATACGGCAATTACCTGCTCAATAACAACCAGCTCTTTGAAATTACAAATAAGATGGATCTTATACCTGTAAATGATGAGTCCATAAAAGTAAAGATCACCGCGGCCTTCAATGGCTTCAGGCAGAAAAACGAAATGGTGAAAGCAAACAGCAGGCTTGTTCCTGATTCACTGTACCGGCATTACCAAACAGCCAATACACCGCTGGCAGTAAAATAAATAATCCTGGAGTAGATTTTTTGGGGATAGTATTTGTCAGCAGCGGTACACTATGGCATCGCCTGTTGTGTCACTCACTTGTGCGTTCCGTTTGTTATGGCAACTGTAGCGTTCCTGCAACCAATCGTGTTGCGGGGCATATCCTCCATGAACACTATTGTTTCTATTTTTTCAGCAGTTTATCAAACACAATCTTTTGCATTACGTCATCTTTCAGGCTGCGGCTTACCGGTATTGCATGTTGCGCAATATTGATGATGTTTCCTTCTATGCTTTTTATTTTATCAAGTGCAACAATGTAAGATTTGTGCACTTTTATAAACCTGTTTACAGGAAGTTGTTTTTCAACCTGTGCAAGCGTTATGTAACTGAGCATCTTTTTGTCGGCCGTGTAAATGGCAACATAGTTTTGCAACGCTTCTGCCAGCAGGATTTCATCGTAATTGATCTTTTCAAAGCGGTTGTCAACCTTCAGGTAAAAATAGCTGGCATCCTGTGGTTGTTGCTTTTGCTTCAATGCTATAAAGTCTTTTGCTTTATTTACCGCTTTTACAAATCTGCTAAAAGCAACGGGTTTCACCAGGTAGTCCACTACATCCAGCTCGTAACCTTCCAGTGCGTACTCCTGGTAAGCTGTTGTAATAATTACCACCGGCGGCTGCTGCAGAGATTTCAGAAATTCAATACCGCTCAGTTTGGGCATCTGTATATCGAGTAAAATAAGATCAACCGTATTTGTCTTTAGAAAGCTGTTTGCCTGCAATCCGTTTTCGCATACTGCAACAAGATCCAGGAATTCGATGTCCTGTACATATTCCTGCATGCCTTTTCGGGCCAGCGGTTCATCGTCTGCGATCATGCATGTTAGTTTCATGGCAGTGTAATGTTTAGTTGCACAGAAAATGTTTCGGCATTGTCATCAATGTATAGTTCATGATTGCCATTGTATAAAAGTTCCAGTCTTCTTTCTACATTTTTTAAACCAATACCACCCTCTTCATACACAGGCGCTGTTGCATCTTTGGTGTTTACAATATTGAAGGAAAACATATTGCCGGTTTTGTTTATATGAATATTGATGTAGTTGGGTTTATCTGTATGTGCAGATAAATATTTAAAGGCATTTTCTATAAAGGGGAGCAATAATAAAGGTGCAATGCTAAAGTTTCCTGTGGTGGCGCTTGCATTAAAGTTGATCTGGTAATGGTTGTCTTTACGAAGCCGCTGCATATCTACATAATGTTGCAGGTAATTGATTTCTTTTTCTATGGGTACGGTATCTGCATTGCATTCATATAACTGGTAGCGCAGCATAGCTGAAAACTTTTGTAAAGATTCCCTGGCAGTGGTATTTGCTTTGTCAATCTGGAAATGAATAGAATTAAGCGAATTGAAAAGGAAATGCGGGTTCATCTGCGCTTTAAGATATTGCAGCTCGGTGTTTAATTTTTCTACCTGTATTTTTTGCAACAGTTGTTGTTGATTATACCAACGTTTACTTAATTCCAGCGCTAGTGTGAAAGCAACATAGAATAAGGCTGTAGAAAAATTATAGTAACTATTAAGAAAGAAGTTGCGTTTGGCAACATCGCCTATTACATAGCCGTTAAGCCATGTATCGTGCAGGTTTTTAAGGGCAGTATAAACTACAAGGCATAACATGAGTGAAAAAATATAAAAGCTGTAACTGCCTTTCTTAAAAAACCGCGGAAACAGGTAAAGCATATTAAAGTAACAAACAGCGGCCAATAAACCATTGCGTAGAATGATCTCCAGAACAAAATGAAAAGGGCCGGCCTTCGTCCAGGTGAAACTTTTTAAAAAGCAGTGAAACAGGATGGTTACAAACCAGAATAAAACATGGTCGAGTTTATATTTAAAAAAAAGTTTCACCCGTATAAATTACGCCAAACCTGCAATATGAGAAAGGGTATTATGCAAAATGTAGCCCGTTCGTGATGAATTGCGTAAGCTTCGTTTTATGCTGTAAATGTTACAGGTAGTCAATTATTGAATAATAGCGTTTGGTACCACAGGATTTGCTTACCGGGTTTTCTATAATGGTTGGGTTTGTACAGGGTCTATACGCGGCATGAAGATCGCTATTGCCCAATATAGTTATGCAGTACAAGAGTGCGACGCAACAGGAGCTTAATAGTAGCAATACTGCCGGGTACATAATATTAAATACCCAGTTTGTCTAACACAATCTTTGCCATAAGGTAATATGCTTCGTGACTGTAACCGGCAATATGTGGTGTAACGATTACATTGGGCTGCGTACACAACCAGGATAATTGTTCCTGTTGCATGGTTGTATGTGTTTCCAGCTTTTCGTTTTCCAGCACATCGAGTGCGGCGGCTTTTATTTTGTTTTCTTTCAATGCAAGGATGAGTGCCGCCGTATCTGTAACCTTACCCCTGCAGGTTGTAAGAAAATAAGGTGGTTGTTTGAATGCGTTGAAAAATGTTTCATTGGCATAATGATGCGTTTCTTCTGTAAGCGGTATATGCAGGCTTATAACGTCTGCATAGCGGAAGATCTGCTCCGGTGCGGCTTCCCGTATGTAATCATGCGCAAAACCGTGCTTGTATTTATCGTACGCAAGTACGGTAACATTAAAAGGAGCCAGCAGTTTTGCAAAGGTTGAGCCCGTATTGCCAAAGCCGATGATGCCAACTGTTTTGCCGCTAAGCTCAGTGCCGCGGTTGGCATCCCGTATCCATTTGCCCTGCTTTACTTCATCGAAGCTGCTGCTGATTTTGTTCGTCAGGTTAAGCAATAAGCCAAGCGTATGTTCGGCAACAGCATTGCGGTTGCCTTCGGGGCTGCTAACACACCGGATGTTTTTTGATTCCGCATAAGGCACATCAATAAGTTCCATACCGCTGCCCAGCCGCCCTATCCATTGCAGTTGTGTAGCATTATCTAGCACAGGCCGATCTATCTTCAGCCTTGTTGTTATAATAAGCCCGGTGATATTTTCGATAACGGTTAATAATTCATCGTATGTAATGGCGGGTTCAAATAATACTTCGTAACCACTGTTCTGCAGGCGCTCAATTAAAGAGTCGTGGACTTTGGCAGTAACTAAAACTTTTTTCATTTCATCTTATACGTTAAGGCGGCAAAATCTGCAATGCTCAGTTGTTCTGCCCGTTTGTTGAAAATATCGTTTGTCAGTTCGTCTTCTGTAAAAAGGCTTTTGGTAGCGTTGCGTAAAGTTTTACGGCGCTGGTTAAAGGCGGCTTTTACAAGTACAACAAAAGACCGTTCACTCTTCACTGCTATGCTGTCTTTTCTCCTGTGCAGTTTTATTACGCCGCTCATTACTTTTGGTGGCGGGTTAAAACAGCCGGGCGGTACATCGAAGAGGTACTCCACATTGTAAAAAGCCTGTGTAAGCACACTCATAATACCATAGACCTTGCTGCCCGGCCCGGAAGCTATACGTTGGGCCACCTCTTTTTGAAACATACCAATGGTAACCGGAACAAGATCTTTCCATTCCAGTACTTTGAATACGATCTGCGTGGAAATATTATAAGGGAAGTTGCCAATTACAATAAACGGATCAGTAAAAGGTGCCGCTACATCAAGAAAACTCTGGTGAATGATCTTATCTTTTAGTGCCGGGTAGGTATGTAGCAGGTAAGCTACCTTTTCATCGTCAAGCTCTACGGCCTTAAATTCAATACCGTGCAGGCCAAGCATATACTTTGTGATAGCGCCTGCGCCCGGGCCTACTTCCACTACTTTGTTGATGGCGGTGCTGTGCATCGTTTCTTCCAATGCTGCAACAATTTTCCTGCTGATGTTTTCATCTTTCAGGAAATGCTGGCCAAGTGATTTTTTTAGCGTGTACTGCATGCAGGGCAAAAGTAAGGCAATGAGGCAATGAGGCAATGCGAGGGTAGAAGGTGCGATTTTTTTTGTTTTCTTGTGGATAGATAAAATAAAAAACACCCCGTTTTTTTTTGCGGAGTGTTTAATTCGTTATGCCCTAAGCCTAATAAGCCCTAATCTTTCAACCTTCTTTTTTGCCTGCTTTTATTCATGTACCACCAGCAGCGGCACCTTGCTCTGGAAAGCCAGTTTCTTTGTATGGCTGTTGATAAAAAGTTTATGAAAAATAGAATGCTCCCTGTGTACAGTAATAATCAGGTCAATGCTTTTGTCAGATGCAAATTGGTTAATGGCCTCTTCCACATCAAACAGGCGCAGGAAATAGAATTGCGGAAAGAACTCAGCAAACATCGTTTCCAGTTTTTTCTTCTCGCCTTCATACTCTTCAGAAAGCGCTATGTAATGGTCTTCGTTTACATTAATAATGTGCAGGCTCAGCTGAAATTCTTTCAATATCTTTTTTACCGGCACAGATGGTACGGTACTAACAACATCTTTTAAATCTGTTGCCAGCAAAACATTTTTCATACCCGTATATTTACTGTCTTCGGGTACAATCAATACCGGAATATATTTGTTGTCTGCAAGCTTCAGGGTATTGCTTCCCATAAAACGTTGTTCTGCTCTCGATTTACCGCCGGTTATACCCATAATCACCAGGTCTGCCTGGCGGTGGCGGGCAAGCTTTTCAAGTTCATCTAAAAAGTCTTCCGATTGCTCTACCAGCAAAGTAATTTTTAGTGGTGTAATATCCAGCAGCCTGTTTTTAAGGTTTTCCAGGTTTTCAAGTGCGTTTACATCACCAAAATCCATTTCATAGCAATGGTATAAGATCAGTTCAACGCCATAGTGGCCTGCCAAAAAATTGGCAGCATATTCTGCCGCATTCAACGATGTATCAGAGAAATCTACCGGAACAATAACAGTGTTCATAAGCTGGTTGGTTTTGTATAGTAAATTAATCGCAATGAAGTTATTGTTTTTTATGAAACCCATATCAACTGCGCCGTTTCATTTTAGAAAAATAAGATCGCACAGCGCAGCATAGTTATATCAATCATAAAGTATAATTATGTAAAAATTTTTGTGAGCCCGGCAGCGGAATAAAAATGAAGCTTCCGTTGCGTCGCACTCTTGTACGGCTATAACGCTGCTGGGCAGTGCGAAGATCTTAGCGGGTATTCATTTTTAGGAGAAGTGTTTCCGTCTTATTATCTTCAATACAATAATGCTTTCTATGAAACAATTAGTTTGCCTGCTGCTGTTCGTTACAATCACTGTCCACCTCTTTGCCCAGTTACGCATAGGTGCCGATAAACATTACCTGCAGAAAAAAGACGGTACGCCATTTTTCTGGCTGGGAGATACCGCCTGGGAACTGTTTCACCGGTTAAGCAGGGAAGAGGCTGTTACATACCTGCAAAACCGCGCAGACAAAGGTTTTACCGTAATACAGGCTGTTGTACTTGCAGAGCTCGACGGTTTGAATACACCTAACGTATACGGCGATAAGCCGCTTATTGACAATGACCCGGCCAAACCCAACGAAGCATACTTTAAACATGTTGATTTTATTGTAAAGGAAGCAGCAAAACGAAACCTTTACATTGCCATGTTGCCAACATGGGCAGATAAATGGTATAAAGACCAATGGGGCGTGGGGCCGGAAATATTCAATGCACAAAATGCAAAAGCATATGGTGCATGGATAGCAAAGAGGTACGCCGGCGCTGCCAATATCATTTGGGTAATGGGTGGCGACCGTATGCCGCAAAATGATGTTCACCTCTCCATCATCAGGGCAATGGCAGAGGGTGTAAGAAGTGTTGATACAAATCATTTAATGACGTTTCACCCCAACGGCGGGCATAGTTCTTACGAGTTTTTTCCCGAAGATGCGTGGATTGATTTTCATATGTCTCAAACAGGCCATAAAGTAGGTAACGCCGACTATAAGCAAAACATAAACGCTTATGCATTGGAAGTAATAAAACCGCATATAAATGGTGAACCAAACTATGAAGATCACCCCAACGACTGGAACCCAGGCGAAAAAGGCTGGATGGATGATTTTGACACACGGGAAGCGGCATACTGGAACATGCTTTCCGGTGGTGCCGGGCATACATATGGCAACCACAATATATGGCAAATGTATACAGAAGAACGTGTACCGGTAAACAATGCAAGAACACACTGGCAAACAGCCATGGATTACCGCGGGGCATTCTGTGTGGGTTACATGCGCAGGATGTTCGAAAAGCGTAATTGGCAAAAACTGGTAATGGATCAGTCAGTGATTACCGATGAAAACCCGGAGGGGGTGGAGTATAAGGTGGCAGCGGTTTCGGCAGACAAAGATTTTATGTTTGTGTATATTCCTTATGGAATAAAGACCACGGTAGATATGTCACGCATTGCCGCCGGAACCATACGCGGCTGGTGGTTTAACCCAAGGGATGGGCGGGCAATCAAACTTGGTGAATTTGGAAACACCGGGAAGAAAACATTTACACCAACATCTGTTGGCAGGGGCAGCGATTGGGTACTGGTACTCGATGATGCCTCTAAAAATTACCCCCCGCCAGAAGGAAGATAGCGGCATGGCCCGTATTGGTCGTATGATGGGTTACGCCTTGATCTGTATTTAGGAGTTTATCACTTGTGTTGCTGAATGTGGAATACAGTCTGTAAGAATGATATTCCCCCCGGAGTTTGCACGGTTGTACGCTACTGTTGGCTTACCGCTTATGTTTTCCCTCTCAAACCCTGCTGCCTGCGCTTTACGTGTTGCGCTGGTACATCCGGAGCCTGCAGCCGCCATGAAAGTGGAACCCTGAAGTGAGTGACACAACAGGCGATAATAAGTATTACTGCTGCCGGCACCAAAAAATAAAAGAATAAAGGCGGCCGTATCAATTTTAATAAAATATTCAGGCATCTATAAGATGGAGGCATTAGTTTGCGTTATAAAGCATAGTGTTTCAATTTTAAGCCTAAAACCCCCATGCACAAACAACCATTATTTGTCGCTATCCTGAGTTTTCTCTCGCTCTCTTTGCATGCACAAAATAACGATGAGCCGCTGAACAGTGGCGAAGTTTTAGAGCAATGCGTTAAATATTACGAAGAGGGCAATTACAAAAAAGTAATAGCAGCATGCAAAACAGTATCGCGCAACGATACCAATTATAAGCGTGTTTTACATGAGTTATCTTATGCAAGTTACCTCGACAGCCAGTTTGACAACAGCGTGAGTTATGCCAGGCTTGGCATGGCGGCTTATCCTGAAAAAGCTGTTGACTGGTACAATCTTTTGGGAAACAGCTATGATGGTCTTGGTAAAACAAAAGAGGCGCTTGGCAGTTACGACAGCATGCTTACGCGTAATCCATACAATTACCAGGGCTGGTTTAACAAAGGTCTTGTATACTACCACAAAGACAATTTTGCAGACGCAAAAACATGTTTTGAAAAAGCATTAATGATCAATCCTTATCATCCATCGTCTCATTATTTTTTGGGTGCCTGTGCCGTAAAGGATGGTAAGGTAGTACCTGCAATGCTCAGCTTTTCAACATGCCTGCTGATGGGTACAGAAGGTAAATATGCAGGTAACTGTGTAAAATTCCTGAGCAGCATTGCCAATGCTGCAGATGATATTACAAAATATACGGCATCGCCCAAACAATGGAGTGATGATGATTTTGACCTGTTGCAGGAAATTGTCATCAGCAAGATTGCGCTTAATGCAAAGTACAAGTTAAAGACAGACCTGGAAGACCCAATAACAAGGCAGTTACAGGTGATCATGGAAAAGCTGGAGTACAATGAGGCAGACAAAGGGTTCTGGATGCAGTATTATGTTCCTTTCTTTACAGATGTATATAAAAAAGGATCATTTAATGTCATGGTGAATTACATGTTTAGCGGTCTTGATATTAAAGCAGTAAAAAGCTACAACCAGAAAAACAAAAAAGAGATCAATGCCTTTGCAAACGATGCCGGCCTGTATTTTACAGGCATAAGAAGAACCGGCAAACTGATGGTAAACGAGCGAACAGATGCAAATAAAAAATATTATTTCTCAGATGGGTACCTGCTGGGTATTGGTAGCTGGACAACTGTTGGTTCAGAAGATCAACTTACCGGCCCGTGGACCTTCTATTTTGAAAATGGAAATGTAAAATCAAAAGGCACATTTGATGCCAGCGGTGAAAAAACAGGTGAGTGGAGCTATTACCATGAGAATGGCCAGTTAAAGCAAACCTGCCCTTTTGCAGACGGTAAAATACATGGCAAAGTGTATTCGTGGTACGACAATGGTAATCCATCAGAAGAAAACGAGTATAAAAATGATAAGCTGAACGGGCCAACGAAAGTTTACTACTACAACGGTCTTATAAAAAGAACCAGCAATTACAGCGATGATAAAAGAGAAGGCGAAGAAAAAGGATACACGTACGATGGTTTTCCCGATTATGTGGCCATTTATAAAAATGATGAATTAGACGGGGAGGTTACCGGTTATCACAACAATGGTAAAGTACACGTAATCAAACATTATACAAATGGTAAACTAAACGGCTTATATAAAGTATTTGCAGCCAATGGAACATTAACGCAGGAAGGTAATTATGCAGATGATGAATTGGTCGGGGAATGGAAAGAGTACTATGATGATAAAAAGATCAAAAGTGAGTATGCATATAAAGACGGTAAGTTAACAGGGCCCTACAAAACTTACTACGAAAATGGAAAGCCCCGCCAAATACAAAATTATAACAATGGCAAGGTTGATGGCAAAGAAGAGAATTTTGATGAAGACGGCATCAAATTCAGTGAAAGTATTTATGAGAACGGCCGCCTGAGAGAGCTTTCTTTCTTCGATAAAAAAGGCAATGCAGTGAATAACTTCACTACACGTCGCGGCGCCGGTAATCTTACTTTTTATAATGCGCATGGTACAAAAACAGATGAGGGCTATTTTAATAAAGATGGCTACCGGGAAGGTAAAACTACCTATTACTACGCTTCGGGTAAAGTGCGTACAGAAGCAAATTTCAAAGATGGTTTGTTGCAGGGTGAAAGAACGATCTATTATACCAATGGAAAAGTGTCCGAGAAAATAAACTTTGAAAATGATAATGAACAGGGCATCCTTAAAGGATTTCATATAAACGGAAACAAGCGGTACAATGGCTATTATAATGGCGGGTCTAAAGAGGCAGAGCATATTACGTATAATCTTTTTGGAACACCCGTGTCATCCTTTTATTACCTGGATAATGACCAGAATGGTTATACTGTTTACTATTCAGCCAACGGGAAAAAAGACTATGAAGAGTTGTATAAAAATGGCTGGTTGTGCAAAGCAATTCAGTATGACACAATGGGTAACATTCTTGCAGAAACAGATTTTCCCAAAGGCAACGGAGATCTTGTTTATAAGCACTACAACGGCAAAGTGTATATAAAAAGCGCTTATCGTAATTACATGGTACAGGGCAACTACGAAGCATTCTTTTTCGATGGTACACCAAATACTTTTATTCACTACAAAAACGGTTATAGAGACAGCCTTAGCAAAACATATTTTTATGGCGGCAAAGTAAGAAGCGAAGGACGCTATAATATGGGCGACAAAACCGCGGAATGGAAATATTATTACAGCAATGGCAAACTAAATTATATAGAGAATTATATAGATGGAGAAGAAGAAGGTACAGAAATATTATATAATGATGACGGCACCAAAGACAGGGTTATCACCTATCACAAAGGCAATCTCGAAGGCCCGTATATTTACTATGGAGATAATAATGAGCCGGCATTGCAGCTCAACTATCACAATGATGAAGTGGTAAGCTACACGTACAACGGTAAAGATGGAAAGCTCCTTGCGCCAATACCGGTAAAAAACGGTACAGTAAAAATAGTTGCGTACTATAGCAATGGGAATAAAAGTGTGGAAGTAAATTATGAAAACAATGAAATAGATGGCGTGCGTAAATTTTACCATACCAACGGAGAACTTTTTGTAGAAAGTGCCTGGATACACGGTTATCAGCATGGTCCGCGAAAGGTTTATTATACCGGCAACAAAAAGCAGCGGGAAGAAGAGTATTATTATGGAAACCAACATGGCGTAGCCAGGTCTTATTTTCCCAATGGAAAGGTTAGATTAGAAGAAAACTGGTACAACGGAGAATTGAATGGCCCCAGTAAATTGTACGACGAAACGGGAAAGCTAAAAGAGACACGTGTGTATTATTACGACCTGCTGGTAAACGTAATAAAAGAGTAAACCTGTTGGCCGGGCTGCATTGCTGCTATAAAGCTTTACTTGCGTCGCACTCTTGTACGGCATATCATTATTCAGCAAGGTTCGGTCATCATAATTTTTCTCAGGCAATCTGTAATGCAATCTTGCGTGTGAAGTGTGTTTAAAATAATGGTGCGGCGGGCAAGAGTATTGCTGCCCGATGATCACTAAAAAATCAAAAAACGTGAAAACAGCGCGATTAAAAGTAAAGGAATTGTTTTTTGTTGTAGTCTGTGTCGTAGCATCACAACAATTGTCTGCGCAGGATTTTGATGAGATTGCAGCAAAATACCCAAATGAATATGCGGTTATTGAGCATATGTATGAGTCATTAACGTTATCCATCAAAGATGGGCAGCCGTATGCAGAAAGCAAAACAGACCAGGATATTTTAGTCTTAAGCGACAAAGCAAACGGTGTTTATAACCGGCAATACATCTACAACAGCTCTTACAATAAACTGCTGGAGTTTGAAGCGTATACAAAAGTGCCCGATGGCAGAAAATACAATAAGCTAAAGGTTACTGATGTAAAGACTGAAAGCGCAAGAGGCCGTAGCGTTTTTTACGACGATACCAAACAAACAGGTTTCGATTTTCCGTCACTCATCAAAGGTGCGGTAGCGCATATGGAATATTCAGAGGCACACAAAGACGTACACCTGATAACACCATTTTATTGCGAGTCGTATATGCCTGTTATAAAGGCAGTCTATATTGTAACGGTTCCCGCAGAAATGCAGATTAAATACACCATCCGCAACGATGCAGACAAAAAAGTAAAAGTAGAGGAAACCTCCAAAGGCCGTCAGCGCATCTACACTTTTACAGCTACAGATGTAAAGCCTACAGCCCGTTTTTCTAATGCGCCTGCCGCATCCTATTACGAACCTCATATTATTGTACAACTGGTAAGCTACAGGAACGAAAAAAATGAGCTGGTTAATTTTCTCGATGATGTTAATGATCTCTATAAATGGAATTATGGGTTTATCAATAATGTGAATACCGATACAAAAGATTTGCAAAAGCTTGCTGATAGTTTAACGTTGGGTGTTAAAGATGAGCTGACCAAAGCAAGAAAGATTTACGAATGGGTACAATCAAATATCAAGTATGTGGCTTTTGAAGATGGGCTTGAAGGCTTTGTGCCACGCCAGGCCGCTGTTGTATGTACACGCCGCTACGGAGATTGTAAAGACATGGCAAGTGTATTGACGGCATTGCTGCAACTGGCAGGTCTAAAAGCATACTTTACATGGATTGGCACAAGAGACATCCCGTATGATTATACAGAGGTTGCGCTGCCCATTACAGATAACCACATGATAGCCGCACTCAACATAAATAATGACTGGATATTTCTCGATGGTACAGATCCCAACTGCATCTTCGGGTTGCCAAGTGCATTTATACAAGGCAAACAGGCATTGATTGGTATTTCCGGCAAAGAATACAAAATCATCCGCGTGCCGGAAGTGGATGTGGCCAAAAGTTCTGTGGTAGACAGTACATACATAACATTGAGCGGCAATGGTATAAAAGGCTTTTCAAGTGTTTATTATAATGGTTATATGGGTTCAGATGTATATACGCGGTTAATGTACAGCGATGCAAAAGAAACAAAAGACTATGTAAAATACCGCATGGGTAAAGCAAGCAATAAGTTTATCCTTGGTAGTTACACTATAAACAAGTTAAGTGCAACCGATAAATCTGTAAACATCAAAGCAGATTTTGAAGTGCCTGACTACAGCAGGAAGGTAGCCAATGAATTATACATTAATCTCAACCTCGAAAAATTTTTTACAGACTACAGCATTATTGATACCGCAAAACGAAAAGGTGTTCCATTGGAGAATGAGTATAAATATCTCATCAAACAATACACTATCCTGGAAGTTCCGGAATCGTATAATGTAACCTATATACCGAAAGACTTTAATCTCAATACAGGCATATTCAGTTTTGCTATAAAATATACGCAACAGGGAAATAAAGTTATTGCCATGCAGGAAATGAGTAATAATTACCTGCTGATGCATCCCAAAGATTTTACTGAATGGAACAACGCCGTAAAAAAAATAAACAATCAATATAAAGAACAAGTGGTGCTAGAGGCACGTAAATAATTTACAATATGAAAAGATCGCTATTGGCACTGTTGATATTTTCTGGTATAACAAATGGTTATGCGCAGGAGTATAATTATGATACACAGCAAAAATGGGAAGATAAACCAGTACTGCATAAAGTAAATACGAGATACGATTCTGCCAGCGCCGTCGCAATTCTTGATGAGCGTTCAATAGAATATGTAAAGATAAAAGAAGACCTTGTTGTGCATGAAACAGACCACGTTATAATCCACATTATGGATGACAATGGTATTGAAATGTACAACAAGATTTACATTCCCCTTTACAGATCATCATCCATAAAGAATATAAAAGCAAGAACAATTTTACCAGGCGGCAAAATTATTGAACTCTCACAGTCCGCCATAAAAGAGATAGAAGAAGATGGCAGGCTTTACAAGCTTTTTGCCATGGACGGCCTCGAAAAAGGTTGCGAAGTAGAGTATTCATGGCAGGAAGAAAGACCCCTTTCAATTTTTGGTTCAGAAGTGTTCCAGCGTGGTAACATTCCGTCCCAAAGCACACGCTTTGTCCTGAGTACGCCATCTCATTTAAAATTCGATGTTAAAGGTTACAACGGCTTCCGGATTAGCCAGGATTCTTTAATAGGCGAGGAACGTATCATTGCCGGCTTCTCTGATAACATAGACCAGATGGAAGAAGAGAAATATGCATTTACAGACCCATACCTGCAGAGAGTAGACTACAAGCTAAGTTATAATCTTTCAAAAAATGAAAACATCAGGATGTATACCTGGAAAGATCTTGCAAAGCAGGTTTATCCCTATTACACAGTACGCACTTCCAAAGAAGAAAAAGCGCTTGAATCGTTCATTAAAAAGATGCCTGCCATTGATGCGCTAAAAACCGCCAATGCCATTCTTGCTATTGAAGATTATATAAAGACCAACATTAATGTAAATGAAGAACTGATTGCTGATGAGGCAGCAAATATTGAATTCATTGTAAAGAATAAATCCACTAATCATTCAGGTATCATCAGGCTTTTTGCAGGTGTATTTGACAAAATGAACATCAGTTACCAGTTGGTTTACCCCGGCACAAGAACCGGCTTTACGTTAGATGAACAGCTTGAGAACTGGGACAGGGCTGATGATATGATCATTTATTTTCCTTCAGTAAAAAAATTCATTTCACCGGTTAATGTTGAATTAAGGTATCCCTACATACCATACCAGTATATATACACAAAAGGCCTGTTTCTAAAAGGAACAGTGGTGGGCGAATTAAAAACAGCAGTAGGCAGCTTCGCCACAATAGGTGCAGAAAGTTTTGATCAGCATGCCATGAATATGGAAGCTGCAATTAAGTTTTCCCGTGAAATGGACACGGTTATCATTTCAAGCAGGCAAATACTTACAGGCTATGGCGCCACTAATTACAGGCCCATTTATACATTCCTGCCGCAAGACAAACAGGATGAAGCAAACAAAGAAATTATTAAAGGGGTGGCTGGCAGTGAAGATATTTCCAATATAAAAATTGAGGGTACTAACCTCAACGATTATTTCGACAATAAACCGCTGACAATCGGCGCAGATATCAAAAGCACTACGCTACTTGAGCGCGCCGGCAATAAAGTCTTATTTAAACTCGGTGAAATCATCGGTCAGCAGGCAGAAATGTACCAGGAAAAACCACGGCATCTACCTGTTGAATTGCCTTACCCGCATGTGTTGAACAGGAAGATTGTTTTTGAAATACCAGGCGGTTACAGCGTCAAAAATCTCGACGATATAAACCTGAGCGTGGTACACAAAGAAAACGATACCGTAACAATGGGCTTTGTAAGCAACTATACGAAATCCGGCAATGCAGTTACCGTAAATATTTACGAGACCTATGCCAAAATTTATTATCCTTTAGAGCAATTTGAAGACTTTAAAAAGGTAATCAATGCATCTGCCGACTTCAATAAAATTACACTGGTGTTACAAAAAGAAAATTAATAGGCCGGCAATGCGTCAGTGTTAACAACAAAAAATTTAAGCTGATCATGGTCATACACCAGCACTAAAAGTTTCGTAACTTTTCTGGAAATATACCGCCATGATTTATACTCAACCTAATTCTCAGGAAAGAGTAAGCATGCGCTACACTTTAGCAAGGCTGGAACCGCTACGGGAACTGCTCAGCGCAGTTAGGATAAA
The DNA here is from genome assembly GCF_015831355.1 of Panacibacter microcysteis. Lineage (NCBI taxonomy): Bacteria > Pseudomonadati > Bacteroidota > Chitinophagia > Chitinophagales > Chitinophagaceae > Panacibacter > Panacibacter microcysteis. The sequence goes on from NZ_JADWYR010000001.1 coordinate 2,065,525, forward strand.
GATGGAACAGATTGCACTTAACACAAAAGAAAAGGGATTACGAAACAACATTCTAAACTTTGTTATCGAAACAGCGCCTTACGAAGAACAGGTAAAAAATGCAATTGCTTCTTTACAGCAATTGTTTCCTGTAAACGACATTTCTCATGTAAAAAAAGATGAGAACGATGATTATCAGCCTAATTGCCCTTTCGAATGTGCCCGAACGTATGAAAAGAAAATCCTCCGGTCTTTTCGTGCAATCATAAATGACATACAGGTACAGCAGGAAATCAGGGAACTTATCAGGTCTCAGCAAAACGAAATGCTTTTCGCATTCTTAAAGATCAAAATGCTAAATGGTTTCTCGCCCCGGGAGTTACGGTTCATTGGCAACAATATGTTGTAATTTTTTTGGAGCCAGGCTGTATTACTACTATTAAACATCGTTGCGTCGCACTCTTCAACGCTTTATACGCTGTTAAACATGTGCGTACAACATCAACCTCAGCAGCCTCGCAAAAAGCTAAAGGCAAATCATTATCCGTACTTTAATATGGCTATGCAGCAGACCTTTTGAAAGAAGGTATCAACCCACTTACCTGTGCGGTAATGATTTGTTTTATGCCATAATGTTGCCTGTTGCCAGTATCCGCAACAGCCTGCGAAGCGTGTACGCGCCTGAAATCATTTGCAGGCACTCTCGGCAACTGCTTAGTAAGTAAAGCATGTTTTGTTTCGTAATACAAACCCAATATTACCAGGAATTCAGAAGATTGTTTATAATCCAGGAAGGGTACATTTGGCCTCATAAGTTAGCATTTAATACAATTTACAAAATTAATTACAACACTCACTGTTTAGTTGTTCACTGTTTCGGTGTGCAGGTTTCAATAATTCTACAATTTTTTTATGCGGTGTAGAATTTTCTTCTTTTTCGTTGACTGTGTGGCGCACCAGAAAGTAAATAACAATAAACTGAATCGCAGCAATGGTAATCATACACAACATGACAGTCTCGCTAATATTTTCCATTTCCATAAGTTTTGAAATGCAAAGCTAATTTTTCAAAACTCATTTACAAGGTGAAAAACCACCGTTTTTGTGGTGAAAAATCACGGTAAATAGCAATTTTTCATATACCTGGTCCGGGCGGCAATAAAGCCCGATAACCGGCAACTAGTGCAATGACAAGCTATTGATATTGTGCGCAATAAAGATTGCAATACAGTTTTTATAGTTATTATTAACAAACTGTTTACCACATTATCCAATCATATTCATCAACTTCTTCTTTTTCTTTCTTTTTTATAAACCATATTACTGCGAGAATGGCGGCTGCCGAAAGTAGTATGCCGGCTGTTTTTTTGGATTTGTTTGTCATAAAGATGCCCGGTTTAATTGTGTCAGATTTCTTTTAACCCTATTAGCCAAATATTATTCCAGAACGCTACAGCCGAAAAGTGTTATACAGTACAAGTGAGTGACACAACCGGGATGAGTAGCGCTCCAAAGCCGGAAAAACATAATTTTTTGGTCATTTAAGAAAAAAGCGAAGTATTTTTTTGCAATTACCTAATTAGCAGTATATTCGACGGCCAAAATGAAAAAAGCCCTCCTGTGGAAACAGGACGGCCTCTAACGATTGCTTGCCATATGAAAATTCTTGAATAATCTTTTTTAGTTTTGCAACCTTAAGTTGCTTTTCAGGCCTCTTAACTTTTTGCTTGTTTTGCTTATCTCTAACGATTGCCTGCTATGTGTTTCGCGTTTACGAGTACAAATGTATAACGCGTTTACACACTGTTATAATCAATTTAGTCCTTGTTTAATGATGCCAAAGCAGGATAAATTTTGTTAAAACTATTGATGGCATTGAGTTCTGGGAGATTTTCGTTATGATGTCCAACCGTTTTACAGACGCATTATTTCAATTGGTAAGGTCCTTGGAAAAGGCTGAAAAAAGGCATTTTAAGCTGTATATAAAGCGGAGTTCTGCAAAAGAAGACCTCAAAATAATTCAGCTTTTTGATGCAATGGATAAAATGGAGGAGTATGACGAGAAACACCTGTTGAAAAGACTTTCGCCTGTAACAAAGCCGCAGCTGGCAAATTTAAAAACACATCTTTATAAAGAATTGCTTGGCAGCCTGCGCTTACTGAAAACTTCGGTAAGCATTGATCTGCAATTAAGTGAACTTCTTGATCATGCCAGGATATTATACAATAAAGGTCTTAAAATCCAGAGTCTGAAAATTCTTGAAAAAGCCAAAGAGCTTGCAAAAGCAAATCATAAATACAATTACCTGGCCCAGGTAATATCACTGGAAAAGAAGATTGAAACACTGCATATTACAAGAAGTTCCCTCGAAAAAACGGAATACCTCGCAGTCGAATCAAATGATATCAGCGGTCATATCACCCGTGTTTCCCAGCTATCGAACCTGGCATTGCTCCTATATCGTTGGTATGTTAAGAATGGTCATGCCCGGCACGACCAGGATATTAAGGCCATCAATGAATTCTTCAAAAGCAGCCTGCCGCAACATGTAGAAGGTATTACAGACTTTTATGAGCTCATGTACCTGTACCAGAGTTACAGCTGGTATGCCTTTATCAAGCAGGATTTCCTGATGTATTACCGTTACAGCAGAAAGTGGATCGGTCTCTTCGAAAAAGAACCGGCTATGATAGCCGTGGAAACCGGGCACTATATTAAAGGCATGCACAATCTGCTCAATGCACATTTCGACCTGCGCAATTTTGAACAGTTCGAGATCACCTTACATGATTTTGAGACTTTTGCACAAACCGAGGCTGCCAACCTGCATGACAACTTTCGCATTCACACATTTGTTTACATCTACAGTGCCAAGATAAACTGGCATTTAATGACCGGTACTTTTAAAGAAGGGCTTGCAGCCGTACCGTATATTGAAGAGAAACTGGCAGAGTATGGTCTCTATATAGACAGGCATCGCATACTTGTATTCAATTATAAAATTGCATCCCTTTATTTTGGCAACGGGGATTATAGCAGGGCCATAGATTTCCTGCAGAAAATTATTACAGACAGCGCCGATCTGCGTATCGATCTGCAATGTTACGCACGTCTTTTACACCTCATGTCGCATTATGAAATGGGCAACGATGATATCATTGAATCATTGATGAAGTCAGTATATCGCTTCATGGCCAGGATGAAAAACCTTACTGTGGTTGAAGAAGAGATGTTCCGATTTGTACGGACTTCTTTTAGTTTAACTACGCGCCAGTTGAAGCCTGAACTGGAAAAATTTCTCAGCAAGATTAAGCACCTCGAAAAAAGCCGTTTCGAAACACGTGCATTCGCATACCTCGACGTTATCTCCTGGCTCGAAGGAAAAGTTTACAACAAATCCATGGGCGATGTAATTCACGGTAAATACCTGGACAGGCAAAAAAGGCATAAAAACCAATACACACAAAAGGTTGCGTAGTATTCTGGTCAGCAAAAAACGGGGAACCATATCGTCCGCACAAACCAGGCGTTAACTTTCTTTTATAACTTGCACAAACAATTACATATATCTTAGCGGCAAACAAGTATTATCATGTCTAACATACTTATTATAGACGACGAAAGGGCCATACGCAAAACCCTTAGTGAAATTTTGGGTTATGAGGGCTTTAAAGTAGATGAGGCGGCAGATGGCGAAGAAGGGTGGAAGTTATTTACAGAAAAGAATTACGATGTGGTGCTTTGCGATATTAAAATGCCAAAGTTAGATGGGCTGGAATTTCTTACCAGGGCATCAGAAAAATTGCCCGATGTGCCCGTTATTATGATCAGCGGCCACGGTACCATTGAAACTGCTGTTGATGCGGTCAAGAAAGGCGCTTACGATTATGTTGCAAAGCCACCAGATCTCAACCGGCTGCTGATTACTATCCGCAATGCGCTGGATAAAAATAAACTCAGTAAAGAGACAAGGGTGCTAAAGCGCCGTGTTAATCGTGTGCAGGAAATGATTGGCAGCAGCGAGCCAATAAGCAGGATTAAAGAAACAATAGAAAAAGTAGCTCCAACAGATGCACGTGTGTTGGTTACAGGTGAAAATGGTGTAGGTAAAGAACTGGTGGCAAAATGGATACATGAAAAGAGCAGCCGCGCAGAGGGGCCGTTGGTGGAGGTTAACTGCGCAGCTATACCCGGGGAGCTTATCGAAAGCGAATTATTTGGTCACGAAAAAGGCTCATTTACTTCTGCAATCAAACAACGCATTGGTAAGTTCGAACAGGCAAACGGTGGTACACTTTTCCTTGATGAAATAGGAGATATGAGTCTAAGCGCACAGGCTAAAGTGTTACGTGCATTGCAGGAAGGAAAAATTACACGTGTAGGTGCAGACAAAGAGATACCTGTCGATGTGCGTGTAATTGCCGCTACCAACAAAGACCTGTTGAAAGAAACTGAAGCAAAGAATTTCAGGCTCGATCTTTATCACAGGCTAAGCGTAATATTGATCCATGTGCCTTCGCTGAATGAACGAAGAAATGATATACCATTACTGGTAGAAAAATTCCTGGAAGATATTGCAGAAGATTACGGACAGGCCAAAAAATCCATAGATCCTACAGCAATGAAGGAGTTACAGGAGCATAACTGGACAGGCAACATACGCGAACTGAGAAATGTTGTTGAAAGACTGGTAATTCTCTCAGGTAAAATCATTACAGAAGCTGATGTAAAAAGTTATGTGGCGCCAAGGTAATTTTTATGTAACCGGCAGTAGAAACATTAATCATCGCCTGTTGCGTCGCACTCTTGTACTTTGGGAACATATCTGAGCATCGATTCGAAAAGCGTCTGGCATTTTTAATATGCATTTGCGCCACTTAAATATTGAACGCTTATTAGTCTGTACAACTAATCATGAGCAAAAAACAGCATACAGTAATAATTATTACAGGCCCCACTGCATCCGGTAAAACGGCACTTGCCATTCAACTTGCCCAACGTTTTAATACAGAAATCATCTCCGCAGATTCAAGGCAATGCTATAAAGAGTTGAATATTGGTGTTGCAAAACCGTCTGCTAAAGAACTGCAGCTTGTCAAGCACCATTTTATCAGCTCCCATTCAATACACGATAATGTAACCGCCCAGGTTTTTGAAACTTATGCGCTTAATGCAGTTGACAAAATTTTTCAAAAAAGCAGGGTTGCCGTTATGGCCGGTGGCACGGGGTTATACGTTAAAGCCTTTTGCGAAGGTCTCGATGAAATGCCAGCAATAGATCCAATCGTGCGAAGCAAAATTCAAAATGCTTATGAAATAAAAGGGTTGTCATGGCTACAGCATGAAGTGCAAAGCCAGGATCCTTTGTTTTGGTCACAGGCGGAACAACAAAATCCGCAAAGACTTATGCGTGCGCTGGAAGTAAAATTAGCCACAGGCAAATCTTTTACAGACTTTAGAAGAGGCAATAAAAAGGATCGGGATTTTAATATTATAACGCTTGGCATTCAGTTACCAAAAGATGTGTTGTATAGCTACATCAATACAAGAACAGATCAAATGCTGAAAGAAGGTTTAATAGATGAGGTAGCTTCTCTTTTAAGCTGGCAGAATGTAAATGCACTGCAAACTGTTGGTTACAAGGAAATCTTCGCTGCACTTAAAAATGAAATGCCGGTTTCCGGTGCAGTCGAAAAAATCAAACAAAATACCCGGCATTACGCGAAAAGACAACTCACATGGTTTAGGAAGATGGATGGTATAATCTGGGGTAATTCTGATGAATTATTGTCTTGGATTGATGAAAATTTAGCATTCCAATAATTTTCTTCGCATATGTCTAAGATATTAAAAATCAATTAAATCCAACTACCATTGTGTCAACAAAACACAAGCGTCAATGTGTACCAAAGACACAATAAAATTTTTTTTTCATTTTTGTTTTAACAAAAGATTAATTCCCTAATTTTAGCTCGTCCCAATTAAATAACACAACCATAACTTGCCCGCTTATGAGACAAAAAATCGATTGCTTGGCTGTGCGCCTATGCGCAGCCTTTTTCTTCGTTTTTCTATCTGCTACAGCATTTGCACAAAAAACAGTATCGGGTACTGTTACAAGTGCAAAAGACAACCAGCCCATCATTGGTGCTTCAGTTTTAGTTAAAGGAACAAACGTGGGTGTAGCAACATCCGCCACCGGCTCATTTTCAATTAATGTTCCTTCCGGTAAGAACAAACTCGTAATTTCTTCCGTTGGTTTTGACGACATGGAAGTAGATGTTACAAGCCAGTCATCCGTGACTGTTTCCCTGAAAGAAAAATCTTCATCTTTAGACGAGATTGTTGTTACAGGTTATACAGCACAAAAGAAAAAAGAGATTACCGGCGCTGTAGCGGTAGTAAACGTAAAAGACATGAGACAGGTACCAGTTGGTACCGGTGAGGAAGCATTACAAGGTCGTGCTTCAGGTCTTACAGTTATTAGTTCTGGTCAGCCAGGTGCGCCGAGCGACATTCGTATTCGCGGAGTGACCACTTTCGGTAATAACCAGCCATTGGTTATTATTGATGGTGTTCGCGGAAACATCACAAACATTAATACAAATGATATTGAGTCAATCCAGGTATTAAAGGATGCATCTGCAGCGATTTATGGCGTGGCAGGTGCAAATGGCGTAATCATCGTTACAACAAAAAGAGGAAAGGCCGGTAAAGCCAAGGTTTCTTATGATGGCTATTATGGAGTAACAACTAAAGGTCCCGGGTATGATATGGCTAACACTGCTGAGGAAGGTAATGCTATTTGGCAGCAGCGTATCAATTCAGGTCTTTCAGTAGGTGATGAAGGTTGGGGGCACAAACAATTTGGATATGGAGCAACGCCCGTAATTCCTGATTACATTACTCCTGCAGGCGCTTCTGAAGGAGATCCCGGTACAAATCCTGAACTCTACAATATCAATTCAAATCAGATAACCAAGGCTAATAAGATTGGTACCGATTGGTATGATGTTATAACCAGGAATGCTCCAATGCAAAGTCACAACATATCTGTCAGTTCCGGTACTGATAAAAGTGCTTTTTACTTTTCATTTGGTTATCTGAATCAGCAGGGCATAGCTCGATTTCAGTATAATAAAAGGTATTCTGTGAGAGCTAACACTATCTTTAATGTAGGCAATAAAATTCGTATTGGGGAGAACGCTTTTGTTTTCTATCAGCAAAATCCAAAGTTTGGCAATCAGGGTGAAGGAAGTCCCTTCAGTGTTGCATTTCGTGAGGATGCAATTATTCCCGTGTATGATATAATGGGAAATTTTGCCGGAACAAAATCTCAGGATTTGGGTAATGCACGTAACCCTTACGCGGATATTTACAGAACAAAAGATAATCGTTCTAATAAATGGAATATCCAGGGTAATGTATTTGCTGAGGTTGACTTGTTGAAACATTTTACTGCCCGAACAAGTTTTGGAGGAGTTGTAGATAATAATTATTACTATAATTTCAATTTTGTAGGTTACGAAAATGCTGAAGGTAACACAGGTGCAAATTCATTTTCTGAAGGATCAAGTTATAACTCTAACTGGACTTTCACAAACACTTTGACTTACAACAACAGTTTCGGTAATCATAATGTGAAACTACTCTTAGGTACAGAGGCCGTAAATTACTATGGAAGAAATCTATCGGGTACGAGAAGCAATTATTTTTCTGAAGATCCCAATTATTGGGTATTAGGTGCAGGAACTGGTGCTCAATCTAATGCAGGTGGTGCCTATCAAAGTTCATTTTGGTCACAGTTTGCTAAGCTAGAATATGGATATGCAGGGAAATATCTCTTAAATGCGAGTATAAGAAGAGACGGTGCTTCTGTTTTTGCCGAAGATGTGAGATATGGATATTTTCCTGGAGCATCCGCAGCGTGGAGAATATCTCAGGAAAATTTTATGAAGAATGTCTCCTTTTTTAATGATTTAAAGTTGCGTGTAAGCTGGGGTATTATGGGTACATCTGGTAACGTACTTAATACAAATCCATACAATCTTTACAGCACTCGTTTAGGTAAATCTGCCTATGATATAAGTGGAAACAGCACAACTCCATACGCAGGATTTTATAAAAGTAATGTAGGAAATCCCGGCACCACATGGGAAGAAGACGTTATAACAAATGTTGGTATTGACGCCACTATCCTTAAAAATAAAATAGACGTAACAATTGAGTGGTATAAAAAACGAGTGAACGGACTATTATATCAGGCTCAGGGTCCGCAATGGGCTTCTATTCTTGTGGGAGACGCAGATTTACCGTATGTTAACGTTGCTGACAACCAGAACACAGGTATAGATCTGAACCTTACATATCATGCAAACCTAAATAAAGATCTTAAGTTAGATGTAACCGGAATCTTTACGTCATATAAAAATAAGATCATCTCTATCCCTGGTTCAGGTTACTTTTTTGGTCCAACAATCAGGAATGTTCAGATTCAGCGTAATGAAGTTGGCCATCCTTTAGGTGCATTTTATGGATACGAGGTTGTTGGTCTTTACCAGAGCCAGGAAGATATTGATAAATCTCCTACTCAATCAGGATCTAGACTCGGTAATTTCAAATACCGCGATGTAAATTCGGATGGTAAGATTGATGATCAGGACAGAACATATATCGGCAATCCCCACCCGGATTTTACTTATGGTCTGAACTTAGCGTTAAGTTATAAGAATATTGATCTGTCAGCATTTTTCTATGGATCAAAAGGAAATGACATTTTTAATCAAACACAATACTACACCGACTTCCCGGATTTCTTCAAGGGCGGTATAAGGAGAGAAGTGGCAGTAAATTCATGGACTCCAGAAAATACAAATACGTCTATACCTGCACTTTATAACACAGGAAGTTTTAGTTCAGATCAGGCTGTGAACAGTTATTTTTTAAGTAAAGGTTCTTATTTACGTTGTAAACAACTGCAGATTGGTTACAGACTTCCTTCTAACTTTTTGAAGAAATTAAGTATTGAGAATTTCCGAATTTATTTGCAGTCTGCTAATCTTTTTACCATTACCAAGTATAAGGGACTTGATCCGGAATTGCAGTCAATTACAGATGTTAATAATCCTGGTAGTGCCGCAGGTGCAACAAATCTGGGTATTGATCAGGGTAATTATCCACACACGCCGTCTTATTTGATTGGCATTAATCTTAATTTCTAATCCTAACTTATTTGGTCTATATGAAAAAGATAAAATTTAAATTTATAATACCAGCCGGACTCTCGCTTTTTGCAGTCTTAGCTGCCTGTAGTAAAGATTTTCTGAATAAACCACCTTTAGGAACCTTAAACCCGGAAATTGTTGCCACTGAAACAGGGGTTCAGGGGATTCTCATAGGAGCTTATTCACTAGTCGATGGCGAAGGTGCTTCTGGTGACGGTTTTGCATCCGGGGCTTCCAACTGGATTTATGGTGGTGTAGCAGGGGATGATTCATATAAAGGATCAGACCCGTCCGATGTAGCTGATGCTGCTCCTATGGAAGACTGGTCGATCACTCCTACCAATGGGGCAATTCCTCAGAAATGGAAGCTTTGTTATTCAGGTGCGTCGCGTTGTAATGATGTGTTAAGAGTATTGCCTTTGGCAACTGATATCGCCCCTGAGTTGTCAACAACAATAACCGCCCAAGCCAGATTCTTACGCGCTTATTTTCATATGGAATTGAAAAAAGTTTTCAATAACATTGTCTATGCAGACGAGTTGAATACTTTAGAGACAACTACAAACACGGTAGATGCGTGGCCTAAAATTGAAGCTGATCTACAATTTGCGGCGGATAATCTCCCTGACTCATGGGGCGCTGACGTTGGTAGAGCTAATAAATGGGCTGCTAAAGCAATGCTTGCGAAGGCATACATGTTTGAGCATAAATATGCAGAGGCATATACACTTCTGAAAGACATTATTGCAAATGGTAAAACAGCTAAAGGCGAGAAGTATGCGCTAATGCCTCACTACTACTCCAATTTTAATCCTGCACAAAAGAATAGTGCTGAGTCGGTTTTTGCAGCGCAGACATCAGTACAGGATCAATCTTCTGTAGACTGGGGTGGCGATCCGAATGGTAACTACGGAGACATTTTAAACTTTCCTTATAACGGTGGTCCTGGTGGTTGTTGCGGTTTCTACAACCCATCACAGGATCTTGCCAATGCATACAAAACAGACGCTAATGGCTTGCCATTGCTTGATACCTGGTACACTGGTTTAAGTGTTAGCGCTGTTACAAGTCCCTATGTTGGAACGCTTGATCCAAGAATTGACTGGGTAATGGGTAGAAAAGGAATCCCTTACCTGGATTGGGGTCCACATCCAGGTGACGCATGGATCAGGAATCCCGGTGCCGATGGCCACTTTAGCCCTAAGAAGAATGTTTATGCATCATCTCAAAAAGATCAGTATTCTGACGTAGGTAGTGCATACTGGGGACCTACCCAACTTGTGGCAAACAACGTGAATATTATACGTTTTTCCGATGTAATTCTTTGGGCTGCCGAATGTGCTGCCGATGCAGGCGATCTTACAGCCGCTAAAGATTATGTGAACCAGGTTCGTAGCAGGGCAGCAGATCCAACAGGATGGGTTTACAAGAACAGCGATTACAATGCCGGTGCAGCAATGTATGCTACACAAACTACTCCTGCTGACAACTACAAGATCGGTTTGTATACATCATTCCCTTCTAAGGAGTATGCTGTTAAAGCTGTTCAGTTCGAAAGAAGATTGGAACTTGCAATGGAAGGCCACCGTTTCTTCGACCTTGTAAGGTATGGAACCGCAAACACCGTGTTGAATGCGTATTACGACAGGGAGAGAGCATTCATGCCATTAAAAGCAAATGCTAAATGGACTCCAAACAAAAACGAGTACTTCCCAATACCACAGGGCGAGATTGACAACCTTAATTCAGATGGTACTGAAAGATTGGTGCAAAACCAGGGTTACTAGTAGTCTTATATGTATAGTAAAAAGGTAGAGCTCTGGCTCTACCTTTTTTATTATTGTGTGAACAAAACCAACCGATATAATGGTCGCGTGGTTTACATTTACGCACCCGATGCCATATTTGTTGCAGTACAAGAGTGCGACGCAACAAAAGCTTCATTGAAAGTATTTGCCGGGTACATACTACAATACACTATTCGTTTAAAGCTTAAAACATCAGGAGATAACGTGAGCGTAAGGAACCAGTTAATTACAGCCTTTTGCATATTGATAACTTGTATTAGCCTGGCTTCATGTAAGCAATATCAAAAAAATAGAAGTCACCAACACGTAAGCGATGAAAGTATTGAAGCGGGTGAGAAACTGGCCGCAATTTATTGCCAGTCCTGCCATGCATTGCCAGACCCGAAAGACCTCGATGCCAAAAGCTGGGAGAGCGGCGTGCTTCCTATGATGGGGCCGCGTCTGGGCATCTTTGAGCACAACTATAAAACTTATCCGTCTTATAAGCATGATAAAGATATTGGTGCTGCTTTTTATCCCGCCCGGGCTGTACTTACCAGCACGCAATGGCAGAACATTGTAGATTATTATACGTCACTTGCGCCAGACAGTCTGCATGCTTCCGCAAACGATCGACCCATCGAAAAACAACTGCCATTGTTCCAGGCTTTGAATCCTCAGACAACCAATGATAGTGCCCGCATTTGCTTTGTAGGGATAGATACCAGCAGGCAAAATCATACACTGCTCATCAATGATGTAAACAACAGGAGTGTAACAAGATATAACAACAGGTTACAGGCAGTTGACTCAATTTATGCACAGTGGCCCGTTGTTGACGTTGACCAACTGAATGATAGCGCTATCGCATGTAACATTGGTATTATGATACCAAACAATGGCACTACAGGTACCGCAAATAAGATCAGGCTTGGTAAAGAACAACGAATGGAATATGATACTTCGGTAATGTTCGGCGGCCTGAGGCGGCCTGTTCAGATCACCGCTGTTGATTTTAATAATGATGGTAAGCAGGACTACCTGGTATGTGAATATGGCAATCTTAAAGGAATGCTATCGTGGTTTGAAAACAAAGGGAGTAATGTGTATGACAAGCATGTAATAAGAGAGGTGCCGGGTGCTATTAAAGCATTTATTCAAGATGATAACAATGATGGCTTGCAGGACATATTTGTTTTGTTTGCACAGGGCGATGAAAGTATCTTTTTGTATACCAATAAAGGCAAAGGCAGCTTCGAAGAAAAGCGCCTGCTGCGCTTTATCCCGTCTTTTGGTTCAACAAGTTTCGATCTTGCAGACATTAACAAAGATGGTTTTAATGACATCGTGTATACCTGCGGAGATAATGCAGATTTTTCTCCGGTATTAAAGCCGTATCACGGCTTATACATTTACCTGAATGATGGTAAGAATAATTTTACCCAACAATTTTTCTTTCATATCAATGGATGCTTTAAAGCAATTGCAAGAGATTTTGATAAAGACGGGGATATCGATATTGCTACCATTTCATTTTTCGCAGATTACATCAACAGGCCGGAAGAAGGTTTTGTCTATTTCGAAAACAAAGGCAGCTTAAACTTCAGCGCATCTACCATTCCCGCCACACAATCGGGCCGGTGGCTAACAATGGACGCAGGCGATCTGGATGGTGATGGCAGGCTGGATATAGTGCTCGGGAATTTTTCAGCACCGGCAATGTTCAAATCTGCCAGGTCATTTGAAAAGGGACCTCCATTCCTGCTGCTCAAAAATGTAAAAAAATAGCTCCACCCATGCCTTTGTTTGTAAAAGAATAAGTTTGCCAAAGCAATGCATGGCTGTGTAAAACACATAAATTGCAATAAATATTTTGTACCCGGCAGCAGTAATACTATTAAACATCGTTGCGTCGCACTCTTCAACTGCACAGCAGGTATGAGCTGAAGCGATCTGTTTTTTGGCTGCTATTGTAATACAAACATTCATCCTGCCTTGAAATCGATGCCATGAAAAGTTACTTTCTCTTTTGTTGTTTCGTTATCATCGCGCCTTTGGTGAAGGCACAGTTATGTTCCGGAACATTAGGAGATCCTATCATCAACATGAATTTTGGAGCAGGTGGAAACTTTAGCATGCCCGGGAAAACTACCACCTTTGAGCGTACAGGTGGCTGCCCCGGCAAGGGTCAGTACGTTATAAGCAGTTTTCTTTTTGGCTGCGGCAGTAATGATGATAAATCGTGGATCAAAATGATTGGCGATCATACCGGAGATCTCAATGGCAATTACATGCTCATTAACGCAGAGAGTACGCCCGGCACTGTTTTTACAGATACAGCCAATGATCTGTGCGATAACACCAACTATGTCTTTTCCGGTTGGATTTCGAATGCTATGCAGCATTTCACCTGCGGTGGAAACCCTGTTCTGGCCAACGTTACTTTTACCATCAAAACACTTGATGGTACAATACTCGCATCAGCTTCCACAGGGGATATTCCGGTTGCAGATGACAGGCTATGGGTACAATATGGTGTTGCATTCAATACGCCGGCCAATACACCATCTGTAATTGCCAGTATTACTACAAATCCCAGTCCCGGCTGCGGAAGCGGTTTTGTAATAGATGATATCACATTGCAAAGTTGTGGGCCTTTGGCGGCCATCACACTTGATGGCAGTACAGAGCCTGGTTACGTGTGTGCTGATTACTCAAATCCATTTATATTACAGGGAAATATATCTGCCGGTTTTGCAAATCCTGCTGTTCAATGGCAGGCCAGTACAGACTCAGGTAAAACATGGCAGGATATTGCGGGGGCTCAATCTGCCCTGTATGCCATTCCACGAAGAACTAGTGGACACATTGAATATCGGATGGTTGCGGCAGAAAATGCAAACATTGGTTCCATCAATTGCAGAATTGCGTCTAATGTTATACCGACCGAAATTTACCCCGTACCACCGCACGATCCTCCACAAAACATTATTGGCTGTTTACAGAAAGATCTTTTACTTCCTGCAACAGATCCGTCGGCTTTGGAGGTATTGTGGAGAGGCCCCAACAGTTATGTTTATTCCGTAGCCGATCCCCGTGCCACTATTCCATCAGTCGGCTATAAAGACACAGGGCTATATACACTCAAGCAAACATTTTATTATGGCTGCACAAAGTTTGATTCGTTTTACCTGAAAATTTACCCGGGCACTACTATCTCAGCGCAACCGGCTAAAGCGGTTTGTGAAGGGCAGAGTCAGCAGTTGCTCGTGTCCGCTTCCGGAGGAGGGTCATTTAAATGGTATCCTTCTGCAGGATTGTCAGATGATGCTGTTCCTAACCCTGTTGCCACTCCGGGAGATACAACTGAATATAAGATTGTTGTAACAAATAGTTACGGTTGCAAAGATTCCACTTACCTAACTATCAACGTATATAGAAATCTCGAACTCAGTGCAGGAATAGATAAAGTCATTCTTGAAGGAGATACTGCTGTTTTGGATGCCAGGGTAAAAGGTACATTGGTTAATTTTTCATGGGCTCCCAATACGTTTATTGACAATATCAATACAGTGAAACCAAAGGTCAATCCGGTGAAAAGCACAGAATATACTATCACAGCAAGTTCAGCAGTCGGCTGCGGATCAGGTACTGATAAAGTAATGGTAACTGTTTATAAGGACATCAGGGTACCGAATGCTTTTACTCCAAACGGGGATGGTAAAAATGATAAATTCAGGATAATCCCGTTGGATACTTATCGAGTACAACAATTTTTGATATTTAACCGATGGGGTAAATTATTATTCAGAACCAATGACAAGTACAAAGGTTGGGATGGAACTTACAATGGCATGCTTCAACCTGCCGGCGTTTATGTTTATCGATTGGAGCTGGTGAATGTCCAGGAAAAATCGCTCGTGAAGCAGGGAACGCTTACGTTGCTTCGGTAATTGGAAACGCTCTAAAATGTGGAGAATTCATTCATTCAGAATGAGATATCACAACAAATTCCTAAAAAATAGTATAATTTTTTTAACAAAATATTATTTTTCCCCTAATTTAGACTGTCCCAATTAATAAAAACAACACCAAACAGCCGTTTATGAGACAAAAAATCGATTGCTTGGCCGTGCGCCTTTGCGCGGCCTTTATTCTCGTTTTTCTTTCCGTTGCAGCATTTGCGCAAAAAACCGTCTCGGGCACTGTAAAAAGTGCGAAAGACAATCAGCCGATCGTTGGTGCATCGGTTTTGGTTAAAGGCACAAGTGTAGGTGTAGCAACTTCCGCTACAGGTACATTTACAATTAATGTACCTGCCGGCAAAAACACGCTTGTAATCTCTTCTGTGGGCTTTGACGAAATGGAAGTAGATGTTACGAGCCAGACGAATGTAACCGTATCGCTAAAAGACAAATCGTCTACGCTGGATGAGATTGTGGTTACAGGTTATACAGCACAACGGAAAAAGGATATCACTGGTTCCGTTACGGTGGTGAATACCAAAGAATTGCTGGCAAATCCAGGCTCTAACGTTGAAAGCCTTCTACAAGGTAAAGCTTCAGGCGTTACCGTTGGTACATCGGGCGTACCAGGTGCCGGTGCGTCAATCCGTATTCGTGGATTTACTACTTTCAATCAGAATGAACCTCTGTACGTAGTGGATGGTGCACGCGTTAGCTCTATCTCTGATCTTAACCCGAATGATATTGAGTCTCTGCAGGTACTGAAAGATGGTTCTTCCGCTGCCGCCTATGGTGCAGCCGCAGCTAATGGTGTAATCATCATCACAACCAAAAGAGGAAAAGGTAAACCGAAAGTTACTTATGATGCATATTATGGTGTGCAGTCACTCACAAAAAAATATGACCTGTTAAATACCGCTGAATATGGCGAGTATCTTTTAAGACTTCAGCTTGGCTCCGACCTACCTCCAGGAACTACTAAGTATAATTTAGGACAATACAATGGCGGTCAAGACTCAACAGATGTTCCAATCATTCCTGACTACATTCTAGCTGGCTCTGGTAGTAGCGTAATGGAAGGTGATCCCGAAGATCGCGCAAACCCTGCAAAATACAAGCTAAATCTTAATGACGTTAATGGATCCGGTACCTATTTAATAGTTGCTGCAAATAAAACAGGAACAGACTGGATGGATGCTATTACTAAAGCCGCCCCAATGCAAAGCCATAATCTTAGCGTATCGGGAGGATCGGAAACAGGTAACTATGTTTTAGGTTTAAACTATTTTGACCAGGATGGGATTATAGTATTCACTGGTTACAAAAGATATTCAATCAGGGCGAATACCAATTTTGTAATTAAAAATAAGGTTCGCCTTGGAGAGAATTTACAGGTAAGCATAATTGATAAGCATGGGTTTAACAACCAGGATGAAGGAAATGCTATTTCAATGTCTTACCGTATGCAGCCTATCGTTCCGGTATATGATATAGCGGGAAATTTCGCAGGAACAAGAGGATCAAACCTTGGAAATGCCTCTAATCCATATGCTGATCTTTACAGGGGGCAAAATAACAAAGACAAAAAGGTTGGTATCATAGGATCGGCGTACGCTGAAGTAGATTTCCTTAAGTATTTCACGTTGAAAACAGTACTTGGAATGGATTATAGCAACGGATGGTATAATTATTTCAACATACCGGCTTATGAAAATGCAGAAGGCAGAGGTGGAGTAGGAGAATATGGCGAGGGTCATAATTATGGATATACGATGACATGGTACAATACATTAAATTTTCATAAAACATTTGGATTAGATCATGACATAAGAGCCCTTATCGGAACTGAAATGGTACAGGGACAGGGAAGAGGTGTTTTTGCAAGAAATAACAATTACTTTTTGTTTGAGAGGCTTTTTCAGCAGGTTAGTACCGGCCTGGGAACTACACCCTATGGTGAGAGCTACGAATATAGATTCCGCAAATATTCACCGATTATAGGTAAAATCGATTACACTTATTCAAATAAATATCTACTTAGTGGAACGTTTAGAAGAGACGGATCATCAAACGCATTTGGTCCTAATTCCAAATATGGAAACTTTATTTCTGGTAGCGCGGGATGGAGAATATCAGAAGAAAAATTTATGCAGGGAAAGATCGATTGGCTTAACGATCTTAAGCTTCGGGTCGGATATGGTCTACTAGGAAATGACAACACTGTAGATTTTGGATTTATAACTTCTTACGTATTTGATCCTTTTGCAGCAGGATATCCTATTGACGGAAATAATACAGGATTTACCCCGGGAATGATGCACAGATCCATAGGTAATCCAGATATTAAATGGGAACAGTCAGCAACTACAAATGTTGGTTTGGATGCCACTTTATTCAAAAGTAGCCTTAATATAGTTTTAGATCTTTATACCCGCAAAACCACTGATCTGATTTATGACAGACAATTAGACCCCACTTTATACGGTGGAAATATATTCAGACAGCCAACAAATATTGGTGATATGACTAATAAAGGTATTGATTTGGCTGTGAGCTATAGAGGTGGTAACCGAGATTTCAAATATGATGCTGGTATAAACTTCTCTTTATATCGTAACAAGGTGGGTAATATCGCTGATCCATATTTCGAAGGAAGTAGATCTAGAATTGATCCATTTAACAGGTCTGTTACAGGTCAGCCTATTTCGATGTTTTATGGTTATATCATCGATGGATTTTTTCAAACGCAGGCAGACATGGACGCAATCGTTCAGAATAATGAGGGTATTGGGAAATGGAGATACAAAGACTTATCTGGTCCGGAAGGAAAGCCTGATGGTATTATTGATGTAAACGATAGAACTTTCATGGGAAATCCACATCCTAATTTCACGATGGGATTTAATTTCAATGCTTCTTACAAGAATTTTGACGTAAGCACGTCTTTATATTGGAAAAATGGTGGCGATATTGTGAACTATGTTCGGTATTGGACTGATTTCAATACATTTCAGGGCAACAGGGACAGAAGGGTTTTATATGATAGCTGGACTCCTGAGAATACCAATGCCAAGCTGCCTGTACTTGATGGTTCTGATGGCGCTAGCGGCCAGGTACCCGTAAGTTATTACGTAGAATCTGGTGGATACTTGAGACTTAGAAATTTATCCATCGGTTACTCCTTGCCTGCAAATATTCTTAAGAGGTTAAGCATTGACAGATTCCGCATTTATGTTCAGGCCCAGAACCTATTTACAATTACAAAATATACTGGCTTAGATCCTGAAATCTCA
Organism: Panacibacter microcysteis; assembly: GCF_015831355.1. NCBI lineage: Bacteria > Pseudomonadati > Bacteroidota > Chitinophagia > Chitinophagales > Chitinophagaceae > Panacibacter > Panacibacter microcysteis. Next base: position 2,083,774 of record NZ_JADWYR010000001.1, read on the forward strand.
ACTCAAATTGTAGGTCGGAACGACTACAGATCTAGAAGATCCGATGCAAACAGCCTCGGGGTAGATTACGGAAATTTCCCAACGCCAAGAATAATTTCTGTAGGAGCTAACGTTGTATTTTAGTCAATAAAAGTTATTAATTATTTTAAAATTTGTGTAATGAAAAATACAAATAAGATTATAATCGCAATCATCCTGACGGGATTTGTGACTGTAATTTATAGTTGCAAGGAAGATTTTTTGACTGCCCAACCATACGGTCAGTATGGTTTGGATCAAGTAAAAAATAAAAAGGCAATTGACGCGCTGTTGGTGGGAGCCTACGGGGTTTTAGACGGCCAGGGTGTAAATAGTACATGGGCCCCTTCTGCTGTAAACTGGGCTACTGCAGGTGTTGCCGCAGATGATGCTTATAAAGGTACGGATGCAAATGATCAGCCACAAATGACTGAGGTTGAAATGTATCAATCACAATCTGCAAATCCTTATTTTTATGACAAATGGGTTGCAGTCTATGAAGGTGTGTCTCGTGCAAACGATGTTATTAGATTAACATCTGATCCAGCGGTTGTAGATATGACAGACGATGAAAAGAAAGTTGTTATTGCCCAGGCGAGATTTTTACGTGGACATTACCATTTTGATGCAAAGCGCTTGTGGAATAAGGTGCCGTTTATCAGTGACACAACAACAGTATACAATAATTCAAGTGATATATGGCCTGAAATTGAAGCAGATTTCCAGTTTGCTTATGATAATCTTCCTGAAACACAATCTCAGGTTGGAAGGGTAAACAAATGGGCTGCTGCAGCTTACCTGGCTAAATGCTACATGTTCCAGAGTAAGTTTACGCAGGCAAAAGCATTATTCGATGTTATCATTACCAGTGGTAAAAATTCATCAGGTGCTGCATACGGCTTACAGGATGCTTACTGGAAAAATTTTGATCCAGCTTATGATAACAGTATGGAAAGTGTTTTTGCAGTAGCCTCAGCGGCTTCTGGAACTGTGGACGGTAGCGGTGAACGTTCTTTAGGTCTTGCATTCCCTTACGGTGGCGACTTTGGTTGCTGCGGCTTCTTTCAGCCTTCGCAAAATCTTGTGAACGCGTATAAGACTGACGCTAACGGATTGCCGTTGTTCTCTACTTTCAATAACGCTGATCTTAAGAACGACCAGGGTGTTGCAGATGGAGCAGCATATCAGAATGATAATGTTACTCCGCTGGATCCAAGGTTAGACTGGACAGTAGGTAGAAAAGGTATATTTTTCTGGGACTGGGGTGTGCATCCGGGTGTTTCATGGATTCGCGACCAGAACTATGCAGGCCCTTTCAGCCCTAAAAAACACATCTTCTCCAAAAAAGAAGCGAATGTATTAACGTCTTCCGGCTGGAAAAATATCACAGCAAAAGATATTTATATTATCCGTTATGCAGATGTGTTGCTAATGGCTGCAGAAGCTGAAATAGAAGTTGGTTCTTTAGAAGTGGCACGTGGTTATATAAACAGGGTACGTGCAAGAGCTGAAAACCCGATAAGCTGGGTGAGAGAAGTACCTGGCGATCTTACGTCTGAGCAGGCAGATGCGAACTACCAGATCGGATTGTATGCATCTTTCCCTAACCAGGATTATGCAAGAACAGCCGTGCGTTTCGAAAGAAGGTTAGAGCTTGCCCAGGAAGGTCATCGTTTCTTTGACCTTGTAAGATGGGGAATAGCCGCCGAAACACTTAACGCATACATTGAAAAGGAAAAAACAAAAAGAGTGTATAAAGCCGGGGCAGTTTTTGTAAAAGGTAAACACGAATATTTTCCAATACCTTCTTCAATTATTGATCTTGCAACAAAGTATGGCTCCAGCCTGACACAAAATCCAGGTTACTAGTATCACTTAAAACAAGCAGTTGAAAAAAAGCTCGCCGGTTATTTCCGGTGAGCTTTTTAATTATAAGGTGTAGATACACATACGATAATTCAAAAACAGAATGCATTAAGGCCTAAGCTTCAAGCGCATCATATACAACTACTTTCGCCCACAGGTGCCCATAGTTTTTAATAAATTCCTGGTGTATAGGATGCGTTTGGTAAGTGGCCTGGCCTTCAAGATCATCAAAAAACATGATTTCAGAAACCTGCCAGCTGGTATCTACTACTTCCCGCTTTTCTGTACTCGCCAGTACACCTACATGTATTTGTTTAATCGTCTCTATTTTGGCAAGACCTTTTACGCCTTCCACCAGTTTATCCCTGTCTTCCACTGAAGTTGGGTTTTTTAACCAAAATAATGCATGGTGTGCTACCTGTTTGCTTTTTGCTTTCATGTTTAATGGCTTTGCTGAAACTGCAACAGCAAAACCGGCAGATGTTGCTGTTGCTATAAATTTTCTTCTGCTGGTTTTTTTCATGTTATGAAAATACAAAAGAAGATGCACATAAAACAAACACTGTAAATGAGCCCTCTAAAATAAAATGCAGAATGCTTTTGACATTAAATTTGTGCATATGTTAGCAGGCAACATTGCGCTCCATCGCCCGGCAAGAATTGGCGTGAGCAATTTTTTCTTCATCTCCGGCTTGTGTTTTGCCACATGGGCAGCACGCATACCAGATATACAACATCATTTAAACTTAAGTGAGGCAGCACTTGGTTCTGTACTCTTTGCTTCGCCTGTAGGTTCTATGTTGTGCCTGCCATTAGCAGGGTTTCTTGTTACAAGATTTGGCAGCCGCAACTGTTTGCTGGCAGGCTCTTTCATCTATGCCGTTATTCTTTGTTGCATAGGCCTTGTCGATACCGTTTGGCAACTCGTGGCGGCGCTTTTCTTTTTCGGTATGGCCGGTAATCTTATGAATATCTCGGTAAATACACAGGCTGTGGGGGTAGAGGCGTTGTACAAACGTTCTATCATGGCGTCATTTCACGGGTTGTGGAGCCTTGCAGGGTTTACAGGTGCTGCCATCGGTACATTAATGGTCTCACAAGGCATATCACCTTTACACCATTTTATACTGGTGGCATCGTTGATGATAATCGCCGTAATCATTTTTTTTCGACACACACTACGCGAAGATGATCATGGTCGTGAAAAAACCAAATTCCAGTTTAAATGGAGCAATATAAAGTCTGTTATAACACTTGGTATTATTGCGTTTTGTTGTATGGGTTGCGAAGGTTGCATGTTTGACTGGAGTGGTATTTATTTCAGAGATATAGTAAAAGCACCATCGTACCTGGTAACCGTAGGCTACACTGTGTTTATGGCAACAATGGCAACAGGCCGGTTTATTGCAGATACAATGGTTACAAAATTTGGTGCTACACGCGTTTTACAGGCCAGTGGTACGCTTATTACAACCGGGTTATTAACCGCAGTTATTTTTCCAAATATCTACGCAGCTGCATTCGGTTTTTTTCTCACCGGTTTTGGGGTTTCTTCTGTAGTGCCACTCAGTTATGGTCTTGCCGGCAAATCAACAAAACTCTCTGCCGGTATAGCTATCTCACTTGTTTCGAGTGTAGGGTTTCTTGGTTTCCTTTTTGGCCCGCCAATTATTGGTTATATAGCGGAAGCACTTAGCTTACAATGGTCGTTTGGGCTTATGGCTATTATTGGTTTTGGCACAGCCGTATTGGCATCTAATGCTAAAGTGGAATAATGTACCAGGCAGCAGTATAAGAGTGAAGCTTTCGTTGCGTCGCACTCTTGTACTGTAGAAGCATTGTGCAGCCACGCGAAGAACGAAGCAAAGATTTTCCCGTAATCCAACAATGCGAAATATACATACAGATCGCTTCAGACGCCATAAAAGAGGAACGCTGAAGTGAGTGACACAACCGGCGATGCCATGAAAAACCAATGCCCGCTCTCAAAACCATCCACCTGTTTAAATCGTGCGATCACAAACTATCAGGTGCCCTACGAACATTTACACAAACGATTGAATTTTTACCGGCCGGCAAAATTTATTAGCTTGACCGAAATTTGAGATCATGGCATGCTCGGTAAGTATTACAAAACAAGGTGAAGAAAACATTATACTGCTGCAGGATAATATTAGCGGGTGCACGGCAGAGATATATTCTTTTGGTGCATTGCTCAATACATTTGCTGTTCCGGTAGATCATAAGCCCGTAAACGTTATAGATGGGTTTATCTCAATGCAGGATGCCGTGGCCAATGTTTCCAAAGGTTTTAAAAGTACAAAGCTTAGTCCGTTTGTATGCAGGTTAAAGAATGGTGAATACACATTTAACAGCGTGGCGCACAAAATAAAAAAGTTTTACATGGGCAGCGCTGCAATACATGGCCTGCTCTTCGATCAGTCTTTTAAGGTAAAAGAGCATGGTGCAGATGAGCACGCCGCTTATGTAGTGCTGTTATACACCTATAACAAAACAGACGAGGGTTTCCCATTCGGGTTTGAAATGGAGGTCACCTATAAACTGCACGAAGAAAACCGATTATTGCTTTCAACAAAAGTTACGAATAAAGCTGGTACAGCCATACCAATAAGCGATGGCTGGCACCCATACTTTACTTTTGGTGTAAAGGTTGATGAACTGCTGGTACAGTTTAACAGCAGGCGTATGGTTGTATTTGACAATGGCCTTTTGCCGACAGGCGATCTTGTACCTTACACAACTTTTGCACGCACAAAAAGATTTGGAAACACCGCGCTGGATAATTGTTTCGAGCTCGCAGCTACAAATGAAGTTTCGTGCACTATCAGAAACCCTTTTAACGGGCTTCAGCTAAGTATAACGCCTGCTGCCTCATACCCCTACCTGCAAATATTTACACCAAACGACAGGCGCAGCATTGCTATTGAAAATCTCAGCAGTGTTCCCGATGCGTTTAATAATGGCATAGGGTTAATAGTATTACCGCCAGGTAATGCTACAACGTTTGAAACTACGTACCAGTTGGCCATTGTATAGATAAGATTACAATGCCTGGCAACCACAAACCGAAAGATCAAAATCTATATAATTCTGTAAAATATCAATGTAAAATTTTTTGATTGCCTGTATGGCACAACTTGTGTTACAGTCTATACCTTTATCATCTTGTCTGGCAATGTGCGCAGGAATAAACCGGAAAAACACTAAGCATGACACTGAGGGAACTTCTATCACCAACACGGGCACTTAAAACAGCAACGGAATCGATATTGCTAACGTGGAAAGAGATTGCCAATCTTTTCGGGCTAAGCCAGGATATCTATGTAAACCCTTTGCACAGGCCACTTTCAAAGCCTGTAACAGCTATATTGATCGGTGCCGGCCACAGGGGTAATATATACGCCGATTATTCCTTTATACGACCAGATGAGGTAAATATAGTGGGTATTGCCGAACCCAATGCAGTACGCAATGGCAGGTTTGCACGCAAGCACGACATACCTGCCGCCAACAGGTTTTATGACTGGGAAGATGTATTCAAACGCGAAAAATTTGCCGATGCAGTTATCATTGCAACACCCGATAACCTGCACTTTGAGCCCTGCATGAAAGCACTTGAATGTGGTTATGATGTGCTGCTTGAAAAGCCGGCCGCACCTACAGAAGAGCAATGCAGGATCATACTCGAAACAGCAAAAAACTATGGGCGCATTGTAAGTGTTTGCCATGTGCTGCGTTATTCCCCATACTTCCGGCAACTGAAACAAATTCTGGATGCAAAAACCATCGGCGAAATCATCAGTGTGCAACACCTGGAGCCTATAGAGTATGTACATATGACGCATTCGTACGTACGTGGTAACTGGAGAAACAGCAAACAAACTTCACCAATCATTTTGGCCAAAAGTTGTCATGATACAGATATACTTCGCTGGCTTATCAACGAACCGTCCCGGTATGTTCAGTGTTTTGGAGGCCTTTCCTGGTTTAAACAAGAGAATGCGCCTGAAGGAAGTACAGAGCGGTGTACCGATGGTTGTGCAGTAGAAGGCGAATGCCCGTTTTCTGCAATACAGATTTATTTAAGAGATAAAAAGCGCTTGTACGTTTTCGACTTGCCTGAAGATACCGGCAAATGGAATAAGATCATTCTGCGCAATCTTTTCAATACCAACTATGGGCGCTGTGTGTATCGTATGGATAATGACCAGCCTGATCATCTTACGGTAAACATCCAGTTCGAAAAAAATATTACTGCCGCATTTTCTATGGAGGCCTTTACTTCTTACGAAGGCCGCTGTACACGCGTAATGGGCACAAAAGGCGACATAGTGGGGAACATGGAGACCTATACCATTACAGATTTTAAAACAGGCCGCGAAACAAGCTGGAGCCTTAAAACAGATTACCATGGTGGCGGAGATCACCGCCTGATGCAGGACTGGGTGCAGGCTGTTGGTCACCAGGATGCACAGGTACTTTCTTCAACCATCGACGTTTCTGTTGAAAGCCACCTCATGGCATTTGCTGCAGAACGCAGCAGGTTAAACAAAACCATCGAGCCTGTTATGTTGAACAAGTAGTTTTGGAAGCCGGCCTTTGTGCTTCGTGGCATCGCCTGTTGTGTCACTCACTTGTACTGTATATCGTTATGCAGCAACGATGCTTCGTTGGCTGCCATCTTTTATTCGGAGTTTTGATGTTCATACAAGTCTTTTGATGTCCATACATAAAGGTTGTAAATAGTTATCTTTACGGCAATCTTTTTCATGGATAATAATACTGATATAGCCGCAAAAAAAACTGCTGGTCCTGCAGATCACCTCGCCAATGAACGAACATTTCTGGCCTGGATAAGAACAAGCATAGCATTGATGGGTTTTGGTTTTGTTATTGTAAAGTTTGCGTTGTTTATAAAACAGATTGGTATTGTGCTGGGCGAAAAAACGAATAGCGCGGTTAGCACCGGCAGGGGCTACTCGGTAATTATTGGTGTCATTATGGTAGCATTGGGTGCTATTATGGCCGTACTGGCTTTCTGGCGTTACCGTGCTATTGAAAAGCAACTAAAGAGCGGTTCTTTTTTTCCTTCGCAATGGCTAAGTGTAGTGGTTACTATAAGCATTGTTGCAGGCAGCATTTTGTTGGTAATTTACCTGTTGCCAAATATAAAATAACCTTGCGCCGTAATTGTATCAGTAATAGTTTAATGTCAACTCCCGTTAATTACTTTCTGCATGTTCAGGCATACTGGTAAAACAAGAACATTAGCCCACAATCTTAAAATTGCATCGTTACTTTCTTTTGTTGCAGGCATGGTAAATGTGGTTGGGTTTCTTGCTGTGCAAAGGTTAACAACCAATGTTACCGGGCATTTTGCTTTTTTGGTAGATGAAGTATTCAGGCTAAACTTTTTGAAGGCGCTTGTTTTTTTCTCATATATCTTTTTTTTCCTGCTTGGCTCTTTTGTATCGGGCGTTATGGTGGAGTATCTGCAGCGTGTAAATGAACGCTACGAGTTTATTGTACCGGTTATTGCAGAAAGCCTTATTCTGCTGGTTGTTGCCGTATATGGGCCTGCATATGCAACACGTTTGCCTGATGCAATTGCATGCAGCCTGCTTTTTGCTATGGGTATGCAAAATTCGCTGGTTACAAAAATTTCCAATGCGGTTGTAAGAACCACGCATCTTACGGGTTTGTTTACAGACCTTGGTATTGAGTTATCTCAGTTGTTTTTTTATAAAGAAGCACAACAGAAAAAGCAGTTGCTTTCTTCCATAAGGCTGCGGCTGACGATTATAAGCTTCTTCTTTACCGGTGGTATAGTTGGCGGTGTATTTTACAACCGCTTTAATATGCATGTATTACTGGTAAGCGTTGTTTGCCTGCTGGCAGGTATTATTTATGATTACTTCAAATTCAAAGTAATTACCATTGCCAGAAAGCTGAAGAAGTAAGTGCCCGCAACTGCCGCGCAAAGAACAGGACGTACAAGTGAGTGACACAACAAAAGCTTCATGCATGCACAACTGCCCGTAAACAAACTATAATGCTACCGTTGCAATCATACTGATCTCCACATTTACATTGCGTGGCAGCGCTTTTACTGCTACTGTTTCCCTGGCTGGGTAATCGCCGTTAAAGAATGATCCGTACACGCCATTTACAGCAGTAAACAAACCCATATCAGTCAGGAAAATTGTTGTCTTTACTACATGCTCAAAGGTTAGTTTGGCTTCAGCTAAAATAGCTTCCAGGTTTTTCATTACCTGTGTTGTTTCTGCAATGATGTCGCCACTTACAATTTCACTTGTTTCCGGGTGCATAGGAATTTGTCCGCTGATAAACAGCAGCCCGCCGGCTTTTACAGATTGGTTATAAGGGCCGATGGGAGCGGGTGCATTGGTGGTATTTATGATTTGTTTGCTCATACAAAATTTTCAGGCAAGTTGCAGCATTTGGCTGAACCGGGCAACCTATTTTTGTTGCTTATTTTTTTACCATGCGTATAATTGTCAGATCCTCCCCGCAGCAGCAGGAAGAATGGTTAAGCAAGCCTGCAGGCGCTGCTGATGTTTCATTTGTGTATGGTGATGATGTATTCAATGTGGACGCTGACGTATATGTTGACCTTTTGTTTGAAGAAAAATCTGCTCTCTTTTACCCGGAGCAAAAACCAGTTTTTGTTAGTGCCGTTATTAAAACATTGGAAGAATTGCCTGCTAACTTTATTCGCATAAACGCATGGAATGGATTTTTGAAGCGGGAACGTGTGGAAGTAGCGAGTTCGGAAAAAAACAAGCCGATCGTAAAAAAAGTTATGGACGAACTTGGCTGGACACATACTTTTGCCCCCGACGTGGCGGGGATGATAGCGGCCAGAACAATTGCAATGATTGTAAATGAAGCATATTTTGCCCTGGAAGAGGGCGTAAGCACAAAAGAAAACATAGATACAGCAATGAAGCTTGGCACCAATTATCCATACGGGCCGTTTGAATGGGCGCAGGTGATTGGGTTAAAAAAAATTTATATGTTACTTATTGCGCTTTCTGTTAAGGAAAATAGGTACCTTACAGCACCAATAATTGAACAGGAGGTGTTTTCTTAAAGGTCAATTTTCCCCACTACTGCCAGGCCTCTTTTATTATTGAGCTTAATAAATATTGTAAGAATTGGCTTTATTACTAAGCATAGATACCGCTACAGGCTATGCCGGTGTTTGTATTAGCGAAAATGCATATATATTAGCATTGGAGGAGAGTCGTGATCAAAAAAATCATGGCGCTTTTTTACAACCGGCAATTGCATCACTACGTAATTATACAGGAGTTGATTTAAACATGCTTGATGCCGTTGCTGTAACAGCCGGTCCGGGTAGCTATACAGGGTTACGTGTAGGCCTGGCAACTGCAAAAGGGTTATGCTACGCCTTGCAAAAGCCTTTGATCATGATCAACACACTGGAGGTAATGGCGCAGGCGGTAATTGAAACAGGCGAGATTATTGATACACAAAATGTGGTTTATTGCCCCATGATTGACGCAAGACGCATGGAGGTTTTTACAGCATTGTTTGACAGTTCTTTGAATTACATCCGGCAGGCCTGTGCAATGATTTTAAGTGAAATTCCGCCGGATTTTTTTCCGCCGCATACGCACATAGTTTTTAGCGGCAGCGGAAGCAATAAATTAAAGCAATTGGAAGTTAAAATGCATACATCATTTTCGCCGGTTGAGCACACTATACGGCAAACAGCCGTTTTGGGCCACAAAGCATTTGATAAACAACTATTTAATAACCTGGCATACAGTGAGCCGGTGTACGTAAAGGAGTTCTTTACACATCAATCAGTGCCAAAAACTTAAAAAATTATTATAATTTTACATATACCTGTTACTATTTTTTAATCTCAGAATGAAACCGTAATGACGAACCACCAGCAAATCGCAGTTATTAACGACCCCGAAACAAACGAGAACGTACGGTTAGACTTTTTGCACATGAAAAAAGCAATGCTCATTCTACGGGCATTGAATCACAAACTGAGGCAACAAATTTTAAAGTTGCTGGACGAAAAACGAAAAGTAACCGTAACAGAAATCTACATTGAGTTACGACTCGAGCAGTCAGTTACCTCACAACACCTCGCTATTCTAAGAAGAGCAGGTTTGGTAGTTGCACTCCGGGAGGGAAAATTTATTTACTACGCTGTTAATTACAAGCGTATTAAAGAAGTGAACAACTTTGTAGAACAACTCGTGGGTTAAAAAATTTTGCTAGCAGTGCGACTATAACAGCAGCACGCTGTTATGGTCGCTTTTTTATGCCCCTGGTAAAAAACTGATGGGCCGGGCAGTTGTATTCTATGGCATCGTCTGTTGCGTCGCACTCTTGTACAGCAGGTCAACAAGCAACAACTCCGGGCCTAACAACTTGCATTTTACCAGTCTTCTGATCTAAGGGTTTGTACCGGCGCAGTCAATCTTATACCAGCGCATTATACAGCAGTACAGCAGCCATGGCACCTGCGATAGGCGCAACAACCGGTATCCAGCTGTAACTCCAGTCGCTGTCCCGCTTGTTTTTAATAGGTAGCAGAAAATGCATAATGCGTGGCCCCAGGTCACGTGCAGGGTTTATAGCATAGCCTGTAGGCCCGCCCAGGCTTAAACCAATTGCCAGTACAACCAACGCAACAGGTAAAGCATCTAAAGAACCAAGACTTGAAGAAGCCTTGCTTATAGACAACACCGCAAACATAAAAACAAATGTTCCGATAAACTCCGTTATAAAATTATGCATCGAATGCCGTTTGGCCGGTGCAGTACAAAATACGCCCAGTTTTACATCCGGGTCTGGTGTTTCATCAAAATGCTGCTTATAAGCAACCCATACAAGAAAAGCACCGGTCATTGCACCAATCATTTGCGCTGCCAGGTATTGCGGCACCAGCGCCCAGTCAAACTTTCCTGCATATGCCAGTGCAATGGTTACAGCAGGATTTAAATGCGCACCACTGGCTGCTGCAGAAACATACACACCAACAAATACGGCCATACACCAGCCAATCGTTATAGAAATAAGGCCACCGTTGAAACCCTTTGTCCGGGTAAGTATAACATTGGCAACAACGCCATCGCCAAGGATAAGTAAAATGGCGGTGCCCACCGCTTCTGCAATAAATGGTGACATAATCAATAGAGGTTTATAAAATGTTAGATGGTATAATTATTAGCCAGTTGTAAAAAGTCTTCCACCTGGTTGTTTATCCATTCTTCATCTTTGGCAAGCACACCGGCCATAATACGTGCTACATGGGGTGCCATAGCCATGGCTTTTTTTGCGTCGAGCAATAAAATTCTTGTCCTTCTTGCCAGGATATCATCTACAGTCATGGCCATTTCTTCCTGTGTCATACGCACGATCTCATCATCTGTAAGTGCATATTCTCTTTGAAGAAAGCCTGTTCCCTTACCCGCATTACTGTTGCCGATAACAAGTGTTTTTGTTATGCATGCTTTTTTAGGAAGTTTAGCAGCAAATGCAGCGTTGTTAACCACATCTTCTGCCATTCGCCGGTACGTTGTCCATTTACCACCGGTAATCGTTACAAGGTTGGATGTAGAAACAATGATGGTATGGTCCCTGCTTACCATAGAAGTGCTTTTTGCCCCTTTTTGTTTCACCAGCGGCCGTAAACCCGCAAAGGCGCTTCGTACATCGCTGCGTTCTATTTGCCGCGACAAATAGCGATTGGCGTGTTGCAGTACAAAGACAATTTCTTCTTCCAGCGGCACAGGCTCAAAACTTATGTTGTCTACAGGCGTGTCTGTTGTGCCAAGTACAACTTTATTATGCCATGGTACGGCAAAGAGTACACGTCCGTCGTCTGTTTTAGGTATCATCAATGCATTCTCACCAGGAAAAAATTGTTTGTCTACAACAAGATGAATGCCCTGTGATGGCAGAACAAGCATTTCGTTTTCCGGATCATCCATTTGCATAATGTCATCTGTAAAAACGCCTGTTGCATTGATGACAACTTTTGTTTTAACGGTGTAGGAGACATTGTTTAGTATATCTTCAAAACTTACGCTGTTTATTTTTCCGCCGGTTTTATCAAGCGCGGTAACCTCGCAATAGTTGATGATTACAGCATTGTGTTTTGCGGCTGTAGAGGCCAGGTCGGTTGCAAGTCTTGCATCATCAAACTGTCCGTCAAAATATAAAATGCCGCCCTTAAGATTTTTTGGATTGATACCAGGCAGTTTTTCAAGCGTGGCTTTTTTACTGAGCAGTTGTGTTTTGCCGAGGCTTAGTTTGCCTGCAAGAATATCATACATTTTAAGTCCGACGCCGTAAAAGAATTTATCAAACCACTTGTATACGGGTACAATAAAAGGTGCCGGGGCTGTAATGTGCGGTGCATTTTTTAGCAGGTAACCTCTTTCCCGTAATGCTTCCATTACCAGTTTTATATTACCCTGTGCAAGATATCTTACACCTCCATGCACCAGTTTGGTAGAGCGGCTGGAAGTGCCTTTGCCAAAATCGTAGGCTTCCAGCAAGAGAGTTTTATAACCACGTGTGGCCGCATCAACTGCTGCGCCAAGACCGGTAGCGCCGCCGCCGATGATTACAATATCCCATTCTGAAGTTTGTTGCAATTGCTGCAACATGTTGTTCCTGTTCATGCTGCCTGCCTGTCTTTTTCTTTGGTTATAAAAGCTGTTGCCTGTATTCTAATCAATATTGTTGTTTGTTAAATGTCAGTCTTTACATGTGTGCCTGGCGAAGATTTTTTATTGATGCATGAGACGCTTATACATTATCAAACCCGTGTGCCATTTACATCTAATATAAAAGAAATTCTGTTTAGCGCATTTTTCGGGCATTACATTTTGACGGCACGTTTAAACAGATCGCTTCAGCCTCCATGAAAACGGGACGTTGAACCGAGCGTGGCAACAGGCGATGCCATAAAAAACTGCTGCCCGTTACATCATCATTTTACGCATGGTCTGCCCAGTAGCGTGTTGCTGCAATAGCTCTTTTCCAATTGCCGGCATGTGTTGCTCTTTCATCTGCTGCAATTGTTGATTCAAAAACCTGGTCTACCTGCCACTGCGCTTTTATGGCATCCATATTTTCCCAGTAGCCAACGGCAAGGCCTGCAAGGTATGCGGCACCCAGGGCAGTAGTTTCAGTAACTTTTGGGCGGATAACTTTTGTATTCAACAGGTTACTTTGAAACTGCATGAGAAAATTATTGGTTGTTGCACCACCATCTACACGCAGTTCTTTTACGGAAATTTTTGAATCTGCCTCCATTGCTTTTACCACATCCATTGTTTGAAATGCTATGCTTTCCAGCGCAGCTCTTGCGATATGTGCCGTGCCGGTACCCCTGGTTATACCGACGATGGTGCCACGGGCATGCTGGTTCCAGTAAGGCGCGCCAAGACCGGCAAATGCAGGCACAAGATATACGCCGTCAGTAGTATCGCACTGCTGTGCCAGTGCTTCTATTTCTTTGGAAGAGCGGATGATGTTTAAACCATCCCGAAGCCATTGCACCACTGCACCTGCTATAAACACGCTGCCTTCCAATGCGTAATTCGTTTTGCCATTGATTTGCCAGGCAACTGTTGTAAGCAGGTTGTTGTTGGAAAATACGGGCTGCTCTCCTGTATTCATGAGCATAAAGCAACCGGTACCGTATGTGTTTTTTACCATGCCTTCGTGTGTGCACATCTGGCCAAACAATGCGGCCTGCTGATCTCCCGCAATGCCTGCGATGGGTATATTGGCAGGTGTAATAATGTTTTCTGTATAGCCATAGATTTCGCTGCTGCTTTTAACTTCGGGCAACATATTCTTTGGTATATCCATGAGTTGAAGCAGGTCTTCATCCCAGGCGAGTGTATGAATGTTGAATAACATGGTTCTTGATGCATTGGAAACATCTGTAGCATGTACCTTTCCATTGGTCAGTTTCCACAACAACCAGCTATCGACAGTACCAAAACAGAGGTCTCCATTTTCTGCTTTCTTTCTTGCGTCCTGCACATTATCGAGTATCCATTTTAGTTTGGTTGCCGAGAAGTAAGCATCTACTATTAAACCTGTTTTGCGCTGGATCGGTTGCAGGTAACCCTGTTCTTTCAACTGATCGCAATAAGTTGAGGTTCTCCTGTCCTGCCATACAATAGCATGATGAATTGGCTGGCCTGTTCTACGGTCCCATACAACGGTTGTTTCGCGTTGGTTGGTAATGCCAATTGCAGCAATATCTTTTACGGTAATGCCTGCCTGCGAAACGGCCTCAGCAGCAACGCCCAGTTGAGTGCTCCAGATTTCCCCTGCGTCGTGCTCTACCCAGCCGGGCTGGGGAAATATCTGTGTAAATTCTTTTTGCGCAACAGCAACAATGCTGCCGTTATAATCGAATACGATGGCCCTGGAACTTGTTGTGCCCTGGTCGAAAGCGAGTATAAATTTTTTCATTAAGCAAATCGTTTTGTAAAGAAGCGATGGGCATTCAAGATACAGGATTCAGCTTAGATGAAGCACATTTATACAACAAGTAATGATAAATTTTTTTGAGGTTTTATAGAGTATGAATAACTATTCTTTCGCAAATAGTTTATCAGCCAGTTTCTCGTCGTGTTTGTAAATATCTCGCCGGAAATTGAGAATGCCCTGGTCGTCTACAAATGCAGTAAAATAAGTGATTACAACGGGTATTGCCCTCGGTAATGTTACCCATTTTTCTTTCACACCACTCATGAGTGTATCAATCCGTGTTTCATTCCATGAAGTGTCGTTGCGCAGCAGGAACTCTGCAAGTTTCTTAGGTTCTCCCACTCTTATACAGCCATGGCTAAAACTTCTGCTGGACGCTGAAAAAAGATTCCTGTTGGGTGTATCATGGAAATAGATATCGTAATTATTGGGAAACAGGAACTTGACCTTGCCCAGCGAGTTTAATGGTCCGGGTAACTGCCTTATTGCCGGAAGTGTGTCGGGGCCGCCTGTACGTTCCATCTGGTGTTTACGCAGGTAGCCGGTATCTTTTCGCATGGCGGGCAAAATCTCGTTGCGCACAATTTTAGAAGGAACTTTCCAATAAGGAGCGAACACAATGTATTTCAGATCACCGGAAAACACTACCGTACTATTGGCAGCGGTACCTACAATAACATTGATATCCATCTTCAACGTGTCTTCATTGTAAACATACATCTTGTATTCGGGTATGTTTACAGCAATAAATTCATGATCGCGGTGCGGCGGCGGCATCCAGCGCATGCGCTCCAGGTTTACCATTACCTGTTGTATTCTTTGTGCAGGCGTAATGTTTAATTCTTCGATCATTTTAGGGCCAATCGCACCGTCGGCCCCAATGCCCATTCTACGCTGGAATGATTGTACGGCTGAAAACAAAGCCGAATCAAATAATGTAGTAGAGTCGTTATAGGCAAGATCTCCCAGTCGGTATAAGCGGTCTTTTATTGTCGCGATTATAACAGTATCGTCATTAATATGCAATGCTTTCTTTCGTTGCGGAATAGAATCCCAGTTTCCTTCTTTCTCTAATTTATATAGAAACGGTAAGAAGGAACTCAGCTTTTTATACTCCGCATTAAGTGCAGCAAACTTATCTACCTCTGTGTTCCCGGTCTGAATAACGGAATCGAGCAATGCTGTGATATTAATTTTTTTTCGCGGAATAAACCATCCAAGGTCTGCGATATTACTATCCGTACCCTTGTACATTTTTGCAGCATAATGAAAGAACTGGCCTGTAAGCAGCAGTTCTGTATTCAGCACTTCTTCTGCCGTGTGTTTTCTTACTGCATTATCTTCAAAAGCATTGTATAGTGTTACAAGTTTACTGTTATATAAACTGCTGTCGTGCATGGTACTGATTGTACTGCTAAGCAGGTTGATGAAACCACGTGCCTGTTCGCCAAGGCCACTGCTGTCAAACCATGCATACTCGTAATTTCTTTGTTTGTAAAAGTCAATAAACTGCTTTTCATATTTGCGAAAGCGATTGTTGCCGGACAGGAAACCTTCCAGCTTATTGCTGTCTAAAAAGAGATTATTGAAAGAAGTAATTTCATTAATGCTGGTGTCGCGCTCCACGTTTTTATCATCACCATTTCCGCAGGCAACGCATAAGTATAGCAACATGATTGATACAAAAATGCCTATCGATTTCATAGAAACGTGTTAGTAATATGAATTTAGTGTTTAGCAGAATGATCACAAACTTTTTTATCGCTATCAAAGCAGGCTTAAGTAAACAAAATAGTATAGCCATGTACAAAGAGAAGTCGTCATGCCGGTTGAAATGTTTCCCACATTCACTGTAATCTGTTTAACTTAAAGTCATGAAAGTTTTGTTCATTTTGCTGGTACTGTGCACAGGAAACCTTATGGCACAAAACCGTGCCGACATTATTATACGCAATGGTAAAATTATAGATGGCACAGGCAACCCGTGGTATTATGGCGATGTAGCCATAAGAGCCCATACCATTGTTGCCACCGGGAATTTAAACACCTGGAGTGCTGATAACATTATTGATGCCACAGGGCTTATTATAGCGCCGGGTTTTATAGATGTGCATACGCACATTGAAGATGATGAGGTAAAAAACCCTACAGCAAACAATTTTATCAGGGATGGCGTTACCACGGTTATTACCGGAAATTGCGGTTCATCTCACGTTAATACAGGTGCCTATCTTGCTTTTATCGATAGTCTGCGATTATCCGTAAACACCGCCACGTTTATTGGGCACAATGATGTGCGTGAAGCCGTAATGGGGAAAGCCAACAGGCCGCCAACCAGCCAGGAACTGGATAAAATGATTGCCCTGGTTAATAAGGCAATGCAAGAAGGTGCAGTTGGTTTTTCAACAGGGCTCATCTATACACCGGGTTCCTATGCTTCGACTGATGAAATTATTGCCCTTGCAAAAGTTGCGGCCGCCTATAATGGTGTGTATGCTACACACATGCGCAATGAAAGTGACAGCGTAACATATGCAATTCATGAAGCTTTGCGCATTGCAAAAGCTGCGGGTATACCACTGCAGATATCTCATTTTAAAATTGGCGGACAACAAAACTGGGGCCGCAGCAGGCAAACAATTGAAATGGTTAAGAAGGCAAGGACAGACGGCCTGGATGTAACCATCGATCAATATCCATACACTGCAAGCAGTACTGCATTGAATACATTACTGCCAGACTGGATACTGGCCGGCAACGATTCTGTTGTAAAACAGCGCCTGCGGCAGCCGGCTGTTGTAAAAGAAGCTACCGGTTACATGTTGAAAAAGCTTGCGGCCCGGAAAATGCATCATTTCAGTTATGCTGTGGTGGCATTTTATAAAGCAGACACAACCCTTAATGGAAAAAGTATTGAAGCGATCAACCTGTTATGGAAAAGAAAACACACCGCTGCAGCAGAGGCTACCACAATTATTGACATGGTTATCGGCGGGGGAGCTTCCATGGTTTTTCATGGCATGAGTGAAGACGATGTAAAGTGTATTATGCAATACCCGTTTAATATGCCTGCTTCTGATGCGAGCATTCGGGTAATGAATGAAGGTGCCCCACATCCGCGTGGTTATGGAACCAATGCAAGAATTTTAGGCAGGTATGTAAGGGAACAAAAAATAATAACCCTCGAAGAAGCCATAAGAAGAATGACATCGTTACCGGCGCAGAAATTTCATCTTACAGATCGTGGGTTACTAAGGCCGGGATTTGCCGCAGACATCGTGCTCTTTGATGCAGATGCGGTAACAGATCTTTCAACCTTTCAACAGCCACATCAATATTCAGCAGGCTTTAAATATGTAATTGTAAATGGGAAAATTACTTTGAATAATGGTATACACACCGGCGTAAGAAATGGTATGGCATTGTACAACAAACCACGGTGATCTTACGATCTTCTGTAAACTGTATCTTAGCATTATACTTCCTTTTATTATTTAATCAGCCAGACATGAAAACAAAACTACTTATTACCTTATGTATATTTTTTGCCCAGTTATCTTTTGCCCAGACCAAAACATTAAAGGCTATCAGGGCAGGTAAACTGATAGATGTGGAGCATGCAACTGTGCTGGAAAATGTGATCATTCTTATTGATCATGATACTATAAAGGCTGTCGGTAAAAATATTCCAATACCAGATTCGGCGCAGATCATTGATCTTGGTGGCAGTACAGTGTTGCCTGGCCTTATAGATTGTCATACGCATATAACAGCGCAACCAAGTGGCGATTATTATGCAGATATTTTTCGTGCCACGCAGGTAGATGATGCAATTATGGGAACCGTGTTTGCAAGAAAAACACTGGAAGCCGGTTTTACCACGTGCAGGGATGTTGGTGCAAGAGGTTTTGCAGATGTAGCCTTGCGCAATGCTATTAACCGCGGTGCAGTGCCCGGGCCACGTTTGTTTGTCGCAACATTGTTTATCGGGGCCACAGGAAGTCATGGAGATATCAGCGGGTTTTCACCTTACCTGCAGTGGGATCTGCCCAGGCAAATGCTGGGCGTGGCAGATGGTATAGATGAATTGCGTAAGCAGGTACGTTACAATATAAAATATGGTGCAGATATCATTAAGTTCGGGGCCAGTGCAGGAGTATTAAGCGAAGAAGAAAGCGTTGGTGCACCGCAGTATACGCAGGAAGAAATGAACGCCATTGTAGCAGAAACAAAAGCATGGGGCAAAAAAGCCTGTGCACATGCGCACGGTACCGAAGCTATAAAAATGGCAGTAAAAGCAGGCGTGGCATCTATAGAGCATGGCAGTATGCTGGATGATGAAGCAATTGCATTAATGAAACAATATGGAACCTACCTTGTTGCAGACATTTACAACGACGATTATATACGCACAGAATATGCAAGACTGGGCTACCCGGATAAGATCATTGAGAAAGAAAAACTGGTGGGGCAGGTACAGCGGGAAAGTTTTCAGCAGGCAGTAAAAGCGGGTGTAAAAATTGCTTTTGGTACAGATGCCGGTGTATACCCCCACGGCTGGAATGCGAAACAGTTCTATTATATGGTAAAGTTTGGTTGCACGCCTATGCAGGCCATACAAGCCGCAACAATAAATGCTGCCGACCTCATTGGCAATGCAAAAATTGGCAATATAAAAGCGGGCTGTTATGCAGATATCATTGCTGTAAAAGCTGATGTGTTAAAAGACATTACTACGCTGGAGAACGTAGCGTTTGTAATGAAGGGCGGCGAAGTTTTTAAACAATAATGAAAAGTTTTACATAGAAGATTATTCAATGTTATATACAATACCAGGTTATAAATAAATATTATGAACTAAGCTGTATTACTACTATCATCGCCTGTTGTGTCACTCACTTGTACTGCACTGCATAATGCAGCAATGGCAAAGCCGCTTATTTTTCTTTCCACATGCTATGTGTAATAAAAAATTTTGCTTCATGGCATCAACACTTATTTTTGCCGTGGATTTGGTTCTCAAGATAATGGAAACCCGGATCGCTGAAGCCTCATCTTTATTCTACAGATGAAAGGATTGCGACGCAAGGGACGATGCCACAACGATCTGTTGCCGGTATCAAAAAAATTATCACGAGATTAAAAGGGAAGTCCGGTGTAAATCCGGCGCTATCCCCGTAGCTGTAAGCTTTTTATACTGTTGAATCTGCATACCACTGTTATATACGGGAAGGTGTTCAACAGGAAGCGAGCCAGAAGACCTGCCATATCCAGCATTTATCACGAGCTTTCGGGTGAAAAGCCGGAGATGAGAGGGTCTCAAAGACATTTTCATTTCTACTACTTTCATTTTACGGAGGCTTATTCTTCAAACAACAACTTAAACATTCAGAAGAATGAGCATGAAAAAATTATTTTTACTGGCTGCCATTGCAGCAGCACAAGGCGTTTGCGCCCAGTCAGATTCTACAGGCAATGCATTGGATGAAGTAGTGGTTACCGCTACCAAAAGTCCTAAAAAGCTGAGCGAGACAGGCAAAGTCTTAACCGTTATAACAAAAGCACAGATTGAGCGCAGCGGTGGAAAGGATTTTGCGCAACTCATTACCGAACAAACGGGCATTATTGTTAACGGCGCTGTAAGTAATGCGGGTAAAGACAAGTCTTTGTTTTTGCGGGGTGCAACAGATAAATACACGCTTATACTTTTAGATGATATACCGTTGAATGAACCGGCAGGCGTTGGCGGCAGCTTTGATCTTCGTTTGCTATCATTAGATAACATTGAACGCATAGAAATTTTAAAAGGTAGCCAGAGTACGCTCTACGGTTCCAATGCTGTAGCAGGTGTAATCAATATCATTTCTAAAAAGCCTGCTACTGCTAAGCCACAATTCAATGCGCTGGCTACTTACGGCAGTTTCAATACTTTTAAAGGCAATGCAAACATCAGCCAGAAAGCCAAGGTGCTGGAGTACGATCTCAACTACACGTACTACAATACAGATGGTATTTCTGAAGCGAAAGACACAACGGGCAAGGCAAATTTTGATAAAGACGGTTTCACACAACATGCCGTGCAGGCGGTTGTGGGTATAAATATTACAAAGCAGCTAAAAATTTCACCCTACTACCGCTTTACACAGTTTACCGGCGGGTATGATGCGGATGCATTTACAGACGCGCCCAATAACTACAATGCATCGCTGGTGAACAGCGGGCTCGATGGCCGTTACAACTATGCAAAAGGAACCGTGCATGTTAACTATGGGTACGACTTTACAAAACGTTTGTACGCCGGACAGTATGGCGATTTTACTATGAAAGGTAAATTTCATCATGCAGAACTTTTTGTAAACCATACTTTCAGCAAAGCTTTGCAAATGGTGGCAGGCGCCAATTTACAAGTGTACAGGATAGATGCACCAGATACGGTAAACAGTATTGTAAGCCCTTTTGTTTCCTTGTTTTTACACAGCAACAATGGCTGGAATATAGAGTTGGGCGGACGATATAACCAGCATAACAAATATGGCGGCAACGCTACTTACAGTTTTAACCCATCTTATCTCATCAACGAAAAGATAAAACTGTTTGCCAATGTTACCAGTGGTTTTCGTGCACCCTCAATAGGAGAGTTGTTTGGACCCTACGGGGCAAACCCGGATCTTAAACCGGAAAAATCTAACACCCAGGAAGCAGGCGTACAGGCCGTTATAGCAAACAAAAAAATAACTGCAACAATTACCGGCTTTAACAGGACAATTACAGATGTCATCGTTTATAACACCAATTACACTTACGAAAACCGTGACAAACAGCATGACTTTGGTGCTGAACTGGAATTAAGCATTACGCCTGTTGAGCAGCTGAATATTAAAGCTTCTTATGCGTATATCGATGGTAAAATTACACAGGCACTGCAGGGGAAAGACACATCTTATTACAACCTGTTGCGCAGGCCTAAGCATAGTGTAAATCTCTACGCAGGCTACCAGGTATCCAAGCAACTTTTTATAAGTGCATCTACACAGGTTATTGGCAAGCGCACAGACAACTATTTTGATCCAAACACATTTGTGGCCACGCAGGTTGACTTGTCTGCCTATGCATTGGTAAATATGTATGCAGAATACCGTTTTTTAAAGAGCAGGCTTAATGTGTTTGTTGATGCAAAAAACCTGTTTGACAAAACGAACTTTTACGAAGTATACGGTTACGGTGTACAGGGCATTAATGTAACAGGTGGGGTACGATTGAGGTTATAATTTTTATAAAAAAGAATAATACTATTTCTGATGTCTAACAGTAAAATCAATCCGCGCAATACTGTTGTATTGCTCATGATCATCGTCATCGCTGCAATACGGCTCTTCAATAATTTCAGCACCAACATCAGTGTGCTGGCAAATTATTCGCCACTTGCAGCAATGGCTTTATTTGGCAGCGCATATTTTAAAGGAAACGTAAGACCGCTCCTGTTTCCGTTAATGGCAATTTTTATCAGTGATGTTGTTTTGTTTACAACTGTTTACAAAGACTATGGCAATGGCTTTTTGTACGATGGATGGGTTTGGGTATACGGCGCATTTTTAGTGATCGCTGTTTCAGCAAAGCTTATCATCAGGAAGATCAGCGTGCCGCGTATAGCAGCAGCGGTTATTACGGCCGTTTTAATACATTGGCTGGTTACTGATTTTGGCGTTTGGCTGGGAAGCAAAACCTATGCGCAAACCTGGAGCGGATTTATGGCATGTCTTGCGGCGGCGATCCCGTTTGAGTTGCGTTTGCTTACCGCAACCATTATTTATAGTACTATTATGTTTGGCATATTCGAGCTTATGCAGCGTAAATATGTGGCACTAAAAGCAATGTAGCTTAACAGTCTTCTTTATATAACATATATCCCTCAACAAAAATATTGTTACTATGAAAGCCTGTTCTTTTCTTCCGGCTGCAACGCAGATGATCTATGACATGGGTTTGCAACATTTGTTGCATGGCGTTACGTTTGAGTGCCCGGCAATAGCATTACAAGAGAAAGCAAAAGTTGTGCGTTGTGTGCTGGAGGGAAAGGCTTATTCAAGTACTGAAATCGACCGTATTTTTTCCGCCTCCAGGGCGCAGGGTAAAAGCTTGTATTATGTTGATGATACTATACTGCAGGCAATACAACCAGATGTAATTTTTACGCAGGATGTATGCGAAGTTTGCCAGATAGATACTGCCTGCACCGCTGCAGCTGTTGCCCGGCTGGAGAAACAACCATTGCTTATACCGCTTACTCCGCAAAACCTCGATGATGTATACACTACTGCCATTACAATAGCTGCAGCATTGGGGAATGAAACAGCGGCTTATACCCACCTTGCTGCTTTATCGCAACGTACTGCTGCCATACTGGATGTACTGCGTGCGCACCGCATGCCGTTAAAACGTGTAATGCTGATGGAATGGATAGCGCCTGTATATAATTGCGGACACTGGATCCCTTTCCAGGTGGCACAGGCCGGGGGTATAGATATGCTTGGCAATCCCGGTGGTGATTCTATAGTAACGCAATGGGAAAAAATTGTGAAGTACAACCCGGAGGTCTTGGTTGTGGCACCATGCGGTTTCAATGTCAGCCGTTCTTTACAGGAAATGCACCTGCTAACCCAAAAGCCTGGATGGCATTCCCTGCAGGCTGTACAAAACGGCCAGGTTTTTATACTCGATTTTGATTTGTTTACCCAACCCAGTGCCTCTACGCTGGTTGATGGAATAGAACTGCTCTCGGCAATTTTTCATCCGCAACTATTCCATGTGCCGGCACACCTGCAACAGAAGTTTGTTAACTTTTTTACTGTAAATGAGTATGCCTAAACATGAGCCGAAGGTTTGTCCGCGATGCAACAACGAGTTTGAATGTCGTGCAGGGGATATTACAAATTGCCAGTGCAGTGCTGTAGCATTAACCGTAGAAGAACAGGCATTCATAGAAGACCGCTACAACGACTGCCTTTGTACAGGTTGTTTACACGCGCTAAAGAACAGGTATGTTTTTTTCAAAGAAAAATTTTTAGGCCGTTGAGCAGGCTGCAGGCATATATGAACTGGAGTGGCGGCAAAGATTCAGCACTTTGCCTGTATAGGGTTTTGCAAAGTGGTTTATACAACGTTTCTCGATTACTTACCAGTGTTAATGCTGTACATGACCGTATTTCTATGCACGGCGTAAGGCGGTCTTTACTGCAGGTCCAGGCGGCGGCAATCGGCATTCCATTAACAACAATCGAATTGCCGGAGCAACCGGGCATGCAGGAATACGAAGAAATGATGCAGCAAAAAGTAGCAGAACAACGTAATGCCGGTTGTACACATGCTATTTTCGGCGACATATTTTTAGAAGATTTGAAACTTTACCGGCAGCAAAAACTGGCCGCTTCGGGTATAAACTGCGTGTTTCCTTTATGGAAGATAAATACGCTGCAACTGGTAAATGAATTTATTGCTGCAGGTTTTAAAAGTATCATCGTTTGTGTAAATGAACAATACCTGGATGCTTCTTTTTGCGGAAGAATAATTGATCATGATTTTATCAGCGCTCTTCCGCCAAACGTAGATCCTTGTGGGGAGCATGGCGAATTTCACTCTTTCGTGTTTGATGGACCTATTTTTAAAACGCCCGTAAATTTTACCAAAGGCGACGTGGTGCGTAAAACATATGCGGCACCCGCCGGTAGCCCTGTACCAGACTATGGCTTTTATTTCTGCGATCTCCTGCCTTTGTATACATGATCATATAATAAGCGGTGCACCATTTTCTGCATTTTCTGCTTTACGATTCATCAGTCACCATTGCCCATTCCCGATTCCCGATACGTACCTTTACTAAAAATGACGCCATGCCAATCGACATCAGCAAACTTATCACCGTCATCTTTACGCTGTTTGCCGTTATAGATATTGTTGGTTCTATTCCCGTTCTTATTGGTTTGAAAGGCAAAATGGGCAGTATAAGAACGCTGCAGGCAACAGTGGTTTCCGGTGTG
The DNA here is from genome assembly GCF_015831355.1 of Panacibacter microcysteis. Classification (NCBI taxonomy): domain Bacteria; kingdom Pseudomonadati; phylum Bacteroidota; class Chitinophagia; order Chitinophagales; family Chitinophagaceae; genus Panacibacter; species Panacibacter microcysteis. Next base: position 2,108,244 of record NZ_JADWYR010000001.1, read on the forward strand.
TTTATGGTAGGTTTTCTTTTTGTGGGTGAGCAGTTCCTGGCTATTCTCAGTCTCGATGTTCATTCGTTTGCCGTTGGAGGTTCTATTGTAATATTTTTGATAGGGCTCGAAATGGTATTAGGTAAAGAAATATTTCACAGCGAAACCAATGCAAAAAGCGGAACGGTTGTGCCCATCGCTTTTCCTATAATAGCGGGCAGTGGTACACTTACCACCGTTATGTCGCTCAAAGCAAACTATGAAGACTGGTACATACTTATTGGCATTATTATAAACCTTGTTATCGTGTACCTGGTGCTAAGATCACTCAGTTATATAGAGCGTGTGTTGGGAGAAGCAGGACTGGCGGCCATCCGCAAGTTTTTTGGTGTTATACTTCTTGCCATTGCCGTAAAGATTTTTGGTACCAATGTATCGCAGTTTATAAAATAATGTACTTGGCTGCATTGCTACTATCGCCGCCTGTTGTGTCACTCACTTGTACGGCTGAATCAATATTGGGCAAGTTTATACGCAGCAACGTATAAACTATAAGCAATGCGTTAACAGTCATGGTAAAATGATCATATGAGTGCTGTATTGAAATGATTGCCAAACAATTCTTTGCCGCAAAAACCCCCGAAATTGGCGGATTACGCATGCATGGCCAATCAAACAGTAAATTAATTTTGACACAAAAAAACCAGTGAAACAAATCTTTATCAATCTGCCGGTAAAAGATGTAGAAGCATCAATGCAATTCTACAAAGAATTAGGTTTTACACTTAACCCTTTATTCACTTTTAACGACCAGAAATGCATGGTATGGACTGACCGGATCTATGTGATGTTACAGACACTCGAAATGTCTAAAAAAAGGGAGAAAAAAAATATTGCTGACCCTAAAACAAACAGAATTGCAACATTTACACTTCCTGTAGAAAGTCTTGAGACGGTCAATGAAATGATGGAACGGGGGTTAAAAGCAGGTGGAGCGGAATCAACAGAATTGATTGATGAAGGCTTTATGCAAATTAGAAACATTGAAGATTTAGACGGGCACAATTGGGCTGTAATGTTTCTTGATGTTGATAAATTTAAAACAATAACAGGTAAATAAGCAGTATGGAAAACCATCACATACAGCTTTGCTAAGCCAGGTTTTACGAAGTTGATTTACCTCTGTCTTCATATGCCTGCAATATGAGCACTTACTTTTGAGTTTACCAGATAATAAGTAACTAAAGTCATAAGCCGAAGCCTAAGCTCATAGCTGATATGCTGTACAAGAGTGCGACGCAAGAGGTGATGCCATAAAAAACTACAGCCCGGCCCATAAAAAAGCCCCCTGAATGATCAGGAGGGCTTATCCAAACACCGCACCAAAGCATTTTAACGAAGCGGGAAATGAACACCTGCGCGTAAAGACAGGTTATTCATATTGCTGTAGCCAAACTTTTTATATGAAACATAGTTGTAATCTGCACCCAAACTAAAGCCTGATGCGCCGCCTTTACTAAACGGCATCATTATACCGGCACCTGCCTGTGCCGTAAATGAACCACTGGTAGATGAACTGCCGAACTGGCCGAGATACTGTTTAAAATCTATAAGGCTTACACCTGCACCCGCAGATATGTAAGGCTGTATAAATGATCCGGTGCCACCAAGCGGTTTAAATGTTCCTTTGGCCAGCAAGGGCACAGATTGTATGGAATTGGTAAGTACAGCGGATGTCTCTTCGTTATCGCCCGTTTTATAAATAGCCCTGGGGTATTTCTGGTAATAATCCTGGTAGCCAAATTGTACGCCGGCAGACCATTTTTCGTTTATTCCATACATCAAAGCGCCTGTTACACCACGCGGAGAAGCATTGCTTATTATGTCGTTTTTAAAACTGCCCAGTGGAATGCTGTAATTATAATTCAAATCCAGTTTAAGCATTCCTTTTTGCTGGGCACTCGCAGAAACTGCTGCAATAAGAAACAATACCATCAATGCGCCCGTATATCTTATATTTTTCATTGCTGTAGATTTTAATTGTTGGTTTTAATGTACTGCGACTGATCAAACAATGCTTTTACCTGTGCATCTGCATTGGTTTCATTGAAAATACCTGTACCACGCACCAGGCCGTTCCATATAAGGCTTATTTTGTTTGAGCCTGCAGCATCTTTAAGATCAAGCATGTCAATTGATACTGCGCCTTCTGTAATCTCAAATACGCTGTAACCGTAAGGCACATAATAACCATAGCCGCCGTAGCCCCAGTAATAAGGATCCCAATAGCCGCCATAATAATCCCAATAATCGCCATACGTTACCACGCCTGAGGAACTCTGGTAGATCCTGTTAACGGTTAAACCAAGATCCGGGGACTGGGCTTTGCTTACTTTGGTATAGCCGCGCTCCTGCATATACTTATTTACTGCATCAACGTATGCGCGGTCAGATGCTGTCGCCTCTTTGGTGGCCTTACCATTATCAATCACCGCTACGGAATCGGCAAGGTTATATGTCTTATAACTTTCAAAATTTGCCGATGAATCGTAATTGGTAACATAAATTCTCGATTCTTCCGGCGTAAGGTTATTCAGCGGATCTTTCTGGCAACCTGTTGCTGCAATCAACACCGCTCCGGACAATACTACAAGTGTGCGTTTCATATGATGTTTCTTTTTCTATAGATTAATAACAATTACTAAACCATTTATTAAGACGGGTTTACGGCCATTAGTTTACTTGCCTAAATGGCTTTAAGAAACATTTAGAGAAGATGTTAAATGTGTAATAACAAAGACTTGTGAAGCAATAATGCCACAAATAAAAAAGAGCGCTGTATGCAGCGCTCTTTTCATAAAAAATGAATTATAACTATATCTCCTGTGCTCCTTCTATTAATACAGTAGCTTTATTGTTGGATACTTCTACAAAACCACCCTGTATCATGTAAGACTCAGAACTGCTTTTGTCTTTCAGTATCTTCAGTTTGCCTTTTCCAAGCGCACTAACCAGCGGGGCGTGCTTGTCAAGCACTTCAAACAAGCCATCAATGCCCGGCAACTGAACGCCATAAACATCACCGCTGTATAGTTTCTTTTCAGGAGTTAATATTTCTAAAGTCATGATATTTATTTGAAATATGGATGGAAGATTTCATAAAGAAAACCTCCGGTCAACAGTGATCCTATCCCTGCGCCTGGGCCAGCAATTTTTTACCTTTTTCGATGGCATCTTCAATTGTACCTACCAGGTTAAATGCTGCTTCAGGATATTCATCAACTTCACCATCCATGATCATATTAAAACCTTTGATGGTATCATTAATGTCAACAAAAACACCTTTCAAACCGGTAAACTGTTCTGCCACATGGAAAGGCTGGGAAAGGAAGCGTTGCACACGGCGTGCACGGCTTACTGTTAATTTATCTTCATCACTCAGCTCATCCATACCCAGGATGGCAATGATATCCTGCAGCTCTTTATAGCGCTGTAAGATCAGCTTTACACGGTTGGCAGTGTTGTAGTGCGATTCACCAACAATTGCCGGTGTTAAGATACGTGATGTAGAATCCAGCGGATCCACCGCAGGGTAGATACCAAGGTCAGATATTTTACGGCTCAATACCGTTGTGGCATCAAGGTGGGCGAAGGTTGTAGCCGGCGCGGGGTCAGTTAAGTCATCTGCCGGTACATATACCGCCTGTACAGACGTAATAGAACCATTTTTGGTGGAAGTGATACGTTCCTGCATCAAACCCATTTCTGTGGCAAGTGTTGGCTGGTAACCCACCGCTGATGGCATACGACCCAGCAATGCAGATACTTCAGAACCTGCCTGTGTAAAACGGAAGATATTATCTACGAAAAACAGGATGTCTTTACCTTTTCCGGTACCATCTCCGTCACGAAAATATTCAGCAATAGTAAGACCAGACAATGCCACACGTGCACGGGCACCTGGCGGCTCATTCATCTGCCCGAATACGAAAGTAGCCTTGGAATCTTTCAAACCTTCCATATCCACTTTGCTAAGATCCCAACCTCCTTCTTCCATGCTGTGTTTGAAAGCATCACCATATTTCATAATGCCGGCCTCAATCATTTCACGCAGCAGGTCGTTCCCCTCACGTGTACGCTCACCCACACCCGCAAACACCGACAAACCACCGTAGCCTTTGGCAATATTGTTAATCAATTCCTGGATCAGTACTGTTTTACCCACACCGGCACCACCAAACAAACCGATCTTACCACCTTTTGCATAAGGTTCAATAAGGTCAATTACCTTAATACCTGTAAACAATACTTCAGTAGAAGTACTCAGGTTTTCAAATAATGGTGGCAGGGCATGTATAGGACGACCATTTTCTTTGCTAACCTGGGGCAAACCATCAATTGCATCACCTGTTACATTAAACAGACGGCCATTAATACCGTCGCCGGTAGGCATTGCAATTGCTTTTCCGGTATCAATTACTTCTGTACCACGTACCAGACCTTCGGTACCGTCCATCGCAATGGTACGAACGCTGTCTTCACCGAGGTGTTGTTGAACTTCAAGAACCAGTTTATCACCGTTGTCTCTTTTCAGTTCCAGCGCGTTGTAGATTTCAGGCAGGTTGCCATCTGCAAACTGCACGTCTACTACCGCGCCAATGATTTGTTTTACTTTACCCTTATTAGCCATAAATGACGTTTATTTCAGCAGGTTTTAAATAATTTCAATAGAAAATTGGCGTGTTTAGCGTCAATTCCAATTTTGGCCGCAAAGGTAAGGGAATAGCGGTTTCAAAGTATTTACAAAAAGAAGTTTCAAAGTATTTTTTTGGGTCAGCTATTCAACAAAGATGGGGCTGATGTTGCGACGCTCCGTTCATCTTTGGGTTATTATGGCAGCTGCAGTCTCCGGTGCAATCCACGTACCTGTAAACTATTCCGTCAGAACTTAAGATAGCTCCCGTACCACCACCTTTCCTTTGTGAAAAGGACATATTAAAATATTATGATAAGTGAATAAAAACACTTATATTCAATGGCTCCTAATCAAACCACGCCTTATGAGATATTTGTCTTTACCCCCTGAAGAAATCAAGCCTGCATACGAAGTTGTTATCATCGGTTCCGGTTATGGAGGAGGCATTGCAGCCTCCAGGTTGTCGCGTGCAGGTAAAAAGGTATGTGTACTGGAGCGCGGCAAAGAATTTCAACCGGGCGAGTACCCCGATACATTATTGGAAGCTACTGAACATATGCAGGTGCACACAGCAGGTGGTCACCGCGGTTCTGCAACAGGCCTGTTCGATTTTCATGTGCACAAAGGCATTAGCGTACTGGTTGGCTGCGGTCTTGGCGGCACCTCACTTATCAATGCAAATGTTTCTATTAAACCTGAAGAAAGAGTATTTGATGATCCGCGCTGGCCACAGGTTCTGCGCGATGAGTTTGATAACCCGGGCAGTTTGCTTGTCCGTGGGTATGACCTGGCTGCAGATATGTTGAAAGCCAAACCAATGCCTGCTCATATTATAACGGGTAAACTACAGGCGCTGCAAAAATCCGCTGATACGAACCATGAGAAATTTTACAGAACAGCTATCAATGTAAATTTCGATGTAGATGGTGAAAACCATGTGGGTGTGCAACAAAAGCCCTGCAACCTCTGTGGCGACTGCTGTTCCGGCTGCAACTACAGCGCTAAAAACACGCTTATAATGAATTACCTGCCCGACGCGAAAGCGCATGGTGCAGAAATTTTTACAGAGGCGGCTGTTAGTCACATAGAAAAGAAAGGCGATAAATGGCACGTGCATTATGTCACCGTAAACACAGGCGAAAATCTCTTTGACGCACCCGAACTTTTTGTAGAAGCCGACATCGTGGTACTTTCTGCCGGCACACTCGGCTCCACAGAAATTCTTCTACGCTCTAAAGAAAAAGGACTAGCCGTATCTGATAAGGTTGGCTATGAATTCTCCGGCAACGGAGATGTATTAGGTTTTGCATATAATACAGATGTGGAAGTAAATGGCGTTGGTGCAGGCTCCCATAAACTGGATGAAGACAAACTGCCGGGGCCATGCATAACAGGCGTTATTGATTTGCGCTACCAGCAAAATCCTGACGATGGTATGATAGTGGAAGATGCTGCAATACCAGGTGCGCTGGCCGCTATTTTACCCGAAGCGCTTTCGCTTGATAGTACCTTGCTGGGCAAAGTGGAAGAAGATGACAGTGATAAGGGAATGGTCAATAAAATAAAGCACAAAGCGCGTATTGTAGACAGTATTGTAAGAGGCGCTTACCATGGCGCAATAAAAAATACGCAGACCTATCTGTTAATGACCCATGATGGCGAACATGGAAAATTTGAGCTGAAAAATGACCGACTTAATATCGATTGGTCTACCGTAGGTAAAGAAGCTATCTTTCAAAAAGCGGATGCGCAATTGCGAAAGGAAACATTGAGCCTGTCTGGTGTATATATCAAAAACCCGGTATGGGTAAAGGAGATGAACAATGAACTGGTAACAGTTCACCCGCTTGGTGGCTGTTTTATGGGCGAGACGATAGAAAGCGGTGTAGTAAATCACAAAGGACAGGTATTTGCAAAAGACAGTACCGCAGGGGTGTACGAGAATTTTTATATAACAGATGGCTCTGTCATTCCACGATCATTGGGTGTTAATCCACTGCTCACCATTTCGGCAGTTGCAGAAAGATGTTGCGCTATTTTGGCTGCAGACCGCGGGTGGACGATTGACTACGGTTCCGCAAAAAAAGTTGCACCGCCACCATCTGCAGATAAAACGGTAGGCGTGGAGTTCTCTGAAACCATGCGTGGCTTTTTTACCAAAGGCATTACCAATAACGATTATAAAACCGGTTTTGAAAAAGGGGAAGTTGCTGCAGAATCTTTTGAATTTACGCTCACCATAAGAAGCAACGATGTCTATAAAACGATCAGCGATCCTACACACCCTGCTTTTATGAGTGGCACGGTGATGGCACCCGGACTATCAGCCCGCCCTATCAATGTCTCTGAAGGGTTGTTCAACCTGTTTGTAGACGACCCGGATAGTGTAAACACGAAATTGATGAAGTATGCCATGCGCCTGGATACCGAAGAAGGCAAACAATATTATTTCAAAGGCTTCAAGTATGTGCACCACGACCGCGGTTTGGATGAATGGCCGGACACGTCAACTTTATACATTACAATATTTGAAGGCAACAATGACAGCGGTGCAGTTGCAGGGCAGGGTATACTACACATTTTGATGGCAGACTTTGCAAAGCAAATGCGCACCATGAAAGCCGTGAATGCTTCTTCCACCGCAGAAGGACTAAAAGCACTTGCTGCGTTTGGAAAATATTTTGCCCGTTCTTTGTTTGAAGTATATGGTGGCATTGCAGCCCCACTGCAGTTCTTCGGCCTGGATGCGCCACCCAGAAAGAAAAGAGAACTGCGTACGTCAGCACCCGGGTACTATCCTTTCACTACGCAGGATAATATTCAACTCCTGCTTACAAGGTATAATGGCGGAACCAAAGGGCCCTTACTTATGGTGCATCCTTTCAATGGCAACCGGCTTAATTTTTCTATTGATACCATTGATACCAATCTTACAGAATATTTCTATAACAACGGTTTTGACGTATGGTTGCTCGATAACAGGCTTAGCAGTTTTATGCCTTCGGCATCCGGCCAGCATACCTGCGATGCAATTGCGCAGTACGATTACCCTGCCGCAATTAATACAATAAGATCTGTAACAGGTGCGGCACAGGTAGATGTGCTGGCACATTGTGTAGGTTCCATTACCATGTTTATGTCATTGCTGCAGGGTTTGCAGGGCGTACGATCAATGATCAGTACACAAATTGCGTCAGACTTTTACCCTGCCACACAGGTAAAACTAAAAGCGGGCCTGCATTTGCCGCAGGTGCTCGATGCATTGGGTATTCACTCGCTTAATGCATTTGTTGATAACGACAAATCATGGCAAACAAAACTCTACAATGAATTTGTAAAACTTTACGCAGATGCGGTTGCAGATTTTTGTACAGATCCTGTTTGCCAGCGCATGACGTTCATGTTCGGTCCTTTATATGAACACACTAACCTGAACGCAGCAACACACAGTGCAAACATCGAAATGTGGGGCATTGCCAATATGACCACCTATAGCCAGCTTACAAAAATGATACGTGCAAAGAAATTGCTGAATGCTGCCGGTGAAGATGTTTACATGCCGCATATAGACAGGCTTGCTATACCCATCACATTTATTCATGGAGAAAAGAACCGTGTGTTTGCCCCTGAAAGCACGCTTACAACTTATAATAATCTTTGCAACAGTAATGGTAAAGCGTTATACGCACATCACCTGGTAAAAGATTATGGACATAACGATTGCCTGTATGGAAAAAATGCTGCGGCAGACGTGTACCCGCTTATGCTGCAACATTTCAGCAGGTTTTACCAATAAAGATAGTACGCCGCAATAGCCTGTTGCAGCGTGGTTTATAACATTGAAAATAAATTTATGTACCCGGCTGTAGAACACAGGTCATCTTCGTTGCGTCGCACTCTTGTACTGTATTACATACATGGGCATTTGGTTGCGGGCCCGGATAACCTTAACGTGGCCGCAGCATGCTGAGTTATTATAAGAACGTACAAGTGAGTGACACAACAGGCGATGATAGTAGCAATGCAGCTAAGTACACACATTTAACTACCAGCAAAAACTTACATCCATGCCCGATATACGCTACGTAATTTTTTCCGACATGCACTTGGGTGCAGAAAACAGTATTCTTACCAATCTTGCAGAAAATTCGTATGAAACGGATACCACCAAGGCAAGCCCTGTAATGATGAGGCTTATTGATTGCCTGCGGGATGTGATCAGTAAAAATGAAGGCAGCAAAAAGCCAACGCTGGTACTGAATGGAGACCTGATGGAGCTTGCATTAAACACGACCAATAACGCTTCTATGGCGTTTGAGCGGTTTATGGAACTGACTATGCCTGCAAATGCAGAGCGTTTATTTGATAAAGACATCTTTTTCCTGTCCGGCAATCACGATCATAACATGTGGGAGCGTTCCAGGAATTATCATTACATAGAATACCTGAAAACATTGCAGGGGGGAGAACGCATAAGAGATGAAATTCATTGTACCAGCATGTTTAATCCGGAGCCTATAGCTGAGAATCTGCTAAATGCCCTGGTGCACCGCTACCCGCATTTGCAGGACGTGAATGTAAATGCTGCTTACCCTGCCCATGCTGTACTAAGCGAAGACAAGCAAAAATGTGTAGTGTTTTGTCATGGCCATTACGTGGAATCTATGTATTCGCTAATGACAAACCTGCGCTCTAAAATTTTTCCTGACCGAATAAAGCCCGGAACATTTGAACACCTGGAACAGGAGAACTTTGCATGGGTGGATTTTTTCTGGTCAACACTGGGCAGGTCGGGCTCTGTGGGCAAAGACATAGATCTTATTTACGATAAGATACAAGACCCCGAACAGGTAAAAATAATGATCCACAACATTGCGGAAAGTTTTACAGCGAACAGGAAAAATATGGTACTCCGCTGGGCAGAAAGGGAAATACTGCAGGAGATATTATCTTTTACAGTTGGCAGGCTTGCCGCCAATGAACGTAATGAGCCCGATGTAGTACTAACACCAGATGCCACGCAAGGTCTGAAAGCTTTCATGGAAATTTTTGTAATGAACCAGTTGCGTCATGAGCTCAATGGATATATTCCGCCAAACATATCATTTATATTTGGGCATACACATAAACCTTTTCAGCAACTGATGAACTATACCGGTTATACCACGCCGGTAAAAGTGTACAACAGTGGGGGTTGGGTAGTAGATACCATGAAACCTCAGCCACTGCATGGCGGCTCTGTGTTACTGGTTGATGAACATATGGATGTAATAGTACTGCAGATGTATAAAGAAGGAAAACACAATGTAACACTCGAGGAATTGAAGGATGTAAATGAGAAAAGCTGCGATTTTTATCAGCGCGTAAACAAACTGATCGATATGAAGCAGGAGCCGTGGAGCAGTTTTGCCTCAATTGCCGAACAGGAGATTAACCTGCGTTATAAATACCTGGCAGAGATTGCAAAAAGCAATAATTAGTTATTACCCGCAATACCAGAAAATGCGCCAACATTACCGATTCTTTTTCCTGCTCTTTTTTTTGTGTGCTGCTTGCGGGGCAAAGTCTCAGTCTGTTATTACCTTAACAGACAGTACTGATGACTTATGGATTGGCAAAGCTGTTTACTATCTGGAAGACGCAGCAGCACAATTGTCGTTTGATGAAATAGTAAAGGACTCTGTGAACCGGCTTTTTTTAAAACTCGACCAGGATGCGCCCAACTTTGGCAATGTAGAAACCACGATATGGAACAAGTTTTATGTAGTAAACAAATCTTCCAGGAAATGGGTATTATCTGTTTTGAACTATGATATTGACACACTTGTATTTCATTATAAAGACAGCCTGAACAATGTGCAAAAAATTGTTGCCGGCAGCTCCCGGCCGCTTAGTTCGAGAAAATACAAAACACCATACTATACGTTTGATCTGCCTGCAAATATTGATGATACTGCCGTTTTTTACCTGAAAGTGCAAACCTATATATTCCAGTACCCGATGGTGGTAAGCTCGCAGGAAAAATACATAGAAGATCTGCACATTAACAATTTACTCAAAGGGCTTTATTATGGGTTTGTTATATTGATCATAATTTATAATCTTATACTGTTTGTATCATTAAAAGACCGCAATTATCTCTACTATATTATTTACATCTTCTTTACAGCTCTGCTTATGGCAGAGCATGCCGGGGTGATAGCGCTGGTCTGGGGAGACAAATTTCACTTCTTATGGAACCGTGGCCCTTTGATACTATCCCTTGCAGCAATTTTCTTTTTGCTATTTTCAAAATCCTTTCTTGAAACCAAAAGGTTTACACCGCGTGCACACGCAGTTATCAATTACGGGTTTATTCCCTTGTTGTGTCTGAGTATTCTTTTCAATCTTTTAAATGAAAATCTGTACGCCTCTGTAATCAACCAAGTGATTGGTTTTGGCTTGCTGTTGTTTATGTGCATAAATGCGTTCACCATTTATAAAAGGGGTTTTTATTCGGCGAGGTTTTATATACTGGCCTGTGGTTTTTATTTTATCGGGGTTACCATTTTTATACTTAAAACATTTGCTGTTATTCCATATAATCTTTTCACATCAAATGCTATGGAAATGGGTTCGGCCATAGAAATGATGTTGTTTTCGGTATCAATGGCAGACCGTATAACGACATTCAAGAAAGAAAAAGCAAAAGCGCAGAAAGAACTCATTCAATCTTTGAAAGAAAATGAACGGTTGATAACCGAACAAAACAAAGTACTGGAAATAAAAGTAGATGAACGTACCAAAGCCTTGCAGCAAACATTGAGTGCGTTGGAAATATCGCAGAATGAACTGCAGCAAAAAAACCTCGTTATTACAAAAGAGAAGGAAAGAAGTGACCATCTTTTGCTGAATATATTGCCTTATGAAACCGCACAGGAGTTGAAGGAGACCGGTACAGCAGTTGCAAGGTTCTATGATAATGTAACGGTAATGTTTACAGATTTTAAAGATTTTACAAGTATTACAGAGCATATGCAGCCTACAGAACTGGTAACCGAATTAGATCATTGTTTCAGGGCGTTTGATGGTATTATAGACAAGTATGATATTGAAAAAATAAAAACCATCGGTGACAGTTATATGGCGGCGGCAGGCTTGCCTGTACCAGATGATGCAGGAGCAACTAAGATCATCAAAGCAGCAATCGAATTGCAGGTCTTTATGCATCAGCATAACGAGATGCGAATTTCAGGCGGGTTAAAACCTTTTGAAATTCGTATAGGTGTTCATACAGGCTCTGTTATTGCAGGCATTGTGGGCAGCAAAAAATTTGCTTACGATATATGGGGAGATACAGTAAACACCGCATCGCGTATGGAAAGTTCCGGCGTTCCGGGCAAAATAAATATCAGTGAGGCTACTTATGCGCTTATAAAAGACAATTTCAATTGTGTTTACCGCGGAAAAATTGCCGCCAAAAGCAAAGGAGAAATTGACATGTATTTTGTAGAAGGCGCGCTTTAGCTGATTTGAAAAATGGCAAAGGTTTTATCTTTTCATATTTACCATATACACACCTGCCAGAATGATCAGCAAACAACCAATCTCTGCAAGTGTTACCTGCTCTCCATACAGCATGCCCCATATTACAGCTATTACCGGAATGCCGTACGTTACCAGCGAGGCGAACAATGGTCCGTCTCTTTTTACCAGCATGTAGAATAATATTGTTGCAACGGCAGAGCCCATTACACCGAGCAGGCAGGAAGCAAGTGTGGCATGCATTACAGGTTCGCTGGTAAAGGGTAGTTCAAAATAACCGGAGAAGATAAGTATCAGTAATGCCGGTAATAATAAAAAAGCAAATGACATGGCAGCAACACTGATAGCCGCCGTATTTTGCAGGTAACGGCTTACCATATTTACGTTGCAGGCATAACACACAGTTGCCATTAAAACCAGCGATGCATAAGAAAGGTCACCTACACTTATCCCTTCATGTGCTGCAAAAGGCAATAGCAGCAACCCGATAAAACCTGTAACTACGCCGAGTATTTTGTAAATGCCGGCGGTAAGTTTAAAAAACGTTACGCCTACTATTATTGTAAACATCGGTGTAAGAGAGTTAAGGATAGCGGCCAGTGAGCTGTTTATTTTAGTCTCCGCAATGCAGTATAAAAAAGCCGGAAAAAAACTACCCAGCAAACCGGAGAGTATTACAAAACCCCGCTTATTTTTTGGTACATTCCTGAAAGCTTTATACGCAAACGGCAATAATGCAATGGCCGCACTCAATATTCTAATAGAAGCCACCTGGTAAGCTGTCAAAGCCTGCATACCCAGCTTCATAAGTATAAAAGAACTACCCCATATAACACAAAGAAGTACAAACAACACCCAGCCTGCAAAACTTTTAGCCAAATTGAAAATTTTGGCAAAGGTCTTTTTTTAAAACAATAAAAGATAACTTTAAAAAAAATGATATATATGGCTTCTGTTAAGCTGTCAGAAATAAGTACAAGGGCCCCGGGGAAACTGGACAAAGAAAAAACCAAAGCAAAAACAGCAACGATGCTGGCAGCGTTGGATGAGCTGCAGAATCTCTTATATGCAGAAAGCAAACACTCGGTACTGATTGTTATACAGGGTATGGATGCCAGTGGAAAAGATGGTGTCATCAGAAATGTATTTGGTAACCTTAACCCGCAGGGGGTAACTGTGCAGTCCTTTAAAGCGCCTACACCGCTGGAACTGTCGCACGATTTCCTTTGGCGCATTCACCAGCATACGCCTCCAAAAGGTATGATGCAGCTATTTAACCGGTCTCATTATGAAGACATTCTTATAACAAGGGTGCATAAACTTATAGATGATGATATCGCCAAAAAAAGAATGAAGGCCATCAACGATTTTGAAGACCTGCTTGTAAAACACAATCATACCCATGTGCTAAAGTTTTACCTGCATGTATCAAAAGAAGAGCAGCATAAACGCCTGGAAGAAAGATTGAGCGACAAAACAAAACAATGGAAATACAATGAGAAAGATTTTGAAGAAGCAAAGCTTTGGGATGTTTATATGAACATGTACGAAGATTGCTTTAAAAACTGCAATACTGTTCCATGGCATATCATTCCTGCAGACCAGAACTGGTATAAAGAATACCTTATAACTGAGGCGCTGTATACATTGCTTAAGAGCCTCAATATGCGTTACCCGGGGTTAAAGAAATAGCAATATTGAAGTAGTACTATTTTTATTATCTTAGATTATCTTCTTCAAAACTAAAACGAACCTTATGGGATTTATTAAAGAATTTAAAGACTTTGCTATCAGGGGAAATGTGGTAGATCTTGCAATCGCAGTAATTATTGGCGGCGCTTTCGGCAAAATCGTTACATCTTTAAATGAAGATGTTATTACCCCCCTGCTGTTGAAACCTGCATTGGAAGCCGCAAATCTTACCAACCTAAATGAGCTAACCATATTTGGCTCGGTTAAATATGGCAATTTTATCGCTGCCATATTAAATTTTGTCATAATAGCTTTTGTTTTGTTTCTTATTGTAAAAGGTGTAAACGCAACCAAAAAGAAAGAAGCAGAAAAACCTGCTGCGCCACCTGCTCCATCCACAACAGAAAAATTGCTCATGGAAATAAGAGACGAGCTGAAAAAAGGTTAATTGTGGAATACTTGTGCGGTAAACAAGGCCACGTTTACGCATACATCATACCTTTGAAATCCCGGTACAGCATACAGCGCCGGGGTTTTTCTTTTTAAAAATTACAAAGTGAATTCACCCGGTTACCAGATAAAATTGCCACAGTTCGAAGGACCGTTCGATCTTTTACTGTTTTTCATAGAAAGAGATGAGCTCGATATATACGATATTCCCATTACCCGTATTATCAAAGATTTCCTCGCCTATATACATGAGCAGGAAAAATTAAACATTGAGTTAAGCAGCGAGTTCATTTTGCTTGTTTCTACACTCATGCGCATCAAAGCAAAAATGTTATTGCCAAGAAAAGAAATAGATGCGCAGGGCAATGAAATAGATCCGCGTCAGGAACTGGTTGATAAAATACTCGAATACAAGAAATTTAAAGAAGCCGCTGTGCAAATGGCAGAAATGGAAGCCATGCGCATGCTTATGCTTAAACGCGGCAACCTGCAGAAAGAACTCGCAATGATTGGTGAAGAAGCAGCCGAAGGAACAGAAATACAAACGGTAACGCTCTTCAAACTAATGAAGGCGTTCGAGAAAGTAATGCAGCGCGTACACGACAGAAATAATAAACCTGTGCACACCGTGGTCCGCTACAATTACACCATGGAAGGCAGCCGCGAAAACATGATGGATCTTGTACGCACAGAAAAAACCGTGGCTTTCGAAAAAATATTCGATGTGTGCCAGGATCGCATACACGCCATCTTCCTTTTTCTCTCCATGCTCGAGCTGGCGCAGCAGCGCTACATGACCATCATGGTTGGCGATGGCCGCAACAACTTTATTGTGGAATGGAATGAAAACAGGGAAGAAGAAGTAGAAACGATCATCGATGTTCCCGCCAATTAGCCGCTGTTGACATAATTTTTTTTATTGATGGCCCCATTTGCATAACACAGGTGGGGCTCTTGTTGCGTCGCACTCTTGTACTGCAGTACACAGTGCAGCGATAGCGATCCGGGTGTAACAGCACCGGTATATGAGAAAGCAACTAAGCGCTGCCTTTTCTGCTCCTCTTCAGGATTTTTTCCGCTTCCACTGCAAAAAACACAACAGATGAAACACCAATAGCTGTAAGCAATTCCACTGTGGTTAAAGGCTGGGTATTAAAAAATGTATTAAGTACAGGCAAATAGATAATTGCAAGCTGCAGCAGAAAAGTAACCAGTACAGCACCGGTTAGCAATTTATTGCTCATCAGGCCTTGTTTAAACAACGATTGATATTCACTGCGTATAGCCATAACGTGCCACATCTGCCCGAGGCATAACACCGTAAAAACAATCGTCTGCCAGTGTTCAGAGCCCGTGTAAATTTCAAAAGCCTGTATACCAATTGTTAGTCCACCTGTAAGCAGGCCCACCCATACAATATGAAAAGCCATACCGCCCGAAAAAATACTTTCATCCGTCCTGCGTGGCGGCCGCTGCATGATATTTTTTTCGGCAGGTTCCATAGCAAGCGCCAGTGCAGGCAATCCGTCTGTAACAAGATTGATCCATAAAATATGTATGGGCAGCAGTGGAACGGGTAATCCTATCAACGGGGCAAGCAAGATGGCCCATATCTCCGCAGAATTGCCAGTCATAATGTATTTAATAAACTTGCGTATGTTATCATAAATACGGCGGCCTTCTTTTATAGCTTTTACAATGGTTGCAAAATTGTCGTCGAGTAAGATCATATGGGCCGACTCTTTTGATACGTCCGTACCGGTTATACCCATTGCTATTCCAATATTTGCTTTTTTTAATGACGGAGCGTCGTTTACACCATCCCCCGTCATGGCAACAAAGTGCTCCCTGGCCTGCAATGCTTTAATAATGCGCATTTTCTGTTCCGGCGAAACCCTTGCGTATACTTTTATATTTTCTACTACTGCGGCAAAAGATCCATCATCCAGTTTGGTTAGCGCGGCCCCGGTAATCGTTTTATCTTCTTTGCCGGAAATAATTCCCAATTCCTTTGCAATAACTTTTGCCGTCACAGGATGGTCACCTGTAATCATTACGGGTATAATACCGGCAGATTTGCATTCTTTTATAGCCTCTGCGGCTTCTGGCCTTGGCGGATCTATCATACCCGCAAGACCGATGATGTGCAGTTTTTCCTCTATACTGCCAGGTGTAACCGCACCAGGTAAGTGATGTAGCCACTTCATGCCATAGCCCAGCACCCGCATTCCCTTTTCTGCAAAAATATCTGCCTCATTTTTTACTGTTTCCTCCATATTATGATCGGCGCTTACGGCAAGTAAAGATTCTATGGCACCCTTGGTTACCACGAGGAATTTATCTTTATAGGCATGAATGGTGGTCATTAATTTTCTATCAGCATCAAAAGGTATTTCTGCCACCCGGGGATAAGTGTTTACGAGTTGGTCTGCGTTCTCAACATGTTGTATCGCGTACCTGTATACGGCAATCTCTGTTGGGTCTCCGTTCAACTCATCGCCTTTGCCTTCTTTTACATCATGATTAAGTAAGGCCAGCAATAACAGTGGGCTTTTGGTATCCTCAATGTGCACGGTAGTTTCAAAAGTTTTTACCTGTTTTACGGTCATTCTGTTTTCGGTAAGGGTGCCGGTTTTATCTGTGCAGATATAGGTTACAGAGCCAAGCGTTTCTACCGCATGCAGTTTTCGGGTCAGCGCATTATTACGTACCAGTCTTTTTGCACCCATGGCCAGTGCAATTGTTATTACAGCAGGCAGTGCTTCAGGAATTGCGGCTACGGCCAGGGAAAGTACGGTAAGCAACATTTTCAACCAGTCTTCTCCCCGCAGATAGCCGGCAAAAAACAGCAGTACACAAAGCAGGATAATAAATACAGATAGTTTTTTACTAAAATCGCTCATGCGCTTTTGTAAAGGTGTCGGCGGCGTGTCTTCCTGTAGCATGCTCGCAATTTTACCAAGCTCTGTTTCCATGCCTGTGGCTGTAACAATGCCTGTTGCTCTTCCATATGTTACAACAGTGCCTTTAAAAGCCATGTTCAGCCTGTCACCAGGTGGCAGGTCTTCTTTATGTAAAGTCTTTTCGGTTTTCTCTGCAGGCACAGATTCTCCGGTAAGGCCAGACTCATCAATTTTCAGTGATGCTGTTTCCATTAACCTTATATCTGCCGGTACGATTTTGCCCGCTTCCAGTAAAACGATATCACCGGTAACAAGGGCTGTTGCCGGTATATTCTGGTGCAGATTGTCTCTTATTACGGTGGCAACGGGCGCAGCAATTTTCTTTAGTGACTGCATCGCTTTTTCGGCGCGGTATTCCTGTAAAAAGCCTACCACTGCATTCAAAACGATGATAATGGAAATAACCAATGTATCCTTTAAGTCTCCTACCAGGCCGGATATAACTGCTGCTGCTACGAGCACCAGTATCATAATGTCTGCAAACTGTGAAAAGAATATAGATAAAACGGAGCGTTGGGGACCTTCCTGTAGTTCATTCGGTCCGTTGGCAGCCAGTTTCTCTTTTGCGGTGGTGGCAGAAAGGCCCTGCCTTTGGCTACCGGTTTTGGTTAATACCTCGGTTGGAGAAATGGTGTGCCAATGCATGCTGCAGGTTTTTATAAAGTTACCTCAACAATTATGAATGGAACGAATAACATTGATGCGCTGTAAGCAACAAACAGATCGCCGGAGTTGCCATAAAAATGGAACGTACAAGTGAGTGACACAACCGGCGATGCCATGAAATGCAAATGCCGGTTACATCTTTATCTCAATACCATTTGCCTGTCTGCATCGAGCCTGATGAGGATAAAAATGAGTACAGTAAATGTGAGTAGTGAAGAACCACCATAACTGATCAGTGGCAATGGAATGCCAATAATAGGGAAGAGACCAATTGTCATGCACACATTTACCGCGATGTGAAAGAAGATAATACTGGCTATACAGTAAGCATATACGCGGCTGAATGTGCTGCGCTGCCGTTCTGCGATAAAAATAATACGGAACAGCAAGAGGAAATAAATGCCCAAAAACAGCAGGCACCCTGCAAAGCCAAAGGCTTCACCCAATGAGGTGAATATGAAATCTGTGTGTTGCTCGGGCACATACTTGCCGCGTGTTTGTGTGCCTTTTAAAAAGCCTTTACCGATTAAACCACCTGAGCCGATGGCTATCTTGCTTTGGCGTACATTGTAATCATCCGGCTTTGTAACTTTTTTATCTGCCGCTTCACTTATTTGTGCACTGCGGTTTTGGCTGCAATCATAATCTTTACCTACCATGCTGTAAATACGCTGGCTTTGGTAGCATTGAAACACATTGTTGAAAACATACGGAACAGCAAACCGTTGTATGCCTACGGCCACACCCCATATCATTACAATAAAAAGAAGAATGCTTTTGTTTCTTTTTACCTGGTAGCGCAGGAAGTAGACAAACAGTGCTGCGATTATGGTAAGAATGATGGCAAGCGTATTGGGCTCCATAACAAGTGTTGCCACCACAAGTGCCCCAATAGAAAAGCCGATGATAAGGATAATGCCTGGTAAACCTTCGCGGTACATTACTATAAAAAAGCTGGCATAAGCAAGTGCAAGACCCGTTTCGTTTTGCATAATGGAAAGCAGGGCAGGCGTTAGTGCGATTGCTGCGGCAATAACCTGGGATTTGATCTTTGTAAAATCAAGATCGAGCTGAGATAAATATTTGCCAAGCGCAAGGGAGGTAAATATCTTACATAATTCGGCAGGCTGCAGGTT
Source organism: Panacibacter microcysteis (assembly GCF_015831355.1). Lineage (NCBI taxonomy): Bacteria > Pseudomonadati > Bacteroidota > Chitinophagia > Chitinophagales > Chitinophagaceae > Panacibacter > Panacibacter microcysteis. The sequence goes on from NZ_JADWYR010000001.1 coordinate 2,127,350, forward strand.
AAAGCCCCCGCCAAGCGGTATCCAGCTTCTTGAGCCATTGATATCTTTTCCGATAACAAAAGTGAGGAGCATTAATCCAATACCAAAAACATAAAAGAGGTTGGCAAATGCGGTGTAAAGCTTGCTATCGCTAAGCAAAATAAAAATTGCCACTACTGCAGATACACCGGCAAATAATAGCTGCTTGCTGTAGTTGGTATTGAATGCAAAGAATGCACCGGGTGTAAAGGTATCCGGGTTGTACTCCACCATAAAGATGCAGAGAATACCTATTGCAACAAGCGTAGCGTACAACCACACCATTAACCAGTCAACACCTTTTGAGATCGGAGAAGTATTTGCCATGCTTTATTTTGGTTTCCTCGGTTGATATTGTTTGGGTATGATCCCGGAATCTTTGGCAGACACATCAGTGGAATCATTTTCCTTCCTGTTAGGCTCTGCTTCAGGATCGAATGTGTGTTTGCGGTTATCTGTGGTGTTTTCGAAAACAGGGGCTTTATCTGCATCGATCTGTTTGGCAAGTTTGGCCAGCTTAATGGAATCTTTTACAGCATACCAGTGTTTGATGGCAGCAGGTATAAGATCGGCTTTGGAAATACGGTCAACCTCCGGTAAACGTTTTGCAGAGATTGTATCATTTAAATATTTTTCCATCATCAGCGATGCGATAGGTGCCGCCCATGTAGAACCAAAGCCTGCATTTTCCACAACTACCGCAATGGCAATCTTCGGGTCATCCATTGGCGCAAATGCTACGAACAAAGAGTGGTTTTTGCCATGCGGGTTTTGCGCAGTACCTGTTTTGGCGCAAATATCAATACCATCAATTTTCGCATTTACCGCTGTACCGGAGCGTGTTACATCAAGCATTGCCAGTTGCACGGCATCAAACACATCGTTTGTTATATTGGTTACTTTATGTTTTGTGCGGTATTTGCCCAGGTAGCTGGTATCGGTAATAGATTCGTTCTCTATACTGTCAACAAAATGCGGCGTGTAGTAATAACCCTTATTGGCAATAAAACACATGGCATTGGCCAGTTGTAAAGGCGTTGCCAGCATACGGTCCTGCCCTATGCCCAGCGTAAGAATGTTGCAACTGTTCCAGCGCGGCCCGGCAAAGTCGCGGTTGTATTTCGACGTGTCGGGAATATTCCCTTTGTCTTCACTGGGCAGGTCAATGTTTAATCTTACACCAAGCCCGAAAGCGTTCATGTATTCTTTCCATTTAAGATAACCCTGCTGTGTGCTGCTGAAGTTGGGATTATCTATGGCCATTCTGAACACCTGGGAAAAATAAGAATTACAGGAATGTGAAAGTGCAGCACGAAGGTTAGCAGCGTGTCCTGCATCGTGGTGTTCACATTTTACAGGCCTGCCGCATGAATAATATGCACCGCTGCAGCCGTAACCAAATGATGGTGTAATGAGGCCTTCATCTAATGCCACCAGTGCGCCCAGCGGTTTAAAGGTAGAGCCCGGAGGGTATTGACCTTTAATAGCACGGTTTAGCAATGGCCGCGCAGTATCAAGAAATAACTGGCTGAAGTTTTTTCTTCTTTCAGAACCGGTAAGCAGGTTGGGGTTGTAGGTAGGGCTGGTAGCCATTGCAAGAATGCCGCCGGTTTTAGGGTTAATAGCCACAGCGCTGCCTATTTTACTGCCAAGCAGTTTTTCTGCCAGTTGCTGCAGTTCTATATCCATACTCGTGTAAAGGTTGCGGCCTGCCACGGCGGCTGTATCGTAATTGCCGTTTTCATAACTGCCCTGTATGCGGTTCTTGTTGTCCCTGATAAAACGTTTTACACCCCGCTGGCCCATCAATACGGGTTCATAGGTGGCTTCCAGGCCGGTTAAGCCAGCATAGTCGCCCATTTCATAGCCTTCAGTTTTATGTTTGCGCAGGTAGGTGGTATCAACCTCTCCAATATAACCGAGCACATTGCCCGCAGCGCTGTAAGGATAAGTTCTCACAGGTCTTTCCTGCAACACAAAGCCGGGAAATTTATACATGTTTTCGTTCAGCCTTGCATACGTATCGGGGCTTACCAGTGCAGCAAATGCACTTGGTTTATAGTAACTGTTCTTGATGATAGCGGTAATAATTCTCTTGCGAAATTCTGCGGTATCTATAGCCAGTATCCTGCACAGAGCAGCGGTGTCTGTGCCCTTCACCTGGTTGGGCGTTACTACCAGGTCGTACATAATGGTATTTTCAAGTACTGCGCGTTTTTTGCGGTCGTAAATAATACCCCTGTCAGGGTAAACCACTTTCCTGAAAATAGCATTGTTCTCCGCCTGTATTTTAAGATCAGAAGAAAACATCTGCAAATGCAGCAACTGCGCAATGATCACAATGAAAATGACAGCAAAAATTAATTGTATCACCCTGCTCCGCGACTGATTGTATACCGGCATATATTGATTGAAATGAAAGAAAAGTTATGAGTGCAAAATTGATGATTGTTTATGCATAACCACGTAAATGATCAGCAAAAATTTTATTAACAAACGTGATTAATGCGCTTTGTATTTGCGTGCCCCGTTAACATTTATACAATTATTTTTTTGGTACCGGGCATTTGTAATGCTGTGCAGCTTTGGTTGCGTCGCACTCTTGTACTTTTGAGCATTGCGGGGCTGCAGCGCACTGCTTTTATAAACATGCTACAGAAGACTGCCTGTAATGACTGCAGTGTAATAAGCTGCAGCAGGCAGTTAATTACGTTTGTCGAGCCCCCAGGTAAGTTTTGTACGCAGTGTAGAAAGGAAATTGTTTTCGTTGAGACGCAGCAGGCTTATTTTAAACTTTTCTCTTTTCACCGCCAGTTGAATATCTTTTTCCACAATTTCACGTCTTGCATCCATGGCGCAGATCATCTGGTCTGCACGGCCTTCAATTTCAAAAGAAATTACATTGCTGTCTGGTACCACAATGGGTCTTACGTTAAGATTATGCGGTGCTACGGGTGTAATAACAAAACTGGAAGATTCCGGGAATACAATAGGGCCGTTGCAGCTCATATTATAACCGGTAGAGCCTGTAGGTGTTGCTACTATCAGGCCATCGCTCCAGTAGGTGTTTAAAAACTCTCCGTTCAGGTAGGTATGTATCTTGATCATAGGAGAAGTATCTCTCTTATGGATGGCAAATTCATTTAATGCAAACGGTGCATCGCCAAATAGCGGTGTGCTCGCATCCAGGTGAATAAGTGTTCTTTTATCTATTACGTACGTGCCGGCCATTAAAGCTTCTACAGCCATGGCAATCTCCTCTTTACTTATACCCGCCAGGAAACCAAGCCTGCCAAAATTTATACCGAGGATAGGAATATTGGTCTCTTTTACAAGCGTAACAGCATCGAGAATGGTACCATCTCCGCCAAGGCTGATAAGACAATCTACTGATGCGTTTAATTCTTCTGCTTTGGAGAAATATGAAATGCCGGTGTTGTCTTCATGATCGTACATTGAAAGGGAATGAAAAAGCAGTATGGTTGTATTGTGTTTTTGCAATGCCTTCAGCAATAGTACCAGTTGCGCCTTTAGATCATGATCCAGTCCACGGCTATATATAGCTACTTTCATTTTGTAAAATTAAGTGCCGTTGTATAACCGGAGATTAATTTATTTACAGCCATTGCACGTGCATCAGCTAACTACGCTTCAATCTTCCGGTTTGTTCAATAAAGATCTAAACGTACAAGAGTGCGACGCAACGGATGCCTGATGGATATTCAAATGCCTGGCTCAAAAAAAATCTAAAAATCTGTACGCACGTGGAAGAACAGGCCACTTTCGCCAAGCTGGTTGAAGCTGTATTCAAATTTCAAAACAATATCGTATGAGGGAATAACCACATCGAGCCCTATACTTTCAGTATATAAAAATCTGTTGCTCAAAATGCTGGTGCCGGGGTTCTTGTTGTAAGTATAACCAATGTCTCCACCGCCTTTTATATAAAACTTCATTGGAATAACCACACTTTTTTTGAGGTTGGGCGGTGTTCGCAATGTGTAGGCAAAAATTTCTCTGCGTATGGTACCGCGGCCCATAATACCTGCTGCGCCATCGGTTACATAATATTCCAGCCCTCTTAAAAATGCATCTCCATAACCAAACAGTTGCTGGTTAAAGTAAGGCTGATTGAAAGGCAGTTTAAGAATGCCTGCACTTTGCAGGTACAACTGCATTTTTTTTGCAACTGGCACAATGTAATGTGCATGGTATTGCAACTGCGTAAGATCTACATCTTTGTTTATGCCTTTGCGTGTAATGGTGGCATCGCCAATAAAACCTTTTGTTGGGTAGGCATTGTAATCGGCGTTGTAGTATTGAATATTATACGAAAGTTCCGGGTAAGAAACGGCTGTTTTTCCGCCACCATAATAGTTGGGGTTTAACCGGGCAATTGTGTCGTTTACTTTGCTGTTTACGTAGGTGAGTCTTACAGAATGCCTTGTTTTAATTGCCGGCCTGTAGAGGTAAGCAATTTCACCGCGGATATTCTGTATCACAAAATTATCCAATTTGAAAAATGCCTGTTTGCTGCCTTCTGACTGAAAGTTGAGTTCCCGCTGCCTGGAAAAATTGAAGGCCACGCTAAAACCTTTGGTTAGCGACGGATTTGCAAAAGGCTGTTCGTATTTTGCCTGTACCTGGTTACTGTAGCCGGCGATGAGGTTTACTGCCAGTTTATCATTTCTGCCGCTTACATTGTTTTGCATAAACTTTATGCCGTAATTGGTTCGGTTAAGGCTAGCTTTTTGCTCAACCCACCACTGGTTAAAGTTCCTGTCAACCAGTTTGAAATAAGGTAACGGGAAGAGGTACCATCTTTCTTTTACGTCGATGTTTACAAAAACAATGTTTCCCTGGCGGCTGTACACGTAGGCAGATACTTTTGTGAAAAGTGTTGTATTCATTACCTGCTGCTGGGCCAGTGTAAGTAAGCGGTAAAGCTCGTTGTATCGCAGGTATTGTCCTTGTTTGAAGGGAATTTCACGCTCAATAATGTAAGGCTTGGTTTTTTTGTTGCCATGCACCGATATGTCGGCAATTGTTACGAGCGATGTATCTGTTTCAGGGCTTACGATGCTGTTTAAAAGTGCTGCAAGGCCCGTAGTATCACGGTTGGGTATAAGCGGCGGGATAGAATCCTGCGTGTATGCAAACAAATACAGGCCACAGCTTATCCAAACCAGTATTATGCGTTTGCTGAAATTCATTAATCAATTACCTTGAGTTGGTGGTGAGCGGTAAAAATATGGTATTGTAACAATCCTGAAAGGGAACGTTGCCATTTTAACATACGGAAGCAGGCACTTGCAAAAGGCAGCCTAGATCTTCAGATAGGTCATAAGCAAATCGTAATTTTCTTTTAATTCATTTTCGTACTCTTCTTCGCCAAAATAATATCTTACCGAATAATCATAACGCTGAAGCGTAGCAATTATATCTGAGATTTCTACTTTGTTGATTTTGATAGTAACGATGAAGAAGCCCGTGGTATTTTCCGTATAGGAGTTTAATTGGGTAATGAAGGCGTTATTTGTTTCAATAAGGCGGGAAATTTCTCCAAAGGAAAAGTTTCGCTTATCCATTTCTAGCACAATCATGCCACCTGGTTCTTCTACATTCAGGAATGCGGCAAGTGTCTGGATGAGCTTTTTACGCCTTATGCAGCCCGCAATTTCACCTGTCCTTGAAGTTACCGGTATAATGGAAATATCAAAACGGCCTGCAACTTTAAGTGCGGCTAAAATGTGTTCTTCAGGAAAAACAGCGGCAATAATAAAATGAGATTGCACCGTAACCAGGGCCGCTGAATCGTTAGCGTCGAGTAAGTCGTCTTTACTTACTATACCGGCAAATTTTTCTTCATGTATAACCGGTAAATGCAATACGTCATAATCATCCATTAACTGTAATGCGAAAGAAACCTTATCTGTTAATGAAAGTAACGGGAAGCCTGATTCTATAATTTGTGATACCAGCATCTATATTCACTCCACTCTTTAATACAATAAAATTAGGCAATTGTTGCAGCGGGTTGTTTGAGTTTTGTAAGAAACTCTTCAAGAATTTTATTGAATTCTGCAGGCACTTCCATCATTGGCGCATGCCCGCATTTATTGATAAAAAATAATTCACTGTTAGGAATAAGTTTGTTGAACTCTTTGGCCACAAATGGGGGCGTAATGGTGTCGTCATTTCCCCAAATCAACAACGTCGGCTGGGAAATCTGGCTCAATTCTTCACCAAGGTTGTTCCTGATGGCGCTTTTGGCCAGCGCAATGATTTTGATAACTTTTAGCCTGTTATTGCATATTTCATAAACCTCATCTACCAGTTCTTTGGTAGCAGTTGCGGGATCATAAAAGGTAACCTCAGTCTTCCTTTTTATGTATTCGTAATCGCCACGTTTGGGGTAACTGTCTCCCATACCATTTTCGAAAAGTCCTGAACTACCGGTGAGGATAAGTGATTTTATTCTTTCCGGATGTTTAAGCACATGCACCAGCGCCACATGCCCGCCGAGCGAATTACCCAGTAAGTGTATTTGATCGTAATTACGCGCCTCAATAAATTTATGTACGTGTTTTTCCAGTCCGCCCACAGAAGTATGGAAGATATCCAGGTCGAAAAGTGGCAGTAAAGGAACCACTACTTTATGTGAATTTTTGAAATATTCAATCAGATCCTGGAAATTGCTCAATGCCCCAAAAAGACCATGCAAAAGAATAAGGGGTTCGCCTTCTCCTTCTTCTATAAACCTGAATTTATCAATTTGTTTTACCTCGTAATTCATCTGCTAATTTTTCTGCGAAAAAGATGACCAATGCAAATAAAGTGAAATGCCGTGAAAAAACAACATACATAATTTATATGTTATGTCTCAACTTATGTGCTAAAATACCTTTTTTAGGCGAATATGAATGAATATTGCTCCATGCCTTAAAACTTCGGTTGCTACACAAACACCAATTAAACATTTTTAACTGTGTATAACACAACTTTAAAAACAGGAAATACACATTTGGCAGTATAAGATTGTGGATGATTGAGGGTAAGAGAAAGCTGCATAATATATTCTGCAAGAGGGCTTTAAATATGATCCAGTTTTTGTTATGTGAAAGTTTTGTTTTTAAATTAATTAAATAACCATACAGCCTGCTTAGTGGCTACTTTTGCAACCCGCAATATCCGTTGAAATGGCGCGTTTGTAGTTTCAATTCTAATATTCCTTTTTTACCTGAAAAACTATGGAAATGAAGAAACTGATTTTTTTGTGTATGATCTGCTTCAGCGTGTTTACTTCAATGGCCCCCGTTTCCGTTGCAGATAATAATGGTGATAAAAAATTTGGCTCACTGCTGCCTTCGATAGCAGATGAAGGTGCAGGTGTGGCGCCATGGATAGACTCTATGTATAATGTTTTAAACCTCGATTCCCTCGGGCTTAATAAAACAGCTTTTTTCTACGCTTGCAAAGGCTACCAGTTTTTACTCAATAATGGCAAACTGAAACACCCGGAATTGCTCACTATATGCGATTATACGCAAAGCAGCGCACACAAACGCCTCTATGTGCTCGATATGGAGCAGGGTGTCGTAAAGTATAATACTTATGTTTCCCACGGCAAAAATTCCGGCTCAGAATATGCCACCAGTTTCTCTAATAAAACAGACTCGCATAAAAGTTCGCTCGGTTTTATGATTACCGGCGATACATATATCGGGAAGGCTGGTTACAGTATGTACTTCGATGGTATGGAAACCGGTGTAAACTCAAATGTAAGGCCGAGAGCAATTGTAATGCATGGCAGCAATTATGTTACCGGAGACCGTGCAGATAACGGCACCATGATGGGCAGAAGTTATGGTTGCCCTGCGGTGCCATACAAAGAACACCGTAAAATTATTGATGCCATAAAAGGCGGCAGTTGCTTTTTTGCTTTTGCAGATGACAAATGGTATGCCTCTACTTCAAAAATACTTGGTGCTAAATTTACCTGGCCTGTAATTGCCAATGCTTCACCGGTTGTTTTGCCGGCGTTTTCTTCAGCCACGGCACAGGATGTTCCTTTTGTATCAAACATGTAACAGGCGCTTACACGTAATCAATATTGTTTTGCCGGCAACAATGCTACTATTGGGCTGCGGTTGTGTCACTCACTTGTACTGTAGCAAAAGCCTGGGCATTGTGCACCTTGTTCAGTATGGTTCAAACCGCTGAAGAGTGCGACGCAACAGGTGTTTCATAGTAGTATTGCAGCCGGGCTCAACATTTTAGAAAGATGCACCTTCCACAAGCCTGCACGGCACAAACACTTCACTTTCCACTGTATTGCCGACTACCGAATCCATCATATTCTTAAAAGCGAGTTTGCCAAGCTGGTAACCGCTGGTCTCTACATAAGTTATCTGGGGTACATACAATAATGGCATAAAACCATTGCTTAAGGCAATTACGGAAACGTCTTTGGGTATGTGTAGCCTTTTCTCCTGCACGGCTCTCATTGCGCCGATGAGAATCTCATCGCTCATACAAAAAATCGTATCTGGTATATGAGTGTTTAAACAGGCAAGGCATTTTTCGTAAGCATCGTCAAAGCTTATTGCGTGCGCTATCACCAGGTTGATAGCCGCGTTTTCAGCAAAAACCTCTTTAAAAGAAGACAAGCGCTTTTGGGTAATAGAAAGGCTTGTATTTCCAAAAAGCCCCAGTACGTTTTTCTTTTGCTTTTGTACAATAAATTCTGCCGCAAGCCGTGCCGCTTCTGTATCTGCAATGCATACTTTGGAAAATGAATTGTCTGCGGGCACTTTGTCAAAAAATATCAGCGGAATATCTGCTTCTTTCAATTTATAAAATGCCTCAATATTTGCGGTGGATGAAGTTATACAGGCAAAAACGCCGCTAACACGGTTTTGCCGGCACAGTTTAATATTGGCAGACTCCGTTTCCGGGTTATCACCAGACTGTAATATCAGCAGTGAATAATTGTTTTTCCTGCATTCCTCCTCTACAGACGATATAAATGTATTATAGAAATAATAAGAAATGTCTGGCACTATGAGGCCGAATATTTTACTGTTATTGGTTCTTAAATTAATGGCATAAGCGTTTGGCTCATACTCCAGCGCATTGGCCAGCTCTGTTACTTTTTGTTTCGTTTTTGCAGAAATATCCGGATGGTCTTTCAATGCCCTCGATACCGTAGAGATGCTGATATCGAGTATCTGTGAAATCTTTTTAAGCGTGGTATTGTTGCTCATGCATTAATGCTATATGGCTGTTATGGTAATTACTACCAGGAAAACTGCATCTCTTTTTTGTATTGAGATGGTGTTTTGTTCATAATCGTTTTGAATACTTTATTAAAGTAAGCAACATTATTGAAACCACATGCAAAACTTACTTCGGCAATCGTTTTTTCCTGCTTGAGCATTACGCATGCCCTGTGTATGCGGTATTGGTTGATAAAATCTGTAAACGTAAAACTCATTAGTTTCTTAAAGTAATTGCAGAAGGAAGGAACGGAAAGGTTGGCAATGGCCGCAGCCTTCTTTACATCGATGTCTTCATTGTAATGTTTTTCAACATATGCAAGTATGTGCTGCAATCGCCCGTTGTTTTTCCTCGTAAGCTGAGATAGAACAGTGGACGGGTTCAATAATTCGTAGTTCGTAGTAACAGCCATCTGGTAAAGCACATGCAGCAGTTCTATGAATCTTTCGAAAGGTTGCAGTTTGAGTAGTTTTTGCAGCCGCCGGCTAATTTGTTCTTTGGCAGCACCTTTAAAACATATGCCAAACTTTGATTTCTCGAGCAGTGACACAACAGGAAGCATTTCTGGCCTGGACACGATTGATTCCACTAAAACCTCTTCTCTTATTTGTATGACAATTTCCTCATGTTGACCATGCGCATTAAGCCCAAAACCCGCATGCGGAAGATTGGGGCCTATCAATACAAGATCGCCATTATCGTAACTGCTGAAATGATTACCGACATGTCTGGTGCCTGCACCTCTTAATACACAAACTATTTCAAATTCAGGATGATAGTGGTATTCCCAGGGGTATTGCTCGGGTAAGGTCCTGGTGTGCAGCAGCCGGAACGAACTGCCTTCGTCGGGGAGAATGATCTCGCATTCAACATTCATCTGGTTAATCGTTATTAATCAAATATAAAATGAAAATTGCTTAATGGAGTATAAGGAATTGCCAATAGGGATGAATTTTTTTCTTTGTAAAAAAATCACTTTTGTTAACTGGGTGAATGAATGCGGTACTTATTACGATATTAAAATCAGTTAGTTACATCTAAATGCCGGGGTTGTTTTAGATGGATGGGAACGGAAACAAATGATAAATTTTTCCACCGCAAACATTTTCGCAAACGTTTGAAATTTTGCAGGTACTTAAGATGACGTTTAGATTACTAAATTGGCTTTTATTTTCATAACGGCAGGTCTTAAACAGAAGGTTGCGTGAACACATTTCAATGCATTTTGTTGTTTTTAATCTTAGTAGTTTCTCGGGACAAAAAATTCTGCAACCTTCTTGTTTTACGAGCAGCTAAAATGAAAGAAAACTGTCTATAATTAAATATTTTATGAACGATTGTGTAAAAATTACACAGATTACCTACTTTTAACAAATCAAAACTGCTTGTTATTATGACTACAACTCGATTGCTAAGAGTCCTGCTCTTATGCCCGCTGTTACTGTTGATCATGCAGCAATCATGGGCGCAAAACAAAACTGTTACCGGTAAAGTTTCGGACGAAAAGGGAAGTCCTGTTGCGGGAGCTTCGGTACTCGCAAAAGGCACAAGTGTTGGTACATCAACTGATGCAACCGGCTCTTTTACATTGAATGTTCCTGCCAGCACCAACACACTGGTTATTTCTTATGTAGGGTATGTTTCCCAGGAAGTAAGTGTTTCTTCTGCAACCAATGTGGCAGTTACTTTACAACCGGAATCATCTGCACTAAATGATGTGGTTGTGGTTGGTTATGGTACTGTTAAAAAGAAAGATCTTACCGGTGCGGTTGCAACAGTAAGAGAAAAAGACTTCAACAAAGGAAATTTTACAGCTCCTGACCAGTTGATCCAGGGTAAAGTAGCTGGTGTTCAGGTTTTAAACAACAGTGGCCAGCCGGGTGGTGCTTCTACTGTGAAAATCAGGGGTAACTCCTCTATCCGTGCTGGAAGTCAGCCCCTGTATGTGGTAGATGGTGTGCCATTGGATGGAAGATCTGCCAGACCAGGCGGTTCAGGCCAGGGTATTGGTACCTCTCCCGATGCTAACCCGCTCAATTTTATTAATCCTAACGACATTGCTTCAATTGATGTACTTAAAGATGCGTCAGCCACAGCTATCTATGGTTCAAGGGCTGCTTACGGTGTAATCATCATTACTACCAAAAGAGGTAAAGTTGGTCAGCCAAAATTGGACATTAACAGTAATATTGGTACCAGCAGCATTCTGAAAAGAATTGAGACACTGAATGGCGATGAATACAGGAAAGCCTTATCAGATTACGGGTTGACTTCCGGAGATAATGGCGATAATGTAGATGCGTTCGACGCCATTTTGCGTAACGGTTTTCAGCAGAATTATAGCGTGGCTATGAGTGGTGGTACTGAAAACGGCAGATACCGCTTGTCTGCAGGTTACCTAGATCAGCAGGGTATCATTTTGAAATCAGCATTCAAAAAAGTTTCTGCTAATTTCTCCGGTAACTACAAATTTCTGGATAGTAAGAAATTGGGGTTAGATGTAAACATCATTACAACCCAAACCAGGGAAGATATTCCACCGGTATCAAATGATGCAGGTTTTACAGGTAACATTGTTGGCCAGGCGCTTCAATGGAATCCAACACAGGCTCTGTACAATGATGATGGAAGTTTGAATATCTTAAGGGGTTCTACAACTGTAAACCCGGTTGCAATGTCTGAAGCCTACGACGATGTTACCAAAGTAACAACTGTACTTGCAAGCATTTCACCATATTACAAGATCACCAAAGATCTCGAATATCGCTTCCTTTACAGTATCAATTATGGTACAGGTATACGCAGAAGCCAGATTGCTTCTTTTATAAACCTTGAGAATATTATTGACAGAGGTTTTGCTTATTATGGTAATAATGAACTTACTACACAGCAGATCACACATACCCTTAACTTCAATAAGGAACTGTCTTCTAACTTAAGCTTGAATGCTCTGGTAGGTTACGAGTACATGAGATTTGATAACAAAGGAACAAATATGAGTGCACGCGATTTCGGTACATACCCGATCGCATACACAAACTATTTTCAATACTCCAGCCAGGCAAGTCGTGGAATGGGCTCATTCGCTGATCCAACTACAGAACTGCAATCTTATTTCGGCAGGGCTATCCTCAACCTGATGGATAAATATCGCGTAACAGCAACGCTACGCGCTGATGGATCCAGCAAGTTTGGTGAAAATAACCGTTATGGTTACTTCCCGTCATTTGCTGCATCCTGGACTGTTAGCAATGAAGAATTCTTTAAAGGTGTAACATTCGTAAATAGCCTCGTTATCCGTGGTGGCTGGGGTAAGACAGGTACGCAGGATGTTCCGGCCGGTTCTTCTAAATTCCGTTATACACCGAACGGTATCGGTTCAATTGGTCTTTCAAACTACCAGAACAGCGACCTTAAATGGCAGGCAGACCAGCAAACAAACATAGGTGCAGATTTCGGCTTGTTTAAAAACAGGATCACCGCAACTGTTGACTATTTCAAAAAGACAACTACAGGTTTGCTATATCCAACTGTTACACCGCAGCCAGCTCCACCCGGTGCTCCGCCAACATGGAAAAACCTGGATGGTACTATCGTAAACAAAGGTGTTGAGGTTACTTTGAATACCCAGATCATCAATAAAAACAACTTCTCCTGGGATTTTGGTATCAACGCAACATTCGTTAAAAACAACGTTAGCGGCTTACCAGCCCCAATTCAAACAGGTAGCCTTAGCGGCCAGGGTATAAGCGGCGCTACAGCCCAGGTGATACAAAATGATCTTCCTGTAAACGCATTCTTTACGAAGCAATACCAGGGCCTTGATAAAGATGGATTTGCCATCTATACAGACGATGGATATACATTGTATTATGTTGGTAATCCAAATCCAACAACGATCCTGGGTTTAAGTACTTCGTTGTCTTACAAGAAACTCTCATTCACAGCCAATATGAACGGAGCATTTGGCCAGGATATTTACAACAATACACTTAATACAGTGTTACCTATTGGTAACCTTGGTTCAAGAAACATCGCAAAATCTTTGATTGGTCTTGGAGAATCAAGAGCAAATCCTATTTCTCCATCTTCAAGATACCTCGAAAAGGGCAATTACATGAAACTTGCAAATGCAACATTTAGCTATAATGTTGGAAGTATTGGCAAGGTATTCAAAAGCATGAATGTGTTTGTAACTGGTACCAACCTCTTTGTAATAACCAAGTTTACTGGTTTTGATCCTGAAGTAAATACTGATAAAAATGTGAATGGTGTGCCTTCAGTAGGTATAGAGTATACACCTTATCCATCTGCACGCACATTCTTATTTGGATTGAATTTCTCTTTGTAAATGAATTAAACATTTGTTCGTATGAAATACAGAAAATTATTATATGCTATAACCATTCCTTCTGTACTGCTGTTTAGCTGTACAAAGCTGGATGAAACTTTTAATGGAGATCTTACACAAGACCAGGTTGGTGGAGGTGGATCTGCTAACGTAGATGCGCTGTTAACCGGTATCTATAATTCAATGAGGCTACCATACCAGGATCAGAGCAGGTGGTGGGCTGCCGAAGAGCATACATCTGATGAATGTCTGGGGCCCACACGCGGTGGCGACTGGGATGATAACGGAGTATGGCGTTTGCTGCACGTGCATAAATGGGATGGTAACCACAGCTTTCTAGCCAGCACTTTTGACGATTTGGGTGGTGTTGTTTACGGTGCTACTGATATCCTTCAGTTTAGCCCTTCAACACAGCAGGCTGCTGAAGCAAGATTACTTAGAGCTTTTGCCAATTTCTCATGGCTGTGCGGCTGGAATCAATGCCCATACAGGGAACCAGGTGGCGACCCATTAGCAATTCCTCAGGTAAGAGTTGGTAGCGATGCACTTGACTATATTATCAGTGAACTTAATGATATTATGGGCGATCTTCCTGATGGTCCTGCAAACAAAGCAAACAAGTATGCAGCGAAGGTTTTATTAATGAAATGCTATCTTAACAAAGGCACCATTTCTCCTGCATCAGGCGATCCGCTTGCTAATCGTCAAAATCCAACTTTTGACGCAGCAGATATGGACCAGGTAATCAGTCTTGCAGACGAAATTATCAACAGTGGTAAATATTCACTGGCAGATAATTATTTCGACAATTTTGCAAAAAATAACAACCAGATTTCTACCGAAAACATATTTACTGCTGAAAATATCGGCGGTTCAAACAGTGGTAACGTTCGCTCAAGATGGTTCTGCACATTGCACTACAACCAGAACCCAAGCGGCTGGAATGGCTTTACAACCCTTTCAGATTTCTACGACAAGTTTGACGATGCCGATTTACGCAGAAGCCAGGAGTACGATGGCGTAACAGATGTTTCCGGTATTAAGCCAGGCTTCCTGGTTGGTCAGCAGTATGATCAGAATGGTACGGCATTAAAAGACAGAACAGGCGCACCACTTGCCTTCACCAGGGAAGTTAGCGCAATTGAAAGAGGAGCAAACCTTGAAGTAACAGGTATAAGGGTTGTCAAATATCCTATAGACTATTCTTCAGGAGATAACTCAGACAATGATTATGTTTACTATCGTTATGCTGATGTATTGTTGATGAAAGCTGAGGCCCTGCTGAGAAAAGGCGATGCCGGTGGCGCACTTACCCTGGTAAATCAGGTACGTGAAAAGCGCGGTGTTGCAGCACTCGGTTCTGTAAGCCTCGACCAGATGCTTGACGAAAGAGGTCGTGAGTTTTATTGGGAAGGTCATAGAAGAACAGATCTTATCAGGTTTGGTAAATACCTCGAAGTATGGCAGGAAAAACCGTCTGATGATCCCAAGAACTTACTTTTCCCAATTCCGTTCAGACAATTGGCCGCAAACCCTAATTTGATTCAGAATCCGGGATATTAATAGTTAACAGGAAATGAAAAAGAGGTTCTCAATGAGAGCCTCTTTTTATTAATGGTAAGATTGTGATACCAGCTATGGAAAATATGGCATCGTCCCTTGCGTCGCAATCACTTTATCTGTATAACATTTATCAGCATTTTAGCGCGTACATTCTTGCTGTTTAATAAATCGAAGGCATATTTGTTATAAGAAAACGATTGAATTGTAATGAAGAAAGTTGTAATTGTAATTGCTGTTGTTATATGCATTGTGTTGATTTCTGTGTACCTGTTAATACCTTCCAAACAACGGATCTTTCACTCTTTGGAATTGAACTGTACAGAAAGCGCGGCACAAAGGTTTATGCTTAACAGGAATGCATGGGATGCCTGGTGGCCGGGGAAAGTCATAGACAATAAAAACCTTGTATATCAAAACCGGAAGATCAACATAGACCGCTTTACGCTAAAAGGATTCGACTTTTCTATCAATGAAGAAGGCTTACAAACATCTTCTCACCTGCAGGTTGTTTATTTTACGGATATGTCAGCTAAATTGTCTGTGCAAAGCGAAGCTGTTTTTTCAGCCGTGCCATGGAAGCGTGTTGCGCAATACCTTGCATTTAAAAAACACCAGCTTCTTGTTGAATCGCTTGCCAATGATTTAAAAGTTTTTTTTGATAAAGAGGAGAATATATACGGTTTCTCGGTTCAGAAGCAGAAAGTAAAAGATTCAAGCCTGGTATCAACAAGAGCCATGTTTAATCATTACCCCGACAATACAGAGATTTACACGATGATCAGCACCTTGCAAAAGTATGCCCGGGATAAAAACATAAAGGAAACAGGTTTTCCCATGCTGAATGTTTCTGCAGTTGATTCTGTGCATTACAGTGTTATGGTGGCCATACCAGTGGAAAGAGATATAGCTTCTTTCAAAAACATTGAGCAGAAAAAAATGGTGCTTGGTAACATACTTATTGCCGAATTAAAGGGTGGGCCGGCCACCATTGCCAGGGCCGAAATTCAAATGAGTGTGTATATCAAAGATCATAAATATGTAAGCCCGGCTATAGGCTTTCAGTCGTTGGTAACAAACAGGCTGGCAGAAAAAGATTCAGCGCAGTGGATTACAAGATTGTGCACTCCTGTATTTTAAAATATCAAAGGGTGCTCAATAAAGATATATTGATGAAGTGATTGCGACGCAAGGGACGATGCCACGGTTGCTGTCGCCGGTATTTAAATGTTGCCACAACAATAAACATTCATGATTATCCAGTTTAATAAAAGTAATGTTGGTTTAAAAGCAAGTACAGCAATATTGATAGTTGCATCAATACTTCTGGCGGTATTGCAGGCATGCAGGGGTAGCGTTCAAATAAAAAAAGATGCTGCTCTGTTTTCGTTAGTTGATAGTAGTGGCATCACCTTTTCTAATAATATTGGTAATACAAAAGATTTCAACATTTTTAGTTACCGCAACTTCTACAATGGCGGAGGAGCAGCTGTTGGCGACGTAAATAATGATGGCCTTGCAGATGTTTTCTTTACGGCCAATATGGGAAGCAATAAGCTTTACCTGAACAAAGGCAACTGGAAATTTGATGACATTTCTGAACGTGCGGGCATTGCTGAAGAAGAAGAATGGAGTACCGGCGTTGTAATGGTGGATATTAATCATGATGACTGGCTGGATATTTTCGTTTGTAATGCAGGGTATATTAACGGTCGTGCACCAGAGTGCAAACTATTCATCAATAATCATGATCTCACATTTACCGACTCTGCCGCTGCTTATGGCCTTACAAATAAAGGCGGTTACACAACACATGCAGCGTTCTTTGATTATGACGCTGATGGTGACCTCGATTGTTTTATTATCAACAATAGTTTTATACCGGTAAATACACTGAATTACGCCAATAAAAGAGACCTGCGTGCACCTGAGTGGCCCGTGGCAGACTTCTTAAAGGGTGGTGGTGACCACTTTTACCGAAATGACAATGGGAAGTTTATTGACATTAGTAAAGAAGCCGGCATCTATGGAAGCTTGATCAGTTTTGGACTGGGTGTAACAGTTGGGGATGTGAACGGGGACTATTACCCGGACGTTTATGTGTCAAACGACTTTTTTGAAAGAGATTACCTCTATATAAACCAAAGGGACGGAACTTTCAAAGATGAGCTGGAAAAGTGGGTACAGCATAGTAGCCTTTCTTCTATGGGTGCAGACATGGCAGACATAAACAATGATGGCTACCCGGATATCTTTACAACAGATATGTTACCTGGTGATGAATACCGTTTAAAAACAACTACTTCTTTTGAGAATTATGACGTTTATCATCTCAAGGAAACATCGGGGTTTTATCACCAGTTTACCAAGAACACGCTGCAGCTAAACAATGGAAATGGCAAGTTCCAGGAGATCGCAAATTACAGCGGCGTTGCTGCTACAGACTGGAGCTGGGGTGGTTTGATCTTCGATGCAGACAATGATGGTTTATCTGATTTATATGTTTGTAACGGAATTAATCATGATGTAACAAACCAGGACTTTATTGATTTTTTCGCAGATGAAGTCATTCAGAAAATGGTCTTAACCGGCAAGAAGGAACAGATAGAAGATGTGATCAGTAAAATGCCTTCTCAGCCAATACCCAATAACGCTTTTAAGAATGAAGGTAACCTCAGGTTTGCAGATGCAAACAAAGCGTGGGGCTTTCAACAACCATCTTTTTCAAACGGCGCGGCATACGGAGATTTAGACAATGACGGAGACCTGGATCTTGTGGTAAACAATGTAAACGAGCCCGCTTTTGTTTACCGCAATAATGCAAGAGAACTAACCGGTAATCATTATGTAAGCATTGTATTGCGAGAAGAATCGTTTAATACACATGCAGTAGGTAGCCTGATAAAGATGTATGCCGGTAAAAACCTGTATACAAGAGAAGTTATACCAAGCCGTGGTTTTCAATCTTCGGTAGATTACAAAAATGTGTTTGGACTTGGTGCAAACCGTACCATCGATTCTGTTGTCATCATGTGGCCAAACCATACATTTTCATCTTATTATAACCTTGGCACAGATACGCTGCACATGATAACATACCCTGCCAATGCTCAAAAAATTATTTCTGCAAAAAATAAACCTGCTTCTCCTTTTTTGTCTGCCGTAACAGCCAGTTTTCAAAAACATACCGAAGACGATTATGTTGATTTTTACAATGAAAGAAATGTACCTGTATTGCTTTCAAGGGAAGGGCCAAGAGCTGCTACGGGTGATGTAAACGGGGATGGGTTGGCAGATATTTTTATCGGCGGCGCCAGTGGGGAAGCCGGGGTGCTCTACATGCAATCGTCAAAAGGCAGTTTCGAAATAAAGAAGCAGCCGTCTTTCGAACGGTTTGCCAATTTTGAAGATGTAGCAGCGCTTTTCTTCGATGCAGATAAAGACGGCGATCTTGACTTATACGTCGGCGCAGGCGGCAACAACAGGTCGCCGGGCAGGCAGGAACTTCAACACAGGCTTTTCAAAAATGATGGCAAAGGAAACTTTGACATTGATACCAAAGCATTTCCGCCAAATGATATGAATATAGCTGTGGCTGTTGCTGATGACTTTGACGGCGATGGCGACAACGATCTTTTTGTTGGCAGCAGGAATGTTACGCTCGATTATGGTGTAACACCCCGCAGCTACCTGTTTGTAAATGATGGTAATGGTCACTTTACTGACATAGCAAAAACAGGAAACCCTGAAATTGCTTCAGCAGGAATGGTAACCAGTGCTTCCTTTGCTGACATTAATGGCGATAACAGGAAAGAACTTATTATTGTTGGAGAATGGATGCAACCACGTATTTTTTCATTCAATGGCAAAAAATTTATTGAACTCAGAACAAACCTGAAAAATTTCTCCGGTATGTGGCAATCCGTAAGCGTTACAGACCTTGATGGTGACGGAGATAACGATATGGTATTAGGCAACTATGGAGAGAATTTTTACCTGCATCCTGATACTGCAAATCCTGTCAAAATTTTTATAAACGACTTTGACAAAAATAATGTACCTGAAAAAATCATTACACGCAGTATAAGCGGCAAAGACATGCCCGTTTTTATGAAACGTGATTTACAGGATGCAATACCTGCTATTAAAAAGCAGAATCTTAAGCATGAAGATTATGCTAAGAAATCTATCACAGATCTTTTTGCGCAGGATTTTATTAAAACAAGCACCGTAAAACAATGGAATTACAGCGCTTCATGTATTGCCTTGAACGATGGCAAAGGAAATTTTACCTTGGTAAAATTGCCGCCCTCAGTGCAGTTTTCTTCTGTCAATGCCATATTGTGTAAAGACATTAATAAAGATGGTAAAAAAGATATTTTACTCGGTGGCAACATGCTGCATTTTTTACCGCAGTTTGGCAGGCTCGATGCAAGTTTTGGGCAGTTGCTTTTAAACAGCGGTAATGGAAATTTTGTTGTTGCCTCTGTAAAGGAATCCGGTATAGAATTAGATGGCGAAGTTCGGGATATAGCAGATATACCCGGACAAAGGAAGGATAAAATTATCTTTCTGCGCAACAACGATCTTCCTGTAGTTTTTGAATTGGTAAAATAAGTTATGAACCCGGCAGAAGTTTTTCATGGCATCACCTGTTGCGTCGCACACTTCAGCAGTAATATCAATAATCAGCAAAGCATACTACAAATTGTAATGAAACATTTATATAAACAATTAACGGCGTTGAACACGTGTTGCAAAGAATTATTGCTGCACAAGTGTGCGACGCAACCAAAGCTCAGTAGTAGTAATGCAGCCTGGCTCCATATAAAATTATACTGCTGTTTTTTTGCAGTATTTTTTGCCGCTTGTACATCGCGTCAGGTACCTGCCGAACCTGTAATATTTGAAACGCTGCAGCATGATAAAACAGGACTTGCTTTTGTGAATGAACTTCATCCTGATTCAACTTTTAACGTACTTGATTATATGTACTTTTATAACGGTGCAGGTGTTGGTGCAGGAGATTTTAATAATGATGGCCGTACAGATATTTTTTTTGCATCAAACCAGGGCGCAGATAAAATCTACCTGAATGAAGGCGGGCTCCACTTCAAAGATGCGTCAGATGCGGCGGGCATACCTAAAGATGGTGGATGGAGTACAGGTGTTTCTGTAGTTGACATCAACAACGATGGCCTGCTTGATATTTACGTTTGCAGGGTAGGTAATTATATGAAACTGCAAAGCAAAAATGAACTGCTCATTTGCAGAAAAATACTGGAAGATGGAACGCCTGTATATGAAGAAGCTGCCGCCAGTTATGGGCTCGATTTTTCCGGTTTCAGCACACAGGCTGCTTTTTTGGATTATGATCTTGATGGAGACCTGGATATGTATCTCCTGAATCATTCTGTACACCAGAACGGCACTTTTGCTGAGCGTAAACAGTTCATCGGTACTTACCACGATTTATCAGGTGATAAATTCTTCAGAAACGATAGCGGGCATTTCTCGAACATAACAAAAGAAACAAATATCAACAGTTCTGTAATTGGTTACGGGTTAGGTATAGTAGTAGCAGACATCAACCTCGATGGCTGGCCCGATATATATATTGGTAACGATTTTCATGAAAATGACTATTTATACATTAACCAGCAGGACGGTACATTTAAAGAAGCAATGCAAAGCGACATGATGCATACCAGCCAGTACACAATGGGTGTTGATGCAGCAGATATAAATAACGATGGCTGGCCTGATATTGTTTCTGCGGATATGCTTCCATCCGATCCTTATATGCTTAAGCGCTCACTTGGAGAAGATAAGACGGATATCTTCAATATGAAGATCGGGTATGGTTACGCTTATCAATACACACGTAACAACTTACAGCTAAGCCGGCGCAATGGTATGTTTAGCGAGGTTGGTTTATACGCAAACATGTATGCCACTGACTGGAGCTGGAGTACACTGTGGATGGATTTTGATAACGACGGCTGGAAAGACTTATTTATATCTAACGGTATACCCAAACGATTAAATGATATTGACTATGTAAACTTTGTCTCCAATGAAGAGATGCAGCAAAAAATGAAGAACAGGACATTGAATGAAAAGGACATGGCGCTTATCAATAAATTTCCTGAGATAAAGTTGCCCAATGCTTTTTTCAGGAACAATCATGATGCGGCTTTTGCTGATGTTGCTGCCGGTATAGAAGGAAATGTGAACAGTTTTTCCAACGGTGCAGTGTATGCTGATTTTGACAATGATGGTGACCTTGATATTGTGACCAGCAATATTGCCGATGCTGCGCTATTGTACAGGAATGTTACAAACGATACGATTACCTCATCTTACATGCAGCTTAAGTTTAAAGGTCCGGCGCAAAACATCAACGCTACAGGTTCAAAAGCTATATTATATCATGATGGGAACATTAGTACATACGAGAAATTCGCTTCGAGGGGTTTTCTTTCATCAATGGAAACGCCTTTGCACATTGGCATAAAAAACCAGGTAATTGATTCTGCATTTATTGTATGGCCGGATAACACTTACGAAAAGTTATCGTTGCAGAAGGATACAACCCTTCAGCTTACGTATAAACCCGGATTGCCGCATTTTGATTACACATCGTTACGCAATTATTTTAAAAGCGCTGCATTGCAAATGGTTGACATTACTGCTCGTACAGGGTTTAACTACCGGCACATTGAAAACGACTTTAATGAATTTGACAGGGAAGCCCTTATTCCTCAAATGTTGTCTGAAGAAGGACCTGCGTTGGCCGTTGGCGATGTTAATGGTGATGGATTTGAAGATGTGTTTATCGGCGGTTCCAAGAGAAATAAAGGAGCGTTGTTTACACAAACAAATGCTGGCATGTTTGTTCAATCCGTGCAGCCTTCGCTGGCCGCCGATAGCATGTATGAAGATGCCGGTGCCGTGTTTGCTGATGTAAACAACGACGGAAATGCAGATCTTATAATTGCAAGTGGCGGCAATGAATTTTTTGGCCATGATACACACATGCAGCCACGCGTTTATATAAACAATGGCAAAGGAACTTTGCTAAAGCTGGAACACGCATTCGATAATATATGGTTAACTGCATCGTCTGTTGCTCCGTATGATTTTAATGGTGATGGTTTCACGGATCTTTTCATCGGTGGCAGAGCTGTACCCTGGGAGTATGGAAAAATTCCAGGATCTTATCTACTGCAGAATGATGGCAAAGGACATTTTAAAGATGTTACAGGCGCCACCTCAAAAGAGTTAGCGGCCGTGGGTTTTGTTACTTCTGCCCAGTGGTACGATATGGATAAAGATGGCGACAAAGACCTGTTGCTCTCGCTGCAGTGGGGCGGTATTGTAATGATGAAAAATGAAAAAGGCCGTTTTACAAAAACCGTTTTGTGTAAGCAGAACGGTTGGTGGAATTTTGTAATACCAGCAGATATTGATAACGATGGCGATGATGATTTTATAGCTGGCAACCTGGGTTTAAACAGCCGTCTAAAGGCAACTGAAGAGAAACCGGTTAAAATGTATTACAACGATTTTGATGACAATGGCAGGAAGGAACAGCTAATGACCTATTATCTCGGCGGAAGAGAACTTGTCTTTGCCAATAAAGATGAATTGCAAAAACAATTACCTTTTATTAAAAAGAAATTTTTATATGCAGATGATTTTGCGAAAGCATCCGTCAGTGAAATTATTCCGCAACAAAAATTGAGTAGTGCGCAGGTTTTTACTGCGGATTATTTTTCAAATGCCGTTTTTATCAACGATGGAAACATGAATTTTACTGTTCAGCCATTGCCATGGTTGGCACAGCTTACTACTTACCGTGATGCACAAATTGTAGATGCCAACAATGATCACCTTCCGGATGTTTTACTCGCAGGTAATTTTTATGCAACGAATATCGAGATGGGCCGCTACGATGCTGATTATGGAACTGTACTGATCAATAAAGGAAAGGGCCTGTTTACAGCCGAAACAATTAATGGCCTTGTCATTAAAGGGCAGTCAAGGCATGTTAAAGCTTTGAACATTGCGGGAGATACTGCTTATGTTATTGCACGTAATAACGACAGTTCAATGGTCATACAATTCAGGAAATAAATAATGGAACCGGCTGTAGTTTTTTATGGCATCGCCTGTTGCCACGCTCGGTTCGGGGTTCCGTTTTTATGGCAACTGTAGCGTTGCGGTTTCACCTCCCTGTGTATTGTTCTTGTTTGTTGCGTGTGCAGCATACTAGAAATTTTACGCTTCGATCTTCGCTTTTGCCTCATAAAGTGCTAACTGCTGAAGTGTGCGACGCAACGAAAGCTTATTTGCAATACTATAGCCTGGCTCCTAAAATTCCCAAAAAAATTATCAAAAAAATACTAAAATAATTAGTGTTGATAAGTAAAATTACTTTACTTTTATGGCCTGATTAATTTTGAACAATAAACAAATTAACATGAGTAATGCAGATAAGCTTAAAGCACTAAAGCTTACAATAGATAAAATAGATAAGGATTTTGGTAAGGGTAGTGTGATGATGATGAGTGACAAAGGAGACCGTAAACTTGAAGTAATTTCAACCGGTTCTATAGGGCTGGATGTTGCATTGGGTGTCGGCGGTTTACCAAAAGGTAGAATTGTTGAAATCTACGGGCCTGAATCTTCCGGTAAAACCACTATTGCAACACACGTAATAGCTGAAGCTCAAAAGAAAGGGGGCATCTGTGCTATTATAGATGCGGAGCACGCTTTTGACAGTGCCTATGCACAGCGGCTTGGTGTTGATGTAGATAACCTTTTAATCTCGCAACCCGATTATGGTGAGCAGGCGTTGGAAATAGCAGATCGTCTTATTTTATCAGGTGCGTTAGATGTTGTGGTAATCGACTCTGTAGCAGCACTTGTTCCCAAAGGTGAACTGGAAGGCGAAATGGGAGATAGTAAAATGGGCCTCCAGGCCCGTTTGATGAGCCAGGCATTGCGTAAACTTACGGCGACCATCAGTAAAACAAACACGGTTTGTATATTTATCAACCAGTTGCGTGAAAAGATCGGTGTTATGTTTGGTAATCCTGAAACAACAACCGGTGGTAATGCATTAAAATTTTATTGTTCGGTTAGGTTAGACATACGTCGTATTTCACAGATTAAAGATGGTGACGAAGCAATAGGTAACAGGGTTAAGGTTAAAGTGGTAAAAAATAAAGTTGCTCCTCCTTTCAGGGCTACGGAGTTTGATATCATCTTTGGTGAAGGTATTAGTAAAATAGGTGAAATACTCGACATGGGTGTAGAGCTTGGCGTTGTAAATAAAAGCGGTAGCTGGTTTAGTTACGATAGCAATAAGCTTGGCCAGGGTCGGGATGCTGTAAAACAGTTGTTACATGACAATCCAGAACTTGCAAATGAAATTGAAGGAAAAATCAGGGCCAAACTTATTGAAGCCACTGCTAATGCACCTGTTGTTGTAGAGGAAGAAGAAGATTAATTTTTACTATGGGTTAGTAAATAATAGCCACTGTACTTCTGTACGGTGGCTTCTTTTTTTACATCTTTCCTACATTGTTGTATATACATAGTATATTGGTTTACATTTTGAGTGCTTTTTAAGTTGAAAATGCATAATTTGTAAAAGAGTATCAATAATTTGCAAAAAAATTAGAATATCCCCTGAAGGCAAAACCAGGCAAGTAATGCAAACACCATCAACTTCAAGTGTATCAGCCATACGTACTGATTTTTCCGGTAAACATATTTTGATTGCCGATGATGAGCCAATCAATATGATGATTGCCGGCAAAATGCTGGTCGCAAAAAATGCGGCAATTTCCAAGGCTGCCAATGGTCATGAACTGCTCCAGCAACTTTCGCTTGGGCTAAGACCAGATTTAATTTTGCTGGATATAAATATGCCCGGATTAGATGGTTATATGACCGTCAGGCGTATAAAAGAACATTACCCTGAATTGATCGTTTTCGCTTTTACAGCGTTTTTTATCGATGACGAAATGGAGCAGGAATTAATAGAGAAAGGCTTTTCAGGAGTAATGCAGAAATCGTATAAGCCGGAAATTTTTTACGATAAAATCTCTCTGGCATTCGATACAATTTCAAGATTTTCCTGAAATGCATATTGACAGATTTCTGTTTTTCTGTGGATAAAACAGGACAGTCTTCATTGCCACCCTCGTTAAATTTGTACTATGAAGTTTACACAGTCAAATCTTGATAAGCTGGAAGATGTATTAAACCAGTCTGGTTTTACCACAAGATATGAGCGCGGTACTTTTCAAAGTGGCTGGTGCCTGCTGGAGCAAAAAAAAGTAGTAGTGTTAAACAAGTTTTTGGATATTGAAGGCAGAATTAATACCCTGGTAGATATTATTCCTCAACTACAGATAGATTTCGATAAACTTACCCATGAGTCCCAGAAATTGTACGAAGAGATCATGAAGAAAGTAGTTACTGAAAACAAATAGTACACTATTTTTGAACGGTGAGCATCACCACGCTAAAGATAACAATGTTAGGTACAGGTACAAGTACTGGTGTACCCATGGTAGCCTGCCCATGCGAGGTATGTTTATCAACCAACGGAAAGGACAAAAGACTTCGGAGCAGCATTCTTGTGCAGTCTGAAAACACCACTTTCGTAGTAGATACAACCCCCGATTTCCGGTATCAAATGCTGCGCATTAATAACCGTCGTTTGGATGCTGTTTTATTTACGCACCCGCATAAAGATCATACTGCCGGCCTGGACGATGTAAGAGCCTATAATTTTTTTCAGCATGAGGCAATGAACGTTTATGCAAACTCCCTTACTGAAGAAGCGCTGAAAAGAGAATTTGCCTACGTTTTTTCTGATAAGAAATATCCCGGTGTTCCTGAAATAATACTGAATACCATAGATGAAACACCGTTTTACATTGGTGATATAAAAGTTATACCCATCCAGGTTTGGCATTATAAGATGCCCGTGTACGGATTCAGGTTTGGTAATTTTACTTACATTACAGATGCAAACAGGATTGAAGAGCCCGAAAAAGAAAAGATTAAAGGCTCTCAGGTAATCGTGCTAAATGCGCTGCGGAAAGAAGACCATATTTCTCACTTTACACTGCAGCAGGCCATAGATCTTGTGCAGGAACTACAGGTCCCAAAAGCCTATTTTACGCATATCAGTCATCAGCTTGGTAAACATGATGATGTAAGCAAAACACTGCCCGCCAATATTGAACTCGCTTACGATGGCTTAACCATCGCTTTATAACCCTTCCATAGAATTAATCGTTAAAATTAATTTGTATGGCACCAAATGCCTGGAAAGACTATTTTACTTTCACTAAAAGTGAACGGATATCTGTTTACATCCTGCTTTGTATCATTATCGCAAGTATCATACTACCTTACTTTTACAGGAAGCAATTTAGAGATCCCGTTACAGATCCTGCGCTGCAGGAACAATTGAATGCATTGTTGAAAGAAGATTCTGTAGGTAATGACAATAACAACATTGTTAGTACCGGTCAGCAGACTTTTCAGCAGCCTGCACAAGTAGGCGAAATGTTTCCTTTTGACCCCAATACTTTAGGTGCGGATGGATTCCGTAAACTCGGCTTAAGAGACAAAACAATCAATACCATTATCAACTACCGCAATAAAGGTGGAAGGTTTGCCAAACCTTCAGACATTAAAAAAATATATGGGTTAAGGGAAGAAGAAGCAGACAGGTTAATTCCCTACATAAGAATCCATACACCGGGCATCAATACTGCCAACGAAAGGGTAGCTTCCGAGCCAGCTTATACCAAACCGGTTATTTCAAAAATTGATATTAATACTGCTACTGAGGAAGAATTTAAATCGCTGCCCGGCATTGGCGATGTATTAAGTAAGCGCATTGTAAAATTTCGTAACAGTATTCATGGATTTGAATCAATTGATGACCTTCGAAAAACCTACGGTCTGAGTGATACAACCTTCCAAAAAATCAGGCCCATGTTAACAATCACGCCAAAGAGATAAACCTATGCAGATACTCACGCTGTTTAAATTATAAACACTTAGTTTTGCCGCTAACAATTGTTAGCAATATGAATTTTAATCAGGATGAAATCACCAGCCAGGTGGCGGAAACAGCAAGAAACTTTGCAATACAGCATATAAAGCCCTTTGTAATGGAATGGGATGAATCGCAACATTTCCCCGTGGAA
Source organism: Panacibacter microcysteis (assembly GCF_015831355.1). Lineage (NCBI taxonomy): Bacteria > Pseudomonadati > Bacteroidota > Chitinophagia > Chitinophagales > Chitinophagaceae > Panacibacter > Panacibacter microcysteis. The sequence continues at coordinate 2,154,803 of NZ_JADWYR010000001.1, forward strand.
GTTTTTAAAGAACTAGGCAAACTGGGCATGATGGGCGTATTCGTACCCGAGGTGTATGGAGGCTCTGGCCTCGGGTATTTTGAATACAAGGTGGTAATAGAAGAGATAGCTAAAGTGTGTGGGTCAATCGGCTTAAGTGTTGCCGCACATAATTCACTTTGTACAGGACATATTCTTTTGTTTGGAAACGACGAACAAAAGAAAAAATACCTGCCAAAACTGGCAACTGCCGAGTGGATTGGCGCATGGGGATTAACAGAACCAAATACCGGGAGCGATGCAGGTAATATGAAATGCACCGCTGTAAAAGATGGTGATAAATGGGTGCTCAATGGCACTAAAAACTGGATAACGCATGGTAAAACCGGGGATGTTGCCGTGGTAATTGCCCGGACCGGTGAGCCAAGAACAAGAAACAACTCTACGGCTTTTGTAGTGGAACGCGGAATTACAGGTTTTTTAGGTGGTAAAAAAGAAAATAAATTGGGTATGCGTGCCAGCGAAACTGCTGAAATGATATTTGATAATTGCATCATTGCAGATGAGCAAAGACTTGGCGAAGTAGGCGAAGGCTTTAAACAGGCCATGAAGGTTCTTGATGGCGGTCGCATCTCCATTGCATCACTTTCCCTGGGAATAGCAAAAGGCGCTTACGAAGCGGCGTTGCAGTATTCCAAAGAGCGTTACCAGTTCGATCAGCCCATCTCGAATTTCCAGGGGGTTAGTTTTAAACTGGCAGATATGGCTACTGAAATTATGGCTGCCGACCTGCTTACCCTTAAAGCCTGCGATCTCAAAAACCGTCACAAGAAGGTTACCCAGGAGGCCGCAATGGCAAAATATTACGCCAGTGAAGTTGCTGTAAAAGTAGCCAACGACGCTGTGCAGATTTTTGGTGGAAACGGCTATACAAAAGAATTTCCTGTTGAAAAACACTACCGCGATGCCAAGCTTTGCACGATAGGCGAGGGGACTTCTGAAATACAGAAAATAGTAATAGCAAGAGAAAGCTTGCAGGAATAATATTTTGAGCCCGGCTGCAGTAAAAGTATGTAGCTTTTGTTGCGTCGCACTCTTGTGCGTTTAGCACATTACTCAACAAACGCGTAGATTAACGCGCAGAACATTGTATGTTAAAAGCTGCGTTTTATTTTTATCTTGTGAATAAAGAAGCTCAATATGGATTAAAGGGGTTTATAATGGCGATATTATTTTGCGCCATTATAAAATCAGGGACATTATTTTTCGAAAAAGATTTTGCAGTTGTAGAAGAAAAATCCTCTTTTTTCTGTGGAACGGTTGATCAGTCTACCTACTATATTTCAACATCAGGAATAGACGGCAAAGCACTTTTCTCTCAAAATTGTGCGTCTTGTCATGCGATACACAAGCAATTAACAGGTCCGGCTCTTGCAGGGATTGAAAATCGTGTGACAGATAGGAAAATGCTACACAGGTGGATAAGAGACAGTGAAGAAGTGCTAAAGTCTCAGGATCCTTACTTCACAACTTTATATAACCAGTTCAACCAGGCTTCTATGAGTAAATTTCCGAATCTGAAAGACGAAGAAATTGACGCAATTCTCGATTATATAGCACAGCCTGTGTTTGTATATTAGAATTCCGATATTCTTTCCAGGTAAAAAATGCGGAAGGTAAAATACGTAAAAAAGGCAGGTTGAGATACCGGAGCTGCCGAATAATGGATCTTCAGCACAAGAGTGCGACGCAACAGGCGATGCTATGAAAAACTACTGCCTGGCTCACATAAAAAAGCAACGCTGTTAACGTTGCTTTTAAAATATTCATCACAAAAAAATGTTTACGCTACCTTAAGCATATTCAATTTGCTGTTGCCAATCTTTTCTATGGCGTATTCAAGCGTTACATCCAGCTTATCTATACCTGAGCCTGGCAATTCAAACATAGCATCTGTAAGAATATGCTCACAAATGGTTCTTAAACCCCTGGCGCCAAGCTTATACTCTAACGCTTTCTGTACCATAAAATCAAGTACTGGGGGCTCAATGGTAAGCTTAATGCCTTCGTACTCAAAAAGCCTTGTATACTGTTTAACCAGGCTGTTTTTGGGCTCCGTTAAGATAGAGCGCAAGGTTTTTGCATCAAGCGGATCAAGATGTGTAACCACCGGTAAACGACCAAGTAATTCGGGAATTAAACCAAAAGATTTTAAATCCTGTGCGTTTACAAACTGCAGCAGGTTTTTCTTGTTGTTTTCCTGTTCTGTTTTATTAACATTAAACCCGATTGCGTTGGTGTTGATACGGCGTGCGATAATCTTGTCAATCCCATCAAATGCACCACCACAAATAAACAATATATTGCTGGTGTTTAGTTTGATCATTTTTTGCTCAGGATGTTTTCTGCCACCTTGCGGCGGAACAAGCACCTCAGTACCTTCCAGCATTTTTAATAACCCCTGCTGTACTCCTTCTCCGCTTACATCTCGTGTAATAGAAGGATTATCTCCTTTGCGGGCAATTTTATCAAGTTCATCTATATATACAATGCCTTTTTCTGCAGCCGCAACATCGTAGTTACACACCTGCAGTAAGCGGGTGAGCATGCTTTCTACATCTTCACCTACGTAACCAGCTTCTGTAAATACTGTAGCATCAACAATTGCAAAAGGTACATTGAGGAGTTTCGCAATGGTTTTTGCCAGCAAAGTTTTTCCTGTACCGGTCTCACCCACCATAATGATGTTGCTTTTCTCTATTTCAACTTCATCATTTTGCTGTTTCTGGGTAATACGTTTATAATGGTTGTATACAGCAACGGAAAGGATCTTTTTGGCGTCACTCTGCCCTATTACATACTCGTCGAGGAACTGTTTTATTTCAAGTGGTTTGCGTATATTAAACCTGTATTGGGTGGTTTGTATCTCATGCCTTTTCTGCAGTTCCTGTACAATGATCTCCTGGGCATGCTCTACGCAGTTCTCACATATATGCCCTTCCTGTCCGGCGATAAGAATTTTAACCTCGTCGCGGCTTTTTCCACAAAAGGAACAATGTAGATTTGTTTGTTTAGCCATAATAAATGAAGCGATTTAAGTCTGATTGAAGGGCACAAGGCCCCACAAAAATACTTAAATCGCTGTAAGCGATTTTTTAAAATATTTTAATGATGCGCTAAAGCTTGTCCAGCACATGGTCTACAATACCGTATGCAACAGATTCAGTAGCATCCATCCAGTAATCACGGTCAAAATCCCTCATGATCTGCTCAACGGTTTTACCACAGTTTTCTGCGAGTATCTTGGCGCCTATTTCTTTTGTTTTGCGTATCTGGTTGGCCTGTATTTCAATATCTGCAGAGGTTGCCTGGAAATACCCGCCCAAACTTGGCTGGTGGATCATTACCTCGCCGTGGGGGTAAATATATCTCCTGCCTTTTGTACCTGCACTAAGCAGTATAGAACCCATACTGGCTGCAAGTCCCATGCAAATGGTGCTTACAGGAGATTTTATCAGGCGCATGGTATCGTACATTACCATTCCACTGGTTACCATACCGCCGGGGCTGTTAATAAAGAATTTTATTTCTTCACCCGGTTTGTCTGCATCCAGCAGTAACAGTTTCGAAACAATATCTCTCGCAGATTTATCGTCAACCACTCCCCATAAGTAAACGGCTCTTTTTTCTAGAAAAAGTTGCTCCATTTTTTTCATGAGGAAAGGACTTTGTGGGTCCGGTTTTGCCTCTTTTTCATGCTCTTCTTCATCATCCATAACAGGATGTATAATATATTTTGACTGCATCATAGTTTAATTTGTAATTTTTGGTAGTCAGCTATTGTAATGCTATTCGGCTTTTGTTGCGTCGCACGCTTCAGCTTTGGAAGCTAATTTGACCGTTGCCCCCCGGCATTGCAGGTATGTGCCTGGGCAAATAACCAGGTTCGATTAAGCTTTTTTCTCTTTTCTTGGATTGGTCAACAGTACCTCGTCTACCAGGCCGTAAGCCTTGCTTTCGTCTGCAGTCATCCAAAAATCACGGTCGCAATCCTGGGCCACTTTTGCCACATCCTGCCCGGTATGGTGTGCTATAATGTGATAAAGCTCTTGTTTTACTTTCTTGATTTCCCTCGCGGTAATTTCTATATCTGTTGCCTGGCCGCCAATGGCACCACTTGGTTGGTGCAGCATAATGCGTGCATGTCTCAGTGCACTTCTTTTACCATTTACGCCGGCACACATTAAAATAGCACCCATACTTGCAGCCATTCCCGTACAGATAGTCGACACGTCAGGACTTACAAACTGCATAGTATCGTAAATACCAAGACCAGCATAAACACTGCCTCCCGGACTGTTGATATACATTTGAATATCTCTTGTGCGGTCTGTGCTGTCGAGGAACAGTAGCTGCGCTGTAACGATGTTTGCTACATAATCATTAATGCCTTCACCAAGGAAGATAATGCGGTCCATCATCAAACGGCTAAACACGTCCATACTCGCAACATTCAAAGGCCTTTCTTCAATAATGTATGGCGTAAGATTGGTAACATTGTGATTAAGGTAACTGTGCAATGTACTGCTGCTGATACCCTGGTGTTTTACAGCGTATTTCTCAAATTCCTTTCTATAATTCATTTAGTAACTATTTTCGATTGAAGATAAGTATTTCGGACAATCAATGCCAGTGAATACCAAATACCATGCAAACGGTTTTTTGCGCCAAAAGGTCAGTAAACAGCAGGCGTTTACTGGTGGTACAAACCCATTTATTACCCATGTAAGTTTTTATGGCATAAAATCTTCTTCTTCCTTTGGCCCATATTTGTCAAATAGTTTATTGATAGCGCCGGCGAAAATGGGAAACTTCTCCTTTGCAAAATCTTTGATCACGTCAATCGCCTTGTAGGCCTGGTCTTCTGTTAAACCCTGCGCTTTCAGTTTGTCAATAAGCTCCTGCATGTGGTAATTTTCAACTAAGGTAGGTTGTTTTTTCACCGTACCCTGTAAAAGGATGCCCAAAATACAGCCCCGTAGAAAGCCTGCTTCAAGTAACAACCAAAGAAGTCCAACACCATCGAAGTTAATACCGTTGCTAAAAAATAAAAATAAGAATACCAATGCTTTTGCCTGTTTGCATAAAATCCCTATTTTTGCGCCCCTGTTTGAAAGTTTCAGGAACAGGACAAGCACACAAACCAGGCATTGAACCGGGTTTCTGTACCTTGGGTCTTCTTTGCGGATGTGGCGAAACTGGCAGACGCACTAGACTTAGGATCTAGCGGAGCAATCCATGTAGGTTCGATTCCTATCATCCGCACTCATCTGGTTGACAAGTTGAAAGGTTATGAACAACACCTTTCCGCTTGTCAACTTTTCATAAACAAATATTTCAACTTCACAAATGGCAACTGTTACCAGGGAAAATATCGGTAAACTCACAGACAAACTTACTGTGAAAGTGGCGAAGGAAGATTACCTGCCTGCGTTTGAAAGCAGCATCAAAAAATACGCTAAAACAGCTAATATATCAGGCTTTCGCAAAGGAATGGTTCCTGCAGGGCTGGTGAAAAAGATGTATGGACAAGGAGTTTTCTCAGACGAGGTTTTACGCCTTGTAGAAAAACAACTGCAGGATTATATGGTACAGGAGCAGATTGACATATTTGCCCAGCCACTGCCATTGGAAAATGATGCGAGAATGCTGGATATGAATAATCCTGCAGACTATGCATTTGCTTTTGAAATCGGTTTAAAACCTGCATTCGATATTCACAGCAGTGATATAAAAGTAACCCGCTATGTAGTACAGGTTACTGATGAAATGGTAAATGAAGAAATCGATCGTCTCAGAACACGGCACGGCAAAATGACCGACCCTGAGAGCGTGACAGGTGAGGAGAATGTGCTGAACGTTGATTTTACAGAAGTTGATGCAGACGGTAATGTGGTAGAAGGTGGATTGATAAAGTCCAATTCTTTGTTGGTCAAGTATTTTACAGAGCCTGTTCGTGCTGAATTAAATGGTAAAAAGAAAGATGACACAATTACCATCCAATTAAATAAGGCATTTGCTGATAAAGAGCTGGATTGGGTAATGGGAGATCTTGGTCTTGATAAAAGCAAGGCTTCCGATGCTGAAAAGACATTCAGACTTAATATTACCAAAGTTGGATTTGTTGAAAAAGCTGACCTCAACGCCGGTTTTTTTGAAGCAGTTTATCCCGGTCGCAGCATCAATACTGAAGAAGAGTTTCGCAATGCTGTGAAAGTAGAGATCGAAAACTACTATGCAGCGCAAAGCAGCAACCAGGTGCACGATCAGATCTATCACCACCTCGTAGACCATACCACCATGGAGTTTCCCGAAAGCTTCCTGAAAAGATGGCTGAAAGATGGTACGGAAAAACCAAAAACTGAAGATGAAGCAGAGCAGGAATATCCTTCCTTTGCCAACCAGTTAAAATGGACGCTTATCAGCTCAAAACTCATCAACGATAATAAAATTACTGTTGAGCCAAACGAAATCAGGCAGTTTGCTTTGCAGCAGATTGCTGGTTATATGGGTATGACGAATATTGATGAGGCGCCGTGGCTCGATGAATACGCAAACCGCATGATGAAAGACCAAAAATTTGTGGAAGAGACATACATCAAGCTGCAGACAGAGAAACTGTTCCGCCAGCTCGAGACACAGGTACAGGCTTCCGAAGAGGGCATCAGCGCAGAAGATTTTGCAAATAAACTGCACCATCATCATCATTAATAAATTTTGTACTGACTATAGTAATCCGGGGTTTGTTTAAACTCCGGATTTTTTTTGTGGGTACCAGCTACTGTAACAATGGCATCACCTGTTGCGTCGCAATCCTTTCATCGTTCCTCTTTCAATGAAGCTGCCCCGGCCAAAAGCTTCGTGCAATTAACCTAAATCGTGATATTCGCGTTCTAAATGCTGTTTCATGAAGAATTACAATTTTACAGTTGCTGAAAGATTTATGCGTTACGTGCAGGTAGATACACAAAGTGATCCGGGCAGCAATAACCACCCTTCTACCGGGAAACAAAAAGACCTCAGCCGAATACTGGCCAACGAATTAAAAGCAATCGGGTTAGCCGATGCACATACCGACGAATACGGTTATGTGTATGCTACCATACCCTCCAATACAGACAATAATGTGCCTGTTATTTGCTTTTGCAGCCATATAGATACAGCCCCGGATTGTAGCGGAACCAACGTAAAACCCATCCTGCACAGGCAATATAGCGGAGCAGACATTGTATTACCGGATGATGCTACGCAGGTCATTTCCATCAAAGACTATCCGTACCTTCAAAATCATATTGGCAGCGATATTATTACCGCAAGTGGTTTAACGCTATTGGGCGCCGATGATAAGGCAGGTGTTGCCATCATTATGGACCTTGCCAGCTATCTAAGTGCTAATCCTTCCATTAAGCATGGTACCATAAAAATATTATTTACGCCCGATGAAGAGGTTGGGCAAGGCACAGCCAAACTTGATATATCAAAACTCGGCGCCCATTATGCGTATACACTCGATGGAGGAGAAGCAGGCACTTTTGAAGACGAAACATTCAGTGCAGATGGCGCAAGAATAACAATTAATGGAGTTATAGCACATCCGGGTTATGGAAAAGGCAAGCTTGTTAATGCGTTGAAGATTGCAGGAGAAATACTGGCTGCATTACCGGCGAATGAACTAAGCCCTGAAACCACCAGCGGCAGACAAGGCTTTATACATCCGGTGGCGGTAAATGGCATTGCGGAAAAAGCCACTATAGAATTTATCATTCGAGATTTTGTTACTGCCAATCTTGAAAAACATGAAAAGCGCCTTGAATCAATAGCAGAAGAAGTAATGGCCAGGCATACCAAAGCAAGCATGCAGTTTGAAGTTTGGGAGCAATACAGAAATATGAAAGAAGTGCTGGACCAACACCCGCATGTTGCCGAATATGCAGCAGAGGCTTATCGCCGTGTAGGGTTACCTGTGATTAAAGAACCAATACGTGGCGGCACAGATGGCAGCAGGTTAAGCTTTATGGGTCTGCCTTGCCCCAATATTTTTACAGGTATGCATGCCATTCACAGTAAACACGAATGGGTTGGTGTAAAAGATATGGAAAAAGCTGTAGAGGTATTAACGCATCTCGTACAGGTATGGGAAGAAAAAAGTTAACCAGTTAGAAGATATAAGGATAAATAATCATGCTAACTGCAAAAGCTGTTACAGTACCTAAGAAAAGAATATGATCTTTCTTAAGCGGACGTTTTTCTACAATATAAGTTGTATAAAGAAGGACCAGAACAATTATCCTAATTACATCTGAAAGCCCTTTTGAAAAATGTTCGATAATAACTTGTCTTAACATTTGTTCAATGAAGAACAAAGTCATAGCAAGACTGAGCACTATCTTGGTTTCTTTTTTTATAGATTGTTGCATAAATATCTGGGTTGAAAATTATAATTCAAATGTAATACTTTAAGAAAACCGCATACTAATAATAAAACACATTTCATTTTTCATTACTTATCTTTCCTTTATAAAACTAACGTTTATGGAATTTTTATCCTATTGGTGGGTACTGGTTATACTCTTTATCATTTTTAGCGGCCTTGTAACTGTAAACCAGGGTACCATTGCTGTAATTACCATGTTTGGTAAATACCAGCGCATACTTACACCCGGTTTAAAATTTAAAATACCGGTGATCGAGCAGATATATAAGCGCATCAGTATTCAAAACCGCTCTGTTGAGCTGGAGTTCCAGGCAGTAACTGCCGACCAGGCAAATGTTTATTTCAAAAGCATGCTGTTATATGCGGTAATGAATGCAGATGAAGAGACCATCAAAAAAGTTGCGTTCAAATTCATCAGCGATAAAGACCTGATGCAGGCAATGGTGAGAACGATTGAAGGAAACATCCGTTCATTTGTTGCCACAAAACGCCAGGCAGAAATCCTGGGCTTAAGAAAAGAAATCATAGAAGCCGTAAAATTTGAAGTAGACCATGTGTTGGAAGAATGGGGTTATCACCTGCTCGATCTGCAGATCAACGACATTACATTCGACCAGGCTATTATGGACAGTATGAGTAAGGTTGTGGCAAGTAACAACCTGAAAGCCGCAGCGGAGAATGAAGGACAGGCATTGCTGATTACCAAAACAAAATCTGCTGAAGCAGAAGGGAATGCCATAAAAATTGCGGCAGAGGCAGAAAGGGAAGCAGCCAGATTACGAGGCCAGGGCGTAGCGTTATTCCGCGAAGAAGTAGCCCGTGGTATGAGCATGGCTGCAGAGCAAATGAAGCAGGCAAACCTTGATACCAATGTTATTCTTTTCAGTATGTGGACCGAAGCAATCAAGAATTTTGCTGAGGTTGGTAAAGGCAATATCATCTTCCTGGATGGCAGCCCCGAAGGCATGGAAAAAAATATGAAACAGGTAATGGCTATGATGAAACTGGAAAAGGAAAAATAATCATGCCCATACATGCATAAGTAATGGCGCAGCCGAAGGCTGCGCCATTTTGTTGCCATAAAAATCTACAGATGAACGTAGTGCGACGCAACAGGCGATGCCATGAAAAGCTGAAGCCTGTTACAAAAACATTATCCCCTTTGTGCAAAAGCTTTCTTAAAACACACACACACGCATAATTTATACACACATTGTCCGTTGTTTTGACTTAACATATACTTTAGCAAAAACCTAATTACGTATCATGGGTGTATTATTACAGGTTCAGGACACAGTCAGCGCTGCCATTAATGCTGCCCCGCAAACAGAAAATGCCTGGAGCATTTTACAAAAAGGCGGCTTCTTAATGTACCCGCTTTATCTGCTTTTTGTAGCTACCATCTTTGTTTTTTTCGAAAGGTTTTTTGCAATCAATAAAGCGTCTAAAATTGACGGCAATTTCATGAGCATTATACGCGATAACATTATGACGGGCAACCTGAGCGCTGCCCGCAGTCTTGCAAAAAATACAGATAATGCTGTTGCGCGCATCATAGACAAAGGCATTCAACGTATTGGTAAACCCATTGATGCCATTGAAAAAAGTATGGAAAACGTGGGCAATCTTGAAGTATATAAAATGGAACGCAACCTGTCCATATTATCACTGGTATACGGTATTGCACCAATGATTGGTTTTCTTGGAACCATCTTTGGTATGTTGCAGTTGTTCTCTGCCATTAGTACAACGGGAGATTTTACACCGGCATCTATTGCAGGCGGTATCTATACAAAAATGGTTACTTCTGCAAGTGGTTTAATCATCGGTTTACTGGCTTACCTGGCTTATAATTTTCTCAATGCGCAGATTGGTAAAACAATCAACAAAATGGAAGCCGCAAGTGCAGAATTCGTAGATATACTGCAGGAGCCAACCAGATAAACGGGAAGCGGAAAACAAGCCCGGAGTATATTTTGGGCCGGGCAGCAGAACAGGAATTTAACTTCCGTTGCGTCGCACTCTTGTACTGTGAGAACTTTACGGGGCAAATGCGAAGATTGAAGCGGAGATCGGGCACCAGCGTTAGAAACAACACAAATTTAATTTAACAAGTAATAACAGGTAATGAAACTAAAAAGAACAAAAGATAAGGGAGAACTTCATGCAAATGCGCTGAATGATATCCTGTTTATATTATTGTTCTTTTTCCTGATTGTATCTACGCTTGCAAATCCAAACATTGTAAAGGTGAACAACCCCGCAGGCAAAAAAGATACAAAGGCAAAACAGAATATTGTTATCTCTATCGATAAAGAACAAAAGCTTTACCTCGGCCAGAAACTTATTGATATTAACCTCATTGATACAATACTAAAAGCAGAAGTGCTAAAACAACGTTCTTTTGTAGACACGCCTTCTGTTGTGGTAAACGCTGATACCTCTGCTTATTACGGCGAAGTATTTCGCGTAATGCAAAGCGCAAAACGCGCAGGCGCTAAGGTGGTGGCAATTGTTAAGTAGCCGTATATGAAAATCCTTAAACCAGCTTTATTACTGTTATTTCCCGTTATTTTCTTTGTAAGCAATGTAAATGCTTCAGTTATATCAGACTCTGCGATAAAAATTATTACCGCCAGGTTCGAAAAACTGCAATACAAACTGGATAAGTCTATCACACCGGCAATAAACAATACCAGTAGTGAAATGCCGGCAGGAGATGCTTTTCCCTGCTACACTGATAAAGAGGTGCTTGTAGTTGCTGTGCTGGATACCAAACCTGGGGAGCTTGTTGGAAGAATGCTTGTTTCTAAGAAATACAATGGTAAAATTGAATACGACAAACACCTGTTCCAGAATATTGGTTATGACGAAGGCATTAATGCATATTATTCACTCCTGAGTGTAATGTTTCCAAAAGAGTCGAACAACTTTAATTGTATGGCTACGCTTCAAATCTACGACAAGCAGCACCTCGTTAAAGACATTCGCCTGCTCATTTTTACCAGGTGAATACTGCCTTCACCATCCTGTCTTTTCCCTGCATGTCTTTTCTCAATTCAATATTGGTGTAACCCGCACTTGCAAGTAGCGCTTTTACTTCGTTTCCCAGCGTTTCGTTGATCTCAAAAAACAACCACCCGTTTTTATTCAGGTGCGTTAAACCAAACGCAGCAATGCTTTTGTAAAACAATAAAGGATCATTATCGGGTACAAACAAAGCAAGGTGCGGCTCATGGAGTAAAACGTTTCGACGCATTTCCAGCTGTTCGGATTGCTTTATATATGGTGGGTTACTTACAATAATGTCAAATGAAGGCAATGTGTGCCATAAAGCGTCATCCAATATGTTCAATGTGTAAAACGTAACAGGTGTTTTGAATGTCTGCGCATTGCTCTCTGCCACGTGCAATGCTCCTTCAGAAACATCCAGCGCATGCACCGCTACCTGCGGTAATTTTCTTTTTACTGCAACAGGAATGCAACCGCTGCCGGTACCTACATCAAGCAAAGTAGTAACAGGAAATGCGGCGTTTGTAACATCGTTTACAATCCACGCAACCAGTTCTTCTGTTTCTGGTCTTGGTATCAGCACATTTTCATCCACATACAACTGCATGCCTGCAAACCAAGCTTCATGCAACACATATTGCACAGGTTTATGTTGCAGCAATTCATTGGTGTAAGTATTCAGAAGTTGTTGCTGTTCATTGGTTAGGGGAAACTTTTTGTTGATGATCCGGTCAATACGTTTAAAGCCGGTAATGTGCTCTACTACCCAGTCTGCAATGTTTGCAGCTTCCCTGTCGTCGTAGCGTTCAAAAAGCTGGTACATAAGTTTGTTGTATGCATCCTGTATACCCATGCTGCAATGTTAAGATGAATTCGGTTAGTTTTGCGCGTCGTTGTTTTTTCACAATGTACTGTTCAAATTTTTACAGAGACCGGTATTAGTGGTGCATAGAGAGCCACCTGTACAAGTGAGTGACACAACAAAAGTATTATAGTAGTAATGCAGCTTACCCAATAATAAATGGCAGTTCACGAACAATACATGCATCGGTGTTTACAACTTGCGGGTATGGGGGCCGGTTTTGTTGCACCCAACCCCATGGTGGGTGCTGTGCTGGTGCACGACGGGCGAATTATAGGCGAAGGTTACCACATACAATATGGCCAGGCACATGCAGAGGTTAACTGCATTAATAGTGTGGCAGCGCACGATATGCACCTTATAGAAAAGTCTGTATTGTATGTGTCGCTGGAGCCCTGTGCACATTTTGGTAAAACGCCTCCTTGTGCAGACCTGATTATAGCCCGTGGCATTCCACACGTTGTGGTAGGTTGCAGAGACCCGTTTAAGCAGGTTGATGGTAAAGGAATAGAAAAACTGCGGGCAGCAGGTATTGAAGTGACAACCGGTGTTTTAGAAAAAGAATGCGTAGCGCTGAACAAGCGTTTTTTCTGCTTCCATACAAAGCACCGTCCGTACATTGTTTTAAAATGGGCACAAACGGCAAATAACAAAATAGCAACCCTTTCTGCCGGAAGACTATTGATATCGAATGCCGTTTCAAATAAACTGGTACACAAATGGCGCAGTGAGGAAGCTGCGATTCTTATTGGCACCAACACTGCTATGCTTGATGACCCGGCTTTAACAAACAGGTTGTGGTTTGGCAAGAGCCCGGTACGCCTGGTTATAGACATGCACCTGCGGTTGCCACATCACCTGCAGATATTTGATGGCAAACAACCCACAGTAATTTTCAATTCCCTGCAACATTCTGAAGATGTATTCAAGGTCTTGCTGCCTGCGGGTGGCATAAGGGGTGGCCTTTACCAGGTAACGGAAGATGTAAGTATGGTACACCAGGTACTCAATGCCTGTTACCAGAATAATATCCAGAGTATATTGGTAGAAGGCGGTGCCAGGCTGCTGCAAAGTTTTATAGATGAGGAAGCATGGGATGAGGCAAGGATCATTACCAATGAAACCTTGACCATTGAACAGGGACTACCGGCACCACAATTATTAAACGCAATGCTGGTAAAGCAAGACAGGATTTTTACAGACACGATAGCCTTTTACCGGGCGAAGCCATAATTACATGCAATCAAAAGAATTCTATTACACCATAGCGCAGCCATCTACAGCAGAATTTAAAGACCGTGGCAGCCGTTTTATTGCTTATGCTTACCCCATAAAAGATGTGGAGGAGTTTAAAACACTGCTGCAGCAGCTAAAGAAAGAACATGCCAAAGCGGTGCATCATTGTTTTGCCTATCGTATCGGGCTGGATGGAAACAACTTTCGGGTAAGTGACGATGGCGAACCCTCTGGCACAGCGGGCAAACCTATCCTGGGGCAAATAGACAGTAAAGAATTAACCAATACACTGGTTGTGGTTGTAAGGTATTTCGGCGGTACTTTATTGGGTGTGCCAGGCCTCATCAACGCATATAAAAGCGCCACATCTATGGCCCTGCAACTAACACCAACAGTACCCAAAGCTGTGGAGGTAAATTATATGCTGCAGTTTGATTATACCCAGATGAATGATGTAATGCTGCAGGTAAAAAAATGCAACTGCACCATTATAGCACAGGAAGCGCAGTTGTTTTGCATACTAAAAGTTGGCGTACCTGTGAGCAGGCTGGAAGAATTTCTTTATAAACTGAACGACCTCAGAAACGTAGAAATCCAGAAAATAAAATAATGGCGGAACGGTTTTTGTTTTAGCGGCGCCGTATTTACAGGAATAGCCAGTAAAGCTGGTACATACAATTTGTGTACATTACAGTATACTGTTTACCTATCTTTACCATCTTTGTTAACGCTCTAATTGCAAAGTGATATAATGACTGCCCAAAAACGTATTGCAATATTCGGTTCCACAGGTTCTATCGGCACACAGGCTTTAGAAGTTATTGCAGCAAATCCCGACAAGTTTACCGTTGAGGTTTTAACAGCACATACAAACGACGAACTGCTGGTACAGCAGGCGCTCCGGTTTGAACCTAATATTGTAGTAATAGGCGATGAAAAGAAATACCAGCGTGTAAAAGATGCGCTGTCAAAAACACATGTAAAGGTGTTTGCAGGCGAAGAAGCGCTGGATGAGGTGGCCGCCATGGATATTTATGATGTAATGCTCGCCGCCATTGTGGGCTTTGCAGGGCTAAAACCTACACTCAATGCCATTGGCGCAGGCAAAACAATTGCGCTGGCCAATAAAGAAACACTGGTTGTGGCCGGTGATATAGTAATGCGCAAAGCCGCCGAAAATAAAGCACCGGTAATACCGGTAGACAGCGAGCATTCCGCCATTTTTCAATGCCTGGTGGGCGAAAGCAGGAACCCGATAGAAAAAATTGTACTTACTGCCAGCGGTGGCCCCTTTCTGGGGAAGAAACCCAATTTTCTGGTAAATGTAAAACGAGACCATGCACTGCAGCACCCCAACTGGAGCATGGGCGCCAAAATTACCATCGATTCAGCCACACTCATGAATAAAGGCCTCGAGATGATCGAAGCCAAATGGCTGTTCAACCTGCATCCAGACCAGGTGCAGGTGATCATTCACCCGCAGAGTATTATACATAGTATGGTGCAGTTCCAGGATGGCAGCATAAAGGCACAAATGGGTTTGCCCGATATGAAGCTTCCCATTCAGTATGCACTCGGTTTTCCTGAAAGATTGCCCAACACATTTCCGCGGTACGATTTTAAAAAACCAAATACGCTAACTTTCGAAGAGCCCGATACACGCACGTTCCGCAACCTGGCGCTGGCTACAGAGGCTTTACAAAAAGGTGGCAACATGCCCTGTATTTTAAATGCCGCCAACGAAATAGCCGTTTTTGCTTTCCTGCGCAACCGTATTGGTTTTCTTGATATTACAGAAATGGTAGAGCGTACCATGCACAAAATAGGCTTTATTGAAAACCCCACGCTGGATGAATATTTCGACAGCGATGGCGAAGCCCGCCATTTTGCCGCTTCTCTTATACAGATGTAAACCGGCCATAATATCTGTTTTCGTTAACGGTTATTGTACTATTATTGCACCGGCTTTTACAGCGCTGTTCAGCTGTTGTTGTGTCACTCACTTGTACGCCTTTAGCTTTATTGAGCTTTGGCGATCAGGACAAAAACCGGCAGCATAAACACGGCAACGCCCGGTTCAAAGTGCTGAGCAATGAACAGAACGATGCAGTGTGCGACGCAACGGCAGCTCCATTGAAATACAAAAGCCGGGTTCATAAAATTTATCACGTAAAAAATCCTTCGGGTTACAAGGATATATGACTTTATTAGCGATTAACTGGGGCGATGCAGGAATACAGGCTTTACAGTTTATTCTTTCCTTCTCTATCATCGTTACACTACACGAATTAGGACACTTTCTTACCGCACGCTGGTTCAAATGCCGTGTTGAAAAATTCTACCTGTTCTTTAATCCATGGTTTAGTTTATGGAAGAAAAAAATTGGCGAAACTGAATACGGTTTGGGCTGGGTGCCATTTGGCGGCTATGTAAAAATATCCGGCATGATAGACGAGAGCATGGACAAAGAGCAAATGAAACTGCCGCCGCAACCGTACGAGTTTCGCGCAAAACCCGCCTGGCAACGGCTCATTATTATGCTCGCCGGTATTATTGTAAATCTTATCCTCGGCTTTCTTATTTATGCCATGATGTTGTGGCATTGGGGCGAAGAATATATTCCCACCAATAAGATGACGTATGGTATAGCAGCAGATTCATTGTCGCAAAGTATTGGTTTAAGAAGCGGCGATAAGATTATTGCTGCAGACGGTGAGTATGTAGACAAATTTGAAAAAATAAGAATGAATGTGTTGCTCAATTCAACCAAATCTTTAACGGTAGACAGGAATGGAGAAAAAGTAAACATTACAATACCGGAAGATTTTTCCAGCAAGCTTATTCATTTTAAAGATGTTGGTTATATCGGCTTACGTATGCCTTTTCTGGGTATAGATTCACTGGCATCAGATACATCTGCAGCAGCTAAAGCCGGCATAAAGGCAAACGACAAAGTACTTTCAGTAAATGGTAAACCTGTTACCTATTTTGATGAATTCAGGTCAGTAGTAATTGCCAATAAAAAGAAGCCTGTAAATATGGTATTGCTGCGCGGCGCAGATACTGTACAGGTTACCGTAAATATCCCGGGAAGCGGCATGATAGGTATTGCCAATAAAATAAATGAAAAGGTACTGGACTCTTTGTTTGAAGTAAAAAAGATCGATTATTCTTTTGGCGAATCCATTCCTGCAGCATTCAGAAAGAGTTATGAAACACTGGAGTCTTACTGGTTGCAACTGAAATTAATTTTTGGTGGTAAAGTAAACCTCAACGAATCGTTGGGAAGTGTTTTCAGCATTGGTAAAATGTATTCTACCACCTGGGATTGGTTTACCTTCTGGGAGAGAACGGCATTTTTCTCATTGGTACTGGCGCTGATGAACCTTTTGCCAATACCTGGTCTTGATGGAGGGCATGCATTGTTCACATTAATAGAAATGATCAGTGGCCGTAAGCCAAGTGATAAATTCATGGAATATGCGCAAATGGTGGGTATGGTGCTGTTGCTCGGGTTAATGGCTTATGCATTAGGGCTGGACATATTCCGGATGTTTAAGTAATACAACTGTCATAAAATATTTTAAAGGTTGACAAGCGAAAGCTGTCAACCTTTTTTTATAACTCGATGCCTATTTTTTTCATGAGTATAGAAGCATTGAGACTGGTGCAAATGCCATGCTTTAGTTTGTAATCGAAGTACAACTCTTCTCCCGCTACCTGCACATCAAAATGATAATTGGCAATGTTTTGAGGGTAGCCTGTTTCAAGTTTTGCAAGCTCCACATCATGCGTTGCAATAAGTGCTACGGCATTTTCTTTAATAAGTTGTTTGATCAACGCCGCTGATCCTGTATGCCTGTCTAAAGAGTTGGTGCCACGCAATATTTCATCAAGCAATATAAAGGTGTCCGCATGCTTACCCACTGCTTCAATAATTGATTTCAGCTTTTTAAGTTCTGCATAAAAAGTAGAGGTGTTTTCTGCAAGGTTATCTGTTATGCGCATACTGCTCATCAGTTTAGCAATAGAAATGGTAAAGCTTTTGGCACACACCGGCGCACCCGTATACGCCAGTATCAAATTAATGCCAAGGCTCCGTAGAAACGTACTTTTACCAGCCATGTTAGAGCCGGTAATAAGATCTATGCGTGCTGTACCTTTTATGGTAAATGAATTGTTTACCCTGTTTGCCTGCGGTATAAGCGGGTGCCCGATAGCCTCGCCGGCTAATACAAAATGTTCGTCAGCTATAATCGGGTAAGCCCATTTTTCATGGTTGAATGCAAGCGTTGCCAGCGTGCCCGCTACCTCAACAGAGGCAATGGTACTAAACCAACCGGGAACGGCAGCTTTATTTTTTTCTTTCCATTTTTTCAGGGCCATAAACTGCTGAAGGTCCCACAGCAGGAAAGTATTGAGCAGTATAAATGCAAAAACATTCAGTCTTACATCAAAGCGGTTCAATATTGCTTTTAGTTGCGCAATTTCACCGGACGCCTGCAGGTTGTTTTGCCGCAGCTCTTTTTGTAAACCGGCCAGCAGATCACTTTCAAATTTTTCTTTCTCAAACCAGTTTAGCTGGTTAGAGAGCACACTTATTTCAGGAACGATCCTCGACAATAAATGATATGTGCCTGTAATTTTTTTGCTGACAGCTAATGAAACGATATAAAAAATAAAGATGAGTGCCGACAAGGCAGTGGTGCTTACCAGGCCCGTAAAATAAAGTACCAGTGTGCCAACTGCTGCAGCGGGCAGCAAAAAACGTAAAATGTTCCAGTAAGACCGGGTATAATATTTTTCAGGTTCTGCAAGCCAGTTTAATACGCGCTGTTCTGTTTGTACGGTAATCTTCTGCCTGCTGCCAAATGCCTGTAACTGCTGCCGCCATTCCGGTTTTGAGGTAAGTTCTTTTACGGCTTGTTGCTGCTGCAGAATGTCGGTTTTAGGTAATGGTTGCAGCAGGCGTTCTGCCAGCAACGCTTTTGCTTTTTCTGCATGGCAGCGGTTAATGTACTGGTACAACGATGCACGGCCAAAAAGGTCCAGGTCTGCTGCATAAGCATGGTTCCATGGTTCAAGGTCTTTACCATCGTATTGGTGATAATAATCGCCTTGCTGGTAGGCTATCTCATCTTTGTTAACAGCATGTAATGTTTCCAGGTTTTCGATAGTGCTTTTGTTATCAGAATCTTTTGAAACGATGAAAAGAAACAATGCCACACCGCCTGTTATAGTAGCTATAATATATGCTGTACCTGCATTCCAGGTGGCGTACACGGCAAGAATGGTAAGTGCAATAACGCCAAAACGTAACCATCCAAAAAGGGTTCTCCTGCTGTAGCGTGTTTTTAGTGCAGTATCCAGTTCGGTTATTCTCTTATGATAATATGAGGCTGCAGTATCATTATTATTCATGCGGGTGAAGCTACGGAAAAGAGTTTTATGAAATAAATAGCGCGGTGTTTTGTAAATTTGCTGTTCGTTTGTGCAGTTCTTTGAAAATATGAGCGGGGTGCACGTTGCCGAAAAGCGTACAAAGCGCACAAGAGTGCGACGCAACGTACGTTTAATAGCAGCAATGCAGCCGGGCTCATACCATCGTTTTACATACACAATATCTCACATCTTATATCGTACATTTTTTATGGGGCTGTATTGGTTTTGACAGCATAGGTTACGGTAGGTGTAAGCATGCAGTGCGTTGTATCATTAGCACTTAAATCTGAAGATTCAAACATTAAATGGCAATACTCAGTATGCCATGGCTGCCTAATCAGTGATTAGTTAGTCATTAGGGCCGCGTTGAGCCGGTTGTTCTGTTGCCACGCTCCGCCGCCGACTCAAAAAACAAATACAGAATGCTGTAATGGAAGGCTGTGACCATTGCAAAAGACTATGCAGCTAAGCGCAGGGTCGGTTTGTTCATTTCCTGCTTTGTGCCGACAAATAATAATGGAATAAGCATGTAGAAAGCTTATGGTAATTGTGTTTGGACAGGGGTTCGAGTCCCCTCAGCTCCACTAAAGCCACCATTGACAAACAATGGCGGCTTTTTTATTTACTTCCTGTAGTATTTTTTATGTAGTCAGCAGTAGTTTTTTATGGCATCGCCTGTTGCCACGCTCGGTTCATGGTTCCGTTTTTATGGCGGCTTGCCGCGTTCAGAAACACCGGCGTGCTTATATTTTACTGCAACACTCAAAACTGCCGGCACTGCACACTTTTCAATCTTCTCATCCATTCATTCACTATCTTACGCCAAAGAAAAGACCTTATGCAAAGAATAAAGATTGCTGCAGGCTTTATAGCACTGTCTCTTAATGCTGCCGCGCAAAATGCACCGGTATTAAAAGTAAACAGCTTTTACAAGCCAGCTGAGAACCCCATTGTACGGGCAGACTCCTCTTATACTTTTAAGGATCCTATAAAAAATGAAACAGTGAAATGGCAGAAAGCAGATGTTTTCAATCCTGCTGCCATTGTTAAAGACAATAAGGTCTTCCTGCTCTACCGCTGCGAAGATAATCCTGCGGCACACCTGGGCGGCAGAACCTCACGCTTAGGCCTTGCCGAAAGCGAAGATGGCATACATTTTAAAAAATTTCCTGAGCCCGTTTTATACCCCGATAAAGATGCTTACCAGGAATATGATTTTCCCGGCGGTTGCGAAGATCCGCGGCTGGTGCAAACGGAAGAAGGCATGTACGTTGTGGCTTATACAGCTTGGAACTATGAAGTGCCGAGGCTGAGTATTGCCTTCTCAAAGGATCTTTTTCACTGGGAGAAAAAAGGCCCTGCATTTTTAAAAGCGCATAATGGAAAATATGCCAACGAAGCCAGCAAGTCCGGTTCTATTATCACCAGGTGGTTAAATGGTAAACCTGTTGCCGCAAAAATTGATGGTAAGTACTGGATGTACTGGGGTGAGCATATTATTAACCTTGCATGGAGCGAAAACCTGTACGACTGGAATCCGCTGCTTGATGAAAAAGGTGATCTGCTGGCTGTTGTAAGAACAAGACCTAAAATGTTTGACAGTGATCTTACCGAATGTGGCCCGCCGGCAATAATTACCGACAAAGGAATTGAGTTATTGTACAATGGTAAGAACGCCACAAACCAAAATGCGGCCACAGATCTGCCGCAAGGTATGTATTCGGTTGGTCGTGTTATTTTCGATGTTAAAGACCCCAAAAAAGTAGTGGAACGTTTAGATCAGCCGTTTTTGCGGCCAACACTTCCGCATGAAGTAACCGGCCAATACCAGGCAGGAACAACATTTGCTGAAGCATTGGTGTATTTTAAAAACAAATGGTTCCTGTATTATGGCACCGCAGATTCATTTGTGGGCGTTGCAGTAACAAAAGACTAAAGATTTTTGCGAAAGCGTATACAGCAAAAGGTCTCCGCAGCGGGGCCTTTTGTTTTTTATTTTCCAACGTGATGGAAGTCACAATCCGGTGGTTTTATACACCTCAAATTTGTGTGGTATTAATAAACATAAAAATTGAGTTGTATGAAAATAGAACAAATCTATACCGGTTGTCTTGCACAAGGCGCTTATTATATTGAGAGCGATGGCGAAGCTGTAGTAATTGACCCATTGCGGGAAGTAGAACCCTATATACAAAAAGCAGCCCGCAATGGTGCCACCATTAAGTATGTACTGGAAACGCATTTTCATGCAGATTTTGTTTCCGGGCACTTAGACCTTGCTAAGAAAACAGGTGCTACCATAGTATATGGCCCTACTGCAAAACCCGGTTTTGCAGCACATGTAGCTACAGATGGAGAAGTGTTGAAAGTGGGCAAAGTAACTTTTAAAGTAATGCATACGCCAGGCCATACAATGGAGAGCACATGTTATCTTTTGGCAGATGAAAGCGGAAAAGACACAGGCATATTTACCGGTGACACATTGTTTATAGGCGATGTTGGCCGCCCCGACCTTGCGCAGAAAGTGATCGCAGCATTAACACAGGAAAAACTGGCAGCACATTTATACGAGTCGCTGCAATATAAAATTATGCCACTGGCAGATGATATTGTTGTATACCCTGCACACGGCGCCGGCAGTGCATGCGGTAAAAATATGAGTAAAGAAACCACAGATACACTGGGCCACCAGAAAGCAACCAATTATGCACTGCGTAAAGGGCTTACCAAAGAACAGTTTATACAGGAAGTACTCACAGGCTTAACGCCGCCACCCGCATATTTTCCATTGAATGTTTTGATGAACATAAAAGGTTACGATAGTATAGATGAGGTATTGCAACGTGGCCGCCACGAACTTACACCCGATGCTTTTGAAGCTGCAGCCAATGAAACAAACGCATTGATCCTCGATACAAGAGATGCACAGGTTTTTGCCAAAGGCTTTATACCTAATGCTATCAACATCGGTATAGACGGCAGCTTTGCGCCATGGGTAGGTACCATGATACCAGATGTAAAACAGGAAATACTGCTTGTAGCAGAGCCGGGCAGGGAAGAAGAAGTTATTACGCGCCTGGCACGCGTAGGCTACGATTTTACCATTGGCTACCTGAAAGGTGGCTTCGATGCATGGAAAGCAGCAGGCAAAGAAACAGACACCATAACCTCTGTAACTGCAGATGAAGTGGCAGATGCATTAAAGAAAAATGATATGCATATACTAGATGTGCGTAAGAAAAGTGAATACGACAGCGAGCATGTTGTAGCTGCAGAAAATGCGCCGCTCGATTATATAAACGACAGCATGTTGCTTGTAGATAAAAGCAAACAATACTTTGTGCATTGCGCAGGTGGTTACAGGTCTATGATCTTTATCTCTGTTTTAAAAGCAAGGGGCTACAATAACCTGGTTGATGTAAAAGGTGGTTTTAAAGCATTGAAAGAAAGCGGCAACTTTAAAATAACCGACTACGTTTGCCCTACAACGTTGTTATAGTTTTATTAGCCAAACTGCATTACTACTATTAAGCCTGTGTTGCGTCGCACTCTTGTGCGTTCGGTTGTAAACCCGGCAATGTGCACGGCGCTACATTTATTACGATGTACGTTGCTGCCCTTACTTGTTACAGTACAAGTGTGCGACGCAACAGAAGCTTCATCTGTGATGCAAAAGCCTGGTACAAAATTATGTATACAATATTAACGGAATGGAATGTAATGCGCATTTTGCGGCTGACCATAGGTATTATGGCCCTCGTGCAGGCATTCACCGAAGGTTCATGGATAATGGGCATTGCAGGTTTTTTTGTAATGATAGCTGCAATTGCTAACTTAGGTTGCTGTGGCCCTGCTGGCTGTGCAGTAAGCAAGCAAAGAAAGCAACGCCACATAAACAAAGAAGGAATAACATATGAAGAGTTGGGTAAATAAAAATATTTTATACATAGCCGGGGCTTTTGCCGGCGCACTTGCCGGCTATCTGTACTGGAAGTTTATTGGGTGCACTTCTGGCACATGTGCTATCACAAGCAAGCCTGTAAACAGTACTGTTTATTTTGCTGTAATGGGGGCCTTATTATTTGGTATGTTTCGCAAAGAAAAAAAGCATACAGAAGTATAATTTTTTTGCTGGTGGTAATGTAAAAGCTTTCTGAAAAGAAAGCTTTTTTTATTTTTCGAAGGTGATAAATGTCACGTTTATTTTTGCACGAAGGTTTAGTATGCTGCTATAAAAAGATTGCTATGTCACAACATTTTTAAATTGTAATAGTGGGTGGCGGAAATGCAGGCATATCTGCGGCAGCGCAGTTGCTCAATAGAAACAAAGG
This sequence comes from Panacibacter microcysteis, assembly GCF_015831355.1. Classification (NCBI taxonomy): domain Bacteria; kingdom Pseudomonadati; phylum Bacteroidota; class Chitinophagia; order Chitinophagales; family Chitinophagaceae; genus Panacibacter; species Panacibacter microcysteis. The sequence goes on from NZ_JADWYR010000001.1 coordinate 2,178,159, forward strand.
TCTTGATATCTGTATTATTGAGCCTTCTGATAAGCACTACTACCAGCCCGCCTGGACGCTGGCAGGCGCCGGTGTGTTCGATATTGAAAAGACGCAGCGCAATGAGGCTGATTTTATACCATCATCTGCCACCTGGATCAAACAAAAGGTAAAGCTGTTCTTTCCAGAAAAAAACCAGGTAGCACTTGATAATGGTGAAACGATCGTATACGATTACATGATCGTAGTACCCGGCATACAATTAAACTGGAGCGCTGTAAAGGGCTTGCAGGAATCACTTGGCAAACACGGTGTTTGCTCTAATTACAATTACAAAACGGCACCTTATACTTTCGAATGCATAAAAAACCTGAAGAAAGGAAAAGCCCTTTTTACTAACCCGCATACACCTGTTAAAGTGGCGGTGCACCGCACAAAATAATGTAACTGGCTGCGGATTACTTCAGAAAACATGGGGTGCTTGATAACATAGACATTCAGTACCGGAGTGGCGGTACAAGATTGTTCGCAATAGAAAAGTATGAGCGCACATTAAGAAAAGTGGTAGAACGTGGCCACATAAAACTCCATTTTTTTGTGCGGCTCGATGAAATTGACGGATCAAATAAACGGGCTAAGTTTGTTGGCTTTGGCGAACAAAACAAGGACCATGAATACTGGGTAGATTTTGATATGATTCATGTAACACCACCCAGTCTGCGCCTGATTTTATCAAAGAAAGTCCTTTGGCCAATGCGGCAGGCTGGGTAGATGTAAATAAACAAACATTGCAGCATGTACGCTTCGGCAATATCTTTTCTTTGGGAGATGCGTCAGGGTTGCCCACTTCCAAAACCGGCGCAGCCATCAGAAAGCAGGTACCCGTACTGGTAGAAAATTTACTGGCATTTATGGCACATAAAGCCATGCATGGTTCTTACAACGGGTATACATCGTGCCCGCTTGTAACGGAGTATGGCAAGCTTGTATTGGCAGAATTTGACTACAACAACATGCCCGCTGAAACATTCCCGTTTGACCAAAGCAAGGAAAGATGGAGTATGTACCAGTTAAAAAAGCAGGTTTTACCGTGATTATACTGGAATAAGATTCTTACCGGTAAAATGTAACCAAGCCTAATGACGCAGGTGTACGTTCACTTTGTCGAGTAGTTTTTTAAGGTCAAAAGGCTTTTCAAGGAATTCATCGGCACCTGCATCGTGAGCAATTTTTTTCCCATCAATGCTTGCAGAAAAAATAATTACGGGCAAATCTTTTGTCTGAGCATTTAGCTTTAACTTTTTTACAATTTGTTCGCCGCTTAATACGGGCATCCATAGGTCCAGGATAACTACAGAAGGTTGTTCCTGTGTAATCTTCTCAAAAATGTTTGCACTGTTACGCTCGGTAACCGCGTTGATCTTTTTTGCAGCCAGCACAAGCGTTAGCAGGTCTAAGATACCTTCATCATCATCACAGATCAACACCTTATTTTCCATAACTACATTTTTAAAAGCATGATTATTCTTTCTGATAAACGCCTGTAAAACTTTGATTTATATACTCAACGGCATAAAATTGTATTAAATAAAATTTATATAAGTTAATGGCGGATGTCGTTTTAAAATATTATGGCATGGTTTTTTTCCCTTTCATATTCATACACCAAAATTTTCATTATGTCTGTTAACCTTATACAATCCATTAAGAAAAATCTCGGATTCGCAGAATTAAAGAAAATCGATCCTAACACGCAACGACCCGTTGACGATGGAAGGGAGGAAGATCGCCTGAATCAGTCTGCTATACCAACAGTGCTGATCGTTTTATATAAGTATACAAGAACAGATGGAGGGGCGCAGGAAGTGTTGTCTTCATCTATTACAAGTGACTGGATGGAGAAAATGCTTGCAGAAGACACCGTGGATGCGGTGGCTAAAGTGGCAAAATATAGCGATGTGCCTGAAGTAATAGCCCTGGAACGCATGGAACAAATCGCAAAGCAGGCAGTAGCATTGATAAATACTGCTAATCCTGCCTCGTCTGATGAAGTCAAAAATATTGTTGCCGCAGAGCGCAACGCCATTCTTTCCTATTTGCCGCCATCGTTACACATGGGCGAATTGCTTAATGATGGTACACTTGATGACAATGTAAATAAAATGGAAGGTCCTATGTCTGGGATGATGAAATCATTAGGTGGCATATTCTCGTCTAGTGAAAGAGGCAAGGATGACCAGGGAAAGTAAAATATCGTACACAACATTCTATCAAATCAATAATTAAACATTTATGAGTACACAAAAAATTATTACCGCACTTGTTATAGGTGCCGCCGCAGGCGCAGTATTAGGCGTTTTATTTGCGCCGGATAAAGGCTCCGAAACCAGGAAGAAAATAGCAGATGGCAGCAGCGAACTTGCTGACTCTTTAAAAGCCAAAGCGAATGACCTGGCAGAAGAAATGAGCGATAAAATTAAATCTGCAAAAGAAGAAATTTCTGATATGCTTGCGAAGGGAAAAGAAAAACTCCAGGGTTATAAAAAGCAGGCAGATTCTCAACTTTCCTAAAATGAACTAAATTTTGTCTTCCGAAAGGAAGATTGTATGTAGTGTAGTTTTGGTATGAATGGTCCGGCCTTCAAAAAGGCCGGATCCCTTTTTTAGAAATCTTTTCCGTCAACTAGCTATACTTGTCTTCATTTTTTATACATGCAGCGCTAATTTTTTCAGCCGGCGTTGATGCAAGTATAAACTTATACAAACATTCGTCTACCGCACCCTCAAACTGAAAACTGTGTGAACGCAACAGTTTTATAGAAGAGAAGTTGTCCTTATGTATACAAGCCGTAACAGCCGGCAGGGCCAGTGTTGTGAACGCAAATACCAGTACAAGCCCCAGCGCTTCAGTCATAATACCTTTCCCCTGGTGTTGTGGTAACAGTTCGTAGCCGGTTTCTGTTTCTGCTGTATTATCCTCGTTATGCCATAACAAAATAGTTCCTGCAAATGCGGCTGATTCTTTCAATTCGATTACCCAAAACAATGTTGCGCCCTCTGCTACCTTTCGTATTACCAGGTCTATAAACTGCAGAGCATCTTCCATCGTATGTGCTTTGGTGCGGTGGAGGTATTTGTTGTGCGCATCATCAGCACGCAGATAGAATATATTTGCTGCATCCTCAGGCCGTAAAGCTCGTAAACGTAACCTGCTATTTTCCAGTATTGGAAAGGCCGGTAGTATAAATTTTTTCACGATGGTTGTTTTGGCTCAATCAGGTCCCAAAGGTTTCCGTAAAGGTCTTTAAACACCGCTACTGTTCCGTACGTTTCTTCAGTCAGTGGTCTTATAAATACTACGCCCTGTGCAGTAAGTTTCCCGTGGTCTCTGCGTATGTCATCTGTGTGAAGGAACAGGAATACACGTCCGCCTGTCTGGTTACCAACTCTCGATTGCTGTTCTTCATTGGCCGCTTTTGCAAGTAAAATGTTACACCCGCCCTCGCCTGCAGGTTTTACAACTACCCAGCGTTTTGTTTCCGAAAGCGTGGTGTCTTCCAGTAATTCAAAATGGAGTATGTTCGTGTAGTAAGTTATCGCTTCATCATAATCATTTACCAAAAGCGCTATTTGTACAAGACGTTGATTCATGTTTTTATAATTGCAATTTTATGTTCATTTTATTAAGCACTGTTACTATTCCCATTACTGCTACAGCGTATACTGCAGACCATAATGTTCCGGGCAAACCATACCGCAGGCTGTCTGGTACCAGGCTTATACCAAGCCATGCTGTTAAAAAATAAATGATGTCAGGTATTATATAAGTCAGCAGTGGGTTAGCCGCAGCCGGCTTAAAAAATCCTGTCCATTTGTCAATGTGTTTTTTATCAGTCAGCCAGTACAGGAAAATAAAGATGATGCAGCAAAGGCCTGCACTGTACAAAGCCCATGTAGGTGTTGCGTAAATCTTCGAGATTTTATAGGCAGGTCTCAGTATATAACCTGCAATAAATAATACAAACGTAAACACAAAAGCGTTGGCAAACCTTTTGTAATCACTTGTTGGCTTATCTGCCTGGAAGAATAGCAGGGAAAGTAATATACCACTCAAAGTTATAGCGGTATCAATTGCATTGCCGCTTTGTATGCGTGTCCACTGCAGCCAGCTTAGCGCTGCCACAGACTCCGTACGACTAACTACATATATCCCTATACATACAGCGATCATCAAAAAGATCATCAGCATGTTACCCCTTGTTAACTGGTAAATAATACTGCTGTATAAATAAGCCCATCCAATAAGGCCGAGTATGCCCCACCACTGTGGGGTAATATGGCCACCCTGCACGTTCTTATAAAGAAACGCAAGTATAGTCAGTACAACAATGCCCAGCACTTTAAAACTATATACGAGAATTTTATTTTGCGTGTAATAAACCTTCCATATCATTATCGCAGCCGCAAGAAAAATCAACGCCCATACGTTGATAGACATACCCATCTCCGCTTCATTATAGCCGCCTTCCGTGTTTACAAGAAATACACCCAGTACAAGCAGTCCAAGTGTACGAGACGCAATGTGGCCCTGCAATTGCCAGAACCCATCTCCTTTCTTCAAACGGTTATTGATGGCAAATGGAACAGACATGCCCACTATAAAAAGAAATGCAGGAAATACCACATCTACAAAGCTCATTGCATCAGCATCTGCCGGCATGTGTTTCATCCATGCGGGTATGTCCCTGATACCCGCAAGTTCATTTACAAAAATCATTACCAGGATCGTTATGCCACGAAATGCATCGATAGACAATACCCGTTGGTTGCTTAGCTGATTATATTGCATGAGAGCGTTGGTTGTGTGCGTTGCAGTGGTTCAAATATAATGATTGTTTTATGTAGCCAACTGCAGTGCTACTATCATCGCCTGTTGTGTCACTCACTTGTACGGTTGGCTCATTATGCAGCATGGGTGCTGGCTTGCTGCGTTTCAGCAAATAGTTTTGGTGCTGGCAATAAGCATGCTTTGTTGTTATGCATCTGCGGCTTCAAAAGTTGCAGTTGCCTCAGCACGATGCGGAGTAGCAGTTAAGTTGATTGGGCCAGGAATATTTCACATTTACCGTTTCACGTCTCACGATTCAGGATTCACCATTCACGCATCTGCGGCTTCAAAAGTTGCAGTTGCCTCAGCACGATGCGGAGTAGCAGTTAAGTTGATTGGAACAGGAATATTTCACGTTTACCGTTTCACGTCTCACGATTCAGGATTCACCATTCACGCATCTGCGGCTTCAACAGTTGCAGTTGCCTCACCACGATGCGGAGTAGCAGTTAAGTTGATTGGAACAGGAATATTTCACGTTTACCGTTTCACGTCTCACGATTCACCATTCACCATTCATGCTTCTTCGAACAGTTGCAGTTGCCTCACCACGATGAGGAGTAGCAGTTAAGTTGATTGGACCAGGAAAATTTCACGTTTACCATTTCACGTCCCACGATTCACCATTCACGCTTTTGCGGCTTCAAAAGTTGCAGTTGCATCAGCACGATGCGGAGTAGCAGTTAAGTTGATTGGAACAGGAATATTTCACGTTTACCGTTTCACGTCTCACGATTCAGGATTCATCATCCACGCTTCTGCGGCTTCAACAGTTGCAGTTGCCTCACCACGATACGGAGTAGCAGTTAAGTTGATCGGACCAGGAAAATTTCACGTTTACCATTTCACGTCCCACGATTCACCATTCACGCATCTTCGGCTTCAACAGTTGCAGTTGCCTCACCACGATGCGGAGTAGCAGTTAAGTTGATTGGACCAGGAATATTTCACGTTTACCGTTTCACGTCTCACGATTCAGGTTCACCATTGACCATTCACCATTCACCCCGATTGATTTATACACGTTTGATATCTGCACCGAGATTTCTTAAACGATCATCGATGTTTTGATACCCGCGGTCTATTTGCTCGATGTTTTGTATGGTGCTCTTACCTTCTGCACTAAGCGCTGCAATAAGCAATGCCTGGCCTGCACGAATATCCGGGCTGCTCATTGTAATTCCACGCAACTGGTTTTTGCGGGCAAGACCTATAACCGTTGCGCGGTGCGGATCACACAGAATGATCTGGGCACCCATGTCGATCAGCTTGTCAACAAAAAACAAGCGGCTTTCAAACATTTTTTGGTGGATGAGCACACTGCCGACTGCCTGCGTGGCCACTACCAAAACGATGCTTAGCAAGTCTGGTGTAAAACCCGGCCATGGATGATCATATACCGTTAAAATACCACCATCGAGGTAAGTGCTGATCTCGTATTTTTCCTGTGCGGGAATATAAATATCATCTTTACGGAACTCCATTTGTATACCGAGTTGCTGAAACTTTTCAGGAATAACACCCAAATGTTCGATGCCTGCATTTTTAATGGTGATCTCACTTTGTGTCATTGCCGCAAGCCCGATAAAACTGCCTATCTCAATCATATCTGGCAGCATACGGTGCTCTGTGCCACCAAGGTATTCCACACCTTCTATGGTAAGCAGGTTGCTGCCAACACCGCTTATTTTTGCACCCATGCGGTTAAGCATTTTACACAATTGCTGCAGGTACGGCTCGCAGGCTGCGTTGTAAATTGTTGTGGTGCCTTTTGCCATTACTGCTGCCATTACAATATTTGCCGTACCTGTTACAGAAGGCTCATCGAGCAGCATATAAGTGCCCTGCAGGTTGGGTGCTACGAGTTGAAAATAATTCAGTTCTTCATTGTATTCAAAACGGGCGCCGAGTTTTTCAAAACCGATGATATGTGTATCAAGTCTTCGTCTGCCAATTTTGTCACCGCCGGGTTTGGGGATGTATGCTTTTTTAAACCTGGAAAGCATGGGCCCTGCAATCATTACAGAACCGCGCAAACGGCCGCTCTTTTTCCTAAAGGCTTCTGAACCGAGAAAGTCAACATCAACATTATCTGCCTGGAAAGTGCAGATATCTCTTGAAGCGCGGTCGATTTTTACTCCCAGTTCTCCCAATAATTCGATGAGCAGGTTTACATCAATAATATCTGGAATATTACTGATCGTTACCTTTTCAGGCGTGAGCAATACGGCTGAGATGATTTGGAGTGCCTCATTTTTAGCGCCCTGTGGCGTTATTTCTCCTGTTAATTTTTTCCCGCCACGTACTTCAAAAGATGCCATTTGTTATAATTGAAAAGTTGATTGATTGGTTATTGAGGCGAATGTATTAAAGGTTGGGTATTTTATAAGGCTTGCATAATTTTTTTTAATTTATCGTTTTTTTGAAGCCTAAATCCATTTTCATGCTAAACCGGCTGCTTATTTTGATGGTGCTGATCTTATCCGGAGCTAATGCTCAAAAATTTAAAGTTGATACACTTTACCATAACAGAAGAATGGGAAGACTATAGTCTAAAGGTTAATGAATACAATGCCACAGGCAAATTATTATCATCAACGATACAATACAAAATAGGGTCGGGCTGGACAAATGCAGGATCTACAATTAATACTTACAATGCATCGGATTTTCTTGTAAACCGATGTATTTACAGTTGGAACGCTATGTCCAGCATCTGAAATAAGACGTGGGAATACAATTACATTAACTATAGCGATGGCAGTGTAAAAGAGGTGGCAGATTTTCGAAATCCATATACACTCGAATGTTTCAGGTATAAAATCAACGACACTTTACTATCGCGTTCAATCTGTTGACAAAGACAACAAAGCTTTATACTCCAATATTGCCCCGGTTAAATTAAGTAACAATAAAGGCGACTTAACAATTTATCCTAACCCTGTAAAAAACAATTTATCCGTTCACTACAATCTCAATCCAAATAGTTCGCCGGCTTCATACATTATCATGGACATAAGCGGAAGAAGAGTGTGTACCGGGCCTATAGACGTAAACAGCACTTTCGTAAATATTAATGTAGCTCACTTAAGTAAAGGGATTTATTACGTTCAAATCTTTAATGGTAAAGAAACAATGCGCACAAAATTTATAAAAGAATAAAAAAAGCTGGTTATGTAAAAAGCGCCCGGGCAATTACCCGGGCGCTTTTGTTTACGTGCAATGCGTATTTATTCAATCACCAGTTTTTGACTGTGGCTTTCTGTGCCTTCCACAACCCTTACCACATAAACTCCTTTTGCAATCCCTGAAGTATTGATCGTGTGCGAACCGGCACCATTGAGATTTTGCCTGTAAACGATATTGCCTGCAAAGTTTACAATAGCAAGTGCGGCCTTTTCTGAATTGGTTTTTACCACGCAATAAGTGCGTGCAGGATTTGGTTGAAGCGTAACCTGTAACACTTTACCTGTTATACTCAGCGTGATGATCCTGCTTTCAGTATGTTTTCCATCCTTATCAAACATCTGCAGTTTGTAGTAAATCTTGTCAGCTTTTACGGCAGCAATGTCATCTGCGAACCGGTAAGTGTTTTTGGCTGCACTTCCATTATTTAGGGCGTTAACATTACCAACGGCTGTAAAGTTGCTGCCATTGCTGCTGCGCAGCACAACAAAATGAGAAGTATTGATCTCGCTTGTAGTTTGCCACTGCAACGCTACCGTGTTGTGGTTTTTTGTTCCGGTAAAATTTACCAATGTAAGCGGCAGTGTACAACCTGTATAAGAGAAAGTAAACCTTGAATCGTTTACCCATGCGTTGCTAAGCCAGTCCTGCGAAACATTTTCAGCTATTGTACCATCGCCGTTGTAAGTAAAATCTGTTTGTGCATCATTGATCCACGCACTACCTGTCCAGTCCTGTATCAGCTCTTTGGTTAAATTGTTACCGGTGTAAGTACTTTTTGTAAGTGCATCGTGTACCCACGCAATCGCATTCCAGGAATCCATTGTATCTGTCACCTGGTGTTTGTTTACATCGTAGGTATAACGGTTTCTTGCCTGGTTTGTCCAGCTAACAAATGACCATCCTTCCGTAACCATTTCTTTTACTGTTTTGTCTGCATTATAGGTATATGTTTGGCGGGAAAAATCTGTCCAGTCTGTAATAAACCAGAGCTTTGTTGTTACGGTTTGCAACGTAAGATCCGGGTTGTATCCGTACACTGATAAATAAGTATTTTGAAAAGTGGTGCCGAGTGGTGCGTTTTCCGTTAGCATGCTATCCATCTGGTCATTTTCATTGTAACTGTAGGTAATTCGTAGCAGGTTTTTCCATGCTCCGCCCGTCCAGCTTTGTGTTACCGATTGTGCCAGCTTTTTTGTTGCAGTATAGGTATTTGTTGTCAAAGATGCATTCACCCACTGAGAAGTACCTGCCGCCAGGTTTTGGGTTAAAACTGTTGCTGCCTGGCATTGGGCGTTATTGGTATAAATGCTTCGCATAAACGGTTGCCACGCATTGTTTTTCCATTCATAAGCCAGGGTTGTATCCAGCGCCTGGGATTGTGCATTAAATACAATTGAAAGCAGCAGCAGAAGAGATAAAATTTTTTTCATAAACGGTGTTTTTGTGTTTGATCTGTGTATAACAAATAATCATTGGCCGCTCCTGGCGGTTAATAATTTTAAAGGTAGCAGCAACCGGAAAGTTGGTATGGCCGGGCCGGGTTAACAGTGCTTTTCGTTGTATGAATTGTAGAAAATAGGTAGTAAATGTTTGCTGGTTTTTTTGCAAAAGCATTTTTTGGTTGACGGGCTGCATTACTACTATCATCGCCTGTTGTGTCACTCACTTGTACGGCTGGTTCTTTATGCAGCAAGGGTGCGGCCCTGCTGCATTTCAGCAAATAGTGTTGTTCGGGCAATACATGTGCTTCGTTGCAAACAGTGATACTTTGGCTTCAGCAGCAGTAGTTGCATCTACACGATACAGAATAGCAGTCTTGTTTATTTTATGGAAAGTAAAGTTCGATTTTGTTGCGGCTTTAGCCGGCCTCGGAAAAATGGCGTGAAGAAATTTATGTAATGCAGCGTTAAGCAGCGAAGATGATGCGTAATGTTCAAATGCAATTTATATGTCTTCGTTCAATAGCTATTCTACTGTTACATGTATAACTTCTTCGCTGTAGCGTAATGCAGTAAATTTTAGCCGATTTTTCCGCAGCCTTGATCTTTTTTGTTACTTTTTTGCATCAAGGCAAAAAAGTAAACACGCTGCTGGTGAAGACAAAGGTTTGGTTCTTCAAAGTTGTTTCCTGTTCTTTTGTACTGACACAAAAAAAACAAAAAGCCAGGTAAGAAAAGATGTACAGCCCTTTTCCTGCTTTCGCCTTGATGAAGGTTTTATGCTACTTTGGCTTCAGCAGCAGTAGTTGCATGAACACGATGCAGAATTGCAATTACGTGGCTGAACAAGAATATCTCACGATTCACGTCTCACGTTTCACGCGTCCTTTGGCTTCAGCAACGGTAGTTGCATCTACACAATACAGAATAGCAGTCTTGTTAATTGAACAATGAGCATTTTCACGTCTCCTGTTTGCCGTTTCACGTCTCCCGCTTCACCATTCACCATCCCCGCCCATGATCGCTGCAGCTGCATATTGTTATGCTGTACAAGAGTGCGACGCAACCAAAGCTTCATGCTTAGGCAAAAGCCGGGTACATCATTAACTCTTCCACACTGCAACGGCTATGCAAACCCAGCCGGCAATAAAGCATAAACCCCCGATGGGTGTAATGGCGCCAAGCCATTTCATGCTTTCGTTGCCTGCTACCAGGAAAGCTGTTAACAGGTAGAGTGAACCTGAAAATAATACGGTGCCTGCTATAAACATGCGGCCACTCCAAAGTAGCCACGTGGCATTGAAGAATTGAAATAGAATGGCTACAGCAAGTAACGCAAATACATGGTAAAACTGGTATTTAACGGCGGTTTCGAAAATGCCCAGGGTATAATCGTTTGCTTTTGCTTTTAAACCGTGTGCGCCAAATGCGCCCAGCGCCACTGCCAGTGCGCCAAGCAGCGCAGCAGTAATAAGAAATGATTTATGCATGTTGCTGTATTATTTCGGCAAAGCTATGGGCAGAAATTTTATCGGCCTGTAAATGGTATTGGCTTTGTGCATAAAATTTACTTCGCTCCGCCAGTTTGATGGAGAGAAAATGAAGCAGTTCTTCATCGGTAAGATTTTTTATGAGCGGGCGCTGCTCTTTTTCTTTCTTCAGGCGGTCTGCCAGCACCTCTACTTTTTCGTCTATCCAGATGGTGATGCCGTGTTCATTCATCCACTTAATGTTATCATGAAAACACGGTGTACCGCCGCCTGTGGCGATTACCATATTGCTAAAGGTTGCAAGCGCATGCAGTACTTCTTTTTCTTTATCGCGGAAATATGCCTCACCGTCAGTTGCAAAAATTTCTTTAATGGTCATGGAGGTTTCTTTTTCCACCTGCGCATCAAGATCTATCCAATCCATTTCATGTGCATCGGCTACCTGCTGTGCCCAATAGCTTTTGCCCGTACCCATCATACCTGTCAGGAAAATCTTCATTGGTTAACCATTTTTTGTGCAACGTACCTTATTTGAAGGCGTTGAAACCTGTAACATCCATACCTGTAATCAATAAATGAATATCGTGTGTACCCTCATAGGTAAGTACACTTTCAAGGTTCATCATATGCCGCATAATACTGTATTCGCCTGTTATACCCATGCCACCCAGTATGGTACGCGCATCACGAGCAATGTTTACTGCAATTTCGCAGCTATTGCGTTTTGCCATACTTACCTGCTGTGGTGTGGCCCTGCCCTCACTCATTAATACACCAAGGCGCCATACCAGCAACTGGGCTTTGGTTATTTCGGTGATCATTTCTGCCAGTTTTTTTTGCTGCAACTGAAACGCACCAATTGGTTTATCAAACTGCACGCGTTCTTTACTGTAGCGCAAAGCGGTATCATAACAATCCATTGCAGCTCCCAATGCGCCCCATGCAATACCATAGCGTGCTTTTGTAAGGCAACCCAATGGTCCTTTTAATCCCTTTACATTAGGCAGAATATTTTCTTTGGGCACTTTTACATCGTGAAAAACCAGTTCACCTGTTGCGCTGGCACGCAGGCTCCATTTGCCATGTGTAACAGGTGTGGTAAAGCCTTCCATACCGCGCTCCACCACCAGGCCGCGAATATCACCTGCCTCATCTTTGGCCCATACCACCGCAACAGTTGCAAAGGGTGCATTACTGATCCACATTTTGGCACCATTGAGTATTACATGGTCTCCGGCATCTTTAATATTGGTAACCATACCGCCGGGGTTACTGCCATGGTCTGGCTCAGTAAGGCCAAAACAGCCCAGCCACTCACCACTGGCAAGCCTGGGCAGGTATTTCATGCGTTGTGCTTCGTTGCCGTAAGCATATATCGGGAACATTACCAGCGAGCCCTGCACGCTGGCTGTAGAGCGTACGCCACTATCGCCACGTTCGAGTTCCTGCATCATTAACCCATAGCTTATATAATCCATACCCCCGCCGCCATATTGCGCAGGAATGGTTGGCCCAAAACAACCCAGTTCGCCCATTTGCTTTACAATATGTTCCGGGAAGGTGGCACGTTGTGCATAATCTTCAATGATGGGCGATATTTCTTTCTTCACGTAATTGCGTACAGTTTCCCTGATCATGATATGTTCTTCTGTCAGCAATTCATCCAGCTGGTAGTAATCCGGCGATTGGAAAAGATCTGTTTTTACGGCCATGGCAATAGTTTGAAATGATTTTTTGTGTACCTGCTGCTGATACGCTGCTCATCGTCCCTTGTGTCACTCACTTGTACTGTATCTCTTCATGGAGCAGCTTCAATGCGGTTTGCTTACTGCGGCACAATGAGCAGCAAAATTAAAGCCCTAACATTTGTTCGCAAATAAATATTGTAGAAATAATCATTAATAGACAAACAAAAAACCATTCCCGGGGGAATGGTTTTGGAAACTAAGTGTTTTGTGTAAGCTTACTTAAAAATATACGCAATTCCTATAGTAGGATAATGCATGAATAATTCGTAACGGTAATCTGCGCGAATAAAAAGGCGGTTAGTTATATAACAATCAATGCCGAAAGCTGCGGTAAATGCCAGGCCAGCCTTGTTTTCATTGATGATTTTTCCGGCACCATCCAACTCTCCATTCCGCTGAAGATAATCTATAGAAAGACCGGCATCGATATATGGTTTTATAAATCCTTTGGTAAGATAGTATTGTACTGTTAATGGCACGCTCAGAACAGATCTTTCTGCTGTTTGTGTTTTAAAAGCAGGGTACCCATTTATACTTACTTTCTCTGTTGATACCTTTCTTTGCGCCATATAATTGATGCCAAAATTCAAAGACAGGTTTTTATCTATTGAGGGAGCACTCAGTTTGCCAAGCACCCGGGCCGTGTATTCATGTCCTTTAGAACCAAGTGTTATACCTCCGGCATATGCAAAAATGTTGAATTGTGATTGTTCTTTTTTCAGAACAATGTTATTGGCCTGGGAAGGTGCCGCACAATTGTTTAATTTGCTGACATAGCCGATTAAGTCTTTTTCCGAATAGTTTAACCGCTCCAGGGCCGGCCTTAGTTCACTGCATGCCTGAGACAAGAAAAGCAGCTCATTTTGAAAGTTACCTTTTTCGTTAACGAAGCCTGTGGTTAGCCTCTCGTCATCCATGAGCAGGCGATAAGTATTGTCAGGCTTTTTTATGATGAAGTATTTTATGTCCTTACTCCAGAAAGTCAGGAGGCTATAATAGCCTGTGCTTAGCATTTTCGCAAACCTTGTTACCTCGCTTGCATCAACTGTATTGGTATAAGATACTTTTTCAAAACTATTTCCTCCATCGTAACCAAAACTTTTAATTTCAGCACTGGTATAGGTAGTTAAGTTACCTGCTGAGGCACCAAATGATATCGTGTTATTCAACAGCTTTAATTCAACAGCGTTGAGAAAGCCACGCAAAGTGTCGCCACTTGTTTTTACGATGTAGCCTGTTTTGTCATTGTTCTGAGAATAGGAAACAACAGAGATAGCAAGCATTGCCAGAGTAAGGAAAAATTTCATATCAGAAAGCGTTTAAGGTTTTGCAGCTAAAGTACAGAAGTAATTTAAATTACGAAATTTTATTGCCGTACTTAACTACTAATTAAGGCGTGCATTTGCGCTATCTTTATTTTACAAAGTAAAATATGACCAAACATATTTTTTCACTGCTGGCCCTTGGCGATTCTTACACAATTGGTGAAGGTGTACCCGTTTATGAGAGTTTTCCATACCAGGCGGTACAAATGTTGCGTAAACAGGGATTCCATTTTCATGCGCCGGAGCTTGTTGCTAAAACAGGTTGGACAACTTTTGAACTTGCGGAGCATATACTGCATACTTCACTGAATGAGCACTATGATTTCGTAACACTGTTAATTGGCGTAAATAACCAATACAGGAATCTCAATGCCGGTGATTATAAAACAGATGTTGAGTTTCTCCTGAAAAAGGCCATTCATTTTGCAGGTGAGCGAAGCGATCATGTAATAGTCTTATCAATACCAGATTGGGGCGTTACGCCTTTTGCCAAAGAAAAAGACACGCAAAAGATTGCAATGGAAATTGATGAATACAACCGCTTAAACAAACAGGTAGCGCTACAGTATAACGTACATTACCTGGATATTACAACCGCAACCAGAAGTGCCGCTACAGACAGTACCCAGGTTACCGCAGATGGCCTGCACCCCTCAGGAAAGGTATATGCGCAGTGGGCGCAATTGCTTGCCGGGCATATCAGTAAAACAGCAGGGTCATAAAAGCTGATCTCTACATTCACTAAAAGATACACGTGCAGACATTTTTGATTTTTATTTGCTGGTTCATTGTTTTTGCATGGCTGCTTACCAAGATAAAATTTGTTACCAAAACCGGCCTGGGTGCATGGTGGATCATCGCATTATTCAGTATTAAGGTTATTGCGGGTATTGGCTATGCATGGTTTTATAGTCAGCCGGCTTATTTTGCCACCAGCGACACCTGGCATTTTTATGCACTGAGCAAAGGGGAAACTGACTGGCTTTTAAACGACCCGGTGGCATTTCTCAAAGACATTTTTGTGTACGGCTACGAGCGCAGCGGCAATCTTTTTCTAAGTGAAAATTCTTACTGGAACGATCTCAAAAGCAACCTGGTAATTAAACTGCTTGCTATTTGCAACGTGTTAACGCTGAAAGAATATTACGCAGATATCGTGCTTTTCAATTTCATTTTTTTCTTTGGCCCCGTAGCACTGTTCAGGATCGTTCAGCAACTATTTACAGTAAACAGGTTATTACTGATCGCCGGTGTATTCCTCATACCATCTTTTCTTTTCTGGTATAGCGGGGTGCACAAAGACGGGCTGATCTTTACCACACTGGCATTGGTTGTTTACTACTTTAATGAGCAGCTTTTGCATAAAAAAATAAACTGGCAGCAGTTGCTGTTGATGGTGTTTTTCTTCACCATACTTTTTGCATTCCGCAATTTTATGGCGCTGCTTCTGCTGGGTGGTTTGGTGGTGTGGTTGCTGTGCGAAATACTACCCCTTAAAAAAATATGGGTTGTAAGTACAGTGATCGTATTGGCTGTTGTCGCTTTTTTTGTTTCGGCCTCCATTAGTACGGCCACCGATATGCCGCAATACATTATTCAGAAGCAGGCCGAGTTTAAAGCTTTATCCGGCAATTCGGGTATAGATGTTCCGGTGCTGGAGCACAGCGTTGCCGGCTTTCTACGTTTTCTGCCTTATGCGCTCGATATTGCATTCTTCAGGCCGCATGTTGCAGAAATTAAGAACATCAGCTACATACCTGCAGTGGCAGAAATTTACTTTTTCTGGGCGGTGGTCATTGTATCAATATTTGTGAGAAAAAAGGTAGCGTATACTAACAAACAGGTTTCGTTTCTTGTGTTTTGTATGTTCTTTTCCTTTTCTTTTCTTTTACTGGCAGGTTATACCATCACTTTTTCGGGAGCTATTGTGCGCTATAAAGCCTGTATTTTACCTTTTCTTTTTGTGCCGGTTATTTTAAACCTCTCATCATTTGCTGAAAAGATTTTTAAAGGCAAAGCGTCGCAGTAATAAGGACAATAAAACTACCTGCCGGTAATATTACCAGCCACGCCAATAATTGTTCTACTAAAGTTTGTTGAGTTTGGTATTTTAAGAAAAAGCGGGAACTGCGCAATGTGTTCACTAAAGAACAGAACCTTGAAGAGTGCGACGCAACAGGTGCTTAATAGTAGCAATGTTGCCGGGCTCCAAAAACTATCTTATAATTTCAAAAGCATCAAAATCGTCCAGGTGAAGCGGTGTTACCAATACATCAGTAACAGTTGCTTTCTTTTCGCCGTTTTTACACCACTCAATAAATTCGCTGATGGCCTGTTGCGAACCTTTGGCCATAATTTCAACATTGCCATCTTCATGGTTTTTTACCCAGCCGGTTATACCGAGTTTATCTGCAGCATCTTTGGCTTCTGCCCTGAAAAAAACACCCTGAACTTTTCCTTTTACAATAAGATTTACCGTAGCCATAATAAAATTTTTTTCGCGTCTAAGATAGCATCAAAAAATGCATGTCACATACTAAAATATTAATCCGAAATTTAAATAACAAATGTTGCGCTTATGAAAACGATTAAAGCCAAACACAAGGCAGTATACGAGCCCATTGCAGACCTCGTTACCTACCGTGCAATGCCTACACGATTGATGCCAATGAATGCGCTTGACCCATTTATTTTTCTCAATCACCATGGCTGGCAGCAATATGCGCCCAACAACAATGGATTGCCATTTGGGCCACACCCGCACAGGGGTTTTGAAACAGTAACATTTATTATTGAGGGAGACCTTACGCACAAAGACAGCAGCGGGCAGCAAAGCATAATAAAAGCGGGTGGCGTGCAATGGATGACGGCCGGCCGCGGCCTGGTACACGCAGAAATTTCTTCTGACACGTTTAAAGAGAAAGGCGGGCCTTTGGAAATACTACAACTTTGGATAAACCTTCCATCTAAGTTTAAAATGACGCCGCCTGCCTATACGGGTTTGCAAAAAGAAGAGATCCCCGTACAAAAGTGGGATGATGGCAAAGTGCAGGCGCAGATCATTGCAGGAAACTGGGATGGTGTGATTGGCCCTGTAAAACCGCTTACAGATGTACACCTTGCATGCATTGCCTTTACCGCAGGCGGCAGGGTAACGTTTTCGATAGAAAAAAATAAAACCGTTTTTCTATACGTGGTAAAGGGTTCAACCCGCATCAATGGAGAAGAAGCGGCAATGCATCACCTGGTAGAGTTTAGCCACGAAGGATCCAGCATAGAGATGAAAGCGTTATCAGATGCATTGGTCTTATTTGGCCATGCTACTCCTTTTCATGAGCCTTTTGCCGCATATGGTCCGTTTGTAATGAATACGCAGGAAGAGATCATGCATGCATACGAAGATTATCATGCAGGAAAGTTTGGCACAGTATCCTGATACAGACAGTTTGTAAAAGCTTGTAAACAATGTGTAGAGTTAGGGCAACACTATAGTAAAACTGCAACGGATACATACAAAGTAATGATCATATGGATTGATTATTATCGTCATATTTAGTGTGGCACGATTTTATTATCTTTCCATAACACTTAAACAGCAAGCTGAATAATGGAAAAAGAAGCCGATTTTTTTGCAGATTCGAAGCAGAAAGTAAAAGAGTATATACAAAACAGGATGTTGTTGCTTCGGCTGGAAATGGTAGAAAAAACCTCCAAGCTGGTATCAGTCATGTTCATAGGGCTATTGATTGCCATTCTCAGTCTCTTCATTCTTTTGTTCCTGAGTTTTATGGCTGGCTACTATTTTGCAGCGCTTACAAACAGTTTATACCTTGGTTTTGGAATTGTATGCGGTTTTTATATTTTGCTCCTTGTATTCATTATACTGGGTGGTAAAAAATTACTGCAAAAATTTATTACCAATACTGTAATAGAAACAATATTCGACCAAACTGCAGATAATGATGACGACGATGACACAGACAATAAAGAAGCGTAAGAAAGACCTCTCGCATATAGATACTCTTGCAGATCTGATGCAGGAAAAGCGTGCGCTCAAGGCGCGGCTTAAACAGCAGGAAAAAGAAATCGAAGACCAATGGAAAAAGCTGCCTGCAGAATCTTTTAAGCTGGTAGTGCGCAAGGTGGTACCATTTTACCTGAATAATAAAGTGCTCGATAAATCGTGGGGCGTTGTAAGTGCCTTAACCGGTTTTATGAGTAAAGGCACACGCAGTACGGCTAAGAAAGAAGTATTGGGCAATGCAAAAAAACTGGGTCTTTTTACAGCTATAAGAGCAGGTTATAACTTCTGGAAGAATAAGAAAAAATAGTGTGTACCAGGCACCGGTTGTACTATTAAGCTGCTGTTGCGTCGCACTCTTGTACAATATAACATTACTCAGCAGTGCGAAGATTCACAGGTGGTATAAACATCAACAGGCCGGAACAACAAACGAAAAATACACTTAAGCAACAATTCAACATACACGGACTTATGAGTAAAAATGAAAAAATTATCGCAGGCATCCTGATTGGCGCAGCCGCTGGCGTTGCTGCTGTTTTATTTTTCCAGACAGAAAAAGGAAAACAACTACTGGCAGACATTAAAGATATGGCATCCGATACGATGGAAGATGCCATTCAGCGGTTTGGTAAAGTAGAACAGAAATTTAAAGAGCAGCTTGCCATAAATGAAACCGAGGAAGATGTATAACGCTAACATTGTATCAACACCGTTTAATGACAGGAAGAAAAATCTTACGTAAAACACTCAAAGTATTGGCATGGGTAGCAGGTAGCATTATTGCACTTGTATTGCTTGTGCTGATCCTTATTCAGATTCCCGCTGTTCAGAATTTTGCAAAGGATAAAGCTGTAGCCTATCTCGAAAATAAAATTCATACCAAAGTAGTTATTCAAAGACTTGCTATCGATTTTCCAAAACAAATTGTTTTGGAGCAGGTATATTTTGAAGATCAGCAGAAAGATACCTTGCTATCAGGTGGCAGAATACGGGTAGATATCGCTTTATTGAAACTGTTGAGTAATAAGCTTCAGGTAGATTACCTGGGGCTGGAAGACATGTATGTAAACGTAAAACGGCTAAAGCCGGATTATGTCTTTAACTACGATTACATTGCAAAAGCATTCGCATCAGAAGATACAGACACCACTACTTCAGAAAGCAGTGCAATGAGCTTCCAGCTTGGCCAGATAGAATTGAAAAATATCCGGCTCCGGTACAGAGATGACGTAACAGGCAATGATGGCGTTTTCAGGCTTGGCAAACTGGAGACAAATATCAAAACATTCGACCCGGACAAAGCAGTTTATGCCATACCCAAAATCGAAATTGCAGATATCACCTCATCATTGCGGCAGTACAAGCCTTTAATGCAGCCCGAACCGGAAGCTGTTGTTGAGGCAGAAAGCAATGAGCCAATAAAGATCAATCTTCAGCTAAATACAATTGACCTTCGCCGTATTAAGTTTGACTACCAGAATGATGTTTCAGCGCTAAAAAGTAACCTGGATCTTGGTCTGCTGGCAGTAGATGTCAATGCAATAGACCTGTCGAAGTTATTTATCGATCTCAGGAAAATTGAATTGGCCGGAACAACAGTGGGTGTGGTGTTTGGTAAATCTCAGCAGGCAGTAGTAGTAAAAGAAGAAGTGAAGAAAGAGACAAAAGCGCAGGTAAATAATCCGTGGAAAGTTCAGGTAGCCGATCTCCTCCTGGATAGTAACAATTTATATTTCGACGATAACAATTTTAAAAAGGTAGCAAAAGGAATAGATTACAATCACCTTGGCATTACAGGCTTTACATTTTCTACGAAAGACCTGGTGTTAACACCTACAGAGTATAAAGGTAACCTGCAGCAGCTTGCTTTCAAAGAGCAAAGCGGCCTGGAACTTACGGAACTGCATACCGTTTTTTTTTATAATGAAAAAGAAGCTGCACTTAAAAACCTGGTGCTGAAAACGCCTAATTCCGCCATTAATACTACTATTAACGCTGCTTACCCGTCTATTGATTCTATTTCAAAAAATATAGGACTACTTTTTGTTGATGCCTCCATCCAAAATACTGCTGTTGCAGTGAAGGATGTGTTGCTGATCAATCCTGCATTACAACCACAGCTAAAAGGTAATGAGAATGCAGTGATAAAAGTAAACGGGCAGGCAAAGGGATATGTAAATAACATTGCTATTCCTGGCTTTACTCTCAGCGGCATAGGCCAGACAAACGTAGATGTGGCCGGCAATATTAAGGGATTGCCAAACGCAGATAAAGCTTACTACGATATAAAGCTTAACCGTTTCAATACAACAAGAAAAGATATACTGGCATTTGTTCCGAAAAACACATTGCCCGAAAGTATAGCCTTACCCGATGTAATTCAGACCTCCGGCTTTTTTAAAGGCACCATGAATGACTTTAACAGCCGGTTAAACGCAAGGACCAATAAAGGAAATGCTGACATCATTGCAAATATGGCCGGCAAGGGTAAAAGCTACAATGTGAAAGCAAACCTGAATGCACTTGACCTTGGCTATATCCTGAAACAGCCCGATACTGTACTGGGTAAGATTTCGATGACAGCAACAGCAAAGGGCAGTGGCTTTGATTATAAAACAATGCGTGCAGATATAGACGCGAATGTAACCAGCGCAGATGTAAAAGGATATACTTACAAAGGCCTGCAGCTAGGTGCCAACTTAAACAACGGCGAGGCTGTGGTCAATTCTTCAATGGACGACCCGAATATTCGCTACAAGCTTGAGGCAACAGCCAATGTAAAATCTACCTATCCTACCAATCTTACCATGTTATTGCAGCTCGATACGCTCAACCTTACCGGGCTGAACCTTACTGATAGTTTATTTACACTGCACACAGTTGTAAACGCAGATATGGCATCAGTAAATCCTGACTCGCTGGTTGGCACACTTACGCTGGCCAAAACATCTGTTGTAAAAGGCTCGGAGGCATTTTCAACAGATTCCGTACAACTGGTTGCTGAAAGAGATGCAGGTATCCAGTCTATTGCATTGAACTCGGAAGTGGCCACGCTTGACTGGAAAGGAGAATTTAAACTTACCGAAACAGGAGACCAGGTAATGCAAACCATTAAGCGTTACTACAATTTGCCTTATACAACAAAAGACACCACATTCTCTCCGCAGAACTGGTTAATGAATATCCTTGTTAACACCTCTGCGCCACTCGTACTAAAATTTATGCCTGAGCTTAAGGGTTCAGATACCCTTGGCGCACGTATAGCTTTTAACAGCGAAGCAAATGATCTCGATGTAAAGATCAACGGGCCGCACATACAATTCGGCGGGCAGTCGATTGATAACATTGCAGTGTCTGCAGAAACAAATGATGCACAGTTGGATTACAGCATTAAAGCAGACCGCCTCGGCACATCATCGGTAAGGTTGTATAAAACTTCTGTTGATGGCAAACTTGCCAATGATGAACTCTTCACCAATATTTTGTTGAAAGATAAAAATGATAAGGATCGTTACCGCATCAGTGCAAAAATAGACCAGCCCGACAGTAATGCTTACCGGTTATCTTTAAATGCAGACAGCCTGCTTCTCAACTACGACAAGTGGCAGGTGAGTAACGATAATTATATACAGTACGATTCTACCGGCATTATAGCCAATAATTTTGCCTTAAGCCACAATGAGCAATCACTGAGCATTAACAGCCAGACAAAAACCACTACATCACCAATTGATGTTGTGTTCAAGGATTTCAGAATAAAAACACTTACCAATTTTGCAGACCAGGATTCGTTGTTGGTAGACGGCCTTGTAAATGGTACCACTGTTGTAAGAGATGTAATGACAAATCCTGTATTTACCTCTGACATCGCCATTAATAATCTTAGCTATAAAAAAGATACCATTGGCAACATTACCGTAAAAGTTGACAATGAAACTGCAAATGCATTCAATGCAAACGTGCAGGTAAAAGGTAACGGAAATGATATTGTACTGGCCGGAAAATATTTTACAGGCGAAAGCAGGATGGACATGAAGCTTGACATCAATAACATTGACCTGGCTACTGTCAAAAATTTTGCTGCCGGTCAGTTGAAAGATGCAAGCGGCAACCTGAAAGGAAACATCACTATTGCCGGCACTACAAAGCAGCCCGATGTAAATGGTTCCGTGCATTTTGAAAATGCAGTAATAGCGCCTACGGCTTTAGGTGCGCCTTTTAAACTTACCGATGAAAAAATAGATATTACGAGTAAAGGTGTGGCGTTCAACAATTTTACGATGGTAGATTCTGCAGGTATGAAGGCCGTATTAAACGGAAATATTACCACAGAAGATTATTCCAGCTTTGGTTTTAACCTGTCATTTAAAGCAGATGATTTTACCGCCATCAATTCTACACAAAAAGATAACCCGCTTTTTTATGGCAAACTCAATATGGACGCCGACGTTAAAGTAACCGGTACCATGGATGCGCCATCTGTAAAAGCGGTGTTGAGAGCAAACGGTAACACCAATTTTACTTTCGTGTTGCCTTCTTCAGATCCTGAGGTAGTAAGCCGCGAAGGTGTGGTAAACTTTATTAACCGCAACGGAAATACAGACAGCAGCGCATTAAGATCGGCACTCGATTCTGCATTGCAGAACAAGCAGCTTGCAGGCTCAGATTTTGATGTAACATTCGCAACAGATACAGCGGCATTGTTTACGCTGGTGGTAGATGAGCGCAATGGCGATGCACTGCAGGTAAAAGGCAATGCCCAGCTTACCGGTGGTATAGACCAGGGTGGTAAACTTACCATGGCAGGTAATTATGAATTAAGCCGTGGCTCTTACCAGGTTACATTAAGCCTGCTCAAAAGAAAATTCGAGATACAAAAAGGAAGTGTGCTTACATGGAAAGGTGATCCTACAACTGCAGATGTGGATATTACGGCAGTGTACCAGTTAAACACACCAACGATCGATCTTATAGAGAACCAGCTTGCGGGCAAGGCAGCAGCAGATGTTACACGCTTTAAACAAAAAATTCCTGTTCAGGTACTACTGAAAATGAGCGGCGAATTATTGAAACCGCAGATAACATTCGATGTGGTATTACCGGCCAGCATAAGCGCACAATGGAGAGAAGTAGATGATAAGCTTGCGCAGTTAAGGCTCGATGAATCTGAGATGAACAAGCAGGTATTTTCACTTTTGTTGCTTGGCCGTTTTACGCAGGAAGATCCTTTTGAATCTGCCGGTGGCAGCAGCAATGAAACAATGGTAAGAGAAAGTGTAAGCCGTATACTCACACAACAGCTCAACCAGCTTGCGGGTAACCTGGTAAAAGGTGTTGACCTCAACTTTGGTCTAAACTCCGGCGAAGATTACAGCACAGGTACTGCGCAAACAAGAACCGACCTCACCGTGGGCGTGTCAAAATCTTTATTGAATGACAGGTTGAAAGTAAGCGTGGGCAGCGATTTTCTTGTCGAAGGCGCAACCGCATCAAACGAAAGCGGATCTAATATTGCGGGCGATGTGGAACTGGATTACCAGCTTACAAAAGATGGCCGCTACCGTGTACGTGCTTATCGTGTAAATAAATTTGAAGGTGTGGTAGAAGGCCAGGTGGTAGAAACAGGATTAACATTCGCCTTTACGCTTGATTATGACCAGTTCAGGGAACTGTTTAATAAAAGCAAAAAGACAAAGGCAAAAAATAAAAAGTAAGCACGTTGCACATGCTGCAAAGCGAACAGGAAGTACAAGTGAGTGACACAACAAAAGCCCAATAGTAGCAATGCCGCCGGCACAATAAAAAACATAATGATGTACCCGGCATTTGAACAATAATGAAACTTTCGTTGCGTCGCACTCTTCAACTGTTGAAGCTATATTGAGCTGAAGCGATCCATTCCTGTTAAGATGTTCAGCTATCTGTCAGCAGCGTTTTATGTTATATCAAACTATGAAAAGGC
Organism: Panacibacter microcysteis; assembly: GCF_015831355.1. Classification (NCBI taxonomy): domain Bacteria; kingdom Pseudomonadati; phylum Bacteroidota; class Chitinophagia; order Chitinophagales; family Chitinophagaceae; genus Panacibacter; species Panacibacter microcysteis. The sequence goes on from NZ_JADWYR010000001.1 coordinate 2,202,203, forward strand.
ACTAAAGAATGCAGTTGAAAAATTTAGTCATATTGTTTTGCTTAACCATGCTCGGCGCATGCAGTGTTACCAAACAAATACCGCCGGGAGATGCATTGTACACAGGCGCAAAGGTGAAATTGAAGCCTGCAACAGACAGTGCAAAGTTTAATAAGAAAGACCTTTCGGCAGAGCTGGAAGATCTTATAAGACCGGTACCAAATAAAAGCATACTTGGCATCAGGTTCAAGCTCATGATCTTTAATATGGTAGATACACCAAAAAAAGATCACGGTTTGAAATACTGGTTGAAGTATAAAGTAGGAGAGCCGCCCGTGCTGGCAAGCAGTGTAAACCTGGAGAAGAACAGCACCATTATGGTAAACAGGCTCGAGAACCGTGGCTTTTTCAGGAGTGAGGCTGTTGCAGACACGGTGGTGAAGAATAAGAAAATGGAAGCAACGTTCAACGTGTCTGTGCAGCAGCAATACAAGATCAGGAATGTGTACTACCCGAACGATTCCGGTGCCATATACAGTATCATCAGGAATATTAAAAAAGGATCCCCGCTGAAAAAAGGCAGGGCATATACGCTGGATGCGGTGATTGCCGAAAGGGACAGAATTAATGCCCGGCTTAAGCAACAGGGCTTTTATTATTTTAAACCAGATGATCTTATAGTAGATGTTGATTCGTCTGTCGGGGACCATAAAGTAGATATGTACGTCCGTTTTAAATCGAACGTACCATTCAGGGATCTTGTGAACTACCGGATCAACGATGTAATCGTGTATGCCGATTATGACATCAATACGTCTGATACTGCATCAGTAGACCTCGACAGCGTGCCTAAGTTCCAGGGCTATAAGATCATTGATCCGGAAGAAAAATTTAACCCCAAACTTTTCCCGCGTACACTTGTCTTCAGGCCCAATTCAATGTACCGCAGTTCAGATCATTCACGTGCACTGAACAGGTTGGTAAGCCTTGGTGTATACAAGTTTGTAAAGATCAGGTTCGATGACGTGGATACATTGAGCAGGCCTATGCTAAATGCGTTTTATTATCTTACGCCTGCACCAAAAAAATCTTTAAGCCTGGAGGTTTCAGGGCTTACAAAATCTAATAATGCAACGGGTACCGATGTATCGCTCAACTGGAAGAACCGGAATTTTTTACGGGGTGCAGAACAATTTACCGCTACAGTTTACGGCGGGTTTGAAAAACAGGTCTCAGGCCAGCAGCGTGTAAATACCATTCGCGGCGGTTTGGATCTTAATCTTGTTATACCACGCGTGGTAGGTCCGTTTAAAATTAAAAATGCCAATGCTTTTGTGCCGCAGACTTTTATTAATGCCGGCTACGAGATATTTTCAAGAGATACGCAATACACATTGAATTCTATCAGGCTCGGTTTTGGTTACCGGTGGAAGCGCAGTATACGCAACGAGCACGAGTGGAGAATATTATCAGCTAACTATGTGCGGCCAACAAATATTACACCGGCATTTCAGCAGGCGCTGGATACCAATATTACACTGGCAAGAAGTATAGAGAAGCAGGTAATTCTTGGAATGGTGTATAATTACAACTTTAACTCGCAGGCGGTTGCCAACAGGAAGAAACACAATTTTTATGTTAATGGAAACGTAGATGTTTCCGGTAATATTCTTGGCCTTGTTACAGGTGCAAACGCCAAAGCAGAAAACCAGAAACTGATATTTGGTACACCTTTCTCGCAATATATACGCGGCGAAGCTGATTTCAGGCATTATATGCGTATAGGAAAGAACAACACACTGGCCAGCCGAGCACTCGGTGGTATGGGTTATTCATGGGGTAACAGCCTTACTATGCCTTTTATCAAACAATTTTTTAGCGGCGGCGCCAATGATATCAGGGCTTTCAGGGCAAGAAGCCTTGGACCCGGCAGTTACTATGCCGGCAACAGGAAAGATAGTTTTGTGGCAGATCAGCCGGGCGACATAAAAATATTATTGACTTCTGAATTGCGTTTTAAACTGGTATCGGTGCTTTACGGCGCCTTGTTTGTAGATGCAGGTAATGTGTGGACGTTAAGAGACGATGTAAACCGGCCGGGTGCTAAGTTTACGTCAAACTTTTTGGATGATTTTGCCGTTGGTACCGGTCTTGGTTTGCGTGTAGATGTAAAATTCTTTGTAATACGTGCAGACGTAGGTTTTCCGTTGCGAAAACCATATATTACCAACGATTCGAAATGGGAGTTTGGCAGGATCAAATTTGGAGACAGCGAATGGCGACGGGATAACCTGATTGTAAACCTTGCCATCGGCTATCCATTCTAAAGAATAAATTTTATTATCCGCGGTGTTATTGGTTATAATAACACCGCGGATTTTTTTTAAGGCCTGATGAAATCTTTATGACCAGCCGCAGGGTCACCCGCATAAAAATTAGCCGGTACACCTTTTGCGCCGGCATTAACGGTAAAGACATCTCCGCTGGCAGGATATTTATCCAAATCTTCTTTGGTCATATCGTTGCGTGCTGTAGTAATATAAAGCGTTTGCAGGTCTTCGCCGCCAAAGGCGCAGGAAGTTACATTCGGCGCCGGTACGTTTACTTTCAGTAACATTTTGCCGGTACGAGGATCGAACTTTGCAACACCGCTGCCGCCCCACAGTGCCACCCACAAGTTGTCTTCACTATCTATCGTCATACCATCAGGAGAGCCATTACCCTCCGGTACTTTGATCACCACCCTGCGGTTTGTGATGGCGCCGGTTGACACATCGTATTCGAATGCTTCAATAGTGCCGGTAGGTGTGTCTGTATAATACATTGTTTTTTTATCGGCGGTCCATACTATACCATTGGAGCAGGTAACGCCTGTTATCATGGTATGTAAAGTTTTATCTGCATCAAAGCGGTACAGATCAGCAGCGCCTTCTTTAAAGTCCAGGCCCATGGTGCCTACCCAAAACCTGCCGGCGGGGTCGCATTTGCCATCGTTGAACCTGATGTTATCACCAAGCGGGTTGGTAAGAAATGTGAGTTTGCCTGTTTTGGTATCTATGAAATGAATACCGTTTTGCAGGGCCACCAGGGCACCGCCAATCTTAACAGGCACAACCGTTCCAATCCTGCTGCCCAGTGTAAAATGCCTGTCTGCTTTTGTTGCAGGATCGTACAGGTGCAGTTCACCTTTTTCAATATCGATCCAGTAAAGTTTTTTTTCTGCCGGGTGCCACAAAGAGCCTTCACCCAATTGCGCTTTTGCATGTAGAACAACGGTTGCTTCCATAGTTTGCTTATTATTTTGCACACCTGATAGTAGTGCGCATATGGCCAATAACACAGATAATTTCATGCCTTAAATGTTAACGCTGCTAAATTTAAACAATTATCTGTTGCGCAAGCAAGGCGGTTATGGTGCAATCCTGCGGTAAGTAGAGGAGCCTCCATCTGCAATACATTCAGTATTGGAAATGGTGAGTTCATTATCAACAATCGAAATAGTATTCTCGAAAATACTGTTGTCAAAATTTATCAGTGCGCGGTCATCTCCTTCGGTTATACAGGATGGTTTTCCTTTGGTGAGTGAGAATGTGCCTTCTGTTGTGTATGTTGTATCAGCATACACTACTACAGAAGTGTACGTGTTTTCGCTGAACCTGACGGTGTTTCCGTTGCCGGGTTCATATACTCTTTCTCCAGCCCAGCCAGAAAAACTACGCTTCAGCTCCCATGTGCCATTGAGGTCATCTTTTAATACCGTGAGATCTTTTCTACAAGCTGCCAGTGCTGCCAGACAAACGAAGACGAAAGCTGCTTTTTTCATATTGCCATTTTGCATTGCTGACAGTGAATGTAGTGCAAGCGTTGCACCAATGCCCGGATTGTTTTTTGAAACGCGGCATGCACCGGAGAGCTGAATAAAGTACCAGCCGTACAAGTGAGTGACACAACCAAAGCTTCATAGCAGCAATACAGCCGGCTACATAAAAGAACTGCTAAAACCTACATCAATTAATTCCCTTTATTTTGCACATCTTATATGCAGGAAGCACAGGACATATTACAGGATGACAACAATGAAGAGCTGTATGAGCGGCGCACTTTTCATGTAGACAAAGGCCAGGAGCCCATGCGTATAGACAAATGGGTGCAGCAGCGTATGGAAAATGCTACACGCAACAAAATACAGCGCGGTATTGAAGATGGTTTTTTAACGGTTAACGGCAAGACGGTTAAAAGCAACTACAAAGTAAAACCGGGTGATGATATTATATTGCTGAGCCTTGAACACCCCGATGAATCTGATATAAAGCCGGAACCAATGGCGTTGCAGGTGGTGCATGAGGATGATGCGGTAATGATAATCAACAAGCCCGCCAATATGGTGGTGCACCCGGGCGTGGGTAATTACAGCGGCACTTTGCTCAATGGTATTGCTTATCACTTATTACAACAAAACCCGGCAATAGATGAAGAGAGTCTGCCACGCTATGGCCTGGTACACCGCATAGATAAAAACACCACGGGCCTGTTGGTTATAGCAAAAACGGCTGAAGCTGCTGCCAGTCTTGCCAAACAGTTTTTTAACCATACGGTGGCAAGAAAATATGTGGCGCTGGTATGGGGAAATGTGGAAGAAGACAGCGGCACCATTGAGGCACATATTGGCAGGCACCAGCGTTTCAGGAAAATGTTTGATGCTTACCCGGAAGGCGATCATGGTAAACATGCCATTACACATTACCGTGTACTGGAACGTTTTAATTATGTAACACTGGTAGAGTGTGTGCTGGAAACAGGGCGCACACACCAGATACGGGTACACATGCGCCACATTGGCCATACCTTATTCAACGACTGGGAATATGGCGGCGATAAAATTTTGAAAGGAACCATCTATACCAAATACAAACAGTTTGTAGAAAATTGTTTCGTTGCGTGTCCGCGCTGTGCATTGCATGCAAGAACACTGGGCTTTCAACATCCGCTTACGGGCAAAGAGATTTTTTTCGAAAGCGCCCTGCCGGATGATATGAATAAGGTAATTGACAAATGGCGTAATTATTTAAAGCCTAAAGACCTTTAGCATTACTGCTGTCTTTCTTTCAACAATGAAAACAAAAGACCGGGCTCGTTGGTAGTAATATAATCTATGCCACTACCGAGCAGTACAAGCATATCTTTTGATTCATTCACCGTCCATGCATTTGCAATAAGCCTCTGTGCTTTTAATTCTTTTATCCATTCCGGGTGTTTTTGATATACAGAGAAATGATAATCGGCGCCGTCTATGCCATCAGCCTTCAACTGCACCGGAGACTTATCACCGTTAAGGTATTGTGTAATAACCCGTTTGTTCAGTTGTTCAAGCGTAAGCAGTATATCGTAATCGAAACTGATGTATTGAACTTTGTTACCTGCATGCAGGGCCGTGATTGTATTGTACACTTTTCGTGCTGCTGCTGCTGCGTGCGCTTTATCAATATCTGATGGTTTGATCTCTACAACGAGTGTAGTGCCGGTATTTTCCTGTAAACCTGCGGTAATGTATTCATACAGGGTAGGCAATTTTTCACCGTTTGCCAATGTCGTTTTTACCAGGTCGGCATAAGCACTTGCTTCTATTTTTAAACCATGAAAAACGGGGTCATGGTTAATAACCAGCGAATCATCTGCCGTCATGCGCACATCAAATTCAGTACCGGCACAATGTAGTGCAATGGCTTGCCGCAGTGATGCGATCGAGTTTTCGGGAAGGTTATTTTCCTTCCATGCGCCGCGGTGCGCCACCACCGGGTTGGCTGATTTTCTTACCGCTTTTTTTGCGTTGCCGCAGGCGTATAACAACACAGTGAAGGAAACAACGGCCAGCAATTTCATGTAAATGGTTTTCATTGTTGCAATGTTACAACTTATCAGTTTTATAGCGCGGTTAAGTGGCATACCGGGTAGTATCTGGCCGTAGCTGCATTACTACTTTCAGCACCTGTTGTGTCACTCACTTGTACTGCACCAGGTATTGCAGCATGGTATAGCCCGCTGCCTTTTTTTGTACCCGTTTAATGGTAAGTGGATACAATGCAGTATAAAAAAATTGAGCCACATAGACATGTGGCTCTCATTAGTAGAACTAAAACTCAAACTTAAAAAATACCAAAAATCTTAGTGTCCTACACGTAAATATTCTTTGAGTATATCAGTCTTTGGATTCTCGAAAATTTCTTTGGCAGGTCCGTATTCAATGATTTCTCCATAATACATAAACACCACATAATCTGCCAGGCGCTTTGCCTGCCTTAAGATGTGTGTTACCAGGATAATGGTATAATCATCTTTCAGTTTCGAAAATTCTTCTTCAATTACACGGCTCGAAATAGGGTCGAGTGCAGAAGTAGGTTCGTCAGCCAGGATAATTTCAGGTTCTACGGCCAGCCCGCGGGCAAGGCATAAGCGTTGTTGCTGCCCGATTGATAATCTTTGTGCCGATGTTTTAAGCCTGTCTTTCACTTCGTCCCACAATGCCACTTCACGCAGGTGTTTTTCAACTTTCTCTGCCAGTATTTTTTTATTCTTTACGCCTTTTAGTTTAAGGCCGTAGGTAATGTTATCTGCAATAGACATCGGCAGTGGAAAAGGTCTTTGCATAACCAGTCCCATTTTCTGCCTGATGGCGGTAATGTCATGTTTTTCGCTCAGTATATCCTGCCCGTCAATCTCAATGGCGCCATCAAGTTTAAGGTCTGCATACAGGTCAGTAAGCCTGTTCATGCATTTTAGTAAAGTTGTTTTGCCGCAGCCTGAAGGGCCGAGAAAAACAGTGATAGCATTTTTAGGTACTTTAAGGTTGATATTTTTAAGTATGTGTGCATTCTTGCTGTATACATTCAGGTTACGAATGTTTAATACGGGTACTTCAACCGTTACAGGTTGTAGTATAGTGCCGGTATTTGGGGCGGTTAATGTTTCCATAAAAAGCGGTTTTAAATGTTTGAGTTTATCAGTTGTTGTTTTTATTTTTTGCCACGGTATAATAACCTGGCAGATACACTTATAACGAGTACGATAAATGTCAGTATGATCGCTGCAGCAAAAGCCCTGTTCTGCACTTCCGGTATGGGTGAGCCAAGCTGGAAGTAAATGGCCAGTGGCAGGGTAGCAGTAGGATCGCTAAAGCTGCGAGGTATATAATCCGTGTAGCCCGCAGTAAACAATACAGATGCAGCATCGCCAATACCGCGGCCAAAAGCAAGCAGGATAGCGGTTGCAAACCCCGGCAATGCCTGGCGGAACAATACTTTATAAGATGTTTCTGTTTTGGTAGAGCCTAATGCATAGGCCGCTTCCTGCAGACCGATAGGTGTTGTTTTCAATACTTCGTCCATGGCGCGTATCATAATAGGAGAGATCATGGCGCCTACCGTAAGAATACCAAAACCAAGCGAAGAGCGCAGCCCCAGGTACACCATTAATGTAAAACCAAACGCACCATAAACAATAGAAGGTACGCCCCACAGCACATCAAGGAAAAACCTGATGCCTGTTAATGTACGCGGGTATTTGATAAGGTAAACATTCATGAACAATGCCACCGGAAGGCTTACAACAAAGGCCAGAAAAGTGGCGCATATAGCCAGGTAAAAAGAACCCGCAATAGCATTGAGAATGCCACCTTCCTTACCAAAATAAAAACCGCCTTGTGGTTCTTTGGTAATAATATCCCAGCTTAGCGATGAAAAGCCTTTTCCCACAATGCTGATGATAATGTGTGCCAGTACAAACACAATAACAAGTGTGAATATGGCCGATAATACGCGGAAAAATTTCTCTTCCAGTTTTCTTCTTAGTGTCATAGGGCTTCAGATTTATAGATCATGTAACGGAAAATAACGTTGATGGCTATGATGATCACAAACAACAACAAAGAGCCAAACATCAGTGCAGCGTCGTAAGATGGAATAGACATCATCTCACCATAGTTGTTGGCAACAAGTGCCGGCAAAGGATATCCTGCATCAAATACAGATGTGGGCACCTGCACCACGTTGCCAATAACCATCATAACCGCAATGGTCTCACCCAATGCCTTTGAAAAGCCGAGGCCGTAGGCAGATATAATACCCGTTGCGCCTTTGCGTAAGAAAATATGTTTAATGGTTTCCCATTTGGTAGATCCCAGTGCCAGGGAAGCTTCGCCAAGTTCTACAGGTATCTGCCTGAACACTTCGAGCAGCATGTTTAAGATGTAAGGCACACTCATTACCGCCAGTACCAGTGCACCCGCAAGAATGCTGTAGCCAAGCGATTCGGTATTGAAAAACGGCGCCAGTTGCTCACTTACAAAAGGCACAATAACCAATACACCCCATACGCCATATACCACCGATGGAATACCCGCCAGTATGTCTATAACCGGGCGCATAAATTTCAATACCCAGCCCGGCGCAAATTGTGTAAGGTAAATGGCAGACAGCAGGCAAAAAGGAATAGCAATAACCAGTGCCACAACTGTTACCCACAAAGAGCTTAAGATAAAAGGAAAGAAGCCGAACTTACCTTCCCACGGTGCCCATTCAGAAGATGTGATGAGCGTTCCGATTGACCGGCCTTCAAAAAGCCCGGTAGATTTTACAATAAGTCCTGCCGCAATTGCCAGTGGCAACATCAGGAAGAACATTAAACAGACGACCATCCATTTGGAGGATACTGCGTCAAGAAGTTTGCGTTTAGTCATAGTTCTTATTTTTAAGTTTTGGTTTCGGTTTTACATTGGTACGAATTGTTTTTTAGGGGGTGGGCTGCAGTGCATGCTGCATCTTCTGTTGTGTCACTCACTTGTACGTTCAGTTCTTTATTCGGCAACGATGTGCTTTCGGCTGCGGCGTTTAAATGCGAAGCATGTAAACGCCATAATTATCTTGTTGATTTGATTTAGAAAATTTGCGTCACACACATTGCTGCTTAAAACCCCCAAAGTACAAGTGTGCGACGCAAGGGACGATGCCATGAAAAACCGCTGTTCAGGACACATATACCTGCGGCCTTTATAGAAGCACCGGGTAAGATTAAACAGTGCGTTCTATGCATCATCCGGTTTATTAACCCTCGTCCGGTTATTATTCAAGTTTCTTTAGTTGCGCTGCAACCACATCTGCCGGCAACGGCACGTAACCGGCTTCTTTTACCATTGTCTGGCCATCTGTTAACACCCATTTGAAAAATTCGAGTATTGCTTTGTTCGATGATTTGCCTTTTGTAAGAAAATACAGTTCACGTGCAGGTGGCGCTGGAAATTTACCGGTGTTTACCGCATCAAGAAATGTATTCAGGTCTGCGTAAACATTTTCGTCGGCATCTATTTTGCCATTTCCGTTTACGTCAATGGGCGCTACCTCAATACCCGGATTTTTTTTGCCGGTAGTGTTATCATATACAAACAATGTGTTGTTATAGCCAATACCACCTTTGTCTTTCTTTACAGCTTCGGCTACGCCGGGGTCGCCCGATACACCAATGCCTTTCAGGTTTTCCTGTTTTTTACCGAAAAATGCTGCCCACGAATCTGCTGCACCTGCTGCATCAGCCCTTGTGTACACAGCCAGTTTCAGCTTGCTGCCGTTTTTGATGTTGAGCAGGCTGTCCCATGTGCCGGGGCGCTGGTCGATAAAGATGCTTTTGAATTCATCTTTTTTCAGGCCACGTGTTTTTATACTGTCGAGGTATGGGTTGGTAGCACTAATGGTTGGTATAACGGCATCTTTGCAAAGTGAAACCCACCAAACACCTTTTGCCTTTTCTGCATCAGATATTTCCCTGGAAAACATGCCCACATCTACTGTGCCTGCAAGACAGTCAGTAAGACCTTTACCGGCGCCACCTGCCTGTATGTTGAACCTTACATTGGGATGCGTTTTATTATATTCCTGTGCCCATTTTTGCGCAAGCGGGTAAAGTGCAAAGGCGCCTGAGAAAGAAATGGATACATTTTCGTCACCTGAAGTGTTTTCATTACTGCCACCCGAGCAAGAGCTAAAGAGTACTGCAGCAGTTAAGAGTTGAAAAAGAAGTGTTCTGGTCTTCATACTATTAGTTTAAGATTTAAAATTCTATTTATCCTATATATTCTATATTACCTATAAAATTAATAGGAATTAAAATTATGAGTTTTTCCCGTTTCACCAAATAATTATAGGATTAAAAAAAGATTACGAAAAAAACGGTCGGAGAAAAATATTATTTAGAAAGTTTTTTGAGCTGGTCTGCTACTGCATTTTTAGGCAGCTGAACATAGCCTGCTATACCTACATATTTCTGGCCATCTGTAAGAACCCATTTAAAAAAGTCGAGGATTTCTTTCTTCTGTGTTTTGCCTTTTGTAATAAAATAGAGGTTCCTGGCAGGCGGGGAAGGATATTTTCCATCATTCACAGCTTTCAGGAACTGGCGCAGGTTGCCGTAAAAGTTCTCATCTGCGTCTATTGTGCCGTTGCCGTTTACATCAATAGGCACCACATCTATACCGGGCAGTTTTTTTCCTGACGCAGCATCGTATACAAAAAGTGTGTTGTTATAGCCAATAGCATTCAGGTCTTTCCTTACGGCATCAGCCACGCCGGGGTCGCCAGATACGCCGATACCTTTCAGGTTCTCCTGTTTTTTACCAAAAAAAGCAGCCCATGAATCTGCCGCACCCGCAGCATCAGCCCTTGTGTAAACGTTGATCTTATGCGGGCTTTTTGTATTAATGCCCAGCAGGCTCTCCCATGTGGTAATGCTTTTATCAACAAATATGGAATTGAATTCTGCTTTTTTCACCCCACGTATCTGTATGCTTTTGCTGTTGGCGTTTTTGGCATTGTATGTTGGTATAACTGCGTCGCGGCATAAAGCAAGTGTCCACACACCTTTGGCTTTTTCCGCATCAGATAATTCACGGGAAAACATGCCCACATCCACAGAGCCTGAAAGGCAGTCGGTCAAGCCTTTGCCCGCTCCCCCTGCCTGTATATCGAAGCGTATTTCGGGGTGTATCTTATTGTATTCTGCTGCCCATGTTTGCACCAAAGGGTACAATGCAAATGCACCGGAAAAGGAAATAGATACAGCTTTTACGCTTTTCGGTTCCGGATCGGGCTCGTCTTTTGGCTTGCCTGAAAAATTGGTAAATAGTGCTGCAAGGGCGGTTACGGATACGAGAATTGTTTTTTTCATGACAATAGATTTACAGGATGCAGTGCAGATCGCATCCGGTGGTGATTGTTATATGGTTGTTGTGCTAAAAGTTAAGTTTTGCTAATGTTGGTGTGAATTTAAAACTCAGGTAAGACCAGAATGGGGTTTTGTAAGCAGACTCGGGTTCAGCAATTTTGGGGTTACGAATTACCGCCATAGAGTTGGTTACAAGCGCCCAGGAAAAACCGCCTTCCAGTTCAATCATACTATTGAATTTGTAGTTGATCCTGAGATCATTTTCAAAGCCCAGGTAATGATTAAGCGGCGAGTTCTTATAGATGTAATCCTTTTGAGTATAAAACAGGTGGTTTTCCGCTCTCAGGAACAGTTTGTTTTTCTGGTACCAGATAAAGAGATAAGGGTTAATGAGGCCGGCACTGCTTACATCTACAGGAAATCTCGTAAAGAAGTCAAGGTTACCCATAAACCTGTGCGCCACACCATATAGAGGAACAAAATTGTTGTCTTTATCTGCAGGTTGGTTGCCATCATGGCCGCTGAGGTATTCCATTCCCAGGCGGAAGGTCCACGCCTTATTGTTATATTTTACCTCCGGCTGAAAATAATATGCATCAAGCTTTTTGCCGGACGAGTCTTTTCCATACTGGTAATACCCGCTCAAAGTTGCGTACCAGTTGTATGCAGTATATTCCAAACGGCCGCCACTGGTAAAACGCATAAATGTAGTTGTGTAATCTGTTGGGTTAGCGCTTTGAAAACCATCTGCGGTATTCAGCGTTAAAAAAGAAAAGTGGCTGCTTAATTTATAGTTCAGGTAGTGTACCAACAGGGTTTTATAATTATTGAAACCCGTCGGCTTGTAATTGGTGCTCAGGTTGTTTTCGGCAGATTGATTATATGCTGCCAAAAATTCTGTTGTAAAATTCCTGTTGTTGTTATAAATCAGTCTTACAGCATCGTGCGCATTGGCCGCTGCCCTCCAGTCATTTTCTGCAAAAAGGCGCTGGTTGTCATAAATTACTCTCTGGCGGCCCAGTCTTACAGAAAACTTATCTGTAATTTTTGGCTCTGCATATAGCTCAAAAAATGTGATCGGGATTGTTGGGTTGGCACCATCCTGCTGGCCCCAAACCCTGGTTTCCTGCAGAGAGGCCCTGAAGTCAAATCGCTTGGTTTTAAAGTCAAGTACAAGCCTGCCACGCTGGTTGGTAAAGAATGCGGCTGTTGTGTCTTCTGTAGGTAAAACGCGGTAACCATACCGGTATTCACTGCGCGTTCTGAATTCAAACGATACATTCAGGCTGTTGTTTGTTTTAGCTGGTGTTGTCGCAGTTTTAAGAGAATCCAGTTTTGCAAATGCCCAACGCAAAGAGTCACTCAGCGTCATTGTTTTGGTTGTGTCCTGGGCATTGGATAAAAAGGGTAAGGCTAATAATAGGGATAGGACTAATCCTGGTGTCAGTTTCAACTTCATATTGGAAAAATTTTCACAAATATATAACTCCTATCGGTATTGTAGGAATTGAGGGCAAAAAAAATCCATCTTTATGGATTTTTAATTTTTCCCTCTTCCAGGTTATGCGTACGCATCATTATTTCTGCAAGGGTGGCATTCTTAAGCATATTTACTGTTTCGTTTCGTACATCCAGGAAAACCGAGCGTATACCACAGGTAGCTTCGTCCTTGCATTCCTCGCAGCGCTCGTAATACATATGTGTTACACAAGGCAGTAAGGCGATGGGCCCATCAAAGAGTCGCATTACCTCTGCAATGTTTATTTCTTCCGGCGTTTTGTGCAGGTAATAGCCACCGGTTTTCCCTTTCCGGCTGCTGAGCAATCCCGCATTCTTTAGGTCCAGCAGAATAGCTTCCAGAAATTTGCGCGGAATATTTTCATGCTCTGCAATCCTGCTTATTTGTATTGGTTCTGTGCCCTTTTGTTCTTTGGCAAGATATACAAGTGCGTTTATGGCGTATTTTGTTTTTTTTGAGATCATAGTTTTTAAATGCCGGTATTTTCCGGGTTTAAAAAAAAGAAATATGATGTACCGGGCTGTATTACTACTATTAAGCTTTTGTTGCGTCGCACACTTGTACGTTCTGCAGGTGCCTCGGCAAGAGATCAGTAGCTGTAAACAAGATAATCCCAGGGTTTCAGACTAAACACCTGGCCGTTCTTCAACTGTTCAGGTTTGTCTAAAAATACATTCTTTACTTCACCTTTTGCAGCAATATTTTTCAGCACTGCCTGCTGAGGCTGGTTTGTTAGATTTACAACTACCAGTACACCCGCATTGCCATTGCTTCTTTCAAATGCATACACCGCTTTATCATTGTCTGTCGCTATTTTTCTAAAGGCCGCGTTGGCGGCAAGTGCAGGATTTTCTTTTCGCAGCGTAAGCAAGGTCTTATAAAAACCGGCCCTCGCATAGTTCTCAAACCTGATAGTGTCTTTGTAAAAAAAGCTGATGCTGTCCAGGTAAGGCTCTTCCTGCCCGCTATAAATAAGCGGTACAGATCTTTGTAATGTTTGTGTAAGTACCGCAAATGGTGCGTGGGCAGCACCGGGCATTGTGCCATAGTCTGCCTTGTTCCAGCTGTTCTCATCATGGTTGCTCGTAAAATACATCAGCAATGCATTTGTTGGAAAGCTGCTGTCTGTTTGTGCAATTACACTATCTATTGCGAAAGCTGGTCTTTCTCCTTTCGCAATCAGCTTCATCATATTAAATTCGTTCCATGTGTAGGTTGCATCAAAACCATCACGGGGCAACGATGCTTTATTACCTTCTGCCAGCATAAAGATGTTCTTCATTTTCTTTAGCTCCGGTATGCATTTTTGCCAGTAATCATCTGCTACTTCGCCCGCCACATCGCAGCGAAATCCATCTATATCAGTTTCTTTTATCCAGAACTTCATACTGTTGATCATACTGTCAACCAATACCGGGTTGGCGTAATTGAGCCTTCTTGTATCTGTCCAGTCGTACAAAGAAATAGCCTTGCCTGTTATACTGTCTCTCACATAAAAGTCAGGATGTTGCTCCAGCCAGTAATGGTCTGCGCCGGTATGGCTTGGCACCCAGTCAATGATCACTTTAAACCCCATGTTGTGGCATTGCTTTACCAGTGCTTTCCAGTCGGCCATTGTACCAAACTCGGGGTTAATCTGTGTGTAGTTGGCCACGGCGTAATAACTGCCCAGCGCACCTTTACGGTCCACTTTACTAATAGGGTTTATGGGCATAAACCACAACGTTTGTACACCCATGGCCTGCAGCCGTTCAAGATTTGCAGCAAATGCGTTGAAAGTACCTTCCCGTGTATATTGGCGCACATTTACTTCGTAAATATTTCCCTGCAATATCCATGCAGGGTGGCCATCGGTGATGGCCGTATCAATATTACCCGTTGCGGTGCCGGCTTGTTCTGTGGTATTGCTTTTACAGGAAAAGAGGCTGATGGCAAGCAATAACAAAGCAATATAACTGCTGTATTTATACATGGAAAACTTTCATTCGTTCTACTAAAGCGCTGCAAATTTAGCAATAATACGCGCAACGGCAAGTTGCCAAATATAGCAGCAAATGTTAAAGCATTACCCGGAGCATGGTATTGCCTCCGCATCGCTGTTGCCATTTGCATGGAAGTACAGGAGTGCGACGCAACAGGCGATGCCATGAAAAACGACAGCCGGGTTCATAAAAGAACTCACCCGCTTACTGTACGGCGCCTATATCTTTGTGCAAAATGTAATGGCATGGATGGCAAAAAAGCTGTTGAAAGTTTTACGATCATGAATGAACTGGTGCTCCCCAACGATACAAATACGTTTGGTAACCTCATGGGCGGGCGGCTGATGTACTGGATGGATATTGCCGCCGGTATTGCGGCAGGCAAACACTGTAATGCACCCAACATGACTGCCAGCGTAGACAACCTTAGTTTTAAAACACCCATTAAACTGGGCAACGTGGTGCATATTGAAGCCAAGGTTACCAGGGCATTCAATACATCTATGGAAGTGCACCTGAAAGTGTGGGGAGAAGACAACCTGCATCAATACAAGTACGAAAGCAATGAAGCATATTTTACATTCGTGGCACTCGACCCCAACGGTAAACCCCGCACGGTGCCGCAATTGATTCCCGAAACAGACGAAGAAGTAAAATTATACGACGGCGCTTTGCGCAGGCGCCAGTTGCGTTTGATTCTTGCCGGCAAAATGAAACCAGACGATGCCAGTGAGTTAAAAGCCTTGTTTATGACAAAGTAATCTTGTATGGGCCGGCTGTCGTTTTTTATGGCATCGGCAGTTGTGTCACTCACTTGTACGTTCCGTTTTTATGGCGGCAACAGCGATGTGTTTATTCAGCCACCGTATGCAATCATACATTTGGAGCAAACACTTATCTTGCGAAACTATATACTTAACCACTTTATTTGAGTAAGCATGAAACACTTGCCGCTTAATGCCAAAATATTTACAGAGAACCGTAAAAGGTTTACCAAAGAAATGAAAGCCAACAGCATTGCTATATTTAACAGCAATGATGAAGTGCCTTCTAACGGCGACGCACTATACCGTTTTCAGCAAAACAGCGATTTGTACTGGCTTTGCGGTATAGAACAGGAAGACACTATGGTGGTATTGTTTCCTGATAACCCGGATGCAAAATACCGGGAAGTACTCGTATTGGTAAGGCCAAATGAGCTGAAGGAAAAATGGGATGGCAAGCGGCTTCGTGCAAATGAAGCTACCGGACTTACCGGTATACAAACCATCGTCTGGCTCGACAGCCTTGATGCATTATTGCAGCAATGGATACACCTTTCAGACAATATTTATTTAAACACCAACGAAAACGACCGCAAAGGCAGCCTTCTTGAAACAAGGGATTACCGCTACGCAAAAGAAATAATGCAGCGTTACCCGCTGCATAAGTTTGAGCGCAGCGCAAAGATTATGCGTAACCTGCGCGCTGTAAAGTCTGCACTGGAAGTAGAAGTGCTGCAAACAGCTATTGACATTACTGAAAAAGCTTTCAGACGGTTATTGAAGTTTATACAACCCGGTGTTTTTGAACATGAGATAGAAGCAGAACTTGTGCATGAATTTTTGCGCAACCGTGCCCGCGGCGAAGCATATGGAAGTATCATTGCCAGCGGAGACAGGGCAAGAACATTGCACTACATCTTCAACAACGAAGAATGTAAAGACGGCGAACTTATTCTCATGGACTTTGGTGCCAACTACGGTGGTTATGCAGCAGATCTTACGAGAACGGTTCCGGTAAACGGTAAGTTTACCAAACGGCAGAAAGAGGTTTACAATGCCTGTCTGCACCTGCACAATTATGCCAGGAGTTTATTAAAACCAGGCATCACCATTTTAAATTACCACGATAAAGTGGGTGATGAAGCCACCAAAACATTTATAAAAATTGGCCTGCTTACCAAAGAAGATGTAAAGAATGAAGACAGTAATAACAGGGCATACAGGAAGTACCTGTATCATGGTATTTCTCATCATCTTGGAATAGACGTACACGATCTCGGTACCAAAACAGAACCACTAAAACCAGGGATGTTGTTAACAGTTGAACCTGGTATCTACATCGAAGAAGAGCAGATGGGTGTGCGCATAGAAAACAACGTGTGGATAACAAGAAATGGCAACAAAGACCTGATGAAGAACATCCCGATAGAGGCAGAGGAAATTGAGCAACTGATGAAAAAATAATTAGCTAATGAGTTGATTTGAAAATTTGAAAATGGCCGGTTTTCAAATTTCCAGGTTCTCCAATTTTCAGATTTATAATGAAACAAATCCCCAACATTTTTACACTGCTCAACCTTGTCTTTGGTTGTATGGCAATTGTATGTATTCTGCAATACGGGCTTTCCTATACCGTAAATGACAACGCAGAAGCGTTTGTTATAATGCCGGAAAAAATTTATATGGCTTCCATTTTTATAGGTTGTGCAGCCGTTATAGATTTTCTAGATGGCTTTGTAGCGCGGTTGTTAAAGGCATCTTCAGAAATAGGAAAGCAACTGGACTCTCTTGCAGATGTGGTAAGTTTTGGTGTTGCCCCGGGTTTGATCGTTTACCAGTTTCTCCGCTTAAGCTTTGCCCAGCAGGAAGGTGGTTTGGACGTTAGTACAGCATGGTTGCTGCCGGCCTTTGTTATACCATGCGCCGGTGCCTACAGGCTTGCAAGATTTAATATTGATACTACACAATCGCACGGGTTTAAAGGTGTGCCTATTCCTGCAGCGGGGTTACTGGTGGCTTCTTTCCCGTTAATATACTGGTTTAGTAATACAGATCTTATTATTAAGCTTTTTACCAATCAATGGTTTTGGTATGTTGTCATATTGGTGGTTAGTTACCTGATGGTTTCCAAACTGCCTATGCTGGCATTAAAGTTTAGTGGTGTATCCATAAAAAAGCTGATGCCGTTTATCAGTATTGCGGCAATAGCAGCTATTACCGCAATAACATTCGGTTGGATTGCTGTACCTGTTTCCTTTGTTGCGTATGTTATTTTATCTTTGCTCGTAAAACAAAAAGAATCATGACTTATAATGTTCAGATTAAAGTAATGCCGTTAAAAGACTTATTGGATCCCCAGGGTAAAGCTGTAATGGGCGGGCTGAAGAACTTAGGCATTACTGCAATTGATGATGTACGTATAGGTAAACATATCACCCTGCAAATAGAGGCAGCATCGGAAGATGCAGCAAAAGCACTGGCAGATGAGGCAAGTAAAAAACTGCTGGCTAATCCTGTAATGGAGTTCTACGAAATAGAAATGATCAATTGATCAGATTAGAGATTAAGCTAATTTGAAAATTCCTGCATTCATTTTAAAATTTCCAAACTGCGTAATTTTCGTTGATGCTTTACCTCGTTCCCACTCCGCTCGGTAATTTAAAAGATATCACGCTCCGTGCACTGGAGGTGCTGCAGCAGGTTGATGTAATTCTTTGCGAAGACACCCGCACATCATCAAAACTGTTGCAGCATTATAATATACAGAAGCCGCTATCTCCTTACCACCAACACAACGAACATAAAATTTTTGAACATGTAGCCGATCAGCTGGCCGTGGGTAAAACAATGGCCCTGGTTACCGATGCCGGCACACCCGGCATTTCTGATCCCGCATTTTTACTGGTAAGAGAATGTAATAAGCGGAATATTAAGGTAGAATGCCTGCCCGGTCCTGCGGCTTTTGTTCCGGCACTTGTGAATAGTGGTTTGCCAATCAACCGTTTCATATTTGAAGGATTTTTGCCTTTGAAAAAGGGCCGCCATACGTTGTTTACGCAACTTGCCACCGAAGAACGTACCATGGTATTTTACGAAAGCCCGGTACGACTGCTTAAAACACTCAAAGACCTGGTAGCATACTTTGGTGCAGACCGGCCATGCTGTATAAGCCGGGAGCTAACAAAAATGTTCGAAGAAAATTACCGTGGTACTTTGCAGCAGGCTTATGATCATTTTTCTTCGAAAGCCATTAAAGGGGAGATTGTGATGGTAGTGCAGGGAAAAGAAAAGTTTGTTCACTCTTCTGTTGAGTAGCTGCTTATATATTACGAGCCAATACCGCTGTTTATTCTCCGGGAAATAAAGTTCAGCTTTGTTGCCGCCAGGCGCTTATTTCTACGAAGTTGTTTACTGTACCATTTTCTTGAAAAAAAGTATTAAAGTTCAGGCACAGTGATCTTACGACACATCTGTGCACACGCCCTGATGAGGCTTTTATGCTATTGTGGCTTCAGCAATGGTAGTTGCGTCAACACGATGCTTAACAGCAGGTTTGTTATTTGAACAGCATTCTACTCACGTCTTTCGTTTCACCTCTCACGTTTCACGTCTCACGATTCACGTCTCACCTCTCACGATTGACCATTCACCATTCACCATCACCCCCCCCTCCCGCACAACCGTTGCGCGGCCCGTGCCCGGCGCAGCTGAGTAAAGCTTTGCTGCACAAGAGTGCGACGCAACAGGTGCCAAATGCCTGTTCTGCAGCCGGGTACATAAAAACACCAAATACATATTTAAACACCCCACGCGTTTACTACATTTGCAGCCTAAATTTTTGAATATGCATAAAGGACCTGTTTCTCAGTTCATACAGCACCATTATCGTCATTTTAACGCGGCTGCACTGGTAGATGCTGCCAAGGGATACGAGGCGCACCTGGCAGAAGGTGGTAAAATGATGGTGACGCTTGCAGGCGCTATGAGTACTGCTGAACTTGGTATTTCGCTGGCTGAAATGATTCGCCAGGATAAGATTGCTATCATTAGCTGTACCGGTGCAAATCTTGAAGAAGATGTAATGAACCTGGTGGCACATTCGCACTATAAAAGAGTTCCCAATTACCGCGATCTTACACCACAGGATGAATGGGACCTGCTCGAGAACCACTATAATCGCGTAACAGATACGTGCATACCTGAAGAAGAAGCATTTCGCCGCCTGCAAAAGCACCTGGTAAAACAATGGAAGGATGCAGAGGCAAAGGGTGAACGTTATTTTCCGCATGAATTTTTGTATAAGACCGTGCTGAGCGGCGATCTTGATCAATACTTTGAAATAGACCCCAAAGACAGCTGGATTGTTGCGGCTGCCAAGAAAAATATTCCAATCGTTTGCCCAGGCTGGGAAGACAGCACCACGGGTAATATTTTTGCCAGCTATGTCATCAAGAATGAACTGCAGGCAAGTACTGTGAAAAATGGTATTGAATACATGGTGTGGCTGGCAGACTGGTACCGGCAGAACAGTGGTGGAAAAGGTGTAGGCTTCTTCCAGATCGGTGGTGGCATTGCCGGTGATTTTCCTATTTGCGTGGTACCTATGATGTACCAGGATCTCGAATGGCATGATGTTCCTTTCTGGAGTTATTTCTGCCAGATAAGCGACAGCACCACATCTTTCGGATCGTACAGCGGCGCCGTACCAAACGAAAAAATAACCTGGGGTAAACTGGGTATAGACACGCCCAAGTTTATTGTAGAGAGTGATGCTACAATTGTTGCCCCGCTTATGTTTGCCTATATACTGGGCTGGTAAAATATATAGTAGTAATGGCCGTAAAGATCCGGTGCCGCAGGCACCGGATCTTTTATTTTGTACGCAGGCAGCACAGTTTTACAGTCACACGTATTAATTTTATTACCATGCTACGCCGGAATCTTCTCAAAAATATAGCACTTACAGGCAGCGCGTTAGCGTTAGGCCAGCCTTCTTTTGCTGCAGCCAGTAAGCGGGTGCTACGCATTGCCCATATTACAGATGTGCATATAAGACCGGAGTACAATGCCCCCACACGGTTCATGCAATGCCTTGAAGCTATCAAGGCACATCAACCGGATATTTTTCTCAATGGCGGAGACACCATCTACGCCGCAGACTATGATCACATCACCAGGGAGCGTGTTAATGAACAATGGGAGATATGGAACAAATGTATTGCTTCTGTTAAGCATTACCCGCTTTATAGCTGCCTCGGCAACCATGACATGTGGTGGGCCGCACCAGGTAAAGATGACGGGATGTACGGAAAGGATTATGTGGTAAAACAACTGTCTATGCCCGGCCGCTACTACAGCTTCAGCAAAAACAACTGGCATTTTTTTATACTCGATAGTAACAATGATCCCGCCGGCTCGCTCGATGCAGCACAAAGTAGCTGGTTTGAGGAATCATTGCATGCATTACCTGCGGGCACACCTGTGCTCGTTATGAGTCACTACCCTTTACTGGCAGCCTGCACACACCTGGATGGCGGTGGCATGCATACAGATTTCAAATATCTTACAGAATTGTTCTACCGGCACCGCGACAAAATAAAAGCCTGCATCAGCGGCCACATTCACCTGCAGGATAGCGTGGTATACAACAATCTTTCATATTACTGCAATGGTGCCATGAGCGGTTTCTGGTGGGAGGATGGCGACAAAAATTCTGCGGCAAAATATTACTACCTCCAAACGCCACCGGGCTATGCTATCATAGACCTGTATGCAGATGGTACAGTAGTGAACACCTATCACCCCCATAAATATTAAAGGTTATATTGTGTACCCGGCAGCAGTGCATGTGGCATCACCTGTTGCGTCGCACACTTCAGGGTTCTTCTTTTATGGCGGCTGCAGCGTTCCGGTTTTCAAACACCAGTATGTTATTGGCTTTCGTATGCAGTAAAACAAAAAAGCCCCAAGTTTATTACTCAAGGCTTTTTTTTGTTACCCGACCTGGATTCGAACCAAGACAAGCAGAACCAGAATCTGCGGTACTACCATTATACTATCGGGCAATGAATTCTGTGACCCCGCAGGGACTCGAACCCTGGACCTACTGATTAAGAGTCAGTAGCTCTACCAACTGAGCTACGGAGTCAGCGGGCTGCAAATTTACGTGCTCTTTTCAAATTGCAAAACCTATTTCATCAATTTTCTTAGTTCGTAATTTATCCCGGGCCTGTGCGCTTACTTTTGGTGTATGACAAATTTTGAAACATTACAACATATCATAAGAAACAGGCGCAGTTCAAAACCTGCGCTGATGAACGGGAAAAGCATTGATGACAGCACCATACAACAGTTACTGGAACTTGCAGACTGGGCACCTACCCATGGCCATACAGAGCCATGGCGTTTTGTGGTGTATGGCGGAGAAAAAGTAAAGGAATTTTGTAATGATCATGCATCGCTTTACAAAGCAAACACCCCGGAAGAAAAATTTATGCATGCCACTTACGATAAATTACAGCGACAGGGAGACCTTGTTTCCCACATCATACTCGTGTACATGAAGCGTGGCAATAATCCAAAAATCCCGGTACTGGAAGAAATAGCCGCTGCATCATGCGCAGTAGAAAATGTATTACTGGGTGCAAGCACATTAAATGTAGCTGTTTTGTGGGGCAGTGGCGGCATGACGCACCATCCTGCCATGAAACAATACCTAAACCTTGCAGAAGAAGATGTGGTGCTTGGTATTTTATACCTTGGTTATACAGATGACCAGGTTGCAAAAGAGGGCAGGCGCATTGTTCCCGCAGCAGATAAAATAACCTGGAAATAGTATTGTTTTACAACAAATTAGAACACCATTAGTTTTCATAAAGAAGCAATTCATTAACACGTGTACAGTTACAATTCGGTTACTTTTGCAGTAATCTGTGAAAACGTATTGTTAACCTAAATCATCACTGCATGTTATTAGCTACGGATCTCGATGGAACTTTTCTCGGTGGAACGGCAGATCAAAAAGAGCAGCTATATTCATTAATAGATCAACATAATGTAACCCTTGTGTTCGTAACAGGAAGAGGTGTGGCAAACATCTATCCTTTATTTACAGACAATGCAGTACCGCGCCCCGCTTACATAATAGCAGATGTGGGTGCAACCGTTGTGTACGGCAACAGTTTCGAGCCTGTTGAAGAAGTGCAGTCTGTCATCAAAAGCAACTGGCCGGGCTCATCAGAAGTGCTGCATCATTTTAAAGATATTGAGTGGCTGCAATACCAGCCCGTACCCCAGCAAAGGCGTTGCTCATTCTTCTTAAAAGACCAGGCTAAACTGCCGCTTGTAAAGCAAATGGCAGAAGAGATACATTGCGATGTTATTTATTCGGCAGGTAAATTTCTCGATGTATTACCGAAAGGCGTAAACAAAGGTTCCACACTTACAAGCCTGCTCAACCACCTGCAGGTAGACAGGAAAGCAGTATTGGTTGCAGGCGATACACTCAACGACCTGGCCATGTATCACTGTGGCCTGAACAGCGTGGCGGTAGGAGATTCTGAGCACGGTCTCATTAAAGCCACGACGGGCATGCAACACGTGTACCATGCTGAAGCAGCCGGTGCAGGAGGTATTCTGGAGGCTATCAGTCATTTCCGTATGCTGCCGGCCATATCAGAACCGTCAGTTAATTTCAGTTAAACTGCAGGCGTACTATTTTTCAGCATTTGCAATTATTCTACTTTTGCGCATGGCCAATAAAAACAAGCTTATTATTATCACTGCGCCGTCGGGTGCCGGTAAAAGCTCGATTACCAAATATCTTATTGAGCAATTTCCACAATTAACATTTTCCGTTTCCGCAGCTACAAGAAGCCCACGCAATTACGAGCAGCATGGAATGCATTACTATTTTATAAGTGTGGAAGAGTTCCAGCAAAAGATAAAAGACGATGCCTTTATAGAATGGGAGATGGTGTACGAAGGCAGGTACTACGGCACACTGAAAAGTGAGATATTCAGGATATGGGATGAACAAAAAGTGCCCGTACTCGATATTGATGTGCAGGGCGCCATTCATGTGCAGCAGCAATTCAAAGAAAATGCATTGAGTATTTTTATTGAACCGCCTTCTATTGAAGAACTGGAAAGAAGACTGCATACCAGGGCAACAGAAACACCCGAAACGATTGCGACAAGACTGGGCAAAGCCAACTATGAAATCTCTTTCCGCCACCAGTTCAATAAAATTGTTGTAAACGATGTGCTTGACAAAGCCTGCGCAGAAACGGCCCATATCATCCGCGAATTTTTAGCTTCATAAATCAATACCAAACTGTATGGCCATGAATTTTCAAAACAGGACAATCCTCATCACAGGTGCAAGCCGCGGCATAGGCAAAGCAATGGCATTGCGTTTTGCCGCAGAGGGTGCCAATATTGTTGTGGCAGCCAAAAGTGTAGAGGAAAACGCAAAACTTGGTGGCACCATTTACTCCGCCGCGCAGGAAATAGAAGCAGCCGGTGGCAGGGCGCTGGCCGTACAGGTAGATATTCGCAATGAAGAGCATATAATAGCAGCCGTAAAACAGGCGGCAGAAACATTTGGTGGTATAGATATATTGATCAACAATGCTTCAGCCATACAGCTTACCAATACAGAGCAAACAGAGAGTAAACGTTTCGATTTAATGCACGATATCAATGTACGTGGCACATTCCTCGTAACCAGGCATTGCATTCCGCATTTAAAAAAAGGCACAAATCCGCATATACTCACACTTTCCCCTCCGGTAAATCTCCAAACCAAATGGCTTGCACCACACGTAGCCTATACAATAAGTAAGTATAACATGAGTATGATGGCGCTCGGCTGGGCCGAAGAATTAAAGCAATACAACATTGCATCAAATGCGCTGTGGCCGCGAACAACCATCGATACCGCGGCAGTAAGAAATCTGCTCGGTGGAGAGATGCTTGCGAACATGAGCAGAACGCCTGCTATTCTTGCAGATGCCGCTTATGCCATCATCAGCAAGACTGACCTTACTTATACGGGCAACACGTTTATAGACGAAGACGTTTTACAAAAAGAAGGCATTGGTAATTTCGATGCATATGCAGTAAAACCCGGTTCCCAATTATATCCTGACCTTTTTATTTAGCCAATTACGCACTTGAATGGTGATTTTATTCTTGTCAGCAAAATTTTCGTTGCGCTGAGTGCTTTGTTTATTTATTGTTTCAGCAGTAGTATGCTATGGCATCGCCTGTTGTGTCACTCACTTGTACGGTTGGTTATTATGGCGACTGTAGCGATCTGTTGCAGGCAAGCCGCCCGTGTATAAAACTTATTTCAGTAACAGCTTTGCAAATTTATTCAGCTCTGCAACTTCTGCCGGTTGCAATATTTCGTTGTTGGCTAATTTAGATTTAAAGAAAAGTACCCGCTTGTGTTGTGGGTATCTAGCCAGTATATCCTCAACAAGGTTTTCGCTGGCAGTATCTTTTTCATAAAGCGGTTTGGTAATTTCCGGCAGGTCAGATCTAAAGCGGTCAGGCATTTTGATGATTTTTGCTTCCAGTGTGGCCAGTTTAGAAGTAGCGACCTCATTTATTTTCGAAGCCTTGTTATGCAGCCCCTGTAATTGTTTTTTGCTAAGGCTGCCACGCTCCAGGTATTGCATGCGCAGGCTTTGCAGAAAAGGCGAATCGGGCCTGTATACAATTGCTGTATCAAGAATATCTAAAATAATATCCAGCTCGGGTTTTTGTGAAAACTTGCGCATGGCCCCTAAAGTAAGATTTTTAAAAAACTGTACATGCCCAGTTTGTAAAACTTATGCAATATGCCGCGATGATGAAAAATGGTGGAATACAATAGAACCTGTTTTTGCCTGCGGTGCAACAGGCTTATTATGCGTTCTGGGGTTGGTTACCGGGTTATAATCTTCATCTACCGCAACGGCTTCTTTCAAACACAAAAAGATTATAACACCGGAAACAAGCATAAAAATGGTTAGCACGGCCACGATCATATAGGAAGTTGGATTTTAAATGCCGCACAAAAGTAAACGCTTTATCTAAAACTCCTATTAGACTGGTAGGAATTAAACTTTTCTTTCACATTTGAATTTTTCATATGCAGGCACATTATCGGTTATGTAGCCAAGGCAGCCTGGCAAGCTTATCAATGTGTACGCTGTTACACCCGGAGCAGCTGAATCATGCTTTGCTGTACAAGTGTGCGACGCAACGGAAGGCGGGCTTTGCAATGGTGCCGGGTACATAGCCATTCTTTGCTTTTATATAGTGATTAATGAGCTACGATCGGCCTAATTTTTATTAACTTACCGTTGATTTCGTGTGGATAATTGCTGTAATGCAACACTGTGTTGACCTATGAGTTTTTCCACGCTTATTTTCCACAAAGTGTGCATATTTCAAAACTGTAGTTTTCAGCTTAGAAAGATATTTTCGTCTCCTGCTTCGCTATTAGTACAACGATTCAGACACTAATTTTCTTAACTATATAATTGTTTAAACCATGGCAAATGAACCTAAAAAAGGGTTGCAGTTTAATCGCCGTTTTACTGCAGACGATAAGAGCCCTTTTGATCTGTTTGAGTATGACTACCGCACCAGCGTTATCCGCAATCCTAACGGTGAGGTAGTGTTTGAGATGAATAATGTAGAGGTACCCAAACAATGGAGCCAGATTGCCACGGACATTATTGCACAAAAGTATTTTCGTAAAGCGGGTGTGCCACAGCCAGACGGTTCACTTGGCCGGGAAACATCGGCAAAACAGGTTGCCCACCGTATGGCAAACTGCTGGCGCGTATGGGGTGAGCGCTATGGTTATTTTGCTTCTGCAAACGATGCACAGGTTTTTTACGATGAGCTGGTGTACAGTATTCTTAACCAGTCCTGCGTGCCTAACAGTCCTCAGTGGTTCAATACCGGTTTACACGAGAGTTACGGCATTACCGGTAAACCCCAGGGGCACTACTATGTAGACCCTGTAGATGGAGAACTAAAAAAATCAAGAAATGCATACGAGCGCCCACAGCCGCATGCATGCTTTATCTTAAGCGTAAGCGATGATCTTGTGAACGATGGCGGTATCATGGATCTGTGGGTTCGTGAGGCACGCATTTTTAAATATGGCTCTGGTGTTGGTACCAACTTCTCACAAATCCGCGGCGAAGGAGAGAAGCTGAGCGGTGGCGGCACATCGAGTGGTTTAATGAGCTTTCTGAAAATAGGCGACCGCGCAGCGGGCGCCATCAAAAGTGGTGGTACTACAAGACGTGCCGCTAAAATGGTTTGTCTTGATCTTGACCATCCTGAGATCATGAAATTCATTAACTGGAAAGTAGAAGAAGAAAAAAAAGTAGGCGCACTCATTGCAGCAGGTTACGACAGCCACTACGAAGGTGAGGCTTACATGACCGTAGCAGGACAAAACTCCAACAACTCTGTACGTATACCCAATTCTTTCTTTGAAGTATTGGAGAAAGATGGCGACTGGGAACTGAAAGCAAGAACAGATGGCCGGGTAATGAAAAAAGTTCCGGCACGCGAAGTGTGGAACCAGATTGCTTATGCAGCGTGGCGCTGTGCTGACCCCGGTACACAGTATGATACAACCATCAACGAATGGCATACCTGCCCGCAGGGTGGCCGCATCAATGCGTCTAACCCATGTTCAGAATACATGTTCCTGGACAATACGGCATGTAACCTGGCAAGTGCCAACCTCATGAAGTTCTTTGATACAGACAGAAACCTGCTGGATGTGGAAGGTTTTGAATATACCTGCCGCCTGTGGACAGTGGTACTCGAAATTTCGGTATTGATGGCGCAATTCCCGTCCCAGGAAGTTGCACAGCTTTCTTACGATTACAGAACATTGGGTCTTGGTTTTGCAAACCTTGGTACAGTGCTTATGGTAAGCGGTATTCCTTACGATAGCGAGGCCGCACGTGGTATCGCCGGTGCCGTTACCGCTATCATGACAGGTATTGCTTACAAAACATCTGCAGAGCTGGCAGGCATACTCGGGCCCTTTGCCAAATACAACGAGAACAAAAACGATATGCTGCGTGTAATGCGCAACCACCGCGCCGCAGCTTATGATGCAAACGAAGCATACGAAGGCCTTAGCGTAAAACCTGTAGGTATAGACGCAAAATATTGCCCTGATTATTTATTAAAAGCTGCAACAAAAGCGTGGGATGATGCTGTACAGCTTGGTGAAAAATATGGTTACCGCAATGCACAAACAACCGTCATTGCACCTACAGGAACAATCGGTCTGGTAATGGATTGCGACACTACAGGCGTTGAGCCGGATTTCGCTTTGGTTAAATTCAAAAAACTCGCAGGTGGCGGTTACTTCAAGATCATTAACCAGAGCGTACCGGTAGCATTGAGAAACCTGGGCTATAAAGAAAATGAAATCGATTCTATCATTAAATATGCTGTGGGTGCAGGTAGTTTTGAAGGTGCTCCTTTCATCAACCCGCAAACGTTAAGCGAGAAAGGTTTTATTGCAGATGAAATCAAGAAACTGAATGAGGCCGCTAAATCGGCTTTTGAAATTGGATTTGTGTTTAACAAATTTGCACTCGGCGAAAGCTGCCTGGAAAGACTCGGCTTTACTGCAGCACAATACAACGACTGGAACTTTAACCTGCTCGAAGCGTTGGGCTTTACAGATGATCAGGTAGATGCAGCTAATGACTATGTATGTGGTACCATGACTGTAGAAGGTGCACCATACCTGAAGAACGAACATTTACCGGTATTTGACTGTGCCAATAAATGTGGTAAGAAAGGCGAAAGATTTATTCATGCGCATGGCCACATTAAAATGATGGGTGCATGCCAGCCGTTCCTGAGCGGTGCTATTTCCAAAACCATTAACCTGCCACATGAAGCATCTGTAGAAGAAATAGCAGACTGCTACATGCTTAGCTGGAAGCTTGGTCTGAAGGCAAATGCATTATACCGCGATGGTTCAAAACTTTCTCAGCCGCTGAGCAACAAATCAGACAAGAAGAAAAAAACAGAAGAAACAAAAGAAGAAGAAAAAGTTGCAGAAGCAACGGCACCTGAATCTCACATTGTAGATTTAAGCAAGCTTACCGTAGAAGACCTGCTCGATGAAATGCATAAACGTATGCAGGCAAGTAACGATACCAATCTTAAACGTGAGCTCTCCAAGATCGTTGAGCGTAAGAAACTGCCGGCCAAACGCCGTGGTTTTACACAAAAAGCAAAGATTGGTGGCCAGGTATTGTTCCTGCGCACCGGTGAGTACAACGATGGTACCATTGGCGAAATCTTTATCGATCTTGCCAAAGAAGGTTCTACGCTGCGCAGCCTCATGAACTGTTTTGCCATTGCTGTTTCAGTTGGCCTGCAATATGGTGTGCCGCTGGAAGAGTTTGTAGAAAAATTTGTCTTCACCAAGTTTGAACCTGCAGGTATGGTAGACCACCCGAACATTAAGACAACAACATCGCTGGTAGACTTTGTGTTCCGTGCGCTGGCTTACGAATACCTTGGCAGAACAGATCTTGTACATGTAATAGACAGGCCTGAAATCGGTAATACCGGTGAAGAAGATGGCAGCGAGGTTACGCTTATTGGTAAACCAGATTTAAGCAATGTACGCGTTGCCGCACCGGCATCACAACCGGTACGTACACAAAAAGCTACAGCCGTAAGAGCAGAAGTTGGTCTCGATGCCGTAAATGCAGCAGCAAAAAATATGCAGAGTGATGCACCGGCCTGTAACGTATGCGGTCATATTACCTTACGCAGCGGTACCTGCTACAAGTGTTTGAATTGTGGCAACAGCATGGGTTGCAGCTAATGATGTAACTTTTGGAATGCAAATAATAACCACGCCAGTTTACTGAGCGTGGTTTTCTTTTTTTATGAACCCGGCTGCAGCAATACTGTTGGGCTTTCGTTGCGTCGCACTCTTGTACGGCAGCAACTACATCAGCATGTGCACAGTCTGGTTAAGCAAATACTGGCAGGCAATTATTTGGCGTGGTTTGTAATAACAGCAATATTTGTATCAGATAATTTTCGTCAAGCTGTTTACAAATGCCTGTAAAATTTGTTTTTGTTATACTGCCCGAAGTACACCTGCTGGATCTTGCAGGTGCAGACCAGGTAATAAGCGAATCAATAGACTTCGGCGCTGATTTTACCATTGAATACTGCGGCGTAGAACAAACCATACAATCTTCCGCAGGTTTGGGTATAAACAACCTGAAACATTTTTCAACTGTAGTTTGTAACCCCGGCGATTACATCATCATTCCGGGTTCAAGGGTTAAATACATTCAATCCGCAGCTTTTAAAAAACATACTGACCTCTTTGCATGGCTACAGTCTGCACATGCCGGCAGCATCAACCTTGTAAGCATTTGCGTAGGCGCATTTGTACTGGCAGAGGCCGGTATACTTGATAACAGGGAATGCACAACACATTTTCAGCTTACGCGCCGGTTACAGGAGCAGTACCCGCTTGCAAAAGTTAAAGAGCATATACTTTTTACATCAGGTGAGCACATACATACCAGTGCCGGCATAGCATCAGGTATAGACCTGGTTTTACATTTGGTAGAAACATTAACGGACGGCTTTTTTGCGCATAAGGTGGCCCGCGAGCTGGTTATTTATAACAGGCGCAACAGTGTGGCAACACAAATAACATCGTACTTCAATTACAGGAACCATGTACATGCAGGTATTCATCATGTGCAGGATTATATTATTGAAAATATTGCCGCAAAATTGTACCTGTACCAGCTTGCAGAACTTGCAAACATGAGTGAAAGAAATTTTACAAGAATTTTCAGGAAAGAAGTTGGTATCAGCGTTATTGAATACATCAATACCATTCGGCTGGAAAAAATAAAAGAACTGATGAAAGCACCTGATCTCTCCAGGAAACAGATAGCCAGCCTTGTAGGTCTGAAAACGGAAAAACAAATACAAAGGCTGCTTAAGAAATAATGCGCCGGACGCACCTTGCTGCATAATGCATTACAGTACAAGTGTGCGACGCAACAAAGATGCCATACAGGCTATTGCCGGGAACATAAAAAACAAAATGGTTCTTTATGCCGGTTGGCCGAAAATGTCTGTAAACAGGCCCGGTAAGTTTTGATAAGGCTGATACTTTTACATTGCTCTTATGCAATTGCCTTATGCGAAAAAAAAGATGTTTTGTAATAAATGCCCTGCTGTTTATAACCACATCATTATTGGCGCGGCAGCCGCAAACATATATAGCTGGTGATGGCATTGACGTACAGCACTACAAGATTAATCTTGAATTTGACTGGCAAAAGATGCGGGCCAAAGCCGATGTAAAAGTGTCTTTACTTTTTACAAAACCCTTGCAAACGGTTTGCCTGGCAGCTAACAACCTGTTAATTTATGAAGTTAAAACCGGTGGCGTTAAACATCGTTTTGTAACAGATACAGCAGGCCACACTCTTATTATTCTGTTGGATAAAATATACCAGGTTAATGATACAGTCAGCATCAGCATCACCTACGAAACATTGCACAGCAACGAGCCGGATGTAAATGCTTTGGGTGGCAGTTTTGGTAAAGGAATACGTTTTATAATCCCATCAACAGCAAGCCCGGTGCGACGCAGGCAGTTATGGTCGCAAAGTGAGTTGATGAATACTTCGTATTGGTTGCCGTGCAGTGCATCCATTGCAGATATTGCCACCACGGAAATTACCGCTACAGTAGAAAAGGGAATGATGTTTCTTGCAACCGGTGCGCTGGTAAGCAGGCGTGTGAACGATGATGATAACTCGGTAACATTCAGCTACAAGACAACGTATCCACATCCTGCTTATTTAACAGCCTTTGCTGCAGGGGAGTACACAGCGATTAGCCAAACAGTCAATGGTGTAACGTTATATACTTATTGTTATCCTGGTGAAGAAGCAGCGGCAAAAGCAACAACAGTAGAGCTGCCTGCCATGCTGCAATTTCTTGAAAAAGTAACAGGCTTTGCCTACCCGTACCGGCAGTATACGCAGGTAGTGGTGCAGCAATATCCCTTTCCCGGTCTTACCGGGCAGCATACTTTCAGTATTATTTCAGACAATATGATCGATGATTACGGTACACACCTTGATTACCTGTACCTGTGGGATGGTGTTGAATGTAATGCATTGGCAAGCCAGTGGTTTGGCAACATCATTATGCCGGCAAAAGTACAAGACATGTGGCTTGCAAAAGGGTTTGCACAATATTTTGAAGGCATGTATGTGGCCGCTGTGCATGGAATGGAGGAGTACCTGTTATGGTATCATTCATGGGAAACCGGCAATGTAATGACTGACTGGGCCGATGGTAAACGCCATCCCATAGTGCCGGCGAAAGTAGATGACGCGGAAGATTTTGTTACAGATAGTTATAGTAAATACCGCGGGGCACTGGTATTAAGAATGTTACGAGAAGAAATGGGCGATGAATTGTTTTTTAAAAGTGTTCAGCAGTTTGTGCACACTTATGCGTTCAAAACAGTTACTACAGCAGATTTCCAGCGTACAGTTGAGCGTGTTTCACAAAGAAGCTGGCAATGGTTTTTTGACCAGTGGATATATCAAACAGGCCACCCTGTTTTTGACGTGAAAAAGTTGTATGATAAATCAGGCAGGCAACTTAGGCTGACTGTAACACAGCTACAGCAGAAGGAGAATAATGCAGCGTATGAGCAGCCTGCTTATTTCCGGGGTAATATAGAGCTTGCAATAAACGACAGCATCAGGACATTGACCCTGCTGCCACAGGAAAAAAATGTATTCGAGATACCCTTTGCTGTGCAGCCGGCCGTCATTAACCTTGATCCGGAAAATATTTGGATAAGGGAGATTAACATGCAGAAAAGCCAGGCAGAACTTGAAGCGGAATTATCGTTTGATAAACATACACTCTGCAGAAGCAATGCAATGGCTGAATTGGTTAACCTGTATAAAGATTCAACGACTACTGCAATAAGCAAACAGAAAATCATAGAGTCGCTGCAAACTGTTATCAACAGCAATGCGTACTGGCGGTTTCGGTTCAACGCTATCGGGCAGTTGCGTGCCATACAACCTTTGCCATACGATCAGTTTACAAAGAATATGTTGCACACACTTGTACAAAAAGAAACATCATGGGTAAAAGCAGCAGCCATCACCAGCCTTGGCATAACAGCCGACAGTTCTTACGCTGATCTTTATATCAGCTGCTTCAGTGATACAAGTGACAGGGTGATCAGTGCAGCAGCTATTGCACTTGGACAATCAAAAAGTTCCAAAGCATTTGATGCACTTCTTAAACTAAAAGATAAGCCATCATGGAAAAGCCAGAGCCTGATGCATTGCCTGGCTGGTCTGGCACAACTGGGTGATGAACGCGGATCTGATATTGCAATTGAGGCATTGAAAGATAATCATTCGCCACGATGGTTTTTGGGCAATGCGTGGGACTATCCTTTTGTAGCGGTACAAACGCTGGTTGCGCTGGGCAAAACAGGTAAAGCCTACGATATACTGGCTGAGAGAATCCTGGAAGCATCAGAAGAACATGATATCAGTACTACTTTGCTCAACCTGCAGTTGATCATGATGCTCAATGATCCAAAAACAGGGGAAATAATTACAGCATTGGAAAAAGTGTACAACGATAACGAAGAAGTACTGCTGATGTTAAAGCAATACACACAACAATTATCCGCAAACAAATAGAATCAACGATATGAAAAGGAGCGAAATCATTTTGCCTGCTTACTTCGACAGGTATATCAACCAAACTGATGATGTAACCGTTGAAGAAGCATTGCTCATAAGCCTGCAGGAATTACAGCTACTACCTGTTGAAGAATGGAAAGCCATAGGTAATGCGGTATATGCACCGGGCAAATGGACGATCAAAGATATTCTGCAGCACCTGGTAGACACAGAAAGAGTATTCTCCTACAGGGCATTGTCCTTTGCGAGAGGCGAAAAAGACGTGCGCTCTTTCGATGAAAACAATTATGCCTCTATGGCCAATGCCGGGCGCAGAAGCCTGGAAGAATTGATAGAGGAAGCAATTGGTGTAAGAAAAGCAACCATGCTGCTGTTCAGCAGTTTTGATAAAGACATGTTATCAAAAGCAGGCGTGGGTTTCAAAGGTGAATACACGGTGCATGCTATTGGCTTTATCATCGCCGGCCACCAGCGGTGGCACTGGAATATTATCAAAGAAAGATATTATAGCCTTCACCGGGCGTAACGAAACAATGCAATTTAATACCAGCAAAAAT
This sequence comes from Panacibacter microcysteis, assembly GCF_015831355.1. Taxonomy (NCBI): domain Bacteria; kingdom Pseudomonadati; phylum Bacteroidota; class Chitinophagia; order Chitinophagales; family Chitinophagaceae; genus Panacibacter; species Panacibacter microcysteis. The sequence continues at coordinate 2,236,001 of NZ_JADWYR010000001.1, forward strand.
TTAAATTGCAGTTCTATGCCACATGAAATCCTCTTCTCAGAAAAGCAACGTTTTACCCAATGGTGGTTATGGCTGTTACTGATCGGTATAAATGGTGCAACCTTGTGGCGTATAATAAAGCCGTTGCAGAACGGCACCGCACCCGCAAGCTACACAGGTATTATTTTGTCAATCACCATTTCTTTGCTGGTACTGCTGTTGTTTTTGCTATTCCGGCTCGATACGGAAATTCGTGAAGATGGCGTATATGTGCGCTTCTTTCCGCTGCATATAAAATTCAAATGCTATAGCTGGTCATCCATATCCCGGTTGTATGTAAGAAAGTATGCGCCGCTGAAAGAATTTGGCGGCTGGGGAGTGCGTTATGGTTCTAATGGAAAAGCATACAATATTTCCGGAAATGATGGCTTGCAGATAGAATTTACCAATGGTAAAAACCTGCTTATCGGTACCCAAAAACCAGCCGAGCTGTCGGCAGTACTACTCCGGAACGGCCAGTTCATTTACAGTGCCAGGTAAGTATAATGGTCCGGGCAGTATTGCTGCTATGAAGCTGTTGTTGCGTCGCACTCTTGTACTTACAGTTCATTATTCGGCATATGCTGCCATACCTTGCATACACACGCCTGTACCTGCCCCTCCTTCGTACCGCATACATCATCGCTTTTTTGTTTACCAAAGTTGTTCCGTAACTTCCGGTAAAAACTTACCATATGAAAAAATGGATACTCTGTTCCGCACTTTTTGCAAGCACATCAATATTACACGCACAGGAAATTGGCGTACAGTTATACACTTTCCGTAACCAGTTTAAGAATGATGTAAAGGGCACCATACAACTCATCAGCAGTATGGGTATAAAAGAGCTGGAAGGCGGCGGTACTTATGGTATGGATAGAAACGCCTACAAACAATTGCTGGAGGCAAACGGTTTAAAGATGGTGAGTGTAGGTGCAGACTATGAGCAACTACAAAAAGATCCCCAGGCAATTATAGAGGAAGCAAAATTCTTTGGTGCAAAATACATCATGTGTGCATGGATACCGCATGACGGTGCATTCGGTATAGAAAATGCAAAAAAGGCCATAGAGGTTTTCAATACCGCCGGAAAATTATTCAGCGAAAATGGGCTTACATTTTGTTACCATCCACACGGCTATGAGTTCAGGCCATACAATGATGGAACAGTATTCGACGCAATGATGACAGGTACAAACCCCTTGTATGTAAGCTACGAGATGGATGTGTACTGGGTAAAGAATGCCGGTCAAGATCCTGTTGCGCTGCTCAATAAATACCCCGGCCGCTTTAAACTGCTGCATTTAAAAGACAGGAAACCGGGTACGCCCGATAACAACGATGGTGAGCAGGATGTGGAAACCAATGTAACGCTTGGTAGCGGAGATGTAAATATTGCAGGCGTTATGAAGGCCGCAAAACAAACAGGCGTGGCGCACTATTTTATAGAAGATGAAAGCAGCCGCTGCGTGCAGCAAGTGCCCGAAAGTTTGAAGTATTTGAAAAGCTTATAAAATAGAAAACCGGCGATGTTGTTCAGCATCGCCGGTTTTTTTGTTAAACATTCTGCGCAAACCGGCAGCGGTTGTTGTAATTTAAAACAACCTTTAAAGCTTAATTACAATGACTGCTACCATCCTGCTGAGCATACTCCTGTTTTATGGCATACTCGTCGTGGTAAATATTCCGGCACCTTTTGTAGGGCTGGAGTTTGATAGTGATAATAAGCCATCATTATGGTATGCGCCGCCGGGTTTTGTTATTCCCATCGTATGGTTTGTGTTGTTTACTTTGCTTGGCATTGCGCGATATAAATTGGTTAGTCAGCAGCTACCAGATTACCAGTGGTGGTTGTTTGTGCTGGCATTTTTATGTGCTGCCTATGCTTACTATACACTTGGCCTGGCAAAACTTACCCATATTTCGGCGTTGTGGTTTGGTCTTATCGGGAACATCATTGTTATACTTTTTGCGGTTTTGGTAGTTGTAAAACTGCTACCTGTCTCAAAAACTGCTGCGTTGCTTACCGTGCCCGTAATCTTGTGGACGGCTTATGCAAGCCTTATTGTATTGGGTGAAATGAAACAGCAAAGACTCATATAGTAAAGGATCTTTATTCTTTTATACTTTGCACAAGGCGTATTTTTGTGGAGATCATCAACATATTTTCAACCCAACTTAATTATGCTGCTTAAACTATTATACCCTACAGTACTTTTATGTCTTATAGCGTTTATTGCTATTTGTTATGTTGGACAGGATTGCACCACCCGGACCGTGCGTTATCGGTTTGGGAGAAGTAGCTTTTTTTGCTCTGCTTATCATATCTGCCATACTTATAGTAAAAAATATTTATATCACCTTTGCCCGCGATAAAAGATATGTCGCCGTTGTATTTGCTCATATTATTTTTATGATTGTTGTGTGCATTGCTTCAAAAAGTATATAGTTCAGCAATGTGGTGCATTACCACGGTCGCTCAAACCACATCGCCAAAGCTGCTATAATAGCCAACCGCACAAGTGAATGACACAACCGGCGATGCCACCTGCACTACAGCCCGTAACATAATATTCACGCCGTTTTTAGCCGCTATCCCGTTGTAAATACGTACCTTCGCGGCCTGAAAATTTTATATGGAAATAAGGAACATTGCTATTATTGCACACGTTGACCATGGAAAAACTACCCTGGTAGATAAAATATTACACGCTACCAAGGTGTTTCGTGAGAACCAGGAAACAGGCGAGCTGATCATGGACAGCAACGACCTGGAGCGGGAACGTGGCATTACCATCTTTAGTAAAAACGCAGCCGTTACCTATAAAGGCGTTAAAATAAACGTGATCGATACCCCGGGCCACAGTGACTTTGGCGGTGAAGTAGAACGTGTATTGAAAATGGCCGATGGCGTAATCTTACTGGTAGATGCCTTCGAAGGCCCTATGCCACAGACACGTTTTGTGTTGCAAAAAGCACTACAACTCAACCTGAAACCGATCGTAGTGATCAATAAGGTAGACAAACCAAACTGCCGCCCCGATGAAGTACACGAGGCGGTATTTGAACTTTTCTTCAACCTCGATGCTACCGAAGAGCAGCTCGATTTTCCTACTTACTACGGCAGTGGTAAAAATGGCTGGTTCAACGATAAAAATGAACAATGCGAGGATATTACCCCATTGCTGGATGGCATTGTAAAACATGTGCCACCGCCACAGGTAAATGAAGGTCCGCTGCAGATGCAGATCACTTCTTTGGATTATTCTTCTTTCCTTGGTCGTATTGCCATTGGTAAAGTTGGCCGCGGCACTATAAAGGAAAACCAGCCAATCGCGTTAATGCAGGCTGATGGAACCATCAAAAAATTAAAGGTTAGAGAACTCTACGTGTTTGAAGGCATGGGCAAGAAAAGAGTAACAGAAGTTATTGCCGGTGACCTTTGTGCCGTGGTTGGCCTGGAAGATTTCAATATCGGCGATACCATTGCCGATGCAGAAAATCCTGAAGCACTGCCACTCATTAGTGTAGATGAGCCTACCATGAGCATGATGTTTGGCATCAACAACTCACCTTTCTTTGGTAAAGATGGCAAGTTTGTAACAAGCCGTCACCTGCGCGACCGCCTGATGAAAGAAACAGAAAAGAACCTTGCATTGCGTGTGGAAGACACAGATAGTGCAGACAGCTTCCTCGTATATGGCCGCGGTATTCTTCACCTGGGTATATTGGTAGAAACCATGCGCCGCGAAGGATATGAACTTACTGTTGGTCAGCCACAGGTACTGGTAAAGATCATTGATGGCAAAAAATGCGAGCCTTACGAAAACCTGGTGGTAGATGTACCTGCAGAGTTTAGCGGTAAGGTAATCGACCTTGTTACACAACGCAAAGGCGAGATGCATGTAATGGAAACAAAAGGAGAGATGCAGCACCTGGAGTTTGAAATACCTTCAAGAGGGCTTATCGGTCTGCGTTCCAATATGCTTACCGCCACAGCCGGCGAAGCTGTAATGGCGCATACGTTCAACGAATACAAACCATGGAAAGGCGTAATACCGGGCAGGAACAACGGTGTATTGTTGTCAAAGAACCAGGCTACCACAACTGCTTATTCTATTGATAAACTGCAGGACAGGGGTTCTTTCTTTGTAGACCCGGGTGAAGATGTGTATGCAGGCCAGATCATTGCCGAGCACATTAAACCAGGCGACCTGGTGGTAAACGCAACAGAAGGTAAAAAATTAACCAACCACCGTGCCAGCGGCAGTGATGATTCTGTACGCATCGTTCCTAAAATACTGATGACGCTTGAAGAATGTATGGAATACATACAGCAGGATGAATGTATTGAAGTAACGCCAAAGAATATTCGTCTGCGCAAAGTAATTCTTGATGAAGAAGAGCGCAAGAAAGTAGCCAAAAGCATGAAAGCCGAAATGGCATAACACATAGAGATATTTTACAAAGCCGTTGAATTTTCAGCGGCTTTTTTTATGGGCTATATTGCTAAATTGGTGTGTGTTACCGGCAATGTTTTTTCATGGCATCGCCTGTTGTGTCACTCTCTTGAACGTTCCGTTTTTTATGGCGGCTGTAGCGTTCCGGTTCGTACTCCATGCACTCTGTGCAAACGCTCTGTGTACTCTGTGGTTAAGAATACAAACCACAGAGTTAAAGGAGTAAGAGCACGGAGTACACAGAGCCATTGAAACATGCATGTACCGCTGCGAACAGCCGCCATGAAAAACTACAGTACAAGTGTGCGACGCAAGGAACGATGCCACTACTGCAAAAGCCGGCTCAACAGCTATAAAACCATATACTACAACCCGTAAATAAATCTGCCGTATGTGCGCCAAATGCAATAGGTTTGCGCCGTTTAAAATTCTACTATGAGTTTAGTTGTTGTTGGTACCATGGCCTTTGATGCCATTGAAACGCCGTTTGGCAAAACAGACAAAATTATTGGTGGTTCTGCCACATATGTTGCATATACTGCCAGCAACTTTATCAAAGATGTGCAGCAGGTTTCTATTGTAGGGTACGATTACCCGCAGGAAGAACTCGATGATCTTTCTGCAAGGGGTGTTGACCTTGCAGGTGTGGAAATAGTGCCGGATAAAAAGTCATTCTTCTGGAGCGGCCGCTACCACATGGATATGAATACAAGGGACACACTGGTTACCGACCTTAATGTACTCGCAGATTTTAACCCTGTACTGCCGGAAGCATACCGCGATGCGGAGTTTGTAATGCTGGGCAACCTGGTACCAAAAATACAACAGAGCGTTATTCAGCAAATGAACAAACGCCCTAAACTGATTGTGATGGATACTATGAACTTCTGGATGGAAGTTGCCATGGATGACCTGAAAGTTACACTGAGCATGGTAGATGTATTGCTTATCAACGACAGCGAAGCAAGACAACTCAGCGGGGAATTTTCGCTGGTAAAAGCAGCAAAGAAAATTCTTACCATGGGCCCAAAATACCTCATCATCAAAAAAGGCGAACATGGTGCATTGCTGTTTCATGGCAATGATGTGTTCTTTGCGCCTGCATTACCATTGGAAGAAGTGTTTGACCCCACAGGTGCAGGAGATACGTTTGCAGGCGGCTTTATTGGCCACCTGGCCAAAACAAAAGACATCTCTTTCGAGAACATGAAAACAGCCATTATTGTTGGTTCTGCAATGGCCAGCTACTGCGTGGAAAAATTTGGTGCAGAACGCCTAAAAGAAATTACAAGGGCAGATATTGATGCAAGACTGAACGAGTTTGTACAGCTCGTAAGCTTCGATATTACGCTTGCCTGATAAAGGCCGCTTCCTTTCTTCAAAAAACTTCCTCGTGTACAGGAAGTTTTTTTACTTTTCGGGTTTACTAAAAGCATATACAATATGAAAATGAGATTGCCTGTACTCTCATTGGTTTCACTGGCAGCAGTAACCGGTTGCGCAGATAAGCAAACCAATGAGAAGACCACACAAAAATTTGTAGAAACCGCTTATATGGATTCTTCGGTAAAACCCGGCGATGATTTCTACATGTTTGTGAATGGTAAATGGTTGAAGACCGCTACGATACCATCCACAGAATTTGGCGTGGGTTCGTTTATCGACCTGATGAATAAAACCCGCGACAACCTGAAAACGGTTATTGAAGAAGCGGGCAAAGGCAGTGCTGCCGCAGGCAGCATAGAGCAAAAAGTGGGCGACTTTTACGCATCAGGAATGGATTCTTTAACCATTGAAAAACTGGGCTATGAGCCTGTAAAACCTGCGCTGGAGCAGATCAGTGGTATTACCAATACACAACAACTGATGAATTTTGTTGCCAGCCAGCAAAAGCTTATGAACAATACTTTATTCAGCATTCTGATAGGCGCAGATGAAAAGAACAGCTCGGTAAACATTCTTTCTTTTTACCAGGGCGGTTTAGGTTTACCAGAACGCGATTATTATTTTAAGACAGATGCAGAAACAAAGAAAGTGGTAGATGCCTACAAGACCTACATGCAGCAATTGTTTAAGCTTACCGGCGATGATTCTGTAACCGCTGCAAAAAATGCGGCCAATGTATTTGCATTGGAAACACAACTGGCCACCAGCCATAAAACAAATGTTGAGCTTAGAGATCCGGAAAGCAATTACCATAAAATGGCCGTTGCAGCACTTCATACACAAATGCCGCAGTTTGGCTGGACAAACGTGCTAAACGAAATAGGTGCAAAAGCAGATTCTGTAAATGTGGGCCAGCCTGCATTCTATGCAAAAGTCAATGAACTGCTGCGCGCCACATCCCTTGAAACATGGAAGCAGTACCTGCGTTTCAATGTACTCAACGATGCGGCCAATGCACTCAGCAGCAATTTTGTAAATGCCAAATTTGCCTATGGCAAAACACTTAGCGGCCAGGAAGAACTAAAGCCACGCTGGCAGCGCATTACAGCCAATACTGAAAATAATCTGAGAGATGCATTGGGGCAACTGTATGTAAAAAAATATTTTACTGAAGATGCCAAAAAGAGAATGCTTGAGCTGGTAAACAACCTGCAGAAAGCACTGGAGGTAAGAATAGCGAAACTCGACTGGATGAGCGACAGCACCAAGACGAAGGCCAAAGAAAAGCTGCAAACCATCATCAAAAAAATCGGCTTTCCTGATAAGTGGAGAGATTACAGCAATGTAACCATCGATAAAAATAAATATTTCGAAAACCTGCAATCATGTGCACGCAACGAGTTTCAATACCAGGTAAACAAAGCAGGCAAACCTGTAGATAAAACAGAGTGGGATCTTTCAACTTCTGAGATCAATGCATATTACAACCCAACGTTTAACGAGATCGTTTTTCCCGCGGGTATATTGCAGTTTCCATTTTTCGATCTTAATGCAGATGATGCTATCAACTATGGTGGTATAGGTATGGTTATCGGGCATGAGATAACACATGGTTTTGATGACCAGGGCGCGCAGTATGATAAAGATGGTAACCTGAGATTGTGGTGGAGCAAAGATGATTATGCAAAGTTCCAGGAAAAAGGCAAGAAAGAAATTGCGTTGTATAACAGCTTTACGGTGCTTGATTCGCTGCATGTGAACGGCGCCTTAACAAACGGTGAAAACATTGCAGACCTTGGCGGTGTAAACATTGCTTACGATGCGTTTAAAATGACCAAACAGGGCCAGGATACCGCCAAGATCGATGGGCTTACACCAGACCAGCGTTTCTTTATTTCGGTGGCGCAAATCTGGCGGCTGAAATTTAAAGATGAGTTTGTGCGCAGCCAGGTAAATACAGATGTACACTCACCTGCCAACTGGCGTGTAAACGGCCCGCTGATGAACGTGGAAGCTTTCTATAAAGCCTTCAATGTACAGCCCGGAGAGAAGATGTACAGGCCAGACAGTGCCAGGGTAAAAATATGGTAGTAACAAAGCGATCTGGTAAAAAAAGCATCAACCGTGGTTGGTGCTTTTTTTATGGTGTGTAGCCGGCAGCGGTTTTTCATGGCAGCGCCGATTGTGTCACTCACTTGTACGTTCTGTTGTTATGGCGGCTGCAGCGTTCCGGTTCAATACTCCATAAACATGTTGAAAATGCATCTGTGCCTGTATGGTTAAAATTTGGAAATACAAAACCACAGCGAGAAAGTAGTTGAGAAGCGCACAGCACCTTTGCGATGCTTTGTGACCTTTTGCCGTTGCGGTTTAAAAGTATTCAAAGCATGCCTGTACCGCTGCGCACAGCTGCCATAAAAAACTGTTGTACAAGAGTGCGACGCAAGGAACGATGCCACCGGTTATGTTGCCGGGCTCATCAGTGTCCGCACTGTTCATTCAGCGTATACGCGTAAACGTTATGCACGTTTCCTGTAGCTCAATACAGCCCATGTATTAAGTGCAACCGCAAAACCCAGTACAATAAGGATATGCCTGCTTATATCTGCAAGGCTGCTGCCTTTTAGTACTACCATACGCATCACTTCTATAAAATAAGAAACAGGATTGAAACGTGTGATCCATTGTGCCCATTCAGGCATACTGTCAATAGGTGTATAAAGACCGCTCATGAGCACAAAGATCATCATCATAAAAAAGGAGATAAGCATGGCCTGCTGCTGCGTGGCACAATAGGTGGAAAGCAGCAGACCCAACCCCAGCACAGCCAGTAAATACACCGCTGCAAAAATGTATATGGTAAATAAACTGCCAGCCGGTATAATGCCGTATGCAATGCGTGCAATGCTTAAACCAATGGTGAGTATAACAAGCCCAAGCACCCAGAAAGGAATCAGCTTGCCTAAAATAAAATGATATTTTTTAATAGGCGTTACATTGATCTGCTCAATGGTGCCGCTCTCTTTTTCTTTTACAATATTCAGCGATGCAAGGAAAGAACCAACCATGGTTAATAATATCACCAGTATGCCGGGCACCATAAAGAATTTGTAATTCATGAGCGGGTTAAACCAGTTGCTGTAAGTAACATTGATGGCAGGCGTATGATTAACCCGTGGTAGCTGTACAAATTTTACCCGCAGTTCCTGGTTGTAATCTGTAATAATGCTTTGCAGGTAAGCCGCGCCAAGTCCGGCTTTTACGCCATTGATGGCATTAACGGCAATCAGTACTTCGGCCTGCTGCTCTTTCACAAAGTCTTTCTCAAACCCAAGCGGAATTTCGAGGATGATATCTGCATTGTCGCTTTCCATTTCATGCAGGGCTTCTTTATAAGAGGCAGTGTACTGGTCGAGTTGAAAATAACCTGACGCTGTTATTTTGTTGATGAGTGTTTGGGTGTATGTGCTGCGGTTATGGTCTACTACCGCAAGCTTTATGTTCTTCACTTCATAGTCGGCAGCCATAGGCAGCACAATCAGTTGCATGGCAGGCATCATGAAAATAACGCGCAGTATTCCCGGATCGCGGAAAATCTGTTTAAATTCTTTTTGTAAGAGAAATAATAATGTGCGCATATCAATAAACTTTAAAGCTCATGCAAGCCTTATTTTAAATTTCCTGATCGCAAGCAATAATAAAAAAACAGTCATGCCCAAAAGGATGAGTGTTTCTTTCCATACGCCGGTTATATCAAGCCCTTTGATCATTACCGACCTTACCACCTGGTAAAACCATCTTGCCGGTACCGCATGGGAAATAACCTGCAGCGGCAGTGGCATATTCTCAACCGGGAACATAAAACCGCTGAGCATAACAGTTGGTAAAAACATACCTGTAAGTGAAATGAACATGGCTGTTTGTTGGGAATCTGTAACAGCCGAGATGAACAAACCAAAAGATAAACAGGTAATGGTAAACAAAATGCTTTCTCCCATTAACAATACGATGTTTCCTTTGATCGGCACATCTAAAACAAATACGCTCAGCAACAGGATGCTGATGATGTTTACTACAGACAGCAGTAAATAAGGTACCGCTTTGGCCGTTACAATTTTGAGCGGCTGTACGGGTGATACCAGCATAACTTCCATCGTGCCCATTTCTTTTTCCCGTACAATGGTAATGGCGGTCATCATGGTACATACCAGCATCAGCACCATTGCCATTACACCCGGCACAAAACTGTATGCGCCCTTTAACTGCGGGTTATACAGCATGCGTACCTGTGTGTTGATGATGTACGGTATCTGTTGATCCTGCAAGAGCCGCTGGTTGTAATCTCTTATAACGGCCGATGCGTAGTTGATGAGTGTGGTGGCCGTATTAGGGTCAGAGGCATCAGCAATCAACTGCACATTCACCTGGTTAAGGTGTTGCAGATCGCTTTGAAAATTGGCCGGCAATACAATCACCATTTTTGCCTGCCCGCTTTTAAAGATGGCGTCAATATCCTGCTGCCTATGCAGGTTGGCCTGTATATCAAAATATTTACTGGCGCTTATTTCCGTTAAAAGCCCCGCCGTAGCTGCATCGTGCGACTGGTCGAAGATGGCGATCCTGGCATTCTTTACCTCATTGGTCAATGCAAAACCAAAGATGATGATCTGTATTACGGGCATGGCCAGCAAAATGAACATGGTACGTTTATCCCGCCAGATATGGTAAAACTCTTTTCGTACAAATGATAAAAATTGTTTCATAAGCCCTGTCTCGCTGAAGGAGCATGAAGAAAATTGAAATATATGTTGTTGTCAGCTGTTGTTTTTCATGGCAGCTTCGTTGTGTCACTCACTTGTACTTCCTGTTCAATATTGAGCTGAACGTTGAAGTTTGCAAAGACCCAAAAGCTACTTTTTTCTTTACAGCAACCAGCCTTTAAAAATCAGTCAGCACTCCTGCTGGCCTTCCTTGCCAGTTGCACAAACACTTCGTCCATCGATGCGGCATTAAACTGCTCTTTAAGTTTGGAAGGCGAATCCAGCGCGTCAATCCTGCCATCTACCATTATCGATACACGGTTACAATACTCTGCCTCGTCCATGTAGTGCGTTGTAACGAAGATGGTAATGCCGGTAGCTGCAGCAGCATAAATCAGGTTCCAGAATTCCCGGCGTGTAACAGGGTCTACGCCGCCGGTAGGTTCATCTAAAAAAACGATCTGTGGTTCGTGAAAAACCGCAACTGAAAATGCCAGCTTCTGCTTCCAGCCAGGTGGTAATGAACGTACCAGTTTATCAGCTTCTGCTTCCAGGTGCAACTGTTGCAGCAGTATGGCAGTTTTGTCTTTGATAAACCGGTTGCTTTTGCCATAAATACCTGCATACAGGCGTATATTTTCCCGCACGGTCAGATCTTCGTACAAGGAAAATTTCTGGCTCATATAACCGATGCTGCGTTTAATCTTTTCCGTTTGTTTGTACACATCAAAACCAGCGATGATGGCTTTGCCGGATGTTGGCAAACTTAGCCCGCACAACATGCGCATGGCCGTTGTTTTACCTGCGCCATTGGCACCAAGAAAACCAAATATTTCGCCTTTGTACACATCAAAGGAAATATTGTCAACCGCTGTAAAATCTCCAAAGCGTTTGGTTAATGATGCTGTTGATATAATCTTCTCTGTAAGCATATTAATTTTTCATCAGTTGCATAAACCGGTCTTCTATACCAGGTGTTGTACGCTTAATTGTAACGTTGTAATTGTTCTTACGCTCAAGGAAATGACAGAGATCCGTTTCATCAAATACATCCTGCATAACAGCATGATGGTACTCACCAAAAGAGTAAACATCTTTTATCAAAGCGTAGCCGCCAAGATCTTTCAGCAGCTTATACATATCGTCGGCTTTTATAGCAAGTACCGGTTCTTTAAATTCAGCGATGATCTGTTGCGGTGTGCCGGCAGAGAGTATACTGCCATCCTGCATCAGTGCAATACGGTCGCACAAACCTGCCTCATCCATGTAAGGGGTAGAGACGAGAATCGTAATACCCTGCTGCTTTAGCCGTTTCAGCATTTCCCAGAATTCTTTTCTTGATACGGCATCTACGCCGGTGGTGGGCTCATCAAGAAAAAGCACTGTGGGGCGGTGTATAAGCGCACAACTTAAAGCCAGCTTCTGTTTCATACCCCCGGAAAGTTTTCCCGCCTTTCTCTTTTTAAAGGGCTCTATCTGTATATAAATGTCTTTTACCAGGTCGTAGTTATCTTCAATCGAGGTATTAAAGATGGTAGCAAAGAACTGCATGTTTTCTTCTACAGTAAGGTCCTGGTACAAAGAAAACCTGCCCGGCATGTAACCAACCCTGTTGCGTATGGCTTTGTAATCTTTTACAATATCAAAACCATCAACAGTTGCATAACCACCATCCGGTAAAAGCAGTGTGGTAAGCATCCTGAATAGAGAAGTTTTGCCAGCGCCGTCAGGGCCGATAATACCAAACAATTCAGCAGGAAGCACATCGAAAGACACCGTTTTTACGGCTTCTACAACGGCTTTCTTTGTACCATAATTTTTTATAAGGTTATTTACTGATACGGCTGCGTTCATGGTTTAAAAATTTCTTTGTTGACTGGCAGACCTCCTCCGAAACCACTCTATGCAAAGGAGAAGGGCTTTAACCGGGTTATTTGGTTTCTTTGTTTGCCGCAGGTGTTAATTGTACTTCGCCATACATGCCTATTTTTAAATAGCCATCGTTCTTTACTTTTATTTTTACTGCATACACAAGATTTGCCCGTTCATCTTTTGTCTGTATCGTTTTTGGTGTAAATTCTGCTTTACCAGCTATCCAGGTTATAACACCGTCGTATGTTTTGTAACTGTCTTTACCGTCATCTACCAATACTTTTACCTGCTGCTGCAGTTGTACGTTCGGCAAATCTTCTCCCGAAATATAGGCGCGAAGGTTAAGAACACGGAGGTCTGCTATTTTATATAACGCTTTGCCACTTGCGGTCAGTTCACCCTGCTGGGCATATTTGGCTATAACGGTACCTGCCATCGGGTTAGTGATGGTAGCTTTGGATAGCTGTTCATCAATCAGCGCCACCTGTTTTTTCAGCGGGTCGCTTTCACTGAGTATGCTGCGGTTTTGTGTGCCGGTGTTGCTTTGCTGTACAGCAATCTGCTGTTGTGTTACCAGCATTTGTTTTTGCAACTGGTCAACCTGTGCATTCAGGTCATCCAGTTGTTTCTGCGTTGCAGCCTGTGCTTCTACCAGCCGCTGAAAACGGTTCCGTTCGTTGATTGTATGATCCAGCTGCGATTGTTGTACAGCCAGTTGATTGCGCAGTAGTTTTATCTGCGGCTGCACGTCTGCGGTCTTTTGCGAAAGCGATTGTAGGGTTGCCTGCACCTGTTGTTTTTGCAACACGAGGTTGGTAGAATCTATCAGGCCAACTGCCTCGTCTTTTGAGAGATTATCACCTTCGTTTACTGTAAAAGAAAGCAGTTGCCCTGTTTGCTGCGCCGATACAATTACTTCATCAGCTTCAAAGGTGCCCGATGCATCGTAATTGTTTTTTTTGTTACTGCAGGCGAGCAGCAGTACCAGCAGCAATATTGAAGTTGCCTTTCTCATATTACCTGTTGTGTTTTGTAGTTTTATTTTTTGTTACCAGCTTTGGTATTACTGTTCACCGTTCCTTGCGTCGCACACTTGTACTGTATCACTTTATGCAGCGGCTCCGGTTCCGTCTGCCGCTGTTTGTTACTGCCTGCGATCATTTTTTAATAGCTGCAATAATAAATTGAGGCACCATTTTTTTACGTTCTTCAATCATTGCATCAAACTGTTTTTTAGAGATACCTGCTGCATGCTCAAACATTGGTTTTGCCATAAAAGGAAATACACACATGGAAAGCATGTTAAGAAACAACTGCAACGGTTGTATGGGTTTAATAATGCCAAGTTGTATTTCTTTTTCTACCTGCTGTGCAAACAGGTGAACTGGCGGTTTTTTATTACCAAACATTTTCTTTACCAATACATGGGGTTGCCTGGTGGCCTCATGCAATACAAACACCGGCAGGTAAGGCATCTGTTTTACCTGCTCTATGTAGGCTTCGCAGAAGGCTTCAATTTTTTCGAACAATGTGCTGCCCGATGCAAAGATCTCTGTGATGCGTGGTAAAAAATGGGTGGCTACCTCCTCAAAAATGGTTTCGAATAATTTGTCTTTACTGCGAAAGTAATAGTGCAGCATTGCTTTGTTGATGCCGGCTTCGTCTGCAATATCCTGCATGCGGGCACCATCCAGCCCTTTGGCTAAAAATATCTTTTTTGCTGCGGCCATGATGCGTTGTTCCGTCGTCTCGTCTGTCTTGTTAACCATATAATTTAACCAGATGGTTAACAAAGGTATTTATTTTTATAAACCCTGCAATTAAAAAATGACCTTCGTCGAAAAGATGCCTGTAAAACAGGACCTGGTTGCAGTTGCTGAATGAATTGCTGGTGTACAAGTGTGCGACGCAACGGAAGATACATAGTAGTAATATTGCCTGGCCAATAATTATCATAACGTATAAACATCATTTGGGGGCAATAAAAAAGCAGCGCCGGTTGGGCACTGCTTTTATTGAATGATTCAGTATTTAAATTACAAAGGTCTTAACCATATATTTCTAAAACTGATTGGCTCACTCGGGTCTCCATGATCCTGTAAACGAATGGGGCATGCGCCATGGGCTTTGTAGTATGGATTACCGATCCATTGTGTAAGGCCTTGCACCTGTGCGTGGTTCTGCAACAACACGCCGTTGAGCATAATGGTTACATATGCAGGCGACACAACAATGCCGTCTTTGTTGAAACGCGGGGCAGTCCAGACGATATCATATACCTGCCACTCGCCTGGTTTTTTGTTGGCATTGGCAAGTGGTATAATTTGTTTGTAAATGCTGCCTGTTTGGCCATTTACGTATGTTTTGTTGTTGTAGATGTCGAGTATCTGCGCTTCGTAGCCAACATCTCCTTTGCCGGTATTGGCAAGAAAGATACCGCTGTTGCCACGGCCCTGGTTATCGCCATGAATACCTTCAGGAATTTTCCACTCAAGGTGTAATTGGTAGTCGGTAAATTTTTGTTTGGTAACAATGCCGCCGGTTCCTTTTTTAACGGTGAAAAAGCCATCGCCAACGGTCCATTGTGCAGGCTTTGTAGAATCATCGCTGCCATACCATGCATCTAAACCATGTTTACCGTCGAATAAAATAATGGCATCAGAAGGTGCATCAGCAGGCGTAGCGCCGGGTGTAACAACAGGCGGAACGGGTTCCCACAATTCTGTACGTGCTGCTTCTCTGGCCAGGCTATCCCAGTTTGGTTTTTTCTGCGCATCTGCATACTGACTTACAGTTGCCAAACCAAGCAGAAAGAAAATTTTTTTGCTCATTTTGTCTTAGATATGTTTGAGCTATAAAGTTATAGATTCAACAGTTGACATTTTCAAATACTGCCATTTTATTTCGGCTATAGATTTTTGTGAACAGCATATTGAAAAATATTATTTCTTACTATGATAATAAAATTAAATACCCGCAGGCTGTAAAGCGTTGCGGGTATTTATTGTTTACTGCCATGTTAACCTGAGCACGGGTTTGTAACCTGCAGGAGATGCAAAACTTCCGAATGTTCTGCCTTTATAGAATTGAGTTTCGTTTGGAAAGATTATTTCAAAACCATGATTGTTTGAGTATGGCGCTCCGCCAGCGAGCATTTGTTTTACCATTTGGGTAACGTTGATAACAGGATTATCCTGGTTGCCTGCGAAGGGCGTTGTAATAGCAGGAACGGCTACAGCATTTCTTGCAAGTGTTGGTAAGCCAGGATAAGTAAGTGGTTGTGTTTGCCAGTTAACTGTAGAAGGTGTCCATGCGGTTTTAACCCTCCTTATTTCAGATGAGTTGTTAACCTGTGCAATACTGTAATAATTACCACTATTGTTTAGTTCGTCGTATTGGTACAGGTATAGTTTTGCTGATACAAGGGTACTGGCGGTTATCAAAGGATTAAGATTTGTGAAATCAAATTTTAGCAATGACCTGCGCGGCGCCGGTGTGCCAAGATACGTCCACACAGTGGATTGAAAACTTGGAAACTGGTTGTAGTTGGTTGTTTGATAACCCTGCAAACCATGAAGCATTGCATTATCACCGCTTGTTAAGTCCACCGTGTTTTGAGCCAATGCGGCATCTGATGTAACGGTTGCCACAGCTTCGGATGGCTCTTCAATTGATTTTTTACAGCTTGTTGATGTGATGGTTAGCGCTACTGCTAACAACATAACGTTTGAGATGTTTTTCATAAATGTTTGTTTTGAGATTTGAGTGCCTACTTTGTTTTATGCAATACGGTGTTCGGCATGTCCGTGTTTGAGTTGTGTTTTTTAACGTTCTTGTTTGAAACTATATGGCCTGTAAATAAGTGCTGCAATTAAGTATAACCAGCCTTGCAATCCCTTGGTGCATTTGTGTTGCAGTTATAACAAAAAACCAGTAATTGTGCACTTCTCAATAGCATTAATTGCTTTGCCAACCGATAATCACATTGTATTCTTTTGCAATTTCCTGGCAATACCAATGTGCGTAGCAATAAGGGTTTGTACTAATTCCGCAAACCACCCAGCTATTTAAACCTTGAGTTATTACATGCGCGTCGCCATCACCATAGCCGCAATTGCTGCAAGTCCATGTCCATATTCCATTGCAGTTATAGTTTTCTACCACTTCAGGTGCTCCATTGTTATACACAAGCATAAGCGTCCTGACGGGTTTTGTTGGAATGACAGTTCCATCTTTTTGATCGAATTCTGAAGCAGGCATAAATAACCTTGAATTATGTTCATTCATTGTATCGCGTGGAATTTCTTTAGTTGTGTAAGTGGCGACACCTTTTTCATCCCATATCAAATCTACCTGAAGCGATTTTTGATTGTCTGTTGGGTTAAGGCAAATAAATGAGTGCTTAATATTTACTCCGTAAAAATCTTTGATGTAGCTAAGGGTTGGGTCCGCTGCAGCTTTCCTGCAGGAAGAAAATGCGAATATCAACGATACACATACTGATATTGCAATAATGATCTTTTTCATTTTGTACTTTTTTTGGTTTAATAAGTAATGTTGTTTTCGGCTCTGTTAGCGAATGCTTTTGCGAATTGGCACATTGTATTCCGGAAATACAAGGGTGCGACGCAACCAAAGCATGATCAATGCATTTTAGCCTGGCTCATGATTTTTATTAGATAGACCGCCAACCAGTTTTAAATGCATTACAAAATTGCAATAGCGGTGTTTGTTTTACAGGAGTTGAACAACTGGTAATTGTGTCTTTTCAAACGGTCATATAAATCGTTGAATAACGGTTTTTGTATGTGAAAAATCACGCCTTAAATGCGGAACAATTGACGAATTGCAGCAGCAGTAAGTAATTTATGAAATAAGTGTTTTGACAAAAGGAATGATTATATTAGATAATGTAAATATTTTCCCAAGCCTTTATAGTTTTACACTTTATTAAACCAAAAAAACAAACATGAAAAAAATATTGGTCGCAACAAATATCATGTTGCTCGGCATTATTGTTTTCCAGGCATGCAGGACGTCAAGGGTTACAATTCCGGACGTAGTTGCAAGTACTACTTTCTGTACTTCCTGTAGCCAAGATTTAGTAGGGCACACAGCGGCTGAATTTATAGATGTGGTGTCGAGGTATAAGAAAACACATTACGATATCATCAATCATGATGCAGCGCAGTACTACGGTATATCCAATACGCAAAGTCAAGGTCAACAATATATTACGCAAGTTCAGGGACAGCAGTACTATGATGATGCCAGGGCTGTATGGTTTCCTTTAGATACAATTAAGAAGTTTATATGCAATATCGAAAAATATTCGGCTCAGTTACATGTAAGGTCTAATGAATTAGGTATTAGATTCTATTATGCCACTTATCCTGGCAATTTTAGTTTTTACCCGCAACGAAGTGGGCAGCATACTCTTTTCATGTCTCCTACAATAGATGTAGAAGGACAGGCGATTGATTTCGATCCACACCTAACAGCAGCAAATTATATTAATGCCGGAGGCACCGGAGTAGTTAATTACCTGTTCATGGCGGACCTTATGAATCCCGCATCTCCCCAGGAATTGATGCTTTGCGGTCCTGCAGCTTCTAATTACCCTGTCCGACCATACCCAAATGCAAATACGATAACTAATGCTTCAAGAGTTTTTTGGAATAATGGAAATCTATGTCCTACTAATTGCCCTCGTCCTGGCCCCAATAATCAAATTTATAACACGCTCACAAGTGTAGATGCGATAAACCCCATGGGTTTGGGGTACTAAACAAATTTTATGAGGGATGTCTTGTACTAATTATTTTGAAACGACTGCATTTCTTGCCTCTTTATTTACATGGAGTACAATAAAGAACAGCAAGTATATGCGACTGTTTCCTTTGTTGCTTTTGATAATTGTTCTGGGTGAAATAGCAGGCTATTACCTGGCGGTAAAATATCATAATAACAGATGGTTTTACAATCTGTTTACACCAATTCAATACCTGCTTTATTTTATTATATTTTACTATGCAATTAGTAAAAACCAATTTCGAACTATAATTCTTGTAAGTATTTTCTTATACATGCTTTTAAGCGTATTTACATACGATACTGAAACAACCCTGAACATTTCTGTTTATTTAAGCGGCGCAGTATTATTGATCGTTTTTATAATAGGTAAGCTGTATGAGTTGATTGATAGTTCAGAGGAAATGGATTTTTTGAAAGCTCCTTTTTTTTATATTTCGTTCGCAACACTGATATTTAATGTAGCCGGCTTGCCATTTTTCGTTATGAATAATTGGATGACGAATACAAAAGCGGCAGCTTTTATTTCCATATTTAACAATGTGCTGGATACACTAAATATTGTTTTATACGGTACATATACAATAGCATTTATATGGATCAGAAAAACGGGTTCATACTTATAGGCACTGTAACAGTTATTCTAATTATTTTCCTGCTTGCATTTTTTTTAATAATGCTAATCTACCGTAAACGTAAAATAGAGCATCGCAAAGAAATGGAAATAATAAACCAGGCACATAAAGAAGCGATACTAAGTACACAACTAGAAATTCAGCAGCAAACCATGCAGGACCTTGGCAGGGAAATACATGACAACATTAGCCAGAAACTTACCCTGGCATCTATTTATGCCCAGCAATTTGTATATGAAAATAAATATCCCGGCGCCAATGAAAAAATAGATATTATCTGCAGTGTTATTAATACTGCATTATTAGAATTGCAAAGTCTTTCCAGAAGTCTTACGAGTAATTATATTCAGCAGACGACATTAACCCAACTGATAAAAACTGAGTGTGAACGTATTATTTTATCGGGAAGGTGCAAAGTTGTATATGAGCTTTCTAAGGCTACTATACCAATAGACGATACAAAGAAAAAAGTTGCATTGCGCATAGTACAGGAGTTCTTGCAAAACAGTCTCAAACATGCTAAATGCAGGATAATACATCTGGCTGTGTTGTATGATGGAAACTGCCTGCAAATTGTTGGTAACGATGATGGAGTGGGATTTGATGTTGGTGCTACAACAAAAAAAACCGCAGGCATAGGGTTGGAAAATATGCGAAAGAGAGCAGAAATGATTGGTGCACGTTTTTCAATTGCCAGCACCCTTAACAAAGGCACTGAAATCAATTTTACCCTTGCCTTGCCATGATATCATTATAGGTGCAAACAAAATAAATAAACACTGAAATAAGATGCAATATTCAATTGTAATAGCAGATGACCATTCATTAATAGCGCAGGCAATTGGAGGCATTATTGAAAATTTCAGGAACTATACAGTACTGTACGAAGTTCAAAATGGTAAAATACTGATTGAAAAATTTCGACAAAAAAAGAATATTCCTGAAATCATATTACTTGATGTTTCGATGCCGGTGATGGATGGGTACGAAACAGCACAATGGTTAACGGATAACCATCCTGAAGTACTCATACTGGCGCTTTCGATGCAGGATGACGAACAGGCATTACTGCGCATGATTAAAAGTGGGGCAAAAGGATATTTATTAAAAAATTGTAATCCTGTTGAACTGGAAAATGCTTTAAATGCACTCACGACGAAAGGGTATTACTATTCTGACTGGGCAGCAGAAAAAGTATTTAAAAATCTTTCCGGTAATAATAAAACGGTAGACCAATTGCCGGCATTGACAGATCGTGAAAAAGAATTCCTGCAATTGGCGTCTACAGAACTTACATATAAAGAAATCGCCGATAAAATGTTTTGTAGTCCGAGAACAGTAGAAGGTTACCGGGATGATCTTTTTCAAAAATTTGGTTTTAAAACAAGAGTTGGGTTAGTGGTGTTTGCCATACGAAATAACCTGATCCAGGTATAATCTAAAAAAATGCGTTCCGCCCTAATCATTGAATATTTTAAACCCGGTTGATTATGCGGAACGCAATGTATGTCTACACTTTCGGCAAACTATAGCCATTGTGATACTCAGCCGCGAGGTACTTGTTGGCATCTGCATCGGAGAACCTTTTCGCATCTGCATCCCAGTAAATCTTTTTACCTGTTCTGAAAGCTACGTTGCCCATCTGGCATACAGTAGCTACATGCGCCGCATCTTTAATCGGGCATTTCAGGTCTTCCATTTTCCTTGACTTTATTACATCCAGGAAATTCTTTGCATGCAGCTCGAGGCCATTATCTGTGCGTTGCTGGCGCGCAACGGCTTCCATCATCTGTTTACCATTGATGGTTTCGGGCAGTACTTCCCAGCCGCCACGGTCTACTACCAGGGTGCCGTTATTGCCAATAAACGCTACACCATGGTCGCGCTGGTACGGACCATCGTTAATGCCGGTAGCATGCTCCCACAAAAGGTTAAAGCCATTGAATTCAAAAACGGTCGTTAAAGTATCCGGTGTTTCTTCTGCATCATCAGGATAAGCAAATTTGCCACCGCTTGCAACAATACTTTTAGGCAAAGGTGCTTTAGAGCCAATGAGTGCATAATCTATCATGTGAACGCCCCAGTCTGTCATAAGACCGCCTGCATAATCCCAGTACCAGCGGAAATTAAAGTGAAAACGGTTGGGATTGAAAGGGCGCTTTTTAGCAGGACCTAACCACATATCGTAATCAACGCCTGGTGGCGGTGCACTGTCTGGTTGTACGGGTATAGATTTCATCCAGCCCTGGTACGCCCAGGCTTTTACCAGGCGCACATTGCCCAGTTTACCAGCGTGTACAAACTCCATTGCATCCTGGTAATGTTTATTACTACGCTGCCACTGCCCCACCTGCACCACCCGGTTGTATTTTTGTTGTGCGCCGATCATTACTGCACATTCTGCAATGGAATTACCAGCAGGCTTTTCGCAATACACATCTTTGCCTGCCGCAACGGCATCTACCATTATTTTGCAATGCCAGTGGTCTGGTGTACCAATTACTACAGCATCTACATTTTTATCGTCCAGTAATTTGCGGTAGTCGCCATAGATAACCGGCTTTATATTTTCTTTCGCCAGCTCGGCCATGCGTTTGTCGAGAACAGATTTGTCAACGTCGCAAATAGCTACCAGCTGAGCTTCAGGATTTTTGAGGATGGCTCTTACATCGCTCCACCCCATACCATTGATACCAATTGCGCCGATGTTGATCTTTTCATTGGCCGCGATCTTCCTGGCGGCGTGTAATGATGCAGGGAGGATTAAAGAGCCTGCAGTAAACATACCGGTGTTCTGTAAGAATTGTCTGCGCTTCATACGTTGAAATACTTATATGTGAAAGTAAAATTGAGCGGGTGTGTGTTATAGCAACCTGTTGTTGGCGCCAAGAGATAACAGCACCAGCAAGCATCGTTTTAAACCATTACCCGTTTAAAGTAACGAAGAATAAATAATAAAATCAGGAAATACACTTATAAAAGCGGGAGGGCTTAATAAAGTTTTAGAAATGGATAAAAAAGTAAAAGGGTTGATTATACATGAAATATTTACGTAATTGTTTATTAGCTACGGTAGCAGGATGATAACAGGCAACCAATGCGGGAAAGCAGTGCGGCATCGGTAATCTCATCATTCAGCCACTGGTTCATACTACAATTGATATCGCCAATGTTTTTACCATTCAGTTTTGCATTGAAGCAGGCCGGCATGCCGTTCTCTACCGGCAGCAGGTATGGTGTGGCTGACAATGAATGTAATTCGCCACCATGATAAAATGTAAGATTGATTTCTTCGAGAATGCTCATACTACCAGTAAATTCAAAATGTTTGCCAATGCATTTTCTATCGTTTCCTGTGCCTGGAACGATACAGCGATGCCTGGCAGTGTATTGTTTTTTCCACACTTTTAGTGTAGTGCAGGCAAACGCTGCACAAAACGAATGCTAATAGCGTAGAGGCAGCTGCTGCAGCGCTGTGGTGACTGTGCCGCTGCGAACAGCCGCCATAGCAAACTGCTGCACAAGTGTGCGACGCAAGTAAAGCTGCCATAGAAATCTGCTGCCGGTTACCTGGCCACCATTAACGTGTAATACCCTTTTGCCGTGTGCAAA
Organism: Panacibacter microcysteis; assembly: GCF_015831355.1. NCBI lineage: Bacteria > Pseudomonadati > Bacteroidota > Chitinophagia > Chitinophagales > Chitinophagaceae > Panacibacter > Panacibacter microcysteis. Next base: position 2,258,555 of record NZ_JADWYR010000001.1, read on the forward strand.
ACAGGTCAGGTGGCTGCACGGGCAATCCCCTTATCTTTACAGGCAAATTTTTAGTATGTTGAAAGTTGGTGTTTTTGGTGTGGGCCACCTGGGAAAATTTCATTTGAATAACTGGAAAGAGATTGAAGGCGTAACATTGGTTGGTTTCTATGACCCTAATGACGCTGCGGCCAAAGAGGTTTCTGAAAAATATGGGTTGAAAAGATTTGACACTGCAGCCGCTTTACTTGCCGTTACAGATGCAGCAGATATTGTGGCGCCTACCAATCACCACTTTGTTTTGTGCGAAGCTGCAATAAGAGCCGGCAAGCATGTTTTTGTGGAGAAGCCACTGGCAAATACTATTGACGAAGGTCGGCAGATTGTAAAGATGGCGAGGGAGGCAGGTGTAAAAGTACAGGTTGGCCATGTAGAAAGATTTAACCCTGCCTACACGGCCATTAAAAACATGACCATAAAACCAGGTTTTATAGAGGTACACAGGCTTGCCCAGTTTAACCCACGTGGTACCGAGGTAAGCGTTATTCTTGACCTGATGATACATGATATTGACATTATTCTAAGCCTGGTTAAAAGCGATGTAAAAAATATTTATGCCAGCGGTGTAGCGGTAATGACAGACACGCCTGACATAGCAAATGTGCGTATAGAGTTTAACAACGGATGCGTGGCAAACCTTACCAGCAGCAGGATCAGCATGAAAAAAATGCGCAAGATGCGGGTATTTCAAAAAGATGCATACATTGGTATTGATTTCCTGGAAAAGAAAACAGAGATCATTAAATTACACGAGCCGGCTGACGCAAATGCATTTTCTTTTGAGCTTGAGACACCCAACGGTGAAACAAAAACGATTGCTGTAATAAACCCCGAAACAAAACCCGCCAATGCCATTAAAGACGAATTATCATCATTTGTAACTGCTGTTGTGAACAATACAGCTACTGAAGTTTCTGAAATTGATGGTTTTCTTGCAATGGAAGTTGCCCACCGTATTTTGGAAAAAATCGGGGCAACCAGCATAACGGCGTGATTTCTTTTTAGCTATGGATACCTCCAGGCCAATACGTATAAATGTTTATATTTTCAGCGATATCATTGCATCTGCTGCAGTATGGACAGGTATAGCCTTACAGCGGAAAAAGCTGCTTAATGAAGCGCCGCAAACTTTGAAGGGTCTGTTTACCGCTGATGCATATTTTCCGCTCTCATTACTGCTTACGGTGTTATTCTGGCTGGTGCTGTACTCCATTACCGGTGCTTACAACAACGCTGTTTATAAACGCTCCCGGCTTACAGATTTTAATAACACGCTTATACAATCTTTTACAGGATCCATCATTCTCTTCTTTGTACTTTTCATGAACGATGGTGAAAGGAACTACAACTATTTCTATATTACATTTTTCTCTCTTTTCTTTTTGCAAACCATAGCAACTTTTATTGGCCGCTTTATCATTGTTACCATGGCAAGGCGGCAACTGGAATCGGGTAAATTTTCTTTTCGTACACTCATCGTAGGCAATAGCCGTAAAGCATCTGATGCATTAAAGGAGATCAGGAAAAGCCGTCTTATTGTAGGGTATGATATTGTTGGTTTTATTGCCACAGACCCTGCGCTGAAGAATGGTATTACAAAATCACTTACCTGCCTGGGCGATCTGCCATCGATGGAACAAATGATCTATGAAAAAAAGATTCAGCGTGTAATTGTTGCGCTGGATAAAAACGAAGCATCTTTAAAAGAGCAGATCATCAGCAGGCTGAGCGAAAAAGACGTAGAAGTAAAACTGGTGCCTGATACGTATGAAATTCTTTCCGGCGCCGTAAAGACCGCCAACATACCAGATGCTGTGTTGATCGATATTGACACCGGCCTGATGCCTGCATGGCAGGAAAACATCAAACGGCTGATCGATATTACTGCATCTCTTACAGCAATGATTACACTAAGTCCTTTCCTGCTTTTCGTGGCCATTAAAACAAAACTTTCCTCGCCCGGCAGTATTATTTTCTCGCAGGAGCGAATCGGTTACAAAGGCAAGCCATTCATCATACACAAGTTTCGTTCAATGTTTATCAATGCCGAACAAAACGGGCCTGCATTATCTGCCGAGAATGATCCGCGCATTACACCATGGGGCAGGTTTATGCGCAAGTGGCGTATAGACGAGCTGCCGCAATTGTGGAATATACTGCTGGGCGAAATGAGTTTTATAGGTCCAAGACCAGAGCGCAGGTTTTATATAGACCAGATCAATGCGCAAACACCCTATTACCGTTACCTGCTAAAAGTAAAGCCCGGCCTTACTTCCTGGGGCATGGTGCAGTTTGGTTATGCTTCATCCGTAGGGCAAATGATTGAGCGTATGAAGTATGATCTTGTTTACATTGAAAACATTTCACTGCTGCTCGATCTTAAAATAATGATCTACACACTCAAAATCATTTTTTCCGGTAAAGGAAAATAAGTAAACCGGGAATCGTCAATTGTTATAAGTTATACGATCGGTTGCCAAAGCAGAATGCTGTCACGCAGTGTTATTGGTCAGTTTATTTTTCAGTACCAGGCTGCATTGCTACTATTATGCTGTACTTGCGTCGCACACTTGTACTGCAGCAATCATTTCAGCATCGGCTAACCCGCTGTGTTTTTACAGGCAGGTACAAACTCAAAACACATCGTTTCTATTGTGCGATCAGCTTTAAAAAATCATCTTCACTAATGATCTTAATAGTGTTGATCTTTTTGGCTTTCTCCAGTTTACTGCCTGCATCTTCACCCACTACAAGATAGTTGAGTTTACTGCTTACACCGCTAACGATCTTACCGCCATGCGCTTCCACCATTGCCTCTGCTTCGCTTCGTTTTAGCTTGTTGAGCGTGCCGGTAAAAAGAAAAGTTTGTTCTTTTAATGTGCTATCGCCGGCCGCTGTTTTTTTCTGGTTATTCAGTTGCAGGCCTAGTTCTTCCAGCTCTTTCAGCATGGCCAGGTTTTGATCATTATGGAAAAAGCGGTAAATACTTTGTGCCACTTTTATACCCACGTCTTCCATTTGCTGCAGGTCTTCTTCTGTTTTATGCGCAAAGTCGTTGATGTTGTTTACCGCATTGGCCAATGTTTTCGCTGTTGTTTCTCCCACGTAGCGTATGCCCAGTGCATACACCAGCCGGTGTAGCGACTGTTGTTTCGAGGCTTCAATGGCAGTCTTTAAATTGTCGATTGATTTTTTTCCGAAACCCTCCATCTTGCCAATCACATCAAAATCCAGCCGGTATATACCGGGTACATCTTTCAATAGCTGCAACTCATAAAATTTGCGCACATTGGCCTCACCAAAGTTTTTAATGTCCATGGCATCTTTACTCACAAAATGTATGATGCGTTCTACCACCTGTGCCGGGCAGTCAATATTGATACAGCGCCATACCGCCTCACCTTCTTCTTTGAACAGCTCACTGCTGCATACCGGGCACTGCCGCGGAAATTTGATGTTTACTTCATCGCCTGTTCGCACCTCCGGCAAAGATTTTACAATTTGCGGTATCACGTCGCCGGCTCTTTCTATCAGCACACTGTCACCTATTTTCAGGTCTTTTTCCTTTATATAATCTTCATTGTGTATAGATATGCTAGAAACGGTTACACCGCCAATGTGCACCGGTTCCAATTTGGCAACGGGCGTTACAGCACCCGTGCGCCCCACCTGGAACTCCACCGCTTTTAACCTTGTGGTGGCCTGTCTTGCTTTAAACTTAAACGCAATAGCCCAGCGCGGGTGGTGGGTGGTCATACCCATTTTATCCTGCAGCGCAAAGTCATTTACTTTTACCACCATACCATCAATTTCGTAAGGCAGCGTGTCACGCATTTCTTCAAAATCGTGTACATGTTTAATTACCTCATCTATGCCTTTCAGCACAAGCTTCTCTTTTTTCGGCGACCGGAAACCACAATCCCACAGCATATCTAAAGAACCGCCGTGTGTGCGCAGGTATTTACTTTGCGGTAAAGTATCGTTCGGCTCCCCATCAAGTGAAAGTGTATAACCGTCGGCAGTGGTATAGTAACTAATGTGGTACAGGAAAGCGTCCAGGTTTCTTTTTGCTACGTTACGCGGATCTTTTTGTCTCAGGCTGCCACTGGCCGCATTGCGCGGATTGGCGAGTGGTGGCAGCCCCTGCTCCATTAGTGCATCGTTGTATTTTTTAAACACGTCTTTTGTCAGTATAATTTCTCCACGGATCTCCACCTGTGTTATACCATACCTTGAGAACGGTGCACTCAGCGGAATGGATTTGATCTGTTTAATGTTGGTCGTAATATCTTCACCTTCTACGCCATCGCCCCTGGTGGCGCCACGAACCAGCATATCATTTTCATAGATCAGGGAAATGCTGGCACCGTCAAACTTAGGTTCTACGCAATACTCTACCACTGCCAGGCCGGTAAGTTCCCTTGCTTTGCGGTCAAAGTCGTACAGGTCTTCAGCATTGTAGCTGTTGTCAAGGCTTAGCATCGGCACAAGGTGCTGTACAGTAGGAAAGGCTGCATTCAGGGTACTGCCTACTCTCTGTGTTGGCGAAGCGGGTGTAATAAGCTCCGGGTGCTGCTTTTCAATTGCTTCAAGCTGCTTGTACAACTGGTCATATTCTGCATCAGCCACCAGCGGGTCATTCATTACATAGTACCTGTATTCATGAAAGCGCAACACCTCCCTCAGTGTCGCAATTTCCTCTGCCGTAGCGTTTTCTTTAAGAAACCGGTTGCTGTCTTTTTGAATTTCCCTTGTTTGTTCGGCTGTATACATAAACTACAATTAATCGCGATAAAGATAAAAGAGATTTGCACATGCGCATGCATATTCGAACCGGGGGCAGGCTAAAAAGAACAGGCCGGGCGGGTAACAAAATTTTTCTTTGCATCCAGCTAATCTTTAACTTCCGCAAAACTTTTGTAATGCCTGATCAAAGTCAATTTCTTGCTGCTGTTAATACCGGGTATAACTTCAAAGGCGAACATGTAAAGATTGGTTGCGCCATGCTCGAAGGCCAGGTTGTGCCGGGTGCAGATGTTTTTATACCGCTAAAAATGCTCAACCGCCATGGGTTAATTGCAGGCGCCACAGGCACAGGTAAGACCAAGACGTTACAGGTACTCAGTGAATTCCTGAGTGATGCAAGCGTGCCGGTGGTAATGATGGATATTAAAGGCGACCTGAGTGGTATTGCCGCTGCAGGCAGTGTAAATGATAAGATAGCTGAACGTACAAAACTCCTCAACATAGATTACAAACCTGCAGCATTCCCCGTTGAACTGCTTACGCTCAGCAATGAGAAAGGTGCGAGGCTTAGGGCAACAGTTACCGAATTCGGGCCTATCTTGCTGAGTAAAATTCTTGGCCTGAATGATACGCAGGGTGGCCTTGTAGCCATGCTGTTTAAATACTGCGATGACAACCAGCTACCTTTGCTAGACCTGAAAGATTTTATAAAAGTGCTGCAGTTTGCCGGTAATGAGGGCAAGGCAGAGCTTACAAAACTGTATGGCAACATTTCATCTACCACAACCGGTACCATTCTGCGCAAAGTGATTGAACTGCAGCAGCAGGGTGCTGATGTGTTTTTTGGTGAACCAAGTTTTGAAGTGGATGACCTGATGCGTATTAGCGATGATGGCCGGGGTATGATCAATATTCTGCGTGTTACAGACATGCAAAGCAGGCCGAAATTATTCTCCACGTTTATGCTGCAGTTGCTGGCAGAGCTATATGCCACATGCCCCGAAGAAGGCGATATGGAAAAGCCCAAACTGGTAATGTTTATTGATGAGGCACACCTCTTGTTTGAAGAAGCAACAGAAGCACTGTTGCAACATATAGAAACGGTCATCAAACTCATCCGTTCAAAAGGTATTGGCATTTTCTTTTGTACGCAAAACCCGCAGGATGTACCGGCTGCTATACTCAGCCAGCTTGGTTTAAAAGTGCAGCATGCGCTCAGGGCGTTTACTGCTGCCGACCGTAAAACAATTAAGCAGGCTGCCGAAAATTTCCCTGAAAGTGATTATTATAAAACGGATGAATTGCTTACACAAATGGGAACCGGCGAGGCTTTTGTAACAACGCTCAATGAAAAAGGTATTCCTGCACCGCTGGTGCATACCATGCTTTGCCCGCCCCGCAGCCGTATGGATATCCTCAGCGATAGTGAGATAGATACACTGAACAGCAGGAGTAAACTGGTAAATAAATATAACCGCACCATCGATAATGAAAGTGCGTATGAATTACTCAACGATAAGATAGCTGAAGCAGCAGAAAAGGCACAGGCAGAACAGGAAGAAAAGCAACGTGCAAAGGAAGCAGCGAAAGAAGAGAAAAGCAAACCAAAAGACAAAGGATTTTTTGATGACCCGACGGTAAAGCAGGTGCAGCGTACAGCCGCATCTATCATTACGAGGAGTTTGCTAGGTGCACTTGGCCTTGGTGGCAGAAGCCGGAAGCGGAAAACAAGTTTGTGGTAAAATAATGTACCCGGCAGCAGCGCAGGTGGCATCGCCGGTTGCGTCGCACACTTCGGCAGCCAGTTTTCATGGCAGCTGTTCGCAGCGGCATGTACAGGTGTAGTAATAGCAGTTTTTTAAACAACAAAACAACCTTATGCATACAGCAGCATTACCACACCAAACGTGCAGCGCTTATGCTACGTCTGGGAGTAAATGACCGGAACGCTGCAGTCGCCATAACAACGGAACGTACAAGTGAGTGACACAACAGGCGATGCCATACAATACTACTGCTGAAACAATAGTAACAGGCATTTGCTGCAACTAAAAACAATATCCTGTTCTGCCATACATCAAAGCCGTTCTTATTCAGCATTCCCCGCAACTATATTTCAGATAACCTGAATTTATCTTTCTCCCTTATACCACGTTCTGTTTGCTGCAGGTTGCAACACTCTGTGAAAGGGTCATGCTCAAAATAAAGTGTATAGTTATTTTCCAGTGCTTCTGTGAGAAAAGATTTTTTCTCGTGCAGTGTTGTTAACGGAAACATGTCGTAGGCCATTACATACGGCAGCGGTATATGGAATGTTGCGGGCAGCAGGTCTGCCATGTACACAATTGTTTGACCGTTATAATTGATCTGTGGCAGCATCATACCTTCGGTATGGCCGTTTACATAACGGATCTTAATATGTTCAAATAGCTGGTGGCCTTCTGTAAAAGGTACAAACTGCAACTGGCCATGCTCCTGTATGGGCAGTATATTCTCTTTAAGAAAAGATGCTTTCTCGCGGTCGTTTGGTTTGGTGGCCCACTCCCAGTGGCGCTCATTGCTCCAGTAGGTGGCGTTTTTAAATGCCGGCACCAGTTTGTCGTTTACTTTTTCAACGCTGCCTCCGCAATGATCAAAATGCAGGTGGGTAAGAATAACATCTGTTATATCATCTTTACCAAAACCATGTTTTTTCAAAGAGCTGCCAAGCGTATCATTGCCATGCAGGTAATAATGCGAAAAAAATTTTTCTGATTGTTTATTGCCAATGCCATTGTCTATAAGAATAAGTCTGTTGCCGTCTTCAACAAGCAGGCAACGCATGGCCCATGTGCACATATTGTTTTCATCTGATGGGTTCATCTTGTGCCAGATACTCTTGGGCACAACGCCAAACATGGCGCCGCCATCCAGTTTAAAAAGCTCCGTATCGATCGTGTATAATTTCATAGCAACTGTTTTATTGCACTTTCTTTTGAAAGCGCCAGGCAGTAAATAAAAAACCAAAACCTATTACAAAGAAAATAATGAGTGAGAGTATGGAGTGCTGCATACTGCCTGTGAGTTCTTCTATATAACCAAAGCTGAATATGCCGATTACAATAGCAATTTTTTCTGTAAGATCGTAATAGCTAAAATACGAAGCGGTATCTTTTGTTACCGGCATCAGCTTGGAATAAGTAGACCGGCTAAGCGATTGTATGCCACCCATTACAAGCCCTACAGCAGTAGCAAGGAAATAAAACAGGAACTCCGGATCGCCGCCTGCTTCTTTATATTCGGCAATAAAGTATGCAGCAATGCATATAATGATCCAAAATACAATTACACCCATCAGCACCGGCAGGTTGCCAATCTTTTCTGACAGGCGGCTCATAAAAAAAGCACCGGCAATGGCTACCAGTTGGATAATTACAACGGTTATAATAAGTTTTTTATCGTCCAGTTGCAGCAGTTTACTGCCAAATAATGTGGCGGCCAGCATTACTGTTTGTACACCCATGCTGTAAAAAAAGAAGCCGCGCAAAAATCTTTTAAGCACAGGTAGTTTGGTTACCTCGTTAAACACTTTTTTTACTTCTTTAAAACCGTCTGTTACAACGTTGGCAGTGGTACGGGCACTTGCAGTGTTGGCAGGCAGCCTGCTGAAGGTAATTTGTGCAAAACCAATCCACCAAATGCCTACGAGTAAAAACGTAATGCGTGTAGCCATAGCAGCATCAGGCAGTAGCAGTACCAGCCCAAAACCCACCGCCTGCATAATAACACTGCCGATGTATCCATAGGAAAAACCTTTGGCACTAATGCGGTCCCTGTCGGCCGGTGCCGCTATTTCGGGCAGGTAGGCATTGTAAAAAACAAGGCTGCCCACATACCCCATACATGCCATCATAAATGCCAGGATGCCCAGCCATATGTTGCTGCTGGTAAAGAAAAATAACAGGCTGCAGCCCACCGCACCCAGCACGCAAAAGAACTGCATAAAGCTTTTTTTGTTGCCACGTGTATCAGCTATGGAAGTAAGTACCGGGTAAGAAAATGCCACCAGCAGGTAAGCGGCGGCAAGCGTATAATCGTATAAAGATGAATTCACGAATGTGCGGCCAAGAAAGACTACTTTATCTGTATCGCCCGTTTTAGCTACAGAAGTAAAATATATGGGGAAGAACGTAGTGGTAATAACCAGGTTATATACACTGTTGGCCCAGTCGTACATGGCCCAGCCATTGATTACTTTTTTAGATGCTGTTTGCATTGTAGTCGTTTAATAAAACTGCCCCCGGTAATCGGGGGCAGAAAATTAAGCAATTAATTTATGAATTCATTTTACCTTATCTGGTTCATCTTAATCATCAGCAGGAAGATAAGTGCTGCAATGATCCTGTACCATCCAAACACTTTAAAGCCGTGCTTTTTAAGAAAATCTACAAAAAACCGCATGGTTAAAAATGCAATAACAAACGCTACAATATTGCCTACCATCAAAAGTTTAATATTGCCGCTGTTTAAAATATCAGGATTTGTTTTTACCGCTTTGAATAATTTATAGATGGTTGCTGCAGCCATGGTAGGTACCGCTAGAAAGAATGAAAATTCTGCGGCAAGCTTCCTGGATAATTTCTGCTGTAAACCTCCTATAATAGATGCTGCCGAACGGCTTACACCCGGTATCAGCGCAGCGCACTGGCAAAGACCAATGATAAGCGCATTTTTTATGGTAATGTCTTTTTCTTCTTTTATTTCAACCTTGTAAAAAATGGTATCAATAAACAACAAAACAAAACCGCCACCCAGTAAGGCCAGGGCTGTATATAATGGGTTCATCAGGAGAAGATCTATCTTATCTCCCAGTACGAAACCGAAAACCAGTGCCGGTATTACACCAATCGCCAGTTTAAAATAAAACGACCAGCTTTTAAAGTTGATGAATTTGCGCCAGTAAAGCACCACTACTGCCAGTATTGCGCCAAATTGAATTGCTACTTCAAACAGTTTTGTAAAATCTTCTTTGCCGATTCCCATCAGTGAACTTACCATCACCATGTGGCCGGTTGAGGAAATTGGTAAAAATTCAGTAAGACCTTCTACTATAGCTAACACTATTGCTTGAATGGTGGACATATAAAGTTTTGGTTTATTCTATTGTTGGATTAAATATGTGGTATTGCGCATAGGGGGTTAAAGAGGATAATACAGTCTTCGTCATTACTTTGCAGCGGGCTTGGGTGATTTGAAAATCGCATAGACTTCTACAAGTAAGCCCAATACGATTAAGATAGGCGCTACAGTAATCCTGGTGGTGCTGTAAACAACATTATAGTCAAAAACAGCAGGATTTTCATTTTTGCCACCAGACATCAGGATCATGCCAAGAACAATTACAGCCGCACCAATTGCCATCCAGGTATAATTTTCCTTTGTGAATAACGCAGGTATTGCTTTTTGTTTCTGTTCTGCCATGCTGCTACTTTTAACGGGCTGCAAGATACTGTAATAAATTCTAAAAAAACAAGCGCCTTTGCTGCCCTGTAAGAAAAATGAATGAATTGTATACTAATAAACGTTCTTAAGTAATGGTTCGCTCAATAGAGCTGTGATGCGCTCAATAAAGATCGTCCAGCTTCATTTTAAGATATTTCAATACGCTCCTGTATGTACTAAACAAGGAAATACCAACGCCCAAAAAGATCATACCACCAAAAAGTATCAGGTTTAATTGCATGTCCCTGATCGCTTTCAGCCAAGGAATGAGATTTTCAAGCCAGGTAATCAATCCAAGCAAAACGGCAATTGCTATACCCGCACTTATCAAACCGTTAATAATGGCCCTTATATTCATTGGCCGGCTTATAAAATTGCGGGTAGCACCAACCATCTGCATCGTTTTAATCAGGAACCTGTTACTAAACATTGCCAGTCTTATAGTATTGTCAATGCTGAATATTACAATAATGCACAACACAACAGAGATCACGATAAATGCAATGCTGAATATCCTGGTCTTTTCGCTGATACTGCTTACCAGTACCTGCGGGTATTGAAGATCGGTAATCTGATTACTGTACTGCGACAGCAATAAAGACGAGATCATTTTCAGGCTGTCAGGGTTTACATAATCAGCCTTTGCAAAAAAATCAATGCTTTCCGGCAGCGGGTTTACATCGAGTATCTTTCCCCAGTCTTCATTGTTGTCTTTGTTCCACAATGCTTTTGCAGCCTCTTTGTCAATATACTTCACATCTTTTGCAAAAGGCTGCCCGGCAATAAACTGCTGTATCTGCGCAATGGTATCTTTATTCTGCGTGCGCAGGTATGCGCTTATACGTATGTCTTCTTTAAACGTATTTCCCACTTTGCTAAAGTTCAGCAACATCCAACCCATTACACCCATAATCACCAGCACAAGCGCCACGCCCACGATGCTGTAGATATAATTTGGCTTGCTGCGTCTTAATGAAGATTTACCCGATTCAGCCATACAATTGATTTAATGGATTATGCAACGTTCAGTGCATGCCGCGCAAATTTAGGGGATTCGCTTACATTTGCACTCACTCTTAACGTTAGTTTTACGGGCTTATTATGTTGATTTTTAATTTTATGAAGTCAGCAGCAGATCGTGTGGCATCGCCTGTTGCGTCGCACTCTTGTACTGGCGAAGCAATGTTGGGCAACAGCGCACAGTGAGTATTGCGCTCTGGAATCTTTAGCAGCAAAGCAGGAGTTAAATAGTAAGACTGTGCCAGAAGCCTGCAGCTCATAAAAGCTATGTTGTACAAGAGTGCGACGCAACGAAAGCATCATAAGCGTTATACAGCCCGGCCCATAAACTAACCATAACATAAACTTATAACAAGCATTTAGATGGAATACAACTTCGGACAAATAGAGCAAAAATGGCAGGAGCAATGGAAGGAGCAGCAAGTATATAAAGTGTCTAACGATTCATCCAAACCAAAATATTACGTGCTCGATATGTTTCCCTACCCCAGCGGTGCGGGGCTGCATGTAGGCCACCCGCTTGGCTATATAGCCAGCGATATTTTTGCACGCTTCAAAAGACTCAAAGGTTATAACGTTTTACACCCGATGGGTTACGATGCTTTTGGGTTGCCAGCAGAGCAATATGCTATTGAACATGGCGTACACCCCGCAATAAGCACCCGGCAAAACATCGGCAACTTTCGCAGCCAGCTCGATAAAATTGGTTTTTGTTTCGATTGGGACAGGGAAGTAAAAACAGCCGATGCCAGCTACTACAAGTGGACACAATGGATCTTCCTGCAGTTGTTTAAAAGCTTCTACAACAGGCAGCACAACAAAGCCGAAAGTATAGATACACTGGTTGAAATCTTCGAATCAGAAGGAAACAAACACCATCCTTTTCCCAATGCCAACTATAAACCGGCAGCTACCGGCAGCAATCATTTTACAGCCAGCCAATGGAAAAGCTTTGATGTTGCAACACAGCAAAATATTTTAATGGAATATCGCCTGGCCTACTGCGGCTATGGTGAAGTAAACTGGTGCGAAGCGCTGGGAACAGTACTTGCAAATGACGAGGTAGTAAATGGTGTAAGTGAGCGTGGCGGCTACCCGGTAGTAAAAAAGAAACTGCGCCAGTGGTACCTCCGTATTACCGAGTATGCAGACCGCTTGCTGCAGGGGCTCGATACTGTTGATTTTAGTGATGCCATGAAAGAAATGCAAAGCAACTGGATCGGTAAGAGCTTTGGAGCAGAAATAGAATTCAGCGTACACGACAGCGAGGAAAAGCTGGTGGTTTATACTACCAGGCCCGATACCATTTTTGGTGTCGATTTTATGGTGGTAGCGCCGGAACATGAGCTGATAGAAAAGATCACTACCGGCAAGCACCGGCAGGAAGTAGATGATTACATCGCCTATGTAAAAAGCCGTAGCGAAAGAGAACGTATGGCAGAAAAAACGATCAGCGGCGCATTTACCGGTGCATACGCCATTAATCCTTTGAACTACAGGGAAATTCCCATTTATATCAGCGAATATGTTTTGGCGGGGTACGGTACAGGCGCTATCATGGCCGTACCGTGCGGAGATGAAAGAGACTTTCGTTTCGCCAAACATTTTAATATCAACATCACCAACATCATCGGTGATAAGTTTAACGGCGAAGAAGCCAATCCAACGCATGATGCAGAATTGGTAGATAGTGATTTTGTAACCGGTATGCTGATGAAAGATGCCACGGAAGAAATCATGCGGGCACTCGAAGGATGGGGCAAAGGCAAACGCAAGGTGAATTATAAAATGCGCGACGCTGCTTTCAGCCGGCAGCGCTACTGGGGCGAGCCATTCCCGATAAAATGGGAAAACGGTATTGCGATACCAATGGATGAAAGCGAATTGCCACTCGAACTGCCTTTTGTAGAAAGTTATAAGCCCGGCCCGGAAGGCGAGGGGCCACTGGCCAATATTCCCGAATGGACCGCTCAAAACCTGGAGACCAATACCATGCCCGGCTATGCAGGCTCATCCTGGTATTTTTTGCGTTATATGGACCCGCACAATGATGAAACATTCTGCAGCCGCGATGCCAGCAATTACTGGGGCCAGGTAGATCTTTATATCGGCGGTACAGAACATGCCGTTGGCCATTTGCTGTATAGCCGCATGTGGACGAAATTTTTATACGACCGCGATCTGATAAGCCATGACGAACCGTACAAAAGACTGGTTAACCAGGGTATGATACAGGGAAGCAGCAGGTTTGTGTACCGCATAAAAAATACAAACCAGTTTGTATCGCACGGGCAAAAAGCCGGTTACGATGTACAACCTTTACATGTGGATGTAAACCTCGTAAACGGGCTGGAGCTTGATGTGGAAGCCTTCAAAAAATGGCGGCCCGAATATGCAGATGCAGAATTTGTTTTTGAAGATGGCACCATTTCCTTCCAGTGCAGCACTGGTAACCAGGAGTTGAAATACCTATGCGGCAGCGAGGTAGAGAAAATGAGTAAGTCGAAATTTAATACAGTAAATCCAAACGATCTTGTTATTAAATACGGCGCAGATACTTTTCGTATGTACGAGATGTTTTTGGGCCCCGTGGAGCAAAGCAAACCCTGGGATACCAAAGGCATTGAGGGTGTACATCGCTTCCTGCGCAAACTGTGGCGGCTGTTTTTTGATGAAGCAAAAGGAACTGCTGTATGGAATAACGAAACAGCAACAGATGCGGAACTAAAAGTGCTCCACAAAACAATAAAGAAGATTGAAGAAGATACCGAACGCTTCTCTTTTAATACGGCAGTAAGTGCATTTATGGTTTGTGTAAATGAACTGCACGATCTTAAATGCTACAAGAAAGAGGTACTGCAGCAGTTGCTCGTATTGTTAGCGCCATATGCCCCGCACATAAGCGAAGAATTATGGCACCTTCTTGGCAATGAAGGAACAATTCTCGATGCCGCCTACCCGGCACTGGAAGAAAAGTACCTGAAAGAATCATCTAAGGAATACCCGGTAAGCATTAATGGTAAAATGCGCACTACCATTACGATTGCGCTCGATGTAGATCAGCAGGAAGTAGAAAGAATTGTACTTGCAAACGATGTGGTGCAAAAGTGGCTGGAGGGTAAACCACCTAAGCGGATCATCTACGTGAAAAACAAAATGGTAAACGTGGTTATTTAATTTACCGCATCCAAACACCCGATTATAGGCCGTTGCAGCAGTGCAGCGGCTTTTTTTGTGGGCGGGCTGTATTACTACTATCAACACCTGTTGTGTCACTCACTTGTGCGTTCAGATCATTATGCGGCACAGGCTATCATGCTCATTTTACAACAGCTTATCTTAAAGACGAAGCTCTAACGCTTTAATGTTGGTGGCTTCTTTTACAACCTACCAGCCGTACATAAAGAGGATGTGTGATTGTAGAAACTGTTGATGATGGCCGGACAATGCACCTGTTGTTTACAGCCTGTACGTGGAAAGAGCAGCCATAGCTGCCATGAAAATATACAGTACAAGTGAGTGACACAACAGGCGATGCCACGAAGCACCGCTGCCGGCAACCAATATATGTTGCCCTGCAATTGAAATAAACGATTGTTATTGCATTGATGCGGTAGTGTATTTACCCGCTGCGTTTACGATGTCTTTAATATCGAAAGGTTTTGGTATTACAGCATCTGCGCCGCATGACTCGCCAATTTCCTGCAGGTTACGGTTTGCGGAAATGAGTATTACGGGTATAGCAGAAGTGGTGGTGTTATTTTTTAATGAGCGGCAGATTTCACTGCCATCGCTGCCAGACATACGGATGTCAAGAAAAATAAGGTCTGGCAGTTGAGTGATACCTGTAAGGGATCTGCCGTCTGGAGAAGTGATGACCTCGTATCCGCGACCTTCGAGAATAATCGTTAAAACTTCAAGGATATCCGGATCATCATCTGCTACATAAATCTTCTTCTTAATCATGTTATGTATTTAAAGGAAGGCTAAAACTGAATACTGAACCTTTGCCTTTTTCACTTTGTACCCAGATCTCGCCGTTCTGCCTTTTTATAATTTCAGCTGAAATGTAAAGACCCAGACCAAGGCCTGGAAATGTGCTAACCTGTGCTTCCGCTTCCCTGTAAAACCTGTCGAAAATGTACGGAAGGCTTTCTTTCGATATCCCTATCCCGAAGTCTGTAACACTACATGTAACCTTTTTGTTCGTTTGTTCTACTTTGACAATTACCCGGTCGGCTTCGGGGGAATACTTGATTGCGTTAGTGAGGAGGTTGATCAAAACCTGCCCGGTTCTGTCTCTATCTCCAATAATTGAACCATTCCAGTCAGCTAATTGAGTTTCAATTCTTTTCGTAGTGGTTATACCAACCTGCTCAATTACTTCCGAAATTAATTCATAGAAATCAAAAACTACCTGTTGAAATTTCATTTTCCCGCCTTCCATCCTTGCTATATCAAGCAGATCCTGTACGAGTACGTTTAATTTATTTATCTGAGACACCATCTTGTTGAGCAATGCTGCCGAGGGTTTATCATTGGCATTAAGTGCCCGCTCATGAAGGAACTGCGCAAAACCTTTAACCGAAGTTAAAGGAGTTTTTAATTCGTGCGTCACAATTCCCATAAAATCATCTTTACGCTGTTGTTCGGTTTTTTCCTCAGTTATGTCCATAATAGTACCCACTATTCTCATAGGTATGGCGTCTATATCATACATTACCCGTCCCTGCGTCCTTATCCACCGGATCATTTTATCGCCTTTTAAAATGCGTGCCTCATAAAAATAGTTTCCGGATTTAATGGCCGCGCTAAAGGCTTTTTCCACGATAGATTTCAGGTCTTCCGGGTGAATATGACTCCTCATTTGTGCATAGGTGAGCAGCGTGTTAGACGTGTGGCCAAATATTTCAGCAAGCCTGGGTGTATAAATAACTTCAAACGTATGCAGGTTAAGATCGAAAGAACCGGTATTGGTGTACTCGAGGGCCATATTCAGGCGCTGCTCGCTTTCTTCTACCCGCTGTAATGCCAGTTTATTCTGGGTTATATCAAGGTTTACACCAACCAGTGTTACAGCTTTGTCGTCTTCGTTGTAGGTAACCTTACCTGCGGTCCTTAGCCAGTGTGTGCTTCCATCAGGCCATGTTACGGGGTACTCGCAGTTAAAGACGCTTTTGTTTTTAATGGCTTCTTCAATGCCTGCATTATACATGTCACGGTAGTGTGGGGTAAGTTGTCTCAGCAGGTCCTGCAGGTTGAACTGCACATCGGGGCTAAAGCCATAGTTTGCTTTACACTGCGGTGTACAGTTAATAAAGCCAGTATCAAAATCCAGTTCATAAGAGCCCAGCCTTGCAGCATCCAATGCTATTTCAAGTCTTTGATTGATTCTTTGTAACTCGTTTTCGCTTTCTTCAACCCGTTTGCGTGCTAATACCTGCGGTGTAACATCGTAGCTGGTCATGAGTATATCGAAACCCTCCTTGAAATAGCTGGTAATTCTCTTGAACACCAGGTTTAGGTAGAATTTCTTTAGCTGACCGTCAGGTGTTTCAATATATGCCTGCTGTTCGTTGCCTTTGTATATGATACCGGTGCTATACACTTCGGCCAGTGGCTCTATATACGACTGGCCGGCCAGTTCGGGAAGTGCTTTTATGAGTGGCTGCCCGATAACATCTTCCGTTTTATTCCATAGCTCGAGCATGGCATCATTTGCTATTTCAATGGTGTAGTCCCTGCCACGGAGGAGCGCCTTTGGTACCGGGCTTTCCTGTATTAATGAACGAAAATGTTTTTCACTTTCTTCCAGTTTTTGCTGTGCATTTTTTTCTGCCGAGATTTCCTTTAACGTGCCCAGTAAGCGCAGCGGTTTACCGTTATCATCAAAAAATACACGTGCCTGGTTTCTTATCCAGTGTATGCTGCCATCTCGCCATTTAATGCGTACATCATAGAACAATTTACCGCCGGGGTCATTAAATGCGCGCTGATAAGCGGCAGCCCTTATATGCCGGTCTTCCGGCAGCACCATCTTTATACTTTCTTCCTGTGGTATAAGGTAGTCGAGCCCGAAGATGCGGTAAAACCTGGGTGTGGCATGTGTTTCGCCTGTAAGCAGGTTAAGATCAAAACTGGCAAGATCGCCTGCTTCCATTGCTATGCGTACCCTTTCTTCTGCATCTATGAGTTTCTGTTTAGATAAAACCTGCTCTGTAATATCTGTTGCAATATGAAGAACGCCATATACATCGCCTTTCTCATTTTTAAGCGGTGTGTAAGTGAAGTTGAAGTAAAACAACTGGCTGTTACCGCCGTTTATGATTTCAACTTTTTCTTCATTTGTATGGTATTGGATACCCGTTTTAAAAACTGTTTCGAGTACCTGGTAAAAAGGCTGTACTTCGAGGTCGGGAAGTATTTCGCGCAGCGTTCTGCCAATAACGGATTTGTCTTTATCCCATACTTTCAGCAAAGCCTCGTTGGCCATCTTAATGCGCATTTCGGCGCCGATGTAAATGGCGAAAGGCGTAGGGGCCGCATTGATATAATCCCTGAATGCGCCTTCATTCTCCGCCAGCTGCAGTTTGGATCTTACCATGTGTGTTACATCGTTCGCAACAACAATGGCACCTTTTATTTCCCCGTCGAAAAAAAGCGGCTGGTAAATGAAATTGAAAAAAGCCAGTTCTATGTTTCCGTTTCTTTTAAGATTGCTGGGAAATTCGTAACCGGCGAACGTTTCTCCTGTTTTAAAAACCTTGGTTACAATTGGCCTGGCGATGTATTCCATTTCCGGCAGTACATCAAACATTGGTTTGTATAAAACATCTTCCAGCTTGCGATCTACGATATCAAGGTATGTTTTATTGGCCGCGGTAAACACAAATTCGGCACCCATGAATATGGCGATGCCTACAGGTGTTTGGTCTACGATATCCAAAAAGCGTTTTTCGTAGTTTTCAAACCTTTTAAGTGCCCTTATCTTTTCAGTAGTTTCATTGCATACAAGCAACACACCTGCTATTTCATCGTGTTCGTTTCTTACGGCAGAATAACAAAATGTCCAAAATGTTTCTTCCAGTTTACCATTCTTATAAAGCGGTACCTGCTGGTCTTCCTGCAGGTCGGTATGTACACCGCTGAGTGTATTATCTATTGCGGGTTTTATACTGTACCACTTCTCAGGCCATACATCTTTACCGGGTTTACCCATTGCCCAGGGATGCTTTGCTCTATTACCCAATGTCTGGTGAAATGCATCGTTGTAAAAGCAAGTTTGTTCAGCGCCCCAGAACAGCAACATAGGCAGCCGGGCGTTTAGCACTATGCCAAGCGCGGTTTTAAGACTTTGAGGCCATTCATCCAGGTCTCCCAAAGACGTATTGCCCCAGTCTATAGAAGCAATAAGCTCAGACGCTTCGAAACCACCTTTAAGAAAGTTTTGTTTTGCCGACCTGGTATGCTCACTAAACTTCATGCTCAAATATTATAAAAAATTTCATTTGACGGCATTTGCATGCCTGGTACTTTTTAAGTTGTTGATCAATGATTTCAGAACATGCATATGTATGTTCCTTGTGTACTGATCTTTTTTCTGAAGGGGAGTAACGCATGTTATGCAGACATTCCTGTTGTGGAATGCGCATTGCCAAGGTGTGCTTGCTGGTGGAAGTGGGAGGCAGTGTTTTTCAGCGCCTTTGTAAACAGTTCTCTTTTAGACCTGATTCGCAATAACTCTTTGAACTGATTTCGGGGAAAAATTAGTTCATTTTTTTCATAAAAATGCACAACGGCGATAAATAGTTTGATAGTAAGAAACAAACAGCAGCTATTACAACAGCCATTCGTCTTCGCATTGCTGAATAATGCTTTACAGTACAAGAGTGCGACGCAACGATGCACAATAGCAGCACTGCTGCCGGGTTCATTACTTTAACCTGAAAGCATTAACGGGTAACTAACACATGTCAGCGTCTTTTACTAACTTCGCGGCCTTAAATTATTGTACATGAATCTTGGATATTTCTCTTACCCGCTGCCGGCAAATGAACCGGTACTGCAATATGGACCAGGTTCTCCGGAAAAAGCAATCTTGAAAAGAACGCTTGCTGAATTGAAGAAGAAACCGGTTGATGTGCCAATGTATATTGGTGGTAAAGCGGTAAAGAGTGGTAATAGGGTAGACATACACCCGCCACACGAAATAGCGCATACACTGGGTGCATTTCATATGGGTGATGAAAAACATGTAAGACAGGCCATAGATGCTGCGCTTAAAGCAAAGCAGGCGTGGGCAGATATGCCGTGGGAAGACAGGGCGCACATCTTTCTGAAAGCTGCAGACCTTATAGCCACCAAATACCGTTCTTATATGAATGGTACCACTATGCTGGGGCAAAGCAAAAATGCATACCAGGCAGAGATAGACAGTGCCTGCGAAATCATTGATTTCTTACGTTTCAATGTGCATTACTTAAGCGAAATATACAGGCAACAGCCAATATCTTCCCCCGGTGTACACAACCGTATGGAGTGGCGCCCGCTTGAAGGGTTTGTGCTGGCTGTTACCCCATTCAACTTTACCGCTATTGGTGGTAACCTGCCAACAAGTGCCGCTATGTGTGGCAATACCGTGGTATGGAAACCTGCCAATACACAGGTATATTCTGCGCAAATGTTTATGCGTATTTTAAAAGAAGCAGGTTTGCCGGATGGTGTGATCAACCTTATTTATGTGGATGGCCCCGTACTTGGTAAAGTTTGTTTTGCACATCCTGAATTTGCAGGCGTACACTTTACCGGTTCTACCGGTGTGTTTAACCAGATGTGGAAGACAATTGGTGAAAATATTTCCAGCTACAGGTCTTACCCGCGTATTGTTGGCGAAACCGGTGGTAAAGATTTTGTAATGGTGCACAAAAGCGCAAACGTTGATGCGGTAGTTACTGCACTTGCACGCGGTGCTTTTGAATTCCAGGGGCAGAAATGCTCTGCCGCCTCAAGGGCATACCTGCCATCTAACATAGCAGAAGAAGTAAAGCGTAAACTGGTGGCGGAAGTGCAAACCATGAAGATGGGCAGTGTGGAAGATTTTGGCAATTTTGTAAATGCTGTTATTGATGAAAGAAGTTTTGACAAAATTGCTACCTATATAGCCAATGCAAAAAAAGATAAAAAAGCGTCCATTCTTGTAGGAGGTACTTATGATAAATCTGAAGGATATTTTATAGCGCCAACGGTTATTGAAGCGAAAGACCCTAAGTACACCACCATGTGCGAAGAGATTTTTGGGCCAGTGCTAACCATATACGTGTATGATGCGGATAAGTTTGAGGAAACGCTGGCATTGGTTGACAATACATCGCCTTATGCGCTTACCGGTTCTATTATTGCGCAGGACAGAGAAGCCGTTGTAATGGCCACCGCCAAACTGAGGAATGCTGCAGGAAATTTTTACATCAACGATAAACCAACCGGTGCGGTAGTTGGCCAGCAACCTTTTGGTGGTGCAAGGGCCAGCGGTACAAACGACAAGGCAGGCAGCATGCTAAACCTCTATCGTTGGCTGAGTGCACGAACAATCAAAGAAACATACAACCCGCCAACAGATTATCGCTATGCATTTTTGAATGAAGCATAAAAATTTTTTTGACAGGATCATGGTAAAAAGACCGGCCCAAAGGCCGGTCTTTTTTATGCAAAGCACTTATCGTCTAAAAAGTATTTTTGTAGCGTAATATTTGTACGCAATTTGATAGAAACTAAAAAAAGCATTTATGTGTAACTTCTCTATAAAGTTCGACAGTAATGTGCACCACATCATCAGTAAAGCAAAAGATGCTATTACCGGTGCCGGTGGAAACTTTAACGGTAATGAAGCAGCAGGCGGCTTCGATATTAAAACTTTTATGGGTGCTATAGAAGGCACTTACACAATACTAAACAGCGAGATAAACATCAACATCGTCAAAAAGCCCATGTTTGTTCCCTGCAGTGAAATAGAGAACCAGCTGCGTAAATATCTTTCCTGAAGCGGCGTAATAGCAAATGAGATTTATTTGCTTTCTTTGGACACATGAAAAAATATGCTGTTATCGTAGCAGGCGGCGCCGGTACAAGAATGGGCAATGTAACACCCAAACAGTTCCTGTTGCTAAAAGGTAAACCTGTTTTGTGGTATACGATAGATTCTTTTTTACGTGCCTATGATGACATGCATATTGTACTCGTTTTACCGAAGGATCATTTAAAGAAAGGAGAGAAAATCATCAACCAGCTGGACCATGCAAACGGAAAAATAGTAATGATAGAAGGTGGCAGTACCAGGTTCCATTCTGTAAAAGCTGGTCTGCAAACGATCGAAGAAGAAGCTGTTGTTTTTGTGCATGACGGCGTGCGATGCCTCATCAGCGTACCGTTGATAAGACGCTGCTTTAACCAGGCTATAGAAAAAGGCAGTGCAATACCCGCAGTGGCCGCCACAGATTCCATCCGCATTGTTAAAGATGGTACTCACTATATCAGCGACCGGCAGCAGGTACGCATTATACAAACACCACAAACTTTTTTAAGTACCATTATTCTGCCAGCATTCGAACAACAATATGACGAGGCTTTTACAGATGAAGCAACAGTGGTGGAAGCGTATGGCACACCCGTACACTTAACAGAAGGGGAGTACGATAACATAAAAATTACAAGACCTATAGACCTGCTCATAGCTGAGCGTATTATTGAAGACAGGTCTGCATTTTAGGTATGATGTACCCGGCTGCAGTAAAAGCATGAAGCACCTGTTGCGTCGCACTCTTGTACTTCCTGTTTGCTATGCAGCAACAACCCCGCTAAGGTTTCAACCAGCGCAGCGGGGCAGGTAACCGGTTAAAATGACACGCGTAATAAAACTGGTTCTCCCCGCCAAAATTTTTATAAAAATGCTTTACACCCGGAATATCTGAACCTTCAAAATCCAGTATCAGACCGGTGCCCGCAAACTCCCGGATCAATGCATCAAATAAAAAATGATTGGCTGCTTTTTTTCTTCCGGCGTTAGACACGCTGTTTGCCAGGTTGTACAAACGCCTGCCGTCAGAAAGCAGTAATGCAATTGCCAGGGTTTCATTATTACTATCTGTTACTTTTCTTGCCATTACTTTGTTGGCACCAGCCAGGTGCGTGCACAATTGTAACAGGTTTTGGTAATCCCGGGGTTTTACATTCAACATTCTGTCACCATATAATTTTTCATACATTGAAACTGCTTCCTTGTAATCCGCATTTACATAAAAGATATTTTCCTTGGCGGCTTTGTTAAGGTTTTGCAGCAGGTCAATATGGTAACGCTGCTTAAGCAATGCGTAGTGCAACGACAAATCAAGCGTATAATTTGTGAGGGGTTGTAACGCTAAAGATTGATGGTTATAATGGAAGTTATAGTCGCCATAACTATAGTTGTCAATAAGTGCTTTAAGAAAAAAGTCTTGTGCAAATTCGGCCTTTGTAAATCCGCCAAGTTGTTGTATAAAAGGTACGGTATATGTATATATTATACCAAATTTTTTGCGCCATGGTACGGGCATTACCGCTTCATAGTCGTTGATCACAATACCGCTCCAGTTATCGGTCATATAATCAAGGTACCAGGTGTACGCATATATCAGTGGGTTACGGCTGCTTTCAACACAGCTATTCCATTTTATGGTATCAATATCAACAGAAGAAACAATATCTATCCTGGTTTGCTGCATACTACCATGGAATGGTTCTGCTCAGCTTACTCAGCTGAAACACGTCGAGGTTAATATTAAAAGAAATATTTTTTGCAAAACGCTTATCGCCAAGGTAAGCTTTGAAATAATCATTGTATACTTTACTGTATACAAGTGGTACATATACGTTCAGGCCACCGCGGAACAAAGACAGTTGCAGGCCTGCATCAAAAAGGATTTTATTGTTGGCGGCTTCATCGTTTCTCCATGCTTCGCTGTACGTACCTATATCAAGAAATAATTTTATCGGAAGTTTAAACGGTAAAGCATTCAGCGGGTTTACTTTGTCCGGTATATCGCCACTCAGGTTTATTGCAACCAGCCAGTCGTCAGATTTCCCTATTTTATCTCCCAGCAGGTCTGTACGTACTTTAAAGAATCCATCCCGCTCCATTACCTGCTGACTTTGCCAGCCTTCAAATTCATTACGGCCAATGAAGTAACCGCTATAGGTATAGTCCTCATCTCCTTTTGGTCCACTCATATTCAGGGCTGTTTTATAGGCAGCAAAAGGATTAGTGTTGTTAAGATTAAAATATTTGCCCGCAAAAACTCTTGCAGCAATGCCTTGCCTTGCCTGGTTATAATTGAAAAAGTATTTACCGGTAAAGCCAATGCGTAAAAAGTCTTTGCCCTGGTCTATTACCACGTTGGCATTATACGGGTAAAGCACCCGGTTATTTTCGTAGCTTATCTTCAACTGGTTTACGAGGTTGTTTGCCGTTGTCTTATAGGCCTGGCTAAAAGTATCTGTTGGTGTAGTAATATCTCTGAAATTGAGCTGGTCTTCTTTTAGAATAAAACTTCTTATCAGAAATGTCCATTTTGTTTTTTCACGCAGTTCTTTATTATACAATGAAAGTTTTACCGAGGGTACAAATCTTGTAATACCAAGATAAAGCTTGTCATTTTTCTCATCTGAAAAATCATTAATGGAGTAACGAATCCCGCTTGTGGCAATTTCGAGCCATGTGCGTTTGGTAAAATGATTGTAAGACAACCGCGCAGTACCATTTAATTTCCTGCTGCCGGTTGCATATACCGGTGCAATGAGGAATTGCATTTTTTGTAATGGCAACTGGTAATTATGCAGCATACCGCCAATCATTATTTTGTCATAATGGTTGAAGCCTGCTACCGGCGTAAAAATGATATATTTTGCCTGTTCTTTAAAGCCTGGTATCCCAAACGAAAATTTCGTTTTCTCCTGCATTACAGAACTGTCGATATAGCCTGTAGAATAAATCTTGTTGAAGGCTGCGGTAAGGTCACGGCCAGAAACCTTTTCCGCGGTATTTTTAAGATCTGCTGGCGATGGATGTTTGAACGAAAAGTTGCTGTAGTAAGCTCGGGTAATTGCTGCTATGGTGTCTTTGCCAACCATCTTTTCCAGGTATTCCATCCAGTCTGCCGTTTTCTCGTACACAACGGCCCCGTAATTAAATTCGCTGTACGCATCGCTTGTAAGATCAATCGGCTGGTCTTTTTTTAGACCAATCGTTGTATTCAGCAACTTATGAACGCCTGCTCCATTAAGCCCTGAAAAGTCCAGTGACGTACTGTAATGTTCAGGATAGTATTGCAACCGGTATTTTCTTTCTATAAAGGTATTGATGCCTTCATCCATCCATGCATGGTCCCTTTCGTTGGTAGCCAGGATACCCATCAGCCAGTTATGACCCACTTCATGTGCTATCGTAGCATCTACTTCCATTTCGGTTGACTCGGTAATCATTGTGAGCATGGGATATTCCATACTTGTAGGATAAACCAAAGCCTTAGGTGCAGAAACGACATTTACTGCAGGATAGGGATAGTTGCCAAACTGTGCACTGTAGAAACGGATAGCCTGTTTGGTAAACTGCAAACTGTTTGCATACAGACCGGCATTTTCAGGCAGTATATAGCAGTTGGCTTTTACTATGTTATCTCCAAGCATTATGGTATCACTTCTTACAATAAACCTTTTATCAGCAAACCATGCAAAGTCTGTTACATGGCGGGCATCGTAAACCCAGGTCTGTTGTTTTCCTGAAGAAGGAGTGATTTCTTCTTCTACTTTTCTTTTTTTGGGAAGAAAGGGTTGTTTCTTTTTATCCGGCTTTTGGTCAGTAACCATTTGCTTCAGTGTTGGCCCCTCATGTGTTTCAGTTAATAAACCAGTAGCAGCCACCTTATAATTTCCCGGTAGGGTGATTGAGACGTGGTAGTTGCCGAAATCATTGTAAAACTCTCCCTGGTCAAGATAAGGCATAGCATGCCAGCCATCTTTATCATACAGCGCTGCTTTAGGATACCATTGCGTGATGGCGTAAAACTGTTTGTAATAACCACCTCTCGAAAAAAGAAATGGCAATTTGGTATGAAAGGGGGTTGCGATAGTAACTTCCTCGTTGGGCGCCAGTGGTTTTGCCAACAACAGTTTAATAACATCAATGTCTTTGGTTGCTTCGGTTACAAGTGTTTCTTTCCCGGTTTTAAATTCAAGCCTGTTTATGTATCCACGTTGTTCTTCAGATGAAAAGTAGAAATCTGTTCTTCCGTTTCTTAATAACTGTTCGCTAAAGGCCGTCTGGTCATTTTTATATGCGTTAGCCCAAAGGTGAATAAAAATATAGCGCAATGTGTCGGGGGAATGATTGATATAATTGATCTGTTCAAAACCGTCAAGCGTATGCTCTGCATCGTTGAGGGTTACATCTATGGTGTAGTTTACTTCCTGCTGCCAGGTTTGTTGCGCATAAATATTGTGTACAAATAATAACAGCATTGCCGTCACAAAAAATCTCACAGACAATTAATTTGGGTTGAAGATACATAAGTAAACAATAATGTTATGCTGCCTGAGGATTTTGAAAAAGTATTTCGGGAGGTGATTGGTGAGACGTGAGATGTGAAACGTGAGAGATGAGACGTGAGACGTGAATGATCAATGGTGAATGGTCAATGGTGATACGTGAAACGTGAGATACTATTATTCAATCAGCGTAACTACAATTCCGCATCGTGCAGCAGCGTATTTACTTTTTTGCCTTGATGCAAAAAAGTAACAAGAAAGATCAAGGCTGCGGAAAAATCGGCTAAAATTTACTGCCTTACGCTACAGCGAAGAAGTCATACATGTAATAGCAGATTAGCTATTGAACGTAGACTTGTGAATTGCATTTGAACATTACGCATCTGCTTCGCTGCTTAACGCTGCATTCCGTAATTTCTTCACGCCTGTTTTCCGAGGACGGTTAAACCCACAACAAAATCGAACTTTACTTTCGAGACAAAAGAACAGGCAACAACCTGGAAGGAACAAATCAGCATATGAAACGAATGATGCTCATTGCATGCAAAAGGGGATCTGCTGAAACGCAGCCAGACCGCACACGTGCTGCATAAAGAATCAAACGTACAAGTGAGTGACACAACAGGCGGTGATAGTAGCAATGCCGCCGACTACCGCATTAAAAAAAGATTCAGGACGCTATTTTAAGATAGTGCAATAATTTGTTGCGCAAAGATTCCGGTTCAAAAGGTTTTATCACAACATCATTGGCGCCACAGGCAATTACCTTATCGTTTTCATCAGCATAAATGCTGGCTGTAAGGGCTATGATTGGCACTTTTGTGCCTTGTTTCCTCAGCTCGATGGTGGCATCGCGGCCATCCATAACGGGCATATGCAAATCCATGAGGATAAGCTGGTGTTTTGCCTCATTGAATTTATCAAGCGCCTCCTGCCCGTTTTGGGCTACCTCAATTTCTGCGCCCCACGACTGTAAAAACCGCGTTGCTACCACAATATTGAATTCGCTGTCTTCTACCAGTAAAATACTGATGCCTTCAAGTGGTCTTGCATTGGAAACAGTTACCGGCTTTTTGTCCTGCGCAATTTTTTTACATACCGGGAAAGTTTGCACAAAGTAGAATTCTGTACCAATGCCTTCTTCGCTTACGAGCTGCATGGTAACACCCTGTTTTTCCAGTATGCTTTTGCAAATGCTTAAGCCAAGACCTGTGCCACCAAAACTTCTTGAAGTAGACGAATCTGCTTGTGTAAACTGATCGAAAATGATGCGTTGCTTTTCTGCAGGAATACCAATACCGGAATCTTTTACCGTAAACCGCAATGTAATGGTGTTGGTATTCCGCTGCTCCGCTGCAACGGTTATCTTTACGCTACCCCTGGCGGTAAATTTAATTGCATTGTGTACAAGATTGGTAAGTACCTGGCTCATTCTTGTTGGGTCTGCAAGCACCGTAACATCAAGTGTTTCGTCTGTAGAACACTCGAGTTGAATACCTTTTTCTTCTGCATAGGTTTTAAAACCTCCGGCAATGTTTTTTACAATGCTGTGCATATCTGTTTCAATGCATTCAAAATGAATTTTACCGGCTTCAATCTTATTGTAGTCGAGAATATCATTTACAATTGATAAAAGGTTGTTCGCAGAAAACAGCATGATCTTTAGTTCTTCTTCCTGGTCTTTGCGCGGATCGTTTTTAAGCATGAGATGCGTTAAACCTATTACCGCATTGAGTGGTGTGCGTATCTCATGACTCATAGTGGAAAGAAACTGCGACTTTGCGAGCAATGCTTTTTCTGCTACTCTTTTTGCTTTTTTCAGGTTATGGGCAAACCGGTAAGAGAGTATCAATGACTGTAAAAAGAAAAAAAGAATATAGCCGATGATTACAAAGGCCTCATTGGCCTTAAACTGTTGAATGTAAGCAAGGCCGATGTATACAAACACAAGTACCAGTATTACTGCACCGCCCAATGAATAAACAGAGCCGGTCATTTTTTTACGTACGGCACTGCTGAACACATATAACGTGTACAACATATTTACCAGTGAAAAACCAAGAAATACCTTGATGAGCATGGTAAAAATGTAGGCCGGCAATACAAACACACTTACACAAAACAGCGCACATATAACTGCAATTACACTGCTTACCGCCCTGCTGGCCTGCGCAGGGTAAAGGTTTAACACGTACAGTGTGAAAAGGAATTCAGAAAAATAGAGCGAGAGGTATTCGAGACGCGTGGTGATCCACCATGGCGTGCCCTGAATAAAGGTATGCAGCGAATACGGATCTGCGCCAACAATACGGTAGCTGTATGTAATGCAAAAAAGTGAAAACAGCAACAGCGTTTTATCGTAGCGGCCAAAAATATACAGTCCGAGAAAAAACATACCGCCCATAAACAAACAACCGGTAAGCAAAAAGCTAAAAGCAGTTGATTGATCTTTCCTGTAAATAACACTGTCTTTTTCGGCAATCGAGATCGTTTGGGCTGCGCCACCTTTGGCATGTGAAAAATTGGCTATCTGCCATACGATGCGGAGTGTATCGGTACCGGGTGCAATGGTTCGCATTTCATTAGACCACCATGGTTGTGAGTCATCGGCTGATCTGCCGGGCTTTCCATTTTCGGCAATGACCTTACCATTCACATACAGCCTGTAAGAACTGTATACATCGGGAATGTTAATCGCAAGAGGCTTACTGTCTGGCGGCAATAAAACCGTTAATGCATAGGTTGCGTAACCTTTTGCGGGAAGGGTTTTGCCATTTATGATTGTATTATTCCACAGTGCCGGAAATGCAGTATAACGGGGTTTAAAATGCTCAAGAGAATCTGGTGTAAGCAGTTGTTGCCAGTAAAATGCCCACTCTCCCGAAAAGGAAATCTCATCTTCGCCAATTGACGCAGAACGGAGATCTAATAAGCCTTTCTTTGCGGTAAGGTGGTATGAAGAATCAGCAGCGTGGGCACACGATGCTGTTAATACAATAAGTATGCAGATGAGGATATAACTCAGGTTCTTCAAAGTCTGTTGGATTTACGCAATAAATTTATCGCTTTTCCTCGCCACTATAACAGCAAAACGTTGCTTTTATTGTTTCAGAAAGAATGCCATCGAAAAGTTTTAACAAAAAAGGCCGCATAAGAAAGAAGAGATAAATTTCATTCATTGCATCCCGCTTACCGGCCATTAATAAAAAAGACCGGGAAACCGGTCTTTAAATTATTTACTCAGGTACATACTCTTCTCTTTGTACAAAGTTCTGAAATATGGATCCCGCAGATCTTTTATAAAGCGGATGGCCTCTCCTGTACTTTTCATTTCGGGCCCGAGCTCTTTGTTTACGTTCGGAAATTTATTAAAGCTGAACACCGGTTCCTTGATGGCAAAACCATCCAGCTTTTTTTCCATGGTAAACTCTTTCAGTTTTGCAGCACCAATCATTACTTTGGTAGCGATGTTCAGGTAAGGTATCTGGTAAGCTTTTGCAATAAATGGCGTGGTGCGGCTTGCACGCGGGTTAGCTTCGATTACATACACTTTACCATCTTTAATAGCAAACTGTATGTTTATAAGTCCTCTTATATCGAGTGCCCGGGCAATTTTTTCAGCATAGTATTCCATGGTGGTTACTTCCAGCGGTGTAAGGTTAAATGCTGGTAATACCGCATTGCTATCGCCACTGTGTATACCTGCAGGCTCAATATGTTCCATTACGCCCATTACATGAAATTCTTCCCCGTCAAAAATGCCGTCTATTTCTGCTTCCTGGCAACGATCGAGAAAATGGTCAATGAGAATTTTATTGTTGGGTATGTGTTTAAGCAGGCTGATAACGGCTTTTTCCACTTCATCATCATTGATCACGATACGCATTCTTTGTCCGCCCAAAACATAGCTGGGTCTTACCAGTACCGGGTAACCAACTTTGTTGGCCACTTCTATGGCTTCATCAGCCGTAAAGGCCGTACCGTAAGCAGGGTAAGGAATATCGAGGTCTTTCAGCAAATCACTAAAGCGGCCACGATCTTCGGCGATATCCATACTATCGAATGATGTGCCGATGATTTTTATCCCTTTTTCCGTAAGCTTTTTGGCAAGCTTCAGCGCAGTTTGTCCGCCCAGTTGCACAATTACACCTTCCGGTTGTTCCAGTTCTATAATTTCCCACAGGTGCTCCCAGTAAACGGGTTCGAAATACAGCTTATCGGCCATATCAAAATCCGTACTTACTGTTTCCGGGTTGCAATTGATCATAATTGCCTCGTAGCCGCATTCTTTTATTGCCAGTAAACCATGTACACAGCAATAATCAAATTCAATACCCTGACCAATTCTGTTAGGACCGCTACCTAAAACAATGATTTTCTTTTTTTGCGAAGGAATAGACTCGTTTGATGAAATTGTTTGATTCATTTCTTGAAAAGATTGCGCAAAATTAAGGGTATGAAAACTTATAGAAACATAAAATTCCGCATTATGTATAACATGTGCATATGCGGTCGTTTAAAAAACAATGGTGGGCCCGGCAGCAGCAAAACTATTGAGCGTTCGTTGCGTCGCACTCTTGTACGGCAAAGCTTTGCGCAGCATGGTGAGACGTGAGACGTGAATGGTCAATGGTGAATGGTGAAACGGCAGACGTGAGACGTGAGATGTGAAATATTCTTATTCAATCAACGTGGTTGCAATTCCGCATCGTGCTGATGCAACCACTGCTAAAGCCATATCAGTATGTCAGGCTTATTCAGCACGAAAGCAGGAAAAGGCCGTACATCTTTTTTTGCCTGGCTTTTTGGTTCTTTTGTGTCAAAACAAAAGAACGGTAAACAACCTGGAAGAAACAAATCATTATATGAACCGAAAAATGCTCATTACCTGCACAAAAGCTATTTGCTGAAAATCATAGCAAGGCCGCACCCTTGATGCACAAAGAACAGAACGCACAAGTGAGTGACACAACAGGCGATGATAGTAGCAATGCAGCTTAATACAAAACATTAAAAAACGTTTTGGCCGTACAGATCAATAAGGCAGGCAGTGAGGTTAAATACGAAATGAAAGATAATACCATACCAGAGCGTATTATATTTTCTGCGCAACGAGCCAATCAGGATACCGAAGGGGATAAGCCAGACCAGCGAGAAAAAATTGAGGTGTATGGCGGCAAAAATAAAACCGGTAATCATTACCACCATGCGCTCATCCAGGAAGGCATTGAAATAATTATACAACACACTGCGAAAAGCAATTTCTTCAAATACTGCGGGCATGAACGCGATAGAATAGATCATGACCAGCACGGGGAACTGGTAAATACGGTAGGGCTCGAACAGACTGGTATCTACCTGGAAAATAGAGACATTGATCTGCTTAATGGTAAGACTGATAACTGTGGAAAAAGCAACCGACCCTGCAATAACGCCAAGCAATACCAACACATTGAAGTTGTTGAACTTTAGTACCGGCTTTATAGTGGCCCTGTTTCTCCAGGCAAAATATACTGTGACCGCAGCAAGGGATATTTCTACGAAGAACAGGCTGTCGTAACTTGTAAACCAGTTGGTAAAACGCACCGTGAGACAGAAGAACAGGTAGATGGTGTAGAATACCAGGGCACCGCGCAGGTGCCGGTTATTGAAGATATCTACCCGCCCGGCATCTGTACCAAGATAAGCACCACAATGATGGCAAAAACGATGGTAGCCTTTTACGCTGGTATCGCAATCGTCGCAATAATATGTATCCTGATCTGGCTCCATTAAATTATCAGCATTTCTTCATTTACAAGGTCTGTTCTATAAGCTGCCTGTATACCCCTGAACAATAACCACGATATGGTGGTGCAAAAGATAATGGTGTAAATACCCTGCACAGTCTTAAACGAGTTGGTAAGCTCGCCGAATACGGCAATGGTTGAAAAGGTAACCACAATAACAAAAGCTGTTAGTATGGCAGTAAACGGTCTTTTGGCGCTCCACCTTGCCAGCAGGAAAAAAAGCCCGGTGCAGGCAGCCGAAATAAGACTAAGCCAGATGCGCTCATCAAGCGTGGAAAATAAAATGCCGACGGCACTGGCAAAGAATATTGCCGACAAGATGTATAACACACTTCTTGCTACCTGTATGGTAAATTCATTCTTCTGAAGTGTTTCTTTGCGCTGTTTTTCGCGATACTGGAAAAGCAGTTGTGTTTCATCTTCCTGCTGCGGAAAGCCGCAATTGGTGCAGAAATGATGGCTGTTGTCATTTATATAAAAACACCTGCGGCATGTGGCAAAGTTTGTGGAAACATGCCTTACATGCGGCAGGTGTGCGTTTATGCGGGCTGCTTTGGTATAACGTGCGGGAAGAAAAAGTTTATACTCCATCTGCTGCAACATACTGAAAAAGCCGCAAAGAAAAACAGCTATTGTGGGCGGTTATTTGAGCGGTATATCGCGTTTGAGCATTTCATTACGGTTGGCCATTTCCCATGCAGTGTAAAACACAAGTTTTACACGTTTTGCCATCAGGTCGAAATTGATCTTGTCAACAGTATCTGATGGCTGGTGATAATCTGCGTGTGTACCGTTGAAATAGAATATAACAGGCACACCATTTTTGGCAAAGTTGAAATGATCTGACCGGTAGTAAAAACGGTTTGGATCTTTTGGGTCATTGTATTTCCGGTCGAGTTCCATTTTTACAAACCTGTTATTAATACTGTCGCTGATGGGCAGCAGATCGCTGCTTAGTTTATCTTCCCCAATGGTGTACACATAGTTCATAGAGTCGCCGTAATTTCTTTCCGGGTCTATCCTGCCCACCATATCGATATTGAGGTCCACAGAGGTTTTGTTGAGCGGGTAAACGGGATGTGCAGCGTAGTATTCTGAACCCCATAAACCTTTCTCTTCGCCCGACACCGTCATAAACACGATAGAGCGTTTGGGCGTGTAGCCTTTTTGTTTTGCTTTGGCAAAAGCTTCGGCCAGTTCAAGCACGCTTGTTGTACCAGAGCCGTCGTCATCTGCACCGTAATAGATAACCGTATCTCTTTTACCAAGATGATCGTAGTGAGCAGTAATGAATACATATTCGTCTTTTTTCTCGCCACCTGGTAATAAACCCATTACATTACTGCTCTGCAGGTTATTGGTTACGGTATTTGCCGAGAATGTAAAAGCGGCCGCATAACTGCCTGTTTGCACCTGCTGTACATCTTTAAAAGATGCCATTGATTTGCCCAGCAGCAACGCAGCGGTAGTATAAGAAACAGAAACAGCGGGCAAGGGTTTACCCTGGCTTTGCTTCAGGTACATGTTACCCTTTACAGTAGTACTTTTTTTAGGAAAATCCTTTGCAATCACAATAATACCTTTTGCGCCATTGGTTCTTGCCTGCATCATTTTAGCATATACAGAAGCAGGGTTGCGAAAACTATATTGCACAGCGGGTTTATCAGCATCTGTGGCAGTACCTTCGGCAACAATTACCCATTTGTCTTTTACATTATTGCTTTTAAAATCATTTCTTGTAGAGTCTGCAATACCAAAACCAACAAATACCACACTGTCGCCGCTCCACGAACCGGTTGACATAGACAATGGGCTTATTACATAATCGGTATACATGTTGAGCGACTTACCATTTACAGTAAAGGATGAGGTGGCAAGCGAATCCTGGAACACGGGAAAGTTCATTTGGTAACTATCGCCGTTACCCGGTAATAAGCCGAGTTGTTTAAAGTAATCTTCAATAAAGGCTGCTGCTTTTTTTTGTGCAGGGGTTGCGGTTTCACGTCCTTCCATTCCCGGGCCTGCAATTACAGAAAGTTTTGCTTTAAGATCAGCTTCTGTAATTGTTTTGGCGATCTTCTGTAATTTTTTGGTGCTTTGCGCATAAGTTAATGTGGTGCATAGCAATGCAGCTAAAACAAACGTTCTTCTCATGTGTAAAATTTATAAATGACGATATGCTTAAAACTTCCGCTAATATCGATGGAAAAACTATTGGGAAGATTTTTATTTTTTAAGCAATATCCGTTGTTATACTTATCCATTGCAGATACTTACGGCTCACCTAAATGCCTGCATACTGCGGGTGTTTCGATCAACGTTTTTTTTGCGCAGCCACGATGGCGTTTCCTGTTTCATTGTAAGCTTATTTAATTAACAAAAGGTGTAACATTCGCAGGCCAACGCTCACAAACCCCTTTATCTGCTTATATTTGCCGCAACGGACTTCAAACAAACAACACTTGACATTTAAAGATTTAAAACTTAACGAACAGCTACTGGAAGGCATTGACTCCATGGGTTATGAAAAAGCCACACCTATACAAGAGCAGGTAATTCCACCAATATTAGCCGGTAAAGACATCATCGCATCTGCGCAGACAGGAACAGGCAAAACCGCCGCTTTTCTACTACCCCTGCTGCATAAACTGCTTACAGAAGAACACGATCACCATCATATCAATGCCATGATCATTGTACCAACACGTGAGCTGGCGGTACAGATTTCACAGGCACTGGAAGGTCTTTCATATTTTACTTCCGTAAGTTCAATACCCGTTTACGGCGGCAGCGATGGCGCCATTTTTACCACGGAGAAAAAAGCATTATCCAGCGGTGTAGACGTGGTCGTGTGCACACCGGGCAGAATGATTGCGCATTTAAATATGGGTTATGTAAAACTAAACGACCTGCGTTACCTGATACTCGATGAGGCCGACCGTATGCTGGATATGGGTTTCAAAGACGATATAATGCGCATCATTGGCTACCTGCCAAAGCAAAGACAAAATCTGCTGTTCTCTGCAACCATGCCGCATAAGATCCGTGAACTGGCAAGAACAATTTTACACAATCCTGTAGAAATAAACATTGCAGTTTCCAAGCCACCCGAGCAAATCAAACAGGAAGCGTTTGTGGTGTATGAAACACAAAAGATCCCGCTGATAAAATATGTACTTACGCAGCAGGAATACAACAGCGTTATCATTTTTTGCTCCCGCAAACAGAATGTAAAGCAACTTACACGAGACCTGAAACAGGCTAAGTTTTCAGTAAACGAAATACACTCAGATCTTGAACAGGAGCAGCGTGAGCAGGTATTGCTCGATTTCAAAAACAGGAAAACAAAAATACTTGTAGCTACAGATATTCTTAGCCGTGGCATTGATATAGAAGACATAGAGTTGGTCATTAATTACGATGTACCAAACGATGGTGAAGATTATGTACACCGTATTGGCCGTACAGCCAGGGCCGCAAGTACCGGCACCGCTTATACTTTCATCAGCGAAACCGAACAAAACAAATTTGCCCGTATAGAACAACTGCTGGGGCATGCTGTAACAAAAGCAACCGTTCCTGCTACATTCGGAGAAACACCTGCTTACACACCCAGGCAGAGAAGAACCGGCGGTGGCGGTGGCGGCGGTAGTAATGGCAAACGCCGCTATTTTAAACCCAACGCAAACAGGAAAAAATAATTTTGGGTAACCGGCAGTATTGGTGCTATTTGGCACCGGTTGTGTCACTCACTTGTACTGCAGTGCTACACGCAGCAAACGATACTGCATAGCCGAAGAGAAAGCTTACATAACCTGCAGGCAATACTGCTTTACCCATTTGCACATCCTGCAACGCTGATATTATCTTTATTCATATATTAGTTTAAGTAATGCCCGTGTGGTGAATGCCAATCGTGTACACTTAAAATATGATATATGAATGAAGACAGCAAGCTTAAAAAGGCTGTGCTTATTACAAGCATTACGTTGTTTGTACTGTCATTAACGCAAAAGAGTTTTTGTACTACGTCGGAGTGCAGTGATTCAATAATGGTATTGTTACTTGGCTGGGGTGCCATATTTTCCGATGCAGCAGGTATGGCCTGGTATGCCAACCCTCTGTTGTTTGCTGCGTGGTGGCTGCTTAAACCAAACCTCAGGTTATCCATGACATTCAGCGCATTTGCCGGTTTGCTCTCTCTTTCATTTTTGATATTTGATAATATTACCGATAATGAGGGCGGCCAGGCGCATCGCATTGTTAGTCATAACGCCGGTTATTGGTTGTGGTTATCCGGCTGCCTGGTAATGCTGGCAGGCACATTTGTTTTAATGTTCCGGTATAATATGCGGCATGTGGAAACATCTGCAGAGCGATGGTCTCAAAAAAGAAAAGAAGATTACATGTAAAAAGCAACACGGGCAACTTTGTGGCCCGTGTTGCTTTGCCGGCTAAAGCATAACGCTGACGTACTGGTGAAACAGCCGTGATGTTTTTTACCACTTCGGTAAACGGGAGGCTGCAGCCGCCATAAAAAAGGGACGCACAAGTGAGTGACACAACAGGCGATGCCATAAAATACCATAGCCGGTAAACAAAACTTATTGCCAGCCACCACCCAACGCACGGTACAATTGGATCAATGCAACAAACACATCTTTCCTGGTATCATTGAGTTCAAACTCTGCCTGCAATACGCTTTTTTGCGCGGTGATTACCTCGAGATAAGAAGCATAGCCGGCCACGTAAAGATCATTTGCCGAAGAAACGCCAGACCGCAACTCTTCCACCTCTTTGGATTTTAGTTGTTGCATGTGCCTTTTGTTTTCAATATCGTTGAGCCCCGTATGCACTTCTGTAAAACTGTTGATGAGCGACTGCTGAAACCTGTAAAATGCTTCCTGCTGATTTGCGCCGGCAAGTTTGTAGCTGGCATATAGCTCTTTCTTATTCAGCAATGGCGCCGTAAGACCACCGATGATGCCATACGCTACAGATCCGGTGTTTAGCAATAAGTTTGCTTTGAATGCATTGAGGCCAAGATAGGGTGTAATGGTAAGCGAAGGTAACGATGCAGCCTTTGCAGCAGCAACATCAAACTTTGTTGCTTCGAGTTCGAGTGAAGCCTGTTGTACATCAGGCCTTCTTGTAAGCAATGTTGCAGGAATGCCTGCATTGATGATTGAAGGCAAGGTACTGTTCAATGTATTACTATCCCTGGCTATAGATTGCGGGTAGCGGCCAAGCAGGTAGTTCATACTGTTTTCCACCTGTACAATTTCCTGTTTGGTGCTGTATTCAAAACTTTGTGTATTGTAGAGCTGCGCCTGGAATTGTTGCACAGCAAGCTGTGTGGCACGGCCCGTTTCCTTCATTACCCTGACAATATCTAATGCATCCTGCTGGTATTTGATATTGCGTTGGATGATCTTTAACTGGTTATCCAGCGCCAGCAGGTTGTAATACCCTGAAGCAATATCGGCCACAAGCGATGTAACGATAAATTGCCTGCCTTTTTCAGATGCCAGCAACCTTGAAGCTGCTGCCTTTTTGCTGTTCTTTAATTTGCCCCACAAATCAATCTCCCAGTTGCTGCGCAGGCCAAGAAAAAAGTCTGGCGTAACAGGATAAGGAATGGTCCTGTCTTTATCTATGTTCTCAGAAAAATTGGTATCGAAGTTTCCAACACCGTTCATGGTATAATTACCAAACTTATCAATGCCCGTACTGGCAACCGCATTAACCGAAGGCAAAAAAGCACCTTTCGCTCTTCGCACGATGGCTTTTGCGGCCTCAATACGCTGCATGGCTATCTGCAGGTCAGGATTGTTTAATAAAGCTGTATCAATTAAAGAAACGAGTAAGCTATCTGCAAAAAAATTGCGCCACTGTACATCTGCTATACCCACAGTATCTGAAGTTGCTATAACAAAACTATCCGGTACATTCTTTAAAGCAGGTGTTACAACAGGCTGGTAAGCTTTACAGCCTGCCATAACAAAAATGGATGCAACCAGTATACAATTAAAACTTCTTTTATAATTATAGATCATGTTTAATTAGCGATTGGTTCTTCAATGTTGATTTCTTCAGACAAAGGTTTTTCGTGGTGCCGTGTATTGGCTTTGCCGGAAGACTTTCTGCTGCCGATGCCTGCAAAAAGCACGTATAAACCGGGTATTACAATTACGCCAAACAACGTTCCTGTAAGCATGCCACCTGCCGCTGCAGTTCCGATTGAGCGATTACCCATAGCGCCTGCCCCGCTGGCAATACACAATGGAATAAGACCGGCAATAAAGGCAAAAGAGGTCATGAGAATTGGCCTGAGCCTCGATACTGCACCTTCTTTGGCTGCTTCTATGATGCTTAAGCCGTGCTGCCGGCGCTGCTCTGCAAATTCAACAATAAGAATGGCGTTTTTACCGAGCAACCCTATAAGCATAATCAGGGCAACCTGTGCGTAAATGTTGTTTTCCAAACCAAGCACCTGCAAAAACAGGAAGGCACCGAATATACCTGTAGGCAAAGAAAGGATTACGGCAAGTGGCAGGGCAAAGCTTTCGTACTGTGCCGCCAGCAACAGGTACACAAACACAAGACAGATAATGAAAATGTATATTGCCTGGTTGCCGCTTTCGATCTGCTCCCTCGTCATGCCGCTGAACTCTACCGTATAGCCACGAGGCAGCTTTGTTGCGGCCAGGTTTTGTATGGCCGTAATGGCATCGCCGCTGCTGTAGCCGTTTTCAGGGTTACCGGTAATCATTGCCGCGTTGTACATATTATAGCGGGTAATCTGTTCCGGGCCCAATACTTTTTCCAGCGTAATAAATGTTGAATAGGGAACCATTTCATCTTTATCATTCTTCACATATAAACTCATAATATCCTGCTCTGTGCTCCGGTAAAAAGGGTAAGCCTGCAGCATTACTTTATACATCTGGTTAAAGCGTATAAAATTGGTAGCATAATAACTGCCCAGTAAAGTTTGTAAAGTGCTCATGGCATTGTCGATTGTTACACCTTTTTTAGCTGCCATTTCCTGGTCTACATGAATAACATACTGAGGAAAATTGGGATTGAAGCTTGTATAAGCCCCGCCTATGGCAGCATCTTTATTAAGTGTTTCCACAAATTGCTTCGTTACCTCGGCTGTTTGTGCAAGGCCTGTTGCTTTGTTCTTGTTTAGCAAACGCATTTCAAAACCGCTGGCATTACCGAAACCAGGCACGGTAGGCGGTGAAAAGAACTCTATTGATGCATCTGAAATATGCCTTGTTTTTTCTTTAAAAATCGCAATGATTTCATCTATGCTTTCTTCACGCTCTTCCCACGATTTTAAATTGATCATGGCCATGCCATAAGAAGCGCCCGATATTTCACTGATCAGGCTGTAACCGGCCAGGGTACTTACATTATCCACCTGCGCAATATTTTTCGTAGCACGTTCCACTTCATCCAAAACTTTTTCTGTTCTGTCAACAGTAGAGCCTGGCGGCGTAGTAACGTCTACATAAATCATACTCTGGTCTTCTGAAGGGATGAAGCCACCTGGCAATATGGCACCCAAACCACCAACCGCCACGCAGAAGAAAATGAACAACGCAACGGTCATCATTTTTCTGCCGGCAACCCTTGCTACAAGACCCGCATACTTTTTTTCTGTTTTATCATACCCTTTGTTGAAACTGCCAAAAAAGCGCTGCAGCAGGTTTTTCTTTTTTACAGCCGTATGATGCTTAAGCATGAGCGCACACAGTGCAGGCGTAAGCGTTAGTGCATTAATACCCGAAATAACAATGGAGATGGCCAGCGTTAACGAGAACTGGCGGTAAAAAACACCCACCGGGCCAGACAGGAATGCAACGGGCACAAACACCGCAGACATTACCAGTGTAATAGCAATGATGGCACCGCTTATTTCTTTCATTGCAGCAATCGTTGCTTCAAGTGGTGGTAAATGATGCTCCGTCATTTTTACGTGCACGGCCTCTACCACCACAATGGCATTGTCTACCACAATGCCAATGGCCAGTACCAGTGCAAACAGTGTAAGCATGTTAAGCGAGAAACCAAGTGCCTGCATAAACGCAAGCGTACCTACCAGCGCCACCGGCACGGCAAGTGCAGGAATAATGGTAGAACGAAAATCCTGCAGGAAGAGGAAGACCACTACAAACACCAGCAGGAATGCTTCTACCAGCGTGCGCAGCACTTCGTGTATACTGGCGTCCAGGAACCTGGACACGTCATATGCGTAGTTAAACGTCATGCCTGGTGGAAAAGAAGTTTGCTTCAACTCATCCATCTTTGTTTTGATGTTGTTGATCACATCTCTTGCATTACTGCCCGGGCGTTGTTTGATCATGATGGATGCTGATGGTTTGCCATCTGTTTTAGATGACATATCATAACTTTCTGTGCCAAACTCTACACTGGCAATGTCTTTCAGGCGCAGCACAGAGCCATCCGCATCTGCACGAAGTACAATGTTTTCGTACGCCTCGGGTGTATTGAATTTACCGGTATACTTTAATACAAACTGCGCCACCTGCCTGTCTTTGCCGGAGTTTTCTCCTATCACACCCGGCGCGGCTTCTATATTCTGGCTGCGCAACGATTTTATTACTTCTTCACTGGAAATGTTGTAGGCAAGCATGCGGTCGGGCTTTAGCCATACACGCATGGCGTAGTCACGTACACCCATAATATCTACCAGCCCCACGCCATCAATTCTTTTGAGTTCCTGCAATACATTAATGTCTGTAAAGTTGTAGATGAACTCTTCGTTCATGGTGCTGTCTGTACTATATACATTCAGGAACAGCAGCATGGCATTCACTTCTTTTTCTGTAGTTACACCTGCACGAATCACTTCTTCCGGCAGTTCATCAAGAATAGTGGTAACACGGTTTTGCACATTAACGGCAGCCTGGTCAGGGTCTGTGCCTACTTTAAACATCACCTGTATCATGGTAACACCATTGTTACTGCTTACAGAATTCATGTAAGTCATACCAGGCACGCCATTAATAGCTCTTTCAAGTGGTATAGCAACGGCATTGGCACACACTTCGGCATTGGCGCCGTTATAGGTGGCCGTAACAACAACTGATGGGGGAACAATATCAGGAAACTGTGTAACAGGCAATGTAAAAAGTGCCAGTACACCTAATAGTACAATGATCAATGAAATAACCAGTGATAAAACCGGTCTTCGTATAAATTTCTCTACCATCCAAAATAAGTTGTAAAATGAATATTCAGTTTGGCAAACCCATTAATCTTTGCAAGTGTATCTGGTGTACCCGGCTGTTGTAGTACTATTAAGCCTCTGTTGCGTCGCACTCTTGTACTGTATTGCATTATTCAGCAGCTCCGGGTGTAACAGCGCATGTTATCATAGCATATTGCAGCACTGCATGCAACGTCAACCCTGTAACGTGGTAACTGGTTTGCAACTGTAAGCGTGTTTGTGTACGCAGTGATGCCCAATGATCTGAACGCACAAGTGAGTGACACAACAGGCGATGCCATATGCACTATTGCCGGTAACCAACACACACTACTTCATAGCCAGCAGGCTGTCTGTTTGTACCATACGTGGCTGAATGCGCATGCCATCTTTAATGTTTTGTACACCTTCGTACACGATCTTATCGCCGGCACTGAGGCCTGATTTTACGAGGAAATATTCATTAACCCTTGTTCCTGGTGTGAAAGTTTTCATTTTAACGGTGCTGTCTGCACCCATTATAAATACATAGTTCTTATCCTGTATATCAAACACTGCTTTTTGCGGCACCAGTAAGGCATTTTGAACCCTGGTAGTAAGGCTAACCTTGCCAGATGAACCATGTTTCAGCAGCATGTCAGGGTTAGGAAATCGTGCACGAAAAGCAATAGAACCCGTGCCCTGGTCAAACTCACCTTCCAGTGTTTCCACTTTACCGGGGCTGCTGTAAATAGTGCCATCTGCCAATACCAGCTTTACGTTGTTGTATGGAGTCAGGTCTTTGTTTTGCAGCTTGCGTTTATAGTCGAGGTATTCGTTTTCAGACACGTTGAAGTAAGCCACCACTTCGCTAAGATCTGAAACAGTTGTAAGCAGTGTGCCTTCGTCTACAAGGCTGCCAAGTTTAAGCGGAATACGATCGAGCACACCGGTAAAAGGCGCTCTTATCATTGTATAAGACAACCTCAGTGATGCATCTGCCTCGTAAGCTTTTGCTTCACTTAATCTTGCCTGCGCACCTTTTAATTTTGATTGCGCAAGTTCGAGCTCTGTTTTGGAGATTATTTTTTTGTCTACCAGTAACTGTATTCTTTTTATTTCGAGTTCTGCAGCATTCACTTCTGCCTGGGCATTTGCCACACCGGCTTTTGCTTTGTTTACCTGCAATTGAAACTGCTGGTCGTTTAGCTTGAATAAAGGCTGTCCTTTTTTTACTTCTTTGCCTTCATCTACGAATATTTTTTCGAGATAGCCCTGTACTTTGGAGCGTATTTCCACATTTTGTACGGCCTGTATATCTGCAACATAACCGTTTTGTATACTGGTATCGAGTGTGGCTAATTGTATAACCGGCAATTCAGGTGTTTCCGAGACTACTTCATTATTGTTGCCGGTGGTGCATGATGCTATTGTAATAACCATAGCATAGCTTATAAAATTCTTTACATTCATTGTTACAAGAGTTTTAAAGTTAGGAATGCTCATATGGCGTATAAGCAGGCGATAAGACTTATATGTGCAACAATGATCAGAAAGGAGTAAGCCTGAAAAGAAAATGGTAATGGGCAGGAACGCTGAATTTCCTGTTATTGTCTGTAAGGTGTTTTAGTTCTCTGACTGTAGCGCTGCGGAAAGCGTATTCTGCGCTGCTTTTGGCAGCATTGTTCCTGAATTGAAATTGCTGGCGGCCACTGTACTGCTTGTCGAGTTTACTTTTGAAAACATCATGGCCATCCCCATTCACATCGAGATTAAGTAAACTGGCGAGAGCCCGTAAAAGTGAGATGTCTTTGTCTTCCTGTGCAGATTTAAGATCGGCGTAAGAATCTATTTTCTTTGAGGCAAATGGTTGCAGGGCGAAGGTTACATTCTTCAACCCGAGACAGATAAACAATAAACAACACAACCATTTTGTCAACATAATTTTTTTCGATTAACTACAGGTTTGCAATAGTTAACTTTCTCACCTGGCAGGCATTGTTAGTTTGTTGATTGTAAAGATAACAAAAACGTGCCGAAGGAGGTTGAAAGCTTTTATCAATTTTTTTCTTAATCTTTTGTAAAATGCGTGATCATTTACTTTATTTGAGCTATGACAAAGAAAGAGCGATACCACTTTGTACTGGACTATTTTCAAACACATGTGCCCGCAGCGGAAACTGAATTAATTTATGATAACCCCTACCAGTTGTTAGTGGCAGTCATACTTTCGGCGCAGTGTACAGATAAGCGGGTAAACATAACAACCCCTGCAATTTTTGCAAGCTTTCCCACTGTATATGATCTTGCCAAAACAGATTTCGACACTTTGTTCCCTTATATTAAAAGCATTTCGTACCCCAACAACAAAACAAGGCACCTGATTAATATGGCGCATATGGTAGTAAATGAGTTTAACGGCGAGATACCGATGACGGTAGACGAGTTGGTAAAACTACCGGGTGTTGGAAGAAAGACTGCCAATGTAATTACATCTGTGGTGGATGC
Source organism: Panacibacter microcysteis (assembly GCF_015831355.1). NCBI lineage: Bacteria > Pseudomonadati > Bacteroidota > Chitinophagia > Chitinophagales > Chitinophagaceae > Panacibacter > Panacibacter microcysteis. The sequence continues at coordinate 2,301,929 of NZ_JADWYR010000001.1, forward strand.
ACAGCCAAATATGGCTGTAGACACACATGTATTTCGCGTATCTGCACGCATTGGCTTAACGGTAAATGCCAAAACTCCGTTGGCAGCAGAAAAACAGTTGATTACTTATATTCCCAAAGAGCTCGTGCATATTGCCCACCACTGGCTCATACTGCATGGCCGGTATGTATGTGTGGCGCGCAACCCAAAATGTGAAATATGTGGGTTACGACCTGCATGCAAATATTACCAGGCAATGCTGCGGAAAAACAAAAGCAACAGTATACCATATGCCGGATGAAAACATACGCTGATTGTGTAATGCACGTTAATTTCTTTTGCGGCTGTTGACCAATTGTTGAAACCTTGCAAATATTTCGGATTTTAGAAGCAAAAAATCTTTTTATCAGTCAAATACTGCACATAGTAAGGCTACCGCTGGTTAAGTGGTTGTTGGTTATTTGTTTTCTTGCCTGGTTCTGGCTGCTACTTCCTGCAAGACTGTTTACCACACCTACAAGTTTTGTCATCACCGACAAGGACAATCAACTGCTCAATGCTTCAATAGCTGCGGATGGACAATGGCGTTTTCCTTACAATGACAGTATTCCCGCAAAATTTGTGCAGTGCATTGTTGCATTTGAAGACAGCAGGTTTTTTTATCATCCAGGCATAGATCCGCTCGCCATGAGCAGGGCCATTATACAAAATATAAAAAGCGGTGCTGTTATAAGTGGTGGCAGCACATTAACAATGCAGGTAGCACGAATGCATGAGCAAAACGCCACGCGGTCAGCCTGGAATAAATTAAACGAAACCTTGCTGGCAGTAAGACTGGAATTTTCGTACAATAAAAATCAAATTCTTGCCCTGTATGCATCCAATGCGCCTTTTGGTAGCAACGTGGTAGGCCTCGACGCTGCAGCATGGCGCTATTTTGGAAGAAGTCCTGCCTCCCTGAGCTGGGGTGAGACTGCCGCACTGGCGGTGTTGCCCAATGCGCCATCATTGGTACACCCCGGGAAAAACAGGGATGCATTATTGCGTAAACGAAACCAGTTGCTTGACAAACTCATCGCTAACAAGGTAATAGACGCTTCTACAGGCGGGCTTGCAAAGCTGGAGCCATTGCCCGGCGCCCCAAAACCATTACCACAGCTTACACCACACCTGCTGGAAAGGTTCAAAAAAGATTATGCAGCCAACATACAGCAGGACAAACGTACTTATGCCCATTCTACCATACAAGGGGCGCTTCAGCAGCAGGTAAACAACATAATCCTGCAACATCACTGGCAATTAAAAGGCAACCAGGTAAACAATGCTGCAGCAATGGTGGTGGCAGTAGAAACCGGGAAAATACTTGCCTATACGGGCAATGTTTACCTGCCTGCAGACTCCACGTTGCAAAGCAGTGTAGATGTACTGGCTTCCAGGCGCAGCCCCGGCAGTACACTTAAACCCTTACTTTATGCATCGCTCTTAACAGAAGGATCAATGTTGCCAAAGCAACTGGTATTAGATGTGCCAACACAGGTTGGTGGTTACATGCCGGAAAATTTCGATCTTGGTTATGACGGTGCTGTTCCTGCAAACCGCGCCCTGGCAAGAAGTTTAAACATACCTGCCGTAAGAATGCTTATGCAATACAGGTACCAGCGCTTTTATGATGTACTTAAACGGTGCGGTTTTACCACGCTAAACAAACCCGCAGATTATTATGGTATGAGTTTAATACTTGGTGGCTGCGAAATATCACCGTTTGAACTGGCCGGCGTTTACAGCAGTATGGCAAGAATGTATAACCATCAACGCAGCAATAAAGGTAAATGGAACCAGGCCGATTGGTTTATGCCTTCTTACACAACTGAAAAGGAGAAAGACATCGATCCCGCAACACAAAATGCCAATACAGCACTGTTTGATTACACAGCCCTCTGGCATACATTCAATGCCATGAATGAAGTAATGCGGCCGGGCGAAGAAGGACTCTGGGGGTTGTTTTCATCAGCGCAGCGCATTGCCTGGAAAACCGGTACCAGCTTCGGTTTTAGGGATGGCTGGGCCATTGGTTTTACCCCCGCATATTGCGTAGTGGTTTGGGTAGGTAATACAACAGGAGAAGGCAGGCCCGGTCTTACCGGCATCAATACTGCAGCGCCGGTTATGTTTGATATATTCCGGTTATTGCCGGCGTCAAAATGGTTTGAGCCACCGGTATACAACATCTCGTATATTTCCGTCTGCCACCAGTCTGGCTATAAAGCAGGTGCAGATTGCCCGGATGTAGATACAGTATTGGTGCCTGCAAATACAGCAAAGGCAGCACAATGTCCATACCACCGCATGGTACATCTCGATCCTTCGGGAAAATTCCGCGTTACTGAAAACTGTGTTTCTCCCGCAGCCATGCAGCATGTTCCTTGGTTTGTATTGCCGCCCACTGCTGAGTATTATTACAGGCAACATCATACCGGTTACCAAGCATTGCCCCCATTCATGCCCGGTTGCAATAATGAAAATGTAAAACCTTTCGATATAATTTATCCCGAAGAATATGCAAAGATTTATGTGCCGTTTGAAATTTCCGGTGCACGTGGAAAGACAGTTTTCACTGCAACACACCGCAGCAATAAAGCAAAACTCTTTTGGCATCTTGACGATGCTTTTCTAACAACCACTACCAGCTTTCACCAGGTGGCGGTAGATCCTCCGCCGGGTATGCATACGCTTACAGTGGTAGATGAGACAGGAGAAACCATCACCCGTCACTTTGAAATAATGAATAAAAAGAAAGCAGAGTAAAGTAATGAGCCCGGCGGTAGCACATGCATGAAGCATCGTTGCGTCGCACTCTTGTACGGCTGGTCTTTTACGCAGCAAGAGCCCGACCTTGCTGCGTTTCAACAGCTGCCTTTTTTGCTGCAATAGATATGCTTTGTTGCAGACAGTGATTTGCGTCTGCTAAGTAGTTGCCTGTTCTTTTGCAGTGCTAAAGCTTTTGCACTACTGTGGCTTCTGCACTGGTGGTTGCATCAGTACAATGTAAGATAGCAGTTACGTTGATTGAATCAGAATATCTCACGTTTCACGTCTCACCATTCACCATTGACCATTCACCATTCACCATTGACCATTCACCATTCATCCCCCCGGCAGAACAAATCACCGGGGCTGTTTTATATCACGCAGTTTTACCAGGGAATCTGTTCGGTCTATAGTATTGTTTAACTGGTTAATGCTGTTGTTTAGTGTAAGTGTATCCGGGATATTGTTATCCTGGTAACGCTCCATTACTTCCAGTGTTTTTGAGAGTTTCAGCAGCCAGTGCAGGTCTGCCAGCATGTTATACCTGGTGTTGGCACTATCGTACACAGCTCTTTGCGCGGCTATCTTTTTTTTATACCTGAGGGTGCTGCTGTCAAGTAAGATCTTCATGCTTTTTTTCAGCACAGAATCTTTGATGTTGCTTAAGTGCTGTTCATAAATACTGTAATAGTCTATGTTATTTTTATCGTAGGAAGCAAAGTTTTTCAACGAATCATCTTTGTGGTCATTGAGCTGCGTAATTTCTTTTTCTAACTGTTGCAGACCCGGATCTTTATCCAATATTTCTTTGTACAGCACTTCAATAAGATCGGTATCTTTCTTTTTTAAACCGCTTACATCTACAGACCTTTCCTGGAATGCTGCCGGTATACCTTTACTCTTTTTGGGTTTATACTCTTCAGATTCGCTACAGGCAAACAAAACAAACGCTGACAGGAATAAAATAATGATATAGTTTTTCACAAGCTTTTATTTAGTGCATCGCTGATGCTTTATAACAGGAAGATGAAAGGATTGCGACGCAACGATGATGCCATAAGTACTACAGCTGGTATTACTTTGATAATTCTTTCAAACGTTGTTTTTCCTTTGCTGAAAGGCTTTTTATACCACGCCTGTTGATCTTGTCCAGCAACTCATCCAGTTCATCCTGCTTTTGTTTACGTTCGTAATTGTATTGATGATCTGCTGAATACTGATGGTTCTTTTTGTAAAAAAAACTGTCTACCAGCAGGAAACCCGGCCTGGTAGCGATAATATAAATAAAAACAATTGCGGGTACGGCAATGAGTAAAATGGGCAGGTAGTTATCTGCAAAAGCGGATGGTTGAAAAAGAATGGCCACCAGCATGCCGGCAATACCACCACCAAGATGTGCATCATGCCCCACATTATCCGAGTGCGATCTGATGGCATAGATTGAGTACCCTACATAAATGATCCCAAAGAGCCATGCGGGAATGAAGAACAGGATTGTCATGCCCGGAACGAGTGCAATTGTAGCGAAAATGATGGCATTAACACCGCCCGAAGAGCCCACCGCACTGTAATCGCCTGCATTTTTATGAATGAGCAACGATAAAAGATTGCCCCCGACTATACCTACGAGGTAGATGACCAAAAAAGCCAGCGCTCCCAGGATGGATTGTATGGCTCCGCTAAAAAAATACAAGGTGATCATATTAAAGATCAGGTGCATCCAGTTTACGTGCAAAAAGCCCGAGGTAAGAATGCGTTTGTAGTCTTTATACAGCAATATGTTGTCTACCACAAAATTGTAGCGGCTATAAAAGGCAGTGTCTTTAAAGCCTTTTGAAGACACAAGAAAAGTCACCAGTAAAATAGCGATACTAATAAGTCCCGACGTATTCATCGTTTAAGGTTGCAGGTTTAATAATTCGTCCAAACTTAAGTAATAGGTACAAATTAGTAAAGTGCTTAACAAATATCTAAGAATAAACCCGGCCCCGGTAGCCTGGGCAGGCGCTGTTTCGCGGCAGCAGCAGCTATAAAAATCAATATTCACAGCTTATCCACAGTTATTCACACTAAACGCAGCCGGTTTTTGCAAAAAAACTACTCAAATCCAATGCAGGTGTAGCTTTCAGGGGTATGGCACGTGTGCATAAATTCCAAAACAAAAATTTTGGTCACTCTGTGGGAAAAAGTGTTATTTTGTGTCAAATAATGGAAATTTCATTCAATAATGCATAAATGACTGGTTTTCTTGGCGAATATGAGGCAACGGTCGACTCTAAAGGTCGGTTCCTCCTTCCGGGCGGCATAAAAAAGCAATTGCCCGAAGGAGAATCCCGCCTTGTAATCAGTCGCGGTTTTGAAAAGTGCCTCAACCTGTACCCACTTAAAACATGGGAAGGTATTGTCGAAAAACTGAACAAGTTGAATGATTTTGACCCCAAGGTACGTCGTTTCAAGCTTTTGTTTTTAGGTGGCGCTACAGAGGTAGAGTTGGATAGTGCCGGCAGAATGTTGTTGCCGCCATCTTTAAAAGAGCATGCAGGTCTTGTAAAAGACATTGTACTGGCCTGCAGCCTCGATAAAATAGCAATATGGGATGCAGGTAAGTATAAACAGTTCTTTGAAGAATTTTCGTCAGAAGACTTTAGCAACCTGGCAGAAGATGTAATGGGTGGCGGAGGTTTTTCCCTGTAATGATGCATTGTTTTTTCACTAAAACAAAAAGTGATGAATGAAGAATCTAAAAATGCGGCATCAGGTTCGGGGTACCACGTTCCCGTTTTATTTTTCGAATGCCTTAACGCACTTAACATACGACCGGATGGGGTTTATGTTGACTGCACTTTTGGAGGTGGTGGCCACAGTCGCGGTATACTGGAACAGCTAAATGAGCGTGGAACGCTCATCGCTTTCGACCAGGATGCTGATGCACAGCAAAACCTGCCCGCAGACAAGCGTGTGGTTTTTGTTGCACAAAATTTCAGGCACCTGCAGCGCTTTTTGCGCCTGCATAAATTTCCAAAAGTTGATGGCGTGCTCGCCGATCTTGGCGTAAGCAGCCACCAGTTCGATGAAGGTGAGCGTGGTTTTTCTACCCGTTTCGATGGTCCGCTCGATATGCGTATGGACCGCCGCACACAGCTAACCGCGGCGCATATACTGTTAACTTATCCGGAAGCACAGTTGCATAAACTGTTTGAGCAGTATGGAGAAGTGACCAATTCCAAAACATTGGCAAAGCATGTTGTGCAACATCGTAAACAGGCATCCCTAAAAACGATCAGCGATTTCAGGGCATTGCTGCAACCCGTAGTAAAAGGCAATCCCAACAAATACCTTGCACAGGTATTCCAGGCGCTAAGAATAGAGGTAAATGATGAAATGGGTGCGCTAAAAGAAATGCTGGAACAAATACCGCAGGTATTAAATAAAGGTGGTCGGGCCGCAATCATAACCTTTCACTCCATTGAAGATAGAATAGTCAAAAATTTCTTTAAGCAAGGCAGTTTCGAAGAAGCTCCGGATAATCCGTTCGTACAAACAGAAAAAGAAGTGTTGTTAAAGGTCATTACCAAAAAACCGGTAACAGCGTCTGATGAAGAATTGAAAAGAAACCCACGGGCCAGAAGTGCAAAACTTAGAATAGCAGAAAAAACATAGCAAGGTTCAGGAATAAGGTTCGTTGCTCCTGGTGCAATGATTGGCAATAAGCCATAAGCGTTAGGAAGAAAATGATGAGCCCGGCTGCAGTGCAGGCATGAAACATCGTTGCGTCGCACTCTTGTACGTATGAATCTTTACGCAGCAGTGCGAAGATCGAAATGAAGATTACGCTTTCGCGCCTTATGCTTCAGAACCTTGTCTTGTAGCTTAAATAAAAAGAATTGAAAGAAGAAAAACAACATACAGCGAAACCAAAGAAACTGTTCAGCAGGTGGATAGGGTACGGGTGGATTTTAAAAAACCTCGTATTCTTTTTGTTTCTCTCACTGCTTGCAGTTATCTACATAGCCAATGGGCATATGGCAGATAATACGATCAGGGATATTAATAAAACAGCCAAAGAAGTAAAAGAATTACAATACGAATACAAGAGTTTAAAGAGTGAAGCCATTTTTAAAAGCCGGGAAACGGAAGTTGTCCAGGCCGCCACGCCACTTGGTTTAAAGATTTCCTCAGAGCAGCCAATGAAACTTACTGTTCCCGGGAAATCAGCAAAGTAGATAAACGAAAAACCAACATAGCATATAACCATTGAGGCACCATGTAAAGAGGTTGCTAACCTCGAAAAAGAAATGTAAATGGAAGTAAAACGCGACATACTATGGAGGGTATACGTGGCATACATAGCCATCGTAGTAGTGTGTGCTGCCATTTTTGTAAAAGCATTTTACATACAACAGGTGCAGGGAGATGCATGGAGAGGCATGAGTGATAGCCTGCATTTGAAAATGCAAAGCATCGCGGCAGACAGGGGAACGATTTACAGTGCAGACAGGCAAATGCTAAGCACCAGCGTTCCCCAGTTTGATATCTATGTAGACTTTGGGGCAGATGGTTTGCGCGCAAAAAACGGAGAAGCCTTTCATAAAAATATTGATTCGTTGAGTTATTGCCTGGCAACACTGTTCAAAGACAGGTCAGAAACTGCGTACAAAAAAATTCTTACAACAGGGTATAAAAAGAAAGACCGGTACTTCCTGCTCAAAAGAAAAGTAAGCTTCCGGGATTACTACCAGTTAAGGCAATTCCCGTTGGTAAGGCTGGGTAAAAATACCAGCGGCTTTATTGCAGAAACAAGAAGCATCAGGTTAAACCCTTACCAGTTAATGGGCTATAGAACAATTGGCCTGGAAAGACAAAATGCGCAGAAGATAGGGTTAGAGCAGGCTTACGATACTGTGCTAAGGGGTGAAGAAGGCAAACGGCTGGTTCGTTTTATAGCAGGTGGTGTAGCCGTTCCTGTAAACAGCGAAAACGAGATTGAGCCGGAAAACGGGAAAGATATTGTTACCACGATCGATACCCGCATACAGGAAATAGCAGAGAATGCTTTAATGAAAAAACTGGTGGAGAGTGAATCGCAATATGGTACATGCGTGGTAATGGAAACAAAGACGGGGCAGATAAAAGCCATTGCAAACCTTGGTCGTAAAGCAGATGGTTCTTACTGGGAAGATTACAACTACGCTTTGCGTGCTACGGAACCCGGTTCAACTATAAAGCTTGCAACATTGCTTGCGGTATTGAGTGAGGGTAAAACATCGATCAACAATATGGTAAATGTGGGCACCGCCGGTCATGCTGTTGTGGGTGTAAGAAATGTAAATGACGCAGAGCGTGCACCAAAGCCGGTAATGACAGTAAGAGAATGTTTTGCACACAGCTCAAACGTGGGCATGAGCGAAATAGCATACAACACTTTTGCGGCACAGCCTGATAAATTCAGGAGTTACCTGCACAAACTTAAAATGGATACGATCACCGGTCTCGATCTTAAAGGAGAGGAGAAGCCACATATCACCAGGGTCAAAAAAAATACGGAAGGGCTGCATGCCATGATCACAATGAGTTTTGGTTATGCTTTACAGGTTACACCAATGCAAACGCTCACACTATACAATGCAATTGCCAACGATGGAAAAATGCTGAAGCCTTACCTCGTAAGCAGTATAGAAAGTGATGGTATGGTTTACAGGCAAATAGAACCTACGGTAATAAGCGGGCAGATTGTGGAACCGAAAGTGGTTAAAGACGCACAGGAGTGTATGAAAGCTGTTGTTACGGAAGGCACGGCAAAGGGCATCTTCAAAGATGCGCCGTATACAGTAGCTGGTAAAACGGGAACTGCACACGTTGCAGATGGAACATACAAGTATACCGATGGGGTTTACCAGGCTTCATTTGTAGGTTATTTTCCGGCAGAAGACCCACAGTATACATGTATCGTTGTTGTAAAGACAAAACCGCATGCATTATATCATTATGGCGGGCAGTTATCTGCACCTGTGTTCAAAGAAATAGCAGACAGGCTGTATCCAATGTTTGTAAACAATAAAATGCAGTATGCCAGTGCCGGAAGAAATGATAGTATCACTTATGCATATGCCGGTAATGTTAAAGATGTAAAGACAGTAATGCGTACGCTCAAAATGAATTTCAAAGACTCTGCTTCGGTAAAAGCGCAGTATGCAATAGTCACCAAAAGTGAAGAGAGACCTGTAGTGAAAGGGCAGTACATCAATAAAAATGTTATGCCACAGCTTTCCGGTATGACGCTCAAAGATGCGGTGTTGCTGTGCGAGCATATCGGGCTGAAAGTAAATGTACAGGGCAAGGGACGGGTTACCTATCAATCCCTTAATGCAGGGCTGGCCATTAACAACGGGCAAAAAATAAGTATACAGTTAAATTAATAATAGATCAGTACGGCTGATCCGGTATTGTAAAGCGATCTGTAAAAAATTTAATCACAATTCCTTGCCTGCAGGGTGTTAACATAAAGCATTGAAGAAACTACAGGATATATTATATAAGGTTAGGATGCAATCGGTAAACGGTGCAACGGATATACCGGTGAAAGATATTCAGATCGATTCAAGAAAAGTTTCCACGGGTTCTGTATTTATTGCTATCAAAGGGGAAAAGGTTGACGGGCATGATTACATTGACAAAGCAATTGGATTGGGTAGTTCGGCGATTGTTTGCGAAGTAATGCCTTCGTTTCTCGCAGAGGGCATTACTTACATTCAATCAGCCAACACATCAGAAGCGGCCGGTTATATGGCACATAACTTCTATGATGAACCTTCACTCAAATTCAGGCTGGTTGGAGTTACGGGCACTAATGGAAAAACAACCATTGCCACCGTGCTTTTCAAACTGTTTTCAGAGCTCGGCTACCGGTGTGGCCTCGTAAGCACGGTAGAGAATAAGATTGTTGATAAAATTATACCTGCCACCCATACAACACCCGATGCAATCAGTCTTAACGCGTTGCTCAATCAAATGGCAGAAGAAAATTGCTCCCATGTGTTTATGGAATGCAGCAGCCATGCAATAGAGCAAAACAGGATAGCAGGTTTGAGTTTCGCAGGCGCATTGTTTAGCAACATTACGCATGACCACCTCGATTATCATAAAACATTTGAAGCATATATAAAAGCCAAGAAAAAGTTCTTTGATGGATTAGGCAGCGACGCATTTGCTATTTCTAACCTGGATGATAAGCGTGGTACGGTAATGCTGCAGAATACTGCTGCAAAAAAATACTACTACAGTTTAAAAACCATTGCCGAGTATAAAGGGAAGATTTTAGAAAATGCACTGAGTGGTTTAGTAATGACGGTAAATGATAAAGAAGTGCATTTCAGGTTGATCGGCGAATTTAATGCCTACAATCTTTTAGCAGTGTACGGTGCTGCCATGTGTTTGGGTGAGCACAGTGAAGAAGTGCTGCGCATACTCAGTATGCTTAGCGGTGCAGAAGGCCGGTTTGATTATATCATCAGCAATACGCACAACATTATCGGTATTGTTGATTATGCGCATACGCCTGATGCGCTGGAGAATGTGCTGGCCACAATCAAAAAGCTGAAAAAAGGATATGAGCAGGTAATTACAGTTGTTGGCTGCGGAGGTGAGAGAGATAAAACAAAAAGACCCGTGATGGCACAAATAGCCTGCGACTACAGCGACCGTGCAATCTTTACCAGCGATAATCCCCGGAGTGAAGATCCTGCTGAAATATTGAGAGATATGGAAGCTGGTTTGAACAGTGCAGCAAGAAGAAAATCTTTATCCATCGCAGACAGGAGAGAAGCAATTAAAACAGCAGTAAGTATTGCCAATAAAGAAGACATCATTCTGCTTGCAGGAAAGGGCCACGAAAAATACCAGATCATCAACGGCGCATATATAGACTTTGATGATAAAGAAACTTTAAAACAAATGTTCGACTTATTAGAAAAATAGTAAGGGTAAAAAGCAACCGTGTATGCTTATACGGTATGCAACACTTACAAAGCACAACGATTTATGTTATACTACCTGTTCACATGGTTGTCTAAAGAGTTCCACCTAAGCGGTGCAAACCTCTTCTCGTATATCAGCTTCAGGGCTGCCATGGCAGTAGTATTGTCATTGCTCATTGCTACCATTTATGGTAAGCGTATGATCAATTTCTTAAAACGTAAGCAGATTGGTGAATCAGTAAGAGACCTCGGGCTTGCAGGGCAAACAGAGAAAAAGGGTACGCCAACCATGGGCGGTATTATTATCCTTATGGCAATCATTATTCCTACACTGTTGTTTGCAGACCTCGAAAAAGTTTATGTACGTCTCATGCTGCTTTGCACGGTATGGCTTGGTGTTATCGGTTTTCTGGATGATTACTTTAAAATAAAAGCCAGGAAGAAAGCGAAAGAAGCAGGCGAAGCATATAAAAAGAAAGACAGCGACGGGCTTGCGGGTATATCAAAGATCATCGGGCAAATAGGGCTCGGTATCATCATTGGCGCCACATTGTATTTCAACGAGTCTGTTGTAATGGAGCGTGAAGTAATTGAAGACAGTACTGTAACGTCTATTACAACAGGCGCAAGGGTTGCAAGCGATACAAATGTTATTGTAAGAAACATTAATGGAGAGGAGCGAAAATTTGTACGTGTACACACACCTATTACTACCATTCCATTTGTAAAAAACCATGAATTCAATTATGCACAACTCGTTAGCTGGCTTGGGCCGGGTGCAGAGGCTTATACATGGATCGTTTACATCATCATCGTCACGTTTATCATAACTGCAGTATCCAATGGTGCAAATCTTACCGATGGGTTAGATGGGCTGGCAGCAGGCGTGAGTGCCTTTATTGGCGCAGGTTTGGGCATATTCGTGTATGTAAGCGGTAACTACATTTTCGCAGATTACCTGAATGTAATGTACATACCAAACCTTGGTGAGCTCTCGATTTTTGTAGGCGCATTTACCGGTGGTTGTGTGGGCTTCCTGTGGTACAATGCTTACCCTGCGCAGGTTTTTATGGGCGATACAGGAAGCCTTGCACTTGGGGGCATCATTGCATCACTCGCAATCATTGTACGCAAAGAATTATTGATACCTATTTTCTGTGGCATCTTTCTCGTAGAAAATTTAAGCGTGGTATTGCAGGTAAGTTATTTCAAGTACACCAAGAAAAAATATGGCGAGGGTAGAAGGATATTCCTAATGAGCCCGCTGCACCACCATTATCAGAAGAAGGGTTTTCATGAAAGCAAGATAGCTGTAAGATTCTGGATCATAACAATATTACTTGTTATTGCATCTATACTTACACTTAAGATAAGGTAGCATAAGAAGAGAATAGTTATTGTGTTGGAGTAATAAGAAAGATAGTGAGCCGGGCAGTTGAATAAGCATGAAGCTTCTGTTGCGTCGCACTCTTGTACTGTACCACATATAGCAACAAAGCGAAGGTTGAGCGCACAACAAAACGCAATCTCCGCTTCGGTAAGATGCATACTGTACAGAACGTACAAGTGAGTGACACAACGAAGATGACCAAAGAACAAAAGCTGGTAAACAAATAATGATAACAGGTGGCAACTAATGATCTCGATAGAAATACAACAGCACCGGGAATTTCCGCCAACGGTGTAGACAGGAAGGAGCTGCTTGTAATATTGGGTTCCGGCGAAAGTGGTGTGGGTGCAGCATTGCTGGGCAGGCAAAAAGGTTATGATGTTTTTGTGAGCGATGCAGGAAAGCTAAAAGCAAATTATAAACAGGAACTCATTGATAACGGAATTGAGTTTGAAGAGGGCCATCATTCTGAAGATGTAATACTGCGGGCAGATGAAGTTGTAAAGAGCCCTGGTATTCCGGATAAGAATGAAATGGTAAAAAAGATAAGGGCAAAGGGAATACCGGTAATAAGTGAAATAGAATTGGCTTACAGGTTTAAGGGTGATAGTAAAATCATTGCCATCACCGGCAGTAATGGTAAGAGCACAACAACTTCTCTTATCTATCACATCTGCAGGAAGGCAGGTCTTGATTGTGCACTGGTTGGCAACATTGGTTATTCGTTTGCAAAGCAGGTGGCAGAAGATCCAAAGCCTTTATATGTAGCAGAAATAAGTTCATTTCAACTAGATGATATAAAAGAATTCAGGCCGGATGTAGCGTTGCTGCTGAATATAACAGAAGACCACCTTGACAGGTACGATTATAAGTTCGAAAATTATATCAGCAGTAAGTTTAAGATCATACAGAACCAGCAGCCGGGAGATTATTTTATTTATTGCCAGGACGATGAAGTGATAACAGGGTATCTAAAAAACATTAACCTCCAAACTAACCCATTGCCATTTTCTATGAGACAAGAATTAAACAAAGGAGCCTGGATAAAAGGTGATCAAATGATGCTAAAAGTGCAGGAAGAAAGAGTAAGTATGAGTATTTACGATTTTACTTTAAAGGGTAAACACAACCAGTATAACACAATGGCAGCAGGAATTGCAGCGGCTACACTTGGTATCCGCAAAGAGAAGATAAGGGAGGCTGTTGCAGATTTTCACAGCCTTGAGCACAGGATGGAGCATGTTGCTACCGTGCGTGGTATAGAGTTTATCAACGACAGTAAAGCAACCAATGTAAACAGTACATGGTATGCGTTGGAGAGTATGAGCCGGCCCACCATTTTGATACTTGGCGGTGTAGACAAAGGCAATGACTATACGCTTATTGAAGAACTGGTGAGGGAAAAAGTTAAGGCCATTGTTTGTTTGGGTATTGATAATTCAAAGATACACGCAGCGTTTGGGCACATCGTTCCTGTAACAGACACAGACAATGCACTGGATTGTGTGAAACAATCTTTTCGCCTGGCAGAAAAAGGTGATGTGGTTTTGTTAAGCCCTGCATGCTCAAGCTTTGACCTGTTTAAAAATTATGAAGACCGTGGCAGGCAGTTTAAAGAAGCAGTAAAAGAGTTGTAAGTTTTTGCGTGTAGAAACCGCGCATTTATTGTAAAAAGTATAAAAAATATTTCCCGTCCGGGGCGCATCATGTTTAACGAAGCCGCAGATAAATTTTTCTCGCAAATACCTTCTGTAGAAGGTGCAGGGGGGCGTTTGCTTACACGTACCCGCGGCGATAAATACATCTGGGGCATTGTACTTATGCTGGCGATCATTTCATTGCTCGTGGTATATAGTGCTACAGGTTCACTGGCATACAAAATGAACAAGGGCAATAACGAGGTGTATCTCTTCAGGCAATTGTCTTTTATTGCAATTGGTTTGCTCGTGGTGTATTTTTTGCACCGGGTAAACTATACGTTGTATTCGCGTGTGTCTCTTATCGTGTACCTTATATCGGTACCCATGCTGTTGTACACGTTGTTGTTTGGTGTGGAAGTAAATGATGCAAGCCGCTGGATAAAGATTCCCGTTATTAACCTTACCATTCAAACAAGTGATTTTGCAAAGCTTGCCCTGTTTATGTATATATCAAGGCAGCTAAGCAGGAAGCAAAAAGACATCAAAGATTTTAAGAAGGGTTTTTTGCCGGTCATTATACCTGTGTGTATTACTTGTGCACTCATAATGCCTGCAAACCTTTCCAATGCATTGCTTACCGGTGCCACTTCTTTGCTGCTCATGTTTATTGGCCGTGTAAATACCAAACACATATTAATGGTGGTAGCGGTGGCCATGATCCCCATCCTGGTTATCATAAGCGTTGCAGTAACCACTTATGATGCTGATAAAACAGATAATGTAAAAGCTTCTGAATCTGCACTGAATTCTGTTGGTCGTTTTGGTACATGGGTTAGCCGTGTACAGGATTTTATTTACGCAGGCGATTTAGAAATTCCTTACCAGGTACAACAACAAAATATAGCCATTGCAAATGGTGGTATATTATTTGGTCGTGGTCCGGGCAATAGTCTGCAACGCAATTATTTGCCACAGGCTTACAACGATTCTATTTATCCCATCATCATAGAAGAGTATGGATTGTTTGGCGGTGCAGTGATTATTTTTCTATACCTCGTTTTTTTATTCAGGTGTATACGAATATTCAGAAGATGCCCCTACGCATTCGGAGCTTTCCTGGCGCTGGCGTTAAGTTTTACACTGGTAATACAGGCTATAGCAAATATGGCGGTAGGTGTAAACCTGATTCCTGTAACGGGGGTAACCTTGCCGCTGGTAAGCATGGGTGGCAGTTCTTTTCTTTTTACCTGCGCTGCCATAGGTATTGTACTAAGTGTTGCAAGAAACCTGGAACAAATGGAAGGCAATGCGCAACCTGTACCCGAAGAAGCTGCGGGTGAAGGGGAAGCAGTAGCGTAAGAGATTGGGAGGTAAGAGGTTGGGGGTTGATTTTTGGTGTGAGGTTTACGTGCTGATGAAAAGTTAGCAGGGAGCCCCTAAACAGCACGCTGCAGTCGCCATAAAAGTAGAACGTTGAACCGGGCGTGGCAACAGGCGATGCACAAAGTGCAAAAGCCGGCAACATAAAAAACATATTGTTATAACAACAAGTCATTAAAAATAATGTCTCCGAAGTTTATATAAACCAGGCGGCAAAGGGAGAAAAAAGAAGTACTGGATATGGAAACAAACAACGGCAATAGTGCCTCGAAAGGCACCGGGAAGGTAAGGATCATCCTCGCAGGGGGAGGTACCGGCGGACACATCTTCCCGGCTATTGCTATTGCCAATGCCATCAAACAGCAAAGACCCGAAGCGGAGATTTTGTTTGTGGGTGCTAAAGGCAAGATGGAAATGGAGAAAGTGCCACAGGCAGGCTATAACATAAAAGGAATAGATATAGCAGGGTTTGACAGAAGTTCTTTGTTTAAAAATTTATCGCTGCCGTTTAAACTTATTAAAAGTTTTGCGCAGGTAAGAAGTATTGTGCGGCAGTTTAAGCCGCATGCAGCAATCGGTGTTGGTGGTTATTCAAGCTTTCCTGTATTGAAGCACGCACAGCATAAAGGCATACCAACTTTTATACATGAAAGCAACTCGTTTGCTGGTAAGTCAAACATTATGCTGGGCAAACGTGCCACGAAAATATTTGTTGCCACTGAAGGCATGGAGCAGTTTTTTCCGGCAGATAAGATAAGGATTACCGGCAACCCTGTGCGTAAGCCGATTGTGCATTCAACAGTAACAAAAGAAGCGGCACTGGCCTATTTCAATCTCGACCCGCATAAAAAGACCATTCTTGCGGTTGGGGGCAGCCTCGGCGCGAAAAGCATTAATGAAATAATGGCGAGACATGTAACAGAACTGGGATCGTTGAACCTGCAATTGATATGGCAAACAGGTAAAACAACCGCCGCGCAATATATTGAACGTGGCAGACCGGTAAAAGCTGTATGGGTAAACGATTTTATACAGGATATGGACAAAGCATATGCTGCTGCAGATGTGGTTATATCACGGGCCGGCGCTATGAGTGTTGCTGAATTATGTGTAGCAAAAAAGCCGGTGGTATTTGTTCCTTACCCACTGGCGGCCGAAGATCATCAAACAGTAAATGCAAAATACCTGGTAGACAGAGATGCAGCCCTGATGGTGAAAGACAGCGAGGTAAGTGCAAAATTGTTTGGTGCCATTACAAGACTGGCAGGCGATGAAACATTGCAGCAAAAATTGAAAACAAACATTGCCAGGTATGCAGTAACAAATGCAGATGATGTAATTGCCAGGGAAATTCTGGCACTCATTTAACAATATTAACGGGTCAGTTAAATATAATGACAGGAATTAACAACATAGAGCGCGTTTATTTTATCGGTATCGGTGGCATTGGTATGAGTGCACTGGCCCGTTATTTTTTATCGTTGGGTAAACGTGTAAGCGGCTATGATAAAACACGCACGGCCTTAACCGAAGCACTGGAAGATGCAGGCATTAACATTCATTATGAAGATAATGTGGCACTTGCACCAAAGGATGTGGACGTGGTGGTTTATACACCGGCAATACCGGCAGACCATACAGAACTCACCTATTACAGGGAGAATGATTATACCGTGGTAAAACGTAGTGATGTTTTGCAGTGGATTACCGAAGCATCATTCAATGTATGCGTAGGCGGTACACATGGTAAAACTACCATCACCACAATGACCGCGCATATTTTAAGAGACACTGGTTATGGTTGCAATGCATTCCTCGGTGGCATAGCTGCCAACTACCAAACCAATTTCTGGAGTAGTGAACGAAATGTTTGCGTGGTAGAGGCAGATGAGTATGACCGTTCTTTCCTGAAGCTGGTACCAGATATAGCCGTGGTAACTGCAATGGATCCTGATCACCTCGATATCTATGGTACGCCGCAGGCAGTGGAAGATGCATTTGTGCAGTTTGCAGGAAGAGTAAAAGCAGGTGGTTGCCTTATCAGTAAATATGGCCTCAGCAGGCACAACGATTTAAAGGCAGCCCATCATTATACATACAGTTTTGATAATCCTAAAGCCGATGTATATGCAACCAACATAGATGTTATCAATGGCAGTTACCACTTCGATATAAATGGCAAAGACTGGAAAATGAAAGGCGTGGTGCTGCACATGGGCGGTTTGCACAATATCGAAAACAGCCTTGCTGCAATAACAGTGGCAAAATATCTGAACATTGATGACGAAAAAATAAAGCGTGCAATTGAAAATTTTAAAGGTGTAAAAAGAAGATTCGAGTACATTCTTAAAAACGATGCACACATAATCATAGACGATTATGCCCATCACCCGGAAGAGTTGAAAGCATTGATCAGCGGCGTTAGAAGTTTGTTCGTCGATAAAAAATGTACGGTCATATTTCAGCCACATTTATACAGCAGAACGAATGACCTGGCAAAAGAATTCTCGCAAAGTCTCGATATGGCAGATGAGGTAATTCTTCTACCCATCTACCCGGCCCGGGAGTTGCCAATGCCAGGCGTTGAAAGTGAGCTCATACTGGATAATATGCAGTTGCCGCAAAAGCAGGTGCTTACCAAAGATGTAATGCTCGATTGGGTGAAGATGCATAAACCGGAACTGTTAGTAATGTGCGGTGCCGGAGATATAGATACTTTGTTGCAACCTGTAAAACAAATTTTAGAAAAGTAATTGGTGTAAAAGCTTTTTATAATTCAGGGTTCATGAGCTATGTGGAAGAAGCGGTTACAAATATCATTATGGGTTTTGCTGGGTGCAGGCACATGCACCCTGCTGGTAGCTGCCATGCAAACAAAAGAAAGGAAAACATGCAGTGCGGTAAAGATCAACATTGAAGGAGCATACGATCATGTTTTTGTAAATGATAAAGATGTAACAAAAATTCTTTTGGCCAACGGCGCCGTCAAAGGAAAGGAAATAAGCGAGGTTGCATTAAGCCATATTGAGCTGGCACTTGAAAAAAATGCCTGGATAAAAAAAGCAGAATTGTTCTTTGATAATAAGCAGGTATTGCATGTGGATATAGAAGAGCGTGAGCCGCTTGCCCGCATTTTTACACTGGCCGGCACTTCTTTTTATATTGACAGCAGCAGCAAGCGGTTACCGTTAAGCAACGAGTTGTCGGCGCGTGTACCCATGTTTACTTCTTTCCCGTCAGACAAACAAAAACTCTCAAAGCCAGACAGCCTGTTGATGGAAGATATTAAACACATTGCGCAATATATACAGCAGGACAGTTTTTTTATGGCGCAGGTAGCACAGGTAGATATTACGCCACAAAAAACATTCGAAATAACACCTGTGCTTGGCGATCAGCTTATAAAGATTGGCAATGCAGAAGACCTGGAACAAAAATTTGAAAAGCTGAAAAGCTTTTACCGGCAGGTTTGGGCAAAAGCCGGGTTTGAAAAATATGAAACGATAGATGTTCAGTATAGAGACCAGGTAGTGGCGGTAAAGCGTGGCAGCAGTAAAGTGTATATGGATACAGCCGAAGCTGTAAAGCAGTTTGCCAATACCATTAAGCAAATGCAGGCTGCCATGAGCGATACAATGTATGCTGCGCCAATGCCAAAGCCTGCTGTTATAAAAGATTCGGTGCAGCAACAAAATGATAAACCGGTTGCTACAGGTAAAAAAACTGTGCAGCAAGCACCGCCGGCAAAAAAGACAGTAAAGGCTGCAACACAAAAGAAACAGCCAAAGGCAGTATTGAAGAAGCACTAGTGTAAAATCACTTGTTACAGGGCAAAGGCAGTTTTTTTGTTATCAGCTTCAGTACATGCATTGGGCATTGTTGCGTCGCACTCTTTTACTGAAGAATGTTAACGGAGCAATGCGAAGCACAACGAAAAATGAATGACAGATAATGAGTAATTAATCACAACGCAAAAAGCAGGTAGTACAAAACATTACTCTTTGCCTCACTGCGTTAATAGTCTCGTTGCCTTTTTATAAAAACAACTAAAACACATAATATGAACGGCACAAATGTTTCGGTGACTCTACCAAAGAACGAACACGATAGTTCAGAGGCACCTATCATCGTTGGGCTCGATATCGGTACCACTAAGATTGCTGCTATTGCCGGAAGAAAAAATGAATTCGGCAAGCTGGAGATCCTCGGCTTTGGACGTGCAAACAGCAATGGCGTGCAACATGGCCAGGTATTGAATATCGATCAGACGATAAAAGCAATTCAGCTTGCATTGCTTAACTGCGCAGAAAGTAATCCAGACCTCGAGATCAACGAAGTATATGTTGGTGTGGCAGGTCATCATATCAAAAGTTTACAAACCCGCGGAGACATCGTAAGGCAGGATCCCGAAGTAGAGATCAGGCAAAATGAAATAGACCAGTTGATAGAAAATCAACGCAAGACCTTCATTCCTGCAGGCGATCAGATCATTGATGTAATTGCCCAGGATTACCATGTGGATAATTTTCAAAACATTAAAGATCCTGTTGGCTACAATGGCGTGAAAGTTGGTGCAAACTTCCACATCATTACAGGCGATAGAAATGCTATACGCAATATCAATCGTGCAGTGGAAAGAAGCGGGCTGAGAACAAAAGACCTTGTGTTGCAGCCACTCGCATCATCAAGTGCCGTAATGGGCGAGATAGACATGGAAGCGGGTGTTGCCATACTTGATATCGGCGGTGGTACAAGTGATCTTGCAGTGTTTTACGAAGGCACATTAAGACACACGGCTGTTATACCATTTGGCGGTGAAAATATCACCAACGACATACGCATGGGGCTGGGGGTTTTAAAGAGCCAGGCAGAAGCAATGAAAGTACAGTTTGGTTCTGCTGTGGCAAGCGAGGCAAAAGCCAATGCCTATATTACGATACCTGGTCTGAAAGGCATGCCTGCAAAAGAGATCAGTGTAAAAAATCTTGCAAACATCATCCAGGCAAGAATGGGAGAAATACTGGATTTTGTTACGTATCACCTTAAGCAGGTAGGTATGGATAACCGTGCTTTGAATGGTGGTATCATCCTTACCGGTGGTGGTTCCCAGCTTAATCATCTATTGCAGCTTACTGAGTACATCACCGGTTTAAGTGCAAGAATTGGTTTGCCCACAGAGCACCTGGCACCAAACCATATAGATGAATTAAGAAAGCCAATGTATTCTACATGTATTGGCCTTATACTGAAAGGCTACAGCGATTATGAAAACAAACGCAAAGAGTTTGATGGTCGCTTTAAAAAGGTGCATGTTCCTGAGTTGTTGAAAACTACGGCAGGCGTTGCGGTTGAAACACCGGTTGCAGTAACCGATATGGTTGATACAAAAAAGAGAAAAGGACTGAATAATTTCTGGGATAAATTCAAAGACAGCATCATCGATCTTTTTAAAGAAGAAGGCGATATGGAAATAAAATAAGTTATAAGTAATAGTTGGTAAATGATAAGTAACAGGTGATAAGTTATAAGCATTAGCAAAAACACAACGCCTGGCAACACTTATAAGCTACTACTTACAAATTATTACTTACAACGCATAACATTTACTTACTTACCCAAACACATAAATTCAAAAACATGATACATTTTGATCTGCCGAAGCAAAAGTCATCTATCATCAAGGTTCTTGGTGTAGGTGGTGGCGGTAGCAATGCGGTAAATTACATGTTCGCACAGGACATTGAAGGCGTAGATTTTATAATATGTAATACAGATGCCAAGGCGTTAGAACAAAGTCGTGTGCCAAATAAGATTCAGCTTGGGCCACACCTTACACAGGGCCTTGGCGCCGGCGCTAACCCGGAAGTGGGTAAGCAGGCAACAGAAGAATCGCTCGAAGAAATCCGCCGTATACTGGAAGTAAATACAAAAATGGCGTTTATCACTGCTGGCATGGGCGGCGGTACCGGTACCGGTGGTGCGCCTATCATGTCTAAAATATGTCGCGATCTCGGCATATTGACCGTAGGCATTGTAACCACACCTTTCGGGTTCGAAGGCCCACGCCGTTTAAAACAGGCAGAAGAAGGTATTCGCCAGATGCAGCCCTATGTAGATACGTTGCTTGTAATAAGCAATGATAAACTGCGTATGCAATATGGCAATCTCAAAATGACCGACGCATTTGGCAAGGCCGATAATGTGTTGGCCACAGCAGCAAAATGTATCACAGATATTATCAACAGTAAAGGAACAATCATTGTTGACTTTGCAGACGTTTGTACGGTAATGAAAAACGGCGGTGTGGCTATCCTGGGCAGTGCCACGGCAGATGGTGAAGACCGTGCACAAAAAGCAATAGAGGAGGCATTAAGCTCTCCATTGCTAAACGACAACGACATCCGCGGGGCCAAGTGGATTCTTGTTAATATCAACAGTGCATCCGGCGAGCATGAGTGCACGATGGATGAGTTTGAAGTAATCAATAACTTCCTGCGCATACAAAGCGGCGATGATGCAGACCTGATCATTGGTACAGGATACGACAACACACTTGGCGATAAAATTGGCATTACCATTATTGCTACAGGTTTTGAATACAAAGACCCGTTCAATAAAAAAGCACAGGCAAAAGAAGTACAGAAAGTGGAAGCAGCACCGGAAAAAGTAGTGCTTACGCTCAATATGGAAAATGAAGCAAAAAAGGCGGCCGTACAACCTGTAAAACCTGTTGTGGAAGAAAAGAAAGAAGATGTATATGCACCGCAACTTACAGAAGAGCAACCAAAGCCGGTTTCTGTTATTATGCCTTTTGCACCTGCGCCGCCACCAGTAGTGGAAGAGCCGGTGGTGGAAGACAACCATGAAACGTTGGTTTTCGAACTGGCTGCAGAAATGCCTGAGCCGGTTGTGGCACCGCCTGTACAGGAAATACAACAAGAGGTAAAAGCCGCGCCTGAAATGCCGTTTATGCAGTACACAGAAAAGGCAGAAGAAAAACAGGAGCCGGTAAAACCTGCTGTAACGGCTAGCCCTTTCCTTTCCAGGCCGCAGAATATTTATGCCAGTGAGCAGCAGCCACCGGTGCAGGCTTATACACCGCCACCAGTAGTAGAAAGAGCGCCTGAGCCTAAAATGGAAATAAAGCCACAGCCTGTTGCAAAGCCGGAGCCGGAACCAAAAATGCTGTTCAGGGAAGAAACGGAAGAAGAAACAAATTTTCAGTTTGTTGTAAAGGAAGAATCTGCACAGCCGCAGGCCAAATTTATCTCTGAAGCCGATCTTACCGATTCTTTAAGTGAAGAAGAAGAACAAAAACGCAGGGCTGCAGAACGCATCAGCAAATTACGCAATCTTTCCTTTAATATGAATAGTGCAGAAGCCAACAACGAGTACGATAATGTACCTGCCTATGTGCGCAGGAACATGGAGTTGTTCGGCAATACGCTTACTTCTGTGGAGCAGTTTTACAGCAAGTACACCGTAAAGAAAGACGATAATGATGAAACACAGATCTCAACGATCAATACCTTTCTGGACGGGAAAAAACCAGACTAAAGAAGCATTTAAGACTCTATCGTGTTTTTAGTTGTTATTCCCCTGGCTTTTGTGCCGGGGGGATTTTTTTTTGCAGCAGGCTGCAGTACTGCTATTGGGCATCGTTGTGTCACTCACTTGTACGGCTGGTTCTTTACGCGGCATTCCATGGTGTTGCAGCGCACAGCCTTGTTTGCCCCGTTGTTTCCGGGCACAATATTCCCCACTAAGCAGTGCATTGTTGCATTACACATAAAAGCCCGAACATAAATACCTTTACACTGTTATGTTCTACGTATTACACCTGCCGGCAATAACATAGCGGGTTACACCCTGCTGAAATATTTGTTGCCGTACAAGTGAGTGACACAACAGGCGATGATAGTAGCAATACTGCCGGTGCCATACAATTTTTCTTTGTTTTAAACAGTATAATCAACGACATGCAGACAGTAATAATAACAGGTGGAACAGGTATGATTGGTAAGGCATTTACAACGATGCTTACACAGCAAGGGTATAAAGTGATCATCCTTACACGCGAAGTAAAACCATCGGATAATCCACTTGTGTCCTTTGCGCACTGGGATATTGAAAAGCAGTCTATCGATACAAATGCCATTGCAGAAGCCGATTATATTATTCACCTGGCAGGCGCAAATGTTGCAGAAAAACGCTGGACAACAAAGCGGAAGAAAGAAATACTCGAAAGCAGAACCAAAAGCGGCGCATTGCTGGTAAAGGCATTGACTGAAAACAAACACCATGTAAAAGCGCTTATCAGTGCATCGGCCATTGGCTGGTACGGCCCCGATAACGCCGCATCTATAAAAGATGGATTCAAAGAAGATGCGCAGGCACACAACGACTTTCTTGGCAGTACCTGTTTGCAATGGGAAGCAAGCACGCAGCAATTAAGCAATAAAGGTATTAGAACGGTTTACCTGAGAACAGGCATTGTGCTGAGCAATGAAGGCGGTGCATTCAAAGAATTTAAAAACCCGCTCAGGTTTGGTGTGGCTGCTGTTCTCGGCAGTGGTAAACAGGTTATAAGCTGGATACATATTGAAGACATGTGCCGCATGTATTTATACGCACTGCAGCATGAAATGAACGGTTCGTTCAACGCTGTTGCACCAAAGCCGGTTACCAACAAAGAATTTACGCTGCAACTGGCAAAAGCGGAAAAAGGCAAAGCATTTATACCTGTACATGTACCATCTTTTGTACTAAGGTTAATGCTGGGTGAAATGAGCATAGAAGTATTAAAAAGCTGTACCGTAAATGCTGATAAAATTCGCCAGGAAGGATTTAAATTTCTATACCCCTCGCTGGATGCTGCGTTGAATGAACTGCTCAGTAAATAGTGTTGGTCAGCAGTTACAAATCGGCCGTTTCAAATCTTTTTTTGCTGATGAAAAAGTATGCAACAAGGTAAGCCACAACCAATGCCAGTTGCAGCGGCACATTCACACTTGTATTTACCAGTTCTTCCTGCAACTTTTCCAGTATGGGTAGTGGTAACAGTTCGTCACTGCTTTGTATGGGCAGGTAACTGCCAATGTCTCCAAAATAATAATTCAGTACACGTACCAATACGTTTTCGAGAATGATGGTATACAGGAAAAATACACCGAGCGAGATTCCGCTGCGTTTAAAAAGCAGCGCAATCAATACGGCCAGCCAGCAATAACTTAGTGCATTCAGGAAAAAATAAAACAGGTATTGGATGTTCTCAAAGTCCAAACCATCGGTGCTGGAAATAATGCCGAAAATGAGCGCTGTCAAAAACAGGAAAGCCGTGGAAACAAATGCCACGATGAGCCCGCAAACCAGCTTGGTAACAATAAATTCTGTTCTTGTAACACCATCAATGATATTTTGCCGGTGCGTTTTAAAAGAAAACTCATTCGTCACAGAAATGATCATGATAAGACCCGCAATAAATAACAGGAAACTGCTGACATACGGCGCCATGATCCACACCTTGGGAAATGCGTAGGGAGGGCCGCCCAGAAACATCTTTGCAATATCGCCTGTTTGTTGCTCGCTGTAGAGTTTATTCTGGATGGTGTAAACAATGTAATTAATACCGGCAATGCTGGACAAATACAATATCGACAAAATCCAGAATGTGCGGTAGTTCTTTACTTTCAGCCATTCAATTTTCAAAAGCTGTAACATGTGCTATTGGTTGGTAAGTTCAAGGAATTTTGTTTCAAGACTTTTCTTTTTCAGTTGCAGGTGGTTCAGCACAATGCCATTGCTATAGCAGTGGCTGTTGATCAGCTCCATGTTTGCAGTGCCTGGCGCAAAGTATAGCTGCACAAAGTCTTTCTGTTTTTTGATTTCTTTATAGTTCGCCACAGATTGTAAAACCTGTTCCAGTTGCAGAAGGTCTGCTGCGCTTACCTCCACAATATCTTCATTTACCAGCACGTCATCCACATGCCCTGCCGTAATAAGATTACCCGTTTTAAGAATGGCCACATGCGTACAAACTTTTTCCACTTCATCCAGCAGGTGGCTGGCCATAATAATGGTCTTGCCTTCGGTAGCCAGGTTTTTGATCAGCTCCCTTATTTCAGCAATGCCAACAGGGTCCAGGCCATTGGTTGGTTCATCAAACACCAGCACATCAGGGTCTCCCAGCAGGCACGATGCAATGGCAAGCCGCTGTTTCATACCCAGCGAATAAGTGCTGAATTTGCTGGTTTTGCGATGGTACAGGTTTACTTTTTGCAGCACGCTGTCAATTTGCTCAAAGCCTTTGCCTTTTATTTCGGCAGCAATGCGCAAATTACGTTCCGCAGAAAGGTAGTGGTAAAAGTTAGGTGTTTCCAGTAGGGTTCCTATACGCTTACGCATTGCCGCAGAAGGCGCCTGGTCCATAAATGTAAAGCTGCCTGCACTCGGCTTTAGTATGTCCATTACTATGCCCAGCATAGTTGTTTTGCCGCTGCCATTAGGGCCAAGAATACCAAATACACAGCCCTGCGGCACAGAAAACGATACGTTGTTCAGTGCACAAATGCGACCGTAATATTTAGTAATGCCGTTTAGTGTTAATACGTTCACCAGGAAAAATTTTTGCGGAAATTAGCATTTATTCATCCATCCCCGGCAATTCTATGTAAAAGGCAGTTTCATTGTTATAAGAGGAGGAATGATTATGTAGCAGGCTTTAGATCTTTGTGGCATCGCCTGTTGCTACGCTCAGTTCAGGGTTCCACTGGTATGGCATCTGTAGCGATCTGTTTTGTGCGTTTTTGTTGCGGGTACAATCCCCGGGTTGTGGTGGCTAAATTCTTTCAGCAGATTACTGCAGGTATTTTATTAAATTTAGAACAGCTAAATTTACTGCAAATGAGATTGCTGCTTACTGCCCTGCTTGCTGTGTTATTCCTGTCATTTACGTATGTCTATAACCGTACATATTACAGCATTCATGCTGCAGAACGACGGTTTAAGGCTACAAAGCAAAAAAAACTGTTGGCCACGGGTTGTGCACCAGGCATAGCAGCCATCGACTTCCGCGATCCTGTAAACGAAATACCGCTGATGAAAGGCTGGGGCGTGTACCGCATGCCCGTTACAGCGGGCAACGACAGCGCAAACATTTACTTTCAGCAGGGCATAAATATGTATTATGGTTTTCATATTATAGAATCCATTGCGTCGTTTGAAAAGGCGCTTAAGTTTGACGATAGTTTTGCTATGGCATACTGGGGCAAGGCGCTGGCTTACGGCCCTAACATCAACGATTTGGGTTATGCAGCCTCGCCGGAGGCATTGAGTGCCACCACCAAAGCAAAAGCATTGTATGCAAACAATACACCTGTGGAAAAAGCCCTGATCGATGCCATGCAGACAAGGTATGCTGTTGATACAACGCTGTCCAGGATTGTACTTAACCAACACTATGCAGACGCTATGAAAACGGTGCATCTTGCCTTCCCGGAAAGCCAGGATGCCGCAGCATTGTATGCAGATGCATTAATGGTACAGCACCCCTGGGATTTTTATACACATGACGGCAAACCCAAACCATGGACACCCGAAATCGTTACCACGCTGGAGAAACTGGTTGCTGTAAATCCGCAGCATTCCGGGGCTATACATTATTACATACATGCAGTAGAAGCTTCTGATCACCCGGAAAAAGCTGTAACAGCAGCAAAAACGCTGCCCGGCCTGGCGCCCGGTCTTGCGCACATGGTACACATGCCTTCCCACATTTTTATTCGTTCCGGTTATTACCATGAAGGCGTTCAGGTAAATGAAGACGCGATAAAAAGTTATCGTACCTATGAGCAGGAATATGCGCCGGCAACAGGCGCTATGTTTCTTTACCTCTTGCACAACCTGCATATGGAGGCTGCCTGTGCACAAATGACGGGCAGTTACACAACAGCCATATCGGCTTCAAACCAGTGCCACAATGCCATTGACAGCGCTTCAATGGCAGGTGATGGCTATTTTGGTGTATATGCACAGTACCTGTATATGACACCTGTTTTTACTATGATACGGTTTGGTAAGGCAGATGAAATACTTAGCCAGCCCGCAATACCTGGTCAGTTCGTTTACGCAAACCTGCTCTGGCACTTTGCACGCGGCTATGCCTATACCCGCAAACATGATACAGAAAGAGCAAAAGATGAACTGGCGGCACTCAGGTTACGCATCAACGATCCGCAATTACAGGATCATCCGCCGGCATTTAATGCGGCCATTGCAGGCACTGCCCTGGCCGAGAAATTGCTCGAAGGGTTGATCGATGAAGAAGATGGCGATATGGACAAAGCAGTGGAGCATTTTACCATGGCCATGGGTAAAGAAGATGACATGCTTTACAACGAACCACGCGACTGGCTGCTGCCTGTACGCCAATACCTGGGCAGCGCACTGCTTAAAACCGGTAAATACCGGGAAGCCGAAAAGGTGTTCCTGGAAGATCTTGAACAAAACCCCAATAACGGCTGGTCTTTAAATGGCCTTGCCACCAGCCTGTTACTGCAGGGCAAACTAAAGGAAAGCACTAAAATACAGCAACAGGCAAAGCTTGCTTTTAGTAAAGCAGATATAAAAATTACAGTGCCTGTTTTTTAAGCATTAACTGTATTGAATGAAAGGCAGTGCATACAGCAGCAACATCGCCGTTGTTGAATAAAGGCGCTGCCGGTGCAGTGAGTGACACAACAGGCGATGATAGTAGCAATGCAGTCCCGGCACATATCTCTTTTACCACTGGCCAAAAAACGTGTGCTATAAACAAACAGATAGCTTTATATTGTTACAAAATGCTTGACAGATCGTTACACCAATTTAAAAACTACAAAAAATGAAAAAACTTTTGCTCCTGGCATTGATTGCCTGCCTTGGAACTGCCGCTGACGCTCAATTTAAAAACACCAAATGGAAAGGCAGCCTTCAGCTTGAAAACCTGGTAGATGTAATGTTTGATTTCAAAACAGACACGCTTGAGGCGCTCGTGGTAGCAGACAACTCAACGCTTGAACTGATGAAGTACAGTGTAAAAGATAACGTGCTTTCCATACAAAAAATAAGCGGCCAGAGCGATTGCGCAGAATCTGCCGTTGCAAAGTATAAATTCGAAATGAAGAACAATGAACTGGTACTTACCGTTGTGGAAGATGAATGCTACAACAGGTCTGGGGTATTGAACAACACCACATGGATTAAACAATAAAGAAAATGGCGCCGGCAAAGCCGGCGCCATTTTCTTTATAAGCACTTATATATTTTACAATTTTACTACCTGGCCCGTTCTTACACTTTCATCACACGCGAAAGCAATACGCAGGCTGTTTACAGCGTCCTCCACGTGATCTGTAAGATCAAGATCTGCCGTAATGGCCTTTAAAAAATAACGCTGCTCACGGTTACACAATTCCTGGTGGTCCGGTTCATCATCAAGGTTGATCCATTCATCGGCCCTGGTAAATTCGTTGGCTGCATCAATATCAGCATGGTGTAAACGCAGCGATTCTGTTTTGGTATGTGCTTCCACAGAATCAGACTTGCCTTTTCCACCCGCATCTTTTGCCACGATAGATACACAACCTTTGGGGCCTATAACGTCTTTCACAAAAAAAGCAGTTTCGCTTATCATAGGTCCCCAGCCTGCTTCGTACCAGCCCACACTGCCATCTTCAAAACGAATCTGCAACTGGCCATAATTGTAATTGCCTTCCGGAATATCGTCTGTAAGCCTTGCGCCAATTGCACTTACCTGTACCGGCTTACTGCGTACCATCTGGCACATCACGTCTATATAGTGCACGCCGCAGTCAACAATGGGGCTAAGGCTTTTCATCAGGTTGCGGTGTACATCCCACATATAGCCATGGCTTTGCTGGTTAAGGTTCATACGCATTACCAGTGGTTTGCCAAGTGTCTGCGCTACCTCAATAAATTTTTCCCACGATGGGTGATGGCGCAGTATATAACCAATCACCAGCTTTTTACCTGCTTTTTTTGCAGCCGCAGCTACACGCTCACTGCCTTCCACGGTATCTGCCAAAGGCTTTTCGATAAACACATGACAACCTTTTTCAAACGCCATCATCGCATATGCTTCATGCGTGTCAGGATACGTTGAAATACATACGGCGTCTGGCTTTGAAGCTTCCAGCGCTGTGGCATAATCATTATAAAGTGTATAACTGCCACCAAGCTTTTCATTCAATACTACTTTGCTGTTGCCTCTTGCCACAATACCACAAATTTCAAAACCATCTGTGGTATGGTAAGCCATTGCATGAGATGCGCCCATGTTGCCACAACCAACAACCAATACTTTAATTGCCATAAAAAAGTTTTTTATTGTTTACGCCCAACGGCCGCATGCGCTCATGCACCGGCCTGTTGCGAAGTAAAGCACTTGTGCTGTATTGAAATAATTTTTTTGCAGGCGGTTGAGCAATGAAAATTTTATGGGCCGGGCATTTGTAACCTGTGGCATCTGCTGTTGCGTCGCACACTTGTACAGTATAACCTTTTGCAGCAGTTGCGGGTGTACCAGCGCTTTGTTGTTGCGCCTGGCTGAGGAATCTCATTTGGTATGCCATGCTACCGGCATTGTTTTATAAATACCGGTTGTGCAAGGTTGCATTGTTGAATTGCTAAGTCGTCAGAGTGATGTTCGCAAAACCTTTGCAGGTATGCCGCCCACTACCGTATTGTCTGCAACATCTTTGTTAACCACAGCACCGGCAGCTACCACGGCATTTTCGCCAATGGTAACACCCGGCAGAATAGTTGCCGCCGCGCCGATCCACGCATTTCTTTTTATCACTACTGCTTTCAGGTCAAGCATTTTTCTTGTAGCCGGGTCAAGCGGGTGGTTCTCTGTTATAATATTCACTTTAGGGCCAATCTGTACATCATCTTCAATAGTTATGCCGCCAAGATCGAGAAAAGTGCATGCGTGATTAATAATACCCGCCGGCCCAGTTTTATATGTCTGCCGAAGTTTGTATAAAAAGGTACAAAGATTACCGTACTGTTGTCTATTTCCCGGCCCGTAATGTTGCTTAACTGCGTTCTTGTATCGTTTATATCTGTAGAAGTGTTTAATACAGGTACCAGTTTCAATGCACAATACACATATTCCCACATGGCAGGCATACGCGGGTCATTGTTGCTGATTATGCCGCCTGCAAGCATGTCGTCGAAAATAGAGTTGGTATTGTTGCTCATCAGATCACGGTTTTAATAGGTAAGCCTGGCCAAACTTAGCTTTTTTATCTATACGCCGCAATCTCAATAAGTGTGTTTCATTACTCTTTTGCAAGCTGGTAAATATCTTTAGAATGGCCTTTGTATACACGTGTAATTTAAATGGTTTCGCCGTATACTTTTACCCGCGGGCTATAGAAATATTAGTTGTCATGTGTCAGCTATTGATGAAGTAAAACCTGCCTGTTATAAGCAAAGTGATACACGTTGAAACCATCAACCAGCTTTTTGGGCAGCATGCGTACAATAAATTTTGGTGCAGGAAAGATGCCTTTGCCTGATGCTGTTCGGATCGTTGATTGCACATCGATCAGCGTGTAGCCGTAAGAAAGGTATAAGGCTTCCTGTATTGCATGCAGGTCTTTAAACGGCGAACCATGCATAGCAAAATGTTTGTGAATACGGTGCCCAACCTTATCAAAAAAATATCTGGACATGATATCACAGAATAAATGGTGCTTGGGAAACAAAGCCGTTAACGTATCAAGCAAAGTTTTCTTTTCTGCATCGGTAAGGTACATCAGTACGCCTTCCAGTACAATAATGATGTTTTCACGCGTGCTATACGGCGCCAGTTTATCAGAAAGTTTTTCTGTGGTAAAATCGATCGCTATTCTCGTAAGCATGTTACTGCATTTGATAGGTGGTAAAATCTCATTCTTGCGTTCTATAACCGCGGGCTCATCAATTTCAATCCACTCACCTGTGTTAAACCTGAACGCCCTGCTGTCGAACCCTGCACCAACCAGTATAACTGTTGATGCTTGTTGCCGGGCAAGCAGTTCCTGCAAACCGGCATCTATCAGGTAATGCCTGGCAATATTGCTGGCAACAGGTGCTTTGAAGTGCCTGAATTCCTGCCAGTATGCTAGGCCTTCATCACCCATAAAAAGTTTGGCGTAGGCATCACCGGTTAAAGGATTTTTCGATTCAGCATCTGTCATGCGTACACCGCAACAGTACCAGGCAGTCTGAGATACAGGTTTCATACAGCAACGTTTAATTTCTTATACAATAGCAGCATTATTTTGAAGCCCACATTGGTTTTGCTTTTAATATCTTTTTATGCACCGGGCAATCTGTTGCATGTGCGCCCGGCAGGTAGCCTGCACTCATCAAAAATTCATTTACAATTTCGCCACCTGTAAAACGAAATGTCTTTTTAAAAAGCTTTACCCATTCTTCTTTTGTTTTAGGATGTTGCTGGTTGAGCCAGTTTTCAAAAGAGCCAAATGTTTGCTGCAATGCAAGTATTGACTTTGCATTTTCAATGGCAGCATTGATCTTAAGGCGGTTCCTGATAATGCCCGCATCATTCAACAGCCGTTCAACATCTGTTTCAGTATAAGCAGCAACTTTTTTTATGTTGAACTGGCTGTATGCTTTTCTGAACGCGGCTTCTTTTTTCAGAATCGTTTCCCAGCTAAGGCCGGCCTGGTTTATTTCCATGATCAGCCTGCCAAATAGTTCATTGTCGTCGTGTATCGGAAAGCCGTAAAGGTTATCATGATAATTTTGGTGCAAAGCTTTTCTTTCAGCAGGTTGCATTGTTATAATCGCGTTGCAGTAAGACATGCGTTGTTGGTTTAAAAGTAATGTGGGTTAATTCAGCCTGTACACAAAGAAAGCAAATGCTGCGAATAGTGGCCGGTTAAATTACCGGAAATGGTTTTTTGGGGCCGGGCAATAGTGCAGGTGTCATCGTTCCTTGCGTCGCACACTTGTACTGCCGTATTTCATGGCGGCTGTTCGCAGCGGTACAACCACCGGCATTAAAAAAAATCATCACCACATTCTTTAACAGACGCTTATAAAAAAATGATAGTGACATTCGTTGTTTAGCGCGTGCAGGTACATTGGTAAGATTATGCCCGGAACGCTGCAGCCGCCATAACAACGGGACGCACAAGTGAGTGACACAACAGGCGATGCCATGCATTCCACTGCCTGTACAGAAATATTGATCGGTATTCCATAAAAAAGGCATGCAACGCAATGTCGCATGCCTCGGTTAGAAACAAAAACAATTATTTAAGATGCCATTGCTACCACCTGTGTATCTTGTTTGGGCGCTGCATGTAAAAGGTTGCCAATAAAATCATCTGCCCAAAAATCTATGTCGTAATGTGTAACATGCTCATACAAACGCTGCATACGCATTTTTCTTTCAGAAGGGTTCATGATAAGTGCCTGCAACAAAGCGTCTTTTAATGACCTGTAGTCATACGGGTTTGTAAGCAACGCATATTGCAATTCTACTGCAGCACCTGCAAACTCTGACAATATAAGGATGCCATTGGTGTTATCAAGCTCGCCCTGTGCTGCAATGTATTCCTTGGCTACAAGGTTTAAACCATCCCGCAATGGTGTAATCCATGCAACATCTGCCAGTGCATAATATGTTACCACTTCTTCAAAGGGTAGGGAGCGGAAAAAGAAATGAATGGGTGTCCAGTTTAGTTGCGCATAACGGCCATTGATCCTGCCGATAGCCTGTTCCAGTTCATGTTGTATTTTTTCGTAGACCTTCATGCCTTGTGCAGGCGGTGTACAAATATTTACCAGTTCTACCTTTCCATGAAATTCGGGATAGTCTTTCAGAAACTCTTCGAAGGCAAGCACTTTTTCAAGTGGCCCTTTTACATAATCGAGTCTTTCAACACTCAGGATAACCTGCTTGCCATCGGTTTGTTTTTTTAGTGCGTTGATCTTACTGCGGATCTTGTCTTTCTCCATGAGAGATTTTATATAATCAACATTAACGCCTACAGGGTTTGCGCCAAGGTACACCGTGCGGTTGCCAAGCTGTAATTCGGTAGTCATCTGCTCTACGCCAAGCGCAGTGCTGTAAGTAAGAAAACGCGGTGCACAATTTACTTTGTTGTTGATCTTTGCAGGCATGAGGCTTTTTACAACATCTACAAAATTTTCTACATAACGCGGTATGTGAAAACCTATGTAATCGCATTGAAGCAGGCTGCCAATAATCTCCCTGCGCCACGGTAAAATATTAAACGTATTAGCTGCAGGAAATGCAGTGTGATGAAAGAAGCCGATTCTCAGGTCGGGCCTTAGTTCTCTCAGTATGCCCGGCACCATCCAAAGGTTATAGTCATGGATCCATACAATGGCTTCGTAATCGGCCTGCTGCGCAGCTTTTTCTGCAAAGAGCCGGTTTACCTTTACAAAGTGATCCCAGTGTGCATGATTGAATTTTGCCTTATCTGTAAAGGCAAAAATAGTGGGCCAGAATGCTTCTTTAGAGAACGTTTTATAAAAGATGTCTACCTCTTTTTTTGTAAGCCCGATGCGTGACGCCATCAGGTTTGGGTAGCGTTCTTTATCGATGTACACATTGCGCAAAATTTCGCCACTTTTGGCTGTTTCTTCCCAGGCTATCCAAACGCCGGAGCGGCCCTTATCGAAAAAACTTTGCAATGTTGGTAAAATACCATTGGGGCTTTTGGGTGGTACACGATGTACTTCGCCGCCAACATTCTTCAGCTCATAAGGAAAGCGGTGGTACATCATGATGAGTTGTGGCTCTTCATCTGCGTTGCCGGTTTTGAAGTTCAGTTCTTTTTCTTCGGGTATAAAGGTTCTAAAACTGTCGAAATGTTTCATGGCTTCCAGTATGCCACCTGCACCGGGCGTTTCTGCGTGGTACACGTTTTTCATTTCCTGTGTGGCATTGAGTAATGCCGGTTCAGAAAGTCCTACAGTTACACCTTTAAAGCCACATTCATACATGGCCAGGTCATTAAGCGTATCTCCGGCTACCAGTACATCATCTTTTGAAACCTGCAGATGATCGATGAGTTTGATAAGGCTGCTTCCTTTGTTTACACCTTTTGGAAGAATGTCTAAAAAGCGGCCTGCGGAATACAACATATCGCAGTTGATATCATCTGCCAGTTCTTTGGCCTGCGGCAACAGTGCGGTATTTTTTAAAAAGAATGAACACCTTCGTTGTTGCGGTACTTCCTGGTATTGCAGCCAGTCCACACCCTGGAAATGTTTCTGGATGTTGATAGCGCCGGGCCATTTCTTTTCGATCTCTCCCTGTATGGAATCAATTGCGTCAAGGGTATGACCGTTAACAATCGTTGCGCCAACATCACATATTATAAAATCAGGATTCGGAATAATAGGATCGTTCAACAACGGTATTACACTTTCCAGGCCGCGGCCTGTAACAAACACCAAACGTATACCAGGATTTTTCCTGATGATCCTGTAAAGTTGTTGTTTGTGCAGGCTTTTACCGCCCAGGAAAGTTCCGTCGAGATCTGTTGCTAAAAGCATAGAAAATAATTTTAGTGTTAACGTAAATGTTTTTCAATAAGCATAAATTGATAATAAGGATTGGCGTGCTGATGCAGTATCCTGTACACGCCATTTATAACAGGCAGGTTAAGCTGTGCTTTCTCTATTACAGGTGCAAGTTCCTTTGAGGCCTGGTAACCTTCTGCAACCATTTCCATGGCATCCAGCGCGTTTACCGGTTTCATACCTCTGCCCACCAGTTTGCCCAATGTTCTGTTCCTGCTAAAGTCTGAGTATGCAGTTACCAGCAGGTCACCAAAATAAACAGAGTCAAACAAATCACGGCTGCGTGGCACGATGGCTGTCATAAACTGCTGCACTTCCCGCATGGCATTACTAACCAGTACCGCCCTGAAGTTGTGGCCGAACTGTAAGCCCTTTGCAATACCGCCGGCAATACCAATGATATTTTTGAGAATGGCTGCATATTCAACGCCGGCGGGGTCGTTATTGATGATAGTGGTTACATAACCTGTTTTTATAGAAGAGGCAATAGTAGTTGCAATCGTCTCATCATTGCATGAAATGGTCATGTAGGTTGTACTTTGTGTAGCCACTTCTTCTGCATGACACGGGCCCGCAATGACCGCCACATTTTTTTTTGCCAATTGCTGCTCAAGGTACAGGCCGGGAATTGTAGATGTACCGGGTATAAGACCTTTTATTGAAACAGCGACCGTTTTGCCGTCGAACAAACTTTTATCAATATTTTTTATATAATCCGGCAGATAAGCAGCGGGCATAGCAAAAATGACCATTTCTGCATGCGCTACTGTTTGTTCAACAGCAGCGTATGCATTGATGAATGACATTTTTAATTCGGCAAAACTGAGATAGCGTGGGTTTCTACCGTTAGCGTTAATATCGTCTGCCTGGTCTTGTGTGCGAACGTGCCAGGAAACAAAAACACCACTCTCAGCGAAAATTTTAACCAATGCTGTTGCCCAACTGCCACTGCCTAAAACAGCGACATGTGTTAGCATACATTTTTTTATTAATTATCTGAAGCGGTGCAAAGGTACCTATAAATGGCCGGAATGGCCGTAGTTGCCAATTGTAGCGCGGTAAAAGCAACTGTGTACAGCCTGTAACGCAGGCTATTTTAACAACATAGCGGATGTTAAAGAAATGCAAAGATGTTATGGTGCTTTTCGTGCAGACAATAACTGCAACAATGTATTGTTGTAGGGATACCATAGTCTTTTACCTGAGTCGTACACTTCTGCGAAGGATGCATTGGGGAAAAGTTTATAATCAAATTTTGGATAACCATAAGCGATGTAACCCGGGTAATAGTAGGACATATTATTTTGTATGGCGTACTGCATCTTGAGCAGCATAAGCAGTTTGCCCGGGCTATGTTTTTTATATGCAGGATCGTAAAAATTCATGATACCTGCGAGCGTTGAAAAACCTTTATCGAAGAAGCCTGCTGCAATTAAATGATCATTGTCTCTTAACTCAATCTTTATTGATTCGAAAAGATTTTTGCGCTTTGTATTTTTGTTGTTTTCTCCAAAAAGAAAATCCTGTATGGTTGGCGGCGCATCAAAATTTACCTGGCTGAAGTATAACTGGTACAGCGCTGTAAGCTCACCTGTTAATTGAAAAGGAGTGAAAGAAACCGAGAAATGTTGATTTGCTTTGAGCAGTTTTTTTGCCGCGGTGGAAAACCGGAAATCTGCCAGTTTAAAGCGTAACCAGTAAACGTGATAAATATTGTCTTTATCAAAAATGAAATCTGTTGTGAATATTTCCTGGCGCATCCTGTAGTAGCCTTGTGCCAGTAAATTATCTAATAATGGCCCGTTGAATTTTACATGGTTGTGCGTTTGCATTAACAATGAAGTTGCTGTAAAATTAGACAAATGAGAACTTACGTAACAGTTTTGTATGCTGTGGCAACTGACCGCAGGAAGACGGGGGACCAGGATCGCTGGTGTCGCCATAAAAGTGGAACCCTGAACCGAGCGTGGCAACAGGCGATGCCACCTGTACAAATGCCGGTACCATCATTTCTGCCATGATAGTGAAACTTTGTTACCTGTTTTAATGGCTTCGAAAATGGCATCGATGATCTTCATATCTTTTACTCCTTCTTCACCATCTACCGGCACAACAGGCTGTTTGTTTTCGAGTATGAGTGCGGCCATTCCATCCATCTGCAGCGTTTGGTGTGTGATGTGTGGTTGTGTAAGCGGACCTTTGTGGGTTTTACCTTCTATAGGGCCATAGCCGGTGGAAGGCTGCATTTCAGCAAAGCCTTTTTCACCATTGAGGTAAAATTTATCCAGGAAATTCATGTTGTATGTAGAGAGGCATGATGCAACTGCACCTGATGGAAAACCCATCTGGAACTGTATCGTTTCATCCAGCCCGTCTTTGAATTTGGCAGGGTTTGTTTTTGTTTCCTGCGCAGTAACCCATACAGGGTCTTCTCCGGTCATGTACCGTGCACCGTTGATGGAATAGATGCCAATATCCATCATAGCACCACCGCCGCTCAGCGCTTTGTTCATTCTCCATTGAGACGGATCTCCAATGACAAAACCGCTAAGACCCTGGAAAAACCTGATGGCACCAAATTCGCCGGCTTTGCGCATGCGTATTACCTCGAGCGTTTTTGGTTCGAAGTGCATGCGATAGCCGATGAGTAATTTCACATTGGCTTTTTTGCAGGCATCTACCATTTGCTGTGCATCTGCAGCATTTACGGCCATGGGTTTTTCGCAAATGGCGTGTTTACCCGCTTTTGCCACACGTATTACCTGTTCTTTATGCAAAGCGTTTGGCGTAATTACATAGATGGCATCGATATCCGGATTATCTTTTACAGCATCAAAATTTTCGTAGTTGTAACAGTTTTTTGCGGGTATGTTGTACCTGGCCTGCCATGCTGCGATCTTGGATAGCGTGCCGCTTATAACGCCCACCAGTTTAGCTTTTGTACATTGCTGCATTGCTTCTGCAACCCTTGTTCCATAACTGCCAAGACCCATGATGGCCACGCGCAAAACCGGTCCGTCATAGTTTTTTTCAACAGCAGCCGGTGCTGTGTCTTTTAAACTCATAAAAGGCAATGCTGCGGCGGAGAAAGAAATTTTTTGCAGGAAGTTGCGGCGTGAACTCATGGTGAAACAATTTTTATTTTTGTAAGGCGATGGTGTCTGTGCTGCCTGAAGTTACACCAACAGCAGAAAAGATTATTGGCTAAATTCATATAATATAAACAAGTATATAAAAATGAAAAAAATCTTATTGATCTTTCTTACTTTACTGTGCACATCTTTTTCTCTTTGTGCCCAAAATAATCAGCCGGTGAAAGTTCCCGCAATTCCATTTTCACTATACCTCGAAAACAGCGCTGCGAAAGTAGAAGCAACCGCAGATAAACTTGTAATAACGGCAGGTGCCAAGACAGATATGTTCAGGGATCCGAATGTTACATACAATACAGACAATGCTCCCAAACTCTTGTTTAAGCCTGATAATGATTTTGTACTTACCGCAGCCATTGAGCATGACTTTACCAGTAAATGGGATGGTGGTGCACTGGTATTAAAAGCCGACAGTCTAAACTGGGTAAAGTTTTGCTTTGAAAAAGATTATACAGGTGCGAAAAGGATTGTAAGCGTTGTAACAAAAAATGTGTCTGACGATTGCAATGCTGCGGAAGTTGCAGGTAATAAAGTATTTTTCAAAATTGCGAAGGCGGGCAATGTAATAACACTGTATTATTCGTTGACAGGTAAAGAATGGTTGCTGGTACGCCACCTGCAATTTGATTTTGCAAAAGGCTTTGCC
This sequence comes from Panacibacter microcysteis, assembly GCF_015831355.1. Classification (NCBI taxonomy): domain Bacteria; kingdom Pseudomonadati; phylum Bacteroidota; class Chitinophagia; order Chitinophagales; family Chitinophagaceae; genus Panacibacter; species Panacibacter microcysteis. Next base: position 2,340,529 of record NZ_JADWYR010000001.1, read on the forward strand.
GCAGGCTTCCTGGCGCAGTCACCCACCGGTGATTCGTGTACTGTTACTTTCAGCAACATACAATATGAAGCAAAAAAAATCAAAGACCCGTATGCGGGTGAATGATGCTTTTACAGCTATTGTTTTTTTATTTCCACACTCCATTCTGCACCACTGAATACCTTATTCTTTTCAGAAAAATTATCCATGTTCAGTGCAAAAGATACGTTTAATAAACTGTTGAGGTAAAGCAGCGGTTTGCCTTCTTCAACTGCTGAAAATGTAGCTGCATAAGGCATCGTTCCTTCAAAGACTTTTGTATTGTTGTGGTATATTGTAACATTCAGCAGGTCACCTGCTTTTGCTCCGGTTTTGGCAAAAGTGGTTTTATCAATATTTGTCCACACATTGCCATACTGAATATCGAGAATCGGGATATTGCCTTTCACAATACCGTTTTCAAATACAGGTTGCTGGTAATCTATGGTAACTACTTTAGCAGGCAATAGCGGCCCCACGTCTTCATATTTTATAGCACCAGCAGCCAGCCTTGCGCCGGTGTACGCATACACATCACGCCCATGAAAAGTATAAGATTCGCCGGAGCCTTTGAGCCTGTTTTTTGTTTCATCAATTTCTCTCAACATTTCTATGCCTAAAGATCCTGCAGCAAGTGTAAGGGTGCCATTATCCGGCGTAACAAAATAATGACCGGTTTTTGTTTTTAATACCACTGATTTTCTTTTGCTGCCCACCCCAGGGTCTACCACTGAAACAAACACTGTACCTGCGGGCCAGTATTGTGCAGTCTGGTAAAGCCTGTAAGATGCCTCCCATATATTATAGGCAGGTATTTCATGCGTGAGATCGTACAATTTAAGTTCTGTGGAAACACCCATTGACACACCTTTCATGGCAGCAACGGCGCCATCTTTTAAACCAAAATCTGTTTGAAAAACAACAATTTTATTCTGCGCATAAAGGTTGCTGAAGACAATACAGAAAATAAAGATGGCCAGTAAAAAAGATTTTTTCATGTGTACAAAATTGTTGAACCAAATATAATCAATCGGTAAATGAGTAGCCGCCTGTCTTTTGCCGAATAATCTTTTTTATGCAAGCGATCATCGTTATTTTAGCGGCTGTTCATAATATAAAATCATGTATTCATTTGAAGCGTTAGCACAGCAGTTTAAGAGCAAATTTGAGGTTAAGCATTTTCCGCAGGAGCCTGCCAGTTTGTATGAGTCGTGCGATTATTTCTTAAGCATTGGTGGTAAACGTGTAAGACCGGTTATGTGCCTGATGGGAAACGAATTGTTTGATAATATTAATCCTGATGCATGGCATGTAGCAACAGCTATTGAGTTGTTCCACAATTTTACGTTGCTGCACGATGATATTATGGATGCTGCCCCGTTGAGAAGAGGTATGCAAACTGTGCACACAAAATATGGCACCAATACGGCATTGCTTGGCGGAGATGTAATGCTTGTAATTGCGTACGATTATTTAAACAAGATTGACCGCAATTACCTGCATAAAGTAATTGCATTGTTTAACAAGACTGCCAGGGAAGTTTGTGAAGGCCAGCAACTGGACATGGATTTTGAGAAACAGCAAACCGTTAGCCTTGATGCATACATCAGGATGATAGAGCTAAAGACGTCTGTACTGCTTGCGGCCAGTTTACAAATGGGTGCAATACTCGGTGGTGCCGGAGAAGGCAACAGGCAAAATATTTATGAATTTGGCAGAAACCTCGGCATCGCTTTCCAGGTGCAGGATGATTATCTTGATGCATTCGGAGACCCTGAAAAATTTGGTAAAGATGTAGGCGGCGATATCAGGCAGAATAAAAAAACATTCCTGCTGCTACATGCGCTGGAAGCAGCAAGTACCACACAAAGGCAGGAATTGTTATACTTGATGGATACAAACCCGGAGGATAAAGTGCAGCGTGTTTTGCAGATCTTTAAAGACTGCAATATTGATGAGTGGGCAAAAAAACTAAAACAAAGCTATACCGATAAAGCAATGCAGCACCTCGATAGTATTGCGGTAGTTTCTTCCAGGAAAATGCCATTGGTTGAATTGGCAGACTACCTGCTGCAGCGGGAGTCGTAATTTGTATGGTACCGGCACCTGTAACTCCGGTTGAGCTTCGTTGCGTCGCATTCCGTTCATCTTTTGTACAAATATTGAGCTATGGAGAAGGCAGTAATCATCACGCAGCTACAGGAAAATCACCTGGCATTTGTTGAATTAATCAGGCAGTTGAACGAAGCAGATTTTCTTTTTACTGCGCATGAAAAGTGGACTGCGGGCCAACAGGCAGAACATATTTTGCGCTCAATAAAACCAGTGAAACTTGCATTCGGGTTACCAACCTTATTGCTGAGTGTGTTTTTTGGCAAGGCAAACCGCGCATCCCGAACGTATGATGCCTTGCTGGAGAAATACCAAACCAAACTGGCTGCAGGTGGCCGGGCATCGGGCAGGTTCCTGCCACCACAGGTTGCTTATACCGATAAAGAAAAAATATGCGCTGCTATACTTGCTGTAAACAATAGGTTATGCCGCAGAGTTAGATCATACACTGAAGCCGCGCTGGATAACTATTTGCTCCCTCACCCGTTGCTCGGTAAACTTACCTTAAGGGAAATGTTATATTTCAATATACTACATGCAGAACACCACCGGAACAGCGTGGCACTGCTGCTGCACAAAAGGGCATTGGTTTAAACTGCTGCTACTTCATACAGATAGAAAGCAGCCTGGCCAATCCATCCGCAGTTTTTAATGCGTCATTATTTTCTTTGGTGAATACTTTGATATCATCTTTATGCTGTGGAAATAATTTAGTAAAGCCGGCCTTATCTGCTTCTACCGGCCTTTCTTCCTTATCTGAAATAATATACCACGTAGTTTGCTTTTTTATAATCGCATCCTGGTTGATTGTGAGCCTGTAGAAAGTGTTGTTTTCCAGGTAAAACTTATTGTTGTCAATGGCAGAAGAATTTGTTGGTTGCCCATAAGCGCCAATTTTTTCATACACTATTTTCAGTTTTTGTTTTTTGCCAATCTTTACTGAGTCAAGGTTTTTTACCAGTTCAATAAAGCCTTCGTTGTAGTAATAAATAGCGCTGTCGAAAACAACATACTTCACCTGTTCGGGGTTGGCAATAGAAAGCGTGTCTCCATCGGGGTTGATAAACTGCATTTCTTCTACCAGGTAATTGTAGTTGAACTTTGCGGAAGCAGACTTTCCGTAATCATAGTATATTCTTCCTTGTTTAAAAGCGGTAAACCGGTATTTGCCATGCTCCGATATCTTGGTTGTAATATCGTCTCCGGCTTTTACACGAAACTCTTCTGTTTGTGCATTCAGCGGTATAGTAGACAAATAGCATAGCAAAGCAAGCAGCATCGTTTTCATAACTTATGGTTTGTGCTACAAGGTAAATTTTTTTTATTACCTGTGGTTATCATGCACCAGGAAATCAACCCCGGGAAACAAGTTTGGTTGTGTTATGCCAGCCACCCGGCACATGCCCAATAAAGAAAAAACCGTTGCAGTGAGTGACACAACCGCCGCCCAATAGTAGCAATGCAGCCGGCACATAAATCTTTCTTAAAAAATATTGTACCTGCACAGGTAAAGCGAATAACTTTATTGCGGGCTATAAGCATAAAGTAGAAAACATGAAAAATATTGTTACCGCTTTTTTATTACTGGTATGTTTTTTTGCGGCTGCGCAAAAGAACGACAACACAAACGTTAAAGAGTTAGTGCCTGCAGGCGTGCATGTTACTGTTGCAAAAGGGTCTGTTACCGTCAACAATACAGTGCTTAATTATACTGCACACTCAGGTTACCTTGATTTAAAAAATGACACAGGCAAACTGATGGCAAAAATATTCTTTACCTACTACAAAAAAGATAACAGCACAGGTAAGCGGCCCATAACGTTTGCATTTAATGGCGGGCCCGGCTCATCATCTGTATGGCTGCACATGGGCGGGCTGGGGCCAAAGCGTGTGGCGCTGAAAGATGACGGCACGGCTACTGCACCGCCTTATACGGTGATCAACAATGAATACACATGGCTTGATAAAACAGACATTGTTTTCATTGATCCTGTATCAACAGGTTTTAGTGAAGCCGCCAGCGGCGAGAAGGCAGACCAGTTTCATGGTTATGTAGAAGACATCAGTTCTGTTGCCGCATTTATCAGAGATTTCCTTTCACGTTACGAAAGATGGGGTTCACCAAAGTTTCTTGCGGGCGAAAGCTACGGTACCACAAGAGCTGCAGGCTTATCGCAATACCTGCAGGATAATTTCAGGATCTACTTCAATGGTATTTTTCTTATTTCTCCCGTTTTAAATTTTGGCAGCAGTGATTACTACCAGGGGCATGATCTGCCACGTGCATTGTACCTGCCATCTTATACAGCCGCTGCCTGGTACCATAAAAAACTGTTGCCTGCATTACAGGGCGATCTGCAGAAAGCATTGAAAGAAGCAGAGGCATTTGCCATGGGCGAATATGCCACCGCTCTGCTCAAAGGCTCTTTACTTACCGAGGCAGAGAAAGAAAACATAGCAGCAAAAATGAGCTACTATACAGGCCTTGATAAAAACTACTGCCTGCAGGCAAACCTGCGTGTGGACGAGAACAGGTTTTATAAAGAGCTGAGGAGAAGAGATGGTTTAACCATTGGCCGTCTTGATGCAAGGTTTACCGGCAGAGACATTGACGATGCCGGTGAATATGTAAGTTATGATCCTTCGTTTACCAATATTGACGGGCCTTTTACATCTGCCATTAATGATTATTTTCAAAAAGACCTTAAGCTGGCAGAAGAAAAGGCGTACAATATTTTTGGCAATGTGTACCCGTGGAATTACAGCAATGTGCAAAACAGGTTTTTGAATGTTGCAGAAAGCCTGCGCGATGCCATGACAAAAAACCCGGCACTGAAAGTGTATGTAGGCTCAGGGTATTTTGATTTTGCCACGCCTTACTTTATTGCCGGTTTTGATCTGGCACACATGTTCCTTCGCCCAGAGGTACAGGCAAACATTAAACATTATTTTTATCATGCGGGGCATATGTATTATATCAACAAACCAGATCTTGTACAATTTAAAAAAGACACCGATGCCTTTTTCGATTGGGCCCTGGCAGCGCCGTAATGTTTAATTTGTTGTAATCAATTGTATAAAAAGCGTATCATAATTTGGTACGCTTTTCTATTTTTACAATATGCTCACGTACAATTCCAAAGACTGGTTCAAGTTTATCTTCTTTTTCAGACGGTCAGATACGGTGGTAACATTGCTGCCCGGTATCATCGGCGTAGGCCTCTTTACGTGGCTTATTGCGTTTCTCGAACTAAAGTATCTTGTACTTACAGAAAGGGAATACATTAAAAACCTGAGCGTAATGCACAGCATGCTTACGTTTGTAATATCCATGCTGCTGGTGTTTAGAACAAACTCTGCATACGACCGCTGGTGGGAGGGGAGAAAACTTTGGGGCGCACTGGTAAACAATAGCCGCAACCTGGCATTAAAGCTGGGCGCCATGCTGCCGCAGGAAGATAAGCACAACAGGATGTTCTATAAAAAAATGATACCTATGTATGCGCATGTATTATCGCTGCATTTACGTAGTGAAATAACACGTCTTGCACTCGATGAAAAAGAACATCCCGAACTGGCAGCCATTGATCATAATAAGCATATACCAAACCATGTGGCCGCGCTCATTTTCAGAAGAACAAACAGGCTGTACGAAGAAAAAAAGATAACAGGAGATCAACTGATCGTTTTAAATGCAGAACTGCTTTCTTTTACAGATATCTGTGGCGCATGCGAAAGAATTAAGAACACGCCCATCCCTATGTCTTACAGCACATTCCTCAAAAAATTCATTTTCTTTTTTGTGCTTACACTACCATTCAGTTTTGTTCTAAGCCTTAAATACTGGGCTATACCTGTGGTAATATTTATTTTTTATGCCTTAACAAGCCTTGAAATAATTGCGGAAGAAATCGAAGATCCTTTTGATGGCGATGAGAACGATTTACCTATTGTAAAAATATCTGAAAACATCAACAAGCACGTGGCCGAGCTGTTGTAGTTTTTTTGGTAACCGGCAACATTGCTACTATTGGGCTGCGGTTGTGTCACTCACTTGTACGTATGAGGCTTTATTCAGCAAGAGCGCAACCGGCGTATGTTTTCCTTCACCTTCTTTTTTAAACAAGACCGTAAAAAAGTATAACCTGTAAAATGAAAAAATTACTCCTGTTAAGTGTTGTTTTTATTGCTTCTGTAGTATGTGCACAAACCAAAGACCAGGTTACCATAATCGGTTATTATGCCGGAGATGCAAAACGCATAGATGACTATGATGTCACAAAGCTTACGCACATCATTTACAGCTTTTGCCATTTAAAAGGCAACAAGCTAAACGTAGATAATAAAGGCGATTCACAAACCATACAACATCTCGTAGCACTCAAAAAGAAAAAGCCTGGTTTAAAAGTTATCTTGTCGCTGGGTGGCTGGAGCGGCTGCGAACCATGCTCACAGGTGTTTTCAACAGCCGCAGGCAGAAATGAATTTGCACGCTCTGTAAAGCACCTGAATGAATATTTTAAAACAGATGGTATAGACCTCGATTGGGAATATCCTGCCATAGAAGGCTATCCCGGTCATCGCTTTGTGCCGGAAGATAAACACAACTTTACCCTGTTGTTACAGGAATTGCGCCAGGTACTTGGCGATCAATATGAAGTTAGTTTTGCAGCAGGTGGCTTTACAAAATTTTTGCAGCAATCGATTGAGTGGGACAAAATTGTTCCGTATGTTGACAAGGTAAACCTTATGACATACGATCTTGTACATGGCTATAGCAAAGTAACCGGCCATCATACACCGCTTTATTCAACACCGGAACAAACAGAGTCAACAGATAATGCTATCCGTTATCTTGATTCCATTGGTTTTCCAAAAAATAAACTGGTCATTGGTGCAGCTTTTTACGCCAGGATTTTTGATGCAGATGTAGATGCCAGCAATGGACTGTACCAGCCCGGCAAATTTGATCGCGGATTTTCCTGGAACCAGTTTGATATGGAAGCATTGAAGAAAGAAGGGTATGTTTATTACTGGGATGATGTAGCCAAAGCGCCGTACATGTACAATGCAGCAAAAAAGAAGATCATCACTTTTGATAACGAACAATCAATTGCCTTAAAAACAAAATATGCCATTGATAAAAAGCTGAATGGAATTATGTTCTGGCAACTTGCAGATGACAAGCCAACAGGTGGCCTGCTCGATGTAATGTATAAAGCTGCACATGAGTAGAGGAAATTTGCCTTAAAAGATAACGGCGGCCCGCAGGGCCGCCGTTATCTTTTATCTATGCTTATTTCAAACCTTCAAACAACAGCGGGAAGAATTGTCCGTTCATTTTTTCGCCTTTATTTACCGGCGGTACACCGCTTAGCAATGGTTCGTTGCTGTCGCTTATTACACCGTCTTTAAAAACATTCAATACAAATGCACGGCGTGGCCGGTCGCTCTTATTTTCTCCCGAGCCATGTAGGGTAAGCGAATGATGAAAGATGGCTTCACCGGCCCTTGTTTCAACATGTACAGGATTAAATTCTTTGCGTTGTTCTCTTGAAAGGTAGTTTACGATCTCCATCATATCTCCTGCCAGTGCGGGCTTATCCAGTAAGCCCCAGCGGTGGCTGCCCGGTACATATTGCAGGCAACCGTTTTCAACAGTTGAATCATCTAGACCGCACCAGCATGTTAAATGTGCAACAGGCTTTGTCCTGGTCCAGTAACTGTAGTCCTGGTGCCATGCTACCACGCCGCCTTTTTTGGGTGGTTTACAAAATAACTGGTCGTGCCAGAAACGTACAGGCTCATTGCCCAATAGCTGGCTTGCGGCCACAAGAAAACGCGGGTTCCATAAAACATCGTGTAAGCCCGGTGTTATACGCCAGGCACCCAGTGCATGAAAGAGTATGGTGGAAGGATCTGTTGACTCATTGCTGTGAAATTCGTAAAAGAGCTGGTGGCCGGGATGTTTTACGTCTGCCAGTTGTTCAATTTCTGCATTGATCGTGGCAATCTGTTTTTCATCGAGCAGATTAACATTGGGCAGGTAGCCGTTCTCGTTGAAGAAGTCTACCTGTTCATCGCTTAGCTTGTATTGCTCCCATTCTTCGCGGTTTTGCGGGTGGCGAAATATATCGCTTACCAGTGCATGCACTGTGCTGAGGTCTTTATATAACATAGCAAATCGTTTGACTAAAATTAAAGACTTCCTGCGTATAAAAAGTGCCCGATTTTTATGGGTTGCTCAGTGCGTTGAAGCACGTGCTGCAAAGAACAAAAAAGCGTGGTTGCATATGCCGAATAATGAACATGATGATGAAGTGAGTGACACAACCGCAGCTCAATAGTAGCAATGCAGCCGGCTACCAAAAAAAAGAGGTTACATGGGCGTAACCTCTTTTGTAAAAGAAACATAATACAAACTAATTCATATGCGTAATGAATAGCAGGCTTACAAAAATGGCATCTGCTATAAGCATAAATACGGTAAAGTTTTTTGCTTCTGTTGCTGAGTGTAAAGATGTGTTCATTGCTTCAAGTTTTTATCGTTATGAATGTGTTGCTGCATCAGCTTTTGCAAAGTGTATTCCGAAGTAATGTTGCGCTTATGTCTTTAACCAAGGATTTGCAGAAAACAGAAAAGGGCGTTAAGAAGCGTGGGTAAAACACGTTATTTAGTTAGTGTTTTTAACAAATGTCTTTTAGGGTTATCGTTTTACCGCAGGGGTTTTAGCACGTTAAAAGCTCTTTTCAGACGTAGCGGCAATATGCAGGTGGCGGTGGGGCCGTTGAATTCAAAAGTAATTGTTATCAAAAAGGCAATAGTGACGGCTAAAACACGTTTAATCTGTAATTTTACAAAAAAGCACCAACATGTATATTTTCGTAGCAGGCCTTCCCTATGATTTGGACGATGCAGAACTGGAAGAAATATTTGAAAAATTCGGCACCGTAAAATCAGCAAAAGTTACGCTTGACAGGGAAACAGGTAAAAGCAGGGGCTTCGGATTTGTAGAGATGCCCAATACCGATGAAGCCAATGATGCCATAGAGAATCTCAATGATATCTCTCTTGGTAAGAAACCACTAGTAGTTAAAGCAGCGGAAGAAAGAAGCATGCCTTCCGGCGGCGGAGATTCTTCGCGCAGGCCTTCACCTGGTGGTGGTGGTCCTGTTGGGGGCTACAGGGTTGGTGGCGGCGGCGGTGGCTACAACCGTGACCGCAATGATGGTAACAGAGGTGGCGGCGGTGGTGGTTATAACCGCGACCGTAATGATGGTAACAGAGGCGGCGGCGGTGGTTATAACAGGGACAGGAATGATGGTGGCGGCCGCAGCGGTGGTTACAACCGTGATCGCGACAGGTATTAATAACAAATTACCAGGAATAATAAAGAGCCGGGCTACCCGGCTCTTTTTGTTTTAATGCTCCTGCCTGTCTTTTATGCGGGGCCTTAGCCTAGCTTTACTTTTATTGAAGATATTTTGCCCTTTGTCTACTCCTTTCCTTATTTCTTTTTGTTTTTCCACGGGCATGTGCAATGTTTCTTTACAGGCTGTGCTGCAACAGCCATCATACATTTCAGCACAGTCATCGCATTGTATAAACAAGAGGTGGCAGCCGTCATTTTTACAATTGCGGTGCGTATCGCATGGTTTACCGCAATGGTGGCAATGCGCAATAACATCGTCTGTAATTCTTTCGCCAAGCCGGTCATCGAAAACAAAGTTTTTACCAATGAATTTGCTTTCCAGCCCGGCTTGTTTTACCTGCTTTGCGTAGTTGATAATACCACCTTCCAGGTGAAACACATTCTTAAAACCTTTGTGCAGCATATACGCGCTTGCTTTCTCGCAGCGTATGCCACCGGTGCAGTACATAATAATATTCTTATCTTCTTTACCATGCAGCATATCTGCTGCCATGGGTAGCTGTTCGCGAAAAGTGTCAGACGGTACTTCCAGTGCTTTTACAAAGTGCCCCACTTCAAACTCGTAATGGTTTCGCATATCTATTACGATTGTTTCTGGGTCATGCAGCAGTTCATTCATTTGCTGCGCGTTTACATATCTGCCTTTATTGCGCATATCAAACGAATCGTCGGTTATACCATCGGCCACAATTTTGTTGCGTACTTTTATTTTAAGTACCCAAAAAGATTTTCCATCGTCGTCTACCGCAATATTGAGGCGCAGGTTATTGAGTGGCTCAATGGAATAAAGAAAAGCCTTAAATGCTTCGAAGTTGCTTTCAGGTACACTTACCTGGGCATTGATACCTTCATGCGCTACATAAATTCTTCCAAAAACTTTTAGCTGGTACAGGTTAGTGTATAAGTAATCCCTGAAATGTTTTGGATCTGCAATATGAAAATAATTGTAAAAGCTAATGGTAGCACGCTTTTCCTTTTCTTCCATCAGCTGTTGCTTCAACTCTTTGTTGGAGATCCTGTTGTGTAAAACTGCCATAGTGCAAAATTATTATTTCAGAATGGTTCGGTAAAAAGCTATATCATATTATGTTTTATGCATATTCATATGCTGTAAAAAACAAGATAGAATTTAATAGTGCTTTAATGGATTTATTAAAATGCGTATAAATAAGTATAAAAGGTTAGCCAAAGTATGACCACTGTCATAATTTAGTTTTTACGGACGATGCCTCAAGAATTTAACCAATACCAGATCGCAGCACTTCAACAGCTTGCTGAATATAGGAGTGTCTTCAAGTCAAGTGATTCCCCGCTTACATTGAAGACAAAGCCTGTACCCGGCAGCAAGCTAACACTACAGCAATTCATCGATTCATTCATAGAAATTTTTTGCCAGCATAATCTTGCAGACAGCGATTATTCCGTTATTCTTCAGAAGCCCGCCGGCAACAATGGTTTTGAAGCATGGGCTAATACGCTGGACATAAGTGCCATTCTGCAGGCATTAACTTACGCTATATGGACAAATAAAACATTTGAAGAATACTTTCTGCGTAAGATCAACGACAGTTCTGTTGAACTGCTTCTTACAAGACTTTACAATATACTTACAGAAAGCTACCGGCAGCAACAGGTGCAGCGTACAAAAGTTACTGTTATCAATGCATCTCACCCGGCGCTGAAAGCGAAGTAATTTTTATGAGCCCGGCAGCAACGCTTTGCTTAACGGCTGTTGCGTCGCACACTTGTACAGTATATCATTACGCAGCTACACGATGCTGAGTGGCCGGCAAGGCGCAGAAGAGTGCGACGCAAGAAAAGCTTCATAGTAGCAATGCAGCCCCGGCTCATACATTTTCTTTTATAATTACTGCAAACAAAAAAAGACCACCTGCCGGTGGCCTTTTTTTTGCGTTCTTTTCTCTTACTCTATGGTAAGTGTTTGTGTATATTCATCTAACGTTATGGTGTATGTGCCGGTAGCAGCAGGTGTTTTGAAGTTGTCTCCACCTTCCCATTTAATGTTGCGGCCACCATTGCCATTGTCGCCATTGTCTTCGTAATCAAAAGCACCCCAGGCATTGCCTGCCACGAATTTGATGTCTTTGCCGGCAATAAGCGTTAAAGATATCTGCCATACGCCGTTGCCAAGATAGGTCATTTGGGGGCTGGTGCCGGGATCCCACTCATTTACGCCCTGTATGCCATTGCCTACCACACGCATTTCTGTGGCCGGAGACATTTCATACTTTATGTCGTCTTTATTGCGGCCATCCCAGATAACCCTGTATATGCCTGGCGCCGGTACCGGTGTAAAATTGTCACCATTTACCTGCATGGTACTGCCGCTGCCACTTTTGCTGCCGTAACTTCTTGTTTCATCAACGGTATTGCTGCCGTTGTTCCACTGGTCGTTATCGATCATCTTCCATTCATCACTTTTAAAGTTGGTAATACCTACAAAAAGATTGTCTGCAGGTGCACCCATCTGGTAATTTGGAAATACTTTAGAAGGCTCCCAGCCCGCGTCTACACCACCGCCTACAAAACCCATTCGTCCTGCGCGAATATCGTACTTCATGGTTTTCCTGTTAATAGAGATCCGGTAAACGCCGGCAGCTGAAACGGAAATATCCGAACCTCCCTGTGCAAGGTTACCACCACTACCGCCATAGTTTACATCCCAGCTTCTTCCCTGTGTAATTTTAAAAGATGAATTGGCGGGCAGATAAATGTACATGTAATACATATCGTTGAAAACGGCTGTACGAAGGTCCCTGATAAATTCAGGTGCGGTACCCGGATCCCAGTTGGCTCCATTGTTTGTTGCTGCCTGATAACTGCCCGGCAGGTAAAACCTCAGTAAGGGAAAATACGTTTTTACAGCAACTGTAACCGGCGTTGAGTATACGGTAGCACCAAGGTCGGTTGTTGCTTTTATACGATATTCAACACTGCCGCTGTTACCGCCTGCAATGCCGGCAGTAAGGGCTGTTTCGTTCATTACAGATTGTGTAAGTGTTTTACTTAACGCGCCTGCATCGAGTGCGGTTTCAACCGGCGTATCAAAGTTTTGTGTTGCTGAATCTGACTGTAATACATACGTTATGTTGCCATTATAACCGCTGAAAGACGGCGTCCAGGAGAATGTAATAACATCCTGGTTTGCGGTATTTATATCACAAACTATACTGCTTTCAGACGCCGTTAGTGCAGACGCATCGCCATAGGCAGAAACAGTTAAGTTTATGATATTTGATGTGTATTGCTCATTGTTATTACCATAGGATGAGATGATGCGAACATCCAGCACGGTAGGGGAGCCCAGTGTAAAGCCATAGTTTAACAACACTGCATTTAGTTCTTTACCCGTCAATGATGTAGATAATGCCCCGGTAACTGTTTTGGTAAATTTATCGGAGAAGTTTCTGCCGGTAGAGTCAATTTCCAATACATATTTGTAAGTATCAGAGTCTGAAGCATAGGCGGGATTGGTCCATGCAAAGCTGATTACTTCATTTAATGAATCTGCCGGGGTTGGCGCAATTTCGGTACCGGATGCTGATAACGTAACCGCGTTTCCGTTTGCATAGAATGGCAGATCTTTTACTTTGTTACAAGCTGCCAGGAATAATATTGCTGTGAGTACAGCTCCTGCAGCAAGAATGATCTTTCTCATATTATAAAAGTTAGTTGGGTTATTGTTTTGTAACAGTGTATTTGCCTGTTTTAAAGTTTACGGTTACTTTATATGTACCGGCCACAGATGGGGTTGGAATAGCATCAGGGTCGCCCTGGGGGCCAAAATTATAGCCAACATCTCCACCGGACGCATCGCCGCCTGCACCTGCAGCTTTACTGATGCCATACTGTGGCTGCCATTGATTTTCGGTAGTAAGAAACTTGTAATAAAACCCAGGCGTAAAATTCATTACAATGTTGTATTCCACTTTGCTTACCTGTGTACATTGCTGATCTTCGGGTGGCGCATTCGTCCAGCCGGATGGCGTGCCATCACCGGTAATAAACAACTCGTTTGTTGGTGGTATGGGCACTGCTACATCGAGGTAAGGTGTGATCACCGTTTGAATAGTGTTGGAGAATAATGCTGCAGTGTTATTTAGAAGGGAAGCTTTTATCCTGAACTCAATATTATGGGCCACATCTTCCAGTAAGTCCATCTTTGTAAGAATGGCATTTAATTCCTTCACACTGTAGGTAAGACCCAGGTCTTTGGAGATGGATACTTCCTGTAATACAGGACTTGAGAAATCGGCACCTACGGTATCTGCCTGCAAAATATAAGTAACATCCTGCGAGCTCACACCTGTGCTAAACTGGTAATTGGGGTTAGTCCAGCTAAACACAACGGCCTGCTGTGTTGCGTTTGCAGGCAGCAACACAAATTCTGTGGCACTGGCAGTAAAGACCGGCGGCGTACCGCCTTCGAGGTAAACTTTATGCTCGTCTTTTTCGCATGACCAAAGCAATACTGTGAACAATAACAGTAGTCCCGGTATTTTTGAAAGCATTTTCATATCAATAATTTGTTAGATGAATTAATAGCCGTCGTTTTGTGTAAGGTTTGGGTTTGCTGTAAGGTTAGTGGCAGGTACAGGAAAAATATTGTATTTGCTGTCTACACCGGTACCCGAAGCAACACCACCTTTCCATGGCCACAGGTAAGTATTGCTTGTTAACAATCCATAGCGGATAAGATCTGTACGGCGGTGGCCCTCCCAATAAAGTTCTCTTGCTCTTTCATCAAGAATAGTTTGCAGATCGAAGTCGGTTAGCCTGCCAACATCACCGGGGCCATAGCTTTCACCATAGGCACGGAATCTTATTTTATTAAGATATTCGAGCGCTGTTGCTTTGTCTCCGCCGCCGCCGCGCAGGAAGCATTCTGCGTATACCAGGTACATTTCGGAAAGACGAAAAACAGGAAAATCAATGTCGGCAAAATTTCTTTGTACATCTGAAGTGGGTTGGCCATCTGAACGAAGATTCACATATTTTCTTACCTGCACACCCTGGCCGAAATTGCTGATATCGCTGATGGTTTCATTACCAAGATTGGAAAATAGTGCACGCTGGTCGGTAGCGCCGGTTTTGTCTGCAAACAGGTTTGCAAACGCACTTGTGGTGCGATAGCCATACCACCCGCCGTTTACACCATATTTGCTGCTGGCATCATCACCTGCTGCTGCATGTGCAAAGAAGGTTGTGTTGCCATAAGACTGTGTCTTAAGACCGTCGCAGTTTACTGCAAAAATGAATTCATCTTTTTGCTTGTCATTATCAGCCATAAAAAGTTTGGCATAACCAGGGCGGAGGGTGTAGCCGCTGCTGATCACTTTCTGTGCGTAGTTCAACGCATCTGCATACCTGTCTGCTCCGGAATATGTTTTAGCATTGAGATACATTCTTGCAAGCAGCGCCCAGGCTGCGGCCTGGTCTACCCGGCCGTATTCAATTGTTTTTGCCGGCGCAAGATCCGCATCTATAGCAAGCAGTTCGCTTTCTATGTAGGTAAACAGATCGGCTCTGCCGATCTCTGCAGGCAGATCTGTACCGATTGCATCATCCTCTGTTATAAAAGTTGATTTTCCAAAGAGATCCATCATTACCCAGTAATTGAATGCCCTTAGAAAACGCACCTCGGCCCTTGATTTTTTTATATCATCAGCTTCTGCACCTTCAATACCCCGGGATGCCAGTTTATCGTCTGTTGCTTCACGCAGGTATTCATTGGAAATAGTGATATTATAGATAGGGCGGGCATACATACCGAGCAAAAAAGGATCTGCACTGCTCCATTTTAAATTATGAAAATCTTTGATGGTCTGGTCGTTCCAGGCAACAACTGCCTCATCTGTCGGCAATTCCTGGCAGTTAAAAAAGCCGCGTATGAATGGACTTTGCGAACCTTCGTCCAGCCCCTGAATATCAGAAGAGCCGGCAGGCCCTGTATTACCAGTAGTGGCAAGACCACCATACACTTTTGCCAATACGTTCTTATAGCCGTCTGCTGTGGCATAAGTTGTTTCCGGTGTAAGATCGTTCTGCGGGTACAGGTCCAGCTTTTTTGCACAGGAAGAGATCATTGCTGCAGCAATGAGCGCCACAACTATTTTATTCATTGAATTTTTCATCTTGTTCAGCATTAGTTTTTAGAAATCGAGGTTTAAACCGAGCGAGAAGATGCGCGGTCTTGGATAAATATTGTTATCAACACCACTGTCACTTGCATTCTCCGGATCTAAACCTTTGTATTTTGTTATGATCAGCACATTCTGGATACTGGCTGCCAGCCTGAGCGATGCAGCATCTTTGAATATTTTTCCTACGTTGTACCCAATGTTGATGTTATCCAGCCTGAGGAACGAGGCATTTTCGATATAGTAATCGGAGAGATACTGGTTGTTTTCAAAACCTGTTTCCAGGTAATTTGCTGATGCGTTACCAATAAAATTGATCGGGTTTTTTATCGACCTGATCACACCACTGTTTGAGAAATAGTTGTTGTAGAGGTAATTACCAAAATAGCCGTGTGCAGCCAGTCCAAGACTGAATGATTTATACGTTAGCTGTGTGTTGATACCAATCAATACATCCGGTGCAGGTTTCTTATAAAAATACCTGTCATCGCTGTTGATCTGACCATCCCGGTTAATGTCTTCGTATAAACCTTCTATAGGTTTGCCGGTTGTAGGATCGTATACCTGTTTGTAAACATTGTATGTGTATGGGCTATACCCCACAAAATGTTTCCCGATATTATTGCCTGTGCCGCCTGAAATACCGCTTACTTCAATGCCTTTGAAGTTGGGATCTTCCTGTTTTAAGAGATTGGTAATAGTTTGCTTGTTGTAGGTATAGTTGAAACCAAACTCCCATGTAAGATTGGCTGTTTTAACGGGAACTGTGTTGATTGCCAGTTCAACGCCTTTGATCTCCATGTTGCCCACATTCGTGGTGATCTGGTTTACGAAGTTGGCACCGGGTGCTACAGGCACTGTACTAAGCAGGTCTTTTGTTTTTTTGTAGAAATAATCTACGTTACCGGTAATCCTGTTATTGAAAAAACCAAAATCAATACCTGCGTTGGATGTGGTGGTTGTCTCCCACCTGATATTCGGGTCATAACCCTCCGGGCGAAGAAAAGTATAGAACATATCTCCAAACTGGTACTGGGCAGTATTATTGCTCGCTTTATAAACAGGCAGATATGAATAGTAGCCAATGCCATCCTGCTGACCGGTGATGCCCCAGCCAAGACGTAATTTCAGATCACTGATAAAAGATGAAGTCTTAAAAAACTGGTCTTTCAGCTTCCAGGCGGCAGCAAGTGCAGGGAAATAACCTACCCTGTTTTCTTTCGAAAATTTAGAGCTGGCGTCTCTTCTTAAAGAAGCTGTAAGCAGGTATTTATCAGCAATCGTAAGGTTTAGCCTTGCCAGGTAAGATTCGAGTCTAAACCTTGGTCTGTCAGTTGCAAAAGCGGGTTCGGAACCAGGTATTAATACTCCATCTGCGCCGTATGCCGGGTAGTTGAAGTTTTCCGTAAGAAAATCCTGGTAACTGTGCCCCACAAGCAGATCAACTTTTGAGTTAAGGCTGGTTAGTTCTTTGTTGTAAAAGAGTGATACATCAGCCAGCGTATTTTTTTTATTCTCTTTATAATAGACATAGCGCCCGTTGGTTAGAAAATTTGTGGCGGCTATAGGGTCTGTGTTATCATTACCATCACCGCTGATATTGTCTATACCGAGGTTTACCAGTACATGCAGGTCAGGTAAGAAATGTAATTTGTAATCAAGTTGCACATTCCCGATAATCCTGTTCACACCGGATGTGTTGTCACGCAGTTCGAGCAATGCAAGCGGGTTTCTTGTAGCAAGGTTTACCGGTGTATCATTTGGCTGCAGCCATTCGAAAAATCCGCCATACTTATTATCTGCATAAACAGGCTGCGTAGGGTCAAATGATACAGCCGAGCCAATAGCGCCTTCATTGGCAAAACGGTTATTGGTTTTAGATGCTTTTACGGCAAGGTTTATTGCCAGGTGATCATCAAAAAAACGGGGGTTAAGGTTTAGTGAAGAAGATAATCTTTTAAAATTATTTGTTTTAAGAATACCATCCTGGTTAAGGTAGCCGAGAGAAACACGGAACGGTATTTTACCAATACTGCCACTGGCGCTGATGTTATTATCGAAGCCCAGCGCCGCCTGGTAAATTTCATCCTGCCAGTCTGTGTTTGCACTGCCAAGCAGGTCTTTGTATGTATTGTTCCCGGATGCGGCAGCATCTTCATTGATGATACTTCTTACTTCGTTTGCGGATAGTACGTCAATCTTTTTGGGCACTATGCCGGCAGATGCAGTGGAATTAAAATTGAGTTTTATTTTGCCCTTTGCGCCTTTTTTTGTGGTAATGATAATTACTCCGTTGGATGCCCTGGATCCGTACAATGCTGTTGCAGATGCATCTTTCAGTACGCTCATCGATTCAATATCGTTTGGGTTGATGGTGCTAAGTACGTTTGCGCTACCGGCTATACCATTGCCTTCTACCGGTACACCATCTACAACAATGAGTGGGTCGTTGCTGGCATTTAATGATGCGCCTGCACGTATGCGTATTTTACTGCCACCACCTGCAGAACCGCCGCCGGATGTTATTTGCAGGCCGGCAACCTTGCCTTGCAGCAATTGCTCAGACGAGTTGTTTACACCTTTCTGAAAGTCTTTGGTGGTAACTGCAGTTACGGCACCTGTAAGGTCTCCTTTTTTGCGTGTGCCGTAGGCCACCACCACAATGTCGTTGAGAGAACTGTTTGCTGCTACCAGAGAAATCTTCATGGGTGCACTGCCAATAAGCAGTTCCTGTGGTGCAAAGCCAATATGGCTGATAACGATGGTCGTGGCACTTGCCGGTACATTTAGCGAGAAACTTCCGTCTTCTTTTGTTTGTGTTCCGGTATTGGTTCCTTTAACCAAAACAGAAGCGCCGGCCACGGGGCTTCCGTCTTTGAGATCGGTAACCTTGCCGGTTACAGTTTTCTCTTGTGCCAGTGCGGGCATGGCATACAATACCAGCGCTAACACAAGCGTCGTAAACAATCGCTTAAAGTTCATAGTAATGGTTTTTTACTTTGGTTTTATGTGAGTTCTTAAAAGCCGCAGTTATACTGAAAGATGATCAGGCAGGCCCATGTATTTATTGCTGGTTTAGTCGTTCTTAAGCAGTGCAGTCAGTCTCATGGTTTATCTGGCAATCGTTTCAGGTAAGGTGTAATTTATACACATTAGTACGCAAATATGTGTATTTTTTACACAACAGAAAAAATTTTTTAAAAATTCCTGCTTAAACAATGGCCGTAGAAAATAAGGCGAAAAATACTGTTTGCCGGGGCAGGTTATAGAACATTACTGGTTAGCCTTTTTAGAGGCAGGTATATCAGATGCGGGGCAGCACTTGTTTAACAAAGAGCAGAACGCTGAAGAGTGCGACGCAACAAAAGCCACATAGTAGCAATACTGCCGGGCTCATAAAAAAATTAACCGAAATCGATGCCGCTCCATTTTTTCTTGGTGTGTTTGTACTTCTGAAAGTCAAACTGGTAAAGCTTTCCGGGGCGGTGTGGTACATCGTCTTCAAACTCGCCGGTGTCTATGAGGAAGTCCATGGCAAAGAATTTCTTCCGGAAATTGCGGCGGTCCATTTTTATGTCGAGAATGGCTTCGTAGAGGTTTTGAAGTTCTCTGAGAGAAAATTTTTCGGGTAAAAGATTAAAGCCAAGCGGGTGTTCCTGTATTCTTTTTTGCAGCCAGCAGTAGCATTCGTTCATAATTTCTTTATGGTCAAATGCCATGTCCATCTCCTGTATGGTTTTTACGGCGTGCCAGTGCAGTTCATTATCCATTTTGCTAAGCTGGTGGTGCTCAATATTGAGCAGTGAGCAGTACGCAACGGTAAGCACGCGGCCACCGGGGTGCCGGTTTGGCCGGCTAAAGGTTTTTACCTGGGCCAGGTACACATCATCCATACCTGTTCTTTCTTTAAGTACGCGGTAGGCGGCGTCATCCAGCAGTTCATTGTCGGCAGCAAAATCGCCCAGCAGCGACCATTTGTCTTTAAAAATTTCAAGATCGCTACGTATCAGCAATACTTTCAGTTCATTTTCATCAAAGCCAAAAATTACACAGTCAACGGTAATTGGAACACGCGGGTAAGATTCCACCAGTTTTTTTGCGTCGTTTATAAGCCCCTCATTTTTTAGCCGGAATTCAGATTGAGCAGTAGCTTCTTGTTTCATGTTGGCAAATTTCGAAAAGACAGTCAGTTGTTGGCAAATCTAAAACTTCCCGAAAATAAAACTATTTTTTAATTGTGTATAAGTGACGCTTTGAAACCGGCTGCAGATCGCTGTTCAGCTTTGGTTGTGTCACTCACTGCATCATTCTGTTCTTTGTGCGGCTGCAGCGATCATTGCACTGTTTTCTGGTTATCGTCTTATCTTCACGCCTGTATGACGGCCACAAAAAACAATATTATTCTTGGTATAGACCCCGGATCACTGGTAATGGGCTATGCTATCATAGATGTAAACGGCAGCCATATACGGGTGCTTACCATGGATGTGCTTAAACTGGCCGCCGTGGCAGATATTTATGAGCGGCTGGAGATGATCCATACCAAAGTAAACCTGCTCATCAGCCAATACAAGCCGCATACGTTTGCCATTGAAGCACCATTCTTTGGTAAAAATGTACAAAGTATGCTTAAACTAGGCAGGGCACAGGGAGTGGCTATTGCAGCAGCTATGCAGGGTAAAATTGGTGTTACAGAATACTCGCCCAAAAAGGTGAAGCAATCAATAACAGGCAATGGAAATGCTGCTAAAGAACAGGTGTGGAAGATGCTGCAGCAAACACTTGGGCTTGAAGAAAAGCCGCAATACTTCGATGCCACAGACGCACTGGCTGTAGCCTTGTGCCACCATTATCAAACATCTTCGCCCATTGGTAAAATGAGTAAAGGATTTAAAGGATGGGAAGAATTTGTTGTAAAAAACCAGGACAGGATTCTTAAAAAATAAACCGATGACATACCCACTCTTAAAGAAAATAAGAATACTTGTTGTATTCTTTATCATTGCGCTTGCAATAAGCGGCATTACCGCCTTCCCGGTTTATACAGAACTCACTTTTTTAAAACAACAGGGCTTTATAAATACTGATCATGTATTGGGTGCATGGCTGGATAAAGTATATAACGGTGTTGCAGACACTTATAAAAAATATCCTTTTTTGTTTTATGGCTACGACTGGCTGGCATTTGCCCACCTGATGATTGCAGCTTTATTTTATGGTGTGTATAGAGATCCTGTGCGCAACAAGTTTATCATGGGCTGGGGTATGTTTTGCTGTGTTTGCATTATACCGCTTGCCTTTATTTGTGGAACCATCCGAAGTATACCCTTATATCATATACTTATCGATTGCAGCTTTGGAGTGTTCGGTATTATACCCTTACTTGTTTGCCGTAAATACATTCTTCAACTGGAAGCGCTGCAAAACGCTGCCAATGTTACATAGCAGCAAGTATCTGCTGTTGCACTTCCACTAATTCTTCCGCGCTTAGCTGTAGTTTTTTCCGGGTAAAGTTCAGGTCGTCTGAAGAATTGATTGGCAGCAGGTGCATGTGTGCATGCGGCACTTCAAGGCCTATAACTTCTATACCGCAGCGGTCGCACGGGAAAGCTTTCTCAATAGCCTTGGCAATTGGTTTGGCAAATATGAGCAGCTCACTTAAATAATCATCCGGCAAATCAAAAAATTTGTCGATCTCCAGTTTTGGAATAACCAGCACATGGCCTTTAACCGTGGGAAAAATATCGAGGAAGGCATAGAATTTATCGTTCCCGGCAATTTTGTAAGAGGGAATTTCCCCGGCTATTATTTTTGAAAAGATGGTCATATAACGCTGTTTTGTGTGTGCAGATTTAGTGATTATTGCTGATAAAGAAATAGCCTGCAGCAAAATATTTTGAACAAACAAAAAGCCCTCAATTTTCATTGAAGGCTTTTATACAAAGAGGTAAATATTTGTTACACCGTAATATCTTCTATTTTAAATTTTATAAGACCGGTAGGTGCCTTTACTTCAGCAATTTCGCCTTTTGTTTTTCCCAGCAGGCCCTGGCCTATGGGAGAACCAACGGAAATTTTGCCGGCTTTAAGATCTGCTTCTTTTTCACCAACAATCTGGTATGTAACCGTCTTTTTGGTGGCCACATTGGTAATGGTAACTTTTGTAAGAATGGAAACCTTGCTTGTATCCACACTGCTGGCATCTACAATGCGTGCAATGGCAAGCTGGCTTTCGAGCAGCTTCATCTTGGCTTCGAGTATTCCCTGCGCTTCTTTGGCGGCATCGTATTCAGCATTTTCTTTAAGGTCCCCTTTTTCTCTTGCTTCAGCTATGGCTCTGGAGGCCGCAGGCCTGTCTACGGTTTTCATGCGGTGAAGCTCCTCTTTCATATTCTCATAAGCCTCTTTGGATACATACATTACGTCACTCATAAAATTGAGGTTTGCGTTAGATAAAAAAAATACAACGCCACATATTTTGTACGTAGCGTTGCAGAATATCAAAAATACAAAAATCCATATACAAAGACAAGTATTAAAAATAATCTGCCTGCACTACTTTTTCGTGTTTTGAGGCTGTCGGTATAAGTACACTTTTTTGCCCGGCAAAACTTGTATTAGAATATTCCCACAAGTAAATTTCCTTTTGCAGTTTATTGTTTTTTACTTTTGACCCCTTACTTAATACGCATGATAGAAGTTGGAGTTTATAATACACTGAAAGTTTCCCGCAAGGTTGAGTTTGGGTTTTATCTTGATGATGGTAAGGAAGGTATATTATTACCAAAAAGATTTGCGCCTGCAGACCTTCGTACCGGGGATGAAATCAAAGTATTTATTTACCATGATTCTGATAACCGGCTGGTAGCAACCACCCAGGAACCCAAAGGTATTGTAGGCGATGTTGTAAAGCTGAAATGCGTAAGCACCACAGAGCATGGGGCATTTCTCGACTGGGGTTTAATGAAGGACATTTTTGTACCAAAATCCCAGCAGCTTGCACGTATGCAGAAAGGCGGTGAGTACCTGGTGAAAATTTACATAGATGCGCAAACCGGCAGGGTGGCCGCAACCGAAAAAGTAGAACGGCAGATAAGTAATGAAGAGCTAACTGTTGCAGAAGCGGAGGAAGTTGACCTTTACGTGCAACGTAAAAGTGATCTTGGCTTTGTAATGATCATCAATGGTAAACACACAGGCCTGTTGCATGCTAACGAAGTGTACAGGGATGTGCATGTAGGTGACCGACTGAAAGGGTTTGTGAAAACCATAAGACCAGATAATAAAATAGACATTGTTCTGGACAAGCCAGGCTATAGCAAAGTAGAAGGAGAGGCAGAAAAAATTCTGCGCCTCCTGAAAGAAAATAATGGCTTTCTGCCTTACCACGATAAAAGTGAACCCGAAGATATTTATCGTTTTTTTGCGATGAGCAAAAAAACTTTTAAAATGACGCTTGGGGCTTTGTATAAGCAAAAACGCATCAGTATAGATAGTGAAGGAATTTCACTGATTACCGCCGTGTAATCTTAATCTTTTGTACTGTCTACCACTACCGTACCATTACTTACGCCGTTAGGTTGCATCATGGTATCACCCATTGATTTGCCTGAATCTGTAACGGTTGCACCCGGAGAAGTGGTGGCTGGTTCTGTTTCTGTTCCTTTGTTTTCGTTTGCGCCATTACCACATGCGCTTAAAAGTATGGTGGTAAAAACAGCGATTGATAGTGCTTTCATGGTTATGTTTTATTAATGCAAACAATTATGCTGCCAAACACACTGTACGGCGTAAAACCATGAGCGTTATGCATAATTATAATGCTACTAAAACCAGCAAGTCTGCGAAACGAAAAAATACGCCAGGCCGGGGTGGTCTGGCGGGAATATTGCCTGATCGCTGCAGCTGCCACATGAATGGAACGCACAAGTGAGTGACACAACAGGCGATGCCATAAAAACAAATGCCTGTAACCAAATGCTATTTTTCTTTCTTTGGTTTCTTTACTGCGCCTTTTCCTTTTTCCTTTTTGATTTTGGGTTTCTGGCTTTTCTCTGCTGTTGTTTCATCTGCCTCAGGTTTTAAGATCCACTCATAGTCGAGCTGGCGTTTGTCGAGGTTGGCTGCAACCACGCGTATAAACACTTTGTCGCCCATTCTGAAAGAGCGCCCGCTTCTGCGACCCACCAAGGCATAATCAGATTCAATGTGCCTGAAATCATCATAATCGCTGAGGCTTGCAAGGCTTACCAGCCCTTCGCATTTGTGTGCAACAGTCTCTACCCAAAAGCCAAAAGAAGATACGCCACTTACCACACCTTCGAATGTCTGGCCAAGGTGCTCTTTCATGTATTCAACCTGTTTGTACTTGTTGGCTGCACGTTCGCACTCCATGGCTGCACGCTCACGCTCGCTGCAGTGTTTGCATTTCTCTTCCATCTTTTTATCGATGGCGGGCTCCTGCTGCAAACAGGATTGCAGCACACGATGCACCAGCACATCAGGGTAACGGCGTATAGGAGATGTAAAATGACAGTAATCTTCGAAGCCGAGGCCATAGTGGCCAATGTTTTCCGTAGCATAGGATGCTTTGGCCATTGTGCGTATACCAAGCTGTTCCAGTACATGCTGTTCGGGTTTGCCATTTACATCGGCCAGCATGGCATTAAAGCTTTCGGCTATGCGTTCAGGAGAACTGATGTCGAACTTATGCCCGTATTTTTTAGCAAATTCAATAAATGGCAGCAGTTTCTGCTCATCAGGTGTATCGTGCACGCGGTAAGGAAACGGCACAGGTTTTTTATTTACTTTGATCTTGCCAATGTATTCTGCCACTGTTCTGTTGGCTAGCAGCATAAACTCTTCAATAAGCTGGTGCGCCTCTTTGCTTTCTTTGATGACTATACCTATCGGCTTGCCTTTTTCATCGAGTTTGAAACGCACTTCCTGCGAGGAGAAATTGATGGCACCTTTATCGAACCGTACTTTGCGCAGGCTGCGTGCCATGCGGTTGAGCAATACTATTTCTTCGCTGTATTTACCTTCTCCTTTTTCAATGATTTCCTGCACATCTTCGTAGGTAAAACGATGGTCTGAATGTATGGCCGTTCTGCCGATCCACTGGCTTTTTACTTTGCCATTTGCATCCATGGTAAAGACGGCAGAGAAGGTTAATTTGTCTTCATTGGGGCGTAATGAACACAACTCATTCGATATTCTTTCCGGCAGCATTGGGTTTACACGATCGGGCAGGTAAACAGATGTTGCACGTTTGTATGCTTCTTCATCCAGCGCTGTTCCTGTCTCCACGTAGTGGCTTACGTCTGCTATGTGTACACCCACTTCATAAAGACCGGTTTTTAGCATGCGTATAGACAATGCATCGTCAAAATCTTTGGCATCTGCCGGGTCTATGGTAAAGGTTAATACATCCCGAAAATCTTTGCGCCGGCCAATTTCGCTTTCGCTGATGACATCCGGCAAGCGTTCACTTTCTTCTGTTACATCATCACTAAAAGACAATGGAAAACCGCCTTCGGTAAGTATTTCCTTCATAGCCATATCATTGGCATCTTCCGGTTTCATAATGCTTACCACTTCACCCACCGGGTTTTTATCGGCACTTTCCCACTGCAGCATGCGCACCACCACTTTGTCTTTGTTCCGGGCACCTCTTACATTGCTTAGCGGAATAAATATATCGGGCATTGGTTTGTCACTGTCGGCCACAAAAAATGCATAGTTGGTAGCCAGTTGCAGTGTGCCTACAAATTCTGTTTGCTTACGCGATACAATCTCGGTAATGCGTCCTTCGCGCCGCCCATTCAGCGGGTTCATTTTAGTAACCTTTACACGTACAGTGTCTCCGTGAAGCGCGTTGTTGAAGCTGCCGGGGCGTACAAGTACATCACCGGTGCCGTCGCTGATAACTACGTAACCAATGCCGGATCTTGTTATTTCAAGGTTGCCTTTCAATGCCTGTGCATCATTGGTTTTGTGGTGTTTGCTTTTGTTTTTCTTAGCCATAATCATTTGTTTTTTGGGCCAGGGGTCCTGCTCTTGATGAAGCTTTTCTTGCGTCGCACTCTTGTACTGCAGTACATGTATGAGCTAACGAAGCGCTGGTTGCAGGCAGTATAATAATTTGTCGTTTACTTTAAAGATGAAGGTACGCGTATGTGCTGTGCTGGTCTGCCGGTAAATGGTATATGTTGTACACTACGGGCAATCATTTTCATAAAAGGCAAAGGCCTTTCGGACTAAACGGTAACTTCTTCTTTCATTTTAAAATGATGAATAAAATTCAAGACCATTTTATCAAATTCCATCCCTGCATCAAAAAGAAATTTATGACGAATCGGTAAAACATACAATTCCATTTTTTGTAGTTCGTCAATAAACTTAACCAATCTTACTGCATCTTTTTCGGTAGTAATGATCATCTTTTTTTCAGCCTGGATGTTTTCATATTTTTTACGGATGTCTTTCAGGTCATCAATTCTGAAGATGTGATGATCTGTATAATCCATCTGGTAATAAGTTGCAGCCGTATCAAAAATGTAATCTTTCAAAGGTTTCGGGTTGGCAATACCGCATACCAGCAATACCTCATCTTCATTGGTAATTTTCCTGAAGTTGTGGTGAATAATGTGGTACGGAACTCCGTACTCTATCGCAGTAAAAAAAACTTTCTGGTGTGGCAGCGGGGCTATTTCTTCCGTTATTGTCTGGCTTTCCGCAGTTGTAATATCCGCAGGGCATTTGGTAACAATAATAACGTCTGCCCTTTTGTAAGACGAGCGCTGGTCTCTCAGATCGCCTGTTGGCAAAAAGAAGTCTTTGGTAAACAAATCGCCATACGGTGTAAGCAAAATATTGAAGCCTGCTTTTACCACCCGGTGCTGAAAAGCGTCATCTAAAATAATGGCTTGGGTGTCAGGCTTATCGTGCAATAGCTGTGGTATGGCCACAATTCTTTCTTCACCCACCGCCACGGCAATATCAGGAAAATTAATATGGAACTGCATCGGCTCGTCGCCAATTTCCAGTGCAGTGGTACCATCTTTTGCAAGCACGTAGCCTTTTGTTTTTCTTTTATAGCCACGGCTTACAGTGGCTATTTTATAGTGCGGTCTCAGTAACTGGATCAGGTATTCAACCATGGGAGATTTACCTGTACCACCAACTGACAGATTACCCACACATATCAACGGAAAATTAAATTCAGATGAACGAAGTATTTTTTTATCAAACAGCAAATTGCGCAGCATTACTATTGCACCATACAGCAGCGCAAAAGGCAGCAGCAATACACGAAAAGATTTGAGAAAAATGGAGTTAAAATTCATAAATGCTCTCTGGGGTAATGCAATAATCTAAAGGTATATCAAAGTTATTCCGGTCATCGATCTGCTCCACAGGTTCAAAATAACTGATGCCTGCTTTAATTACATCCTGCCGGCATGCAGAAAGATAACGGTCATAGAACCCTTTGCCATAACCAACCCTGTAACCGTCTTTGTCACAAACCAGGAATGGTACCAGCACAAGGTCTATTGCAGCGGCATCAACGATGATACCCTCTTTTGGTTCGGTTATTCCATACTGATTGGTGTAATATACAGTATCCTCGTTTACCAGCAAGGCTGTCATCGTGTTACCGGTAAAATCAGCTTTTGGGTAAGCAATCTGCAAATCAGGCAGCATATGTCTCAGATAACCCGAAAAAAGATGCGTATTAGGTTCCTGGGTATCTGCTTTGGGCCAGTAGGTCAGCAGTACCTGCACATCTTCAAAATAGAGTTGCTGAAAATTGATGAGTAGAAGATCATCGAGTTTCAGTTTTTCTTTTGAAGGTATCGCTGCACGTTTTTCCCGGTAAATTTTTCTAAGTTCGTTCTTCGTCATAATGCTGCAAGCAAAGATGGTCGCATCTTTTTAGCTTCATCGGCAATAAAATTTTTGTCTGCCACTTTGGTGAAAGGTACTGAACCTAATCTTTTGTAACCGCTCCATTTAACAATTTCTTCTTCATAATCCATGTACTGGTCATTGAATATCCACCCGAGTACATCAATGCGGTGTTGTTGGCAAAAAGCTGCTGTAAGCAAAGAATGGTTGATGCTGCCAAGGTAATTGCGGCTTACCAATATCACTTTTGCCTGTAATCTTTTTACCAGGTCTGCCACAAACTGGTCGTCGTTTAAAGGCACCATAAGCCCGCCTGCACCCTCGGTAACCAGGGTTGTATTTGCGCTTTCTGCTGAGATCTTTTCATGGGCTGCCACAATTTCGTTAAGGTCAATGATGGTATTTTCTGCCCTTGCAGCAATGTGTGGTGAGGCAGCCAGTCGTAAGCTGTATACTTCCGGGTGTATGTTGGAGCTGTCATTGGCGATCAGCCGTTTTACCGACTGCGTATCTGTTCCATCATCAAAACCCGCCTGTACAGGTTTCCAGTAATCAGCTTCTAGTGCCTGTGCAACAATAGCTGATACAATTGTTTTACCTACACCTGTACCTATGCCCGTAATAAAAATTGTCTCCATGTAACATTTGTTTACTGTGCAGGAACAAAGAAAGAAAACAGGGTGGTACCATAATTTCTTACAAAGCTGAAGCCTGTAAAATTTTCATAACTGTTTCTGGGGGTATGCTCCAGTACAAAAAAGCCATTGTCTGCAATCAGTTTTTTTTCTGCAATGATTGCCGGAAGTTCATCAATCGCTCCCAGGGCATAGGGTGGACCTGCAAATATGAAATCAAACTGTTCATTGCAGTTTGCTAAAAAACCAAAGACATCCATTTTTAACACCTTGCAGTGTTGTATGCCAAGCATGTCAATATTCTTTTTTATGAAGGCGTGCATGGTGTTGTCTTTCTCCACAATGGTAAGGTCTGCTGCACCCCTTGAAGCAAGTTCGTAACTGATGCTGCCCGTACCGCCAAAAAGATCGAGTGTTTTGGCACCATCAAAATCGGTACGGTTTTGTAAAATATTGAACAAGCCTTCTTTGGCAATATCTGTTGTAGGTCTTGTGTATGGCATATTTGCCGGCGGGCTAATGCGCCTGCCACCATATTTTCCCGAAATGATCCTCATATATCATGTTGACAAAATGATGCAAAATAATGCAGCGGGTATTCATGAAAACTTTCAGCAGCGAAGATGGCTTTCTCCGGTACTTCAAACGTAAAGTTGCCGAGGTAAGCCTGCAGCGTATGGTACAATGAAGAAGAATCGTCTATCATGCCACTGCAGCGTACGGGTACTTCACCGGCGTTAAGGTTATAAATATCGCAGACATTCAGGATGTGGTAAAGCGCATCTTCTGGCACTTTATAAGCAAAGCGCTGTACAATCTGCAACTGTCCTTTTTTATAGGCCGACAAAATGAAATCGTTGTGATAAAAAACGATATGTATTTTATCTTCCTCGTCTTTTGGTTTTTGAATTCTTAACAGCGAATAATATTTGTGCATGTTTGCTGCAACCCGGTAATGCTTTGTGTATGCATCCCACGCATCTTCCTTGATGGCTGTAGCAACCACGCAGTCGCCAAGTGTATTTTCAATAATGCTTTTCTGGTCTACCGTGGTACCATGCATTAATTCAATTGCCGCGGCTGCTGTGCTGCGCGAATAATATTCGTTTGGTACACAAATGCCGTTGGCATAGCCCCAAATGCAATACACGGTATTAAAATGCGTGGTAAGCAACCTGGAATGTAACTGTACTTCCGCCAGCAGCTGCGCAAAAGGTTTTTCGTAGCCGGCAGCAAAACCAAAAAGCTCAAAAGCTTTAACGGTGGCCGCAGCTTTGTCTTTACACCAGCATGCAATATAATCAGCACCGGTTTCAATCACCAGATCGCTACCGGAAAGATCATCGCTGTAAATACCAAAATTTTTTTGCACCATGCCGTATGGATTAGTCTGCAATGATAGCAATTAATGTGCAAATCTTTTGGCGGGGCAAGTTGTATGCGGGTTTCTGCGGTGGGAAGAAAGTGGTTAAAAAATAGAATTTTTTCTGCGAAGCCACTGCCTTGCTGCTGCCGGGTTTACGGAACGCTGCAGCCGCCATAAAAGAGGAACCCCGAACCGAGCGTGGCAACAGGCGATGCCATATGTACCACAGCCGGTAACATAAAAATAATTATACACACCATACGTGTTTTGATGAATGCACGGCACCGTTGTACATTTGCAACCCCTTGTATGGATGCAGTTGCCACAAATAAAAACCTGAAAGTTGAAGTAAGCAACAGGCAAATTTTAAAAATTGCACTGCCTATTGCTGCATCTATTCTTGTACCACAGGTAAACTTCATCACCAACAATATTTTTCTTGGTGGCCTTGGCGAACAGCCGCTGGCAGTAGCTGGTATTACGGGCGTTTATTACCTTGTTTTTGCAGTAATGGGTTTTGGCCTCAACAACGGGTTGCAGGCACTCATTGCCAGGCGTGCAGGAGAGAACCGCCTGCACGAGATTGGTAACCTGTTTAACCACGGTATACGTATTACCATGGTTATTTCGGTCTTTAGCATATTGGTTACGTATCTGCTGGCACCCGTTATTTTCAGGTTTGCATTGCACGATGCTGTAAACATAGATATGGCAGTGCGTTTCCTGTATATAAGAATATGGGGTTTGCCGTTTTTATACCTGTACCAGATGCGCAATGCATTACTGGTTGGTACAAATCAAAGCAAATGGCTGATATGGGGCACGCTTGCTGAAACGCTTACAAACATCCTGCTCGACTATGCGCTTATCTATGGGCATTTTGGCTTGCCCGAACTGGGTTTTAATGGTGCGGCAATCGCCTCTATCATTGCAGAAGCTGCCGGCTTACTGGTCATGTTTTTTGTAATACACAAAAAAGGCGTGGCAGACGGGCTGAATATGTTTGCCAAACACTCTTTCAATCCTGCCACTATCCGCCTTATTTCCAACCAGTCGCTGCCACTCATTTTGCAGTATGTCATCAGTGTTGGAAGCTGGGAGTTTTTTTACATGCTGGTAGAACACCACGGAGACCGTGCCCTTGCTATTTCAAACACCATGCGCAATATTTTCGGTTTGTTTGGTTGCATTACCTGGGCGTTTGCAGCAGCTTCTACTACAATGGTCAGTAATATCATTGGGCAAGGTTTGCATGAGCGTGTTATAGAGCTTGTGGTAAAGATTACAAAACTGAGTGTTTCATTTGCACTGATCATTTTTTTACTGCTCAATATTGCCCCGTCTTTTCTCTTACAGGTTTATGGGCAGGGCGATGATTTTATTGCCGAAGCTGTGCCGGTTGTACGAATTGTATCTGTCGCACTTATTATGATGGCATTTGGAACCGTGTGGCTAAATGCGGTTATTGGCACCGGCAACACAAAAGTTAACCTGTTAATAGAGTTTGCCGCAATTACCATTTACAGCATGTATGCCTGGTTGATTCTTGAAAAACTTTTCCTGCCAATACAGTACGGCTGGACAGCAGAGTGGGTGTATTGGTGCTGCATGTTTACGCCTGCATTCATTTACCTGCGCAGTGGTAAATGGAAACATAAAAAAATCTGATTTTTTGTAACCGGCTGCATTGCTGCTATTGTGCATCGTTGTGTCACTCACTTGTACGTCCTGTATGCGCTTCGGCATATGCTGCGCGGCTGTGTTTAACCTGCCACATTTTATGCAGGCATCTGCAAAAATTATATAAGCGCTTAAATAATTTTTGTGCTGCATGCCAACGAATGCAATGCTTGCTTCGTACAGCATCTCAATCAAACACACAAATTATGAAGGCCAATCTGCTAACGCTCCTGCTTGCGGGCTTCACCCATTTTTGCTTTGGTCAGTGGGTGCAGCAACAAACACCGGTGAAGAACAATTTAACAGCAATCCGTTTTTACAACGAAAGAACAGGCTATGCCGCAGGAGATGGCGGTACACTACTACGAACAAAAAACGGTGGCCGCAACTGGGAGCAAATGAATTTTCCATCTAAAGACAATCTTACTTCTGTAACGCTGGTCGACAGCGCAGTTGTGATCGTCACTACATCAAGCTATGAAAATGTACCCGCTGTTTACCGCTCACAGGATGGCGGCATTACATGGGTTAGAACATTGAGTGCGCCGGCAGGTTTGTATGCAGCAGGCACACCAGCAAAAAGAGTGTTTGCCATTGGCGACAGTATTTACCAAAGTAACAACAAAGGAAAAAAATGGTCGTCAGTAAAAGACATCAATAATACCAGCGCTTATAACTATATCAGTTTTGCAAACGAGGCCGCCGGCATGATTGGTGGTAATATTTCAGGCGCGTTTACTTATTCTGCCGAGTTTATACGCACCGCAGACAGTGGTAAAACATGGTATGGCAGTTTTCCTTTCGACTTTCCCAATGCCAATGGTTTCAGCACCATGGATTTTGTAAATGCTGATACTGCTTTTATGTTTACAAACTTTTACAACCGCTTTTTGCCGGGAGATTCAAGCCAGCTTATCATGCTTAGCAATTTTCGTTTGCGGCAGGAATTGAGCGGTCCCCAATGGCATTTCAATGCAAAAGTATTTGTGCCTTCTTTTCCCGGCAGGCTGAATGCTTGTCGTTTTTTTAAAACAGGCATTGCCTATGCCGTTGGCGATAAAGGCCATGTGTACCGGTCTGCCAACTTCGGCAAAAACTGGAAGCCCGAATACGCGGGTAAAGCGGTGTTGAATGCCATATACATGGTTAATGAAGAACTTGGTTATATTGCCGGAGACGGAGGTTTAATTCTTAAAAAAGAAGCCATACATACAGTAAAACCTGTTGCCAATGAGTTGCACATTACTGCAACGCCCAACCCAGCAAATTTTAAAACAACCGTACGGTTCCGGCTTACCGCGTCGCAACCTGTAACAATAAAAATTACCGATGCCACAGGCAAAACGGTATATGTAAAAGCGCCGGTTTACCTGGAGAAAGGTGATCAGCAGGTAGAGCTTGCGGTAGCAGATCTTTATAAAGGTTTATACGATGTAAGTGTACTAAATGGCGCAAACATACTGGGTAGTACAAGACTGGTAATAGTAAGATAGCATAACATCTGTTTTATGTAAAAGCAACAGCGGCCGCTGTTGCTTTTTTATTTTTTGCTAACAATCATTCATTTGTGATATTTAAATAAAAATCAGTACGATAAACCTTTTTACCCTATTTTTTGCGAAATTCGCGCTGCCTGCCTCTTAGATATTTCTCAACTAACTTTTTAAAAGATTGCAAAATGAGCAAATCTGCCAACACCCTTTTTGATAAAGTGTGGGATGCACATGTGGTGCGTAAAATTGAAGATGGTCCTGATGTGTTTTTTATCGACCGCCATTTCATTCATGAAGTAACCAGCCCCGTAGCATTTCTCGGCCTGGAGCAAAGAGGTTTGAGTGTACTTTTTCCTGAAAGAACATTTGCTACTGCAGACCATAATACGCCTACCATAAACCAGGATAAGCCGGTTAAAGATCCTTTGTCTGCCAACCAGCTTGCGGCACTGGAGCGCAACTCCGCCAAATACGGCATCTCTCATTGGGGGCTTAATAACCCAAAGAATGGTATTGTACACGTTGTTGGCCCCGAGAATGGTATAACACTGCCGGGCATGACCATCGTTTGTGGCGATTCTCATACATCAACCCATGGTGCATTTGGCGCCATTGCTTTTGGTATCGGTACATCCGAAGTTGAAATGGTACTGACCTCCCAGTGTATCATGCAGCCAAAGCCAAAGAAGATGCGTATTAATGTAAATGGAACACTTAATAAAGGCGTACTGCCAAAAGATGTAATCCTTTATATTATTTCAAAACTTACAACCGCTGGCGCTACCGGCTATTTTGTAGAATATGCCGGGGATGTTTTCCGCAACATGACCATGGAAGGCAGAATGACTGTATGTAACATGAGTATAGAGATGGGTGCCCGTGGTGGTATGATTGCACCTGACGAAACAACGTTTGCATATATAAAGGGTCGTGAAAAAGCACCAAAAGGTGAAGCATGGGACAAGGCACTTGCATACTGGAAAACCCTGAAAACAGATGAAGGCGCCACTTTCGACCTGGAATACAATTTCGACGCAGCAGATATTGAACCGATGATTACCTACGGTACTAACCCGGGTATGGGCATTGGTATTACAAAGCACATTCCTACGGCTGAAGCCGCAGGTGGTGGCAAAGCCACTTACGAGAAATCACTTGGCTACATGGGCTTTAATGAAGATGAAGCTATGCTGGGCAAAAAAGTTGACTATGTGTTTATCGGTAGTTGCACCAATGGCCGTATTGAAGATTTTCGGGCATTTGCTTCTATTGTAAAAGGCAGGAAAAAAGCAGACAACGTTACTGCATGGATCGTACCGGGCTCACACATAGTAGAGCAGCAGATAAAAGAAGAAGGCATACTCGATATACTAACAGAAGCAGGTTTTCAGCTGCGCCAGCCTGGCTGCTCGGCATGTCTTGCCATGAACGATGATAAAATTCCGGCTGGTAAATACGCGGTAAGTACAAGTAACAGGAATTTTGAAGGCAGACAAGGCCCCGGCGCCAGGACATTATTGGCAAGTCCGCTGGTAGCCGCCGCTGCCGCCGTTACAGGCGTTGTTACAGACCCCAGAGAGTTGCTGGAAGCATAAAAGGCAAAGCTGTAAGTTTTAAGCACTGCTCATCAGGCAAAGCTTTTTCATTTAATAAATCATCACAAACGAAAGCTAAGGCATTAAAGCATATCGCTGAATGCCTGTAGCCCAAAGCTTTAGATATGGCTTACGATAAATTCACGGTATTAACAAGTTCAGCAGTTCCAATGCCCATTGAGAATGTTGATACAGACCAGATCATTCCTGCCCGTTTTTTGAAAGCTACAGAACGCAAAGGTTTTGGCGATAATCTTTTTCGCGACTGGCGCTACAATAACGACGATACACCAAAGCAGGATTTTGTGTTAAACAATCCCATTTACGAAGGTAAAATACTGGTGGCCGGTAAAAACTTTGGCAGCGGCAGCAGCCGCGAGCACGCCGCGTGGGCACTGTACGACTACGGTTTTCGCTGCGTGGTAAGCAGCTTTTTTGCAGATATTTTTAAAGGTAATGCACTCAATATTGGCATACTGCCGGTAACTGTAAGCGCCGGTTTTCTTGAAAAAATATTCACCGCTATTGAAGCAGATCCTAAAACAGCACTGGAAGTAAACCTGGCCGAACAAAAGATCATTATACTGGCAACCGGCGAAGCTGAATCATTTGCCATCAACGGCTATAAAAAACATAACATGATGAATGGCTTTGATGATATCGACTACCTGCAAAATATCAAAGAAGAGATTGCGACATTTGCAACCTCAAGCCTGTATTAAACCCGTTGTGTATCCGGAGATATTTTTATGAACCCGGCAGTAGAATATGTATGAAGCACCTGTTGCGTCGCACTCTTCAGCCAAAGAATCATTACCAGGCAAAAGCGAAGACCGAAGCCGGTGATGATAGAAGATCAGACATGATGACTAACAGGAAAGGAAGGGTATAACGCTTACGCTTCTGCTGCCCATGCTTCGTTGCCCATAAAAGTTCCGGACGCACAAGTGAGTGACACAACCGGCGATGCCACCTGTACAAATGCCTGCACATACATAAAAAAAAGGATTGCCCAAGAACGAATAAAGTGACAATGACAACATTAACACAGCCAACAACAGATGCAGCTCTGTTAAGAGATGCAGTACTAACCAAACAGCGCCACCTGGAAATAATGGATACCACGCTGCGTGATGGTGAACAAAGCAGTGGTGTATCTTTCTCCGCATCTGAGAAGCTTACGATTGCCCAGCTTCTGCTTACCGAGTTAAAAGTTGATCGTATAGAAGTTGCTTCTGCACGTGTCTCGGAAGGTGAGTTCCAGGCAGTAAAAAAAATTACTGAATGGGCGGCAGCCAATGGCTTTATTGATAAAGTTGAAGTACTCACTTTTGTAGACGGGGAAGTATCCATTAACTGGATGCTGGAAGCAGGCGCCAAAGTAATGAACCTGCTTACCAAAGGTTCTCTTAACCATTTAACGCACCAGTTAAAAAAAACGCCGCAACAACATTTTGATGAAGTGGGTGCGGTAGTTGCACTCGCTAATAAAAAAGGGATTGAATGCAATGTATATCTCGAAGACTGGAGCAATGGTATGCGCCATTCTAAAGACTATGTTTTTGCTTACCTGGACTTTTTGTCTGCGCAACCTGTCAAAAGAATCTTACTACCTGATACACTGGGTGTACTTACACCATCAGAAACATACGAATACCTGCACGAGATCGTAAACAGGTACCCGGCTGTACATTTCGATTTTCATGCACACAACGATTATGATCTTGGTACTGCCAATGTGCTGGAAGCAGTGAAAGCAGGCGTACACGGTTTGCACCTTACCGTAAACGGTATGGGTGAGCGTGCCGGTAATGCACCGCTGGCAAGCGCAGTAGCAGTGTTGAATGATTATGTAAAAGATGTGCGTACATCTGTGGTGGAAGAAGAATTGTATAAAGTGAGTAAGCTGGTGGAGAACTTTTCGGGTTTTAGAATACCGGTAAACAAACCTGTAGTGGGCGAGAATGTTTTTACCCAAACAGCAGGCATACATGCAGATGGTGATAAGAAAAATAACCTGTACTACAACGATCTTTTGCCGGAACGGTTTGGCAGAAAACGTAAATACGCATTGGGTAAAACAAGCGGTAAGGCCAATATAGAAAACAACCTGCAGCAACTGGGTATTCAGTTGTCTGATGAAGATCTTAAAAAAGTAACACAAAGAATTATAGAGCTGGGCGACAGGAAAGAAACTGTAACACAGGCCGATCTGCCATACATTATCTCAGATGTGCTCGACAGTAATTCTATTGATGAAAAAGTGAAGATTGAAAATTACGCCCTTACACATTCACAGGGTTTGCGGCCGTCTGCCACGCTGAAGATCAATTTCGAAGGCGAATTTTTTGAAGAGCATGCACAGGGCGACGGCCAGTATGATGCTTTTATGAATGCGCTGAAAAGAGTGTACATCAGGAAGAATATTGTACTTCCTTTCCTTACAGATTATGAAGTGCACATACCTCCGGGTGGAAAAACAGACGCTTTATGTGAAACGATTATTACCTGGATGCACAATGGCAAAGAATTTAAAACCCGTGGTCTTGATAGCGATCAGACTGTATCGGCCATAAAGGCCACGCAAAAAATGCTGAATATTATTTGAGACAACAAGGCATTAAGGCAACAAGGCACTAAGGCAAATGAGTATGGCTGGTATCAAAACTTTCAGAGATTTGATAATTTGGCAAAAGTCTATGACTTTGGTAACAGAAATGTATTCGGTTACAGCTGATTTTCCCTCATCAGAACTTTACGGATTAACAAATCAAATGAGGAGATGCGCTGTATCTACACCAAGTAATATTGCGGAAGGTTATAGACGGAAATCTTCGGGAGATTATAAACGATTTTTGCAAATAGCGGTGGCGTCTTCATTTGAGTTACAAACCCAACCGGAAATCGCGTTTAACCTTAAATCCCTTTTGCACGATGTATTTAAAGATTTGCTTGCTAAAACAAGTGAGCTGGAAGTCATGACATTTTCATTAA
This sequence comes from Panacibacter microcysteis, assembly GCF_015831355.1. Classification (NCBI taxonomy): domain Bacteria; kingdom Pseudomonadati; phylum Bacteroidota; class Chitinophagia; order Chitinophagales; family Chitinophagaceae; genus Panacibacter; species Panacibacter microcysteis. The sequence goes on from NZ_JADWYR010000001.1 coordinate 2,377,926, forward strand.
TAAAAAAGATTAACTAAGATAAGTAACGCAACATCACTAAGTGCCTAAGTGCCACAGTGCCTTGTTGCCTAAACTATAAAAAATGAATAAACACATTCTAATCGTTCCCGGAGACGGAATAGGACAGGAAGTAACGGCAGTTGGTAAAAAAGTACTCGACAAAATCGCGGAAAAATTTGGCCATACATTTTCGTATGATGAAGCCCTGATCGGTCATGTGGCCATCGAAGCAACAGGCAATCCCCTGCCGGATGAATCGCTGGAAAAAATGCGTAAGTCAGATGCCGTTTTATTTGGCGCAGTGGGCCACCCTAAATATGACAACGATCCTTCTGCCAAGGTAAGACCCGAACAGGGTTTGTTGAAAATGCGTAAAGAGCTTGGCTTGTATGCCAACCTGCGGCCGATAAAATTGTTTGATGAACTGCTCGGTGCATCCAGCATAAAACCTGAAATACTCAAAGGCGCAGACATACTTTTTTTCCGTGAGCTGACAGGCGATATTTACTTCGGGGAAAAAGGCAGGAAGAACAATGGTGATACCGCGTACGATATTGCAGAATACAGCCGCTACGAAGTAGAGCGCATAGCACGCAAAGCATTCGATGCCGCTCGAACAAGAAGAAAAAAGCTTTGCTCGGTAGACAAAGCCAACGTAATTGAAACAAGTCGTTTGTGGAGAGAGGTAGTACAGCAAATTGCAAAAGAATATCCTGATGTGGAAGTAGAGCACCAGTTTGTAGATGCAACGGCCATGCTGCTGATCAAAGACCCGCGCAGGTTCGATGTGGTGGTTACCGCAAACCTGTTTGGCGATATTCTTACAGACGAAGCATCGCAGATCGCAGGTTCTATGGGCATGCTCGCTTCAGCATCCATTGGCGATGGTACGGGCGTATATGAACCCATACACGGTTCTGCGCATGACATTACCGGCAAAGGCGTGGCCAACCCGCTGGCTTCCATTTTGTCCGCAGCATTGCTGCTCGATATTTCTTTCGGCATGAAAGAAGAGTCTGAGCTTGTAATAAGCGCAGTAGATAAAGTGTTGAAAGAGGGTTACCGCACAAGAGATATTGCAGATGCAGCTACCACGCCCGAAAATATGCTGGGCACAGCAGCAATGGGTGAAGCCGTTCTGAAGTTTATTTAAAAGCGTATAAAACGATACAATAAAAGCCACGCATGTCGTGGCTTTTATTGTATCGCCAGGCGTAGTTTTTTCGCATGTTATTGGGGGGCCGGCAGCATTACTACTATCAACGCCTGTTGTGTCACTCACTTGTGCGGCAACAAATAACTCAGCACTTTTCAACCTACATTATTTTTTCGAGGCACGCACACGCGTAAGCGGTAAATGAGTAGCACCTTTATTACGAGGTATAAAATTACAGTTCGTCATCATTGTTTTTCCCATAACTGAAAACTGTAATCGTATGCATGTTTCTCATCTGCAAAAAAATCCTGGTTAGAAACCAGTCTGAATTTGCTTTCATCGATGACAGGATAAAAAGCATCAGCATCTTCAAATGTGGCGTGCACACGCGTAATATAGATCTTATCAACAATGTTTATTGATTGCTTATAAATTTCGCCACCACCAAGTATCATCAGTTCTTTGTAATCGTTCTGTTGCGCAATAAAGATGGCGTCATCAAAGTTGTGAACCACCACACTATCTTTCGCGGTAAATGCCTTGTTGCGTGTAATAATAATGTTGAAGCGGCCATTCAGCGGTTTGTTGCCAAGCGATTCAAAGGATTTCCTGCCCATGGCCACCGGCATGGCCCATGTAATATTTTTAAAAAATTTAAGATCGTTTGGCAGGTGCCACAGCAACTGGTTATCTTTTCCAATGGCGTTGTTGGCCGCTGCCGCTACCACATGCGTAAGAATCATACAAAGCATCATTAACAGTGAATAATAAGCAATGAACGAAAAGATAAAATTATACCTGTTGTTCATTGCATGGAAGAGCGACCCTACACCGCAACAGGTGCTTTTATAGCGGGGTGCGACTGGTAATTTTCCAGTGTAAAATCTTCGAAATTAAAATCGAAAATATTTTTTACCGCTGGGTTCAGCTTCATGGTTGGCAACTCGTAAGGTGTTCTGCTCAATTGCAGTTGCACCTGCTCCATATGATTGCTGTAGATATGTACATCGCCAAATGTGTGTACAAAATCGCCGGGTGCAAGATCGCAAACCTGTGCCACCATCATGGTAAGCAATGCATAAGAAGCAATATTGAACGGAACACCCAGGAACACATCTGCGCTGCGCTGGTACAACTGGCAACTCAGTTTACCATCTGCAACATAAAACTGGAAAATGGTATGGCAAGGCATCAGCGCCATTTTTGGAAGATCGGCCACATTCCATGCACTTACAATAATGCGCCGGCTGTCTGGTGTATTTTTTATCTGCCTGATGGCTTCACTGATCTGGTCTATCACCACACCATCTTTCCCTTCCCAGCTGCGCCATTGTTTGCCATAAACCGGGCCCAGTTCGCCATTTGCATCGGCCCACTCATCCCATATACTTACGTTGTGTTCTTTCAGGTACCTGATGTTTGTTTCACCTTTTAAAAACCACAGCAGTTCATAGATGATACTTTTCATATGAACCTTTTTTGTGGTTACCAGCGGAAAACCTTTTTGCAGATCAAAACGCATCTGGTAGCCAAAACAACTGGTGGTTCCGGTTCCTGTACGGTCAGTTTTTGTGCTGCCGTTATCTACAATATGCTGAAGCAGGTCTAAATACTGTTGCATGGCTGCAAGGTAAGAAAACTATGCACCATGATTTTTTGGGCGGTATATTTTGTGCGCAAACTGTGGATTATAAAAACTAATTGCTGCCGTTTTTTACGGCTTTGTATTTATTGGAGCAGCCTTCTATACAACCAACCGGCGAAAGAATAAGTGTGGCACCGTTATCCTGTATGGTATAATAACATTCCATGGTAGAAGGCATTTGTGTGGGCAGTATGAACGCCAGTTTCGCACTATCGATAATGGTAAAGCCGATGGCATTGTTGTATGCACCATCAGAGCTTTCGAAAGATTTGTCGCTGTTGAAAGTGATGGTTTCAATGCCTGTGGCCTGGTGCCAGGCACCTGCATCGCCGGGGCTTATAAAATATTCTGTAAGCTGCCATTTGCCTGCCAGTCCTGTATTGTAATAGGTGGCAGATTTGTTACAGGCAACAGCAATGAGTAAAGGCAGCAGGTATAACAACTTTTTCACGGTGTTAATTTTGGTGGCTGACATAAAAAAATAATTGGCCGTTGCATGCAGGGAAGATTTTCTTTAATAAGCGTGCAAATATATTGCCCGCATATGAACATAATGATGGCAGATTGGTTAAGCGGCGTTGTACCATTGCTGAATAATGGACAGGATGTACAAGTGAGTGACACAACAATAGCCAAATAGTAGCAATGCTGCCGGCTACTTAAGCCTGCCGTTTGCATTTGCATTAATTTTGCAGGGAGTTTACCTTATGCATGAGATAGAACCGTTTTACAACTGGCGTCATTTATATACTGCGGAGGAAGATCCACGATCACCGTTTTTTGGGCGCACCTATAGTGAGTTTGAATTTTCTCAGGTGGTGTATAATTACTACATACATCCCCAGTGGGATGAATTTGGCAGCCGTACATTATACATGAAAATTTTGTACGCAGATTATGAGCAGCAGTTTGTAATAATAGAATTGATAGGAGAGTGGAACGATGCGATTGAAAATGATATTATGATGCTGAAACGCGAAGTGACCGATAAGCTGTTTGTCCAGGGCATTACGAAGTTCATCCTGATTGCGGAAAACGTGTTGAACTTCCACAGCAGCGACAGGGAATATTACCAGGAATGGTTTGATGAGGTGACGGATGAAGGCGGCTGGATTGTAGCGCTGGACATGCCGGAGGCCACGCAATATGATTTTCGTAAAAAGAAACTGAATTACTACGTAGAACTGATGGATATTACCAACTGGCGCGTTTATAAACCCGAACATCTTTTCAACCGTATCAATGACGAAATTTCCCGGAGGTTAGGCGAGTAAAATCATTTAACATTAATATGGGTCAGGGGTTGCACATTGGAAACCTGCATCCTGCGCCGCAAAAAAGAACTACTGATTTTTGCTAATGTGTATTTTTTACACATATATTTGCCTGCTCACTCGCTAAAACTAACATCGCTATATGAAAAAAGTACTACTCTTTACTTTTGTAATACTCTCATGCATTGCAAAAGCCCAGTTACTTACCTGGTCTCCCGACTTTATAAAAGAATCATCTACACCCGTCGTGGTTACAATGGATGCAAGCTTTGGCAACAAAGGCCTGCTCAACTACACACCTACCGGTGACGTATATGTGCACATAGGTGTTATTACCAATAAAAGCTCGGGCTCGTCTGACTGGAAGCATGTGCCATTTGCCTGGGCCACCACAAATACGGCAGCACGCTGCGAATACCTGGGCAACAACAAATGGAAGTTTACGATCAACGGCGGATTGAGAACATTCTTTAGTGTTACAGATGCCACAGAAACAATCCAGAAAATTGCCATTCTGTTCAGGTCTGGCGACGGTAACAGAAAGCAGGCTAATACAGATGGCTCAGACATGTATGTTCCGGTCTACGACAATGGTGTTAATGCACGCATTGATGAGCCGTTTAAACAGCCAACCTATGTGCCGGTTCCGGAACCTGTTTCAAAAAAAGTGGGTGATGCACTGACCATAACTGCAAAGCAAAACACTGCAGGGACATTAAAGATTTTCTTTAACGGCAATTTACTGGGTACTACAGCAAACACTTCCCTTACCGTTACTACCACCATTGCGGTATCCGGAGATCAACAGATCGTTGCTGAATCTGCAAGCGGTAATACTGTTAAAAAAGATTCGGTAAAGTTTGTAGTAATACCTTCTAACAATGTAGCTGAGTTACCAGCCGGTGTGCAGGATGGTATTAATTACGAAGCAGGTAACACGTCAGTAGTACTGGTTTTATATGCACCGGGCAAGAAGAATGTATTTGCTATTGGCGACTTCAACAACTGGGTCGCGGGTGCTGCAGGTTTAATGAACATTACCCCGGACTCTAAGCGTTTCTGGATAAGGCTTACAGGCCTTACACCCGGAACAGAATATGCCTTTCAGTACCTTATAGACGGCAATTTAAAAATTGCTGACCCTTACACTGAAAAAATTCTTGATCCTGCCAATGATCCGTTTATAGAAACAGCTACTTATCCCAATTTAAAAGCTTACCCGGCAGGAAAAACAACCGGTATTGTAAGCCTCTTTCAAACAAACAAACCGGCTTACAACTGGCAGGTAACCAACTTTACAGGGCCAGACCGGAATAACCTGATCATTTATGAGTTATTGCTGAGGGATTTTGTTGCCGCACATAACTGGCAAACACTGAAAGACTCCCTGGCTTATTTAAAAAGGCTTGGCGTAAATGCAATAGAACTAATGCCGTTTAACGAGTTTGAAGGCAACAGCAGCTGGGGTTACAATCCAAGCTACTTTTTTGCACCGGATAAGTATTATGGAACAGAAGCGGCGCTTAAACAACTGATCGATGAATGTCACAAACAGGGTATGGCTGTAATAATGGATATGGTGCTTAACCATACCTACAACCAGTCGCCACTTGCACAAATGTATTGGGATGCGGCAAATAACAGGCCTGCGGCCAATAACCCGTGGTACAATGCGGTAGCGCCCACTGCTTTTGGTTTTGGCAACGACTTTAATCACGAAAGTGCAGATACCAAATCGTTCTTTAACCGCGTACTGCAACATTGGATAAAAAATTACAGGATTGATGGTTACAGGCTCGATTTTACCAAAGGACTTACGCAAAAGCAGTCATCAACAGATCAACAGTTTTCTGCTTATGATGCCAGCCGTATTGCTATCCTGAAAGCTTACAACAGCACGATAAAAACGGCCAATGCCAACGCCTATGTAATACTGGAGCACTTTTGCGATAACACCGAAGAGAAAGAATTGTCAGACAATGGAATGATGCTTTGGTCAAGGGCTACATACAATTTCCAGGAAGCCACAATGGGATGGTTGGGAAACTCCAATTTTGAAAGCATTCTGTATACTAAAAAGGGATGGACCAAACCTGCATTGGTAGGCTTTATGGAAAACCACGATGAAGAGAGATTAATGTACAAGAACGAAAAATATGGTAACAATGGAAACAGCGCTTATAATGTAAGAGACACAGCCATCGGTTTAAAACGAAATGGCATGGCAGCCGCATTTATGATGATGGTTCCGGGACCGAAAATGATCTGGGAGTTTGGCGAGTTGGGCTATGATTACTCCAGGTGCTATTTGTCTACTAACGGCGAAGAAGGAGATTGTAACAGAAAACTCGATCCAAAACCGATCAAATGGGAATACTACCGTAACGCAAACCGTAAAGCGTTATACGATGTATATGCAAACCTTGCGCGGTTAAGAAATACACCAGCCTATCTTTCTACATTTACAACGGGTACCATCAATTCCAATTTAAGTGGCGCCGTTAAATGGCTCAATGTTTCTGATAATGCGCTAAAAGTTGTGGTATACGGCAATTTTGATGTAAATACTGTAACCGCCACCGTTACATTCCCGGCTACAGGTGTTTGGTATAGTTACCTCAACGATTCTGTTGCCACAATTAATTCAACTACGGTTAATGTAACATTGCCTCCGGGAGCTTATTACGTGTTCACCAATAAAGATATATTGCTGCCGGTTAATCTGTTAAATTTTACTGCGCAAAAAACCTCTGCACAGGCAGTACAATTGAACTGGAGCACCAGCGCAGAAAGTAACAACAGTTTCTTTGAAGTACAGCGTAGTTCAGACGCAAACAATTTTGTTGCCATTGGTAAAGTAAATGCACAGGCCGGTACCGCAGTAAAAAGCTACTCGTATACTGACAGCAGGGCAGCCGCCATTAATTACTACAGGTTAAAGCAGGTAGACAACGATGGTGCTTATCGCTATTCTGCAACACTTCCGGTTAAATTTGATAACAAAGTTAAATGGCAGTTGTATCCGAATCCTGCTAATAAAAACACGGCGCTGTATATGCAGGAAAATGTAGAAGGCCTCCAGCTAACGCTTTCGGATTTGTCTGGCAAAATAGTTTACAGCTCTGCTGTAATAAATGCTGTTGCAGGTCAGCAAATTAATGTGCCTGTTGCCCGGCTGGCCAGGGGAATTTATGTGTTAAAGATCAGTACACCTGGCAGCACCGCTACAGAAAAATTGGTTATTCAATAGTATGATTTGGTGTGAAGTTTTTACATATCCCGTCTTATTTGTAAGACGGGATTTTTTTGTGCTCCCGGCAGTTGCTTTTCATGGCATCACCTGTTGTGTCACTCACTTGTGCGTTCCGTTTTTATGGCAACTGCAGCATGCTGCTTTCCCCATCAACGCGCAGTTTAAACGGTATAAGGGCAGAAGCATAAGCCTGCCTGTAACAAGAACAGAAATAATCCTGTTTAAATTGACGTATCCGGTAAAAAAGACGATTTTTAGTAAAAAACCGGGATGTTTAATAAGCTAAGACAACGTTATAAAAACCAGGTAAAATCAAACCAGAACAGGTTAGTAAATGCAATAGACAATAGGCTTACACCAATCAAGCAATACTTTGTTGAGAAAGAAATTGCAGAAATATTACTACATGTACAACAAAGAACGCCAGAGAATCCGGTACTGCACGGCTACAAAGTTTACAGCATGGTAGATGAAGATGGCATTATAGATTTCCTGTTTGGAAAGATAGGTGGCAATAAAACTTTTTTGGAAATCGGTACAGGAGACGGCAGGGAAAACAATACGCATTGGTTACTGCTAAATGACTGGAAAGGTGTTTGGGTAGATGGTTCTGAAACCGAATACAATGCCTTTAACCGCTACTTTGGAAAAACAATATTCCCAGGTAAATTTTTGTTTGAAAACCGCTTTATCGATCTTCAAAACATTATACAGTTATATACACATTACAAGCAGTTTTTACAAACGGACGAGATTGACTTCTTCTCTTTGGATATAGATGGTAACGATTACCATGTTCTTAAAACGATGTTTGAAAGTGGGCTTACCTGTAAAGTAATTTGCGTGGAATACAACGCAAAATTTCCACCCGGCTCCGCTGTTGTTTGTAGTTATGATCCAAACCGTGTCTGGAATGGCAGTGATTATTTCGGAGCATCATTAACAGCATGGTGCAGCTTATTTGAAAAATTCCATTATACGCTTGTGTGCTGTAATGTAAATGGCGTAAATGCTTTTTTTGTAAACAATAAATACATGGAAAGCTTTGTGCAATACCCGGTAGCTCAATTGCATCAGCCGGCAAGATATCATTTGAGCGACAGGAAGAATGGTCACCCTGCATCGCTGGAGTATCTTAAAAACGTGTTGGCTGCTTATTGATGCCACTGGTAAAGCCTTTAATCAAACCGTGGCCCATTGAATACATCATCCAGCCAGGTTATGCGGTTTGTAAGATAATTTTTCAGGTAGTCTGTTTCTCCCTTATAAGATCCCGCCACCTGGAAGTTGCGGTAAACTTTTTGATTTAGAATATTCCAGCGTTGAAAGTTTTTTGTTTGTGAATATTGAAGCTGAAAGGCAAGCGCGTCAACAAAGGCAGGAATGCTGGTTATATTGGCTTTAACAATGTTCCATCTTTCGCGAACAGCTTTCCGGAATGTGGGGTCTTCCATTAGCCTGTTTATCCACATTTTAGGTTCGTGTGCCGCGTCAATCATCAGCCGGTTTACGGCATCTCCTATACGGTCATCGTTATTTGCGGCAATATCAAAATCCCATACTGGTCCGGAATACATTTTATCATTTCCATAGTCTTTGTACATGTAAGTGCTCCAGAATATATCAGAATTACCCATTACTTCATTAACGATGTAATAGTTCACATAAGAATCAAGGTCAAAGTATTGCTGGTAGCCTTTATTAATATCAGTAAAGTTGTCAGAAAATAAACTGTCCTCAAATTTGTTGTAATGGTTGGTGATGTAGATTTTTTGTGCGTCGGTAATCTCATCATCATCCGGGTAGTGTACAGCAACAGGCATACCTCTCGTTGTCAAAAAGTTTACTGCTTCGGTAAACGCAAAGCCATCTACTTCTGTTAAATATCCACCAGAAATTTCGGGCCATGTATTGGCACCTTCTTCCTGTTCATGAATATTTACTTTGTGTTCACCAACATCAATCTGTTCAACCAGTTCATAATTACCAATATATTTCCCATTCAGTATTACATCTACATATTTTCCGGCAGGTGTGTAAGCGAGCCCTGCACGGCGACTTAGCTCAAAGGCTACTTCGTTTCTTACAAGAGACTTATCAGCGTAATTGGCCAGCAGTACCCATTGTTTGCTTTCGTTCATGCCAAGCAAACCGGCTTTTTTGCCAAGCTTGAACTTGTATGGTTTTTTAGGCATGTCCCATGTAGAATTGCCACGCCCTTTTATCTCTATCTCACCACCAAAAAGGCTATCGCTACTCATGTTTTCTTTTATGGTAACATAACCTGGTATGTATGTATCCCTGCTTTCGATAGGAACGTTATTGGTGGAGATATACAGTGCCGGTAGTTTTGTATCGCTAAACTTTACCACATAGTTTTTTGCACTGCCGTCTGCCGCTTTTACCGTATAAGTTATGAGACGGGAAAAGTCATGTGCTGCCTGGTTACTCACCTGCTTTACATCTCCGATCAGTACTTCGGTTGCCTTGCTTGTAAATGACGGTTTAAGATTTGTAATATCTGTGCCGGAGAAAACAAACGCATAGATTGTATCATTCTCAATCTCGCAAACAATATCCTGCGGCAACGTAGCATTTTGTGTTATTGTAAACGAAAAAGATGTAAAGGTTTTTTCATCAGAAGGTGCAGGTGTTTCTTCTGTTTTAGAGCAGGCAAGGCAAAAGGAAATGATGCAGGCTGTAAATAGCAGTGGCAGGTTCAATCTCATAAACATATTTTGGTTGGGATACAGACGAAACTAAAACAATAAAAAAGAGTAAACACAAGGTTTACTCTTTTTTATAAAATTTAAAGTTGTACTTATTATCCCAGCGCTACTCTTTTGAATTCTGTTACTTTCAATGAAGGATCAACACTTTTTAAATAAGCTTCAACGCTTACGCCGGCATCTTTTACAAATGCCTGTGCAAGCAACGTTTGCTCTTTAAAGAACGCATTTAGCTTGCCTTCTGCAATTTTGCCAAGCATTTCATCTGTTTTGCCGGCCATTTTAGGATCCTGCTTCATTGTTTCAATTACAATGTTTCTTTCGCGTTCTACTGTTTCTGCAGGTACGCTTGCAGGATCAACTGCAACAGGGTTCATTGCGGCAATCTGCATTGCTACATCTTTACCTGCTTCAGCGGCTTCCTTGCTAAGGCCAACCAATACACCCATCCTGTTTGCACCGTGAATATAAGAGGCTACATAAGGCGCTTCAATTCTTTCAAATTTAGCTACACCAATTTTTTCACCGATAGAAGCCAGTTTATCATTGATAAGATCTGAAACTTTTGCACCGTTTACAGATACTTCATTCAGTTCTTCTGCGCTCTTTACATCGTTTGCAACGGCTGCGTCTGCTATGCTTTGTGCAAATGCCACGAAATCTGCGTTTTTAGAAACGAAATCTGTTTCGCAGCTAATGCATACCACATAACCAACTTTATTATCCGAAGATGTTTTAGCAATTACAACACCTTCTTTTGCTTCACGGTCGCTGCGTTTGGCAGCCACTTTCTGACCTTGTTTGCGCAACCAATCGATGGCAGCTTCAAAATCGCCACCTGTTTCTGTTAGAGCCTTACGGCAATCCATCATGCCTGCGCCGGTTGCCTGGCGGAGTTTATTGATGTCTGCTGCAGTTATTGTTGCTGTTGACATAAAATGTTATTTGAAAATTATGAATTTGATTTCTGTTTGCTGTTCGAACCTTTAAATGAAATACCAGTCAACTTTCCTATAAAATAGATTATTATGCTTGTAATGATTGCGGCTGTTACTGACAACCAGGTTATACTTTCCTTAATTGTCTTATCGCCGTCAACGCCAGCTGATAATATATCAGCTACAATTAGGATGCACGATAAAAGTAATACGCTTAAAATTGCTTTTTTCATCACAAAGGACTAACAGTTTTTATAAAGGTTAGGGAAAAGGCATCGTTTGCCGAAGAAACTTCAGAACGCACAAGAGTGCGACGCAACGGAAGCTCAATAGTAGTATAAAAGTTGGGTCAATAATCACCTCACAAATGACAATGATTATTGACCCACTATTATTTGCGACTTTGATTATCTTCTTCCGCCACCAACACCGCCACCGCCTGGTGCGCCACCACCCTGGGGTCTGCGGCTTGCACCACCTGGTACACGACGTTTAGGAGCACCTGCAGGGCCACGGCCGGCACCGGCACCGCCGCCACCACGACCACCACGGCCACCGCGTGCAGTTTCAGCTTCTGCCTCAGCCTGTAAACGTGCTGCTCTTCTTTCTGCTTCATTATCTGTTTCTTCTACTTCGTCATCTTTAGATGCCTGGCGTTCTGCCAAACCTTCTGCAATGGCTGCGGTAATATAGTTGGTAATGATGGCGATTGACTTTGTAGCATCATCATTCGCTGGTATAGAGAAATCAACTTTATTAGGATCGCAGTTGGTATCTACCATACCCAAAGTGGTAATGCCAAGGCGTTTTGCTTCTGCAAGGGCAATATGCTCGTGACCAATATCCACAATAAACAATGCTGCAGGAAGACGGCCAAGCTGGGCAATACCACCCAACACTTTTTCCATCTTATCCTTATCACGGCTAAGCGTTAAACGCTCTTTCTTGGTAAGGCTTTCAGCGCTGCCATCGTTCAGCATTTTTTCAATGCTCTGCATTTTCTTAACGCTTTTACGCACAGTGTTGAAGTTGGTAAGCATACCACCTAACCAACGCTCTGTAGCATACGGCATATTTACTTTCTTGGCGCATTCGCTTACGATTTCTTTAGCCTGTTTTTTTGTAGCTACAAACATGATCTTCTTGCCGCTTTTTGCAATCTGTTTCATTGCAGCAGCAGCTTCCTGCAAACCGTCAACAGTTTTATTGAGATCAATGATGTGAATACCTTTCTTCTCTGCGAAGATGTAAGGCAACATCTTTGGGTTCCACTTCTTCTTGAGGTGACCAAAATGTACACCTGCTTCGAGCAACTGTTGCTGTAAAGAAGTATTTTGTTCCATTTTATTATTTGCTTTAAGCTTTGGGCTGCTAGCCGTAGGCTTTTGTTAAAAATTAAGTTGTCATTTCTGCAGCTTGAGGCATAAAGCTTAAAGCTTGCAGTATTGGTATTAACGTTTGCTGAACTGGTAGCTTCTACGCGCTTTCTTATGACCAAATTTCTTACGTTCAACACCACGTGGGTCACGTTTCAGGTAGCCTGCAGCTTTTAAAGCCGGGCGATATTCTGCATTAATCTCCAATAACGCACGTGCAATACCCAGTTTTGCAGCTTCTGCCTGGCCTTTAATGCCACCACCTGCTGCATTGATCTGAACATCAAATTTGTCTAAAGCTTCAATTGTTTTCAACGGAGCTTCAACCTGGTTTTGTAAATATGCCAGTGAAAAATATTCTTTATAGTTTTTGTCGTTTACAGTGATCTTGCCTTCACCCTTGCTGATGAAAACACGTGTAACCGCTTCTTTACGGCGACCAACTGCGTTCTTTTGCTTTTCCATTTTTATTTTGCTTTAGGCTTTAAGCTTTGGGCTTTAAGCAATGTTTAGAATTTGAATGCCTTTGGTTGTTGTGCAGTATGTGGGTGTTTGTCACCTGCATACACGTACAGCTTTTTGTACATTTTACGGCCAAGACGATTTTTAGGTAACATGCCTTTTACCGCTCTTTCCATTACCACCTCGGGGCGGCGGCGCAACAGGTCTTTCGCTGTTTCTTCTTTTTTACCACCAGGGTAGCCCGAAAAGTTGATGTATTGTTTGTCCTCAATCTTGTTGCCTGTAAAAACAACTTTGTCAGCGTTAATAACAATTACATAGTCTCCACAATCTACGTGTGGGGTGTAGTACGCTTTGTTCTTACCGCGAAGAACAGCCGCGATCTTCGATGCTATGCGACCTACGGTTTGATTAGTACCGTCAACAACATACCAGTCACGCTGTACGGTAGCCTCGTTCGCACTTTTTGTTGTGAAATGTAGTTTACTCATTGTATTTTGTTTTATTAGCCTGCGCTATCCCGCAGGTTTTTAATGGAGCGCAAAGGTGCGGTTCTGCATTTATTCCGCCAAAGAATTCGCAAAGTTATTTTTATGCATCTTTTGTAATTAATTGATTTTCAATAAAAATTTTGCACGATAAAATTAGTGATGGTGTGAAACCAGCGCCATTACTACTATTTGCCGCCTGTTGTGTCACTCACTTGTACTGCAACAATACTATTCAGCAATGGGCACCTCCCCGCTTTTTAGGCTGCATCATCCAGTGCTTACTTTACAGGATTGTCATGCAAAAGTCATATCGGTTATGCCGGCAAATCCCTTACCCCATTTCATTCCGTAAATAAAACTGTTCATTAAATCATTTGCCCGGCTTAGCACTGCAGTACAGGAGTGCGACGCAACGGCAGCTTAATTTAGTGTTGAAGCCGGGTACACAATCATTATATAATCACCAATCTTACACGCAGCTATAAATGCAACATTGAAACATGACACAGAAATGACACAGGAATGATGCATGTCATGTTTTAAACGGAGCGTCAACAAGTATTTTTGCGTCGCGATATAAGATAAACAGCAGAAGCAATGCATATTAACCAGTTTTACATAGCAGGGATCAACTACAAAAAGACGGATGCTTCAAAGAGAGGGTTATTTGCTGTTAATAATGATCATTATAAATCCATCCTTCAAAAAGCGCCATCTTATTTTCTAAACGAACTTTTTATACTCAGCACCTGCAACAGAACGGAAATCTATGGTGTATCTCCCTGTGTGGATAGTCTTGTGCACCTGTTGTGTAGCGAGACCGAAGGTTCAGCAGAGCAATTCAAAGAACTCGCATACATAAAACAGGGCGAAGAAGCTATTCAGCATTTATTCAATGTAGCATCTGGTCTCGATTCCCAGATACTGGGCGATTACGAAATTGTAGGCCAGCTAAAACAAGCCAGCAAATTTGCGCGTGAAAACGGTTTTATCGGCGCTTTTATGGAGCGCATGATTAATACTGTACTGCAATCATCAAAAGCAGTAAAAGCGCAGACAGCTTTAAGTGGCGGAACAGTTTCAGTGTCGTTTGCAGCTATCCAGTTTTTGATGGACACCGTAACAGACATCGCCGGCAAAAAAATCGTATTGCTCGGTACCGGCAAGATTGGTCGTAATACCTGCAAAAACCTTGTAGACTACCTCAATACCAAAAATATCACCTTAATAAACCGTACACCTGAAAAAGCTGCGGAACTTGCACTGGAGCTCGGTTTGCAAAATGCTTCGTTTGAAGATGCAGAACAGCACATTGCTGCCGCCGATATTGTCATTGTTGCTACCAACGCCGAGCACCCGGTTATTATGAAAGCAGACCTGTTGAACAGCAATGCCAAAATACTCGTAGATCTTTCTATTCCCAATAATATAGATCCTGCTGCAAAAGAACTGGCACACATTACATTGGTAAATGTGGATGATCTTTCCAGGATCAACGATGCTACGCTTGCTAAAAGAAAGGCAGAAGTGCCAAAAGCAAAATCAATCATTGCTACGCATATGGAAGAATTTTCGAAGTGGTACAGTATGCGCAAAGATGTACCTGTACTCAAAGCTGTAAAGCAAAAATTACAGGGCATGCATGAGTGTAACCTCTTTCTGGCCATGCATACCAATTCCGGATCTTCTTCATATACTGTTTCTGAAGATTCTATTCAAAAAATCATCAACGCTATGGCGCTCAGGATGCGCCAGCAACGCAAGCCAGGGTGTAATTATATAGAAGCAATTAATGACTTTATAACCAGCCGTGTTCATTAATTTTGCCTATGCCCAAAGTACTCAGGATTGGTACACGAGAAAGTCAGCTGGCTGTTTGGCAGGCTGAGCTTGTACAAAAACAATTAGCAACACATCATATCGAAAGCGAGTTGGTCTTCATTAAAAGTGAAGGCGATATAGATCTTGTAACACCCTTGTACGAAATAGGCGTACAGGGTATCTTCACCAAAACGCTCGATGCCGCCTTACTGAATAAAAGAATAGATATTGCGGTACATTCTATGAAAGATGTACCGGTGCAACTGGCCAAAGGAATTGCACAGGCTGCGGTTCTTAAGAGAGCCAGTTACAAAGACATACTGGTTTATAAGCACAATACAGATTTTTTGCACGATACAAATGCAGTTGCCACGATTGCAACCAGCAGCATACGCCGCAGGGCGCAGTGGCTAAGCAGGTACCCCAACCATATTATAGAAAACCTGCGTGGCAATGTAAATACCCGCTTACAAAAAGTAAAAGACCATAACTGGCATGGCGCAATCTTTGCCGCAGCCGGTGTTGAGCGCATACATGTGCGCCCGCAAAATTCGATTGATATTTCCTGGATGTTACCGGCACCCGCACAAGGCGCCATTATGGTGGTGTGTAATGAAGACGATGCATATGCAAAAGCAGCTTGCGCGCCGCTAAATGACGAGGCAACAGCACTATGTACCAAAATTGAAAGAGATTTTCTGAAGACTTTAATGGGTGGCTGTTCCACACCTATCAGTGCCCTCGCAGAAATAAAAAACAATACGCTTTATTTAAAAGGCAATATTTTCTCGCCAGACGGATCAATGTTTCTCGAAACAGAAAAATCAGCTCCCGTAAACAATGCATCCGCCATTGGTGTTCAAGCAGCCGGGGCATTATTGCAACAAGGTGCCGATAAAATAACTGCCGCTATCCGCAATGCCGCAATTTAATTATCACATATTGTGTACACGCAGTATAGACAACATGCTTGTTTATAAAGCTGCCAATAACGGCATTGCCATAGACAACATGAATTTTGTAGAAACAGAACCTGTAATAACAGATGCAGTCGTAAATGCAATCACCACGCTTGCAACTGAAAACAAGACTGTTGTCTTTACAAGCATGAATGCTGTTGATGCAGTTACAAACCAGTTAAAAGGTATTCCGGCATGGAACATTTACTGCGTTGGCGGCATTACAAAAGAAACAGTGTTCAATTTTTTTGGAGAAAAAGCAGTAAAGGGAACAGCCAAAAATGCAAAAGCGCTGGCAGAAAAAATGATGCATACAGGCGGTATAAACGAGGTCGTTTTTTTCTGCGGAGACCAAAGGCTGGATGAATTACCTCAAACACTTGCAGCAAACGGCACCAGCGTACAGGAAGTGGTGGTATATAAAACAACCCTGCTTCCAAAATTTGTCTCCAAAGACTACGATGGTATTGTTTTCTTCAGTCCAAGCGCGGTACACAGTTTTTTTTCTGATAATACCATCTCTACAAATGTGGTGCTGTTTTCTATAGGTAATACTACAACGGCCACCATCAAAACATATTCAGCCAATAAAATACTTACCAGCGAGTGGCCGGGTAAAGAAAATATGATTGAAATGGTCATTGAATATTATAAAATAAAGGCATGATGAGCCAGGCTGCATTGCTGCTATAAAGCACCTGTTGCGTCGCACTCTTGTACTGCAACGTGTATTTCAGCAAGGCGTCATCAGCGTAAGTTTATCTAACATACATTACTGACGAATAAAATATATGTCACAACAACTACAGAACGACCTTTTACTAAGAACACTAAGGGGAGAGCAAACCGAACGCACACCTGTATGGATGATGCGCCAGGCCGGCCGCTATTTGCCCGAGTACCGTGTACTGAGAGAAAAATACGGTTTCTTCGAAAGATGCCAGACACCGGAACTTGCCTGCGAGATAACCATTCAGCCGGTTGATATTGTTGGTGTAGACGCCGCCATCTTATTCTCAGACATATTGGTGGTACCGCAGGCCATGGGGCTGGAGGTGCAGCTGATAGAACAAAAAGGCCCGGTACTCCCAGACCCTGTTAAAACAGCCGCAGATCTTAACCGTGTACGGGTACCCGATGTACAGGAAACATTGCAATATGTTTTTGATGCTATCAAACTCATTAAACAGGAATTGAATGGCCGCGTGCCCCTGATTGGTTTTGCCGGTGCACCGTGGACGTTGCTTTGCTACATGGTACAGGGTAAGGGTAGCAAAACTTTTGATGAAGCAAAAGCTTTTTGTTATACCCAGCCGGAACTGGCGCACCGGTTATTGCAAATGATCACAGACACCACAATCGCTTATCTCAAGGCACAGGTTGCGGCCGGTGCAGATACGATACAAATATTCGATAGCTGGGGAGGTTTGTTAAGCCCGCACGATTTTGAAGCAATTTCCCTGCAATATATCAGGCAGATCGTAGCGGCTTTAAAAGACGAAGTGCCTACGATCATTTTTGCAAAAGGAGCGTGGTTTGCGCTCGAAGAAATGGCCGCAACAGGGGCAGCCGGTTTGGGAATAGACTGGTGTATAAAACCCCAACTGGCAAGGCAGATGGCCGGCAGCAATGTAACACTGCAGGGCAATTTCGATCCTGCAAAATTATTGTCGCCAATACCTGTTATACAAAAAGAAGTGAGAGAAATGCTGCAGGCATTTGGACCGCAAAGGCATGTTGCCAATCTTGGGCATGGCATATTGCCCAATATTCCTGTTGATCATGCAAGAGCTTTTGTAGATGCGGTGAAGGAGTTTCGGTTTGCAGCGCAATAAAAACCCGTAGCTAAAACCCATGATAAGTTTTAGCTGTTAACCCAGTGCTTAGGCCCTGGGTTATTCGCAAAAGCGGGCATGGCTTTAGCGTAAGGAAATTATTTGAATGGGTACCTGTCGTGATTACGTTTGCTTTATGGCCTGTCAGGCGATTCCTGGTTTACGCTTTCATTCTTCTCACAAGCTCAGTAAAGCTTCTTTTGTACAAGTGTGCGACGCAACAGGCGATGCCATTTGTACTGCGGCCCGGCTCATAATTATTTTTCCTGCTGATCATTATCATAATTTTAAGCAACGCATGTTGCAAACTTTGTAAAAAATTCAGCTATGCATGTAAGAAATACCTGGATACATTTTATTCAACAACTGCAAAACGATATATGTGCGGCGCTTGAAGCATGTGATGGTAAAGCAAAGTTTGCAGAAGATAAGTGGGAGCGTAAAGAAGGTGGTGGTGGCATAACCCGTGTAATTGCAAACGGCGCTGTATTTGAAAAGGGCGGTGTAAACACTTCGGTGGTATATGGTGATGTATCAAACGAAATGCGCAACCAGTTGAAAATATTTGGTTCTACATGGTTTGCATGTGGCTTAAGCCTGGTAATGCACCCGCAAAACCCGATGGCCCCCACCGTGCATTGCAACTATCGTATGTTTGAATTGTACAATGACAAAGGTGATGTAATAGACCGTTGGTTTGGTGGTGGTACAGATCTTACACCTTATTACCTGTTTGAAGAAGATGCCATACATTTTCACAAAACGTATAAAGATGTGTGCGATAACTTTGACCCATCCTTTTACACTGCGTTCAAACAAACATGCGACGAGTATTTTGTAAACTGGCACCGCAATAAAGAACGTCGTGGTATTGGTGGTATATTTTACGATTATAAAAGGCCTGACAGCAAACAGGATATTCAATTCTGGATGGACTTTGCAAAAGCCTGTGGCTACGCATTTATAGATGCATATGTGCCAATAGCAGACAGGCGAAAGCATTTGCCATATACCCGGGAAAATAGACACTGGCAGGAGATAAGAAGAGGTAGGTATGTAGAGTTTAACCTCGTGCACGACCGTGGTACTTTGTTTGGCTTAAAAACAAATGGCCGTATTGAAAGCATACTCATGAGTTTGCCGCCCACAGTGCGTTTCGAATATAATTACCAGCCTGTGCCCGGCAGTGAAGAAGATCAGTTATTGCAGGCCTGCCTGCACCCGAAGGATTGGATAGGAATATATGATGTGAAAATGTCTTGAAGTCTGAAGCAGCAAAACAATTAGTCAGGCTGGCACAATCTGTTGGTGCAAATGATCGTGCAGCAGTAAGAGCAAAGCCAGCAGCGGATTTCAGCTCTACAATAAGGTAGATAAGAGGAAACAGATGAACGTTTATATTGGCTGGAAGTTGTAAAAGAGGCTTCGGTAAAAACAGGACAAATTGTTGACCAACGCATTGACGAAACGAACCAGTTAAACGCAACATTTACTGCTACACATAAGTCAGTTAGATCGAAGCGAAACAAATCAGGCATCTAAAAATCAGCAATCAGAAATAAGTATGTATTTACAAAGACGAAACAGGATATTGAGAGCCAACCCGGCAATAAGAAGCCTCGTTAGTGAAACAACATTGACACCGAACGATTTTATTGTGCCGTTGTTTATAGATGAAGGCGAAAATGTGAAGACCGGGATCGCTTCTATGCCTGGTTATTACCGCAATAGCCTTGACGTTACGGTTAAAGAAGTAAAAGAGTTATGGGGCATGGGTTTAAAATGCGTGTTGCTGTTTATTAAATGTAAAGACGAACTGAAAGATAATACAGGCAAAGAAGCATGGAATGCAGACGGCCTTATGCAGCGCAGCATAAAAGCCATTAAAGATGCATGTCCTGAAATGGTGGTAATGACTGATGTAGCGCTCGATCCTTTTTCATCTTATGGCCACGATGGTATTGTAAAAAATGGTGAAATAGTAAATGATGAAACCGTAGATGCGCTGGTAAAGATGAGCATAAGCCATGCCATTGCAGGTGCAGACTTTGTAGCACCGAGCGATATGATGGATGGCCGCATTGGTGCCATTCGCGAAGGGCTTGAAGAAAGCGGGTTTACAAAAACGGGCATCATGGCTTACAGTGCCAAATATGCATCATGTTTCTATGGGCCTTTCAGGGATGCGCTCGACAGTGCACCGGGATTTGGCGATAAAAAAACATACCAGATGAATTATGCCAACCGCGCAGAAGCCATCAAAGAAACATTGATGGATGTGGAAGAAGGCGCAGACATAGTAATGGTAAAGCCTGCACTCGCCTACCTTGATATCATTCGCGAAGTAAAAGATGCCGTACATGTGCCGGTGAGTGCGTACAATATCAGCGGGGAATATGCCATGATAAAAGCCGCCGCAAAAATGGGATGGATAGATGAGCAAAAAGCCATCATTGAAACACTTACTTCCATGAAACGTGCAGGTGCAGATTTGATCGCCACCTATTTTGCAAAAGATGCAGTACAGTTGTTAGGTTAAGTTTTTGTACTTAGCTGCATTGCTGCTATTGAGCATCGTTGTGTCACTCACTTGTACGGCAACAATTCTATTCAGCAAAAACCACAGTCATGTTTATAATTGAACTAACATACAAAGTGCCGCTGGCCACAGCTGACCAACATATGGCAGCGCACATAGCATTCCTGGATCAATACTATCAATCCGGCCATTTTATTGCATCAGGCAGAAAGGAGCCAAGAGACGGCGGACTTATTTTTGCAAGAGCCTCTTCTAAAAAACGCGTAGAGGAAATCATTGCGGCAGATCCGTTCAACACGCTGGGTATTGCAGACTACCGCATCATCGAATTTAAAGCAACCAAAAAGATCAAAGAATACGACGGCTTTGCCGGGGAGGAATAAGTTGGTGAATCGGCAATGGTGAATGATGAATAAAATTGTGTAAGCACTGGCTGAATTGCTATTTTAGTTATAATTATTCACCATAAAGTACTGCCATGTTTCTTCAGCTAAACCATCAAAAACTAGATCTGTATAGCTTTTCAAAAACTTTGGTTGCCGAATGCTATAAACTCACAACATCTCTGCCTGCTCACGAAAAATTTGGAATGATATCTCAAATAAGAAGAGCGGCATTGTCTGTTCATCTTAATATTGCAGAAGGAGCTTCGCGCAAATCAGCAGCAGAAAGAAACCGTTTCTACGAGGTCGCCAGGGGATCTGTGATTGAAATTGACGCGGCACTTGATGTTGCAAAAGAAATTAATTATTTAGACAACTATAAAATTGATCATCTTGGTGAGGTTATAGTAAGAACTTTTAAGATCTTAACCGGATTAATAAACTCAAAAGCTGATTGACCATTCACCATTGACCATTCACGATTATGAATATCTCAACAAGCCAGCAATTGTTCAACAGGGCGCAGCAATCAATTCCCGGTGGAGTAAATTCTCCCGTTCGGGCGTTTAAAAGTGTAGGCGGAACTCCTTTGTTTATCAACCATGCAAAAGGCGCCTACCTCTACGATGCAGATGACAATCAGTATATAGACTACATTGCTTCATGGGGGCCAATGATACTTGGGCATGCGTATGAGCCGGTTGTAAAAGCTATACAGGAGCAGGCAGTTTATTCAACATCTTATGGAGCACCAACAGAGTTAGAAATAAAGATGGCAGAGCTCATCAAAAGCATGGTGCCGAATGTAGATCTTATACGGATGGTAAGCAGCGGCACAGAAGCCTGCATGAGTGCCATACGTGTGGCGCGTGGTTATACAGGACGAAATAAGATCATCAAGTTCGAGGGTTGCTACCACGGTCATGCAGATTCCTTTCTGGTAAAAGCGGGCAGCGGTGTTGCTACTTTTAATATACAAACTGTTCCGGGTGTTACGGCGGGTGTAAGTACAGATACGCTTACCTGTGCTTACAATGATCTTGACGCGGTAGAAAAATTGGTAGAAGAACATAAAGGAGCTATTGCCGCAATAATTGTAGAACCTGTTGCAGGTAATATGGGTTGCATTATTCCTCAACCGGGCTTCCTGGAAGGCATTCGCAAAATATGCGATGCAGACGGCATTGTTTTCATCTTTGATGAAGTAATGAATGGTTTCCGTTTGGCATTGGGTGGCGCACAGGAAAAACTGGGTATTGATGCAGATATTATTACGTACGGAAAAGTGATTGGTGCAGGTATGCCTGTTGGTGCATTTGGCGGTAAGAGACATATCATGGAAGTGGTATCTCCTTTGGGTAATGTTTACCAGGCAGGAACATTAAGCGGTAACCCAATTGCTATGATTGCGGGCTATACTTTGCTATCTATTTTAAAAGAGCAGCCCCAGTTACTAAAAGAGCTGGATGATAAAACGGCTTATTTGAAAGATGGTTTAGATAACGTGTTGAAAGCATCAGGTACACCTTATGTCATCAACCACCTGGGCTCAATGATCAGCATACATTTTAGTGATCATCCTGTTACAGATTTTGCAACTGCTGCATCTGCCAACAATGAACTGTTTAAAAAATATTTCCATGCTATGCTCAACCGTGGTGTGTATTTACCACCATCTGCATTTGAAAGCTGGTTTTTAAATAATGCACTCACAAAGGAAGATCTTGATCATACAATCAAAGCAACAGCAGAAAGTTTAAAAGAGATTTTATAAATTCAATGGAATACGGGATATAAAAGCCGCATAAGATTAACTATGCGGCTTTTATAATTATTTCATTTTAGCACTCAATGCGGCTCATGAAGATCAGTGCAGTAATAAACAGGGCTACGGGGATCATACAAAAAATAAACGCCAGCCATTGAGCAAGTTTACCTGAATGTTTATTCCTGGAAACAACGATGATAATGATAACATAATACAATATCCCTATTATACCATATAACAACGTTTCATAAAATTCTCGACTATCAAAAGTTTGTGTCGGTAATTCATCAAGCATTGTGAGCAGCAATACTCCAGATAAGAAAATAGAGATAGTAATGGTAGTATACCTGAGCGCTTTCAATTTTTAAAGGTTTATGTTTTCACAAACGAATAGCTTATAACGAATAGTATAAAAGTCTGCACCTTCATGCAACTGCGCACCTGTTCAATAAAGTGATACAGTACAAGAGTGCGACGCAACCAAAGCTTCATACTTATTCTTCAGCCCGGCTCATAAAATTCTGCTCTTCAATAGCCTGTAGCCAATAACTATTTACTCACCATCTTCACAACCGGAATAATCATTTCCTCCATGCTTATACCACCATGCTGAAAAGTATTCTTATAGTAGTTAACGTAATAATTATAGTTGTTGGGGTAGCATAAAAAGCCATCTTCTTTTGCAAAGATAAACGATGAATTTACCGTTGGCACAGGCAAACCGGCCTCGTTAGGATTTCTGAATGCCAATACTTCTTTTGGCTCATAGTTCAGATTTCTGCCATGCTTGTAGCGCAGGTTGGCAGTAGTTTGCTTATCCCCAATTACTTTGTATGGCGTTTTTACACGCACACTGCCATGGTCTGTTGCCAAAACAAGGTTGATCTTTTTATCTGCAATTTTTTTCAGTGCCTGGAACAAAGGGCTGTGTTCAAACCAGCTTTTCGTAATGCTGCGGTAGCTTCTTTCATCGCCGGCAAGCTCTTTCAGCACTTCCATTTCTGTACGTGCGTGGCTAAGCATATCCACAAAATTGTAAATAATAACGTTTAGGTCGTTGCGCAGCAGGTTGTGTATATTGTTTACGAGCTGCTGTCCATCATTGTGGTGAATAACTTTTGTATAACTGTATTTCAGTTCTGCCTTGTTTAAGCGTTTTAACTGGCCCTTGAAAAACTCATCTTCAAACATGTTCTTGCCACCTTCATCTTCATCATTCTTCCACTGTTGCGGAAAGCGTTTTTCAATTTCCACCGGTAACATACCTGCAAATATTGCATTGCGTGCATACTGTGTGGCCGTGGGTAAAATGCTGTAAAAAGTTTCTTCTTCCAGAATGCGAAAATACTCAGCAAAAATGGGCTGTATGGCTTTCCACTGATCGTAACGCAGGTTGTCAATCAGTATAAAGAACGTTGGTACACCTTGCTCCACATGTGGCAGTACTTTTCTTTTAAAGAGGTCGTGGCTCATAACAGGTGCATCTGTTGATTTTGGGTGCAACCAGTCAGCATAGTTTTTAGAAATAAATTTAAAAAACTCCGTGTTAGCTTCCTGCTTCTGCGATTGCAATACTTCCCGCATTTCGGGGCTGTCACTCTTCTCCATTTCCAGTTCCCAGTATACCAGTTTTTTATATATATCCATCCACTCGTTATGGTCCGGGCTGCTGTTAAGTGCCATAAATAAATTCCTGAACTGTTGCTGGTAAGCCGTATTTGTTTTTTCAGATACCAGCCTTTTGTTGTCAATTATTTTTTTCAGGCTCAGCAATACCTGGTTAGGGTTTACAGGTTTAATAAGGTAATCGGTTATCTGGCTGCCAATGGCGTCATCCATCAGGTTTTCCGTTTCGTTTTTGGTGATCATTACCACCGGAACCTGGCTGTTCACTTCTTTTATTTTCTGCAACGTTTCAAGTCCGGTTATACCAGGCATCGTTTCATCAAGCAGCACAACATCTACCGGGTTGTCCTTTACAAAATCGATCGCTTCAAAGCCATTCGTTAATGTATGTACTTCGTAACCTTTATTTTCTAAAAACAATTTTTGAGACTGAAGACTTTCGATTTCATCATCTACCCAAAGTATAGTTGCTAATGCCATAGATCAATATTTGATTTGTGTGATGTTT
This sequence comes from Panacibacter microcysteis, assembly GCF_015831355.1. Classification (NCBI taxonomy): domain Bacteria; kingdom Pseudomonadati; phylum Bacteroidota; class Chitinophagia; order Chitinophagales; family Chitinophagaceae; genus Panacibacter; species Panacibacter microcysteis. The sequence goes on from NZ_JADWYR010000001.1 coordinate 2,402,689, forward strand.
GATTTTTTTTGTTGAGCCGGCTTTTGAATGCCTATTCAGCTTTTGTTGTGTCACTCACTTGTACTGCACATCATTATTCGGCACGCCGGCACTGTCAGCCTGTAATGTTACTGTCTTTAACAGGTACAATGATCACGTATATAGCTAAACCGGCAAGCCTGAAAGCTGTAACAGCAATACCATTCACTGGTAAAACGCTAACCAAGCAATATTAGTGCTGCGTTTCTGCAAATCTGCACATTCATTCTTTCAATACATATAGATTTGACTAACTTGCCTCGATTTTTATTATCAAATTAACAAATCAAAAGCAGCAGTGCATATTCCCAGGCGTAAAATCATTAATGATCCTGTTCATGGTTTCATTACTATAGATCACCCGCTCATCTTTAGTATAATAGCACATCCTTTTTACCAGCGGTTGCGCCGTATACATCAAATGGCGCTGGCCCAGTTGGTTTATCCCGGTGCGGTACACACAAGATTGCATCATTCACTCGGTGCCTATCATCTTATGTGTCTTGCCATAAATGAATTAAAAAACAAAGGCGCACAAATCACACCGGACGAAGAAGTGGCGGCAAAAGCAGCCATCCTCATGCACGATATTGGTCACGGCCCGTTTTCGCATGCGCTGGAAAATGTTTTAATACCCGGTGTAGATCATGAAGAGATCAGCCTCGCCATTATGCATGCCCTCAACAAAGAACTGCATGGCCAGCTCGATCTTACGATCAGGTTGTTTACAGGCAATTACCACAAGTTCTTTTTGCACCAGCTCATCAGCAGCCAGTTAGATGTAGACCGCATGGATTACCTTACAAGAGATAGTTTCTTTACAGGTGTAAGTGAAGGTGTTATCGGTTACGATCGCATTCTCAAAATGTTCGTGGCGCACGATAACCAGTTGATGATTGAGGAAAAGGGCATATACAGCGTTGAAAAATTTCTTGTTGCACGCCGGCAAATGTACTGGCAGGTTTATTTGCATAAAACCGTACTCGCTGCAGAAAAAATGCTGGTTAAAATTATTACACGCGCCAGGGAAACAGGCGCCATATCATTCTCGCCCAGCCTCAATGGTTTTTTGCATAAGCCGCATACTTCGCAAACCGTTCATCAGCAACTGCCTGCCTTTTGCGAGCTCGACGATTATGATGTTATAGGTTCTGTTAAATGCTGGGCCACGCATGAAGATGTTGTGTTGTCTACCTTATGTAAAAACCTGTTAAAAAGAGATTTGCTGAAATGTAAGTTGCAGACAGAGCGTTTTGATGAAGCACTTGTTCAGCAAAAAACGAAGGCGGTAATGGAAAGCCTTAATATCACGTCGCACGAGGCAGGTTATTTTGTTTTTACAGGCGAGGCCATCAACACAACATACAAACTTGGTGATGAACACATCAATGTTTTGTATAAAGATGAAACAGTAAAAGGCATTTCCAATGTAGATAACCCGCTTATCCATCAAACCTTGTCTATGCCTGTGAAAAAATTCTACATTTGCTACCTTAATATTTAGGTTGTTCCCCTTCGTGTATAAGTTTTTTTATTGCCCGATGATCTAAATAGCTAAATTTAAATAATTGTTTTTTATGCAGTTTACCGCAGCGCAAATAGCCATGCTTATCAACGGTAAGGTAGAAGGAAATGACTCTGCAACTGTTGATTCGTTTGGTAAGATAGAGGAAGCAAAAGCCAGCCAGCTGGCATTTCTTGCCAATCCCAAATACGAGGATTTTCTCTATACTACCAAAGCTTCGGTAATCATCGTAAATGAATCCCAGGAGCTAAAAGAACCCATCAGTGCAGCACTCATACGTGTGCCCGATGCCTACTCAGCTTTCGCCACGCTGCTGCACAAGTACCAGGAAATAATGCGGCAGCAGCTTACCGGCATACAGGAACCCAGCTTTATAGATAAAACGGCAGTATTGGGCGAGCATGTTTTTGTTGGCGCATTCTGTTATATCAGCCAGCATGCACACATAGGCAATAATGTTAAACTTTATCCCGGCGCCTATATTGGCGATAATGTAAAAGTGGGCGATAACTCAGTTATACTGCCCGGAGTAAAAATTTACCACGATTGTATTATTGGTAAAAATGTAACCATACACGCCGGCACCGTAATTGGCGGAGATGGTTTTGGTTTTGCACCACAGCCTGATGGCAGTTACAAAAAAGTACCGCAGATCGGTAATGTAGTAGTGGAAGATTTTGTGGAGATCGGGTCCAATTCTTGTATAGACAGGGCAACAATCGGTTCCACCATCGTAAAATCAGGAGCAAAGCTGGACAACCTCTTACAGATAGCCCACAATGTAGAAGTGGGCAATAACACCGTAATTGCCGCGCAGGCAGGTATCAGCGGCAGCACAAAAATTGGCAGCAACGTGCAGATCGGCGGCCAGGCCGGCATTGTAGGCCATATACAAATTGCCGATGGCACAAGAATCAATGCACAAAGCGGCGTAAGTAAAAGTATTAAAACACCCAATACCGCCGTTACCGGCTCACCCGCCGCAGACTATACCAGCGCATTGCGCAGCCAGGCTGTAACACGCAATTTGCCCGATCTTGAAAAAAGAGTGGCAGACCTTGAAAAGCTGGTGCAACAACTACTGCAGGAGCGGGTGCCCTTATAATTGTATGTACCCGGCAGCAGTGCAGGTGGCATCGTCCCTTGCGTCGCACACTTGTACCTCATCACTTTTCTCAGCACGGTTACAGTCTCCCGGTGTTTCTTCAGTCATTATAATATTCCAACGCACATTTCTCTTTGCTTTGAAACCTTATTTTTGCAGCCATATAAGCCAAATGGGTGCGTAAACGCACATTTGCATATGGAATAAACTTCGCGGTTGCCGCGTATTGCTGCTGCAGTACAAGAGTGCGACGCAAGAAAAGCTTCATAGCAGTGCTGCAGCCGGGCTCATAATTAATAAACATGAACGCAACATTTAATCCAGACAAACAGCATACGCTGTCTTCAAAAGTTACAATAAGCGGTACAGGCCTGCACACCGGTGTAATGGTAGATATGACGCTTAACCCCGCAAGTGCCGGTTTTGGTATCCAGTTTCAGCGTGTTGATTTGCCCAACAAGCCTGTTATAAAAGCAGATTGCGATCTTGTTACAGACACCAGCCGCGGCACCACCCTGCAGGTGGGCGATACAAAAGTGAGTACTGTAGAGCACATACTGGCTGCACTGGTAGGTATGGGCATAGACAATGTGCTCATTGAACTGAACGGCCCCGAAATACCCATCATGGATGGCAGCTCAGAACCATTTATAGAACTGATTGAAGAAATAGGTGTAACAGAGCAGGAAGCTGCAAAAATCTGGTATAGCCTTGATGAAAATATTTATCACTACGATGAAGTGAAACGCGTAGAAATGGTGGCGTTGCCTGCAATGGAATACCAGATAACCACGCTCATAGATTTCAACAGCCCCGTATTGGGCACCCAGCATGCTGGCCTAAAAACCATGCGCGACTTTAAAGCCGAAATAGCGCCCTGCCGCACATTCTGTTTTTTGCACGAGCTGGAAATGCTGCTCGATCATAACCTTATTAAAGGCGGCGATATCAATAACGCCATCGTGGTGGTTGATAAACCCGTAACAGAAGAGGAGATGAAGAGGCTGGCAAAAGTTTTTAAAAGAGAAAAGATTGAGATCAAGAGCGAAGGTTATCTCAACAACCTGGAGCTGCGTTTCCCTAACGAGCCTGCACGTCACAAACTGCTCGATGTGGTAGGAGACCTTGCACTCATCGGCTATCCCATAAAAGCCAGGATTATTGCCAACAGGCCCGGCCACAGCACCAACGTAGATTTTGCCAGGAAGATCAAACAATATATCAAAAAGAACAAACATGTAAAAGATGTACCTGTGTACGATCCTGCACAGCCGCCTGTGTACGACCTTCAGCATATTGAAAAAACACTGCCACACCGTTATCCTTTTCTGCTGATCGATAAGATCATTGAACTTACAGATACCAAGATCGTGGGTGTAAAAAATGTTACATTCAACGAACCGTTCTTCCAGGGCCACTTCCCCGGTAATCCTGTAATGCCGGGTGTTTTACAGATCGAAGCATTGGCGCAAACGGGCGGCATACTGGCCATCAACAGTATGGGCGGTGGTAAATACGATACTTATTTTTTAAAAATAGACAACTGTAAATTCAAACAGAAAGTAGTACCGGGAGATACCATGTTGCTCAAAATGGAACTGGCTTCTCCCATACGCCGCGGTATATGCGAAATGAAAGGCACTGTGTATGTAGCCGGTAAAGTAGCTACCGAAGCAGACCTTGTGGCGCAGATAGTGAAGAAGTAAGCACAAAACTGTAAGCGCCGTATTAAATTATTACCATTATTTTTGCAGCCATCCCAAAACAGGGATGGCTGCTTTGTAAAAAGTTCAGAAACATACATCAAACACTCTATCGAAGTGCTTTCATGATTCATCCGCATACATACATACATCCCAATGCCAGGCTGGCACAAAATGTAAAAATAGACCCGTTTACTGTAATTCACCACGATGTGGAGATTGGAGAAGGTACGTGGATTGGCAGTAACGTAACCATAATGGAAGGTGTAAGAATTGGCAAGAACTGCCGCATTTTTCCCGGCGCCGTATTAGGTGCCACACCACAGGATCTCAAATACAATGATGAAAAGACTTACGTGGAAATTGGCGATAATACCACCATTCGCGAATTTGTAACCATACACCGCGGTACCAACGACCGTTGGAAAACGAAAGTCGGCAATAACTGCCTGGTAATGGCATATAGCCACATTGCCCACGATTGTATTATTGGTAACAACTGTATTCTCAGCAACAGCTCTCAGGTAGCTGGTCACGTAATAATGGGCGATTGGGCAATCATTGGCGGCGTATGTGCCGTGCAGCAGTTCTCACGCATTGGCCAGCATTCTTACATTGGTGGCGGCAGCCTTGTTAATAAAGATGTACCGCCATACATAAAAGCTGTAAGAACACCGCTTAGCTATGGTGGTGTAAACAGTGTCGGGCTCAAACGCCGTGGTTTTACGCTGGAGCAAATCAACCAGATACTCGATATATACCGCATTATTTATAACAAAGGCATGAACGTATCCCAGGCGCTGGAATTCATCGAAGAAGAATTTCCCGCAACGGATGAGCGCGATGAAATCGTAACCTTCATCCGCGAAAGTGGCCGTGGTGTTATAAAACGACATACCAAAGGCGGCAGCGACGAAGATTAAAGAGTTAAATATTTCAGGTAGCCGGCAGTGGTATTTTATGGCATCGCCTGTTGCGTCGCATTACGTTCATCGTTCCGTTCTGTGGGCATCTGTAGTTTCCGGTTTAAACATTCCTCAAACATTCCATGAAAGCTTCAGCACAGCAGGTATTGCATACAGGTCTGCAAACCTTTCGCATAGATTTGACAGGAGCTGGTAAACGTTTCAACCGCGACTGGATTTTTCGCGGCATGCATTACACTTTTACATCTGGCAATGCTTACGCCGTAACAGGCCCCAACGGCAGCGGTAAAAGTACTTTACTGCAGTGCATAGCAGCGGCCATACAATCAAACGAAGGCACCATTGAATACAGGCTTAATGATACTGTGATCAGTCATGAAGAAGTTTTTAAACATGTAGCTATAGTGGCACCCTACCTGGAAGTAATTGAAGAAATGACAGCTACCGAGTTCCTGGCTTTTCATGCATCATTCAAACCCCTGCTGGCTGCTGTCAGCATTCCGCAGATCATCGCCGAAATAGGCCTTGCCGCCGCTGCACATAAGCAGATCCGTTTTTACAGCAGCGGCATGAAGCAACGTGTGAAAATGGCGCAGGCCATTTTTTCAGCCGTGCCTGTTTTGCTGCTCGATGAACCCTGCACCAATCTTGATCTCTCCGGTTACGAACTCTATCATGCACTTATTGCAAAATACTGCGGCGATAAACTCATTATTGTAAGCAGCAACGATAAAAATGAATACAACTTCTGCAAAGAAGTAATCTCTATTGCAGATTACAAAAATCCCGTCAACACCACGGTCTGACGGGCCTCCCGGCTGACCGTTGACACAAACATCAATGCTATTTTGCATACCTCTGCAAGCCTGAGTGCGGCCAGGCGCCTGAAAGCGTCAAACTACCGATAACAACTCCGCTATACCGGAACGCCACAGCTCAATCATTGCCCTGCAGATGAACGTAATGCGACGCAACAGGCGATGCCCAAAGATCATCTGCCCGTAAACCATATATTAAACTTCTTTGGCAAGTTTTACTACTTGCCCATTCCGCTTATATTTGCACCCCGTTGAATTAAGGCTTCTCGGCAGAGAATTCTCAGTTAGCTCTGCGCTGTCTCGCCTTGTTCATCATTCCACACTTCTGAGAGAGTGATTATTAGAATAGTTAATCTCTATTATATGTATCGCACACACACCTGCGGAGAGTTAAGAGTAAAGCATGTAAACATGACGGTAACACTTGCCGGCTGGGTACAGACAGTAAGAAAATTTGGTGCTATAACATTTGTCGATCTGCGCGACCGTTACGGCATTACACAATTGCTGTTTGGAGAAGATCTGCAGGCACAGTTAGATGCCAGCCCGCTGGGGCGTGAATTTGTAATACAGGCCGAAGGTTTTATACAGGAACGCAGTAATAAAAACCTGCATATACCAACCGGTGAAATTGAAATGCAGGTGCATAAATTTACCGTGCTCAACAAATCTGCCGTACCGCCTTTTACCATTACAGATGAAACAGACGGCGGAGATGACCTGCGTATGAAATACCGCTACCTCGACCTGCGCAGGAATGCGGTAAAGAAAAACCTGGAGTTGCGTTACGCGGTAAACCGCAGTGCCCGGAATTATTTGCACGAACAGGGTTTTATGGATATTGAAACGCCGTTTCTTATAAAATCTACACCGGAAGGTGCCAGGGATTTTGTTGTTCCATCCCGTATGAACCCGGGCCAGTTTTATGCTTTGCCCCAAAGCCCGCAAACATTTAAACAACTGCTGATGGTAAGCGGTTATGACCGTTATTACCAGATTGTAAAATGCTTCAGGGATGAAGACCTGCGCGCAGACCGGCAGCCGGAGTTTACACAAATAGACTGCGAAATGGCTTTTGTAGAACAGGAAGATATTTTGAACATGTTTGAAGGTTTGGTAAAAAGGATCTTCAAAGATGTAAAAGACATCGACTACAATGATACAGTAGAACGTATGACCTGGGAGGATGCTATGTGGCATTATGGTAATGATAAACCGGACATTCGTTACGGCATGAAGATCTGCAACATAAAAAAACCGGGGTCTGTATACGTAAACAAAAGCGATAATGCGGCTTTGGTAAACGGCGCAGACTTTAAAGTGTTTGACGATGCCGAAACGGTATTGGCAATTGCAGTGCCCGGCTGCAGTGAATATACCCGCAAACAAACAGATGAAATAACAGAGTGGGTAAAGCGTCCGCAGATTGGCATGAAAGGGCTCGTATTTATCAAATGCAATACAGATGGAACATATAAAAGCAGCGTAGATAAGTTTTACAGTGAAGAAAGGCTAAAAGCCATTGCAACAGCAGCAGGTGCAGTAGCAGGCGACCTGGTATTGATACTGGCAGGTGCAGAAGAACGTACCCGCAAAGCTACCAGCGAACTGCGCCTTGAAATGGGTAAACGTTTAGGTCTCAGGAAAGAAGATGAGTTCAGGCTATTGTGGGTGCTCGATTTTCCTTTGTTTGAATATGACGAAGAAAGCAACCGTTGGGTAGCAAGGCATCATCCTTTTACTTCTCCCAAACCGTCTGACATACAAACGATGATTGGCAACGATCCTGCAATTAAAGATGCCGCCAGGTATCTTGAGCACCCATACGCCAACATTAAAGCAAATGCCTATGACATGGTACTAAACGGAAATGAAATTGGCGGGGGCTCTATTCGTATATACCAGCGCGAACTGCAGGAAAAAATGTTTGCTGCATTGGGTATGAGCGAAGAAGAAGCACTGCATAAATTTGGCTTTTTACTCGGCGCATTTGAATACGGTGCACCACCGCACGGTGGTCTTGCTTTTGGTTTTGACCGGTTGTGTGCCATATTGGGCGGCAGCGAAAGTATACGCGACTTTATTGCTTTTCCAAAAAACAATTCCGGAAGGGATGTAATGCTAGATGCACCTTCCACTATTGATGATAAACAGTTTGACGAACTACAGATAAAGCTTAACCTGAAAGGATAAACAAAAAGCCGCTGTAAAGCGGCTTTTTTTATGTTGAAACTGTTTTTGTTTAGCTTAACCAATCTCATAAGAGTGTAGCCCCTGCAGAAAATGTACAGGATATTCTTCACAGGTTATGAGCAATATACGCGTTACTGCCTGTTGAATGATTGCTGCAACAGGTTTCTCACCCTTTGTTCAAGCGCATGGATTTTATCAACCACCTCCCTCAATTCTCCCATGCTTTTGCCGCGGTGAAATGCCTTTGCAAACTTCGATTTTTCATCTCGCAGTTCTGCTTCTAATTGCTGAATATTGATATGGGGGATATGACTTTGCATACACTTTTCAGAGGTTCAAAAATTATGCCCCTTTAAAATAACCGGCAGATTAAATTTTCGGTTGCTGCGCCGGAAAACAGTAACTTTAAGATGCTTCCCTGTTAAGGTAAACAGGTTTGTTGAAGATCGCCGGCCATAATTACAGAATCTGCAAAACGGAAATATTTTGATGCCTTTTCAGGTTTGGTATCAAACATTTTTTTCTCACCATTCAAAACCTGGTTATGAATTACGATTACACGCAATCAGACCTTTCAAGATCAATTCTTGCCGGTTTGTTTTCAGGCCTTGTGGCCACGGTTTCCAATCTTGCATTTACAATTATTTACAGAACTGCTACCCGGTTTTACGAGTTCAATGCAATAGACATTACAACCATAGTATTCGGCACCATCTTATTGTCGCTTGCATGCGGTGTTATGTTTTATTTCTTTGTGCATTATCTTAATAAAGGCATCCTGTTTTATCGCATTATGGTGTTGCTGGTAACGGTGCTCATGGTGTATGTTGGCATCAACCTGCGTTACCTGGTGCAGGATGTAGTGCCGGATGAGTTCAGGGTGCTCGTTGTAGGTACGCAGGTAATCATCGGCGGCCTTGCAGCTTTCTTAATTCCTTATCTTTTCCGGCATGATAAGTTTATCAGTTAAAGTGATATTAAGCCGGTTCGAATGCCGGCTTTTTTATTGAATGAGCCCGGCAGTTGTACTGCTATTAAGCATCGTTGCGTCGCACTCTTCAACGCCGGAAGCATATTTCAGCACCTCGGGCACGACAACGCACAAAAATTTGTAAAACGTAAGCACATGTTACATAAAAGCCGGCTTTTGCAAGAAGAACGGCATAGCATGTGCCGAATACTGAACAGGAAGTACAAGGGAGTGACACAACAGGCGATGATAGTAGCTGTGCCGCCTGCTACACAAAAAGCCTTTCTATATGTTTATTTTGTTATATGATCTTATCGCTTATTTTAGCTTTTCACAACAATACACGTGTACAATAGATTGATGGCCTTTTTGTAAATTCGTAAATATGGAGCAAGAGCAGGTTAGGATTGCAGAAAATGTTTTACCAAAATATACATTAAACGAAGAGCAGGAGCGTAAAGAGATATTGCGCCAGTACCGCGCATTATTGCGCAGCCTGCGTGCCAAGCTGAAACGCGGCGATAAGGAACTGGTGCGCACAGCCTTTGAAATGGCTGCGGATGCGCATAAAACAATGCGCCGGAAAAGCGGCGAGCCTTACATCCTGCACCCGCTTGCGGTAGCAAGAATTTGCGTGGAAGAAATTGGCCTGGGTGTGCGCAGTACCATTTGTTCATTACTGCACGATACCGTTGAAGACACTGATGTAACACTGGAAGATGTGGAGCGTGAATTTGGCAGCGAGATTGCAAGAATAGTAGACGGCCTTACCAAGATATCTTCTGTAATAGATGCCAGCAGCAGCCAGCAGGCAGATAACTTTAAGAAAATTCTTATAACGCTTACGGATGACCCGCGGGTTATTCTTATTAAACTTGCCGATCGTTTGCACAACATGCGCACGCTTGATTACATGAAGCGTGAGAAGCAATTGAAGATTGCCAGTGAAACAGTATGGGTATATGCACCGCTGGCACATCGTATGGGGTTGTATACCATAAAGACAGAACTCGAAGACCTGTCTATGAAATACCTGGAACCCGAAGCTTACAAAGACATAGCCCGGAGATTGTCTGAAACAAAAAGGGAACGCTCGAGGTACATCAACGAATTTATAAAACCTCTGCGGGAAAAACTGGTAGCTGCCGGGCTCGATTTTGAGATTTATGGCAGACCCAAAAGCATACATTCTATATGGAACAAAATAGTAAAGAAAGGCGTTGCCTTTAACGAAGTATATGACCTCTTTGCTATTCGCGTTATTCTAAACTCGCCACCTGAAAAAGAGAAGGAAGATTGCTGGAAGGTTTATTCGATGATTACTGATGAGAACACACCTTCTCCCGAGCGCTTACGCGATTGGCTGAGCAATCCTAAAAGTAATGGCTACGAAGCGCTGCATACAACAGTTATGGGCCCGCAGGGCCGCTGGGTAGAAGTACAGATACGCAGTAAACGTATGAATGAAATTGCAGAGAAAGGTTTGGCTGCACACTACAAATACAAAGAAGGCAGCAATGATGAAGACCGCTTCGACAAATGGTTTGGCCAGATACGTGAAGTGATCAGCAACCAGGATACAGACAGTGTTGACTTTCTGCAGGACTTTAAAACAAGTTTTCTTGCAGAAGAAATTTATGTGTACACACCAAAGGGCGATGTAAAAATGCTACCCATCAGTTCTACTGCGCTGGATTTCGCATTTTCAATACACTCTGCGGTTGGCAGTAAATGCATTGGTGCAAAAGTGAACCACAAACTGGTGCCTATCAGCCACAAGCTGCGCAGCGGAGACCAGGTGGAGATCATTACCAGCAACAAGCAAAAGCCCACAGAAGACTGGTTGAACTTTGTGGTTACTGCAAAAGCCAAAAGCAAGATCAAAGACGCACTGAAGGAAGAAAAACGCAAGATAGCCGATGAGGGCAAATACGTATTGCAACGCAAGCTCGAAGGCATGGGCGCCGCATATAGCCAGCACAATATTGATGTACTTACTGAATTCTACAAAGTACACTCGCAGCTCGATTTATTTTATGGCATCTCTATCAAGCAAAATGATCTTAAAGAATTAAAAGAGTTTCATGTACTGGGCGATAAACTTGAGCCGCCAAAACCTGTTAAGCCTGCAGAAGTAAAAACAGAAACAGAAACAAAAGCACCGGTATCAAAAAAAGATTCTGAGCTTATCATATTTGGTGAGAGTAGCGATAAGATCATGTATAACCTCGCCAAATGCTGTAACCCCATTCCCGGGGATGATGTGTTTGGTTTTGTAACCTCAGGCAAGGGGTTAACGATACACCGCACCAATTGCCCCAATGCCGCACAAATGATGGCTAATTATGGCCACCGTATTGTAAAAACCAAATGGGCCAAGAACAAAGAGATTTCATTTCTTACAGGCCTCAAGATCGTTGGGCTGGATGATGTGGGCGTTATCAATAAAATTACCAACGTGGTAAGTGGAGATATGCGCATCAATATTTCGGCGCTTACTATTGAATCCGGCGAAGGGCTTTTTCATGGTACCATAAAAATATTTGTACACGATAAAGAGGAGCTTGATGAACTGGTGATAAAATTACTTGAGCTCAATGGTATTCAAAGTGTAACAAGATTTGACATGGAAGAGATAAAGAAATAATGTACTTGGCTGCATTGCTACTATTAAGCTTTGGTTGTGTCACTCACTTGTACGGCAACAATACTGGTGGGCAATGTGTAAGTGGTGGTGTTGTATGGTTGCTACTTCCTGTGGCAACATCTAAGTCTTTTGAGCAACAGATGAAATAAATGATCCTGTTCTATGCTCGTGTAAACAATGTCTTCAGTTAACGCTGCCGCGCTTGCCTAATTCAATTACTTCGCAGTCTTTTAACTGCTTGCCATCTATGCTAAACTTTACCAGTGTTTTTACTTTATGCCAGCCTTGTAAGCCTGCTGCACCGGGGTTTATATGCAGGCAGCGCAGTGCTTCATCGTATTGTATTTTAAGAATATGAGAGTGCCCGCTGATGAAAAGTTGCGGTTGTTCTTTCAGGATTGTGTTTTTCACACCCGGCGCATACCTGCCTGGGTACCCGCCAATGTGTTTGATAAAAACTTTCACAGCTTCGCACGTAAAGATCAATTCTTCGGGGTAATCACTGCGAATATCGTAACCATCAATATTTCCATATACGCCACGCAGAGGTTTAAATGCTTTCAGTGCATCGGCAATGGCAGCATTGCCAAAATCTCCTGCATGCCAGATTTCATCAACCGATGCAAAATGCGTAAACACTTTATCATCGAGAAAGCTGTGCGTATCTGAGATAAGTCCTATCTTTTTCATGCAACAATTAAAACTGTAAATTTGTGGAATAACGTTGCAAACTATGCCTTTCTTCAGAAACTTTACTTACTATATAGACAAGCGCAGATGGAAATATGTGTTCCTGCTTGCATCGCTTGCATTATCTGCCTGAAATGTCTGCAGCTGGTTGTAGATTGTACACTTTTAAAGCAGCGTGATGGCACATGCAGTATCGTTGCTGCAAAATGATATACAGTACAAGTGTGCGACGCAACCAAAGCTTAATAATAGCAATACAGATGGGCCCATAATTTTTATATATACAGTTACTAATTGTCAATTATTAATTCGGTTATTATGCCACACTATTATACGCTCGGTACCATACCACATAAACGCCATACACAGTTCCGTAAACCAGATGGCAGTTTATATTCAGAGCAATTGTTCTCTACTGAAGGTTTCAGCAGCGATGCTTCGTTGCTTTACCATTGCCACCCGCCAACAAGGATTATTAAAACAGAAGCGCAGTATAGTGTAATGCCCAAAATAGCGGAAGAAAAAATGTTGAAGCACCGCAGTTTTGAAGGCTTTAAAATAAAACCTGCAGCAGATTATCTTGAGAGCCGCAAACCAATACTCGTAAATAATGACTGCCATATTTCACTGGCTGCACCGCAGCAAAGTATGCAGGATTATTTTTATAAAAATGCTGATGCAGATGAACTGTTATTTGTGCATGAGGGTAGCGGTAAATTATTAACGCAATACGGTGAAATACAGTTTGCATATGGTGATTACCTTATTATACCACGGGGATCGATCTACCAGTTACTATTTGATGGAGATAACAACCGGTTACTGATTGTGGAGAGCTTTTCACCCATTGTATTTCCCAAACGCTACCTGAGTAAATACGGGCAGTTGCTGGAGCATGCACCTTATTGTGAGCGCGATATCCGTACACCGCAAAACCTTGTTACAGTTGATGAACAAGGCGACTTTCTTATTAAAACAAAGAAGCGCGGTATGATGTATCATATTCACTACGGCCATCATCCGTTTGATGTGGTAGGGTGGGATGGTTGCTGTTATCCATATGCTTTAAGCATACACGATTTTGAACCAATAACAGGCCGTGTGCATCAGCCGCCTCCGGTGCACCAGACATTTGATGCGCACAACTTCGTGGTATGTAGTTTTGTGCCACGCCTGTATGATTATCATCCGCAGGCTATTCCGGCGCCATACAACCACAGCAACATAGACAGCGATGAATTATTATACTATGTAGATGGCGATTTTATGAGCCGCAAAAATGTAACGCGTGGTATGCTTACTTTACACCCGGGCGGTATACCACATGGTCCGCACCCGGGTGCTGTAGAAAAAAGTATTGGTGCAAAAGAAACAAAAGAGCTGGCTGTAATGATTGACACTTTTCACCCATTACAGCTAACTGTTGACGCGCTGGAAATAGAGAATGATGGTTATGTAATGAGTTGGGCAGAGTAGTGGGTGGTAAGTTTTGCGTATTAGGTAGTAAGTAGTAAGTGGTAGGTTGTAGGTTATGGGTGGTAAGTTTTGCGTATTAGGTAGTAAGTAGTAAGTGGTAGGTCGTAGGTTATGGGTGGTAAGTTTTGCGTATTAGGTAGTAAGTAGTAAGTGGTAGGTTGAAGGTTATGGGTGGTAAATTTTGCGTATTAGGTAGTAAGTAGTAAGTGGTAGGTTGAAGGTTATGGGTGGTAAGTTTTGCGTATTAGGTAGTAAGTAGTAAGTGGTAGGTTGAAGGTTATGGGTGGGAAGTTTTGCGTATTAGGTAGTAAGTAGTAAGTGGTTAGGTTGAAGGTTATGGGTGGTAAGTTTTGCGTATTAGGTAATAAGTAGTAAGTGGTAGGTTGTAGGTGATAAGTTGATTAACTAAAAACTCATCACTAAAAACTCATCACTTAACGCGCTAAACATAAATTACTTCCGCCATAGACTAAAATTGTGCGTACAACGTTTGTATGGCAACTTGATAAGATAACTTATCATTGTATTCAACAACTAAACTTTAAAAAATGAATCGTACACTTTCGTCACTGGTCTTATTGTATTGCCTCTGTTTTACAGCCTGTAAAAAGGAAGGCGGTGAGCCGTCTGAGAATTATGCTATCGTAGCAACAATTGATGGCAATGTAAAATCTTATACCTATACGCCGACTGCAGTTATGCTTGATGCATTTGATGCCTACAGCGTGGGCATGGCAGCTTATACAGACGCTTCAGTCAACGATATTTTTACACTGAACATATTGAAACAATCTGAACTGGGCGCCATTGTTCCCGGAACTTATGTAGATGATTATACAAACGAGGATGTATTTGTATTAGGTGGTTTTAACCTTGGATCGATGGATGACGCAGAAGCCTACGGCGCAGGTTTACAGGAAGGGACAGATCCAAAGCTCACCATTACGATCACAGAATTAACTGATAAGATCATACGTGGCACTTTTAGCGGTACATTTTTCGATCATGGCGGCGACGGGCCAGGAAAAGTTTCTGTAACCGACGGTAAGTTTTATTTGCCGGTAGTTAAATAAATACCTTCAAAAAGCATACACCAAGGGCTGCTGATCAGCCTCTTTTTTGTTTTAACAGGTTTTACAACGAGCAGTTTGATTTATCGCCGGCCCGGCCGCATATGCTGAAGAACGCACCGCCGCACAAGTGAGTGACACAACAAAAGCTTAATGGATAGACAACAGTTAAGTAAATAAAAAAACACCATCGGTCAGGGATGGTGTTTTATATAAATGAATCTACGTTTTATCCGGCTATTGTAAAACTTGTATGCACCTTGTCTTTTACAAAACTGCGAACCGTTGCTGCAATGGCGGTGGCATCGTACCCACATTCGCGGTGTAATTCTTTCAGGGTACCATGTTCTACAAGCCTGTCTGGTATACCTAAAATCTTGACTGTGGACTTGTAATTGTGTGCATTCATAAACTCGAGCACGGCACTGCCAAAACCTCCTATCACCGTTCCATCTTCTACAGTAATAATGTTGCTATAGTTTGAAAAAACCTCGTGTAACAATGCTTCGTCAATGGGTTTTACAAAACGCATATCGTAATGCGCAGGATCAATGCCTTCTGTGCGTAATTCGCGGATGGCCGCAGTGGCAAAATTGCCGGGGTGACCAAAGGTTAAAATCGCCACATCTTTACCATCTTTTATTTTCCTGCCCTTGCCGATAGTGATTTCTTCAAAAGGGGTTTTCCAGTCCGGCATTACACCCTCACCACGTGGATAGCGGATTACAAAAGGATAAACAGTACTTTCGAGCTGCGCAGTGTACATGAGATTACGCAATTCTTTTTCATTCATCGGCGCACTGATGATCATGTCTGGTATACAGCGGAAATACGCCACGTCGTACGCACCGTGATGCGTTGGTCCATCTTCCCCTACAAGGCCAGCCCTGTCTAAACATAATACCACCGGTAGTTTCTGTATTGCAATATCATGCACTACCTGGTCGAATGCCCGCTGCATAAAAGAGGAATAGATATTACAGAAAACCCGCATGCCCTGTGTGGCAAGGCCTGCGCTTAGTGTGGCAGCATGCTGTTCGCATATACCTACATCCAGCGCACGTGCAGGCATTTTTTCCATCATAAACTTTAAAGAAGAACCGCTTGGCATAGCGGGCGTTATACCCATGATCTTTTCATTCTTTTCCGCCAGTTCTATCATCGTGTGTCCAAATACATCCTGGTATTTGGGCGGTTGTATTGTGTCGAACTTCTTTTTGTAAATTTCACCTGTTACCTTATCAAATAAACCTGGCGCATGCCATTTGGTTTGGTCCTTTTCTGCCAGTTCGTAACCTTTTCCTTTTACGGTAACAATGTGTAATAATTTAGGGCCCGGCATACTGCGCAGGTCTTTAAGTGTATCTACCAGTTTCGTAATGTTATGACCATCTATAGGGCCAAAGTACCGTATACCAAGTGATTCGAAAAGATTACTGCTTTTGCTGATCATACCTTTTACACCTGCTTCAAGTTTGCTGGCCATGTCCCGTGTAAAATGTTTACCCACGGGCAGTTTGCCCAGCATCTTCCATACATCATCCCGGAATTTATTATAGGTATGAGAGGTTGTGATATCTGTAAGATACTCTTTCAGCGCACCCACATTAGGGTCTATACTCATGCAATTATCGTTTAGCACAACAAGCATATCTGCGTCTGCAACACCGGCGTGGTTCATTGCTTCGAAGGCCATACCGGCAGTCATTGCACCATCGCCTATAACTGCAACTGATTTGCGGTCTTCTCCTTTTAGCTTGGCAGCAATAGCCATACCAAGCGCTGCTGAAATAGAGGTAGATGAATGCCCCACACCAAAAGTATCGTATTCACTTTCTGATCTTTTGGGGAAACCACTCAGGCCTTTGTATTTACGGTTGGTATGAAAATTTTCCCGGCGGCCGGTAAGTATTTTATGGCCATATGCCTGGTGACCAACATCCCACACAAGCTGGTCGTAGGGTGTATTGTACACATAGTGCAGCGCCACTGATAATTCTACCACGCCAAGACTGGCACCAAAATGACCCCCATGCACACTTACCACATCGATGATGTATTGACGCAATTCGTCACAAACCTGGTGTAACTGCTCTCGGGTCAATAGTTTAAGGTCGTCAGGTGTGTTGATCCTGGCTAACAGAGCGCCGGGTGTTATATCCATTCGGAAACAATTTTAAAGCTGTAAAAGTACAATTTTAAGGCCATACGCCGCTTTTGGTTAAATTACAAAAACATACACCTGTAAATATGGTTTAGCATTTTCAAAATAAATTATTACCTCATAGCCGTATTATTTGCCTTTAGTCAAAACAAAAAATGAGCGGAAGCAGTTTAGGTTAAATTTGTATTTGTGCCATTTGTACCAAAATGCTTATGATAGAAAGGAATTGATTTGAACATGAGAAAGCATAAACCTTAATCACAAATGAAGAACAAAATTTCAGCATATTGGCTTTGCCAGTTAGGCGGCTGGAGCAGCTATATACTTGTATATACCTTTTTTTACTTTACCATCCGTACACTGCCCAGTCCCGATTTTTTTCCTACACTTTTTCTTGATGCCATCGGGGGTTTGTGTATTACGCACGTAATGCGCACGTTTATAAAACGCTACAGGCTGCTGAATTTCGATATCAGGAGGCAGATCATTTTCATGGGTTTAACCACCCTGTTCTTCTCGCTGATTTACGGCACACTGATCGTGAAAGTAGACGAATTCCTTGGCCTGGAATCAGACATGTGGAAGAAGTATACTTTCTGGAACAAAGTACTGCGCATGTCTGTAAACTATTTTCTCATTTTACTTATCTGGAACCTGATTTACTTCACTTATCACTATGTAGTGAAATCAAGAACTGATCAACTCGATAAAATCAGGCTCGAGAGTCTTGTGAAAGAACTGGAACTTAAGACCATCAAATCACATATCAACCCACACTTTATATTCAATGCGCTCAATAGCATAAGGGCGCTGGTAGACGAAAATCCTGAACGTGCAAGAACGGCCATTACAGAATTGAGCAATATACTACGCAGCAGCATGCAAGCCGAGAAACTGGAAACAGCGCCGCTGGAACGGGAGCTCAACCTGGTAAAAGATTACCTGGGGCTTGAGCATATCCGTTTTGAAGACCGGCTAAATGTAGAGTATGATATAGATGAAGACACGCTCGATCAGCATGTACCGCCAATGATGTTGCAAACACTGGTGGAAAATGCCATTAAACACGGCATCAGCAAACAGGTAAACGGCGGGAAAATCAGGATCATCTCAGATTTCAGGGGAAACAACCATGAACTGATTGTGCAGAACACAGGCCATTTTATTTCCGATCAAAACCCGGAAGGTTTCGGAATTGTAAGCACACAAAACAGGCTGAAAATATTGTATGGCAATAAAGCAGCTTTTGCTTTACAGAATGTAAACGGCAACATGGTTGAAGCAAAAGTGGTAATACCAGTATTAAATGTATAACTAAAACCAAATTATTGTTGTATGCCAATTAAAGCGATAATTATTGACGACGAAAGACTTGCCCGTACAGAGTTGCGGAAATTATTACAGGAGTTTTCAGACATTCATGTAATAGACGAAGCCGCCAATGTAGACGAAGGTGTGGAAAAAGTAGAAACACAAAACCCCGATCTTATTTTTCTCGACATACAAATGCCGGGAAAAACAGGCTTCGACCTTTTAGGTGAGCTGGATAAGGCACCGCATGTTATTTTTACTACCGCGTATGACGAGTATGCGCTGAAAGCATTTGAAGTAAATGCGCTTGATTATTTGCTAAAGCCCATTGAGCCAAAACGCCTGAGTGATGCTATTCAAAAACTGCAGTACGAGATAAGCAAAGAAAAAGAAGGGCTCAACGGTTTTCTGAACCGCGGACCATTAACAGAAAACGACCAGGTTTTTGTAAAAGACGGCGAACGCTGCTGGTTTGTAAAACTCAACGAGATCCGCCTGTTCGAAAGCGTGGGCAACTACGCAAAAGTATTTTTTGGTACCAACAAGCCGCTGATCTTAAAATCGCTCAACGCACTGGAAGAGCGGCTGGATGAACGTGTGTTTTTCCGTGCAAACCGCAAGCATATCATTAACCTGCGCTGGATAGAAAAAATAGAGCCATACTTCAACGGTGGTTTATTGGTGGAGTTGAAAGGCGGCGAAAAAATAGAAGTAAGCCGCAGGCAAACTGTAAAGTTTAAAGAGATGATGAGTTTTTAGTTTTTAATGATGAGCCCGGCAGCAGTACATGCATGAGACTGCTGTTGCGTCGCACTCTTCAACTGCAGGAAGTAAAAGGAGCAGGAGCGGGTGTTATAACCTGTACACCGCAAAAGACGTTGCCTGCGTAAAAAAGCACGCTGCAGCCGCCATAACAGCGGAACGTTGAACCGAGCGTGGCAACAGGCGATGCCCAAAGAATCTATAGCCGACAACAAAAAAATACACATGAAGAAAATCAGCTTGCTGCTTTTATCAGCAATTTCCACCACTTGTTTTTCCCAGAAAATCGACAAACTGATCAACGCAAAAGAAGTTGAGCGTATAGAGAAAACCCTTTCTGCAGACGATATGCAGGGCCGTGCTTTGTTTACCCCGGGTATTGAAAAAGCAGCAGCTTTTATAAGCGATGAATTTGGTAAGGCGGGGCTGCAAAAATTGGATGGCGCTCAAAGCTACCTGCAATCTTTTTACATGTTAAAGCCTTTGCAGCAAAGCATCTCGGCAAATGCAAACGGTGAGGCAATTGCAGAAAATAACATCATTGTTATTACTACAAAACCGGAACTGACCGTTAATAATACAGCCGGTTTTGAAAAAGTAAACATCAACAAAGGGGATAACATTTTTGCCAAAGCATATGAGTATGTAAGCAGTAACAAAAACTATGTGGTTACAGTAGATACATCTTTTGCGAAAATGTTTCCAAGGCTGCAATATTTTAAGAGGCAGCTTAGCCCAACAGAAACCAGCGTGGTTTTTGTGTTATCTGCCACTCCCGCAGAACTTACACTAGAGGCAAAACATAATTTCGATACATTAAGGCTGGCCAACGTGGTGGGTGTGTTGCCCGGCAAATCGAGGCCTAATGAGCTGGTGATTTTCTCCGGCCATTACGATCACCTTGGTATTGGCAAACCGGAAAATGGTGATTCTGTTTACAACGGCGCCAACGACGATGCTGCCGGAACAACAGCCGTAATTATGCTGGCAAAATATTTTGCCAAAATGAAAAATAACGAGCGCACACTTGTATTTGCTGCATTTACCGGCGAAGAAAGTGGCGGCTTCGGATCAAAATATTTTTCAGAGAAATTCGATCCTGCAAAAGTGATGGCCATGTTTAATATTGAGATGATCGGCACAGACTCTAAGTGGGGTAAAAATTCAGCCTACATAACCGGTTATGAAAAAACGGACATGGGTAAAATTCTGCAGGCCAATCTTAACGGTTCAGGATTTACTTTTTACCCCGATCCTTATACGGAGGAAAACCTGTTCTACCGGTCAGACAATGCCACCCTTGCAAGGCTTGGAGTGCCGGCGCATACCATTTCCACTTCAAAAATGGATAATGAGCCAAACTATCATAAGGTAAGCGATGAAATAGGTACGCTCGATATGAATAATATGGCAGAGATCATTAAATCCATTGCCATAAGTTCAAGGTCTATTATCTCGGGGAAAGATACCCCTACAAGGGTTAATACCAGTGAACTGCAATAAGAACAAACCGATATTTGATATAGGAACGCTTCGGCATTGTCTGCAGCGTTTTTTATTTGCTAAAGAACTGCCACATTTTTAAAAAAGCAGTGGTGTCTGGCCGGCCATTCTGTAAAAGCTGCACCTGGTCGGGCGGCAACAAAGGCACCGTACAGGTATAGGGTTGCAGCGATGCCGATAAATCTGCAATACCCGCCAGTTTTGATGGTAAATCGCAGCCCAGTTTGCGTGCCATGGCACCACCCTGGCCCAAACCAGCTACAAATAATTCTTTTGCATTGCAGCCGTAGCGCTGAACAAAATAGTCTGCTATAATGGATATAAAGCCTGCATCATTTACACTGCCGGGTGCGTTGCCTGTGCTCCATGTTTTGCCTGCTGCATCGGGATAAAGCACTACTGCCTGCAAGCTGTCTGACTGTGCATGCAGTACATCCCCGTACCTACTTACTACATTTTTAGATGTGCTGCCACTGTCGTGTAAAACAATCAGCAACCGGTATTGGTTAACTTCTTTATTGTGGTGCTGTGGAATATAAAACAGGCAATTTCTTGGAATCCCGTCAATGATAAAATCTGTGTTGTAAATCGTCTGGCCAGCCAGGTTATCCTGTCTCATTGCCGGAAAATATGCGGCAAGCAGTAAAACGAACAGGAAGTGTTTTTTCATCAAGGTTACATATCGCTGCAATTAAACTTACGTACTATTTACCATTTTCTGCATATACAGATATACGGGATTCCACATCGTTGAACATCTTCACACGGTCATCATGCGTGGTACGTTGTGTAAAAATGATGTAATGAAAACTATCAATTTTGAGCGGGTAGTGTGCATGGGCAGCTTTCACAATAATAGCGGAAAAGCGGATCCGGTCTTGCTTAAGCAGCATGTCTTTCCTTAAACTATATGCATCAAAAGCATCGTAGATAATAAGTGATAGTAACATGAAGAGGAAAACCAAAGGCACAAAAATCATGCGTTTCATTACTTAGGTATTGGGATTTATAATATGCAAAGATAGCTAATATGAGTATTGAATAATTGCTGCATCCATAGCGTGTAACTTAACCCTACAAAACCGGTTATTTTAAGTACTTGTTTTACAGGAAAGAAAATCTTCTTTTGGATAAATAAAAGTCTGTTAATACTATATTTAGTATACGTAGTAAATAACGTAATGGTAAACATAAAATATGCTTTTACTTTCCCCGTAATATCTTTGCCGGCGTATGACAAAATTTGCGCACGATAGTATTTTGCCGGATAATGAAAGCAACCTGGAAAAAAAACAGCAGGTAGCCGGCATGTTTAACGACATAGCAAAGCGATACGATTTCTTAAACAGGCTCCTCAGTGGCGGCATAGACAAAAGCTGGCGCCGCAAAGCCATTGCTCAACTAAAAGACTTGCAGCCAAAAGCCGTGCTCGATGTAGCAACCGGCACAGCAGATGTAGCTTTGATGACATACAAAATGCTAAAACCGGAAAAGATCGTAGGCATAGACATTTCCGACGGTATGCTGGAACTGGGGCGTAAAAAAATAGCCAGGCAGGGGCTCGATAACCATATTACACTGTATAATGGCGATAGTGAAAACATCAGTTACCCGGATGGATCTTTTGATGCCATTACAGTAGCTTTCGGTGTGCGCAATTTCCAGCATCTCGAGAAAGGATTGGCCGAAATGCTGCGCGTACTAAAGCCGGGCGGTAAACTGGTCGTACTGGAGTTCTCAAGGCCCAGGCAGAAAAGCTTCAAAGGTTTTTATAATTTTTATATGAAGACTGTTGCACCACAGGCGGGTAAACTGTTTTCAAAAAACCAGGGTGCATACAAATACTTAAACGATTCTGTACAGGCTTTTCCGGAAAGGGAAAATTTTACTGCAATACTATTGCAAACCGGTTACCGCAACGTGTATTTTAAGCCCCTTAGCCTCGGTATTTGCTGCATTTATTGCGGTACAAAATAATTACGCAGAAACCCCTTATTTTGCAAGGGCGAAAATAAAAAGGTACAGCAAACGTTATTTAAACCGAAAGGTTTACAATACTATTCTAAAACAAAAGACTTCTGATTTGATCATTAATTGTACCCAACTTATTTATACAAACAATGACAGGAAAATTAATGCAGGGCAGACCGGGGTCTTTTTTGTGCAAAAGTTTATTGCTTCTTACGGTGGCCTTTACAAGCGTGTGCGTTTCTGCCAATGCACAATTTAAAGAGTTGAACAGGCCCGATCATGATCAGCTTCCTTACTATTTCGGCATTTATTTAGCTTACAACAATACCTATCTTCACCCATCCAAAAGCTACAAGTTTATACAGGATGACAGCGTGCTTACAGCAGAGCCGGGCGCCAGTGGCGGTGTGGCATTGGGTTTCCTGGCCACGTTTAAACTAACAGACCGTATTGAGTTCAGGCTAAACCCAAACCTTGTAATAGGCGGGGCAAAATACTTTTCCTATACACTCAAAAATCCTGCTCCGGGCGAAGATCTGACGCAGAAGAAAACATTGCCTTCATCCATCTTTACCTTTCCATTGCAGTTTAAATTTAATTCCGACAGGATCAATAACTTTCGCGTGTACCTGCTGGCAGATGCATACGTGGCAACAGATCTTATGGCAAACGCCGGCAACCGCAATGCAGAAGATCTGATCAAACTTAAAAAAAATGATTTCGGTGTAGAAACAGGTATAGGGTTCAATTTTTACATGAAATATGTAACGTTATCGCCCGAAATAAAATTTACTTACGGTATGGCCGATCTGCACGCCAGGGACCCCAACCTAAAATATTCCAGCGTGTTTGATAAATTGCAGTCGCGCATGATCACATTCTCCATTAATATCGAACAATAATTTTTTGGAGCCAGGCATTTGTGCAGGTGGCATCGCCTGTTGCGTCGCACACTTCAGCATTCAGGCCATTGCCCGGCACGCAGTGTACAGTCACGTATTGTTTATTTCTGCAGGCATATCTTTTATACGGCGTGCTGTGCACGCCGTTGATTTGTTTACAACATTTCTTTGCTGATCTTCATCATAGTAATCCCAACACATACAGCCTAACTTCAAAAGAAAAAGTTATGGCCAATCCCCATCATCGTGCAAAGCATAAAAGTTACGTGCACCACAAGCATGTGGCACAACAACATCATCAACACGAACATGCAATGGTAAAAAGAGCTGCGGCAAGTGCATCTATGCCGCTGCTTATTGCAGGCGCCCTTGCCGGGCTGCTGGTCGGTTATATTGCCAATAAAAATAGCCTTGTGCTCCTTGCTGTAGCCTGCGTTGCTGGTGCACTGGCTGGTTATCTTTTTGGCAAAAGCATTGATAGTGCTGCCAGGAAAGGCAAAAAAAATGACAGGATCACCTCCTGATGCCTGCAAGGCTACCTGCAACATATGTTGTAACGTATGTGCCTTTGCCTAGTAATGATTATTGGTGTCTTTGGCCACGGAGAATATGGTTGGCGTTTATGCGGCATTACAGTTACTGAACGCTGCAGTTGCCATGAAAGTGGAACGTTGAACCGAGCGTGGCAACAGGCGATGCCATTGGTTATAATGCCGGCCCCAGCATTAGCCTGCAGCATTTGCACCTGGCGTAATAACAGGCGCAGCACGCCAATCAGTTAAGGGGAATTTCAAAAAAGAACGTACTGCCTTTGCCCAGTTCACTTTCTGCCCATAGTTTTCCGCCATGCCGCTGAATAATATCAGCAGCCACATACAGGCCGATACCAAGGCCATGAAATGCTTTGCCTGTTTCATCCACACGATAGAAACGCTGGAAAATTTTATTGAGATTATTGCGTGCAATACCAATACCTGAGTCTTTTACTGCTACACGTATGTTGTGATCAACAATAATGGTGTGTACCGTTATATAGCCTGCGCCTGGTGAATATTTGATGGCGTTGTTTAACAGGTTGATCAGCACCTGCTGAAGCCGTTCCCTGTCTCCGGTAACAGTTACATCAGCGTTGCCGTTGTGCAGTATGTGGTGCTTTGATGTAGGTTGTACGCTTTCAAGAACAGAACTGATCAGTGTTTGAAAATTGAAGGGTGCCAGGTTTAACTGCAGTTTGCCGTTTTGTATCCTGCTCATGTCAAGCAACTCAGCAATAAGCCTGTTTAGCTTGTCCAGTGAATTTGCTGCCCTTTCAACATACTCTACGCTGTTGGCTTTTTCTTTATTCAGTGCATCGCATGCAATCTGCAGATAGGCTTTGGCGCTGGTAAGCGGAGTTTTTAGTTCGTGCCCGGCAATGCTGATAAATTCATCTTTAGCCTGTTCTTTTATTTTCTGGTCGTGTATATCCATGCTGGTGCCTACAAAACCTATAAAGCTGTTGTTTTCATAACGTGGCACGCCTTTGTCGAGAAACCACCTGTATTCACCGGCTTCTTCGTTTCTCAGCCTTATTTCAATACTGTATGGCGTTTTGTCAATCGCCGACTGGTGCATAGCATCTAAAACGTGGGCAAGGTCTTCCGGGTGAATAAATGTTTTCCAGGAAAGCTTGCTGATATCAGCATTTTCAGGATAGCCAAAATAAGTAAGACCGGTTTTGTTGAGGAATGTTGTCCGGAGATCTTTGTCTGTAAGCCAGACAAAGATGGGCGCTTCATTGGCCATGCCTTTGAAACGATACTCGCTTTCTTCCACCCTTTTCCTGGCTGTAACGTGTTCGGTGATGTCATACGCAATGAACATTACACCGGTTACTACACCATCTTCATTGCGGTAAGGTTCAAAAATTATTTTCAGGTAGACGGTTTCTTTATTGCCTTTACGGATAAGATCCAGTGATGTTTCTTCAAACACAACGCGATGCCCCGTCTTGTAAACACTGTCAAAAACTTCTTCATAACCCTGTCCGGCTCCTTCTGGTATGGATTTGAACAATGGCTTACCCAGGAGCTCTTCTATGGTTTGCCTGCCGGATATTTTAAGCATATTCTGGTTCACGATTTCCCATACGTGATTCGGGCCTTTAACAACGCCGATACTAACAGGTGCCTGCATAAAGAATTCGCGTAAATGAGATTGCAGGTGTCTTTTGGTTTTGATGATTTTTATGTGTGCACGAATCCTTGCGAGCAGCTCTTTTGCAGAAAATGGTTTGACAAGATAGTCATCGGCACCAATTTCATAACCTTCTATCATCGACTCTTCACCCGCTCTTGCAGTGAGCAGGATTACCGGTATACTTTCTGTTTCTACATTTGCCTTTATTGTTTTTAAGAGTTCAATACCATTCATTACCGGCATCATAACATCAGACAACACCAGGTATGGTTTGTGGGCTTCTACTTTTTGTAACGCATCTACACCATTGACTGCCGTTATTACAGTATATTCATTTTCCAGCAACGATTGCAGGTAATGCAGCATGTCTGCATTATCGTCTGCTACCAGGATAGGCAGTTTGTTACTGACATCCCGTGCAGGCAGATCTTTGGATGTATGTTCACGCACCAATACATTTACTTCCTCAACAAATGCCATTTCCGGTATCTCTGTTTCTTCAGTAAGGACTGCATTAACCTGGGATGCCGGCAGGTGATCTTTGCCGAGCGGAATATTTACTGTGAAAATGCTGCCTCTGCCGGGCTCGCTTTCTGCCGTTATTGAACCTCCATGTAACTGCACAAGTTCTTTAATGAGAGACAAGCCAATACCTGTTCCTTCATGGCTTCTGCCAACAACATTTTGTACACGATGAAACCGGTCAAATATCAGGGGCAATTCCTGCTGGGGTATGCCAACGCCTGTATCTTTTACCTGCAGCACCAGTTGTTCTTCCTTCGTAAATAATTTTACGCTAATACCGCCGGTAAGCGTGTATTTGAAGGCGTTGGAAAGAAGGTTGAAGATGATTTTCTCCCACATTTGCCTGTCTACATAAACAGCTTGTTGAATGGGCTGAGCATTGATTTCAAACGAAAGGCCGGCTTTGTCTATTACCGAGGTGAAGTTTGCCGTGAGATTTTTTGTAATGGCAACAATGTCTGTTTTTGTAAAACTGGCAAGGTGCCTGCCGCTTTCTATACGACTGAAATCTAACAGCGTATTAACCAGTTTAAGAAGCCGCAGGGCATTGCGCCGCGTAACAATCAATTTATCCAGTGTTCCGGCAGTAACGAATTTGTCTGCTACAATTTCGTCTAAGTTGCCGAGTATAAGCGTAAGTGGTGTTCTGAATTCGTGGCTGATATTGGTAAAAAAGATTGTCTTTGCCCGGTCAAGTTCTTCGAGCGCTTCTTTTCTTTTTTTCTCGGCCTGGTAAGCCAATGCGTTGTTGGCATTCAGTGTTACCTGGTCCGCAATCTGCCGGATAAAGTTTTCGAACCTGCCGTCAAACTTCCGGTATGGGTTTAGACCAAAGGTCATTATTGCCAGCGGGTGTGTTTCTGTAGCCGACTTTATCGGCACATGGACATAATGATCAGGCATTATATCCCATGTGCCTTTCGGCAGATCTTTCCAGCGACCGGTGTTTTTCGAAACGACGGTCTTCTGTTCAAATACAGCAGTTCTGAAATTAGGTAAATCGCTGTTACGCAAATCAATTATAACCGGTGATTCCATATTCCCGGGTTCGAAACCAGTCCAGGCTATCGCCTCTGCAAAAGACATGTCCTCTGCAATTTTATAAACTATCGCAAATGGAAAGTCCCTCGTATTGGAAGAGATTGCGTTGATGGCCTGGCGATATACTTCATCTTCCGCATCTTTCTGAATGAGCGCGTTTAACTGTTTAAGTGTTTCCAGCGCACGTTCGTTGAGTATGCGCTCGGTATCTGCTGTATTATAACAGATCATACCGGCGGGTTTAAGATCATTACCCAGTACAGGCGTATACGAAAACGTGTAATAGGTCTCTTCCTTATAGCCGTACCGCTCCATGATCAGCAGTTGTGATTCTACGTATGTGCCGGTGTCTTCCTCCATTACTTTTTTAAGCATGGGTTCTATATCGCTCCATATATCGCTCCACACTATTCTTGCAGGCATGCCCAGTGCATGGGGATGCTTGCCGCCCACGATTGCTTTGTAAGGATCATTGTAAAATTTAATAAGATCCGATCCCCAACCGATCCAGATGGGTTGTGTTGATGACAGCATGATGCGTATGCACGTCTTCAGGCTTTCATCCCACTGGTGTGGCTCACCGAGGCTGGTTTTACTCCAATCAAAGTTTCTTATACGCTCACCCATTTCACCTCCACCCGAAAGAAATGGAGGAAATTTTTTTTCTGTTAATTCCATACCGGGACAGGAGGTTTGATTATAACTGGTTCTTCTCGAAAAGGATCTGATGCAAAAACAAGCCAATCAATCACACTTAAAGCGATGATGAAGTTAAAGAAAGAAACAAAATATATGGAGTAGATATTTTTACACTTATAACCAGGCCAGGCAGTAAAAACAGGTAACAGCAGGAATAATGTAAGATTACAAAATAATTGCTGTCACCCGTATATGCGTGTTTATTCAATAGACAACCGTTACATCGAACGTGCGGGACACGCCGATTGCAAGGGCTATCAGTGCACCAAATACAATAGTTACATTATTGGCAGAGCTTACATAACTGCTGCCTACTACCATACCGGCCGGTAGTGCTGTTCGTGGATTTACGATTACGGTAGCATTAAGTGGGGCGTTAGCAACGGCGAATGTTACGGATGATGTATTTAAAAGCGATATGGCAGGGATATTAACAGTGGCACTTGTTTTATATACATTGGTAAGAGCAGTTCCATTTGCTCCCAGTTTAAAGCCGCCATTTACATCCAGCTTTACTAAAGTATTTGGTGTGGATGTGCCAATGCCTACATTAACACTTGTGTTGCCGAGTATCAAAGCATTATCCTGTGTTGTGGAAGCTCCGTTGCCGATAGCTGTAGCGTTTGCACCGTCTGCCTGCGCTGCATTACCTATTGCTGTGGCCTGGCTGTTGTTGGCCTGCGCCGCCGCGCCTATAACAACAGTATTGCTATTGTTACTGGTGGCATTGTAGCCAATGGCCACATTATTTGCACCGGTAGTATTTGCTGATAATGCCTGGAAGCCCAAAGCGGTATTGTTATTGCCACTGGTATTTGCTCCCAATGCCTTGTACCCAAATGCAAGATTACGTGCACCGGCTGATACGCCATAATTGCCGGCTGATAGCCCAAGGTAGAGGTTGTTGGTAGCCGTAATATTATCAATATATCCTGCAGTTGTATTGTTCACCTTTAATTGCAGGGCCATATTATCTGTAGTACCCAGGAAGTTTGTGCCAGCCGTTGTACCTGAATTACCGGTGGTTGTCCAACCGGTTTGTGACGATAACAAAGGCACCCAGTTGGGCGAAATACCTGTGCCGGCATTATACTCATACCAGTTAGTGGTATTATCGAAAATAAGTAAGCTGTTTGCCGGTGTGGTTATTGCATTTCGCTGCGTAGTGCTGATACGCGGTATTAACAGGCCTTTTTTTGTTGTTGCGGTATTTATATTGATGTCGAGCACGGCACTTACATCGGCAGATGCATTATCGTCATTGATGGCCACGCCGGTTACCTGGGAATAAAGATTAAAAGATGATAAGAGACAAATAAAAAATAGTGTTTGTGCTGGCTGGTAGTTTCTTTTTTGCATATTGAAAGGTTT
This sequence comes from Panacibacter microcysteis, assembly GCF_015831355.1. Taxonomy (NCBI): domain Bacteria; kingdom Pseudomonadati; phylum Bacteroidota; class Chitinophagia; order Chitinophagales; family Chitinophagaceae; genus Panacibacter; species Panacibacter microcysteis. The sequence continues at coordinate 2,432,257 of NZ_JADWYR010000001.1, forward strand.
AGTGTTGTATAGAAATTTTCGAAGATTGGCTGAATGTATTATCCGGGCTGGACAGTGTGATATAATAAAAACCGGAAGGGATGTTTGACACCGGAATGCGCACTATTTGCATACCTGCCGGGGCATTATAAGAATATAAGATTTTACCGCCGCTGTCTGCAAGTTTGACCATGTAATGCTGCTGCGCAGCTGGCATGACGATGTTTATAAAATTGTTTGAAGGATTAGGAAATGTAATAGCGGAACATTGTTGGACTTTGGTGAGTGAGATAATGTTTGAGCAGACAGAAGTGTTGTCTGTATATTGCCGCTTTACCCTGTAATAAACTTTTTGTACAACCGGCAATGATTGATCCGTGTATGTATAACCAAGAACACTGTTGTCACGAACATATATCGTTCCGGCTTTGCTGAAGTTTGAACCATCGGTACTACGTTCCACTTCAAAAAATGCTGTGTTGAAAACTGCTGTGGTCTGCCATTGTAAAACGGCTTCTGACGAATGGATTCTGCCGGCGAGTTTTATTTTTTCGTTGGCTAAAACAATGTTTAATGCAGATACTGCAACGGGGTAATAAGCCCATGGTGCATTATCGTACGTAACTTTTCCTGTATAGGTGAAAGGTCCGGAGCCGTTTGGCGGAGATGCAGGACCCTGGCCGGTTTCGGGAAACCATGTGGAGTTATGATTGCGCATAATGGTGATATCATACGGCCGTCTTGGTGTAAAACCAGCATCTTCATTTGCCAGGTTCCATTGCGGTGTAACGTTGAAATAATCGCCCGTAACGGGATTTGCTTTGTTGATAATCCAGGTTTTTTTAACGCTGCGGTAATTGGTATTACTACCCTGCGGGTCGCCGTTTGCAGGGTTATGTGGAAAATAAATATTGTCAAAAACCCTTACACCAAAATCATCTGCTGTACCTCCATATTTTATGGTAACAGGTGTATAGTGATTTGCCACGGCAGAAGTGCCTACAGGATAAAATGTACCGGTTACACCAACCTTACTTTGTTTTAGTAAGCCATGACCGGTTGTAATAAAAAATTTACCACTGTTATCATTGAGCGTATATGGTAAAGCGTTGGTTTGTGTGAGCCAGTAATTACCTTCTTTTATTTCTGTGGCGCCGTTATAAAAATAGTGTATGCCTTTAAGAATAGTGTTGACTTCTACCGAAATGCCAAAACTGTTGCGCTGGTATACCGAACCCAGTCTTACACCATAGTTTGCAGTGCTGAATACGTTTGCACAGCCTGTACCTGCAACGCAGGTAATTCTTTGTTGTACTGTACTTCCTTCAAAACTCCATATAGCGGCAACATCGGCATTTATAAGGCCATCGCACCTTACATCACCGGGCAGATGCATATACACATTTGCACCACCGCTGATTATGGTATTGGTACCCACTACTATTCCGGTAGTTTGCGCTTGTGAAATGTTATAGAAGATTGTTACAATACATAATAGCCAACATCTGTTCACAGTTTGTTTTTTAAGTGTGATGAATATGTCATTTAAAAACCGGATTGAATTGGTTATGATTGTTTTGGAGGATGCGGAGTAAAATGAAGGTGGGCTTGTTGTATATAAAACAGATTTTTGGCGTCAATTATTGAACAAAGCTATGCACAGGCTAACAATATTTTTATACAGCATATGAAAAGTGCTGAAATGCAGGCTGCATAAAGCTAAAAAATATGTTTACCTACAGGGCTTTCTCGTTATGAACATGGATGAATACAGGTGAAATGGGGAAGGATAATCAGCGTGCCGGCGGGAACTGATCGCCGCAGCTGCCATGAAAACGGAACGTACAAGTGAGTGACACAACAGGCGATGCCACCTGTTCCAAAAGCCGGTGACCAAATTAGTCTTCCCGCTTTCCTGCGCCGATAAGGCTTTCGATAATTGCGGTGGCCAGTGATAGTAAAATACTAAACAGTAGGGCAGAGAACCACCCGTCTACCGTAAAGCCGGGGACGATGTCTGCAGCCCATTTGATGATGAGAATATTGATCACGAGCAGGAACAAGCCCAGTGTAACAACTGTTAGCGGAATGGTAAGTATAATGAGTAATGGCTTTATGAAACTATTGAGCAGCGCCAGTACCAGTGCCAGAAAAATGGCTGTAACACTGCTGTCGATGTTTACACCGGGTAAGAAATACGCAGCAATGATGGCTGCAACGGCTGATACCAATAGTTTGCCAAGGAATTTCATTGCTTTTAAATTACGGTTAGTTCATAAAAAGCATCTTCGTTGAGATACTTTTGCGCCAGTGCCCTTAATTCTTCTGCACTGATCGTTTTGATGGTTTGTATGCTGTCATAAAAATACGCATCAGTAAGGTTGTTGAGCACATAATTTTTCCAGCGGGCTATGATCTGGAAAGGGCCATCCAGATCTCCAAGGATGGAGCCGATCATATAATTGCGTACGAGGTGCAGTTCCTCTTCATCAACCAATTCTTCGCGCAGGATCTTCATTTCTTTGAAAACTTCTGTAATGGTTGCGGCGCAAACATCGCGTCCGGCTTCTGTACTTACCACCCATGCGGTATTGTGGATATGGTTTTGAACAAAGCTGTATATGCCGTAGGTATAACCTTTGTCTTCGCGAATATTACTCATTAAGCGCGAACCAAAAAAACCGCCGAAGATGTTATTGAGCACCTGCACCTTCATGAAGTCCGGGTGATGCCTGTTGGGAAAAGGCCGCGCAATTCTTATAGCACCCTGCACGCCGTTTGCATCGTTTATTACGTGGTGTTTCTTTTCTGTTGCCGGCACCTGTGCGTGATCAACAGCGGGCACAGACGCAGGGTTAAAAGGCAAGCTGCCAAAATGTTTATTGAGTTGTTGCTGTATATCTGCCGGTAATTTACCTGCAACAAAGAGTATGCATTTGCCCTCTGTATAATATTGTTTATAGAAAGCCAGTAACTCCTGTTTGTTGATGGCATCATACTCTTCTGCAGAACTATATTTACCATATGGGTGTTCTTTACTGTATAGTAATTCGTCGATGATTCTGCCTGCAACGAAATCGCATTTCTTCAGGTTTACTTCCAGTTTTTGTTTCTGGTTCTTTTTGTAAATGGCCAGTTCTTCTTCGGGAAAAACACTCTCTGTAAAAATCTCTGCCACCACGGGCAGTAAGGTATTTACATGTTTGTTTAAACAGTGTAACGTAACGGTCGCCGTTTCATTGTAGCAACTGCGGTTGAGATATGCGCCGTAATATTCAAAATGTTCGTTTATCTCATAGGCAGAGCGCTTTTTTGTGCCGTTCTTCAGCAGGTAATTTGCCGAGGCTGCAACAATGTTTTTTTGCTCGTACCAGTTACCGGCATAGAATACCCATTCCACCATTAATACATCCTGCTCGCCTGCGTCTACAGTATACACGGGCAGGCCATTATCAAGCGTAAATTGAGTACACTGTTTTAATTTTAAATCCAGGTCCACTGCATCAAGTATCTGCGGTTGCTTATTTCTTTCCGGCATATGCTTTATTTATCGGGCAACAAAATTAGGAGAATGGTATAAGAGCAGGTTATTTTTTTGGGGGCGTAGATGGAATGCTGAAGGGGAACAGCGAAGCGGCAATCTCAAAAAAAAACACACTGGCTATTTGGGCAGCCGGGCTTATAAAATTCTTAACATTACCTATCTTACATGCTTTAGCAAGTAAAACCAACCGACTGTTTTGAAAAGACTCTTCCTGATTGTGTTTGTAGCCTGTAGTGCCATTGTATATGGACAAAAAAAGAATGCAGCCTTTCAACTACATATCCAAAAAGCCGCCTCTGCTGTAACCATTGATGGAATAATGAATGAAAGCGCGTGGCAGCAGGCAGATGTTGCCAAAAACTTTTTTATGGTGTTGCCAATGGATACCAGCCACGCCAGGGTAGCCACTGAAATACGCATGACATACGATAACGAGAATATATATGTTGTTGCGGTATGTTACCTTTTGAAGAAGACGCCATATATGGTGGAATCGTTACGGAGAGATTTTAACTTCGGCAAGAATGATAACTTTATCTTCTTCATGGACCCGTTCAACGATCTTACCAATGGGTTCACATTTGGTGCAAATGCTGCCGGTGCACAATGGGATGGTATGTTATACGAAGGCGGTAAAGCAGATCTTAACTGGGACAACAAATGGATATCGGTTGTAAAAAATGACGATGAAAAATGGGTGTTTGAAGCAGCCATTCCTTTTAAAAGTATCCGTTATAAAAAAGGCATCACCACGTGGGGCATAAACTTTAGCAGGCTGGATATTTCTGTAGCAGAAAAATCTGCCTGGGCACCTGTACCAAGACAATTTCCTACTGCATCCCTTGCCTATACCGGCAATCTTATCTGGGATGCCGCACCACCAGAAGCAGGCGCCAATTTCGCGGTAATACCTTACGCGCTGGGTGGCGTTTCCAAAGCATATGATAAAGAAGACAAAGCCGCTTACCGTAAAGATATCGGCGCCGATGCCAAGATTGGTCTTAGTTCATCACTCAATTTAGATCTTACAGTAAACCCTGATTTCTCACAGGTAGAAGTAGATAAGCAGGTTACCAACCTCGACAGGTTTGAATTATTTTTTCCCGAACGCAGGCAGTTCTTTCTTGAGAACAACGACCTTTTTGCCAATTTTGGCTATGCCAATGTTCGTCCTTTCTTCTCGAGAAGAATTGGCCTGGGTGTACCCATCAACTTTGGTGCAAGATTAAGCGGCAGCTTAAATAAAAACTGGCGCATTGGTCTTATGGATATGCAAACAAAGCATGTGGATGAGACCGGCTTGCCTGCGCAAAACTTTGCCGTGCTTGCATTACAGCGAAGGGTGTTTGCAAGATCCAACATCCGCTTTATGTTTGTAAACAAGCAGTCTGTTAATTACGATCCAGGCAAAGACACTACCAAACCGTTATACAGCCGGTATAACAGGAACATTGGTGTAGAATATAACCTTGCTTCTGCCAACAACCTGTGGAATGGTAAAGCAATGCTCATGAAATCATTCAGCCCCGGCAAGGCCGATAAGGATTTTACGCACGCTGCAAACCTGCAATATGCAAGCAGGCACTGGCTCGTAGCCTGGCAGCACGAGATCGTTGGCAAAAATTTTAATGCAGAAGTTGGTTATGTGCCGCGCAGAGATTACGTAAAAGTAAACCCCTCTGTTGCCTATCTTTTCTTTCCAAAAACATATGGCAAAATATTAAGTCATGGTCCCAAAATAACATCAACTGTTTTCTTTAATGGCAGCTTCGGGCATACAGATGATGAAACAATTTTGCAGTATATCTTCAACAAACGGGACCAGACAGTGTTTGACGTATGGGCAGGTAATTCTTATGTAAAGCTCTTGCAGCCGTTCGACCCAACCAACAGTAACAAAGACACTCTTGCCACCGGTACACAACACCGCTGGAATGCCTGGGGCCTCGATTATTTTTCAAGACCGCAACAATTGCTCACCTATAACCTTTCTGCACGTTTTGGTGGTTATTATGCAGAAGGTACGCGTGCCAACCTTATTGCAGATATCGGCTATCGTTTTCAGCCATATGCAAGCATAGCGCTAAGCGCAAGTTACAACCATATCAAAATGCCGGCTCCGTGGAATATTACAGACTTCTGGTTAATAGGTCCGCGCATAGATATTACGTTTACGAATAAACTCTTCTTTACAACATTTGTGCAGTACAACAACCAGCAGCAAAACATTAATCTCAATACAAGGTTGCAATGGCGTTACAGGCCCGCAAGCGATCTCTTCCTGGTATATACAGACAATTATTACCCGGCACCACTTTCCGTGCGTAACCGTGCCTTTGTGCTAAAGTTTACGTACTGGTGGAACAGTTGATTTTTTTTGCTGTTTGGGCCGGTCTGCATTGCTACTATAAGGCTTTCGTTGCGTCGCACTCTTGTACGCCAGGTGCTCTTTGCGGCATATGCAACCCCGTTTAAAATATTAAACCGTACTAATTATGAAATGGTATTTTGTTGTACTTATTACATTCACCGGTTTTTTCAGCAAGGCACAAAAAGGCAGCCTGTTTATTATTGGTGGTGGCGACAGAACACCTGCTGTTATGCAGGCAATGATGCAAACGGCTGCACTTGGTAAAGCAGATCATATCGCCATATTGCCGATGTCCGGCGCAGAGCCGGATACTTCTTTTTACTACATCAGCCAGGATCTGAAACCGTTGTGCAGTAATACGATTGCCATGCTCAATTTTACCAGGGATAAAGTAAACGACCGGCAATGGCTCGATTCACTAAAAACCGCGAAACTGATTTTTATTACCGGCGGCGATCAGAGCCACTTTATGAAAGCGGTTTTACATACACCCGTATTTGATGCTATACACGAGGCGTATAAAAACGGTGCAACCATTGCCGGTACAAGTGCAGGCGCCGCTGTAATGAGTAAGCACATGGTTACCGGCAACCAGCTAAGGGGAGATACGGTGTATCATTCTACTTTCGACAGGATTTGGAATAAGAACATACAATTTGAACCAGGGCTTGGTTTGCTGGATTCTGTTATTATCGATCAGCATTTTGTTGTAAGAAGCCGGTATAACAGGATGATGTCTGCATTGGAAGCTTACCCATCTTATACATGTATAGGCATAGATGAATCAACAGCTATTATTGTGCATGCAGGCAAAATTACTGTTGCGGGAGACAGCCAGGTAATTGTAATGAAACAACCAACAAACATACGGGCCAATAAAGACGGCCTTATACAGTTTGATGATGTGTTAATGAGTATTTATACAGCCGGAGAATATTTTAAGATTCAGTAAGTACTGGGTTAAGTTTCTGGCTGCTGCATTCCATGGAGCAGAACCTGCTGTAGAGTTGTTCATACAGTGGCACAATGTTATTGATATCGTATTTTACAGCATTATTGTATGCACCTTCCCGCATTTTTTCGAGCAGTTCTTCGTTGCTGAGTAATTCAATGGCCTGTTGCGTCATGGTGGCAACATCGCCCACATTTGCGGTGAAGCCGGTTTCGCCGTATATGTTTACCTCAGGCAAACCACCTGCGTTAGTGCTTATGACCGGTACCCTGGCAGCCATCGCTTCCAGCGCTGCAAGCCCGAAACTTTCGTACTCAGACGTTAGCAGGAAAAGATCGCTTACGAGTAATATTTCTTCTATTTGTTCCTGTTTGCCAACAAACCTTACATCATCCTGCACACCAAGATCTTTGCTCAGTACTTCCATGGCAGAGCGTTCAGGGCCGTCGCCAATCATCAACAGTTTGGCAGGCATTGCTTTTCTTACGCCTGCAAATATTTTCACGATGTCCTGCACACGTTTAACCTTCCTGAAGTTGGAAGCATGCACCAGCACTTTTTCACCATTTGGTGCAATCACTTTTTTAAAGGCATCTATCGGCTTCTTGCTAAAGCGTTTGATGTCTACAAAATTGTAGATCACTTCTATGTCTTTGGTTATTTTGAAAGACTTGTATGTTTCTTCCCTCAGATTCTCAGACACTGCTGTAATAACATCGCTTTCATTGATGGAGAAGGTAACTACAGGTTCATATGTTTTGTCTTTACCAACAAGCGTGATATCTGTACCATGCAGCGTAGTGATAAAAGGAATTTTACCACCTTCTTTTTGTATGATCTGCTTGGCCATATATGCTGCCGATGCATGTGGTATGGCATAGTGTACATGCAGGAGGTCCAGCTTGTGGTTCTTAATTACATCCACCATTGTGCTGGCCAGCGCGATTTCGTAAGGCGGATAATCAAACAGCGGATATGTTGGTACCCTTACTTCGTGGTAATATATATTGGTGTTGAATACATTTAATCTTACTGGTTGCTGGTAGGTAATAAAGTGCACGCTATGGCCCTTATCGGCAAGTGCTTTACCAAGTTCTGTTGCCAATACGCCGCTTCCGCCAAAGGTTGGGTAGCAGACAATTCCTATACGCATATTTTGCAGTTTGAGTGAGCAAAGTAACAATCATTTATTCATTTGGTTGAACCTTTTATCCAATATCGAAAACATACAACATTTGCTTAACTTGGGCACTGATGAGCAGGAAGCTGGCCGTAAACTGTTGAGCGTACTTTGTTTACCTGCTTATGTAAAAACGATTTGGAATATGCAGTATCGTTGTTGCTATATGTTTTGCAGTACAAGTGTGCGACGCAAGGAACGATGAGCCAGGCTCTGTAGCCGGGTTCATCATAAACAGCTATAAAATTATAACGATGAAAAAATTAGTGTTACTGTTTGGATTGATTCCTGCCATTACTCATGCGCAGCAATCTTACAACAATGCGATGAGTGATTCTGCAGTTATTAAATTGATTGCAGATGATATTATGGTTAGCAGAACGCCGTATAACAACCTGCATGATTTAACGAAGAAAGTTGGCGGCAGGCTTGCGGGCTCTCCACAAATGGTTATGGCAGAGAACTGGGGTAAAAAAGCGATGGAAGCGGCAGGGGCAGATAAAGTAATTATGCAGGAATGTATGGTGCCGCATTGGGTACGTGGCGGTAAAGATGAGGCTTCTGTAAATTACAAAGATGCGGGTGGCAGAGTACAGCGTTTTGCCTTGAATGCGCTGGCAATCGGTAACTCTCTTGGAAGTGGTGCGAAAGGCGTGGAAGGAACTGTGCTGCGTGTGAACAGCTTTGATGAACTGGAGCAGCAGAAAGATGCTGTGAAAGGAAAGATTATTTTTTACAATGTGCCTTTTGAAGAAACATTTATTGAGACTTTCAGGGCTTATGGAAAGAACGTGGTTTACCGCGGTGCCGGTGCAAGCCGTGCTGCAAAGTATGGTGCGGCTGGTGTTGTGGTAAGGTCGATGACCAATGCTGAAGATAACCATCCACATACAGGTTCATTGAAATACAACGATTCTTTTCCAAAGATTCCTGCGGTGGCAATTGGTATACAGGATGTGGCAAAAATGAATGAACTAATTGATAAGAAATTTGTTCTGAATGCAAAGCTTATTACTCATGGAAAACAATTGCCTGACACAATCGGGCACAACGTTATAGGGGAACTTACGGGTACTGAGCATCCTGAAGAAATTATTACTGTAGGCGGCCACTTGGATAGCTGGGATGTAAACGAAGGTGCGCACGATGATGGTACAGGTGTGGTACAAACGATAGAAATATTACGGGCATTCAAAGCACTTGGCTACAAGCCCAAACATACCATTAGGTTTGTATTGTTTGCCAATGAAGAAAATGGAACGAGGGGTGGTTTAAAATATGCTGCAGATGCCAAAGCAAATAATTTAACCATGTTGTTTGCGCTGGAAAGCGATGCAGGGGGTTTTACTCCAAGAGGATTTGGCTTTAGCGTGTCTGATAGTGTATGGAACAAGTTGTATGCCTGGAAGAAGCTGTTTACGCCTTATGGCGGTGATATGTTTGTAAGGGGTGGCGGCGGTGCCGATATAGGTCCGCTCAAAGAAACTTTTGGAACAGCGCTTGCAGGGCTTAGTCCGGACTCGCAGCGGTACTTTGATGTGCACCATGCAGTGTCTGATGTGTTTGAAGCAGTGAACATAAGAGAGATGAAACTGGGGGCCGTGAACATGGCTGCTTTATTGTATCTTGTAGATAAATATGGTTTATAATATGAAACGGAAAATTCTGAGGTACACATTGATTATCCTCTTTCTCGGGCTGGGTATTTTTGTATACGTGCGTTATTTCTGGGAATTTGGCGTGGGTACCAAAGCCGGTGTGTTGAATACGTTTATGAAGAAAGGTTATATGTTTAAAACGTATGAAGGAAAGATCATTCAAAGTGGTTTTAAGGCCAACGTACAAAGCAATGAATTTGAGTTTAGTGTAACAGACGAAAAAGTAGCCCAGATATTACTGGCCAATTCGGGCCGTGAAGTAGAATTGCGGTACAAAGAATATTTTGCAGCATTACCCTGGCGTGGTATGCAGAGATATGTAGTAGACAGCGTGTATGAAATACGACAGGATCCGAGGCAATCAGTGTTAAGTCCGAAATAGCAGGGTTGTTGCACCAAAAAATTAAAAGGCGCAGATAAATCTCTGCGCCTTTTTTATGCTAATTTTTCTGTAGTTCTTCCAGTCTCCTGGTTAGATCATCCAGCTTTTTTTCATTGTCTTTAATTGCTGCGATATTATCGTCTTTATTATTCCGAACCCTTTTCCTGAGTGCGCTTAGTTCTTTGTTTACATCTTTTAACTGTGCAGTAAGAGATGCAATTTCACGGTCTCTTTTATAAACTTCCATTTTCATCTGGAAGGAGTTTAACCATTTGCCCGCACTCCGGTATAAGTCAGCATTTAAAGTATCGCTGGCAAATTTTTCATTGTCATCTTTTACAACAAGTGTTACAACGCTTATTTCCCTCCCGTCATTTTTTGTTTTCCCGATATCGAAGTAAGCGTTTACTTTTTTTGTGCCTTCCAGTTCAGCGCTTTTTATTCCCTGGCCGTATAAATAGCCATCAGAACGTTTGGCTTTACCGCCTGAATTTTTTATCAGGTCTTCTAGGAAGTCTTTCACCAGGTCACTATTATCCGGCAATGTTATACTCTGGGCACTTTGCTTCGATTTATCGATTGTAAGAGATGCACTGCCTTGTGCAGATGCGCTTACAGAAAACACGATCGCTGCGATAAACAGTTTTAAAATTCTTGTCATACACGATGTTTGAGATAAGTTATTGAATAACGCCGGTGGCCTGAACGTTTGTATTATTGAGGATCTTAACGGCGTAACCTTTGTCAGAAGTCAGTTCTGCGTAAGGTACAGGTGTGTTGGTGCTGTTGTTGACTACAGGAGAAGTTGTTGCCTGGCCGCTTCCACCATCTATATCCTGCAGGTTAGAGAGAATAAATTCTGTGCCTGCTGTTGTGTCTGCAATAACCACATAAGATTTAAGCGTTACACCTGGCACCAGGTAACCTGAGCTAAGATTGATACTGATAGAAGCATTACCATCGCTGTTTTCTCTCACAGTAAACGAGCCTGCGTTTACCGCAGAGCCGGAGGAGTAGTTGTACAGGGTATAATTTGCAGATGCCAAAGGTGGCGTGTCATCTTTTTTACATCCCAATCCAGCAACAGCAGCCAAGGTTGTTCCCAGCAGCAGCATACGAAATTTTTTCATAAGTTTTTTTGCACCCCATAAGCCGAAAACTATGCCAGAGGAGGACGATAATTTGTTAAAACCCAGAGGTTAGCACTTACACTGGCTTTCCTATGCTTTTGCAATAGAGGAAAAAAGATTTTTCATGTTTGCAATCAAAAGATCTGGGAACATGGATACAGTAATGGGGATTTTATTACGCAGTTTTAGTGATGTGCGTAATGATCTTATCTGCGTGCTCTCTGGAGTTTTCAATAAACCATTTATGCGTGTTCATGCCCCCACATACTACTCCTGCCAGGTAAAGACCGGTAATATTTGTTTCCATCGTTTCGGGGTTATAAGTGGGGCACTGAATGTCGTCATCAGACAATTGAATGCCGAATTTTTTGAGAAAATTGAACCCTGGTTTATAGCCCGTCATGGCTATAACAAAGTCGTTGGGTATTGTTATCATTCCATCCGGTGTGTTGATGTCTGCTTCATGCGGTCGTATGGCCGCAACGGTGCTGTTATAGTAAGCTTTTATGCTTCCCTCTTTTATGCGGTTGACGATATCAGGCCTTACCCAGTATTTCACACGCTCACCAATTTCTTTTTCTCTTATCACCATGGTAACTGTGGCACCTTTGCGCCATGTTTCCAGTGCTGCATCTATCGCTGAGTTTTGGGCACCAATTACCAGCACTTTTTGAAAGGCATAATAATGCGGGTCTTTATAATAGTGCACCACCTTATCTAAGTTTTCTCCGGGAATATTAAGTAATACAGGAATATCATAAAACCCTGTAGCAATAATTATTTTACTTACTGTATACTGCTGTTTGGTGGTGGTTATGGTAAAATGTGTAGTTGCATCTCCCGAAACGGAAGTTACCTCTTCAAATAAATGCACATTAAGATCGAATGACTGTGTTACGCGGCGGTAATATTCCAACGCCTCAGCCCGGGTGGGTTTATTGTTTAAACTCATAAACGGTACATCGCCGATCTCGAGCCTGTCGGGGGTAGAAAAAAACGTCATGTTTGCCGGGTAGTTGTACAGGCTGTTTACCAGGCAGCCTTTCTCTGCAATTACATAACTTAAGCCTGCTTTTTTTGCTGCAATACCACAAGCCAGGCCTATGGGGCCTGCGCCGACAATCAAAATATCATACTTGCTCATACCGCAAATTACACACGTATCTGCAAGTAATAAACCTTTCGATATAAAAAGTAATTTTAATAAGCTGTAAAAACAATGATGATGCCTACTATAAGCATACCCGTCATGCCAATAAAAAATAAAATGTCGGCAATGGTTTCCGATAAGGTATTTTCCTCTTTCCTCAGCGAGATATAAGAGAGCATGGCAGAAGCCAGAAAAATAAATGTATTCAGGGCAAGCATTTCATCAGCATATGTAAGAATACCAAGTTTCATCACCCGGAACAACGCTATGATTGTTACGCATACACCAGACATGGTTATGGAACCATTGAACACATGGTCTGCAATATTTTTCTTTTTATCCCTGCCTGTCATGAGTGTTAATTACCTGTAGCTGTATTCAATGCTGCCTACCGGTTGTCTAGTCTTGGAAAAACAAAGGTCTCTTTGTTTAAGGCCATTGCTGTTATAGATATGCTGCCACACCAGGTAATCGGCAGAACCCTGCGGAACCTGTATAGACTGTGTCAGTACGCCTTTATCGTCGTACTCAAACAAGAAATCGGGTAACAGTCTTTGTGCTCGAAGGTTGTAGCGCACAATATCTGTAAGATTGTTTTTGGCGTTGTAATAGTAAAAATATGTTTCCAGCCGGCGCCCTTTTTTTGTCCAGCGTTCTTCGCCAATATTCCCGGTAGAATCTTTTATAAAATCAACGGTTGTTGTATCAACATTGTTTTTGATGAGTAACATTTTTACCGGTGTTCCATTGTCGTATGTCCACTGGTGTATTTCTGTGGAGGCATTATTCATAAACACATCTTCTGTAAGTGTTGTAATGCTTACAATATCGTTGTTGTTGTAACTGTATGTAACGGTGCTCTTGATATTTTCCGTACTATCCAATGTTTTTCTTATGCGGTTATTGTTGTACCACGAGGTAGAAATAGTTTTGCCCGTTCCGGCATGTTCTGTAACTGTGGTAATAACAGTGCTGCCTTCAGCAAGCTGCTGCGTAAGCCCAAAGCCTTCTGCAGGTGTGCCATCTGCCTCAAAGCTTTTGCCCGTTACCAGTTGCACATTGTTATCTTTTAATAATTTGTATTGCCTGTTGGTTTGCCTGGTGGTAATAATATCATTGTAATAATACTGGCTGTTTACATATTGAAATGCACAAATAAAAGCAAAGAGAAATACAATCCGCATCTGGCAAAAATTTATGATCAAAGATACACTGCGTGTATGTTTCGGCATCAAACATAGGTAAAACGGTTAATTAGCGCCTTACTACAGTTGTGTAATTTTAGTCAAAATTCAGGTGTGGCTTATTTTTACAGCTTTTTTACCACACTTTTGCGAAAGCATTATTTTTATGAGCCGGGCATTTGTACTGCTATCAGGCTTTCGTTGCGTCGCACTCTTGTACACTATAGCTTTATTGGGCAACGCGAAGATGGAAGCGAAGATTACACCGGTTATTTATACTGATGCATTTATTACGTTGCGTTAAGGCTGGTTTTCTGTACAAGGTATTGTTATTGCGCACCTGCTGCCTCATTTGCTGCAGATGAAAGGATTGCGACGCAACAGGCGATGCCACCAGCGCAGGAGCTGGTATCATTATCTTTAAAACGATTTTATAAAGCTGCCGTGTAAATGATGAAGCTGGCAGCATACAACAGCAAAACATAAACTAATGACCAATGCAGGTGAAGCATTTGAAAGGCTGGTAAGCATAATGGATGACCTGAGGGAAAAATGCCCGTGGGACAGAAAGCAAACGATTCATACACTGCGTTCGATGACGATAGAGGAAACGTATGAGCTTGCAGATGCTATACTGCATGAAGACTGGCAAAACATAAAAGAAGAGCTGGGCGATTTGCTGCTGCACATTACATTTTATGCAAAGATTGCAACAGAGCAACATCAGTTTACGCTCGGTGATGTGGCGAATGACATTTGTGAAAAGCTCATTAAACGCCACCCGCATATTTATGGCGACGTGAAAGTGGAAAATGAAGAAGATGTAAAACGTAACTGGGAAGCCATTAAAATGAAGGAAGGTAAAAAGTCTGTAATGACGGGCGTGCCTGTATCATTGCCGTCTGTAGTAAAAGCAACACGCATACAGGAAAAGGCAAAGCAGGTAGGTTTTGAATGGGATAACAAAGAAGAAGTATGGAAAAAAGTAGAAGAGGAAATAAGCGAACTAAAGGAAGCCATTACAGAAAATGATACCGCACACATAGAAGAAGAGTTTGGCGATGTGCTTTTTAGCCTTGTAAACTATGCACGGTTTTTGCAGATAGACGCCGAAACTGCTTTAGAAAAAGTAAACCGTAAATTCCTGCAGCGTTTTGGGAAAATGGAAGCCCACGCAGCTTCCAAAGGCAAAAACCTTACTGAAATGAGCCTGGAAGAAATGGATGCTATCTGGAACCTTGTAAAACTTGAAAACAAAACCCCTTGATCAGGATACTTAAAAAAATTGCCTACAAATACGGGTACCTTGTTATTGCGGCCGCCTGGTTGTACACTATTTCATTTCTTTTCTCTAATTATTTTGCGCCTGATTCAAGCCCTTCCAAAGTGGCAAAAGTGCTTACGCAATATTTAACAGCACGGGAAGAAGCGTTTGAAGAAATTTGTAAGGATACACAGCTTTTAAGAAGCATAACCATTGCAGAACCTGCCGGCGAACGAGAGGTAATGTCTACAAAAGATTACGGTCTTTTTGTGTATGCCATTAATGATATTGGCAATCCTATTGAAATATTCTGGAACACCAACCTGATGTCTGTTGCCGGTGAAGACCTTAACCGCATAGACGGCTACCACCCTGTAAAATATAAAAATGGTTTTTTTGAGCTACTGAAAAAAACTGTTGTATTCGATAACCATGCGCACGTTATAGCTATGCTTGTGCCGGTTTACTGGGACTATTCTATTGAAACAAATGATCTGAAAAGGCAGTTTGTAGTACCTGGTATAGATGGGCGTTATAACCTGTCTTTTGTAAGTGGAGGTGCAACCATTACCAACTCGCAGGATCAACCCGTTTTTTTTGTAGCTGAAGAAGATGCCGCTTCACTGGAGCAGCAGGGAACTATTTCTATTGTGCTGCGTGTATTGGCCATTTTACTGATGGCTATCTTTATTAATTCCCTGGCGCTGGTACTTTCCAGGAAGCGTGGCTTCGTTACGGGTTTATCATTTTTGCTGGTGGTAGTGGTAACGTCACGGTTGTTTGTTTATATGTTCCCTTTCCCGTTCGATTTAAAAAAGTACCCTTTGTTCGGTCCCGAGGTATTTGCATCGAGCGCTTTGCATCCGTCACTCGGCGATCTGCTCATCAACACCATATTGCTTTTCTGGATCGTGTGGTTTATTAAATTCAATCACAAGAATCTTGGTAAAGTAACCCTGGGTGTTACCGCCAGGAAGATAACCGGCGCGCTGGCATTGCTTGCTTTGCCGCTCTGCACAATGGTTGTATCAGATACGCTGAGTAGTCTTGTGCTGGATTCTTCCAGGATATCTTTTGATGTAACAAGTTTTTTTGATCTGAATATTTATACAGTTGTAAGTTTTATTATAATCTGCTTTTTACTGCTCAGTTATTTTTATGTAGCGCAAATGCTGGCAGCGCTTTCGAAACTTGTACATACGGGCTTGTATTGGCGTGTAATTATCCTGCTCTCATTCTCCCTGTTCCTGCTGAGTTTTACCTTGTCGGGCGATAATGATACACTGCTTAATTTTTCGATCATCGCATGGATCATCCTGTTATATTTCTTTCTCGAACTTGGGTCTGCAGATATTGCACAATCGTTTTATCGTTCATCATATTTTATACCATGGAGTATCTTTCTCATGGCATCCGTTTCTGCACTGCTCATTTTTCAAAACGGGCAACTGGAGCACCGCAAAAGAAAAACGATTGCTGATGGTTTAAGCCTTAAAAGCGATTATACCAGTGCAACCATACTGAGTGTTGCCATGGCAGGCTTTTCTAATTTTATGAAAGAGGTAAACTTTGCAGACCTCTACAATGGAGAGAAAAACCTTGCTGTAAAGGAAAGCCTTAGTAACAACAACTTCCAGGGCTATCTTAATAATTTTTATACACGTATTTATACGTTCGATAACCGGCAGCAACCGCTGTATAACGATGACTCCACTTCATACAATGTATTAAAATCAATCATCGCCAACCAGTCTACGCAAACAGACGTTCCCGACCTGTATTATTACGAAAATGCAACATCGAGTTTCAGTTATATTTATGAAAAAGATATTTACTCAAAAGATTCGGTGCGGCAAAACCTCCTGGAGGGCCATATCTTCCTTGTTATAAGACCACGGGAGTATGCCGACGAAGCTTTTTCACCACAGCTATTTAAACAACTGCTGCCAGACGGTACGCTGATCGGTAAAGATTATGCCTATGCAGTGTATAAAAAATTCAAGCTTATTAAAACAAGTGGCAACTACAATTTTAAAGACAGTATATCTATAAAAGAGGTACCCAAATTTGGAGAAGAATATGTGCATAAACCCGGCTATTCTGAATTATGGTACAAAACGGCCGATAACAGGGTAGTGGTTGTTGCAAGAAAAAATATCTGGGGTAAAGAGGCCATTACATTTTTTGCTTACCTGTTTGGGCTGCTTATTGTTTTGGTGGCACTGCAGCATTTTGGCGGTTTGATTTTTGAAACCCATTTCAGGTGGCACGAGTTGCAGAAAATATTCAGGTTTAATATACGAGGGCAAATACAGGCGATCATCATTTCTGTAAGTATCATTTCTTTTGTAATTATAGGTATAGCTATTATCTCTTTTTTCATTTTCAGTTTCAGGGAAAACAATGAGAAGAGACTGATGAGTACATCAGAGATTATTGTACAGGAAATACAGCAGGCGGCCAATAACAGTTTTACTGCAGATGATATTTTAAGCATTGACAAGATAGACCTGCGTTTCGAATTTCAGCAACAGATACTGCAGATTGCCAATAATCATCATATAGATATTAACCTGTACGACCTCAACGGAAACCTGCTCATTTCATCCCAGCGCTATGTATATGACAATGCCATTCTAAGCCGTAAAATGAACCCGGAAGCCTACTATTCCATGCATTACGAGCATAGCACCAAGTATATTCATGAAGAGCAGATTGTAGACTTTAAATTTCAAACCATTTATGTGCCTATAAATGGCTACGACAAAACAACCGTAGCTTACCTCAATATCCCCTCCATCAGTACACAAAAAGATCTCAAGCAGGAAATATCCAATTTCCTTGTTACCATTCTCGATCTGAATGCGTTGATCTTTATTATGGCCGGTGCCATCGCCATCTGGATCACAAGAAGAATTACCACTTCATTCACATTGATTGGCGATAAAATGAAAGCCATCAGTTTTGGTGCTGTAAACGAAGAAATAGAATGGAAAAAAGATGATGAGCTCGGCGAGCTCATTACAGAATACAACAAGATGGTGAAAAAACTTGCAGAGAGCGCACAGGCCCTTGCACGCAGCGAACGCGAAGGTGCCTGGAGAGAAATGGCACGCCAGGTTGCGCATGAGATCAAGAACCCGCTAACACCAATGAAACTGAGCATTCAATACCTGCAACGCGCTATCGACAACAATGCGCCAAACGTTAAAGACCTTTCACGGCAGGTGGCAAGTACACTGGTAGAGCAAATTGATCAGTTATCAAAGATAGCCGGCGATTTCTCGCAGTTTGCCAACATAGCCAACGTAAGTATTGAAGTGTTCGATCTTTCCGTTGTTATAGAAATGATCGTGCAATTGTACAGTTCAGATGAGCGCATTCAGTTAACATGGAATAAAGAAGAAGGTGTTTATCTTATCAGGGCAGACAGAACGCAGATCAACCGCCTGTTTACCAACCTCATCAAAAATGCAATTGAAGCGCATGAAGAAGTGGAAAATACTAACATAACTATTGGGCAAACGTTAAGAGACAATGAAGTGCTTATCGCTATTGCTGATAATGGTCACGGCATTCCTGTACACATGCGTCCGAAAATTTTTACACCCAATTTTACCACCAAATCTTCCGGAACCGGCCTTGGGCTTGCAATCTGCAAAGGCATTGTAGAAAAAGCAAACGGCCATATATGGTTCGAAACAAAAGAAAACGAGGGTACTACTTTCTTTGTTTCATTGCCACTTGCAAATGATGAGTGATAGTTTTAGGTAACAGGCATTATTGCTACTATTAAGCTTTGGTTGTGTCACTCACTTGTACGTTCGGTACCCTGTTCTGCAACGGCTGTCCTGTTGCACAATTATCTGCAGCAAAATATACATGGTCAATCAATATTGATAATGATTACATCATGTGCGCTTAGTGCGTTGCTGCGCAAGGAATGCTTCAAAGTCAGCCAGGGAAAAACTGCTTAGGTTACGCTCTTTTGTAATGCCACCTTTTTGTGCAGCCATTACTCCATAGCGGACATCATTAAAGCCTTCTATGCTATGCGCATCCGGGTCGATTGAGATCAGTACATTTTTTTCAAGGCAGTAATGCAGCCAGCGCCAGTCGATATCCAGACGCTTGGGGTGTGCGTTTAATTCTATAACAACATTGTTTGCCGCGCAGGCATCAATTATTTTTTTATGGTCCACCGGGTAGCCACTCCGGCTTAGCAGGAGACGGCCTGTCATATGTCCCAGGATCGTAGTATAAGGATTTTCAATAGCATTGATCAGTCGCATCATAGCTTTGTCTTCCTTCATCTTCAGGTTAGCGTGTACAGAAGCTATTACAAGATCAAAACTTTCCAGCACATCCTTGCTATAGTCAAGGCTGCCATCATTAAGAATGTCAGACTCTATGCTTTTATATATTTTAAACGGTAACAACCGGGCATTCAGTTCGTCAATTTCTTTGTGTTGTGCAATTAATCTATCTTCTGTTAGGCCCTGTGCATAAAAGGCGGTTTTTGAGTGGTCGCTGATCACCAGAAATTGCAGCCCTTTGTTTTTTGCAGCAAGTGCCATATCAGCCAGCGTATTCGCTCCATCGCTCCACTTACTGTGGCAGTGAATAATACCGGTTATATCATTAGCTTGTATTACTTCAGGTATGGTGCTGTTAAGTATTGTTTTTCTTTCACGCAAAAAGGCAGGCACTACAGGTTTATTGCAACTCAAAAATATGTCAGCTTCAGAAGTGTATGTTTCATTAAAGGCGGTCATATCAACCCATGCTTCCAGAAATTCAGGTGAACAGCTTTTTTCAAAAAGCGTTTGATAAAATTTTTGGGGCGTGCTATGGTAAAAAACCAATAAAACATTTTCCTTTCCTTTAAAGGCGCTTTCTGTTGCTGCATTCACAACAATTTCAAATTCGTTGGCTATAAAGAAATCACGCAACGTTTTTGTATCGGTCGTTGTAACCCACTCAATTTTTTCTATTATTTCAAGGTGCCGCCTGAAGTCTCCTGCCAGTTCAAACTGCTGATCTTTGAAAACGGTCTTTAGTTTATCGTCAACCTGAGCTGCGTATTGCTCAATCTGGGCAAAAAGATAACTGCCTTTGTTACTCAAAAAGAATTCTATTGATTCTTTAATGTTCTGTTGTGTCTTTTCTCCGAAGCCTTTGTACAAGGTCAGGCGGTTTTCATTACAGGCGTACAGTAATTCTCCCAGACTCTCCACTTCCAGTTCTTTCCATATTACCGCTATTTTTTTTGGTCCGATACCTTTTATGGTCATCATTTCCTGTATGCCGGGTGGCGTTTTTTCTATGTATTCATCCAGCAGCTCAAGGCGCCCTGTCGTTATTTGTTCAATGATTTTTTTTCCAATGTTTTCACCAACCCCTTTTATGGCAAAGATCTTTTCGGCTGGTAGTGTTGCTAATTCGACCGGAAGTTTTTCTATGGTAAAAGCAGCAGATGAGTATGATTTGGTTTTAAAACTGTTTTCACCATGTATGTCCATGAGTTTTGCCAGCAGAGAGAAATTATCAGCAATTGTGTAATTATCCATAAACGTTAGTTGAAAGAATCAAAAGTAATTTTCTCCGGCTAGAATGCCTGATGAGATGGATAGAAATATTCTTTGCAGTAAAGTTTTAGACGTTGAAAGACCTTGCACGTGAGGATGGCAAGTGATGTGGGATAAAATAAAAATCCCGGAGCTAACCCCCGGGACTTTAAATCTATTGTGCTTTTGAAAGCTGTAAGATTACTTTTTAGCGGCTTTTTTAGGAGCAGCTTTCTTTGCAGCTTTTTTAGGAGCAGCTTTTTTAACAGCGGCTTTTTTAGGAGCGGCTTTCTTTGCAGCAGCTTTTTTAGGAGCAGCTTTTTTTGCAGCAGCCTTTTTAGGAGCTGCTTTTTTTGCAGTTGCCATGTTTTTAAAATTTAAATGGTTAGTAAATAATCGTAAAAATAAAAAAAACTTATGATAACTGCCAAAAAAAACTTATGCAGTAGCCTCAACCGGTAAAACTGACACAGTTGTCTTGTCGTTTCTACCTTTTTTGAATTCTACCACACCATCCGTCAAGGCAAACAATGTATAGTCTTTGCCAACACCAACATTTTTGCCAGGATGATAAACTGTTCCTCTTTGTTTCAGGATAATGTTTCCTGAAATTGCCGGCTGACCGCCGAATATTTTAACGCCTAAGCGTTTGCTTTGTGAGTCACGTCCGTTCTTAACGCTGCCTTCACCTTTTTTGTGTGCCATATAAAATGAGTTTTAAATAAAAAGTAAAGTCTGAAACAAACAGATAATTTGTTCTAAGGCCTATACTTTTTATGCTATGCTTTCGATTTTGATTTGTGTGTAGTGCGTTCTGTGACCGTGTTTTTTACGGAAGCCTTTTCTTCTTTTCATTTTAAAGGCTATCACTTTATCGCCTTGTACAAGATCGCTTACGATTTCGGCTTTCACGATTGCTTTTACATCGCTTCCTACAGTAAAACTGCCGTTGTTATCTACAAGCAACACTTCACTGAATTCAACTTTGTCACCGCTTTTGCCCTGCAGGTGAGGAACGTACAGGTTTTGACCTTCCTGAACCTTAAATTGCTGACCTGCTATTTTTACTACTGCAAACATAACTTTCCAAAATTAGGACGGCAAAGGTAATGGTTTAGTGATTATGGAAAGCAATTCGCGCAGGAAAATTCTTCAAAATTCTGGCTTTTTGGCCTTTTAATTTTTTTCAGGAGCCTTAAACCGCAACGCTGCAGCCGAAAAATGGCCCAAACGGTGCAGTGAGTGACACAACAGGTGCCGGGTAATGTGCTGATGCCGGCTCCAAAAAAGTTATGAAAGCCGTCAAAATTAACGGTCATTTGCATTTTGCTGATACGGTATCGTTAATTTTGTTTTTTGTGTATTGTTTTATCCTGCTATCATGAATGTAAAGTCGATTTTAGCCCGTCCGTTTGCCAGGCACATATATAACAAGATCACCAGGGGAATGGAAACTGCGGTGGCAGACCAGCAGGATATTTTCAAAAGCCTGATCAAAACTGCCCGTAACACTGTTTTTGGTAAGGATCATGGATTTGATAATATCTCGTCTTACGACGACTTCAGGAAAATGGTGCCCATCCGGGATTACGAAGAGATTAAGCCATATATTGAGAAAATTAAAGAAGGAAAGCAACACGTACTCTGGAAAGGCAAACCTATATACCTGGCTAAAACAAGTGGTACAACAAGCGGCGTGAAATACATTCCTATTACCAACGAGTCGATACCAAATCATATCAACACTGCCAGGAATGCCCTTTTATGCTATATGATGCATTCGGGCAACGTTGAATTTGCGAGTGGTAAGCTTATCTTTCTGAGTGGCTCGCCTGTGCTGGACAGGATAGCAGGTATACCAACCGGGCGGCTGAGCGGTATTGTAAATCACCATGTGCCGCGCTACCTGCGCAGTAACCAGCTGCCATCTTACGAGACCAACTGTATAGAAGACTGGGAAACAAAGCTGGATGCGATCATTAATGAAACGATCGACCAAAATATGACGCTGATAAGCGGTATTCCACCGTGGATGCAGATGTATTTTGACAAGCTGGTGGAAAGATCTGGGAAGAAGGTTGGCGACCTGTTTCCGAATTTTCGTGTAATGGTACAGGGTGGAGTAAATTTTGAGCCATATAAAGCCAAATTATATGAAAGCATAGGCCGCAAAGTAGATTGTGTTGAACTTTACCCCGCAAGCGAAGGTTTTTTTGCATTCCAGGACAATTACCGCGAACAGGGCTTGTTGCTCAATACCAATTCAGGCATATTTTTCGAATTTGTGCCGGCCGGCGAAATATTTAATGAAAACCCAACAAGGTTAAGCCTAGCAGAAGTAAAAGAGGGCGAAAACTATGCACTTATTGTAAGCAGTAATGCCGGTATGTGGGCTTATAACATTGGTGATACTGTAAAATTTATTTCTACCAAACCATACCGGCTTGTGGTAAGCGGCAGGACCAAACATTATATATCAGCTTTTGGCGAACACGTAATAGGCGAAGAAGTGGAACATGCGCTGATGAAAGCTGCAGAAGAGGAAAATGTAAAGATCATTGAATTTACCGTTGCACCCATGGTAGAGCAGGGTAAAGGGAAAAGCTTTCACGAATGGTTTATAGAATTCGAAAACAGGCCCGAAGACCTTGGGCGTTTTTTAGAAAAGGTCGATGATAACCTGCGTGCAAAAAATGTTTACTACGACGATCTTATTACAGGCAACATCCTTCAGAAACTAAAAATTACACCAGTCAGGAAAAACGGGTTTATTGATTATATGAAATCGATCGGTAAACTTGGCGGGCAAAATAAATTACCGCGCCTGAGCAATGACAGAAAAATTGCGGAGGCCTTACAGGAGTATTTGTAATGGCACAATCGCATCGCCTGTTAGTGCATCTGCTGCGTGGTATTTGATAATATTCAACAAGTTTGATACCCTCAAATGCTTTACCTTTCTCAAAATTATTTTACTATGAAAAAATTGCTCGCTGTATGTCTGTTGTTTTCGCTTGCAGTGGTTGTTAAGGCACAGAAAAAAGTTTCCCTCTTTAATGGTAAAGATTTAACGGGCTGGAACATACATGGAACTGAAAAATGGTACGTTGAGAACGGAGAAATGATTTGTGAAAGTGGACCTGATAAGGGATATGGTTATTTATCTACCGCTAAAAATTATAAGAATTTTGTTCTTACATTAAAGTTTAAGCAGGAAGCAAACGGTAACAGCGGGGTATTCTTCCGCTCTTCTATTGAAGGTACAAAGATCAGCGGGTGGCAGGCAGAAGTAGCACCGCTCAACCAGCACACCGGCGGTATCTACGAATCATATGGACGTGGCTGGCTTATTCAGCCAAAAGCTGAAGATGAAAAATATTTGAAGGAAGGCGAGTGGAACGAATACAAACTGGAAGTAAAAGGCGATGAAGTAACCACATGGTTAAATGGTCATAAAATGGTCTATTTGAAAGATGCCAAAATTGGAGAAGGCAATGGTTTTATTGCATTGCAGATACATGATGGAGGCGGTATAAAAGTGCGTTGGAAAGATATTAAGATAGAGGAGTTGTAGAACGATTAATGATACTAACTAAAAGCCATATGTAAACCATGCATGTGGCTTTTTTTGTAACTTAAACCATAAATATAAATAACGGCTTATGACAAACTTTGCAAGACGGAAATGGTTGAAACATTCATCGCTGGCAGCTTTGGGTCTTGGTTTCTCGCTTCGCTCTATAGCAGGCGAAGATTATATGCCATATAATTTTGAGCCGCAGACGGGCCTTGTCATTCTTGGTGCAAACGAAAATCCATATGGCATTAGTGAAAAGGCAAAAGAAGCAATCAAAGAAATAATGCCCTACGCTAACCGCTACTCCGGCAATGTTCCATTAATACAAACATTTAAAAAAGAGCTGGCTGATTTTTACCATGTAACACCGGAGCAAACCATCATAATGCCCGGTTCTGGCGAAGGCCTGCGTTTGCTGGCAAGACAATACAGTAACGGAAATCTTGTAACAGCCACACCCACCTTTGGCATTTTGCCAACTACTGCCAGGAAGCTGGGCATGGAAGTAATTGAAGTACCGTTAACCGCAGGTAAAGTACACGATCTCGAGGCCATGCAAAAGGCTGTTACAGCCAAGACTTCACTGGTTTACATTTGCAACCCCGCCAATCCAACGGCCACGGTATTAAAGCCTGATGCCTTGAAGAACTTCTGCATAGAAGCTTCCGGGAAAGCAATGGTATTAATTGATGAAGCCTACATAGATTTTCCTGATGCGCCGTATAACGAGTCAATGCTGGGCCTTATAGAAGATCATCCCAACATCATTGTGATGGGTACGTTCTCTAAAATTCATGGTATGGCAGGTTTGCGTATAGGGTATGTATTTGCGCATGCAGATACCATCAAAAAATTGCAGGCAGGCTATTTTGATAATCCGCAGTATAGCGTGAGTAACCTTGCTCAATATGCCGCCATGGCAAGTTTAAAAGATGCGGCACACCGCACCATGACCAGAGAGAAAAATGCTGCAGCAAGACAATATACTTACGATGCGCTGGTGCAAATGAAATTTCATTGCATTCCATCTTATACCAACTTTATGTTCTTCAATCTTGGTAACTACAAGGGAGACTTTGCGGCAGATATGTTGCAGCGCAATATACTGGTGCGCTCCAATGATTACCCTGATGGCAAATGGGCCAGGGTTAGCTTTGGCAACATGGACGATATGAAACAGTTTATTGCAGTTATGAAAACCATGTTCCCGGCGTAACAGCTGCCATAACATTTACAGCACAGGAGTGCGACGCAACAGGTGATGCCATAAAATACTGCTGCCGGTAACACAAAAAAATCCCGCTATTTATTGTAGCGGGATTTTTTTTATGAACCAGTCTGTTGAATTGCTATTGAGCTTTCGTTGCGTCGCACTCTTCAACTGCAGGAAGTAGTGGAGCAATGCGAAGATTACAGCGAAGTATGTTGCGCTGCTGCCGGCGAAACAATCATTGATGTTTCAGCAGGTGTCATACCCGGTAACAGTGGCCTTGGTCTTCCAATGCCATCTCTGAACGGCCATGGAACAACTGCAAGAATAAGGATCAACGCAAGCACAAAAAACATATTTGCTTTTTTGGTGTTGCCCCGTTTAAGACCCACGTGACCAATTGTAATAAAGATGATGGCGACGATCATTCCTGTAATGTGCTCTACTGCCCAGAAACGGTATTCCGGTGTTTTCATTACTTCACCCATGCCATAGCGCTCGATGTATGCATAACCACTGCCGCCGGCAAAATATTGGTATAAGCCGATCAGCAACGTGGTGTGTGCTGCAATTAATAACCATTTGCTAAAAGTTGCTTTGCCTGTGCCTGTTGCAATCTTGATGATATTTACTACCAGCAGTATCAATATAACCCAGCGCAGTACATTATGAAGGTGTAATAATCCTGTATACATGATGCTTGTGTTTTGGCAAATCTAAACCTGCCACCCCAAATAAAAAATTCTAAAGCATTATTATGGTGTAAACATTATCGTTATTCCACCCAATCTGCAACGAAAAGATTGGTGTCTCTTGTGCCACCGTTGTTGCGGTTAGAAGCAAAAATGATTTTTTTCCCATCAGGGCTAAACATAGGGAATGCGTCAAAACCCTTGTCGCGACTTATTTTTTCCAGCCCGGAGCCATCAAAATTTATAAGGTACATGTTGAAAGGAAAACCTCTTTTATATTCATGATTGCTGCAAAAGATAATGCGTTTGCTGTCTGGCGTAAAATTAGGTGCCCAGTTTGCCTGGCCAAGTTGAGTAACCTGCTTTACACCTGTGCCATCTGCATTTGCAACAAATACTTCCATTTTTGTTGGTGCCACCATGCCTTGTGCAAGGAGCTCTTTGTACTCTTTAATTTCTTCTCCGGTCTTTGGCCTGCTTGCACGCCATACAATTTTTTTACCATCGGAACTAAACCATGCACCGCCATCATAACCCAGTTCAGTGGTTAGTTGTTTTACTTTATAGGTCTCCAGGTCCATGGTGTACAGGTCTAGATCACCATTACGTATAGATGTAAAAAGCATGGTCTTACCATCCGGAGAAAGCGTTGCCTCTGCATCGTAGCCGGGTTCCGTGGTTAGCTGCTTCACAATTTTACCATCTGTGGTAGCAAGAAAAATATCGTACGATTCATATACCGGCCATATATACCGGTTGCCAAACTTAGCGCGGTCGGGTGGGGGTGGGCATGTATCTGCACCCTTATGAGTGGAGGCATAAACAACATGTTTGCCATCGGGCAGAAAATAACCGCAGGTTGTGCGGCCTTTACCGCTGCTTACCATTTTGTAGGTAAACTTTTCACCCATGGCAGGTAATGCACCGGTAAACATCTGGTCGCATAGTACGCCTTCTTTTGCATTGGTTCGCTGAAAAATAATTTGCTTACCATCGTAACTCCAGTATGCTTCTGCGTTATCACCGCCAAAAGTCAGTTGCTGTATGTTTTTAAAATGCTTTTCATCCGTGTAGTGCAGTGTGTCTGAAACGACCTGGGCACCCGAAGAAGCGGCAATCGTATTAAGTACACAAAAAAGCGCAATAGCTTTTTGGCAGTAGAACGTCATATTAAATTTTTTTGCAAAAATATGGTTATGGTTAGATGGCATTGGTCAGAAAATCGTCATAAACAGAAACTACAATTATTTTTGCAGCATGACCAGAGTAAGCATCATCATAGTTTTAGGTATATCCTTGTTTGCGTCCTGTGCAGAAAAAGAAGATTCAGCGGGCAAACAGGATGATACAACTGCTGCCGCAGGTAAACCACTTCCACCTTACATTGTTGAATTGGAGTCCCGCGTAAAAGCCAACCCCGACAGTGCGGGACTTCGCCTGAAACTGGCTGCAGCGCTGGACAGTATTGGGGCGTATAAACCGGCGCTTGAACATATGGACAGTCTTATTATGAAAGATACCACCAATTATGGGTTGTGGTACACCAAAGGACGCATAGCTGAAGATGCAGGCGACACCATAATGGCTATGGAGAGTTATGACAAAGCGTTACGTATATATCCTTCGGCTGATGCAATGCTCGGTCTTGCCAACTTATACGCAGAGCAGAAGAATGAAAGAGCATTGCTGATTTGTACCAATGTAAAACGGCTGGCTCTTGGCCGCGATTACGATGCGCATGCAGATTTTATTGCAGGCATTTACAATGCACGCACAAACAATAAAGAGAAAGCATTGGCTTTCTTCGACAATTGCATAGCCAATGACTACACTTACATGCCCGCATACATTGAAAAAGGCCTGGTGTATTTTGATAACAAAGCATACCAGGAAGCCTTGAGCGTTTTTAAATTTGCCTCCACCATTAATGCCCTCGATGCAGATACTTACTATTGGCAGGGCCGGTGTTACGAGATGATGCAGGTAAAAGACAGCGCAGCATTGCGATTTAAACAGGCATTGAACCTGGAAAAAGGTGATGCCAAGATTACTGAGGCGCTAAAAAGGGTGGAATAATAACTGCAACCTTTTTACGCTGTTCCCAACCTTGGTTACCGGCGCTTCCATCGTATCTTTTGTATCTTGTAACCTGAAATTTTATACACATGGCAATAGTAGCACCATCATTTTTGGCATCAGATTTTTTAAGATTGGAACAGGCATGTAAAATGGTTGATGAAAGTAAAGCCGGATGGTTTCACCTGGATATAATGGATGGTGTCTTTGTACCCAACATCAGTTATGGTTTGCCCGTAGTGGAGCACATCAGGAAAACAACCAGGAAGATATGTGATGTGCACCTAATGATTGTTGAGCCCGGCCGCTACGCAGAAGCATTTAAAAAAGCCGGCGCTGATGTACTGACTGTTCATATTGAGGCCTGCCCCAACCTGCACCGCAACATTCAGCAGATCAAAGAACTGGGCATGAAGGCCGGTGTAGCCGTTAACCCGCATACACCTGTGGCACTTCTCGAAGATATTCTGCAGGATGTAGATGTCGTAAACCTGATGAGTGTAAATCCAGGTTTTGGCGGCCAAAAATTTATTCCCTACACACTACATAAAATAAAACAATTAAAGCAAATGATCACCAATCGCGGCCTTTCCACGCTCATTGAAATAGACGGAGGCGTAACAATGGAAAACGCTGCAGGTATTGTTGCCGCCGGTACAGATGTGCTGGTGGCGGGTAGTACGGTGTTCAATGCAAAAGATCCCAAAGCAATCATAGAATCGTTGTATAACTTGTAGTGTTTTTATATGAGCCCGGCAAAAGAATAAGTATGTGGCTTTTGTTGCGTCGCACTCTTGTACAGTAGATGCTATATGCAGCAAACGCGAAGATTGAAGCGTATTGATAACAGTGCCGCCATGCCACTAACCAACAAAAATTGACACAGCAGGCTGAAGCACTTAGCCTAAAACACATCGCCGCAGTTGCCATAAAAAACGGAACGTACAAGTGAGTGACACAACAGGCGATGCCACTGGTTCCACTGGCTTGTAAACAAAAATATCTCCCTATCTTCAAACCCAAATGAACTGCATGTTAAGTGAATTGAGTAAGCGTGTTTTACTGTTTGCCTGTTGTTTAATTTCCATCCATCTTTTTGCACAAAAGAAAACAGCTTTGGTCAGCGGTAAAGTAACCGATGAAAACGATCAGCCGCTTGCAGGTGTTACGGTGCAGGTACTTAACCTTACAAAAAATACTATTACCAGTGATTCCGGTTATTTTCAACTGGAAGTTCAGCCTAATAAAGCGGTAGCGCTCGTGTTTAGCTTTACAGGTTTTATTAGTGTGCAAAAAAAATTCTATTTAAGTGTAGGGGAAGAAGAACGGGTAAACATAAAGCTTTTGCATGCAGTAAAAGAACTCGAAGCTGTAACTGTAAAAGATGAGCGCGACAGGAAGCAGGCGGGCCTTATTAATATAGATGCGTCTAAGGCATTGCTTAATCCATCGCCCATTGGTGGTATTGAAGGATTGATAAAGTTTTTTGTTGGCAGTAACAATGAACTTACTTCCCAATATTCAGTGCGCGGTGGCAGCTATGATGAGAACCTTATTTATGTAAACGATTTTGAAGTGTACCGCCCTTACCTTGTAAGAAGCGGGCAGCAGGAAGGACTTAGTTTTATTAACCCTGAACTTACCAGTGGCGTAAAATTTTATAATGGAGGCTTCCAGGCGAGATACGGTGATAAGATGAGCTCAGTACTTGATGTTACATATAAAAAGCCAACACGCAATGGCGGCTCTGCTTATCTTGGTTTACTGGAGCAGGGTTTTCACCTGGAAGGTGTGGCGAACAAAGGTAAAGTTACCTATCTCTTAGGGGTGCGCAACAGAACCAACCAGAACCTTGTAAGCAGCCAGCAAACGAAAGGAAATTACATTCCTGCATCTGCAGATCTTCAAACACTCATAACCTGGCAGGCGGGTGATAGATGGCGCTTTGAAGCACTGGCTAATTTGTCTCAGGCAAAGTTTAGTTTAACACCAACAGAAAGCCAGCTAACGTCTTCTGTATTTTCTCCTTTGTATTCCCAAAACCTTGGCCTCGATATTTTTTTTGAGGGGCATGAAAAAGACCGTTACAGTACCAGTTTTGTTGGTCTTACCGCGGTAAACCAGCCAGGCAGGCGATTACAACTAAAATGGATGTTGGGTTACTTTAATGACAATGAAGCAGAGAATATAGACATAACTGGCGCTTATCTTTTTGGCGAAAGAGAGTATGATCCATCAACCGGTACAACAGGCGGGGTAATAAATCCGCTGGGTGCCGGTGTAAACCAGCTTTACGCACGAAACGCGCTGAACATAAATATATGGAGTGCGGCCCATAAAGGTAGCCTGGATAAAGGCAGTCACTTTATACAATGGGGCAATACAATAGAAAGACAAATGATCAGCGATAAACTGCATGAATGGGTGTACAATGATTCTGCGGGTTACTCGTTGCCTTATGTGCCAGGTAGTCTCAACCTGTCCAGCTCAATAAAAAGCAGCGCAGATTTTGGTGTAACCAGGTTTAGCGGTTATGTGCAGGATAATATCCGTTTTAAGGATTCTGCCGGTTTTGTGCTCAACGCGGGTATAAGATACAATTACAATACTTTGAACAAGGAGCTGCTCGTTTCGCCGCGTATTGGTTTTTCGCTAAAGCCAAAAAGCTGGCGGAAAGATGTAGTTATCAAAGGTGCGGCGGGCGTGTATGTACAACCGCCTTTTTACAGGGAAATGCGCAGGTATGATGGTACTATCAACTACAATCTGAAATCTCAGAAAAGTTACCAGGCTACATTGGGCATAGATCAGCATTTTACATTGTTTAAACGTCCTGCAAGATTTACGGCCGAAGCATATTACAAATACATGACAGATGTAGTGCCTTATGACATAGACAACGTTCGCTTGCGTTATTACGGCGCAAACAGCGCAAAGGCATATGCAGCAGGCATTGAAACAAGATTATTCGGAGAACTGGTGAAAGATGCTGAAAGCTGGATCAGTCTTGGTATCATGCGTACAAAAGAAGACCTCGAAGGCGATACGTACACTGTTTATAAAAACGCGAATGGCGATATTATTGGCCCGAACACACCTGACAAAGTTCCCGCAGACAGTGTTATCAACAGCATAGGCTACCTGCGTCGCCCCACAGACCGGCTTGTTACATTTGGCATGTTTTTCCAGGATTACCTGAGCACAAATAAAAACTTTAAAGTTTACTTCAGTACACTGTTTGGCAGTAACATGCCATTTAATATTCCCGGTAATGCGCGCTATCGCAATGCGCTGGAAATACCTCCTTATCTCCGTGTTGATATTGGTTTCAGTGCACAGTTGCTGGCGGCTGAAAGTAAACGGCGCAGCCATTCTCCTTTTAAAAATTTTGAGAATATATGGGCATCCCTGGAAATTTTCAATGTGGTGGATCGTGCAAATACAATCAGTTACCAGCTTATTAAAGATTTTTCAAATAACACTTTTGCCATGCCAAACCGGTTAACGCCAAGACTTTTAAATTTTAAAATTGTGGCCAAATGGTGAAAACCTGTTGCATCATGTTTTCGTACATGGGGTATGCAACCAACCTCAAATTACTGTATCGCTTTTATGCATGATCTTCAGAAAAGAGATCCGCAGCAACTGGAAAAATGGTTTACACCTGAAAGTGTTGTGTGGATACCGCCTGCAAACCCTGTAAAAGGAAAAAATAAAATCCTGGTATTGTTCCGGGCTATTTTTTCACGTTATAAAGAGTTAAACTGGCAAATTGAAAAGATTTTTGAGGTGGCCGATAACCAGTGTGTTTACTTTTCCAGTTCATGGGGCGCATTCCGTAATGGCAGCAACTACAAAAACAGGATTGTTACTGAAATACTGTTTAACGAAAAAGGAGAAATAACCAACCTGTCAGACTACTTTAAAGACACCCTGTTTAGCAACAGTTAAGCGTTTGTTGAAATACTACTGATAATAGCTTCGATTGTGTTATACACTTTTTCCAGTTCATAAGCTGTAATGCAATAGGGCGGCATTATATACACCACGTTTCCCAACGGTCTTATGTAAACACCCGCCTTCATAGCCATGTCCGTCACTACACCAGCAATGTTGTTCAGGTATTCATTCCTTCCTATGGCAAGGTCAAAAGCGAGGATAGTGCCCAATACACGAATGTTCCGGCATATGCTTCCATAGTTAGATTGTAATCTTTTGCCAAATTGTTCATTTTCTTTTGCCAGCCAGGCTATTTTATCCTGCACACTGTATTGTTCGAAAAGTTCCAGGCTGGCTATGGCAGCCGTACATGCTAAAGGGTTAGCTGTAAAAGAATGACCGTGAAAAAAAGTTTTGAGCTTATCATCGTTTACATATGCCTGGTAAATACTGTCCGTACTTGCTGTAACGCCAAGGGCCATCGTTCCGCCGGTAAGGCCTTTACTCAAGCAAATAATATCAGGTTTATGAGCCAGGAATTCACTGGCAAAAAGTTTTCCCGTCCGGCCAAAGCCTGTCATAACCTCGTCTGCAATGCAAATGATGTCATACCTTTTTACTGTTGCAAGTAATTCATTCATCAGGCCAGCATCGTACATTTTCATTCCACCCGCACCCTGCACCAGAGGCTCATAAATAAAAGCAGCGATTTCATTGCCTTGCCTGTTAATCAAGTCCAGGCTTTGCCTTAGGTTCTCTTTAGAAGGCGTATCAATAAAAGTAACCTCAAACAAAAGGTCATGGAAAGCCAGCGTAAAAACGCTACGGTCGCTTACGCTCATTGCCCCAAAAGTGTCTCCGTGGTAACTGTTTCTAAAAGCAAGAATTTTGTTTCTTTTATTATGGCTCCTGGTTACTCCATCCGGTGGACTGTTCTCTGTATCTACTGCTTTGCCTTCTGTTTTCGTGTTCCACCAATACTGCAATGCCATTTTAAGGGCAACTTCTGTAGAAGTAGAGCCGTTGTCGCTATAAAACACTTTTGCAAAACCCGCGGGAAGAATGCGTATCAGTTTTTCGGCAAGTTCAACAGCCGGTTCGTGGGTAAATCCGGCAAAAATCACTTGTTCAAGCTTGAGGGCCTGCGTATATATTTTCTTTGCTATGTACTCGTTGCCGTGTCCATGTAATGTAACCCACCAACTGCTGATAGCGTCAATATAAGTGTTGCCACTTTCATCTATTAGCAATGTATCTTTTCCCTTTACAATCGGCACGGGGGCAATCATATCTTTTTGCGGGGTAAACGGGTGCCATACATAAAGCCGGTCTTTTGCTGCAAGTTCCATCGCGCAAATGTAGCAATGGAATACATGCCCAGTATGTCAGATATCTTTTTGGCAACACATCAAATCCTGAAATTTTTTTTGATACCGGCAGTGGTATTTCATGGCATCGCCTGTTGCGTCGCAATCCGTTCATCTGTAGAGCATTATTGCACTACAGCGATCAAAATCGAATCATCCGAAGTAAAAAACACCTACTTTTGCTTTCTTTTTCCACAATACGGGGAAAAAATCTGATAATTTTTTCATTATTCAGTTGCAAACTTCTATCTTTGCGCTCCCAAAAATTATGTCTAAACAATCATTGATCAAACAGGATGGAGTAATTATTGAAGCTTTGAGCAACGCTATGTTCAAAGTAAAACTTCAGAATGGTCACGAGATTTTGGCTACTATTTCAGGGAAAATGAGAATGAATTACATAAGAATTCTT
The DNA here is from genome assembly GCF_015831355.1 of Panacibacter microcysteis. NCBI lineage: Bacteria > Pseudomonadati > Bacteroidota > Chitinophagia > Chitinophagales > Chitinophagaceae > Panacibacter > Panacibacter microcysteis. The sequence goes on from NZ_JADWYR010000001.1 coordinate 2,465,891, forward strand.
CCCGGCGATAAGGTAGGTGTGGAAATGAGTCCTTATGATCTTACAAGAGGCAGAATTATATTCAGGTATAAATAAAAGCTTACAGCTTACGCTGAAAGCTGGAAAGCTAAAATTTTAAGTCATGAAAGTCAGAGCATCAGTAAAAAAGCGCAGCGCAGATTGCAAGATCGTTCGTCGTAAAGGCAAGCTGTATGTTATCAACAAAAAGAATCCCCGTTACAAACAAAGACAGGGATAAAAAAATGACAGGTTGCAACTGATGCAATCTGTAATCAGAAATCTTAAAATCAGAAATTAATACACTATGGCACGTATTGCCGGTATAGACTTACCAAAGAATAAAAGAGGCGAAATTGGTTTAACCTATATTTTCGGAATAGGTCGCTCTACTGCTCGTTATATACTTGATAATGCTGAAATCAGCTACGATAAGAAAGTAAGTGAGTGGAACGATGATGAGCTGGCTGCTATCCGTAACCTCATCACAAATGAGTTCAAAGTAGAAGGCCAGTTACGCAGCGAAGTTCAGATGAGCATTAAACGCTTACTGGATATTGCCTGCTACCGCGGTCTTCGTCACCGTAAAGGCTTGCCGGTTCGTGGTCAGCGTACACGTACCAACAGCCGTACAAGAAAAGGTAAACGTAAAACAGTTGCCGGTAAAAAGAAGGCACCTAAGAAATAAACATTTGCAAAAAAGCAGTCCCGATCTGTATCGGGATTGTTTTTTTGCATTTTTATATAAAGCCGCTGGATAGTTTCCTGCAAAAAGGAAAAAGGAGGGGCTACATTTTAATAACAGAAGATTACCTCAACAAAGTATTATGGCAAAACCAGTAAAGGCACAGAACAGCGCAAAGGCTGCTGCCAAGAAAAGAATTGTAAAAGTTGATGCACACGGCGATGCGCATATCAATGCAACTTTCAACAACATCATCGTATCTCTTACCAACAAGCAAGGCCAGGTTATCAGCTGGTCATCTGCCGGTAAAATGGGTTTCAAAGGTTCTAAAAAGAACACTCCTTATGCAGCACAAATGGCTGCCGCAGATGCAGCTAAAGTTGCTTCTGAAGCAGGTTTAAAAAGAGTGGACGTTTTTGTAAAAGGTCCTGGCGCAGGTCGCGAAAGCGCCATCCGCGGACTGGCTACAAACGGCATTGAAGTATCAATGATTAAAGACGTTACCCCTTTGCCGCACAATGGTTGTCGTCCTCCAAAGAAAAGAAGAGTATAGTTAATATGGTTTATTACCTGTGCTGTAACGGATGTTTTCATCCTCAACACGATACAGGTAAAACCTGCTTATCAATAACCGGATGTATAATTCATTTTAAGATTTTTACTGATTATACATCGTCATCAAAAAATCAAAATTTAAAAGATTATGGCACGTTACAATGGTCCTAAAACCAAGATCAGCCGAAAATTTGGCGAACCTATTCTTGGAAATGGTAAATGGTTAGATAAAAACAGCAATCCTCCCGGTCAGCATGGCGCTGCAAAAAAGCGTAAACAGTTAGGAGAATATGCTTTACAGCTGAAAGAAAAACAGAAAGCTAAATATACTTACGGTGTATTGGAGCGTCAGTTCCGCAATACATTCGAAGAGGCTGCACGTATTAAAGGTGTTACCGGCGAAAACCTTATCAAACTGCTTGAAGCACGTTTGGATAATACTGTTTTCCGCCTGGGTATTGCTCCTTCACGCCCCGCTGCACGCCAGTTGGTTAGCCACAAACACATTACTGTAAATGGTGAGATCGTGAATATTCCTTCTTTCCAGTTACAGGCGGGTGACATTATTGCACTTAAAGACAAGAGCAATGGTAACAGTGCTATTACCAGCATGATCCGCGGTAAAAACCCTAAGTTTAGCTGGTTGGATTGGAATGATACTGAGAAGCAGGGTACTTTCATTACTTATCCTGAAAGAGAAAGCGTTCCTGAAAATATTAAGGAACAACTGATCGTAGAGTTGTACTCTAAGTAATCCTGCATTTTCCCGGGGGAGTTCGATCCGCAGGCTGAAGCTGAAAAGTGTACAGAATGATGAACGGATTGCGACGCAACAGGCGATGCCACAGGGAACAAAAGCCGGTATCATAAATAGTCAAAAATTTCCCAGGTCATTTTGCCGACCTGGGGCAAACAATAAAACCCAAGTTTTAATATGGCCATATTAAACTTTCAGAAGCCAGACAAAATCGTTTTACAAAAAGCAACCGATTTTGAAGGTCAGTTTGAATTTCGTCCTTTAGAGCCTGGTTATGGCTTAACTATCGGTAACGCATTGCGCAGGGTGTTACTGAATAGTTTGGAAGGATATGCTATCACCGGCATTAAAATAGAAGGTGTAGACCACGAGTTTGCAACCATCAAAGGTGTAACCGAAGATGTTACTGAAATGATCCTCAACCTGAAGCAGGTTCGTTTTCGTAAAAAAGTTGATCATGAAGTGATCAACGAAAAAGTTTTACTCAGCGTAAAAAATAAAACTGAATTTACTGCAGCCATGATTGGTGAAGGTACCCAAAGCTTTGAGGTAATGAATCCTGAGCTTTCCATCTGCACCATGGATACATCTGCAAGACTTGATATAGAATTGACCATCGCCCGTGGACGTGGTTATATTCCTTCTGAAGAGAATAAAGTTAAAGATGCTCCTTTCGGATACATTCCTATCGACTCTATTCATACGCCAATCAAGAATGTAAAATACGCAGTAGAAAACTACCGCGTAGAGCAAAGAACCGACTATGAAAAATTGGTTCTTGATGTGGCTACAGATGGTACCATACATCCTGAAGAAGCTGTAAAACAGGCTTCAAGAATATTGATCCAGCATTTGATGATCATTACTGATGAAAACATCACTTTCGACAGCAAAGAAGACAAGAAAGAAGATGTTGTTGATGAGCAGGTGCTTCAGTTACGCAAAGTATTGAAAACACCACTTGAAGACCTTGATCTTTCTGTACGTGCCTTCAACTGCCTGAAAGCTGCCAAAATTAATTCTTTAAGCGAACTGGTACAGTATGAGCAGGAAGACCTGATGAAGTTCCGCAACTTCGGTCAGAAATCTTTAAGCGAAATAGAACAGGTACTTAGCGAAAGAGGTCTGCACTTCGGTATGGATCTTGGCAAACTAGGTCTTGATGATTTAGACAGATAATAATGTGCTGAGCTTTTAGCTCGTACAATTCATAACAGTCTTGTAATTCCTTGACACGGTACAAGGCTATAAACAACAAACGTCATGCGTCACGGAGACAAAATCAACAATCTTGGCCGTAAAAAGGCACACAGAGAAGCGTTGCTTGCAAACCTTGCAAGCCAGTTAATCGTTCACAAACGTATTGTAACTACTCTGGCAAAAGCTAAAGCGTTACGTGGTTATGTTGAGCCATTGATTACAAAAACCAAGAAGACTGCTTCTCCAGAGCAGATTATGCACCAGCACAGGGTAGTGTTTAGCTATCTTGGTGATAAAATAGCAGTAAAAGAACTGTTTACTGTAGTTGCACCAAAGGTTGCCGGCCGCCCGGGTGGTTACTCAAGAATACTTAAATTAGGCATTCGCCCTGGTGATAATGCAGAACTTGCAATGATTGAACTGGTTGACTTCAACGATGTTTACGGTAAAGGTGCTGATAAAGCTACTGAACCAGCTAAGAAAACACGTCGTGGTCGCGGTGGAGCAGGTACTGCAAAGAAAGCAGACAGCCCTAAAGCTGAAGCTGCTGTTGAAACAACTGAAGCAGAAGTGGTTGAAAAACCAAAAACAGAAGAAAAAGCTGCTGAATAAGAAATGAAGCAGTTTTAAAATACAAAAGGCAAGATCGTTTACCGGTTTTGCCTTTTTTGTTGCGTGTTATTTTATAAAGAGCTCTTTATTAGCCGGACTGTAGAATAAGTATTTAGCTTTTGTTGCGTCGCACTCTTCAACTGTAGAAGACATTTGAGCAAGACGGAGATCAGTCTTTGGCATAAGCATATTGATCCGGCTGAAAAACTGTGACAAACTTTTTGACAATTTTTGAAAATCATATTCTTTTTTTGCAAACTGAAACCAGAAAATTAAACAATGCCAAATTCACAACAACCAGCCGTTTTATTGTTAGCTGATGGAAATGTATTTTATGGTAAGGCTTTTGGAAAAATTGGTACCACTACCGGCGAAATATGTTTTAATACCGGCATGACGGGCTACCAGGAAGTGTTTACAGACCCGAGCTATTACGGGCAGATTTTGATAATGAATAGCGTGCATGTAGGAAACTATGGTGTAAAAGATGCAGATACGGAGAGCAGCAGCGTAAAAATACGAGGTCTTATCGGCCGAAACCTGGAAGATAAATTTAGCCGCTACCAGGCAACAGACAGCCTGGATGCGTACCTGAAAGCAAATGAAATTGTCTCGATAGAAGCGGTTGATACACGGGCATTGGTAGCACATATACGTACCAAAGGGGCTATGAACTGTATTATATCATCAGAGATATTAGATGTTGAGCAATTGAAAGCAGCACTTGCCAAAGTGCCTGATATGGATGGTCTTGAACTGGCCAGTGTTGTAAGCACGCAGGAGGAATATGAGCTGGGAGATCCTGCCGCGCCAATTAAAGTTGCGGTGATGGATTATGGTGTAAAAAGAAATATTCTTACCTGCCTTGCAGATCGCGGAGTATATGTAAAAGTACACCCGGCAAAAACGCCTTTAAGCCGGGTTAAAGAATTTAACCCGGATGGATATTTCATATCAAACGGCCCCGGTGATCCTGCAGCCATGCCATATGCTGTAGAGACATTAAAAGAAATACTGAAAGAAAACAAGCCGGTATTTGGTATCTGTCTTGGTCACCAGTTGCTGGCACTGGCAAATGATATTCCAACATTCAAGATGCACCACGGTCATCGCGGGTTAAATCATCCTGTAAAGAATATTATTACGGGCCGTTGCGAGATAACCACGCAGAACCACGGTTTTGGTGTGCTGCCTGAAGCTGTTCGAAACCACCCCGATGTAGAGATTACGCATGTGAATTTGAATGACGACAGCATAGAGGGAATCCGCATCAAAGGTAAACCTGCTTTCAGTGTGCAATATCACCCGGAAAGCACGCCGGGTCCACATGACAGCCGCTACTTGTTTGATGATTTCATCAACCTAATCAGGTTGAACGTGAACTAAGCGCCATAGCAGGATTGCTAAACTTATAAAGAAAGAGCAGGATTAAAGTAGAGTAATTTATTTTAATACCTGCTTTTGTATTTCATGGCATCGTCCCTTGCGTCGCAATCACTTCAGCTGTATAAATAATGGCAGCAAGAATACACCCGGTTAATCGTATAAAATCTCCCCAAAATGCGATCCACCCATTTGTATTACGGTATTTTTGCGGCCATGTTGCCGGTACAGTTAATCCAAAGTTTAGAAGGGGTTAAAGGCTTTGATAAAGAGTCTTTTCTTCGCGTGCATGCTTCGGGCAGCCAGGTAACAAGTGTAAGATTAAATCCGTCGAAGCACGTCAGTGGTGAATGGTCAATGTTAAATGAAGAAGCAGTTCCGTGGTGCGAACATGGCCGGTATTTGAAAGAAAGACCTTTTTTTACACACGATCCATTACTGCACGGCGGTGCCTATTACGTACAGGAAGCCAGCAGTATGTTTTTGTGGACGGTACTGCATCAAACGGTTGGTAATGCAACGCAAGGCCTGAAAGTCCTCGACCTCTGTGCTGCGCCCGGCGGGAAAAGTACCTTACTCGCATCCTATTTTACTGGTGGATTGCTGGTTTCCAACGAAGTAATTAAATCAAGGGCATCAATACTGGTTGAAAATCTTAACAAATGGGGCAGTGACCATGTGATTGTTACCAACAACGATCCCAAAGATTTTGCTGCGCTACAAAATTATTTTGACGTTATTATTGTAGATGCACCCTGCAGCGGCAGTGGGCTGTTCAGGAGAGATGCTGAAGCTATCAACGAATGGAGTGAGGATAATGTAGCGCTTTGTTGTCAGCGCCAGCAAAGAATTCTTGCCGATGTATTTCCTGCATTGAAGAAAGATGGCATACTCATCTATGCCACTTGCTCTTATTCTGCTGCTGAAGATGAAAATATTGGCGACTTCATGTGTAAAACCTTTGAGGTCGAAAGTTTGCCGCTAAAGTTGCACGATGACTGGAACATTGTAGAAACAATCAGCAAACACAAAAGTTATGGTTACCGTTTTTACCCGGATAAAGTAAAAGGCGAAGGATTTTTTATTGCGGCTTTCAGGAAAACGGATGGCGTCGAACGCTCATTGAAGGCCGCTACGGTTCTGCAAGTTTCAAAAACAGAGCAAGCATTTACACAGGCCTGGCTTACAAAGAGCCCATTGTTTCTATTCAGGCAGGCCGAAAATATTATTGCTTTGCCTGAAGTTTGGAAATACGACCTCGCTATACTGCAGAAACAGTTATATCTCCGCAAAGCCGGTGTAACAGTGGGGGCATTAAAAGGCAAAGACCTGGTTCCTGACCATGAACTGGCATTAAGCTTGCTTATTAACGCAAACATTAATGTAACAGGGGTAAATAAAGAGACAGCCTTAAGCTACCTGAAAAGAAAGGACTTTCGATTGGAAAATGCCCCAAAAGGCTGGAACCTTTTGCGTTATTGTGGAATAAGCATTGGATGGGTTAAAGTTTTGCACAACCGCATCAATAACTATTACCCCGTCAACTGGAGAATTTTAAAAGATTAATTTTACTGCTACCGAAAATCTTTGATCAATGAAAAAGATGTTCCTGTTGTTATTTAGCTGTACTGTTTTGATGATGAATGTGTTTGCGCAAAAATATACGGAGCACACGCTTGCACAGGGCGAAACACTCTCTATGCTTGCTGAGAAATATAAAACTACGGTAGGTGATATTATGCGGCTGAATGGTATGCATGCCGATACCAAACTGGTAATCGGCCAAAAGATAAAAATACCGGGAAGCGGCCAGCCGATTACAAGACCGGGAGAAACAAAAACATCTACACCAGCGGCCAAACCCGTTACCACCACTCCGCCAAAGGGTTCCTCCAAAGCAATAACGCATGTGGTGGGTCCTAAAGAAACCATGTACAGTATCAGTAAAAAATATGGAGTAACGATTGACCAGTTACAACAATGGAATTATAAAAAGGACAATAGCCTGGAGATAGGAGAGATACTGGCTGTAAGTGTAAACGGCATTCCGGAAGCTGTAAAACAAAGGCAGGCATTACAATCGCAGGCAATATCATCGCCACCTCAGCAATCACCACCGCTTATTGTTAACGAGCCGGTGATTGACAACGCCACTCAACAGAAAAAAGCGCAGGAGCCGGCGAAAGAAGTTATTGTTAAAGAAGAAGTGAAGCCCGTAGCACCGGTAGTTACTGAAACCAAAAAAGAAAGGCCTGCCGGCAATGCAGCTCCGGATGGCAGCGACAACTTTTTCGCAAAAGATTTTGCTACATTATCAGGAAACGCATCAGGTGCAAATGGCATTGCAATGATCTTTAAGACGGCCAGTGGCTGGAACGACAAAAAATATTACGTGCTGATGAACGAAGCACCTTCCGGCTCTATTGTTAAAATCAGTGCATCTAATGGCAATGTTGTGTATGCAAAAGTTTTATGGCGTCTCGATGATATGAAAGAAAATAAAGGGTTACAATTTCGAATTAGCGAAGCGGCTGCCGCTGCGCTCAATGTACAGGGCGATAAATTTCCTTTATCTGTTCAGTATTATCAATAGAATAGCACGTATGAAAAATATAATGTCGCTACTACTCGCTGTTATGTTATTTTCCTGCTCTTCGAATGCACAACAGGGGAATAAAGATGTAGATGCAACCACATTTGAAAAAGATATACAAAAAGAAAATGTGCAGGTGCTGGACGTTCGTACGCCAACAGAATTTGCGGACGGCCACATAAAAAATGCAATGCTGGCAGATTGGTTAAACCAGGCTCAATTCAAAGAAAGGGTTCAATACCTCGATAAATCTAAACCAGTGTTGGTTTACTGTGCTTCCGGAGGCAGAAGCAGTAAAGCGTCTCAATGGCTGGCAGATAACGGGTTTACAACTGTTGAAAATCTAAGGGGCGGAATCACGCAATGGAAGATTGAAAATAAGCCTGTTGAAGGCACTTCTGCACAACCACAGATAACCGAACAGGATTATGCTGCACAGGTTAATGCAGCGCCTGTTGTATTGATAGATTTTGGTGCAGCGTGGTGCCCGCCATGCAGAAAGATGGACCCAGTTATCAGCGAATTGGAAACTGAGCTAAAAGATAAATTCAGGCTGGTAAAAATAGATGGCGGCATACATACAAACATGATGAAATTGCAGGGAGTAGAAGCGCTACCCACTTTTATTGTGTACCGCAATGGTAAAGAAACGTGGCGTAAGCAGGGTGTTATTGAGAAAAGCGAACTGGTTGCGCAATTACAGTAGTTTTTATGAACCTGGCATCAGTACTAATGGCATCGCCTGTTGCGTCGCACACTTGTGCTGTATAACTTTTTGCAACTGCAGCGATCATTCTGTAAAACTTCATCAGCATCAACAGTAAAACGTTATAAACTATAAAAATGAACCGGCTGGTATAAGGGTGTATGGTGGGTTATTGCCGAACAGCGTACAGAACGCATAAGTGAGTGACACAACCGCAGCATTATAGTAGTAATGCTGCCGGTAACATAATAAAAAAAGACCTGCCATGCAGGTCTTTTAAATGATAAACAAATCTTTTAATCACTTACCCTCATCCAATGCACGGTCGATCATTTCTTCCATTTGTACCAGTCTGCTAATGGTGTCATGCAGCATGGTGGTTTCTCCGTTGTTTTTCATTTGCTCTGTAGCAAACCAGATCAAAACCATGGAAATAAAATCCTGCATGTCTTTGCCGGCAAAATTGTTTTTGAACTCCGCAATTTTTTCGTTGATGAGTTTTACAGATTTGCGTACCCGCTCCTCATCTTCCGCATCAATTTTTAAGCGGTAAGTGCGGTCGCCAATGAGAATTGTAACAGGTATTAACGCGTCCATATTATTCGTTGATGAGTGCAAGACATTTATCTATTTCGGCAAGGTATACATCTATTCTTTTACGCAATTCCAGTTTTTCTTTGTCGCTTAAACCCGCAGTGTTTAATTGGGAAACATCTACCTGCTGGCGAAGCCTGGCAATACTATCGTCCCTTTCTTCCAACGCTATTTTTAAACTGGTATTTTCCTTTTGCAGACCCGCTGCCTGTTTTTGCAGCAACTGGTTTTGCTTCAGTAACGACTGAAGTTTTGTTTGCAGGTTTTTTAATTGTATGTCCAGTTGCTGATCCATAACTTATTTCCTGATGGCGGCATCCAGATCTTTTTCGCATGCCTGCATGATCTTTTGCATCATACCATCGATCTCTTTATCTGTTAATGTTTTTTCTTCGTCGACAAAGGTAAAATTAATGGCAAGAGATTTTTTACCTGCACCAATTTTATCACTTTCAAACACGTCAAAAAGTTTGATATCCTGCAGTTTGGAAATGTTTAATTTTTTAATCGTCTTTTCCAGTTCCCCGAATGTTACCGCCATATCAACTACCATGGCAATGTCTCTCTGTACGGCAGGAAATTTTGCCACCTCTTTGTAGGTGATCTTTTGTTTTGCTACAAGCGTAAGTAAAACTGCGTAGTTAAACGCAATGAAATAAACAGGTTGTTTAATATCAAAAGTGCCGAGCCGTTCTGCGCTTACAACAGCCAGGCTTCCGACAATACTATTTTTTTGTTTTATTGCAAAATGGTTACCCGCATAACCGGTTACAGGTTCGTCAAACTGTATGCCCTGCAGGCCACAAAGTCTTAGCAATGCCGCAGCAATACCTTTTGCTGTGTAAAAATCAGTGCCTGTTAACTTTTTTCTCCAGCTTTCGGTTTCGTCATTACCGGTAATAAATATTGCAAACTGCTCTTCTTCTTTGTAGTTGCCGGTTGAAGCAGAAGAATATGTTTTGCCAAACTCAAAGAAGCGCAGGTTACTGTTCTTCCTGTTGAGATTATAAGCAATCGTTTCAAGACCTGTTTCCAGCATAGAAGGCCGCAAAATATCCAAATCAGCACTCAGGTTGTTTACCATTTTTACTGCAGATGCCAATACTTCTTCGTTGTAATATTTACTGTTGGTAATGGAGTTGGTAAGTATTTCGTTAAAACCAAGTCCAACCAGGTATTCAGCCATTTTTTCTTTCAGGCCATCTTTAAAAGCACTGGTGTCATTAGATGGTGTGATGTGAATATTTTTGGGTATTTCAATATTGTCGAGCCCGTCTATGCGAATAATTTCTTCCACTATGTCTGCGGGTAAACTAATATCGGGTTTGCTGTAAGGAACATCTACACGCAGTTCATCCATACCTTCTTTTACAATCTCAAAGCCCAGGCTTTCTAAAATGTTTTTGATGGCATCCGGGTGATAATTTTTGCCACTCAGCTTTTTCAGGTAGTGGTATTTAATGGCTACCTGCATTTTATCTTTCTTATCCGGGTAAATATCCACTACATCACTGGCCAGCTGTCCACCGGCAACTTCTTTGATCAACAGCGCCGCACGCTTCAGAACATTTACTGTATTAGAAATATCAACACCTTTTTCAAACCTTGTGGCAGCATCTGTTCTCAACCCATGATGTACAGATGTTCTTCTTATACTTACGGGATTAAACCAGGCACTTTCCAGGAAAATATTTGTGGTATTCTGAGATACGCCACTTTGTATTCCGCCAAACACACCGCCAATACACATCGCCTCACTTTCCCCGTTACAGATCATCAGGTCTTCGGCTGTTAAAATCCTGTCTTTATCATCAAGTGTTTTAAATACTGTGCCAGCAGGTAGATTCTTCACAATAACATGATTACCTTTTATTGCATCAGCATCAAACGCATGCAATGGTTGCCCTGTTTCGTGTAACACGAAATTGGTTACATCCACAATATTGTTAATGGGTCTCAGGCCTATTGCCCTCAGCTTATGTTGCAGCCATTGCGGCGATTCTTTAATGGTTACATTTTTAATTGAAATACCCGAATAACGCTGGCAGGCGTCTGTATTGTCAATCGTAACCTTTATGGGCAGTTCGTTATTGTCTGCTTTAAAGCCATTGCTGAATGGTGTAACAGGTTTTGTTTTTTTCTTTACATGATGAGAAAGATAAGCGCATACATCTTTTGCAACACCAAGGTGGCTCATTGCATCCATACGGTTTGGTGTAAGACCAATCTCAAAAATGTAATCAGTGTAAATGCCAAAATATTCCGCCGCAGGTGTACCGGGTTTTACATCAGCAGGTAATACCATAATACCTGCATGACTTTCGCCAATACCAATTTCATCTTCCGCACAGATCATTCCATGGCTTTCCACACCACGTATTTTTGCGATGCGCATCGTTAGCGGTTCGCCACCTGTTGGATAAATGGTAGTACCAACAGTAGCAACAACCACTTTCTGGCCTGCAGCAACATTTGGGGCGCCACAAACAATCTGCAATGGTTCTCCCTGTCCGATATTCACTTTCGTCAAAGACAATTTATCTGCGCCGGGATGTTTCTCACACTCCAGCACTTCACCTGTTACCAGTCCTTTCAATCCGCCTTTTATGTTTTCGTATGCTTCAAGGCTCTCCACCTCAAGGCCAATAGATGTAAGGATCTTCGACAGTTTTTCCGGCTCAATCTTTTCCGGCAAATATTCACTCAACCAGTTATACGAGATGGTCATTTTTCCGTGCTGTTTAAATTGGCTGCAAATATAATTGATGCCGCCAAGCCATGCAGTATTAAATATTAAACAGATATCAAGCCGTCTTATTCGTCGTTGTAAGATAATGTACCAGGCAGTAGTGCATGCATGAGGCTGCTGTTGCGTCGCACTCTTGTACGGCAAAGCATAGCCAGGCAAACCGGGCATATCATCCCAACTGTACAATAGGTTTTTCATACTATTGGGTTATATGGCAGGTAAACTGTGTATTCAACGGAACACCCGTTCCGGCGCCAAATACATATGAAAAAAATTATGCGCTACGGATAATTTGACTTAACTTAAAAAGAAAACATATGACAGACATTTCTCTGCTGCAACAATGGTACGATGAGGTGTGGAACAATGCAAATGAGGGGTTCATAGACACAATGTTGTATGAAGGTGCTGTAATACATGGTCTTAAAACCGACAGTGAGAAAAAAGGAATTGAAGCTTTTAAACCGTTTTACAATTCTTTCCGGGAGAATTTTCCGCGTGTACATGTACAACTTGAGCCAATTTTTTCAAATGGCGAATTCCAGGCTGCGCAATGCATCGTATCAGCAAGCGATGCAAACGGTAAACAAGCAAACTTCAGCGGTGTAACCATCGCAAGATTTATAGAGGGTAAACTCGTAGAAGGATGGAACGGTTTCGATTTTCTGTCAATGTATGAACAACTGGGTTTTAGACTCTCCAATACCTGATGAAGGGGAAAACAAAACACCCGTCGAAAACGGCGGAGTTCCCCGCTATGCTAATCACTCATCAAAGCCGTTCATCAACTCCCTTTCGATCTCTTCCATTTGCACAATGTCCCATGCCTCACTTTCTGTAGGTGTTACATTCATCGATTCAAACAATTCCAGTTGTTCAATTGTTTCCTGAACTGTAGCACGCATTTCGCAAATAACGAAAGAATTGTTATTTTCATAGAACGATTGCTGCAGCGTAAGAAGATTTGTAGCAGCGGTTTCAGGTATTGAATCCACATTCTTAAGGTTAACCACTACATTCTTTATGTCGCTTTGCAGACAATCCACGGAAATCTGAGCAAGCTCTTCTGTTAAATTGGCAGACAATTCAGGCGCTAATGGTGTTATTACCGTAAATTTCTCTTTGGTATCAATTTTGAAATTCATATACCTTTATTAAACATTAACAGATGTGCATAATTGCACGGAAAGATTGCTCAAATTTATTCGTTATACTTGTACAAATACTAAATTAAATGGATAACAACTTTTCAGCGCAGGTAAAGGAGATCATTTCGTTTAGCAGGGAAGAGGCACTGCGACTGGGAAATGATTTTATCGGTACTGAGCACTTGTTGCTCGGACTGATAAGGGAAGGGGAGAACATGGCCATAAAAATTCTAAAGCAATTAAATGTAGATCTATACGAATTGCGCAAAGAAGTTGAATTGGCTGTAAAAGATAAAACAGGAAAAAATATTGCCAATATTAACAGCCTTCCGTTAACAAAACAGGCAGAGAAAGTCATACGTGTTACTGTACTTGAAGCAAAAGCCTTAAAAAGTCCGCTCGTTGAAACAGAGCACCTCATGCTTTCTATTTTAAAAAACAGAGAAAATATTGCTACACAAATACTCGGACAATTTGATGTGGACTATGATATTTTCAGAAACGAATTAGGTATGGTAAGAAGCAATGAAACACGCAGCGAGTACACAGAAGATGACGACAACGATTTTGATGAAGAAAAGAAAAGTTATTCCCAGCAATCAAAAGGCAAACAGGCAGGCGCTGCAAAAAGTAAAACACCTGTCCTGGATAACTTTGGCAGAGATATAACAAGACTTGCAGAATCAGGTTCGCTCGATCCCATCGTTGGCAGAGAAGCAGAAATAGAGCGCGTATCGCAAATACTTTCCAGGAGAAAGAAAAACAACCCGATTCTTATTGGCGAGCCCGGCGTTGGTAAAACAGCCATCGTAGAAGGTCTCGCATTAAGAATTGTACAACGCAAAGTTAGCAGGGTGTTGTTTGATAAAAGGGTAATCAGTCTTGATCTTGCAGCATTGGTTGCGGGTACCAAATACCGCGGTCAGTTTGAAGAAAGAATGAAGGCCATTATGAATGAACTGGAAAAAAACCGTGATGTGATTCTTTTCATAGATGAAATTCATACAATTGTTGGTGCCGGCGGGGCAAGTGGTTCGCTTGATGCAAGCAACATATTTAAACCTGCGCTGGCTCGTGGCGAACTGCAGTGTATCGGTGCTTCAACACTGGATGAATACAGGATGTATATTGAAAAGGACGGAGCACTTGATCGTCGTTTCCAAAAGGTATTGGTAGAGCCACCTACGGTTGACGAAACCATTCAGATACTGAATAACATCAAATCTAAATACGAAGACTACCACAACGTTATTTATAACGATGAAGCAATTGATGCCTGCGTAAAATTGAGCGACCGTTATATGACAGACCGTTTATTGCCCGATAAAGCAATAGATGTACTCGATGAGGTAGGTGCACGTGTGCATTTAAAAAACATCAACGTGCCGCAGAATATCATCGAACTGGAAAAACAGATAGAAGATATAAAGCAGGAGAAAAATAAAGTTGTTAAAAGCCAGCGTTTCGAAGAGGCCGCAGCATTAAGAGATACAGAAAAGCGTTTGGGCGAAGAACTGGAAAAAGCGAAAAATAACTGGGAAGAAGAAAGTAAACACAAGCGTTATCCTATAGATGAAGAAGCTATTGCTGAAGTAGTGAGTATGATGACAGGTATCCCTGTTAAGCGTATGGTACAGGCAGAAACGGAGAAGCTTCGTAAGATGAGTGAAGATATGAAAGGTATGGTGGTTGGCCAGGATGAAGCCATCAGTAAAGTGGTGAAAGCAATACAACGTAACCGCGTTGGTTTGAAAGATCCCAAAAAGCCAATTGGAACATTTATTTTCCTTGGGCCTACAGGTGTTGGTAAAACGGAACTTGCAAGGGCATTGGCCCGTTATATGTTCGATAGTGAAGATGCGCTTATAAGGATGGATATGAGTGAGTACATGGAAAAATTCACCGTAAGCCGTTTAATTGGAGCACCTCCGGGTTATGTGGGGTATGAAGAAGGTGGCCAGCTTACTGAGAAAGTGCGCCGTAAGCCGTATAGCGTAATCCTCCTGGACGAAATAGAAAAAGCGCACCCTGATATCTACAACATCCTGTTGCAGGTACTTGACGATGGGCAGTTAACCGATGGTCTAGGCCGCAAGGTTAATTTCAAGAATACACTTATCATCATGACCTCTAACATAGGCGTACGCCAGTTGAAAGAGTTTGGAGATGGTGTTGGTTTTGCAACCGCTGCACGTATTCAAAACCAGGATGAGAACAATAAAGCCGTAATTGAAAAAGCGTTAAAACGTACTTTCTCGCCTGAATTTTTAAACCGTGTGGATGATGTGGTAATTTTCAATTCACTTACACAGGATCATATTTTCGAGATCATCGATATTTTGATGAAAGGTGTATTGAAACGCCTTAGCACGCTAGGTTTTGGTCTCGAGTTAACACCTGATGCAAAATCATTCATTGCAGAAAAGGGTTACGATTCACAGTTTGGTGCAAGACCACTTCACAGGGCCATTCAGAAATACCTGGAAGATCCTTTGGCGGAAGAAATTCTTAATATGAATATCAAAAGCGGCGATGTGTTAATTGCTGATCTTGATAAAGAAAACGGCAAGCTAAAGTTCGACTTTAAGAGTACCGAAGAAAAGGCAAACGTATAATTGAAGAATAAGATTCTTGTAAAGGTTATTGCGATGAGCAGTAACCTTTTTTTATGTTTATGAGGCGTCAGATGTTGAAAGAATAATGCTGAACTTAACTGCATTGCTACTATCAACACCTGTTGTGTCACTCACTTGTACTGCAGCAAATATGTGGGCACAGGGCAAACTGCCGGTGTTTTTTTCCTGGCTTCTGCCGGTGCGGAGAAACTACTACCGCACGGCGTTTTCTGCCGCACACAGACCAACAGTACAAGAGTGCGACGCAACAGTTGGTGCCATGTAAAACGATAGCCCGGCCCATAAAAATATCTGTTACATACAACCGGTATCTGTTAACTTGCGCAGCTAAAATCAGCGCATGAAACCTGTATATATAATTGATGCTGTAAGAACGCCCATCGGGCGTTATGGCGGTAAACTGAGTACAATAAGACCGGATGATTTGCTTGCGCACGCCATCAAAGCTTTGGTAAACAGGAACGATACCATAGACCTGAACGCCATTGAAGACGTTATAGCAGGAGATGCCAACCAGGCAGGTGAAGATAACCGCAACGTAGCCCGTATGGCTGCTTTGCTTGCAGGCTTGCCTGTAAGTGTTGCAGGTAATACCGTAAACCGTTTGTGTGCAAGTGGCCTGCAGGCAGTAATGGATGCAGCCCGTGGTATAATGTGCAATGAAGGCATGTTATACATTGCGGCAGGTGTGGAAAGTATGACCAGGGCACCTTTTGTAATGGCCAAAAGCGATGGCGCATGGAGTCGCAAAAATGAAATATATGACACTACTATAGGCTGGCGTTTTACCAATAAATTTTTAGCTGACATGTATCACCCTTACTCCATGGGTGAAACGGCAGAAAATGTTGCCAAAAAATGGAACATCAGCCGCGAGGCGCAGGATGTTTTTGCACTGGAGAGCCAGCAGAAATATTTTGCAGCGCTTAATGAGAGAAAATGGGAAGATGAAATTGTACCTGTAGAAATGGTGAACGACCGATTGATTACATGGTTTGCACAGGATGAACACCCACGGGAAACCTCCCTGGAAAAGCTTGCAGGCTTAAAGCCCGCTTTTGCAAAAGATGGAACAGTAACCGCGGGTAACTCAAGCGGTATTAACGATGGCGCAGCAGCCATGTTGCTGGCAAGTGAGGAAGCGGTAAAATTGTTTCAGCTGGAACCTATTGCACGGGTGGTAAGCATGGGTGTAGCCGGTGTAGATCCGGCCATTATGGGAATTGGCCCGGTACCTGCAACACGCAAGGCATTGAAGAGAGCCGGCATTGGTGTAGAAGACCTCGATCTGGTAGAGTTGAATGAAGCCTTCGCATCTCAGTCAATTGCCTGTATGCAGGAGCTTAAGCTGGCGCAGGAAAAAGTAAATGTAAATGGTGGTGCTATTGCACTCGGGCATCCGCTAGGTTGCAGTGGCGTAAGAATATCTGCCACACTTATTCATGAAATGTACAGAAGAAAAAGTAAATATGGTCTTGCAACCATGTGCGTAGGTGTGGGGCAGGGTGCCGCGGTAATTTACGAAGGACTGTAGATAAGCAAAAGCCCCGCGGAAAAGCGGGGTTTTTTGTTTAGAATTCAAACAGGTGCAGCATATCCTGCTTTATAATTTGTTGTTCGCCTTTCAGCAGTTCTTTTACCACGCAGGTATTTTCGGCCAATTCTTTACTGCCGATAATTACGGCGTACTGTATGTTCTTTTTTTCAGCGTATTTAAACTGTTTGTCAAATTTTGCCTGCTCATGGTAAATCTCGCATTTTACGCCATTGTTTCTTAGCTGCTGCATCAGCTCAAAAGCTTTGCTGCATTCGGCTTTGCCAAGATTAAAGAATAATACCTGTGTTCCGGTCTGCACGGTTTCAGGAAATAGCTGCAGCTCTTCCATTACGTCGTAAATCCTGTCAACGCCAAAACTTATTCCCACACCCGGCAGGTTTGGAACGCCGAATAACCCGGTGAGGTCATCGTACCGGCCGCCACCGCCAATGCTGCCCATGGAAACCTTTTTAGCCTTTATTTCGAAAATTGTACCCGTGTAATAATTAAGGCCTCTTGCCAGTGTAAAGTCAAAAACAAGTTTATTATTCGTGGGTTTAAAGTTGTAAATAAATTCCAGTTCTGCCAGCCCTTGGGCACCTGTGGCATTTGTGCCCAGTAAGTTTTTGAGTGTTGCAAGTTTATGTTCGTTGCTGCCTTCTATCAATAAGTATTGTTCAATGATTGCTACCTGTTGTGTATGCAGACCTTTATGCAGTAATTCTTCTTTTACTTTATCCAAACCAATCTTATCCAGTTTGTCAATCGCAATCGTTATGGCTGTAAGTTTATCAGCACCACCACACAACTCGGCAAGCGCGGCGAGTATTTTACGATTGTTGATTCTTATTTCTACTGCTATGCCCAATTTATCAAATACGGTGGCGTATATATTTGCCAGCTCAACTTCATTTATCAATGCACTGCTGCCCACCACGTCTGCATCGCATTGGTAAAATTCGCGGTAGCGGCCACGTTGCGGCCGGTCTGCACGCCATACGGGCTGCATCTGGTAGCGTTTAAAAGGAAATGTCAACTGGCCGTGATTCATGGCCACGTAGCGGGCAAAAGGAATGGTAAGATCATATTTCAACGCCCGTTCAGTAATACCCGTAACATTCCTGCCTTCCAGTATTTTTTCGAAATCAGCTTTTGCTTTATCATGCTTTTCCTGTTTGTCAAGCCCGTTATTCAAAATCCTGAAAATCAATTTATCGCCTTCCTCGCCATATTTACCCATTAATGTTTCGAGGTTTTCCATGGCCGGGGTTTCAAGCGGTTGAAAACCATAAAGCTCAAATACTACTTTTATAGTATTAAAAATGAAGTTGCGTTTGCGCACTGTTTCGGCGCTAAAATCTCTTGTGCCTTGTGGTAATGTTGGTTTTGCCATCTGTTAAATACAATTACATGTTTATTGAGCCATACCTGGCAATAATTACATCGCATGCTTCACTGATCATTTTATACACGGTATGATAGCCATCTTCCGCTCCATACCATGGGTCAGGAACGGCCATGTTCCGGCCAGGGTAGCATTCGTTCATCAGCAGGTCTGTTTTTGATTCGTTCCAAAGATCACCGCTGATGCGTTTTACATCAAGGTAATTACTGCTGTCCATTACATATATCTTATCGTAATGCAGCATATCTTCTTTTTTAAATTGCCTGCATTGCTGGCTGCTGATATCAATGCCATTTATTTTCGACACTTTTTGCGAAAGTTCATGTGGTGGTTTTCCTATATGATAACCCGCAGTTCCTGCACTGTCAACTTTCCATAAAAGGCCGGCAGCAGAAGCTTTGTATTGTAATATACCTTCAGCCAGCGGGCTTCTGCAAATATTGCCCAAACACACCATTAAAACATTCATGCATTCAATTTCGGCGGCAAAGATATATTAGCCACAGGCTTTGCATTGCAAGTAATTTTCAGGAGCCCGGCTGTAAAACAATTTTCAGCTTTCGTTGCGTCGCACTCTTGTACTGTATATCGTTGCGCAGCATCCAGGCCTGGTTTTCGTAAAGCAGCAGAGGCATTATTGCATTGCTTTTAAAAATCGCAACAAACTGTTAAGCCGTTGCCTCCGGATATTTTTATTTATGGATTTTTTGCTGGTTCAGCATCTCTTTCTTAATGTTGGTTGGATTGCTTAATAAACACGCTTGTCTTTCCCCGGAAATAAGTCTGCACACGTGCGCTGGTAAAAGCTGAATTATTTGTTGCCGTACAAGAGTGCGACGCAACAACAGTTAAAAAGCATTCCTGTTGCCGGGTAAACAAACTACTATTCATAAGTTTAAAGGTTGTTAAAATCAGTCAGCATAGTCATTTATCACTTTCATTCATTTTGTAATAAAAGACCGATGAACACAAATAAAAATTATTATATTGCCAACCCTGATCCAAACAAAGAATTAATGGAGAACGATTTCAGAGACAGGCAGCAGAAGAATTACAATACCATGCGCCAGGTGTATAATATTACAATGGGTATATTAATTCTTGGCATTGGGTTGCTGATGTTTTTTAGTGATAAGGTAGGATTAAGCTTGTTTGAACAATTTGACCAGGTACTAATCTATGCATTTGGCGGGTTGTGTTTGTTGTATGGCGGATTTAGATTGTACAGGGGAATCAAGAAAGATGATTAACATGCAAATCAGTAAAAACAGGGTAGTTTTATTTCCGTATCTCATTCTTCTTGCAGTATTGTTTTTTGCATGTAACAATGAGGGTGAAAAGAAAGTGTACGACTCTCCCAAAGAAGGCACCATTTATATCAGTGTAGATGAAAGTTTTGAGCCGGTTATCAGCGAACAGATAAAAGTGTACCAGTCTTCTTACCCTGATGCAAAGATCATAGCAAGTTATAAATCTGAAGCGGATTGTTTTCGTGACCTTCAAAAAGACAGTACAAGAATGATCATAGTGGCAAAGGGTTTAACAGAGGAAGAAAGAAAAATCTATGCAGATAAACTTTCCTTTCCGCCACAGTATGATATTCTTGCTTATGATGCAGTAAGTGCAATTATAAATAAGAACGCGAAAGACAGTGTATTCACATTATCTCAGTTGCATGATTTGCTGAGTGGAAAAGATAGTTCTAAAACTTTGGTTGTTGATGGAAACAATGCCACAAGTACCGTAAGGTACCTCCTCGATTCTGTGTTGAAGGGTAAAAATTTTGGCGCAAATGTAATGGCAGCCAACGGCAGCAAAGCAGTAGTGGATTATGTAGCCAAAAATGAAAACGCATTGGGTTTTGTAGGTTCCAGTTGGGTTACAAACGACCAGGACCCTGAACAATTGGCCTACAGAGAAAAAATACGGTTTGCCTTACTGGAATGTAACAGGAATTGTGATTCCGGAAGTTTTGCAAAGCCAAGTCAGGCCACCATCAGCTACGGGCAGTATCCTTTGGTACGTCCTTTGTATTATATCCTCAAAGAAAAATCAACAGGTCTTGGTACGGGGTTTACCAACTATCTCAATCTTGAAAGAGGTCAGTTGGTTTTCAGAAGAAGTTATCTTGTACCGGCGAAAATGTATTTTAGAATCAGAGCAAGTAATATCGAGTAAACATATAACACCTGAATAAAACGTAGAAAATGAAGAAAACAACTTTAACGCTATTCTCGGTTGTACTGGCAACAGCAATAACGGTTGCTCAAAGTTTGGACGAGGGAATCAAGTTTTTGTATTACCAGCGAAACAAAAGCGCGGTTGAAACATTAGAGAAAGTCGTGGCTTCAAATTCGAAAGATGCCAAAAGTATATATTGGCTGGGCCAGGCTTATATAAACAGTGGAGACCTTGCAAAGGCGAAAGCACTGTATCAAAAGGCATTGACTGATGGTGTGAATGACCCCTATATTTGGGTTGGTTCAGGTCATATTGAGTTATTGGAAAACGGCGATAAAAATGCTGCGCGTCAAAAATTTGACCAGGCCATAACTACTGCCACGCCAACCAAAGGCAAAAACAAAGGCAATCCTGATGCTGACATATTGAACGCTGTTGGCCGTGCAAACGCTGATGGCAGCAGTGCGCAGGGAGATCCATTGTATGCCATTGAAAAATTAAAGCAGGCGCAGACCCTTAACACAACTGATCCAAGTATTGATATTAATTTAGGTATCAGCTATCTTAAATTAGGATCAGATAAGGGGGGCGAAGCGGTGGAAGCATTCATGGATGCCACACGCCGAAACCCGCAGTATGCTGCAGCTTTCTATAGAATAGGCAGAATATACCAGAGTCAAAATAACACAGAGTATATGAACGAGTGGTACGGAAAAGCGATTGCTGCTGATCCAGCATATGCACCAGTGTATCTTACTTATTTTGATTACTATAAAGAAAGAGATGTTAATGCTGCGAAGGAATACCTCGATAAATTTGTAGCCAATGCTGATAAAGATTGCGAAACAGATTATTTCGTAGCAGATTACCTGTATCGTGCAGGTAAAAACCAGGAGTCTATAGCAAAAGCCAAAGAAATGGAAAGCGGCGCATGTAAAGACTATCCAAGAATCAACATCATCTACGCATATAACTATAATAAATTAGGAGACCAGGCATCTGCACAGGCAGCAATTCAAAAATATTTCTCTATTGCAGATACAAATAAAATAGCGCCTACTGATTACGTGATCGCGTCAACTATTTTATCAAAAGACAGTACACAACGTGAAGCTGCAGTCAACTATCTTATTAAAGCATACAATACTGATACAGTTCAGAAAAACAAAATCGGGTATATAGACAGCATCTCCGCAGTTTATAAAAGGGCGAAAGATCATGCGAAAAGATTGGAGTGGGTTTCAAAAAGCTATGCTTTGAATGCTAATCCAACAAACAGGGATATCTACGATTACGGAGAAGCGGCATACATGGCAAAAAATTATCAGCTCGCCGATTCTATGTTCAGGATTTATAAAGACAAATTCCCTGACCAGGTTTATGGCACCATGTGGATTTATAAAACAGCGCAGGCTGCAGATACAACTTTTGAAACGGCTGTACAACCTGCTCTTGATTATATCAGTTTCCTGAAAGCAGATACTGTGAAATACAAAAGCACTTTAGTGCAGGTAAATGGTGCTTTGGCAGGATATTATGCAAACACAAAGAAAGACGCAGATTCTGCTATCTACTATTTGCAGCAGATTCTTGTGTATGATCCAACAAATGCTGACGCTACCAAATATATAGACATCCTGCAAAAAGCGAAAAGCAAATCATCAGGCAGCACCGGTTCCAAATCTGATAAAGAAACTGCCGATAAACCAAAGACCGGTAACGGCGCAGGAAAAAAATAACAATCAAAATGATTAATAAAAACTCCACTTTTAAAGTGGAGTTTTTTTTTGACAGCACATGCCCTTATTTTTGCGGAGCAATTCAATATTATGAGTATTCCCTACTTTCTTTTAGATACACAAGCCACCGGAACCACTTCAGATTATCTGCCGATTGCCATACAATTGATCTTTGCCGTAGGTTTTGTTGCTACCATGATGGTGTTAACACACATGTTTGGTCCTAAAAGAAAGACAAAAGATAAACTCGAAACCTTTGCCAGTGGTATTGAAACGCATGGAGATGCGCGCCAGCCCATGGCTATTAAATATTTCCTTGTAGCAATTCTTTTTGTGTTGTTTGATGTGGAAGTAATTTTCTTCTATCCATATGCTGTTAACTTTAAAAGCCTCGGCTGGACAGGTTTTGTAGAAATACTCCTCTTTGTGGGATTCTTTCTTGTAGGCTTTATTTACATTATTAAGCGCGGTGCACTTAAGTGGGAAGACTAAAGCGAATGTAAAAAACTGGTGCAGTTGAACATTGAGGCATGGATTATGTTTTTACAATAACAAATAACTATCAGAATTATGGCACGTCCCGTAAGATTTAATATACATCCAAAAGAAGTAAACCTGCACGATACCGTAGCAATCTCAGATATGCCGGAAGGTATGCAGGGCGATGGCTTCTTTGCAACAAAGCTGGAAAGCGTGGTTGGCCTGGCGAGAAAGAACTCCATATGGCCGCTGCCCTTCGCCACTTCCTGTTGCGGCATTGAATTTATGGCAACAATGGGTTCTCATTACGATTTGTCGCGTTTTGGTTCTGAGCGTCTTGGTTTTACCCCGCGCCAGTGCGATCTGCTGATGGTAATGGGCACAATTGCCAAAAAAATGGCACCTGTTCTAAGACAGGTTTACCTGCAAATGGCAGAGCCACGCTGGGTGTTGGCGGTAGGCGCCTGCGCATCGTCCGGCGGTATATTCGATTCTTATAGTGTGTTGCAGGGTATAGACCAGGTAATACCGGTTGATGTTTATGTGCCGGGTTGCCCGCCACGCCCCGAAGCTATCCTGGATGGCTTCATGCGTATACAGGATCTTGTGCACAACGAGAGCCTGCGCCGCCGAAACAGTGAGCATTATAAAGCATTGCTCAACAGTTACGGAATAGAGTAAATTTTGTTACCGGCTGCGGCGCAAATGGCATCGCCTGTTGTGTCACTCACTTGTGCGTTCCTTTTTATGGCGGCTGCAGCGATCTTTTTCTGTAACAATGTAAGAGATCGGGTGTTGTAACAACAGAGTGCGTGAAGCTGGTCTTTATGAAAGAAAACATAACCTTTTGCTTTTAGAGCAGGGATTTAGCATATGAGTTTAACAAACGATATTATCAGGGAAAAACTAACTGCCCGCTTCGGAGAACAGTTAACCAACGTGGAGGAACCTTACGGCATGCTCACATTCGAGGCTCCCAAAGCTTTGAACGTGGAGTTGCTGCGTTTTCTTTTTGATGATGAAACGCTTCGCTTTCAGTTCCTCACAGATCTTACAGCAGTTCATTATCCTGATCTCAAAGGCAGGGAACTGGCCGTTGTTTATCACCTGCATAATCTTTACGATAATATCCGCATTCGGTTTAAAGTATTTACTGATATCAATACACCGGATGTTTTATCTGCAACGGCAGTATACGAATCAGCCAACTGGATGGAGAGAGAAACATACGACTTTTACGGAATCAATTTTGTTGGCCACCCCAACTTAAAAAGAATTCTGAATGTAGATGAGATGGATTACTTTCCTATGCGCAAAGAATATCCATTGGAAGACCAGACAAGGATAGACAAAGACGATGAAATGTTTGGGCGGGGCGGTTCGTTTGGTTTTGGTACCGCAACCGCAGCGCAGGCAGCAGCAGCCACGATTGCAGAAGAAGAGAAGACAAGACCGACAGGCAGCGATATTTTGTAAGGTTGGTTGTGCACTTGCCCAATAGAGAACAGAAAGTACAAGTGAGTGACACAACAAAAGCTTAATAGAAATTCAATTGCTCAATACATAAAAATATAAGACAGTAATGTCTGATCAACTTACAACAAGTCACGTAAAACTTCCCGAAGGTTCCATAGAAAAGCAAACGACCACGCTTAATCTTGGGCCTACGCATCCTGCTACACACGGGGTTTTTCAAAATATTATTGAGGTAGATGGTGAGCGTATTGTTTCTGCTGAACAAACGGTTGGCTACATACACCGTGCGTTTGAGAAAATTGCAGAGCGCAGGCCATTATACCAGGTTACACCGCTTACAGACAGGTTAAACTATTGCAGCGCACCTATTAACAATATGGGCTGGCACCTTACCTGCGAGAAATTGCTGGGTGTAAAAACGCCAAAAAGGGTAGATTACCTGCGTGTGATCATTATGGAACTGGCGCGTATTGCAGATCACCTGATCTGTAATTCCATTGTAGGGGTAGATTCCGGTGCGCTGTCAGTATTTCTGTACGTAATGCAGTACCGCGAGTTGATTTACGAGATATACGAAGAAGTTTGCGGTTCGCGGCTTACCACGAATATTGGCCGCATCGGTGGTTTTGAACGCAACTTTAGCAACGCAGCATTTACAAAGCTGGAAAAGTTTTTAGATGAGTACCCTAAAGTGCTGAAAGAATTTGAAAGCCTGCTTACGCGTAACCGCATCTTCATGGAGCGTACAATTGGTGCAGGCCCTATAAGTGCTGAAAGAGCATTGAATTATGGATTCACAGGCCCTAACCTTAGAGCCGCCGGTGTAGACTATGATGTTCGTGTGCACAACCCGTACAGCAGTTACGAAGATTTTCAGTTTGATATTCCTGTTGGTAAAACAGGCGACACCTATGACAGGTTTCTTGTCAGAAACCTGGAAATGTGGGAGAGCATGAGCATTATTACACAGGCTTACCAGAAAATACAGGAATTTAAGGGTGCAGAGGCTGAGGTTTTCCATGCCGAGTTACCGGAGTATTACCTGCCTGATAAAAAAGATGTTTACACCAAGATGGAAGCACTTATTTATCACTTCAAGATCATTATGGGAGAAACAGAGATTCCAAAGGGCGAAGTATATAACAGCGTAGAAGGTGCAAACGGGGAACTTGGTTTTTACCTGATCAGTGATGGTGGCAGGGCTGCATACAGGCTGCATTTCAGAAGACCATGTTTTATTTATTACCAGGCATTCTCTGAAATGACTAAAAACAGTATGCTGAGTGATGCAATATTAACCATGAGCAGTTTGAACCTGATTGCAGGTGAAATGGACGCATAAAAATTCTAAACAACAGTAAAAAGCCAAAACGTTATTTGATTTTTTACTTTCGACTTCTTACTTATATGGCACAGTTTTCAGAAACGCAGATGGCAGAATTTAACAGGCTGGTGGCCCGTTACCCGGAAGGAAAGCAAAAAAGTGCTTTACTGCCTGTATTGCATTTGGCCCAGGAAAGTTTTGGTGGCTGGCTCAGTTCAGAGGTAATGGATTATGTAGCTTCCCTGCTAAATATTAAGCCAATCGAAGTGTATGAAGTAGCAACATTTTACAGCATGTACAACTTGAAGCCTGTGGGCAAATACATGTTCGAGGTTTGCCAGACAGGCCCATGTATGTTGCGGGGGAGTGACGACATCATTGCATATATAGGAGAAAAACTGGGTATAAAGCCCGGTGAAACAACGACAGATGGCTTGTTTACGCTTAAGACCGTTGAATGCCTGGGTGCATGCGGCTACGCGCCAATGATGCAGATGGGTAAATATTATCGTGAACACCTGACCAAAGAAAAAGTTGATGCCATCATTAATGAATGCAGACAGCACGCTGCAGTGAATAATTAGTGCAGGAAAGCGGTCTTTGCAGATGGGCCCGAAAATTAATACTGCGCAGCCAGCAGATAAAATTAAAGCTGAAAGCACAAAGCTGAATGCCGAAAGCTAATACAATATGTCAGTAAAATTATTATTAGAGAAAGCACATGTAGACGGGATACGCTCTTACGATGTTTACCGTAGAGAAGGGGGCTATCGCAGTGTGGAGAAGGCTTTGAAAACAATGAGCCCTGAAGCCATTGTGGAAGAAGTGAAGAAAAGCGGCTTGCGTGGCCGCGGTGGTGCAGGTTTTCCTACAGGTATGAAATGGAGCTTTATTGCTAAACCGGAAGGCGTTCCCCGCCACCTGGTTTGTAACGCAGATGAGAGTGAGCCGGGAACTTTCAAAGACAGGTATTTGATGGAATTCCTGCCGCACCTTTTAATAGAAGGATTAATTGTTTCCTCTTTTGCATTGGGTAGTAATGCTACTTACATCTACATACGCGGCGAGTACGCATGGATTGTTGATATACTTGAGCAAGCAATTACAGAAGCCAACCACAACGGATGGCTGGGTAAAAATATATTGGGCACAGGCTTCGACTGCCAGATCTACGTACAGCGCGGTGCAGGTGCATACATATGCGGAGAAGAGACCGCACTCATTGAATCGCTGGAAGGTAAACGCGGCAATCCAAGAATTAAGCCTCCTTTTCCTGCTGTGAAGGGTGTATGGGACAGGCCGACTGTAGTAAACAATGTAGAAACACTTGCTGCTGTAGTGCCGATCATTAACATGGGTGGTGAAGAGTATGCAAAAATAGGGGTGGGCAGATCAACAGGTACAAAACTGATCTCAGCGTGTGGTAACCTGAATAAACCGGGCGTGTACGAGATAGATATGACGATCTCGGTAGAAGAGTTTATTTATTCTGATACCTATTGTGGGGGTATAGCTAACGGTAAGAAGCTAAAGGCCTGTATTCCCGGCGGCTCATCAGTACCTATATTACCGGCCAGTCTTTTATTGAAAACAGCGAAAGGAGAAACGCGTTACATGAACTACGAAAGCTTAAGTGATGGTGGTTTTGCAACCGGCAGCATGATGGGTTCCGGTGGTTTCATAGTGTTGGATGAGGACCAGTGTGTAGTGCGCCATACCTTAACGCTGGCAAGGTTTTACCGTCATGAAAGTTGTGGTCAATGTTCTCCCTGCCGGGAAGGCACCGGTTGGATGGAAAAGATATTGCACAACATTGAATACGGCAAAGGTAAAATGACCGATATCGACTTACTCTGGGATATACAAAGTAAGATTGAAGGTAATACGATCTGTCCTTTGGGAGATGCTGCTGCATGGCCTGTAGCTGCTGCCATCAGGCATTTCCGTGATGAATTTGAATGGCATGTGTTGAACCCGGAAGAAAGCATGCGCCGCAACTACGGGCTTGCTCACTATGCTGATGAAAGAGCTGTAGTTGCATAGTATTTCCGACTTTTTAATTTCGAATTTTTGACTTCTATATATGTCAGACCAACTATTTAAAGTAACAATTGATAATATTACCGTAGAGGTAGCGCCAGGCACTTCCATTCTGCAGGCTGCACGCCAGATTGGTGGCGAGGTAGCGCCTCCGGCCATGTGCTTTTACTCCAAACTAAAAGGTAGTGGCGGCAAGTGTCGCACCTGCCTTGTTGAGGTGTCTAAGGGCAGTGAGAAAGATCCGCGTCCCATGCCAAAACTGGTAGCCAGTTGCCGCACTACGGTGATGGATGGTATGGAGGTTAAAAATATTACCTCTCAAAGGGTTATTGAAGCAAGAGCCGGTGTAGTAGAGTTCCTGTTGTTGAATCATCCGCTTGATTGCCCTATCTGCGACCAGGCGGGCGAATGTCATCTCCAGGATCTCGGGTATGAACATGGTAAAGCCGGTACACGTTACGAATTTCAGCGAAGAACTTTTCATAAAGTAGACCTGGGCGACAAGATACAACTGCATATGACCCGTTGCATATTATGCTACCGGTGTGTATTTACGGCAGACCAGTTAACAGACTCCAGGGAGCATGGTGTGCTTGACAGGGGAGATCATGCGCAGATCGCGACTTTTATTGAGAAGAATCTCGATAATGAATTTATAGGTAATGTAATAGATGTTTGTCCCGTGGGTGCATTAACCGATAAAACATTCCGTTTTAAAAACCGCGTGTGGTTTACCAAACCGGTAGATGCACACAGAGATTGCCCAACCTGTTGCGGCGAAGTGCAGTTATGGATGCGTGGCGACGAAGTTTTCCGTGTAACCGCACGTAAAGATGAATGGGGCGAAATAACAGAAAGCAGTAAAGGCTCTACGGGGTGGATCTGCAATACCTGCCGCTTTGATAAAAAACATATCAGCGACTGGACGATTGAAGGCCCAACCAAAATAAGCCGGCATTCGGTTATTTCGCAGGGGCATTATGTAAATACTGTAAAACCTGCAGAAACAATAGAAAGGGTAATGGATGGCAGAAAGCCGCGCTTGTTTATGGATATTCATAAAGTAAGTGAAGTAAATAAGCCTGCGATTGAGTTAAGCCTGATCAACGGGCCGGCTACCAGTGATACCTTTAACGCAAACAAAAACGATTAACTGATCATGACACTGCTTACTATAGACTGGGGCCTGGTAATTGAAAAGCTGGTATTGATAGCCATCATCATCACCGCATCACTTGTTATAGCCATGTATGCAACCTACGGAGAGCGTAAAGTAGCAGCCTGGATGCAGGATCGCCGTGGCCCAAACCGCGCCGGTCCTTTTGGTCTTTTGCAACCACTGGCAGACGGTTTAAAATTGTTCTTCAAAGAAGAGATCATTCCGAATACTTCGAACAAACTGTTATTCATTCTCGGCCCGTCCCTTGCCATGCTTACAGCAATGATGACCTGTGCAGTTGTGCCGTGGGGCGATCATATTGAATTGTTCGACAGGAAAATCAACCTGCAGATAGCCGATATTAATGTAGCCATTCTTTACATTTTTGCTGTGGTAAGCCTTGGAGTATATGGAATAATGATTGGTGGCTGGGCTTCTAACAATAAGTTTTCATTAATGGCTGCCATGCGTGGCGCAAGCCAGGTGATCAGCTATGAATTACCCATGGGTCTTTCGCTGATTGCGTTGCTCATGATCACAGGCTCACTCAGCCTTAGGGAAATGGTAGACACACAAATTGCAGGCCACTGGAACATATTGTACCAGCCTATAGGTTTCCTGATATTCTTTGTTTGCGCACTGGCAGAGTGTAACCGTGCACCGTTCGATTTACCCGAAGCAGAGAATGAATTGAACATGGGTTATCACCAGGAGTATTCATCTATGAAACTGGGGTTCTATCTTTTTGCGGAATACATCAATATGTTCATCAGCAGCGCAATTATGGCTACGTTATTTTTTGGCGGGTACGATGTGCCTTTCCTTGATGAAAGCACCTTATCACCAAATATTGCAGCCGTTATTGGCATAGCAGCGTTTCTGCTCAAGATTTTCATTTTCATTTTCGTATTTATGTGGATCAGGTGGACGTTGCCGCGCTTTCGTTACGACCAGTTGATGAACCTTGGGTGGAAGGGATTGATACCACTGGCTTTGGCAAACCTTATTATTACCGGCGCAGTAGTGCTGTACCTGCAACAATAATGGTGAGCCGGGCTGCAGTATAAGTATTAAGCTGCCGTTGCGTCGCACTCTTCAACAGTTGGAATATAATTGGGCTGGTGCGAAGATGGAAGCAGCAAATGTGCCGGTTACGAAACATGCTTTATTGATGAAATGTATGAACTCGGAAGAAGCCAGGTAAAACGGATCGCTGCAGTCGCCATAAAAGCAGAAAGCACAAGTGAGTGACACAACAGGCGATGCCACAGCGTACAAATGACGGCTACCAAATAAAACAGTACGTGTGTAACAGATAAAATTGGCAGCTATAGTTTATAAAAATATTTTTGCAAACCTTTAGCCGGCGCTTACAGCAATGGCACCACATAAAACATATGCAACCATTAACCAATAGAGTAAAGGAAGTAGACAGGAAGCCGATGACGCTGGGAGAGAAGATTTACCTGCCGGCAGTGCTGAAAGGTATGTCCATTACTTTTAAGCACATGTTTAAGAAAAGGCCTACCATAAATTATCCTGAAGAAACAAGACCATTTAGTCCTGTATTTCGCGGATTACACGTGCTGAACAGGGACGAAGAAGGAAGAGAACGTTGTACAGCGTGCGGTTTGTGTGCTGTAGCATGCCCTGCAGAAGCAATTACAATGGAAGGTGCGGAACGCAAGGCCGGGGAAGAAAACCTGTACAGGGAAGAGAAGTATGCAGCCAAGTACGAGATCAACATGCTGCGTTGCATATTTTGCGGATTGTGTGAGGAGGCCTGCCCGAAAGATGCTATTTACCTGAGTGAAACTTTTGCACCTGCCAGCTATGCCCGTAAAGGGTTTATTTACGGAAAAGACGATTTGCTTATTCCCGATCCTAAAACACAGCCGGAAGAATTTGCAAAAGCAAGGGGTGAGAGACTATAACCTGGATTAGCAATAATCTGAACGTTTGATATAACCTGCAGATTTTAGGATTGTCAGATATTCAGATGGTCAAATTGATGAATTATACATGAGTACTACTGAAATATTATTTTGGGTCTTAAGTGTTCTGGCATTGTTTAGTGCAATAATGGTGCTTGTAAGTAAAAACCCCATCCATAGTGTTTTATGGCTGATTGTTGTATTCTTTGCCATATCCGGTCATTACCTTCTTTTAAATGCACAGTTCCTGGCTATTGTAAACATGATCGTTTATGCCGGTGCAATCATGGTATTGTTCCTGTTTGTGATCATGTTGATGAACCTGAATAAAGAAACGGAACCCCAGCGTAATATCTGGATGAAGTTCTTTGGCGTAGTATCAGGCGGATTATTGTTCACAGTGCTGGTATCTGCCTTGCGTTCATCGCAGGATATGATCGGCAAAACGGTAGAAACAAATTCCGGCGATGCCGGTCTTATCGAAAATCTTGGAAAAGTATTGTTTACAGAATATGCATTGCCATTTGAAATAAGCAGTGTTTTGTTTTTAAGTGCAATGGTTGGTGCAGTGGTTATTGGTAAGAAAGATTAAGCAATTGCACCAGGGGTGTACCATGCATAATCTTTTCAGTAGCAGGAATTCTCAACTTTTTATCATAAACTTTCCCCTGGTGGGGAGACGGAGGCAGCAAATGTCAATTCAGTATTACGTAGCATTAGCGGCATGTTTATTTTGTATAGGTGTAGCGGGGGTACTAACGCGCCGCAATGCCATTATCATTTTTATGTGCATAGAATTAATGCTGAATGCTGTTAACCTGATGTTGGTAGCATTTTCTAAAATGAGTCCTGCGGTTGCTGCCGTAAACAGTTCTATGGGTGCAGCAGGTACAGATGCTCAGTTGTTTGTGTTCTTCATAATGGTGGTTGCGGCTGCAGAAGTAAGTGTTGGATTGGCCATTATTGTAATGATGTACAGGAATATTCATTCTGTTGATATTAATTTTTTAAACAGGTTAAAGAATTAGGCCTGCATTGCCGGAAGGCGGATTTTATTTTAAAACACTTATAAATATTACCCGTAAAAGGGTTTGGGGCTTATGGATAATTTAGTTTACCTGGTACCATTATTTCCTTTGCTAGGTTTTTTGATCAACGGTCTTTTCAGGAAATCGTTGTCGAAAGGCGCAATCGGTATAATCGGCAGTGGTTCTATTCTTCTTTCCTTTATCGTAAGTGTAGTATTATTTTCCGAGGTAAGATCAGGCGGCGGTTTCGTTAGCAACCTTTTCGATTTTATCAATGTGGCAGACTTCCAGATCCCGTTTGCATTCCAGGTAGATGCCTTGTCTGCGTTATTCCTGCTTATTATTACAGGCATCGGTTTTTTAATACACCTGTACTCCACCTCGTATATGCATGATGAACCTGCAGAGCATTTTGGCAGGTACTTCGCATACCTCAACCTCTTTGTATTCTCCATGCTGCTGCTGGTACTTGGTGCCAACTATGTTATCATGTTTATAGGTTGGGAAGGCGTGGGGCTTTGTTCTTACCTGCTGATTGGTTTCTGGTTTAAGAATAACAACTATAACTACGCTGCCAAAAAAGCCTTTGTAATGAACCGTATTGGTGATCTTGGTTTTTTACTGGCTATTTTCTGGCTGCTGAATAAACTGGGTACTGCTACATACAGTGAAGTGTTTGATCTTGCAGATACCCTTAGCCCGGGTGATGTAACCGCCATAACGCTGCTGTTCTTTGTAGGCGCTATGGGTAAAAGTGCTCAAATTCCTCTATACACATGGTTACCCGATGCAATGGCTGGTCCTACCCCTGTTTCCGCCCTCATCCACGCCGCAACAATGGTTACAGCTGGTATATACATGATTGCAAGAAGTAATGTCTTATACTCTCTTAGCGAACTTACACAAACCGTAGTTGCGGTTGTGGGTCTTGCAACGGCTATATTATCTGCAACGATTGCGCTATACCAGAACGATATTAAAAAAGTACTCGCCTATTCCACGGTAAGCCAGCTTGGTTTTATGTTTCTTGCGCTGGGCGTAGGTGCTTACACAACAGGCGTCTTTCATGTCATGACGCATGCCTTCTTCAAGGCTTTGATGTTTCTTGGAGCAGGTTCTGTAATACACGCAATGGGCGGGGAGCAGGATATTACCAAAATGGGCGGTCTAAGCAAAAAATTGCCTGTTACCACCTGGACTTTCGTAATCGGAGTTCTTGCTATTGCAGGTTTTCCTTTCACGTCAGGCTTTGCTTCAAAAGATGAAATACTGATAGCAACGTACGCACACAGCCCGGTTTTGTTTTACCTGGCCTGTTTTGCTGCATTGCTCACTATGATATATATGTTCCGCCTGATGATGCTTGTTTTCTTCGGCGGCTTCAGGGGCACGCATGAGCAGGAGCATCATCTGCACGAATCACCCAGACCAATGACTATTCCGCTGGTTATATTGGCCATACTGTCTTTGGTTGGTGGCGCTATTCAATTCCCCGAAATGTTTGGCGGTCACCCTTTTTTCAATGAATATCTTTCACCGGTGGTACCTGCAGAGGCACACGAGATTGAAAATATCCATACAGTTGAATGGGCGCTTTTTGGCGGTACTGTGGTAGCGTTGATTGTTGTGTATGCAGCCGCACGTAAGTTCTTTGCGGTAAAGGCATTCGATGGCACTTATACCGGCATCAAAAAAGTGCTGGCAGACAAGTGGTATATCGATGAGTTGTATGATGCAATTATCGTAAAACCTTTGAACGCACTGGCCGGCTTTCTAAAATCTGGCATAGAGAAATTTATCGATGGCATTGTAAACGGTACAGGCAGGTTTGTAAATTATTCATCAAGACAACTGAGGCTGTTGCAAAGTGGCCAGGTGGGCAGTTATGTATTATTCATGGTATTGTCTATTGTAGTATTGTTTATTGTCTTCTGGCATCAGCAGGAGATCGTTGGTTTTTTACAGAAGATTTTTTAGTAACCAGCTGCATTGCTACTATGTAGCTTCGGTTGTGTCACTCACTTGTACGGTTGGTTCAATACCCGGCAAGTGCCACGTTCGCCAAGGCATTCACAACTGTTTGCGGTGGCTGGCAGCAGGCAATAAAACTACAAGCGTAAAGCAAAAGATATGATCGCATTATTACTGATATTAATTCCTTTGGCTGGCGGTTTATTGACTTTCTTCACCAAAAGTGAAAGAGACGCAAAAAGCCTGTCGCTTTTTACAGCCATCATCACACTGGCTGTTGCTTTTGCAGGTGTGTACGACTTGTTAGGCGTTGAAAAAAATACTTTCAATACTTCCTGGTTGTCTTTTATAGGGGCAAGGTTTAGTATTGGTCTCGATGGTATGGGGAAAATGCTTTGCCTGCTTACAGCAATTGCCTTTCCGCTGGTATTTGGGGCCGTGTATGACAATACCTATAAAAAGGCAGGTACTTTTTACGGGCTTATGCTTTTGATGCAAACAGGCCTGATGGGCGTGTTTCTCGCTACAGACATGTTGCTCTTCTACTTTTTTTGGGAGATTGTTTTAATACCCGCTTATTTCCTTTGCTCAGGCTGGGGCGGAGAAAAGCGTATAGCCGTTACATTCAAATTTTTCGTGTATACTTTCCTCGGTTCTCTGCTGATGCTGGTAGGTATATTATACCTGTATTATAAGAACCCGGAACATTCATTTGCGCTGCAATCCTTTTATAAGATCAGGCTGTCTGCCGGCGAAGAAAACTTTGCATTTTGGTTATTCTTTATTGCTTTTGCCATCAAAATGCCCATATTTCCATTCCATACATGGCAACCAGATACATATGAGCAGGCGCCTACGGCAGTCACTATGATACTGAGCGGCGTAATGGTCAAGATGGGTATATTCGCTGTTATCCGCTGGCTGGTACCTGTATTCCCAAATGCTACCGTTCACTTTAGCAGTCTTATTATCATTCTGAGCGTAACAGGCATGTTGTACGCGTCATTGATCGCTATCCGCCAGGATGATCTCAAGCGGTTGATCGCCTATTCTTCTATTGCGCACATTGGTTTAATGTGTGCTGCTATCTTTTCAAACCAGCAGGTGGGTATGCAGGGCGTAATAATACAAATGTTTAACCACGGCGTTAATGTCATTGGTTTGTGGATAGTGGCAGACGCCATCGAAACACAGTTGGGTACGCGTAAATTCAGCGAATTGGGAGGTCTTGCACAGAAAGCACCCGCACTGGCTGTTTTACTGGTAGTAATGGCATTGGCCAATATTGCGTTACCACTTACCAATGCTTTTGTGGGCGAGTTTATGATGTTTAACGGGTTATTCAGGTACAATATATGGATGGCCGCAATAAGCGGTGTCAGCATTATCCTTGCAGCCGTTTATACACTCAATATGATTCAGAAGACATTTTATGGAAACACTTCAATCGTTACTGACGGGGCGGTGGAAGTCTCCAATGGCGTAAAGATTATGCTGGTAATACTGGTTATTGTCGTGATTGTGCTCGGTGTATATCCGCAGCCAATGCTGCAATTAACAAATGATGCTGTGCAGGCAGCTTTAGCGGGTTTAAAGTAATAGTTTAAGAAGTATAGATCTCAAATATGAATGCATTAATACTTTCGGCGGTTTTTGGAATGATCATGATGTTCTGCAGCTTCTTGTTGAAAAACAAAGAAAGCTTAAGACACATAGCATCTGTTGGTTTGTTGTTATTGCTCATTGCAAACATCGCCGATAGTTATGGTAAGCACTTGTTTGCTATTGATACGCACGGCTTACTGGCCTTCTCGAAGTTCGGTTATCTTTTTAACTCCATTATGCTCGCTTCTACCCTTGTGTACGTGCTTGTCACAGGTAAGGAGATCGAAAAGTATGGCAAATACACGGCTGAATATTTTACACTTATTTTCTTTGTGCTGTGCGGTATAACCATGCTTACCTGTTACAATAATCTTTTAACATTGTTCCTGGGTGTAGAGATCATGTCAATTCCGTTGTACATTCTCACCGGCAGCGACAAAAGAAATATGAAAAGTAATGAAGCGGCCCTGAAATATTTTTTGATGGGCTCTTTCTCTACAGGGCTCATGCTTATGGGTATAGCACTTACTTATGGTGGTACAGGTACATTCAGCCTTACTACCATGAGGTTATCGCAGGGGCTTTACCTTAACGTCGCTTCTTTTCTCGAAATTATAGGTTTATTATTCCTGCTTGTTTCCATGGCGTTCAAAGTGTCTGCCGCGCCATTTCATTTCTGGACGCCAGACGTTTACGACGGTGCTCCCAGTGTGTTTACGTCGTTTATGGCTACCATTGTTAAAGCAGCAGGTTTTGTGGCGCTTATCCGCCTGTTTGATGTAAGAATGGAGGCCACCGCCAAAGCAATAGACTGGCAGTTACTTGTGTCTATCATGATCGTTGCTACACTGCTGGTAGGAAATATTACCGCCGTTTTTCAGCAAAGCGTAAAAAGAATGCTTGCTTACTC
This sequence comes from Panacibacter microcysteis, assembly GCF_015831355.1. Taxonomy (NCBI): domain Bacteria; kingdom Pseudomonadati; phylum Bacteroidota; class Chitinophagia; order Chitinophagales; family Chitinophagaceae; genus Panacibacter; species Panacibacter microcysteis. The sequence goes on from NZ_JADWYR010000001.1 coordinate 2,502,295, forward strand.
CAGCATTGCACAGGCCGGTTTCATGCTCTATGCGCTTATGAGCGTAAATGATACCGCCCATGAAGGATTGTTATTATATGCGGCCGCATACAGCCTTGCTACCATAGGCATTTTTGCAGTACTCGTAAAAATGAAAGACCACACCTTCGAAGGTTACAACGGCCTGGGCAAAACTCAACCCGTACTTGCGGCAACGAACACAATATTCTTACTTTCACTTGCCGGTATCCCGCTTACAGCAGGCTTTTTTGCCAAATACCTTATGCTGGCATCGCTGGTAAAAACAGGAACATACCTGTGGCTGGTTATTGTGGGTGTTATATTTGCAGCAGTTAGTGCTTATTACTATTTCCGCGTTATACAGGCTATGTACTTTAAAGAGGGAAATCCTGAAACCGAACCTGTAACCTCCTCTTTCAAATTTGGCCTGGTAGCGGTGGCAGCAATTATTGTATTGCTTGGTATATTGCCTACTGCCATCCTCAACTGGTTGTATTTCTAACCACTCAAACCAATTGTTTTCCATCCGTGTTATTTTTAAATGCAAACCGCTGAATGGCTTTACCTTTATAAGCATTGTACAGGCTGTTGCATTGTAGAAAGCGATATTATATCAACTATTATACAGGCAGCACTTTCGTTGCAGACGTGGTTTTTTGAGCAGCAATATATTGAGTGGTAGCATCTGTTCGTGCAAAGCAGGTTTAATTATTGTCCCGGCAGTAGTTTTCATGGCATCGCCGGTTGTGTCACTCACTTGTACGTTCGGAACTATTTTCAGCTGAAGCGCACTGCATATGCATGTACCGCAGGTTGGTGAGACGGTGTATTTTGATTACAGCATAGTTCTGCGCGGGCATACCTGCTTACAAGCTATATAATTTGCTCTTAAAATCTTCGCTTTGGTCTTCGCGTTTGCTCATTTATCATTCACCGGTTGAAGTGTGCGACGCAAGGGACGATGATGCCAGTACAAAAGCCGGGTACATAAAAATCTATATTGCACTATGACGTTGAAAGATTCCTTCTCACTAGCATACCGCACTGTGCGTAGTAACAGGTTAAGAACAGGTATTACTGTTGCAATAATTGCATTTGGTATTATGGCACTTATTGGCATTATTACGGCCATAGACGCCATGAACGGAAGTTTGAGAGAGAGCTTTTCCACTATGGGTGCCAACGGGTTTACCATTTCTTACAAGGAGCGTTTCCGGTTTGGAAACGATAACCAGACAGAGAAAGTGGAAAAGGGCAAAAAGCAAAAAAAATCTAATCTCGACAAACCTATACAGCTTACAGAAGCTGAACTGTTTAAATCTGCATTCAATTTTCCGGCGGTTGTAAGTGTGGCTCTTAGCGGTCCGGGCTCAACAGAATTACGGTATAAAAGCAAGAAAACAAATCCTAATGTAAGGGTAAGCGGCGGAGATGAAAATTACCTGCCGGTAAACGGCTTTGCGGTGGAGTATGGCAGAAACCTCAACAGGCTCGATGTGCAGACCGGCCGGAATGTTTGTTTGCTGGGCAGCGATGTAGCTAAAAAATTGTTTGGCGAAACCGGTAAAGAAAAAGGCGTAGACAAAATAGTAAGCGTGGCAGGTGTGCCATATCGTGTAATCGGGATATTAAAAAGCAAAGGTTCCAGCGCATTGATGCGTGCAGACAATGTGGTCATTACCAGTTATAACAACGTTAGAAGAATGGGTAATTCTTCTCCTTCCTTTACTATTGGTGTTATGGCAAATGACGTTGGTTTACTGGATGGCGCTGTGGCAGAAGCCACGTCTATCTTTCGTGGTATCAGGCGGTTAACACCAGGCGAGGACGAGAATTTTGTGGCGGAAAAGAGTGATAAACTAGCTGAAACTTTTATCGGTTTGCTGGGTAGTATCCAGGGGGCTGCAGGTGCCATAGGCTTAATAACCCTTATAGGTGCCGCCATAGGTTTAATGAATATCATGCTTGTTGCGGTAAATGAACGCACACGTGAAGTAGGGCTGATAAAAGCACTTGGTGGTAAAAGAAGGAATATTCGTCAGCAGTTCCTGTTTGAGTCGACCATTATAAGTTTACTGGGTGCCTTTTTTGGAATATTGTTTGGTGTTTTACTGGGCAATGTGGCATCGCTGATTTTTGGAACGGGCTTCGTTGTGCCATGGGCCTGGGTAATTGCAGGAGTATTGATTTGTAGCGTGGTAGGCTTGCTGGCAGGTTTGTGGCCGGCTATAAAAGCGTCAAAGCTAAGCCCTATAATAGCTTTACGTTACGAGTAGTAATAAAGGGAAAATTCAATTATTTTGATAAAGTAGCGATGATGGGAGCATTCGTTTCATCAACATCGCTTTTATCCATTACTTCAAGCGATACTTTCGTGAGGCCTATTTTAGTAGTGAGGCCTATCTTTTTAGCAGCAGCAATCGTTAAGTCTATTACCCGTCCTTTTTTTGCCATCTTTGGGTGCATGCGGTCATTGATGCGTACTACAACAGTTTTACCATTGCGAAGGTTGGTAACTTTCACCCATGCATTAAGTGGTAAATTGTTGCTTGCTGCTGTATAGTTGGCGTGGCTAAAAACTTCGCCTGTGGCGGTCTCGCTGCCTTCCAGGCTTTTACTGTAGAAGCTTGCTGTGCCCTTTAAAAGAGGAGCAACTTTTTTGGTAACCTTTTTTTCTTCTGCAACAGCTAAAACTGAATCTGGTAATAAGGTAATATTTGTATCAGTCGTATCCTGGATAAAGTGAGGGCGGAAAACATACGTTTCAGGCCGGGCATTGCCATGCATGATAAAAATTAAGACCAAAAGAATTGAATAAAAAGTCTTCATTGCAATAGCTTTTTTAGATCATTGCTGATCGTGATTAGAAAATTGCTTTTCTGCTTTTCTTCTGATTCGTCGGGAGTTTATATCCGTTTCCGCGAGCCCAAAGAGTTGGCAATAATTATGCCCGATAACTAGTTGATTTTCTAAACCGCTGAAATTCAACTACAGAATTATTATTAAAATTTAGAAATGTCCAGGTAATATTAATAATAGCTATTCGCCATCTGATATTAAAAAAATATATCAGGCGTGCCGGGCAAAAGTAAAGGAAAAAGACCGGCCGGGGTAATAAAATTAACGAACGTTTGCTTTCATGGCTTTGATTTCGGCAATATCAGGAATTATGTTTTCAAGCACTTCTTCCATAGACGATGGGTAGTAATGCATTTGGGAGGCGATCGTTTTTCGGGCGGAGGAATGTAATTCGGTGGCGCCTGTAAAAGCGGCGAGCGCTGCGATATTGCCGGCTCTTACACCACTGCCCGGCATAATAATGATTCGTTCTGCAGCATCTGCCACCAATTGTTTAATCAGCAATTTTCCGTCGAAAGCATTGGGAACCTGGCCGCTGGTAAGTATGCGCTGGCAGCCGCAATCGATAACATCTTCCAAAGCCCTGGAAGGCCGGGCTGCACGGTCGAAAGCGCGGTGAAAAGTAACTTCCAGCGGGTAGGCGAGCTGAACGAGCATTTTTGTACGCGGCACATCTATACTACCATCAGGATTTAACAGGCCCAACACTACACCTTCGAACCCCAGTTCTTTGCAGAGCTGTACATCGCGGATCATAACTTCAAATTCTTCCTGTGTATACAGAAAATCGCCACCACGTGGACGAATGATAGGAAATACAGGTACAGATACTTTGTCCCTTACTGTTTTCAAGGTGCCGTAAGATGGAGTAGTACCGCCGTCTGCAGGATTTTCGCAAAGCTCAATTCTGTCTGCGCCTGCATTTGCCGCAATGATTGCCGATTGAATATTGAAGACTGCTATTTCTAATGTCATACCGTACTTTGGAACTGCTGAATAGTATTGTTGTCGTACAAGCGTGCGACGCAACAGGTGCCGGGTAGCGATGCTGCTGCCGGGTTCAAAAAAAATTATAACAGGTATTTGCCATCAACCAGTTCGCTGCCGTTATTGGAATAACAAACTGCGTAGTTGAAGCCTTTTTGTATACAATAACCGCCGTACTGCCCTTTCTTATTGATGGCTATAAAGCCAACCTGGAAATCTTTTGCCCTGGCGGGATTCTTTTTTACTATTCGCTCAACGGCTAGTTTACAGGCATTTTCAGGTGAATTGCCCTGGCGCATAAACTCTACTACGAGGTGTGTGCCGCAAACCTTTATAACTTCCTCGCCAAGACCGGTAGATACGGCCGCACCTATTTCATTGTCTACAAATAAGCCTGCACCAATAATAGGCGAATCGCCTACACGGCCACGCATTTTAAAACCCATACCGCTTGTTGTACAACTGCCGCTGAGGTTACCTTTTGCATCTATGGCTAGCATTCCGATAGTATCATGGTTCCATGCGCCGTTTGGCAATTTGATGGGGGCAAATGACTGGTCGTTCTTTGTATTCTCTACATTGATCTGTGGTTTGTATTCCGACTTTTTCAGCCATTCTTCGTAAGCTTTCTGAGCATCGGGAGATAACCTGTCGGGCTCCAGTTGAAAGCCCTCGCTTATAGCAAACTGTTGCGCACCGCTGCCTACCAGCATTACATGCGGTGTTTTTTCCATTACTTTCCTGGCAACAGAGATAGGATGTTTTATGCGTTCAAGAAATGCTACACAACCACAGTTGCCTTTTTCATCCATAATACTGGCATCGAGCGTAACGTGGCCATCTCTGTCGGGATTGGCACCAAGACCTACGCAGCAACTGATCTCATCTTCTGTAACCATCACACCTTTTTCAACGGCATCAAGAGCGGTGCCACCATTTTTCAATACTTCCCATGCACCTTTGTTTGCATTAATGCCGGCATCCCATGTAGAAATAACCAAAGGCACCTTACCGGTGCCGGCAGTGCCTGCAAAAAGTTTTGCTGAAAAGAGTGATCCTGCCCCCAAAGACCCCATTTGTAAAAAGCGTCGGCGTTGTAACATGCTGCAATATGTTTTGTAAATTGCTTTGAAGGTAACACGCAGTTACTATTCTGGTGCATACAATAAGAGCCATTATTTCAACAAAGTTTGCACGCTATTGCTGGTGGATCTTTAGTTTGTTAAGCATTTCGTCACTTACGGGATCGCTGTATACACCGTACGCGCTAACCAGCGTTCCTTTCATACTGCCGTCCTTGGCTTCTACTACGTATAAAATTGATGAATCATCAGGGTTGGTCATACCCTCAAAGCGATAGAAGCTGGTTATCTCAAATTGTGAAGGTGCAAGGCAAACACCGGTCTCATGGCATTTGAGCTGGTCAAAAGCAAGATTAAAATCTGTTGTGTAGCCTTGTTTTTTAAGATCATTCAAAGCATCAACCAGTGTATCATAAGTCTGCATATTTTTTATTTAAAGATACTCATTGCAGGCAAAGCACTATGTTTAAATAAAACAAGGCAGACCAAACGGTCTGCCTTGTTTGAGGACTATTCGTAAATATATGATCTGTTTATTTGGTAAGGTCGCCTGCTTCCGGTGAGTAAGGCGTGGTTACTGTTGTTACAGGCATTACATCGCCCATATCTGTTATTCTGAATGCCTGTATTTTCTTGTTCGCTTTTTCAATAGCAAAAATAAATCCTTTACCGTTTAACCAGCGGCTCGCAACATCCACAGGATTTCCAAGCCCTGTATTTGCGCCATAGATCACCGCGTCTGCATATACACTGCCGCCAGATGAAAGTTTAGCTGCGCCATTGTTGATCACATAAATACCACCATCTGCATTGAAAGCCGGTTTGCCAGGTGTAGGCGTAACGGGAGCAGCAGCCTCACCAATTTCAGTAACGATCAACACATCTGCTTCTGCATTATAAGTAATACCATGCAGGCGGCTGAAAGTGCCGTTTGGCCTGTCTTTTATGTCGAGCGATCTGCTGGCAGCAGCATTGCCGGTATGTAACATAGCCGGGTTATCAAATATATCCAGGCGCATAGCGGCCAGGTCTATCACTACAACCAGTTTATCCATCATTTCATCATAAATAATGCCCCATGGCTGGCCGCTTATTTTCACTTTTTCGCCTGTTACATTGCCGGATAAATTATTGAAGTTCCTGTAAAGCCTGATGGTACTGTCTGTATTGTTGGCAATAAACAGTACATCATTTTTCTTATCGTAAGCAAGCTCTCTTCCGCTACTTAACGAAGTATCAGTAAATGATCTTACCAATGTTGGCGGGTTAGACATATCTGAACCGTTGGCAAAAACATACAATGTTTTTTTCTGGCGGCTTAGCTGAAAAACCTCATCAGTTTTTTTGTTGTATAATACGCCATTACCATCTTTGGCACCCGTTGTAAACTGGCTCATCAATACGGTTTGATAATTAAGTAAGCCATATTTATACAGGTTATCCACGCTTGCTGCAGTATCAGCAGCAGAAACAAATAATCCCTGCATAGCAGATTTTGCCGAAAGCTCGTCGCTTTGTTCTGCAGCAACGGCAGGTGGTACTTCTTCTTTAAAATTGTTTTTCTGGCAACTGGTGAGCATAAAAGAAGATGATGCTACACAAATGGCAAACGCAAAAGTTTTCTGAATTGATGTAGATGTTTTCATCGTAATAGTTTTTTCTACTTACGAAATGTTAAGAAGCAAAGATTTAAAAAAGAAGAATTATTTTAACAGGCTGTAGTGCAGGTGGCATCGCCTGTTGTGTCACTCACTTGTACTTTCAGCAAGTATAGCGGCAGGGTGCGCAAAACTCTAATGTTGTTCTAATATAGCAGGCGGTTAGTTTATTACCTTTGCAAACAAAATTTTTCGGGGAAGCATGAAGTTATATCCAGAATCGGCAGCAGTGCAGTTAGAGTTTGATAAGATCAAGGCCTTATTGACCGAACATTGCAATAGTGAATACGGAAAGAAAAAAGCAGAACAGTTACGCATTCATACCAAAAAAGAATTCATTGAACTAGAGTTGCAACAAACCAATGAATTCAAATTACTGTTACAACATGCCCAGTATTTTCCTAATGATTATGTATTGAATATTGCACGTGAAATAAAGCTGCTTGGTATACCGGGCAGTACACTCAGCGGTGATGAATTTATGCTTATAAGAAAACTGGTAAGCAGCCTTGAAAAAATATTCCGGTGGTTTGATAATGAAAGGAGAACGGCTTATCCTGCACTAACAAAAGTTATTGAAGATACCTACTATGAAAAAGTCATTGCAGAACTCATAGATGATATACTGGATGAATATGGCAATGTAAAAGATACAGCCAGTCCTGAACTGCAGAAGATACGGGCAAGCCTTTACCGTAAGAGAAATGAACTGAGACGCGCATTTGAAAAAGTGGTGGCGCGGTTAAATAAAGCGGGCTATGCAGCAGATATAGAAGAAAGCTTTAGCAATGGCCGCAGGGTAGTGGCAGTATTCTCAGAGCATAAAAGACAGGTAAAAGGTATTCTTCATGGAGAGAGCGACAGCCGCAAAACAGCTTATATTGAACCAGAAGAAACCATTGAAATAAACAATGATGTATTTGCGCTGGAGAGTGATGAAAGAAAAGAAGTAATGCGCATATTAAAAGCACTTACCGCACAGCTAAGTTCTTACAGCGCCTTGTTACATGTCTACTATACAGTACTAGGTGAATATGATTTTATACGTGGTAAGGCAAAGCTTGCCGTAGACGTAAATGGTAATTACCCGAATGTGATTGATAAAGCACACATTGAAGTGCGGGATGCGTATCACCCGTTGTTGTATTTGTACAATAAAAATTCGCAGCGTAAAACCATACCCGTTACGCTTGAACTGGATGATAAAAAAAGGATTCTCGTAATCAGCGGCCCTAACGCGGGTGGCAAAACGGTTACCATGAAAACAATCGGGCTCAACCAGATGATGATGCAGAGTGGGCTGTTGGTTCCAGTGCATCCTACTTCTGTAATGGGTATATTCAAGCAACTTTTCATACACATAGGCGATACGCAGAGTATAGAATTTGAGTTAAGTACCTACTCGTCTCACTTGTTGCACATGAAATATTTTATAGAGAACGCCAATGGCAAAACCATGTTCTTTATAGACGAACTGGGTAGCGGTAGTGACCCCAACCTGGGTGGATCATTTGCAGAAGTTATTATGGAAGAACTTGCCCGCAAACATTCATTTGGTATAGTAACAACGCACTACCTAAATCTGAAGGTGATGGCCAACCGAACAGTGGGAATAATTAATGGTGCCATGGCATTTGATGAAGTTAATCTTCAACCGATGTATAAACTGATGGTTGGTAAACCAGGCAGTTCTTACACATTTGCTATAGCTGAAAGAATAGGCTTGCCAAAGCAACTGATTACGCGTGCCAGGCAGCTGGTGGATGAAGATCATTTCAGGCTGGATAAATTGCTAAACCGCACGGAGCAGGACCAACAGCAACTGGATAAGGACAAGAAAGAACTTGCCAAACTGTTGCAGGAAAATGATAAGCTGCGAAAAGAAATGGAAGGCGTGATGAGCCGTGAGAAACACCGCCAGCAGGTAGAAGTTTTGAAACACCAAAACAAGATTACAGAAGATCGTATTGAGCAGATGAAGGAAACAGAAAGAAAGCTTAAACAGATCGTAATTGAATGGCGCAAGGCTGAAGACAAGGAAGATGTAATAAAGAATATTCAAAACCTGTTGTTTAAAAAAAAGGAACACGTAGTGGCAAACAAGCTTGCCAAAAAGATTGATGCAAAATATAAGGAAGTAAAGACAGATATTGTTGTTGGCTCAAAAGTGAAAATGAAAAAAAACCACCAGGTAGGCGAAGTAAAAGAAATACGTGGTAAGCGTGCTATTGTGCAAATAGGCCTGTTACCAATGAATGTTGATATGGCAGATCTTGTGGTGGTGCAGGAAAGGCAGGATGCCTGAGCCCGGAGTGCTGAATAACCATTCAGACGTACAAGAGTGCGACGCAACAGCAGCTTAATAGCAGTATTGCAGCCGACTTACAAAATTTAATTATTGCCCGGCTATGCCGGGCAATATTATTTTCCTTCTATAAGTCTTGCGATACCAAAAGCAGTTGCTGCGGCTACGGCGCCAATAAGCATAACTTTAAAGCCTCCGCTCCATGGGTTTACGCCTGTAATTTTACTTTTAAAAAACCCAAAAATAAACAGGCAGGCGAGGGTAATGACAACTGAAAATTTCAACGCTTCTGTAGCTTCATCTACAAAAAAATAAGGACTTAATGGTACAAGGCCACCAACAATGTAAGAAACACCAATGTTAAATGCGCTTTTTCGTGCACGCTTAGGGTCTGGCTTATCAAGGTTTAGTTCATGCTTCATCATAAACTCCACCCATCGGTCTTTATCTTTTATAAGTTCGGTTGTAGCTTTTTCCTGCACATCTTCACTTAAGCCAAGGCCTGCAAAGAAATCTTTTACTTCTTCTCTTTCTTTTTGTGGCAGATGGTCAACCTCCCAGTACTCTCTTTTCAATTCGCTGTTGTAATGATCCTGTTCTGTTTTACCTGCAAGAAAACCACCGAGACCCATTGCTATTGAACCTGCGGCAATTTCTGCAATACCTGCAAGTACAATAACACTGGTATTATCCACCGCACCACTGAGACCTGCAGCCAATGCAAAAGGTACCGTTAAACCATCGCTCATACCTATTACGATATCTTTCAGTAATGCTGAACTTTCCAAATGATCTTCATGATGCAGGTGTGTATCGTGCATGTTCAAACAATTGTTGTAGCAAGATACTAAAATAGTAATGCGAAAAATGATGTACAAAACCACAGGTTTGGCCGAATTCCCCCTTTCAGGCACTTTACATTTTGATAATACAGCAGTTGACAAGCGAAGTGCTAATTAAAGTATTTAAGATTCGCTTAAATCAATAATATAGTGATAATATATAATATCGTTTGTCGTTAATGCAAAAAAGTATCCATGAGAAGATCAGTTTTTTTTGTAGTAACCCTGCTTTTAAACTCTCAACTCTTTGCTCAGACAGACACCGTAAGGCTTGCAGTAACTGATACTGTAAGGTTAGTGATTCAGCCAAACCAGGAAGCAGAGAAAGCATATAACAATGGCAACAGCTTGTTGCAATCTAAAAAGTACAATGAAGCAATTGCAGCATTTACCAAAGCACTTACGCTAAAACCCACATTAGAGAAAGCTTATTATAACCGCGGGCTGGCTTATGCTGAAGCAGGCAAAACGGCTGAGGCACTCGCAGATCTTTCCAAATCGATAGAACTCAATGCCGGGGCAGATTACAGCTATATGCTGCGTGCGCAAACCTACAGGAATACAAATGATACAGCTAATGCTATGGCTGATCTGCGTAAAACCATCGAAATAAATCCCAAACAGGCAGAAGCCTATTATCTGCAGGGCCTGATTGCTTTCCAGGGCAGGGATTATATTGCTGCTATAGACCATTTTTCAAAAGCTATTGAAGTAAAACCTGACTATGCCTATGCGCTGAACGACAGGGGCAGTGCTAAAATGGAAATAGATAGTCTTAACGATGCCATAGATGATTATAAAAAAGCATTGGCTGCCGATCAGAGCCTTGCATTTACCTACAATAATCTTGGTACTGCTTACAGGAAAAAGAAAGAGTACAAAAACGCCATATCTAGTTACGATAAAGCAATTGGCCTGAAACCGGATTATTATGTCGCCTACAATAACAGGGGAGCGGCCAAAGTTGAAGACCAGGATGTTGATGGCGCTATGGCTGATTTTAATAAAGCGATTGAATTAAAAAAGGATTATGCATTTGCGTATAATAACCGCTCATCTGTGCAATATAAAAAGAGGGATTTCCAGGCTGCAGTTGAAGATTGCAATACCGCCATCAGGTTAAATGCAGAATACGCCGAAGCATATTTAAACCGTGGTATCTCCAAGGAAATGCTCAGCGATTATAAAGGTGCCTGTGAAGACTACACGAAGGCTGCCGAACTCGGTATTAAGATAGCAAAGCAATATAAATCCGTAGTGTGCGAATAATCCACTTATCCAAGAAACAAGCTTTATGAAAAAAATATTACTATTTGTTTTACTCATAACAGGTATTACATCAGTAGCGCAGGTAAATAAACCATTTGAGAAAGAAAATTTTCCAGACCAGAAAGATGCCTTCAAAGAAGCAAAGAAAAATTATGAAGAAGGGAAGTCGATATTTTTAAGCGGCTATAAAATATATTTAAGTGAGCTCGACTTTTTTCTTTCTTCGCATGAGTATATGCCCGTAAGCCGCCATGATTATAACCATGCCGGCGAGGCTGCATTTCGTGCCGCGTTGAAACCGCTTGAAGCAGCAAATGCATTCAATCCTGACAATGCAGATGTGAACTGGATGATTGCCTTTTGTAAGTTTGCCATCAACAGCCAGAGTGATGCATCATTAAAATATTTTGAAAAAGCTTCTCAGTTAAACCCAAATGTCTTTCCTGAGTTTTCTTACTACGCAGGCTGGGCGTATCATTTACAGGCAAAGTGGGACGACGCTTTAAAGTATTATAATCTTTATCTAACCTCACTTAAAACGCAGTCGAAAGTACCTGCGTATAAACTGGAAGATATTAACAAGAAGATAGCAGAATGTAACACGGGTAAGGAACTGATGTCAAAGCCAAAACGCGTACGCATCAATAACCTTGGCGATGGTGTAAATTCATCTTTTCCTGATTACAGTGCGTTTATTACAACAGATGAATCGATGGTGGTGTTTACATCAAGAAGAAATAATTCAACCGGTCAAAAGCTCGATCCGCTTTCCGGGGGCTATTACGAAGATCTTTACCTGAGCAATAAGGTAGATAAAAAATGGGGGTCGGCACAAAACCTTGGTGCACCCATCAATACACCCGGGCATGATGCTACAGCCGGTTTATCTAACGATGGCACTACCTTGTATATTTATGAAAATCAGAAAGGAGATGGTGGAGACCTCTATGAAAGTGTACTGAAGGGAACAGCATGGAAGATTCCCGAGCATATGAATAAAAACATCAACACCAAAGCGCACGAGTCTACTATTTCCGAATCATTCGATAACAAAGTTGTTTACTTCATCAGCGACAGGGACAAAGGCATTGGCGCACGGGACATTTACTACTGCACAAAAGATGCAAAAGATAACTGGGTCAATCCTACAAATATCGGCACTACTATCAATACCAAATATGACGAAGAAGGTGTGTTTATGCACCCCGATGGCATAACCATGTATTTTAGCAGCCAGGGCCATGGCTCAATGGGTGGTTACGATATTTTCAAATCCACGTTAACCGATGGCAAATGGTCTGAACCTGAGAACCTGGGTTGGCCTATCAATGGTCCTGATGATGATGTATTTTTCGTAGTTGCGGGTAATGGACGCAGGGGTTATTATTCCTCTGCCAGAGAAGGTGGTTATGGTGATAAAGACATTTATTCCATTACCTTTCTTGGAGATGATAAGCCTTTTTTGCTTAGCAATGAAGATAACCTGATAGCAAGCGTTACAGCCCCCGTAAAAACTATACAACCGGCACCACCGGTAGAATTGCAGCAGCCATCGCTTACCATTCTTAAAGGAACGATCACAGATGAAATTACAAAGCAACCATTGGAGGCAACGATTGAGTTAAACGATCTTGATAAGAATGAACTGATCGCAACATTTAAGTCGAACAGCGCAACAGGTAAATATCTTGTAACATTACCGGATGGTCACAACTATGGTATAGCGGTAACGGCGCCCGGTTACCTGTTCCATTCAGAGAACTTTAATATTCCCAAAACAAACGGCTTCCAGGAAATCATTAAAGATGTGGAGTTGAAAAAAGTAGCAGTGGGTAACAAGATCATCTTAAAGAATATCTTCTTCGACTTTGACAAGTCTACGTTGCGGCCGCAATCCATTAATGAATTGCAGCGCTTAATGAAATTCATGAATGATAACCCAACAGTTAAGATCGAAATAGGCGGCCACACAGACAGTTATGGTTCAGATGAGTATAATATTCGCTTATCACAGTCACGTTGCGAAAGCGTGGTAAAATACCTTATCGAACATGGTATTGCAAAAGACAGGTTAAAGGCACACGGTTATGGAGAAAAAGTTCCGATTGATACAAACGAAACACCGGAAGGCAGGCAGATGAACAGACGAACAGAATTTGAAATTATAGGAAATTAGTATGGAGCCCGACAGCAGTTTATAATGGCATCGTTCCTTGCGTCGCACTCTTGTACTGCAATGCATAGGGCAACAAAAATGCGAAGTTCACAGCTTCGCATTTTTTATTTTACATATGCTAACGGGTAAGTATTAGTTGTAATTTCAGAACCATAACAAACCATATATGGAACAGGTATTATACATCATTGCCATTACTGCAGAAGCAATGACTGCCGCACTTTCTGCCGGCCGCAGAAAAATGGATTGGGTAGGCGTTTGCATCATTGCCTGTGTAACAGCTTTGGGTGGCGGCACCATCAGGAATATTTTATTGGGTCATTATCCTATGTCCTGGATTGCACATCCTGAGTATATCCTTATCACCATAGGCGGCGCATTACTGGCAGGTGTAATTGCATCTGTTATGAAAAAGCTGAAAAGTGTTTTTCTTTTCCTCGATGCTTTGGGGCTTGTTGTATTTACCATTATTGGTTGCCAGCTTGCCGAACAGTTACACATGCCATCACTCATCGTTGTGCTGAGTGGTGTAATTACGGGTTGCGGCGGCGGTGTGCTAAGAGATATTTTATGTAACGATATACCGTTATTGTTCAGGAAAGAGATTTACGCAACCGCATCGCTGCTTACCGGCGTGTTGTATATAGGAATTGAAAGACTTGGGATGACAACAGAAACCGCAGCCATTGTAGCCGCCATTACAGGCTTAATTGTAAGGTTGTTTGCAATACGGTATAAATGGCAAATGCCACAGTTTGTTTACGAGGAGGAGTGGGATTAATATTTAAGACAATTTTTTACTGATGGATGTGTTAACAGATTCAATAAAATAATAAAGTGCCGGATGCTGTAATCTTCCCGTTGTTCAGTATTGTTCAAAATGTACAAGAGTGCGACGCAACAGCAGCTCAATAGCAGCAATACAGCCTGGCCCATAACATTGCTTTGAATTTTCAATCTTCGCTTTCTCAGATTTTCAAATTATTTTCGCAGCATTATGACAATCGAACAAATTAAAGTTTTACGGGACCGCGTTAGTGTTCTAAGGAGGTTTCTTTGACGTTGATAACCGCTCTCATAAAGTAGAAGAAGACCGCACACTCTCGCTTTCGCCGGGTTTTTGGAACGATAATACCCGTGCCACGGCAATCATGAAAGAAATAAAAGTGAATGAGTACTGGCTGAAAATGTTCAAGCAGGTTGAAACTGCTGTGGAAGATTTTGCCGTGCTGTTTGATTTCTGGAAAAGTGGCGATGCTACGGAAGAGGAGACAAAAGCTGCATACGAAGCAGCTATTGCAGCCATAGAAGATGCAGAGTTTAAAAGCACGCTTAACCAGCCTGAAGATGAGCTGCCTGCGGTATTACAAATCAACCCTGGTGCAGGTGGTACCGAAAGCCAGGACTGGGCCGAAATGCTGCTGCGTATGTACCGCATGTATGGCGATAAGCAGGGTTGGAAAGTTACAGAGCTTGACTACCAGGAAGGTGATGGCGCCGGCATAAAGACGGCTACGTTACAATTTGATGGTGCATTTGCTTACGGATTTTTGAAGGCTGAAAGTGGTGTGCATCGCCTGGTGCGTATTTCACCATTTGACAGTAATGCAAGAAGACATACCAGCTTTGCGAGTGTGTTTGTATACCCGCTGATTGATGACAGCATTGAAATTGAAGTAAACCCTGCCGACCTTGAATGGGAGTTTTACCGCAGCGGTGGCAAGGGCGGCCAGAATGTAAACAAAGTGGAAACGGCTGTGCGTTTAAAACATGCGCCCAGTGGTATAATTGTGGAATGCCAGCAGGCCCGTACACAAGGCGAGAACCGTGAACTGGCATTAAAGATGCTGAAGAGCCGTTTGTATGAAGAGGAACTGCGCAGGAGAGAAGAAGCAAAGAATGCAAGCAACGCAAGCAAGAAAAAAATAGAATGGGGTAGCCAGATAAGGAGCTATGTTTTTCATCCATACAAAATGATCAAAGACCACCGCACAGACCATGAAGTTGGTAATGTTCAGCCAATAATGGATGGTGAACTGGATGGTTTCATTAAAGCATATTTGATGGCGAGTAAGGAGGATGAGTGATTTGAAAGCTGGTGCAGTAAGCGATGTAAAAACAAAACTTTGGAACATGGAAGATTGCAATGAGGCAGCTTGAGCAGTTAGTGTTTTCTTTTCTCCACCAGGTATTCCAGCCAAAGTATTTTATTATAAGCGGGACAATAAAAGTAATAGCAGATATAACTCCAATGCAGGAACACCTGTTTAAAGGGTGTAGGATAGGAGAAAGCAGCCCGTGCCTGGAAAAAGATATATTGCTGCTGATTACTGGTTTCAAACGCATCAATGGAATGCAACTCCAGCGCTGGCGCAGCAAAACCCAAACGCAGCAACGACGTACGCAAGATGATTTGGTCCATCACATTAAAGCTTTTAGCCAGCAGCGTATTGATGTCGTTTGCCAGTTGTTGACGATAAATATTCAATTCCGGAATATTAAAAGCACCCATCAGCCTGGCTACATGATAAATAAGAATCGAAGATTTTACATAATATGGCGAGAGGTAGACCGGTGCCTTCATATACTGCTTCTCTTTTATCATCTGGCTTACTGTCTGCAACGTGGCGCTATCCTGTTTGTTAAATGCCAGCCCTTTGTCGTACATAAAATACAGGATGTTGCAATGCACCGCAAAATCGAAATCGGGTGTCATGCGTTTGCCTAAATAAGTACTATAGGCAGGCAGATCATTATATCTTTTGTAGGTGGAAATAATGTTGCGGTTGTTGCTTTTGTTGGCAACTTCTACGAGGCGTTGTTTCAATATTGTGTTTGCGCTGTCATCATTGTCACCTGTCATCAAGATCATTACGGAATCATCAGCATCTTCGCCCTGGCCAAAAACGCTTTTTAAATATTTAAAATAATAAGTGTGCGGCATTATCGGCGCATCGGTAGGCCAGAAATTATAAAATGGATCGCCATACTGGTTTTTGTAATAAGGGTAAACAGCAGTCGCTTTTTTTATAATATCTTCTGCAGTTATTTTATCATAGCCAGATAAATACGGCAGCATGTTCCTGAATGCAAATGCACTGATAGCGGTAAAAAAAATATTGTTATCAGGCTGGTAGTTATGTGGCGCCCCGCCGCACTCCCTGAATGAAGGGAACATACCTTTATAAAATTCACCATCTGCTGTAACCTGCATAGCAGCTATATTCTTTACCAGGCTGTTGATGAGCAAAGAATCAGCCGTTGATTTTTGCGCAAAACCAGTGTATGAAAATATTGAAAGAAGTATTAGCAAAACGAACCGCTGCATTGCATTTCCTTATTATGTGTTTTCTAAATCAGTCGTGGTAGTTTCCATATATAATAAAACCATTTTAAAAGATTGATGGGTTTCTCCATATCAACGATCATGTCTTTCCGCTTCAATTTCCACCAATCCGGTTTCCCATGCTTTTTTTCAAATGCCACAAACTGGTCCAGGGCCACCATACTCCTGGCATTGATGGTATTCATGATGATACAGAAAATGTCTTTGTCTTTCTTCGCGTATGGCAGCGCCATTATTTTCCGGTTTTGTAGTGTAACACGCTCAGTAAATTTCTGTTGCAGAGCGGCATAATCGTCACACTTATTGATCAGCGTGTATATATTATCACGTACGTCTTTATACAAGTCAAATAAATCATTCCCAAGCTGGTAGAGACTGCCGGTGTAAAACAGGGCATCAAGCATCTGCTCACTTGCGGCGTCATCCAAACACTGGTGATAAATGATAACAGATACAGCACCTTTTGTGTAAGTAATATGTTCGATTTCGGTTGCTGTAATCGATGCGTTTTTTTGCCTGGCGGTTTCAACCTGTATGTCCAATACGTTTTTTGATGCCTCCAGGTAGGCAGCCTTATGCGGCACTTCCTTTAAAAGACTGGTTTGAATTTCTTTTGCTACATGTGCTGAAAAGGTAGTGGCCGTATAATTCTCCGGCTCATAAGTGATGCGTTCTATGTCAGCATGGTTGAGCTGGTCTATATCGAAAAGATCATCACCAACAGGGGTTAAAATACCAAATAATGTTGCCCTTTTTCGTTCCGCACCAGTAAGTATTTTACCATATAATTTTTTGTAGCTGCTGCACAAAAACGAAGTAATAAACAAGCCATAGTAATCTGTTATCTTCCTGCGTTGTTCGGGCTGAAAGCTGCCATGGTACCTGTTTTCAAGCTCCTGCAGGTACGGCAACAGGTATGTCTTATTATATTGCTTTTGAATGTTCACTTCTTTATAAACCTGCCGGAAAGCACTTATGTAGCTTAGTAAATTCATTATGCCGTATAGAATTGGCTCAAACCTACACAATAATATTTTTTAAACCCGTTTGTAATTTGTATTTTTCAATGCGGCCTGTCAAACCTGTGAAGAGTGTACAGGAGATTAACCCCCGGCTATTGTCTGCCAATAAATACCAAAACAAAATCCTTATGAAGAAATTTTATCATGGATTAATTGTTTGCACGGTACTGCTGTTTTGTTCGTGCAACAAAGAAATGAAAGAGCAAAATGTAGCAGAGCCTGTTACATCTGTCAGTATTGATGAAGCACGAATCGGTAAGCCAAATATTGTACTGATATTGTGCGACGATGTAGGCTATGAAGTGCCACGTTATGCCGGTGGCCTCTCGTACCTTACACCAAACCTTGATAACATGGCCCGTAATGGTATGCAGTTTACACAATGTTACGCATCGCCAATGTGTTCGCCATCGCGGATTATGTTGTTAACAGGCAAATACAATTTCAGGAATTACAGCGGCTGGGGCGCATTGCCACTTACTGAAAAAACTTTCGCCAACATGTTGAAGTCTGCGGGGTACAATACCTATGTGGCGGGGAAGTGGCAATTAGATGGTGGCGACCTTGCTGTACGTACTTTCGGGTTTGATGAATACATTATTTTCAATCCGTATGAAGACCAGGCAAACAATCATGATGAAAGTACGGAAACCCGTGGACGTTATAAAAGTCCCGAATTGTATGTTAACGGTAAGTATCTCAATCCTGCAACCGTTATTGGAAAATATTGCGATGATATACTGGTTGATTCCATTACCGCTTACGCGTCTAAAAGTAAGGCGCAGCAGAAACCTTTCTTTGTGTATTATTCTATGAGCCTGGCACACGATCCTTTTTCACCAACACCCGACGATGCAGCGTATGCTACATGGGATAACCGTGCTACCAACAGCGATACAGCGTTTTTCCCGTCTATGATCAGTTACATGGATAAAAAAGTAGGGCAGGTATTGGCAAGGTTCGATAGTATGGGACTTTCCAGGAATACCATTTTCTTTTTTATCGGCGATAATGGCACGCCGCCACAAATTTTTTCATGGTACAACGGGCAACTGGTGCGGGGTGGCAAAATGCAGACAAATGTATGGGGCACGCATGTACCAATGATTGCATACTGGAAAGGCCGCATTAAAGGCAACGCAGTTAATAATAACGTTATCGACTTTACTGACTTCCTCAGCACTTTTGCAGATCTTGCGCAAGTGCCAAAACCTACTACTTACGGGCAGTTGGATGGTGTGAGTTTTTTGAATAGCCTGGTAGATCCGAATACCAAAATAAGGGATTGGGTGTTTTGTCATTACGATAACGACCGCACAGAAGATAAACCACTCTATCGTTATGTGCATAACCAGCAATACAAATTGTATGATTCTACCAACAGGTTTTACGACATTGTAAACGACCCCTCTGAACTAAACAACATACAACCAGGCCGCAGAACTGCAGAGCAGGTGCAATTAGCAACATATTTTCAGTCGGTGCTCGATTCTCTGCATTAAAGATTTTATGAGCCAGGCACCAGTACATATGGCATCGCCTGTTGCGTCGCACTCTTGTACTGCTGTACATTACCGGGCACTTCGGCCACTGGCAGGCTTACTGTTTACTACCGGTGGTTCCGGGTCGTACATTGCAGCTCCGCCTTTGCCAAACATACGCAGTGCAATCTCCTTACCAGCGCCTGGGGCCTTCTTAAATATCAGTCGCTGGTTGATGATAACAGGCCTGCCTGTTGCGCTGCGAACGTTGATGATCGCTTCGTAAGCATTGCCTTTTTTGTTAAAAACGATGGAAGCCGCAGGGCAAAGTTGTTTGCCTGTGTAAATGTTGCAATCTTTTATCTCAGCCGTTACTTCCCTGGTTACGGCATCATTTACGCCGGATATGGTAAGTTTAACAGGCGTTTTGATATTCATGTATGGTATCAGTTGCGGGTATACCTCAAAAAGTGCATTATTGTAGTTGTCGAATTTGTCTTTATCTCCATTATCATCATATCCCCTGATCAGCCCTTCATATAATCTTGCAATAAACAATTTTTCATTTGCGGTATCTACAAAAGAAGTTTTATCCAGGTTTTCAAAATTCTGCAATGCCTGTTTTTCATCTCCTTTCACCCATTTAAATTTTGCAGTAAACAGTTTGAAATAACGTTGAATGTTTACACGCTTGTCTGTTTGCTGGTAGTTAGCATACTTTTCGATGAAAAATTTAGTGCTGAAATCTTTCATCAGATACCAGGCTTCATCAAAACTGGTAGTAGCTTCCGCACAAAAAAGGTCGTATAGCAATCTGTTACGCTCAGGGTTATAACTCAACTCATTTACCACAACATATTCCGCGCTTGCTTTTTGCGCTTTATATGAAGCAATGTTGTATAAGCTGGTAGGAGAATACCACCAACCCCTGTTAAGAAATTTCTCCTGGTCTATTTTTTTATCAAACAACTGCACTTTCAGCAGGTTAATGGTAAGATCGTACTGACTTTGCGTAAGGGTGGTGCCTATATGCAGCTCTTTAAAATTTGCTGCTTTAGTCAATGCTGCTTCTGCACTGTCAAGCTGGGCATCGTACATGTAACTTCTTGCAAGCGCAATGTTGTACCACCCAAAGCCGGGGGTAGAGCCACTTGCAGCAATAATGTCGTTGCACATTTTTATGGCATCTTTGGTTCTGCCTGCGTATACATACAACTCCGGAAGGTAATAGTAAGGTTCTCTTAAAAATCTTTCAAAACTTTTGTCTTTGTCTTCGCTGAAGTACTGTTGCGCAATGGCAAAATTGCCAATCTCGCTTTGCATGCCGCCAAAATTGTTCCATGACACACGTCCGCCCTCTACAAGACGCTGGTAGTAATACTCACTGCTGTCGTAATTTTTATTGTAGCAATGTAACAACGCAAGATTGTGATACAGTGTCATCTTTCTTTCTTCGCTTTGCGCCTGCCCCCAGATAGCATCGTTGTCATTTCGGTACCTGTTGATAAACGCAAGGCCGTTGTAACACCATTGAAAAGCCATGCGTTCATTTTCTTCTACAGAATTTTTAAGAAAGCTGTGGTCTTTTGAAGTAAAAAAACGGTTGCGGTGAAACAGCCAGGAACGTTGATAGCAGAGTTCAAAACCGATATCGTTTTTAAAACGATAGGCTTCTATACGCTGAATGAGTTGCATCGATTTATCCGGCATTTCTATATTGTCGTAGCAAAATTTTAATGCAGAAAAGATTACATACAGATCCTGGTAGCGGTTGAAGTTGGCAATAAGGGTATTAACATTGTTAAAGATGCTGCGGAATGTTTTGTCATAATCCTTCTCCATAAGGTCGAAGGCTTTTTGAAGCGGTACTGCTGCATTTTTATAACCCAGATAATCTGCACTCCTGTCGTACTTATACATGCCTTCAAACATCCAGCCTACATAATAAGTGCTGTCCAGGCGAATAAATTCACGGCTGCGTGGCAGTGCATCTTTTGAAGAGGGATCAACACCTGCACGTTTTGCATCTATTTCGTAGCGTGCTGCGGCTTTGTCTTTTGACGTCATTGAAAGACTTTGCCCGCAACAATGTGTTACGATAAAAAAACATGGTGCAATGAATAAGAGATGATATATGATTGATCTTGTCATTAAATATTTGTTGAGCGCCTGCATGCAATACCTGATTGCCAGTTAATGTTTGCCGGTAAGTTCTTTGGTAACGAGACTACACTGGTTTTTTTCGCTTCATTCTTCGCTTTGGCTGAGTAGTGTGTTGCAGTACAAGAGTGCGACGCAACGAAGCTTAATATTGTTCCAAATGCCTGGTTCCAAAAAATTAATTACGAATATTTAACCTGCTCAATCTTGCCAGTTCACTGTCAAGTATAGTTGCAAGTGCCTTTTGTTTTGCTTCTTTGTTCCTGTATATAAGCCGGTGGTCCAATACGGGAATTGTAAGTGTTTTTATGTCGTCTTCTGTAACAAAGCTTCTGCCGTTTACCAGTGCAAATGCTTTTAAACATTTTAAAAAGGTAATGCCGCTACGTGTAGAAGCCCCAAGGATAATATCGTTGTGTTTACGTGTGCCCCATACGATATTGCGTACTGCTGTAATGATCTCTTCGTGTATGTATACTTTTTCTGTTTCATGCTGCAGGAACAATATTTCTTCCATGCTCAGCACCTGTTCTATATGTTGCAGGTTGTTTTGTATACCCAGGTAATCTTTGTATATATCCAGTTCGGTTGCTTCATCAACATAGCCAAAGATGATCTTAATAAAAAAGCGATCAAGCTGTGCTGCGGGCAATGGATAAGTACCTTCCATTTCAACAGGATTTTGTGTTGCAATAGTAAAGAACAGGTTTTCCAGCTTATAAGTAATATCTCCCATTGTGATCTGGTTTTCGGCCATACATTCCAGCAGGGCAGACTGAACTTTTGGTGAAGCGCGGTTTATTTCGTCTGCCAGCAACACATTGCAGAACAGTGGTCCTTTTTTAAAGATGAATTCTTTCTGCACATCATCAAAAATATGAGATCCGATAAGATCCATTGGTAAGAGATCGGGTGTAAACTGTATACGTTTAAAGTTTGCTCCATGCTGATCTGCCGAGGCAATGCTTTGTGCCAGTGTTTTGGCCATAACGGTCTTTCCTGTACCAGGGTTATCTTCCATTAAAATATGGCCTTTTGCAAGAAGGGCTGTCAATATAAACTGTATCTGTGCTTTTTTGCCACGTATAACTCTTTCGATATTGTCTATCAGTCGCTGAATATTGTTTAATGCCTGTTCCAGTTGAATTTCCTGCTCCATAGTTATTTGTTTTTACTTGGGGTAAAGTATGCGATTGTATTATAAATATTGATGAACCTGGATGCCCTTGTTTTAAATGGCACCTGGCGGCGTATGCTTTGTATAAACGGCGCGTAAAAATCCTGCACATTTTTTTCTTCCGCTTTAGTGAGCGGCAGAGAACTGTATTTCAATTTCTGGTACACATTACTAAACGATGCAAAATTTGTTTTGAATTGTTGATCTATTGTTGATGCGAACCCTTGCGGGCCGGTATTGTTTCTGCTGTAGCCAAGCTGGTTTAAGTAAAACATTACTGCCCTATGGCTGTTAAATGCTTTCTGTTTGCCATCTTTTGCACCACGTGCTGCTGCATGATAATATTGCCAGATAAACCATGGCGTAAGTAAAACAAGTATTGCGAAACCGCCGATAACCGCCAAAGAGAGCCACAATACTTTGATCCAGTCGGTGGGCTGATCTGCCGTTGCCTGTTGAGCATCTTTTTGTTTCTGCTTGTTTTCTTCTTCAATAATTTTTACCTGGTCAATCGGAGCGGGGTTGGGCACTTTTGCCAGCACAGATAACAGGCTGTCATCATCAGCAGGCCTGATATCTTTCAATGCTTCTGCATACGAAGCTGCTGTAATATGCATGCCTTTTTTGACAGTACCGAGAGGTACAGTGCCGGTATCCTTGGAGATGGATGCAATGGACACATCGAGTTCTATATTTTTTGCTGTATTGGTTTCAAAATCTTTATCGTGAAACAACACGCGGTTTACATCAAGCTTAATTCTTTTGGCTACTGTATCAACAGCGGTAACGAATCCATCTGCCACAAAGTAAGCATCCTGCATATTTAGTGGCGGGGTCTCATCTGGCTGAGGGGCCTGTTGTGTATTAACATCGGGGATTGTGGTATCAAAATCTATCCACCCATAACCGGGGAAGTATACCTGCACCCAGGCATGTGCCTGGTCTTCGTAAAACCAGTACCAGCCCGGGTTTTTGCTGCTTCTGTCGATCGTAAGGAAACCTGCTGCAATTCTTGATGGAACACCAATGGCCCGCAGCATAAACAATGTGGCGCCGGCAAAATATGCACAGTATCCTTTCCTGTTTTCAAACAGAAAATAGTTGAGCTTGCTTGCGCTCGGTATGCCTGGTATGCCGGGATTGTCTGAATACTTATACAAGGGTTGATCAAATTCATCCTTGCTCAAAAAGTAATCGCGGATAGCAATCATTTTATCGACAGGTGTTTTTGCGTTTGCTGTAATACGCAGCGCCAATGCTTTCAGGCTATCATATTCTTTATTCGATGGCATGAAGGTGTAGTAGTCCTTCATCTTTTTATCAAGTGCTGAAAAATCTTTCACGTTACGCAACGTTTGGAAGCGTGCTTCCTGGAATTGTTCCAGTACCGGGTTACCGGCGGGATTATAGATGAAGTACGCGCTGTTTAAATCGCTTACCCACATTTTTGCACGATAAGCACTTTTGTATTGTTCTTTGTACTCTTCACCAACAGGAATGGGCTGGCAAAAGAATGCAGTGGAGGGCGCTATGTATTCATCCGGTGCCAGCAATACTTTATATACCTCTGCCGTAACTACTTTCCTGCTAAGTGTAGCATTGGTATTCTTTATTACGGCAGAATCAGTTTTGGCAAAGTAGATTGGTATTTTTGAAGGGTCGGGCCTGAACAGGTCGTTGGCCGGCATTGCCGGGTCTGTTTCGAATGTTTGTGTAAGCGTATCGAATTTTGTGTAATAGTAAGCTGTGAAGTAAAGCGGGTTCGGGGTGCGCTTGTCGCTAAAAAAGTTATCCAGTTTGGCCACAAACACCAGCCTTTTGCCTTTGCTTAAAGAGCTGGTCAAGCGGGTCTGGTCTTTATTGCTTACACTGCCATCCTTGTTCTTTTTAGTCATGCTTTCGCTGCCACTGTTCTTATCGTCGTAATTGGCTTTTGCATTGCCCCATTCTTTTTCAATCGCTTTAAAGTCTGCGTTGAATGTCATGAGTATGCCAAGAAGAATAGCCATCAATACTACTGCAAACCCAACCAGTCTTTTAATGATGAACCAGCCGAAGCGTTTTTCATCTTCATTCATGTTGCGTATGAGCTCTGCAGTAAAAATGATATAAAAAGCATACGCAAGTATTGGTGCAAAATTGCCGATAATGGTTGCGGCTTTAAAATCTGATGTTTTACTTACAATGATGGCCTGCGAGGCAAGCAGAAAAACACTCCAGAAAATAGTGTAAAATCTTGTTCGCGAAAGCCCGAAGCCGGTAAGCCAGCCAATGGTGAACAAGATAGCAAAGAGCAAAAATTTTATGGACGCAAAGAATGCATCAAATTCTCCAACAGCGTAATTGCCGATTGCCTGGTAACCTATCCAGTAGATGATAAGTAATACAAGTGTTGTGGTAATAAACCTGAACCTGTAACTGTAAAATATGATGGCTGCAATAATGCCCGCAGCAAAATAACTGCCTTGCATGAGCCAGTCGTTTTGCAGGATATTGTAGAAACTGTTGGCCTTCCAGACAATATAATACATCAGCGCAGCAGAAGGTATTGCCAGCAATATGATCTGTGCGACTACTTTTTTCCAGCTATGTACCTTTCCAATTGGCATTTGTTATTGTTTAATGTGCCGTATACCTTACTCTTAAGTGTTGACGAGGTATGTTGCCTGTGTTATCTGATCTCCAATTTCTTCTTGCAGGTGAAATGCTGTACAAATTTTTTTAGACGTTGCTGTAACCTGATCGCTATCGCTCCATAGCGGACAAGGCGTACAAGTGAGTGACACAACGAAGCCTGGCACTTGTTCCATTGCCTGCCTGATAATTATATAACCATTGTTTTACTGTACTTTTCCAGCATGGCCTCTATTCTTCTTTCGTTCTGCATAACCTTCGGTCTTAGTAAAGACAATTGCCACTTTGATTTGTACACGTCGAGCTCATTTTTTTCGGCCTGTACAAAAAGCCATTTGAGTATGCCTGTAAAATAACTATAGTGCAGGCTTCTGCTAAGCTTTACAAATACAATGACGGTATTGCCGCCAACTGAGTCCAGCATGTTTTGCAACTCATCTGCTATACTAAAAGACGATACAATAACCAGTGATGCATCTTTGTTGTTTACAAACTCTTTTAATGCTTTATCGTTTTGCCATTTACTGGTGGTAATGGCATATTGAACCATTTGCGCATGGTCATTGAAATGTTTAACGGGGGTTTGCTGGTCCTGTATAAATTTCAATTCAAAACCCTGCTTTTGCAGTTGCTGATAAATGCCCCACAAAACCGTTTTGTAATAGTTGAGAAAATATATTTCTGCTGTGGGGCTACCGGCAATATCAAAACCTGTATAAAACGAAGGGTAGATATATGCATGTGATGCATAGGGATCGAGCACTTCAGGAATACGCACAACAAGCTCTTTGTTTTTAGCATATACTTTCCACACTATGCGGCGCACATCATCATTGTCTTCAAAATTTTTATAGTTGATGTATTCACCTTCTACCCGCTTCAGTTCTTCGATTCTTGTAGCAGTATCTTCTGTCTTGCGCGGTGTAAGCTGTACATTCTTTACCGGCGGTGCGAAGGGATGTGTATGAAACCGATCCTGTACAGGCAATGAGACTGTAAAGGAGAAGAACTGGAAAAAGTCTTCGAAATAAACGATCAGTTTTTGTACATGGTATTCTTTTATTTCGGGCAGCTTCCATTCGTAGTCGCCGGAAAAACTGGTGGAAAAAAGCTGTTGTTGTTTTGCCTCAGCCAATAAAAATTTATCTGAATAAAGGTTATGATCGTATTGCAAACGAAGTTTGATAAAACCAAGCAATGGCTTTACAACAGGGTTTACTGATATATGAATCTTTTGTGCAGGATGGTTGTTGTGGAGCGCCGGTAATGTTTTGATGGATACGTTGATGTGATTGCTTCTTTTTTTCGCCAGGAAAATAAGGAATGAAATAACCACCGAAAGCAGAGCCACCCATAGTATAATGATAAGAAACCATGTGCCGGTTTTAACGAGCAGTTGTAAAATAGCCGTAAAGGAACTTTCAGGTGCAAGTAACCTGTTATGCAGCCAGTAATTTGCAAATACCAGCCCCACCGTAAACAAGATAAAGTAAAAGGTAAATGGTATGAAGAAAACGGCCGGTTGTGCAAGGCCGCGGATATTTTTGAATAGTCTGCCCATTATTTATGAAAGTTAAAGTAAAGAAACATGTGTGGGATAAAAAAACTAGTACCTGTGGCACGGTATTTTTTAACTGAAACTTTACTTTCTTTGTTGCAACATGAGCAAAACCATAACATATAGCCAGTGCCCGGTTTGCAGGAGTAATCACATTTCATATGCATTAGAGGCCAAAGACCATACCGTAAGCGGGGAAGTGTTCCCGGTATGGCATTGCTATAATTGCTCATGCAGGTTTACGCAGGATGTTCCCGAAGCATCAGCCATTGGCAAATATTACCAGTCTGCTGCCTACGTTTCACATTCCGACACAAAGCAGGGTCTTGTAAACAGGTTATACCATACGGTAAGAAATTACACACTGAAAGCAAAGCGGCGCATGGTGGAAAAAGAAAGCGGTAAAAGAAAAGCGTCTTTGCTCGATGTAGGTGCCGGTACCGGCGCCTTTGCACATGAGATGCATGATGCAGGCTGGAAGGTGGTGGCGCTGGAACCCGATAAAACGGCTAAGGAAAACGCGCTGAAAAATTACAGCCTGCAACTGGGCGATATGAGTGCCATCTTTTCTTACAAGCCTGAAACATTTGATGCTATTACAATGTGGCATGTATTAGAGCATGTACACCAGTTGCATGAATACATAGAAGCGTTCAGCCGTATACTGAAAAAAGACGGTACGCTGTTTATCGCTGTACCCAACTATACCAGTTACGATGCAAAAAAGTACGATGATATGTGGGCGGCTTACGATGTGCCAAGGCATCTCTATCACTTTTCTCCCAAAAGCCTTAATGCACTGGTAAAGCAGCACGGTTTTAAAATTGTTGAATACAAGCCTATGTGGTTCGACAGTTTTTATGTAAGTATGCTTAGCGAGCAATATAAAACAGGAAAGAACAACCTGGTTGCGGCTTTCTGGTCTGGCCTGCGCTCCAATATGCGCACGCTGAACAATGTAAAGCGCTGCAGTTCGGTCATCTACATTATCAAAAAGAACCTGCCACAACAAAACAAATAAAAAGTAAACAATGAAAAAGATCGTTACCTGTGTATTGCTCGTATTGCTTGCAACACCCGCATTATTTGCACAAAAAAGTATGGAAAAAGAAAAAGTATTGAGACACGTAGTATTATTCAAATTTAAAGATGATGCAAAAGCTGCAGACGTGCAGAAAGTGGAAGATGCCTTCCGGGCACTGAAGGGCAAAATTAAACTCATCAAAGATTTTGAGTTTGGCAAAAACAACAGCCCCGAAAACATTAACCAGGGCTTTACACACTGTTTCTTTGTAACGTTTGCAAGCGAAAAAGACCGCGATGAATATCTTGTTCACGCAGACCACAAGGCATTTGTAGAAGTGCTAAAGCCTTATCTTGATAAAGCACTTGTAGTAGATTACTGGGCAAGAGATTAATCCAACGGAATATTCTTGTTGATCACTTCACCAAACTGCAGCAGGTAACCGTTGTTATCAAATACTCCAAATTCACGCATGCCGTATTCAAAATTTTCTATGGGGTAGCAAATGCTGCAGTTATATTTTAATTCATCCCACACGCTGTCTATATCGTCTACAGTTATGTATAGCGAGCCGCTCATGATAGGTTCAGGAATATTTCTTTCTTCATTGGGTTTACTAAACATGATCGCTATCTCATCTTTCGAAAAGTGCGCCCAGCCCCATTCTTCACTGTACGTATCGCAATTAAAGCCCAGTATGGCTGTATAAAAATCTTTTGTTGCCGGCAGATCTTTTGTCTCCAGCATAGGAGAGAGGTTAAGTGCTTTTGCTTTCATTATTACCCGTTATGGCGTGAAGGTAATTTTTTTGTAGCCAACTCTGGTATTTCATGGCATCGGCGGTTGTGTCACTCACTTCAGGGTTCGGTTGTTATGGCGGCTGCAGCGTTCCGGCAGTGCGGCATGTTTGTATAGCAAGCCTGGATCTTTTGCTATATCATTGCCAAAGCAGGTTGGGCATATACACTGCAAGATAGCCTGTGCTGCAATACTTGTTGCAGTACAAGTGAGTGACACAACAGGTGCCGATAGTAGCAGTGCAGCCAGGGCCACAAACCAATAATCGGCTTATGCAGTTCGGGTAAATGTTATATTTATATTATGTATGATTATTTTTTATTATATAACTTCAGCGGCGTTAGAATTTTGATAACTTACACACATTAAAAACTAATTTATGACAACACAAGAAATTGCCAGCCGATTGGTGGAATTATGCCGTAAAGGCGATTTTGAAACTGCGCAGGAAGAACTTTATGCAGCAGATGCCATAAGCGTTGAACCTTATGCTACACCTGAATTCAAAAAAGAAACAACGGGCAAAGAAGCTATTAAAGAGAAGGGTAAAATATGGGCTTCTATGGTACAGGAGATGAAAGGTATTGAAGTATCTGAGCCTCTGGTAGCAGGTAATGTGTTTGCATGTACCATACGCATGCATGTAGTTATGAAACAGGGCGGGGAGATGGACATGACGGAGCTTTGTATGTACAAGGTAAAAGATGGCAAAGTGATATCAGAAGAATTTTTTGTGTAGCATCAATAATAAATGCGCCGGCAAAGCCGGCGCATTTATTATGTTTTTATATATGTTGGTTTACAACAGCAATGGCCATTCCATCATGTTCCTTTGCACCTACTGTTTGTATGATGGATGCTGTTACGCTTTTTGTTTCGGCAAGCAGGCGGTTAAAGCGATCAACACCTCTTACCCTTTCATCTTCATGATCACTTTCCAACACTTTGCCTTCGCGTATTACATTGTCTGCAATGATCAATGTACCCGGGTGAGAGAGCTGCAATGCCCATTGGAAGTATTCAGCATATGGTGGTTTATCGGCATCAATAAAAATCATATCGAATACATGCCCTTCCTGTTTTAATACCGGCAACAGATCTATGGCGCTGCCTAAGCGAATTTCAACCACATCACCAAGGCCGGCATGGCTGATATTTTCCGTTGCAACTTTTGCATGCAGTGCTTCATACTCCAGGCTTATAAGTTTTCCATCTTTTGGTAATGCCCTTGCCATCCATATGGTACTATAACCGGCCAGTGTACCCAGTTCGAGTATTTTTTTTGCGTTGCATAACCTGGCCATTACCTGTAAAAACTTTCCCTGGCCCGCAGAAATGCTTATCTGCGGAATGTTGTTGTTTGTTATAGACTCCACCGTGGCCTGCAGGGCTTCATCTTCCTGCGCTACCAGGTTGCAGATGTACTGGTCTACTGCTTCAAAAAGTTGTTGTTCCATATATGTATACGTAGCTTTTTATAGCAGCTAAAGTTATGGATTTATGCATTGTACAACTATGTACAGCTATCATACAAAGCTGCGGCGGAAGGTTAGTCTTTTTTCTTTTCTTCTTTTTCTTTCTTTTTAAAATAGCCTCTCAGTAAAAAGTTGTGCTGTAATGCTTCCAGGTCTTCATCCAGCTTTTTACTGCCTGAACGCAGGTTGAGAATGGTTGCCTTTAGTGCTTCCGCTGTTTGCTGGTCGTTTAGTAAAACGCCTGCCGGTGAGGTTGCATCATTCAGTTTTTCAGAAGCAGCTTCCAGTTCATTTACAAAATTAGACGCGGTATAGGTTGCTTCCCGCAATTGTACAATACTGCTTCGTAGCAGATCGGTCATAATAGTATCTGTTACCAGTTGATGTACTGCATGGTTGGGGTTATTCAATGCTGCTGTAAAAGATTGTATATCGTTAATAGCTTTTTGCGAACCAAGGGATGCTTTTCTGAAATTTTCTAATGTATTGTTGAGCTTAACAGATAACGTTTTATCGTTGATCAGCGCGCCAACAGAGCCATCACCGTCGTTGATTCGTTTGCTGATCTCTTTAAAGTTGCCCGTAATGGCAAGCAGGTTCTGGCTGTTAGCCTGCAGTGTTGTAAAAAGATCTTCTGTGCTGGGCATGGTAACCGTTTGTAGAACGTCATTCTCTGCAACAGGCTGGGTGTTTGGCGTGCCTTCGAATATTACCAGCAATTTATTGCCAATAAAGCCATCAGAACTAATTTTTACTCTTGCATCTTTTTTAATAAAGGGTTTAGCCTTTTCATCTACGTTCATTGTTACTTCCACTTTTGCATTGCCCTGCAGGTCTATCTTTTTTACTGTACCAATCTTTACCCCGGAAAACCAAATGTTATCTCCTTCCTGCAAACCATTAATGTCTGTAAAAATTGCTTTCACAGGAAATTTTTTACTGAAAGATTTTTTCTCTCCGCCAATGGTAAAGATGGTTGTGATAAATATGGCAATGCCAACACAGATAAATATGCCAACAATGATTGCTCTTTTATTTTTTGCGTTTTTCATTTGCCGTTAATAAAGTTATAGTCATAAAAACTTTGTATCCTTTCGTCTGCCTGGGCAAACACTTCTTCAAAAGTGCCCTGTGCGGTAAAAGTGCCGTCCAGCAGTACCGCAATACGGTCACCGGTTGTTTTTGCGCAGGTAAGGTCGTGTGTAATGATGATCGAACTTGTATGAAAATTCTCCTGTACTTCATTGATCAGGTTATTGATCTCCATACTCGTGATAGGATCGAGACCTGCAGTAGGTTCATCGTACAACATAATGTCTGGTTTAAGGATAAGTGTTCTGGCAATACCTATTCTTTTTCGCTGGCCGCCAGACAGCTCGGAAGGACGCTGGTCTTTGGTTTGCAATAGTCCCACTGCTTCCAGTACATCATAAATGGCCTTGTCAATATCACTTCTGGAAAGATTGCGCATATTTCTTACCAGCGGAAATTGCAGGTTTTCATAAATGGTCATACTATCATACAATGCACTGTTCTGAAATGAAAAGCCTATATGCAACCTCAGCGCCCTTAATTCCTGCAAACTGATGTGTTCAATTTCCTGTTGCAACACTTCAACATGCCCGGCATCAGGCATCAGTAAGCCGGCAATGATTTTTATCAGTACAGATTTTCCGGTTCCAGATCTTCCAAGCACCACAACATTCTCTCCCTTGTATACATCCAGGTCTATACCGCGCAAAACATGGTTATTGCCAAAAGACTTTTGCAGGTTCTTTATATGAATGACCGTTTCATTCTTATCAATATGTGGTGTATGTTTTTTCATCCGCCGGTTCTGAAGAAGTTTACGATTTGCACAATGATCATCTCTTCCATAAATATGAGAAACATGGAAATTACCACAGCCGAGTTGGCTGATTTACCAACACCCTGCGTACCTTGTGTTGTGTAATAACCTTTATAACAACCCACAATACCCACTGTAAAACCAAATACCACTGCTTTGATAACAGAGGTTGTTATATCAAGAAAATTAATGCTGTTGAAAGCCGATTGCAGGAACGCTTTTACGCTGATGTGTTCATTTGCTGCAATATTGAGATAGGCGCCTGCCATGCCTACAAAGCCTGAATAGATTGCCAGTATAGGTACTACGATTGTTGTAGCAATTACCCGTGTAACAACCAGAAACTTAAATGGATTAGTGGCAGAAACTTCCATTGCATCTATTTGCTCTGTTACACGCATAGAGCCCAGTTCGGCGCCAATATTAGACCCTACTTTACCGGCAGCTATCAATGCCGTAACAAGCGGTGCAAGTGCCCTTATAATTGCAATAGCAATAAGCGATGGTAACCATGAAGTAGCACCAAACTCTGCCAGTGACGGTCTTGATTGCTTTGTAAATACAAGTCCTGTAATAAAGCCTGTAAGGGTAATAAGTCCTAAGGAGCGGTAACCGATATCATAACATTGACGCAATATTTCTTTGCCTTCATAAGGCGGCAGAAAAAGTTCTTTAAAAAAAAGCTTTATGAACTGATATGCGCCATAAATGTCAAGAAAAAAGGAATCTGTCTTTGCAGAAATGTAAAAGTCCTTTTCTCTCTTTTTTGCCATATATGTTATTTATGCATCATTTGGCAAAAAGAACGCCAGCAGGTATTATACAGCACAAATGAAAAGCGTGTGTACTTTTTTCATCACTTTGGGTAAGCGTAATTTTAAAAGTTTGTTATATACGCTCAACGCCCGGTCAGTTACTGAGCCTGTAACAAAGCGTTGTTGCTCGCTTCATTCTTCGCGTTGGCCTAATAAAGTTCCCACCGCTGAAGAGTGCGACGCAACAGGTGTTGCCATGCATTCCAATGCCGGGCCCATAACATTAAAAACTAAAAGACACATGCACCATAAACCTGTCTTTTGCTTTTACCCTGTTGCCGGCCAGCGTTTGCGCCAGCGGAGATTGATAATTGCCACCGAAAGCAATGTTTTTGATATTGCATTCTACGCCTAAAATACCCATCATGCTGTAACCCCCGCTCTCGTCTACAAAGTGTTTACGTGCATTCAGGTCTTTTTGTGCAGTCTCGTACATAATACCCGCGTTTGGTGCGATGGTTAGTTTGTTTTTGATGTTGAACTTATAGTAAGCAAGTACATTGCCTGTCAATTTATTGCCATAGCGGTAATCATATTTGTTTGCAGTATTTATTTTATAGCTGACGTTGGTGTTGATGCCTGCGTCCTGCAGACGCACATCATACATAGCATTGACCGTAAAATCAACACTGCCGGTGCCAAGCTGAAACGTATTTTGTGTGTTTTGAGCAATGTTGGCATCTGTAGGGTCGTAAGTTCCAACAGGCAGTTTGATGCCGCCACCTACCCAAAGCGACTGAGCAAAACGTTTGTCGCCAATTGTTTTTTGGCGGTCAAGTAATTTAAAATAGCCAAGCACAGCAATATCTCCCATACCACTTTTCGATGTTGTTTTACCCTGGTTTAGCCGCTCGTTAAAGTTTACGGGAACAAAACCCATTATGCGAAAACGCTTACCAATATTAAATGCACCCCACACTTCTGCAGTCTGGTATATTTCCTGGCTGGTAAGGTAACTTACACTTCCGTCTGCACTAATGTGTGTTGTTAATCCTTTGTGCTGGTACCGTAAGCCGATAAAGCGTTTTTTAAAATCGGGCAAAATACCCAGGTAGTAGCTGCCCACTCCGCAGCCGCAAATATCGCAGGCAAGAAGATTGCCGGCTACCAGTAACAATACTGTAAGCGTGATAATTTTTTTCATATTTAATTAGTTGGTTACCGGCAACAGTAACACAGATTGAGCTCCTGTTGCGTCGCATTACGTTCATCGTTCCGTTCAATGGTGAGCTTTGGCGCTCAGTGTTTTTACAAACTCATCTTTGCATTCCTTCGAGCAAAATCCATACACCTTACCCTCCACAATTGCAGTGTCTGCAATGCCCGCGCTCAGCGGCATACGGCAGGTAGTATCTCGCCGGGAAGCAAAAGTAACACGGCTGAAATCGGGATGTGCCGCAGTATCATGCGCCATATGCATACTGCTGTCTGCAGAAGCTGTGTTCTCCTGTACGGTATTACCGCAGGAGCACAATACCGTTGCAATCAAATAAAGCATTGTCTTTTTCATTGTTCACTGAGTTTTTTGTCTCTTAAAAATTGTTCATCTGAAAGTGTATGCAGGAAAGCGATCAGTTGTGTTTTTTCAGCCGGTAGCAATGGTATTCCAGGTGTACCGTTTTGCTTAAGTAAAGGGTCAAGCGTTGGGCTGTCTGCCATACCGCTGCTATAATGGTCCAATACCGCTTCAAGTGTAAAAAGCCTCCCATCGTGCATGTAGGGTGGCGTATTGGCCACATTGCGCAGGCTGGGTGTTTTAAATTTGTACATGTCTGCCGGGTTCAGCGTTATTTTAAACCTGCCGCTGTCATTCACTATTGTTGGCACCAGCCCGTTGTTGTGAAAATCATTATCTGTAAAAAGATCGGTGCTATGGCAACTGCTGCATTTTTGCTGAAATATTTGCATACCCGCCTTCTCATCTTCCGTAAAGGTTTCGCCTTCGTTGCGCACATATTTGTCGTACCTCGAGTTCGCGCTGATGCACTGCAACATGAACTGAGATAATGCTTTCAGCATATTGCCGCTGGTAATTTCACTGCTGCCAAATGCCTTACTGAATAGTTGCCTGTAAGCTGCACTGGCATTTAATTTGGCAAGCACATTGGGCATGGTTTCACCCATCTCTACAGGATTTTCAATTGGTGCTATCGGCTGCAGGTCCAGGTTGAATACTCCGCCATCCCAGAAAAAGCTGGTATACCAGCCAAGGTTCATAATGGGTGGTGAGTTACGTACACCCACTTTATCATTGATGCCATGGCTAACCTTATGACCATGTTGTGTAAATGCGCTGCCCTGTATGTGGCAAAACCCACAACTGATGGTATTGTCGGCAGATAATATAGGATCGTAAAACAGCTTTCTGCCCAGCATAAAACCTTCTTCCGTTATGGGGTTAGCCGAAAGATCGTAAACAAGCGGTGGAAAGTTAGCAGGCATCACCAAAGGCATTGCCTTTGGTGATGTGCTGTCGTTTTTGTTACAGGCAGTGATTAATATGGCACAGCCTGCTATCAGCGCCGCATTTTTCAGCAATGGCTTTATTATTCTAGTCATTGTGTACATGGTCTATTCTGAACATGTTTGCGTAATTGTTGGCAATGTTTACCGAGTAGTCGTTAAACATTACCATGCTGTTTGCTGCAATGCTTACATTGGTAGTGCCATCAAGCACTTTTTTTGCATCAATAAGTAAATGCATGTCGGGTGTAATGTCTTTTCTTACGGTAGCTTTTCCGCCTGCGGGTACCGTAAGCGAAATGGTTTTGATATTGTTGATGGTAGCCGAACTGTAACCACCAAAGCCACCGATGTGGTACATATAATCACCCATTGCAGATGCTGAAGATGTACCTTCCATTTTCAAAAAGATATAGCCGCTGTTCCAGCTCCAGTACATATCTGCGCCACCGGCTGCGGGGTCCAGCACACCGGTACGTTCCTCAACAGGCGCTGTACATTTCAAACTGTCAATACCAACAATAAACCTTATGCCGGTATAATTGCCTGCGGGCACATTTTCAAGTTCAACCACATGCGTTGCCTCGTTATCTTCTTCCACAAGGAAGTAACTCTCATCTTTCGGAACAGTATATTCAGACCCGTTTTCATTGAGCAGAACAATGTTGCTTATATAGTAGTTGAATTTTGTTATGTTATAGGTTTCACCCACAGCATTCGTATATGCTGCCGTGTTAAGTACCAGGTCTGCATCGCCTGCTACATTATCAAATTCAATCCCGATGCCGCCCTTGTCTGTAGCAGAAAAATCCGGCGTGTTACTTTCTTTTTTACAGGAAAACATAAGTATGGTTAGCGCCACAGCAATAACAGGTAATTTTTTCATTGCAAAATTTTTATGGTGTGTTTTGTTGTTCTTAAATAGTTGTATGCAGTAATCATTCATGCCCGGTACAGATAAAGCATGTACAAAGGCTCCGCTTTGTTCAGAAAAGTTCCTGCCGTTGAAGAGTGCGACGCAACAGAAGTTTAACCAGGGTACAAGAGCCGGGTTCATAAATATTTATTTACCGGCTGTTGATACTTTCATCAGCTCCTGTTGTGTCACTCACTTGTACGCTTTCGCCCTGGTCAGCAGCGATGCTGCATGTAGTCATCGTTGCGGGCATAGTCTCTGTGATCAGTTATTTTAACAGTTGTATGAACCTGGTGATGTTATCATATTGCAACCATATCATGGTGCCGATAACAATTACAAGCAGCACATTTACACGTATGCGTACTTTGCGCAGCGCATCAGGATCACGCCAATGATACTGACGTGTCATAGAAGATTTTTTTTGTTGATAGAAATTGGTTGAACGAATGGTGTTAACCAATACAGGGAGGATGAAAGATTGCTGATGAGCGGTGTATGGGTTTGCCCTCATTGTAAACAGCAAATTGCTGCAATGATTCCTGTGAAACGATGGTTACTGAAGGGTAAAAATTTTTGGAAGAAATTACTTCGAGTTTGTTTTCTGCTTTTCTATCCGGGTTAGACTGATCTTTTTTGCCCTCGCTGTCTATTTTTTTTACCATCTGGCAATGACCGTTACAATGAAGCTGCGGTTTGTCTTTGTTTTCGCAGTTTGCAGCAAACACAGTGGTATTAAGGTAATAGTCTGCAACAATAACAGCATTGCTGAATGTCTGCATCATAAAAATGACCAACATGAAGCTTGCTACTACCTGTTTCAACATGCCGCAAAGATAATAGCAGCAAATTATTAAAAAATGATTTTCGGCAGGTTGAGGCAAAAAATTGTCTTTCGGTATAATTATGTCATCAAAATAATACACCAATCAGCAGGTAAATAATCGACATGAAAAATAGTATTACCAAAAGAGGCAATATAAAACGCAGCCATGTTTTATAACTGACATTTACCATGGTAAGCGCAGGCAGCACAAGGCCTGTAGGCGTAATAATGTTCATAATGCCCATGCCAAAGAGGTATGCGTTTACGATGTGGAGGTTGTCCATGCCTATCATAACGCCAAGTGGTGCAATGATGGGCATGGTCAACACAGCCATGCCAGATGATGAAGCAATGAATATGCTTAAAAAAAGGTATAAGACAAATATGCTTATGATGAACAGTGCCGGAGGCATGCCCTGTATAATGCCTGCGGCATAATACAGTATAGAATCACTTATATGGCCATCGTTGAGAATGATGGTAACGCCGCGGGCAAAGCCAACTATGAATGCAACAGACAAGAGGTCTTCTGCACCACGGATAAATTTAGCAACAAATGTTTTTTCGGGCGTACGTATGATGAGCGCCAATAACAGTGAAGATGCAAAAAACAATGCACTCATTTCCAGCAGCCACCAGCCTAATGCCACCACACCATATACCAGCATGCCAAAGGTTAAAGCAAAAAGTAACAGAACAAATTTATCGCGAAGGCTTAGTTCATTGTTGTCGTTATTTTCCGTAACGGTGAATTTTGGCTTCACGTCTCCATCAAACCTGCGCACAAAAGAGCAGGAAGGATCACGCTTTACCTTTTTGCCGTAATAAAGGATATAGGATATCGTGACTGCCGTGCAAAGTACAAACATGATAATGCGGCCACCTGTGCCCGCAACCCAGTTGATGCCTGCCGCGTTTGATGCAATGATAACAGAGAAGGGACAGGTGACCGCCGCCATGGTGCCGATAGTGGAGCCTAAGAATATAACAGCCACGGGCACCAGCAGATCGAAGCCGGCTGCGAGAAATATGGGTACCAGCAGGGGATAGAATGCTATTGTTTCTTCAGCCATACCATAACTGCTGCCGCCTAATGCAAACAGGAAAGTGAAAATGATGATAAGGCTGTTTTCTTTGCCTGTCATTTTTCTCCCAAGAGCCTGAATGCCTTTTTCCAGCGCACCTGATTCGTAAAATATTGCGATAAAACCTCCGGTAGCAAGTATAAATAAAATAATGTCTATGGTGTCGTACATGCCCTTGAATGGCGCCTGGAGAACACTGATAATGCCTTGCCTTTCTGCTGGTTCATGGTTATAAGTACCCGGCACCGCAACGGGTTTGCGAATATCGCCACCGGAAAATTTTTCCAAGGCTATTTTTATGCCAAGACTGTCAAGCGTTTCTTGCGTGGCAGGCAACGTAACTGCAGCTTCTTTCGAAGTAAGTACAAAATGGTTTTCCCCGTATGATAGCCTGTTGTAAGAACCTGCAGGCACAAACCATGTAGCAATTGCAGCAAGCACAATTACGATCATAATAATGGTTAACGGTGCAGGGAAACCACGCTTTTTTGCCATAAAAAAAATTATCTGACAAATTAAAGTAAATAGTTGTAACAATATGATCGTGAGTTATTGACGGCGAAGCTGCGGATACACATAACTCATCTTACAATCTTATGCAAAGGATGGCTGGCATGCAGTATCGTTGTTGCCAGTGGTTTTGCAGTACAAGAGTGCGACGCAACGAAAGCACAATGCTTATTCTATAGCCAGGTGCCGGCAATAACTTTATCGCATCTTTAGCGGTTTATGTAATTCTTTCGCAGTTGCATCTGTAGTAATATCAGTTAATTTGTACTACTAACATGGTTTTATGAAAAGAATCTGCTTACTCATCATATTTTCAATTGCAGCGATCATGACAAATGCACAAAGCAAAGACGATTATACCAGGAAATGGAACGCGATCGATTCATTGATAACGGTGAAAGGGCTGCCAAAAACTGCCCTGGAGAAAGTACGGATGCTTTACAAAGATGCAAAGGATAAGAATAACAGCGCTCATTTGATAAAATCGTTGGTGTATATGACTGAACTGCAAAAACAGTTAAGCGATCAGCAGGTATTTGATGCAGTAACGCTGCGAAAAGAAATTACTGACGCAAAAGATCCAGTACAGAGAAGTGTGTTACAATTGTTGCTGGCACATCAATACACAGCATATTACGAAGAGCATGTATGGCAGTTGCGCAGCAGGAGTAAAACAGCCGGTTATAAAAAAGATGATATTGAAACCTGGAATGCAGATGATTTTCGTACAACCATTACAACATTGTATGAAGCAGCCCTGGAGCCTGTAAAAGCCCTGCAGCAAACATCAGTAAGTGTATATGATCCTGTAATCATTAAAGGCAATGTTCGTGGCTTGAGACCCACATTATACGATCTTGTTGCACACCAGGCGATCGACTATTTCAAGAACGATAACAATTACATTACCAGGCCTGCATTCGCTTTTGAAATTGATGATGCAGGAGCACTCTTGCCTGCTGATGCATTTATGCAGCACACATTCAGCAGCGATGACTCAACAGCGAATATGCTAAGAGCATTGCAACTGTTTCAGCAGTTGATGAAGTTTCACCGTGGAGACAAAGACCCATCGGCTTTTATTGATGTAAACATTGAGCGCATTACCTGGGTAAACGATAAAGCGATCGTGGAAGGTAAAGAGACACTGTATAAAAAAGCATTGGAAGATATTACAACAGCGCATCCCGGTAACCATGCAGCAGCGCAGGCCTGGTACTTAATTGCACGATTGTATGCTGATAGCGCCGCTACGTATAAGCCATTTGAAGATACAGTGCACAGGTTTGACTACGAGACCGCCAAAAAGATTATTGATGCAAGACTGTCTGCTGATACCACTGAAAGTGAAGGCCGAAGTAATATGCAGGAATTGCTGCACGAAATTACCGGTGTAGAATTATCATCCAAGGTTGAAAAAATCAACGTGCCGGAACAGCCTTTCAGAATGTTGGTGCGCTACCGGAATGCGGACAAAATATTTATAAGGATACTTAATGCTGATGCAATTGCAAAGCTGGAAAGATGGGACGAAAAATTCTGGCAAAAGGCAGGCAGGTTATCTTTTATCAAAACCTATGTACAGCCGCTGCCTCAGCCAAATGATTACCAGCAGCACACGGTAGAAATAAAAATAGATGCATTAAAGCCTGGTAGTTATGCAATACTGGCTTCGGAAGGCAGTGGTTTTGATGCATCAACAGACAAAATGATACTGCAGCATTTCGATGTATCCAACATAAGCTATGTGCAAAATGGGAATGACTATTTCGTACTGCACAGGGAAACCGGTGCGGCACTTGCAAAGACAGAAGTAAGGTTAAGCTATGAGTTGTATGACAATAAAAAGGGTAAATATGTTCCATCAGTGCCAGTGAGATTAGCGGTAGATAAAAACGGTATGTTCACACTGCCGGTAGTAAAACAAAACGCCAGCCGGCAAATTCTATATTTTACATATGGCGATGACCAGTTGCAAACAAGGACTGAACCTTATTATGAACCATTGTACAGCACGAATGATCTGAACGTGGTAAACGGAGAGGATGACAACGCAACGGTCTATTTTTTTACTGACAGAAGTATTTACAGGCCCTTACAAAAAGTATATTTTAAGGGTATCAGTATTACCAGGGATAAAACAAAGCGTGAGCCAGGTATTGCAAAGGCCGGGAAGCAATTCACTGTGTTTTTAAATGATGTAAATGGAAAACAGGTAGATTCGGCTAATCTTGCTTCAAATGAGTATGGCTCGTTTTCCGGTTCTTTCATCATACCGCAAAACGTATTGACGGGAAATTTTTCGATTGCAGCAAAGCATTGCCAGGGAGTGGCTAATATTAGCGTAGAAGAGTATAAACGACCCAGGTTTTATGTTGAATTCGACACGCTGAATACCGCTTATAAGCTGAATGATACCATTACTATTACAGGCTATGCAAAAGGTTATGCAGGTAACGCTTTGGATAATGCGGTGGTAACATTCAATGTACAGCGTAACACGCGTTTTCTTTACCCGTGGATGTTTTGGCGTACAAGCTGGCAGCGGGACAATAAACAGCAAATAAAAAATGGCAGTATAAAAACCGATGCAGCAGGAAAGTTTGAATTCAGCTTTATAGCTACACCTGACAAGCGGGTTGACAAGTCAACTGCACCTGTTTTTGATTTTTCTGTAGAAGCTGCAGTTACTGATCAAAGTGGCGAAACAAGAAATGGTACTACAAGGATAAGTGTTGGGTACACAGCTGTACAACTGATTATTGAAGCGCCCGAAGAAGCAGATCTCAATGCATTTAAAACAATCGTGGTTAGTGCAAAAAATCTGGCAGGTAAAAAGGTACCTGCAAAGGTCGAGGTAAACATAGCCCCTTTGGTTGCGCCTGGTAAGGTGTACCGGGAAAGGTTGTGGGAGCAACCTGATCAGCACGTTATTAGCAGGCAGGAATATGAAGCAACCTTTCCTTTTGACTTGTATGAGCGGGAGAACGACCCGCAATCATGGCAAAAAACCGGGACTGTTTTTGAAGCTGTAATCAATACGAGCGATAGTACAGTGTTGAATATAGAAACAGGTAAGTTTAAAGAAGGATGGTATGTTGTTGAAGCTACAACCGCAGATGATAAAGGTTTTGTTGTTAAAGACCTTAAATATGTGCAGTTGTATAACGGTGCTTCTGCAGGGCTGCCTTCTGCACAACCCAACTGGCAGGCAGTACCAGAAAATGTTGTGCAGCCGGAAGGTGTAGCCAGGTTATTGGTGGGATCTTCTTATGATGCTGTCAACCTGGTGCTATATACGAGCAAGGTATTACCCGGTAACAGAGACACAGGTGTTTATACTTTGCATCCGATCGATAACAAAAAGCAGTTGTTCACTTATACTGCAAAAGAAGAAGATCGTAACGGCGCAGGATTATGGTACGTATTTGTAAAACACAATCGTTTCTATACAGGCGGTACAGGTATACAGGTGCCTTATTTGTATAAAGATCTGCAGGTTGATTATACTACATACCGCAATAAAACAGAGCCGGGTAGTAAAGAAGTATGGACAGTGACCGTAAAGGGTAAGGGCAAAGAAAGTGTATCGGCTGAACTTTTAACAGCAATGTATGACGCATCGCTTGATCAGTTTAAACCACATAGCTGGAATGTGCCGGCCATATGGCAGAATGGCTATAGTTACAATACATGGCAGGCAGGACAAGATTTCGACATACTTAGTAGTGAAGAAAATTATTTTGAAACATCTGCGGAAGAATTTGCAAAAGTATATGACCAGTTAAAGTTAGCTATATACAATGGTGCTGATGGTATTTCACGTGTTATGAGCAGTTCCGGCATGAAAGAGACCAGAATGGGCGCAGCACCACAAATTAAGATGGATAAATTTACTGCTCCAAAAATTGTCAGCGATGAACAAGTAGCCACACCAGATTCCTCAGTGGCAGAAGGTGTAACTGCAGCGTCTCCAAACAAACCGCAAAATCCGCCATCTGTGCTGCCGCGAAAGAACTTTAATGAGACCGCTTTTTTCCTTCCTCAGTTACATACCGACTCATCGGGTAATTTCTCATTTAGTTTTACTATACCTGAAGCGTTAACAGAATGGAAGTGGTTAAGCTTCGCCCATACCACAGAGCTTGCATTCGGAATGCAGCAGGCAAAAGTTATTACACAAAAAAAACTGATGGTTCAGCCAAACCTGCCACGCTTTTTAAGACAGGGGGATCAATTAGAACTTACTGCAAAGATCAGTAACCTTATAGATACAGCTTTAACCGGTGTTGCTTCCTTACAATTAGCAGATGCCATCACCGGCCAGCCTATAGATGGATTATTACAAAGTGTTTTTCCCGATCAGTATTTTACTGCAGAAGCCAAACAAAGTACCGTGGTAAGGTTCCCTGTTGTTATACCATACAACTATAACAACCCGATCACAATAACGATTAATGCAAAAGCTGGCAATTACACAGACGGCGAGGAGCAATCATTACCGGTGGTTTCGAACAGGATGCTTGTAACAGAAACCCTGCCTTTATACATGAAGGGAGAAGGTACTAAAGAATTTACGTTTAGTAAGCTCCTTGCCAATGCATCTCCAACGCTCACCAATGAAAGCATTACGGTAGAATATACACCACAACCGCTTTGGTATGCGGTGCAGGCCCTGCCATTTGTAATGGAGTACCCTTATGAATGTGCCGAGCAAACATTTAACCGCTTTTACGCAAATGCACTTGCTTTTTACATTATCAACAGGCACCCGGGTATAAAAGAAGTTTTAGAGCAGTGGAAACAAGACACAACAGCATTTGCCGGTAATCTCGAAAAGAACCCGGAATTAAAACAAATACTGTTGGCAGAAACGCCATGGGTGTTAGATGCACAAAACGAAGCTCAGCAACGAAAAAACATCGCATTACTTTTCGATGTGGCAAATATGAGTAGCGGCATCAGCAGGTCTTTACAACAACTACAGCAAATGCAGCTGAGTAATGGCGCGTTCCCGTGGTTCAAAGGCGGGTACGAAGACAGGTATATTACACAGTACATCTTAACGGGTATTGGCAAACTCAGGAAGCTGGGAGCACTTAATAATGTAGATGCATCATTGCTGGCAGGCATAGAGTCAGGAGCATTGCAGTTTGCAGACCGCGCCATACAACAGGATATGAAACGCATCAGGAAAGCTGACCTTTCTAAAAACAACCTGGGCAGTATACAGATTCAATATCTATACATGCGTAGTTTTTTTGCAGGTGATAATATTGGTACCAAACCTTCCGCAGAAGGAAAATATTACATGCAGCAGGCTATGCAATACTGGAACCAGCAAAGTATTTACTTCAAGGCCATGATAGCAGCAGCAATGCTTGGAAATAAAGAGCAAGCCTTTGCCGAAAAGAACATCATTCCATCAATATTTGAGAGTGCAGTTACAGATGACGCAAAAGGCATGTACTGGAGAAACAACAAATGGGGTTATTACTGGTACCAGTCGCCGGTAGAACAACAGGCACTGATCATTGAAATGATGCATGAAATTGCGCAGCAAAATAGCGACCACAATATAAAACAGCGCATCAGCGATATGCAGACATGGTTGTTGCTAAACAAGCAAACCAACAACTGGCAAACCACCAAAGCCACAGCAGATGCATTTTATGCATTGTTGATAGCCGGCAATGGCTTAAGCGATCAGCCACTTGCAATAACCATAAATTTGGGTGATCATACGATCAGCTCTGTTGAAAAACAACAACAGGCCGGCACCGGCTATCTCAAAGAACGTATTGAAGCAAAAGACGTGGTGCCGTCCATGGGTAATGTCTCTGTAGCAGTGTCGAACCCGGTTGGTAAAAGTGCATCGTACCCGCCATCATGGGGTGCGGTTTACTGGCAATATTTTGAAGATTTCGATAAAATAACGCCTGCGCAGACGCCACTTTCACTAAGTAAAAAATTGTTCATCGAAAAAAATTCAGCAACTGGAAAAGTATTAACACCTGTTGCCGAAAATGCTACCCTGCATGTGGG
The DNA here is from genome assembly GCF_015831355.1 of Panacibacter microcysteis. Taxonomy (NCBI): domain Bacteria; kingdom Pseudomonadati; phylum Bacteroidota; class Chitinophagia; order Chitinophagales; family Chitinophagaceae; genus Panacibacter; species Panacibacter microcysteis. Next base: position 2,546,657 of record NZ_JADWYR010000001.1, read on the forward strand.
TGATAAAGTGGTGATGCAGGTAATACTCAAAAGCGATCGTGATATGGAATACCTGCACCTCAAAGATATGCGCGCCGCAGCAATGGAACCCGTAAATGTATTAAGCGCGTATAAATGGCAGGATGGACTTGGTTATTATGAAAGCACAAAAGATATTGCCACAGATTTCTTTATCGGTTTTTTACCCGAAGGAACCTATGTGTTTGAATATCCTGTATACATCACACATACCGGAAATTTTTCAGCAGGCGTTGCCAATATTCAATGTATGTACGCGCCGGAATTTTCCGCCCATAGCGAAGGTGTGCGGATTAATGTGGCAGAGAAAGAAGAGTAATTTTTTGGGCCGGGCTAAAGAATATGCATCAGGCTGTTGTTGCGTCGCACTCTTGTACTGTATCGCTTTTTGCAGCACGCAGTAGGCAGTCAGGTGGTGTTTTTGCAGCCAGCAGATGCAGTGTTGTTACCAAATCATTCCAGCTAAATTATATTCGCCGCATGAAAGTGGATTACATTATAGCAGGCCAGGGTATTTGTGGTACCATGCTTTCTTATTACTTACAAAAGGCTGGCAAACAGGTGTTGGTTATAGACGAGTCGCAACCTTTTACTGCCAGCAGGGTGGCCAGTGGTGTTATCAATCCTGTAACCGGCAGGCGTGTTGTTACTACATGGATGATCGAAACACTGCTGCCTTTTTGTTTTGATGCGTATACCGAAATTGGTAACGCTATTAATGAATCGCTCATTTTTAAGAAGAACACCATTACATTCTCTCCGTCGCTGCAAATGGACGAAACGTATCGGAAACGTATGCAGGAAACCGGCTCATACATACAGGAACTTCCCGATGCGGTGATATGGAAAGACTACTTTAACAGCCTCTTTGGTTGTTACCTTATTGCGCCAACATATCTTGTAAACCTTCACCCGTTACTAAAAGGCTGGCGAAAAAAATTACAACACCAGCAGTGTCTTTTGGAAGAAATATTTATAGAAGAGGCGCTTTCTTTTGCAGGCAATACGGTCAGTTATAATGGTATTACTGCAGATAAGATCATTTTTTGTAGCGGCATTACATCATTTGAAAGTGCGTATTGGAATAAGCTGCCTTTTGTCTGCAACAAAGGCCAGGCGCTCATCCTGGATATTCCTGGTCTATCTCACATTAACATGTATAAATATGGTGCTTTATCACTGGTGCCATGGTATGATGGTTTATGGTGGGCAGGCAGCAGTTACGAAAATGAATTTCAAACGGCAGAACCAACTGCGGTTTTCCGGGAACAGCTAACAACACAACTGCAGCATGTTTTGCGTATACCTTTTTCTGTACTGGATCATGTTGCTGCTGTAAGGCCAGCTACCTTGGAGCGCAGGCCATTTGTTGGTTTGCATCCGTCTGATAGCCGTATTGGTATTTTTAATGGTATGGGTACAAAAGGCTGTTCGCTGGCGCCATATTTTGCAAAGCAATTTGCAAACCAGTTGGTACATGGTCATCTATTGGAACCGCTTGCTGATGTAAAACGCTTCAGCAGGGTACTGGCATTATAGTAACAGGTGTAAAATATGTTGTACATATTCTAAAGCACTTCTATAAAACGGATCGCCCGGGCTGCCATGAAAAACCGGAAGTACAAGTGAGTGACACAACAGGCGATGCCCAAAGTTCTTCTGCCGGCTACATAATAAAACATAGGGCCGCCTAGAAAGGCAGCCCGAGTTATCAAAAGAAAAACCGAATCAATGTTTAACAGGGAAATTCCCTGAATGCACATTATCAACCTTTAAAACATACGTGCCATCAGCCAATGATGGCAGATTGATTTGTAAACGGTTGTTTCCTTGCACTGTCTTTATATCATTCGTATAAATTATTTTATCGTTTGGGTCGCACACAGTTATATTTCTTATAGCTGGTTTTTTATCGGAAAGTTCTACGGTTAACTGGTTGGTTGCTGCATTCACTTCAATGTGTGTGGCTATAACGGTGTACGCATTGGTGATGTCTGCATCTGCAGGTATTTCATACAGCGAAGAAGTTTTTTGTTTCAAGGCAGCACTGTCAACACCAACAGCGTTCCATGCATTTATTGTTTGCAATACTTCATCTGATATTTTACCAAACAGGTCCTGTGCGGCCATAATCGAAAATGTTCTTGCTTCATTATAACCGGATGCAGGCTGCATATAGTATTGAAGGGTTCTGTAAGCAATAGCCTCTGCTTTTGCGTGGCCAATAGCTGTAACATCATACTTTGCTGCTTTATCATTGGTGCCTTTACCGCCGTTTGAAAGCAGGTAGAACCAGAAGTTAAGCACGCTGCTGTTGGTATGTACGCCGCCATTATCTTTTACACCCGTATACCAATAAATGCCTTTATAAGTATCTGGTTGGTTATTTGCATTAGGGTTGCTGCCGGCAACGCTTTCAAAAATATTATTGAAGCCTTCGCTCAGTGCCCCCGGTTCGTTGTTGTAAATAAATCTTGCTGTAAGTTTCGTGTAATGCTCTCTGGCAGGTGTAAAAGTGTTGTCTGGGTTTGTGGTATAAGGTGTATTGCTGTTGGTTTCTGTATGGTCTGTAAATAAAACGTTTTGGCCAATATTATTTTTTGCGTATTCAGTTATGGAAGTGTTTGAAACAGTTTCGTTGATAAACGAATGCAGGTTTTGTTGTGCGTATGAAAATTGACAGCAGGATATGATACATATTCCTGGCAGGAACAATTTAGTCATGGATATTGGTTTTTTTAAGTAGCTAATGTTTTGCGACATCTGCTTGCTACAAAAAAACGAATTAAGTTGTCTTTTGATTTTAGCGACGTTTACATTTAATGAGCTTTTAATAATTGTTTTTCAACCTGTTAAAAAATAAATATATGAATTAAGCTTAATGTAAGCTGTGTTGTTGCATTGGATTACAATGGGTATTGCTTTTCATCATTTATTGCCGCATCGGTTATCTTTGCCGCATGTCAAAAGTGATTCTTAAGAAGAAGATAGCACAACGCATAGCGAACGGCCATCCATGGATTTTTTCGAATGAAATAGATAAGACAGAAGGTGCGTTTGATGCCGGTGGAATTGCAGACGTTTATTTTCATGACGGAAAATTTGCAGGTCGCGGCTATGTTAATCCGCAATCGCAGATTACTGTAAGACTTTTAACCCGCAAAAAAGAGGAGATCAACGATCAATTCTTTCACAGGCGAATAAGCGAAGCATGGGAATACAGGAAAAAGATTGGCTACACAGAAAATTGCCGGCTCATTTTTGGCGAAGCAGACGAAATGCCGGCGCTAATCATTGATAAATTCAATGACTACTTTGTTATACAAACCATGGCGCTCGGTATAGATGTGTGGAAGCCGGCGATCATCAAAGCATTGGAAGATATCTTTTCCCCCAAAGGCATTTATGAAAGAAATGATGTGCCTGTGCGTGAACTGGAAGGGTTGAAACAGCAAAAAGGTTTTTTATCTGCTCCTTTCGATACCAGTATTGTTATTACCGAAAACGGGTTGAAATTTCATGTAGATATAGAAAACGGCCAGAAAACCGGCTACTTTTTAGATCAGCGGGATAATCGCAGGCAGATACAACATATTGTAAAAGGGGCTGACGTTTTAGGAGCATTTACATATACCGGCACCTTTGAGATTCATGCTGCGCATTACGGTGCCAGGAGTGTTTACGGAATCGATATCTCAGAAAATGCGGTAGCGCAGGCTAATAAAAATGCTCAACTAAACGGGCTGGAGCATGTCTGTAAATTTGAAGCAGTAAATGCCTTTGATGCGCTTAAAACATGGGCCAGAGAAGGCAGGCAGTACGATGTGGTTATGCTCGATCCGCCGGCATTCACCAAGAGCCGCGAAACCATTCAGAAAGCCATAACAGGCTATAAAGAAATTAACCTGCGTGGTATGAAGCTGATAAAAAACGGGGGCTTTCTGGTAACCTCAAGTTGTACCAACCTTGTGCAGCCGGAACTATTTCTGCAGATCATAGATATGGCAGCCAAAGATGCAAGGAAAAAAATAAAGCAGGTAACCTTTCGTGCACAGGCCAGCGATCATCCCATTGTATGGGGTATGGAAAATACCAATTATCTTAAATTCCTGGTAGTTGAAGTAACCAATAAATAAATGCTACACAAACTTGCCCCATAACATGCGGTAAAGCTGCGCCAGTGCTGCAATAACGAAGATTGCACCCATTATACTGTTTAACGTTTTGGTACTTGTGTTCATCTTTGTTATCAGCCAGTTGCCACCATACATATATAATGCGAGGCCGCTTATTGTACCGGTGCCGCACCCTGCGGTAAAAATATTAAACTCGGTAAAGTTTGTGGACAATACCTTGTTGTCAATCAGGTAAGAACTCCAGATAAACCAGAATGGTACCTGGGCCGGGTTCAAAGCACTCATACTCAGGCCAAGAAAGAAACGATTAAGCTTGTTGTTTAACAAAAGCGCTTTCTTTTCTGCGTGCTGTTTTCTTGCGCTTATAAAACTGATGACGCCCAATACCAGGAAAACTGCCACCGTAAGCCACCCAAGCACCTCAAACAGAAGCTTATGCTGTATTATCCAGTTTACGCCATAAAGTGTGAGCCGCAGGTATATGATCTCAACGATTGCAACACCAATCGCGTATAACCAGGCATTTTTAAAATTTTCCTGTACTGCAATCTGTGTAGAGGTAATGCTCATGGTGCCAAGGGGAAGTTGTCCTAAAAAACTCACCAGCCAGCCAACCCAGAAAATAATAAAATAATGCATGCGCTTCCTTTGATGTGCAATGATAATTAAACCTCAGTGTTATTTAATTGATGAACCCGCCTTTTGAATAAGAATTTAGCTATGGTTGCGTCGCACTCTTGTACTGCAAAGCCCTGTGCAGCAACACTACTGCATACCGGCCGCCGTATATAAGTTAAAGCCGTTAAACCGTAAACTTTTTTGTTAATGGTCAACAATTGGTCACAGCATTTTCAATTGTCTTTGCAGGCGCATTTTTTTTTGTAGCTGCCCGATTGTATTTGAATGTGCACTAAAACCAGTCGTGCCTTCAAAGCGATGGTTTAGTGCAAATAAAAAAAGCCGTGTTATGAATAACACAGCTTAAATTATAATTCAACAACTAATTTAATTAAGCTTTTGGTAAAGCAGCTTTTTTAGAAAGCTTGCTTTTCAGATTGTTGGCTTTATTTTTATGAATGATACCCCTTTTAGCGAGTTTGTCAATCATAGAGATTACATTAGGAAGCTCATCGGTATAAGCTTTCTCTTCTTTCACCTCTTTCAGATCACGAATAGCGTTACGGGTAGTTTTACCGTAGTAGCGATTTCTGTCTCTGCGTTTCGCTGCCTGGCGTGTATCTTTCTTTGTAGCTTTATGATTTGCCATTTTTATTTTTTTCGGACGGCAAAGGTATGTATATCCATTAAAAAAAGAAAAAAAATTGCTGGGAAATCCTAAAATTTTACTCCCGGGCAATCCGTTTTTGCAAATGTCAAATTTTAATACGGCAATTGCAATATGGTCTCAATAAGCGATATTTGCATCCGCCATATCTTTTTAAAAGCACTGAAGATGAAAGATTTTTCCTATATCACTAGCTCACATCCCGCATTTGTTGAAAGTTTATACAATGATTTTTCCAAAAACCCTGAAAGTGTAGACCCAGAACTACGTAAGTTTTTCGAAGGTTTCGACTTTGCTGTAAGCAGTGTTGCCGTCAATGGTAATGGCGCTTCAGCACCTTCCACTGCTACACCATCTGAAAATGTAGACTGGATGAGGGAAATCCGGGTGTACAGGATGATTCTCGGATACAGGAACAAGGGGCACCTCATTGCAAAAACAAACCCCATCAGGGAAAGAAAAGATCGCGGTGCTAACCTGAATCTTGGCTTTTTTGGCTTTTCCGAAGCTGATCTTGATAAAGAATTTTATGCCGGCCAGTTGGTAGGTTTGGGAAAAACTACCCTTAAAAATATCATCGACTACCTCAAAAAAGCCTATGCAACCCATGTAGGTGTTGAATTCAAATACATCAGCGAGCAGGAAAGGGTAGACTGGTTATACAACGAAATGGAGAAAAAATTCAATGATCCATTGCCGCTTGAAAAAAGGAAACGTATCCTTGAAAAACTGAACCAGGGCGTTATGTTTGAAAAATTCCTCCATACCAAATATATCGGTCAGAAAAGATTTTCACTGGAAGGTGGAGAAACAACTATTGCAGCACTTGATGCCATTATCAACACTGCCGCAGACCACGATGTACAGGAGGTGGTTATTGGAATGGCCCACCGCGGAAGACTGAATGTACTTGCAAACATTATGGGTAAAACCTATGAGCAGATCTTCAGCGAATTTGAAGGCACCGCCAAACTCGACCAGACCATGGGTAGCGGAGACGTAAAATACCACATGGGATATGGTAGCGAGGTAACGACGACCGGCAATAAAACAATTCACTTAAAACTAATGCCCAATCCTTCGCACCTCGAAGCGGTTGATCCTGTTGTGGTGGGTTTTGCAAGAGCAAAGGCAGATGTAATGTACGCCAGCGATTTCGATAAAATACTTCCCATACTCATACACGGAGATGCTTCTATTGCAGGCCAGGGAATAGTTTACGAGGTGTTGCAGATGAGCGATCTGAAAGGCTACCATACCGGTGGCACCATACACTTTGTAATCAATAACCAGATTGGTTTTACTACAGATTTTGATGATGCCCGCAGTTCTGATTATTGTACCTCGCTTGCTGGTGCCATACAGGCGCCGGTTATGCATGTAAACGGAGACGACGCAGAATCCGTTGTTAAATGCGTGGAGATTGCTACCCGTTACCGCCAGCAGTTTAATGCAGATATCTTCATCGATATGGTTTGCTATCGTAAACATGGCCACAATGAAGGCGATGATCCGAAGTTTACGCAGCCACATTTGTATGCATTGATCGACAAACACCAGAACCCAAGAGAAATTTACACCAGTTACCTGCTTGACAATGGCGAAGCTGATGCAAAAGATCTTGCCAAAGAGATGGAAAAGAAATTCTGGGCAGATCTGCAGGAACGCCTCGATGAAATAAAGCAAAACCCGCTTCCTTATAACTACCAGCAACCGGAATTGTGGTGGAAAAGCCTTAGAAAAGCAACTTCAGAAGATTTTGTACAATCTCCCAATACTGCAATAAGCGAAGAAAATTTTAAAAAGCTATTCGATGCATTGATGGTATGGCCAGGTGATTTCACACCATTGAAAAAGGTCGAAAAAATTATACAGGATAAAATAAAGCTTTTCCAGGGCGAAAATAAAGTTGACTGGGCAACCGGCGAATTGTTGGGTTATGCAAGTGTATTGCTTGACGGCAATGATGTGCGCATGAGCGGCCAGGATGTTAAGAGAGGAACTTTCTCTCATCGCCACGCGGTGCTGAGAGATGAAAATACTGACAAAGAATACAGCAGGTTAAGCAGGATTGAAGGTGCCAAAGGTCAGTTCAGAATTTATAACTCCTTACTGAGCGAGTATGGTGTATTGGGTTTTGAATATGGCTATGCTATGGCAAACCCACATGCTTTGGTACTTTGGGAGGCGCAGTTTGGCGATTTCAGCAACGGCGCGCAAACCATGATAGACCAGTTCATAAGCGCAGGCGAACAGAAATGGAACAGGATGAATGGCGTTGTTATGTTGTTACCACATGGCTACGAAGGGCAGGGCCCGGAACATAGCAGTGCACGTTTGGAACGCTACCTGCAGGCTTGTGCTGAGAACAACATGATTATTACTAATATTACTACGGCGGCAAACTTTTTCCATGCATTAAGACGACAGGTGGCATGGCCTTTCAGAAAACCGCTGATCAATTTTGCGCCAAAGGCAAACCTGAGGCATCCCGGCAGTTACAGCCATATCAGCGAGTTTACAACCGGTGGTTTCAGGGAAGTCATAGACGACGAAGCTGCAAATGCTAATGAGGTAAAGAAAGTGTTGTTCTGCTCCGGTAAATTGTATTTTGACCTTGCTGAGAGAAAACAAAAAGAGGGTAGGAGCGATATTGCACTGGTACGCCTGGAACAGATTTATCCACTGCCGTTGAAACAACTGGAAGATTTATATAAGAAATACAATAAGGCCGTTTGGTTTTGGGTGCAGGAAGAACCGTTGAATATGGGTGCGGCCTCATTTCTTCAAATGAACTTAAAAAGCCTGAATTATGGTGTAATAAGCCGTAATCCAAGTGCCGCCACAGCTACAGGTTATGCCAAAGTACATAAGCAGGAGCAGGAAGAGATTATTCAAACAGCATTTAGTATATAGCAGCAAAGTTGCAGTTATAACAAAACGTGATCTTCACATTTGTCCAATAAAGGTCTAAACGTTGAAGAGTGCGACGCAACAGGTGCCTCATAGTATTACAAAAGCCCGGCTCATAAAGATCCGGGCTTTTTTATTTTGGTACCAGCTATAGGTTTTCATGGCATCGTCCCTTGCGTCGCATTTCTTTCATCTGCAGACCATGAAGCAGCAGTAAGCGAAGATTAGAACTTAAATGTTAAACCGCCATTGAGTATATACTTTCCGTAACCACCTTCCACGTACAAGCCAGCTCCCTTTGTAATATTAAACCTGGCCCCCAGGGATGCCTGGTAAGCAAGCTGTGTGGGCTTTTCTCCATTGTACACCTTGTTACCTTCTGTATCGGTGTAATCCTGTTGCCAGCTATTTACCCCTATGGCAGTTCTCAGGTAGGGTTCTACTTTACGGTTGTAAGTAGGAAAATAGGTCATCACATTCAGCATGGCACTCCAGTTTTCCAGTTTACCTGTAAAATCGGGAATGTTGGAATTATTGGCGTAATCATAATAAGGAGCTGAAACCTTGCCGTAGGTACCCATTACACCAATGCTCATATTGCGGCTGAACTGGTAATCGATTGCGCCGGTAAAAGGCCCTGTTTGCGTACCGTTTCCCTTTTGTGCATTGTAAAAATCAACAAGTTGCATTTTATCAAGGTTTGGGAAACCATACCCCAGACTGATGTTTAGCGTTGGCTGAAAAGCTGCCTGCGGAATACGCTGAACCGGTCTTTTGGGTGCCGGTGAAACCCTCACCCGCGTTCTTACTCTTGGTCTTCCGTAGTGGTAACGGTATTGCGCCTCCGATTCAAAAGCAACGGCACTGCAGAGCAGGACAATCAGGAAAAGCTGTTTTTTCATAATCAAGTTTGATTTGGGGTGAGATTTTCAATCGTCTGAAAGGTTTAAAATGAATACTGTTAAATTGCCTCCCCGGCCGGAACCGGCATTAAAAATTGTTTTTACAATTCAGCCACTATCATTACCTTTGCCCTCCTTTAATTTAGGGCTAATTAGCAATATTTACTTCGGCTGGCCAGCTGATCCGCGGTAAACTATTCGAAAAGGTTGAGAATCATAGGATTCTTTTTATTGTACAGTAAAACCGGTTAATTACAGATATGTCATCAACTACAATGCAAAGCAGGGTAAGTTTCGGTAAGACCAAACACCTGGCTGAAACTCCTGACCTTTTAGACATTCAGTTAGAATCATTCAGAGACTTCTTCCAGTTAGAAACCACTCCTGACAAACGTAATAACGAGGGCTTGTTTAAAGTATTTAAGGAAAACTTTCCTATTACAGATACCCGCAACATCTTCGTACTGGAGTTTTTGGATTACTTTATCGATCCGCCCCGTTACACTATTGAAGAATGTATGGAGCGTGGTCTTACATATGCTGTACCGCTTAAAGCAAAATTGCGTTTGAGCTGTAATGACGAAGAGCACGTAGATTTCCAGACTATTGTTCAGGATGTATTCCTGGGTAATATTCCCTATATGACACCCCGTGGTACTTTTGTAATCAACGGTGCCGAGCGTGTGGTAGTTTCTCAGTTACACCGCTCACCAGGTGTATTTTTTGGCCAGTCTATTCACCCGAACGGAACAAAGATCTACTCTGCAAGAGTTATTCCGTTTAAAGGTGCCTGGATGGAGTTTGCTACAGACATTAACAATGTAATGTACGCTTACATCGATCGCAAAAAGAAATTCCCTGTAACAACTTTATTGCGTTCTATAGGTTTTGAGACCGATAAACATATCCTGGAGCTTTTCGGAATGGCCACTGAGGTTCCTGCGGATAAAAAATCACTCAAAAACCAACTTGGAAAAAAATTGGCTGCTCGTGTACTCCGTACATGGGTAGAAGATTTCGTGGATGAAGATACCGGTGAAGTAGTAAGTATTGAGCGTAACGAAATCGTGATGGAGCGTGATACCGTTCTGGATGAAGATGCAGTAAATACGATTGGTGAACTGGATATAAAGAGCGTATTCGTACAGCGTGATGACGTGGGTGGAGATTACGCTATTATCTATAACACCTTGAATAAAGATACTTCTAACAGTGAACTGGAAGCGGTGCAGCACATCTATCGTCAATTGCGTGGTGCTGATGCCCCGGATAATGAAACTGCCCGCGGTATTATCGATAAATTATTCTTCAGTGATAAGCGTTACGATCTTGGAGAGGTTGGTCGTTACAAGATCAACCGTAAACTTGGCGTGAACCAAAAGCTTACCAATAAGGTTCTTACAAAAGAAGACATCATTGAGATCATTAAATACCTGGTGCGTTTAACGAATGCCAAGGCTGAAATAGACGACATCGATCACCTGAGCAACCGTCGTGTACGTACAGTGGGCGAGCAGTTGTATGCACAGTTTGGTGTTGGTCTTGCCCGTATGGCGCGTACCATTCGTGAAAGGATGAACGTGCGTGATAACGAGGTGTTTACACCGGTTGACCTGATCAACGCCAGAACATTGTCTTCCGTTATCAACTCATTCTTCGGTACGTCTCAGCTTTCTCAATTCCTCGACCAGACAAACCCATTGTCTGAAATTACACACAAACGTCGTATTTCCGCATTAGGACCCGGCGGTCTGAGCCGTGAAAGAGCAGGCTTTGAGGTTCGTGACGTGCACTATTCTCACTACGGTCGTCTTTGTACAATCGAAACACCGGAAGGTCCGAACATCGGTCTTATCTCTACACTTTGTGTGCATGCGAAGATCAATGATATGGGTTTCATCGAAACACCATATCGTAAGGTTACAGAGGGTAAGGTGAATATGAATCAGCTTACATTCCTGAGTGCGGAAGAAGAAGATACAGCAAAGATTGCACAGTCTAATTCTGTGATAGATGGCCAAGGTAATTTCGTGGAAGACAGGATTGTCAGCCGCGAAACAGGTGATTTTCCTATCCTGGATAAAGCAGAAGTTGAATATATGGACGTTGCGCCTAACCAGATCGTTGGTCTAAGTGCTTCGCTGATTCCATTCTTAGAGCATGATGATGCCAACCGTGCGTTGATGGGATCAAACATGCAGCGCCAGGCAGTTCCTTTGATTCGCCCTGAATCTCCGATTGTGGGTACAGGCCTGGAAGGAAAAGCTGCACGTGATGCGCGTATCCAGATACACGCAGAAGGTGAGGGTGTGGTTGAGTATGTTGATTCAAGAGAAATACATGTACGTTATAACAGGAATGACCAGGATCGCCTGGTAAGCTTTGAGGAAGATCTCCAGATCTACAAACTCACCAAGTTTATCAAAACAAACCAGTCAACCTGTATCATCCTTCGACCTGCTGTAAAGAAAGGACAGAAGGTTGCAAAAGGCGATTTTCTTACCGAAGGTTATGCAACACAAAATGGTGAGCTGGCATTAGGTAGAAACCTGCAGGTTGCGTTCATGCCCTGGAAAGGTTACAACTTCGAAGATGCGATTGTAATCAGCGAGCGCGTTGTTCGTGAAGATCTTTTCACTTCTATACATATTGACGAGTACGAACTCGAAGTTCGCGATACAAAACTTGGTGAAGAAGAACTCACACCAGATATTCCAAACGTATCAGAAGATGCTACCAAAGATCTTGATGAAAATGGTATCATCCGTATTGGTGCCCAGGTTCGTGAAGGTGACATCCTGATTGGAAAAATTACACCAAAAGGAGAAAGTGACCCAACGCCTGAAGAAAAACTGTTGCGTGCCATTTTCGGTGATAAAGCCGGTGATGCGAAAGATGCATCATTGAAGGCACCAAATGGTACAGAAGGCGTAGTGATAGATAAGAAACTTTTCCAGCGTGCGAAAAAAGATAAGAACGCGAAGATTCGCGAAAAAGCACAACTGGAAAAAGTAGAGAAAGTGCATGAGAAGAACGAGGAAGATCTGAAAGAAGTACTGTTAAGCAAACTGCAAACCTTACTCCGCGATAAATCTTCTGCAGGCGTTACCAACAACTTTGGAGAAATGCTGATCGGTAAAACTGCTAAGTTCAATGTAAAGAACCTTGGCGCTATCGATTATCAAAACGTAAATCCATTAGGTTGGACTGGTGATGCTGTAGTTGACGACCAGATCAATACTTTATTACACAACTTCAATATCAAATACAACGAAGAACTTGGCCGCTACAAGAGAGAGAAATTCAACATCTCTATTGGTGATGAGCTGCCTGCAGGTGTATTGAAACTTGCCAAAGTTTACCTCGCTGTAAAACGTAAGTTGAAAGTGGGTGATAAAATGGCCGGCCGCCACGGTAACAAAGGTATTGTTGCAAAAATCGTACGTGCAGAAGACATGCCATTTATGGAAGACGGCACACCGGTTGATATTGTCCTCAACCCACTTGGTGTACCTTCCCGTATGAACCTCGGACAGATCTACGAAACCATTCTCGGCTGGACAGGCAAACGCCTTGGTGTTAAGTTCGCTACGCCAATTTTTGATGGTGCCACTGTTGAAGAGATCGCCCAGTACTGCCAGGATTCAGGCATCCCTTCAATGGGCCACACATTCCTGTACGATGGTGAAACAGGCGAGCGCTTCCACCAGAAAGCCACGGTTGGTGTTATTTACATGATTAAACTACACCACATGGTTGATGATAAGATGCACGCACGTTCTATCGGGCCATACTCTCTTATTACACAACAGCCGCTCGGTGGTAAAGCACAGTTTGGTGGTCAGCGTTTTGGTGAGATGGAGGTTTGGGCACTTGAAGCTTACGGTGCTGCAAATATTCTGCAGGAATTGCTTACACTTAAATCCGATGATATCATTGGTCGTGCAAAGACTTATGAAGCAATCGTTAAAGGTGATAACATTCCAAGAGCAGGTGTACCCGAATCATTCAATGTATTGGTACATGAATTACGTGGCTTGGGTCTCGATCTTAAATTTGAATAAGCAAAACGCTTTACAATATTCAAGGCTGTTCGTAGGAACAGCCTTTTTTTATGTATGTACCCGGCTTCAGCATAAGTATTAAGCTTTTGTTGCGTCGCACTCTTCAACTGTTGAAACAATATGGGGCAACAGCGAAGATCAACGCGTAATGAATGAAGGTTTATGGCAGTTAATATTTTGAATAAGATTGTTGCATTTGAGTTTGTACGGCTTTATACGAACCTATAAAACTGTTACGCTACAGTCGCCATAACAACGGAACCCTGAAGTGAGTGACACAACAGGCGATGCTATGAAAAACAAATGCCGGCTACATAAAACCAATCAAAAAAGGCTTTGCTGTTTCTTAAGTGGCACCTGGTTTTGATCGTTTTTAATAAACACTGGTTTTTGCAGTTGCAGGTTACAGGCAGCATTTAATTTATCTACGAGGTACACGGTTAACTCCGGCGAATAAGTTTCATCGTGCATATGCATAAAGAAATACAATTCTTCCAAACCCTTATCCAGCCAGTATTTCATGCGATCGATCCACATATCGGTTCTTGTATAATCGGAGGGATGCAAACTGTTGCCAACATACCGTATAAACGTTTTTGGAATGGTGAGGTGCATGTGAGCGCAATCGCGTCTGCCGCTTGTATCGGTGATAACCGCACCCATATTCAATGAACGCAGCCTATCGAAGAGTTCTTCCCTTATCGCGTCAACGCTAAACCAGTCAGGGTGTCGTACTTCAAGAAAGAACTGCAGATCGGTTGGCAGCGATGCGAGGTAATCGAACAATTCTGCTTTTCTCTTCGGGCTGAATGAATCGCTCACCTGCACAAAAATTGGCCCAAGGTGGTCTTCGAAGGCAACGATACCGCGAAAGAATTCTGATGTTATAAAATCTTTGCCTTTTAAACTTCCGCGGTGTGTAACGCCCTGGTACATTTTAGGGCAGAAGAGAAAGTCCTTGTCTTTTGCTTTTTCTGCCCACTTTGCTATACCGGCAGCACCATAAATTTTATAATGCGTAGCGTTTAACTCTATGCAATTGTAGTGTTCCACGTAATGCTGCAGGAAATCTTTTTCTTTTGTTTTAAGCGGGTATATTTTCCCAACCCATTCCGGCCGGCCCCATTTGGCACAACCGATATAAACTTTGGGCTTGTGTGCAGTCTTGCCTTTCAGCACGTGTTGATTAGATGCTGGCTCTTCCGGCAAAGTGAAGTCAATATTGTTGAGTAACGATCCATCTACCCGGCCAAATTCCATAGCAATGTATTTATCGGTATTAATTGAATTTTCTTTCTACGAGGAAAAGTATTTTCCTGTCGGCTTCTGTAAGCACTGCTGATGTATCCTGCAGCCAATGTCTTTTAAAAGTTTTGATGGCTGCAACAGAATCTTTTACATCGTAACCTATGATGCGCAGTGCCTTCATGTTATCGAAATTTGGTGGTATAATAACATTGGTCGTGTCATCATACCAATAACCAAATCCCCTGCCGGCAAGTTCTTTCCATGGAAAAAAAATATTGGGATCGTTTTTGCGTGCAGGTGCAATTTCTGCATGACCTATAAAGTTTGCCTGCGGTATATTATAATTTTTCTTTAATGCAGCCAGTAACCTTAACAGGCTTTGCATTTGCGCATCGGGAAAAAATTCAAAGCCGTTATTGTCTAATTCAATACCAATGCTGCTGCTGTTGATGTCTGCATCGTTACCCCACTTTCCTGCGCCTGCATGCCATGCCCGCAGATAATCATTGAGCATATGATGTACCGTTCCATCTTTACATATAACATAATGTGCACTTACCTGTGTACGCTGTAGTGTGAATGTCTTTAAGGTTTGTTCGCAACTGTTTTGCGCGGTGTGATGGATAATGACAAAGTTTGGCTTGCGCATATTGAAATTGGTTGTACCAACGAAATATGCCGCTGTTTGCATGGTATCTTCAATTGGGTATGCAGCCATTACCTTCCCGTAAGCTTTTGCCTGGTTTTTGTATAGCTTATTAGTAGCAGTATATGGATTGCATGAGCAGGCAAAAAATGTTACAGCAAGTATAATGATGATAATCTTATTGACCATAGCACAGTTTGATAACTGAAATTAAACAATGATTTTTATAAACATATGTTGCGCCGGTATTTGTGTTATGCTTTAGTAAGGCGGCTACCATAATGTAGCAATATTTGTAAATTGGAAATCTTTACAACATACATACCATTTGATACCTGATATGCTTAATGTGAGTGAATTATATATCTATCCCGTAAAATCGCTGGGAGGTGTTAAAATTCAGCAGGCGATGCTTACTGACCGCGGTTTTGAGCATGACCGCCGCTGGATGCTTGTAGATAGGGATAATGTTTTTCTTAGCCAGCGCGAAATGCCGCGGATGTCGTTGCTGAAAATAGATATGCAGCCAGGTGGTTTTGACGTGTACCACGCAGCTAAACCAGCCGAACGCTTTTTTATTGCATACGAAAGCAACCAAACAGAGCGGTCTGTTGTACGCGTATGGAATGATCAATGTATTGCGGTAAACGCAGGTAACTATGCTGATGCATGGTTTTCAGATATGCTCTCCGTACAATGCAGGCTGGTTTTTATGCCGGATGATGTGAAAAGACTGGTAGATCAACGCTACGCACACAATCATGAAATTACCAGTTTTTCAGATGACTATCCTCTCCTGATGATCGGCCAGGCCTCTCTGGATGATTTGAATAGCAGGCTCAGAGAGCCGTTATCTATGGAAAGGTTCAGGCCGAATATCGTTTTTACAGGCGGGTATCCATTCCAGGAAGATGATATCACTGCCTTTCAGATCAACGGCATTCAATTCTCTTGTGCCAAACCCTGTGCACGCTGTGTTGTAACCAATATAGATCAGCAAAACGGCATCAAAGGAAAAGAGCCATTAAAAACACTCAGCACTTATCGTATGCAGAACAACAAAGTGTTGTTTGGCCAAAACCTGTTGTACAAAGGCAATGGTATAGTAGCAACGGGCGATATAATAGAACGCACCTGAAATTGATCGAAATTTTTTTATACTTGGTCGAAATGCAGAAAGTTGCCCTGGGTAAAGCAGTAGCTTTATACAAATGAACTGCTGCTATGGAATTTGATAACGACAGGATAATCCGCCATAAAAATAAGATCGAAGTTTTTTACTGGGTTTTGGCTGCGCTGCTTTATCCATTGGTAAATATCTTCACTTTATTCACCAATAACTTCACTGCTGCAATATTTGTGGCACTCGCGGCAGTAATTGTACTCCCACTTTACATTACCTGTTCTGTATGGGTTTTGCCCGTCTTTTTGCAAAAGCGAAAAGTATGGCTGCTACTTTCAGGTGTTGCCATTTTCATTGCAGCTCACCTGTTGCTGATGTTACTCTATTATTTTTTCAGGCAGGTACAAACAGACGAAAGCCAGTCAGATTATTTTATATACGCAACGTCCACCTTTCTCCGGGAAAGTTTGTGGATCATCATCAATCTTGCGTTGGCAGCGGGCATCTTTTTACTGAGAAAAACCATGACTGAAAAAGATGTGGCAGCGGCATTGCGCAAAGAGAATAATTTCTACAAGCTTCGTTATTTACGTGCACAGTTAAACCCACATTTTTTATTCAATGCGCTCAACAGCATTTACTCTTTAAGTCTTCAAAAGTCAGATAATGCACCGGGCGCCGTTATTCGGCTGGCAGATGTAATGCGCTACCTTATTTATGAGTGCAACGAAGAGCACATACCGCTTTCCAAAGAAATTGACTTTATCAAAAATTACATAGAGATTGAAAAGATCCGTTTCAATGCCGATGTAAAGTTTACTGTAGAAGGTGGAACGGAAGGCATTCTGATAGAACCTTTTCTGTTTATCTCCTTTATTGAAAACGGTTTCAAGCATGCTATGAACAACCCGGAAATAAAACCCTTCATTTACATCACCATTAAAGTGCGCGAAGAAGAAATTGTTTTAAACGTTATCAATAATACAGACATTGACCTTGAAACGCAGGCCAAGCGCATAAATGGCAAAGGCATTTCGGGCAGCAAAAGTTTGCTTGAGTTACTATACCCGTCTGCCTATAAGCTGAATATTATTCAAACAAACAAAGACGAACGGCAGGAGAGTAAAGTGCGTTTAAAAAATGCAAAGGAAAGACTGGAGAGTTTTTATCCAGATGCTCATACGCTGGATGTAATTTTAAAAAACAATGTTTTTACCGTTTCACTCATTATAAAAAGAAAAGCAGCTTGATCAGGTGTATAATAGTAGAAGACGAAGTGCTGGCGCAGCAGGTTATACAAAGCCACCTGCAAAAGGTTGAAAGGTTTCAACTCGTGGGGGTGTGCAGCAATGCAAAAGAAGCGCAGCAACTGCTAAGCACGCAGGAAGTAGATGTAATGTTTCTCGATATACAACTGCCCGGCATCACCGGGCTGGGCTTGTTGCGCACATTGCAGGATCCGCCGCTGGTAGTGCTTACCACCGCTTATGCAGATTATGCATTGGAGAGTTATGATTATAACGTGGTTGATTACTTACTAAAGCCAATATCATTCGACAGGTTTAGCAAAGCATTGAATAAAATTGTAGATGGAAAGTTTTTAGACGACCGGCAGCCCACCATTATCAACAAACACAACGAACATATTTTTATTAAAAGCAGCAGCCGGTTTTATAAAGTAGATTTCTATAACATTATTTATGTAGAAGGCATGAAAGATTATGTAAAAATACATACGCACGAAAACATGCTGGTGACGCACCAAACCATGCAGGAGATGGAGCAGTTATTGCCTGCAGGTAAATTTATGCGCATACACAAATCTTATATCATTGCACTCAACCATGTAAAAAGCATTTTTGGTAATTCGATCGATATTGGTAAGGCAACCTTACCCATTGGCGTAAACTATAAAGAAAAAGTAATGGGCTTTATTGGTATGTGATTTATAAAACCGTGAAATGCATTGACAGACTAAGAATAATTGTTTACAGGCTGCATTACTACTATCGCCAACTGTTGTGTCACTCACTTGTACGGCAACAAATATTTCAGCAAGGCACAGTCATCCTGCGGTTATCCCTGCAACCTTTTATGCAAGATCATTTCGCACACGAAGCATCGTTGCTGCATATGGGTAAGAACGTACAAGTGAGTGACACAACAGGCGCTGAGCCATGCACTGCAGCCTGCTACATAAAAAATCTATTTACTTTCCGCCGTTAACGTTGCTGTGTTTTTGCCATAGTCAAAACTTCTTTCCACATCCATGGTTAATTTATTGCCATCAAAATGGCAGGTAAATGTTTCTGTATGCGGGCTTTCTATATAACGAAGCTTCAACTGTAAACTGTTATCATCTACCCAGGTGTAGCCGGCCATTGTTTTTGCGGGGTATAGCATGGCACGGTTTTCAAACCCCGCACCTGTAAGCGAGGGCCCGGGTTTATCGGTTGTGCCCGGCTGCCATTTGCCCGCTGCAAAATCAAACTCATACTTTGCCGTGTCTGTCGTTAGCGTTACATGGTACATGTCTTTTTTATAAGTAAAAGAGATGTTTTTCAGGTGCCTGTCATTTGCGGTAAACACATATTGCTTGCCGGCAATAGTTGTGGCCATTGCAGTATTGTTTTTTGCAGGTGGCGCCAGTGCAAGCGTTGCAAGCTTTTCTTTCAGCAGTTTTGCAGCGGCTTTATCTGTAGGTAATGCATTTTTTTGCATGGCAGGTAACAAGTATTTCCAAACAAGGTTTATCTCATCCTGCATATCCGGGGTTTCTGCTGTTATGGCAACTACAGCATCCTGCTCAGGCATAATAATCATGTATTGCCCAAATGCGCCATCACCACGTACTGCATTGTTTCTGCAGCGCCACATCTGGTAGCAATATCCCTGTATCCAATCATTGGCTGCTTTCTCTTCCGGCATTGCACCAGGCTTTTGCATGATCTGTGCGGTGGTAGCTTCTTCAACCCACGAGGCCGGCAGTATTTGTTTACCGTTCCACATACCTTTTTGAAGGAACAACTGCCCGAATCTTGCAATGTCTTCTGTTTTTACACGCAGGCCCCAGCCGCCGGTGTTTATGCCCTTTGTATCTTCTTCCCAGTCTGCACCGGTAATGCCCAGCGGGTCAAATAGCCGCGGCTTCAGGTAGTCAACAATTTTCTGGCCTGTTACTTTTTGTACAATGGCAGACAGCATGTAGGTACCAAGCGAATTGTACAGGAACGTTGTACCGGGATCATGCACTACCGGCGTGGTAAGAAAAGCGTGCACCCAGTTGCTGTCTACACCTATTTTAAAAGTTGGGTCGGGTTCCTGCCCGTCAGACATCATTAATACATCCTTTACAGTAAGGTCAGCAAGGTTTGCACTTATCGTATCCGGTAACTCGCCTTTGAAGAACGATGTTACTTTATCATTAACAGATAAAAGTTTTTCCTGCACGGCAAAGCCAACCGCTGTTGCGGTAAATGTTTTGCTGCAGGAGTATAAAGTATGTTTCAGGTTTGGCTTATAAGGGTTCCACCAACCTTCTGCAATTACATTTCCATGTCTTACAATCATAATGCTGTGAAATTCTGTTTTGCTTTTATTTGCTGCATCCAGGAATTCCAGTATCGCTTTTGATGATACGCCCTGTGCTTCAGGCTCGCTGCGTACCAGTGTTTGTGCAAAGCTGCCAAACGAGCAAAGTATACCAATCACTATTAAAGGGAAGAACTTACGGCAAGACATAAAGTTTGACATGATTTTTGTATTGAAGAATTGTGCTTTTGAGATTATACAAGTTAGCAGATTTTTCAGTTAACGGCGTATACTAACTTGCTTTCTTATCATATTATTTATACCTTATCGAAATATTTGTCCGCTTACTCATTTTTAAAACGTCATAGTACATTAACCGTAAAACTACATTGTATGAAAAAATTATCCACGCTCTTTATGGGCCTTGTCCTGTTAAGTTTCGCAATTAAACCTGCCGGTCTTACCGATGCAGAAAGAACAATGGCTGTCGACCTGCTGCAGCAAACTGAAGATGGCGTTATAAAAGCAGTTGCAGGCTTAAGTGAAGCACAGTTAAATTTTAAACCGGCTCCCGACAAATGGAGTGTGGCAGAATGTGTAAAGCATATTGCCGTTACGGAAGGTGGCTTATGGCAAATGACTGAAGGCACCATAAAAGCCGCACCCAATCCTGAAAAACGTGCCGAAATAAAGGCTACGGATGACCAGGTGGTACAAATGATCGAAAGCCGCGAGCATAAAGTAAAAACTGCACCAACAATGGAACCGCAGAACACAGAATACAAAACAATGGATGATGCTTTACAATCTTTTAAGACAAATCGTGGAAAGCTTATAGAATACGTAAAGACCACCAATGATGATCTGCGCAGCCATGTGGCAACATTGCCTTTTGGAACGTACGACAGTTACCAGCTGGTGTTGTTTATTGCCGCACACAGCAAACGCCACACAGCACAGATAGAAGAAGTAAAAGCTGACCCCAACTTTCCCAAAAATTAAGCCTGCTACACAAGCATAAAAAAACTCCGCGAAAGCGGGGTTTTTTTTATGCAATAAAGATGGTGAACCCGGCATTAGTACATGCATTAAGCCCGGTTGCGTCGCACTCTTGTGCTGTATAGCTTTTCTCAGCCCAGGCACAGTCTTCAAAAGTTGTGTGCAGTCCCGCAGCAGAAAGGCGCCGCACAACCATGTGTTTACAGGCATTTCATGCAGGTATTGATGCAGTTCATCGCTTTCATCGTCTGGCATGTATGACTGATACAGGAAATTTACACCAGCAAAAATTTGACTGTATGGCGTATCAAAACCAGGTGATCTATAACCCCGAAAACAAACAGCAGATCACCTTTATACAAACTGCTGCAGGTACCGGTGGCGCATTACTCGAGATGGTATCAGTATGGGGCGCACATTCGCCACAACCACCATTGCACTACCATCCTTTTCAGTCAGAAGAATTTTACGTTACCTCTGGTACTTTAACTGTAAGAATAGGTAACGACATAAAAGTATTGCAAAAGGGAGATTGTATACATATACCAAAGCATGAGCCACATGCCATGTGGAACAGCGGTAACGCAAATGCCGTTGCAAACTGGAAAGTAACACCTGCATTAAACACCGAATACTTATTTGAATGTGCCAGCCGCATTGCGATGGATAATGCACAAAAACAACAAAGCACTTCTTTGTTGCAAAAACTCAGGCTGGCTAAAGATTACAGGAATAGCTTCAGGCTGGCAAAGCCTTCTTACAAACTCCAAAGTGTTATCTTTTTCCTGATTACTCCTTTTATCTGCAATAGCAACCTTCATTGTAAAAACTACACTGACTGATCAGAGGTACAGATAATAATCTTTAAGCAGCGATGCAAAAGTTTCACTGTATTCCCGCTTGTTGTCACGGATGGTGATGGTGTCTTCCTGTGTGCAGGTCTTTTGTGAAGTTGCGAACAATAACATGCTTCTGAAGTAAGGGTGTTCCATTGTTTGTTTCACCAATACCTTTTGTTGCAGGTAAAGCCTGCGTTGCGCCATTTGTTCGAAATATGCACTGCGGTGAAAGGGCAGCAGCACCGCAAATAAGCCATCTGCTGCAAGATGGTCTGCGGCAAATTGCAACAACTCTTCCAGGCTTAATGCTGCACTGTGCAGGGCCAGGTTTCTTTTACAGTCTAAGCTCTTCAGGTCATTTTCAAAGAACGGTGGGTTGCTGATGATACAATCGTATTGATGTGCGGGTTTAAACGCCTGTATCGCTACATTGCAAAGCCTCAGCCTGTCCGCCCACGGCGAAGCCCGGAAGTTTTGCTGCGCCTGTACTGCAGCGTTGGTATCAATTTCAACAGCATCGAAAAAGGCATTGGTTTTTTGCGCCAGCATGAGTGATAACAAACCTGTACCTGTTCCAATATCAAGGATTTGTTTAAGCGCTTTGTCTTTTAGCTTCCCGGCCAGCCATGCACCAAACAGGCAGGCATCTGTGCACACCTTCATGGCACAAAGTTCCTGGTGAACCGTAAATTCTTTAAAACGGAAGAAGTTGTTTGGCATGCGCAGTACAAATATTTATAGCGCGAATTAAGTGAAATGCACGAATGAGACGAATTTTTTATTGCTGATGAGCTAAACGATCACCAGTAAGTGACAACCCCGTAATCGATGACTGCTGATACATGCGGCGATAGTACCGGAACTGCTGCATAAAGATATACAGTACAAGTGTGCGACGCAACCGGGCTCAATGCATGTACTGCAGCTGGGTACATAATTATGCTATAATAAAAAAGCTGTTTCGTAAAAAAAGAAACAGCTTCTATTACATGGTGGGACTTCAGTATTATTTATCTGCCGTTAAACTGGCAACAAGGTATTCTTTGTTCAACCTTGCTATGTTTTGCAGCGAGATTTCTTTGGGGCAGGTAGCTTCGCATGCGCCGGTGTTGGTGCAGGCGCCAAAACCCTCTTTATCCATTTGTGCTACCATGTTTACCACGCGTACTTTTCTTTCAGGCTCGCCCTGTGGTAAAAGTGCAAGGTGAGAAACTTTGGCGGACAGGAACAGCATAGCTGAACTGTTTTTGCATGCTGCCACGCAGGCACCGCAACCAATACAGGCTGCAGCAGCAAAAGACGCATCCGCTTTATCTTTCTCTATTGGTATTGCGTTGGCATCAACAGCATTACCGGTATTTACAGAAATATATCCACCTGCCTGCACTATGCGGTCGAATGCCGTTCTGTCTGTTACAAGGTCTTTGATAACAGGGAATGCATTGGCGCGCCATGGTTCCACTGTTATGGTATCACCATCTTTAAAGGCACGCATGTGCAACTGGCAGGTTGTATTTGCCTGCCATGGCCCGTGTGGCTTACCATCTATGTACATAGAGCACATACCGCAAATACCTTCACGGCAATCATGGTCGAATGCAACGGGATCTTTACCCTCGCTGATCAGCCTTTCATTCAGGACGTCGAACATTTCAAGGAAAGACATTTCAGATGAAATATCACCTACCTGGTAAGTCTCAAAATGTCCTGCATCGCTGCTGTTTTTTTGTCTCCACACTTTCAGTGTGAGATTCATATTGTAATGCTCCATAATAAAGCCCCTAACCCCAAAAGGGGAATTAAAGTTTAATTATATAAAGAACGATTGCTTTTGTTTTGTCTTTTCCCTGTACAGGCAAAGATTATTTGTAGCTTCTCTGGCTTGGTTTTACGACATCATAATTCAGTTCTTCCTTGTGCAGTTCCCACTGGTGTTCTGCTTTGAACTCCCATGCGGCAACATACATAAACTGGTCATCATGGCGCATTGCTTCGCCTTCATCTGTCTGGTGTTCTTCCCTGAAGTGGCCACCACAGCTTTCTTCGCGGTTCAGCGCATCGAGGCACATCAGTTCACCCAGTTCTATAAAGTCTGCTACCCGGCCGGCTTTATCAAGTTCCGGGTTCATTTCATTGATGCTGCCCGGTATCTTAACATCGCTCCAGAATTCTTTTTTCAACTGTTGTATTTCAGCTATTGCCTGTTTAAGGCCATCTGCATTACGTGCCATACCGCACTTGTCCCACATGATCTTGCCAAGGCGTTTATGCAAGCTTTCAACGGTTTGCTTGCCCTGTATACCCATTAAGGTATTGATGCGGTCTGATACTTTTTTCTCGGCTTCTTCAAATGCCGGGTGTGTTGTTGGTATAGCGGCAGTGCGGATATCGTCTGCCAGGTAATTACCTAGTGTGTAAGGAATAACAAAATATCCATCTGCCAAGCCCTGCATAAGCGCACTTGCACCCAGGCGGTTTGCACCGTGATCGCTAAAGTTGGCCTCGCCCAGTGCATATAAACCCGGCACTGTTGTCATCAGTTCGTAATCAACCCACAAGCCACCCATGGTATAATGTACTGCAGGATAAATACGCATAGGTACTTCGTAAGGGTTCTCGCCGGTAATCTTCTCATACATGTCAAAAAGGTTACCATACTTCTCCTTTACTACTTCTTTACCCATGGTAATAACTTCTTCTTTGCCTGCGCTGTCGTTACCCTGTTTGCCGGCTTCTATTTTACCATAACGTTCAATAGCTGCAGCGTAGTCAAGGTAAACAGCCTGTTTGCTTGATCCGACACCATAACCTGCATCGCACCTTTCTTTGGCAGCACGGCTGGCCACATCTCTTGGTACGAGGTTACCAAATGCAGGGTATCTTCTTTCCAGGTAATAGTCTCTTTCCTCTTCAGGTATCTCGTTTGGCCTGCGGGTGTCACCTTGTTTTTTAGGTACCCATATGCGACCATCGTTACGCAAAGACTCAGACATTAAGGTAAGCTTACTCTGGTGGTCTCCGCTTACAGGTATACATGTTGGATGTATCTGTGTAAAGCAAGGGTTACCAAAATAGGCACCTGCCTTATGTGCTTTCCATGCAGCAGTTACATTACTGCCCATAGCGTTGGTAGAAAGGTAAAAAACGTTGCCATATCCACCCGAGCAAAGCAGTACTGCATGCCCAAAATGTCTTTCCAGTTTACCATTGATAAGATCCCTGGCAATGATACCGCGTGCTTTGCCGTCGATCTTCACTACTTCAAGCATTTCGTGGCGGGTATACATTTTCACATTTCCAAGAGCTACCTGTCTTTCGAGTGCCTGGTAAGCACCTATGAGTAACTGCTGGCCGGTTTGGCCTGCAGCATAGAATGTTCTTTGTACCTGCGTGCCACCAAATGAGCGGTTACTTAACAGCCCGCCGTATTCACGTGCAAACGGAACGCCCTGCGCTACACACTGGTCTATAATGTTGGCGCTTACTTCTGCAAGCCTGTGTACATTGGCTTCACGGGCACGATAGTCACCGCCTTTTATAGTGTCGTAGAACAAACGGAATACGCTGTCTCCATCATTCTGGTAATTCTTCGCAGCATTGATGCCGCCCTGCGCAGCAATAGAGTGCGCACGGCGCGGCGAATCCTGGAAGCAAAATGCTTTTACTTTATAACCAAGTTCGCCAAGAGACGCAGCTGCTGAAGCACCTGCCAGGCCTGTTCCCACTACAATCACCTCAATCTTACGCTTATTGGCAGGGTTAACCAGTTTACAGTGTCCTTTGTAATCTGTCCACTTGTCGTCTAATGGTCCTGCAGGTATTTTTGCGTTCAACATAAACCAGTGTATTTATCTGATTAGAATGATTATTATTTACAGTGCCGGTAACTGGTTAGAATCAGTTACCTGATCCAACCCAAATAAAAGCTAACAGGCATCATGGCAAACATCAGGGAAACGATGATTGAAAAACCATAGCCTAAAGAAGTTAACATGATATTGTAGCGTTTGTTGTAAACGCCTAATGTTCTGAAGGCACTCTGGAAACCATGTGCGAGGTGATAGCCAAGCGATATACAACCCACTACATAAAGTATAACTACCCATAGCTGGCTGAATACTTCTTTCATTTTTTCAAAAAGATTGATCTCTTCACCTAAAAGAAAACCCTGGTGAGAGCGGTTGGGCAACCAGAAATCGCCAATATGCACAACAAGAAACAACAATATAATTGTGCCCAGTAAAGCCATACTGCGGCTGTACCACCTGCTTCCCCGGTTTCCATAATCTACTGCATACCCCTGTTTGCGCTTTTGCTGATTGTATGCAGTAAGCATATAACCCTGCACAATATGTAGGATGAAGCCTGCAAACAAACCAATCTCAAGGATTCTGGGCACCCAGTTACCACCCATGAAATGTGCACCGGCATTGAACATTTCGCCACCATCATTTGCCCATATACAGGCATTTAAACCCACATGAATGATCAGGAAAAGAACAAGAAAGATTCCGGTAAATGCCATTACTAATTTTCTGCCGATAGAAGAGACGAAGACTTGTTTCCAGGTCATATAGCTTGGTTATATGTTAGAAAATCGGTGCAAAAGTACGGCACGATTGCCAGTTTATGTTTTTTTAAAATGTTTTTTTAAAATACAAAGCTTCATCATCTTATAAAACAACCACAGTAAAATTTTGTTCGGCTGGTAACACGATTATTATCTCATACTGTATTGCGGAAATACAAATAAATTTTACCCGCTGATGCTTCACAAACCTTGTTTTATTAAGAATATTGTCAGGCTTCGCTTTACCTGTTTGTTACAAGATACCCGGTAAATGTTCAGCGCAATACCATCAGCAAATTCCAAAGCCGGCCTGTTTGTACTACCTCATCTTATTTTTAGTCCGCTTATCTAAAAAAAGTAATTTGTACTGCAGCCTTTGTTATTTTTGAAATATGCTAAAAACGCTCTCCATATTCTGGAACAGCTTTAAAATGAGTGTGCAGGAGTTAAACAACAATAAGCTGCGCAGTTCATTATCCCTTATTGGTATCGCTTTTGGTATTTTCTGCATAATAGGTGTGCTGGCAACGGTAGGCAGCCTCGAAGCAAAAATGCAGAAAGACATCTCCGCACTTGGCTCCAATACAATATACATAGACAAATGGCAATATGGCGGCGGCGATGACGGCGAAGATTATCCATGGTGGAAGTTTGTAAACCGCCCTACACCCAAATACAAAGAAGTGGCATTTATAAAAAATGCCAGCACGCTTGCCAAATTTGTAAGTTATTTTAATTCTACCGGTTCCAATGTTACTTACGAAAACAACCAGGTAAACAATGTTGGTATTTATGGGGTAAGCGATGAGTTTTCTGAAATGCAAACCATTGGTATTGCTTTTGGCCGTTATCTTAACGCTACAGAATTCACACGCGGTAACCCGGTTTGTGTAATAGGCGACAGGGTTGCCACACAACTGTTTGATAAGCCTGAACGTGCTATTGATAAATCCATCACTTTCGACGGTCATAAGTTTAATGTAGTTGGTGTAATTGAGAAACAGGGACAGAGTTTTGTGGGCGGTTTCAACTACGACGAGTGTGTAATCCTCTCTTATCGTGCGTATGCCGCTGTTTACGATGTAAACAGCGATAATACCCAACCCTTTATTATGGTGAACGGAAAAGACGGCATTGCTACCACCGCGCTTATTGATGAACTGAGGGGCATCATGCGGCAGGCACACCGTCTCAGCCCAACGGAGGAAGATGATTTTGCATTGAACGACATTAACCTCTTTAGCCAGCAGCTCAGTGGTTTCTTTGGCCAGGTAGATATTGGCGGTGCGGTAATAGCCTTTCTAAGCTTGCTGGTAGGTGGCTTTGGTGTCGCCAACATCATGTTTGTAACCGTAAGGGAACGTACCAGCCAGATCGGTTTAAAGAAAGCCATTGGGGCAAAACGCAAAACCATCTTATTAGAATTCCTGCTCGAAAGTGCCTTTCTCTGTATCATTGGTGGCATAATGGGTTTACTAATGGTTGGCGGCCTTGCATTGGTACTCAGTGGTATCCTGCCATTCCCCATCGTTATTTCCACAAATATTATGGCACTTGCATTTACAATATGTGTAATCCTCGGTGTTTTATCAGGCATTATTCCTGCCTCAATCGCTGCTAAAATGAACCCCGTGGTGGCAATAAGATCAAAGTAAGTTTTTTGGAGCCCGGCTATCGTTTTTCAATGAAGCTTTCGTTGCGTCGCACTCTTGTACTGCATATCGCTATGCAGCATGCAGACGCCACACAGCACCCACGTAAACAATAGACCAAGCCTTAAACATGTGTAGAGAAACTACAGTTGCAAGTAATGCCCGGGAAGGTTGAAATTTCTGAATACAAATGAATTCGTAATGTTCCCGGACGATTCACAGGTTATCCTGTTCGAGTCTTTTAAGGCCAATATCAAATTGAAAACCTGTATGACTAATGCCAATAGTATCAGGTATTCCATCCCGGTAATCTTTCATAACAGCTTTTACCACAGCCTTACGGTTTGATGCCCTTTCCATGTTTACCAGCTTGCTGCAATCAGCATCTGTAATGTAATAGTTATAGCCTTTTTCTTCAGGAAAGCCGTAATACACCAGGCCGCTGCTGTCTTTCTTAACAAAACCATTCTGCATTACATTGGCGTGCATCATCACCAGTTCAAAATCTTTCCGCAGTGTTGTAATCACTGGTTTTTTATCAAGCTGATCAATAACCTGGTGAACTTTAAAATCGCCGGTTTGTGTGTATTCAAAATCGAAAAATTTATAACCAGCTTCATTGGAGAATACCATTCTTGTACTGCTGTCAGGCATTTGCTTAATGAGTAACAGGCCGCTTAAGTGTTTACCGGTAACATTCACCTGGGTGTAGTACAAAGCCCGTGTAAAGACAGGTTTAAATTTTTCCAGGCAATTGCTATTACCGGTTGCTTGCTGCAGGTGCCTGTACTGCGATGCACATGCACTGAAAAGAAACATCATGCTAATGAGTAAATAGCGCATCCGGTAAACTGGTGTTTAGTTCCTTGTTTACAAAAGTAATGAGTGTATTATCACCCGATGCCTCAACCATCTCAATGGAGTTAACTGAAAACTGCTTTTTGTCAACCACCACGTTAATGGTTTTAAACATCTCCTTCATGGTTTTATTTACCGGGCTCATTTCTATAAGATACCCTGTGGTGTTTTGATATGCTTTTACTGTAAAGTCTTTATTTGCAAAAGCAGTACCGCGTACACAGTCAACCATAAGCTGGTTAACCTGCTGGAATAGTTTATTGGATTTGGTGGAAACGCGGTTTTCTTTTTGCCCGTCCTTAATGTAGATGTCATTCTTGTTTAAGATCATAAGGTATTGGAATGGCTGGTTGTATTCCATACGCACCATGTTGTCTTTCTTGAACCAGAATTTCCCTTTCGAGGTTATCTTTTCTGCAAGCATACTCAGGTTTTTTACCTGTGTAAAATCGCTTTTTATACTGGTTATTTTTTGAGATGCTGCAGCAAACTGCTGTTGAAAACCGCTTATATCTGCAACAGGTGTATAACCTGTATGTTGTGCCATCAGGGTGGAGGTAACAAAAAGGAAAAGTATAAACAGGTATTTAAACATACGGTTCTACGTTAAGAAGTTTATCCAATCTTACAAATGTAAATCCACTCCTGTGTACATGGTCTATAAATGTTTGTAAAATATCAACCGTTGTTTTGCTCGTATCATGAAAGAGAATGATATCGCCGGGCTTTACACCTGCCACCCGGCCAAGTAGTTTTTGTTTGTCCGTGATGACCGTATCCAATGAACGGATACTCCAGCCAACGGGTATGTAGTTGCCATTGATGATCGCTTTTCTAACCGTTGGGTTTGTTACGCCATATGGCGGCCTGAACAACCGCGGCTTTACACCAATGGCCTTCAGTGTTGCAGTATCCATTGCTGCAAGATCTGCATACATTTTTCGGGCTGGGAACAGGTCGAACAAGTGTGCATGCGAATACGAGTGATTACCCACTATATGACCCTGTAAATGTACCTGCTCCAGCAAGGATTCATTTTTTTCTACGTGGTGCCCAATGCAAAAGAAAGCGGCGTGTATATTGTTTTTTGCAAGTATGGCCAGTATATCCGCAGTGTGGTTTTGTGCAGGGCCATCATCAAACGTAATAGCAACTTCTTTTTTTTCGGTTGTGCCTTTACAGGTAATGTCAATAAAAAAGTTTGAGCCAACATAATAGCAACCCCAAAACAAGATAAGAGAGTAAACCAACAGTGCCGCCACAAAATACCAGTATGGAATGCCGAAGCTGATATGTAACCATGCAAGTATCACCAGTAGTAACACGAAAACAATATTGGTATTCCTGAAGTTTAACATGCAGAGAGCAGGTATAATGCGTGATGGGTATGCTGGTAATGATTATAGATCAAGACACGTTTAACGGGCTTTTTGTTTGGTGCAGGAAGAAGTGTTGAAGGAATTTTCCCGTTTTGAATGA
This sequence comes from Panacibacter microcysteis, assembly GCF_015831355.1. Classification (NCBI taxonomy): domain Bacteria; kingdom Pseudomonadati; phylum Bacteroidota; class Chitinophagia; order Chitinophagales; family Chitinophagaceae; genus Panacibacter; species Panacibacter microcysteis. The sequence continues at coordinate 2,576,920 of NZ_JADWYR010000001.1, forward strand.
TAGCGGCACCAAGCCATAATGCATATGCAGAGGCAGTAGGGTACTCTCCGCAAAGCTGCTTGAAATGGATGGTCTGTGTAGCCGAAAAAAGTGAACCAGCCAAAACGTCGTAAATGGCATCGTTACTAATATCGCCGTTTCTGCCGGTAATGATCAAATCTATTTCTTCTATATCTGCCGACTGGCCCGCAAGAAACGCGGCTATTGTTTCTTTTACCACATCCGCGTCAGCAGGCTTGTAGAAAGTGGTTACTGCATCCAGTCTTGCGAGGTTACTGCCGGCATCAGTTGTATGCAATGTAAAAAAAACAGCACCTTCTCCTGCAATAGTTCCTTTTGTTTTGTCCTCAAACAATCGGGTATTTGAAACAGCACCGTGCTTATATAACCCAAACCTTGACAGTATAGCATGGCTTGTATCTGTTATCTCATCTGCTGCGCCAACCAATGCGTTGCTGATCTCTTTTTCCTGCAACATCATTATGGCATCAAGCAACGCAGACTCAAACGAAAAACCACGGTGTACGTAAGTATTGTTGTAGTTATGGCATTGCAGCATCAATGCTATTTGTGCACTGACTGTATTGTGTGTTGATTGAATAAAAGCGGTGGGTGTAAGCAATTCTTCTTTAAACTCTACCATCCTGTTCAGGAATATTGCTGTATCCTGCAAACAGCCATACGCTGTACCGGTAACAATGGCATCGGGCATGGCAAGATTTGCGTCTTGTAAGCATTGCATGGCGGCTGCGCTGCCCATCTTTATAATGCGGCTCATGCGCCTTATAAGCTTTGCATCTATATATCGCGAATAATCGGGTTCAACACACCGCAACTGGTTGCCTGTTTTGTTGTGCATAACAGGCAGCAGTTCACTGCCATCATACAATGGTTGTGGAGTAATGCCGTATGCTGATTGTATATAAATACTCATGTAAATAAATCAAAATTCAACAAACCGTTCACTGCAAATACAACGTCATCTTTACTGCTTCCATGCCTGTAGCCTCTTCGCCCTGTTGCCATATTTTCCAAACGTACAAGTGAGTGACACAACAGGCGATGCCATGAAAAACTGCTGCCGGCCTCATACTTTTGAAAAAATCAAAGAGGAACAATTGCCGCCAAAACCAAACGAATTGCTCATTACATGACTGATCTGCTGGTTTTTTAAAAATACAGTCTGCGGTGCAAACGGCAACTCTTTCATTTGTGTATGGAAACGCAAATTTGGGTAGACTAGGCCGTGCCTTACCGACAATGCAGAAAATACAGCTTCAACACCACCACAAGCGCCCAATGTATGACCGGTAAAAGATTTGGTAGAACTGAGTTTTGGGAAGTGAGGGGCAAATAAAGTGTTGATGGCCGTGCCCTCGGCAATATCGTTGTTTTGTGTGCCGGTACCATGCAGGTTAATGTAACTGATTGCTGATGGCTGAATGCCTGCTTTATGCAGTGCGCCATTCATGGCCAGCAAAGAACCGGTGCCTGCGGGTGAAGATGCCGTTTGATGGTAGGCGTCATTGGCGTTTGCCCAGCCACTGATGGCACAATAAACATCTTTGGGCAACTGCCTGGCAATTTTTTCAGAAACCAGTACAATATAGCCGGCACCCTCGCCAAGATTAAGTCCTTTGCGATTTTCATCGAAAGGTTTGCAAAACTCATTGTCCAGTATCATGAGGCTGTTGAAACCATTGAGCGTAAATTTTGTAAGCGCGTCTGCACCTCCTGCTACTGCTACATCGAGCAGGTTATGCCTGATCATCCTGGCACCAAGAAAAACAGCATTGGCAGAGGAAGAACAGGCGGTACTGATGGTCGTAACAAAATGACTGATGCCCAGCAGGTCTGCAACGATTTCTGTAGGTCTGCCGCATTCGTGGTTTACCACGTTGCGTAAACGGCCCGCCGATGTATCGGCAAGAAACTGTGCGTAGAAATTTTCAGTTTTATCCATGCCGCCAACAGAATTGGCAGAGATAAAACCGGTTCTCAGGTTTTTAAGATCGATGGCTGCATCGTTTACTGCCTCCTGCGCTGCAAGCGCACTCAGGAGTGCTGTGCGGGTAATACCTGTTGCCAGTCCTGTGCGCTTTGCCAGCTCTTTGTTGCTGAGTTTTACTTCAGCTACGGGCAGGCTTGACCGGTGAACAGAATCAAGCAACGTCATATTGCCCATGCCGGCATTGCCATGTTCCAGCGCAAGCAGGTGCTCAGCTACATTGTTGCCAATGGCTGAAACTACGCCGGTGCCCGCTACAAAAACGCCGCTGTTCATCAGGCTTTCTCCGCTTGATGTGCGAGTATGTAATCAGCCATTGTGCTTACAGATTTGAACACTTTCGGTCCGTCGTCGGCATTGGAAAGTTTTATCCTGTATTCCTGCTGTAAAAGCACAATCAGTTCGAGGGCGTCAATAGAATCCAGCCCAAGACCTTCCACAAAAAGCGGCTGCTCATCACCTATCTGCTCGGGTGTAAGATCTTTCAGGTTGAGCTGGGTAATGATCCGGCGCTTCAGATCTTCCATTAATGTTGCTTTTTCCATGTATGCTTTAAATATATGTTGTTAAGATTATCTTTTGTAAACGCTTTAGCCTCGTTTGATCTGTGGTCTTTTTCCACGAGAAATAAAACGGCTTCATACGAATCCTTTATAAAATCTATCCATCCACAAATGCATCTTTCAATGGCTGTGGTGCTGAAAAGATTGGTTACATACGTTTCTATAAAAGAGGCATCAAAAGTTTCAAAGATAAAAAACGCATTTTCACCTTTCAAGTTATGCCTGATGCTTATTTCACCAATGACAATATTGGGTAATGTGTATACAAACAATGCAGGACTGGGAATGTTTGCAAGAGAATCGTAGTACCTGATGTCTGCATCCAGGCTTGCATTTGCGTTGGTTAAAACAATGGCCGTGGCAAAGGGGTCAGTTATTTTGCCTGCACCCTGCAGCAGCACCTCGGTAGCTAAAAACCCCAGCTTACAAAGATTATCCATCTTGTAAAATTTTGGATAACCAATGTTCAGGTGCTGGTAAGCAGCCTGCAAAAAATCTTCGGGTTGCATTGCCGGTGAAACCTCAAAAACCGTGTTGCCGTTTTTACCAACCGTGTTGTTACCGGCGAAGCTGTATGCTGTTATTTTTAAAAGATCCGTCAAATGATTGATTGTTTAAGCCTCTTTATTCAATGCCCTGAATTTATCTCTCGTTTTTATAGTAGCAGCCAGTTTAAATAAGGCTGTATCATGATTTTTTACATAATGGTTTTCCGTGTCCCATACATAGCCGGCCAGTACAGAGCAAATTCTTCTTTTGATCTCCGCATCCTGGTCGTCTGCAAAGAATATTGTATCCAGTGTGCCATCGTACCACCGCATAACATACGAACGAAAGGTGTTTACACCCTGCATCATTGGCTGTGTATATTCTGCTTCCCAGTCAACGTCTTCTCCTTTTAATTTCTTCAGCACCAGTCTGGCAGCTTTCTGGCTGCTAACCGTAGCCAAAGTAACGCCCGATGAAAATACCGGGTCTAAAAATTCTGTTACATTCCCGGTGAGTACAAAACCATCGCCATAAAACTTGTCGGTGGTTTTGCTCCACGATTGTAACACACGCGGTTCAAAAACCAGTACGGTATCTTTAAACCTTTCGGCAAGATGTGGCTGCGAGGCTACCAGGCCGCGAAACTGTTCTTCCATGTTGCCTGCATACTTTTCAAAGAATGCAGGGTCGCCCACAAAACCAACAGAAGTAATACCCGTAGAGAAGGGTATTACCCAGATCCAGACACCCGGTTCATGTACAATGATCGTTATCCTGTTTGGTTCATCGGCCATTGAACGTTTAACATCCTGCGTATGTGCAAAAACAGCCTTGCGTGGCGGCAGGTTAGAAGGCCTGTCCATATTAAACAAGCTGGGTATAACCCTGCCGTAGCCACTGCCGTCTATGATAAATTTTGCTTCAATTTCCTCTTTATCTCCGTTTGCTTGCTCAACCGTGGTCACAGAATCTGAGCCATTGAACACGATACCTGTAACGGTGGTTTCATAACTTACCGGTACACCCATTGAAACTACTGTATCTGCAAGAATTTTATCAAACTCAGCACGCGGTACCTGCCAGGTCCATGTCCAGCCTTCGGTAAAGCGGTCTGCAAAAGAATAGTCGCATTTTACACCGTTTTTTACGAAAAGAGCGCCGTATTTTTCCTGGAAATTTGCTGCTTTTACAGCATCTAAAAAGCCGGCTTCATCAAGCGCTTCCATGCACCGCGGCAAGAGGCTTTCGCCTATTACAAATCTTGGAAACTGCAGTTTTTCTACAATTCTTACGCTGTAGCCTGCTTTGTTTACAATAGATGCGGCAACGGTTCCCGCCGGACCGGCACCAATTACCAGTACATCAACATTACTCTTTTTCATTATGGTTGTGTTAAGGGTGTATATAAAATTATGTAACCAACTGTTGAATTACTATTGGGCTTTGGTTGTGTCACTCACTTGTACGGCTGTACCTATACTGAGCTATGCGATGCGTAAACATTACCGCTTGAATATTTTGCCTTTTCCTGCTGCTTTATATACTGCCGTACAAGAGTGCGACGCAACAGGCGATGCCACCTGCACAAATGCCGGGCTCATAAAAAATCTATGCAGTAACTGTTGTTCGTTTCTTCAGTTTCCAGAGTGTATGACTTAAACCAATGTTGTTTATTTCTTCCACTATTTCAAAACCACCTTTAAGTACTGCATTTTTAAATATTTCAGAATTGTACATCTGGCTGTTGCCATTGGCCAATGCTGTAAAATAAACAGAGGTTTGTTGCAGGCAAAAAGCAGCGGCTTCAAAACGTTGTTTATCCCAGAATGCCTCGAGTACATAAACGAAACCGTTTTCATCAATTGCTTCGTGGCAACGCTGCATGATGGAGGTAATTTCATCTTCAGAAAAACAATCGAGAAACTGGCTCATCCAGATGGCATCAAAGCCTTTTGGAAACGGCTGGGTTGCATCCAGGATATTTGCCGGGTGAAAGCTTACGCGGTCTGTAAGCCCTTTTTCTGCAATCGTTGTTTTGGCTACATTCAACTGGCCCGGCAAATCCATGATTGTTATATGCACTTCGGGATCGAATGTTGTACTTGCAATAGCCCACTTGCCTGTATTGCCGCCAATATCGAGTAATTTTTTTATGTGGTTGTGCTTATTGTATACATGCGGCAAAACAGCGGGGAAGGCTGTATCTGAAAAAAAGTGATCAAATGCAAACCAGCTTTTTTGTACATGTTTGGGTAGCTGGGAGAGGCCTTCATAAATGGTTTGCCAGTTACCAAAAACTTTCAGGCCTTCGGGCCTTTCGTTTTTGATAGCATCTTCCAGGTAAAACATGCCGTTGTAGTTTACATCGTGCATAAAATCCATGTTTACAATGGTAAGCGGATCATGCAAAATGAAATGACCTGTTTTTGTAATGCGGTATCGTTCATCGTTGATGATAACCAGGCCAATGCCAAGGCCCGACTCCAGCAACACACGCACGCCATAGTTGGGTAGTTGTACCCTTGCTACAATTTCTTGCAGTGTAAGGCCCGCAGAACCGCTGGCTTCAATTTCATGCAATATGCCGGAGTTGCGCATGATCCTGGCTACCTGGAAAATGACAGGACCGAATGCAATAAACTGCGCCATGTTCTTTGCCTCTAATGCCGACTTCTTATCTGTAGAAAAAAACTGCATGAATGTTATTGTAGTTGGTGATCTGTTTTTTTAAAAACAACGGCTGCATTGCAACCGCCAAAGCCGGATGCTGTTTTCAAAAAATACTTATAATTTCCTTTTTGCAAAGCCCTGCAAATATGCAGGTTTTTTGAAACTCCCGGATTTAAAAAACCCTTTGTTGGAAGTATGATGTTTTCCTGTAATGCGTGTACAGACATTACCGTTTCAATGATGCCTGCCGCGCCAAGTGTATGGCCATAATAACCTTTCAAACTGTTCACAGGCGTATCGTTGAGGTGTGCAAGATCAAAGGCTTTTGCTTCCATTTCATCGTTGTAAACAGTTGCTGTACCATGGGCGGAAATAAAATCGATTTCCGGGCTGGTGATGCCCGCTTCAGACAATGCCTGGCTGATGGCCGCATACAGTTCTGCGCCTGTTCTGGACGGGCCGGATATATGGTTGGCATCATTGCTTACTGCACCACCGCAAAGCTGTATACCATTGGAGAACGCCTTATTGGAAGAAAGTATGATTGTTCCGGCAGCTTCGCCAAGTGTTACACCTTTCCTGTCTGCATCAAATGGTTTGCAAGGTTCATTGCTGATGGCCTGGAAAGATGCGAACCCTGAGAACACAAATTTCGTTATAAGGTCTGCGCCTGTTACAACGGCATGGTCATATGCGCCGGTACGCAGCAGTCTCATTGCAGTAATCAATGCCAGTACACCTGAAATACAGGCATGAGACACCACCAGTGGTGTATGATAAAAATCAAAATGCTTTGCCACAATTTTTGCTGAATGCGGCAATGAAATTTTTTCCCTGAGAGTGTCTGTATAAGTTGTTTTTTCGAGCAGGCTGATGTTTCCTTTCGTGGAAGAAAGGATGAAGATGGTCTTGCTGCCTGTTACATCCAGCGAGGTATTGGCCAGTGCGCCTGCTACAGCATCTATAACCAGTTGCTCAAACCTGGTAACATTGTTTTGCGGCTTTATAACATCGGCTGCAAACAATGAAGCATAGGCAGGTTGATCGGCAAGTGAGCGCTGCTGCCGTATACCGGAAACATCTTTTTGTAATTGCTGAAAGTTTTCAGCAGATGTGGTACCAATTGGCGAAACAATGTTATCGGCAACAACAAAAACTTCTTTCATGTATTAAGCTATAGCCCGTATTTATTTTTCCACTCTTCAAAAAAAGGTGGGTTGGTTAACTGGAGTAATGAATGTTCTTTATCAAGAAATACCTGTACAGAAAAACCGGTGGCTACAAGCTGGCCGTTTCCTGCGTTGTACAATTTGTATTCAAACCTGAGTTTTGCAGCCTCGCACGGTACGTACGTGGTTTCCACAACGAGACTGTCGCCATAGCGCAATGACCGCTTATAATCACATTCCACTTTTACAACCGGCACAACATAACCTTTATTATAAAAATCCAGGTAACCAATGCCATATTTGTTTCCGAATGCTTCGCGGCCATCTTCGAAGTAGCGGATGTAGTGGCCATGCCATACAATACCCAGCGGATCAGCTTCATTAAACCTAACTCTTACCTCTGTTCTTTCAGTTAAAGATATACTCATTGGTTGGTGCCTGGTTTTTTACAGGATAAGTGAAACAATAAATTGAACCATTTGTTTTTAACACAGGCCGCACCGTTTTTGCAAGGCGCTGATGCTGCAACCCGCTGCAAACAAAGATTATCCTTTCCAGTCTTTATATTTTGTTTTCTCAATGTCTTTCAGTGCTTCGTAGATCGACTTTGCATAGTAGTTTCTTAACCCGAAACCGCCCACTTTTTCTTCTATTCTTTCGGTATGAATAACTTTTCCAGTGCTCATATTGATGAAGGTGATATACATAGACGACCTTTCTGCTGTTTTACTCATTGATTCCATAATGAACACAACACCTACACCTTTTTTGCCGCTGATATTATAGCCTTTTACCATTTTTTCAATGGTTTTATTGGTAAACCTTGACCTGTCTGCGTCGTTGGCAGATTTTATTTTGTCAGGATCTAAACCTTTATTTTTTGCTTTCACCACAGAGAGATCGGTTTCAACACCTGCTTTGTGAAATGCTTTTGGAAGGTCGAATTTTTTAGGCTCGTTTAATACCAGTTCATTAATGCCCGCAAATTGCCTGTTGGTGAAATCTTCCACTTCAATATCTGTATGCCCCAGGATTTTTACACCCGAGAAATCTATTCCGAGCCAGGTAAGATTTGTTTCAGCTTTGAATACATCCTGTATCGTTTGCGCATTTGCTGCCACGGTACATACAACTGATAATGCAATCAGGATTGCAGATATGAATGTGCGTTTCATGTTTGCGGTTTTTTATTTTGATCAATAAAAATTTTCATGGTGCATTTTGCCAGTAGTTCACCATTGCAGGTTGCTTTGCCGGAGATCAAGAGTACGTTGAGTATTTCATTATCGGCCGTTATTTCTGTATGAATTGTTGAATTTACAGATGGAAGTGAAAACACTTCGAGGTTTTGAACAGCGGCAATATAACCTACTGCAACAGGTTTATTTTTCCTGATGGCGGTTACGCCTGCTCTTGCCGCGGCAGTTTGCGCAATGTTTTCTATAAGACCTGCCTCGGAGAATTTACCGTTTTCTGTAAGAATATTGCCTGGCTTTATTTCGAAAGTAGTGGTTGTTGTTTTATCATCTGATGCAATGAGTTCACCGATCATTAGAAAGGGGGCTCTTTGTGGTACGAGGTCTAAAATATTCAGTTCTGGCATAAGACTGCAATTGTAACAAATTGTGCTGAATAAAGCAAGGTTGTGCCATTGCTGCTTAAAGATATGCTGTACAAGTGTGCGACGCAAGGAACGATGCGCAGCGTTTTGCTGCCGGGCTCAAAAAAAATTATTGCCAGAAATCGTAATAATTGAACCACTGCTGAGGGTAAGTTTTTACTTTTTGTTCCATCTCAGTTGAAAATGCATGGAGCATCTGCTGCATAGCGGCCTCTTTTGTTGTGGCGGTAAGATTCTTTACAGGGCTGGCAAAGAAATGATAATGCAAGGCAGACTCTTTCATGGCAAAGACAAAGGAAACGGGCACTTTAAACTGTGCGGCCAGCAGGAAAGGGCCCAGCGGAAACTTGGCGGGCCGGCCAAGAAAATCTACCGTAAGTGTTTTATTACCTTCCAGGAACCTGTCTGCATGCATACATACCAGTTCGTTGTTTTTAAGTGCGGCCGCTATTTCGTAAATGTGGGAAAGGTCGTTGCGGAGAATGATAAATTTTGCGGCAGATTGTTGCGTTACAGAGCCGAGGTATTGTTTGATGCGTTCATGCTCGCCATCGAAAATAACGATGTTGATCTTTGTATTGAGGCGCCTGAGGAGGAAGCCTGCTATTTCCCAGTTGCCAATGTGCGCACTCAGCAACATGCCGCCTTTTTGTTGCGCGGTTACCTGGCGGAGTATATCTTCTCCGTCGAAATTGTAAGTGAACTTATTTTCTGATACGGCCATTACCGCTATTTTATCAATGAGCGTTTGACCGAAAATATAATAGTTGCGATAGAGGTTGAGCAAAGACCTCAACACCGGTTGATGGAGCCGATACCGGTAAAAACGATAAATGATTTTTGAGGAGCTGAATGAGAACAGGAAATAGTAGAAAGCCACAAACCTTAGTAAGATATATGCAGGCAATACGCCTGCTCTTTTTATTACTGCTACAAAAATGCGGTAACCCAGTGGAGTGCCTTTAGATTTTCCTTGCCAGGATGGCATTATGCAGGTTCCTTTACACTAACTTTTGAAATAATATACTCATAGAAATCTGTGAATGTATCGATCTGCGTAAAATCGCCTGGTTTTACTTTAAAAGAGAAATTGTTTTCTATTACCACAACAAGGTCGATATAATCAAGACTGTCTAGCTCAAGTGTATCCCTGAGACTGGCACCCGGCACTATTTTTTCGGGGCTCACTTCAAATTCTTCAGACAGGAATTCATTGATTCTGTCTATGATTGCTTCCTTACTCTTCATAACAAGCCTAGGTTTAGTGTTTTTTTACAATGATAGATGAGTTTGTGCCTCCAAAACCAAAAGAATTACTCAAAAATACATTTATATTTTTATCCATGGTTTTTTTGACAATGTTCAGTTTTGCCGAGTCTTCATCGGGGTTTTCGAAGTTGATGTTGGGTGCAATGAAAGAGTTTTCCATCATGAGCATGGAGTAAACTATTTCACTGGCACCTGCCATCCAGCATTCATGCCCCGTCATAGATTTTGTTGAGCTTACATGCGGGTAAGCCGTACCAAAAACCTCGTGTATGGCTCTTGCTTCGCTGGTATCGCCGGCCTGCGTGGAGGTGGCATGTGCATTGATGTAATCAATATCCCTGGCAGCCATGCCAGCCTCTCTTAAAGCCATTTCCAAAGAGCGAACCGGGCCGTTTACTGTTGGGTTTGAAATATGCTCACCGTTGGATGAGAACCCGTACCCGATTATTTCGCCGAGAATTTTTGCGCCCCTTTTTTGCGCTGATTCCAGGCTTTCTAAAATGACCGTTGCGGCGCCACCGCTTGGTACAAGCCCGTCGCGGTCCCTGTCAAACGGCCTGGATGCCAGTGCAGGCATCGATTCCCGCACAGAAAACGCCGAAAGTGCATCAAAATTGCCCATGGAAAGATGGTTGATTTCCTGGGCACCGCCGGTAACCACACAATCCTGCAACCCCATTTTGATAAACATATAACCTAAACCTATGGCGTGCGAGCCACTGGCACAGGCAGCACTAACGGTAAAGTTTACACCCCTTAGTTTAAATATTGTTGACAGATTCATGGTTACGGTAGAATTCATGGTTTTAAAAACTGATGCAGATCCTACCATCATGGTATCTTTCTTTTCCCGCATAATATCTGTTGCTTCTATTACAGGCTTAGCGGAGCTATCGTTGCCAAACAGAATACCTATTTCTTTTTCATTGATATAATCCTGGTCGATACCTGCCTGCTTAAACGCCTCCAGTGTGCTCAGGTAAGCATATTCTCCCTGCTCGGGCAGCATTATCCTGGCACGGCGGTCAAGCAATTCTTTGAGGTTTGGCTTATCTACATAGCCGGTAAGACCAGAGCGGTAGCCAAACTCTTTACGTACAGGGTCGAGTATAATTCCAGATTTACCTGCATGCAAAGAATCACGTACCTCATCAAGGTTTTTACCAAGGCAGGAGTAGATGCCCATACCAGTTATCACAACGCGATTCATACTCATTAGATGGCCGCGAATTTAATGAGATACCGTGAATTATGACATTTAAACCTGATTAACAGTAGAGAATGTAGTATGAATTGGCAGAACAGCAATATTTTGTTGAAAAGAATAATATCACGCATAAATCATCTTTACACAACGGGAAATTTTACCGCATCAAACTATGTGTGCAGCGCTATGGTATCACCGTTACAATGCAACGCTTATACCTTGTAATGGCCGGCGTGCCTTTGTCGGTCACTTTCAAAATAAAATGAATGGTTTGCGGTACAGTTACTACCGGTGCTGTTACGGCGGGTATACGATACATATTTGGTGCAAAAGGCCGCAGGGAAACATCGCCTTTATAAGTGCCTGCTTCTTCATATTGAAACCAGAGATAACTCATAGAATCACCGTCGGGGTCTGTTGTACCCGCTGCACTTAAAGAAAATACGGCACCTGATTTTACGGTAAGACGATCGCTGTGTGCGAGCCTGGGCACCGGCGGATGATTTACTTCACTGTATTTTTTTGTGGTCCATAACATACGTGCGGCAAAGTCGTTTTGAAATTCTGTGCGCCAGCGCCAGATGGTCTCGCGGTTGCCGGTGTACGGTTTTTTATCCAGCGGGGAAACAACAGCGTCACTGGCATTCGTCCACACCGGTCTTGTTTCGGGCTCATCCTGTGGCCAGTTTAATCTTTTAAACATGCCCGTGTTAGAATCTTCAAATTCCGGCAGATACAATTCGTAACGGCCACCCCAGCCGCCATAGTTGGGGTGTTCAGGATCGTTTAAACCGTTATCGATCAAATTTAGAAACGACGGAGTATCACCTTCCATACCATACGCCACATCAGGATAGATGGCGCCCAGCGGACCATGCCCCTGCTGAATATTTTTTGCCAGCCATTCTGCCGATACACATGCCACATCGGAACCCGGCATTGGAAATGACATGCCAAGCCATGTTGCGTTTGCATAGTTATATCCTGGTGTAACCACGAAAAATATAGCCGGAAAATTTTTCCTGATCCACGGGCCGCTATCGTCCTGGTCTGAGATAGTGTACACACGCAATTTTTTATACAATTGCTCCGCTTCTGCTGCCGGCTTTGTATTTTTTATTTTCCATAATGCCTGCGCCAATGTGTTGGCGCCGCCCCACACACATACCCACAATGGTCTTTCATCTTTCTGTTCGAGTATTTTAACGATCCATTCCGAACCCTCAGAATCTTTACCGGCACCCACGCCCTGCATGCCATATACAGCAAGCCCCTGCTTCACTTTCGAAAGTAAAAGTTCATAAGACGGGTAGCCTTTCTCGTGCAGCAATAAATTGGGCTGCACTTTTTTGTATGCAGATAAAATGTTCCTGATGGTTTCCGGGGCTACCATCGTTTGCTGGTGAATAGATGTGGTGGCAATAAGACCTTCTACATCCCACTGGTTGCAGTACAAAAGAAAACGGGTAAGCGATTGTGCATCGTCTGGGTCTGCTTCAATATCTGTAAGTACAAGTACACGACGCTTTTCCGTTGACTGTGGCCACGCAATTGTTGCAAACGTGCAAATGCAGAGCAGCAATACCAGTAATTTTTTCATGTATATATTTTTACCGTAAGTATGTTTTGCATCAATATTGAACAGGCTATTTTTTCTTTTGGTTACGGGCAGTTGTTTTCCATGGCATCGCCTGTTGCGTCGCATTACGTTCATCTGTAGCAAAAATGGCATCTCCAGTCTGCGGATTTAGCAGCACAACTGTTGGCAACATCCTGCTGGCTGATCATGCGCATCGAAAAGCTCAGACAACTTCCAACCGTACAAGTGAGTGACACAACCGGCGATGCCACCTGCACCGCTGCCGGTTACCAAAAATTACTTACAACTTAACACTTACAACTTAACACTTACAACTTAACACTTACAACTTTCTTATATTATACAAGGCCAGTTTAGCATACAGGTCATCCAGCAGCAAAGGCACATCCAGTGCTGTGTACACCCGTATGTTCCTGCCTTTGTGGTTTATTTCGTAAATGCCCAGGTTGTTGATCAGCGGCGATGGGCGCAATACATAAAAACTGGATGAAGGATCGGGCTCGAAAGAAGACTGCAAAGCGGTTAACAGAACAAGCGGACTATCACCAACAATGTATACTTCACCAACATTGAAATTGAATTTGATACCCATTTTCATAATGCGTTCAATATTGGTAGTAAGGTATTCGCCAATTGTACCCTGTGGTCTTACTTTCAGCAACATGGAGGAATAAGGCATCATGACCTGCCTGTACACATTGCGGGGAATTTGCCAGATGGGCACTGCCGATTTATTGAACACTACCTGCCCTGCGGTAAGATCGATACCAAGATTGTACTCCATGGTGGTATAGCCGGGCGGCGGTGTTGCCAGCCCAGGATATTCGGGCCCGCCAATCCAGATCAACGTTAAGTGCTTTGCAATTGCAGGTTCCATCAAAAGAGCACTTGCAATATCTGTAAGGCCTGCACCACACACCACATACAAAGGCAGTTTGGTGTCATCTCTCATTGCTTCTTTAATGATGAAACCGGCAGCATCAGACTTTTGCGGGGTACTGTCATTTTGCAGCGGAAAGTTGGAGCCCTGGTAAACAGTATATGCTTTTTCGAGATGCATAATGCGTAGCAGCTCTTCGGCTTTTTGTTTTGCATGTGTGGCAGTTTCATTGGAGGGGTCCCAGCCATCACCGGGCCGTAGGTGAGAGCCAATGATACCGCGTATTTCCACCGAAGGTGAAAGCAGGTGCTGCACCAGTTGAAATAAACCATCGGGGTCACCACCAAAATCATTGTCGATGATGATACGCATTCTTGGTGTTACAAGACTATCGGGAAATAATGGTACTGCAGCCTGTTGAGCGGCAGTTGTAGGATGTATAAATACGAGAAAGCTTATGATGCAGCAGAGGGGTGGCAGCAGTAACTTACAGCGCTTCATGCAAAACGGTTTATAAATGAAGCTTTAAATTACTACAGTAATTAATGAGATGTTGTAAAACCAGCAATTTCTTACAGATGTTTTGCAAAATGGCACTATGAGTATAAGCCACCGTTTACGGAAATAACTTCACCCGTAATGTATGCGGCTTCTTTTGCAACCAGGAAACCTACTACATGCGCCACTTCCTCAGGGGTGCCAAAACGGTTGACAGGTATCATGGCTTTTAGCTGGCTTTCATCAAGGTCTTCGGTCATATCAGTTTTAATAAACCCGGGTGCAATGGCATTTACGGTAATGTTTCGTTTGCCTACTTCCTGCGCCAGCGCTTTGGTAGCGCCAATAACACCGGATTTTGCCGCAGAGTAATTAACCTGTCCCGGTGTGCCTTTTAAACCGGAAACGGAAACGATATTGATAATTCTGCCATAGCGTTTGGTGAGCATGTTGTTTATTACCAGGCGGGTAGTATAAAAGAAACCATCGAGGCTGGTGCGTATAACGTCGTCCCACTGTTCGTCTTTCATCCAGAACATAAGACCGTCATTCTTTATACCGGCATTGTTTACCAGTACTTCTATTGTTTTATCGTTGTTGTGTTCTATCCATGAGCCCAACACTTCTTTAATCGCTGTTTTATCAGCTACATCAAACTGCAGTGTTTCACCCGTAGCACCTTTTGTTTTAACCAGTTCCAGTGTTTCAGCGGCTGCAGCTTCATTGCCTTTGTAATTAATCAATACATGGTAACCCAGTTCTGCAAGTTTTACGCATATTGCCCTGCCTATACCCCTGGACCCGCCTGTTACTAATGCACATTTCATAAATGAATTACTTTACCTGTATTATTAACTTATTTACCTGGCCGTGCCTGTAGCAGATTCTACGTTTACAAAATCGTTGATGAATGCAAGCGGGTCCTGCTGCTCCAGGTACTGCTTTACACGCGCCACATCTTTATATTTTGGTGTGTCTTCCACAAATTTTGGAAAGATAGCCCTGATGGCTTTGTACACCGCTTTTGTTTTGGAAGACATCAATTCATCGCAGGCGAGGAAATCCACCGCCTGCAATACCGTCATCATTTGTATGGCCAGCACTTCAAACGTATTGTCTATTACACGTTTTGTAAACAGGGCAGCATTGCAACCCATGCTTACGATATCCTGGTTGTCATTATTATTGGGAATGCTGTGCACGTAAACAGGGAAGGAGAGGCTCTGGTTTTCTGCCACCGTAGATACCGCGGTGAACTGCACACCCTGCATACCAAAATTAAAACCAAGTACGCCAAGGTTTAAGAAAGGCGGAAATTTCTTGTTGAGTTTATCATTCAGCAGGTAATTCAGTTGCCTTTCAGATAGCATAGAAAGTTTTGTAATAGCGGTTCGCAGCTTATCCATTTCCAGCGCTACGTAATCTCCGTGAAAGTTTCCACCATGAAAAATGTTCTGGTTATGATGGTCAACCACCGGGTTATCATTTACCGAATTCAATTCGTCTGTTACGATCTTCTGTGCATGTGCAATGGTATCGTACACGGGGCCGAGTACCTGTGTAACACAGCGTAATGAATAATACTCCTGCACCTTGTCTTCAAAAATTTCCTGTTGCTTTACATGGTCTGCTTCATACAGGTGTTCATTACGGTTGCGGATCATTTTACTGTCTTTTAAAACAGTACGCATGGCGGATGCTACCCAGTTTTGTCCTTTATGATGTTTTACAATATTCAGTTCGTAAGAGAAGTGATCTGAAAATGCGCAAACCACCTCGTTGGTAATAGAAGAGAGTATTATCAGCCAGTCCAGCAGTTTCCTGGATTGTATAATATTCAGCATGCCTATACCCGTCATGGCAGATGTGCCATTGAGTATGGCAAGCCCTTCGCGTATATGAATGCTTAACGGTTGTATGCCAAGTTTTGCAAACACTTCTGCGGCCGGCTGTACCTTGTCTTCATAGATCACTTCACCCTCACCAATAAGTGTAAGACCAAGATGAGCAAGCTGCACAAGGTCTCCGCTGGCGCCAACGCCGCCGTGCTCATATATACAGGCTACCACATTTTTATTGATCAGTTCTGCCAGCAGATCCACCACTTCTGTATGCACGCCGGAGTAGCCCTGCATCAGTGTATTTAAACGGGCCACCATAACAGCTTTAGCAAGCAGGGCGGGCATCAGTTTGCCGCTGCCCGAACTGTGGCTCCTGATAAGGTTGTATTGTAACTGCAGCGCCTTGTCTTCCCCAACCCTGTATTGTGCCATTGGCCCAAAACCGGTGTTGATACCGTAGATCACTTTTTCAGTTGAAAACTGTTTCAAAAATGCATAGTTCCGGTCTACATTTTCAAGTGCCTGGGCTTGCAGTTGCACACCACTGTCTTTATAAACGATGCTGGCAAAGTCTTCTAAAGAAAGCGTTTTACCCCCTACTGCTATCATATATGAATATTAATTTAAGCCGAAAGTTAAGAGGGCAAAACAAGTGAAATATAGTTAATGCATCAAATTTTTTTAGCTGCCTTACAGGCCCGTTAAGTGGTTGTATAAAGGAATGTATGGAGCCCGGCATTTGAATAAGCGTGTGGCTTTCGTTGCGTCGCACTCTTGTACTGCATCACGCTATGCAACATTTCCGGGTGCACCTTTATGCGTTATACCAGCTGCCTTATTGAAGTTGCGGCGTACTATATTTTTGCTGTTCCTGTTACGGGCATTTACAGCCATCGTTCCATTTTTATATCTGCACGTGCATAGGGTGTATTGGTAATTGGTATTTCTGTAAAGCCAAGTTTCTTATACAATGTTATGGCTGCCACCAACTGCCTGTTAGATTCCAGCCATATACGCCTGGCACCTGCTGCACGGCATTTTTCAAGCGCAGCTTCACCCAGCAGGTTGCCTACCTTTTTACCCCGCATGTCTGCTGCAACAGCCATCTTGGCAAGCTCAAATTCCTGTGGTGCTGTTTTTACCAGGGCACAGGTGCCCACAATATTATTGCCATGTTTGGCAAACAAAATTTCTCCGCCGGGGTGAATAATAAAATGTTCAGGGTCATCCAGCACTTCTACATCGTGTGGCTCTGCAACAAAGTATTGCTCAATCCATGCAAGGTTGAGTTTTTTAAAATCTGTTGCATACGCTTTGTTGTAAGGTATAATGGCAATATCAGTTATGGCGAACATGCGGGTTCCTGTTTATAGCTGCAAAAATAAAAAATGCCCGCGCTATTACACGCAGGCATTCGGAATGTATAGTTGTTGAATAATGAACGTTGGGTTACAAAGTGGTTTGAATGTTGATTTGTAAGATTAACCCGCAGACTGCTGCTGCCATGAAAACATACAGTACAAGTGAGTGACACAACAGGCGATGCCATGCAAAGCGAATGCTGGTAAACAAAAATCAATATAGTAATTGGGTGCAACTGCTGCGAATAATGCTATAGTTTTTCTGATTAGTAGCGCACAAAATTGTAACGTTCTATCAGGTCGCCATTGAAATAAGTTGCGGTAAAACTGTTGCCGTAAAAGTCAGCGTTGTCAAAGTTGAGATTGATGGAACTATGTGTGTATGGATCATTCAGCTTCAACTGTAAAGCGTTATGCACGCCATTGTAGTAATTGCCGTTTGCATCGAAGTATCCACCCGATACACTGGTGATGTACCAACTACCTGTCATGCTTACATCTGCATCTTCATACGTGGCGGAACCGTTGCTGTACATGGTAAATACGCCGTTTTCGAGACCTGTATAAAAAGGAGACCAGCCGTAAGAATCGCCTTCTGCCGCACTGTTCATGACCCATGAACCGGTGACAGGGCTTTCTGGTGTAACGTTTACTTTAACGCAACTGCTTAGCAAAAAGATAGCGAGAATGGTAACAGTACTTAAGCGTAGAATTGATTTCATAAAAGGTTATTTTAAAAGTTGTCAAATAAATTGTTGTTTGACGCTGTGAATGCAACTCTTTCGCCAGATTCTCTTAAAGATTTGTTGGAGCAATCCATTTATATAATGTTTAACAAGTGTTAGTTTTTATGGTGAGCAAGCATATTCATGGTTATAAAAAAAGCGCAGGCCTAACAGACCTGCGCTTGAATGTTGTGAAATCAAAAAGATAACTATTTGCTTTCGCCCGCAACCACCAGCAGGCGCTGTACATTACCAACGATCCACACAATATCATGCTCTTCGAAAATAAGGGTAGAAGGAGGGTTGAGTAATCGTTCGCCTTTTCTTTCTATACCTACAATGATACCCTTTGTTTTTTCGCGGATGGCAGATTCCCGGATGCTTTTACCAATCCACTCCGAGTGTTGCTGTACAGACAATTGCTTTAATGCCACTTCTCTTTTTTGCCTGATCTTGTTACCTGTGCCGGATTTGTATTCTGCATAAGGCCTGAACTGGTTTAGCTGTTCATCGGTGCCGATTACAGTAAGCACATCGCCCGGGAAAAGCAGTTCGCCCCTTACCGGCGCCATAAGGTAGCGGCTGCCTCTTTCTATCATGGCAACGTTTACACCAAACTTCTCCCGGAGTGCCAGTGTTTCCAGCGACTGGCCGGAAAGCTTTGAATCCGGGTGTACTTCAAAATAGGCAATGTGTGCATCCCATGGTGCAAGTACATCTGTATCCTGTGCTTCGCCTGCCAGTTCATTCTGGTAAAGGTTGGTAAGAAAGCGTTTTTCGAGGTTATCGTAGTAGGCCTGTAGTTTTCGTGAAAAAACAGCCAGCAATACAATAATGATGATGGTAACAATAAATGCGGTAGTGGGAGAGAACAATGTATCGCATAAAAGACCAATGAAAAAAAGTGCCAGCCCGATGCGCAATACTTCCAGCATAATGAGCGGGCCACGATAGATGGGCCGCAGCCAGAGGTTGGCGTGCGCTTCTTTCTGAAATCTTCTTACAGACAATGCCCATAAAAATGGTGCAATGAGCAGGAGTGTAACCGATAGCGTGATGAGACTGTTCCAGGTAGAATCTCTGAACAACGGCTGGATATACCTGGTTGACAGAAAAATAACCGCCAGAATAAGCACCGAATAAACAACCATATTGATGCCATAAGACCGCAATACTTTTTTCCAGTTGCCTGCGGTATTGATGCTTTGCATCCCGGAACTGTAGCGGCTTAAACCGGATGTCCACCGGGCGGGTAATTTCTTTGATAAAAAACCATACACAGGTTCAGAAAACCTTATCATGTAAGTGGTGGTAAAAGCCGTAAGTACGGAGATGGCTACAGCCACGGGGTATAGGAAATCTGCTGTTACACCCAGCGTTATGCCCAACGTAGCAATGATAAAAGAAAATTCTCCGATCTGTGAAAGGCTCATACCGGACTGAACAGCGGTTTTGAGCGGCTGCCCGGAAACCAGTGCACCAATGGTCACAAACAGTGGTTTCCCTATCAGCAATAAAACTGTACCGATCAGTATAGGTACATAATGCTCTAACATTAATTCCGGGTTTATCAGCATACCTACAGAAACAAAGAAGACAGCACCAAAGAGATCTTTCACCGGTTGCAACAGGTGCTCTATTTTTTGCCCCTGCAATGTTTCTGCCAGTATAGAACCCATGATAAAAGCACCGAGTGCAGAAGAAAAACCAACATAAGTTGCCAGTGCCACCATACCAAGGCACAATGCCAGTGCCACAATAAGCATGGTTTCATTACTCATTAAATGATGACTTTTCTTAAGCAGTGTTGGTATAAAGAAGATACCCGCCACAAACCATAGTATCAAAAAGAATATCAGCTTCAGTACAGAAGTAGCGAGTTCTCCACCGGAGAATTGCTGGCTTACGGCGATAGTAGATAATAACACAAGTAATACTACTGCAACGAGATCTTCAATTACCAGCACACCCAGCACAACGCCGGTAAATTTCTGGCTCTTTACACCCAGTTCATCAAATGCCCTGATGATGATGGTTGTAGAGCCTATAGCGAGTATACCACCCATGAAAAGACTATCCATGAGCGACCAGCCCATCATGGTGCCCATCAGGTAACCGAGTACGAGCATGGCACCAACTTCAATAATTGCCGTTATGGCTGCTGTACCCCCAACCTTGACGAGCTTTTTAAAACTGAACTCCAGGCCAAGGCCAAACAACAGGAATATAACTCCTATATCGGCCCAAATTTTTACATTCTCTATATCTGTGATGGTGGGGAAAACGTGAAAATTTGGTCCCACGAGAAAACCAGCAATAATATACCCCAGTACAAGTGGTTGCTTAAGCTTTTTAAATATCAATGTTGTAACAGCCGCTGCGCCAAGTATCAGCGCAAGATCTGTAATAAGATGTGGTAAATGTGTCATAGGCTTATCTGCAGGGTTATTAAACCCGGTTATTTGTTTGAAAAATGATTAACAAAACCAAAGAATAAGCGAAGGCTTTACCAAAAAAAATGAAATGAGAACAGGTATATGTATTTAAGCCGGTGTATAAGAATATTGTACCTGTACCGGGGAACAGGAAAGCTTACAAAGTCCGTTGCAGGAGCTGCAACATCTTTTACAGGTACAAATGCCGTAGATTTTAAAACACTTATAATTATTGGCTTTTCACCAGGAGTATTGCTGGCAAATTTTTCGTCGCTGTCATTATGACAAAGAGACGTATTAACATTGCGTTTGGTAGTGTTAATGTTGTGAATGCATGCATGCCTGAGAGCCGGCACCGCACATATTTTAAAGCACTGCCCGTTTGTTGCAAATGCCGATGTTGCAAGCGCAAAAAGAAACAGTAAAGCCAAGTATTGTATTCTTTTTTGCATGCCGCGAAAATACCCATAAAAAATTAAGCGATGCGGGGAAAACTTTACCTGAATCGTTAAAGGATGATGCTGTTTTAGTAAAATGAAAAGGAGACGGGATGTTAAAAATCACGGCATTTCAGGTAAAAACACGCTTGCGTCCGGAATAATCAGGCACTAGCTTTGCAATACTGTTATTGATTGAATTACTAAAGACAGGAGTAAACTATGAAACGCATTTATGTATCCTTTTTCACTACCGTTTTTGTGGCGCTTGTGATGACGATGATCGCTTTTCTTACCAAAAACGATATGCAACACCTGGTGAATATAAATAAGCAAAACCAGGAAATTGTGCAGGATTCTGCAAGCTCCGAAATCAACAGGAGCAACGGGTCTTTTAACTAAACAATGTTCCTGACGTATTGCCGGGCTTTTTGCCCAGGTGCTCATAAGCTTTCAGTGTTACTTCCCTGCCCCTTGGTGTGCGTTGTATAAATCCTTCCTGTATCAGAAATGGCTCATACACTTCTTCGAGTGTACCAGGTTCTTCACCTACTGCTGTTGCAATGGTAGTCAGACCTACCGGTCCTCCTTTGAATTTTTCCACTATCGCACTTAATATACGGTTATCCATTTCGTCAAGTCCGTGCTCGTCTACATTCAGCGCACGCAATGCATGTTGTGTGATGCCGATATCTATAGTACCGTCGTTTAATACCTGGGCAAAATCTCTTACCCTTCTTAACAGGCCATTGGCAATACGTGGCGTACCGCGGCTTCTGCGTGCTATCTCAAAAGCGGCATCGGTTGAAATAGCCGTATTTAAAATAGCCGCGCTTCGCTGAATGATTTTTTTCAATGTTTCCGCATGGTAGTATTCAAGGCGGGATTTTATACCAAACCTGGAGAGCAGCGGGGCTGTAAGTAAACCACTCCTCGTAGTGGCGCCGATTAATGTAAAAGGATTTAAAGTAAGTTGAATGCTGCGGGCATTGGGCCCGCTGTCTATCATTATATCAATACGGTAATCTTCCATTGCAGCATAGAGGTATTCTTCCACTACCGTACTTAACCGGTGTATCTCGTCTATAAACAACACATCATTAGGCTGAAGATTGGTAAGCAGGCCGGCAAGATCACCAGGTTTTTCAATTACCGGGCCACTGGTCTCCCTGATGTTTACACCCAGTTCGTTTGCTACAATCCTCGAAAGCGTTGTTTTCCCCAAACCGGGCGGTCCGTGGAAAAGCACATGATCGAGTGCTTCTCCGCGTATTTTGGCAGCCTTAATAAATATGATAAGATTTTCAATAAGCTGTGGCTGGCCCGAGAACTCATCCAGTTCTTTGGGTCTTATACTGTTTTCGTACTCTTTTTCAGCAGCACTCAGTTGTGTTTTGTCCGTATTTAAATTGGGATTGTTCATTATTTCTTTATCAATATCAAACCTGCAATGATCAATGCTGCACCTGCAGCCTTTTGCAAAGTTATAGGTTGTACCATAGATCCAAACATGCCGTAATGGTCTGCCAGCAGGCTCATAAAAATCTGTCCGCTTACTACCAGCGCAAATGTTAGTGCCACGCCCTGTTGCTGGTTAACCCAGGTGATGTAGCCCACGAATATCGCACCTATCAGTCCACCCAGCCATATATACCACGGCCCGGCCGCGTTATCCTTTACCTGTAGTACGGCGGGGTGGTTGGTTGCAATATTTAATACCAGCAAACAAATAAAACCGGTAAAAAAACTGAGTAGCGAACCCATCAACGGGCCGCCCGTTATTTTTCCCAAACGCGCATTTAGTATGGCCTGTACAGGAACCATAGCGCCGGTGAGCAATGTAAAAAACATCAGCAGGTATTTCATGTACACTTCAGTTTTGAATACTACAAATATGTGCGTATTTGTATGCTTTAAGAAATTTTTATGAAGTTAATTCTAAAATATATTTGCATATACAAATAAAACCCCTTTATCTTTGTGCTGTCAATGAAAACGTCAGAAAGCAGGTTTAGCCAGTGTGTTTATTTTTCTTCTTCGGCATTTGCCCGTAAGATAGAAAAGATAGCCGTAGAAAGCTGGAAGTCCGTAGGGCTTTCACCCAGCCATGGTTACCTGCTTTTATGTGTCTTGGAAGAGCCGGGTATGCAGCCTGGTTGTATTGCACACCAGTTGCAGCTGCAGCCCAGTACCATTACACGTTTGATTGAAAAACTGGAGGAAAAGAAACTCGTGGTTCGTACCACAGAAGGTAAAATAGCCAATGTTTACCCTACACCCAAGGCAAAAGAACTGCACACAGCATTAAAGCAGTGTACCAAAAAGTTCAATGATGCATGCACAGGCATAATCGGTAAAGAGGAAAGCTGTAAGCTGGTAGCCATCATGAATAAAATGGCTGATAAAATGGAAGAATGATTTTTTTTCTCTTAACATTTGTATATACAAATATAATAATCACAAACCAAACACAAGTAAAATGCATTACATTATCACAGGCTCCACAGGCCACATTAGCTCACCACTCACAAAAGCATTGATTGCTGCAGGGCATACTGCTACCGTCATCACTTCCAGGCAAAACAATGTTGCCGCTATTGAAGCACTTGGTGCAAAAGCAGCCGTTGGTTCGGTAGAAGATGTACAGTTTTTGAAAGACACATTCGCCGGTGCCGATGCAGTGTATACCATGGTACCGCCCAACTTTGGCGCTGCCGAATGGAAAAAATGGATCGGCAGTATAGGCCGGAACTATACAGAAGCTATCAAAGCAACAGGTATAAAATATGTTGTAAACCTTAGCAGTGTTGGCGCACACCTGCCTGACGGCGTAGGCCCTGTTAGCGGGTTATACCTTGTTGAGCAGTCATTGAATACGTTGTCTGATGTAAACGTAAAACACCTTCGTCCCGCTTATTTCTACGATAATCTTTACGCCAATATCGGGCTTATCAAACAGGCCGGCATTATCGGTTCTAACTTTAATGTGAACGATAAAAAATTCGTACTCGTAGATACAGCAGATATTGCAGCCGTAGCAGCAAAAGCATTGCTGGAGCTGAATTTTACAGGTCATAGCTACGAGTATATAGCCAGTGATGAAGTTTCCACAGCAGACATTGCAGGCGCAATTGGCAATGCTATCGGTAAACCGGCATTGCCATGGGTTCCTTTTACAGATGAGCAGGCTTTTGAAGGCATGGTGCAGGCTGGCCTTTCCAAAGAAATTGCGGCCAATTATACAGAAATGGGCCACGCTGTAAATTCCGGCACCATGTACGAAGATTATTGGAAAAATCATACACCCGTGTCCGGCAAAACCAAACTGCACGATTTTGCCAAAATATTTGCAACAGCCTATAATGCAGGCTAGGATTGGGTTACAGGCTATGGTACAAAGCCCGGAACCTGTTGTGTCACTCACTTGTACACTATAGCTTTTTTCAGCAACGATACTGCATACCAATGTACGCAGTTAAAGCACCCAACACACGATAAGCAGGTTATAAATCATTACTCGGCAAAAGCGCAAATCAATGAAGACGATCGTTATAACAGAGAAAGGAACATTCGATAACGTAATAGTAAAAGAAGCAGCAATACCTGCTATAGCAGCAGGTGAAGTATTGGTAAAGGTGGCAGCGGCAGGCGTAAACCCGGTAGACTGGAAAGCAGTATTGAATGGTTATTTTAATCCGCCACATGTTTTAGGCAGTGATATAGCTGGTACAATAGAAGCGGTGGGTAAAGATATAAAGCATTTTAAGGCAGGCGATGAAATAATAGGCTCGCTGGAATGGGCAAAGCAGGGCGCTTTTGCTGAGTTTGTGGCAACAGGAGAACAATACATTACACACAAACCGTCTAATCTTTCTTTACAAGAGGCTGCGGCAATACCATTGGCAGCGCTAACCGCATGGCAGGCCTTGTTTGACCATGGTAATTTGCAAAAAGGCCAGCGGGTCGTAATACACGCAGCCGCCGGTGGCGTTGGCTTATTCGCATTACAACTTGCAAAATGGAAAGGCGCATACGTTATAGCCACAGCATCGGAAAGAAACAGGGCATTCCTCTTATCAGAAGGTGCAGATGAAGTAGTAGATTATACAGCGTACAGGCTTACAGAAAAGGTAAACAATGCAGACCTGGTGCTCGACAGCATTGCCACACCTGAAGTACAGCTTGAATCGTTCAAAGCTTTAAAACCTGGTGGAAAATACGTTTCTATAACAGCAGGGCCAAGAGAAGAATTATTGAAAGGATTTGACATCAGCGCCACCAGGTTTTTATTTATCTCTAACCCCGTACAACTGAAGCAAATTGTTGAACTGGTTGAACAGGGTATTGTAAAAGTATGTATTGATAAGGCTTACACCCTTACAGATGCCAAAGCTGCACTTGAATATGTACACCTGGGCAGAACAAGAGGAAAAGTAATCCTTACTGTTGCGTAGAGCGCCAAACTGCAGCCTGCAGATGCCACATGTACTGCAGATGAAGTGATTGCGACGCAACGAAGATGCCATGAAAAACCATAGCCGGTATTATAAAACAGCCGGCAGTTAAAAAACATTTACACATTATCCTTAAACAGGAAAGGTTATGTCAAAGAAAATTGCATTGGTAACCGGTGCCAATAAGGGCATTGGTTTTGAAACCGCCAGGCAACTGGCAAAGGAAGGCGTTATAGTAATAGCAGCCGCAAGAAACGAAGCAAAAGGTAAAGCTGCCACCGCAGCATTACAACAACAGGGTTTTGATGTGGAGTTTCTGCAACTGGATGTAGACAACGCGGCCGATATACAGCGTGCGTACGATTATATCGATCAGAAATATGGCAGGCTGGATATACTGATCAACAATGCCGGCGTGCAACTGGAGAGCAACGGCTGGGGAGAGAATACTGCGCCAAAAATTGAAGACCAGGTGCTAAGAGAAACGCTCGATACAAACTTCTTCAGCGTGGTGCAGCTTACCAATACGTTGTTGCCGCTGTTGAAAAAAAGTAATGCCGGCCGTATTGTTAACCTCAGCAGTATACTTGGTTCACTCAACTTGCATGCAAACCCTGCTTCGCCCATTTATGATTCGAAACTATTTGCATACAACACTTCCAAAACAGCGTTGAATGCTTATACCATTCACCTTGCGCATGCATTGAAAGCTACAAACATTAAAGTAAATGCAGCACACCCGGGCTGGGTTAAGACAGATATGGGTACAGATGCAGCACCAATGAATGTTGCAGATGGCGCCAAAACATCTGTACAGCTTGCACTAACCGGCGAAGACGGGCCGTCCGGAAAATATATACACCTTGGTGAAGAACTGCCCTGGTAATAAATTGTAAGTATTAAGCAAACACAACGTCTGCATAATTATGGAAGCTATGATAACAGCAGCAATAAGAAAACATGTAAGCGAAAAATATACTGACCGCGGCATGTACTATGATGAATACCGCAGGCTGATCGATGCATTTTTAATGGTGGGTAAATCTACCGCCAAAAAAGAAAGCGAGAGCCTGGTAGAATACAGCAAGCTAAATGTGGTTCGGATGAACCGGCTTGATAAAACGACAGCAATCATACCGGAACTGGAAGAAAGGATACGTGCGATAACTGCGCCGCAAACGTGGCTGATACTTACAGAGGGATGGTGTGGTGATGCGGCGCAGATTATTCCGGTATTGCAAAAAATGACGGCACTGAACAATCACATTCAGCTAAAATGTTTGCTGAGAGATGAGAACCTGGAGCTGATGGATCAATACCTTACCAATGGCATCAGCCGCAGTATTCCAAAACTGGTTGTGTTGGATGAAAACAACAACGAGCTGTTTAGCTGGGGTCCGCGGCCGGCTGCATTGCAGGAACTGTACTACCACATGAAAGCAAATGCCATGAACAATGATGTAATTAAAGAAGAGATTCATAAATGGTATGCAAAGGATAAAACAGTAAGCATACAAAAAGATATCCTGGCATTATTGGAAAATATATAGAAGGGTTGGTATGGTGATTAAAAGCATTGAAGCAATTCAGTGCTTTTTTTATAGGGCTAAGCTATATTGCTGCTATTAAGCTTTGGTTGTGTCACTCACTTGTACGTTCAGTTCTATACTCAGCAAGTGCGAAGTTGCAAAAAGATCACAAACAACTTTATAGCGCAGCAGGAAAAGCGTGTGCCACGTTTAGCAGCAGGAAAAGTTTATCATAAAAAATAAACAGCGCAAACATGTTTTTTAAATGTCCATCTTCTCCGGTGTGGGGCAGAGGGAGCGGCTCAACAAATACTTAAGTTTGTTGTACAAAAAAATAACTGATGAAATATAAACTACTTGGAAGAAGCGGGCTGAAAGTATCTGAATTATGCCTGGGCACCATGGGCTTTGGCACGGAAGCGGGATGGGGTGCAGATAAAGAGACAAGCTTCCGGATCATGGAAACCTTTGGCAACGCCGGGGGTAATTTTATGGATACCGCCAACATTTATAAACTTGGTACCAGTGAAAGGATCATCGGGGAATTTATGAGCAGCAGGGACAGGGATTACTGGGTACTCGCAACAAAGTATTCGCTCAGGGATAATACAACAAATCCCAATGCGAGTGGTAACAACCGCAAGAACATGATGCGCAGCGTGGAAGAGAGCCTGAAGCGGTTGAAGACAGCATTTATAGATATACTCTACCTGCATATCTGGGATGACCTTACGCCAATAGATGAAGTATTGCGCGGCCTTGATGATCTGATAAGACAGGGTAAAGTAAATTATGCTGCCATCAGCGATACGCCGGCATGGATCGTATCAAAAGGTAATACAATGGCTGAACTGATGGGTTGGAGCCAGTTTGTTGCATTGCAGGTAGAGTACAGCCTGTTGCAGCGTACACCGGAAAGAGAGCTGTTACCTATGGCAAAACATTTTGGTATGACGGTTACCCCATGGGCGCCCCTTGCCGGTGGCGCATTAACCGGTAAATACCTGCGTGGGGATAAGGGCCGCATTAAAGAAGGCAGCAACCGCTTAAATGAAAACAGCCAGCGCATCACAAAAGAAGTAATGGCTGTTGCAGATAAACTGGGTGTACAGCCCTCGCATGTAGCGCTCAGATGGACGATGCAGCAAGGCGTTTCAGCTATACCAATTGTTGGCGCAACAAAAGCAGGTCAGCTTGAAGAAAATCTTCAAACAACAGCTCTGGTGCTTTCAGCAGAAGATATGCAAAGGCTTGACGAAGCCAGCAAAATAGACCTCGGTTTTCCGGGTAATTTCTTCAAAGAAGATGGTGTAAGGCAAAACAATTTTGGCGGTTTTTACGACAAAATTGAAAAGAGAAATTAGCTCCTGTTCTTCAGGCATATACATGGCGCAGCCGAAGGCTGCGCCATTTTTTTTGATTATTGTCAAATAATACATCACAATAAACAACTAACTTAACTGTAAATAAAGCAGCTTGCACTTTCCAGTTGACATAGCTATAGGCCCCGCAAAGATCTTACTGCATAACATAACCGAGTTCCTTGGCTTCTTTATTGGCTTTCGTTATTTTCTTTACCTGCGTAAGAAGCAGGGAGATATTATCGGGCAGCCTAATCGGGTGTCTATACTTATTGCTGCCATCTTCGGCGCCTTTATCGGGAGCCGCCTGGTTGGCGGGCTGGAAGACCCGGTGAAAATGATTGCCGCTGACAATGTTTTTGTTTATTTCTACCAGCAGAAAACCGTATTGGGTGGGTTTTTAGGTGGCCTGCTCAGCGTAGAACTTGTAAAAAAGATTATCGGGGAACGTACTGCTTCCGGCGACCTTTTTACCTATCCCATCATCCTTGCATTAATCATTGGCCGCATTGGCTGTTTCAGTATGGGTGTGTATGAAGAAACGTATGGATTGCCCACCACTTTGCCATGGGGCATAAAACTGGGCGATGCGTTCTACCGTCACCCTGTTGCTTTATACGAGGTGTTGTTCCTGGTTTTATTATGGTTTACTTTATTGCAACTGGAAGTGAGGTATGCATTGCAGAATGGAGCCCGTTTCAAGTTATTTATGATAGCCTACTGCCTGTTCAGGTTTATGCTCGATTTTGTAAAACCGCATTACACATTCGGCTTTGGTTTATCAACTATACAGGTTACGGCCCTGCTGGGCCTGCTCTATTATTACCGTTATATGGTACAGCCTGCAAGCCTTATCGTGCAAAAACGGCAAATGGTGCAGCAGGCTATCCGATAAGCATCACGTATTGTGTTGTAAGAACCGCAGACGGCGATATGCTTAAGTATACATTTTGCGAAGAAGGAAAACTTACACAGCCCGTTGCAGGATTTTGTGAAGTAGTGATGATGATTGATTTCAGTAAGAGGATTGTTCATTACACCATTATATACTTTATACCATGCCCGAACGGCCATATACCTACTACGATTTTACTGTCAGCCTATGCCCTGAATGTTTTAGAAGGATAGATGCAAAGATTGTATTTGAAGACAACAATGTCTTTATGCTCAAAAGCTGCCCGGATCATGGCTTTCACAAAGTGCTGATTGCTACCGACCGGGAATACTATAAGAATATCCGGAATTACAACAAGCCCAGTGAGATGCCTTTAAAATTCAATACGCAAACGCATTATGGCTGCCCGTACGATTGTGGTTTGTGTGCCGATCATGAACAGCATAGTTGCTTAACCGTGCTGGAAATTACAGACCGCTGTAATCTTACCTGCCCCACCTGCTATGCCATGAGTTCTCCGCATTATGGAAGACACAGAACTTTGGAAGAAGTAGAGCGTATGCTGGATGTAATCGTTGCAAATGAAGGCACGCCTGATGTAGTACAG
The DNA here is from genome assembly GCF_015831355.1 of Panacibacter microcysteis. Taxonomy (NCBI): domain Bacteria; kingdom Pseudomonadati; phylum Bacteroidota; class Chitinophagia; order Chitinophagales; family Chitinophagaceae; genus Panacibacter; species Panacibacter microcysteis. The sequence continues at coordinate 2,606,539 of NZ_JADWYR010000001.1, forward strand.
ATCAGTGGGGGAGAGCCCACTGTGCATCCGCAGTTTTTTGAGATACTTGATATTGCCAGGACAAAACCCATCAGGCACCTGATGGTCAATACGAATGGCATACGCATAGCAAAAGACAAAGTATTTGTTGAAAAGCTCGCTTCCTATATGCCCGATTTTGAAATTTACCTGCAGTTTGATTCTTTCAGGCCCGAAGTACTGAAAACGCTGCGCGGGGAAGATCTTACAACGGTACGAAAGAAAGCGCTGGAAAACCTCAATGCTTACAATGTATCAACCACGCTGGTGGTTACCTTGCAGAAAGGCCTAAATGATGATGAAATAGGCCATATCATAGATTACGCGGTTCAGCAACCGTGTGTGCGTGGCGTAACTTTTCAGCCTACGCAGGTAGCAGGAAGGTTGCAGGATTTTAACCCGGCAACCGATCGTATTACGTTAACGGATGTACGGCAGAAAATCCTGGAACAAACCAATGTGTTCCAGCCAAACGATCTCATTCCTGTGCCTTGTAACCCCGATGCACTGGTGATGGGTTATGCGCTAAAACTGGCCGGCCAGGTTTTCCCGATGACACGTTACATAGACCCCGCTCACCTGCTGAATAACAGCCGCAACACCATCGTGTATGAACAGGATGAACAATTGCATGCGCACATGATCAAAATTTTCAGCACCGGTATTTCTGTTGACAGGGTAGAAGACAATTTTAAAGAATTACTTTGTTGCCTGCCACAGGTACATGCACCGGGCCTTACGTACAATAATTTATTCCGGATCGTCATTATGCGCTTTATAGATGCATGGGATTTTGATGTACGTGCCATTAAACGAAGCTGTGTGCACATTGTAAGCAAAGACAACCGCATTATTCCTTTTGAAACAATGAATATGTTTTACCGCGATGATAAGGAGCATATTGTAAAAAAATACCAGCAGCAAAATGCGTAATAGAATTGGTAGGGTGATACATGCAGGTACGGCTTTGCTGATTGGTTTTGCCCTTTTGTACCTTATAATATAAACCACAAACTACCTATATGGGACTATCTTCCAAATTTCTGCTGATCAATATTGCCATTGCAATCGTGATCACTGTTATCATCATGTTTGCCAATGGTGCAAACTTCTCCAATGCGGCAGATTTCGCTATAAGCTTTGGTATCATCTGCCTTATACTGGGCATACTGAATTTACTGGCCGGCATCCTGTTCCTGTTATCCGGTAATCGTGTATGGCGCAGTGTTTTTTTGATCAACGCGGCCATCCTGCTTGTCCTCAGTGGTATATCGTGTGGTGGCGGAGGCGTTTTGGGGTAAACAGGTGTATCATTAGATGGTTGCGGCCGCTGCTTCGTCCAACATCAGTATGCTGTTGGTATGCATACGCATGATCGTTGCAGGAAAAGAAGTACTTATTTCATCATGCACTGCACGTTTAATAACGGGTGCTTTTTTTGCCCCGTTGGCAATCATGATTACCTGCCTGGCTTCAAGCAGATTTTGTAAGCCTAAGGTTATGCCTTTATCAATGGTTACAGGCCCGTTAAAATATTTTTGTCCTACTGTCTGCGTAAGTTCATCCAGTACTATTACGTGTGCGTGATTGTCTATTGAAACACCTGGTTCATTAAATCCAATATGGCCATTCATACCCACACCTACCATCATCAGGTCTATGCCGCCTTTTGCTGCAATATGTGCATTCATCAGGTCGCATTGCTGTTGCAGGTCGCCGGCCATTGCATCGAAGAGGTAGTATTGCGAAGCAGGTAATTGTAGTGGGTTAAACAGGTAAGTATGGAAGAAATTACTGCAGCTTCCTGCGTTTTCCGGCGGTATACCCACCCATTCATCCAGCCCTATAAAACTGCATTGAGAGATGTCGATACCGGTTGATTGTATTTTTTCTGCCAGCAAGGTACACATGCGTTTAGGTGTATCGCCTGATGCAAGACAAATAACGGCATCGGGTTGACGTTTTATACATTCTGCTACTGCATTGGCGGCACGTAACGACATCGCTTCATAATCTTTATCAATCAATATTTCCATAGATCAGTTTATTTGATCAGTTAAAAATGCGGTTATTTCCTGCAGCGTTGCACTAAAGCCTTTTTGCATATACAACGAGGCTGTTGCGTTGGCAAACACAAGGCACTCTGCTAACGAAAGCCCGTATAAAGTTGCTGCCATAAAGCCGGCATTAAAGTTATCGCCTGCACCCGTTAACAATGCCGGCTGTTCTATAAAAAAAGTAGTGGCCTTATAAGCACTGGCCGTAGTATAGCCAATGGAAAATGCGGCTGTATGCAGTATAAGTGTAGTTATTTGAAGCTTTGCCTGTATAGGTGTACCTATATCTTCAATATAACCATTCCACGGTTCGTGGTATAGCACTTCATAAATGCGCCGGCTCTCATTTTTATTCAGGCTCAGCACCACGTTGCAGTATTTTGAAAACTGTTGCAGCAAGGAAAGCATTTCATATACATCATTATCAGCGCGTGTGGAACAATCGCAAAGATCAAAGAATGCAGTCTTCCCTTCTCCTGTACAATGCGGTAATACATCTTCCAGCAAGCCCTTCCAGATACCTGTAGCTGCCGCTAATTCACTCCAGTTAAGCAGTGCATAAACATCGCTTGTTTCATAAATGCTGATGAGTGTTTCAATGCCAATGATCTCTTTTATCGCCTTCCATTGCAGGTGATTGAGTTGTTTCATTTGAGACAGGATGATTTTTCCATCATCAAATTCCAGCGCCGTTGCTGTGCCTGGTTCTGCCAGGCTGTAGCAGCGGCAATTATCCACCAGCTCTTTAAACAGTGGGTGTATTGATGGATAGCCAAGCGCGCCGATACAATTTACCTGAACGCCAACATTGTATAGCGCCTTTGCAGTTATCGGCATATTACCCCCGATCTTTTCCTGTAGCGGTTCCAGCTCCAAACCAAAGCTGCTGCCAGCTTTGGCTGTTATGTAGTTTCCCAATTCTCCTGTAGATGAAAAAAACGATGGTTGTTGCGCGTCGTCTTTTGTTTTTATGATGCGCACAATAGCATCTATAAAACCATCGAAACCTGCAGCCACTTTTTTCTGTGGCAGTATAGTTTCTTTGTTTTGCAGTTGATGAATGAGTGCAGCAATACTATCTTTCATACAGCTTTATACCAGATGCTAAATATAAACGTAGTCTTATAAATACAATGAATTTTTTTGTTGCCGGCTGCAGCGCTGCTATTAAGCGCCTGTTGTGTCACTCACTTGTACTTTCCAGGCATTATTCAGCAGGCAGCGCACGGTGCACAACACGCCTTGTATTATTGCACATGGTTATATGGAAAATAAAAAGTGAAGCAATGTAACTGCAACAAGCTTGTAGAAACAGAACGCCACAGATGCCATAACAACAGAACGCTGAAGGGAGTGACACAACAGGCGGTGCCATAAAAAACAACTGCCTGTTTCATAAAAAACAGATTGTATGCAGCGCCTGTAATGTGCTTCCTTATTGGCTTGCCGAAACCTGGTGCAAAAGTCTACGACTTCCGCTTTGCTTTTTCCCACGTAACTTTTTGTTCGGAGAAAATGTAGCGCCAGATCCCGGCAAGTACTGCGTAGTTCATTACGCAGAAATAATAAGGAATGAACAAAACCTTTATGCGGATACTTCTCTGCTCAAGCAACCAGCCTGAAAAGGCCAGCAGGTAAAAGGAGAATTGTCCAGCTAAAAGTAGTTCATAAAAAAGGGCTTTGGTTTCAAAAACGATAATGATATTTAGTATAAACGCAAGTATCAAAAGGAATGGTGTAATGGTCCACCTCAATACGCGGTGGCTGATGTATTGAAACGACAACACAAAATTTTCAAACGGGTTGAGTAAACTTTTGAGCCGCAACACAGACTGTATGCCGCCCGCTGCAATGCGTATCTTTCTTTTCAGTTCTTCTTTTATATTGGCCGATGGTGTTTCCAGCGCATAAGCTTCCGGCTCGTACACAATGCGGTAACCTTTTTCTGCAATGCGCAGCGATATCATAAAATCATCCAGCACTGTATCCGGCGCTACAGGAATATACAGGTCTGTTCGTATGCTAAACAGTTCGCCGGCTGCACCTACAACAGAATACAACTCGGCATCCCACTTCTTCAGCGCAGATTCATATTTCCAGTAAAACCCTTCCGCCGCCGTAGCATCTGCACTTTCATTGATCTGTACACGCTTCTCCCCGGCAACTGCACCAACAGAGCTGTCTGCATAATGGCGTGCAATATTGATGAGCGCATCTTTGTTTAAAAATGTATTGGCATCCGTAAAAATGGTAATGTCTGTTGTTACCTGCTGCATGGCGCGGTGCATGGCGTGTATCTTGCCTTTACGTTCCGGCGAGTGCAGCAGCTTTATTGTACTGTATTCATTAATGATCTGGGGCGAATGATCAGACGAGCCATCTGTAACAAATACCACGGATAATTTTTTTTCAGGATAACTAAGTGCAAGTGTGTTGGATATTTTTTCTCTTAATATGTCTGCCTCGTTATACGATGCAATGATGAGTGTGCAGGTGGGCAGATCGTTGATGTCAGCATTATTTCTCCTGCGGCCAATAACCAGGCGGCGCAGTTTTACCAGCACGAATAATAAAATACCATAACCAATAAATGTATAGAAAACAATTAGCAGTGATGCCCAAAAGAAGAATATCATGGATATTGAATTAGCTGGTTGTGCAGTGATGTGCTGCGTGTTTGTATAACGCTGTGTGTGCCGAAATAATTTTGCGTGCTGCCGTAAAAAAACAAATAATTTTTTATAGAGTTTTTGTTGCAGGTAATATTATGGAAACTACGGCGTTATATTTATAAAGACATAAATCCAATGATCCATTTTTCTTTACCGGTTTGGGTTAAAGAAATATTAGAAAAGCCGTTACGTTTACAAAATAATGATCCCGCCTTTGTAAGCGAACTACAGCAAAAGCTTCAACGGTTTAATATTTCCAATCCATTAGTGAGTGTGGTTATTCCCGCGTGGAACGAAGAAGAAGGTATACTGCATACACTCATTTCGCTGGCAAACACTTCTACACAACTGCCCGTTGAGCTCATTGTTGTCGACAATAATTCAACTGATGGCACAGCCGCATTGCTGCAGAAACTTGGTATAAAAACTTTACTCGAAACAAAGCAGGGTGTAGGCCATGCAAGAACAGCAGGGTTACATTATGCAAAAGGTAAATATATTCTTACCGGAGATAGTGACACGCTTTATCCGCCGGGGTGGATCACCAGCATGGTAAACCCTATGCTTGGCGATAGTAACGTGTACTGTGTGCATGGAAGTTATTCCTTTTTACCGGGTATACATACACCACGGTGGCAATATGGCTGTTACGAAATGCTGAGCAGTTATGTTATAAAGAAGAAAGAAAAAGAACAGCCATTTTTAAACGTGTTGGGCTACAACAGTGGCTTTATACGCCAGAAAGGTATTGATGTTAACGGTTACGATATTGCGGTGCAACGAACTTTTCGCGGTGTGGCCGGCGGCGATAGCAATGCCTGCGAAGACGGTATGATGGCGCTCCGCTTACAGGAAGCCGGTGGAAAGATAGCCGCTGTATATAATGAAGCAGCAAAAGTGTGGACGAGCGACCGCCGTATAGAAATTGATGGTGGTTTAAGAAAAGCATTAACCCTGCGTGTAAAAAAGCACCTGCTAAAAATTTAAGCCATGTCAATTGTACACACCATCAAATCCAACGACCGCTTAAAGAACTTTGTGCATTGGCTGCTTATACCCAAACACCAGGCAAGGCCACGCACATGGGTAAAGTTTTTTGTAAACCCCGTGTACCACAAAAAGGGTAAAGGCGTTACCATCTGCAGGCGTACACGCATGGATGTGTTGCCTTTTAATCCCTTCAGTATCGGGCATTACAGCACAATTGAAGATTTTGCAACAGTGAACAATGGCGTGGGCCCCGTGCATATAGGAAGCAACACACGCATCGGTATCGGCAATGTGGTAATTGGCCCGGTAAATATTGGCAACGATGTTATTCTTGCACAGAATATCGTTATCAGCGGTCTCAATCATGGTTATAAAGATGTTAGTATACCTATTCACCAGCAGCCGGTTTCAACGGCACTCATTACTATTGAAGATGAATGTTGGATAGGTGCAAATGCAGTCATTACTGCCGGCGTTACCATCGGTAAGCACAGTGTAATTGCAGCCGGCGCGGTTGTTACAAAAGATATACCTGCATACAGCGTAGCTGTTGGCAACCCTGCAAGAGTAATCAGGCGTTACAACCACCAGTTGAAAGACTGGGAAGCCGTTAGCAGCAAAAAGTAAAGGATGATGAAACCGGCTGCAGTACAGGCATTGGGCTCCTGTTGTGTCACTCACTTGTACTGTTGAATCTTTGAGCAGCAACTGCGAAGACCGAAGCAAAGCAATGATCTCTTAGTGTTGTAATAAATTTTTTTTTGACCAGACGAATGAATCAGCAATATCCTAAAGTGTCCATCATTACAGTTAACTTCAACGGAACTGAAGTAACAAGGGCATTATTACACTCGCTCGAAAAACTAACCTGGCCCAATTGGGAAGTAATTGTTGTAGACAATGGCTCCCGAACCCCCTGCAATATTTTAGCACAAGAATTTAGCTGGATAAAATATGTTGAAACAGGTGCCAATCTTGGTTTTGCCGGTGGCAATAATAAAGGCATTGAAGTGGCAGAAGGCGATTACCTGTTGTTATTAAACAACGATACAGAAGTAGCGCCGGATTTTTTAGCACCACTTGTTACGCGTATGCAACAGGATGAACGCATTGGCGTGGTGTGCCCCAAACTATTATATTTTGATCAGCCGGATGTTATACAATTTGCAGGGTTCTCGCCTATTAACCCGGTTACAGGCAGGGGCTTTACCATCGGTTATCTTGAGCAGGACAAAGGACAATACAATACCGCAAAAGAAACATCGAGGGCACACGGTGCAGCCATGATGTTCTCCCGACGGGCATTTAAAAAAGTTGGAATGATGGCCGAGCTTTTCTTTCTCTATTACGAAGAAATGGATTACTGCGAAAGATTTAAAAGAGCCGGTTATACGATCTGGTACGAACCGGCAAGCGTGGTGTGGCATAAAGAATCCATCAGTACCGGCAAAGGCTCTGTACTTAAAACGTACTACTATAGCCGCAACAGGTTATTGTACCTGCGCAGGAACACATCTGGCTTAAAGAAGTTGTTGATGTACCTGTATTACTATGCGGTTGCTGTACCAAAAAATATGTTGCAGTTTGTAAGCAAAAGAGAATGGGACCATATGAATGTCTTCTGGAAAGGGTTTGTATGGAACTTCTCTCATGGTACAAAAGACGTGCATGATCAATAATGTAATAGCAGGGCTTTTGGCGGCATGCCGGAAAGCAGCACGCTGCAGCTGCATACAGCGCTGCAGTACAAGTGAGTGACACAACCAAAGCTGCACAGCGGTATACAGCCCGTCTCATAATAAAAATAAAACGAACAGTATGCGTATAGGAATAGAGGCACAAAGAATTTTTCGTCCTAAAAAACACGGGATGGATATTGTGATTCTTGAAGTGTTGAAACAGTTGCAACACCTGCAATCGGCTGATGAATTTTTTGTATATGCGCAACCAGACAGTGATACCAAAACTTTAACCAACGGCCATAACATCAACCTGCAAATGGCGGGGCCTGCATCGTACCCGGTGTGGGAGCAGAAAGTGCTGCCTGCATCTGTAAAAAAAGATAAGGTGAAGCTCCTGCATTGTACCAGCAATACCGCACCTGTTACAGTAAAAGTACCACTGGTGGTAACAATACATGATATTATTTACCTGGAAAAATGGATGATACGCGAAGGAAGCTGGTACCAGCGGTTTGGTAACCTGTACAGGAGATGGAATGTGCCGAAGATTGCCGACCGTGCTGAAATGATCATTACTGTAAGCGACTATGAAAGAGAACGTATTATAGACGGGCTGCATATAAAGCCCGAAAGAGTGCGAACAATTTATAATGCTTGCGGCACGCACTTTACGCCTGAGCGCGATAGCGTAAAGCTGAAAGCGTTTAAGGAGAAAATGAAGTTGCCCGACAGGTTTATTTTATTCCTCGGTAATACCGACCCCAAGAAAAATTTGCCGAATGTAATAAGGGCGCTGGGCATCATTCATAGTAAGGGCAAACTCGATTTTAAACTGGTAATGCCCGATTTTGGCCGCGATGGATTGCTGAATATCCTGAAGCAACAGCACAATGAACACCTGGTAGATCATATTATGCTTACGGGATATATTCCCAATAATGAATTGCCCGATCTGTACCGGCTTGCAGAAATATTCCTCTATCCGTCATTGCGCGAAAGCTTTGGTATACCTATTCTTGAGGCGATGGCATGTGGCACGCCGGTTATAACCAGCAATACTTCTGCCATGCCCGAAGTAGCCGGTAAAGATGCATTGCTGGTAGACCCGCTGAAAGCAGAACAGATAGCAGAAACCATACTACAGTTGCTGAATAATGATACATTAAGAAAAAATACTGTTGCATACGGTATACAAAGAGCAGCTTCTTTTTCCTGGAGCAAAACAGCAAAAGAAGTGGTCGATGTATACCACACACTCTCATAAGCGTTACATCTTTATGGGAATTTAAGCGCTTGTAGTGGTTGCTACTACAGTCGCTGTGGCTTTACGCTTCTAATTTCGTAATAATAAATCCTTTATATGAAAAGACAATTACTGTGCGCCATGGCTTGTGTGGCACTTATGGCATCCTGCAAGAAGACTGATAATGCTCCGCAGGAGCCTGTCGACCCTGTTGAAACAAACCCCATTGCTCCCGACGGCTTCAACTTTACAACATCAAAAGAAGTAAGTGTAAACGTTGCACTTAAAACAAATGATGATAAGCCACTAAGCGGAGTACTGGTAAACTTTTACAGTACAACAAATGTGAAGAGTGCGCTGTTTACCGCGTTGAGCGATGCCAATGGAAACATTGCAGCAAAGATCGTGGTACCTGCTTATATGGATACTGTATTGATCGATCCATCGTACATTGGCTTATTAAGAAATGCACTCGGTATCATCAATGGAAACAGTATCTCATGCACGATTGGTGGCAGCGAAGGTTACAGCGGAGACATCAAAGCGAATGAAACCAACATCGGCGATCAGCTTGTAGCAAGTACTTTGTCATACGATCATTCAGTTACCGGTAAAGAAAGTGGTATCACCTATAGCTACCTCGGCGGCTATGACAACAATGGCAGGCCGGATAACCGCGAAGCATCAGCTGCTATTTCTGCTGAACTATTGTCCTTCATCAATGCATCTTTACCTGAGCAAAAACCTGTTCCTACCTACCACCCGGATTTCTTAACTGAAAGCGCTGCAACCAACCTCAGCATCGAAAAGCTTTCAGATGTTTGGGTTACGTTTGTGCACGAAGGTGCAGGGTATTACAATTCACTCGGCTATTACACGTACAAAACGGCCAATCCGCCAAAATCTTTAAGTGATATCGATGCAATTAAGATCGCTATACCCAATGCATCGCTTTCCGGTTCGGGTGGTGCTATGCGTTCGGGCGATAAAATCAAAATCGGCAGATTCGATGCGGGTACATCTATTGGGTTTGTGTTGCTGCAAAATGCATGGAACAGCAGTACAAGAAAAGTAAACACAGATGCCACCAAGTTTTTTGGCGATGATTTGCTCAACAATGAAAAAGCAGGCTACAAAAGGCATACGGTGTTGTTGTACGATGATAAAAACAAACTGTTTTTACAGGGCTTCGAAGATCTTCAGCGCGACAATGGCAGTTCTGATAATGATTTTAACGATCTTATTTTTTATGCAACATCCAATCCTGTAGATGGTATTTCTGTAGATAAAGTAAATCCCATCGATAAGCCGATCGATTCAGATGGCGACGGCGTTACAGATGTGTATGATAAATTTCCAAATGATGCTACCAAAGCATACATCCAGTATTTCCCTTCCAAAGATGTTTGGGGCACACTTGCATTTGAAGATCTGTGGCCTTCTACAGGAGATTATGATCTTAACGACCTCGTGGTTAATTACCAGTACACGTTTATCAATAATGCACTGAACAAAACCGTACAGATAAATGCCGACTATACCATCAAAGGCCTTGGCGCAACAAAGAAAAATGGTTTCGCTGTGCAGTTCCCATTTACACAGGATAAAGTAAAATCTGTTACAGGGCAGGTACTCAAAGCGGGTTACATTAAGCAAAATGTAAATGGTACAGAAGCAGGGCAGAAGAATGCAGTGATCGTTCCTTTTGATGATCCCAAATCAATGGTTTCAGATCTTTATGTAAACACTACCATTGGCGGGCCGTATGCCAAGAGCGATACAGCACATGTTGTTGTTACGCTTGCAAGCGCGCTTACTGCGGCCGAGCTTGGCAGCGGGCCTTTTAACCCTTTCATTATTCTTAGCCAGCAAAGAGGTTACGAAGTGCATTTGCCCGGTAAACTTCCAACAGATCTTGCAGATGCAAAATTGTTTGGTACAGGAGAAGACCGTACATCTGCTGCCAAAGCAAAATATTATCTCACGGCAAACAACTGGCCATGGGCACTAAGTTTTGTAGAAGATTTCGAATATCCTTCAGAAGGTAACAACATTTCCAAAGTTTACAACTACTTTCTTAAGTGGGCAGAAACCGGCGGCATGCAAAATGTAGATTGGTACAAAAATGTATCAGGCAACAGGAAGAACGATCTTATCTATAAACACTAACCACTTATAACAACTCAGGAAGCCGCTTTTAATGAGCGGCTTTTTTTGTGTGTACCCAACACCGGTTTGTTATGGCATCGTTCCTTGCGTCGCACTCTTGTACGGCATATCTTTATGCAGCACTTGCGGGTACCGTCACGTTACAATTGGTTACACGTGGTAAAAAGAAGGTCATTAAAAAGATCATCCGCTGTTTTTATAGCTACATGAATACTGCACATGAGCAATGTATTGTCTGTAAGAGAAATTACGCATAACGATGTGCCATTAATAACGAACTACTGGCTTACAGCTTCAGCTTCGCATCTGAATGCTATGGGAGTAGATGTATATAAAATGCCCTCCGCAGCAGAATGGAAGAAAATGTTGTATGACCAGTTAAACCAGCCTTACAAGCAAAAGAAAGCGTACTGCATCATCTGGCTTATAGATGGTGTGCCTGTTGGTCATTCCAACATCAACAAAATACAATTTGGGAAAGAAGCGTATATGCACCTGCATCTGTGGAATGTTTCCACAAGGGCAAAAGGTAGTGGTGTGCGTTTTATACAAATGTCTTTGCCTTATTACTTTAAAAATTATCAGCTCGATACATTATACTGCGAGCCGTATGCTTTAAATCCTGCTCCCAATAAAACATTACCCAAAGCAGGCTTTGATTTCGTAAAGCAATACCGTACTATACCTGGCTTTTTAAATGCTGAGCAGGAAGTAAATCTGTGGCAGTTAACAAAAGAAGCATATGTAAGATTGTACAAACGCTAACGTTATGTTGTGGCAATATTCACCACTTTTAATACCGGCTCTTTTGTTTCCTTTACAATGCCCAGTAAATACCTGTTGGTGAAGCTCCATTTTTGTATCAGCCAAACTAAAGTAAGAATTGTAGCAAGCGTTAAAAGTCCTACACCAAAACCCTGCAGGTTGGTTGCGTGTTTTTTCTCAGGGTCACCAATTATTCTGTAGATAATAAAAATGATCATTGGGTGGTATAAGTAAATACCAAGCGATTGTTTATTGGTAAGCAATATCAGCTTGTTTTGAAACCAGTTTTGTGGCGCCGCATAGATCAGCAGGAACAATACGAGGCTGCTATTGAATATCATGTAAGGTATTACAGTTGCTAAGTCTGGTACATGGCTGTAAACAAATACAACGATCGAAGTGAAAGCAATAACAATGGTGGCAAGCAAAAAAAGCGGGTGCGGGAAAAACTTTACCAGCTCATTTCTCAAACTAAAACCTGTAAGAAAGAAAAACAGGTAGGCATAAAGTCTTTTTTCTCCAAACCAATACAATGGTTGTTCAGAAACGGGCAACTGGTTATCCCTGTAAAAGATGTACCAGCAAATCGTAATACAACCGGTTAAAAATACTAAAGGCTTTACGGGTATTTTAAACCTCGTTACAACATAACATAGCATTGCGCCCATAAAATATGCTGGTACATACCATAGATGAAAGAAAGGGTAAAGCAAATCTGTTGGGGTCAGTTCATATAAGGACCTGCCGCGTAAACTAAAAGGCAGGTATAACAAAGATGCAATAAGCCATGGTATAAATAAGCGCTGCGTCAGCCTTTTCAGGTAACTGCGCAAACCATATTTAAAAGCAGATGCCTTAAGCAGGTAACCGCTTACAGCCAGGAATACCGGCATGTGAAAAAAGTAATTGAAGTACAACAACATTCCATCCGGTAAAGAGTGCGTGAAGATCACCAGTAATATCAATGTGCCCTTTGCAGCATTTAAGCCAGGGTATACTTTACCAATGCCGCTGCCTTGTACCGCATACAATTGCTTAATGTATTTATACATGTAAGAGTTGTTTTTGTGTCTGGTAAATCTTCTCCACACAGGCCTGCCAGGTATGCGCCTTCGCAAAGCTGATTGCTTCAGAAGCGCCTGCAGCAGATTGCTCATTCAGTGCTGCTTCTATTGCTGATATATACCCGCTTACACCTTTCGCAAGGTGCACATGCGGCAAAAACATTTGCATGGCTGGTGTATCTGTAGCAACGGTCGGTTTACCCATCGCAAGATATTCATCTATTTTTCTTGGGTAATTGCCTACTGTTAAAGGATTAATAAGTTGCGGATTCAGGCATACATCCAGGTGTTGCATGTAAGCGGGCAGATCTTCGGGTTTTTTAGCGCCAAGAAAATGAACATTTTTCATGGCATGTAACCTGCTTTGCTGAAACATGATCTCTTCGGGACCTATGAACACGAAGTGCCATTCCGGCTTTTTCATTGCCAGCTCTTCGAGTAAAGCAATATCCAGTCTTTCGCCGGTAAGAAAACCAATGTAGCCAATCCTTGGATGTGGTATGCTCTTATATTGATCAGGTAAAGTGTAATGTTTCTTTGCATCGTATATCTCCAGCTCACAACCCTGGCCTATATCAATGCTAAGGCTATGGTGTTTTCGTGCATATTCCGCCAGGTAAGAAGAGTTGGCGAAAACGGAATCTGCATGTTGTATTGTTTTTGGTTCAATCCTGCTGCCATGAAATTTAAAATAAGGATGCTCGATCAGGTTGTCCCGTATGTAGTAAAAGTTAAGCAACGGCTGTAAATATTCTTTTGTATATAATCCGGTAAACATCTGGCTATCGTTGAATACTACGCATTTATTGGTTTGCCATCCCAGTTCATCTATTGCCTTTTTAAGACTTTTGAAAAATCTTTTTGCATTGCTTTTGTTCAGCATGTTATATAGTGTAACCTGCTTCAGCCAGTTGATGGAAATATTCACAGACGAAGGTGTATGCACCCAAAGGTTATCGGCCACCTGTATTGTGTTCGGGTACAAACCCAATGCAATGTGTAGCCGCTTTCTGCCTGCTGCAGTATTTACCGATAACAGTGACGTCTTAATGTCAATAGCCGGGTTAACATACATAACAGGCCTCGTTTTGCTGAATTCAACAGCAAGGTTGCGTGCATTACTGCCCAGGTTTAGTTTCCATTCCTGTTGGGCAATTACAATGTATGGTTCAACTTCTTTTAAAAACATCGCTTCGTTTTTTTGTTTTTAAACCTTGTTTAAATCCCCATATAAGTGCTATAATGGCGGGTATTGCAATAATATTCCACGGCATTGTTTAGTGTTTTATTTCACCATGCGGTGTATGAATAAATTGTTTGCGTGCTTTGCCAATGTTCAACATTGCCTTTATCATAGAAAGCACTGCGCCTGGTATCTGCAGCAGCGCATTCACCAGTTCTTTATTGTACCACTTTGCAGGTATGCCGCACAGTAATGCTATTGTCAATGCCGCAAATAGCACCGCAGATACATAAAGCAATGGTTTTGCAAAGAATAATACAAACAGCAGCCACAGACATGTTAATGCTACAAGCATTACACGTGGCAGCAGGAAAGTCTGCGTTACCTTATCAAAAAATCCTCTATTGCCTTTGAACAATTGCTTCCAGCCTTCAACAAAGTATTTTTCAAAAAACTCCACCTGTGCACCAAGCCAGCGGCTGCGCTGCCTGGCAAACACGGCTGTGTTGGCAACCTTTTCATCATATACATAATGACCATCGAGGAAGGCAACTTTTTCTCTCCTGTGCGCAAGCCTGAATTCTATTTCCTTATCCTCACCTGCAGTCTCGCCAATGTTTTCCAGCAATGATGTAAACAAGCTGTATTTAAAAGCCATCCCACTACCGATCAATGCAGATGATAACCCAAGCGCTACATGCCCTCTTCTGAAAATGTGGTTATTGATCTCTTCTGTGCAGGCATCAAGAAAAGCAAAAGCAGTCTGCATGTTCTTTGCTGTTCTGTGGCCTTGTATAGCGTTGTAGCCTGCATTATATGCATCGTTTACTGCATGCAAAAAGCCCGGAGCCATGATGTTATCGGCATCCAGAATTACTATCAGGTCCTTCGGATCATCGGCGCAGGCTTCCAGTGCTTTGGTGAGCGCTTTGCCTTTGGTGCTTTTATCAAAACTTACTTCTACCAGTTTTAGCGGCAATGCAGTTAGCGCAGCAATTGTAGAAGGCGCAAATGAATCTGCAATCACCACTACTTCATACAAGTCTTTCGGATAGTCATGTGCAATTGCCGCCTTTGCAGTCGCTATAATCACACTGTCTTCTTTGTAACCTGGAATAAAGACCCGTATACTGTTAAGCTTACCTGTTGTTACTACTTTTTTTCTGGTTGCAATACTTCCTGCAATAGAAAAAATAAACAGGTAGCCAATTTGTATAAACAGGTACACCAATATGGCATATTCAATAATTGATCCTGTTGCTGATAACATTACACGTTATTTTTTAAAAAGTTTTATGATGTAACAGGCAGTGGAATACACATCAGCTCCTGTTGCGTCGCACTCTTGTGCTGTATATTTTTAAGTGAGCAAGGTTGCACCGTGCTGCTACATGTACAACTGTACAAGAGTGCGACGCAACGATGCCCAATAGTAGTAATACAGCCGGGCTCCACACAATTACTACTTTGCACCAGCAAGGGGCTTCTCATCCCACCGCGGGCTAAGCCATATTAATACCCATGTTGTATACACAATTATTGATGATGGCATCTGGTTCATTACCTCGTTGCCGTAGCTGCAAAGCAATATACCTGCGCTACCGGCACATAATGCACTTAGTTTATTACGTAACGCTTTATCCCTTGTGTTCCATATAATACCAGCCGATTTACCCAATATATACAGCATAATGCCAAACCAGATGATAAAGCCAACAATGCCATACATGGCCCATATTTTTACATACAAACTATCTGGCGGAATAGTAGAGATAAACTTCCCGGGGTTGTATTTTACACCCCACATACCAAGTGTTCCCACACCGGTGCCAAAAGGTTTATCCGCAAGATAACTTTGCAATACTTTCTGGTTGTTCAGGCGCGTCATTAAAGATGGATCATTGGGATCGAGTGATGTTCTTAGTCTTACAATCTGCGCGTTGGTATTACCGATGGTGGTATATTTTAAAATGCCAAGAAACCCAAGACCGAACAGCGTACCAATAAGAAGTATTTTAATCTGTTTGCTCAAAACAAGAAATACAAAACCACCACCCACCAATGCGAACATGGCGCCACGTGTACCTGAAATTAGCATACCATAAAAGGTAAGCAATGCCGCAATGGCAAAGAATATGCGCTTTGCTTTTGTATGAGGGCCAAATGCCAGTATGCCGCATATAACGGCCAGCATTGCCTGTGATGCACCAAACTGTGCGGCTTCTGTGTAATAAGAAAATACACGTAGTTTACCAAATAGTAAATGTGTCTTTTTTGCGCCAGATTCCATCCACCGGTTTTCTGATGCATCGAGCCCGATATATAATTGTTTCATTCCCCAGAACGAGCCGATGACAGACAATATGATGATGATATAGATAAAAAGGTCCAGATCTTTTTTCTTATTGAATACAAGAAATCCCAGCGGTACAGACAACACCCAGTAAAGCGTTGCAGAACGCATTTCATAAAACCAGCCGAGAATGCTGGGTCTTTCGGGGTTGCCTATTTCGAGTACTGTAATAATGAACCACACTACACTTAACCATACAAGATCATTATTCAAATGCCTGTAACGAAATTTGCCGCTTCTGTGAAAAATTACACCAAGCCATGTAAGTAACAGCAACCCATCCTGCCCCAAACCAAATTGCGGCCCCTCTATGTGCCTGCCGAGGCCCGGTACCAAAAAACAATAAGCGATAAGAAAGATGTAACCGAAGCGTGGATAATAAAAAACGATGGTGAGAAAGCCTGCAGCAAAAGGTATGGCAACAAGCATCAGGCTAATGGTCATTCCTTTTCCTGCTATAAGCCAGCCAAAGAAAACCGCAAGCAGTAATGCCGGCAGTAACCACTTTTTGTAGTCTTTGTTAACGCTTGTATAGAAAAGATTTTCCTGCATTTGTTACAATGTTCCTTTTACATGTTGCCAGCTTTTTTTCATAAACCCAAAGCTGTATGCCCACATTTCCGTATATAGTTTTTTTGATTGTATGATGTGTAGCTTATTCAGCATCCACAGGCCAAAGAAAGCACCGGTGGCTGCATTCAGTACAGATGCAAATGCAATCCACTCAAGTTTTCCGCTGAATTGTATGGCCATTATGTCGCCAAGTATATTGATCACTGCCATCATCAGCACTTTTACAAAATTGAGTTTGGGCTTTTGTAGTGCATCGAGCGATATGCCGGTAAGCCTGTCAGCAGGCAGCAACAGGCCGTATAAAATAAACACACGAAAAACAGGAGCCGTAAAAGCATAGTCATGACCACCGATAAATGTTACCAGGAAAGGTGCAAGGATAAATGCTGCTATAAGTGCGGGTATATACAGCATGTAAGCCCATGAAATATATTGTGTAAAAAGATTATTGAAACCTGCTTTGTCATTACCGTTGTTTTTTGCAGCAAGTTGTGGAAATGCAGTGGTGCTAAGGCTTCTAAGCGGTATCTCGAATAGTTCAGTAAGTTTAAGCGGCACAGCATAGGCGGCCACAAGTTTGGGTCCTAAGAAACTGCCTATCAAAAATGTGTCTGCACTTTTTAAAAGGTTTGTTGTGGCAAGGGTAGCCAGTGTGTATCGGATAAGTGCAAACAGTTCCTTTACTTCTGCTCTTGCTTTGCGTAAAATAAAGAGCGGATTTGTTTTGCCTGAAAGCAACACAACCAGCAATAATATTGCATTAAAGCAAAGATGTATGGTTGCAAACGCTTCAAGCGAACCTTTGAAGAAGAAAGCATACACAGCAATACTGAATGCGTTTAAACTTTGTAATATGCGTAACCACAGCAGGAATCTGATGTCCTGTTTTGCAACCGCAGAAGCCTCTGCAATATGTAGCGGAAGTGTGATGATGCCCACACATGCGTACCAGCCGCAAAACACCTGTATGCCCGGGTTTGATTTAAATACATTGGTAAAATACAACACTGCAAGCACCAATGATATGCCGCCTGCAAGTAAAGCGCCAAGCCAATATGCACTTCCCATTATCGTGCGCTCTTCTTCTTCTTTTGCGCCTGCCAAACGCATTACCAGCGCAGATTGTAAACCACCAGATTTGATCATTTCAAACAAAACCACTGCGGCCATATAAATCAGGTATTCGCCCAATACTTCTTGTGGTATGTTTCTTACGAGCAACATAAAAGACAATACGCCAATTATTGCGGGCAGTAACTGGCTTGCAAATGCCTGTGCCTGTAATAATGCATTTTTTTTGTTGCTCATAGATATTGAATGTTTGCTGTGTAGTTATTACAGCACTTTTTTACACGTTTAATAAATTGCCGGTGTATAAATTTTTGTGGCCGGCATTTGTACGCTGTGGCATCGTTCCTTGTGTCACTCACTTGTACTGTAAATCAATTGGCAGCTATGGCTCAACGTCATACAGCGCATACTGTTTAGAAACCTGTTCTCATTTTTGTTTTAACCAGATATTTCTTGTTGCCAAACTCAAACTTCATCAGTCTTTTAAGCAACGATCTTATCACTGTTCTTTTCTTCGGTGCTTCGCCGATATAATCTTCAGCAAAATCAAGTTCCACACCATTCAATATGATGGTTGCTTTTATGCCACATGCTTTTGAAAAGTTATTCAATAATTCGTGGTCAACTTTTGTCCAGATGCGGTTTGCACGGCAAACAATAAAAAGATTGTCGAGTTTCGGCAGTGTCCCGGCAGTATATATGTAACTGTCAAGTGCAGGCAACTCAATCATATTTATTCGCGCTGATCCTGCATAGTTTTCAGCAGGCCATTGAACAATTTCATTGCTGGTATTGATCTGTTTAAAACCTGCATTGAGTATGTTTATAATAGTGCTTTTACCTTCTTTGTTTTCAATAGAAATAAAACCTATGTTGATGTGTTGCCTGGAAGTATCAGTAACAGATAATGTTTGTTGTAGTAAACGCAAGGCCGCTTTTTGCAATACATCATTTTGTTCTTTCAATAATGGATAAATACCGAGTAGTTTAAGACCTGTAATCTTCGAAGCCCTTGCTGGTTCTTTCAGACTTTTGTCAATTAAAAATCTTGTAAGCAATAAAGAAAGAATAACGATAAAGCCCGCCATGAAACCGCCTGCCACCATTACAGTTCTTGTAGAAGGATTTGCTTTTAGCGGCAGGTATGGCGGATCAATTACGGTAAGTTTGGATGTAAGCTCATTGTTTTGTTGGGTAAGCCTTGCAAGATTCAATCCATGCACCATTTCAAGATATTCCTGCTCTGCAACAGATATCTGGCGTTCGATTTTTTGCAGCATTGCCCCAAGCGGTGCAAATTTGCTGTACTCTTCATCAAATTCTTTTTTGCGTTTGTCCATTACAGTAAGCCTTGCCTTGCTTTGCTCATAAGAAATAGTAGTTTTTATCCACTCTTCCAGCATGTCTTTGGATGGAATGCCGCCCGGTGTTGTAGTTTGTACATACAGGTCATCTACCGCACTGCGAAGGTTATTTTCTACGGAAGAGGCTACACTCTTCAGGCTATCAATAATTTTTTTGTTTGAAGGATCCGTTTGGCTGAATGTTTCAAACACGGCGATCTTACCATATATATCAGAAAGCTGGTTTCTTTGTGTGATCACTTTACTGCCGTACATAGACTGTTTGGCACGGTCTCTTAGCTCATTATCAATTTTTCCCAATGCATCCTGGTTTGCCATACGGTCCATCTCGAGTGTATGATTGAGCGCAAATAAGTCTTCTCTTGCACCGGCCACTGCTTTGGTTTGTTCGTAGTAATTGATGATGTCATTGTTCCTGTTAAAATCAAGGAACATTTGTTCTGCGGAATCTAATCTGGCAAAAGATTTTTTTGTTTCATTTTCGAAATAGGTAATTACTGTTTCTGTTTGCCCTTCCCTCAATGCTTTATGCTTACGCATAAAAGTTTCTTCCAGCAGCTCCAGTGTTCTTTTACAAACTGATGCATCCTGCGTGGAGTAAGAGATTTTAATAAGGTCACTTGAATTGAGACGGGAGGCTTTAATACTTCTCAGCGCATTGATAGAATACAATGCATGATCAGAATTGATGATGTTGTAGATAACATTTCCTTCTGTTGTTTGCATAAACTTTTCCAGTGCTGCAAAAGTTGAATCCACATTGTCTTTTACCAGCATGCTTCTTATACTGTCAGGAACAATTTTATGCAAGTCATCGAAAGAGCCCCATTGCATTATTGCAGGATCATGTTTTTTTAAACTGAGGTGTTCGGCCAGCAGTTTAAGGGCAACTTCCTGTTTTGTTTCTCTCGAATCTATGATGTTTAAGAGGTTATCAAAAGCATTACTTGTTTCAAAATAATCTGCTTTGTTGCTGCCATTCAGTGTGTATCCCGAAGCAATACCTGTGTACACAACTGTTTCAGAAGAGAATGTTTTCTTTTCATTCCTGGTGAAATAGTAAATAGAAATTGCCATGGCCATTGGTACCAGCAATAGCAGCTTCCAGTTTTTTAACAGTAATCGTATGAAATGAATTAAACTCATCTGATGGATGCAATAATTGTTGATAGGTGAACGCCTGTGTAAGATTCAAGCTGCAGGTATGCTGTTTGAAACCTGTTGAGATCTGTCTCATATTCAATGGAAGCCTTGGAATAGATGTCCTGTATTCTTGATAACTCTGTTAGTGGTATGTCGTTGTTCAAATATTGTTTCTGGCACATCTGGTAATTGACCAGCGCTGTCTGCTTACTGTCTGTAGCCACTTTTACCAGGTTAAGCGCAAGCCTTAGTTCCTGGTAGACCCGTATTACTTCCTGTGTAATGTACTTTGCTGCGCCTTCTTTTTCAGCTTCAGCCATTTTTACCTGGTACTCGCTTGCTTTGATGGCATTTTTGCGGGATACCACGTGTGTCAGCGGCAACTGAAAATAAACACCCACATTGTAAAAGTTTGATTGTACCAGGCTTACATTGCTTACCGTGCCCGAAATAACATTGGCATTGTTGCCATGGTTGTAAGAAGAGAACAAAGACACAGCGCTGTAAATGTTTTTCTTTGTAAGCGCCAGGTTTTCTCTGGCAAACCCAATACTGTTGTCAACCCTGTTTACTTCAGGATTGTTTTTGATAGCTGAGTCGATGAGCATAGGCAGCAGCCTGCCTGATTCAATAGCCCTGACAAGCAGTGAATCGGTTTGCTGGGCTTTTAGGGATATGCTGCTCAACAGGACGAGCAGCATTACGATCGGTTTTCTTTTTGATAACATATTCATCACACATTCTCTTTTTGAAACAGTGCCGGTATGGTTCGGAAAATAAGCCGGAAGTCATTTAAGAGGCTGTGATTTTCCGCGTATGTATTGTCCAGCATCAGGCGTTCTTCCTCAGACATTTCTGCAGACTTGCCGCGTTTCTCCACCTGCCACAAACCTGTAATGCCTGCAGGTGCGATAAAGCGTTGTGCGTATTTGTCTGTAGTAAGTTTTTCCGCTTCGTATAAAGGCAATGGCCGGTTGCCTACAATACTCATATCTCCAATGAGCACGTTAACAAGCTGCGGCAGTTCGTCCATACTTGTATTACGTAAAATTTTTCCCACACGGGTTATGCGCGGGTCGTCTTTTATTTTAATGAACGCTGCACCAGCACTTGCTTTCCTGGTAAGCGCATATTGTTTTTCGCACCACGAATGTTTATCTGCATACAATGATGCCTGGCATGATGTGCCCATTTGTTTGCAATCATCGCAGCGGAAGCCTGCAGTATCAACTTTTTCGGTCTCTGCAGCAGCGCCGTACTGGTTGAGGTGTTTCAGATCTTTCAAACGTGCATCTGCATTTACATACATGGAGCGGAACTTGAAAAATTTGAAGATTTTATAACCTGTACCCACGCGCAGGGAATAATAAAATACCGGGCCTTTTGATTCCAGCCTTACTGCCAGTGCTGTAATGAGTAAGACAGGGGAAAGTAACAGCAGCGCCAGCGAAGAAAAAACAACGTCAAAAATTCTTTTTTCGAGCGGTATTTTGTAAGCTGACTGGCCAGATACGGCGTTGTTTGTTTTAATATGATGCCAGTTGCTGATGATAAAAGGCAGGCGTTTTTGCAGGTTGTACTGCAACTGTTGTTTATGAAAAATATCTGCAATGCCTTCTTTTAGCGCGATAGCTTTGAGGTGATCGTTTACATGATCGGAAATAATAAAGAACGGAACGTCTGCAAATTTCCTGGCCTGTAATGCATGTTTTAGTGAGATGCCATTTGGGCCAATAATTTCGGAGCGGGAAAGAATAGCAACGATATTCAACTTCTTTTTTGACCAGTTATTACTCAGGTCTATACCATTTTCAAATTGCAGTATAGTACACCCCGGTATATTCAGCTTACCTGCTGCCTGTATGAGTAATTCATCTGCAGCAATAAGTGCAACAGTTGAAGATTGGTTTTCCATGTTGGTTTAGTTTAAAACGAGTTTACCGGCTCTTTTTAAAATGATTTTTAAACGCGCTTCGAGTTCGCGGGGATTAAAGGGTTTGACAATGAAATCGTCTGCACCAGCTTCAAGACATTTGATCCTTGTATCTGTATTATCAACACCCGAAAGCATAATAAATGGAATGGCGCTGAAGAAGCCGCTTGTTCTCACCTGCTCAAGAAACTGTATACCATTGAGCACAGGTGTGTTGAGGTCTGAAATAATAATGTCGGGGATATTGCCTTGCTGCAGGTAGCTGAATGCTTCCATTCCGTTTTGGAAAACTACCGGTGCAAAAGGCCCGCTTAAACATTGAGAGAGTATTCCCTGCATGTAAAGATCATCTTCAACAATAACGACAACAGGTAAATTTTCTGGAGCTTGCATGATATTGGATTTTACTATGACGTTTTGCAGTAGTTCACAAGTAGGTATACTCTAAGCTGCCGAATAGTATTGTTGCAGTACAAGAGTGCGACGCAACGAAGCTTAATAGTTATTCCAATGCCTGGTTCAATAAATATTCCAGCGGCCTGTATACACTTGATGGTTCTGTAAAAACTTTCTTGTTTATATAATAACGTAATGTTTTACACGCTATTGTATTAATAATTTTTAGATATAATTACTTCGTTTATTTGCTCTATCACATCTGTTAGTACATTTTCTACTTTATTGATCATTTCCGGGAGCTGCGACAGTTTTTCTCCTGCCAGTTCAAACACTTCGAGATCGAGAATTTCCTGCCTGATAGCATTTACCGCCATATTGGTAAGCGATGGTTTTATGCGATGGGCGGTAGACCTTATTTTATCGATATTGCTGCTCTCTTCTGCCAAACGGATCTCCTGCAATGCAAGCTTTACTTCTTTGACAAAAATGGTCAGCATTTTTTCAATGAATTCTTTATTGCCACGGCTTATGTTTTTGAGGTTTTCTATGCTGAACAGCGGTTCTGAAACAAGCGATGCACTGCCGGCCTGGTTATTTGTCTGCTCGTACAGGCTATTGATGCCTAACCACTTTGCCAGCATTTGTACCAGCTCTTCTTCTTCGAATGGTTTTACAAGAAAATCATTCATGCCAGACTCAAGGCATTTCTGTTTTTCGCCTGTGATAGCATTTGCGGTAAGGGCAATAATGGGTATGGTTTTAGAAATTTCCTGCCTGATGACCTGTGTAGCTTCTATACCGTCCATTACAGGCATACGCATATCCATTAATACAAGATCGTATTCATTGGTCTTGAGAGCGGCAATGGCTTCTTCACCATTGATGGCTTCGTCTATAATTGCACTGTATTGTTTGAGGATAATAGTAGCAAGCACACGGTTCATCTCATTGTCTTCTACCAGCAATATCCTTTTATTGCGCAGTGTATTTGAACTGATCTTTTTGGCTTCTGTTTGTGCAAGGTCTTCTTTTATGCCTTTGTTGAATGGTATGTTTACACTAACGATGGTGCCAATATTCTTTTTGCTTTGCACCGTGATATTGCCGTGCATGAGTTCTATGAGTTCTTTCACAATGCTCATGCCCAGGCCTGTGCCGCTGTACCGTTTGCCGTTGTTGTCGTCTTCCTGCTCAAACTTGTTGAACAATGAATGCTGGAAATCATCACTCATGCCAATGCCTGAATCTACCACTTCTATGTTGATGAGCTGGCTCGATTCCCTTTCAGCAGATACGCTGCAGTAAATACTGATACTTCCCTTTTCTGTAAATTTTACAGAGTTACCCAAGAGGTTGATGAGGATCTGGTTTATGCGGTATGGATCGCCGATAAGAACAGGCGCAATGGTAGTATCTATTTTTGAGTACAGCGCAAGACCTTTTTCTTCGGCCTTGTGTACAATAACCTGCAAAGCCTTTCCCACCACTGCTTCCAGCTCAAATGCTGTGCTTTCCAATGTCATCTTACCCGCTTCTATCTTAGAAAAGTCGAGGATATCATTGATGATAACGAGCAGGTTGGATGCAGCATTATTAATGGCGTTCAAATAGAATTGCTGCTGGCCATCCATCACGGTTCTTTCCAACTGTTTGGCCATGCCGAGAATTGCATTCATCGGCGTTCTTATTTCATGGCTCATGTTTGCAAGAAACAGGTCTTTGGCCTTGGAAGATTGCTCAGCCAGTTGTTTGGCCTTTCGCAGTTCCTGCTCCAGTATTTTCTGGTTGGTTATATCCAGGCAGATAAGGAGTGAACCCTTGAACTCACCCGTATGCAGGTGCAGCGGCGAGCCACTTACCAGCCACCAGCGTGGCTCACCGGCTTTATTGCGTGTAACAAATTCATATACTTCAGAAACACCTTCTTTTTTCAGGTACATTTTCTGTTTAATGAAAAGCCTGCTTTCGCCTTCTGAAAAAACGTTGTATAATTTTTTACCAATGAGTTCCGGCATATCGTAGCCACTCATACGGCAGAGGTTTTCATTGGCAAAAAGTATGGTGGAATCTGCGTCCAGCTCTACCATTCCAAGGTTCATGTTTTCGATGATGCTCCTGTATTTTTCTTCGCCGTTGCGTATAGCTTCTTCTATTTTTTTTCTTTCTGTAATATCCTGCGAGAAGCCTATTACGTAAGGCTCTTTACCGGGTTCTTCTACTTTGTAATTCTGGTACAGGAGGTAATTCTTTTTGCCGCTTTTACTTACCGCACAAAAGACGCCCTTGTGGCTGCCACCATGAGAAAAAGCATCGAGGTATTTTTCTTTGAATAATACCAGGTCTTCCCGCGGAATAAAGCTATACAACTTGTGGCCAATCATTTCTGCTTCACTATAACCTAGTAGCCTGCATGTAGCCGGGTTAATTGTGAGTATCGTGCCATGCATATCATGCGTGCAAATGAGTGCCTGGCTGAAATTGAACAGATCCCGGTATCTTTTTTCACTAAGGCTCAGGTCATCTTCAAACTGCTTGCGGTCTGTAATATCTATGCCATAACCAATCATGAATTTCACCCTGCCATTGTCATCTATAACGGGGTAGAGCTTGCGCAGGTAATGCAGTGCCTTACCATCCCTGGTAATATTTTTCTCTTCCCATTCCAGTTGTTTTCCGGATTCGATTACCTGTTCAAATAATTGTTTTCGTCTAAGGGCAATATCAAGTGGTTTATTGCGCTGAAGGCAAAAGTCCTCGTCTTTTTTGCCCACAAGCCACCTGCGCAGTTCATCGTCTTTTACTGCGTAGGGATTTACATAGAGGTATTCACGTTTTTCATTCAGCACTGCAACATCTGCAGGTATCTCATTCAAAACATCTTCATAAAATTTCTTTTGGGCTTCAAGTTTTTTATCGGCGTTAATGCGGTCAGTAACATCTGAGAACTTCCACAGTATGCCCTTGAACTCATTATCTATGAAAACAGGTGTATGGGCTATCTCATAAATGTTCCCGTT
Organism: Panacibacter microcysteis; assembly: GCF_015831355.1. NCBI lineage: Bacteria > Pseudomonadati > Bacteroidota > Chitinophagia > Chitinophagales > Chitinophagaceae > Panacibacter > Panacibacter microcysteis. Next base: position 2,632,235 of record NZ_JADWYR010000001.1, read on the forward strand.
GAAAAGTTCAATGATCAGCCCTGTTACTTTACTGCGTTGCTGTACCAGGTTCTTTACCAGGTCTGTAAACAGTGCCGCACTTTTAGCAGATTTGCCACAGTGATTGATCACTTCAGCAGCGCCAAGTGCACTCAGCGCCTGCGGTGTAAACGAGATATTGAACATGGTGCAGAACTGCTGGTTGCTTAGTATTACATTCCTGTATTCATCTTCTACCAGTATACCATCATTCAAATTTTCCGATAACGAATTAAAGCGCTGTTCACTCTGCCGTAAGGCACTTTCTGCCTGTTTAATGCTGGTAATATCTGTATGTGTACCGGCTGTTATTAGCGGTTTACCAGCGGCATTTTTCTTTACGACCACGCCTTTATCAAGCACCCATTTTATAGAACCGTCTTTGCAAAGCAGCCGGTATTCAAGACAATGATGGTCAATTGTACCCTCTTTATACCGGGCATCTATTGCTTCCAGCACAGGGCGGTCGCTCGGGTGAATACTGTTCCACCACAGTGTTACATTATCGTCTTCAATACCCGCATTCAGTAGTTCTGATTGTTTTTTTGAAAACCTGGTAATACCGGTGGTAAAGTTGTGCTCCCAGATATTGTCTGCAACCTGTTCAATGTTTTCCGTAAAATTGTTATTGGTAAAATCATGCTCAATTACAAAAAGATAGCCTGCCGGTTGCATACATTCAAACCGGCATTTCATGAAAATGCCTGTGCCTGCCAGTGTTATAACGTTGCCGCAGTGGAGCAACAATGTTTCTGTATCAGCAATTACAGATGTGCCTGCACTAATGGTAAAAAAATCAAATAGTAAAAGGCCTGCAAGGCTGCCGAAGTGTTCTGATACCGTATTGCTGTGCCTGCAAATAACAAAGTCTTTGCCGGCGAGAATATAGCTGGCGAACAGGCGGTCTAACTGCGATGGTTCAATTTGCAAAGCACTGGCAGTTTCGTCAAAATTTTGTTGCATCCGCACCATAGTAACTGCGTTGCTTTCATTTTTTGGGGTATGGATAACTACACGTAATACATTTACCGGCCAGCAGTCTGTGTTTACAGCAAATGCTTTCCTTTAACCAGGCGCATAACAAATGGCGGTAATAGTAATAATGAATAATGGTGTGTGTAGTAAAGCACTTAAAGGTTTTTCCTGATTTTTTTAATAGATCCAAAACACGGATAGCAAATGATCAGATCTTTTTTCTTTACACTTTGGCCAGGGACTGTAGTCTTACATGCCACAAACTGATGAATGAAAAGAAAATCGCGGAGAAGCTACAGCACCTGTAATTGTTCTATCAAAACAGCTCTTGTGTGAAACAATGATGAGATTGCGGCTTTCCATGTATTGGATTTATACAAAATTTCATTGTTTTTAGACTATGCAGAAATAAACAGTATTAAATTAAACTTAGAAATTAGTTTTTGGGGTTCTCAAAAGCTTAAGTATTCATCTTATTGCTTATGTAAGCACAACACATGCATCCTATTTCATATGCAAACCGGCATTATGTAAATTTTTTTAGAATATGTATAAACGCGGTAGTGTAAATAAAAAAGAAAGAAATATTGTTAGCCGGCAACAGTATTTCAATGGGGCACCTGTTGTGTCACTCACTTCAGCGTTCAGCACTTTTTTGGGCAACGATGCTAAACAGAGATCGACCTGTCTCTTGCCACTACGCGCCAGGCTGTGGTAATTATTTTGTCTTCCACCACTTTTACAGTATCGTAGAGTGCAACGGTAGGGCATATGTGCACAGGTACGCCGTACAATACATCTCCTACAGTAAACAGTGATGTGTCTGGTACGCGCAGTATCAGGTGTTCTTCACTCTGGCCTATTGGCTCTGCGCCCGGCAGGTTAAGAAAATGCACCCGTGGAAAAGGATTTTCGGCAGCCACAGATTTATGGCCCAGGTCGGTACAGATGGTATCTGCGTCTGTTATAGAAATAATGCGGGTAACAACAAGTGCGGCAAATAAGAAAGGTTCGTCTGGCATTATTTGCTGGTAACCCCAATCCCAGAATATAAATGTGCCGGGGCTGCATTCCACACCTTCGCGGTGAGCATGTATGGGAAAGGTAGGAGTGCCGCCTGCTACAATTGCAAGCTCTTTGTGCATTGTATTCTTTAATGATTCTGCCAAAGAAGTAACCTGGAGAAATGCACGGTCGCAATTGAATTTACGGGCCGAATAATCTTTATCTCTTATATGTCCGTCGTAAGCATGCAGGCCAATAATGTTAATGCCGCCAAGCGATCTGAACAATTCGATTAGCTGTACAGCATGAAATGGCCTGATGCCCGTTCTGTTCATGCCTGTATTAAGATCGAGGTAAACGTCTATTACTTTGCCTGCTTCCAGGAAAATGTCGGAAAGGTTGCTGGCAGCGCCAATATCATCTATAATGCAGGAAAAATGGGTGCCCGGGAAGGCTTCCACCAGTTTTAATAACCGCAATGCTTTGGGGCCTACCGGCTGGTAGGCCAGCAGCACATCTTTTGCCTGTATGGTACCGAGCATTTCTGCTTCTGCAATGGTAGCGCATTTAAATTTTTGTATGTCGTGCGCCATCATCATCTGGCACACTTCAGCAATTTTATTTGTTTTTACGTGCGGCCTGAGCAAGCTTACATCTTTTACCATGCTTTTTACCAGCCTGATATTTTCCTCTACGCGTTCTTTATAAATAACCAACGCAGGAGAATCAGTTGTGTCAATGTTTTCTATCTCAAACCAACTCATACATAGTGTTTTGTTGAAGTATATTTTATGATGGTGTATTTGGGTACGGTTATTACATGCAGGAGTGCTGTAACGGGCAACGGCATTGGTTTGAAAGCAGGCTTTTATAAACGTTCATCACCGGTTTCCGGATATATTAAAAACAGGCGTTTGTTACTGATATAAATACAAGGTTGAGTATTGTCAACCAGCTTGTTTACTGATCGCTGCAGCTGAATACTGCTTTGCAGTACAAGAGTGCGACGCAACGACAGCGTAATAGTAGCGCTACTGCCGGGTTCAAAAAAATAAAATTAGCTTAATTCAAAAAGTGCTTCGATTTCTACAGGGATATTGCCGGGCAATGTACCCATACCAACTGCACTTCTTACACCAATACCATCTTCTTCTCCCCACACTTTTGCAAATAATTCACTGCAGCCGTTGATTACGTACGGGTGTTTTTCAAAATCTGCTGTGCAGTTTACCATGCCCAGCACTTTGATCACTCTTTTGATTTTATTAAGCGAACCGAGATTGGTTCTTAGTGTAGATAATATGGTAAGACCCACCTGCTGCGCAGCCAGCCTGGCCTGCTCTATATCAAGGTCTTTGCCCACACGGCCAACGATCAGTGTCTGGTCGTTTTGTACCGGTCCATGGCCTGAAACATAGCAATGATTACCGTTTACAAGGCAAGGTTTATAAACACCCATTGGTGCCGGGGCCGGCGGAAGTTGAAGACCAAGTGCAGCAAAATTTTCTTCGGGAGTCATTGTGTCGTGTTTAGTGAATGATATAATTCAGTAAAAGCACTGCAATAATACCAACAACTGAAACAATTGTTTCCATAATACTCCATGTTTTCATGGTTTGCTTGATGGAGAGGTTGAAATATTCTTTAAAGAGCCAGAAGCCCGAATCATTAACATGAGAGAAGAATAAACTGCCTGCGCCCGTGGCCAATACCATCAGGTTTGGGTCTGCACCGGTAGAGGCAATTAATGGCGCCACTATACCCGCAGTAGTAAGGCCGGCAACAGTTGCAGAGCCTATTGCCACACGAATGATTGCGCTGATGCTCCATGCAGCCAGCAAAGGATTGATGTGCAGGTTTTGTAAAGAAGCTGCGATTTCATTGCTGATGCCGGTATCTGTCAGCACCTGTTTTAACGAGCCTGCGCCACCAACAATAAACAGGATCACAGCAATGTCTTTTGCGGCATCATTCAGTGAATTACCGATCTGCGACATCTTTCTGCCCTGCCTGATACCCAACGTATAAATTGCAAACAACACTGTAATGAGCATGGCAATAGCCGGTTCGCCTACTGCTGTGGCAATTTTACCAAAGGTGCCTGCTGTATTGAAAAACATTTTGGTAAGTGTGGCAGCAGAAATAAGGATAACGGGCATAAATGCGGTAAGTATACTGATGAACATACCCGGCAATGATGCTTCATCTTTTGGCGGAGCTATAAAAGATTCGAGCGGCCTGTTGTTGTATTTTTTGAGTGTTTTTGCAAATACCGGCCCGGCCAGAATGATACATGGTGCGGAGACGATAAAACCATACAGCATGGTTAACCCGAGATCTGCATGGAATTGCTGCACCAGCGCTGTAGGTGAGGGGTGCGGCGGTAAATATCCATGTGTAACAGATAAGGCAGATACGGCCGGCAATGCAAGATAAACAGGTGGTATTTTGTACCTGGTGGCAATACTGATAGCCAACGGCAGTATGAGCACAAAACCAACATTATAAAAAAGCGGTATGCCAATAATAAAGGCAGTAATGAGCAATGCCCACACAAGGTTTTTCTTTCCTGAAAATTTTATAAGACCAGCCGCTATACGCTCTGCTGCGCCACTTTCTGCTACCAGTTTACCCAGCATTGCACCAAGACCGATAATAATGATCAAAGTGCCCAGCAGATCTCCCATGCCTTTCTGCACCGCATTGGAAATGGCAATTACGTCCATCCCATTACAAAGGCCAACAAAAAGACATACAATGATGAATGATAAAAAAGCATTCAGTTTTGCCAATGTTATCAGTAAGATCAGGAGAAGTATGCCCAGCGCCAGTATTAGGAAAGACATCGGCTAACAAGCAATTTGATGAGCTGGTAAGATACAAACTGAAACGTTATGCCTGTTATTATACGGTTACTTTTTCTATTGCCCGTTTAGCAGGCTGTCTATTTTCTTTGGTACAACAGGAAAATTATACAGGTCGTTATGGCCACCGCCTTCTATCGTGATCACTTCATCTGCCGGCTTTAAGAGGGGCTGTAGTTTCCCGGTGTTGCTGTAAGGTATGGTGCCATCGTCGGTGCCGTGAAAGATAGTAACAGGCGCAACTACCTTCGTAATAAAATCGTGTGTGGGAATGGTAAACTCGCTCATCCACTCTACCGGGTACATAAATGCATAATGTTTTGCAATCTGTGGTATGCTGTAATACGGCGATTCAAGTATCAGCCGTTTGCAATTCTTTACAGAGGCCAGTTGCGTGGCAATACCTGTTCCCAGGGATTTGCCATAAATAATGATGCTGTCAGCCGCAAAGCCAGCGGCGCGGCATAGTTTATACAATTGGTCAGAAAGCGTGTAAAACATTGCTTCTGTTCTTTCACCGGTAGATTTACCATACCCGGGGTAATCTATCATCCAGACTTCGTAGCCGTTCTTCGTAAAGTATGGTGCAAAATGGGCATAGTATTCAATATTGTTCATGTTGCCATGAAAGTAGAGTACGGCACCTTTGCGCAGTGCGTCATTGCCGGTCCTGAACCGCACTACATCAAACATGGTGCTGCTGTCGTAGTAAATTTTTTTCTCTTCAAAAGGCTGGCTGAAAGAAAAAGTATGATCCTGCGGTAAAGGCTCCGGGTGAAAAAGCAACACCGGCTGCAGAAAGTACAAAGCTATGCCACATACCACGTAGATGATCACAATAATACCAATCCAGTTCCTGATCTTCTTTTTCATCGTGCAGGTTTAATAGCGCAATATATCGCGGATAAAATTATGGTATTCGGGGAATGAAGGAAGATTGTTATGCCCGCCACCATGTATCGTAATAAGCGTAATCTTGTTCGGGTTAAGTGCCCGCAGTCTTTCGCTGTGGCTTATGGGTATAAGCCAGTCTTTTGTACCGTGAATAATATACGTGTGGCAGTTAACCCTTGTAATCCATTTATCTGTACGCAAATGATACCGCAACACATATTGATGTGGTAGAAATGGCAGGAACCTTTCCGCAACTTTTTTAAAGCTGAAATAAGGAGAATCGATAATGAGGTAACGTGGTTTGTTATCTGCAGCAAGCTTCGTAGCAAAGCCACTGCCAAGGCTCCGCCCATATACAAGAATATGGTGTTCGTGGTATTGTACTGCCAGTGTATCGTACACAAACTGCAGGTCTTGTTTAATGTCCCGCTCACTGCGTTTGCCCGTGCTTTTGCCAAAACCGCGGTAATCAACCATCACCACATCGTAGTTGTACCGGTAAAAATCCCTGGCATATTTTGCCCAGCCTTTAATACTGCGGGTATTGCCATGCAGGTATAGTATAAGCCCATGTGGCTTTTTGCAGTAAAAGTGAAGCCCGTTGATGGTAACACCTGTGGCCACATCAAAGAAAAGTTCTTTAAAAGGCACATCATATTTGTATACAAAATCTTTGGGAAGTTTTTCCGGTTTAAAAATGAACCTCTCCTGTAAAAAGTATAGCAACAACAGAAGAGCAATATAGCCTGCAGCAATGTAGAAAACCACATTGTTAATGGTAAGCAGTGCATACAACAGTTCCATGCTTAAAAATACTCAAATAAATCTTTTTATGAGGCCGGCAGATGTACGTTGTGGCATCGCCTGTTGCTACGCTCAGTTCAGGGTTCCGTTTTTCATGGCAGCTGCTTTATTCGATGTACGCACCTGCTACTTCACCTTCACTAACTACCACGTGAATATGATCCTGCATGGTGGTGGCCATAGAAAGCCCAACGTAGTCAGGTTTTATAGGAAACAGTTTATGCATGCGTTCTATAAGCACCAGTGTTTGTATACGGCGCGGGTAAAAGTTTAGCAAAGGTTTACATGCATACAGCAGTGTTTTGCCGGAGTTGGATACGTCATCAATAATGATAACATTCTTATCGTTGAAATCTACTTCTTTGCTCATCACTATTTCCTTAGGCACATGTTTATCAAAAGAAGCAGAGATGATCTCCATAGGGGTGGAGATATATGGTTTAAGAAATGTACCGATCTTCTCAGCTACCACCATACCACTGTTTCTTATACCAATCAGTATCAGGGGAGCATCATCACCACTCAAAGTTTCAGCAACCTCAAGTGCCAGGCGGTGAAGTTTTTGTTCTGCTATTGCTTTGCTCAAAAAATTTTTTGTCTGCTCCATAATATCGTTGGTGTAAAAATGAAACCAAAAGTAATGACTGAATACATAACATGTAAATATTTCTGCTGTGTACACCTGCACTGCATGGTGCACGCAAACACGCATCGTTGCTGCACATTGCTGTGCAGTACAAGAGTGCGACGCAACAAAAGCTCCACGCTGTTGCTGCAGCCGGGTTCATCATTCCTGCTTACTCAAAAACACGCCGCATATAAACAAAGCTCTATCTTAGCAGTATAAGCTTGATTTTATGGAAATAATTTTTCAGGTAGCTTTTATTTTACTGGCAGGTGCCGCCACATGGCTCTTCAGTAAAAATATTTTACAGATACGCAGGAATATTTTGCTTGGCCGGGATGAGGATCTTACAGATCAGCCCGCCGTGCGGTGGAACAATGTGCTGCTGCTGGCATTAGGGCAAAAGAAAATGTTTAAAAACCCGCTGGTGGCCATCATGCATTTTATCATTTATGCCGGCTTTATCATCATCAACCTGGAAGTACTTGAAATTGTGCTGGATGGTATATTGGGCAAGCACCGTTTGTTTACCGCTGTATTGCCTGCGGGCTTGTACCGTTTTCTTATCAATGCATTTGAATTACTGGCTGTTGGTGTGCTTGTTGTGTGTGTTGTATTTCTTGCAAGAAGGAACCTGCTTAAGCTGAAAAGGTTTATGAGTAAAGACCTTAACGGCTGGCCAAGGAGTGATGCAAATTATATTCTTATAACCGAGATATTGCTTATGGGCCTGTTCCTTACCATGAATGCCTGCGATACATTGTTGCAGCAGCGCGGTGCAGAACATTATGCGGCTTCGGCAACAGGAAATTTTGCTTTTTCTTCTTTTCTGCATCCGTTGCTCGGTGGTTTGTCTGCAGACGCCTTAACTCTTATCGAAAGAACGTGCTGGTGGCTGCACATTGCCGGTATTTTGGCGTTTCTCAATTACCTGCCTTATTCAAAACACCTGCATATACTGTTTGCTTTTCCCAACGCTTATTACACGCGTTTACAACCACAGGGCAAAATGGAAAATATGCCCGACATACAAAAGGAAGTGTTGTATGCCATGCAGCCTGAACTGATACCCGCCGAAGCGGCGGAGAACCATAAAAAGTTCGGCGCAAAAGATGTGTTCGATCTAAGCTGGAAGAACCTGCTGGATGCATATAGCTGTACAGAATGTGGCAGGTGCAGTGCGGCCTGCCCCGCAAACATGACCGGCAAAAAACTAAGCCCACGCCTGATTATGATGAAGACGCGTGACAGGGCAGAGGAGGTTGGCAAGAATATTACGGCAAACAAATCTTTTGTTGACGATGGCAAAACGCTGTTGCACGATTACATTACCGCTGAAGAGTTACGTGCATGTACCACCTGCAATGCCTGCGTGGAAGCCTGCCCTGTAAGCATCAACCCGCTCGATATTATTTTACAGCAGCGCCGTTTTCTCGTAATGGAAGAAAGCAGTGCGCCGCAGGAATGGAATGGTATGTTCAGCAATACAGAAAACAATTTTGCACCGTGGAAGTTCTCACCCGATGATCGTGACAGCTGGGTAAGTGAAGTGTAAGAAGATTGGGTGTTCGGGCATTGGGAATTCTGTTAAGCTGCGGTTGTGTCACTCACTTGTACGTTCGGTTTGTATGGCGGCTGCAGCGTTGTGTTTCGGCTGCATGGGTTGAAAATACGATCTGTGGAATGACAGGTAATTTATATACGCGTTTACTGTTTCATTTTTATTCCAAGTCCCGGCCCGTTTGAAACCTGTACTTTACCAAAATCGTAGCTGATACCGGTTGCAACATCCTGCGCCAATAGTAAAGGTCCGTCCATATCTACAAAATCGAGCTGTGGTAAAAAATGTGCTACAGCAGCGCTGCCTACTGTACATTCATTCATACAGCCCATCATTATTTGCATGTTCATTTTTTTTGCTGTTGCAATCATGCGTATGGCTGGTGTAATACCGCTGCATTTGGTGAGCTTAATGTTAATACCATGAAAGTGGTTATGACATTTCTCTACATCGTGCTCTGCCACGCAGCTTTCATCTGCAAACAGCGGCAGCGGAGATTCCCTGAATAGTATTTTCATACCATCCCAATCGTCTTTGGCAAGTGGTTGTTCCACAAGTTCAACACCAAGTTCTTTCAGCAGTGGAATTTTATGCATGGCTTCTTCCGTCGTCCAGCCGGCATTTGCATCTACACGAAACACGGCATCAGTATGCTTTCGTAATGCTTCGATTGTTTGAATATCATTTGCTGTGCCTGCTTTTATTTTGTAAACCGGCCATGGTTTTGCTTTCATTTTATGCACCATTTTTTCAACGGCATCAATGCCAATGGTGTAGTCGGTAACCGGTGTTTGTTCAAATGTTGTGCGCCAGAGTTTATATAGTGGCTGCCCTTTCAGTTTGCCATAAAGATCCCAGCCTGCCATATCCAGCGCAGCAACAAGAAATGGATTGTTGGGTATAAGATGGTGCAAATAATGCCAGTAACGTTCCGGTTCTGTGAAAGCAAACTTTTCAATCATCTTTTTCTTCTGCTCAATATCTGCAATCATTTGCTCAACCGTAATGTTGTAATAGGTAATTGCAGGCGCTTCCCCGTAACCAACCAGGTTGCCCAATTGTAATGCCACAAGTAAAGATGGCTGGTGTGTTTTTGTTCTGCCACCGGAAATGGTAAACGGGTATTCAAAAGGAAGATTAAGCTGATGATAATAAAGCTTCATGGGATGGTTTTTACACTGCCCGGTTGTAAAGCGGGAAAAAGCATTTGAATGTGGGTGTTGTCGCTTGCTGGTTTATGCAAAAAGGATGAACCTTTAGCATAGCTGCAGCCGCCAGGCGTTGTGCAGTACAAGAGTGCGACGCAACGAAAGCTTAATGCTTACCCTGCTGCCTGGTACATAAACCTGCGCAGCCGGGTAAGCAAACCTGTATATGCACTGTTACGCTCTGCCGCTTTCTTTAACCATAGATGAAAACTCACTGTTGAACGCCGAAGCTTTCAGCAGGTCTTCGAGGGTTAAATGCATGCGGTAGCGCCAGTAATGTTTGGAATCTGCGGGCACATTGATGCGTTCCTCGTGCGGGTTGGGCCTGCGTATCTGCCTGTTGCAACCCAGTATATCCTGCAACTGGAAAATACTCCACATGGCGGGTGAGTACAGGTGTTGCACCACGATGGCTTTGTTTACCCATGCATCGCAGAAATAAGGCGCCAGTCCCCACTGCCCCAACTCATCGTTAAAGAATTGCTGGGATAAGTTGCGGTCTTCTTCCCACCAGCCACGAATAGTGCTTATATCGTGCGAAGATGGTGTAACCACGCTGAGGTATGGTGCATCTGCAGGATGAAAGAATTGCTTATTGGGATCTTTGGGCATGCGCTGAATTTCGAGGCTGAGCAAACCTAGCTGCCGCATGACCTCTGGAACGCTGCGCGGCACAAGACCGAGGTCTTCTCCACATACAAGCATATTGGTAGCACGTTTTAATGCCGGTAATTTTTGCATGGCTTTTTTCATCCAGAAATCATCCTGCCGCTCAAAGAAATAATTTACGTACAGCTGTTTTAGCTGGTATTGCAAATGCGGATCAAGGTCTTTAAACGACGGGGTTTCTTCTATGCCAAAACGGAAGTGAAACTGCTGCCCCTGCGAGCCTTCTACCTCGAATAACAACACATTGGAGAGATAGCTGAACAATTGTTTTTTAAGCCAGCGGTTATGCTCACTATCCTGCTGCCACGAAAAATAGTTTTCCACTTTTGCCTGCGTGGAAAATTCAGGTTTTAGCTGGTATTTTTCGAAGCCATCATAATTAAGGAATGTATATTTTACGTGTTCCTTCTGATCGCCCAATGTATCGTTCAATAACCTTTCTGTAATATATGGTTTGCAATAGCGGGCATAATCAAACCACATATTACGCTCGTAAAATTCATTGATATGTACGGGTATGGCCGGTTCAAAATGGCCCATGATGCCTTCAACGGAATCTATAGGGATGCTCCATATGCGAAAGAAACCCAGAATGTGGTCTATGCGAAATGCGTCGAAATAATAACTCATCTGTTCAAAGCGCTGCTTCCACCAGGTAAAGTCATCTTCCTGCATTTTCTCCCAGTTATACGTAGGAAAGCCCCAGTTCTGGCCGGTTTTTGCAAAGTCATCTGGCGGTGCGCCGGCCTGCATTTCCATGTGGTACAGCTCGGGGTTTTGCCATGCATCCACACCAAAACGGTAAATACCGATTGGTATATCTCCTTTAACGATCACACCATGCTGATGCGCGTATTCGGCAGCTTCTTTCAACTGAAGATGCAACAGGTATTGTACATATATATGAATGGCCACGTCGTTGAATGTGCCGGCACCGGTTTCCAGCAATGCGGCAGCTTCTGCGGCATCGTAGGTTTTATGTGTCTGCCAGGTATTGAAATCGGCACTGTTGTATTTATCCCTGAAATAGCAGAATGTAGCATAGGGAACCAGCCAGTGTTTATTGAGTTCAAAATATTCTTTGTAACCGGCAGAGGAGAAAATCTCCTCTTGCTGCAGTGGGTAAAGTTGCTTAATTACGCGCCATTTGAGATTGTTTACCCCTTCATAATCTACCGCGTCCAGCTTATTCAGGCGTTGTCTTTCTGCTTCAACGTCTTTTACCAGTTGTGCATGCTTTTCGCCTGCAGCTTTTGCAAGGTTGAGATACATGGGGTGCAATGCAAATGCTGATATGGCTGCATAGGGATAGCTGTCCGTCCAGGTATGTGTGGCAGTGGTATCATTTACAGGCAGTATTTGTACCAGCTTAAGGCCAACAGATTTTGCCCAGTCTACGAGTAGCTTTATGTCGCTGAATTCTCCTACGCCACAACTCTGTTCTGCACGCAAACTAAAAACAGGTATTGCTACACCTGCACCTTTCCAACTGGTGGAGGGCAGTACCGCGAAACCATCATTTACAATCGTTTTTTTGTTTTTTACAAATGCATCGTACAGTACGCGGTTATTGCCATCTTCATAGCGTACAATGCGGCCGGCAGAAGTATCAAAAACACAGTATTTGTAAACCACCGGGAAATGCGCCCTGGACAGGTCAGCACGCACCGAGTAAAAGCTGTCACCGTCATTACGCTCCATCAGCAATGCTGCTGCTTCGTTCCAGTTTCCGAGTTTTTCATCGTTGCCAATTAAACAGATTGTTTCATCTTTTTTAAGCAGCGGCGCTTTTATCCTGAAAGTATGTGTGTATGTTTTGGGTGCCGGCACGGCAGGTTTATGACGGTGTTTGAGTAACACGTTTTGAAAAGGTTCTGTGTAGAAAGCATTTTCAAAATACCCGGCAAAATTCCATGCGTCTATGATCAGTATTTCTTCTGAAGCCAGGTCTCCTGTTTTTAAAACCTTGTCGCTGCCCCAATCATAACTCACAGTACCATCTTCGTATTGTACCATATAATTGTAAACGATGCCTTCTTTGGGTAGTGCATTTTTGTCAACGTCAATTGTTAGCGTCCAGAGATCATTATTGAGGTATTGCATGCGTAATGCAGATGCTGCTGTTTCTCCGCCGAACAATGGGTGCTTGCCGGTTATAAATAATGACTGGCCATAGTTGGTATGAAACCTTACAACAAAAGTTACTTTTGAGATTGCGGGCAAAGCCTCCTTCACCGTAATCTTTTTTGCGGCAGCTTTCCTGGCTACTTTAGCAGCAGGCGCTGCTGCTCCAGGTATTACTGCTTTCGCCGGCGCATTCTTACCGGCACTTTTTTTCACCGCGGCTTTCTTTGCAGCAGCTTTTTTTACAGGCGTCACTTCTTTATTGGCTGCCGCTTCTGTAGTGGCAGGTTTTGGAGTTGCCGGAAGCACCGGGTTAATTGCCGGTTGTTCCGTTGCAGGTATGTCTGGAACTGCTTCTGTGTTTTCTTTTTTGGTACCGGCTTTTACTGCTTTTTTTGGCTGCGGGGCATCTTTTCTTGGTTCACTTTTTTTTGTTTCCTTCCCTGTTTCGCCTAAAGATGCAGCGCTCTTAATCTCAACTTTTTTTGCTTTGCTCATTTTATTGTTTTCAGATGCCAGGTTCATAATTTTTGGAGTTGCGAAATTAAGTAAGATGCAGCAGCCACAGGCATTACAACCATGTTATTTAAAAATGCTTTAATAACAGTTGTTATTTTGGTAGCCGGCATTGGTAATGCTCTTCAACTGCCGTTGCGTCGCACACTTGTACTGTAGTATCCTTTATGAACTTCAGCGATCCGGACAAGACATCGTAAACAAGGCCAGGCAATCGTATATATTCATCAACGGCAGCTGAGATAATGTGGCTAAAATAAGTATTGTGTAATAAATACACAAATATTAATTGTAATGTTCAGGGTAGTTTACCGGCACAAAAAAACCGGCAATTTGCCGGTTTTGAGTTGCAATAATTTGTTTATTGGAGGCTACAGGTTTAAGCTGCACATTCAGGTTGCAGTATTGTTGTTGCCCCTTGTACTGCTGTACAAGAGTGCGACGCAACGGAAGCCTGATGCTTAGACTGCAGCCGGGCTCACAATAATTAATTTTTTGGTGGCGGTGGTGGTGGCGGAGTTTTCATGCCGCCATTGGCCAGTTGTTCCGCAATACCCTTTTCATCAGGGTGTGGTATGCCTCTGTGGCAGGTATTGCAGGTTACTACCCTGATTGTATCGGGCTTGGTAGAGTTTTCAAAATTAAAGTAGGTAGCATTTATGCCCATGGTCATACGCATCATGTGCCTGGCGATGTTCTTTTCCGGCTTGTCATCGCTGTCCATTTTCCATCCCTGCCTGAAATCTTCGCCTTCATGCACATGGCAAAAAATACATTTTACGCCCAGCGCATCATTAAAGCTGTGCATCACTTTATCAAGGTCATCTTTTGAAATGTCTTTTGGTAAAACCTGGAGGTTTTTAAAGCCCTCCTGTGGTTTATCCGGCGTATATGCAAAAATGCCCATGGAGGAGATGGCGCATAATGCCGCGATTACGGTTAATTTCTTTTTGTTGGTTGTGAACATGGGAAAAATATTTCTCCTAATATAGTAAATCCTTCATTAGTCGTAAAATTAATAGACCAAAAACACAAATATTGCGACGTATGTGCACTATGGTGTCCTGGTTCATTTGCTTACTTATGGTGTTGTAACATTTTTATGTTTTACACGTACCACCATGTTTTCAGGCATGTATGATTGTTAATTCGTAATTCTTTTAACAATACATATTTAATTGGTGCCGTTTTTTTGCGTTGATATGGCACAGGAATTGGCTGACAAACATTTTAAAACAAACAAGCTATGAAAAGGACCTTATTATCAATTGCGGTTATTTTAGGATTTACCGTTGCTGCAAGTGCACAGGGTTTTCATGTTGGTGCAAAAGTTGGTGCTAACTTTTCAAAGATCGACGGACAAACGTTCAAAGACGGCTTTGAACTTGGCTACCACGCCGGTGGTTTTGCGGAGATCGATTTTAATGAGCACATCGGTATTCAGCCCGAGGTATTATTTAACCAGACCAACACAAAGGTTACCGACGATCCGAACGACGTATTTTCCCCTGGTAAAAAAATTAAACTTAACTACCTGAGCATTCCGGTATTGTTGAGAATTAATGCGGGTAAAATCCTGACTTTTAATGTAGGTCCTCAGTTTGGCATTTTGATGAACAACGAAGAAACTTTATTGCAAAATGGTAAAGATGCTTTCAAGAGCGGAGACTTCGGCATGGTTGCGGGTGCACAGGTAAATGTGGGCGCATTGAGAATTTATGGAAGATATAACGTTGGCCTGTCTAAAGTAAACGATGTTGTTGACCAGGAAAAATGGAAAAACCAGGCTATACAACTGGGTGTAGGGTTTAAAATTTTGTAATTGGATAAGTATAGAATGACCAGGGGCGCAAAGCAGCATGCTTTGCGCCTTTTTTACGTCAATTTGTTCGTAGTAGTTTAATTCTTTTCCTTTGGCACTCAAATTGACCCATAGTACGCCCCCATGTAAACGATAAAATCGTGTGGGTAAATGACAATTTGACTTTAAGCCAAATAATATGAAGAATAGAGGAATAAATTTTGGAACAGATGAGGACACCGATTTTTTGCCGATCATTCCAATCAACGAAAATGACAGCGAGCAGGATAAAAACCTTGTAATACCAGATGTTTTACCACTGTTGCCATTAAGGAATACAGTGCTCTTCCCGGGCGTAGTTCTGCCAATAACTGTTGGCAGAGATAAAAGCATTAAAGCTGTGAATGATGCGTATAAAGACGATAAACTAATTGGCGTAGTTGCACAAAATGATGCAAACGTTGAAGACCCTGAACTGAAGGATTTGTGCGCAACAGGCACCGTAGCCAAAATCGTTAAACTGATCAAGATGCCCGATGGTGGTACAACGATCATTATACAGGGCAAAAAGCGTTTTCAAATGCTGTCGCTGGTGGAGGAGGAACCATATTTTAAAGCACGAATTCAATTATTGCAGGAAGATGAGTCTTTATCAGGCGATGATTTTGATGCATACACGGCTACAATAAAAGACCTCGCATCGCAGATCATTCAGTTATCACCCAACATGCCTACCGAAGCATCTATCATTTTAAAGAACATAGAAAATGCTTCTTTCCTGATCAATTTTGTAAGCAGCAATATAAATAGTGAACTGACCGAAAAACAGGCGTTGCTCGAAACCGACGATGTAAAGCTACGTGCCGAAAAACTCGTACACCTGTTGCAACGGGAACTGCAGTTTGCAGAACTGAAAAACAAGGTAACCACCAAGACCCGTACAGAAATAGACAAGCAGCAAAGAGAATATTTTCTGCAGCAGCAGATGAAGAGCATTAAAGAAGAGTTGGGTGGGGATAGTAATGAACGCGAGGTGGTGCAAATGAAGAAAAAGGCAGAAGCAAAAAAATGGCCTGATGCCGCGAAAAGCATGTTTAAATCCGGTATTGAAAAACTGGAGCGTATGCACCCCAGCACGCCGGATTATTCTGTAGTATACAATCACCTCGATCTTATGCTTGACCTGCCATGGCAGGATTATACCACAGACAATTACGATCTTAAGCATGCCGGCAAAGTGCTCGATCATGACCATTATGGCATGAAAAAAATTAAAGAACGTATTCTCGAATACCTGGCCGTGCTTAAACTGAAGGGGGATATGAAAAGCCCGATACTTTGTTTTGTCGGCCCTCCGGGAATCGGCAAAACTTCACTCGGTAAAAGTATTGCACATGCTGTAGGGCGCAAATACGTAAGGGTTAGCCTGGGTGGCCTGCACGATGAGAGTGAAATTCGTGGTCACCGTAAAACATACATCGGCGCAATGCCCGGCAGAATATTGCAAAACATCCGTAAGGTCAAATCTTCCAATCCTGTAATGATCCTTGACGAGATTGACAAAATTGGTAATGATTTTCGCGGAGATCCTTCTTCTGCTTTGCTCGAGGTGCTGGACCCGGAACAGAATAACAGCTTTTATGATAATTACCTGGAGCTGGAATATGACCTGAGTAAAGTATTGTTTATCGCTACTGCCAACAACCTGCAGAATATTCAGCCGGCGCTGAGAGACAGGCTCGAAATCATTGACCTTAGCGGCTATGCTGTTGAAGAAAAAATTGAAATTGCCAGGCGGCATCTGGTGCCCAAACAAAAAGAGGCGCATGGCCTGGAAAAAATCAATTTCAGGATCAACGATAAAGTACTGGAAAAGATCATTGAAAATTACACCAGGGAAAGTGGTGTGCGTGAGCTGGACAGGCAACTGGCAAGCATCATGCGGTTTGAAGCGAAAGAATACGCCACAAAGAATAAGATAAAACCCGCCCTCACACTGCAGGATGTAGAAAAAATTCTCGGCTCTCCAAGATACAGTAACGAGATCTATAAAACGGCCAATATGCCGGGTGTTACTGTGGGGCTTGCATGGACATACGTTGGCGGAGACATATTGTTTATAGAAACAGTTTTAAGCGAAGGCAAAGGTGAGCTGCTGCTTACCGGAAACCTGGGCAATGTAATGAAGGAAAGTGCAACAACTGCCTACACCTACCTGCAGGCAAACGCCAAAAAACTCAACATAGACCCCACCATGTTTGGTAAAAAAAATCCACACATACATGTGCCCGAAGGCGCAGTGCCCAAAGATGGCCCTAGTGCAGGTGTAACAATGTTAACCTCGCTTGCCTCTGCGTTTACGGGCAGAAGAGTAAAGCCATATTTGGCTATGACCGGAGAGATTACTTTGCGCGGGCAGGTACTGCCTGTAGGTGGTATAAAGGAAAAAGTACTGGCAGCTAAGCGTGCAGGCCTTAAAGAAATACTGATGTGTGCACAAAATGAGAAAGACGTTAGAGAAATCGACGGTGATTTTATAAAAGGATTACAATTTCATTATGTAAAAACAATGCAACAGGTTTTAGAAATTGCGCTGGTATAATTATTAATAATGCCACAAAACAATTGTGGCTTTGTTCTTGTTATATTATCGTTGAATTATTTTTCATGTTGGTTGTTTTAAGGGTTAATGATCCCTCATTTCTATGGGGGATTTTTTTATGCACCCAACTGTAGAACATGCATGAGGCTGCTGTTGCGTCGCACACTTGTACGGCAAAACTTTAGTCAGCACTCCGGGCACAATGTTGCTTCTTCAAAACGAACATGATCACTCCGCAAAGACAAATTAATCACTGATCATATTATACAGCTACAGTTATTAAATAACAATGGCGACCGCAGGCCGCCATTGTTGTGTTTCATGGTTGCTTGTTTTAAATATTGATATCAAGTTTTTCTGTACTTATGCCTTTTGACATTACCGTTCCACTTTGCATTTCGAGCTGGCTGCCTTTTGTATCGTAAGTAAGCACATATTTTACCTCTAGATGTTCTTTCCTGTCGTTGATGCCAGGCACAATAATTCTTTCGATTATTGGCTGGTCTGCTGTAGGGTATTGTTTAAGCAGCTTTGCATCCAGTGTTTTCTCAAATACGATAGAGCGGCCACGTTTGCTTACTTTTTCTACAATTACATGTACCCGTGCAGATGTTTGGTTGTAGATATCTCCATTATATGTGTTTGCCCTGTAAACGTTTAGCGCAATGCTTTTTTCAACGGGCTTTTCTGTCAAAACATTCATAACTGGTTTGTAAGCGATGCTGCCTAAAGCGATAACTACAGTAACCAGGCCGGCGATGATTAAGTTCTTTTTCATAGTAACCTCCTATATTTTTAGTACTTTATTTTGATTATTACAGTTCAAAGATAGGTACTATGTAACGCATAGTACCATGTTTTGAGTCGAACGGTAATTAGGAGGGATGAATGGCGGTTGTGCACAAGCCGGGCTTTAGGAAGGCGTACAAGTGAGTGACACAACGATGTTGATGCATGCACTATAGCCTGCAAACACCATAAAAAAACCCCGTTAACTGGTAACGGGGTCGTTTCAAAAACAAGCGGTTCGTTTATCTCAACACTTCAATGGAGTTGAAGATTGTATTATCTCCCGACAGGTATTTGATAGATAGATCGCACTGGTGTTCAAGCTTTTGAGCAAACACTGCGCTTACCGGAACACTTTTAATGATCCAGCGGCCGGTATTACCACAGGTAACTTTATAGGCTTCTTTTTTAGCTGTTCCGTCGCTATAATTAAGCGACCATGTGCCGGTGCCTTTATCCAGGTATATTATCCTGATCGTAGCATTCTGTTTGGCAGAACTGCCTTTGTAAAAATCTTTGTCAAGTGTGAAGAACATCTCTGTCATACCGTTTTTCGCATCGAAACCACGTGCAAACCGGCCGTATGGCTGGTCTGTTGGCCCGATACGCCAGTAACCACGACTGGTTGTATTGGGCGAATATTGGGAAAGATAACGGTAATAATTGCCCGGAATAAGGTTTACACCAATATCGTTCACAACCATGTTTGCCTCGCGTTTTTTCTGGTAACTCGTAGATTGGTCTTTGCCACCGCCTTTGCGTTGTATCTGCGCCATTTTTTGCTGCCTTTTGGGATTGATCGGCTTGCCTTTTTTATTGGTTGTCCTTACATCCTCTTCTGCGGCACCGGCTTCATTGTTATCACCTCCGTCGCTCAAAAAGTCGCCGCGTTTTGCACCGTATGGCGCATATTCCTGCAAGATTCGCTGTATGCGCTGGTCTGAAAGATTGTTGTTTTTTGCATTGGATTCAATGGCACCCTGGTCTTCACCGTCATTATCTTCATCTTCGGCCTCGCCCGTTCTGATGGCTTTCATTTTTTTGCGTTCCAGTTCACGTGCATAAGTAGACTGTTTGGAAGGGTCTACTACAGGTCCGTATTTTGATTCAGGGAAACGCCGGGTATCGGCGGCATCCAATGCATCTTTGAAAACACAGAATGCGCCTGGCGATTCGGACGGTACTTTTTGGCCGGCATAAAAATTAAAGAAGTTGAAGGTGGATGTATCGCCGGGGTTTTGCAGGTACTTCGGTGCGGCGTTAAATATATCAAGCCCAAAATGAAGAGATGATGTAAGCAGGGCATACATATTCCAGCTTTCGTTCTGGTTAAACCAGGTGCCTTGTACTGTTATTTCGCCCCGTAGCCTGCTGGCACTCAGGTCTTGTTGGGTCCTGGCCTCCAGCTTTTTCATCCTGTCGTAAAAATCCAGTTCGCCATTGAATTGATAGGTGTGCGAAATGTCGCCCGCTTTCATCCAGACACCGGGCAGGTTATTCACCAGCCAGTTAAAGTATTTCCCGTCGTTGGCCTGGTTTACGAGCAGGTGAACATTAGGGTTTTCCTTTTTGTTCAGGTTATACATGTGTGTCCACACATCTTTTTTAAAGTCGAACCATTGCTGTTCAGAAATGGTATACCTGGAATCATTCAGTAATCCTTTATAAGGCTGAGGGTCTCCGGTACTTCCTTCTGCGGCCATCCACATTACAATCTGGTCACGCATTTTGGGAGGCATTTTTTTGATATGATCAGATACTTTGTCTATCATATTATAATACCTGTCTTTGTATGTCTTATCCAGGTAATAAGGAAACTCGCCAGATCTTTTAACGGTCTGGGAAGTTACTTTCGGCACCCCGTTATTGTATATCCACTCCGGGCTATGGGGGCCTACCCAAATCATAAAGCCGATAGCGAGATTATGGTCTGCTGCAAACTTTACCTGGCTGTCGAAATAGTTCCAGTCGAAATTATCTTTTTGAGGTTCCAGTTTTTTCCACTGGTAAACAATATACCAGCCTTTTAAAAATTTGTATTGCGATACCTGGTCAGAGGTGAGTTCACCACCTCCCCATACACCCCAGATGCTTTTATACTTGTCATCGTTATTATATACTATATTATTTCCGCCTTCGTTATTAGTGGCAGAATTGTTTTGATTTTCTGTGTTGGTTTTTTTTTCGGTCTGATCAGTTTGACCGTTCTTTGCGGGGGTAGAACAAAACGACGTGAGAAACATACATAGAACACCGAAAAAAATCTTGTTAGGTAACATACGGTATTGATTTTTGAGTTTTTTGTTTTAAAGGCAGCAGTTTCAACACTAACCTATTATCGTGCCGAAGTGATATTATAATTATTTTTTATTTATTCAATTCATATGATGGAATAAGCATGGTGTTTCAAATTAAATAACACCTTCAAGTGCCTGAAAAGCCCGTTGGCGTTGATTTTTTCAGTATCATTGTGCCTTAATTCCTATCCAAAACTAAACGTTTAATGGTATTCAATTCATTAATCTTTGTTGCTTTCTTTATTATTGTAACCACCCTTTTTTTCGTACTGCCCCATAAGTATAGATGGTTTTTACTACTTATAGCAAGTTGTTACTTCTATATGTATTTTTTGCCAATATATATACTCATACTTGGCTTTACCATTGTTGTTGATTATTTCGCAGGACTATATATAGCGAAAAGCGAAGGCAAAAAAAGAAAACTCTGGCTTATCTGCAGTCTTATTGCCAACATTGGTGTGCTGGCATTCTTCAAATATTACAATTTCTTAAACTTTAATATATCTCAGGTGATGGGAGAATTTGGTTATAAGAACCCAATTCCACACCTCGACATTTTACTGCCTGTTGGTTTATCGTTCCACACTTTCCAGGCAATGAGTTACACCATAGAAGTGTATCGCGGTCATCAAAAACCGGAAAAACATTTTGGTATTTACGCACTATATGTAATGTTTTACCCGCAGTTGGTTGCAGGCCCCATAGAAAGGCCACAAAATGTTATTCACCAGTTTTATGAAAAAAAATATTTCGACTACGACAGGGTGGTAAGCGGCTTACGACTGATGTTGTGGGGTTTTATAAAAAAACTGGTGGTAGCAGACAGGCTGGGTATATATGTAGATGCGGTGTACAATAATGCCGAGCACCATAGCGGCCTTAGTATGATGGTAGCCACGGCGTTTTTTGGCTTCCAGATCTATTGCGATTTCTCCGGGTATTCAGATATAGCGATTGGTGCAGCAAGGGTGATGGGCTTCGACCTGATGACCAACTTCAGAAGACCGATACTTATCTCCAAAAGCATTGGCGAATTGTGGCAACGCTGGCATATCTCCCTCACTACATGGTTTAGAGATTACCTGTATTTTCCACTGGGCGGCAACCGCAAAGGCGCACTTATAAGTTCAAGAAACGTACTGATCGTTTTTGCACTAAGCGGTCTTTGGCATGGTGCAAACTGGACGTTTGTTATATGGGGCCTTATCAACGGGTTACTTATCTCAATAGAAAGGATCATTAACCCGGTACTGCGTAAAATTCATAAGCTACTGGGTGTTACCGCTAACTTTTTCCGTTGTATTACGGTGTACATTTTTGTAACCATCTCTGCAGTATGGTTCCGGTCATTAACCGTTGAGCAGGGCTGGTATATTACAAAGTCTATGTTCACATTGAAACCAGGCGGCTTTTTTAAAGGTGAACCACCAACCAACTTTTACTATTACCTGTTTGCAGTGGCCATGCTCGTTATTACAGAACATGTGCAGGAGTATTATCCCAATTTCCAGCTTATTGGTAACAGCAATGTAGTGGTACGCTATACCGGCTATGTGCTCATTCTTACCATGATCTTAATGGTAGGGGTATTCAATGGCGGACAATTCATCTACTTCCAATTCTAAACTCAAACATTCTACTGCTATGCATAAAGGATACAAAAAATTTATTCTGAAAGGCTTACTACTCCTTGCAATCATGTTTGCAGTCGACAGGATTGTGGGCGGTATCGTTGAATATTATTACCTGCACGAGCCAATGGGTGATGTAGCCTCTTTCTCTCATGCCATTAATGATCCCAAAGAAGACATGCTTATTTATGGCAGTTCAAGAGCGGTGCATACATACGATCCAAGAATCTTCAAAGATTCGCTTGGTATCTCGGCATTCAATTGCGGCCGTAATGCAACCAATGTGATTTATTCTTCTGCTATTCTTCCTGCAGCAATAAATGGCGATCATAAACCGAAAGTGATTTTGATGGACATGGTAGCCAAAGAGATTTCATGGCGTTCAGACCAGTATGGTGGCGATATTCTTGCCGGCATGCTGCTGCCCTACGTACTTACCAATGACAACTTTGCTGCCCTGGCAAAAGATCTTTTCCCCAAAGAATATTACAAGGCAAAAGTTTCCAAACTGTACGCATACAATTCACATATCATTTCCATCATCAGGAATTACTCACGCAGCCACAACGACAATATCAACGGTTACCAGCCTTTAAAGGGCAGCAAGGTGGCCAATGAACCCGAAGAATACACAGCAGGCGTTGATAAGATCGATGAGTACAGCAGGGAGAAACTGGAATTTTTTATCAAGTCTGTGACCGATAAAAAGATCCCGCTGGTAATCGTTATCTCACCCATGTACGTAAAAGATTTTGAAGAAAATGATGCAATGACCGAAAGCAAAAAAATTGCTGCCAGGTATAATGTGCCTGTTTGGGATTATTCGTTGGATCCACGTTTTGTTAAGAGCGAATACTTCTACGATATGAATCACCTGAATACCGAAGGTGCAGAGCTTTTTTCCAGGGAGATAGCTTCCCGGTTAAAGAAAGAAGGCATTGTAAGGTAGGTTTGTGAGCCGGCTGCAGTATTTCATGGCATCACCTGTTGTGTCACTCACTTGTACGTTCCCGTTTTATGGCGGCTGCAGCGGCCAGATTTGTACATCAAAAGCATCCTAAATTTCTCGCATAGCACAACAAATAAAGATTGCTGTTGCATTGGCTCTGTTTGCAATGCGCTGCTAAAATGTAAAATATTATGCTTTGGTCTCAAACTGATGTTTGTGCTTCCTCACCAGAATGTATGTCCATATAATGTGTGTAAACAATACCGCAAACACAGCCAGTAGAAAATAACCTGTCTTTATAATCATATCTTCCGTTACTGCTACGCCTTCCGGCATTTGGGTAAATTTTTCAAGAAAATCTTTTGGTTGTGTTATCATCACCCATGCTCCGATTATGCCCATAACAGAAAATACAAAAGCAACAATAGCATTTACCTGCAACCAGTCTTTTTGTTTTTTGGTCATTACACCTTTTAATAAAACTACCTGTGCAAAAAATTTATTGGCATACCAGCTATATAAAACCACACTTACCAGCAGGAAACACTGAAACAAAACCGACGGATTTGATACTGCCATAAAGAGCCCCACGATAGCAGTAATGGCTACAAAAGACGAGAATATGGTAACAATAAAACCCAGTATCCGGTAAATGATCATCATACACTTTTAATTGAAGGCACAAAGAAAGTTATAATTGTTCTTTTGCAGTTACTTAAAATATGTTTTTACATTACCGGTTGGCACAACTGGCTGTAGCTGTGCTGATTGATTTGGCAGCAGGTTAGCACCGGAGACTGAAGTTGCTTTATTTGTTGCAGTACAAGAGTGCGACGCAACAGGTGCTGCACAAAGAACTGATGCCGGGTACCAAAATTTATTGTTGCTGCTGACCTGCAATGGTATGATCCGTTACTTCCACTTTGGGGTTTGCCGGTGACACTTCCATCTTTACATTATTGATTTCTTCAAAGATGTGACCATCTTCATAGCCTACCGAAACATACACAGAAAGTTTTTGTTTGGCAGGTCCTTTAAAAGTGCCGCGTATGGGGCTGCAATCGTTGAAATGCCGGCCTACAGCCAGTTTTATGTGGTTGTTGCTAACCCAGATGTTATTGGTAGGGTCTATACCGGCCCATCCATAACCGGGTACATATACATCTACCCAGGCATGGGTTGCACCCGCTCCGCGAAGCCCGCTTTTATTGGGGCAGATGTAACCGCTTACATACCGTGCCGGAATGTGGAGTGTATTTAATATCTGCAGCATAAGGTGTGCAAAATCCTGGCAAACACCACCTTTATGCGCAAGAATTTCATCGACTGTAGTCTCAATATTGGTTATGCCTTTTGTGTATGCAAAGTGGTGGAAAATATATGCGGCACATTTTTCTGCTATGCCGGCAATACTGTTTGTGTTTTGTGTAATGGCTGCACAAATAGCTTCTATAGCGGCCTGGTTTTGTATGGCGTCTGACTGTGAAAGTTCGATTAAGCGTATATTGTGTTGTTTGTCTTTTTGCAGTTCCGTAAAACCGGTATTATAGGGCATTTGCCTGGCAGGATTGTCCTGTGTACTTACAACCAGCCTGCTTTCAATAACAAGGTCGGCATGCAATGGCAACACATTGAATACACCGGTAAGGTTGCCCCAGTAATCTGTAAAATATTCGATGTCGGGATTTGTTGAAACAGTTACCTGCTGCGATCTTGTTTCCTGCTCATCACACCGGTATGGAAAAATTTTTATTTCATTTATGCTTTCCCTTACCTGCCTGTCGTATTCGTACCTGGTAATGTGATGAATTTTGAAAACCGGCATGATTGCTTGTTATGTGTACGAGAAATATAATTGTGCAAGACGGCTGCTGAATTCTAACATATCATCTCTTACATCCTGCAAAAAGTGCTGCAAGGTAATGCCGTTGAGTGTATCGAAATCCACATATTTTACACGGCTGTGTAAGCGGCCGTAAAACTTCGATAATGCATCATTGCCGTCGAGTTTGTTTTCAAGCATCACATCATGCAGGTATTTTTCGATCCTGTTAAGTGTATACAATACAGAGCGCGTAAAGTCGCTGTTGATTAATACCTGGTGTAATACTTCTTTACTGGTGCTGCTGGTGTGGTATGTTTTTAAGTGTAGCTCGTAGCCCGATAAAGACAACAATAAATAGCGCCAGAAAATAATGTCGCTGGATTTGTTTAATTCGTAGTCTATTGAGGCAAACTGCTTATCTGTTATTTCTATTGTCTGGGTGCAACGCTCAATAAGACGGCCGAGATTCATAAAGCTCCAGCCAAGGCCACGTGGCATGGTTGTGTCTGTAACACCGATAAACAACAGGCTGTTTCTCGAAAAATTTTCAATTGTTTCCACTGCTTCGTAACCCAGCAATTTTTGATGCAGGTCGTGGTTTACGAGGTGGTACATATGGTTTACCTGCTCCCACACTTCTTTTGTAATATGGTCCTGCACGCCCCTGGCATTTTCTCGTGCCCGTGTAAGTATTACTTTCAGCGAGTTGGGGTTGGATGTATCTGTTATCAGCAACTTTAATACTGCATCTGTATCATTTTCAATGGTGGCAATCTCCTCCTCTGTTAAGTAAGTAAAGATTTCAAGCAGCGGTTTCCAGGTAAGATTGTTGTTTACACCCTTATCCAGCGAAAGAATATAATTGGTATAAGTTACACGCAACAAACCATCTGCACGTTCCATGTAACGGTTGAGCCAGAATAATGAATCTGCAATACGACTTAGCATGTAGTAAATATGTAATGATGAAAATGATGGGCCAGCTTCACAGCGCGTTTTTGTTGTGAATGCCTGGCTGTGCTACCGTTGTTTGCGTACTGCCGTTTGAACAGTGCATTGTACCGTACAAACCTGTTACAGGCAACAACAGCAGCAATATATGTTAATCGATGATCCATGTGTCTTTACTGCCGCCACCCTGCGATGAATTTACCACCAGCGAGCCTTCTCGCAGGGCTACACGGGTAAGACCGCCTGGTACTATTTTTACACCACCGGGCCCGCAAAGTGCGTAAGGTCTTAAATCTACATGGCGCGGCCTGAATTTTCCGTCAATGAAACAGGGCACTGTTGATAACTGGATAATCGGCTGTGCAATAAAACTTCTGGTATCTGCTTCAATAACGGTTTTTGCTTTCTGCCATTCTTCTTCTTCAATCGAATGACCCATGATCATACCATAACCGCCGCTTTGGTTGGTACGTTTAATAACCATTTTACCGATGTTGTTAAATACATATTCCCGTTGTTCGTCATCGCTCAGCTGGTAAGTGGGAACATTGGGCAATATGGGTTCTTCATTTAAATAATATCTGATCATGGCGGGTACATAAGCGTACACGGCTTTATCGTCTGCAACGCCGTTGCCTACAGCATTTGCTATGGCCACGTTACCTTTTCGGTAAGCGTTCATAATGCCTGGCACACCCAGTACGCTGTCTTGCCTGAACATAAGCGGATCGAGAAATTCATCATCTATGCGTCGGTAAATAACATGTACCTGCTCGAGGCCGCTGGTTGTTTTCATGAACACTTTGTGGTTATCTACTACCAGGTCTCTGCCCTCTACAAGCGAAATACCCATTTGCCTTGCCAGGAAGGTATGTTCATAATAAGCTGAATTGTAAATACCCGGTGTTAGCAATACAACGGTAGGGTTAGAAATCTGCTGCGGCGCCATAGACAACAATATCTGGTGCAGCAAAACCGGGTAGTTGTTGATCATGCGTACTTTGTTAGACGCAATCATGTCCGGGAAAATACGTTTGGTCACTTCCCTGTTTTCGAGCATGTAACTTACGCCTGATGGCGTACGAAGATTATCTTCCAGTATGTAAAATGTGCCATCATCTCCGCGGATAAGATCAATACCGGAAATGTGAACATATATATCATGCGGTACTTTTATGCCATGCACCTCGCGCAGGTAATGCGGGCAGGATGCAATAAGCGCTGCAGGAATTACACCCTCTTTTACAATCTGCTGCTCACTGTAAATATCTTTCAGGAAAAGATTAAGTGCTTTCAGCCTTTGCTGTATACCTTTTTCAATGTGGTCCCACTCTTTGCCGGTTATAATGCGGGGAATAATATCAAACGGGAAGATCCTTTCGATGCCTGCATTATCGCTGTATACCGTGAATGTAATGCCCTGGTTCATGAACAGCTCACCTGCAAGCCTGTCTTTCAGGTGAAGATCATTCACCTGCAGGTTCTGCAGTGCACTAAACACTTTATTGTATGGTTCCCGCACTGCTTTCTTATGGCACATTTCATCCCATATTCCATCGGCGCAATTGTAATCCTGCAAAAAGTTTTCAATCATAAGCACTGTTTAAAAAGCAAAAGGGTTACACTCCATAAAACATGGCAGGCAACCCTTTACCTGCTCAATATAAGAATAAATGATAATAGTTTAATTTTTAGGTAACGCTGTGTATCTATTTTTTTTAGATACAATAATCGCGACGCAGTGAAAGTAACAGGCAGGTAAGGGAGGATCGCTGTAGTTCAGTAAAGTTTCTACAGTACAAGTGAGTGACACAACAGGTGCTGAACAAAGTGCTGCTGCCGGTAACCAAATATTATTTTATGATACCTGTACCAGCGCCTATTTGTGCTATATAAATTTTTAGTTCTTTGCGCATGGCTGCTTCATAGGCCGGTTTAAGCTGGGCCGTAAGTGTCTCGATTGCTTCGCTGGCAATGATGTTAATAGTGCAGCCGCCAAAGCCGCCACCCATCATTCTTGCTCCGGGTACGGCGTCGTTGTCTTTTACAAAATCTACCAGGAAATCGAGCTCTGCGCAGCTTACTTCATACATGGTGCTGAGGCCTTCATGAGTTTCGAACATTTTTGCACCAAAGGCTTTGATGTCGTTGTTTTCAAGATCAAGGCATGCCTGTTGCAGCCGTTCTGTTTCTTCTACCACGTAAAGGCAACGGCGGTACACTTCCTCATCAAACCGTTGTACATACTGCTGCAGCATGCTTTTGGTTACGTCGCGCAGGCTGTGCACAAAAGGTATGTGTTGTTGTATGAGTGCCACGCCCATTTCGCACTGTTGTCTTCTTACATTGTACTGCGATGAGGCAAGTGTATGTTTAACATTCGTGTCGAACAGTACAATTTTATAACCGTCCAGCTTAAAGGGCTCATATTTATACTCCAGTGTTCTGCAGTCGAGTTTGATTACATGGTCGGCAGTCCCAAATACACTGGCAAACATATCCATAATGCCACATTGCAAACCCACGTAATCATTCTCTGCTTTCTGCGCTATTTTAACGAGTTCAATTTTTCCGAGGCCACATTGCAGCCATTCATTCAGGGCAAATGCTACGGCGCATTCTATGGCGGCTGAAGAAGAGAGACCTGCACCGATAGGTATATCGGCTGTAAGCGCCGCATCGAAACCGCTTACTGCAATACCGTTCTTTTGAAACTGGTCAACCACGCCCAGTATATAATCGTACCAGGCATGTTTCTGAGAAGGTATAAGACGTGTGGTAGTTGTATGGCAGGTTTCATCCAGGTCTATAGAAGTAAGGTTAATCTCATTATCTGTCCTTGGCGTAAGTGCAATCCAGGCTGCTTTATCTATGGCTGCAGGCAATACAAAGCCGTTATTATAATCTGTATGTTCACCAATCAGGTTGATGCGGCCGGGAGACCTCGTAACAATGCTATGCTCGTATATAAATTTTTCCAGCATTGCCGGAATGGCGTGTTGGGCTGCTACACTGTAGCGCTGGCCTGCATTACTCATAAATAGGCTATAAAAATGATTGCGCGAAAAACTGCGTAAACGTTTACGCAGGTGTACAAATGTATTGATTCGTGTAAATATTACATAAAAACTAGTCAAGTTTGGCCGCAAGCGCGGCTTTAACCTCGGTCTGCCATTCTTCTTTTAGCATGCTCAATACAATAGAATCACGCCGGCCACCTGCTCTTTTGGGCATATTGGCTCTTAAAATGCCGTCTACTTTGCACCCTATACTTTTCATGGCTGCAATACTGGTGGCATTGTCATTGTCTGCCCTGAATTCCACCCGCTCAAGCCCAAGATCTTCAAAAGCAAATTGCAGTAACAGGTATTTACAGTGTTTGTTAAGACCAGTGCCCCTGAACCGTTCTCCATACCAGGTGTAACCTAGCTGCAGCGTTTTGAAAGGCAGGTTAATATCATAAAATCTTGTTGAACCGGCATATTCGTTTGTCCTTTTATCAAACACAATAAAAGGGTATTCTGTACCGCGTTCCCTGGCTGCCAGTGCTGTTTGTATGTATGTGGCAAGCCCTTCGCTACCCGCGGCAGATACAAGCGAATATTGCCATGTATCGGGTTCGTGCAGTGCAAAAGGCAGCAAAAAAGTATGGTCATCCTGTTGCAGTGGTCTCAGTAATACACGTTCGTTTTCGAGCAGGTAATCATGGTTACCGTTAAATAGTATCATAAACTGGTTTTATTATCGCCCGTTATAATGGTTGTGTTACCGGCACCTGTAATGCTGTTAAACTTTTGTTGCGTCGCACACTTGTACTGTAGTAGCAATATTCAGCACGCCGGTGCTATTCCGTTAATATTTTTTCGCGCCTGCTGCGGGTAAAAGTTGTTGAAACCGGTAAAACAAATAAAATTCAGGAAATTTGCCGCAATTTAAACATTTAGCTTATGTGTGGAATTGTAGGATACACAGGTAAAAGACAGGCCTACCCGGTAGTAATAAAAGGACTAAAAAGACTGGAATATCGTGGTTACGATAGCGCAGGCGTTGCACTGATCAATGAAGGGCTTAAAGTATATAAAAAGAAAGGCCGGGTTACAGACCTTGAAGAAGCGGCAATGGGTGAGAACCTTAGTGGTCATATAGGTATTGGTCATACACGGTGGGCCACACACGGAGAACCCAGCGACCGAAATGCACATCCGCATGTTTCTCAAAGCGGCAATATTGCTATGATTCACAACGGCATTATCGAAAACTACGACAAGCTGAAAAAAGATTTGCTCGCAAAAGGTTACAAATTCAAAAGTGATACCGACACAGAAGTACTACTCAATTTTATTGATGACATTCAGCAAAACAATGATTGTACGCTGGAAGAAGCACTGCGTATTGCTTTAAGAAGGGTAGTGGGTGCATATTGTTTGTTACTAATACACAAAGACGACCCCGAAACGATCATCGCAGCCCGCAAAGGCAGCCCGCTGGTCATTGGTATTGGTAAAGATGAACATTTCCTGGCCAGCGATGCTTCTCCCATCATCGAGTACACAAAAGAAGTGGTATACGTAAATGACTATGAAATAGCAATCGTAAGACCAGATGAACTGATTTTGAAAAACCTTGGTAATGAAAAACAGACACCTTTCATAACCAGGCTCGATATGGAGCTGGCAGCAATTGAAAAAGGCGGGTACGATCATTTTATGCTCAAAGAAATTTTCGAGCAGCCACAGACCATCTACGATTGTTTAAGAGGCCGGTTAGATGCGGGCAAAGGAAAAGTTATCTTAAGCGGTATAGATCAATATGCTCAGCAGATCATGAATGCGCAGCGCATCATTATCCTGGCTTGCGGTACCAGCTGGCATGCGGGCCTGGTAGCTGAGTACATTATTGAAGAGTTGTGCCGCATACCGGTAGAAGTGGAATATGCATCTGAGTTCAGGTACAGAAACCCTATTATACAC
This sequence comes from Panacibacter microcysteis, assembly GCF_015831355.1. NCBI lineage: Bacteria > Pseudomonadati > Bacteroidota > Chitinophagia > Chitinophagales > Chitinophagaceae > Panacibacter > Panacibacter microcysteis. The sequence continues at coordinate 2,663,316 of NZ_JADWYR010000001.1, forward strand.
AAAGGCGACGTTATTGTAGCCATATCGCAGAGTGGCGAGACAGCAGATACATTGGTGGCAATAGAAAATGCAAAAGAGCAGGGCGCCATTATCCTCGGTATCGTAAACGTAGTGGGGTCATCTATTTCGCGAAAATCACATGCCGGGGCTTATACGCATGCCGGTCCTGAAATTGGTGTGGCGAGTACCAAAGCATTCACTGCACAGCTCACGGTTCTTACCATGGTTGCACTTAAAATAGCGCATGATAAAGGTTCTGTAAGTACTGAAAGGTATATGCACCTTTGCCAGGAACTGGCTGCCATACCGGAAAAGGTAGAGCTGGTCTTAGAGAAAGCAGACGAGGTAAAAGCGCTTGCAGAAAAGTACAAAGACGCATCAGACGCACTATACCTTGGTCGCGGCTACAACTTCCCGATTGCACTGGAAGGCGCACTAAAGCTGAAAGAAATTTCATATATACATGCAGAAGGTTATCCTGCTGCAGAAATGAAACACGGTCCTATCGCACTTGTTACTGAAACGCTACCGGTTGTATTTGTGGCCACTAAGGATTCTTACCACGAAAAAGTTGTAAGCAACATGCAGGAGATCAAGGCACGAAAAGGAAAAGTCATTGCACTGATCACTGAAGGAGATACTGTTTCTGCCGCTATTGCTGATGATATATTCGAATTGCCACAGGCAGATGAGATCGTTGCTCCGATCATAAGTACAATACCATTGCAATTGCTGGCCTATTACATCGGCGTTGCAAAAGGCTACGATGTAGATAAGCCAAGAAACCTGGCAAAAAGTGTAACGGTTGAGTAGTGTTCACCGGTGTTTTCCAATTGAAACAAGTGTTTCCTGCATAAGGCAGCACTTGTTTTAACATCCTTCTGTTTTTTGTGGTATATTTACAGGATTACCTGCCGCCTCCTTCCCGAACCTTTTTAATTTATGTGCATATGGTTTAAACGCTTGCCCGCGGTTGAGCCTGCTAACCGGCACTTTATGTAAAACAATGCTGCAACGTTTTGCTTGTTTCAGAAGATAGTTTTATATCCAAACGGAATGATTGAATATTTCGTACATATAGCCAGTTATTGCATTTCCACTAATTGCAACATACGAACTGTTGTTAGCAGCGAAGGAAAGGCTTTAGCGTTAGACTATACGGGAAAGACATATAATGATTGCTGAAATTTTTTTTCCCAATACATATCCGTGTTTAAAAGTTATTGTCAAAAAAATGGAATGATTATGGCTAAATGTATCACGAGCCGCTGGCTGCATTTAATCCAAAGATAAAAGCCCTTCATTATGAGAAAATCGAAACAGGTTCTGGTGCTGATCATCATTACCGCTGCTATTCTTACCACAACTGCCTGGAACAGAACAGGAAAAAGTAAACCATCGTATAATCCTGCTGCTTTCAACGAAGCTGTAAACAACATCATGCAAAATGAAAGCATGTTGGCTGCAATGCTTGCAGATGAAAGTGACTTTACCGCCGGTGTAGACAAAGCGCCGCCTGCACAGGATGTTTTGGTGCAAAAAATTCCCGGCGATAACCAGCATTTGCTGATTATGGCTGTTTACTCATTTGCAGACTACAGCGGGCAGGCTATCAAGGTAGATTATGGTGGCAACTATGTAGTGCTGAAAGACGATGGCACCAATGACGATAAGGTTGCCGGAGATGGAATCTTTACTGCCAGGATCAGTACGGATGTGAGCCTTTTCAGGAAAGAAGCCCTGCGCCTCGACAAAGAAATGCGCCAGGATAAATACCAGGTGCAGTTTACAGGCAGGGAAATGAAAAAAAGAGAAGATTGCCTGGTGGAGCCCTTTGAAACGCAAAAGCTCGACGCCAATCAACCTGTTTCCATTGCTAACCTGATAGGTGGTACAAACAACCTCATCGATTCTGTACGCGCAAATTGTATATTCATAACAGACCTGTCGGTAGTAGAAGATCCCGCCAGGACGTGGAATTACTGCACGCAAACCGGGAATGTAAATGGCGCCTGGACTTTCAAAACCATTATGAAAAACCTGGCTAAGACAAAGTCAACTACAGATCCTACAGATGCAGAACTTTCTACCTTTGTAAGAAACTGGCTGAATAGCTGGACAGTTAGAAAAATCATCAACGGAGATACTGTACCTGCAAGGGCACTAATCACACAAAAGATCATTAACCCATGGCTTACCAAAAGCAGCAATGCAGGTGCGCCACAAGGCCAGCTAGATATGCGTTTTGCTCCGTTTAAGTTAACATCCATCGTTAACCGTTTTGATATTAGGGAGCGTGCAGCAGGCATTCCTGCCGGCGAGGGCAGATTTACTTTCTGTGCCATCGCAAGCGACTGTTCCCGCCCGCTCGAAATGACTTTCGTCGTAGAATACGGCATTCCCAAACCAAATGATTGCGACAGTTTGCAAAACTGGGCGCTGCAGTGGTTTAACCTGAAGAACTTTACACTGGGCAGTAGCCAGTACAATGCTGCACTGCAGGCCATTACAGACCAGTTTGCTTTATGGGGAACCGGTAACCGCGCCGGTAATACCAGCCTCAATTCAATCAGGACAAATGAGCGGGAATTTGCACCCACCAATGCACCAAGACGTTGGGAGTTCAGGGAGTTTGGCCTTATCGGTTCGCCCCGTTCATTAACGCAAAGAAAAGTAGCACAGATACCGCAGGATAAATACAATGCCCAGGTTGATAACCCTGACGTAAGGGCAATGGTAGATTGGGTAAACGCAAATAAAGCAGGCATCAATAAGGATAACTATACAGTGCCGGATACATTAACGGGCGGTAAATTTTTCCTTGGTGGTCACAACCAGATTCTTGATACACCTGTTGGCGTTCCCATCCAGCCATATCACTGGGATGGTGTACAGGAAACCGGGCCGGCGCGTATTACAAACACTACCACACGGCACGTATTCTCGCTCAATACCTGCACGGGTTGTCATGCAGGTGAGGTACAAACGTTCTTTACCCATGTAGATCCGGTAATGTTTGGCACCAAAGCAACGCTTTCGGGTTTCCTTGCCGGTACGGCAGGCCGTGGCGGTGCAGTAGATTTCGACAATAACCCGTCTAATGACAGCATGATGATTAAAGATGCGGCCAACAGAGGTGGAGCAGCAAATTCTGTAAGAATGTTCAACGACATTTTAAGAAGGGCAAAAGACCTGAAAGACTTTGCATTGTCCCCGCCATGTGCAGCATTAAGTGTGTTTGCAATAAGAAATGAGCTTATGTTTAAACCGGTACACGCAGTGCATTAACAGCATTTGATAAATTATAGAGAGCCGGCCATTAATGGCCGGTTTTTTTATATGTGTAGCCAGCTGTATTACTACTATTGAACACCGGTTGTGTCACTCACTTCAGCGGCAACAACACGGGTGAGCAAACGCGAAGATCGAAGCGAAAGCTTTTAACATGGTGTGCCATACGAACCTCCGGAACTACAGGAAATATCGGTATGTTAAATCCGCAGACTGCAGTTGCTCAATGTTGCCTGCGTACAAGTGTGCGACGCAACGGAAGATGCATGATGTTGATTAGCCCGGCTCCAAAAGAAAGCTACCTGTAGCCTTTGGCCTGTAAATGAAAAAGCTCCGCATACCGCCCATTCAAAGCAAGCAATTCTTCGTGGCTGCCGATTTCCAGTAGCTGGCCTTTTTCCAGCACCAGAATGCGGTCTGCCATGCGTACCGTGGAAAAGCGGTGGGAGATAAGCACTGCGCTTTTGCCTTTGGTAAGCTCGGCAAAGCGCTGAAAAACTTCATATTCTGCACGTGCATCCAGTGCGCTGGTGGGCTCATCAAGAATCAGCAATTGTGCGTCTTTCATGTAGGCACGTGCAAGCGCAACCTTTTGCCACTCACCGCCGCTAAGTTCTACGCCGTTGTTAAATCTTCGGCCAAGTGCCTGGTCGTATTTATTGGGTAGTTTTGCTGCAAGTAAGCTCGCAAGACTTTTGGCGGCACTTTGTTCAATGAGTGCCCGGTTATCCATTTCATCAATGTTGCCCACCGCAATGTTTTGAGAAAAACTCATCTGGTACCGCAGGTAATCCTGGAATATAACGCCTATGCCTTTGCGTAACTCAAAAAGATCATAGTCGCGCAGGTCTATACCATCCAGTAATATGCGCCCTTCTGAAGGGTCATATAATCTTGCCAGCAATTTTACCAGTGTTGTTTTACCTGCACCGTTTTCACCTACAAGGGCTAGTTTTTCTCCTGCATGCAAAGTAAAATTCAGGTGCCTGTTTGCCCAGTTGGTACTGTTATGGTATTTAAAACCGACATTTTCAAAAACAAAGCCTTGTTGAATTGTTGCAGGAAAAGGCACCGGCTTTTTTGGCGTAAATATCCTGGGCTTTATTTCGAAAAACTCAAAAAAATCTCTCAGGTAAATGGCACCCTGGGATACGCTGGTAAAGCGGCTGAGAATATTTTCGAGCAAGCTTCTTAGTTGCCTGAATGAGCCTGCCAGAAAAGTAAGTGTACCAATACTTATACTTCCTTTTATCGTTTGTGCAATAATGGCCATGTATGCAGCATAATAACCCGCGCTGCCAATAAATGCAAGAAAAGTTCCCCAGCCTGCTCTTTTGGTAGATAATTTTTTATTGTCTGTGTAGAATTTTGTGCTGAGCGTTTTGAAACGGTTTACCAGGAAGCCGGAGAGGTCGAAGAGCTTTACTTCTTTTGCCGTTTCATCACTGGCGCCAATATATCGTATGTAATCAAGCTCACGCCGCTCAGGTGTTTGCCCACGGGTTAAAGCGTAGCTGCGGTCATTGAAGTAAGATTCTCCCACGAATGCAGGTACGATCGCGATAATGAGCAGAAGGATAAGCCAGGGATTGAAGGCCATAAGGCCTGCTGCTAAAAACACCATGGTGATCAGATCCTGTACCTGTGTTAATACCTGTGATAACAGGATTGTTCTGCCGACCGTTTGCTGGCGGGCACGTTCCAGCTTATCGTAAAAATTGGAATCTTCAAACTGGTCAAGGTCGAGCATGGCCGCATGTTCCATAATCTTTACGGAAGTATGGTTGTTAAACAGATCGCCAAGTAAGCTGTCAACAAGTGTGGTGGCCCTGCTTAATGCATCTGCAACAATGGCGAGTGCAAATTCTGCTGCAACCAATGTCCATAAGTGTGATTGGTCGGCCACCGCGGTTTTGCTTAACAATACCACTTCGTCAATGATCAGTTTTCCAATGTACAACATGGAGACAGGTATTGCCGACCGCAACAGGCGGAGTATTGCATTTAAAATGGTATACCAGCGGTTTGTTTGCCAAACAAGTTTAAAGAAGCGGGGAAGATTACTGAGTGCTGCAAACTTTTCTTTTAAAGAGGGTGTTGGAACAGTATTTTGATTTGCGGGTCTTTTTTCACGTGCCATTCTAACGGTACTCTTGCTCATGCCGTAAAGTTAATATATCCGGAAAAGCTATTTGCTGGAACTGGAGCATGTACTTTCGCAATATTCGTCATAAACGTATGTGTTTCATTTAGCGTTTTATTAGTAATCACCTGTGATTAATTCTATATTTTTAGAACAACTGCGCAGGAATATTGTTGCAAAAGTGTTGAACACAACTACCGCATTATGAAAGTACTTCTTGTAGAGGATGAGCCAAGTATAGCATCTGTTGTTAATAAAGGCCTTACTGAAAATGGTTACAGCATTACCATTGCGCCAGATGGCATTGTTGGTTTCCAGCTGGCCGCCGCGAATGAGTTTGATGTGCTGATGATAGATATTATGCTGCCCGGAATGAACGGGATGGAACTCTGCAAGCGTTTACGTGAGCACGGGGTTTACACGCCAGTGTTGTTTTTAACGGCATTGAGCACAACCGAAAACATTGTAGCCGGTCTTAATGCAGGTGGCGACGATTACCTGGTGAAGCCTTTCAAATTTGCAGAACTGGAAGCAAGGCTCAGGTCTTTGCACAGGCGCAAACAAATAACGCTTAAAGAGGAAGATGTTTTTCATATCAGCGATATTGTGATTGATTTCAACGCTAAAACAGTTACCCAGCATAACGAACCTGTTAGTCTTACATCGACAGAATTCAGGCTGCTGGAGTATTTTGTGAGGAACAAAAACAAAGTTTTATCCCGTATAGAGATCCTTGAAAAAGTGTGGGGAATTGATTTTAATATGGGTACGAACGTGGTTGATGTGTACGTAAATTACCTTCGTAAAAAGATCGACAAAAGACCCGATCAAAAGTTGATTCATACAGTAATTGGAATGGGTTATATGCTTAAGACAACATAAGGTTTGCCATGAAAATTCAAACGAAGACAACTATTCTCTTTACCATTATAACTGCGGGCGTATTTCTTGTACTTAGTATTACGATCTACTATTTCTCAGACAACTTTGCACACAACGATTTCTACAAAAGGCTTGAACTAAGGGCAAGAATATCCACCAAGTTCAGGTTTGAGAAGGATCATGTATCCACTGAAGCATTTGCAGAAATACAACGCCAATATCTTGAACGCCTGATTGATGAAAAAGCTTTTGTTGTGCAGGTAGATACCACCGGGAAGCCGATAAAAGATTCGCCAAAAAATCTGCCGCTCAGTTACCTGAAGAATATTTTTGATGCTAAAGGTGGCACTGTTTATTACAGGGATAAGAACAGGCACTATGCAGGTTTGTTTTACCCGGATGAAACCGGTGACTTCCTCGTAATAAAATCTGCCACAAACCCTTATGTAAGTGAACTGATGATGCACCTGCGCAGTATTCTGATCATTACTTTTATCGTGTCAGTGATTTTCATTTATGCAGTAGGCCGCTATTTTGCCAACAAAACTTTTCAACCATTCAGGTTGATAACAAACCGCGTAAAAGACATCAGTGAAGTAAACCTGCACCTGAGGCTGGAAAACCAGGAAGGCACTGATGAGGTGGCCGAACTGATCAAGACTTTTAATAACATGCTGGACAGGCTGGAAACTGCTTTTGAAACACAGAATAACTTTATCAGCAACGCATCACACGAATTAAGAACACCGCTTACGGCAATTGTTGCAGAAGCGGATTATGCGCTGTCAAAAGAAAGAACGCCTGAAGCATACCAGCAAAGCCTGAACAATATAATCCTGCAGGCAGAAAAGCTTCAGCACCTGACCAAAGGCCTGCTATCCCTTGCACACACCGGTTTTGACGGGAAAAAACAAACCTGGGAAGTTGTACACATAGAACAGTTGCTGGTAGATATAAAAGAAAGTATGGGCTCGTGGATGGGCAATAACCGCATTAAAGTTGTTTTTTCCGATATTCTCGAAAGAGGCAATGATCATGTAATACAGGGAAACTATGATCTGCTGAAAATAGCCATCGGTAATATTGTTTTAAACGCCTGCAAGTATTCCAGCGGCGATGTCACAATTGATCTGGCCATCGAAAGCGAGCGTGCAGAGATCACAATTATAGACAGGGGAATTGGTATTCCGGAAACGGAGATCAAGCATATCTATGACCCTTTTTTCAGGGCTTCGAACACCGGCGGTTACGAAGGCTATGGCATCGGCATGCCTTTATCTAATAACATTATACGCTTACACAAAGGAAGAATAGAAATAGATTCCAAGGTAAATATCGGCAGTAAAGTAAAAGTAGTTTTACCCCTGGCAACCACCTGAAATGTTGACTGTTGAATCTCCTGAAGCAATAATGCCCGTAACCTGTAAACAGATTTTAAAAAGCTCGGCTTTTCTAATCTCTTTCTAACACACTTCTAATTATCTTCTCATTTTGCTCTTAAGCAGACTTAATGCTGCTGTATCAATTTTGTAGTATAAAAGAAGATTATGGCAAACATATTAATTCCAACTGATTTTACTACATCATTTACCACTACAGTTAACCAGGTAATACAGTTTATTGACAGAAAACCTGTGAACATTATCCTGTTCCATGCTTTTGAAATTCCTTTTTATGTGCAGGATATTTTTACAAAATCAGCCAGGCAGCCATATAACGAGTTACTTACAGATGATTTCCGGCAGGCGTGCAAACAGCTAAAGGACCAACATCCCAAAGCAATTGGAAAAATAGGTTTTAAATGTATGCATGGCAGCACAGCAGCCGTATTTAGAAATTTTGTAGATGCAAATGATGTTGATGCGATCATCTGTCCTGATGATTATGTGCATCTTAAGGTACATGAACGCAGTGTAAACCCAACGCTTTTTTTTAACAAAGCAGGCATACCTGTATTGAATGATTTTAAACCGGTAAGAAAGCAGAACGAATTCAATGTAATTACACTTTCAAAACCGCAAATGGAGTTGAATTAGTAAACAACATTGCATATGCTGTCGGAAAAGATTATTGAAGGGGTCGGTTAAATCATCAACAATGCTGTTAAAAAAAAATGTTCCTTTTAAGTATGTATTTGGCAAGATCAGGTATGAAATTGTTGTTATTGCGTTATACGCAACACTCATTGCTTTTGCGTACAACTCGTATCATTTTACAAGAATTACTATTCCGCTTGCAGTACCGGCTGTGCTGGGCACCGTAATATCATTACTTCTCGGTTTTAGAAGTAACCAGGCTTACGACAGGTGGTGGGAGGCAAGGCATATATGGGGTGCAATAGTAAACGATTCGCGATCGCTTGCCAGACAAATAATGTCTTTTACCTATGATAGTTATGACGGCGACGAAGTAGATGCATTTAAAGAAAGAGTCATACGCCGGCAGATAGCCTGGTGCTATGCATTGGGCAGACATTTACGGGAAGAAGAGGTAGATAAAGGTCTTGAAAAATACCTCAACAGGAAAGAGCTGGAATATGTACGTGGAATTGATAATATTCCCTCAGCATTGATGGACCTGATGGGCCGGGATATAAAACTGGCGTTGGAAAGTGGCTGGATCAACCGTTTTCAGCAGGTAGAACTTGACAGAACGCTTTCGCGTTTGTGCGATTCCATGGGTAAGTGCGAGAGGATCAAGAACACCGTTTTCCCGGTTACTTACAGCTTATACATACATCTTGCACTAATGTTGTTTATTGCATTGCTGCCTTTTAGTGTAATCGAATATTTTGGTTTTGTAGAAGTGCCGCTCGTCGTTGCTATTTCTGCGTGTTTTTTGCTTATTGAAAAAATGGCAATACACCTGCAGGATCCTTTTGAAAATAAACCAACGGATACACCCGTAACCACCATTGCAAAGAGTATTGAAAAGAACCTGATGCAGTTGTATGGAAATGAACTGCAGTACAATGCCAGGCATGCAGTTGATGCTACCAAAGCCCATACAAGTGCCGTGCAGGAAAGCATTGGTATTTATGAGCAGCATAACACTTACGTGGTATCAGTTCATCGCAAGCGTGAAGAAAAACAGTTTTACGTTCTGTAAACGCTGCTGCAAAACTTAAAGCGGTCACCAACAAATGATGACCGCTTTTTTATTTACCCGGCAATTGAATATGCATTGAGCTTCTGTTGCGTCGCACTCTTGTACTGCAGAAACCATATTGAGCAATGCGAAGACCAAAGCAAATGGTATCAACATTTTTTACGGGTTTTGCCCACAGGCCGGTACAAGCCGTAATATTTACCATGTTTCGCCTGTGGGCTGCTGATAAAAGTTCAGAAAGTACAAGTGAGTGACACAACAGGCGATGCCATGCGCTATGCTGCCCGTAACAAAAAAATTAAGATTGCCTGCGAAAGAAAGTTAGTGTAAAACGATTGAGGTTGTTGTTGATAGCCTCGTAGCTGATATGGCATTTATGCAGCTCAACAATTCTTTTAACGATGGAAAGACCAAGCCCAAATCCTTTCTTGGTCTGTGCATTTTCTCCGCGGAAGAAAGGAAAAAACATTCTTTCTACTTCTTCGGGTTGCATTACCGGCCCGCGGTTTTCGAAGTTGATCACAATTCTCGATTCTGTGATCTGTGTGCTGATATCTACGTGGCCGTCCACAGAATATTTTACGCCGTTCTTCAGAAGATTCACCATGGCTGACCTCAACAACACCTCGTTGCCTTTTATGTAAAGATGTGTTTCTTCCACTTCGTCGGGGTTAAATTCGAAAGCGATGTCAATACCGGGGAACATCTTATGCATAGAGGCGATGGAGTCATAGATTACTTCATCTACCCGTATTTCAGGCCAGTCTGCTGTATAGGTAATGTTTTCGTACTGGGAGAGCAGCAACAGCGCATTGGTAAGTTCGATCATTCCCTGCTGGTCTTCTTTAAGAGACTCCAGTACTTTTCTTGCTTCCTGCGGTGTAAGTTCTCTTCGTAAAGCAGATTCTGTTTGGGAAAGCATGGTAGCCAGCGGCGTACGCAGATCGTGCGATGCATGGTGCACAAAATTCTTTTGCATGGTAAATGCCCTCTCCAGCCTGTCGAGCATGCCGTTAAAGTTTTTTGCAATAGCTATTAACTCGTTGTGCCGCGGGTCTCCTTTGCCAAGTTGTACACGTTGCTTTAAATTGTTTTCACTTACTTTTCTCATTTGTATACTTAGTGCCACCAATGGTTTGGAGACCTTCATCACAAAAAAGTAAGTAAGAATGGCCATGATGATAAGTGCGCCGATAGACACATAGATCATGGTTAGTTTTAAAGACTTCAGGCGTAGTATGCCAAATTTATCGTAACCAGTAGTAATGGCATAGCTAACTCTGCCGGGCGTATCAAAATAAAGCCCAACGCATTGAGACTGACCCTGCATGAAATACAGTTCATGCGCTTCGCGTATAGCTTGTATCTGCAGTGTATCAACGGTAAAATCTATGTCATCCGGTTGCGATTCGATAACGTTGTAATCGCTGTCGATAAGTACGGTGCGGAATTCGGCAGGGGCACCATCCAGGTAATAAGCAAGTTTTGATAACAGTTGCTTATTGTTGTCAGACACATTGTAATGGTCCCTATACATACGATAGGCCTGTGCCCATAAGCGGTTATCAAAATCTTTCTTCCTGTTTTGAGCGTATAAGGTGTAAATAATCAGGAAAGCTACAGCCAGTATAGCGCAAACAATCAGGGTTAAAGTTATAACAAACTTTAGCCGTACTCTCATGATAAAGGAGCCTCCCTCACATAATACCCAAAGCCGGGTTTTGTGTGAATAAGCTTGGTTTCAAAAGGTTTGTCGATTTTATTGCGTAGAAAGCTAATGTATACTTCTATGGTATTGGTACCGGTATCAAAACTCAGTTCCCATACTTTTTCCATTATTTCCTGTTTGGAAATCACTTTTCCTTTGTTTCGGGAAAGCAAAACCAGCAGGGAAAATTCTTTGGCTGTAAGGTTGATGTTTTTTTCTGCCCGGGTTACCGTTTTTTTGTTCATGTCTATCTCAAGGTCGCCCACATTGATTTTGTCGCTGAACTGGGCAGTATTCTCCGCCCTTTTCAGGAACACTTTTATCCTGGCAAACAGCTCATCAAAGTGAAAAGGTTTAACCAGGTAGTCATCTGCCCCGAGACTAAAGGCATCTACCTTATCCTGTATTTCGCCCAATGCGGTAAGCATTATAATTGGCACTTTGTTGTTCTGCTGCCTGAATTCTTTACAGAGGGCAAGACCGTTCTTGTAAGGAAGGTTGATGTCTAAAAGAATTAATGAATAATTGTGCTGATTAAATAGTTTTTCGGCAACTGCTCCATCGTAGGCCATATCTGCCAGGTAACCCTGGCGGGTCAGTTCTTCCTGAATAACTAATCCAAGTTTTGGTTCATCTTCGGCAATAAGGATTCTGTACGTGTTTTCCATTATCTTGAGTAAAATTCTGGGTTCAAATTATGAAAAATTTAATAATAAGCATTTTTCTTTTGAGTTCTTCAGTGCTTTCTGCTCAACAATTTACTACAACTTTCGAAAAATCCAATGGATTGGAATCGGCTACATATATAGAATGTAATAATTACTATCGTATTCTTTCTGATAACTTTAACGCGATAAATATAAAAAAATTTTATACAACTGATGCAGGCTATCCACTTAATCTTATTATTTATGATAAATCCCGTCAATTCAACCCAAAAAAATGGAAAGAAGAGAACAAGGTTATCATTCTTGTAAACAACGGTATACATCCCGGTGAGCCGGATGGTATAGACGCTTCCATGATGTTTATAAGAGACCTGGCCACAGGTAAATTGAACGCTCCGGGTAATGTAGTTATTGCAATAATTCCCATTTACAACATTGGCGGCAGCCTGAACAGGAATGCTTTTTCCCGTGTAAACCAGGATGGGCCTGCATCTTACGGTTTCCGGGGCAACGCGCAGAATCTTGATCTTAACAGAGATTTTGTAAAATCAGATTCTAAAAATGCAAAGGCTTTTGCCGAAATATTTCACTGGCTCGACCCTGATATTATGCTCGACAACCATGTAAGCGATGGCGCAGATTACCAGCACACCATGACGATGCTTACCACGCAACACAATAAACTGGGTGGCGAAACAGGTGCATTTCTGCATGATGTATTTGAACCTGCATTGTATAAATCGATGCAGCAAAAAAACTGGCCTATGTGCCCGTATGTAAATTTTGAAGAAGGAAACGTGGAAAAAGGGTGGGATGCCTTTTATGATCCGCCACGTTATAGCAGCGGGTATGCGGCGTTGTTTCAAACCATCGCCTTTGTGCCGGAAACACATATGCTGAAACCTTTCGCCCAGCGTGTGAAGAGCACTTACGCTTTTATGCAAGCCATCATGGAGCAGGCAGGGGCTTTCGGTAAAGACATTATTGCAAAAAGAAAAGCATCTGTAGAAGCAATAAAAAAGCAACAGGTTTTTGCGATCGGCTGGAAGGTCGATTCCTCACGGCACGACATGATCAGTTTCAAAGGCTATGCGGCAGCGTATAAAAAAAGCGATGTAACAGGCATGCAGCGGCTGTATTACAACCATAATAAACCTTTTGAGCAACAAGTAAACTTCTACAATTATTTTATACCCACACTAACCATTCAAAAACCCAAAGCCTATATTATACCACAGGGGTGGGGTAAAGCTATCGGACTACTTACCCTTAACGGCGTAAAAATGCAGCAGTTAAAGCGCGATACAACGATGATGATTAACTTTTATCATATCGATGATTACAAGTCTTTACCAAGACCCTATGAGGGCCATCATTTCAATTATAACGTAAAGGTTTCTGAAAGGCACGATACAATACATTTTCTCAAAGGAGATTATATCATTTATACCGGCCAGCGTGCCGATCGCTACATCGTGGAAACACTCGAGCCACAGGCAGATGACAGTTATTTCCACTGGAATTTTTTTGATGCCATATTGCAGCAAAAGGAAGGCTACAGCGGGTACAGGTGGGAAGATGTGGCTGCAGGCTACCTGGCGCAACATCCGGAACTTAAAACGAAGTTGGATGAAAAAAGAATGACTGATACAGCTTTTGCCGCTAATGCAGATGCGCAACTGGATTTCGTCTATAAAAATTCGCCCTATTACGAGCCGGCGCACTTACGCTATCCTGTGTACCGGTTAATGAAGTAGGAGAAATATTATGGGCCGGGCATGGGGTTTTCATGGCATCGTCTCTTGCGTCGCACACTTGTACTTTTGAAGCTTTGGGCAACTGTTCCAAAAACCGGGCTGCGTACAGATAACATAATGTAAATGCGCTGCAATTTTTGCGTAGTATAGCGGGTGACTGACTGTAAAAACACTACGTGGTTGCGGACAGCTCACCGGCCATCCTGCAGTTGAAGAGTGCGACGCAACCGGTGTTGCAGGTTTTTTGCTGGTGCCGGGTACCCAAAAACCAGCTTGTTTTAGCAACATTTAAGTAGAAAAGCACAATAACAGCACCTGTTTGGCTGTTTTATTTATTTTTACGTCAAAAAAAAATTTGAAAAACCATTTTTTATGAAAAGATCAATGTTACAATTAATTGTTTTCTCTTTACTGGTAATCATGTTTGCTGCCTCCTGCGCAAGCGCATACGATTCCCGTAAATCCAGAACATGTCCTTCTCATGACAAAATGTATTTCAGAAGATAGTTATCTTTGCGGATGCTCAACTGGATTACACTAAACAATATTGATGAACTGGAAAGCATCAAGGAAAAATCGTTTCAAAAGCCACAGGTTTTGTTTAAACACAGCACACGTTGCGGAACAAGCAGTGTGGTAAAAAGCCGGTTCGAAAGGGCCACAGCTATTCCTGATGCTGATTTCTATTATATAGATCTTATCCGTTACAGGGATTTGTCAGACAAAATAGCAACAGACTTTAAAGTTTACCACGAATCGCCACAGGTGTTAATTATCAAAGATGGTCAATGCCGCTACAACGAAAGTCATTTTGGTATTGACATGGAAGAGATCACCGAACAGGTTACAACACTGAATTAGGTTTTCCAATATACATAATAGCATTACCGCTTTGGTAATGCTATTTTTTTATGCATAACTTTCCCGTATGATTATTACTGTATTTGGAGCAACCGGCCGGGTTGGAAAATATATCGTGAACATGGGCCTGGCACAGGGCCACACCGTTCGTGCATTTGGCAGAAATGTAGATGGGCTGATAGATAAAGACATGGCAGATGAAAATTTTGAAGCCATTAAAGGATATGTTTTTGATGAAGCAGATGTGTTGAAAGCAGTGCACGGCGCGGATGCCGTATTATCTGCCCTGGGTGGTGCAAGAGACGGCAGCGATAAAACGCGTAGCCTGGGCGTAAAAAATATTATTGAGCAGATGCAAAAAGCTGCGGTAAAAAGATTGATCGTGCTGGGTGGCATGGGCAGCCTGGCGCACGACGAATACGGGCTTATAATGAATAAGCCGGACTACCCGCAGGTGTTTTTGCCTGTAAGTAAAGAGCATTTACAGGCATACAATTATTTACATCAATCTACGCTGGACTGGACTTTTATTGGTGCACCGGATATTCCTGATGCTCCGGCAGACAATGATTACACCGTTTCGGCAGACTATCCCCCGGCTACAGGTATCAATAAAATCTACGCCGGCAATATTGCAGATTTTATGCTGAAAGAGATGAAGGAAAACAGATATTTGCACCAGCGTGTCGGAATATCAAACTTAAACTGATGTGACTTATGTTACATCTCTTGCAAAACATAGTGCCCAGTTTTGCAAACATATATGATTACAGCTGCAGGCTACATAGCAGCCATATTAATTGGCATTTCGCTCGGTCTTATCGGTGGTGGTGGATCAATCTTAACGATTCCTGTTTTAGTCTATCTTTTTGGTGTACAACCGCTGCTGGCAACCGGGTACTCGCTTTTTATCGTTGGTTCTACCAGCCTGGTAGGGGCCATCAAACATTACCGTAAAGGGAACGTAAACATTAAAACGGCACTCGCCTTTAGTATTGTTTCCACGATTACTGTACTCGCCACCAGGAAGTTTTTGCTGCATATTATTCCTGATCAACTTTTTAACATGGGTAATTACGTTGTTACCAAATCGCTGATGACGATGATCTTATTTGCTGTTGTAATGATTATTGCTGCAACAAAAATGATCATGGGTGAGCAGCCAGCAGATTGCCCGGAATGCGCCACCAAACTGCAACCCGGCAAAATTATTTACAGTGGCACAGGTATCGGGCTGCTTACAGGCCTGCTGGGTGCCGGCGGAGGCTTTCTCATTATTCCTGCACTTATATTTCTTTTCAGGTTGTCTGTAAAGCAAGCGATCGGAACTTCGCTGCTGATCATTGCTATTAACAACCTGCTTGGCTTTACCGGGGACATTTTTCATACGCAGGTAAACTGGGCATTGCTTTTATCTGTTACAGCACTGGCCATTGCAGGCATATTCATTGGCGCTAAAGTAGGGGAGCAGGTAAAAGGCGAAAAACTGAAAAAGGGTTTTGGCTGGTTTGTACTTGTTATGGGCATTTACATTATTATAAGAGAGACAACCGGTCTCTGATATTTAGTACAGTATACATCATTGAATAACTATCATTTTTTTCGTCATGAATTTTATTGAATGGATCAGTCAGCCCTGGCCATGGTATATTTCCGGGCCGCTTATCGGACTTACAGTTCCGCTTTTGTTGTTGCTGGGAAACAAAAGCTTTGGCATTTCATCGTCTTTAAGGCATATATGCGCAGCCTGCCTGCCAGCTAACATTTCGTTTTTTAAATATGACTGGAAGAAAGAAGCATGGAACCTTTTTTTTGTTGCGGGAATAGTTGCCGGTGCATTTTTGGTGGCGTATTTTTTTGCAGACCCGCAACCGGTGCAGCTTAACCCGCAGTTAGTGGACGAATTGAAAGGGTATGGCATTGATGATTATAGTAAACTGGCTCCCGTACAAATTTTCAACTGGCCCGCCTTGCTAACGGCAAAGGGTTTTATTATGATGGTTGCAGGCGGTTTCCTGGTGGGTTTTGGAACAAGATATGCCGGCGGCTGTACATCCGGTCATGCTATTATGGGTTTAAGCAACCTGCAGTTGCCATCTTTAATAGCCACCATTTGTTTTATGGCCGGGGGCTTTATCATGGCCAACCTGGTTCTTCCTTTCATTCTTCAATTGTAAACAATGAATACAACTATAAGCACCCGGCAGGAAACAAACACAGACTTTGAAGTGCGCTCGCTTGATGCGGTATGCATTAACGAATCTACCCTGAAACACCCATGGTGGTACAATTTTAAATATCTTTTTGCAGGCATATTGTTTGGCATATTGCTCGTAAAAGCAGAAGTAATTTCGTGGTTTCGTATTCAGGAAATGTTTCGCCTGCAAAGTTTTCATATGTACGGCGTTATTGGTTCTGCTGTTATGGTAGGTATGATAGGCGTGTGGCTCATCAAAAAGTTTAAGATCAAAACAATACATGGAGAGCCGATCGTGCTGCACCCGAAAACATTCAATAAAGGGCAGGTATACGGCGGTCTTATATTTGGTTTTGGCTGGGCAATAACAGGTGCCTGCCCCGGTCCGTTGTTTGCGCTGATAGGTAATGGCGCAACAGCTGTTATTGTGGTGCTGTTAAGCGCTATTGCTGGAACGTGGGTATATGGTTTGCTGAGAGATAAACTTCCTCATTAAAAGTATTGACAGCGCCGTAAAGGGCAGTAAAGTATTTGCGCTGTGGCACCCGCAGCAGTTGAATATTGTTATGCAGCACAAGTGTGCGACGCAACCAAAGCTTAATAGTAATTTTTTGCCTGGTTCATAATTATGCTTCCTTTAATTAAGCGGGTGCTTAACTTTGCACTATGACTTTTTATAAGAACATCTTTTTTATAATCATGTAAGAAAAGCGGCGCATTGTTGCCGCTTTTTTATTTGCTAAACCTTCTTGTTATGGATGTCGAAATTCTTTCCCGCATTCAGTTTGCCTTTACCATAGCTTTTCACTATATCTATCCGCCGTTGAGCATCGGGCTGGGGTTGTGTATGGTTTTTATGGAAGGCATGTACCTGCGTACCGGTGATGTTTTGTACGAAGACATGACAAAATTCTTTACCCGCATTTTTGCATTGATATTCGGTATTGGAGTTGCCACCGGTATTGTAATGGAATTTGAGTTTGGCACAAACTGGGCAGTGTATTCGAAATATGTGGGCGATGTTTTTGGTAGCGCTCTGGCAGCAGAAGGCATTTTTGCATTTGCACTGGAAAGTGGTTTTTTGGGTGTGTTGTTGTTTGGCTGGAACCGTGTAAGCAAAAGAGTACACTTTATAGCAACCATAATGGTAACGCTCGGTTCTATGTTTTCCGCTATATGGATTGTTGTGGCAAACAGCTGGCAGCAAACACCGGCAGGCTATCATATAGTAGGGCAGGGGCTCGAAGCCAGGGCAGAGATCACAGACTTCTGGGCAATGGTTTTTAACCCATCGTCAGTAGACAGGATACTGCATGTATGGATAGGGGCGTTTCTTGCAGGCTCGTTCCTGGTTATAAGTATTGCGGCCTATTACATAATCAAGAACAGGCACATGGCATTTGCAAAAAAAGCTTTTGGCATCGGTCTTACGGTAGCGTTACTATCTTCTTACGCTCAATTGTTTGCCGGCCACAGGTCTGCACATGTAGTGGCAGAATACCAGCCCGCAAAGCTTGCAGCTATGGAAGGCCATTTCGATAGCAGTTCGGCTGCTGCTATGTACCTGTTTGGTTATATTGATACAAAGAATGAACGTACCCATGGTGTAGCCGTACCTGGCGCACTGAGTTTTCTCACACATTTCAGTTTTGATGCACCTGTAACGGGCCTCAAAGCTTTTAAACCGGAAGACAGGCCGCAGGCACTCAATATTGTTTTTCAGTCTTACCACATTATGATTGCTATTGGTTTTGCGTTAATAGCCCTTACCACAGTTGGATATATATTGTTCAGGAAAAAAAAGTTGTTTGAGAAACGTTGGCTGATGCATGTGTTTGCGTGGAGTGTGCTGCTGCCGCAGGTTGCTAACCAGGTTGGGTGGTTCACCGCAGAAACAGGCCGCCAGCCGTGGGTGGTATATGGTTTGTTGCGAACAAGCGATGCATTGTCTGAGGCGGTTACAGCAAACCAGGTGGTTTTTTCACTGGTGCTTTTTACGTTTGTGTACACACTGCTTTTTGCGCTTTTTATTTTCCTGCTCAACCGTAAAATACAACACGGGCCCGGGTTTAAAGACAGCGACGATGAAAGCGAGATACATAGCCCTCAGCTGGAAGGCATGGCCGGAAATTTTAGCAGGTAATTTTTTGGACGCCGGCTGTCTTGCTGCTATTAAGCTTTTGTTGCGTCGCACACTTCAGCAGCAGTACAACAATGGGGCAATATGCGGTCTTGTTTATTTACCATAACAGCAATTTAAATTAGCATGGAAACATTTCTTGGTATAGACTACAGTACGTGGTGGTTTCTGGTGGTAGGTGCCACCTTTACCGGTTATGCCATACTCGACGGTTTTGATCTTGGTGCCGGGGCCATCCATCTTTTTTTCAATAAAGAAGAAAGCAGGCGTATTGCACTGAATGCCATCGGCCCGGTTTGGGATGGCAACGAAGTATGGCTGGTAATAGGCGGCGGCACCTTATTTGCCGGTTTCCCAAAAGTGTATGCAGCAGTATTTTCTGCGTTTTATATTCCCTTTATGTTGTTCCTGGTGGCGCTTATTTTTCGTGCTATTTCCATAGAATTCAGGAGTAAGGAGCCAATGCCCTGGTGGCGTAAAATGTGGGATGTCAGTTACAGCATCTCCAGCATAATTGTTACATTATCTCTGGGTGTAGTATTGGGCAATGTTTTACTTGGTTTGCCAATAGATAAAGGTGGTGTATACAGGGGCAGTACATTAGATTTTATAAACCCATATGCAATACTGGTGGGCATAACAACGCTTGCATTATTTATGATGCACGGTGCCATTTATCTTGTAATGAAAACCGAAAAGCGTTTGTATACAAAGCTTACCATCATTGTGAGAGATACAACCGTTTTTTTTGTTATAAGCGTATTGCTGCTTAGCTTCTATACATTGCTCTATGTGCCACATTTATCCGCCACGATTAAGGAGAACAGCTGGTTGTTTTTTATCCCGGTAACCATGGTACTGGCAGTGGCAAATATTGCCAGGAGAATATCGCAGCAGCGTTACAGGCAGGCATTTCTTTCTTCTGCAGTTGTCATAAGCCTGTTGCTCATACTTGTGGTGGTAGAGTTACACCCAAACCTGGTATTATCGAGCCTGGACGAACGATATAATCTTACCGTGCAAAACGCATCTTCTTCATCTAAAAGTTTGGGTATTATGCTAACCGTTGCAGCAATAGGTGTGCCGCTGGTAGCTATTTACACAGCGTTTGTGTATAAAACCTTCAGGGGAAAAGTAAAGCTCGATGAAATGAGCTATTGATTAATGATGCAGCGCATACGTGCCGCCGGTAATGTTTTAGTACCTGCTTAGAAAAGGCCAAACAACATACCGTCAACTTTATTGATGATATCTCCCAGGTCTTCGTCTTTATCAGCAAAGTTATTCTTGTCAACATCTATTACAAGTAGCTGCCCTTCTTTGTAACCGTCGATCCATTTGTTGTACAGTTCGTTAAGTTTTTTCAGGTAGTCCAGGCGAATATTTTCTTCATACTCACGGCCGCGTTTTTGTATCTGGCCAACCAGTGTTGGTACAGAAGCTTTCAAATATATCAACAGGTCCGGCGGTTGAACCATGGTTTTCAATGTCTGGAAAAACTGGTAGTAATTGTCAAAATCTCTTTTGCTCATTAAGCCCATTTCATGCAGGTTAGGCGCAAAAATGTTAGCATCTTCATATATGGTTCTGTCCTGTATAATGGTTTCTGTACCACGCTGAATATCGAGCAACTGGTTAAGTCGGCTGTTCAAAAAATATATCTGCAGGTTAAAGCTCCAGCGCGGCATGTCTTCGTAAAAATCCATCAGGTATGGGTTGTGGTCAACATCTTCAAACTGAGGAATCCATTTATAATGTTTACTCAATAATTCTGTGAGTGTTGTTTTGCCTGCACCAATATTGCCTGCAACCGCTATATGTTTTGGTTTCTTCAGCTTTGCCATGTAAGATGTATGATTTGAGTAAGCGCTTTTCTTTGAACTTTTGAAGATAAAATTTCGTCGTACAATTCCACCGGTTCTTTCTAAATTTATTTTCTGGTTGCGTTACTAAATGTAGTCTACGCCAACAGCTTTCCGCACTAGCTGTAAAGTGGCATCTGCGCTGGCCCGCGCCTTGTCTCTTCCAATGCCAATAACTTTTTTTATCAACTCACGGTCTGCTGCAAAAGCTTTCGCTTTTTCCCTTATGGGGGCCATAAAGTTTACCATGTCTTCTGCCAGTTGTTTCTTCATGTCACCGTATCGTATCACACAATTATTGAAGTCGGCTTCAAACCTGGTGGTAGTATCTGGTGTACTTACCAGCTTCATCAGGCCAAAAAGGTTTTCAATAAAATCCGGCTTTACAGCATTTGGTTCTGTTGGTCCGCTGTCTGTTTTTGCTTTTTTTATTTTATTGCGAATAAGGTCATCATCATCCGCCAGGTATAGTGTGGCCATCTGGTTGGCGCTCTTGCTCATCTTGCCCGTACCATCAAGGCTCATGATCTTTACAAGACTTTTATCATAACTAAAAGCCTGCGGCATCGGGAAAACTTCGCTGTATCGCTTGTTAAAGCGGTCGCCAAAATTGCGGGTCATTTCAATGTGTTGTTCCTGGTCTTTACCAACAGGCACTTTAACTGCACGGTGAATTAAAATGTCTGCAGCCTGCAATACAGGGTAAGTAAGTAAACCTGCATTTACATTTTCCGGGTGCTGGCGTACTTTGTCTTTAAATGTGGCAGTTTTTTCAAGCTCACCTTTATAA
This sequence comes from Panacibacter microcysteis, assembly GCF_015831355.1. Classification (NCBI taxonomy): domain Bacteria; kingdom Pseudomonadati; phylum Bacteroidota; class Chitinophagia; order Chitinophagales; family Chitinophagaceae; genus Panacibacter; species Panacibacter microcysteis. The sequence continues at coordinate 2,684,723 of NZ_JADWYR010000001.1, forward strand.
GAAAGCATATTCAGGTACAGGTATAATTCTGCAATTTCAGGTACATCACTCTGCACATACAACACGCATTTTTCCGGGTCCAGGCCTACGGCCAGCAGTTCACCCATCAGGCGGTAAACATTAGCTTTCAACTCTTTGGTGTCCGGGTGCGTGGTAAGGCTGTGCCAGTCTACCACGCAGAAAAAACAATCATATTCATCCTGCATAAGTACCCAGTTGCGCATGGCGCCAAAATAATTTCCAAGATGTACAAAACCGGTAGGTCTTATACCGCTCAAAACTTTCTCCTTATTCATAGACGGCGAAGATAAGGAGAGTTTACAGTTTGTACTTTATTGCAATAAATGCAGGCATATTTTACGCAGCCTGCGCTGAAGTTATTTCCGTTATATAAGGCATTGTTGTACCGGCGATAGTATTTCATGGCATCGCCGGTTGTGTCACTCACTGCACCGTTCGGAACATTGAACCGGCAGGTTCGCAGCGGCAATAAAAAGATCTGTATACACTGTTGCGCTGTACAAACCGGAGCCAAAGCTGCTGCAGTTGCTTCAGTACAAGAGTGCGACGCAACAGGTGCCCGATGCATGCACTACTGCCGGGCTCCAAAATTTACTCACCCTTTTGTGGTAGATAAAATTTATATTGTAAAGAGGAAATTTGTAAAAACAACACCGCAATATGCAGCCAATAAAAGTTGCCATATTTGAAGACAATAAACACCTGCGCGAAAGCCTTTATTATCTTATAAACGGCACAGAAGGCTTTGTTTGTACCGGGGCCTTTGCAGATGGAAACGACCTGGTGTTCCAGCTAAAAAAATCTATACCACAGGTAATACTTATGGATATTGAAATGCCGGGTATTAATGGCATAGAGGCAGTGAAGGTAATAAGGGAGCACTTCCCGGGTGTGCAGGTGCTGATGCAGACAGTTTTTCATGATGACGAAAACATTTTTAAAGCCGTTTGTGCAGGCGCGTCTGGCTACATCTTAAAAACTACTTCACCTGCCGGCTATATAGAGGCCATAAAAGATGTGTACAATGGCGGCAGCCCCATGACGGGCTCTATTGCCCGCCGCGTGCTGGAACTGTTTCAAAAAAACATTACACCGGCAGCGGCCAAAGATTACCAGCTTACCCCAAAAGAGAAGGAAATTTTGCAGCAACTCGTAAAAGGTAAAAGCTTCAAAATGATTGCAGACACTATTGGCAGCACCTACGAAACTGTGCGCACCCACATGAAAAATATTTACGCCAAACTGCATGTGAACAGTAACACAGAAGCTGTTTCAAAAGCATTGAATGAAAAAATTGTATAACCTTTTTTCCGGATTTTTTATCTTACCTTCAAACAGGCTTTACCACGCATACCATATCCTTTCAAAACTACCTCTCCAAATGTAAAACACCTGGAAAACATCCCTGATCTATTCAATCAATTGCAGGAACAACTGCCGGCAAAGGGACCAGGTAACCAAAACATTTCGCTAATTAACCTTGACAACTAAACGCTGATGAGAAAGTATATACTTCTTATGGCAACGCTTACCTGCACTGTAACGAAAGCCCAGGTAGCCGATTCGCTGAAGCACCTGCTGGCTTTGCCTCAACCTGATACCGTACGTATAGGCTTGTATGTAAAAATTGCAGAAGCCGCGGAAGACAGTACAGCGCTGTGGTACGCAGACAGCGCAATAGCACATGGTAAAAGGCTGCTTACAAATGCTACCGGAAAAATGCAGGCAGCATTGTACAATTACATGTCTGATGCGATCTATTTTAAAGGAATCTATTTTGCCAATACTGAAGCTTATACCGAAGCAATTAGCAGTTTAAACGATGCATTGCAGTTTGCACGCAAAGCCAATAACCTTTTTAGCGAAGCACAAATATTGAATGATATTGGCGTATGCAAATATTATAAAGGCGACATTATTGCCACGGTAGATTATTTAAAGCGCAGCCTTGCAATACGTGAGACATTGAATGACGATGCACAACTGCGGAACGCATACAACAACATTGCTTTCATTTATAAAGAAACCGGCCTTATTGAAGAATCGCTGGAGCTCAATTTTAAATCACTTGCACTTGCAGAAAAGATGAAAAACGAGACAGATATTTCAACATCGCTAAACAACATAGGCCAGGTTTATCACCAGCAGTTACTGGATTACAGCAAAGGGCTGGAGTATTACAAACGGAGCCTTGCGATAAGAGAGAAAAGAGGCAATAAGAAAGATATGGGATTGATAAAAAACAACATTGCCACGCTGTATGGAGATATGGGCAATTTCGCAGAAGCTATTCGTAATTATAAAGAAAGCCTTGCTTTGCGGCGGGAAGCGAATCATAAATATGGCGTAGTACAAACACTCAGTAATCTTGCATACAACTATATAGAAACGGGTGATTACAACAATGCCAGGGCCGCGCTTGCTGAAAGCCTTGAGCTGAATAAAAGCCTGCAGGACGATGACCTGCAGGAAAGCTTGCACTATAATTACGCAAAATTGTACGATACCCTGAAAATGCCCGACAGCGCTTTGTTTCATGCACTGGCATCTCATCGTATTTGCCTGAGTCTTGGTAACCCTTTGGATATTTCCAAATCGGCCTTGATGATTTCTAACCTCTATAGTGAAGAGCATGAGTATGAGCAGTCACTCGTTTTTTACAAGCTATACAAAAGAATGCAGGACAGTACACTAAACAGTAACCTCAAAAAGCAGGGTATAAAAAGTGAACTGGAATATGAGTACCTGAAAAAGAAGAATGAGTCTGATAAGATATTTAATGAGCAACTGGCACGTAAAAATTTATATACCTGGTTGCTTGTTGTTTTACTCATTGCCACTGCGGTCATAGCTTACGTGCTTTATAAACGCAGGGTATTGAAGCAACGGCTTACAGAAGTGGAGATCAGAAACAAGATCGCATCTGACCTGCACGATGATGTAGGCAGCACCCTGAGCAGCATACGTATGTACAGTGATATTGTAAAACATCAGCCCAATCAAACACCGGTGTCTGCGGAATTGCTTGATAAAATTAGCAGCAACAGTAAAGAGATGATTGAAACGATGAGCGACATTGTATGGATGATCAAGCCAGGCAATGATGATTTCAGCAGTGTGCAGGGCCGCATGATCAACTTCGCCAATGAACTTTGCATACCTGCGGGAATAAATTTTGAATTCAATTGCGAACAGACAGCAGACATATTAAGCATGAATATGGAATTGCGCCGGGATATTTACCTCATCTTTAAAGAAGCCATAAACAATGCTGTAAAATATGCAGGTTGCCAAAATATCCGCGTCTCGATCAACATCGCCGGAGATCGTTTGCGCATCAGTATAAGCGATGACGGGAAAGGTTTTGACGTAGCCAATGCAAAAAATGGTAACGGCCTATCTAATATGCGTAAACGAGTGGAGATACACCGTGGAAAATTTACTATAAAATCCAATGTAAACGAAGGCGCAGAAATTATTGCAGATTTACCTCTTCAGTAAATAAAAATCAAGACATGTTGCTGCAACGGATAACAATCATCTATCCCTCGATTGTGGTATTGATAGAGCTTTCATAACAAATCAATTTTGTCTGCACAAAACTTATTGTTATGAAAAAAACACTTCTGTCCCTTTGTTTTGCTGCGTTTACTGCAGCAGTTTCTAATGCACAAACCAACACTTTTCCAACAACAGGCAGTGCCGGCATTGGCACTACAGCGCCAAACGCTTCTGCTATTCTTGAATTACAGTCCACCACCAAAGGCATGCTCATTCCCCGTATGACGCAGGCCCAGCGTACAGCAATAGTAAGCCCTGCATCAGGCCTGCTTGTTTACCAGACTAACAATACTACCGGGTTTTATTATTACAACGGCAGTAACTGGGTGGCAGTTACACCTAAGTCCGCCAACAGGAACCTCAGTAACCTCGATACCACTGCTGTTAACATCTCTTTGCTGCCTAATGCACACAATACTTTATCGCTCGGCTCAGCAGTACGAAGCTGGAACGATGTATATGTAAACAATGTAAAGTTTGCTGATGGTACAACGTTATCTACCGCAAACGGGGTAGCAGAAAGCGATCCTGAAGTGGGTGTAAACAAAACAGGTTTTGTTCCCCGCTGGAATGGTACAGCCCTGGTTGCAGGTGCATTGCAGGATAATGGCACAAGAGCCAGTATTAACAGCGCCCCCGATAATGACCACAGGTTTTCCGCCCTCAGGCAGCTTTCTTCCGGCAGCTTGTTTTCAACGGTGTATTCTGCTATACGAGGAGAAAGCAACACTTCAGGAACCACTACTATAAACTCTGTTGGCTACCTCGGTGTAAACAATCCATCCGGCATGTACCCGCTGGTTTTTCCCAACAATACGTTCAGCGAAATTGGTGTGCTTGGCGTAAAAAGAAACACATCGTTAGAAGGTGCTGCCTTATACGGATGGAGCCAGGGTGGCAGCAGCAACAACTATGGAGTATACGGCACAGCTACTGCATCTGCAGCAAACAACTATGCCGTGTATGGTAACAGTATTACTGCAAACACTGCGCTCAACTATGGTGTATATGGCAATGTGCAGGGCGGCATAGCCAACTATGGTGTGTATGGTAAAGTGGTTACTGCAACCGGCCAGTTCGGTTATGGTGTTTTTGGCAGTGCATCAGGTACCGGTACCAATTATGCAGGTTTCTTCAGCGGTCATACCTACATAGGTGCAAATGATGAAGCACTTACAATTTCCGGCACAGATCCTTATATACAGTTTAAAGATGCCACAGCAGAAAATGCCTACCTGCGTGCAAGTGGTAAAGATCTTTTGCTGGCAACAAATTCCGGCAATGCATCAGGCAGGGTAGTGTTGCGCACCAATGGTACAGGCCGCTTGTGGGTAGATGCTGTGGGCAATGTATCTATCAGCAACGATGGTAAAACAGCAACCGGTTATGCACTGAGTGTAAAAGGAAAAGTAATGGCAGAAGAAGTACGTGTTGAGTTAAATGGTACATGGCCTGATTATGTGTTTGCAAAAGATTACAAGCTAATGTCTTTGCAAAGCCTTAAACAATACGTATTTCAAAACAACCACCTGCCAGATGTACCCGCTGCAAACGAAATGAAAGATGGCATTGAAGTCGGTAAAGTCAATAAACTGCTGATGCAAAAAGTAGAAGAGTTAACACTTTATGTAATACAGTTAAATGAAGAAATTCAAACGTTGAAAGCGCAAAACAAATAATAACCCACTCATTGGCATGGCTGAATTTTTTGGGAGCCCGGCTGTAGTAGTGCTATTAAGCTTTTGTTGCGTCGCACTCTTGTACGCCTTGTTCGCTTTTGGGCTGTTCCGGTTCAGTCAGGCTGGTTTTTTAAAGGCTCATTTATTACCTCAAAATTATTTGTTATGAAATCAACATTCAAGAAACTGTATTTACCTGCACCACTGCAATGCATTACTCTTGTTGTTTTTGCAGCTTGCATTGGTTTTGCAACCAATGCACAGGTTGTAAAGCCAGCAGGAAAAACAACTGCCGTCTGTAGCGTTACACGTGCAGACATGAAAGAAATTGACCAGCAGGTGCGCATCAATATTGCGCGGCTAAAAGCTGAAGGGAAGCTTGACTTTAAAAAGTATAAACAGGCTGCCGAAAAACCTGCCCCGGATGCGGCCGCGGCACCTGCTGCCAACATTTTGTTTCGCTGGCCAATGGCAACAGCATCTTACAGGGATTTTGCTTCCTGGCACATTGTAAATTTTGTAGACCTCGATCCTGATTCCTTTAATGATAACACAGATCGCAACCCCGATGAGATCGGCGATTACAATTGCGGCGACAGAACATACGATGGTCATGCAGGCATCGACATAAGTATCGACCCTTACAGGTGGGAGTTAAAAAACAGTGGGTTTATAAAAGTTATTGCTGCGGCCGATGGTATCATTGTGTTTAAACACCAGGGAGAGTTTGATGAGAATTGCGGCAATCTCGATAACTGGCAAGGCTCAACCGGCCGTGGCAACAACGTGGTTATTCTACACGAAGATGGAACTACCGCCAGCTTTTATATGCACCTGAAAGACGGATCGCTTACCACAAAGGAAGAAGGAGATTTTATTTATGCAGGTGATTATGTTGGTACCGTTGCAAGCGCAGGGCGCTCTTCAGAACCACACCTGCATTTCCAGGTAAATACAGGATATGTAGACATTGCCAACGGAAATGATGAAACCGGCAACCGCATCGATCCTTTTGCTGGCAGCACCTGTACCGAATCTGCCTCCACATCATGGCTCAACCAGTTGCCGTATAATGATCCCGCTGTGCTTACACTGGAAACACACAATGCACAGCCCGGTTTTTATACCGATGCATGTGATCAGACTATAACACTTAGTCCCGATAATGCTTTTACCAGCGGGCAGACCATTTGGTTCAGGGCCAAGATAAGAGATTGGATAGATGGCGCCACGCTTACATTTAATATTTATAAACCAGATGGCACGCTCTGGCGTAGTTACACCAGGACGAATGCAAACGCTTACAGGGAAGCTTACCCCACAGATCAATCTTATGTATTAGCCTCAACAGATCCTGCCGGCACATACAGGTATACGGTGACATTTGGTGGTAAAACATACTCGCATTACTTCACAAAAAGTTGCCAGGTATCGTTGGGATTAAGCGGCGCGGTTAGTGGTCAGAAAGGCTATATGGTAAGTAATTTTATTTCGTCTTTTCAAACAATTGCAGCTTCTTCTGCAAACTACATAAAGTATATGGCTGATGGATATGTAACACTGCAGCCCGGTTTCAGGGCAACTTCCGGTTGCAGGTTTGTTGCCAACACGGAAGGTTGTGCCAACAGCACGGCAGGCTCTGGTAGGGCCGTGGCTGCAACACCGGCAACCGATGCGGTTAATTATAAAGACGCCGTTGCTAATGGTGGTAAAACACCTGTAAAGATCTATCCTAACCCTTCTGATGGCTTATTCAATGTACAATACAGCAAAAAAGGAAAGTTCTCTGCGGGTATTGTTATACGTAATGCTACAGGGCAGGTTGTGTATAAAAACGCTTTGAAACAATACGACAATACGTTGCAGGAGCAGGTAAACCTGGCAGGCAAACCAAAAGGTGTTTATCTTGTTGAAGTGCTGACTAATAATGAAAGAATAGTATCGAAAGTGATGATTCAATAAGCTCGGGAAATATAGAATGTAATAAACCCTGCTATGTGCAGGGTTTATGTTTATAAGCAAACCATGTAAAATTTTAGTTGTATTGCCCGGGTAAATTGTTGTATAAGGCTGGCTATACCCCCGGCATCGAAAAGCTGCATTAACGACAGAACGTACAAGTGAGTGACACAACAGGCGATGCCACATGTACAAATGCCGGTAACATAAAACTTATCCCCTCATCATACCATCGATACTGATTTTTCCCGGCCCGATGAAAAGGATAGTAATAAATACGGTTCCATAAAGTACTGCCAGTTCCGACTCTGTAATTGGTTCGCCGGCATGGGCACTGAATATTGCAACCATCATGGTAATGATCAGCGGGATGACAACAAATCTTGTAAACAGGCCGAGCACGAGAAACATGCTGCAAAAAAGCTCAGCGAATAAAACAAGTATGAGTGAAAACCTGGAGCCAATGCCCATGAAATTATGAAACTTGTATTGCAATGAAGAAAAATCCATAAGCTTTGGAATGGCATGATTGAAGATGATCAAAAGACCAAACGAAAGCCTTAGCAGCAGTAATGCGAAATTGAAGGCACCGTCACTATACTGTGTGGATAGCAGTTTTTTCATACGAGAAAATATTGAATACTTAAGTAACGGGCAAAATAGTTTTAGCTTGTTAAATGTTTGCGTTAATTAAGCGGATGTGAGTAAATATTGGTGTTTGCAAAGTTTATGCACATAGTCCCGGAACGCCATTTGCTTGCAGGGGCAGTTGTTACCTTTAAAAGGTTTTTGCGTTTTATTAAGAAAGGTTTTAAAATATTTGACAAAACTCTCCGTTGAAACATCGTATGAATCTATACTCTAAGCAGTTCAGCATATTTGCGATTGCAGTTGCTTTTACAACATCTGTGGAAGCTCAGTTTACAAAAGCCAATAACGATCCTGATGCGGATTTTAAACAGGCCAAAGCGCTTTACCAGGATAACCAGTTTACGCTTGCTTACCCGCTTTTTAAAACACTTTATACTGACGATAAAATTAACAGCAGCATTCCTGTTTCTGTGCAGGAGGAAGCTAAATATTATGCTATTGTTTGTGCACTTGAAATGAAAGATGAAACAGCAGAAAAAAAAGCTGTTGAATTTATAGCGTATGAGCACAATGAGCCACGCACACAAATGATGAGCTATCACCTGGGTGAATATTATTATGGCCGCCAGAGATTTACCGATGCTGTAAAATATTACGAGAAGACCTCTACGGATAATCTTGGTAATACCGAGATATCGAATATGAAGTTTCACCAGGGCTACGCTTATTTTACGCTGAAACAGTTTAATGATGCAGAACCCTTGTTTGATGCCATCAGGCAAATACCAACTGACCCTAACTATGTTGATGCCAATTACTATTACGGTTTTATTGCATTTAGTAAAAAACGCTACGACCAGGCACTTGGGGCTTTCAAGGTTACAGACGGAAAAGAAAAATACAAAGGCATTGTACCATACTACATAACCGAGATATATTATTTTAAAGGCCAAAAAGACCAGGCGCTAGAGTATGCGGAAAAAGCGCTGAAGAGTGGCAATCAATATTACGATCTGCAGATAAAACAGATTGTGGGGCATATCTATTTTGAGAAAAGAAATTTTTCGAAAGCACTTCCCTACCTGGAGCAGTATGTAAGTAAGACGCCGAAAGTAAGCAGGGAAGACCTGTATGAGCTTTCTTACTGCTATTACCATGCAAAGCAGTATAAAAAGGCGGTGGATGGCTTTAAGGAAATTGGTGGCAAGCAGGATTCTCTTGCACAAAATGCCATGTATTTGCTTGCTGATTCCTATTTGCAGATAGGGCAGAAGCCCAGTGCAAGAAGTGCATTCTTATTTTGCGCATTAAACAGCAGCAACCTTATACAAAAAGAAATATCAAAATTTAATTACGGTAAGCTTTCTTACGAACTGGGCTATACGGACGTGGCATTGAATGAGCTCAAAGATTTTGTAGCAACGTATCCAAAATCGGAATATAATACTGAAGCCAAGGATTTACTGGTAAGTGTGTTGGCCAATACGAATAACTATAAAGAAGCACTGGACCTGGTAAATAACATGAAGAGTAAAACGGAAACTGTAAAAAGAGTGTATCCAAAAATTTTATACGGTCGTGCTGTTGAACTTGTGAATGATCAGCAATTGGCGCAGGCAGACAATCTGCTGAATGCGGTGTATGCCAGTGAGTACAATAAAGACCAGTTAACGTATACCAATTTCTGGAAGGGTGAAATAGCTTTTCGCACCAACCAGTACGATTCCGCAGTTTACTACCTCGGCGAATATATGCGTAACCCGATCAATTATGGTGAGGTGAATGCAACAAATGCAAGGTACACGCTGGGTTACAGTGCTATGAGACAGGAAGATTACAACAATGCGCTGAAATACTTCGAGCAGATAACAAATGGCTTACCCTCCAATCCTTCACCGCTAGAGCAGGATGTCTATGCGAGAATTGCTGACTGTTATTTTATGAAAAAGAATTACAGCAAGGCCTCACAGATGTACGATAACATACTGGCAAAGAACCTGAAAGGTGCAGACTACGCATTGTATCAAAAAGCGATCATCAATGGCGCTTCCGGGCAATATGCGCAAAAGATATCGATACTTCAATCTATTCCCAATCGCTTTCCTTCTTCCATGCTTGCACCTGATGCCAATATGGAAGTGGCCAATACTTATTTGGCTACTGAGAAATACGATGCTGCTATTCCGCCTTTAAATGATATCCTTAAAAATAAAAATGCAGAATCACTTAAACCGCAGGCATTTTTGAAGCTGGGTATTGCGTATTACAATCAGCAGAATAATAATGAGGCCCTTAAGAATTTCCAGAAGCTTATTGCCGGGTATCCTAATTCTGAAGAGAGCAATGATGCGGTTGATTATGTAAGAAACATATTTGTAGATAATCAGCGGCCCGCAGAATTCATCAATTTTATGAAGCAAAATGGTAAAGATGTAAGTTATTCAGAGCAGGACTCTCTTACTTATGTTTCTGCCAATAATGTTTACGAGGGCAGGAGTTATGATAAGGCGCTGGAAGGGTTTGGTAATTATTTACGCCAGTTTCCTGAGGGGCAATATGCATTGGAAGCGAATTATAAAATTGCCGGTATTTACAATGACCGCAAAGATTTTAAAAATGCGCTCAATTACTACAATATTGTTGCTGCCAAATCGCCAAATAGATATGCAGAAGCCAGTGTACTACAGGCGGCGCGTATTGCCTATTTTGAATTTAAAGATTATGCAAAAGCAGCACAGTACTTTCAGCAGCTGAAAGATATTGCTGTGTCAACAGAAAATAAACTGGAAAGCATGCGCGGCCTGCTGCGTTGCCAATACAAATTGTCTGAGTTTGCACAGGCTGTACCTAATGCCCAGGAATTATTGCAGCAAAAAGGCGTTGCCACAGATGATAAAATGATGGCAAACATGATCATTGCAAAAAGCTACCAGAACAATAACCAGCTCTTTGAAGCCGCTGCAGCTTATAAAGATGTTATAGCATTGGGTAAGTCGGAATATGCGGCTGAAGCCAGGTATAGGGTAGCCGAAATATTATTGATCCAGAACAAATATGCAGAATCAGAAAAAGCATGCTTCGACGTAATTAACAAAGCAGGTTCTTACGATTACTGGATCACCAAATCTTACATCCTGCTGGGCGACATTTATTTCAAACAACAGGATTATTTCAATGCAGAAGCTACGCTAAAGAGCGTAGTAGAAAATGCTGCTATACCTGAATTGCAAACAGAAGCGCAGAAAAAACTGGATGCAGTTGTTGCTGAGAAAAACAGCAAAAGTAAAGTTGAGCAAGGTTAATGATTAACGCTGTGCTTCTGTATCAATGCAAGGGTTACAAAATCTAGATCTCAAAGAAAAAGCAGACAATGAAAAAAGCAGTTTATATAGTTTTACTCGTATCGTTAACATCAAATGTTTTTGCACAGGCACGGAAAAAAAAGCAACAGCCCAAGAAAGAAGTAAAAGCTGAAACAAAAGCGACAAGAGCAGATACAGTATTGCCTACACGCACTGTCATTGTTACGTCTGCATTTCAGCCATCATTGAAAACAACTGCAAAAATTAATTTCAGTGGCGCATCTCCGTTGCCTGATTCTGTTAGACCAGTTTTGCAGTACAATGTACCTGCGCAGAATCTTTCTTTTACTTATCAGTCGCCGGCTTTAAAACCGCTTGCACAAAATATCGATACGTCTGTACATTGGGAAAATGCAGGCTATCTCAAAGCAGGCTATGGTAATTTTACAAGCCCTTTGCTCCAGGCTGGCGTTTCCTTGGGCGATGGCGTAAAATCTGCTATCAATTTAAGAGGTTATTACACCTCTTCTAAAAGCGCTGTAAACGAGTTTCAAAGGTTTAGCAAAGCGGGTGCGGAAGGTATTGGTATATTCAGTTCTCCAAATAATAAGAATGAATGGACCGGCAGGGTTTTCTTTGATAATAACACGCAATACCAGTACGGATTTCAGCCAGACACATTGAAATTTAGTAAAGATGATCTGCGGCAAAGTTTTTCCACTTTGGGCGGCTCAGTTGCATTAAGAAATAAAACCACAAACGATGCAGGTATCAATTACAATCCTGCCGTTTCGTTAAATATGTTTGGAGACAACCATGGTGCAAGGGAAAGCAACTTTGTAATCAAGGCTCCCATTTCAAAAGATTTTGGTGAGAATTTTTCCTTCAATATCGGTCTTACCGCAGACATCACTTCGTACAAAAGCGACACATCCAGCATAGATAACACCTTGTATTATCTTACTCCTTCAGTAACGTATAAAACGGAAAATTTTAAAGCTATCGCAGGTATTACGCCATCATGGGATAATAATGAATTTGCCATGTTGCCAAACATCGGTGTTGAATTTAAGTTAAGCGAAAAAAAATTTATTGCACAGGCCGGTTATACAGGTTACTTCAACAAAACAAGTTACCAATACCTCGCTTCAGTAAATCCATGGTTGCAGCAGCCAAAGTTTTTGCTCAACACAAAGATGAATGAGTTGTATGCAGGGTTTAAAGGTTCTGTTGGTTCTCATCTTACATACAATGCAAAAGTTTCTTATATCGAATTTGCCAATCAACCGCTTTTTGTAAATGATACAATCACGGGTCGTTCATTCGAAGTATTGAACGAATCTGCAATGAAAGCAATTCGCCTGCATGGAGAACTGGGCTATACGGTGCAGGAAAAATTTTCATTACTTGCCGGTGCAACCATCAATCGCTACAGCGGCCTGGAAGATAACATCAAACCCTGGGGGCTGGTTCCCATGGAAATAAACGCCTCACTGCGCTGGCAGATATTCAAAGATTTTACACTAAAGAGTGATCTTTTCTTTTGGGACGGTGCCAATTACCGCTTCAAAGATTTAAGCTATGGCAAATTAGACCCCGCTTTAGATTTAAATGCAGGTGTTGAGTTTAAGGTGCTTCCACAACTCAAAGGCTGGGTGCAGATCAACAACATCTTCAATAATCAGTATGAGCGCTGGAAACAATACCCGGTACTTGGTTTTAATGTTATGGCCGGTGTTATCTGGTCGTTTGGAGATATTAAAACCGTTATGGCAAAATAGTTGGATCATTTGGAGCCCGGCTGTATAACTTTTTTCATCTTTCGTTGCGTCGCACACTTGTACGGTATATCTTTATGCAACAGGTAAACACCTTAGTTAATGATTCAGCACCTCGTCAAATATTTTTCTATTCATGGTAGGCTCGTTTTACCCGGTATAGGGTCACTGGTTGCAGAAACTAAACCCGCAGAACTGGAATTTGTAGAAAAAACCTTACACGCTCCGCAGTACAACATTATATTCGTACATGATTCGCCCAATGACGAAAAAATCAACACATTTCTTTCTTACGAAATGAAGGTAACTGCTGCAGATGCGGCTGCCGGATTTAGAGAATTTATGCACCACCTGTCTGCAAAATTGCAGGCTGGCACAGTTTATCCCATTCCCGGGTTGGGCATACTCTCAGGAAATGGCCTGGGCTATCATTTTCGGCAAAGCGAAACACTGCATACAATTTATACAGCCGTTACAGCTGGTAAAATAATTCGTCAAAATGCCCCGCACAGCGTTCGGGTTGGAGAAGATCACAGAACCTCTTCAGAGATGCAGGAATTGTTGCAAGCAGAAACTACTGCGAGCAGGTGGTGGATTGGTGCCGTAATATTGGGCGTTATTGGTGTATCCGCGGTTCTTTATTATTATCTCACCAAATAGCTTCTTTAACGTTGGCACCATTTTCTATCTCATAATACTTCATGAGCAAAAAATGGATTATCCTTTTATCAGCCATCATTGTTGTTACCACAGGCATCTTTGTGTACTTCAGGCTGCGCGGAAGTAAAGATTTCGAACCGCTCATTAAAGAAAAGCTACAACAGGCAATTCAGGATGGTTCAGATAGCCTGTATATTTTGAACCTTGACAGAATTACGGTAGATGTTGTTAATTCTCAGGTTATTGTAACAAACGCAAGGTTAGACATAGATTCAAACAGGTTGCGTCAGCTTGATGAAAGAAAACAAGCCCCTGATGATATCTACAAAATAACGCTCCATAATCTTGTTATCGAAGGAATCAACGTAAATGACTTGCTGAACAAGAACGCCATAGACCTTAAAACACTTTATATTAATGAACCGGTTGTAGAAATTTATCACCACGAAAGAACTTATAATTACACGCCTCCGGATACCACTTCGCTTTACAAAAAAATTGCAAAACAAATTGGTCATTTCAGCCTTACAGATCTTATTGTAAAGGATATCGATTTTACTTATTATAATGTGGCTGATGAAAATAAGGTAACAAAATTTACAAAACTGAATGCAAGTTTCAGGGATATCTTAATTGACTCGGGCACGCAAAATGATTCAACAAGGTTTTTGTATGCAAAAGATGCAGCTATCTCATTAAACGATTACAGCATTTCCACAGCTGACAGTCTTTACATTTTCCATATTGATTCGCTTACACTAAATGCAGGTGCTCGTAATCTGGAATTAATCAATACATCTTTAAAACCCCGGGGTGCTAAAAAAGACTTCAGCAGGAAATTAAAATTTTACAAAGACAGGTACGATATAGCAATTGACAAAATTTCTCTTCAAAAAGTAGATTGGTGGAACTTACTTGCCCGGGAGGGGTTCAATGTTGGAAAAATGATACTTGCTGATGGAAATGTTGAGGTGTTTGCTGATCGTACGTTGCCTGATGAACAGAAAGACAAAGTTGGTAACTATCCGCATCAGATACTTACACGTCTTAAACTCCCTGTAAGGGTTGATAATATAGACATTCGTAACATTACAGTTACTTACACAGAACTAAATCAAAAAACCGGTCGTACCGGTAGTATAATTTTTGCAGATGTGCAAGGAAAGTTTTCCAATGTCACAAATATTGAAACAGCTATTGAACAAAACCCTTTTTTGACGCTCGAAGCAAATGCTCAACTTATGAATACGGGTCCTTTACATGCCATGTTTAAATTTGATCTTCAAAATGCTGTTAAGGGGGCTTTTGCATTGGACGTTGAAATAGGCAAAATGAATGGTACTGCGCTAAACGTAGCTACAAAAACACTTGGACTGTTCGAAATCAAAAGTGCTGACATCGATAAAATTATCGTGCATATGACGGCTAACGATTTTAATTCCAGGGGTACTGTCGCTTTTTACTATGACAATTTGAAAGTTGAAGTTTTAAAGCAGGATGATGATAATAATGGCAAACTAAAAAAACAAGGTCTCATCACATTTCTTGCAAACAGCTTCATTATCGAAAAGTCCAATAAAGAAGGTGATAAGAACAGCGACCCTAAAAAAGTCTCATATAAAAGAGATCCGAAGAAATCGTTTTTTAATCTTATCTGGAAAACGATATTTACTGGTTTAGGTGATACAATAAAAGGAAAGAATGATTAAGAAGCGTATCGAAAACTAGCGCATGGAAGGCGCCTTGGGAGTTACAAATTTGGGAACTTTTACATTATAACGATATGGGTAAACGTAAGTTGTATTACCTTTTTCCAGGCGAATCATTGAAGTAACTTCAACATTACCACCTGTATTCTGCTGAGATATCTCAGATGAACCTTTGTAACGAAATGTACCTGTTTTGAGCGACGACAGGGAATAAGACTTACTTACAGTGCTCAAGTGTCTTAGACTAAATTTATCTTTCGAGCCATCTGAGTTTCCTGTAAAAGAACCATAAACAAATTGCACAGCAAGCACACTTAGTGCAGCAGCTATGTATTTGCTATATCTCAGTCCTTTTCTCATTTTGCCAAAATTAATACGTAAAAGTTCGTTAACAAAATATTTTCCTAAATTATTAACGTACAAGTATTGTATTTGTTACAAAAATTATTGGAATTTTAAAAATATCTGGCTATTTTACAGAAACCTACGTTCCTATGCAAGAAAATCCTTCACGCGAAGACCGGGATGAGTTAAAAGAACTACTTAAACAGTATCAAAATCTGCGGGCGGGTAAAAGTCACTCATTTCTTGAAGAAGAAGCCTTCGAACGAATCATCGACTATTTTGACGAGAACGACGAAATTTCCAAAGCCATACAAGCTGTGGAAACAGGTTTGGAGTATTTCCCTTTTTCATCTCACCTGCTAATAAAAAAAGCAGATTTACTTATTGCCACCCGCCATTATCGCGATGCATTGGATATACTCGATCAGGCCTCTTTGTTCGATCACAATGACATTGATATCTATATACTTAAGACAGATGCATACCTGGCCCTTGATGAGCAGGACAAAGCAGTAGAATTACTTGAAGAAGCATTATCCCTCTTCGAAGGAGAAGAAAAAATTGATCTTCTTTTCGAATTGGCAGATGTATATGACGATTACGAGGAATTCGATAAAGTGTTTGATTGTCTTTCATTAATACTGGAAAAAGAACCTACCAACGAAGAAGCGTTGTATAAAATTTGTTTCTGGACAGATTTCACAGGCCGGAATGAAGAAAGTATAAAATTACATCACAGGATCATAGAAGATTTTCCATATAATGAGCTGGCATGGTTCAATCTTGGGGCCGCATTTCAGGGTCTCAAATTATACGAAAAGGCAATAGATGCGTACCAGTATGCCGTAGTAATAGATGAAAAATTCGATTATGCTTACCGCAACATGGGCGATGCGTATATTCGGCTACGCAAATACAAAGAAGCAATTGAAACACTGGAAAAAGTACTGGAGCTCACAAGACCTGAAGAAGTTATCCATGAAGCTATTGGTCACTGCTATCACCGGCTGAATAAATTTGCACAGGCCAGGTTTAATTACCGCAAAGCCTCTCATATGAACCCCGATGATAGTAAGCTGCACTATAAAATCGCACTCACATATATTGCTGAAAAGCAATACAGCAGGGCATTAGGTTCGCTTGAGCAGGCAATGCGCATTCACCGCCACCTGCCGGAGTATAACCTGGCAATGGGCGAATGTTACATGCAAATGAAAAATTATCGCGAGGCTATCCAGTATTTCAGTGTGGTAGTACGCCTGAGGCCAAAAAACGTTAGCGGTTGGGATGCGTTGATCAGGTGTCTTTATAATGCCGGGCATTATGAAGAGGCGGCACGGCAATGCCTCCAGGCCAGGAAAGCTACAGATGATAAGCCTGTGTTTTTCTTTCTTTATAGTGCCGTACTTTTTGTGTTGGCAAAGCCAAAAGAAGCGTTGTTGCAATTGGAAGAAGGCCTCAGCAAAGCGCCAAAACTGGTAAAAAAGTTTATAGAATTAAATCCGGCCATTTTACAAAATAACCAGGTGGTAGATTTATTGGCAGCGTACAAAAAAAGAAAAAAAATATAAGGTAGCCGGCTGAAGAATTATTATTAAGCTTCGGTTGTGTCACTCACTTGTACTGCAACACATTATTGAGCTTTTCGATGCTGATTTATAACACGTCAGCGCTTTAGGCGGTAAAAAACATCTCACCCTTTTAAACTTTCCCACAAACACAAGCTCTAATAACGCAAAATGCAATCATGAATAAACTAATGTTGTTACTTCTTTCTCTTGTTGCTGTTACTTCGGTTTCAAATGCACAGGATAGTACTGCCAGGAAAACCAAAAAAGAGCGTATACAGAATCACGCACAGAACATGGATAGTACCCGCAGGCAAAATCTGAAGGAAAAAGGCATCACAAAAGAAAACCTGAAGGATCTGGACCTTTCGCAGGATCAAAAAAAGCAGGTAGACGATATATTGATCAATACAAAGAAGGAAAAGGAAAAAATTAAAAACGATGCCACATTAACGGATGCACAGAAAGAAGAAAAGCTGAAAGCGACGGAAAAAGACGCCAAAGCAAAACTGAACAATGTGTTAACACCGGAGCAGCGGGAAAAAATGAAGAAGAAAAGAATGAAACCACAGGAATAAAAAAAGATGGCGAAAGCCATCTTTTTTTATTGACAAATAAGGCTTTATTGAAAATATACCCGCTGTTCCACAAAGTTCAGAAAGTACAAGTGAGTGACACAACCGGCGATGCCATAAAAAACTGCAGCCGGGACAATAATATATAAACCATTGATTTACAGATTCAACGTTATGCAGGCACAGCTTCGGCTGCGGCAATTTCATAAATGATTGAGGGAAGTGCTTCAAAAGCATCGGTTTTACTTACAAAATAGTCAGCGCCAAGGTTTCTGCATACAACCCGGTAATAGTCGTCTGTATGAATAGAAGAGATAATAATCTTGAGTGAAGGGTAATTCTTACGGAAAATTTTTAGCATTTCTATTCCGTTTACGTCCGGGAGATTTATATCCAGCACCAAAATATCCGGTGTTATTTTACTAAACGAAAGCTGCGCTTCATGGTAATTCAATGCATATTCAGCACCTTTTACAATGCCGGTTTCCTCAATTACCATAAGAAAGCGTTCTATCAGCAGTATAGAGTCTTCAATGATCAATATTTTGAGGTTTTTGAACAATGCCGTTTAATTTCTGCAAAAATAAAATGGCCGTAAAAAGTAAAAAATAGACAAATGGCTTTGTTTATTGTACTATATGAATAAGTTATGCTGTAGAATTTGTACTATAAAGACCGCCTGAGTGCGGCTATCTTTGCAGGAACAGCAAATATGCAGCGAGCCGGGTTAGAAACTTTTAGGCTTTTTTAAAAATTCTTTTCAAAATTCTTGTCTGTTACAATGGAGACTTATACCTTTGCGCTCCCAAATTGAAAGTTTGGTTCACGCTATGTCCCAGAGAATCAGAATAAAATTACAGTCTTACGATCACAGTTTAGTAGATAAATCTGCAGAGAAGATCGTAAAAACAGTACGCAGTACTGGTGCCGTAGTAACTGGTCCTATTCCTTTGCCTACGCGCAAAAGAATTTTCACGGTACTACGTTCACCACACGTTAACAAGAAAAGCCGTGAGCAATTTCAGCTTTGCACGCACAAACGTTTATTAGACATTTACACTTCTTCTTCAAGAACAGTAGATGCGTTGAGCAAGCTGGATCTGCCTTCTGGTGTAGAAGTAGAGATTAAAGCGTAAAATTTCGCGTTTGATACGCGGTCAAAGTTCTTATAACAATTCACCTCTCAATCTGCTCCGCAAAATCCGGAGAGAGAAAAGAGCTCTGAAGAAGATAATAATCCTGTTAAAACAGGAGCGTACATATAAACAAGCCCTTCGAGGTTTGTTTACTGCCGGTACTTCTGAATCTTCAAAGCAGAAGAAACAAAAGAAAAGGTCGGTGGCAAACAGAGGATCGAGTTCCGCTCTCATCAGCGGAATGTCCTTACAACCTGCGGGGCATAAACCGCAAAAAGATGAAAGGAATTATTGGTAAAAAAATTGGGATGACCAGCATCTTCACCCCGGATGGTAAGCAGACTGCCTGCACCATTATTGAAGCTGGTCCTTGCGTGGTAACCCAGGTTAAAACTGCAGATACAGATGGTTATAGCGCACTACAGTTAGGTTTCGGCGATAAGAAAGAAAAACACTCCAACAAATCTGAGATCAATCACTTCTCTAAATCTCAGACAGCTCCAAAAAGCTTCGTAAAAGAATTCCGCAATTATTTCGAGGATAAAAATTTAGGTGATACCATCACTGTTGACATTTTTGCCGAAGGCGATAAAGTTGACGTTGTAGGCACTACAAAAGGTAAAGGATTCCAGGGTGTAGTAAAACGTCATGGTTTCAGTGGTGTTGGTGAAAAATCACATGGTCAGCACGATCGTCAGAGGGCACCAGGTTCTATTGGTGGCTCTTCTTATCCTTCACGCGTATTTAAAGGGATGCGAATGGCGGGTCGTATGGGTAATGACCGTGTTAAGCTTAAAGGCCTTAAAGTGGTAAAAATCTTCTCTGATAAAAACTATATCCTTGTGAGCGGTTCTGTTCCGGGCCACAACGGTTCAATCGTTTTAATCCAGAAATAAACTTTAATCGAAGAAACATGCAAGTAGAAGTTTTAAATATAAAAGGTGAAAAAACCGGTAGAACGATTGAGTTGCCGGAGGATATATTCGGTATTGAACCTAACGACCACGTACTTTACCTGGCAGTTAAACAATACCAGGCAGCACAGCGCCAGGGAACGCACAAAGTAAAAACGCGTGCAGAAGTAAAAGGTGCAAGCCGCAAGTTACACCGTCAGAAAGGTACAGGTGGTAGCCGTAAAGGTAACATCCGTAACCCTTTGTATAAAGGTGGTGGTACCATCTTTGGACCAAAACCCCATGGTTATGGTTTTAAACTGAATAAGAAAGTAAAGGATCTTGCTAAAATGAGTGCCCTTTCATATAAAGCCAAAGAAAATGCTATAGTAGTATTGGAAGAAATCAACCTCGATGCTCCTAAAACAAAGCAACTGGTTGATGTGATGAAAGTGCTGAACATAGCGAACAAAAAGTCGTTGCTTGTAACTGCTGAATATAATGATAACCTGTACCTCAGCACACGCAATGTTCCAAACATCGCTAACACTATCCTTTCAGATATCAATACCTATGATATCATGAATGCTGACGTGTTGGTAATTACAGAAAGCGCAGCCAAAGTATTTTCTGAAGAAGCTGTTGCAGAAGCATAATTGAATAACGTTTCAATAATTATACAATGAAACTGAGTGAAATTTTAGTAAAGCCTATACTTACAGAAAAAGCAAATCTTCAGCAGGATAAACTGAGAAGATATGCCTTTAAGGTCAACCGTAAGGCAAACAAACTGGAAATCAAGAAAGCTATAGAACAGTTCTATGGTGTTTCAGTAACAGATGTGAATACAATAGTTGTTCCCGGTAAAAATAAAACCCGCTTTACAAAAGCCGGCTTTATCAAAGGTGTAAAGCCTGCCTACAAAAAAGCTTATGTAACTGTAGCAGACGGTGAAACAATTGATTTGTACGCAAACATTTAATTAATAGTAAGCGAAGCTGATAAGTTCGCACAAAAGAAAAGAAAATGGCATTAAAGAAGTTTAAACCAATTACCGCAGGTACCAGATGGAAAATCGGTAATGCCTATGCTGAGATCACTACCAACAAACCGGAAAAAAGCTTATTGGAACCGATTCACAGCACAGGTGGTCGTAATGCTCAGGGGCGTCGTGCCATGCGTTATATAGGTGGCGGACATAAGAAGCATTACCGTATTGTAGATTTTAAACGCAATAAGAAAGATATTGAAGCAAAAGTTGTTTCAATAGAATACGATCCCAACCGCACAGCATTCATCGCGCTGCTGGAATATACAGACGGTGAAAAGAGATATATCATTGCTCCGCAGGGTTTACAGGTGGGTGCATCTGTAATGTCTGGTGATGCAGCAGCCCCGGAAATCGGGAATGCATTAATGATGAAGAATATGCCACTTGGTACTATGATTCATAATATCGAAATGCAGCCTGGTCAGGGTGGTAAACTGGTAAGAAGCGCAGGCGCATCAGCACAGCTTGCCAACAAAGAAGAAAAATACGCGGTATTAAAAATGCCAAGTGGCGAGTTGAGAAAAGTTTTGATTAACTGCTATGCAACGGTAGGTGTTGTATCTAACAGCGATCATAACCTTGAGCAGAAAGGTAAAGCTGGTGCAAACCGCTGGAAAGGTATTCGTCCACGTAATCGTGGTGTAGCTATGAACCCCGTAGATCACCCGATGGGTGGTGGCGAAGGTAGAGCATCAGGAGGTCACCCTCGTTCACGCACAGGTAAATATGCTAAAGGCGAAAAAACAAGAACAAAAGGAAAAGGCAGCGATAAGCTGATCATCCAACGCAGGGATGGTAAGAAGCTGGCAAAATAAAGGCAATGATGTAGCCGGCTGAGGTATAAGCATTAAGCACCGGTTGCGTCGCACTCTTCAGCAGTTTGATCAGAAATGATCTGAACGTACAAGTGAGTGACACAACGTTAGCTGAAGAAAGATCCAAATGCCGGTAACAAAAAGCAGATTTGAAAATGTGGCAATGTGAAGATTTGAAAATGGTTTTCAACTGCCACGCTAAATAAAAGACATTTTCAAATTATCAAATTATCAAATTAACTCATTACTATGGGTCGTTCGATTAAAAAAGGTCCTTACGTAGAAGCAAAGCTGGAAGGTAAGGTGTTGTCAATAAATGAAGGAAAGAACAAAAAGTCTGTGTTGAAAACATGGAGCCGCCGTTCTACTATTACTCCTGATTTTGTAGGGCACACTTTTGCTGTACATAACGGAAACAAGTTTATACCTGTATATGTAACAGAATTTATGGTAGGCCACAAACTTGGAGAGTTTGCGCCAACCAGAAACTTCAAAGGACATGCAGGAACAAAAAAATAGTTTAAAGTACCAGGTACTTACAACGTATAACTAAAAAAAATGGAAGCAGTAGCGAAACTTAGAAATTATCCTACAGGACCGCGTAAAATGCGTTTGCTGGCAGATGTGGTGCGTGGCATGGAAGTAGAGAAAGCATTGGCTATCCTGGAACATCATCCACAACACAACGCCAAGCCTTTGGCTAAGTTGCTCAAGAGTGCCATCAATAACTGGGAACAGAAAAATGAAGGTGGCAGTGCAGCTGATGCCGGTCTTGTGGTAAAAACAATTTTCGTAGATGGAGGCCGCGTACTTAAGCGCATGCGTCCTGCACCACAGGGTCGTGGTTACAGGGTGCGTAAACGCAGCAACCACGTAACATTAATCGTTGATTCAAAAAATTAATAAAAACTTTTAAACCATTATATGGGTCAGAAAGCAAATCCTATAGGTAACAGGTTAGGTATCATCCGCGGATGGGAGAGCAACTGGTATGCCGCAAAGAAAGATTTTGCCTCCAAGCTCATCGAGGATAACAAGATCAGAACATACCTGAACGCACGTATTAACAAGGGTGGTATTTCCAAAATTGTTATTGAGCGTACACTCGGTAAATTGATTGTAACTATCCATACGTCTAAGCCTGGTATCATTATAGGTAAAGGTGGTAATGAAGTTGACCGCATTAAAGAGGAGTTGAAAAAGCTTACCAGCAAAGATGATGTTCAGATAAACATTCTGGAGATTCGTCGTCCTGAGCTTGATGCGAACATTGTGGGAGACACCATTGCCCGCCAGATCGAGAACCGTATCAACTTTAAGCGTGCTATCAAAATGGCGATAGCTTCTACACTCAGAATGGGTGCTGAAGGTATAAAGGTAAAAGTAAGTGGTCGCTTAGGCGGTGCTGAAATTGCACGTAGCGAAGAATTTAAACAGGGTCGTACGCCTTTACATACATTCCGTATGGACATTGACTACGCGAATGTTTTTGCCCAGACTGTGTACGGAAAAATTGGTATTAAAGTATGGATCTGTAAAGGTGAGGTTTTAGGCAAACGTGAATTGAATCCGAACTTCACTGGTGGTAAGAGTGATGTAAGTGACAGAAGAGACAGAAGGGATGGCGGAGAAAGACAGGATCGCAGAGATGACAGAAGAGGTGGTGGAAATGACAGAAGAGGCGGTGGCGACAGAAGAGACAGAAGAAACTAATAATTGCTGTTACCGGTTATCTGACAAAAGGTACTGGTTTTAAAAATAACAATTGAAAAGCCGGCAAAAAGGAAACTGACAACCGGCAACTCAAAATCATATAAGATGTTACAGCCAAAAAGAACGAAACATAGAAAGCAGCAGAAAGGTCGTATTAGGGAAGTTGCAAAACGTGGTACAACCATTTCTTTCGGTTCTTATGCATTGAAAGCTTTAGAGCCCATCTGGTTAACCAACCGCCAGATAGAAGCTGCGCGTCAGGCAATGACACGTGCTATGAAGCGTGAGGGTAATGTGTGGATCAGAGTATTCCCTGATAAATCAATTACCAAGAAGCCACTTGAAGTGAGGATGGGTAAAGGTAAAGGTAACCCGGAATATTTCGCGGCTGTTATTGAACCAGGTCGTATACTATTTGAATGTGACGGTGTTGCATTGCAAACAGCACAGGAAGCCATGAAGCTTGCAGCTCAGAAACTTCCTATAAAAACCAAGTTTGTTGTAAGAAGAGATTTGCAACAGGCATAGTAAGTTCAATTAAAGAATTTCAATTTACATACAATGTCTAAGAAGTTAGAATTTAATAAAAGCCTGAAAGATCTGAACGAAACAGATCTTAGTGCACGCATACAGGAAGACCAGTTGCGTTTAAAGAAGCTGGAATTTGCACATGCGATCTCTCCACTTGAGAACCCAATGACTATTCGTGGTCTAAGGAAAGATATATCTCGTTTAAAGACCGAATTAAGGAGAAGACAACTCGGTATTTAATATAAAATAAACAACAATGGCCGAAAGAAATTTGCGTAAAACAAGGATTGGGGTAGTTAGCAGCAACAAAATGACAAAAACTATCACTGTTGCTGTGGAAAGAAAAGTAAAACACCCTATCTATGGTAAGTTTGTAAAAAAGACTACCAAATTCCATGCTCATGATGAAAAAAGTGAGTGCGGTATAGGCGATATCGTAAAGATCATGGAGTCTCGTCCGCTGAGCAAAACAAAGCGTTGGAGATTAGTTGAGATCGTTGAAAAAGCTAAATAAGGAAATAAGCTGCGGGCTGCGAGCTATAAGCTTTATGCCGCACTGATTAATAAAAATTGTAGTAATTGCTCGAAGCCCGACGCTTAGAGTTTAAAGCTAAATAAAATGATTCAGCAGGAAAGCAGGCTTAATGTAGCCGATAACAGTGGTGCAAAAGAAGTATTGTGCATCCGCGTATTGGGTAATAGCGGCCAGGATTACGCCAAAATAGGCGATAAAATCGTGGTAACTGTGAAAGATGCCATCCCTGCGGGTGGTATAAAGAAAGGTACTGTTTCAAAAGCAGTAATCGTTCGTACAACAAATAAACTTCGCCGTAAAGATGGTTCTTATATCCGCTTTGACGATAACGCGGTGGTATTGTTGAACAATGCCGATGAACCTCGCGGCACCCGTATATTCGGACCCGTAGCAAGAGAACTGAGGGATAAAGGATACATGAAGATTATTTCACTTGCGCCGGAAGTGCTTTAAGGGTGCTGCATAGCGTACAGGATGTACAAGTGAGTGACACAACAAAAGTTGAAGACAGTTATAAAGTTGACTTCATAAACAAAATAAAATGAGCAACAGATTTAAACCAAAGTACAATATTAAAAAAGGCGATTCAGTAGTGGTTATCGCAGGAGATGATAAAGATCTGAAAAAGCCACGTACTGTTTTAAGCGTTATCGTTGACAAGGGCCGCGTGGTTATTGAAGGCGTTAATATTGTAACTAAACATACAAAACCTTCTGCAGGAAATACCAAAGGTGGTATTGTAAAGAAGGAAGCTCCGATCAACATAAGCAATGTTATGTTGTGGGATGCTAAAACTGGCGGACCTACCAAGGTTAAACGCACCAGGGAAAACGGAAAATTAGTTCGTATTGCAAAAAAATCCGGGGAGGTAATTAAATAATGAGCACTGCTAAATATACTCCGAGATTGCAGGAAAAATACACAAATGATGTGATTCCTGCTTTAATGAAAAAATTTGCTTACAAAAGTGTAATGCAAACACCGAAGCTGGAAAAAATCTGTATTAACCGTGGCGTT
This sequence comes from Panacibacter microcysteis, assembly GCF_015831355.1. Lineage (NCBI taxonomy): Bacteria > Pseudomonadati > Bacteroidota > Chitinophagia > Chitinophagales > Chitinophagaceae > Panacibacter > Panacibacter microcysteis. The sequence continues at coordinate 2,710,162 of NZ_JADWYR010000001.1, forward strand.
AACGGTGCCGTGGCTGATAAGAAAACTGTTGACGTTGCGGTTGAAGAACTGACAATGATTACAGGTCAGAAAGCAGTTCCTACTTTGAGTAAGAAAGATATTTCAAACTTTAAGTTGCGCAAAGGAATGCCAATTGGCGCACGGGTTACATTGCGTGGAGAGAAGATGTATGAGTTTCTTGACCGCCTTGTTTCTGTTGCATTGCCGCGTGTACGCGACTTTAAGGGCATCAGCGATAAAGCTTTCGATGGCCGTGGAAATTATACATTAGGAGTTACCGAACAGATCATCTTCCCTGAAATTGATATTGATAAAGTATCTAAAATCACCGGTATGGATATTACGTTCGTAACTACTGCCCAGAATAATGAAGAGGCTTACGAACTGTTGAAAGAGTTGGGTATGCCTTTCAAAAATGCTAAAAAAGACTAATAACAACATACAGATTTCAGGGATCGCTTGGTGCTTGAAACCTGGAACTTGAAACTTCAATACAATATGGCAAAAGAATCAATAAAAGCCAGACAAAGAAAACGTGAAGCAATGGTTGCAAAGTACGCTGAAAAGCGTGCCGCGTTAAAAGCTGCAGGTGATTACCAGGCTTTGGATCTTCTTCCAAAAAACGCGTCCCCTGTACGTTTAAAAAACCGTTGCCAGCTAACAGGCCGTCCAAGAGGTTACATGAGGTACTTCGGAATGAGCAGGGTTATCTTTCGTGATATGGCACTTAATGGTAAAATTCCAGGTGTAAAAAAAGCGAGCTGGTAGAAGCCAGTTACCGGAAACAGGTTAAATGAACTACCGGTGAAGTGAAGTAAAAAAATTTAGAACTGAATAATTTCAAATAGTTATGGTAACTGATGCAATAGCAGATTTCCTTACCAGGATTCGTAACGCTCAGATGGCAGGGCACAGATTAGTAGAGATTCCTGCTTCTAATCTTAAAAAGCGTATGACAGAAATCCTGTACGAACAAGGCTACATTCTCAAATATAAGTTTGAGGATGACAGCAAACAGGGTGTTATCAAGATCGCTTTAAAATACGATCCTAATACAAAACTACCTGCAATCCGTTCACTGGAAAGAGTTAGCCGCCCGGGTCTCAGACAATATTCTAAACCTGCTGAGTTCAAAAGAGTGATCAACGGTTTGGGTATTGCCATCATCAGCACTTCTAAGGGTGTTATGACTGATAAACAGGCAAAGGCGCAAAATGTAGGTGGTGAAGTGCTTTGCTACATTAGCTAGTAATAAACGGTTTGACAATTAAGCCTCCTAGTCGTGGCTGAACACAGACCATCGTATTTAACTTAAATAAAAAATCGACTATGTCACGTATAGGTAAACAGCCGATAGCTATTCCTGCAGGTGTAACGGTATCAGTTGGTGCAGATAATGTAGTAACTGTAAAAGGTGCAAAAGGTGAATTGAAAGAGGCAATAGACAGAGACATTAAAGTAGAGGTAAAAGATGGCCAGATCGTGCTTTCGCGCCCAACCGATCAAATCCGTCATCGTGCAATGCATGGTTTATACCGCTCATTGCTTAATAACCTTGTAAAGGGTGTAACAGAAGGTTTCAAAAAAGACCTTGAGCTGGTGGGTGTGGGTTATAAAGCTGCTAACCAGGGCAATACGCTTGATCTCTCCCTGGGTTATTCTCACAACATTATTTTTGAGATTCCTAAAGAGTTAAAGGTTACTACGGAAACAGTAAAAGGTCAGAATCCAAAAATTTCGTTAGAAGGCACAGATAAACAACTGTTGGGCCAGGTAGCTGCTAAACTTCGCAGCTTACGTAAACCAGAGCCTTACAAAGGAAAAGGTGTTAAATACAGCAATGAAGTTATTCGCCGTAAAGCTGGTAAAGCTGCTGGTAAATAATAATAAATAATTTTCCAGAGCCCGGCTCCGGAATTACTATAAGGCTTCCGTTGCGTCGCACACTTCAGCTTTCGGATCAATGATTCAACAGAACGATGCGGTGATACGGCACAACAGATAAAGAAAAAACTGATTCTATATTACAACAAAGCGAATAAACTGACAACAGCTTATCAAACGGATTTGCCAAATATGTTCCAGTTTTTAAATTAAAATTTTCAAATTCTTCCTGGCAGTATCAGGAAGTATCAAATACAAAAAAAATGGATGCTAAAGTTTTAAGAAGACAAAAGATCCGTTACGGAATCCGCAGAAAAATTGCTGGTACTTCACAAAAACCACGTCTTTCTGTATTTCGCAGCAACTCTGATATTTATGTGCAGTTAATTGACGACGTTAGCGGAAAAACACTTGCTGCCGCTTCTTCGAAAGATAAAGACATTGCCGCACAAAAAGTAACCAAAAGCGAACAAAGCAAAATGGTAGGTGCAGCAATTGCGCGTAAAGCTGTTGAGCTTGGTCTTACCTCAATCGTTTTTGATCGTGGCGGTTATTTATACCATGGTCGTGTAAAGGCTATAGCAGACGGTGCCAGAGAGGGTGGTCTTCAATTCTAAAATCTGTAATCTGAAATAATTAAAATGGCTAAAGTAAACGTAAATAAAGTAAAAGCCGGTGGCGATGTAGAACTTAAAGACAAAGTTGTTGCCATTAACCGTGTAGTTAAAACTACAAAGGGTGGCCGTACTTTCAGTTTCTCTGCAATAGTGGTTGTAGGTAATGAGAATGGTGTTGTAGGCCAGGGGCTGGGTAAAGCTAAAGAAGTACAGGAAGCTATCACAAAAGGTATTGAAGATGCAAAAAAGAATCTTGTAAAGGTTCCTGTAATGCATGGCACAATTCCTCATGATCAGTTTGCAAAAGATGGTGCTGCGAAAGTGTTGATTAAACCAGCCGCTCATGGTACCGGTGTAATCGCTGGTGGCAGCATGCGTGCAGTGTTGGAAAGTGCAGGAATCACAGACGTTTTGGCTAAAAGCCTGGGTTCTGCAAACCCACACAATGTGGTAAAAGCAACTATCAAAGCACTTACACTCTTACGCGAACCTGTACAGGTTGCTAAAAACCGTAACCTTAAACTGAGCAAAGTATTTAACGGATAATATTTGTTTGGGTTTTTCCCGGACTATAAACTGATTGACAATGGCAAAGATCAAAATAACACAGGTTAAAAGTGCAATTGACAGACCAGAGCGTCAAAAACTAACTTTAAAAGCATTGGGTTTGAAAAAACTAAATGCAACCAAAGAGGTTGAAGCTTCACCCCAGATTCTTGGGATGGTTGAGAAAGTACATCACCTTGTAAAGGTTGAAGAATTAGGATAATCAATTTAAATAAAGCGAGGGGCGATTCCCCGTTGAGTAAAAAATCAATAAAAATGAAACTACACAATTTAAAACCTGCAGAAGGTTCTACACACAAAGAAAAACGTCTTGGTCGCGGTGAAGCAAGTGGTAAAGGTGGCACGTCTACAAAAGGTAACAAGGGTGGACAAAGCCGTGCAGGTTATCAACGTAAAAATGCACATGAAGGTGGACAGATGCCGATTCAGCGCCGTATACCAAAACGTGGTTTCAAGAATAATAACCGTATTGAATTTAAAGTGTTTAACCTCGGCCAGATTGAGCAGTTAAACGAAAAGTATGGTTTCAACGAATTCAGCAATGAAACACTTTATATCAATGGTTTGATTAACCGTACAGATAAAGTAAAAATATTAGGCAACGGAGAATTGAAAGCAAAACTTACATTTAAAGTAAATGCAGTAAGCGAAAAGGCAAAAGCGGCAATTGAATCAGCGGGTGGCAGCATTGAAATTTTGTAAAGAAATTTAACGATATTTGCCCGACGCACTAAAGGTGCGTCTTTTGGTTTACAGAGGAATTCATCTATTCAATTCTTTTTCAGTGAAAAAACTTATTCAGACTTTTAAGAATATCTGGAGCATCGACGAACTGCGCAGTAAGATTATTGTAACCCTTACACTTATATTGGTTTACAGGTTTGGTGCCCACATTGTTTTGCCAGGTATAGATCCCAATAAACTTTCAGATTCAGCAGGTACAAACAGCGGTCTCCTTGGCCTCTTCGATACTTTTGCCGGTGGTGCTTTTTCCCATGCATCAATCTTTGCATTGGGTGTAATGCCTTACATTTCAGCTTCCATTTTTATGCAACTGATGACAATCCTTGTTCCACAGATGCAGAAAATTCAGAAGGAAGGAGAAAGCGGTCGTAAAAAGATCAACCAGTGGACACGCTACCTCACAGTAGTTGTTACTATTCTTCAATCAAGCGCATACATCGCATACCTGAAAACACCAGATTATGCTGCTGCTATGATCGAGTCATTTAAACCTTATTTCTTTACTTCAACAGTTATATTGCTCACCGCAGGTACATTATTCGTAATGTGGCTTGGTGAGAAAATCCAGGATAAAGGGTTAGGAAATGGAACTTCCATCATCATAATGGTTGGTATTCTTGCTCGTCTACCCCAGGCGTTTGGCCAGGAGTTCTCATCAAAATATGAAGAAGGTGCAAAAGGTTTGTTGGCTTTTACCCTGGAAATTGTAGTACTGGTTGCCATTATCATGGGCCTGATCATTTTGATACAGGGTGTAAGAAAAGTGCCGGTTAATTACGCAAAACAAATTGTTGGAAACAGGCAGTTTGGTGGTGCCAGGCAATTTTTACCTTTAAAAGTAAATAGTGCAGGTGTAATGCCTATCATCTTTGCGCAGGCAATCATGTTCCTGCCGACATTATTTTCTTTCACCAATCTGGACTCTGCACAAGGTATTGTAAAAATATTCAGCGATCACAGCAACGGTTGGTACATGCTCATTTATGCCGTAATGGTAATTGCATTTACTTTTCTATACACCGCTTTGATCTTCAATCCAAAGCAAATGAGTGAAGACCTGAAGCGCAACAATGGTTTTATACCTGGTGTAAAGCCTGGTCAGCCAACAGCAGATTATATAGGCGCAATTATGGATAAAATAACTTTACCAGGTGCTGTGTTTCTTGCGCTGGTAGGTATATTGCCTGGTTTTGCGCAGTTGCTTGGTGTAACGCAGCAGTTTAGCACATTCTTCGGTGGTACTTCATTGTTGATTATGGTAGGTGTAATACTGGACACCTTACAACAAATTGAAACACACCTTCTTATGCGCCAGTACGATGGTTTAATGAAGGGTGGCCGCATACAGGGAAGGCAAACGGTATCACCTGCAAGCGGTTACTAATTACGTTTTATCTGTAACAAAAATAATTTTTCAACCTGCCAGTTAACTGGCAGGTTGTATTGTTTAAATGATACGTGGAGCCAGGCGGTAGAATATAAATGGATCGTTCCTTGCGTCGCACTCTTGTACTGCAAACCTGTATTGAGCTGTTGGCTGCGGATTTGCTGCCCGCTCAAACCAATGTGTTTAGCCTGCAGGTAAGGGTTGCAAACAAAGCAATTATTAGTTATAAACAAACGACCAACCCGCCAGTTTGCCGGTGAAACAGAACGCTGCAGTTGCCATAAAAGTGGAACGATAAACCGAGCGTGGCAACAGGTGATGCCACAACGAACAAATGCTGGAAACATAAAATAATGTCAAGGAGAATAAACGGTATGATTATTATAAAGACAGAAGCGGAGATAGCAATGATGAAGGCAAGCGCAATGCTTGTAAGCAAAACACTTGCTGAAGTTGCCAAAGTTTTGAAACCCGGTATGACCACATTGGATATTGATAAACTTTGCGGCACATTTGTAAGGGATCATAAGGCAATTCCATCATTTCTCAATTACCGCGGATACCCTTATAATGTTTGTGCATCTGTAAATGATGTGGTAGTGCATGGATTCCCCAATAATAATGCGCTGAAAGAAGGTGATATTGTTTCTGTAGACATGGGTGTAATACTCAATGGCTGGCATGGCGATCACGCATATACTTTTATTTTGGGAGATGTACCCGAAGAGGTTTCAAAACTGGTGCGGGTAACAAAGGAATCGCTGTACAAGGGCATTGAAAAAGCTACTGCGGGCAACAGGATTGGTGATATTGCATACGCTATACAGGAGCACACAGAGCGAAAGAACGGCTATGGTGTTGTGAGAGAACTTGTAGGGCATGGCCTGGGCAGAAGCCTTCATGAAGACCCGCAGGTACCCAACTATGGAAAACGTGGTACGCTTTCGAAACTAAAAGAAAACATGGTGTTGGCTATTGAGCCAATGATTAACCTTGCCAGTAAAGAAGTTTATACAGAAGATGATGGCTGGACAGTACGTACAAGAGATGGTAAACCATCAGTGCATTTTGAACATGATGTATGTGTAAAAAAAGATAAAGCCCTTATACTATCAGATTACGCAATAATAGAGGCGGCAGAACAAAAGAATCTCAATCTTAATACCAGTTATTATACCGCAAAAAGCCTCGTTGTATAACGGGGCTTGTTTTTATGGAACATACACAAAGCATGCAAAAAGTATTGGTTGTGATAGGCGGCGGGGCTGCCGGCTTTTTTTGCGCGGTGAATGCAGCCCGGATGAATAGAAACCTGAAAGTGGTAATCGTAGAAAAAAGCAGTAAAGTTTTATCTAAAGTAAAAGTCAGCGGTGGCGGAAGATGCAATGTTACCCATGCCTGTTTTGATATAGATACACTCGTCAGAAAATATCCACGCGGACAACAGTTCTTAAAGAAAGCCTTCCATTGGTATAACACCAATGATACCATCACCTGGTTTAATGAACGAGGTGTGCAACTGAAAACCGAAGCCGATGGCAGAATGTTTCCTGTAACGGACAATTCGCAGACAGTTATTGATTGTCTTATTCGGGAAGCCAACAAATTTAATATAGAGATCCTGTTCAACACACAGGTTAGCAGCATAGAAAAGAATGAGAATGGATTTACTATTCATGCAAATAACCGTTCAATAGATGCAACCTTTATATGTATAGCTACGGGCGGCTATCCTAAAGCGCTACAATTTCAGTGGCTCGAACATCTTGGTCATACGATTGAAAAACCTGTACCATCGCTGTTTACGTTTAATATTCCTGCAAACGAAATCACTGCTCTTATGGGCGTAAGCGTAGCGGCTGCAACCATCAAAATACAATCTTCCAAACTGGCCGAAACAGGTCCGTTGCTTATTACACACTGGGGGTTGAGCGGTCCTGCAGTATTAAAGCTTTCGGCATGGGGCGCAAGAGAACTTGAAGCAAAAAATTATTCATTCACAATATTCGTAAACTGGCTGCCAGGTTACAATGAGAACAGTCTTAGAGACGAATGGCAGCAGTTGCGCCGGCAATATGCATCTGTAAAAATCAGTAACAAAAACCCATTTGCCCTGCCCGCAAGATTATGGCAATATTTTCTTGATTTATGCGCAGTACATGCAGATGCGCGGTGGGCCGATCTTCCTGCAACAGCTCAGCATAAATTAATTAAAACCCTCACAGCACAGGAATTTAATGTGCACGGCAAAACAACATTCAAAGAAGAGTTTGTAACCTGCGGCGGAATAAAGCTTTCTGAAATCGATGTTAGCAGCATGCAGAGTAAAAAGATTCCCAGCCTTTATTTCGCAGGCGAAGTAATGGATGTAGACGGAATTACCGGTGGTTTTAACTTTCAGAATGCCTGGACAACAGGATGGATTGCTGCAAAGCATATCGCATCGCAGTAGTAAAAGGCATTACCGTTACTACAGGAATACAGCAACTGCCAAAGATTCCATCAAAAATTCAATCAGCCAGATGCGCAATTTTCGTTTGCCTTCAAAATAATTCCATAAAATAAAATCAACAAAGAGCAGGTAGCTTTCAATTAAAATAAAAAACAATGCTTGTAGCAGAAGCGAAGAAAAAAACTGAATGCGCCAGATATAAAAACCGACGCAAATAAAAGGCAGTATAAGTGCTATAATAAGGAACGGAGAAAGCCTGTGCAGGCATTTTTTAAATTGAATTCCTTTTCCATAAACAAAACCGTAAAAAGGTTTAGGGTTGAACCTAACTGTGTTCTCTTTGTTACCGTCATTAAAGCTGTAATTATTTCCCGGCAATGTAAGCATGGTCGTTAATTAGATTACACAGTTTTTCTCTATCGTACAAAGTAATGCACATTACCACTGCCTGTCAATACACAAAAAGGTGTATTTATACAACCAGGTTGTTTTCCAGCGCATACCTCACCAGCATAGCAGTATTCTTTACATGCAGTTTCTTAAGCATTTGCTTTCGGTAAGTATTTACTGTTTTATCGCTCAAAGAAAGTTCGGTAGCTATACTTTTATCAGTATGCCCGTTAGAGATCAGTTGTAAAATTTCTCTTTCACGGGTTGTAAGCGGTTGCTTTTCATCCATAAATCACTTTTGTGTAAAAGTCAATATAATGATCACTGTATGCAATACACGAAAAGGTGTATTGTGCCCCGTTTATAACTGCTATGTTTCGTATAACGTTGCAGCATTGCTGCTGTCATTTTTATTGTTGCCGGCAATGGTTTTTCATGGCATCGCCTGTTGTGTCACTCACTTCAGGGTTCCGATTTTATGGCGACTGCAGCGTTTTGATATTCGCACATCTTGAGCAGTGGCGCTGTGTGTGCTTGTTAAAGCCATCAATGCTGCCGTAAAAGACAAGCCTGTAAAATTGCAAACAGTTTATATTTGAGTCACACAGTCATAACTAATATTTGTACAATGAATAGCTATTTTGTGCAGGCAACAGTTGCAGACATACCACATATTTGGTCAATACTACAAGGTGCTATTGCCCGCAGAAAAGCAGATGGCAGCCAGCAATGGCAGGATGGGTACCCCAACCCTGAAGTACTGCAGCGGGATATAAAGAGCGGTGTTGGTTATATTTTGAAGATAGGTGATGAGATTGCCGGCTATACTGCCATACTAATAAACGATGAACCGGCATATGCCGGTATTGAAGGAGCATGGTTAACCAATGATGATTTTGTGGTGTTTCACCGTGTGGCGGTGGCGCAAGAATTTCTTGGCCAGGGCATTGCAAAAAAACTGCTTACATACATAGAAGCTTATGCACGCAGCAAAGGTATCCGCAGTTTAAAAGCAGACACAAATTTTGATAATGCCGCCATGCTGGCCACTTTCGAAAAAATGGGCTATCAATATTGCGGGGAAGTATGGTTTAGGGGAAACCCAAGGCGTGCTTATGAAAAAGTATTAGCAACCATTCCATAACAACTTAGTTTATAGATTATGAAAGGCAGACACATCACCATGCACAACCTACGCACAACAGCAGTTTTTGTAGTGCTATTTTTGTTTTTATGTACATTCTGTACAAATGCACAACAGCAAAATATGGTTCGAATTGCAAAGATTAAAATTGATTCGCTTCAGGTGCATCAGTATTATGCTGCACTTAAAGAGCAGATGCAGGCTGCTATAGCAAAAGAACCTGGTGTACTTACGTATTATGCAGTAGCTGATAAAAAAGATGAGACCAGTATTACCATCCTGGAGGTTTACGCAGATCCCACAGCTTATCAAACACACATACAAACGCCGCATTTTAAGAAATATAAAGAGACGGTGAAAGATATGGTTAAATCATTAGAGCTTACAGATGTTGAGCTTATTGCCACTGCTATGAAGCCTGCCGAATGATTTGACTGCTTTGAATAAAGTTTGAGGTACAGTAATATGGTTGATTTATTCCCCTTTGAAATTAAACCTGCTATAGACTATTGCGCAGACGAACCCGGATGTGCTGAAAAATATTATACAGTACAAGAGTGCGACGCAACGGAAGCTTCATACATATTCTATAGCCGGGTACAACAACAAAAAAAGGCTGCCGGAGCAGCCTTCCCGTTTCCCGGTCATGTAGCAGTATGAACTATTTTTTACCGTATTTACCTGTCCTTACATCTTTAATTACTCCCTTCCAGTTTAAGCCAAAAGCAAAGTCGTAAACGTTACCTTCGCTATCCTTGTGTGGTTGCATATCCTGTGGTACGTCTTCCTGCTGTGTTTCTACTGTCAGCATATTTGCAGGCATTTGTAAAGGCAACAAACCCGATGGTTCAGTTGCGCCGGATAGTATATCCATCAAAGCCTGGTCCTGCACACCAAAAGTTACCAGCAGGCCTTCTATTTTCGATTCAAACTCGGCCACCACGGCAGGGTTGGACAGTGCCATGCTTACAATTACCGGCCTGCCATTCATAGCGGTTTTTGTATCGAGTATAAGCTGCAGGTCTTTGGTATTCGATGCGGTGGTTGTTTTGCCTTTATAAGTGCGGTTGGTTATGGTTGGGTCAATAACAGGATCGCCGGCTGCAATACTCTGGCTCCTGGCCTCAGCAGCCGTATAGGGGCCATATTGAAGGCTTATGGGTACATAGCCATTGCCGCCATTATCGCGGTCAGCTTTTTCATAGCCAACACCACCATTGGGGCCTTTTACCAATACCAGGGCAATATCAGCTTTCGCCGGATCGTCTGTTACATTGAAATATTTTTTTACAATATCTATGTTTACAGGGTATTCTTCCCGCTCAGGCGTCATATTACCAAACCAATCTCTCGCTGCAGGTACGGTTCGTTTTGGTATATATATGGTCTTTGTTTTTGCAAGCGGCAGTACATTGTTTTTGTTTTTCAGCAATACGATCGATTTCAGCTGCGCATCATAGCCAGCCTGCATAAACGCTGCATTACCTGTTGTTTTTACAGAGGCTGCAACATCCAGGTAGGGATTTTCAAATAACCCCACCTGGAGTATATTGCGGAGCAACCTTACGGCAGATTGTTCAAAACGTTTGCGCATCCATGCTTCACCATGTTCTTTTACACCCATGTTGTATGCCTCCATTACCGGCCTGGCATCGTTGTTACCACCAAACTGGTCGAGCCCGGCCATGAGTACTTTGTAATGTCTTTCTGCAATGGTCAGTTTTTCTGCGCCCCATGATTTACCCCAGAAGACATCCGGTGTTTTACCTTCATCACCTGTAACCAGCCAGTCTGTACAAACCACCCCATCATAACCATATTTATTTCTCAACAGGTCAGTAACAATAAATTTGCTGTAGCCATTGCCAACGTTCTCTCCATATTTTGTATCCTGGTTATAAGAAATGGTATAGTATGGCATAACGGCTGCGGCTTTCCGTGTTTTACCATCCAGTTTAAAAGCCCCATCAATAAAAGGTGCAAGCTGGGTATTAAAGTTTTTGCCCGGGTATACCGCAAATTTGCCATAAGCAAAATGGCCGTCACGTCCGCCTTCTTCAGGGCCACCGCCGGGCCAGTGTTTCACCATTGCATTCACGCTGTGAAAGCCCCAGCCATCTTTAATTTCTGCAGCACCGGAAGATGTCTGAAAGCCGTCTACGTATGCTTTTGCCATGTCAGCAGCAAGCTTTGGGTTTTCGCCAAATGTGCCGCTAAAGCGGTTCCAGCGTGGTTCTGTGGCAAGATCTACCTGCGGCGATAATGCAGTGGCAATACCAAGCGCACGATATTCCTGCCCCGCAACCTGCCCAAATTTCAAAACGATTGCCGGGTCGAAAGTTGCGGCAAGACCAATAGATTCGGGCCACATAGAAATAGTGCCACCTGCACCAAGATTATATTCTGCATTCGCCACCACGCCATTGCGGGGGTCAGAACTGTTGTTGGCAGGTATGCCCAGGCCAAGACCCTCAACAAAAGCCTGCACATTGTTGTTCCATTGTGCGGCAACACCGGGGCTCTGCACACGTGTTACGAGTATATGGCGCAGGTTATCTTCCTGTAAAAATTTCTTCTGTTGATCGCTGATTGCATAAGCCTGCATACCACTGGAATCAATTGGTTTGCCGTTATAAGTTCCTGCACCAAAACCTTTCGGTGCTGCCGGTATGGATTGATGTGCACTGTACAACATTAAACCAGCAATCTGCTCCACACTCATCCTGGCAGCAAGATCCTTTGCTCTTGTATCAACAGGTAAACGCCAGTCTTCGTACACATCGAGTTTGCCATTTTTATTCAGGTCTTTAAAATGTCTGCCCTCAACCGTAAGTATCGTAATACCCGATTCCGGTGAATAACCGAGTGTTGGTCCATTACTATTCGATACTGTTTTGAAAGTACTGCCGGTACTGCTTTGGGCAATGCTGCTGAAACTGCTTATAAGCAACAACAATGTGCCCGTACCGAGCGTACAGAAGAATGATTTTTTCATATGCAGTGTTTTATGGCAATAAAATAAAATACCTTTATTGCGTGTTTGGTACGCAATGAAGTATGAAAATAACACTTTTTTGTATAATATATCATCATCACACAAATACTGCGACATTCCCCGTAAATTCAGCGACGAAAAAAAAGGCTGTATGGAGCCCGGCTGCAGAACAGGCATATGGCTTTGGTTGCGTCGCACACTTGTACGACATAATTTAATGCGGCAGTTCCGGGTGTAACAACGTACTCTCTATAAATCACGCTCTTTCGTAAACCGACTATTATTATGAAGCAGTTTATAAATATGTTTGTGCTTGTATTGATTTTGAGTATTTGTAACAACTACCTCTATGCACAGGATGTATACGGGCACCTGCGTGAGGGCTGGCTGCAAAAAGCGCAACAAACACAGCCCCCGTTAATAGAAACAGTGAAGCAGCCTGTAACGCTGGTCAACATGCAAAAAGACACCACGGCATTTCAACACTGGAAAGCCGTGAACCATTTGCCGGTAGATTCGCTTTACAAAAGATCTTTTAAAAGTCAGTCAGGCGTAATAGCAGATTTTGGTGAACACCTTACCGGTTATTTTACTTTTTCGCTTGCTGAAGCTGGCAGTGTTCCCGATGCTCCTGTACGCATCAGGTTTACATTTGGTGAAGTACCTGCTGAACTTACCACACCATTTGATCCGTATCCCGGTGCGCTAAGCCGTGGCTGGCTGCAGGATGAGATTGTTACAGTTTCAGATATACCAGCAACAATTACTATTCCAAGGCGGGTAGCTTTCCGGTATGTAAAAATGGAGTTGGTAAACAGTAATGTTTATCCTGACTTTCGGATCAGCAATATATCTTTCACAGCCACCACATCGGTAAAAGCAATGCCAGATACACTTACAGCATCAGCAGGCAAAATGATTGCCGCTATAGATAAGGCAGGGTTAACAACATTGAAAGAATGTATGCAAACCGTGTATGAAGATGGCCCAAAACGCGACAGGAGATTATGGATCGGAGATCTTTACCTCGAGTCGCTTGCCAATATGTATTCATTCAGGAACTACGATCTTACCAAGCATTGTTTATACCTCATAGCCGGGCTTAGTTATAAAGATGGGGTAGCGGCTTCTAATATTTTTGAAAGACCCACACCGCATCCGCAGGTAAATCCTTTGTTTGATTACGCACTCATCTACAATGTTGCCGTAAAAGAATACGTACAGGCAACAGGCGATAAGCAAACCGCCACAGATCTTTGGCCTTTGATCAGGCGGCAGTTAGATATACCCAAAAAATACATACAGCCCGATGGCATGCTTGATTATGAAAGAGCCAATAAAGAGTGGTGGCTTTTTTTCGACTGGCGCAGCGGTCTTGATAAACAGGCCGCCTTACAGGGAGTAGTTATATGGGCTTATAAAAATACGTATGAGCTAGCAAAAATGATTGGTAAGCAAAATGAAGTGTCCGACTTGCCCGCACTTATAAACAAACTGTCCAGTGCCGCGCACAAAAATTTGTACGATGCCGCTACGGGTGTTTTTATAAGCGGTAAAGATAAACAGGTATCATATGCTTCCCAGGCCTGGATGGTGCTGAGTGGCGTTGCTTCAAAAGCAGAAGGCGCAAAAGCACTTTCTAAACTTGCTGTTATGGATAATGTTGTTTATCCCGGTGCGCCATACCTGTATCATTACGTTATCGAGGCTATGATAACATGTGGTATGAATAAGGAAGCAAAGACATTACTGGTGGATTACTGGGGCGGTATGATCAACAAAGGCGCAGATACATTCTGGGAAGTCTATGATCCGAAAGATGATTTTTTGTCGCCGTATAATTTCTTCCCCATAAACAGTTACTGCCATGCATGGAGTTGTACGCCTGTGTATTTCATAAGGAAATACCCGCAAATATTCCAGGGCCAATAGGTAGCACCAAAGGCGTATTTGTTTTCTTGCTATCCGGGTTTTATAAATGTGTCTTAGGTTAGTTACACGTAAGCATTCAAACAGCATACTTTAAAAGAAGGATTTGCTATAGTTCATAAAATAATTCAACGCAGGTTATCAGGCAACAACACAGATTGATTATATTACTTTCAAACCACCTTCATATGAAACGATTGCTGATATATTTTCTAATCGCTTTTTCATCTGCACTGCATGCGCAAACAATTATTCCGCTTTACAATGGTGCAGCACCCGGCTCAGAAAATTGGAACTGGCAGGAGCAGCAGATAAAAACAGACGTTGGCACAATTGTGATGGATGTAACAAAGCCTTCGCTTACCGTTTTTAAACCGGAAAAACCAAATGGTACAGCTGTTATTATTGCGCCGGGTGGCGCATTTCATGCATTGGCTTACGATCACGAAGGAGTGGAGGTTGCAAAGCGCCTCAATGCAAAAGGTGTTACGGCCTTTGTGCTAAAATACAGGGTGGTACATACAGACCCTGCACATCCTGAAAACAGCATTGGTAACCTGATGGCCACAAAAAATTTTAAGAAGCTCGATTCATTAAATGCCTTGGTTATACCACTGGCATTGCAGGATGGTATAACTGCTGTAAGCTACGTGCGCACACATGCCAAAGAGTACAGCATAGATACGGCAAAGATTGGTTTCATGGGTTTTTCTGCCGGAGCCACATTAACCATGTCTGTAGTTTACAGTGCTGCTGCTGAAGCCAGGCCAAATTTTATAGCACCCATTTACGCATATGAGAATGCTATTGCTGGCACAGCCGTACCCGCAGTTACAACGCCCATTTTTATTGCGTGCGCAAGTGATGACGATCTTGGCTTTGCCTTACACAGTGTACACATTTATGAGAAGTGGCACAATGCAGGCCAGCCGGCCGAATTGCACATGTACGAAAAAGGTAAACATGGTTTTGGAACACGCATGCAAAACCTCCCGGTAGATTCATGGATGGACATGCTTACAGACTGGATGAAGATGCATGGATTTATAAAATAGATTTGGTACCGGCAAAGAATATGCATGAAGCTGCTGTTGCGTCGCATTACGTTCATCTGCAATGCAGGTGGCATCTGCAGTTCCCGGTACATGGCTCCGCAACTAATAGCGATGGGCTTTAAAATTTTCATTTCATATACTTATGCTCATTGTGCAGAAGCGTTTTACTTTTTGCTGAGCGCCGTTGCTCTCTTGCTGCATAAGGAACAGGATGTACAGGAGTGCGACGCAACGAAAGCTTAATAGTAGTAATGCAGCCGGGCTCATAAAAAATAGTAACGTACATAGCTTAGATTGTATGTTATAATTACAGAACTTCATACACTTAACTTAAATATGCTTTCATGAAAAAAACAATTGTCTCACTCTTATGGCTTGCCGGAATATGCAGTGCCTGCAACAACGGCGAACAAAAAGAAAATACAGCAGATTCAGCAGCAACGGCGGTAACTGCAGACCCTGCCAAAGACTGGAAATTTGGTATTGCATTATGGACGTTTCATGATGTAAACTTTCCGGCGGCTTTGGACAGGGTAGACAGCGTGGGTTTAAAATACATTGAGCCTAATACTTTTCACGCAGCGGGTGCAGCGTTGAAAGATTCGATGATCATGCAATTGTCGCCTGACGGCATTGACAAACTAAAAGCGTTGATTGCGCAAAAAGGACTAACAGTAGAATCGATGTACATTGTAGGAGATTCTACCATACAATCCTGGGTGAAGCAGTTCGACATAGCCAAACAGTTTGGTGTAAAATTCGTGACAACAGAACCACCTGTAAAGATGTGGAACAGCATTGATAGTCTTGCCGGTGTTTATGGTGTAAAGGTTGCTATACATGAACATTGGAAAGGGGTAAGCGATTACTGGAATCCTGACACAACGCTGATGGCAATAAAAGACCATCCAAACTTTTATGTATGCGCAGACCTTGGCCACTGGCCAAAAAGCGGCATTGATCCACTGGATGCAATAAAAAAATTAAGTGGCCATATAATAGGTGTACATTTTAAAGATATTGCTGCATATGATAACCCTGCATTGAAAGATGTAGTTGCTGGTACAGGTGTGGTAAAGTTTCCTGAAATATTTGCAGAGTTGAAAAAACAAAATTTTAGTGGTAACATTTACATAGAGCGGGATTCTGTAGAACCACATGGCAACGTTGCATCTGTAATGCAGGAAATAAAGTATTACAATGAGCAGGTGGGTAAGCTGAAATAGTTGACTGTAAAGGCTTACAGCCGTTGAAAAGTATATACCGGGAAAGGTGTATACTTTTTTTATTGCTTGCATTTTAATGATCCGCGTTGTAATTTGTTGCCTGATTCATCAAGTGTTTTTTCATTAACTAAACTCTTTCTGCTATGAAAACTTGTAGACCATTAACAACTGTTGTGTTATTTATTTTATGCTTTGCCTGTAAACGGGAAGTTGTAAAACAAACATCATTAGGCGCGTTTTCTGTGCAAGCCCTGGCAACATTCACAGACACTGTCAAAATTCCGATCAACGACCTTGGAGCGGGTACATTTATGGGTAAGGTTGGAGGATTATACCCTGGTGGTGTAAATGCGCCTTTTGGTACTTATGCGGCCGACCTGATGACTTTTTCAAAAGATATTAAACCACTCAATGCTGATGGCGAGCCCGCATCGAACGGTGTAGTTGGTTTTATTGCTATTGGTGGAAGCACCTGCGGCAAAATGATGTCTGCACTTACGGATAAAACGACCGGGAACCCACTTACCAATGGAAAACTTAAAATGGTGAACTGTACCAATGGTGAAGGTTCTGCATCGCTCAATAGTTTGATGAATGCGTCTGATACCATATGGCCTATTATTATGAATAAGCTAGGAAGAAGGAAATTAACGGTAAGCCAGGTGCAGGTAATCTACCTTGAAACAGATGATTCCATACAACTGAGCGGTTTTCCTGACAGGCCACTAAGAGCAAAGCAGGAGTATGTACAAACACTGAAGATGTTTAAAACAAAATTCCCAAACGTGAAGCTTGTATATGTGTTAGGAAGAACAACCACGTTTCTGACCAAAAAGAAAAAGCTGATACATAATGTAGAGCCCAATCCTTATTACAATGGCTGGGCATGTAAATGGCTGATCGAAGATCAGATGAATGGTGTACCGGGCACACGGTACAAAGGGGCTTCGGCAGAAGTACCAATGGTTACATGGGGTTGGTACCAATGGGCTTATGGTACCTCTCAACCCCGCAAAGATGGCTTTACATGGGAGGCTTCTGATACCGAAGATGGTTTGCATGCTACGCCTGCAGGATCGGATACATTGTCAGGGTATTTTCAAAACTTCCTGCTTACTGATATCTATGCAAAGAACTGGTATGGAAAACAGGATTAATTGAGTGAAGCGGGTGAATATATTATTGTTTGAATTAATAATATGCTTTGTTATATATATTATATTTAGTATACTTGTTATTCACCTCTCAAACTACAATCAATGAAAAAGATTTTTACCATTATCCTCTGCACGGCCGTGTGCCTGTGTGCAGCCAACCAGGTTCATGCACAAAAAATTTATAAAAGTAAAGCTGTAGCCAGCTACCTGAAGCATGTTTCAAGTAATGAAACGCAACTGCAGCGTGCTGTACACAATGAGTTTAAAAGAAGCAGTTCTGTTGATGTAATTGATTTTGCGGATAACATGACCAGCAGGCGGGAAAATCAAACACTCAAGCCATTTTTGAAGGCACAATCAGCATTTAATGTAGATAATGCTGCCGGCTTTACCGGTATTAAAAACAGTTACCCCGACGTGCTTACGTTAATCATTCCATTTAAGAATGAAAAACTGACTGTAGACCTGATTAAATCAGATATATTGACCAATACATTCAGGGTTATAACAGATAAAAATCCTGCAGGGGAATTGGTAGAAAAGGGTGCCCATTACAGGGGTGTTGTACGTGATAGCAAATCGATTGTGAGCATCAGTCTTTTTGACAAAAAAGTAGAGGGATTGATTTCTATGGAAAACCGGTCTAATATCGAGATAACAAAATTGCTCGGTAAAAATGAAAATGATGCGCATGCTGTTTATGCCACAGAAGATCTGCTGGTAAAAAGCAATGGTCAACAAAATTGTCAACTCTTAAATCCGCCAAAATCGGAGCTGATAAAAACCCCGGGTAAGAACGTGGCACCTGCGGCAAACATGCAGACATGTGTTACCAATTATTGGGAATGTGCTTATAATCTTTATCAGTATTTTGGAACTACGTCTGGGGTGAGCTTTTTTACAACAGCATTATTTAATACTTATGCAACAATATTTTCAGATGAGCGAATCGGTATGAAATTAAATACCGTTTATATTTGGACTAGTGCGGATCCTTATGCAGATGACCTGAATACCTTCTCTTCATTACGTACAGGTTTTACGGAAAATCTTGCTATGCTCTTAAGTTCAACAGGCGGTGGCGGGGTTGCATGGCTGAACACACTCTGCTTTACAGGAGATTATTACAGACATTCTTTTTGTGGAAGTATTTTATTGTCAACAGTATTACCAATTACAACATATTCATGGCCTGTGAACGTAACTACCCATGAAGTTGGTCATAATTTAGGAAGTCCGCACACACATGCATGCGCGTGGAATGGCAATAATACTGCTATTGATGGTTGTGGACCTTCTGCAGGTTACAGCGAAGGATGTACAAACAAACTTCCTTCGACCGGTGGAACAATAATGAGTTACTGTCATTTGACTTCTGTTGGAGTAAAGTTGACAAAAGGTTTTGGGACACAGCCGGGTGACTTAATAAGAAGTGTAGTGAGCTCTTGCATCACATCAACCTGTCAACCAACCGGTAATACATGCAGACCGCCTTCAAATTTGAGAACGACCAACATCACCACGGGTGGAGCTACCTTGCTTTGGGCAAAAGTTGCCGGAGCCACATATTATTATGTCTATTTAAGTTCGGATAACGGGGCGACCTTTTCTCTTGTTGGCAACTATATTTATGGAACTACATTTAGGGTATCAGGTCTTTCTGCTAATAAGAACTATATCTTCGAAGTATGGGTTGCCTGTGCCAGCGGCCTGAATAACTCTGCCAGTTCGAGCTTTACAACCGCGGCAGCTTCAGTTGCACCCGGTATAAATGCAGATGGTAAGAACGCTGTGTTTTCTGTATATCCGAATCCCGTAACAGGTGGGCGATTCACTATATCACTGTTAAAAGGCTATGAAAACTCTACGGTGGAAATACTCAATAGCTGGCAACAGGTAATAATTGCCAGTAAAGTGAAAGGCTTGCAGCATTCGTTTAATACTTCTTTGTCAAAAGGAATTTATTACGTACGTGTAACAAATAAAGATGAAATGATTACAGGCAAGCTACTGGTTGAATAGCAGTCTGGAAAAGTATTACAAAAGCAGCCCAGATGGGCTGCTTTTTTTATCCGTAAATTATGTGTAATAACCGTTTAGCTACAAGCTTTGCCTTTTGTACAATCAGGAACGGAATAATAAAATAAAAGCTGCACTTTTATATTCCCGCTTTAACCACAGGCTTCTGCACCTTAACCGCATTATTTACTATTTCAAATAATTATATATGAGAAAGTCATTTCTGCTGACAGGCGCATGTATGCTTTTGTTGTTGTTTACGCTATCATGTACCCGGTATGGCGACAACCGTAACATAAGTGTGAGTATAAGTGAAAATGAACATACGTATAAATTAGT
Source organism: Panacibacter microcysteis (assembly GCF_015831355.1). Lineage (NCBI taxonomy): Bacteria > Pseudomonadati > Bacteroidota > Chitinophagia > Chitinophagales > Chitinophagaceae > Panacibacter > Panacibacter microcysteis. The sequence continues at coordinate 2,730,067 of NZ_JADWYR010000001.1, forward strand.
TGCTTATTTCAACAGGAATAAAACAAAGGCTGTGCATGAATACATGGATCAAATATTGGGTAGCTATTCCGATATGTCATTTGTAAACAGTGAAATTGATGCAGATCTGACACTCAATAACGGGGCTACGTTTTACCTGAAATCTGTACCGGGAGAATTAGAAGTAGCATTGGACAAAAGGGAAAATACCAAGGCCAACTATATTATCATAAAAGATATGTGTGCAGGTATAAAGGACGTGGTGAAAGATTAGTATCATCCGCTTAAATCCGGGCAGGGATCTTTTTCGTTTATTTTAACGCAAATTTCATTACAAAAACTGTGTAAAATGCGACTAATAAACGTCTAAATAGTAACAATTAAATGCTGTACTATGGAAAGGATCTCTACTCAACAGGAAATTTTGCTGGCAACAGGTACTGCTTTTTTTGAACAACAATGTTTTGAAAGAACGGAGTCAGGCAGTAACAAAGCGCTTTCGCAAAAAGAAAAAATAGAAGAAGCTTGCTGGAATGGAATGTTGCCTGACCTGCTCCCTGGCATTGTGGAAAAAAACGAAAATGGTAAATACCTTTTACTTTGGAACATTGCGCATCATAAAGCCTTTATGGAAATAGACCTTTGTGATGAACCGATAGCAAATGACGGCTATTATTCGGTAAATCCTTATGTGTTTCTGCAGCACCATAACGGTAACTAAGTTTTGTGCATTCAGGCAATGAAACATAATACTGTGATCTCCGCTTTTGCTGCATAGTATTGATGGCGCTGAAGAGTGCGACGCAACGAAAGTTTCATATTGTTTTGACAGCCGGGCTCATAAATTCATTTAAAATAAAAAACGCCACTTGTAAAGTGGCGTTTTTTATTTATCGTTTTTCGTAAGACGGTAATTTTGGTGGCATGTACCCTTTTGTCTTCAGGAGGTTTTTAATTTCGCTGATTGCGCGTTCTAACTGAGGATCTGTGTCTTTGGCCATAGCGGTGAGATCTTCCGGTACTTCGATGTCTGGCTCTACACCATGCCCTTCTTTAAACCAGGTGCCATCAACATTGTACATGCGGAAAGTCGGAACCGTTACACTTCCACCATCTATCAGGTCGGGGGACCCGCTCAAACCAATGAGGCCGCCCCATGTTCTGGTACCAATGAGCGGGCCAAGACCTTTTTTACGGAAATAATCGGGAAAGGCATCTCCACCGCTGCCACTCCAGCCATTCATCAGCATTACTTTGGGGCCGTAGTTTGCGAATGGTGGCCATTGCCATGACTCGCCGTCGCGTATGGCCCAATATGCAAGTGGTGTGCGATTCAGCATTTCTATAAAACGGTCTGGTATCTGGCCACCATCATTGAACCGTTCATCAATAATGAGGGCTTTTTTCTCCGTTTGCGCATTGAGCTGGCGCAGCAATTCTGTCTGGCCATCTACTCCTGTGCTTGGAACATATACATAACCCACTTCGCCATTGGTAGCTTCTTCAACACGTTTACGCATTGCTTCTATCCATGCAAGATTGCGTAAGCGGTACTCGTCATCCATCGTTTGTACCACAACTGTTTTTGCATTGTTAAATGATGGAATATTGTTATACGTTAATTCCACTGGTTTGTTGGAAAGCCCGAGAAACGCTGCGTATGGTTCGCCGGCAGTTGTAAGTGCCACACCGTTTACAGCCAGTATGTAATCGCCTTCCCTGATACCAAGCCATGTTACGTCCAGGGATGAATGAACTTCTGCATCCCACGGTGCGGCTTTAAGTATTTTTTTGATTCTATAGAAATTGCCTTCTGCCTGCCAGTTAATACCCAGGTAACCGCAGCTTTGAGACTTTTCTTTTTCTATATCGCCGCCGCCATGATAGGTATGTGAAGCATTTAATTCGCCAATCATTTCGCCGATTATGAAATCTACTTCTTCGCGGGTCATAGCATGCTCAACCATTTTCAGGTAGCGTTCTTTTACAAGATTCCAGTTTACGCCATGCATATTTGGATCGTAGAAAAAATCTCTCTCCATGCGCCAGGCATCAGTAAACAATTGTTTCCACTCTGCCATAGGTTCAACAATACTCATCATTTCAGCAGTTCGAACAGGTTTATCGAATTTCTGGCCTTCGTCAGCCGCGATAACGGCAAATGATGAGCCTTTTGCGGCCAGCAGTTTTTCTTTGTTTGCCGCCATGATATAGTAGTCAGCGCCATCGAGAATAGTTTTTTCTTCACGTTTATCGAGGTCGTAAAACTTAATAGCGGGAGACCCATCATTGCTGCCTGTATTAGGGTAACGCATGTAAATGATCTTTCCTTTTATTGCATTGAGATTGCCAAGATTACCGGCCACTGGAGAGAGAATCAACATACGCTGTTCTATTCCGTCAAAGTCAATTGCGACAGCATCTTTGTCGACCGATTTTTTATCTGAAGCTGTATCTTTTGCATCTTTTTTCTTTTTTGTATCTTTTTTGTCTGCCTGTTTTTCATCTTTTGTTTCATCTTCTTTGATTGATACCGTGTCGTTTTTAGGCGCAAAAATAGAAACGGCATCTTTCTTCAAAGGGATAGCAGCGAGCTGTGTGGAGTTGGCGTAAATAAATGAGTTGTCAAAATCGCTGTAGTAGGGATTGAAAGACTGGTTGGTGAGCAGGTAAATGTATTTACCCTCTTCATCAAACACAGGGTTATTGGAGTTGTAGTAACCGCTTGTAACCTGTTGTGCTTTTTTTGATTTCGTATCGTAGACAAAAACAGCGTTGTGCCAATTTTCAATGTCCCGGGCATAGGTCAGCCACCTGCTGTCCGGGCTCCAGCTACAGCAAAAGCCTTCCAGGTTGCCGTGAGACCAGCGTAAGGCTTTATCAACATCGTAGATTTGAGCCGCGGTAATATCGTAAATCTTAATCTTGTTGCCTTTATCGATAAAGGCAAGCTTTTTACTGTCGGGACTCCAGTAAAGCTGATACCGGTAACCAGCGTCCAATGAAGTAAGTTTTGCGGCAGCATTTTCTTTACCAGGCTGCATCATCCATAGTTCGTATTCGCCTGACTGGTCACTCCAGTAAGCAATGTTTTTACCGTCAGGGCTGTAAGCGGGATAACGCTCTGCAACGCCCGGACTTGAAGTAAGATTTTTTACAAAGCCATCTTTTGCGGGTACGGAAAAAATATCACCTCGTGCTTCTACGATTACGCGGTTGCCATCGGGGCTTACGTTTACGTGCTGAATATATCGTTGTGCACTTTCTGCTTTAGGTTTCAAAGCAGTTCTGTCTGTTATAACATCCACTTTTACTTCTTTCACCTGCTTCGAGGCAAAAGAATACAGGTAAAGTTTGCCACCTTGTTCAAACACTATTTCGTCTGACCCCATAGATGGGTAATGCGCGTCATAATCGGTATATTTTGTAAGCTGCTCAAATTTCTTTGCAGGAATATCATAACGCCAGAGATTCATTCTTTCTTCTGTGCCGCGGTCTGAAAGAAAATAAATTGAATTGTCATGCCACATCGGAAATTCATCTGCCGCGTCGCTGTTGGCGGAGATGTTTTCGGAGGCCAGCGTGGTAAAATTGAAAATATGGATATCAGCATTCCAGCCACCGCGATAGCGTTTCCAGTTGCGGCCAACCTGCGAGCGAAAGTTGAGTGCCATTTGTTTGCCATCAGGAGAATACGAACCAAACTCTGCATAAGCCATCGGAAGCTTTTGTTCTGCACCGCCGTTTGCCGGTGCAGTATAAAACTGGTTGAAGCGGTATTTGCCGCTTTCCCTGATTGACGCAAAAAATATGCTTGTACCATCTGGTGTCCAGTCTACAAGACGGTCTCCATAACTGTGTGCGGTAATGCGAACCGGTACACCACCGGTAACGGGCATCACGTACACATCTTTGTTCCCGTCGTAGTTGCCGGTAAATGCTATACGTTTACCATCCGGTGAAAACTTCGGATAGCTTTCCACACCGGCGGGAGAACTGAGTTTAATAGCAGTGCCACCTTCTTTTGGTACTACCCAGACGTCGTTTGCATAAGTGAATACGATCTGTGTTTTTGATACATCGGGAAAGCGAAAAAGGCCGGCATCGGTTTGCGCCAGTAAAGACATACTACAACATGCTGCCGGTAGCAGGCATGCAAACATTTTCTTCATGTTGACTATTTTAATGAGATAAATAAAATGTGGCCAGGGTGTGTTTATACGAATAGCGCCTGAAAGTTATAACAGGTGTTGTGGTAATGGGAATAGTTTTTTGTTGACCGGTTAAAACAGGGGAGCAGTGGATTAGCAGAACTCACCCCCAAAACTTTTGCAATGCGACATATTTAAAACAATGATTAACAGGTGTATCAGCTTTTGAGAAACAGATTAATTACCTAGACTTGTCATAACTGGCGGTGCACACTAATTATAGTTTATGACCCATTAAAAAGCTGTCGCAAAATGATCTGCAGTACAAGAGTGCGACGCAACAGGCGATGCCACAACGCACTGCTGCCGGGTACATAAATTTCTTTTCACCAATACAATTACAATGCTTATTCATTACATTTAGCCCAACGATTGTAAACTAATACCTAAATACTTTTTATGCGTACATCAAGAAGAGACTTTTTAAAAAAAGGTACAATGGCTGCGGCCGGCGCAGCTTTGTTGTCTAATAAAATATTTGCAGCACCTGCAACAGCAACCATCCTTGGCGTGCAGTTGTATTCTGTAAGGGAAGACATGTACAAAGACACGTTGGGCACATTGAAAAAAGTGAGTGATGCCGGTTACAAATATGTGGAACATGCCGGCTATAACAACCGTAAATTTTATAGTAAATACACGGCCGCCGACTTTAAAAAAGTATTGGCAGATCTTGGCATGCAAATGAAGAGCGGCCATACCGTAATGGGCCGCAACCATTGGGATGAATCTAAAAAAGATTTTACTGCTGCATGGAAGTATACTGTAGAAGATGCCGCAACAGCAGGGCAGGAGTACGTGATAAGCCCATGGCTGGATGAAAGCTACCGTAAAGACTATGATGGTCTTAAACGCTATATGGAAGTGTTTAATAAAAGTGGTGAACTGTGCAGGAAATCTGGTATGAAGTTCGGCTACCACAACCATGACTTTGAGTTTAGTGAAAAGCTGAATGGCGAAAAAGTATTTGACATTATCCTGCAAAACACAGACCCTTCTCTGGTGGCGCAGCAACTGGATATCGGAAACATGTACCATGCAGGCGGTGTGGCACTGGATATTGTAAAACAATACCCCGGCAGGTTTGAACTGATGCATGTAAAGGATGAGATAAAAGCTGCCAAAGGTGGAGAAATGGGTGGTGAATATGAGAGCACCATTTTGGGTAAAGGTATTATACCTGTAAAGGAAGTGATTGACCTGGGTAAAAAATCGGGTGGTACCATACATTTTGTGGTAGAGCAGGAATCTTACCAGGGTATGGCGCCTATAGATTGTGTGAAAGAAGATTATGCTATTATGAAGGGATGGGGATATTAAACCGCTAAATATTTTAAACATAAACGGCGGCGCGCAGCGCCGCCGTTTATGTTTTGGCAAACTTATTTTACTTCGAGTGCCTTTTTAATCATCGGGTCATTTACATTACTTACTTCGTAAAAGCCCTCACTGCGCCAGATTTGACGGGCAAGTTGCGCAGGAAATTTATCCAACAATTCCTTCTTTGCTTTGCTGTCAACCTTTGTAAGATCAATACTGTCGCGTTTTGCAAAATCAGTCAGTTGTTGCCATTCACGCTCACCGGCAGTGAAACTCTTTGCCAGGTCGAGCGGGGTTTTGTAAGCAGCGAGTGCGTCTTTATGCTGTATGTAATACGTGTATACAAAATTATTGAGTGTGTTTCTTATGTAAAGTTGTACAACCGGCTCGGGCTGAGATGCTGTATCAAAAGCAACAAAGATATCTGGCGTTATACCACCGCCGCCATATACCGTGCGGCCACTTTTTGTTTTAAATGCGGGCCCGGCAGGTGTAGAGGTATCGCCATGCACCACTTCTCCGTTGTGAAAGCGTGTAAGCAACTCTTCTTCGTAGACCTCCCTGTTGTTGCTTTCATAAGGTTTTTGAATGTTGCGGCCCAGTGGTGTAAAATATCTTGCCACGGTAAGGCGCAGGGCACCACCATCACTCAGGTTAAATTGTTGTTGTACGAGGCCCTTACCAAATGTGCGCCGGCCAATGATCGTGGCGCGGTCCCAATCCTGCAGGGCGCCGGATAATACTTCGCTGGCACTTGCAGACGTTTCATCTACCAATACCGTAAGTTTACCGGTTTCAAAAAGGCCATCACGTTTGCAGTGGTACTCCATCTCCGGTACGTGCGTGCCTTTTGTATATACGATCATCTTATCATTGTCAAGAAACTCATCGGCAATATCTACAGCTTCCTGCAATATGCCGCCGCCGTTACCACGCAGGTCGAGTATAAGCTCTTTCAATCCCTGTTTCTGCAGGCCTTCCAGCGCAGCCATAAATTCTTCGTAGGTGGTTTCAGAAAACTTGTTGATGTGTATAAAACCCAGGCCCGGTTGCATGATGTATGCAACATCAACAGAAGGTACCGGTATGGTGCCCCTGGTGATCATAAGTTTTACCGGTTTGTTATCCCTCAGTACTGTAAGCGACACCTTTGACCCGCCTGCACCACGCAGCATTTTTCTTATTTCTGCCGGCTTAATTTTTACACCGGCAACATTGGCCGTATCGTTTACTTTGATGATCTTATCGCCCACCTGCGCACCGGCTTTGAAAGAGGGGCCATCTGCTATTACGCTCACAATATTCACCGTGTCGCTAAAAATCTGGAACTCCACTCCGATACCCTGGAAATTGCCCTGCAGGTCTTCGGTAACATCCTGTAGTTCTACCGGCGGTATGTATAGCGAATGTGGGTCAAGGTGAGCCAGCATTTTGTTGATGGCATCTTCTTTCAGGCTGTCCACCGCAACCGTATCCACGTATTTATTTTGAATAAGGTTTAATATTTCCTGTATAGAACTGCTTTTTGTATTTTTCAGAAAGCCGGAAACACCGCCTGTATCTTCCCGCAGTTTGTAGCCGATCCACATACCCACCATCATAACAATTGAGAAAAGCAACGGCAGCCAAACCTGCAATTTTTTATTTACCATTTTGCCAAGTACTTAGATATATTCTTAAAACACGAATATCAGTAATAATGTTATTAATGATCTTACAAATGTTACCGGCTGCAGCAAACAAAGAATATTTTTATGATGCCGGCTGCAGGTACGTTGTGGCATCGCCTGTTGTGTCACTCACTTGTGCTTCCTGTTTTTATGGCGGCTGCAGCGTTGCGGTTTATCCCGCGTCTCCAATCATTTTTGAAGTAATTACCCAATTTTTTCCTTTTGTAACATTTCCCGCCTATATTTGCAACCCCAAATAAGGGAAAAGGCCTCGTAGCTCAACTGAATAGAGCATTTGACTACGGATCAAAAGGTTTCAGGTTTGAATCCTGACGAGGTCACATCTTGGGACAAACAGAAAATGACTGAGTTGTCCCATTTTTTTTGCCCTGAAAAGTCTTACCAACCATCAACATAATTCTGCACGCTTCGTTGACTCTTGTGGTTAAATATCAAAGCCCGTCAAAAAGTCGATTTTTCGGGGAACATTTGAACCAATTATCTTTTTTTGTTGGGTACAGTTCGTTTATATATATGATATACCGTTGCGATGTATTGGAAACAATCATATCCGGCAAAATTTGAATGTGGTTTAGAAATTTGGTTCAAATCAAAACTTTATGTAAGTTTATATTTGCAAAACGGGATGAAAAGTAACCCTTTTATCAAACAAGGACTTAAATGATTGGACAATACAGATATTTAGAGGACTTTATCAAAGAATTACGTTCCAATGGAAAATATGCATTTTCATTACGAGAAGTACGAGGCCGTTTTGAGCAATCGGATGAAGCGATAAAGAAAGCGTTGCAGCGACTAAAAAAGAAGAATGAAATTGCTTTAATAAGGAACGGGTTTTATGTAATTGTTACTCCCGAATACAGCAGTAAAGGAACACTTCCACCATCGCTTTTTGTCGCAGATTTGATGAAGTTTTTGGAGAGAGATTATTACGTAGGGTTGTTAAATGCAGCTACTTATTATGGAGCTGCACACCAGCAACCACAATCTTTTTCAGTGATCACAATGAAGCCAGGTTTGCGTAGTATTCATAACGACAACCTGAAAATGAACTTTTATATAAAGAAGGAATGGGACAAAGGTGATATAGTTCAAAAAAAGGTTGATACAGGATATATAAACGTATCATCGCCGGAATTAACTGCGCTGGACTTAGTATATTATTTTGATCAGGCGGGTGGTTTCAGCAGAGTAGCGACTGTGCTGGAAGAGCTTTGTGAAAGCATTGATCCCGATAAAATGCTTGACCTTGCGAAACGGTATTCTCCTATAACAGCGGTTCAACGTTTGGGCTTTCTGCTTGACGAGATTTTAAGTATGCCGGATTTAAGCGAGCCTATAAAAGGCTATTTAAAAACAGTGAACTATTTCCCTGTATTATTAAGACCGCAAAAAGAAAAGCCTGAGATGATTACCGGTAATGATTGGAAAGTTGTTCAAAATATAGAAATAGAAACCGATTTATGATTCCTCAGGCATACATAACCGCGTGGCGTAAAAAGGCTCCCTGGCAGGAAGATTTCCAGGTTGAACAGGATCTGGTAATTGAGCGTGCCTTGATGGCAATATACAGTAATGAATATTTAAAAGAGCGATTGGCATTCAGAGGGGGAACGGCATTACATAAATTGTATCTCTCGCCTGCCGCAAGGTATTCTGAAGATATAGATTTAGTGCAAATCACAGCAGAGCCATTTGGGTCAATTATGGATAAGTTACGAGAGACTTTATCCTTTTTGGGCGATAAGCCAATACGTAAGCAGAAACAGCATAACATTACATTGGTATACCGCTTTGATTCAGAGGGTGGAATTCCGTTGAGATTAAAAGTGGAAGTGAATTGTCGGGAACACCATACAATTTTTGGCATTCAGGATGTAAAACATACTATGCAGTCTGAATGGTTTACAGGTGAAGTTTTGATACCGTCATACCAGTTACCGGAATTATTGGGTACTAAAATGCGTGCGCTTTATCAGCGCCGAAAAGGGAGAGATTTATTTGATATGTGGTTTGCATTGATTCAAGGCAAGGTTGATCCACGTGCTGTTATTGAAGCATGGAACTTTTATATGAAAGAAGAACATAATGGTGTAACACAGAAAGAGTTTCTAGAAAATATGGAAAAGAAAATTGAAGATGCAGATTTCACAGGCGATATGAATGGATTGCTTAGAAGTGATATTCAATACAATATAAGTGAAGCATACAAATTTGTAAGAACAAATCTTTTGGAAAAGATTTAAAATCAAATAACTATAAGCAAAATACAATTTATCCAGTGGGGCACTCCAGATAGAGGGAATCTGAGCTATGTAGTATTAAACCTGAATCAGCATAACATAACTCATCTAACAATATTAACTCCGGCGAAAGTTGTTACAATTATCAACCTGCTCAAACCGCATCGTTGCTGCTATGAAATGTACAGTACAAGTGAGTGACACAACAGGTGATGCCACGAAGTACTGCAGCCCGCCACCAAATTATTATTGCCTGCTTTTACGGATATACATTTTTTAAATATTCCGCCATTCAACTTCGGGCTAAACCTTTACTGTTTCGGCTTGTTTAAGTTGGTAAAGCATAGTTTTGAAAATACTCCTCACAGGTGCTACGGGTTATATAGCGCAGCGGTTGTTGCCCGAACTTTTGGCTGATGGTCATTTTGTGTATTGCTGTGTGCGTGATAAGGCGCGGTTCGATCTGCATCGTTTCAATAATCCGAATGTAGCTGTTGTGGAAGTTGATCTGCTGAAGGAGGAAACACTTCAGCATATTCCTGCAGACATAGAGGTGGCTTACTACCTTGTGCATTCCATGTCTGGCAGCACAGATTTTTCTAACCAGGAAGCACAATCGGCGCAGCATTTTAAAGCACGTATGAATACTATACAGGTGCGGCAGGTAATTTACCTTACGGGCATTGTAAATGAAAAAAGTCTTTCTAAACATCTTGCATCAAGACTGGAGGTAGAGAAAATCCTTGCATCGGGAGATTATGCGCATACCATTTTAAGGGCAGGCATCATTGTAGGTTCGGGCAGTGCTTCTTTCGAGATCATACGCGACCTGGTAGAGAAATTGCCTGTCATGATTACGCCACGCTGGCTAAATACCAAAACGCAACCCATTGCCATACGCGATGTTGTTGCATACCTCAAAGGCGTTATCGGTCTTGAAGAAGCATACAATAAAGGCTTCGATATCAGCAGTGGCGAAACGATGACGTATAAAGAAATGTTGCTGCAGTTTGCAGAAGCACGTAAACTGAAACGCAAAATTTTTGTACTGCCGGTACTTACGCCAAAGCTGTCATCTTACTGGTTATATTTCGTTACATCTACCAGTTATACGCTGGCAAAAAACCTGGTAGATAGTATGAAGGTTGAAGTGATCGGCAAGCCGAATACGTTGGCGCAAACGATTGGTATTACGCCCACACCTTATAAAAAAGCGATTGAACTGGCATTTATGAAGATCGAGAATGACCAGGTTTTGTCAAGCTGGAAAGATGCGCAAAGCAGCGAGCTGTTATACAAGGGGCTCACCACACATTTAACAGTGCCCAAAGAGGGTACGCTGAGCGATAAGCGCAAACAGAAAGTGGCAGATATAAACCGCACGCTGGAAAAACTTTGGCGCATTGGCGGCAATACAGGCTGGTACTACGGCGAATGGTTATGGGAGTTTCGCGGGTTCCTGGATAAGCTTTTTGGCGGTGTGGGCTTGCGCAGGGGCAGGCGCAGCCCCACGCAGATATACCCCGGAGATTCACTCGATTTCTGGCGTGTAATGATCGCCAGCAAGGCAGACAAGCGGCTGTTGCTGTATGCAGAAATGAAATTGCCCGGTGAGGCCTGGCTGGAATTCTGTATTAACAAAGATGGAGAGCTGGTGCAAACGGCAACCTTCAGACCACTGGGTTTAAAAGGCCGGTTGTACTGGTATAGCGTGTTGCCATTTCATGGGTTTATTTTTAAAGGCATGCTGAATGCATTGTGCAAATAATAAGAACGCCACGTAAACAAAACAGCGCCGGCATTTGCCGGCGCTGTTTCTATAAAGCAGTTGCGTAACTACAACCCGAACACACCTTTATTGATCAGTTGCAACGTTTGCTTTTTATACTGTGCAGGCACCAGTAATGAAACGTTGTTGTTACTGCCACCGTAGCTTACCATGCGCAGCGGTATTGTGCTGATGGCCTCAAACACTTTGGTCATCACATCCGGCGTTTGTGCAATATCATTACCAACAACAGAAACGATTGTCTGGTCTTTATCTACTTCTACCGTGCCAAATGGTTCCAGTTCTTTTACAATGGCGTCAAGGTTGGCGTCGCTGTCGATTGTTACACTTACGGCTACCTCAGAGGTGGTGATCATATCAATCGAAGTGCGGTATTTTTCAAACACTTCAAATATTTTACGCAAAAAGCCATACGCCAGCAGCATGCGGCTGCTCTTGATCTTGATGGCAATGATGCCATCTTTTGCAGCTACAGCTTTTGCACCGGCCTTGTTGGCATCTTCCTGTATGGTGGTGCCTTTGGCTTCCGGCTGCATGGTGTTTAACAGTTTTACGGGCACATTGTAATGCTGTGCCGGCCATATGCAGGCAGGGTGTAAAATTTTTGCACCAAAGTATGCAAGCTCTGCAGCCTCATCAAAACTTAAAGTTTCTACAGGCAATGTCTTATCTACAATACGCGGATCATTGTTGTGCATGCCATCAATGTCTGTCCATATCTCGCAAACACTGGCATTAATTGCTGCAGCAATAAGAGAAGCTGTATAGTCGCTGCCGCCACGTTTTAAATTGTCCACCTCACCCCTTGCATTGCGACAAATATAACCCTGCGTTATAAACAGTTTTTTGTGGCTGTTCTGCTGCACCAACTGGCTCAGCTTTACTTTAATGCTGCCCACCTGTGGTTCTTCATTGGCATCTATGCTCATAAATTCCAGTGCCGGCAGCAACAGGTGATCAATGTTGTTTTCTTCCAGGTAAACACAGAAAAGCTTTGTGCTCATCAGTTCACCCTGCGCAAGAATGTCTTTATTCAAAGCATCACTGAAAGAGATCTTCAGAATAATATTGAGGAATTCAAAATGCTCCGTAACGATGGCATTTGCCCTGGCTTGTGCATCTGCTGTTTGTACAAGTGTTTGTACAAAGTTCCTGTAATGCGCTTCCAGCTCATCAATCTTTCGTTTGGCTGCATCCCTGTCGCTGTGTGCAAGACTATCACTGATAGATACCAGCGCATTCGTTGTACCGCTTAAAGCGCTCAGCACAACGATCTTTGGTTCATCGTCCCTGGTTATCAGTTGTGCTACCTGGTGCATACGTTCCGGCTTTCCAACACTGGTGCCGCCAAACTTCATAATTTTCATGAGAAATTCCCCCGCCCCGATTTTTTTTTAAAGTATAATTTTTAGCGGCAGCAAAAGTAGCCCGTATCAAAGAAATTTGCATAAGAATTTTATGTAGCCGGCTGCAGCAACGCTAATGATCGTTTGTTGCGTCGCACACTTGTACTGTTGAACCATTATTCGCCAAACGCGAAGACTGTAGCGAAGTATTGATGCTGTCATAAGATACGCTAACGTCTTTTTTAGGCACGGCACCACACAGAACAAAAGCATTAATTATCAATTAATCAAAACCCGTATTCGTGGCGGCTTAGCAAAAATGCCGTACTTTTATTTTTTAGTGAATTAAACCACTGCTTATTTATGATCGCGTTTCTCATTTTCAAGTTGCTTATTTATATTTTTCTTATCTGTTTATTGTTCTACTTCTTTGTTTTTACTACCGTCAGAAAACTTGCACGCCGCAGAAAAATAAGAACACAGGGTGAAAAAGCACTCGCTTCAGTGGTGGATTATAAAATTGCCAAAGATTCAGACAGGGTTCGATCTTATTTCCCGGTATTACAGTTCAGAACAAAAGACGATGCGGTTGTAACTGTGCAAAGCCAGAAATCTAGAACAGAAAAATATCCCGAAGGGCATATGGTTACATTGTACTACATGCGCAGCGATCCTTCCAAATTCTACATATCAGGCCTGGTTCCTTTCATTAAAATTGCGGGTATAATGCTCGGCGGTTGTGGTGTCATTGTTCTATCAATCGAAATTTTCAGAACCATAAGGCAGATTATCGCCAATTTCTAGCACTCCATATTGCATTAACTGCAGGCGCTATTTCAAAAGCCAGCATCTTTAAAAGGCGAAAAAGCGCAGCGTTATTTACGTTGTTTGCTTATACTGTTTTACCTTTTATGCCTTTGTAAATAACCGCGTATATTCCCGCTCGTCCGGCTTTCTTTCTACGTAACTGCGCTATCTTTAAAGCTCAAACGGTAGCGCATGAAACACCTGTTAATCTTTCTTATTACATGTAGTATAATGCTGGGTGCAAATGCACAGCAAACCCAAAAACCGCCGCTGCACGGTAAACACTGGATGGCTATTACAGGTAAACCACTGGCAGCAGAAGCCGGCGCCATGATCTTTAATAAAGGCGGTAATGCTGTAGATGCCGCATGCGCCATGCTGGCTGCTACCTGCACCATGTGGGATGTACTCAGCTGGGGCGGAGAAACACAGGCACTCATCTATAACCCCACAACAAAAAAAGTTATTGCCATCAATGCACTGGGTGTTGCACCAACAGGCGCCACAACGGCTTTTTTTAAAAGCAAAGGCATGCAGTTTCCTCCCGAGTATGGCCCGCTTTCGGCTATTACACCAGGTACACCGGGCGGCATTTGTTATATGCTTGCCGAATACGGAACATTGAGTTTGAAAGAAGTGCTTGCGCCGGCTATGCAACTTGCAGAAGGCTATGCAATAGAGGCGCAGACGGCCAATGCTATAGAGCGCGGCAAAAAGATGATCAAACAGTGGCCTTACAGCAAATCAGTATTTCTGCCACACGAAGGTGCAGAGAGAGAAGCACCCGAAGCAGGCGAGATCTTTGTGCAAAAAGACCTGCTGGCCACGCTGCAAAAAATGGTTGATGCGGAACAGGAGGCTCTCAGGAAAAACAAATCGAGGAAAGAAGCCATTTATGCTGCATACGACAGGTTTTACAAAGGAGACATTGCTAAAGAATTTGTGCGTGGTGCACAGGAGCAGGGCGGCTTAATAACGATGGATGATCTTGCAAAATGGAAACCTGTTGAAGAAGAACCTTTGCACGTAAACTATAAAGGTATTGAAGTGTATAAGCTGCAACAGTGGACACAGGGCCCGTCTATGCTGCAGGCACTCAACATTCTCGAAAACTTCGATCTTAAAAGCATGGGTTACAATTCTGCGCGTTATATGAACACGTTGTACCAAAGTATGAGCCTTGCTTTTGCAGACAGGGATTTCTATTACGGCGATCCTTATTTTCCACCGGAGGAACCAATGAAAGGCTTACTGAGTAAAGCATATGCCAAACAAAGGGCTGCACTGGTTAACGATCAAATGAGCCGGCCCGATATAGGCCCCGGTGATCCTTACCCGTTTGAAGGTAAAACGAACCCTTATCTTGGCATTTTGAAAGAAAGAGGTTTCAATATCGCTCCGCCCGAACGTGCAACCCCCGGCGCCACGCCAAAGCATGACGCTACTTTCAACAACATATTCAACGGCACATTCGCAGCCAATACTGTTGACCCGGCATATACAGACCGCATGTGGCGTGGTACCACTTCTGTGGAAGCCGCAGATAAAGAAGGTTGGGTTGTTTCTATTACACCGAGTGGCGGATGGCTGCCCGCCTGCATTGCAGGCAATACAGGCATTGGCATGAGCCAGCGTTTGCAAAGCTTTGTGCTCGATAGTACGCTCGATCCCTTCAATGTAATTGCACCAGGCAAAAGGCCAAGGGTTACACTCACGCCGTCCCTTGCGCTGAAAGATGGCAAACCTTTTATGGCTTTTGCAGTGCAGGGTGGCGACACACAGGATCAAAACCTGCTGCAATGCTTTTTGAATGTAGTGGAATTTGGTATGACCATTCAGGAAGCTGTAGAAGCTGCAAACATCAACTCAGATCAGTTGTGGCTTTCACTCGGCGGCGAGCAGGTGGCAGACAGGCAGCCAAGGGCGGGCAGCATGCTCGTTAACAGCAATACGCCCGACTATGTGCAAAGAGCACTGCGCAAAATGGGTTATAAATTATACTTCGACGATAGAACGAGCGGTCCAATCAACGCTATTTATTTTGACTGGAAGCACGGCAGTTTCTGGGGCGGCTCCAGCAACCACGGTGAAGATTACGGTATTGGCTGGTAAACTTTTTACCCATAGCACTTTATCATCAGCACGCAAATACTAACGTGGTAATGGTGTTAACCGGCAATGGTTTTTATGGCATCGCCTGTTGTGTCACTCACTTGTGCGTTCCGTTTTTATGGCGGCTGCTGCGTTTCAGTTTGCGAAGTTCTGAAACGTTATCAGCAACACAAAAAGCGCCTAATTGAAAAGCTGCATCATATCTTCTGCCAGTATATCCATAAAAAACCGGCCGCGCTCAAAATCTTCTTTGGTGGTAATATCTCCGTTGTAGTTTTTAACTTCAAAAGCAATCATGCATTGCTGCTGGTGGCTGTCTATTTTAGACAGGTAGATTACATTCATTCTTTCTTTACCAAATATGTTGAAGTCAAGGCTTGTGAACAGTATCAGTTTTTGTTCTGTTTCATCTTCATAAGCCAGTTTATATTTTTCCGGCATGTGAAAGAGTATTTCTGTTACCTGTTCTTTAATGGCCGCCCAGGAGCAGTTAAACTGCTGAATAGAAAAGGGGTTCTGATAAACGTCGATCTGTTGCATGATGGATATTGGTTTAAAAAACTATAACACATGTAACGCATAATTGTGCCGGATTATTGAGTACGTAAAAAAAGAACGGCAGCGCTCTACGCGCTGCCATTAATATTACTAAAACAGTTATATATATTTGCCGGGCTTACAATTCACTTTTGTCAATAAAGTTGTTGCAATATCCTGCGTTATTACACCCGGCGTTGCCCGGTATTTTTTCCAGAGTTGAAGTGTGCGACGCAACAGGCGATGCCACAAGGTACCAATGCCGGGTACACAACTATTCAGACCGCAGGCTTTTTACCGGGTTATTTTGTGCCGCACGCATGGCCTTACTGCCCACGGTTATAAAGGCAATTGCCAATGCACTGATGCCCGCAACTGCAAATACCCACCACTCCACGCTTGTGCGGTATTGGTAATTGGTGAGCCATTTGTTCATCATATACCATGCAACAGGGAAGGAGATAAGCAACGAAACGGTTACGAGTACCATGAAATCTTTTGAAAGCAGTATGATGATGTTGCTTACACTTGCACCAAGCGTTTTGCGTATACCAATTTCTTTCACTTTTGTTTCTGCTGTGTAAGTAACGAGCCCAAACAAACCCAGGCAACTGATGATGATGGCGATGGCTGCAAACACATTGAATAACCCGGCAATGCGGGAATCTTTTTTGTACATTTCATCAAAGCTTTCATCGAGAAACCGGTATTCGAAGTCGTAATCTGCGTTGTATTTTTTCCAAACCTGTTGTATAGCAGCAATGGCCTGTGGCGCCTGGTTGCTGTTTGTTTTAATGTAAAAGCGCCACCAGTTCCAGAAATTTTTATAAGAGAATATGCAGGGCTCAATAGCGGTGCGCATGTTTTTAAAATGGAAGTCTTTTGCCACGCCCACTATTATGCCATCGCGGCCATGAAAATTGAAACGCTTGCCAATCGGGTCTTTGATGCGCATTTGTTTAATGGCTTCTTCGTTTAGTATATAATGGCTGCTGTCTGCCGGTGTGCCGGTAAAACCGGTACCCGCCACCAGTTGCATGTTCATCACTTTCATAAAGTCTCGGTCAACATCCATCTGGTTGATCATAAAGTTTTGCTGGTCGGCCGTTTTGCCATCCCACACAGCATCGCCTGTGGCACTCTGAATGTTGAGTATATCGTTGGAGCTTGCAGTAACTGCCGCTATACCCGGAGATTTTTCCAGCTCGGCTTTAATTGCTTCGTAATGCGCGGTAAAATTTCTGCCGTTGAAAGACATGATGTTTTCTTTTTCATAACCCAGGCTTTTCTGGCGTATATATTCCAGTTGCTGACCAATGATGAGCGTAGAAATGATCAGTACTACAGAGCAGGTAAATTGTATAACTACAAGGGTTTTTCTAAATGTACCATTGCGGCCAAGGCCGGGTATTAAACCTTTCAATGCCATTGCCGGGCTAAAAGATGATAACATTAAGGCAGGATAAACACCCGCAAACAAGACTGTTACAAACATGGTAACAACAGTAAGTGCCAGCACACGTGTGTCGAGAAAATCAAACGTGAGGTTTTTGCCCGACAACCCGTTGTAAAAAGGCATTACAGCATATACCAAAAATACAGCGAGCGTCATGGCAATGATGAATACCACGAGCGATTCTGTTATAAACTGCCAGAATAAATGCATTCGACCGGCACCAATAACTTTTCTTACACTTACTTCTTTGGTTCTTCTTGTAGACCGTGCTGTAACAAGATTTACGTAATTGATACACGCTATCAGCAGTATTACGATGGCAACGATAAAAAATATTTTCACCACCTGCGCACCATTATCTTCACCACCTGCGGTGTATAAATGCATTTGCGCCATGGGCTGCATTACATAAAAGAGATCTTTTACAAATTCTTCATCCTGGTTCTTACGGTGCAGGTCTGCCAGTTGTTTGCCAAAGGCCGCGGCATTGGTGCCCTGCTTCAGCAAAAAGTAAGTGTCGTAGTTATAATTTCCCCAGTCGCCGTCGAGGCTTTTCCAGTAGCTGTTTTCAGAGTAGCCTTCTTTCAAAATGTCGAAAGGCATTATAATGTCGTATCGTATGCTGGAGTTGGAAGGCATATCGTCCAGAACGCCTGTTACGGTAAAATTATCTTTGTTATTCACCTTTACTACTTTGCCTGTGGCAGTTTCTTTTCCAAAAAATCGCTCTGCGGCTGCTTTTGTAATAATCATGGAGCGGTTATCCGTAAACGGTATTTTCCGGTTGCCACTTATCATCGCAAAATCAAAAATGGAAAACAAAGAAGGATCTGCATAACAGGTTTTTTGTTCGGTAAACTTTTTGCCATTGTATTCCAGCAGCATGTCGCCATTGTCTGATATACGGCACACATCTTCAACCCCTGGTATTTCTCTTTTGGCAAACGTAGCAAGCGGCGCCGGGGTGGTGCTCCATATTTGTTTGTGGTCTTTGTCAAAGGTTGGAGACGGCTTATAAATCTGGTTAAGCTTTGTATTGAAAGTATCGTAACTCAGTTCATCCCATACCCAAAGCATGAGCATAATACTTGCTGCAAGGCTAACTGCAAGGCCGGCAATGTTTATAAAAGAATAAGTCTTGTTTTTTACAAGTGTTCTTAAAGCTATCTGCAGGTAATTTCTAAACATAATTGTGCATCATTTAAAAGAATATGATTGTGCCAACCAAAATTTTCAATGCACATGCCAATATTGCAAGATGTTGAAACAGAAATGATATTATTTTTTTAGCGCATGTAAACTGTTCGTATGCGAACACTGTTTGTACGGCAATGATATGATGAGCCAGGCTGCATTACTGTTATAAAGCTTTCGTTGCGTCGCACTCTTGTACTGCGGTGGGCAACTCAGCAACTGCGGTGTACGCACATTTATACAGGCACCTTGTGGTGTAGCTTTACCGCCGTTGAATGACGACCCCTGTATGCCGCGGTTATGGTATTATGGGTTATAGATTTTTACGTTGTTTTCCAAAGGCGTGCACCGCCTTTTATACCATCCTTATTACTTACAATAATTATGTTATCGTCAAGCTTAAAATCGATGTTTCTGGCGTTACCACCACTTATATACAACCGGTCATAATTGAATACCGTTTTTAAAATGCCAAGCACTTTCCTGATGCGTTCGTTCCAGTGCGCTTTACCTTTCTTCTCGTATGCCTTTTCGCCAATATAGTCGTCGTACACCTTATTGGTCTTTATGGGATGGTGTGCCAGTTCCAGGTGAGGCAACAGGTGACCATCATCAAGCAATGCAGTACCGAAGCCGGTACCCAGTGTTATTACCATTTCCAGGCCGGTGCCGCTAACAAGCCCCAGGCCTTGCAGGTCTGCATCATTTACCACTTTTGCAGGGCATTTAAATGTTTCTGATAAAGCTTTCTGCAGGTCATGGTCTTTCCAGTATTCAGTGCCTAGATTGGGCGCTGTTTTAATAACACCTTTTTTTACATAGCCGGGGAAACCCGCAGAAATCCTGTCAAAACCATCAATGCCGCCAGCGAGTGTTTTAATGGTTGCAATTACATTCTCCGGTGTAGATGGTTGCGGAGTTGGTAGCTTTTTATACTCAGAAAGCGATTCGCCTTCTTCGTTCAACAAAGTGATCTTAATATTCGAACCGCCGATGTCTATGGTTAAAATCTTCATTGCCTTGCTTTAATTACGTGTTGCTGTAATAATGTTTTGGAACGATAAATATACAACGTGCGTATGTTTCAGTATTGGTGAAATTTTAAAGAAGCGGCGGCTGTAAATTATTTGACAGTATGTGTGGCAATAGTTATTTTTAAAAAAAATTTCAACCAAAAAAATTAACCCTTATGAGTTTGTTCTCCCGCTTATCAAATGGATGGAAAATCTCCATGAAAAGTTTCCAGGTTTTAAAAACCAATAAACAATTGCTTTTCTTCCCGCTGCTTTCCGGCGCATCAATGATCATCCTTACTGCATCGTTTGCATTTGCTGCATTTTTCGCAAAAACCTGGATCAGGGATTTGATGGATGCAGAAGGCGCCCGGAAATTGTTGGCATATGCCGGTATATTTGGCTTTTACCTGCTTAACTATTTTATAGTGGTCTTTTTCAATGTGGCGCTCATGCGTTGTGTACGCATGGTATTCAATGGCGAAGAAGTTGACATGAAAGATGGTATCAATTACAGCTTTAGCAGGATTGGTACAATTCTCGGCTGGTCAGTTATTGCAGCAACAGTAGGTACTATTTTAAAAATTATACAGGAAGAAACCGGTATTGTCGGTAAAATCATAACCGGTATTATTGGTTTAATATGGAACGTTACTACTTTCTTCGTAGTGCCTGTATTGGCTTATGAAAATACAGGACCAATAGAAGCGATTGGTCGTTCTGCCGGCATTATAAAAGCGAAATGGGGAGAAAGCCTTGCTGGAAATTTTAGCCTTGGCCTGGTACAGTTCCTGGCATTGCTGCTTATAGCGGTACCATTGTTTTTTGTTGGTTCGGTTGTCAATACTTTTACCGGCATTGCATTGGCCGTATTTGCAGGTATATTGATTATTGCTATTATCAGTGCGGCACAGGCTATTTTTATCAGCGCTGTGTACCAGCAGGCACAAGGTGTGGAAGTTGCAATCTTGAATGATGAAATGGTGGATGACCTGTTTGTAAGAAAATAACGATATTGCAAGTAGCCTTACCAAGCCGCTTTCAAAGCGGCTTTTTTTATTAAAAAGCATGCATGTTGCACAAATGTCTGCTGCCATTGTGCCAACAAATATTTTGTAAACTTTTTTTGCTGGCGGTGCTTTAACAAAACATCCTGTAATTTTATAGAAATTGAGGTTTATGCGATTGGTAGTATTGATCACTTTTCTATTATTTTCTTTTGGTGCAGGTGCCCAAACCCTGTTACCGCTAACGTATGCAGATTATTCGCAGCGTTCCGCCATCAGCAGCATTCATGCAAACGACACAACGGCCCAGAAAAAATGGTTCTTTAGCAAATATGCAGGTCTCAGTACCAGTTTTAGCTTCTTTAAAGGTGGCAATGCAACAGTGGTTGCTGCACCTGTTGGCCTGCAAATAAACAGGCAGTTAAATAACAATCTTTTTGCCTTTGCAGGTGTATCTGTTGCGCCTGCATATATCAATTTCAACCAGCGTTTTCTTACCCAGGCCGGCGATAAGAATTTTCAGCAATCATCATTTTTAAAAGCAAACAGCCTCGGTATTTATTCCAGGGCAGAAGTAGGTTTAATGTATGTAAACGATGCCCGGACTTTTTCTATTTCCGGTAGCATTGGTGTGGAACGTGGCAGTTACCCCATGATGATGCCTTACCAAAACAACGGTGCAATTGCGCCACGAAACCCTGCAATATTCCAATAAACAATAAAGCTTTTATGGCTAAGTCATTTAAAGAGAGTTTTTCTATCAATGGGGAGCAACTGGTAAATAAAGTAAAAGAACTCATTGAGGAAGGTAACGTTCGCAAAATTTCTATTCACAATAAAGAAGGCAAAGAGTTAATGTCTTTTCCGTTAACCGTTGGCGTAGTGGGTGCGGTAATTGCACCGGTGCTTGCGGCTGTTGGTGGCCTTGCAGCATTGCTTGGCGAGTGCACCATTTCTGTAGAAAGGGATGAAGCTCCATAAGTAATGGAGTTAACTTTCTGTAACACCAGTGGTATAGCGTTACAAGGAAATTTTTTGTACCCGGCAGCAGTACATCGGTGAAACTTCCGTTGCGTCGCACTCTTCAACTGTTGATACATGGCTGAACATACGCGAAGCATACAGCGAGGGTATACAAACCGGATCGCTGCAGTCGCCATAACAGTGGAACGTTGAAGTGAGTGACACAACAGGCGATGCCACAAGCACCAATGCCGGTAACACCATCTTCTTTTTTAATCCAGCAAAAACATACCATCGGCATAAATTATTTTTTCTGTTCCGTCTTCTAACGTAGCCGTGACTGTGCGGTTGCTGGTGCTGATGATATCTGTATGCACTTTGGGGCAACTGTTGTAACCCATTTCGGCCCACTGTTCTGTTGTTACAGTACTCATATCGCCGGTATAAGTGTCTTTGTAGGCATTGCCCAGCGCAATATGTGTGTTGCCAAATTCGCCGCCCATGTTTTCGTCAAACAACGTGGTGGCCATAAACTTCGTGATGCGCGAATGACGTTTGTCTGTCAGTGAAAACTCACCAACTTTATCTGCATTTTCCTGCGCAATCATTTCCTTTAAAGCATCGGCATTTTCGGCGGCATCTGCAAAAGTAACAAGGCCGTTTTCAAAGACCAGTTTTACACCGGCAATGCGTTTACCGGAGTAATACAAAGGCTGGTTAAAATAAATATGCCCGTTGGTGCCGCGCCAGTCCGGCGAAGTAAAAATTTCGAAGCTGGGAATGTTTTTGCCGCCGCCACTCAGCCACTTGCGGTTTTTGCCGATCTGTATGTGCAGGTCAACATCCTGGCCTTTTACATGCAGTTTTTGCAATGGCAGCGCATCGAGCTTGTGTTTAATGGTCTCTATCTCCTGTTGTACTTTTTTCCATTTTGCCACGGGATCATCTTCCCGCAAATAACAGGCTTCGATAATTTGTTCCCAGTATGCTTCTGTAGAAAGCCCGGCTTCGGCAGCCATAGAAGGCGTACCATACAGGCACAGCGTCCACGATAATTTTCCTTCCTGTTCTTTCTTTTCACGCATGGCCATGTAAGGTGCTCTTGCACTGTTCATCATGCTTATGCGGGCAGAGGGCAACCCTTCAAATACGTGTATGTCTGGTTCTGCGATAATAAAAACAATATGGTCAATAGCATCTACAAGCCCCTGCCAGTAAGGCTTTGCAAAAAACGCCACTTGTTCATCGCTACCATTTTGCAGTAAAAAACGAGACAGGCTGTTCTCTTTTATGTTATCGGGCATATAGCCGTTTATGATATTGCCGCCGGCAGTATAAATTTCTTTGGCAATTGCCATGTATAAATTTTTGCTGCATTCCTGCCCCACGAGGTAAACGGTATCGCCCTTGTTTATACCAGCGCCATTATTTATTGCATAACGCACCATAACCTGGGCATATTTCTGTAGAATCTTTTCGTCAGGCTGCATATTCGTATTTTTTACAGCGAATTTATTGAATGCAGGAGGAATTAAAAAGTGGCAGCAGTGATCTTTGATGGCATACGGACATTTACTGCTGAGCCTCTTGCAAGGAAAACAGAACGCGGCTGCACATGCTGCACAAACGGAACAAAGCTTTTACCGTAAAGGCGCTCAACATTGCACTGCAGCTTGTGATCCCTTACTTTAAAAACCTGCCATGCGGGATGCTCTACGCGATAAGCAACCGTGGTCTTTTTATTAAGACCGTTATAGCCGACATAATGTTCCAGGATAAACTCCTCTTCAGAGCCGGGCACAATAGCGGTCAATGTATTTTCAGCTACAAGTTCCATTGAATTCCATTCCTCGTTATGGCGTTTCCATTTGTACGAAACGTTTAGTTCATTTTTGTCTGACTGTATGCTGTGAGACATCAAGGCGGTGCTGTAATGCTCATTGAACAAGCCATTGGCAAGCTTCGCTATAACAGCTGACGGTACAATCTCTGAAACAAAGCCTACTCCTCTTTCCCATTCACTGCCATTGAAATGCCTGATATAATAGCGCAGGTTTACTTCTTCAAAGTTTACAAAGCCAGGCCATTTTACGCCAAGCACACGTGTATTGTTAAAAAGAAAACCAACAATACTGATCATTGCCCTGCCATCAAAAAGATCCGGTTCTGTATATGGTGGAATGTATTGCTGTAATATTGCTGCATCTATTTCATAATTGAACATGGCCAGGTATTCCCAACTGGCCGAAAGAAATTTTCGTTTCTGCATATATCAGATTTTTTCCGGGAGTATACCCGGCTTTGCATACTTGTAACGGGCAATAAAAGCGGTATTGTAGTAAGCATCTGCTCCATTGCTGCATAAAGAGCCTGCTTTGTCAATATCCAGGAAACCATCAGGTCTCAAAACACCTGCTTCCAGTTGTACAAAATCAATCTTGCCGATTACGAGGAAGGTATCATTTAATGTTATGGGTATTATTTCCTGCATTGTCAATGCATACTTGATGGCGCTTTCTTTCACAAATGGCGCGGTGAAATGGTCTATGTATTCAGGTGTTAAACCTGTCTCGTCAAACTCGCTTACAGATTCCGGGTATTTTGCACTTGCCTGGTGCGCCGGCTCCAAAAATGACTCGTGAACATGATTGATGGTATACACACCGGTAGCCTTAATATTGTCTATTGTATGGGGCGCGGCTTTCAGCGGCCTGTTGATAAAACCTACCAAAGCAGGATCTGAGCCCATATGTACAATGCTGCTGAAAAGGCCGAGGTTGGTATTGCCAGAAGTATTTGCAGTGCCTATAAGGCTTATTGATTTAAAACCTGTAAGGCTGTTGATAAAGTTTGCCCTGTAAAAACGTTCCCACTGCTGTATGTCCGCGGCTTTATAAGAGATCATGATAAATTTTTTTTAAGTAAAACATTCTTTATGCCCGATTGTTGTTGAAGTGAATCAATAACAGTCACAAAATTTGAAGCAACAAAAGAAAGCCGATCTTCCGCAGAAAACCTGTGTGGTTTGTAAAAGACCTTTTAGCTGGAGAAAAAAGTGGGCAAAAGTTTGGGACGATGTTAAATATTGCAGCGACAGGTGCAGGATGCAAAAAAATCAACATCATGGGCAACAAGAGAGCGTTAGATGATTTTTCTATTGACCGTATTATTGAAATGGCCTGGGAAGACAGAACCACTTTTGAAGCCATTTATAACCAGTTTGGTTTAAGAGAGCAAGAGGTAATAGCACTCATGCGCAATAAAATGAAGCCTGCCAGTTTCCGGATGTGGCGCAAACGCACCAATGGACGCGCCACCAAGCACGAGGCATTAAGAGCAGAAGATGTCAGCCGTTTTAAATGTACACGCCAGAAAACAATTTCATTGAACAAGATCAGCAAGCGATAATTTACCTTATGAAAAACTACACGCAGCATTATACTTTTCCTACTTCTTACGATGCGATACTTGAACAGCTTGATGGCATTAAACCCGCCTTGTATGCGCGAACCAGGAATTTCGTAGATGGATCTGTCACTTATCTTTCACCATATATATCCCGCGGTGTAATCAGTTGCAGGCAGGTGTTAAATCATGTACTGAAGAAGGACCACAAGCCCTGGCAAATAGAAAAATTTATACAGGAGCTTGCGTGGCGCGAGTATTTTCAACGCACCTGGCAGCAACTGGGCGACGGCATATGGGATGACATTAAACGGCCGCAGCCAGACGTAGTGCATCATCGCATGGTAGATGCTGTAGCCGCCGCATCCACTTCCATCAATGCCATTGATGAGCACATACAATTATTATTTGATAAAGGCTATATGCACAATCATGTACGCATGTATGTAGCATCAATTACATGCAATATTGCAAAGGCACACTGGCTTGTACCATCCAAATGGTTGTACTATCATTTGCTCGATGGTGATATTGCCAGCAACACGTGTAGCTGGCAATGGGTAGCGGGTGCTTTTGCAACAAAAAAATATTATTGTAACCAGGATAATGTAAACCGGTACACATACAGTGAGCAGAAAGATACTTTTCTAGACAAAGAATACCCGGCCCTTGTTAATATGCCTGTACCGCCACAGCTCGAAGCAAGCAGTGAACTCACATTGCATACCCCGTTGCCACAAACGGCCTTACCAGCAATAGACATCAGCAAGCCAACATTTATTTACAACAACTATAACCTGGATCCGCAGTGGCACAGCCATGAAGATGGCAACCGCATCCTGTTACTCGAGCCATCTCACTTTGAAAAATACCCGGTAAGCAAACAGGTAATCGATTTTATACTGGCACTCGGCAAAAATATTCTCGGGTTGCAGGTGTATACCGGGGAGATGTCTGCTATAGCCAAACTTTATCCCAACAGTGAAACCGCCAATGAGCAAATCGTTTCGAAAGAAAACCCCGTATATAGCCATTATACCGGCAAAAGGGAAGAAAGAGACTGGATGTTCCCGGAAGTTGTAAAGCCGTATTCCTCTTTCTTTGCATTCTGGAAAAAATGCGCCCCTTACCTCAAAGAATATACTGGCAATCAGTAAATGAATCACAATATGAACCAGGCAATTGATTTATTAAAACAAAAAATTGAACCGTTAAGAGAACAGATCATTCATCACCCTGTGTACAGTGTAATCAGAAATGCAGATGATCTCAGGATTTTTATGCAATACCACGTATATGCAGTGTGGGATTTTATGTCTTTGCTTAAATCGCTTCAGCAAAACCTCACCTGCACCAGTATTCCATGGTTTCCCAGGGGTAATGCAGATACACGTTTCCTCATCAATGAAATTGTAACGGGCGAAGAGTCTGATGTTGATATGAATGGCGAACGTACCAGTCATTTTGAACTATACTTACAGGCCATGGAACAATGTGGCGCAGCCACTGCAGGTATCAATACTTTTATTGCAACATTACAGCAATCCCGAAACCTGGCTGCTGCATTTGACAATGCCGGTACGCCTGCCGCTGCCGCAGCTTTTGTAGATTATACATTCCAGGTGATCAATACCGGTAAAACGCATGTGCAGTCGGCTGTCTTTACATTTGGCAGGGAAGATCTTATACCCAATATGTTCATTTCGCTCTTACAGGATATCAACAACGAAATGCCCGGCAGCATTGCAATATTCAGGTATTATATTGAACGGCATATAGAAGTAGACGGCGATCACCACAGCAACCTCGCTTTACAAATGACCGCAAATCTTTGTGGCAATAATGAACAATACTGGAAAGAAGCAGAAGCAGCGGTAGTTGCATCCCTGCAAAAACGCATTGAGCTTTGGAACGGTGCTCACCGCGCTATATTGCAGCAGGAGGCTGTAATAGTATAATCTCAAAAACTCATTGCAAACAATAGCCTGCAATTATTGTTAGTGCAAAATAAACTTGCATGGAAACAATAAAAGGAAAGCATATTTTATTACTGGGTGCAACAGGTGGCATTGGCAGTAAAACGGCAAAAATATTGACGTCTGCAGGCGCCAATATTTTTTTATGCGCAAGAGACCGGCAAAAGCTTACCGCGCTTGCAAATGAATTAAACATTCCTGGTGCAAACGTATTTGCGGCAGATATAACCCGGCCAGAAGAAGTAACCTTACTGAAAGAACATTTTTTCAAAGTATTTAGCCAGGTAGACATACTTATCAATGCTTCCGGTATTGGCATCATTAAATCTTCTGACGTATTAACGCCGGAAGAATTTATGCAAACGATCAACATCAACCTGTATGCGCCTTTTCTTATTATCAAAGCTTTTCTGCCTGCTATGAAGGAGCAAAAGAAAGGCCTCATCATTCACATACCCGGTATACTCGGTAAAATACCAATGCTCGGGGCTGCAGCATACAGTGCATCCAAATACGGGCTAACAGGTATGTTGCAAAGTGTGCGGGAAGAAGTAAAGCGCACAGAGATACGTATAACCAATCTTTTTCTGGGCGGCGTCGATACACCGTTTTGGGACAATATAGACCTGCGTGTACAGCGAGATAAAATGGTGATGGCCGAAGAAGCAGCAAGAACCATCTGGTTTCTTTGTCAGCAACCGTCCAGTGCGGTAGTAAGCGAAATGGTTGTGCAGCCTTTCAATCACCAGGCTATATAATTTTTTATGGTGTAGCGGGCAACAGTTTTTCATGGCATCGCCTGTTGTGTCACTCACTTGTACTGTAATGCATGTGGCAGCATGGCGAATATTGAACTACGGATCGTGAATGGCCAACGAGAAAGTAGAATAAGCAAATAAGTGGCTGAGACAATAAGTAATGATTAATAAATAACGGGACATAATTGAGTTGAACCCGGGAAAGAAAAAGCTCTTAGTGATTATAGCGCAAACACATCTCCAAAGGAGATGTGCTTGCGCTGTTTTCTTGTATAATCTTCGCACCTGCTCCATAAAGTTCTGAACGTACAAATGAGTGACACAACAGGTGCTTCATATTTATTCAACAGCCGGCAACATAATTATTGCTTACTTACTGGCCGGAGATTTTCATAGTCTGGTATCCTGTAATGTCCACCTCTTTGCCACTTGTATTTACGTTGGTAGCCTCCAGCATAACTTCTTTGTTATTGGAGAGATCTTTGGTGATCATCTTTAACATAACACCATTGGCAATATCCTGCAGGTTGCCGAGCGCATTATTCCCGGTTTTTCCTTTTCCGCTGTTCATAGCCATCATCATACTTTTAGCAAAGTTTATATAACCCGCGTCAAGCTCAGTTGTAACCCAAACAAGCGATTCGCTTTCTGCGCTGGTTATCTTGTACTGGTCGCAATTGTAGCCCATTATTTTTTCACTTACACCGGTTTTTGTTACCTGGCCTTTTGGTGCAGATGGCTGATCTTCCCCGGTTTTTTTGTCTTTGTATTGTTGCTGAAATTTTCCGAAGTCCATTGTCATAACCATCTTTTGCGCCTGCATAATGGTAAGCATCTTTGTATTTTTTGTATCGAATATCATCAACACCATGTTGTTTTCTGCAGGTTCCATGGCGGCGTAATCGCCATCGGAGAACCACATGGTTAATTTGTTACCTGCCTTTTTAGCCCCCTCGCTGATGCTGTACGTAATACCTGTTTTAAAGTTAAACTTTGTAACGTCCTGGGCTTGCAGTGCTGCCTCAGGTGTAAAGAAAAAAAACACGCCGGTAAGTAATGCTAAGCCAACGCTTTTGGTACCGGTTAAGCGCATTGTTTTCATAAATCAGTATTTATTAATATTAAGGTACGTGTAATTTAAATGGGATCAATCTGTTTCCAAAGTTTCAAAAGGTAGTTTTAAATGGAACGTGCTGCCTTTACCAGGCTCACTTTCGGCGTATATATTTCCGCCATGTTTTTCTACTATTTGCGCGGAGATATACAAGCCTATGCCCAGCCCGTCGAACACATGGCTTTGTTCTTTTATGCGATAATAACGTTCAAAAATTTTATCAAGGTGTTCAGCATTTAAGCCAATGCCATAATCTGTAACCGCCAGGTGTAAAAAACTGTCTTCAACCGTGAGGCAAACCTGTACTTCTGAAGAAGAGGGCGAATATTTTACAGCGTTTGAAAGCAGGTTTACGATCACTTGTTTCATCCGGTTCTCATCGCCATACACGATAACAGCAGGGTTGCCCTGTTTGGAGATGTTGTGCGACCGCGTATGTTGCAGGAAATCGTAAATGGTTTCATTCAGCAGTGCGTTAAAGTTAAAACGGCTGTAAAAGTAGGTAAGGCTGCCATTCTGAATTTTGCTGATGTCGAGCAGTTCCGCAATCATCTGCTGCATGCGCTCAATAGCATCAAGCGCTTTCATGGTATATGTTTGTACGGCCCTTGTGCCGGAATCGCTTAAAACATGTGAAAGAATTTGTATATAACCTTTTGCAACTGTTAATGGTGTTTTTAATTCATGGCTGGCAATACTCATAAACTCATCTTTCTGCTGCTCTTTCATTTTATGATCATGAATGTCTATGCACGTACCGATCCACATAATTATTTTTCCTTCACTGTTTTTATGTGGTGTTGCTTTGGTGTGGTGCCAGCGGTATTCGCCGTATTTGTTTTTTAGCCGGTGTTCAACCGCCCACTCTTTTTCTTCCTGCTGAGAAACTTCCCAGTATTTCCTGTTTTTTACAAGATCTTCGGGATGTATATAATCTGCGTTCAGGTTTTGCAACGACTGGGGAACGAGGCCAAAATACAGGTAGGCAGATTCGTTGATATAGGTTAGCTGGTGGTTGCTGTCTGTAACCCATATCAGCTCAGTGATATTTTCTGCCAGTAACCTGAAGCGTTGTTCATTTTCTTTGAGTGCTTCTTCCATCGACCGGCGTTCCGTAATATCAGTATTGGTGCCAAACCACTGCATTATTTCGCCTTTTTCATTTCGTAATGGAAAGGCTCTTGAGAGAAACCACCGGTAATTGCCGTCTTTTCCACGCAGGAGAAAGGTGTCTTCCCAATCATTGCCGCCATCAATGGCTTCTTTAAAGCGTTTCACCACGCCTTCTACCATAGCAGGGTGATGTATTGCCTGCCAGCCCCAGCCCTGCATTTGTTCCAGCGTGGTACCCGTATAATCATACCATCGTTCATTGTACCAGTAGATCCAGCCATCTGGCTGCATCATCCACGCAAGTTGTGGAATAGAATTAGCCAATGTTCTGAACTGTACTTCATTATCAGCTATTTTTTTCTCTGCAATCTTCTTTTCCGTAATATCCCTTGAAACAGCAATGATGCTTTCAACATGGGCGTCTTTGTCTGTTATAGGCGAAACAATGATGTTCCACCATTTTGGTGTGCCTTTAAAAGTGGCGCAAAATGCTTCGAAATGAACCACTTCGCCATTCTTTGCACGCTGTACTGCATCAAGAATAATATTTTGATATTCATCGCCCCAGAGTTCCCACCAGTATTTGTTTTTTACAATATCAAAATCTTCCAGTTCCATGGCGCAACGGCCATTAAAATTCATAAATGCTATCCGGCCATCCTGGTCCAGGATCTTTACACAATCGGGGCTGCTTTCAAGCAGGTGTTTATTAAACACATCGGCATGTTTGGTGGTCACCTCTTTGGAGATGACCATGATAGCGTATACTGCACCATTATCGCTTTTAAGTGGCTGGTAAATAATGTCGAAATAGCCGGTGTCAAGCGTGCCGTTGCGTATAAACTGTGCGGGAACATCTTCTGCATTGTATGTAATACCCTGCTGGTATACATTGGTAAGAATATCTTTAAAATTCTGCGATTTCACTTCCGGGAAAATATCAAACAATGGCCTGTTGATCGTTTCGGCCGCAGACCGCTGCCATATCTCCAGGTTTTTTTTGTTGGCAATTTTCACGATAAAGTCCGGGCCCTCCAATACCGAAAACGCGA
Organism: Panacibacter microcysteis; assembly: GCF_015831355.1. Lineage (NCBI taxonomy): Bacteria > Pseudomonadati > Bacteroidota > Chitinophagia > Chitinophagales > Chitinophagaceae > Panacibacter > Panacibacter microcysteis. The sequence continues at coordinate 2,761,153 of NZ_JADWYR010000001.1, forward strand.
TCGGTAACTCTTCCATGATATGTGGTAAATAATCGAGCGAATTGATAAAAGTCATGAGGGGAGTGGTATATACATTAAAAGTATAATAATTATTTATTTTGCTATCATTAAAAATAGCAACGAAACAACAAGCTTTACAAACCTTTTGTGCAATAAACCTGTATCAAAACCATGAAGTTTCCCGGTATGCATTCAGCAGGCACAATTATTTGCTATGCATAAGTTTGGCATAAAATTCTATTGTTGCTGCCAAACACTCGATATGAAATTGCTGACCTGTTCATTACTGCTGGCGCTGGTGTTAACCACAGCCAAAACCAACGCTCAAAATGAATACCTGCTGATGGAGTTTGTAAAGATGAAACCTGGTATCACAGATACGGCTTCTGTAATGAATTATATACGTAACAGGGTAGACGTGCAGGAGCAAAAATTTAAAGCTGTTATACGCAGCACAGTCTGGCAGCCGGTTAATCCTGCCAGGAATAAAAACCAGTACGATTATGTTATTGTAACCAGTTTCAAAAATTTTACAGACTGGTTGTCTGAATACAAAAATGTAGATTCGAAAGGTGTTTATTACAGCCTCACAAAAGGCCGGCTGGATAGTACCAGCATGCGTAAAAATGATTCATTCGATATTATTTACACGCCCATTTACGAGATGTTTGCAGAAACAGATATGACTTCCGCACCCGGCTTAATGCTTGTTAAATACGTCAAAGCAACACCTGGTAAAGAAATATCTTACGAGAACCTGCAAACCGGCGACTGGCTTACGATTCACAAAGACCTTATTAAAAAGAATTTTGAAGCAGGTTATAACTTCTGCAGGCTTATCTTCCCGGAAGCCGGCGGCGACTTTAACTACACCAACTTTATCTATTTCAAAGACGATGCTATGTTTGAGAAGCAGAATGATATAGACTACGATCCTTATATGCGTGCCAACCAAAGTGCTTTTATCAATGCAGGCAACCTGAATAAAGAAATCTTTTCAGAAATGTTTAGCCTGGTAGCTGTGGTAAAACAATAACTTTAAAAAAATGCACGTCATGAAACGAATGCTGATCTCTTGCTTGTTTGCGCTTTGCTTTGTACCTCTTTCTGCGCAAACAAAGTTGCTGACCGCAGAGCAGGAGCAGGAGATTGCAAAATTAATTGACCAGTATTCCACTGCAAGAGCAACAAACGACACCGTATTACTAAAATCTATCTTATCTGAAGACGTCGATCAGCTTGTTTCCACCGGCGAATGGCGCAGCGGTATGCAAAGTGCGGTACAGGGCATGCTCAGAAGTACTGCAGCCAATGAAGGGAAAAGAACGCTTACAATCCACCAGGTAAAGGCATTAACAGTTCACAGTGCTATTGTTGACTGCAGGTACCAGGTACAAAGCAATAATAACACCATGCGAAACATGTGGAGCACATTCATCGTAGCCAAACAAAACAACGTCTGGAAAATATGTGCTATCAGGAACATGCTGCCCGCTGCTAACTGATTATTCGTTTTTGTTTTTAATCTTTGCGCATGCAAATTTTCCAGCAAACATTGTCACTTGCGCAAAGGCCACGAGGCTTTCATTTAATTACGAACGAAGTATTGCGTGCTCTGCCTGACATAAAAAAAATACGCAAAGGATTTTGCCAGGTTTTTATTCAACATACATCAGCTGCTCTTACCATCAATGAAAATGCAGACCCCACCGTACGGAAAGATTTTGAAATGTTCTTCAATAAAACTGTGAAGGAAAATGATCCTGATTATGCACATGATTATGAAGGGTCAGATGATATGCCCGCACATCTGAAAGCTTCTTTGCTTGGCGCTTCTGTAATGATACCTGTTATAAACGGTGCACTGGCATTGGGTATATGGCAGGGCATTTATCTCTGCGAACACAGGAATCACGGTGGCAACAGATCGATTGTGATTACAGCCTGGGGAGAGTAGCTGTTAACGCAGCGCTTCAAAAATATACCTCGCCTGGCTCCAGAATTCATCCAGCGAAATCATACGTGGTTTAAAAAATGAAATCAATTCGGGCCAGTCCGCTTAGTTAAATACACTTACGTCGTTCAGTGTTGTGCCAATCGTACTTATGGTCTTTCCATTTTCGTCATGCGTATGCAACATCCATTGCCATTCTTCGGCAAGTGCATTGTGCAAAAGGGTTTTTAATGCTGTAAACTGCTCAAAAAAAAGTGCCTGCATGGAGGGGTCCTTATGAGTAAGTTCAATGCCAATCGTTGCCCGCTTGTTATCGGCATGCATCCTGAAATAGATATCTTTTTCACCGGTCTTGTAATTGATCCAGTTAATATGGTCTCCATCTGCAGATAATACAGGCTGCATATATTGTCCAAAGGCTGTCCAGAAAGCCTGCTTTAACAATACGGCATCTTTTTTAGCATACATGCTGCAAAGATAATAAGGAGATAATGTAGCCGGCTGTGTTGCTGCTATGGAGCTTTGGTTGTGTCACTCACTTGTACTGCTATAACATTATTCAGCATCGATACACTGCCTGCGAAATCCTTCATGCCACAACCACAATAGCAGCGCATAAAAATGCTTTTCTCATCCCATGAAAATGATATTACAAAAAACCAGGTAACATTATCTTAACGCTGGGGTAATAAACACTTAACATGCTTTTGATTTTGTGCGCAGGCACCAACAATACTTTTGCGCAAAATAACTGCTGATGATCTCTAAAACGCTGTGTTTCTTTATTGTATGCCTGTTAGCTGCAGGATATGTAAATGCGCAAAACGTATCGCTGGTTGTAAAAATAACCGACGAGCAACACCTTAATCTTCCCGGTGCCACAGTAACGCTGAATAATAACAGGTATGTCGCTATTTCCGATAAAACGGGTGCAGCCACTTTTACTGCCATACCGCAGGGTTCTTACCAGCTGGTGATAAAATATATTGGCTACAGTGATTACACAAATACCGTGGTGGCCGATAAACGAATCAATGAAGTAGAAGTTACCTTAACAGCGGGTGTACAGGAATTGAAAGGCGTTGTTGTACTTGGCGACCGGCTTAAAGGACAGGCGAAAGCGTTAAACCAGCAGAAGAACAGTGGTAACATCACGAATATTATCAGTGCAGACCAGGTAGGGCGTTTTCCGGATGCAAATATTGGCGATGCTATAAAACGTGTGCCCGGTATAACCATGCAGAACGACCAGGGCGAAGCCAGGAATATTGTTGTAAGAGGTATGGGCCCTGAATTCAATTCCGTGTCTTTAAACGGCGAGCGTATTCCTTCTGCAGAAGGCGATAACAGGCGCATACAAATGGACCTGATACCAGCCGATATGATACAGACAATTGAAGTAAACAAAACACTTACTGCTGATATGGATGCCGATGCCATCGGCGGTTCTGTAAATCTTGTTACCCGTGCAGCGCCCAATGGCCTGCGTATATCCGGTACATTGGCTGGTGGTTATAATCCTGTAAGAAAAACATTCATTGGTACCGGAAGTTTCATTCTTGGCAACAGGTTTTTCAGTAATAAATTAGGTGCAGTACTTAGCGGCTCGTACAATAACAATAAGTATGGATCTGACAATATAGAAGCCACATGGGCCAAAGATGCAAATGGTAAAGTGTTTGTTGACGATAACGATATAAGGGTGTACGACGAGTGGCGTATCCGCAGAAGCCTTTCTCTTTCGCTCGACTGGAAACTAAACCCGGTGAACACCATCTACCTTACCGGCATGTATAACTGGAGAGACGACAGGGAAAACCGTTTCCGCCTGCGCCATCGCTACAGGGGCGATGAAGAAGATTATGCAGATGATCTTATCTATGACAACAATGGAAATATCACCGGTTACAATAATGGCGAGGTATTGCGCCAGACAAAAGGAGGTATCGATAACGATCGTGTACAGGAACGCAGGCTTGAAGACCAGCGTGTGCGTTCACTTTCATTGGCCGGCGATCATTTGCTTGGAACGCTTAAGCTTGACTGGTCTGTGCAATATGCCAAAGCTTCTGAGAAAAGACCAAATGAAAGGTATATATCTATGGGTTTGAGAGATATTACTATTTCGCAGGATATTTCAGACGAGACAAGACCATTGATGACGGATGCGACCCCGCTGAGTGATTATACAAGATTAAACGAACTGACAGAGCAATTCCAGGACCAGTACGAAGAAGACATCAATGCAAAACTTGGTTTCAGTATTCCGTTATCTGTCGTAAAAAATCAAAAAGGTAATTTGTTGTTTGGCGGGCGTTTACGACATAAAATAAAACAGCGCAACAACAATTTCTTTTCATACGAGCCGATTGGTGACAATGAAGGTAATTATGCCAACATTTCCCTATTCCCATTAACAGATAAAACCAACAGCAACTTTTATCCGGGTAATAAGTATGTTGCCGGCTCATTTATAACACCCGGCTATTTAGGCAAAGTAGATCTTGCCAACAGCAATCTTTATGAGCAGAGCGATGAGCCGGGCGAATATCTTGCCCAAAACTTTACAGCGAAGGAAGTGATAACAGCCGGTTATGCAGAGCTAAGACAATATTTCACCAAGCAGTTTTCTGCGAATATTGGTATACGCGTTGAAAACACTGCCATCAATTACACAGGTAATATTGTAGAAGATGAGGAAGACCTGAAGGGACAGTCATCGTTAAAGAACAGCTATGTAAATGTACTGCCTGATGTAAACCTTCGTTACCAGGTTTCGAATAACTTTATTTTAAAAGCTGCATGGACAAACGGCATTGCCCGCCCGAGGTATTATGATCTTGTTCCTTACTTTAACATTAATCCAAATGATCTTGAGCTAAGTGTTGGTAACCCGGAACTGGAGCCGGTGAAGTCAATGAACTTCGACCTGATGGCAGAAAACTATTTTAAATCTGTAGGCCTTGTATCAGGCGGGGTGTTTTATAAAAAGCTCAACAACTTTTTTTATACTTACATTGATAACAATTTTACCCGCAGCGACTTTGCCCGGGCCTTTCCTACGGTTGATAACCCGATAGAAGAAGGAGACAACTGGGATTTCTCTCAAAGAAGAAACGGCGATGGTGCAACTATATGGGGCGCAGAAGTTGCCTTTCAGCGCCAGCTTGATTTTCTCGGTGGTTTCTGGAAAGGATTTGGCGTATATGTAAATTATACGTACACCCATTCCAAGGCTGATGGTATTTATAACGGAGGAGAACTTGTACGCAGCGATGTAAAACTTCCGGGAGCGGCGCCGCACATGTTTAATGCATCGCTTTCTTATGAAAATAAGAAGGTAGTGGTACGCCTGTCAGGAAACTTTACTTCTGCGTATGTAGATGATGGTGATGACGCAGGATATAATGAAGATGCATTCTTTGACCGCTACTACGATAAACAATTTTTTCTCGATGCAAATGCGTCTTATGCTTTTACACCCAAATTGCGTGTATTTGCTGAAGCAAATAATTTAACCAACCAGCCTTTGCGGTATTACCAGGGTGTAAAAGACAGAACCGCACAACTGGAGTTTTATGGTCCGCGTTTTAACCTTGGTGTAAAATTCGATCTCACCAAAAAATAATTGTTGTTGGCGGCTTGTATGCTTTGCATGAAACTGTGATCGGATCGCTTCAGCCGCCATAAAAAGGGAACCCTGAAACGAGCGTGGCAACAGGCGATGCCACAAGGTTCAAATGCCGGTTACAGCACAAAAAAAATCCTGCACTATAACGGGTATAGAATATGAAAAGAACGTTTGAATGTATCTTGTTTGTTTACTTTTTATGTTGTGCGTGTACCAATATAAAAAAGCAAACGGCAGGCGTTAATGAACAGGTACTGAAGCCTGCAGTAGTTACTGATACCGTGATAGAAGATAGTGATGATCCTGCTATATGGATCAACAAACAGGATGTAAGCAAAAGTTTTATACTTGGTACAGACAAGAGTAACGACAATGGTGGTGTATATGTTTTTGACCTTGCAGGTAAAATTAATGAAAGCCTTACGGTGAAAGGACTTAAGCGTATAAACAATGTAGATGTAGCATACGGTTTGCAACTGGGGGGCAGTAAAACAGATATTGCTGTTGCTACAGAAAGAGGCACTAACCGCATACGTGTTTTCAGCCTGCCAGGTATGAAGCTGGTTGATGGTGGCGGTATAGAAGTATTTAAAGATGAACAGGAACGCGGCCCTATGGGTATAGCATTGTATACACGGCCTGCAGACGGAAGTATTTATGCCATCGTGAGTCGGAAATCCGGCCCGTTGCAGGGCTACCTTCAACAATATCTTTTGCATGATGATGGCACCGGCAAGGTAACAGGCGACCTTGTAAGAAGCTTTGGAACTTACTCTGGTAAAAAAGAAATAGAATCTGTTGCAGTAGATAATGAACTTGGATTTGTGTACTACTCAGATGAGCAAACAGGCATCAGGAAATATTTTGCAGATCCTGCAAAAGGTAATGATGAAATAGCAATGTTTGGCAGCGGGCAATTCAAAGAAGACAATGAAGGTATTTCGATCTATCAGCTTACCGATACTACCGGTTATATTCTTGTATCTGACCAATCCGCGAACCGATTTAATATTTATCCCCGTGAAGGCAACCGCCACCAACTGCTGGCCTCGGTGGCTGTAAGCACCAACCAGAGTGATGGTAGTGATGTAACGTATGTAAGCCTGCCGGGCTTTGAAGGTGGAATGTTTGTGGCGATGAGCACAGATAAAACATTCCAGTATTACCGCTGGACAGATATTGCTTTGAAGGCGGGATTAAAAGTCCGTAAATAAGGTTGTTGTATAGTATGAAAGATTATCTTGCCGGTAATTTTAACCTTTACACATGACCAACGCTCTTAAAAAACTCAGCAGGTTTTTATGCCTGTTTTACTTTTCTTTTTCTGCTTACACCTTACATGCCCAGTCGCTGCCCGTTTACATTAAGCAGATCAGCAAAAAATTTAATGCAGAGGAAGCCACTATTCGTATAAACAATAAGCTGGCAGATTACAGTGCACTTTCAGGCATAGCAGATACATTGCTGCTAAAGGTTGAACTGTATCAGAAAAAAGAAGCTATTGCCTTATATGGCAAAGAGGAAGGCCGCAATGGTGTGCTGCTTGTAACACTACGCAAGCATGCCGATGAAAGGCGCGGCACCCCGCAATACATTTACCATAAAAACGGAGACTCTACTTATTGTGAGCAACAAACCCCCGCCACACTGGATCATGATACAACCGGCAAAAGCTGGTTAAACTTCCTGGTTAAGAATCTTAATGCAGCTGCGCCGGTTGATGCAGGTAGTCCACCCGGTTTGTACATCGTTTATATAACATTTACTGTTGATGCAGAAGGAAATGTTACAGATTTGCAGATACCGGAAGATCCCGGTTACGGCACATCTAAAGAAGTCAGGCGTTTAATGAAAACATCTCCCAAATGGCAACCTGGCACATGTAATGGAAATATTATTCTTTACCGTGCCATTCAAAGGGTAACGTTTATGGTTAATGAAGGATAAGTTGTTTGCTGACTAATTGTGCGCAAAGCGGTCAATTGTTGCAAGTACTTCATCAATATCAAGCGGCTTGGGCAAAAAGCCGTTAGCGTTACAAACGCTGATAAACGCACCCACTTCTTTATTGGCAGAAATAATAATAGCCGGTGTTTCAGGCTGCAGTTCTTTTATTTGTTTGCAAATATCTATGCCGTTTTTTCCTTTCAGGTTTACGTCGATCAGGTAAAGCATAGGTGGTGGTGCTTCCAGGTCAAGACCATCTCCGTTATAATCAGCATTTACCTGGTAACCATGTTTGCTGATGTATTGTTTCAATACCATCAATGTTGTCGTATCATCTTCAATAATGTGTACCAGTTTATTCATCGGTTTGGCTTTTGATAAGTACGCTGCAACGTGCGTTGCCTGTACAATAAGAGGGTAAACTTAATTGCTTTTTATATGCCATCGTTAAAGTGAAACATATAAATGATCGGTGAATATGATACGCAGCAAAGAGCCCGGCAATTGCCAGGCTCTAAGTTTGGTATACCTGTTACCGTTACCTTCTTGCACAGTCGCAGATGACTTTAACGTTGCTTCTCGCGGGCTGCTTCATCGTTATCAGTTTTATTGGAATCATCCGGAAACTGCGATAACGGAGCCTCCTTTGTTACTTCGTCTTTAAGCGTTTCTGCGATATCTGTTGTAATAAGATTTTCTTTATTGTCATTATCCGGTGTTACTGCATTAATGTCTATTACTTCTTTTGTATGCCTTACCTTACCGGAGTTATCAGATGAATCTTTCATATGGCTTGTTTATTATATAAATATTACAAATTATACGCCATACAATTGCTCGGAGATAAAGAATGCATGATAAAGACAAGTACGATCAGGTTAGATATTGAATATAAAAAGATATACATAATTTAATACATACGGTTGTAACTTTTAAGGATTTGTGTAGATTAATTGCAACAATGCAAGTAACATATTTCACATAACTGGTGTGGTCGTGTAGAAGGAGATGGTGTTTGTCATATACGCCGGGTTTGTTAACTGCCCGTTTCGGTTGAAGGCGATTTGTATGTACCCGGCAGCAGTAATAAAATTCAGCTTCTGTTGCGTCGCACACTTCAGGGTTCCACTTTCATGGCAACAGGGCGCCGCACTAAGCAACTGTACATGTATAAAGCGGCAAGATGTAGGCATGTGCGGCATTAGCCCGGAAATGACGCTCTAATGTGTCTTCATCATCCACCAGCCTTTATCAAATAGTTCGTCTGCTGCTATAGTAAGCCCCTCGTCCGGGCTTGTACTGTTTTGAGGTACCAGGGTAATGTAATTTTCATTTTTACCACTCACTTTATATATTGGCGTATTACCGGATACAGGATGCCCGTTGGCAATCAGGGTACCTGTTTCTACTGTATCTATTTCAGATAAGGTTGTTATTTGTTCCCACATAAAATGTTTCAGCTCAAATATCATTCCCCTGTACGGCTATGCGTAGCAGGAAATAAATGTTTGGGGTCCCTTTTAAAACCAGTATTCATCCTCTCAATATTGTATACTACGAAATATCTTCCGGGGAGATATTCAATGTTGCGGCAATTTTTTCCTTTGATGGTTTAAGCAGGAAGAACAGGAATATTCCGCCGGCAACGAATGCCATCATTTCAATCACCTGCGTGAGCATAAAAGCAATTATGGCAAAGAGTACCGGCCCTTCTAATAAAGCACAACGGATAATAAAAGCAGTTCTGTAAACAGTCAGCCGCGTCTGTACATCTGGAACTGATTGAGCGTTCCTGGTTTTGGAATTAAACAGCATGTTTCCCCCTAATCTGCCTGCTATGATCAAAGCAGGTACTGCGATAAAAAAGATATTGCCAAAAGCGGTAAAATTGCCTGCACCGTAACCTGACAACACCAGGAAGCCAGCCATTGCTGCAAAAATAACCTGGCCTGCAAGAAAAGCGGTGAATAGTGTGTTCAGCGTTTTAAAATAGTTTGTTGGTTGCATTATTTAACTACAAATATTAGAGATTGATTTGGCCCGTAAAGCACCATCCTTCAGCGGTGCATCCATTGAACCTAACCGGGGATTTTCTTATGGGCATTAACCAGGATCAATGTTAACGAAAGTACAATAAAAATCAGCTAAGCTTCAAATGACATAAAAATGTCGTTTAATTGATAATCGTAAAAGCATCGTTAAAGCGTTTTTTGGAGGTGATTATTGGTTAAACCTGCACGTATTTTGTACGTCTTAGTTGTATAAAAACCGAATATTATGACAAGCGAAATACAACAATCTTTACGCATGCAATTAAAAGAAGCAACAAAGGATTTGACTTTCAGAAAAGCATTTAATAAAATGAATCTTCATGAATTGAAAAGGCTGAAATCAAGAAAAAACCTTTTAATGTTTTCTATGGTTTATGGTGCTACAATCATCGTCTTAGCCGCGTTAATTTTCTAATTGTAACAGGTAGAGGATATAATTAGATGCAAATAGCCCGGTTGCTAAACTGGCAAAATAAAAAAGACCGTTTAAAAACGGTCTTTTTTATTGACTACTGTAGTGTTTGGCAGGCACAAAAAAAATAATATGTTCCCCAAATTGTCTAACAATAATTGAGAAAAATAAAATTATGCGTAAACGGTTCCTCAAACTCCGTTACAAAAGAATGTAGGCAGTTCAGGTTTTGCCGTGGCATGAATTATGAAGCATCTAGTAAAAATTGATAACCATGGAAAAAGCATCTTCAAAAACAACGACAAAAAAATCTACCCGTAGTGCCGGAGCAAAAACAAATAAAGAAATGAGCCCTGTGCTGCATGAATTTTTTGTAGACGAACTAAAAGATATTTATTGGGCAGAAAAGCATTTGACAAAAGCGCTTCCTAAAATGCAGAAAGCGGCAACATCAAAAGAACTGCAGGAAGCGTTTGCCACACACCTTGAGCAAACTAAAGTACAGATCGAAAGATTAGAACAGATTTTTGAATCATTGGGAGAAAAGGCTGTTGCAAAAAAATGCGAGGCTATGGAAGGCATTGTTAAAGAAGGAGAATCTATTATTGAAGACACAGAAAAAGGCACTGCAACAAGAGATGTAGGTCTTATCCTGGCTGCTCAAAAAGTAGAACACTACGAAATTGCAACTTACGGTGGTTTACACCAGCTTGCAGTAACAATGGGGCACGATGAAGTTGCCGGTATACTGGAGCAGACATTGAATGAAGAGAAAGAAACTGATCAGTTGCTTACAGGTATTGCGGAAGAGCATGTTAACTACGATGCCAACAGCGAAGGATAAACCTCGCTTTGAATACCGCATTAAATTTAAAAGCCATTGAAAATTTTCAATGGCTTTTTTATATTGATTCTGATAACCCTCCTAATGAACATTTATTTTTCCCTGCACACCATCATCCATTGTTTTGCCTGTAACAACAGCAGTAGCTATTTTAACCAGTGATACAAACTTGTTGCTTTTTGTATCCCAGTAATAGGTGTCTTCTGGAATAACCTGGATGATAGACACTTCCGGATCGTCTATGCCCTCAGTAAACCATGCCTTGGCCATTGGTGTCCATATTTCTTTTGTTTTTTCCCTGTCGCGCATAATTACTGCACGCCCGTACACGCTTAAGAATTCGGCGCTTGTTTTATTAGAATAGAAAAGTTGCACCTCGTCATTATCCCGTATCTCTTCGTTCTTGTCGCTTGAGGCCTTGCTCAGGAACCAGAGGTTTCCTTCATCGTCTACTTCCTGTGTACTCATCGGTCGTGCAGACATCGGGCGTTTATCAAGATTTGTTACAAACATGCATATATCTGCCGACTCTGCCAATGCCTTTAATTTTTCTATCGCTTCTTTGCTGTATAAATTTTTTTTGTCTCCCATAATTCATTTTTTATGATATGTGCAATTGATATGCCTAAAACATGAAGGCCATAATCAGCGTATTAATGTCTTAACCATTGTAATAATTGCTGATGCATCTATGCCTGCTTCGTTTAAAAGTTGATCTTTTGTACCTGACTGAGAAATTTTTGCCACAGCCATTTTGTGCACGGTACATTGTTCGCCGGCTAAAGCAGCAGCAATAAAATCTCCAAGCCCGCCGTGCATAAAATGGTCTTCAACCGAAACAACGATTGGCTGTCTTGTTTCTTTGGTGCATTGCAGCAATGTTTTTTTGTCAACAGGATTGATGCAGTAGCAATCGACAACCCTGATATTGATTTTTTCCTTTCGTAGTTTTTCCGCGGCGGCCAGTGCTTCAAAAACTGTTATGCCAGACGCGGCAATCGTTAATACATCATCAGATGAGCTTTTAAGTATTTTAGAACCGCCGATGGTAAATTTTTCTTCTGCACCATAAAGTACAGGTGTTTTTGGCCTGAGTGTGCGTATGTAAACAAACCCGCGATGGTTCAACATAGCCGGTACCAGTTTTTCCGTTGAAACAGCATCAGCAGGCTGCAAAATGACTGTACCGGGTACTGCGCCAAACAATGCAATATCTTCCAGGGCCATTTGAGAGGGACCATCTTCACCTATGGACACACCAACATGCGAGCCTGCGAATTTGATGTTGGCTTCAGAAACCCTCGCCATTCTTACCTGGTCTGCAGCTCTTGTAAGAAACGCACCAAAGGTTGCCACCACGGGTATTTTGCCAATTCTGGATAGACCCACTGCGGCGGATACCATATTTTGTTCGGCGATGTAGCATTCGACAAAGCGTTGTGGGCTGGCTTCCATAAAATTTTCTGTGAAGGTTGAGTTTTTTACATCTGCATCCAACGCGTAGATCAGGGCTGCATTTTTGCCAATACCGGCCAACACCTCACCAAATACTTCACGTGTTGCATATTCCTTCTCTTTTTCAAAATGCATGGGTGATGAAATATTAATTCTCGAGGCTTTCGAGATTTTGCTTTTAGCGGGTTTACGAATGTCGAAGCTTAACTGATCACTGACATTGCCCAGTTCTTTCAATGCTTTTTTGAGGTCTTCTTTCTTAAGAGGCTTACCATGCCAGCCATCTTTGTCTTCAAGGAACGAAATGCCTTTACCCTTAAACGTACTGGCTACAATGGCTACAGGCTTACCGTTGCTGTTCCTGTTGGCTAAAGACAATGTGTTGTCTATTTCTTCCAGGTTATGGCCATCAATAACAAATACATCAAAACCAAATGCACGAAATCTGTTGGCGTATTCATCTACATGGTGGCCAAACATTGTTTCGCCACTTTGGGCCAACCTGTTGATGTCGAGTATGGCCACGAGATTATCCAGCTTATGAAAAGAGGCAAAGTTTGCTGCTTCCCATACTTGTCCTTCTGCAAGTTCGCCATCGCCGCAAAGCACATAAATATGGTTGTTGATTTTTTCCCTTTTTGATGCAAGCGCAATGCCCGCCCCAACAGATAACCCCTGGCCTAAGGAACCTGTTGCTGCATCAGCAAACTCAAAACGTGGTACGGGATGGCCTTCGAAACGGCTGTTGAATTTGCGCAGTGTTTTTAGTTCTTCCAGCGGGTAGGCACCGCACATGCCAAACAGTGCATACAGCAGCGGTGCAGCATGACCTTTGGAGAGTATGAACCGGTCGTTGTAAATATTGAGCGGCTGGTCTATGTCATAAGTGAAATACCTGTCGAACAATACCGCAGTTATATCTGCAGCAGACAGGCAGGATGTGGGGTGACCAGAACCTGCTTCTGTAGTGGAGATCATTGACCATTTACGCAATAAATTCGCCTTTTGCTGAAGTGTAGCAGTATCTTTCATTGATTATTTTTTCGGTGAAGAATGTGTTAGCGTAACAAAATGAACAATTAAGGTGCCAGCGTTTTTTATTAATATGTTACTGCCTGTAAAAAACAGCAGGCGGAGCATGTTTACCCGTGAGCTTTCATGGTTAGGTCGCATGGAGGAATAGCGGTAATTACGCTGCCATCTTCGCGGTTGCTCCATAAAGATTCATCAGCTGAAGTGTGCGACGCAACAAAAGCCCGATAGCAGTATTGCTGCCGGGTACACAAAAATCTCCCAACAAAATAACGGGTAATGTTCACGGTACAAATTCCTGCCGTGGTGTAAACATTTCATACAGAAACGGGCTAATTTTATCAGATGTCGTTTTCAAACAGTATAACTGAATTATTCGGTATTCAATACCCCATAGTCCAGGCAGGTATGATCTGGACAAGCGGCTGGCGACTGGCTGCTGCAGTAAGCAATGCCGGTGGGCTTGGTATAATAGGCAGCGGCAGTATGTACCCCGCTGTGCTGCGCCAACATATTCAGCAATGCAAAGCTGCAACAGATAAGCCTTTTGGTGTAAATGTGCCATTGTTGTACAAAGACATAGATGCGCATATACAAACCATTATTAACGAAGGAGTGAAAATTGTATTTACATCTGCAGGTAACCCCAAAACATTTACTGCTTTGCTTAAGCAGCACCATATAAAAGTTGTGCACGTGGTAAGCAGTAGCATTTTTGCGAAGAAAGCCGCCGATGCAGGTTGCGATGCGGTGGTGGCAGAAGGCTTTGAAGCAGGTGGCCACAATGGCCGCGAAGAAACAACTTCAATGGTATTAATACCTGCTGTAAAAGCTGTAGTAAATATACCCGTTATAGCAGCGGGCGGCATTGCCACCGGCAGGCAAATGCTGGCGGCAATGGTATTGGGTGCAGCGGGTGTGCAGGTAGGCACCCGCTTTGTTTGCAGTGAAGAAGCATCGGCCCATGTAAGTTTTAAAGAAGCCGTGCTTGCGGCAAAGGAGGGAGATACAATGCTCAGTATGAAAAAGCTGGTACCGGTACGGTTGCTGAAGAACGGGTTTTTCACCGCCGTACAACAGGCCGAGTATGCAGGCGCAACCGCAGAAGCACTGCAAACATTACTGGGCCGGGCAAGAGCCAAAAGAGGAATGTTTGAGGGAGACATGGCAGAAGGTGAGCTGGAGATAGGGCAGGTGAGTGCATTGGTCAATACTATTGAGCCTGCGGCCGATATTGTTAAAGGTATCTGGACAGAATTTTCGGCGGCACTGCAAAATCCTTTGCAGTAATTTTTTATATGTAACTTTTTTTACTTAGCATAGCACATTATTTACCTCCCGTAAAAATTGCTTGCCTGTATGGTTGAATTTAAGTCGGTTAACGAGTTCAGGCTTAAAGGTGGAAAATACTTCATGCCCTGCATTTCCATAGACTGTGTAATTTTTGGTTTTCATGCCGGCCAGTTAAAAGTATTACTGCTCACCATTGCCAATTATTCCAGTTGTGGCCTGCCTGCCGGCTTTATTTACAAAGAGGAACACATTGACGCTTCGGCCAAACGCATCTTACTGGAACGAACAGGGCTGAGTGATATTTTCCTGCAGCAGTTCTACATATTCGGAGATCCCAAGCGGTGCGATGAGAATATTACCAAAGCTGTTTTTGAAAAGGCCGGTATAACGGCGCCTGCCGATAACTGGTTACTACAAAGGTTTCTCACGATTGGCTATTATGCGCTGGTAGAT
Source organism: Panacibacter microcysteis (assembly GCF_015831355.1). Lineage (NCBI taxonomy): Bacteria > Pseudomonadati > Bacteroidota > Chitinophagia > Chitinophagales > Chitinophagaceae > Panacibacter > Panacibacter microcysteis. The sequence goes on from NZ_JADWYR010000001.1 coordinate 2,776,225, forward strand.
TTTGAAAAGGTCAATGCCAAACCCGATTATTTTTCCGAAACATGCGAATGGTACGATATAGACAACCTGCCACCGCTGGCAATGGATCATGCGCAGATTGTGCAAAAAGCACTGCTTACATTGAGAACCCACCTGAGGTACGAACCCGTTGGCTATAACCTGCTGCCGGCAAAGTTTACCATGCCCGAACTGCAAAGCCTTTATGAAACGATTTTAGGCCAGAAACTTGACCGCAGAAATTTTCAGCGCAAAATGCTTTCTTATGGGATCTTAAAAAAACTAAAGGAGCAGCGTAAAGGTGTTGCGCACAAAGCGCCCTATCTCTATTCTTTCGATCTGCGCAAGTACCACAAAGCACTGGAAGAGGGTTTTCAAAGCGCCTGGTAATATCACCCGCGGCCATCCCACGTTTTTTTAAGATGGGCCGGGCAACAATTACTACTATCAGGCACCTGTTGCGTCGCACTCTTCAGCGCCATATTTCTTTTCAGCAAGTGCGAAGATTGTCGCGAAGCCTGCAAAAACCTGTTGACAGCAGCTATAAAATATTGTTAAGGGCTTGAAACTCTGCGCAAAAATGATAACTTTACTTCACCAAACTACTGCATCATGAAAAACATACTCATTTGTTTTCTTTTGCTGTTTTCAACCAACATTGCGCTGGCAACGGGTGCAAAAGATTGTTCAAACTGCATTTTTACGGGCACGGTGGTAGACGCTGTTACAAAAAAGCCAGTTACCGACGTTATGGTCATTGCCCGTGGCATTGAATCAGGAGACGAACAAAAATTTACCACAGATCAGAATGGTCAATACAAAATACCAACACTCCCTGCCGGCACCTATATCATTCGTTTTGAAAAGCATAGCTATAAGGCCTGCGAAAAGAAAAACCTTTCGGTAAAGAAAAACACTACCGGTATAAAGATCAATATAGAGCTGATGTATGATGAGGAAGAGCAGGAAGAAGATCATCACAACTGGTTACCAAAATATAATATTCTGTAAAACCGCGCTTATACCAGGTTTTGAAACATATCCGGTTACCCATTTTCGAATTGAATTCCCGCCCTTTTGCAATTTTTAAGCATTCTGCTCGTTTTTTAACTGAACTATTCCCTGTACAATGTGCTCGAAGTGTGTTTAAAATATTACAAAATATTCTATTTGTTCTTTTGCACGCAGAAACACCCTTTTCGGCTTAATAATCTTTTTGGAACAACAAAATACAAGAGTACATTTGCACACAATTTAAATAACCAGTAACTCAATGAAAAAATTGACTTTCTACACCAAATCTCTGCTCTACCCTGTTTTGTTTCTTTTTCTCATCTCATTTTTTGCAACATCCTGTAAAACCGAACGTATCGCGATTTTAAAAGACATTCCTGATACAACTTCATTGAGATATATTCCACTGGCAAAGTACACGCCACCTACTGTACGGGTGGATGATATATTAAATATTGTTATTCAAACACTTGATCCTCAGGCTAATACAATATTAAACCAGGGAAATCTTCCCGCAACTTCCGGTGCGGTATCCGGCGGCTCTGCCGCGCAGGCTGTTATTTCAGGCTACCTGGTAGGTAAAGATGGTTCTGTACGCATGCCTTACATTGGTACAGTGCACGTAGCAGGTTTAACCACAGAACAGATCAGAGATACTGTAAGTAACAGGATCGCTTTCTATTTTAAAGACCCTGTAGTCAATGTTCGTTTTGCCAACTTTAAAGTTACTGTGCTCGGCGAAGTTAAAAACCCGTCTACTTTTCTTATTCCCAATGAAAAACCAAGCATCATTGATGCGGTGGGCCTGGCGGGAGATATAACGATCTATGGCAGACGGGACAACGTAATGCTGATCAGGGATTATGAAGGACAAAAAGAAATTACCAGGATTAACCTTGATAGTTCAAAAAGTGTAAGCTCTCCTTATTTCTTCCTTCGTCCAAACGACGTAATATATGTAGAAGCCTCTGCTTCTAAAGTGCAGAGTACAGATGCCTACAGAAACCGCAACTACTCCATTATTGCTGCGGCGTTGGGTTTCCTTACAATATTATCAGCAAGACTATTGTTTAAATAATATTCACCTGTATTTCTTTCATAAGTCTGTTTTCAGACTATACAACTAATTGGTTTTAGCGACTATTTATAAACTATATACTTTATGCAAAGCAACAATAAACCTAATGATAATACCAATGCTGGTATTGTGGGTTTTAACAATGGGGAGGAAGGTTTTGACTTTAAATACCTGGTAGCAAAGGTTGCCGGTAACTGGAAATGGTTTCTACTTTCTGCCATTTTATGTGTGGGTCTGGCTGTACTATATATAATGTACGCTATCCCTACATTTACAATCAGTGCAAGGGTGCTTGTAAACGGTGCTAACTCAGGTAAAATAAACAGTGGTATCACCGAAACATCTATGTTAAGCGACCTCGCGTTGTTCTCACAGCAAAACGATGTAAACAATGAAATCCAGGAATTATATTCCAGGACGCTTGTAGAAAAAGCAGTAAAAGACCTGCAGCTTAACGTATCATATTGGGCGCTTGCCGGTGTAAGGTTTGCAGAAGTATATGATAAATCTCCGTTCTTTATAGATCTGCTGGAACTGCGTGGCGGTTTGGAAGACCCGCTGGCATGGGATGTACGTATCATTGGTGACAGCCTGAAATTTATGGATGATTATACACCTGATCAGTTCAGGATTAGATTTGGCGATACGGTAAGAAAGAAATTTTGTACGTACGTGGTGAGAAAAAATCCCGCTTCTCCGGAAGTGAAAGATTCCACCTTTCCTTTGGGTTTAAGAATACTGACTTACCCGGCCACAAACTACACTTACATGGAGAATTTGTTGGTTTTTCTTACGGCAACCAACACTACTATGATGGATGTTACATTTGATAATTCAGTGCCGGCCAAAGGTGAGGATTTTCTTAACTACCTTATAAAATCGTACATAGATACAAAAGTGCGTGCTAATAATGCCATTGCTGATAGTACCATCAGGTTTATTGACGAGCGTATTACCGGCGTTGCACAAGAGCTAAGCAATGTTGAAAGCAGGGCTACCAATATTTTAACTTCCGGAGGTATTACAGACATCAACGAAGAGACACGCGTATTAACCGGTGAAAAAAGTGAGGCCAGTGCTGCATTGTCCAACTACAATGCGAAAGTACAGTCTGTGGATATGATCAACCGCTACCTGAACGATCCTACACGTATCAATGAGCCCCTGCCAACCAGTACAAACATTGATGATCCTACGTACATTTCCCAGGTGCAGAAATACAACAGCCTGCAACAACAGAAAGAAACAGCTTTACAGACCAATACCGTGAATAACCCGGTTATTATTAATCTTGATAACCAGATATCGGTTACCCGTGGTATTTTAAAGAACATTCTTTCTACTTATAAAGAATCTCTAAACTATACATACAATTCTCTTGCCGGCAGAAATGCAGAAGTGCAGGGCCGTGTGTCAAGAGCACCAATACAGCAGCGTCAATATCTCGAAACATCGCGCAGGCAGGAAGTTTTGCAGCAGTTGTATGTTTACCTGCTTACTGTAAGAGAGCAGACGGCTGTTACCAAATCAAACAACATAGAACCGGTAAGAATAATAGATGCACCCAAAGCAGGCGTGTACCCGTGGTGGCCTAACAAGATCATTGTAATAATCGCAGCAATATTTCTTGCTTTGGTTATTCCTTCTGTTGCCATTCTTATAGGCGAATTAAACAGCAATAAAGTAACCACACCAAATGATATTACTGCAGCTACATCTACACCGGTAATTGCTGAAATAAGTGCCAGCAAAAATGGAAAAGCCATTGTTGTTACAAAAGACTCCCGTACGGCTGTGGCAGAGCAGTTCCGCACCTTGCGTACAAGTCTCTTGTCTAAAGTGGCAGAGATATCAAACGGCAAACCCGGTGGTAAAGTAGTAATGCTTACATCCACTGTGAGTGGAGAAGGTAAATCTTTTGTTACACTCAACACAGCGGTAACCCTGGCGCTTGCCGGTAAAAAAGTATTACTCGCAGATTTTGAATTGCGTAAGTCTCAGTTAGGCACAGTGTTAAACCTCGATGATTCCAAACATGGTATTGCAGAATACCTGGAAGAAAATGGCTCACTGAATGAAGCAATTGTTCCGTCTGGCATCAATGAAAATCTCTGGATTCTGATGTCGGGCACGTTAGAGTCTAATCCATCAGAAGCATTGTTGAATGACCGTATGAAAGTGCTGTTTGAAGACATGCGGAACAAATTCGACTACATTGTGGTAGACACACCACCGGCTGCTATAGTAACAGACGCGCAGGTTATCGGCGTGTATGCTGACATTACCCTTTACGTGGTAAGGCAGAAATACACTTACAAAAAACACGTAGATGTTATTGAAGATCTTAAACACAACAGGAAGCTTAAAAACATGTATGTAATTCTGAATGACGTTAAACCTGTTCCGGGTTATAACCAGGGTTATGGTTTAGGTTTCAGGTTCGATGAAGATCATGGTTATTATACACAGGATGATGCCAAAGACAAGAGGCCTTTCTATAAGAAGATATTTCCTGATACAGAAGCATAAATTATAAGGAATAAATGGTTGTTGCCCAGTCTAGTAATCAATGCTCAAAATAAAATTCCATTTATGAAAAACAGTATATCCAGGCCAGTCATTGTAATCGGTTCAGGTCGGTCTGGTACAACCATTATTTCCGAAATACTCTTCCGGCACGAAGATTTGGCCTGGCCGTCTAATTACCAGGAAATGTTCCCGGCAAAACCAGGCATTAACCTTTTTCGCCTGGCTTTTGAAAATAAATTGTGGCGTCTGCAGGGCCAGAAACCGCAGTTAAACAAGGTTTCTAAACTTAATAAGATTCTGTTTAAACCTGCAGAAGCCTACAGGTTTTGGGAATACTTAACCGGGCCGGATGTAGATTTTTCACGAGGCTTTCTGCTTCACCAGAAACCATCAGCAGACGACCTGAAAAGAATTCACAAGGCATTCAATAAAATAGTACGGTACCAGTCTAAAAAAAGACTGGCATTTAAAATAACAGGCCCGGCTAGAATAGGTTATCTTAAAACTGTTTTTCCCGATGCTGTTTTTATCAATATTGTAAGAGAGCCTATTGCAACCATTAATTCGTGGCTAAACGTAGAGTTTTGGCAGGACAAAGGAAAACACCAGTTGTGGTGGACCGGCGCTTACACACCACAGGAACTGGAATGGGCAGAAAAGAATGCTGATAAGCCGGAACTGCTGGCAGCTATGCAATACCGCAAACTACAGGAAACAACAGAAAAAGAAATAGAAGAGCACAAAGTAAAGTGCCTGACCGTACGTTATGAAGATTTTGTGGCACAACCTGCAGCAACAATCCATAGCATTATAGCTTTTGCAGATCTAAAAAAATCATCGCTGGTAGATACATATTTGCAGGGAATAAAAATCTATAACCAGAACAAGAACGACGAAAAAACCGGCGAAGACCCACAGGCAACAGATATGCAGCGCATTTTACAGGGAGTTTATGCATTTTAGTTTTTTGGAAACAGGCAGTATAACACCTGTCAGCACCGGTTGTGTCACTCACTTGTACGCTATAACAGGTGGCAGCAACGATACTGCATGTGCAGCAGGTAGAAAGTCTTTACGCTGCCAGCGCACAGCAATGCTTCAACAGTTGAAGTGTGCGACGCAACAAAAGCTTAATAGCAGTACAACTGCCGGGTACATAAATTTATTATAAGCTTGCCCGAAAGGGCAACTTTGTTTTGTAAGCTGTAAAGCTTAATAACCACTGAACAATCTTATGGGAGTGAATAAACAAAAGCTCGTAAAAACAGGTATATGGCAGGTGCTGAATACTGTTGTTGTACTGGTGTCTCAAATCGGTGCAAATGCAATACTGGCCCGCTATGTAAGCGATGTGGAGTTTGGTTTAATGGCCATTACCAATGCTTTTGTAAACTTTGCCAGCTTCTTTTCTGAAGCCGGTATGGGCGATGCATTGCTGCAAAGAAAAGAGGTGGAACCCCAGCATAAAAATGCTGCGTTGTATTTCAGCCTCGTGGTATCTGGTTTGCTTTATGTTATACTGTATTTTACCGCTCCGTGGATATCCACCTTTTACGATAAGCCCGAACTGGTAACGATTCTGCGGGTATTGGGTCTTAGTTTCATCCTGTTATCTCTTGGCTCATCTTCTTACAACCTGATGCAGAAGAACTTCAATTTTAAACAGGTTTTCTACAGTGATAGTTTAAGCTTATTTGCTTCTAACATATTAGGTGTTGCACTGGCCATGTATGGCTATGGTGTTTGGTCGCTTGTGTGGTCTATTCTCTTTTACAATGCTGCAAGGCTGATCATGGTATGGATCATTGAGCCAATACCTTTAAAACTCGGCGCCTCACTGCGCCACTGGAAAGACCTTGCCGGCTATGGTGCGGGTTTAACGTTGATTCGTTTAAACAATTTTGTAAGCGGTTTTGGTATTATGCTCGAGATTGGTAAACTGGTAAGCATTGCATTACTGGGCGCCTTTGAACGCTCTTACAGGTATACCAATTTACCGGTACGTTATATTGGCGACATGATTCAGAAAATCATGATGCCATTTATGGCCAAGATGCAGGACGAAATGGATAAGCTCTATGTGTTCTTTTTGCGTGGTATGTCTTTCTCCAATTCTTTGCTTGTACCCATCAGCGTATTTGGTGTAGTCTTCTGTAAACCTATTGTCTTAATCTTACTCGGGCACAAATGGTTAAATGCAATTGTGCCAATGCAGATATTGTTCATTTCGCTTCCTTTCAGGATTACCACAAAAGTAGCAGATGCACTTATGCGAGCAAAGCAGCTGGTCTTCAGAAATGCAGGCAGAAAATTTCAATATACCATTGTATTGTGTGTAGGTATATATATAGGTTGGTTGTTTGACAAAAACGGTCTCACCGGCATATCTACAGCAGTTACACTGGCGGCAGTCTTTAATTATGTGGCAATGTTGATCACGATCAAAAAGAGGGTATTTCCTGAAGGCTGGCAGAAAATGATTTTGCATCCTTTTAAAAACGGGTTATGGCTGTCTGTGGTTTTTGTTTTGCCTGCATATGCCGTTTATTATGGCCTCGATTACGTTTTAAAAGAACAGGTGCTGTCATTTATAATTGTTACCTGCGTGTTGGGTGCATTTGTGCTGTTTGTTTTCCTGAAAAAACCCACTTTACTTGGCCAGGATGTAGCTGATATGCAAAAAGAGATGGTTAAAATGGTGAAGAAAGGTGGCAAAGGTGGCGGTGGCAAAAAGAAACGCATGAGAGAACAGCAGCAAATAGAAAACGAAAACAATATTCCAACCGTTACAGAACCATTGAACGATTAATATTCCTGCATGACGAAATTTATTGTTTTTACCACGCCGCGCACCGGCTCAACTTTATTGGTTAAGTCGCTGGATACACACCCTGATATTTTTTGTGCAGGAGAAATATTCCTGTTGAGTGGTACACAGTTCCATGGCGAATGCAGTTTTAAATTCTGGAAACTTCCCTTGCCCAAAAAAGCAATCTACCTGCTCAATTTCCCTAATATGTGGATGAACCTGCAATCTTTTCTCAACAGGTTTTTTACCGCTGCAAGAGGAGAGAAGGCAAAAGGGTTTAAACTCATGCATTTTCAAACGGCTTACCTGCCGGGCATTACCGGTTATTTAAAGAACAATAATGTAAAAGTTATCCTTTTGCTGCGCGAAAACTTGTTAAAGAATACTTTGTCTGACCTCAGGGCAAGACATACAGGTGTTTACCACAACAGTGGTGCAGGCACAGAGAAGCTGCCTAAGTTTAAAGTTGATCTTACCACCCTCGGCAAAAAAATGGCCGAGATCGACACTTTCAATAAGCAACTGGAGCAGGTAACTGCTTCAATGGACCGCTTAAAAATAACCTACGAAGAATTTGATAACTGGGACGCAACAATGAATAAGGTGCTGAATTTTATCAATGTTCCTGACAACAAAATTGCGCCGGTATCAAAGAAGCTAAACCCCGATAAACTGGAAGATATGATCGAGAATTATGATGAAATGAAAACATGGCTGCAACAAAACAACTATGCACATTTTCTCGATTAAACAAACATACATCGCATGACCAATTTTATCATATTCACCACGCAGCGAAGCGGTTCAACGGTGTTAACCAAGACACTCGATGAACATCCGCAGGTTTTTGTAGCCGGTGAAATTTTTCATACCAACAACGAAATACACCATCCAGAGTGGCATTTTCCTTTCAAAAATTACCTGGGTAAAGGAACAGCCCGCGGTATGCTCATGAAAGTGAATAAAGCGCTGAACAATATTGGTATGCAGAACAAAATAAAAAAGCACCTCGATGCTTTTTATACTGCAACAGAAGCCGCAGAAACCGCCAGGGGGTTTAAGCTCATGCAGTCGCAGGTTAAATCAAATCCGGCTATCTGGCAATACATAAAAAACAATGATGTAAAAATAATCGTGCTGGTGCGCAAAAATATTTTCGAAACAGCACTTTCGCGTTACCGGGGCAGGGAAACAAAAGTGTATCACTCTGATAGCACTACCACCCAAAAGCAAAAATTACAAATACCGGTAGCGGAATTTACGGCATGGCTTCGTACACTGGAAGAAGCCAATAAAAAGCTGCTTCAGCAAACAGAAGGTATGAACCGGCTGGTACTTTATTATGAAGATTTTGCAAACTGGAACAATATACTGCAGCAAACTTTTGGTTTCCTGCAGGTAGATATGATCGCTATTCCGCCGGCCTTGCAAAAGGTAGGCGCAAAAGACTGGCGCGCAGGTATAGAGAATTACGAAGAACTCGAAAAGGCGTTACAGCAAACCAATTATGCCGGCTGGTTAAATTAGACAATCAGTATTTTTGTGAGCCCGGCTGCAGCACATCTATGAAGCTTTGGTTGCGTCGCACACTTGTACTGTTGAAACACCAGGCAGCAAAAGCGAAGATTGAAGCGTATAGCGATAGTGCAACTTAAACAACCGTAAGCAGTAAAACTGCATAAAGATTATCGAAAAAATTCTTTTATGGCAATGACTTTAAAATTGAAAGATGCGTGGTATTGGATAGCCAATTTTGCCATACTTGCTTCTTGCTCGGTGTCTATGATGATGGATGATCCCATCTATCTTATTGCAGTAGCTGCACCACTTATTTTCCTGGACAGGGCATATGTTGTACCGGTGTTTATTTTTATTGCCTGTATCGAAGGTTCATTCGTTTCAGATGATGCTTCATCAAAAGCAGAGACCTATGCCATTGCTGTGGCGCTGCCATTCTTTTTGTACGATATCATTACCCGCAATAAAATAAAAGTACCATTTAAGCTGTCGCTTTTATACGTTTTCTTCGGTGTATTCGTCATTTCAGGCATGATCACCTGGGGCGCACATCCCGAGATCAAGCGTTATGTTTCCCAGGCGTTATACATGAAACTGGGCATCTTCATCTACGTAAAAATGTTTATGAAGATCATCAAGCTCATCTTCTTTTTCATGTACCTGAAAGTGCTTATCAACAGCGATAAAGAATTACTTTACCGCGGGCTTACACTTGTAAAAGACATGGCGGCGTATCTTATAGCACTGGTGTTAGTTGATATGCTGTTGTTTGGTGCCGTAACAGAAAAGTTCGATACGCTTCACTTTGGCGATGCGCACCACGGAGACTTTTCCTCAAACATGAATGCATTAGGTGTTATGTTGTATATAGGCATATTCGAACCTAAGTCAACTTTGTTCAAACGCTTTGTAAACCTTGCAGGCCTGGGTTGTCTGTTGTTTGTAATCATGAATATCGCCTCAAGAAACGGGTTGCTCAACTTTGTTATTCTCGGTTGCCTGGGCGGGTTTATTGCCTTGTGGAATTTGCGGTGGGGTGCCAAGGTATTAATCGTTGCGGCAGCCGTTGTGGTAGCCGGTGCCTGCGGTTACATATTTAAAGATTCGCCCACTATCGAGCGTTTTATTTATCAGACAGAAGAAGAGGATGGTGGTGAGCGTATCGCTTATTGGAAGGCAGGTTACCAGGCTGTGTCCCGCAACCCTGTATTTGGTGTTGGTGGAGATGAAACTGCGTCTTTATGGGCAACATTCCAATATGCAAAGGAGGTAGACCCGCACGTTATGCACAATACCTTCCTTGAGTTTGCGGTAGAGTATGGGCTGCTGGGTGAAATATTTTTCCTGATTTACGTAGGTGTCATTCTATGGCACAGTTACAGAAACTTTATGTTCGCAGCAAAGTATAATGATATCATATTGGCCGCACCCGGTATCGCTTATTTTATATCCATCTTTGCGGGTCTGTTTGTAAGCCGTATATGGGAATCTACACTGTGGTATTATTCAACGCTGGTTTTTGCAACATATGTTGTGTACCGGAAACCGATAGAAGACGCATTTAGTAAACGAAAAAAATATTTAGTACATGGCCTGCCAGATCCGTTAAAAGATCCTGCAATTGCCATACACCCAGCTTAATCAATATTAATCCTGCTTATGAGTGATTTCCTATCGAAAAACGAAAAGCTGCTGGAAAAGCCTGTTATCATATTTGGTACCGGCCGTTCCGGTACTACCGTAATATCAGACATTATTTTGCATCACGAAGACCTGGCCTGGCATAGTAACTGGCAGGAGCTGTTGCCAAAGTCTGCAGCCATTAATTACCTGCGCCGTGCATTCGATAATGGCTTATGGAACATTACGGGCATGAACACGCAGAATAACAAATCACTTGTCAACCAGGTATTGTTCAGGCCTATAGAGCGCTACGATTTCTGGGAGAGTATTACCGGCCCCCGCATTGATTTTTCACGAGGTTTTTTACTCAACGAACGCGCCACCGAAGCCGAACGTGCGCACATGCGTATGCATTTTGCGAAAATGGTGAAATACCAACACCGCAAAAGACTGGCATTTAAACTTACAGGCCCGGCACGTATGGAATACCTGCTCAGTGTTTTTCCTGATGCGCAGTTTGTGCAGATCACCAGGGAGCCTGTGGCTACAGTACGCTCCTGGCTGGAGATACACTGGAGCAATCAAATGACGGAACAACTATGGTGGGATGGTGCATATACAGAAGAAGAAAAAGTAAAGGCGAAAGAGTTAGCTAAAAACCCTGCACTGTTTGTGGCCTTCCAGTATAAAAAGTTAATGGAAACAACGGCTTTGGAAACGGCCAAGCTGGGTGCAGATGTTTATACAGCACGCTACGAAGATTTTGTAAAAGATGCCAGTGGGTTCATTGCAAACATGATGCAACACCTCGGTTTGCCTGAATCTAAAAGAGTAAACGCATTTATGAGTAAAATCTCTGTGCAAAACAGGAACAACCGTTCTGCAAAATCTGATAAAACCGCAATAGACGAAGACACAAAACGTAAGATACTCGAGATCGTAAACGGCTGATGAGTGAGTAAAGCTTTGCAGCCTTTTTTTATACGCTTCCATCTTCGCGTTTGCTGAGTAGTATTGTTACAGTGGAAGAGTGCGACGCAAGAGAAGCTTCATTAATAACCCAACTGCCGGGTACACAAAAAAACGCTTATGAATGATAAACAAATAAAGTATGAAGAACTGCTGGAACGGCCAATTTTGATCTTCGGCAGTGGCCGCAGTGGCACCACTATTTTATCTGAGATCATTTTTCAGCATGAAGATCTTGCATGGCACAGCAACTACCAAGAAATTCTTACCAAATCTACCTGGATCAATTACCTGCGTCGTTTTTGGGATAATAAAATGTGGCGGCTGGTGAAGTACTGGAAATTTGTTGGTGTAAGTAAAAATACACGGCAGCAATTCGGATCTTTTTTAAAACTGCTCATCTTTAACCCGATAGAGCGTTATGCTTTCTGGGAGAGCGTTACAGGCCAGCGCATCGATTTTTCACGAGGTTTTTTGCTCAATGAAAAAGCTACGCCTGAAGAAATACATCACATCCGTTCATTTCTTGCAAAGCAGGTAAAATACCAGGGCCGTAAAAGATTGATCATGAAGTTTACCGGGCCTGCAAGGTTAGAATATCTCACCAGCATTTTTCCGGATTTGATTGTGGTAAGTATTGCAAGAGAGCCGATAGCCACAGTGCGTTCATGGCTCGAAGTTGGTTTCTGGCAGCGCATGGGTATTGACAAACTCTGGTGGATTGGCGCCTACTCCAAAGAAGAGGAAGCGGCTGCAGAAAAGCTGAAAGGTGATGCACCGCTGATCACGGCGTTTCAATATCGTAAACTGATGGAAACAACACAATACGAGATCAACAAACTTGGGTTGAATGTACTGGAAACACGCTACGAAGATTTTGTAAAAGACCCCAGGGCATTCATTCAGCAGGTAATGCATCATATGCAGTTGCCACAATCAAAATATGTAGATAATTATATGACGGAAATGGTTGTAAGCAACCGCAATTCAAGAACATCGAAGAAGACAACCTTCACAGAAGAGACAAAGCAACAAATTATGGAAATTGTGGGTGAGTATGCATAGCAGGCGGTAAGCAAAAGCAATATTATGAGCCATGCTACATTACTACTATTAAGCTGTCGTTGCGTCGCACTCTTGTACAACAACAATTCTATTCAACACATACACAACCTTCATCAGCAATGCGATTGAACTTTATCAATAACTTTTTTCAATCACCTTCAGTAAACAGTGGTCTTGTACCAAAGATAAAAGTTGCACACGTAATACGCGTATTCAGCTATGGTGGTGCAGAAGTTTTGTTGCGTGAATTCTTTGCCCAGCCTGAGTTCAAAGAACAAATTACATCAGACCTTTTTGTGCTCGATCATAAAAAACTGGGGTTGAAAGATGATGTAATGCCAAATATCAATAAGTTTTATTTCTATAAAATTACCACCTGGAAGTTCTTCTTTGAGTACCTGCGTTTTCTTAAAGACATCAAAAAAGGCAATTACGATATTGTACACATGCACCTGCCTGTTGCAGGCTGGATGGGCGTTGTAGCCAAACTCTTTACCGGCAAAAAAACAAAATATATCTATAGCGAGCATAACCTGGTAAACTTTTACAGTAAATACAATTATTACCTCAGCGGCTGGACGTATGGCTTTTTTGATAGTGTCATTTATGTATCGCACGAAGTAGGAGAGGTGATCCGTAAAATACAAAAGGGCTGGTTCTTCAAAACCAACCACCCCGTTACTATTCTCAATGGTATTGATACCAATAAATTTCATTGCACACACAGGCAACAGCTAAGCCCTGCACAAACGTTGACTATAGGATTGGTAGCAAGGTTCAGGCCGCAGAAACGTGTAGACCGCTGGGCAGAAGTTGCTGCTGCGGTACACAAAAAAAATCCGGCTATCAAATTCCTGATGGTAGGAGATGGCCCAAGTGATGAGCTGTTGAGGCAGCGCATCAAAGAGCTCAATGTCGAAGGCGTTATAGAATTGCCGGGTATGCTAACCGATACCTATGCAGCGTATAAACGCATAGACATATTCCTGCTTACCAGTGATTTTGAAGGCCTCCCCCTTGCATTGCTTGAGGCAATGAGTTGTGGTTGTGTGCCGGTAATAAGTAATGTTGGTGGTATTAAGCAGCTTGATTTTACAGGCATCGGGTATAAGTTCGATGATTTTAACCCCGATGCAATTGCTGATAAAATTGTGGCATATACGCAAAACCCTGATCAGTATTTTGTGGAAAGCGACCGTTCGAGGGATTTTGTAATTAAAAATTATTCGCTGACCAAACAGGTAAATGAGATCATTGATTTGTACAGGGAATTGGGTAAGTAAAGTACCTGGTAAAGTTAAATTTATCTCTTTTGTTATCTTTTAAACGCCTCACTCCGCGTTTGCCCAATATAGCTTCAACTGTACAAGAGTGCGACGCAACAGGCGATACCATGAAATACTGTTGCCGGGCTCATACGTATATGCCCTGCCTTCAATAACGTATAAGGAAAACATTTCGGTTTCGTTTTTGTTTGTGTAAGAATACTTTGCTTATTTCTACTAACTTGGTAAAAAGTTTTTATTATGCGCAGTACCAGCGGCTGGTGGATCGTTATCGTTGTAATGTTGCTGATTGACCTGTATGTTTTCATGGCCATAAGAACAGTAACACAAAATAGCAGCGAGAAAGCCAGAGTGATCATACATACCATTTATTGGGTTATTTCTGCAGCGGGTGTTATTACTATTCTGTTGTTTCCATATGTGCAGGCTTTTCAAACAAACGTCATTCTGAGAAACTATGTATTTGCTATGCTCGTTGGTTTGTTCTTTGCAAAAGTGCTTGCCAGTACTTTCTTCCTGGTAGATGATTTGCGGCGCGGTGCAGTGTGGCTGATGGCAAAGATATTTCCTAAAAGCGGCGCTGATTTTGTGCAGCAGAAAAACAGCATCAGCAGGTCTGCATTCCTTACGTGGGCTGGTATTGCCGTAGGCGGTGGCCTGTTTACTACTTTGCTGTATGGTTTTTCCAACAAGTACAATTATAATGTGCGCAGGCTTAAACTCACGTTTGCCAACCTGCCGTCAGCATTCAGGGGCTTGCGTATTATACAGGTAAGCGACATACACAGCGGTAGTTTTACCGATAAAGAAGCAGTAAAGAAAGGCGTGGAAAAAATTATGGAACAAAAACCTGATCTCATACTTTTTACAGGAGACCTGGTAAATGACCGTTCAGACGAAATGGATGAGTACATGGATGTATTCAACAAATTTTCGGCGCCACTCGGTGTATACAGTACACTGGGTAACCATGATTACGGAGATTACGTTGCATGGCCAAGTGAGGCAGCAAAAGCTGCAAACCTCGAAAGACTCAAGCAAATTCATGGTGAACTTGGTTGGCGATTGCTCATGAACGAACATGTGGTGCTGGAGAAAGACGGTGCATCCGTTGCATTGCTTGGCATAGAAAACTGGAGTGCGTTTGGAAGATTTCCCAAATATGGTAAAATGGCAGCAGCTTATGCGGGCACAGAAAAATATCCATTCAAAATTTTAATGAGCCACGATCCTTCTCACTGGGATGCAGAAGTAAGAACAAAATACCCTGACATTAACCTGATGCTCAGTGGTCACACACACGGTATGCAGTTTGGCCTCGAAAATCCTTATTTTAAATGGAGCCCGGTACAATGGTTTTATAAGCAGTGGGCCGGCCTTTATAAAGAAGGTCAGCAGATGCTGTATGTTAATCGTGGTTATGGTTTTATAGGTTACCCGGGAAGGGTTGGTATTATGCCTGAGATAACAGTAATTGAGCTGGCTTAGCGTTATACACTTTTATCTGCATCATAAACAATCCCGGCTTTCGCTCGTATTTCGTCGAGGGTTTCCATCAGTTGCATAGTGTCAGCAAACGTCATAACGTTACTTTCTTTCAGGCCTTTCCTGATGCATTCGCTGGCATGCCTTATTTCATATTGGTAACCCCAGCCTGCTTCTTTCTCCACAGGTATAATTTCTTTGCTGTCTATCCATCCCGGGTAGTGCTCAATTGTTGTGTCCGGCGCGTAAAAACGATGCGCCAGTTTAAACCTGCCATTGGTGCCATGTATATCGCACTCTGTGGCAATATTGGAAGCAAAGCTTGAAAACAACTGTGCCATGGCACCACTATTATATCGGAAAGTAATAGCGCATTGCTCATCTATACCTGTAAGCGCCGGGTTCATTACAGCATCTATGTTATCAGGTTTTCCTAAAATACTTAATGCCATAAATACATTGTAAATACCAATATCCAGCAGTGTTCCGCCGGCAAGTACCGGATCAAAAATGCGCGGCGCTATCGGTTCTGTCGGTTTAAAACCAAACCTTGCCAACACACTTTTAATCTCGCCGATCTTTCCTGCAGAGACCATTTCTTTCACCTTTATAAAGTGAGGCAGAAATTTAGTCCACAATGCTTCCATCAAAAACACTTGTTTTTCTTTTGCCAGTGCAATCATTTCTGCAGCTTCGGCAGCATTTATGGCAAAAGGTTTTTCGCATAAAACAGGTTTGCCATGTTGCAGGCAAAGTATGGTGTGTTCTTTATGAAAATTATGCGTGGTGGCAACGTAAATAATATCTACTTCATCATTTGTTACCAAAGCTTCGTAGCTGTCATGTAAATGCCTGGCAGGATAATCTTTTGCAAATGCACGTGCATTATCGATGCTCCGTGATGCAATTGCTACAAGTTCTGCATCTTTCACCAAACGAAGATCAGCGGCAAATTTCCTGGCTATTTTGCCGGCGCCCAGTATACCCCAGCGAATATTTGTTGGCATAACAGTATATTATTTTTATGAACCCGGCTGCACGGTTACTGCTGAGCTTCCGTTGCGTCGCACTCTTGTACGGTATAGCATGTGGCAGCAACGATGCACTTTCTGCAATAACCTTCAGCAAGTAATGTGGAAATATAAAATGTATTTATAACGCACATGTATCTTACAGCAGCAATGCAAATTTTTTGCGGGTTATGAATATACTGGAGAATGGCTTGCCAACAATAAAATTTTGCGCTTATTTCTTTGCCAGCAGCATTTCTGCAAGACGTTTATCCCTGCCGTAAACATCTTTCCTGATATTAAGTTTACCATCTTTATCAACCCAGGAGGTAAAGTATGCGATGAATACCGGAACCGTTTCTTTCAGTGTTACGTATTGCTCTTTGCCGCTGTTCATGGCAGACACAATTTTTTGTTGCGTCCAGGAAGAATCGTGTCTTAAAAGGTATTCTGCCATTTTTTGTGGCTGGCTAAGCCTGATACATCCATGGCTGAATGCCCGGTCATTCTCACCAAACAAAGATTTGGAAGGAGTGTCGTGCAGGTAAATATCATAGCTGTTCGGAAACAGGAATTTAACAAGGCCCAGCGAATTGCTCGGCCCCGGTCTTTGCCTTACAGCACCATTGTTCCACTCCATATTATGTTTGGCCAGGTAAGATGGATTGCGTTTTATACCAGGCAGCACTTCCTTCTTCAATATGCCGGAAGGTACATTCCAGTATGGACTAAACACAATGTATTTTATGTTGCCGTTGAAAACAACAGTTTTATGTGCGGGCTGCCCTACCACTACATTCATGCTCCATGCTACTGTATCGTTTTCGTAAACGTACAATTTGTAATCAGGAATGTTTACCACTATATAGTTTGTTTGAGATTCTACAGGCACCCAGCGGCTACGCTCCATGTTAACGATAATCTGTTCTATGATAGCACCGGCCGGTGTTTGCATTTGTTTTAAAACGGCTGGTCCAATAACGCCATCCTGTTTTTCGCCGTAACGTTGCTGGAAGTTTTTTACACCGGTTTCCAGCGTAGAATCGAATAATGCATTTCCATTATCAGCAGCCATATCCCCGGTCATAAAAAGCAACTTTCTTATAGCTGCTACTGTTGCAGAAGAATCGCCCGTTTTATATGTTTTCTGGTCTGCTTTTATGGACGGCAGGCCACCGCTTTTTTCTATGTCTCTGTACTTTTTCAATTGTTGTTTCAATAATGCATATTGGCGGTATACCGGCGCGGTGTCCAATATCTTTTTACCCGATATAAGGGAATCAAGCAGTTGTTCGTACGAGACTTTTTTGCGTGGTAAAAACCAGTCAAGTTCTTTCATCTGTTTTTCATCCAGACCACTCCATACATTGCGCGCATAAATAAAATACTGTGCCGTAAGCATCAATTCAGTGTATTCATTTGCAGTGCTTAAACTATCCAGCGCATTATTTTTCATCAGCTCAGTGAACGCCTGTTTATATGGTATGCTATCATTTAAGCCATCTTCATTAATATTCTGCATACGGTTATAAAGGTTCCCGGCCTGTTCAATAAGACCATTATTGTCATACCACGCAAATGCAAAATTTCTTTTGTTGTAAAAAGTATCAATATCTTTTTTGTAAACCTTTAGCAACGGAAATTTTACAAGGAAGGAATCTACAAGGCTACTTTTAAATTTCAGGGTTTTCTGGCTGCTGAAATTACCGGGAATGGTTATATCTTTTTCTGTTAATGCCGGAACAGTATCACGCTTATTTGTATGTTCTGTGGAGTTACCACTGTTGCATGCACCCAGGAAGGCAAGAAAAAAGGCAGCGATAAGTGCTGGTGTTAAGTGTTTTATACTGCATTTCATATTTCGAAGATAACAGTTGCACAATAAAAACAAAAGACCTTCCTGCGGAAGGTCTTTTTGAATGAATTAAGCGGTTACTTATAACCGGCTGTTAGGGTTACATAAGGGTGTATTATGCGTTGATCTCTTTTCTTCTTGAACCCCTTTGTGCAGTTTTCATGTTTCTCTGGATGTTCCAAAGATCTGCTGCACTGAATTGCCTGATGTTTGTAGCAACTGTTTCTTTCACTTCTGTAACCAGTGTCATTAATTCATCTGCTTCCATTACCACAATGGAATTGTTCACATTACTGTTCATAATTCTAATTTTAATCGTAAAAATTCTTCGTGGCAGGCACTGTGGTTAGCAGTAAGATCGTTAGGGCTGTTGGCTATGTGGTGACAAATATCAGTTGAAGATGATCATTTCCCTGATTTGCGCTGCAAAGGTAATGAAATTATGCATGTGACGCAAACGACTTTGTAAATGTATCGTTAATGTAACAGTGCTTATATAATTTCTTAATAGGTAGCATCTTTCTTTTATAAGGTTTTAAGCTAAAGCCAATCACTTAAAATTGAATTGCAGTCATAAGTGCGCCTGCTTGTTTGTAACGTAACACGACAGCACTCTTGCTGACCAGTATTGTTGCCGTTGCAGTGAGTGACACAACGATGCTTAATAGTAGTAATACAGCCGGCTAACCAATAGCTGTATTCATATAATAAAAAACCCCGCGAATGCGGGGCTCTTTATTATACATCAATTGTATGATTGTTTACTTCTGGTCGCTGCTGCTCAAATTGAGCGGGTAGCCATAGGTGCCTTCATAACCAGGATAAATACCTTCCAGTCTGACAGTTCCTCCTTGTGCTTTGCCAAGAAGTGCTTTCAGATCTTCTACAGTTTTTACTTCCTGCCCGTCAACGCTTGTTATCACAAAGCCTTCCTGCATACGTGTATTTTTCAAAATACCCGTGCCCAGTTTCTTTACCAATACACCGCCACTGATGTCATTCTTCTGTGCGGTGGCTTTATCAACAGTTGCCAGTTCTGCTCCTCCGAAGTCGTCTAACACTGATTCCTGTTTTACAGCTTCATAATTGCCAGACTTATTTTTAAGCGTGATTGTAGCAGTATTTTCTTTCCCGTTTCTAACATAGCTTACGGTAATCTTATCGCCGGGTTTGTAACGTGCAACCTGTTCCTGTAATTCCGGCCCGCTATTTACAATACTGCCATTGATTTTTGTAATGAAATCGCCTTTTTGTATGCCGGCCTGTTTTGCTGCACCATCATCGGCCACACCACTTACGAATACGCCTTCACCATCTTTGATGCCCAATTCTTTTTTCTTTTCTTCCGGCACATCATCTGGTGGATAAGAAATACCAATATACGCACGTTGTACAGCTCCGAATTTCATAAGGTCTCCAACAATTTTCTTTACGATGTTTACCGGTATTGCGTAGGAATAGCCGGCATAGGAACCCGTTGGAGAAGCTATGGCTGAGTTGATGCCAATTAATTCGCCGTTGGTATTGATGAGTGCTCCACCACTGTTTCCGGGGTTTACCGCGGCATCAGTCTGGATAAAAGATTCAATAGGTCTGTCGCCTTTATTGATACCAATGGAGCGAGACTTGGCACTAACAATACCTGCGGTTACGGTTACATCAAGATTTAAAGGGTAACCTACCGCCAAAACCCACTGACCAAGTTTTACATCGTCGCTGTTGCCCCATACCATGTAAGGAAGATTGGAACTTTCCACTTTTATTACCGCAAGGTCGCTGTTGGGATCTGTGCCTACTACGGTGGCTTTGTATGTTTTACGGTTGGTAGTAGTTACGGTAATTTCATCTGCACCTTCTACCACGTGGTTATTGGTAACGATGTAGCCATCGCCGCTCACTACTACACCACTGCCACTTGCGCGTTGTTCCGGGATGACCATACTACGTGGCCCGCCAAAAAAATCTGAAAAAGGATCATCATCTCCAAACAGATCTCCAAAAGGACTTCTGCGCCTGTTATTGTTGGTAACCTGTTTTTCTTTGGTACGTGTTTTTATATGAACTACAGCCGGTGTAGCAGCGGTGGAAGCCGCGGTAAAATCAACCGGTCCAGCGGGTACATTGTCCTTGTCAAAGAAGCCTGCATAGTTAACGGGGAGTTTACCGTTATCCTGCTGTTGTAATCCATAAGAGCTATTATTTTCCATGTATTTCGCATAGCCCCAAACACTCAAAATAGCTGTTGTTGCGCTAACGGCAACCACCAGTAAAATGTTTTTGAGTTTCATTGTCATTAGAAATTTTTTGTTTAATCGTTATGTGTCAAATATTATTCCTGTTGTGATAACAAAGTAACAAAGCTGTTTAATCGTCAGTTGTTAATCATTTCCTTTTAACATAAAATTGACGAAAGTTCTCGTAGTTCTGTCATTCTTTCAAAAAGACAAATGCAACGCTAATTTTTTGGCAGCCGTTATTTACTTTAAAGCTACGATAATAAAACCGCAAAGACCTATAAACGGGTAAGGAATTGCATTGTGTCAATACCATCTGCATAATCATTAAGGGCCGGAGACTGGGCATTGCCGAAAGGGGTAAAATTATTACCGACGATGCATTGTATGTCGGGGTGTATTGTCAACGTTTCCAGCGAGACTTTTTCCTTATAGTGAGTATAATTTACCTGGCTCACAGGCGCAAAAATTGACTCATTTTCTACAAAAATGAGTGAGCCGCCTGTCATATAGAACTTGTTATTCATGATCTGCAGCGCCAGCTGGTAATCATAATTGTGTTTATACTTATGAAAATCGAGTATGGTCTCGTATTTCTTCGCGGCCTGCAACAATGGAATGAAGTCATAATTTTCAGGCACAAAAAGTTTGGTAACATTCCGGCAACCAAGGCCGAAAAATAGCTGCATGTCATCGGCCAGGCTTTCCAGTTGTCCGGTTGTTTCTGTACCATCCAGTATGGCCACCGATGTTTTATTTCTCCTGATAATGGAAGGATATTTACCAAAATAGTACTCAAAGTATCTTCCTGAATTATTACTGCCTGTTGCAATATAGGCATCGCAGTTTTTCAGTGTTTCTGCAAATACAAGGAGGCCAGCTGCGGCGTTGTTCCATTCACATAACTTAGCCACGATATGATGGATAAGCACATTGTCTTTGGATGACGCTTTTATTAGAGCCCTGTTGCCGGTAATAAATACACACAGCATATCATGAAAACCAACCAGCGGTATGTTACCTGCCATTACGATGCCAACAGTCTTAGGGTTTGTATTTTCGCCGGCAACTTGGTATAGGTCAACCCATTTTTCCAGCAATGTTCCAGACAGGTAGTTGGTTACAATATTGTTGATGGCAATATTGATAAAGGGTGTCGTAAACCATGCATTTTCCCTGAAAGCTTTTTCTTTTACCGCCGCAAATTCCGAACTTTCATTTTCCATATATTCGCCCAGACGAACCATTAAATCAATTCTTTGTTTAAGCTGCATATGAATTATTTAAACTGCTTAATTATCTTTGGTCTATATTATAAACTTCAAAATTAACTATACCATGGCTATAAAAATAACAGATGAATGTATTAACTGTGGCGCCTGCGAACCCGAATGTCCTAATAATGCCATTTATGAAGGAGGCGTAGAATGGGCAATTGCTGACGGAACAACCATAAAAGGATCTTTTACACTTATGGACGGTGCCGTGGTAGACGCAGATGAGCGCTTCGCGCCCATTAGCGTAGATACTTATTATATTGTTCCAAATAAATGCACGGAGTGCCAGGGATTTCACGAAGAGCCACAATGTGCATCTGTATGCCCGGTCGATTGCTGCGTACCTGACGAAATGTACCAGGAAACGGTAGAAGAGCTATTGGCCAAGAAAGATAAAATGCATATTTAGCCAAATAAACAGTTGAAATTTTAAGGTAGAAATCTTTTTGTTTTCAGGTTTAATCTCTACCTTTCATATATCAAAGAACTGTTGCGAAAGCAGCAATTATCAAGCGGGTGATATTTCCCGTAGTAGAGGTGAAGGGTCAGTAATCCTTCACCTTTTATTTTGCGCTGCTGATTCTCCGCCTGGTCATCTTACTTCACTTTTTTACCTTAAATAGTTGTTGCAATAGTGGTATAGCCCGCATATCGTTACATATAAACACCATCGTTTAATGATAACAGCAACACGGCAGATAATTGACCGGTTATGATGTTTTAAACACAAACATCAATATCTTTAAAGCGATCCTCATTGCCATATAACGATCAACCAAACACAACAACATGCAGCATAAGAAAAGCCCGATGGTTACCATCATTGGTGCGTCATCGGTTGGAACTATGATAGAGTGGTACGACTTTTACATTTTTGGAAGCCTGGCAACAATTATTTCCACGAAATTTTTCCCCTCCGGTAATCCTACAGCTGCATTTCTTTCCACGCTGGCAACGTTTGCTGCAGGCTTTGTAGTAAGACCTTTTGGTGCACTTTTTTTTGGCCGCCTTGGAGATCTTATTGGCCGCAAATACACTTTCATGGTCACATTATTGCTCATGGGCGGTGCTACATTTCTCATTGGCTGTATACCATCTTACGAAACGATAGGCTTTATGGCGCCCGTGCTCATACTTCTCCTGCGTTTGCTACAGGGACTTGCTTTGGGTGGCGAATATGGCGGCGCAGCAACGTACGTTGCAGAACATGCACCTGCTGACAAACGTGGGTTTATGACCTCCTGGATTCAAACAACCGCCACCATAGGCCTGTTTGTCTCTTTACTCGTGATCATGGTTACCAGAAGCACTTTGAGCAAGGAGGCTTTCGATAGCTGGGGTTGGCGTGTTCCATTCTGGGTGTCCATTCTCATGGTATTGGTGTCTTACCTTATTCGTAAGAACATGGAAGAGTCGCCCATCTTTGCAAAAGCCAAGGCTGCGGGCAAAACTTCGGTTAATCCTCTAAAAGAAAGTTTTGGTAATAAATACAACTTCAAATTTGTATTGCTGGCATTATTTGGTGCCGTTATGGGGCAGGGTGTAATCTGGTACACCGGCCAGTTTTATGCTATGAGCTTCCTTGAAAAAACAATGAACATAGATAAGGTGCAGGTTGACAGTCTCATGTTTATCGCGCTGATAATGGGTACACCTTTTTTCCTTGTGTTCGGGTGGCTGAGCGATAAGATAGGGCGCAAATGGATTATGATGGCGGGTATGCTTGTCGCAATCGTTTCTTATCGCCCTTTGTACGAAAAAATGTTCCAGGTAACCAACGCTAAAAACAAGCAGGAAGTTGTTGCTTCAACAACCACAACCGGAGTTTTGATGCAACGTGCTGATAAAGATTTCGATTCTGTATATACCACCAAAAAAACTTTTACAGATGGTACCATCTACACTGAAATAAAAACAATCCCTTACAAAAATGGTGTTGCTGAAATGGTAGACGGAAAACAGAAAATTTCCTCCGCCGTCACGCTTACCATAACAAATAAAGACAAGTGGTCTCTTATATGGCTGGTATTTGTGCAGGTGTTGTTTGTTACAATGGTTTATGGCCCTATTGCAGCTTTCCTTGTTGAAATGTTTCCGACCAAAATCCGGTATACGTCCATGTCTCTGCCTTATCATATCGGCAATGGCGTATTTGGTGGATTGCTGCCCGCTGTAGCTACTTATCTGGCAACAAGCGCCAAAACAGCAGGAGATGGTCAGTGGTATCTCGAAGGCTTGTGGTATCCGATAGGTGTAGCCGCAGTCTGCCTTATAATCGGGTTGATCTATATTAACCCGAAAGACAAAAGAATAGATGATTAATGTTAGGGCTGCATCAACTCAAATAACTCGCAAAATTTATACGTTCATGAACAACATCAAAAAATACCTTGGCATTCTTTGGATAGCCATGGCCGCGGCCATCGCTTACTTCGGATTTACAGAATTCGGTTATCCCAAACTTACTTCAGGCAAACAGGAAGACCTTGTATTCGGTATCATCATCGTCTTTATACTGTTGCCAATCATTTCCGGCGGCCTGTTCATTTTTGGTAAGTATGCGCTGCAAAATGAGTACGATCTTGTGCAGGATGCACCGGATCATGCACATTATACAGAACGATGAGCTGCACATAAAAAATACCACGGCTTTGCAGCAATGGCATTGTCAAAAAAACAAATTATGTAGCGGGCAGTATCACTTTCCTCATCGCCTGTTGTGTCACTCACTGCATCATTCTGTCCTTTCTTCAACTGCAGTTCCAGCATACTGTTTCCCCGCCTGTTCCAGGTAAGCTCCGGGCCTACCTGTTTTTATCAAATGTCTCTTTACCACATTTCAGCCATGCAAGGTATTCCTCGGCATCGGGTGTATAACCTACAGGCATGTTCAAAACCTGCTCTTTACCATTAAGCAATACATACAGAGGTTGCGAAGCCTGCACAAAATTTTCCTGCTGAAATGTTGCCCATTTATCGCCAATCGTTTCTATCTCTTTCGCAAAACCTGTTTTGGTTGTATAAGTAAATCTTTGTTCAACGGGCAGTTTCGCCCTGTCATCTACATATAATGAAACAAGGATAAAGTTCTTTTCAATATACTGTTTTACTGCAGGGTCGGTCCAAACATTTTCTTCCATTTTCCGGCAGTTGACACAGGCCCAGCCTGTAAAATCAATCATAATGGGTTTATCTTGTTCTTTGGATAGCTGCAACGCCTTTCCGTAATCATTTACCACTGTTGCCTCAAGGCCTTTGTTGTGTACATTTTCCCTGCCATAAACGCTGTAAGAGAATGGTGGCGGAAAACCACTCAGCAATTTAAGATTTGCATATTCCGAAGAGGTAACACCTGGTATAAGATACAACGTAAACAGCATCGCTACAACGCCTGCCACTTTCCTGCCCTTGCCTATTTTCATGCCCTTATAGTCATGCGGCAATCGTATTACGCCAAAAAGATAGAGCGTTAAACATAAACTGATAATGATCCAAAGCCCGATGAATACTTCCCTTTTCAAAAGCTCCCAATGCATAACAAGATCTGCATTTGATAAAAATTTCAGGGCCAGGCCTAGTTCTGCAAAAGCCAGCACTTTCTTTACCGTATCAAGCCAGCCGCCCGACTTTGGCAACGATTGCAGCCAATGCGGGAAGATAGCAAACAATGCAAAGGGTAATGCCAATGCCAGACCAAACCCTGCAAGACCGGCGGTAAGCTCCCACGCGCCACCACTTAAAGAACCCACCAGTAAAGAGCCAAGAATAGGGCCCGTACAGGAGAAGGAAACAATGGCCAGCGTTAGCGCCATAAAAAATATACCGCCAATACTTCCCAGGCTTCCTTTGGCATCTGCCTTGCCGGCAATACTGCTTGGCAGTGTAATTTCAAAAAAGCCAAAAAAGGAAATAGCGAAAAAGATAAAGATCACGAAGAATACAACATTCAGCCACACATTGGTAGATATGTTGTTGAATATCTCCGGTTGCACATTACCCAATATGTGAAAAGGAATACTTGCCAGTGTATAAATCAAAAAAATAAATAAGCCATACAATACCCCGTTTTTAACAGCCTGTTTCCTGCTGCCCGATCTCTTGGTGAAGAATGACACCGTAACAGGTATCATCGGGAACACACATGGCGTAAGCAAAGCGATAAGCCCGCCTGCAAGGCCCAGGAAAAAAACGGTAAGTAAGCTTCCACTTTCGTCTTTCTTTGCTTCGCCACAATTGCTCAGCGGGTTGGCTGTATCTGCATTGGTAATTAAAATCCGGTTTGCGTTTGCATCGGCACGCTTTCCGCCTTCGAGTGGCAGCGTAAAGCCCTGCTCGGCCGTTTGAAATTCACCGGGCCTTCCCAGGTAAGCTACGATCCTGCCTTTTATTTCAGCAGGTATGGTGCCGCTAATGGCAAAACGTTGTGTAATGTTTACGGTTTCGTTATACACGTCTACCGGTTTATTGTCAAAAGTGGGGTCTGTAATGGATTGTGTTTTTCCCGCTGCATTAATCGAGGCTGTATTAGCAGCATTCTCGTAATCATAAGTGACCGTGATTGCTTCTTCAAGGCCGGCAACAGATGGGTTAATAGCATATACGCTCCAGCCTTCAGGTGCCTTTGCAATGGCTGTAATTTCGTATGTACTGTCGCTGATATGTTTTATAGCAATCTGCCACTTCAGCAAGCTGTCAGTTTGGGCAAACGCAACAACGGCTGTCAATAACACTACGACAGAAAGCAAAACTTTTTTCATGCAACAGGATTATTATTGAAGCGGAAGATCAAATGAAACTTTCTTTGGCGGAAGACATTCACTGTCGTTACACACCATGTATTCTATGGTGCCGGAAACATTCGTCTTTACAGAAGATTTGACGTTCACTATTTGTGTAAACGTTACTTTATTATCAAAATACTGTACATCTACACCAAAAACCTCTTCATGCTTTTTTTGCAGGTTACCGGTTTCTTTTGGTATGCCTTTTATAGTTAATAAAGGGTTTGTTTTATAAGAAAACTTGGTGGGTACAGGGCCACCTTTTGGCGTTGTTTGCGAATATATGTGCCATGGTTTTTCAACCACGGCTGTATAAGTAACCTCGTATACCTTATCAGCAATTTTTTTGGCAGCAAATGTCCATTTTACCGGGTCTTTGAACTGGCTAAAACCAACTGCTGAAATGCTGAATAAAGTAATAAAGAGTAATAGTCTTTTCATGATTTAAAAAGTAATGTTTGTGCAATAACTGCGCTGCCTGTACCCGGCGTGCTGCCACATGTTATGCAGTACAGGAGTGCGACGCAACCGGTGCTCCATCGTTGCTGCAAAAGCCGGGTTCATAATAAAAACATATATACGTAACCCGTTGTTCAATACTTGCACCAGCTATTGTTAATTCAAACCCAAAAAGCGGAACACTTCCAGGCCGTCTTTGTTACCGAGCTGATCGTTGGATGCCCTTTCGGGGTGTGGCATCATACCAAAAACGTTGCCCCCGCTGTTTTTTATACCGGCAATGTTGCGGATGGCGCCATTTACATTGTACAAAGGATCAATCTTGCCATTCTCATCGCAATATTTAAAAAGCACCTGGTTATTGGCTTCCAGCTCGTTCAGTACCTGCTCGCCGGCAAAATAACGGCCATCTCCATGCGCCACCGGAATTTTGAGCGCCTTTCCCTGCTGGTCGTTGATGATAAAACTGTTTTTGCAAACAAACTTCTGCTGTGCATTAGGCAGTAATACACCAGGCAGTAAATGACTTTCGCAAAGAATCTGGAAACCGTTACACACGCCCAGTACTTTGCCGCCTTTGTTGGCAAAATCAATCACGCTTTGCATCATAGGGCTAAAGCGTGCAATAGCGCCGCAACGCAGGTAATCGCCGTAAGAAAAACCACCCGGCAAAACGATGCAATCATCTGTAGAAAACATGCTCAGGTCTTTGTCTTTATGCCAGAGCATCAGTACTTCTTTATTCATGTCGTGTTGCAATGCATCCTGCATATCGCGGTCGCAGTTAGAGCCGGGAAAAACAACGATTCCAAATTTCATGCGTGTATATTGAGGTTAAATTTTATAGATGAACTTAACGGTAGTGCTACTATTAAGCTTTGGTTGTGTCACTCACTTGTACGCCTGTGCATGCTTCTACAGTTCCGGGTGTATCAGCGTACGCTGATTGCAACAAAAAAAATAAAGCGCAAAGGTAGAGCCTCAACCGCTAAAAAGAACTAAAAATTAGTCACAATCCAGTTGTTAACGATGATCATGGCCACAAATGCCCAGAATAAAAGCGCGGGTACAAAAACTTTCTTTGGGTATTGCCATGTGTTTGCTATAAAAGCAGCAGCGGCGGGCACACACAGCAGTAATGCGTTTGGCCATGCATTTTTCATAAAATACACACCTGGTATAAACAATATAACCATGAAGAATAAGATGATCCAGTTTTTTCTAACCTGTATTACCATTCTGCCACTGTTGGCCTGCCACAGGTAGATACCGCTTACAATACCCAGCCCCGCCAGCGAAAAAGTAAGCATGTTCATAGCCAGATTTGGTGGCCGTATGATCTGCAGGTCAAAAATATGGAGCTGTTGCAGCACTGTCTCCAGTCTGTCGTTCCAAAACAGGTAACCGCCAAGAAAGTAGAATGGTGTAAGAATACCCAGTAGCAGTATAAGCCATTCATTAAACCTGAACGGCCGGAAAACCGCCAGGGCTATAAAAGAAACCAGTACAACAGGCAGCGATGGAAAATACAACAACACGGTGCAACCCGCTATCATGCCAATGTTATATACAAGTGAACGCGGCGATGAACTGTTATAAAGCTTCATGATCCTGAAAAGGAGCCATATAACCATAGAATTGATGACCAGTGCAGCAGACAGGTTGTTCCATACCGGTACCAGCGCCGTAAGCAGCACATATGCCAGCGCAGTGGTATAACCCTGCCGCGGGTACATTCTAAGGTCGTTAAGCGCATAATTGAGCCGCAACGCCTGTAATATGATAATTGCGTGGTACAACAGTGCAATGGCAACAGCCGGCATAAATGTAAGCCTGCTTAATACCCAATAAATAAGCCCATCATCCGATGAGCTGTTTATTACCGGGGGTTGTTGTAAAAAGAAAAGTCTTGTGCCAATACTTACTACGGTAAGACTAAAAACTGCCGACGCTGATTTTTCTTTAAATATTGATACCACTTGTTTTGCGCTTAATATTCAACTTTTGCAAAACAAATGTAGTTCCTGTATTGGCAAGGAACAACT
Organism: Panacibacter microcysteis; assembly: GCF_015831355.1. Taxonomy (NCBI): domain Bacteria; kingdom Pseudomonadati; phylum Bacteroidota; class Chitinophagia; order Chitinophagales; family Chitinophagaceae; genus Panacibacter; species Panacibacter microcysteis. Next base: position 2,805,259 of record NZ_JADWYR010000001.1, read on the forward strand.
AATTCGTAGCCACTTACCTGTTTTGCAAACTTTGGCATAAACTGGTATTCCTTGCTAAGGTTACGCAAAGTGGGGCTGCGGTTGATTTCCCCGTCTGGCGAAAGGCTTTGATCTGTTAGTAGCTGTGTTCTCTTTTCAAGCTGGTTAAAAAGAAAATGAAACCTTCCGCCGGTGTTTAAGGTGCCGTAGCCAAGAAAGTTGTCGGTATAATCATCGTACTGGGATTTATGGATAACGTTTGTCCACTGCATTTTCGCAGACGAATCGAAAGAAATGATGGCAATATTATCTGCATAATACCTGTTCACCTGGAAACCACTGTTGCCAAAGCGCGACCATGGATAATAATAACCGCCATAAAAAGGCGAACTGTAATAATAGTTATAAGGCCTCATAAACGGAGAGCCGTACAGGTAATCCCAGCGGTTATAGTTAGAGCCTCTGGAACTGCTGTATAAAGACTCAGAGGCAATTACAAAACCGCCATCTTTTTTCACCAGTATGTTTTGTATGTAAAAGTCATTGAAGGCGTATTTCGGGTTTCCTTCAGATTTTGCACTGTTGCGAATTTCTTCCGAAAAGGTAGTGTTGCTGCTGTATACCAAAGATTGATCGGCCTTATTCCAGAGTGCGCAAAACAGGCCATCAATATTGCCACGTTTTGTTTTGGAATAAAATGAGGTAATAAGGTAACGGCCGTTCACGTTGTCGGCTTTTATCTTAACGTCATCGAGATACATATCTTTTATATCGAGCGGGTAGCTGTAAACACTGTCTTCTGCCGCCTGTTTGCTGAGTAAAGTAAGCTGTGTAAGATTATCATTGTCTGATGTGCCGGCCGCCCGCAGAAAGAGCATCGACGCATCGTTGCCAAGTGTAAATTCTGATAAAAAATCTGAGCGATCCGGCATGTCTACATATACCCGTGAACGGTTGATTTTTTTTAGTTCGTTATCAAGCAGCACAGATGTAAGGGCATACCTGTCGTTGTTTTTGCTGTTGATCTTGAACAGCATGATCTTTTGTTTGTCTTCGCTGTTGATGACATTATAAATCCTGTTGTTTGAATAAGAATTTACGGTCGTTGTATCCAGTTCATAAGGCTCACCTACTATTTTACCATTGCCATCGATCTTTGCGGCCATCATGTAAGCAACATTGCGGCGCTGGAACTGGTAAAAAAGATAAAAATGATCTTTATAAGTAATAAGGTCTGTACCAAGTGTTTTGTCTGGAACAAAATCGAGTGTCACGTTTTCTACCAGCTTCATTTCATTATCATACACAGATACGTAATTGCTCGACCGGTAATTTTTGAAAATAAGATAATGATCATTGATCTTGCCTACGATGTCAAAATTCAATGACTTCTGATCATTTCTATCGGGTTCTGAATAAAATATTCTTTGTGCATGTATGGCTGAGGTTGAAAAAACGGCAAGCAAAAATATCAACACACGATTTCTGAGCATAGATTAATGAGTTTAGACAAACAAATGTAAGTATAAGCCGGTGGCTGTTTTGAATTGAAACTGTAAATTAACAGTTTTTGAAAAAGAGTGTTGTAACTGCTATGGCATTTTATTTTTAAAAATAAAATCACTATACATTTGCTAAGGATTTGAACAATACTTACAGATCTTTTACAGTTGAATGGGGTGGTAATGGCTGTGCATGGTCGTGCACGGCCGCCATGAAAAATCAACAGTACAAGAGTGCGACGCAACAGGCGATGCCAGAGGTGGCGCTGCCGGGTACACAAACATCAAATCTTTTTACTGTACACTGTAAGTTTTTCCTGAACAAAATATACTCTGTGGGCAAGCATTTAAACAAAGTTACAGCAGCCGGAATTTTAGTAGCACTTGGAATTATTTACGGCGATATTGGAACCTCCCCGCTTTACGTATTTGATGAGATTATCAAAGGAAAAGTGATTACGGAGGACCTGGTTATTGGCAGCTTGTCGTGTATTATATGGACACTTACACTGCAAACCACCGTCAAATATGTTATTCTTACGCTGAAGGCCGATAACAGGGGTGAAGGTGGTATCTTCTCTTTATATGCACTGGTAAGGCGGCAAAAGAAATGGCTGGTGCTACCCGCCATGATTGGTGGTGCGGCATTGCTGGCCGATGGTATGATTACACCGCCTATATCTGTTACTTCTGCCATTGAAGGCTTGCGGCAGATTGAAGGCGTGCCGTTCTTCCGGAACATCTCGGAAACCCAAATTGTTGTAATTGTATGCTCTATTCTTGCCGTATTGTTTTTCCTGCAGCAGTTTGGAACCGCTTCAATCGGCACGCTATTCGGCCCTATTATGTTTGTATGGTTTGCCATGCTTGCTGTGCTGGGCAGTGCGCATTTAATGGACGACCTGCATGTGTTTCGTGCATTTAGCCCGCATTATGCCATTGAATTGCTGGCTACTTATCCCAAAGGTTTCTGGATCCTGGGGTCCGTCTTTCTCTGTACCACGGGTGCCGAAGCGTTGTATTCAGACCTGGGCCATTGTGGCCGCGGCAACATCCGTTACTCATGGATATTTGTAAAAGCGTGCCTGATTGTAAACTACCTTGGCCAGGGCGCATTCCTGCTGGCGCACTTCGAAGGGAACGCTATTGACAGCGAAACCTTTAAAGTACTATTCAGCATTATGCCCGACTGGTTCAGGCTTATAGGAATTGTAATTGCCACTACCGCTGCCATTATTGCCAGCCAGGCATTGATCAGCGGTTCGTTTACGCTGATAAGTGAAAGCATTAGGTTGAACCTCTGGCCTAAAATGAAGATCAAGTACCCCACCGAAGCACGTGGCCAGTTATTTATTGGCGGCATAAACCTGATGCTCTTCCTGGGCTGCTGTGGTATAAGCATCTATTTTAAAAATTCCACACATATGGCTGCAGCTTACGGCCTGGCCATCACGATGTGTATGATAAGTACTTCCATTTTGTTTGCCAATTACCTGGTGGGTAAGCGCACCTATGCTGCGTGGATCTACCTCTATTTGCTGGTTTACCTTACAATCGAGATTGCATTTCTCATTGCTAATCTTGAGAAGTTCCCGCATGGTGGTTTTGTTACGCTCATTGTGGGCGGCGCTCTTTTTGCCGTAATGTATGTTTGGTACAGGAGCCGCCGCATTAAAAACCGCTACGTGGAATTTGTGCGGCTGGAGCATTACCTGCCTATGATACAGGAGCTGAGTAACGATAAGACCGTTACCAAGTATGCCACGCACCTGGTGTACATGACAAGCGCCAACAACCCCAAAGAGATTGAGCACAAGATCATTTATTCTATATTGAATAAAAAGCCCAAGCGTGCAGATATTTATTGGTTTGTACATGTAGATACGCTCGATGACCCATATACCTGCGAATATATTGTTGACCACATTATACCCAATGACATCATTCGTGTAGAATTTCGCCTGGGCTTCCGGGTACAGCAGCGTATAAACCTCATGTTCCGCAAAGTGGTGGAAGAACTGGTAAATAACAACGAGGTTAATATTACCAGCCGCTACGAAAGCCTTGAGAAAAACAACGTGGTGGGCGACTTCCAGTTTATTGTGATGGAAAAATACCTGTCAAACGATAATGAGCTGCCTTTCTTTGAGCGCGTGGTAATGAAACTTCACTTCTGGCTGAAAGAAGTGAGCCTGAGCGAAGAACGTGGTTTTGGACTTGACCCGAGTTTTGTAACCGTCGAAAAATTCCCGCTCATCGTTTCGCCGGTAGCGCAAATACCATTAACCAGGATTTTCTCTGAGTACGACCAAAATGAATAAACATAAAACAGCCGGTAATTTTGTTACCGGCTGTTGTTTTTTATGGCATCGCCTGTTGCCACGCTCGTTTCAACGTTCCCTTTTTATGGCAGCTGCAGCGTGCGCTTTCCACCAGCTGCTTTAATTAGTTACTTCACCTGCCATGCTGCTGTCACAGCCTGGATTAACGTGCAGCGGTAATATCAACCTTTGTTTTCCTGCCCGCAGCATACTGGAACAACCACATAATGGTAAAACTTGGAATAAAATCAGTACCTGGCAACAACTCTTCTGCAAAGTTGAAAATACCACCAAACGCACCTTTCCAGCCGCCAAAAGTTTTAAAGAAGATCAGCCCGGAAACCGGCGCCCAAATAATGTCACCAAACTCACCCAAACCAGGAATGGCATACGTGGCATAACCCACAATGTCCATCACAATGCAAAATAAAAGCGATGTTTTCTGATTGCTCATGTGAAATGTTGATATTCTTTTGTTACAAATTACCAGCCATTTTTTTACGCACTATATGTAGCCCGGGCGCAAAAAATATTACAATAACGCTGTACTGTTGTTTTTCTCAAAACACAACTTTAACAAAACACGGTTGTATAGCCCCTCGCAATCAACGGCTGTTTTATCTTTACAGTATGAGCAGGATAATACTTGTTACCGGTGCAACGTCAGGTTTTGGTAAGGCCATAGCAGAAAAATTTGCTGCAAACGGCTGGCATTGTATAATCACAGGCAGGCGTGCAGGCCGGTTGAACGAAATAGCTGCAGCGCTGCGGGAACAGCATGCAGTGAATGTTTTGCCACTGGTTTTTGACGTACAGCAGAAAGAGGCAGTCTTTGCGCAAATCACAAATCTACCCGAGCAATGGCAGCACATTGATGTAGTAGTCAACAATGCCGGTCTGGCGCTTGGCCGCGACAGTTTTGAAATGGCAGACCTGGCCGACTGGGAAACCATGATTGATACCAATGTGAAAGGACTGCTCTATGTTTCAAAGGCGGTATTGCCATTTATGATAGCACGTAAACAAGGGCATATCATTAATATTGGTTCTACCGCAGCCAAAGAAGTGTACCCGAATGGCAATGTGTATTGTGCTACAAAGTCTGCCGTAGAAGCCATCAGCAAAGCCCAGCGTATAGATTTGTTGCAGCATAAAATAAAAGTAACCGCCATTCATCCCGGGGCTGTGGAAACAGCATTTTCTGTAGTACGTTTCAAGGGAGACGAGGCAAAAGCAAAAGCCGTTTATGAAGGCTACAAACCATTGCATGCAGCCGATATTGCAGATACCTGTTATTATTGCGCAACCTTACCGCAACACGTTTGCATCAATGATCTTGTTATAACCTGTACTGCACAGGCAAATTCACTGTTTACGTACAAAGGTTAGAATTTATGTATGTCGGGAACGGCTGCAGGCATCCTGTTTTCAAAACCAGGAGGAGCAAAGCGTTTATCTGTTAACAACGTTGAATCTGTGAGTGTATAAAGAAAAGCGGTAAGCTGGCCGATCTCGTAATTGGAAAGTGGCATGCCATGCACCAGTAATGAATCGGTTGTTGGTCCTTTCACCATATCATGCCTGTAAAAATTAAATACTTCAATAAGCGAATAAAACCTGCCATCATGCGTGTAAGGAAAAGTAACCTGCACGTTGCGCAATGATGGTACTTTGAATTTTAAAGAGTCTGCCGCTTTGCGGGTTATACGCATTCTGCCATTATCATTCAGGTATTCATCTGCCGGAAGCCCGATGTTCCTGTAGCTAAAATCGGTGAAGAAAGGTTCTGTATGACAGCCGGCGCATTTACTTTTAAACATGGCGTAACCTAATTTTTGCGACAGGTTAAAGCTGTCTTCCCCACGCATTACCCGGTCGTATTTGCTGTTGCTGCTTACCATCATTAACACAAACTGGCTCAGCGCTTTGGTCATACGTTGCGTATTGATTGTTCCATCTCCAAATGCTGCTTTAAACATGCGCCTGTAGGCGGTATCTGCTTTTATTTTCTGTAAAACATTTTCAATGTCTTCTGCCATTTCATTGCTGTCAGTCAGCGGGGCAAGTGGTTGAAGATCCAGGTGGTTGATACCGCCATCCCACATAAAATCTTTTTGCCAGGCTAGGTTGAAAAGCGGTGTTGCATTGCGCTGCGAAAAATGGTTGTTATGGCCATGGCTTAAACTGTGATCATACGTTGCAAAAGCGGCAAACTGCTGGTGGCAACTGGCGCATGGAAAATTACCATCCTTACTTAAACGACCATCATAAAACAATTTTCTGCCGAGCTGAAAACCCTCTTCTGTAAGCGGATTGCTTTTAAAATCGTACACCGGCTGCGGCCACCCCTCCGGAACTGTAAACTGCAGCGGATGTGTGTTATAAGGCTCAACACTTACCCAACCTGCTGCGGTAAAAAGCAGCGCAACAATAACACATATAGTGGCGCTTAATTTCATTCAGGCAATATTGTGGTAAACATGTTTGCATAATTATCTGCCAGCTGCATGGCCATTGCGCCTGGTTCATGACAAAAGGCTTTGTCAGATAACTTAATATCATGTACACCAAAAAACCATTTTAAAATATCTGCATAAACAGTCAGCGTGTTATACCCGCCGGCATTTGCAGGAAGTATAATTTTTCTTGTAACGTCTTCGCCCTGCCTGTAGCCGCCAACATGATAGCTGTATGCATGTGCAGGCGTTTTTGCGGCGGCAGACCTGCCTTCCAGTTTGGCCATTACATAGCCGCTGTTCCAGGTCCAGTACATGCCTTTTGCCGGATCTAAAACACCTGTCTGTACGCCACTTGTGTTTTTTACACTGTCTACACCCAGCAGAAATTCAACTGTTGCAATGCCGGAAAGCGTTGTTATAAGTGAAATGTTTCCTGACGCGGTATCGTTTTCGCTAATGAGGAAGTACTGATCTTTAAACGTTTCTTTTTTTCCGTCTGCATCTGTCAGGGTAATGTTGGAGATATAATATTTGAAGTTTCTTACCTGCAGCGTTTCTCCAAAATGGTTTGTGTAAAGGCTGTCAACATTCAGTGGTTGTTTACCTGCCACGTTGTGAAAACTGATCGTGAATTTATGCTGTGCTTGAAGGGCCATATGTATGCATAACAAAATGATGATGGCGGTTATTTTTTTGTGAGCCCGGCAATAGTATGTTATGGCATCGCCTGTTGCGTCGCACTCTTGTGCTGCAATAACATTATGGGGCAAGCGCGAAGGTTTGCCTGTTTTACTGTAGTTATATCTTAAGCTGTATAAATTCATGTGGCGTTTACAAATGTAGGTATTGATCGTTGTTCATGTAAAGTGTAAAAAACCTCAAAGCGCAGCTTTGAGGTTTTTTGTTGCATTATTTGTTGCAGTACAAGAGTGCGACGCAACAATAGCTTAATAGTTATTCTGCAGCCGGCTACACAATTATTACAACATTGCTACTGTTGCGGGTTTGGTGCCAGTGAAATTCTTATCTGCAAACCAGCCCGTGTATTTACAGTTGGTGCAGAAGTTGAAATATATGGCGATATACGCTGCTGGTCGAAATAGAATTTGATGTTGATACGATTGCTGATCACGTAGTCTATAGATGGCTGTATGGTAATTACTTTTTGCCCGCCGGTACTATAAGCATTGGCCTGGTCGAGGCGGCTGTTACTTTGTATATCATCGCGCATGGAAAGATCAACGTTGATGTTGAGATCATTGCCCTGGTCTGTCTGCTTCATGAAAGGCAGTTTGATCGGGAGCTTCACATTTTTGGTTCTTACGCTTCCGCCAAACGTCCATTCGGTACTTCTTACTTCTGCAAGCTGGTAATCAATAAGGCTTAAACTTAACTGCCGGCTTTTTTTATAATCGAACCTGAAACTTGTCTGGTTAACCGTTGTAAAATCAAAACCGATTAATGGTGCAAACTGCTCCTGTATGCTAAGGTTTGGTACCAGGTAGAAAGGCACATAATAACCTGACGTGGGATCTTTAAACTGCGGCGCGCCAACATTGAAAGGATCATTGTACAGCAGTGCGCTTGTAAAAGAATTCATACTAAGTGTTGAGTTGTAGGCATGTGTTATAGAAATATTACTAAACACGCTTGCAATAGCAGGAATTTTTGTAAGCCCGGTATAGGTTACGCGCCAGTTAGGCAATGGTTTAATGCCGCTGAACGGGTTGGACTGCACATTGGGATTAGACTGTTTGATAAGGCCAACGGTATTGGGGTCTTTATTGGTATAGGCAGCAAGGAATGCTGGTATCAATACATCCTGTGCATACCGGCCGTAACCTTCGGGGAAACCATCATCAGTTGTGCCGCCTGTGTAGTAAGGATTAGACCTGGCAAGCCTGTTTGCAATAACGATCCTGTTGTCCTGGAACTTGTTGAACGTTTGCGAAACCTCTGTTGGTTTATACTTCTGGAACAACGTTTGGAAGCTGATGTAAGACACACTGAAGCCGCCACTGGCCAATGGACTTAGGTGACGGAATTTATCACCGCTTCCGCTGGTGTCTTTAAATAATTCTGTATAACTTTTGGTAAATGTTTTATCGAGGTTTATGTCTATTACAAATTCCCTGAATGGTTCCAGCTGGGCGGTAAGGCTTATACGCTGCTCATAATCCTGCGCATACAAAAGGTTGAACGTGCTGTCCCGTGTTATTAAACCCCTTCTTGCTTTATCGTTGAGCCATGCCGAGTCTGGCTGCCTGCCAAACACATAGTCAAGACCGGGTTGCATAGATTTCCAGTTTTGGCCGAGGATTTTGGTGCTGTCTGTATAACCCGGTACGCGGCTGTTAAAGTTTGCACTGTAGTTGACTGATGCACGTTTTACCATTGTAACTATACCGACTGCAGTTTTGGCAACACCAGACGGGCCGCTTACCACTTTATTCTTTCTGTCGAGTTTTCGTTTTGCCCTTTTATCTGCGCGCCATTTACGTAATGCTGTTTTCTTTGCTTTGCCTTTGAGGTCTTTGATAACTTCTTCTCTTGTTTTAATGTTGATGGTTGAATCACCATTGCCCGCATTGTCATCAGGCTGCTCATTTGGCTGGGTCATTTTATCGAGCCAGCGGGATTTGCTGTATAAACGCGTGAAATCAAATTCACCTGTTAAAGAATTTTGCTGGCTGTTTTCAATAACGTTACCAAGATTGCGTGCCAGCAAACTTGCTGCAGCCCAGTTATAGGTAGTGGTGTAGCTGTAGCGCATATTGATCCAGTCGGTTGCGGGTAGTTTGGCCAGTGGCGCATTGTAGCTGAATACAGCTCTTTGCTGGTAAACCGTGCTTCTTCCACCTTTAAAGAAATTCGTTCTTACAGAGTCTTTTTTGAATTTCGTATTCAATAAACCATAAGGTTCATCAACCCTTGCGTAGTTGGTGGCGCTGAAGTCGAAATTGAGGCTTCGTGTAAAATCCCAGCGAAGGTTGTAATAGCGGTCGAAGGTGAAATACTTATCGTATGTGGTATCTACACGTTCAACCTTGCTGTCGAAAGTGTTTACGATACGCGGCGTGTATTTACCAAACTGGCGGTTTACATCTGTCCGGAAACTAAGCAGTGAGGGAACGGGGTTAACATTAAAATCCCTGATCAATGCCAGCCATGGGCTTTTGTTTTTGATCCATTTTTTAAATGGTTCCCTGTATTTTGCTGTTCCCGTAAAAGTGTATCCTACGCCAACCCTGTGTTTGTTGATGCTGTTAAGGAGTATCAGCGGGTTTGTTTGTTCAAAGTGCGTGTAGGAGTAACTGAAATCAAAATTTTTCAGGTTCCATAGTCTTTGTTTCTGTACGTTTTGGCCAAACCTCACATTGGTAAAGTTCAATGTTTTGATGGTTGTTTCATCCAGTGCAACATTTTTGATGGAGTCTTTCTTATCACCTGCATTGGCAAGCTTGTATTTGTATTTTACATCTTTATCGTATGGATCGTACTCTGGTGTAAGAATTGTTTTATTTACACTTGCATATACAGGAATGGTTATGCCCGAATTTCTCGGCAGCAGTTTACCGGCATCAACCGTAAGTGCCACATCATATTGCACCATGTTATCCCTTGCACGCTCATTGGCACGTTGTTCGATGGTGCCAAAACCCTGGGTATACGTATTTGCAGAAACAGATAATGTACCAAGATCTGCCAGTTGTATATCAGCACGACCCAAAGCGGCCCAGCCACCATTCTCATCAATTTTGGAAAGACGCAGCTCATTGACCCATACCTCGGTGCTGAGGGTTTCATTGGTGGCGTTTTCAACACCAACAAGGATTCCCTGTACTTCTGCCAAATTAGGATTACCAAGAACAGAAATGGTCTGCGTACCCAATTGCTCCCTGTAAATAGTGCCAAGAGATTGCTGTGCTGCATTTCTACGCTGCTTAAGTTGTATCAGTTCATTTAAAGCGATGTCCAGGTTGTTTTCAACTGGCCATATCTGGTCTGCCAGGCTCGCACCAAAATCGGTTGCTTTTAAAGGAATGCGTATTTCGTAGTAATTATTCAGGAAATCCTGGCCGAGCCTTATTACTGCAACAAAGTCGCCGGTATTAAGATTGCGCTGACCGATCACAGATTCGCTGTGAAGGAACATGGATAACTGGCCATATTGCCTAAGATCAAGATTCAGTGTTTTGAATACAGCCCTCGATTCACCTTTGGTTACATTGGTCAGTTTAAGGCTCATGGATTGTTCATTCTGCAGCAGGTTTACGCCATTGTTACCCAACAACTGTACCCGCTCAATACCCGGCGGAATTTTATAGGGTATAGGCTGGCGGCTGCTATTTTCTTCAACGTTAACGGCCAGCACATTGATCTTGGTAGAACTGTTGGCCGGCAGTGGCGTGTAAGAGCCGGTTGTGTCCAGTTCGTACGTAAAAGTTCTCCATTGGTTACGAACAAGATCAAGACTGGCAAAACGCATAACAATTGAATCTTCAAAATCTGTCATAAACATACGCACAAACCTGATCGATTTGAAATCCGGTATCTGGCCTACTTTGCCCGAATAGTTTTTGATCGGTATCCTGAAAAGAAACCAGTTCTCATTTACTGATGTACCGTCTGCAAGTTTTGCAGTAACCGTTCTTTTATCAGTAATGTAGGGTGTATTGTTTACATCCATACCAGGCTTCAGGTCTATCTCGTACTCGTAGTATTCTTCTGTTTCGTTCAAGGTATTATCCCGGTTCAGGTCTTCGTTATCAGGATAAAGTGTCACAGCCGGTGAAAACTGTGAAGTGCCCGTGGCAATAGGGGAGTTGCCCTGCGGGTTATTGTGATTCTTGTACCTGCCCAGAATACCTGTACCTGACGCATCATAGCTGGCATCCCGGTACCATTTATAGTTATCGTGCGATGGGTCCTGTTGTGCACTCTGGTATACCGCAGATCCTGTTCCAAAAGTGGAAGCGAGGTTGGCAAGATAAGGCGCCTGTTTCAGCCTTTCAGAGTCATCATCATTGCCATCGAAACCTACGTCCTGGTAAGGGCGGTCTGCCGGGTCATTGCTAAAAGCCTGTGTTATCTGTATGGGGTTTACAGGCACGCGACCCCAAACACTGTTGTTATCGTCTACGGCAGCAGGTTGAGTTGGTGTGTTCAAACCATTTTCGTAAAAACGCAGACCGTCTTTTAAAACATCTTCACTGATATTGCCAAGATTCAGGATCAGTTTGCCTCCTGTACTTACCGGGCTTTTGATAAACGGATCCTGCACCCAGAATTCAATAAATTCAATGTTGCTTGTTTCAAAATCTGTCTGGTCTATGTTGCGCATGATGCCGCCCCATTTTTGCTTTGGAAACCTGAATTTTCCTCTTTCATCCATGTCTGCTCCTGAAGACGTAAAGTTATAAGGGCCTGCCTCTGTAGGGTAATAAGCAAGATCAAAGGTTGCATTTAGTACGTCGGTAATATTCGTTGTGCGCTGCGGAAATAATTCATTGGTGTAAACTGCCCTTACCCTGGGGTCACTAAGACCTGCAAGATTGCCACGTAAAGGATTGTTTGGGCTGTTTTTGTCCTGCAATGTTGGTTCTATGTTGTACCAGGCAATTTTCGCCCTGTTCTTTCCATAATCGAGATTGTTCGTAAGCGTGGCCTCGGGGAAAGTTGTGCCCTGCGGTGTAGAGGCAAGTGTCCAGGCTACAAAAGGGAAACGCAGATCAATACTACTGGTGGTACCCTCAAAATCGTCCAGGTAAATCAAACCACTTTCTCCTTTACCAATCTGGCTCGGGTGACCAGGTTTTAATACCGCTGCTTCACCGTAAGCATTGATGGTACTTACCGTTTTTGAATCGTAGAAAGGCAATTTGTTTAATAACCGTGTAAGGCCGGGTAACTCCGAGTTGTAATTGAAGTCTACCCCATACATCCTGTTTTGAATAGGATCTTCGCCGTAATTTACTTTGGTAAAGAATGGCCTTTCGGTAAGGCGTTGCATCGTTGCACCGAGAGACAACTTTTTATTTACCAGGTAATCCAACCTCAAACCAAAAAAACTTCGTTGTTGTATACCAAATGTGGCATTGTTCTCATACTGCACATTAACCGGTACACCAGAGTTAAGAATTGCCTGGTTAATAACTTTGAGTGTACCCAGGTTGTAGTCAATGATGTAGTCTACATTTTCCTGCAATATTTGTCCGCCGGCAGTTACCGACACTGACCCGGGTGGTATATTAAAACCGCCAAGATAGATATCTGTTGTAGAGCTACCCTTAATGGTTCCCTGTACATAAAAGCGGTCAAGGTTTGCATATGTCTGGGCAATTGCTTTAATCGAATCGTATAATTGCGGAAACAGGTATTGATTTTTGATATCCTGTGGCTGACCGCTGAAAGCTGTTGAATCCAGGTAATTGCCAAAAGGTTCCAGTACAGGAAAAATTATCTTGCCCTGTTGTGATAAAACTGTAAAACTATCCACATAATCAAACTGGCCATCCGGTAACGGGTCGTTACGATTGTTTAACCTGTCAAGGTTTAATATGCTCAACAAAGGTTTACCGGAATAAGCTTCATCGGTAACAGGCAGGTATCTTTTTAAACCACCGCTTGGTTCCTGGTATAGCACGTTGATGTTAAAGCCATCTCTCTGTAAACCTGTTACATCCAATGAGTAAATGTTTTTCATCATCAGGTTCCAGAGTGGCAGTGTTGGCCGTTGCGATGTGGCTTTTAATAATTTGAGGAACAATACCTTTTGTACGCCCTGAGTAGAGTCAACGTTTACATCCTGTGAAAATTCACCTACCTGAAACACCTGCCCGTTATATGTGTACTGGTAAGCAATAGCCAATACTTCGTCTGGTTGTAACTGCTGGTTGAGGGAAAGAAAACCAACCTGTGGGTTAAAGTAGTATTCCGAAGGGTCAAGCTTCCTGGCAAATGTTTTTTCAAAATCATTTACCGGCGTTAAACCTAAACCAAGCAATGAAGTGTTAATGAAAGCCGGGTTACGGTTTGCATCATTACTGCTCAGCTTCTGGTAAAGGTCGTTTGAACCATTGGATGGCAACGGGTTTGAACTCAAAGAATTGATATTGGAATTGTATGGGTCATTTTCTGCAAGGTCCATAAAACCTACAATGTTCCTTGTATTGGTGGTGGCACCATTACGGTTGGTTACCCAAACCTCCAGTCTCAGAATTTGTGTCTGGCTGCTTACATAAGGCAGGTTCTTCATTGCCTTTTCGTAATTGTTCCTGAAATACTGCGCCATCAGGAAGTGCTTGTTCTCATCGTAATCATCCAGCTTTTTGTTGATCACCTGGTTAAGACCACCGCCCTGCAGTGTAAGCGACTGGCGTTGAGAACGCTGGTTGGCCAGTGCCGTAGTAATGAACAGTTTACCAAACTGCAATTGGGTCTTTACACCAAACAGGCTCTGCACACTGGCCATCAGGCTTCCTTTAGACTGAAATGAAATATTACCTGCTTCCACGGATTTGATGATTTCATCATCCTTGCCTTTATAATCGAGCTTAAGCTGGTTTTCGAAATCAAAGTTGGCAAGCGTATTATAACTAATGGGTAGTTTAAGCTTATCTCCAATGTTCGCATTAATGTTTACATTGGCATTCATGTTGAAATCAAACCCACCCGTTTTCCTGGCCGCTTCCGGCAGTGTTGGGTTTTTTATATTCTGGCCCTGGTAGCCCGCAATAAGATCAACATTACCTTCCGGTTTAATGTCCACCTTCAAACCCTGCGGGCCCACACCAAAAATTCTGTCGAATAACTGGTTATACACCCTTGGCCTGGGTCTTTGCACACGACGGTTGAGATCAAACAGTGTTTTGGAACGTTCAGAAAAATAATCGTTCTCCGAGATCTGGGATTGCAGTCTCATAAACTCATCAAACGAAAGCGTAGATTTCCTGTAAACGGTATTGCCTATCTTCTCTACAATGTAGTATTGTTTTGTGGTGGGGTCATACTCAATTTCCTGCTTTACAAATGAGGTGTCTTTTATGTCAAAAGGGTTGTTATAACGCCACGTAAATCTGTCACCACGCCGGTCTTTCAATGGAAAACGCAGCGAGTCTGTTTTTTGTGCAAACACAGGAATGCCAGTTGCAACAAGTAAAACAGCTACAGTAATACGCGAAAAAATCAGGAAATGACGAGTCAATTTTTCAGTAGCCTTGGTTAGGTAGAAGTTTCTCTTATAGGTCTAAAGATTTTTTAAAGCTTGTTTAATAATATCTTCCAAAGAAAGTGCTTCTTTAGCAGAATCTGAAACTTTTTTTACTGCCTGTTCAGCCACAGGTTTAGCTATTCCAAGACCTACCAAAGCATTGATTGCATCTTTACCGGGAGCATCAAAAGACTGAGTGGGAGAGGCGGTATTTTCAAAAGATATTTTACCCATTTTATCCTTCAGCTCAACGATAAGTCTTTCAGCGGTTTTTTTCCCGATTCCTTTAACGCTCTCCAGTTGTCTGGTATTGCCCTGCACAATTGCTTTAATCACTTCATCGGGCCGCAAACCGCTCAGCATCATTCTTGCAGTGGTGGCACCAACGCCGGAAACGCTGATGAGTTGAAGAAAAAGATCCTTCTCTTCCTGCGTATAAAAACCAAACAATGTTTGCCCGTTTTCGGTAATGTGCAGGTAGGTGAGTAACTGGCCTTCTTCTTTCGTGCTGATAGAAGAATAAGTATTCAGGCTTATCTGTAATTCGTAGCCCACGCCATTTACATCAACAATAACCTGCGCCGGGCTTTTCTTTGCAAAGCTCCCTCTTACAAAAGCGATCATAATGTTTCAAAAGTAGTGGGTTTAGTAATAGAAAGAGCGCAGGCTATGTTAGCTTAAGTGAAATTTTTGGATACCGGCGGCAGTACAGGTGGCAGCATCGTTGCGTCGCAATCCTTTCGTCTGCAAATCTTTGCGCAGCCAACGATGCGCTTTCGAAAACCAGGTTATGAGCCACAGATGCCATGAAATACTGCTGATAAACGGATTGCGACGCAACGAAGATGCCATGAAAATATTTTGCCGGTACCAACAATTTTCATTTTTTCTTAATCTGTGTTATGTAAGTACATATTAATTATCAGTTAATTTCATCGCCAGATTTAATCCGTATATATACCGGGAGAACCAGCCCGGCAATCAAAACCGTACCCCTTATGACCTTCAAGTATACCCTCAGGGCAACTTTGTTTGCCGTGCTTTTGACTATAGCCAATACAACCCTGTTTGCACAGGTTTCGGGCTATGCATTCACCCAGAGTACAAGTACATATGCACCTATTACCGGTACAAACTTAGGTACCGGCGGATGGGATGATAACAACTACCTCAATATTCCACTGGGCTTTACGTTCAATTTCAATGGCATCAACTACACTACCTGCAACGTTCAGTCTAACGGCTATGTAATGCTGGGTGGTACTGTGCCTGTTAGCACAGGTGGCAACCCGACACAATATGTGCCTGTGTCTGCAACGACAACTTATGAGGGAGCAATAGCTGCTTTTGGTTTCGACCTGTATAGCAGTGCAACCAATACGCGTATTAGTTACACCACATCCGGAACCGCACCAAATAGAATTTTCATCGTACAATGGAATAATGCAAGAAGATTCAATTATACAGGAGATGTATTAAACTTCCAGGTAAGGCTTTATGAAACCAGCAACGTTGCTGAAGTAAGATATGGCACGTGTACCGCGACCAGCGCTACAAACGAAGATGTGCAGGTAGGTCTCCGGGGCGCAACCAATGCTGATTTTAATAACCGCTCAACCACTACCAACTGGGCTGCCACCACAGCCGGGGCAGCCAATAATGCCACCTGCAGAACAAGGAACACGCTTATGCCTGCATCCGGCCTTACATTTACGTGGACGCCGCCTCCGCCAGTTACGATCAATACAACAGGCATGCACCCGGCGGCATCTAACTTAACCCAAAATACCACTGATAATCTGATAGGCGCCTACCAGGTAGTAACGGGGAGTACAGCGCTAACACCTTCGGCTTTCAGGTTTAACACCGCAGGCACATATACGGCAGCAACTGATATTACGAACTTCAAACTATACCAGAACACGACGAATAGCCTCAGTGGCGCTACATTGGTTGCCACATTGGCTGCACCTGCCACCGGCGGGCTGCTTAATTTCAATACAGGATTTTCTGCACTTGCTGCAAACAGCACCGCCTATTTTCTTGTAGCGACAGATGTACCGCTCTCTGCACAGGCAGGGAAAACAGTGTCGCTAACATCAACGGCATTAACAAATTTTCAGTTCACCGGTGCAGTATTAAGAACCGGTGATAATAGTCCGGCATTAGTTACCAACACACATACCATCATTGGTGCGCAGGCCGCTATTGCAGCAGTACACCCGGCGGCAGGAACGATTAACCAAAACAGCAACGTCAACCCAATAGCTGCGTACCAGGTTACAGCATCAAACGGAGACGTTACACCTACAGCATTTACCTTTACTACAGCCGGTACATATGCCAATGCTGCCGATGTCTCAGGCTACAGCCTTTACCAAAATTCAACCAACAGCCTTACAGGCGCAACACTGATTGGCAATATAGCCGGCGGCACGAGACCGCAGACACTTACATTTAATACCGGATTCAGCAGCATCACTGATGGAACGACCACTTATTTTATATTGACTGCCGATGTGCCTTTGACAGGCACCAATGGCAATACCGTAAATATAGCTGCCACCAACCTCAACAATTTTTCTTTTACAACTGCAGGTGGTGCAGGTGTTGGAAAGACGGGAACCAATCCTGTGCCGGCAGGCAATACCCAGACAATAGTTGGCCCTGTTGTTACCATTAACGCCGCACACCCCGCCGCGGGAACAGTTTTGCAAAACACTGCAAACAATATGCTTGCATCGTACCAGGTTACCGTGGCCAATGCGGATGTAAATCCAACTTCGTTTACGTTTACCACGGCAGGCACATATATTCCAACAACAGATATAACCACATTCAGGTTGTATATGAACAATGCAAATAACTTTGCAAGCCCTACGCTTATCGGTGTTGCAACGGCATCGGGCAACCCGCAAACGTTAACCTTTAATACCGGGTTTTTTACCCTGGCCGCCGGAAGTACCACTTATTTTATCATTACGGCAGATATAGCCCTGACGAGCATCAACGGCGACAATGTGAACATTGCAGCTAACAGCCTGGCAAATTTTTCATTCACCAGCGTACCAGGTGGTACGGTTGCTGTGACCGGTGCAACAAACCCGGTTGCAGCAGGTAATACAAAAACGATTTACGGTCCTTCCGTGGCGATTACTGCAAGTCAGCCTCCTGCTGCAAATATTTCATTGGGTTCAATAAACAATATTATTGCGAGTTACCAGCTAGATGTGATAAATGCTGTTTCTGTTACGCCAACCAGTGCAACATTTACTACAGCAGGCAGTTATGTGGCGGGAGACCTGGTAAATTTTAAATTATACCAGAATACGGCTGTAACGTTGACCGGCGCAACGCTGGTAGGTACTGCAACGGCGCCCGCTTCCGGAGGTACTATTACATTCAATTCGGGCTTTTTAAGTATACCGAGTGCAGGTACCAGCTACCTGATAATAACCACCGATGTTGGTACTGGCGCTTCCGCGTTGACGCACCAGGTAAGATTAACCTCCACATCACTCTCAAACCTTGGTTTTACAGGTTTTGGCGGTGGGGGTGTGCAAAAGACAGGGACTAACCCTGCCACACAGGGTAATCTCTTCACAATAATAGACCCACAGGTGGCAATAACAACCGTGCACCCGGTAGCAGGTTCTATACTTACGGGTAGCCAGAATAACCTGATTGCCTCATTGAGGCTGGCCGCGGCAAATGCCCCTATTTTACCAACGGGTGTTACCTTCACTACTGCTGGAACATTCCAGGGTAGCAACGACATCTCTATCTTCAACCTCTATCAGAATACTGGTAACAGCCTTACAGGAGCCACACTTGTTGGCACTGTGACCATCTCCGGTACATCGTCTGCAAATACACTAACGTACAGTGGCGGCTTTACGCCCATAGCTGCAGGAACCAATAATTTTCTGCTGCTCGTGGCTGATGTGGCAGGAACGGCTACAGCGGGCAGAACTGTAAACATAACCACTACGCCAAGGGCGAACTTTAGTTTTTCAAGTACGGGCCCTGTAACCGTTTCGGGTGCAGATCCCCTGGGTGCCCCTGCTGCACCGGGCCAAACCATTGTAGCAAAACTGGACGTTTACTGGAGCAGTACAACATCTCCTGCAAGCTGGAACGGCACGCTTGTTAACTGGGGACAAAATACCGGCGGCGGACCAACCACACCGGCGTATCAAAACAGCGTATGGATCAATTCCGGTTATGGTCAGTTTGAAGGAACAGCCGGACAGGTAAATGTAACTGCCCTTGTAAATGCAAGGCGCCTGATATCAACAGTAAACAATTATCGTATTGATGCAAGTAGTTCTTTAAACGGCATTACACTGACCTCTCCGGCAGAAGTAACTGTAAATACCGGAACCAGTTACCTTGGTGGTACAACAAATACAAACCCCCTCATCTACGGGAACAATGGCCTGACTAAGCTGGGCAACGGGGAGTTGCAACTGGGCGCGCCATTTGGCACAGGTTTCGGGGGCAATATTTTTGGTAACGCAGGCGAATTGACGATCGGAAGAAAAACTGGCGCAACATCGCAGCCAACAAATTTCCTGCAAAACAACCCTATCGAAATTGACAACTCTATATTTACTATCGCCGCGTCCAGCGGCGGCGCCGGCTCGCTGAGACAAATGCCTTCTTTTACTGCCAGTGGTGCCAGTACGATCAGTTTATACCAGACGCCCTCTTTTTCGTGGATGAATGTAATTCCTTCTACGAATAGTGCAAGTGCAGTTGCCGGAACTTATGTACCGTTATCGGTAAGCGGGCAACTTACCGTAAACCGCGGCACCTCTACGAGTGTTACGGGGCTGCTGGGTGCTAACGCGTTAAGTCAGAATATGATTGCTTTTGGGTCCGCTACGCTAACGGGTAATACAACATTTGTTGGCTACAGCACGGGAAACTGGGCTACAAGTAACGGCGATATGATCAATATAAATCTCGGTGGATACGGTCATTACTTTACAGGTGTTTCTGTGGCCACCGGTACTATCAATGACAATGGTTACAGCATGACGATACTGGGAGGGGGCAATACAAATTACGACGGGGCTGCACTTTGCCTCAATGCAAGTGGTAGTACAATGACAGGTAACTGGATACTTGGTGATGCTGCCGGTACAAATGCCGGCTGGCTGGTAACCAATACTTCTACCTGCCTGACAAGAGGCAGTGTTACGGTAAATAATTTCAGTAAGCTGTGCCTTCAGTTAACCAGCAATAGTAATGTAAACATTACGTATTCTCCATCCGTTATTAACCTGTATGGACTGGGGCCTGCCAACCAGGCTTTTCCTGCAGCGCTCGATCTCTTTAACTTCTCGGGCTCTGCCGGAATCACCACACTTCCTTCTGACATTGTACTAACTCCCGTTTACAATTCAAAGCTCGCTTCTATCGGTTCCCAGGTTGGTACTACAAATACAACTACCAGCTTTATCTTAAGTGGAAGGTTAAGTGGTACCGGCGGGCTTGAAAAAACCGGGCCGGGTATAATCGTTCTTAATACCCAGAATATTTCAGGTAACTATAATACTTACCAGGATACAACACGTGTAAGAAATGGAACACTTACTGTAAATGCAGGGTCGAACCTTGGAACAGGGCCTCTTCATATGTACCAGTTAGACGGCAGGAACACAACTGTTAACCTGTTGAACACGGCGCAAACGGTCGCCGCACTCAGCACTACGTGGACAAATAACTCAGGCCAGTCACAGGTTGTGAATTTATCAGGGACTGTGTTAACCGTAAACCAGAATGTCAATACCATTTTTGGTAATGGAACGGGTACTTCAACTGGTTATATAGCGGGTACGGGCAGCCTGGTAAAAACCGGCACAGGTACATTGACCCTTACCGGACCCTGCACTTACACCGGTTATACTCAGGTAAAGAACGGCACATTACAATTGAACAAGACAGGCGGTAATACACTGCCGGTAACAGCAGACGTACATATCATAGGAGGAAAACTTAAAGTAAGCACCAGCCAGGAACTTGACAATCTTGTGTTGTCGACCGGTACGCTGGAAGTTGACAACGGTGTGGTATTGACGATCTCCGGAACATTTACCATGGTGCCAACTTCTGCCAGCATCAACCTCATTGGCACCGGAAGAATTGTGTATACCTCTACGGGCACACTTAACTACGGTGGAAACGTACAGCAGGTTACTTCCGCGAAAGAATTACCTGCAACCGGCGCGCCAAGAAATATTGTATTTAACAACTACTCTGCGCAAGGTGTACAGCTAAGTGCCAATGTAAGCCTGGCGGGAACGGCAAGCGTGGGCGGTTGGCTTGATT
The DNA here is from genome assembly GCF_015831355.1 of Panacibacter microcysteis. Lineage (NCBI taxonomy): Bacteria > Pseudomonadati > Bacteroidota > Chitinophagia > Chitinophagales > Chitinophagaceae > Panacibacter > Panacibacter microcysteis. The sequence continues at coordinate 2,826,068 of NZ_JADWYR010000001.1, forward strand.
ATAACAGCAGAACAGTTGGCGGTACAGGTACTTTTGTATTGAACGGGTTAAACAGCAAAACGCCAAAGGGCACTACTACCGCCGGTTCGAACTACCTTACCAACCTTGTATTTACCGGCAGCCTTGAAATAGGAATGCAGGTTTCAGGTGCAGGCATCCCGGCAAATAGCTATATCATCTTTATAGATCCCCTGGTACCAAACAGCGTTACCATCAACAATAACGCCACTGCTTCAGCTGGTAATATTACTTTCGACATGAGCATGCGCGGTGGATTAATGGTGAATCTTGCAGGGGGTATTGACGCGCATGTAGTCGTTTCAGGAGCAAGGACATACAACAGCGGCGCAAACTACATTTTCAAGACGCCCAATACAGGTGTGCAGATATACCCGGCATTCCCAACAGTAGGAACGCTAAATTATAGTCCTGCATACGATGTAAGTATACAGGCCGGTTTGTTAAACAGGGTTGTAATGGGCAATGCGCATGATCTTGAAGTTGCGCATGATCTCAATCTTGCATCGGGCATTTTTGTAACCAATAATAACCTGATTACATGGAGCAACAGCGGCGGTGTACTGGCCACACCTGAAGCTACTTACACGGCCAACGCTACAAACTATACAAACAGCTTTATTGCTACCTGTGATCTTGCTGGTGTGCCACTAAACGTAGCCGGCGCTACCAGTGCATTCAGCGGAGCAAAAGGATTCAGGATAAAAAACATAGCAAATACCGATACCTACTTCCCTGTGGGTGCAAGTTACCTTACTGCAGGCACAGCTATTACCACACCTTCTCCAAACAGGATGATGATCAATAACCAATCTGGTACGCCACATGATTATACGGTGGTCGTAAACTATGGTGATATTGGTTATACATATGGCGGAGCGGGTTCATGGCGTGTAAACCGCATCTGGTATGTAAAAAGCAGTGGTGCTACCGGCAAGGCTACCATGCGTTTATTTTTTACAAAACGCAACTGGATCAACTGGGGCGCCGGTGAAAACGAAGTGGAGGCAGGGTTTGTATACGCAAAACCGGCACTTGTACAGAAAGACTATAGCGTTGGCAATGGCAACTTTTTAAATTTGTCTGATCTTGCTGACATCACAGACTTTACGGGTAATGCCAACAACACGGAAATCTATGGCCAGTATACTATTGGCATAAGCAACAGCCTTACCAACGGTGTTGAACAGTTCAACCGGTTCTCGGTTGTAAATCCTGATGCAATCATTCTGCCTGTAACTGTCATCAACCTGAAAGCTTCACAGGCAGGAGATAAGATAAGGGTAGACTGGACCGCCCTGAATGAAACGGGCGTTGACCATTATGAAATAGAAAAATCTGTAAACGCTGCAACGTTTACTACCATCGGTTCAGTAAAAGCGTACAACAACAACAACCCGCGGAATGATTATTCTTTTGATGACATGAACCCTGTGAGCGGCAAAAACTACTACCGTATAAAAACCTTTGATAAAGACGGAAGAACGGCTACAACGATTATTGTAGTGGTGAGCGTGGATAATGGCAAAGTCTCTGTAAGCGTAACACCAAACCCGGTAAAAAATAAAACAATGGTTGTTACACTGAATAATTTACCTGCCGGAAGATATGAGGCAGTTATGTACAGTACCAATGGCGAGAAAGTATACCAGCGCGTAATAGAGCATATTGGCGGCTCAGTGTCTCAAACACTTAATCTGCCGGCTACGCTGAGCAGTGGTGCTTATGTGCTGCGTGTATTGAACCACGCAGCCGGTTATACAACAAAAATTTTTGTGGAGTAATATAAACCATAAGCCCTGCAACGCAGGGCTTATGGTTTTAGCTTCATTATTAACAGAAAGATGAAAGGATTGCGACGCAACGAAGATGCCATGAAATACTACTGCCGGTATCCAACATGTTTTTCAGCATTACTACCCGGCCAGGCATTCGCTGATTGCCGTGAGTAAAGCTGGGGGATCAAAAGGTTTTGTAATAAACATATCTGCACTGCAATCTTTTGCTTTTTGCTGCAACTTGCTGTTGGCTGAGATAAGTATGACCGGTATGTTGCTGTTTTCTTCTTTTATAAGTGAACAAAATTCGCAGCCATCTTTTCCTATCAGGTTTATATCGATGATGTATAAATCAGGGTAAGGCTTTTTATCTACCAGTATATTTTTACCGTTAAAGTCTTTGATTACTTCGTAGTTATTTTTTATCAGCAGCGACTCAAGCACAAGCAGCATCACATTATCATCTTCAATTACATGAATTCTTTTTTTCATAATGTTTCTACCGGGCGGTAGCACCCTGGTTTATCAAAAGATATTATTTACACTGCAAAATAAGGGTATTCTGTAGCGGCGCCATCTTTTTTTATGTTTTGCAATCGGCAACAGTGTACATATGCTCGCTGCCTTAAATGCAGTAAATGTATGTTGCGTTGCCTGCACTGCCGTTGTATGGCTTACTAAAATAAAAAAGGCCTGTCCTGGAAAGAACTGGCCGTTGCTAACCTATGAAAAACACCTAGTTTAATATTGTTGAACCCTTGCGGTGAAAGTCAAATCTATAGAGTTATTATAAACAGCACTGTACCATATGACTCATTTTAATCGTTGCTTTTTATAAAAACTTAGCAGGTATGAATGTAAGTAAACTTAATTAATAAAATAAAAAACATCTGTGCAAAATTTTATAATCTGCACAGATGTTTAAAAGTTATCAAAAAAATCAATGATTTAATTTGAGTTAATTCATTTCAGACAACCATTGTTTTACAAAACTCCTGGATGCTTCTACCACTTCTTTGCCTGCACGGTAAGCCATCTTCCAATGACTGTCTTTGCTTTCATATGCGGGGTTTACAAAATATTTCTTTCCATGTTCTTCTTTTAGCTGTGCCGCAAAATCTACATGATCGGTTGCCGCCATAAACTCTTCCAGCCTTGTTTTAATAAAACTTTTTGGATTGTCAGGATATTCTTCATGCCATGTTTTTATCCGGCCAACGCTGTCTTCTATATACATTTTGGAAAGGCTTTCATAATTATCGGCATACATTTTTAGAAACTCGTTTGCGGGGTCCTCCATTTCTTTCAGGTTTTGCTTAGCCGCGTCCAGTGCAGGCTGAAACAAAGCCTTGTTTTCAGGTGTGGCTTTGGCAATAATATCTTCAGCCTGTTTTACCGCTTCTTTGGCCTGCGCAATTATTTTGGCTCTGTATTTTTCCGGTGTTTCCGGCGCACCGTTAAACTGCGGTTTGTTCTCCTGTTTTAACTGTGCGTAATGTTTTCTAAAGTCTTCTGATGTTACATAGTTTTTCGTGTAGGCAAGCAGGTCTTTTGCAACAACAACCCTGTCTGCTGCGGCAAGATTTTTTATTTTGTTTACACCATAAGTGTTCAGGTAGCCACCTATCATACTGCCGGCTATACGTTCATTCGCTTCAGTTCTTGTAATGCCGATGATGTTTAAGAATTCATCTTTTATTGTCTTTGTAGTAAACGAAAGCAGGCTGTAACTAACCGTTACTGTTACCAGTAATAACAAGCTGGTACGCACCAGTATTTTTCCGTTAACGCGTTTTGTAGTAATGTGTGTTTTCATATTTATATTTTACGCTGCAAAGATGCCGGCGCACTTACAATGCAGAAAGAGGTATGTGTATAAATTGTCTTTTTTGGAAGATCAGTTGTAAAGGTGAGGAGTGAAATATTTTTGTTACCGGCATTGGAACTGCTATCAGCTTCGTTGTGTCACTCACTTGTACGCCGGTGCATGCAGCAACTGCAGCGATCATATACAATTCATGCAAAAAAAAATACATTTGTTCGTAAACGGGGTGGTTATACGCTGCTGCTCGTTTTATTTTGCCGAACAGATAATTACAGATGAAAAAGAATACCCTCATTACATATGCCTGCCTGCTGCTGGTGGCGGCAATAACGGTTGTAGCGGGTCAGCAGCTTGCGCAGCAAAAAACGAACATCCGCGTATGGGATTGGGCTGCCTGGGCACTGTTGTTAGCAGGCTTGCCGTTTGCCTTATTACAGCAACCTGCCGGCCTGCCAGATTGGTGGCAGCCGGGCATCTCAAACAAAAAAAGAATTCTGCTGCCACTGCTCACAGGTTTGTTGTTTGCCATTATGGATGTAATTGTTTTTGTCGTCATATTACATCCGCAACCTTATGAGAGCATGCCCCCTTTTTTACAACCTTTTCCCTACTCTGTTGGCCTGTATGTTTCAGGCGCCTTTGAAGTGGAGATTTTTTACCGGCTCATCCCGCTTACACTGGTATTATGCATAGCAAAAAAAGCAAAGGCATCTGCAAAAACATGGAATATTCTTTTTTGGTTGCTCGCTGTATTAACCGCATTGCGGGAACCTTTGGAGCAACTGTCTGATGGTGCAGTGTGGGTACTTGTATATGCGTTTGTTACAGGCTTTGCTATGAATTTTATGCAGGCGGTTTTTTACAGGAGAGCTGGTTTTATGGCATCCTTGTTTACAAGGTTAGGTCACTATATGCTGTGGCATATTTTATTGGGTATTTACGTGGAGTATGTTCAACTGGCATACTTAAATTAGTTAACTGTTGTGCAGGCAGAAACACAGCAGCAACAGCTTTCATACCAGTATTACAACATTTATTTTACACAGCCCATATTTGCGGTGCAACACTTTTGAAGGACGGTTTTGTTTATATTCGGTACTATAAAATACTGCTGTATGAGGTCATTCTTTCTTCGTTGCCTGCTGATCTTTTCCCTGTGCTATTCAACTGCCTTTTCCCAGGATGGAAACAAACCAGCATGGTGGAAAGAAGCGATCGTTTACCAGGTATATCCGCGCAGTTTTAAAGACAGTGATGGAGATGGGATAGGAGATCTGAAAGGGCTCATTTCTAAACTTGATTATATCAAAAGCCTCGGCGTAGATGTTATCTGGCTCAATCCAATATACCAATCGCCAAACGATGACAATGGTTATGATGTAAGCGACTACCGCAGTATCATGAAAGAGTTTGGTACGATGGCTGATTTTGATGCGCTGCTCAAAGGCATGCACGAACGTGGTTTAAAGCTGGTAATGGATATGGTGCTGAACCACAGCAGTGATGAACATTACTGGTTTCAGCAAAGCCGCAGCAGCCGTAACAATCCATATCGTAATTATTATCATTGGTGGAATGCAGAGAGAGGTACACCGCCTTACCGCTATAGCATTTTTGATGTTAACCACGATGCATGGAAATACGATTCACTTTCCAATGCATATTACCTGCACTACTTTAGCCGCAAACAACCAGACCTGAATTGGGAAAACCCGGCATTGCGGACAGAGGTATTTGACATTATGAGGTTTTGGGCAGATAAAGGTATTGATGGTTTTCGGCTGGACGCTTTCCAGTTTGCGGCAAAAGACACCACGTTTCCGCCTTTCCCGCAAGGCTACGAAAAAGAATTGTCAAAGTATTATGCAATGGGGCCGGGCCTGCATGATTACCTGAAAGAAATGAATGAGGCGGTGTTCAGCAAATACCCGCTGATGAGCGTGGCCGAAGGTGCCGGCAATTCATTTGAAGATGCACACAACCTTGTAGACGCAAACCGGAAGGAATTGAATATGGCTTATGCTTTCGAAGGTGTGGATATTGCAAAATCAGGTGGCTACAGCTTATTGCATTTTAAAGAAGTATTCAGTAAATGGGATAGTGCATTTGCTGAAAACGGCTGGTTGTCCATCTTTCTTGCCAACCACGACCAGGCAAGAATGGTGAGTCGTTTTGCGACAGATGATCCCGCTTACAGAGACAAGGCTTCTATGATGCTTGCAACATTTGTGCTAAGCATGCGTGGCACGCCTTACTATTATTATGGCGATGAACTTGGTATGACCAACCCTTACTTTACATCTATCGGCCAGTATAAAGATATGCAGGTGCTTAATGAATACCACCATCTTACCAATGCAAACGGAGATATCGGAAAATTTCTAAAAGAAATGCATTTTAGCAGCAGAGACAACGGGCGTACGCCGTTTCAATGGAATGATTCCTTACATGCAGGGTTTACTACCGGCATGCCGTGGCTGGAAGTAAATAAAAACTATAAAACCATCAATGCTGCTGCTGAAGAAAAAGACCCGAATTCTGTTTTGAATTATTTCAGAAAGATGGTTCGGCTGAGAAAGTCTGATAAAACATTGGTGTATGGTAAATACACGTTACTCGATAAAACCAACCCGCATGTATATGCCTACACCCGTGAGCAGGATGGCCGCAAACTATTAGTACTGCTAAATTTCAGCAGTAAAAAGGCAGCGTTTATCTCCGGCGTCGATCTTTCCAAAGCTAAATGCCTTATATCAAATTATGCAACTGCCAGCAAGGGCAGAACGTTACAACCGTACGAAGCCGCAGTATGGCAAATACAATAAAGTTTTTTTCATCAGCAATAGTGTTGCATGGCATCGCCTGTTGTGTCACTCACTTGTGCGTCCCCTTTTTATGGCAACTACAGCGTTCCTTTTTCGGCTGCAGGCAATAAAGCATAGCCTGCCCTGGCAGGTTGCGCTGTGCTCTTTCACTCAGGCTGTTTGGCAAAATAGCTTTTCATGTACAACAACTGGTACGGCACTGCGTTGGCCCAGTATTCCCATGTATGACCGCCGGGGCGCACAATAAAGTCGTGCGGTATGCCCGCATACAAAAGTTTCTCATGCAGGGCAAGGTTTACTTTGTAAAAGAAATCGTCTGTACCGCAATCAAAAATAATGGCTGTTGTATTGGGTGTGAGTAAATGCACAAGGTTTATAACTGTATTATCCTCCCAGTTTCCAGCATGTTCTTTATAAGAGCCCAGCAGTTTTGCCATATCCCAGTTGAGCGGGTATGGTCTAATATCAACACCACCACTCATACTGCCGGCTACACCAAATACATCCTGGTGTTTAAAAGCAAGGTACAATGCGCCATGCCCGCCCATACTAAGGCCGGTGATACCGCGTGCCTTTTTATCCTTTATTGTTTTGTAACGGCCATCAATAAAAGTCACCAGTTCTTTGCTTATAAAAGTTTCATATCGTACAGCAGAATCCATTGGTGCATCAAAATACCAGGAATTAAAGTTGCCATCAGGGCACACAATGATCAGGCTGTCCTCATCGGCATATTGTTTTATCGCAGGTACTTTTGTTATCCAGTCGCGTTGGTTGCCGCTATAACCATGCAGCAGGTAAACCACGGGAAAATCTTTTTTACCATCATACGCTGCAGGTGTTATAACCACGCACCGGATGTCTTTATGCATTGCATTGCTGTGTGCCATTACAGTATCTGCAATACCTGCGTTTGATGTAACAGTAAGCAGGATAAAAACAAAAACGAAAGAAAATATTTTCATATACACAAACCTATGCAAGCAGGCGTAATAAACATAATAATGGGTTTATTTTTTGTTGTTACAGAAAGCCTGCAGGCTGATACCATGGTGAAGTTACACCCGGCACTGCTGAATATTGATATACAGTACAAGAGTGCGACGCAACGGAAGCATAACAGCATTCCTGCTGCCGGGTTCATATTGCTCTACACTATAACGTGGAACAAAGTTTGATGGAACAAGGTGCAGCTTTACCACTACAACACATAAAGCTGTGTAAAACGGAACATCTGCCAACAGCACTATTACAAAATCATCATTTCAAAAAATCTCAGTCATCATGAAAAAGGCTAACAACAAAACACCTGGTGGAGAAACACACCAAACCACGGATGAACAACACCCGGTATTAACGACCAACCAGGGTATTCATGTTTCCGATAACCAGAACAGCCTGAAAGCCGGGCAACGCGGTCCTGTATTGCTGGAAGACTTTATGCTGCGTGAAAAGATATTTCATTTCGACCATGAACGCATACCCGAAAGAATTGTACATGCAAGAGGTTCGGCAGCACATGGATATTTTGAACTATATGAATCATTATCTGACATCACAAAGGCAGATCTTTTTCAGCGTGCAGGCGAAAAAATTCCTGTATTTACCAGGTTTTCTACCGTTGCAGGTGGGGCAGGATCTGTGGATACACCAAGAGATGTGCGCGGCTTTGCGGTAAAATTTTACACAAAAGAAGGTAACTGGGACCTGGTGGGCAACAATATTCCGGTGTTCTTTATACAGGATGCCATTAAATTTCCAGACCTGATTCATGCAGTAAAAATGGAGGCAGACAAAGGCTATCCACAGGCTGCAAGTGCGCACGATACTTTCTGGGATTTTATTTCACTCATGCCCGAGTCTACACATATGATCATGTGGGCAATGAGTGACCGTACCATTCCACGATCGTTAAGAACCATAGAAGGTTTTGGTATACACACTTTCAGGCTGGTAAACGAAAATGGTAAATCTACTTTTGTAAAATTTCACTGGAAGCCCAGGCTCGGTTTACAATCTACGGTGTGGGATGAAGCACTGAAACTGCAGGCCGCAGATAATGATTACCACCGCCGCGATCTGTTTGAATCAATTGAAATGGGCGATTACCCTGAATGGGAACTCGGCATGCAATTGTTTGATCAGCAAACAGCAGATGCGCTGCCATACGATGTGCTGGATTCTACCAAGCTGATACCGGAAGAAGTAATACCTGTAAAGATTGTAGGGCGCATGGTGCTCGATCGCAACCCTGATAATTTCTTCGCAGAGACAGAGCAGGTTGCCTATTGCCCCGCCAACATTGTACCCGGTATCGATTTTACAAACGATCCGTTATTGCAGGGCAGGTTGTTCAGTTATCTTGACACCCAAAAATCAAGATTGGGTACAGCAAACTTTCACCAGTTGCCAATCAATGCGCCTAAGTGCCCATACATGAATATGCAACGGGATGGGATGATGCAGACAAATGTATTCAAAGGCCGCGCAAATTATGAACCCAATAGTCTCGATATGGCCGGTGAAGAAAGCGGGCCAAGAGAATGTCCTGTAACAGGCTTTACCAGTTTCAAAGGAAGGCCCGAAATGGAAGAGCAGGGAGATAGACTGAGGATACGCCCAGAGTCGTTTGCAGACCATTATAGCCAGGCAAGGTTATTCTTCCGGTCGCAGACAGAGAATGAGCAGGCGCACATAGCTTCAGCACTGGTGTTTGAGTTATCAAAAGTGGTACTTGAGCATGTGCAGTTGCGTGTAATTGCCAACCTGCGCAATGTATCTGAAGATCTTGCTGCACGTGTGGCAGATGGCCTTGGTGTTGAACTGCCGGCCAAATCTCCTTCAGCAGCGCCGGTACAGGATTTCGATGCTTCTCCTGCATTATCCATACAGCAAAATATGAAAGCTACGCTAAAAGGCAGGTGCGTGGGTATCTTAATAGCAGATGGAAGCGATGCTGATATGATTGGTAAGCTACAGGAAGAGATAGAAAAAGCCGGTGGCACCAGTAAGCTGGTTGCGCCAAAAGTAGGCGGGGTAATGCTTTCAGACAACACCAAAGTAAAAGCAGATGGCCAGTTAATGGGCAGTCCGTCACAGATTTTTGATGCAGTGGCCGTTATCTTATCTGCAGATGCTGCCACGAAAATGCTAAAAGAGGCCGCTGCCATACAATGGGTAATGGATGCTTTCGGTCACCTGAAAGCTATCGGTTACAACAGCGACGCCAAACCTTTGCTGGATAAAGCAAACGTAGTGGAAGATGAAGGTATAAAGGAGATCAGCAGGCAATTTGTGAAAGCAGCGTCCACACGCTTTTTTGAAAGAGAACCATCGGTTCGTACACTTGCTTAGTGGTGCAATGATATGGTATGACAGCCGGTAGTAATGCCGGCTGTTTTTTTGTGCCGGCATTTGTATTGCTATGATGCTTTTGTTGTGTCACTCACTTGTGCGTTCATATCATTATGCAGCTTCAGCGATCAGGAACGGGCCTGGTGTTTGTTTCCATCTTCCTGTTGTCCAAGCAAAACAGGTGTGTATAGCAACAGGCATACCCGATCAATCAGGTATGCTCTATTGTCATCCCTTCGTGCGTAAGCACCAGTGCTTCTATGGCAATATCGCTGTCTGCAGCCGCTAATACAGGCCCATAGTAATGTATAGGGAAAGCATTGCTAAGCCGCCATACCACTACAGGGTTGTGGTCTTCATCCAGCAGATAGATCACAACATCCCTCCGCTCAATGTCACCCATTCTTTTGGTGTTGATCCACGAGAAAAAATCATTGTCACCTTTTGTGATACCACGCTTAAGCGTAACGTTTGCATACTTACGCAGGCCGGGTATTTTTTTCACATGATCTTCCGGGCTTGATCCATTCCTGTAATTGACAGCCTCGACTTCTATATCAAGACCAGATACTTCCGTAAATCCAAAACTTCTGCCACCCCATTCTACTTTGAAATGGTAGCGGTTAAGAGCGTGCGACATAAAAAAAGGTTTGATGATGAATAAATAAACCAGCAAAAGCAGTATTGACAACAGCAGGACTAGTAGTATGGCGAATTGCGGTTGCATGGTATAAATTTAAAATAATTACATGTATGCAGCTTGTTCTTCTGCTACCCAATTACAGGTTTGCAGGGTGAGTTACTAATACAATATGCCATACGCGGCAGGCAGCCACAAAGGCTGCCTGTATTGTTTACAATGACGCAGTACAATATTGCTACCTGCAGGCACCGGTGCAGGCTATAAGGTTGTTGTATGCTTCCTGCACACAGGCCATTCGTTTGACAGAGTCTGTTATTTTCTGGCAGGCCGAATTGGCTATGCTGTAAAAGTTTGCGCATTTGCTGTAGCATTGAGCCGAAGGATCAACATCGTAAGTTTTTTCCCAGAATTCGGGTGCATCAAAAAAATTCCAGAGGCCACTGTGGTCAAAGTGGTTAAGGTTCTGCGCCATAACATAACCTGTTACAGCCAATGTTGCTATTTGTTGTTTTTGGGCAGCATTTTGCTTTTCGAGTGTTGTTATCTTTTCCTGTAATGCAGCAGTATTGTCGGTACAGGATACGCATGCCAGTAAGGCGAATGAGATAAGCAGGGTAAGTTTTTTCATAGCGGTTGTTTTAGTAAATGAGGAACATTTAAAACAAGATACAAGACCGGCAACGCTCATACAAGCGTATAAGTACTTATATAATGCCGTGTAGTTACGGAATGTATTGTTTATAACATAGAAAAGCTGCGCAACTACGTGCGCAGCTTTTCTTCAGATCATTTCAGCGGCTGTAAGAATTTGTTTGTCATCGAGCAAACGGCCAAGCATCGAAATGCCTGCTTTCGCTTCCAGTTGCGCTGTAATTTTTTCACCAAGTAACTCCCTGTACACAGGCGGGTCAGCAGGGTCTCCGCCACCGAGTACAACACCACCGGGCAGGTGCCGCGGATAAGGTGTACCGCACCAGCCATCATCACCATCATCAAACATGGCTTTTTCAAAACCACTTCCTACTTCGGCGCTGTATGCTTTCAAAGACTTTGTAAGTATATCGCGTGCTTCAGCATTGTTTATGGCATACAGGTGTTGCCTTATTACATACGAGGCAAAAATGCCGCGGCCAATAGCATTAAACCTTACAGGATCCCACAATGGAATGTAAACGATATGATACCGGCCGTCTTCGCCCAGTACAACGCCCCAGCCTCCTGCTAGCATGTGGGCAGGCTGATACTGCAAAAATTTTTCAAGCATTGTTTTTTATTTTAATGTTGGTACCTACTCTTTACAGGATTTTCGGTTTACTCCTTTTAATGCAGCGGGCACTTTTTTTGGTATTGTGTGCGGACCGCGGTTACATAAAAGTATACATGCTGCAAAGCAGATGCAAGAGCGTAACTACGCAAGTTTTATTTCGGGTAATTGTACGTGCGCCGGTACAAGTACGTGTGATGATTATAAAGAAAACAGGTTGTTATCAACCAATAAATATATGGAAGCAGACAGTGTGCTGCTATGAAGCTTTCGTTGTGTCACTCACTTATACTTTTGAAGCGCTGCGCAGCTTTAGCGATCAGTATAAACCCGCGTGTGTGGTATAAAAGTCAGCTATTATGCAAGGCAATGCATATTAAAATCTTTTTCGGTAAGATGGTGAATCTGTAGCGGGTTTAGACAGTTGCGAACAGCCGCCATAAAAAGAGAACGCACAAGTGAGTGACACAACAGGCGATGCCATGGAAAACTACTGCCGGTAACATAAAAAAATTACTCATAGCCAGGTACCACAGAATGTTTTTATCGTGCAAGTAAATAGCATGTATTTTCGCGCCATGGCGGCTACACATCCTTACATCAAACGTTTATTGCAATGTATAGCACTGGAAGAGGAGGAACAGGTAAAGCAGTACAGCCTGGATCAGCAACATACGCTGAAAGCGTTGAAGGCAGCGGGTTTGGCCTTGCACCCCATTACCGTAACCCGCAAAAGCTTTGGCTATGCAGATTATCCTGAAATATCTTTCCGGCTAAATTACCCCACAGAGACAAACCTCTTTAAAGATGGTGCGGCCATAGAATGTTTTATGCAGGGAGAGGAGCCGGTAAAAGGTGTGTTGTTAAACCTTGATGGTAAAACCGGTGAATTCAGGCTGTTTGCGCCAGACTTTCCTGACTGGATAGAGGACAATGGTGCAGGTATTAAGTTGTCTCCCGATCAGCGTACCACAGGCATTATGAAGACTGTGCTGAATGACCTGGAAAACAATAAACGTCTTTTTAGTTTGTTTGAGGGCATACACAGTGAATGCGTCTTTGAGCAGCAACACGTAAGCGTTACAACTGAAAATGTGCTATTCAGGAATGATCAGCTTAATGAAAGTCAGCAACAGGCTGTTGCGGCAATGATGCAGAACGAAGGCCTGTTGATTGTACATGGCCCACCCGGCACCGGTAAAACAACTACACTGGCAGAAGCAATCTACCAAATGGTAAGAGCCGGTGAGAAAGTATTGGTGGCGGCGCCGAGTAATACGGCTGTTGATAATATTGCGAAGGTTCTTATACAGCAGGGCTTGCCTATTTTACGGGTAGGGAACACTAGTAAAGTGGATGAGCAAATATTTGCGCATACACCGGAAGGAAGACTGAATAACAGCAAACAGAAGAACGAAATAAAGCAGCTGAAGATACGTGCAGAAGAGTTTAGAAAAATGGCACTTAAATACAAGCGCAGCTTTGGTAAGGCAGAAAGGGAGCAGCGCAATTTGTCGTTTAAAGAAGTGAAAAATATTCGTACAGAAATAAAGCAGCTACAGGCCTATAACGAACAAAAATTGTATGCTGAAGCTTCTGTTGTTCTTGGCACACCGGTTGGTTTGTATGATGCAAAGATCGGGCACCTGAAATTCAGCACGCTGCTGATAGATGAAGCGGGGCAATGTATTGAGCCTTTGGCGTGGTGCATATTTCCGCTGGCAGAAAAGTACGTACTTGCCGGCGATCACCTGCAGTTGCCCCCTACCGTTTTAAGTGATGAGGCTGCGCAGCTTGGTTTAAACAAATCAATACTGGAGGCTGCGATTGGCGCAACAGCCAATGTTTACCTGCTCAATACGCAATACCGCATGCGGCAGGCAATTGCCGGTTTTTCAGGTAATTATTTTTACAATGGTTTGTTGTTAACAGCACCACACCTGGACAATATTGCAGAGCATATTTATTTCATTGATACAGCGGGTTCAGGCTTTAACGAGACCAGTGGTACTGATGGCGTAAGCCTGCAGAATGAAGGTGAGCTACAGGTAGTATTGAAATTAATTGACACAGAAAACCTGGCTGTGCATAATACCGTACTGATATCTCCGTATGCAGGGCAGGTGGCGCTGGCAAAAGAGCTGCTGCCCGCCGCAATGCGCATCAGTACTATAGATAGCTTCCAGGGGCAGGAGAAGGAGATCATAATACTGTCGCTCGTGCGCAGTAACGATGATGGTGCTATTGGTTTTTTAAAAGACTACCGGCGAATGAATGTTGCCATAACGAGGGCAAAGGAAAAACTATATGTAATCGGCGATAGTGCAACGATAGGTGGAGATGCTTTTTACAACTCCTTTTTATCTTATGTTGAGCAACATGGCACATACAGAACGGTATGGGAGTTTGAGGTATAGAAAAAAGTATCATCTTACCAGTATCGCGGTCCCTTTGTATGTTCGTTTTACCTCGAGTTCGTCCACCCATTCGCAGTAGTAAACATAAGCACCTGGTTGTTGTGTAATACTGTTCCTTGTACCATCCCATTTTTTCGTTATATCATTTGCCTGAAAGAGTAAGCTCCCCCAGCGATCGTAAATAATTAGCCTGTAATTTTTGATATTACATCCTGCGTAACGCGGACCAAAATAATCATTTTTACCATCGCCATTGGGAGAGAAAGCGTTTGGGAAAATAACACACTTCGCCAAAGAACTATCGCAATATTTAACTGTAACACTTGTATTTGTATTTACTGTGCAGCCATCTTTGTCTATAGCTCTCAGGTTTATAACAGTATTGCCGGTAAAGTTTGATATATCAGACGTGGAAGGAGTTTGTACATTGTTCCAGTAAAACAGTACCTGCTCGTTGGTGCTTAGAATAGTTGCATTGAAAATAATTTTTTCATTGTAGCACACGGTTGTATCTGCCGGGTTAATGCTAACTCTTAGCGAGTCCGTTTTAGAAATAATAAGTGAGTCTGTAAGTATGCAGTTAAATGCATCTTTTACCTGTATCAACACTTTACCAGGAGCGAGATTATTAACGAGGGTACTGTTGTTAAAAACACCCTCATTACCTGCATATTGAAATGGTGCTGTACCTTGTTGTACAGAATCAATAATTACATAACCTGTTTCAGCTCCGCAAATTGCATTTGTTTGTGTAAAGAATATTTTCTGAGGCCCGGGTATATTGTTTATCTTGAAAGTTCCGGTTATAACACAATCATTGCTGTCTTTGATAATAATGCTTTGAGCTCCGCTTGCCAGGTTTGTAAAACGGCTGTCATTATAGAAATGAATACTGTCCAGCGAGTATGAGAATGGGGCAGTGCCGCCTTCGACAGCAGTTACAAAAATGCTTCCGTCCTGTTTATCGCAATGTGCGCCGGTTACATTCAGTTGATAATTGGTTGGCGGTGTAGCCTGCACTACTATGAAAGAATCTATAAAGCTACATTTAGCACTGTCTTTAACCCTTAATGCATAAGTGCCGGGAGTAAGCTTGTTAAAAGAAGGTGTCGTTGTAAAAGGTGCGCTGTTTAATGCATAAACAAATGGTTGCGTACCGCCTGTGATACTGTCAATTCTTAATGCACCATTTACACCATTGCAGGATACAGTAGTACTTGTAGCAGATATAACAGAAGGACCTTCTTTCGCACTTACAACCACAGTGTCAATAAAGATACAACCATCATTATCTTTTACTTTTAATATATACTCACCCGCTTCAAGACCTGTAAATGTTGATAAGGTGGAAAAAGCTTGCGTGTTTATCGAATATGAGTAAGGTGCCGAGCCGCCTATCACATTACTGACTTCAATAGTGCCATCCTTTTTTTCGCAATGTTCTACGCCTACAGCTATGCCGGCACTATTTACACTGCCCTGGGGGTTTGGGATATTGAATTGAATAGTTGTGTCGCTATAAGAATTTAAATCAGTAAGTTTCACGCTATATGATCCCGGGCAAACGTTGGTTATAACAGGTGTTATATCTCCACGGCTCCACTGGTATGTATAGTTGCCACTACCACAATATGGTATTACACTGAGTGTGCCATCACAGTTACAATTTTTCGGCAGCGTATAAGCAGTATCTGCATTGAGTGAAGAAGGCTTCAGTTGCATGATGTAGGTACTATAGGAATAAGCATCAAAAACACCTCCCTGGAAGAATGCGCCGTTGCCGGGATCTTTTAGCGTAACGTCATTTGTATAAACAGGTGTTTGCTCAATGTTTCCGAAAGTATAAAAAAGGTTGCCTTTGTTATCAACTGCGCATTCGGCATGACTATCTGTAACTTTATTGGTAAAATCACCTAATGAAGTATAAAGATTTTGACCACTGTTTGTAAACGTGAGAAATAAAGGCGCAAAGTTTTGATTTAAAATCTCAGCCTCAACATAATAGCTGCCATTACACGCATCATTTTTTGTAGGAAATGGCCCGTTTGGTACACCAGACAAATATCCATATACGTGAACCAGATTCCTGTATTTTTCGAACAGAACGTATGTAAACCTGGAACTTTTTTGATTGAAATAAGTTGTGGACCATGTAAGATTTGTATGCTCATCAAATCGCATAATAAATCCTCCGTTAGCATTTACATTCTGATTTGGTTCCATGTATGCACCATTCCCCGGATCAACATAGGGATGAGTAAATCCGTAAGGGCTACCTACTACAAATATATTCCCGGATAAATCTGCGGCAACATCTTCTGCAAAGCCTGGTAAATAGGTACCCCACAATAACTGGCTTAAACTGTTAAATTTCATAATGCCTGCAGGTACCCCGTCTGCCGGGCTAAAAAATCCACCAGCATCTTTTAAAGTATAGCCTTCAGATGCCCTTTGTGTCAGCACATAAATGTTGTCATATTTATCAGTTGCAAGTCTGCATTCTTCTCCGCCAGTTAATAGTGTTGACCAAATCAGGTTGCAATTATCGTCAAACCTGGAAATAAAATTTTGCCCTGCCAGTGTGTTAAAGTATGCATTGTTGCCCGGATCTTTCTTGGGTAAAAAGGGTACCTGATCTATATACCCGGTAAAATAAATATTGTCTTTACTATCTGTTTCAACATCTGAAAAAATGATTGAAGTACTTGCAAAGTTGGTGCACCATTCGAGTGCGCCGTCATTGCTAAAGCGGGCAAGAAAATTGGCAGAAATAATAGCGCTGTCAAAAAAGCCACCGTTATTTTTATAAGGTATAGTAAGTTTATCGTCGCCGGCCGCAGCAACGATCAGTGCACCTTTGCTGTTTACGGCAATTTCAGGGTAGCATTCGCCTACTGCAAAATAAGTGGCCCATACTAATTTTTTAGCCGCATCAAATTTCAGGTAAAGGTTACCTCCCAATTCGCTGTCGAAGAGATCTGAATAATACGCCCCGTTACCGGGGTTAGTTGTTGGAAACTGCATATTACCGGCACAGACCAACGATACAAAAATATTCCCCCAATTATCCGTCTCTACATCTGTTGCTACAGTAATGCCGGAAGTGATCCCGTCAAACACTGCTTCCGTTCTTATAAAGCTTCCCCACACAAGATCCGGATCAATGGTAAAACCTCCTTTATTCAAGCGGTTATCAAGATCAAAGGTTATTGTATTGCGTTGTAGTTTATACGCTACTGCAGCATTTTGAAGTAAATGGTTTTCCGAAGTAATCAAAGGTTTACCCTCTTCAATATAGCCAAACTTACTGCTGATATTGAGGCTGCCGGTCTCACTCATTTTAACCGTAGCATTAGATGAGTAGCGGATTTTAATAGCCCCAGCATCGGCATTCTTGTGAACTACAAAATCGTACTTCACCTTTTGTAACGTATCGCCGTTTATGTACAATACCCAATCTATACCCTTATAAATATTTTTAAATGTGATCTTCTTGATCAATTGCTGGTTGGCTACAGCAGCATTACTACTAAAATAGTTGAACACCGTTTTATTGGTAGCATAAACTACTTCTGTGTTTGCAGAATCAATTGTTGCACCAACAAGGTTTACATCAATACGCTCAAGCGCAAAATGAATGATCTTGCTGCTGTCGCTCTTTTCTCCCGGCTTAACTGTATTGTTTGAATGCCTTGCCGGTAATTTCCGGTCTATTACTTTCCTGTACACATAGCTTAAACCCTTGTTGGTAACATAAACACGAACGTCGTTCCTGGCATAAAAAGCAAAGAATACATTTTCTGCTTTTTTACCATGCAAATCACTTACTTGTCCGTTGTTTTGGATAAAGCCTTTTTCATTATGTCCTTCCATGAGCTCGGCCGACAAACCATTATCTGCACTTGAGGATGCTGCCTGTGCAAAAGTTGCAGTTGTAAAAAATGAAAGGGCTAAATATAAAAATAGCAGGAAGATGACTTTTTCATATCGCACACAATTATTGCTACTCCACATTTTTAAGGGTTTGTTGTTACTTACACAAAGATAATTTCGCGCTATTAACTGCCAAAAATTTGACTGCTTTTTTAAATGTAACCAACTGCAATGCTACTATGAAGCTTTCGTTGTGTCACTCACTTGTACGTTCTGTTGTTTATGCGGCAAGTGTTCGGTCTTGTTTAGATATTACGGGCTTCTTGCGATGCTTAATGCCAAGCACTTTTAGTAAAGCGCATGTAAAGTTTTCGCTATTGTTACTTTCCTTCAGCCACTGTAGCAAATATGGAGGGCGAAATAACTATGTAGGCGTACTAGTGCCGTGGTTATAAATTACTGCTTTGGCGCAAGTAGGTTGCGCTGTAAAAGCTAAACTGCATACTTGCGCCAGTGAAACAGGATTGCATACTTGGACCATTTTGGGGCATAGATTTAGTTTGTTTTTGCATCTTAAACCTTGTTTAGTAAACCCGCACAAGATGCTTACGCACAAAGCCACGCCTCATTCTTGCGCTAGCTTTGATTTTTTATTTGACATACTTAGACCAACAGGGGGGAAGCCTACTAATACATCTGAGTTCATGAGAATTTAAATGAGTTGCCGTTAGTTCATAGATTTCTTTTACAATACAAATGTAGATTTTTAAATGATTTTTTTCCAACTACGCAACGTCCCATAGCTAAACACGAAAGGCTATAATGGAGACGTTGCGGCGAAAGAAAGATATTGATTTAACTGTATTGCTAAGAATACCGCAGAGTCCTTGCAGGAGACTTTGCAGAGACGGAAAACACTCTATTTTCCTTCTTTCATTTTTCTCTTTAATACTGCTATTTCTACCAGTAAAAACAATTCTTCGTCATCGCCATACTCATCTGGATATTCTTTGAGAAATTTCATGTACGCTGAGTGCTCAATTCTATAGGCCTTTTCATATAATTGTAATGCTTCGTTGTAATTATGCTGAAGTTCCATTATTTCGCCTTTCAATTCTGTTGCCTTATAATCATCCGGATTCGTTATTAATGAACTGTCAATGTCTTTAAATGCATGAGTGTAATCACCAAGTTCAAAATATACTTCTGCTTGGTAGTAATAAAAATTCGCACTCAAACTCCTATCCATTTTATAAGTTCTGTATTGTATCATTTTTCGCAAACTGTCTTTATCCTTGCTAATAACATAGAATCTCGATGAATCCATATATGTATAGTATCTGTCGCAGCTAGTTACCAAATCAACCATTGTTTCACTGAAAATATCTATAGTAAAATGCTCAAATTTTGCTTCAGCTTCTTTGCCATATTTTAAAACTGCTTTATTAGCTATCACCTGGGCACTGTTTTCAAAAGCCTTATCTAGACAGCCCTGTAAAGGTTTATTTAGTGTAGGAGGTTTTTTGACTTTGTTTTTTTCATAACAATTGCATAAATCAGCTTTTAATGTTTGTAACTTGTGTCTTGTGCTTTTAATAAAGAGGAGACTAAACAAAGAAACAGCAGAGAAATATATTTCATGATTTAGAGTTATGCACTGCAATATAATTATTCGCTTAGAATATTTGCCGTCTTAAGCCTGGTTTAGTTATCATGCACAAGACGCTTACACCAAAGCCACGCCTCAGTCTTGCGCTAGCTTTGATTTTTATTTTAGATATACTTAGACCAACTGGGGGGGAGGAAAGAAATAAGATAATTATTGTGCTTTTATTTTGTCTATCCAAATTGGTAGTCCAGCTAATCTAACATTTTTCAATTTACTTGTATCAATAGTTCCTTCAAAAATTACTTTCAACTTATTCTTCATAAAATTTGTATCCAAATTTACAGGGATATAGGTTTTATTATCTTTTGAATAAATTGCATACGTATTATTGTCCTTATCGACTAACCTAATCTCTCCGACGGAATACACTTTTAATCCATTAGTAGTTTGACTTGATTGTGAGACGGTACAATTTATGAAATAAAAAAAAAGTAAGAAGTTTATTTTCATGCAGGATTTATTATCAAGTAGTATCGAAATTTTATAATGCCTTGTTTTAACCGATCACCTTGCCCAGAAGTCAATTCACTCATACATGCGTCAGGATTATAGCCCATAAAATTTTTAACTGGATCATTTCCTGGGGCTGGACAAGAATTTTCATTAACGTTGCATCCGTAAAAATAACATATTTTTTGCGGAGGAGTATCATCCACTTGATCGCCTGTGTTGCATCCATTATTTAAATCAGAATCGCATGCTATATTTGGATTTCCGCCTTCAAAAGTATGCAATAAACCTAAAAAATGACCTACTTCATGAATTAGTGTTTTACCCTCGTTATACATCCCATTAAAAAAAGTTTCGGGTCCGCCGGATAAAGTATTGTAATTGATGAGAACATAATCCATTGGCGTTCCTTTACTAACATCCCATGGAAAAGTTGCCTCACCAAGATTCTTTAATGACAGAGTATAAACGTTCATAATATTGGTAGGATTATTACTTAATGCTTTTGTCATTTCCACTAAGGCTTGCAGATTACCATTTACGCTAGCGTTATTAAACCAAACATCATTAGTTGTTGTATCAATCGAATTTAATTTAAACGTAATATTGAATTTACTATAAACCATGTTCATTGCTTTAATTTGATCATTAATTCTGACCAACATATTTCCCTGAAGACCAATTCCTTTTCTATTTGCTATAATATGAAAAGCCACAGGTACCTCTACTCTGTAATAATCTAAAGAAACAGTCCTAGCATTTCCTGCACTTGGTAATCGCTCTGCATCAGATGGCGCTCTGTCAAGAGTTCCGCATCTTCTTAATAATCCTAAAAGTGTATCGGGTTTTATTCCAAAATAGCTTTGGTATCCTTTGATTGGCTCCCACTTATTAAGTAAGTTTCTTTCTGTTCTTAATAACTTTTTAAAACTAATTTCATCAGAAATTTCTGTCATCGTTTGTTCTAAAATAGATGGCATTTCAATCTTGTTAAATTCTTCGTTAATTGAAACTGTATCTATTCTTGCCATGGAATCTTGAACAATTTGTTCTAATGCTTCATTATAATCATTCACTTTTGATAAAGCTTCCTCTTTGGGTGTAGATGTGCAACCATATAATAAGATTGCAAACGTGAAATATTCAATTTTTAATTTCATTGATATAATTTTATTATGAGTAGTTTAAAGTTTTAAGCCAGAAATTGCAATTGTAAAAACTGCTGCGGGTTTTCTTTTATAATCAATAACATCTTCTATATTAGTTATATTAGTTGGAAGAGGCTCACCTACGTATGCTCCATTTTTTAATCCTACCGGAGCTAAATTATATCCAAATCCGAAACCTACTCTAATTATACTTTTATACGATAAAGATGGAATTGCAAAAAAGCTACTGGCATTACCTTCAGGTTGCAATGAATATCCTATTCCAAAACCAACACCATATTCCTTAAGTTCACCAAAAGAAGCAAAATTCATTAAAGCCATTGCACCAATATTAAAAATAGCATCATTATCAGGTGCACTTTTTACAAGATTATTTTCTACGGAAAATTTTTGCCGATTGTTTTGGAATATAAGGTTTACTATAGGAACTATCTCAAACCTTTTTCTTACATACAGAGGCAGAATTACAGCGACTTCTTCATTTAATAATTCTCTGTCAATATTGTCTTTATCATTGACTTTTGTTATTATTAATTTTACCGTTGTTTTTTTGTTTTCTTTGACAGGTACCTGAAATCTTATTATCCTGTCACGTTTTGTTACATCAATTATTTGCTTAACTAATGATGCTAAATTATTGTTTAAGTGTTGAAAGGCTTCTTTGAATAATCCTTCTAATGTTGGATTAGAGCCAACAGCTCCTAAATTTAAATCGGTATTAAAACTCCCATCTTTAATGGCAGTTTCAAGCATGTCATTTAAATCTTTCTCTAATGTTTGACTATTGAAATGACCTTTGTCTAAGGAAATTTTTTGTATTGTTTCAATTGCAGCTCTAAATCCTCGTCCATCATTATTGATTGACCTGTCAAAAGCTTCTTTCACAGATTCAGGCTGATCAGATTTTTGAATTGCCAGTTTAGCAGTCTTTATTTCGCCATGTAATGTTTCTAAAGATGTTTTATATTGATTAAATGTTGTAGGAGCAATCCGCGCACCTTTAAAATGGTCAGAAATTTCTGGCATAGAAGTTATTAATTTTACTAACTCTGAAAATTGATCTGAATAATCATCTACAATATCTACGTCTTCTGTCTTAATTTCATAGTTGTAAAAAAAAGGATTCGGGTTTAGTATACTTATTGAAACAATTCCGTCTACATTTCTAATTATTTTGACTGGTTCTTTGCTGACATCTTCTAATTTCTCATTTTGTTTTAAAAAAACGGATTCAGATTTTTCGCCATGGTATATCCTTACGTCTTGGCTATAAATGGCTTGTTTAAAGAAAATAGAGAGTCCAATAAAAAATACCTTTTTCATAAATTTAATTTGAGTTAAATAAAATAATTTGACTTTGAAAACTTTATTAATCGACACTTAATTGCACATAGATGAAAAGAGACGTTTTTAAACACCTTTTTAAATCTGAAAAAGACAACTTCATTGATGAAGTAACCTTTTTCACCATAAGTGCATTAACAACAAAACTCATAAACAAGAAGGAGGAACTATGCTGACAAATAGAGGATTATACAAAGGAATTGGGTTAAACACTAAACTAAAATATTAATTATTCTTAAATTTTTAAGCAATTTTTTTAGAAAATTTATATTATGATGCACAAGAGTGCGACGCAACAGCCGATGCCATAAAAAAATACTGCTGGTTACATCATTATTCTTTCCTCAATCGCACCAGAAACCCTCCACCGGGTGCAAGATGTATTTGCAATGCATCATTAGCGACCAATGTTGTTTCTTCAATCACATAATCCATTGCATTGCGGTGTGCATTAATGCCGTCTTTGCAAATGGTTGCGTTGTATTTGCCTGCCTCAAGAAAAGATAGATCAAGTTGCAGATCTCTGGCGGTGCTGTCTGTCATGCCCGCAATAAACCAATTGTTGCCATGGCGGCGGGCAGTCACTATATATTTCGCAATAGCAGCATCAGCTATAACTGTAGTATCCCAGGTGGTGGGTAGGCTGCCGAGTAGCTGCATAAAGGCGGGCTCAGTTAGACCCTGCGATGGATTACCACTGAATATCTGCAATGGATTATCGTACACGACAAACATGGCGAGCTGCTGGCAGCGTGTGGTCTGGCTCATTACTTTACCCCATATCGGGCGAAACTGCTGCGGTGTGGCATTGTCGAGTAAGCCGGGCTCATAATCCAGCGGGCCGGCAAGCATACGCGTAAAAGGAATAGTAAGGTTGTGTGTGGCCGAAGGTTTATCGCTCCAAGCATTGTACTCACTGCCCAGTATTGCTTCTTTGGTAATGCAGTTGGGATAAGTGCGGTTGATACCTTTTGGCGGGTAAGTGCCGTGGAACATGATCATGATCTTTGCATCAGCACAGGCCTGTGCTATACGTTTATGAAAGTTAACAGCGGGCTGGTCATCCCGGTCAATAAAGTCTGTCATAATAAAATCCACACCCCATCTTTGAAACTGTTTCAGGGCGCTGTCCAGTTGTCGGTCGAGGGTCATAGCCAGCGTCCACATACTCAGTTTAATACCTTTTGATCTTGCATAGGCGGCAATGGTATCCATATTAATGTTTGGATTGATACTGAAAAGGTCTTTGGTATTGCTCCAGCCGGCATCCATCATAATACGGTCAAAGCCGAATTGCTTCGCGAAGTCGATATAGTATTTATAGCTTGCTGTGTTTATGCCGGATTCAAAAGGTACATTAAAGAGGTTTACATCAATGATCCATTCATCGGTGCATTTGCCCGGGTGTATCCATGATGCATCACGCACAACAGAAGGCTCAGCGAGCCTGTACACCAGGTCGTTGGCCGGTAATTCCTTGTCTTTCTTTGCAACCAGTAATGCACGCCACGGAAAGTGGCGTGTACCGTTTGTACGGGCAATGTAACCGGCTCTTTTTGTAACAATCTTTTGCGGGTAATCTCCTTCTGCTACTTTTTCTTCAAGCGGGTATGGTGCAAAAGTCGCACTGAAACTGTTTGTACCGGTGCCCTGTAGAAACATGCCGGGATAATCATCAAGATCAGATTCTGTAATGGCAACTTTGATGTTGTTTGCCTCTGCAAGTACAGGGGTAAACATATACTGCGCATTGGTAAAACTGTCAACAGGTTTGTGTGCATACAATTCTTCAAAGCTGGTATGGTACACATCCTGCCCGGGGCGTTTTACTACCAATGGTGCATAGGCAACAGCGCTACTGCCAAAGTTGAACTGCGCTGTTTCATTAATTACTGTAACGGAATCTTTGAACGTGGTTGCCAAACGATATGCCACACCATCATTATAGGCCCTGAAAATAACTGCTATATTGTTTTTGAATGTGATGGTAAGTTCATTGTAGTGGTCGGGAATATTTTTTCTGCTTACCGGCACCTGCGCCACTATGGTTTCATGAACAGTTCGTGTTTGTGTGCGCTTTACTGCAAATGTTGTTGCAGGTGTATTGGCAAAATCCAGGTTTATCAGGGAAGGCGACAGTATTGGCCTGTTATCAACCAACAACTCCCAACTTAATTGTGGTGCGGTGTGAATAATGGTTTTGATGGTATTGTCAGGAGACAACAACTGGTAAGTCTGGGCATTGGTATTGATCAAAACAACGAGGAAGCATAACACTATCAAAGGTTTCATATGCAGCTTTACTTTAGTGCGGAAAGCTATCTGTTTTTTTGCTGCGCAGGAAACATTTTATTCGTTTCTGCAAGTTAATGACCAGGCTGTGTCAGGCACTACAAAGAAAGTTGCCCGCAAGCCCTGTTCTGTAAACATTTTCCACCATTTTTGCGGGATACAAATTACCATTCCATGCGCATCTACATTACAGCAGCCACAATTGAAGAATGGATGCCTTCTTTTCTTAAGATAGATGCGTTGTACACCTCTGAAAGTAAACGCATGAAGGTTGTATTTCACCAGGGTGGCGTGGGTATGCTTGCCAATGCAGTGGCTTTAGCAAGACTTGTGTACGAGGATAAACCCGATCTTATTGTGCAGGTGGGTATTGCAGGTTGTTTTGATCATGCTGTGCCTTTGGGGGCCGTGCTGGCAGTAAAAGAGGAGATACTGGGTAATACCGGCGTGGAAGAAGAAGGTAAATGGAAAGATATTTTTGATCTTAAACTGGAGAAGCCGGGCTACCCGCCGTTTGAGAAAAAACGGTTACCCAATCACCACCTCGAAAAATATAACCTGTTGCAACTGCAGGAAGTAACGGCCATTACAGTAAACGAGGTTTCAACCAGTGCACAACGCATACAGTTACTCGCTAAAAAATACAATCCTGTACTGGAAAGCATGGAAGGCGCAGCATTGCATTATGTATGCAGGGAAATGAACATCCCTTTTTTGCAAATGCGTGCTGTAAGCAATTACATTGGTGAGCGCGACAAGACAAAATGGGCCATCGGCACAGCTATCACCAACCTCAACAACAGCGTGATGGAATATATTCACAAACTATATGAAATGGGTTAACGTGTTTTAAATGTTCTGCCGGTTAATTTTGCAGCTATTCACATTGTTATGAAACTTACACTTGGTTTTTCTCCATGCCCAAATGACACCTTCATTTTCGATGCACTCGTAAACAATAAGATTGATACCGGGGGGCTTGTCTTTGATATGGTGCTGGAAGATGTACAAACGCTCAATGAATGGGCAAAGCAAGGCAGGCTTCATCTTTCAAAGATCAGCTATGGTGTGTTACCACTGGTGTTGAAAGAATATATTGTTTTAAACAGCGGTGGTGCATTGGGAAAAGGAGTGGGGCCATTGCTTATCACCAAAGATGCATCAACAGTTATCAACAATGAAAGTACTGTGGCCATTCCTGGTTTGAATACTACAGCGCACATGCTTTTTTCACTGGCATACCCGCAGGTAAAAAATAAAGTGTTCAAAGTATTTCATGAAATAGAAAATGCAGTTTTAAGTGGAAGTGTTGATGCAGGTGTGATCATTCATGAAAACCGTTTTACGTATCACCTGAAGGGTTTGCACAAAGTGGCCGACCTTGGCGAATACTGGGAAACACAAACCCATGCGCCAATACCACTGGGTGGCATTGTGGCGCGCAGGAACCTGCCTGTAGCTCTTATACAACAAGCCGATAAGCTGATAAAGCAAAGTGTTGAACATGCGTATGCCAATCATCATGAGCAACTGGCGGAGTATGTAAGCATGCATTCGCAGGAAATGAGTGAAAGTGTTATGCGGCAGCATATAGATCTTTATGTAAACAATTATTCTGTCGATCTTGGTGCTGCTGGCAAAAAAGCGGTAGCAGCTTTTATTGAAGTATTCGAAAAGATCAACAATACCAGTATTGCCAAAGACAATATTTTTATCGCATCTTAAATTAAAACTGCGTGCATAATTTTTTTGATGTCAATACCGAGTTCTTCAACCTTTTGGGTTATTCCATGAGCTATATAGAATTTACCGGTGTACTTTTTGGGCTGATCGCAGTATGGCTTTCCGCAAAAGCGCATTTACTAAGCTGGCCCGTGGGCATCGTTAATGTGATACTTGCAGGCATTTTATATTACCAGGTGCAGTTATACCCCGACATGTTTTTGCAATGCTTTTTCTTTGTTACCAACATTATTGGCTGGTGGAGATGGGCCAACCCCAAACCTGCAGAAGCAGATAAAAAGCAGCAGTTGAAAGTAAGTTATATGAGCCGTAAGCAACTGGTACTTGCAGTAATCATTGCTACACTTGGAACATATTTACTGGGGCAGTTTGCCAGTAACCTGCACCACTGGTTTCCCGCTGTGTTTGCGCAGCCCAGTGCTTTTCCTTACATAGATTCATTTATAACTGTAATGAGCGTGCTCACCACATTTTACATGATCGAAAAAAAGATCGAATCCTGGATCATCTGGATCATCGTAGACATAGTGGCCACATTTTTATATTACATCAAAGGCGTAAAATTTTACAGCCTCGAATACCTCATCTTCACGATCATCGCTGCCTATGGTTTAATGCACTGGGCAAAAGAGTATAAAAGCTACGCTTCAAAACCGGTATGAAAAGAGGACTTGTTATAGGAAAATTCATGCCTTTACATCATGGTCATATCGCATTGATCAACTATGCTGCGGAAAGGTGCGATGAATTGATCGTGTCCATGAGCTATACACATTACGATGCAATCAATCCACAGCTACGCTTTAGCTGGTTGCAGCACATTTTCTCATCAAACCTTTTCATAAAATGTTACCTCATAAAGGACGATTTCGACAATGAAAACCTGCCGTTGTATGAGCGCACAAAGTTATGGGCCAAACGTATCCAGCAAGTTTATCCACCTATATCTTATGTATTTAGTTCAGAATCCTACGGAGAACCCTTTGCTGAAAGCTTGGCTG
The DNA here is from genome assembly GCF_015831355.1 of Panacibacter microcysteis. Classification (NCBI taxonomy): domain Bacteria; kingdom Pseudomonadati; phylum Bacteroidota; class Chitinophagia; order Chitinophagales; family Chitinophagaceae; genus Panacibacter; species Panacibacter microcysteis. The sequence goes on from NZ_JADWYR010000001.1 coordinate 2,853,733, forward strand.
CCACGCATATTCCATTTGATGTTACAAGAGCCTTGGTGCCTGTTTCGGCAACACTCATAAGAACAAAGCCCTTTACTTACTGGAATTTTATCCCGGATATTGTTCGACCATACTTTGTAAAGAAGATCTGTTTTTTTGGGCCGGAGAGTACCGGTAAAACGTATATGGCAAGCCGTATGTCAGCAATCTTTAACACGCAATGGGTTTCCGAAGCGGCGAGAGCAATGCTAACTTCAAATGAATTTACCAAAACCGATATTATAAAGATTGCCACGAAGCAGTTTCAAGATTATCAAACAAAATTATTGACTGCAAATAAGTTCTTGTTTTGTGACACCGATGTTATTACTACACAAATCTATTCTCAACATTATCTTGGAGAAGTGCCGGCTGAACTTTTAAATATTGAATTACAAACGCCATATGATATTTACTTTCTTATGAATATTGATGTGCCGTGGATTGCAGACTATATAAGAGACTTTGGTGATAGGCGTAATATAATGATGGAGATTTTTACTGCGCAACTGGACAAGAGAAAAATTCTTTGTAAAGTTGTTAGTGGTTCATATGCCGAGAGAGAACAACAAGTTATACATACACTTAACGAAATGCTTATGCAATACTAATCGTTTATTTTTTTGAGCCCGGCAGCACCACTTCGATTGATCTTCGTTGCGTCGCACTCTTGTACTTCCTGTTCTTTGCGCGGCAACCACCGGCGCAATAAGCCTTACCTGTGTAGTTAAACAATTATACCGTAGAAAAAAAGCAGCCCTGTTGAAAAAGATCGCTTCAGTCGCCATAACAAACGGAACGCACAAGTGAGTGACACAACAGGCGATGCCATGAAAACGATTGCCGGGTAAATATTTTATAGCACTAGCTTTTGCGCACCGCCTTGCTATACACTTCAATAGCGCGTTTCCTTGCGGCATCATGCTCAACAATGGGTTTTACGTATTCAAAGCTTTCAAACTCAGGCACCCATTTGCGTATATACTTCAGATCCTTATCGAACTTCTGTGTTTGCAGTGTAGGGTTAAATACACGGAAATAAGGTGCTGCATCGCAGCCGCAGCCTGCTGCCCATTGCCAGCCGCCATTGTTGGCTGCATAATCAAAATCGAGCAGCTTTTTAGCAAAGTAAGCTTCGCCCAACCGCCAGTCTATGAGCAAATGTTTGCTCAGGAATGAAGCAGTGATCATCCGTACGCGGTTGTGCATAAATCCGGTAGCGTTAAGCTCACGCATGCCTGCATCTACAATGGGGTAACCGGTTTGCCCATCGCACCAGGCTTTAAAAAGCTTTTCGTCGTAGCTCCACTTAATATTATCGTATTCCGGTCTGAAGGCTTTTTCTTTACGCACATGCGGAAAGTGCCAGAGAATCATTTGATAAAAATCCCGCCAGATGAGTTCATTGAGGTATGTTTCATTTAACGCTTTGGCCTTTGTGGCAAGTTTGCGAATGCTGATGGTTCCAAAACGAAGGTGCACACCCATGCGGCTGGTGCCGGGTATTCCCGGAAAATCTCTTGTTTTATGGTATTGCTCTATAATGGTTGTACGCACATTTGCCGGCGGAAACTGGTCATCTGTTTGTTCAAAGCCCATGCTTTCCAGCGAAGGTATCCTGTGCGGTTTGCTTTTATGAAAATTACCGAAGTACTTTTCTGTCGGGTAGCTTTGCAGGTGAAAATCTGTGAGCGTAGCTTTCCAGCGGCGGCTGTATGGCGTAAAAACAGTGTAAGGTTTGCCATCATCTTTCAGCACTTCTTCGCGTGCAAGTATAACCTGGTCTTTGTATAGTTTAAGGGAAGCATTGTGCTGCTGCAGCAGGTCTATAATGGCTGCATCACGGTCAAGTGCATACTGTTCGTAATCTTCATTGGCGTACACGGTTTCGATGGTATATTTTTTTGTAAGCGCTTTATATGCATTTAAAGGTGTATCATAGAATACTTCAAGGCTGCTGTGGTGTTTTTCCAGTGTTTGCTGCATCTCCTCCAGCGCCAGCCTGATAAATGCCAGCCGCCTGTCTTTTTTGTCTTCCAGCTCATCAAGAATATTTGTGTCAAATATAAAAACCGGTACCACCGGGTGTTTGCTTTTTAGTGCATGATAGAGTGCTGCATTATCGTCTAAACGCAAATCCCGCCTGAACCACATTATGTTTACTGTTGCCATCTGCCGTCTTTTGTTTTGCTTAAACAAAGATTGTGCGAAAAGGTTGATGGGTGATCAATTACACTGGCAGCACGTACAACAGATTTGCTTTAACAACAAGCGTAAAAATACGTACGTGAAACAGGAGTAATTGTAGTACTAATGCGTAAAATAGTACAGGTAAGTACTGAAAATTGCAGGAGCTATACCGGCTGTAACTCAATACAGTACGGTGTTTCCGGGAAAATGACTGGAAGCTTAAAAGTTGATCTGTCATTACATATTGCAAAAAAGTATATTGATAGTTTGTACTTTTAGTGTGAACATTACTCATCAAAAACATTCGTCATGGAAAATTTAGATTTAAAAAAAATCACGCTAAAGGAGGCCGTTCAGCTTACGAAAGCTTACCGTGCGTCCCGAAAAACTGTCGAATCCCAGGCTTTTTTCATTCCATTGAATGTGCTGGAAAAATTTCTGGTTGTGCCTGAAGTGAAAGGCATCCACATCTACATTGGAGAAGGCTATGGGCCGGATAAAAAAACAGCGCATCAATTAATTTTAGTGCCCACAAAGTTCAGGGACCTGAACAAAGATGAGCAATTCGAAAAAAGTGCCTTATTCGGTGCCGGGGAGAGCGATTCTGCCGATAACGCGAACATTGCCACTGAAGATATCCTTTTTTATGCCTATGCTATAAACGGCGGTAAACAGTCTGATAACATAGAAACAGTTTATGCTTCCGGCCCTCATCCTCCACCGCCAAACACGAGGAATGCGCTTAATTCCTGAGAGCAGCAGTATCTATACTTATGAAAAAACCCTGACAATCTGTACTATGCACATCTTATTCCCTTTCATTGAAACATTATCCCCTGTAATTCCTTTGGCCACATGCATGGTCATAAAACCGCGGGGCAGGTGGGTAACTGTCCTGCTGGTTTATTTTTTTGTTTACATGCTGCTGGCCGGTTTTGCTAATTTTTATAAGGGCTTTGCAAAAGACAATATCCTTGTATATGTAGCAATTACTGTGTTTACTTTTTGCTGTTTTGCATTGCTCATTAACCAATTTATAAGCAATAAACGGATATGGTACACAAGTTATCTTATTATGATTGCAGTACTTTTTTTTGCCGTTTATAATTCAACTGTTTCAGGGGGCTTAAAGTATTATGACAGCCGCACTTCCTCGCTTAGTGCATTGTTGCTGATCTCTTATTGTATTTATTATTATTGTATGCAGATCATACAGCCGAAAGATTATTTTATTTACCAGGAACCATCGTTCTGGATTATTACCGGCATATTTATTTACTGTGGTGGTAACTTTTTCTTATTTACAAATTACAGAGATCTTTGCCTGCAGGCAGAATACATGGTGAAAGAGGGTAATAAAACAACATCTGATATGCTTTGGAGCTTTGCAGAATCTATCTGGATCGTAGCGGATTTGCTTATTCTCTTAACCAATATTTTGTTTGCAAAAGCTATTCTATGCACGAGGAACAAATAAATATTGTCTCTCTTATAATCTATGGTACAATCGTCATGATAGCCTTATTGCTCACGATCGTTTTCTTTGTGCTTATCCACCAGCGAAAAGTAATACAATACCAGTTGCAGCTGAAAGAAGTAAACGAGGCGCAGCAAAAGAAACTTACGGTTGCCGCTATAGAATCAGAAGAAGCCGAACGCAAACGTATTTCAGCAGAATTACACGATGAAGTAGGTGCCCTGCTGTCTACCGTAAAACTTTACCTGAGCCAGGTGCAGCCCGAGCATTTAAACAGCGACAGCAAAATAAAACTCCTCAACCAGTCTAAAGACCTGTTGGATGAAAGCATTAAAACAGTACGCAATATTTCTTCAAACCTGCAGCCCATGCTTATTGCAGATTTTGGTCTCGAAAGCACCATCCAGCATTTCTGTAATAAGATCAACCAGCCACCTGTTTTTACTGCAACGCTCACCGTGGAAGACGCTATCAGCCGCATGCCTGCAGATAAGGAACTGGCTGTTTTTCGTATCGTGCAGGAGGTTACCAATAATGTGATCAAACACTCCGGGGCCACATACATCTATTATTCGGTGGTACAGCAAACAGATGCGCTGGAAGTGCATTTTAAATACAACGGCAATGGACTTGGCCAGCAGGAGTACGAAGAAAAGTTATATCATTCACAGGGTTTGGGTCTGAAGAATATGCAGAACCGGCTTAATATACTGAAAGGTGATGTATTGTACCAAAAAAACGATAACTTAACCAACACCATCACAGTAAAAATTCCTTTTTCCGCATAAACCCACACATATGCAAAAACATATACGGTATGCCATTGCTGATGACCACAAAATTTTTCGCCGCGGTGTCATCAGCGCGCTGGAAGATATGCCTGCACTAAAGCTGGTACTCGAGGCAGAAAATGGCAAAGACCTGCTTGCCAACATTGCCAGGGCAAAGCCAGATGTGGTGTTGCTCGATCTTAAAATGCCTGAGATGGATGGTATTGAAACAACCATCGAATTACGCAAAAGGAATATCGACGTCAGGATCATTATCATTACCATGATGGATGATGAAAAATATGTTATTCACCTGATGGAGACCGGCGCAAACGGCTACCTGCTAAAGAATGCAGAGCCGGAAGAAATTAAAACGGCCATCATTACCGCATGCGAAAATGGTTATTACTTCAACGATTTTGTAAACAAAGCTTTGTTGCGAAAGGTGCTGCACAAAAATTTTCTCAAACCGGTATTCAACAAAGACATTGACCTGACGAGCCGCGAAATTGAAGTGCTCAAACTCATCTGCGAAGAAAAAACAGCCAATGAAATTGGTGCACAGATTTTTCTAAGTCCGCGCACGGTAGAAGGTATACGTACCAAATTATTGGAGAAGATCGGTGTAAAAAATACCGCCGGTCTTGTAATGTATGCAGTAAAAAACAGGATTGTTAAATAAGGTTTTGTACTAAGCTGCATTGCTGCTATCACCGCCTGTTGTGTCACTCACTTGTACGGTTGGTTCATTATGCAGCATTGCTCAGCCGGCGTTCAAGATATACTTCCTGTGAAAGAGTGCAGACATTTTTTTTACATAATTGCTATCATTGCACTGCTTCACCCATTTCAAACCATACACACTGTTGGTAAGAAACATTTCGCCGGCCTGTAGCAGGTCATCTGTGGTAATCATGGTTTCTTCCACCGGTATGTTTTCTGCCCGCAGGCATTGCAGTAAATGCCGGCGCATCACACCTTCTACGCAACCTTCTGCCAGCGCAGGTGTTTTTACAATACCATCTTTAATAATAAACACATTTGCAATTGTAGCATCAGCAATGCGGCCGTGGCTGTTCAGCAGTATCGCATCATTCAGGCGCGCCGCTTTTGCCCACAGTGCAGCCATAACATAAGGCAGGTAGTTATTGCTTTTTATAGGGCTGTAGTCATCACAGGCTTTTCCTGCCCTGGTAAATATGCCGGTTACCAGCCCATTCTCATTAAGGTCTTTAATGGCAGGGTTCAGCGGCCATGTCTGTATAAGATATTCAGGTGTATTACTAACCGCATCGTGCAGGCCACCATCCCCGCGAAAGATCATTAAACGAACACGCGCCAGCCTGCTGTGGCCGTTTTTCTGCGCAAGTGATGTGATGGCCTGTTCAAGCGCATCTTTGGTAAATGTGGCGGGTTTCTCAAAGAGCAGTATTTCAAGCGAACGGAACATTCTTTCAAAGTGGTAATCTGCCAATGCTATTTTGCCATTTACCATTTTCATGGTTTCGAAAAAACCATCACCATACCTGAATGAGCGGTTGTTGGGTGAGATGAGCAGTTTATCTGCCCTAAAGATTTTCCCGTTGTAGTTAAGATATTCCTGCCCGTGCATGCAACAAATGTACAGCATCGGGGTTATTGCGTTTTTTGAATTGTACAAGTTGTACTGTGGGCTGGCAGGTAACGTGTTGCGCGGGTAAGGTTATAGGTGCTGCATACAGAGATACAGTACAGGTGTGCGACGCAAGGGACGATGCCACAGCTACCGGCTGCCGGGCCCATGAAAATTATAGCTAAATCTTAACGTAGCCGGAATGTGCATGAGTAAACTGTAATCAATATTTTCGTTTCAGCACCTGTTATATGCACAAAACTTTATTGCTTTTACTACTCGTTTGTTTTAATACACATTCTTTTGCCGGCAAAGTAAGCGGTACCGTTTACGATGAAAAAAATCTTCCGCTGGCTTTCGCATCTATCTTGGTAAAAGAAAATGGCCGTGGCACTACGTCTAACCAGGAAGGCCATTATTCGCTGGATCTTGCGGCGGGTAACTACACGTTGATTGTGCAGTATGTGGGTTATGCAAAACAGGAGAAAAAAATAACGGTTGAAACTGCCGGCCTGAAGCTTGATTTTACATTGCTTCCACAGCAGTTAAAACTGAATGAAGTAGTGGTAAAATCGGGTGCCGAAGACCCGGCTTATGCCATTATACGCAATGCCATTAAGAAAAGAGAAGAATACCGCACGGCGCTGGATTCGTTTACCTGCGAGGCTTATATCAAGACGCTGCTTAAAACAAGATCATTACCGCGCAAAGTGCTGGGCCAGAAAATTGACAGTGCCACATGGAAACAAATGGGTGTGGATTCTAACGGCAGAGGCATGATCTTTTTGTCTGAATCGATTACCAGGATTGCATTTAAGAAACCCGATAAAGTAAAGCTGGAAGTAGTATCTGGCAGGCAAAGTGGTACCAATGGTTATGGTTTCAACTTTCCCACCTTTATAGACTTTTATGAAAACAACGTGGTAATGATGGGCGGGCAGGTGGCGCCACGTGGTTATGTGTCGCCCATTGCAGAGAATGCGTTGAGTTTTTACCGCTATCATTTCGTGGGTTCCTTTTTTGAAGATGGCAAAGAGATCAACCGCATAGAAGTTATGCCGCGCAGGAAATATGAACCATTGTTTTCCGGGACGATAGAAATAACAGAGGGCGACTGGCGCATTTACAGCCTGGATCTTTTGCTGACCAAAGAATCTCAGCTTGAATTGCTCGACACCGTTAAGATCAAACAAATACAATACGAAGTGGCGCCGAAAATATGGCGTACCAAAGACCAGGTAATGTATTTTACATTCAACCAGTTTGGTGTAAACGCAGTGGGTAATTTTTTAAATGTTTTTAATAACTACAATGTAACACCAGCGTTTAAAAAGAAATATTTCAACAACATAGTGGTAAGGTTTGACACGGGTGTAAATAAAAAACCGGTTACGTACTGGGATTCTGTAAGACCCGTGCCATTAGAGCCCGAAGAAGTGGTGGACTACAAAGTAAAGGACAGTATGTTTCGCTACCAGCGCGATTCTGCGTTTACAAAGAACTACCGCGATTCTATGCGGCGCATGCAGGGAAAGATCAGCGTTACGAATGTATTGTGGAATGGTTTTACACGCAGCAACTACGACCCCAAACGCTGGCATACACTGCAATGGAATGGCCTGTTGCGGCAAACGCAATACAATACGGCAGAGGGCCTGGTGTTGAACAGCAGTGCTACTTTTAGCAGGGCATACCCGGGTATAAAACGCGAACTCAGTTTTACACCGCATGTTCGCTACGGTTTTAGTAACGGCCACCTGAATGCATGGGGAACCATTCGCTATAACAGGCGTTCCTTTTGGTGGGATACAAAGAACACCGCAGACGAAGATGCTTCTTTCAAACTAAGCAACTTTTCCATCAGTGGCGGAAAACGGGTAAGCCAGTTTAATAAAGATGAGCCGATAACACCGTTGTTCAATAGTGTAACAACACTATTCTTCAACCGCAACTACATGAAGGTATATGAAAATTATTTTGGGTCTTTTACATACAGTGGCGGCACGCAGTCTGGCCTGAAGTATAAATTTAACCTCTTGTACGAAGACAGGCTGCCGCTGGATAACACCACAGATTTTTCGATTATTAAATACAGCACGCAAAAGTTTACGCCCAATTATCCTTTCGAAAAAATAACGGGTCAGTTTGTAAGGCACCAGGCAGCCATTGCAGAAGCGTCGTTTGAATACCAGCCCGGGCAAAAGTTTGCGCAGTTCCCTGATTACCGTGTACCACTTGGTTCAAAATATCCCACGTTTACACTTACATACCAGAAAGGCATCAGCAATATTTTAGGCAGTGATGTTGATTTTGATAAATGGAATTTTACCATTACAGACCAGATGAACCTAAAGCTGCTCGGGCAGTTGAGTTACCGGTTTGACGTAGGTGGTTTTCTAAATGACCGGCGTGTTTTTATACAGGATTACCGGCATTTTAATGGTAACCAGATTGTGCTGGCAAGCCAGTATTTAAACAGCTTCCAGGTGGCACCGTATTATGCCAACAGTACGACGGCTTCTTTTTATTCAACGGCACACATAGAGCATCATTTTAATGGTTTGCTCACCAATAAAATTCCTTTCTTCAAACGGCTTAACTGGAACCTGGTGGCAGGCAGTAATGCGTTTTACGTAAACAACAATAATAATTACGTAGAAGTGTTTGCCGGGCTTGAAAATATACTCAAACTGTTTCGTGTGGATGTGGTGGGTTCTTACCTCAATGGCAATAAAGGCCAGGTGGCAGTAAGGGTAGGCCTGGGAGGTTTGCTGGGTGGTAAAATCAGGTTTGAGTAGCCTGCATTGAATGTGTTAACATTCACATCTGTTTCAAATGCGGGGAGCCTTATACACCACGGGCATGCGTACTATAAACTGATTAGCGCATACTCAAAAAAAATGCCCGGCACAAGGCCTGGCATTTATGAAATAGGGGGTATTGATCGTAATTACTTGCGGTAAAGAGGTGTCTTCTTCAGCAGGAACTGTAACGAGTTTACGTAAGCATCAGTGGTGTTCCAGAAAGACTGGCGTTCCTGGCTGAAGATGTTTGTATTTTTATCGGTGAACACATTCATGGTTATCTTGGTCTGGTAATTCTGAGCACTGGTGGAATAAGAATTGGTGCTGGCCTTTACTTCATTTTTATTGTCTTTGCTGTTGTATTCTTCTTTGCCTTTTATGCTGCCGGACTGCGACGATGTCTGCGAAGTTTTATCCATGGTTACTGTAGCATCTATAATGTATTCTACACCGATGATGGCGCAAAGTTCATCCATGGTGAAGCCTCTTATTTTATCTGCTGTGGCACCGGCTTTTATAAGCAGTGCATTGGTAGTGCGTGGGTCTATTACCGTAAGTTCACCTGAATGTTTGCTGAGAAAGGTATAACATTCATTCTGTGCCTGGTAGCCCATATCTTCTCCGGCGCCCTGCTTGTCTGTAATAAAAGTGAATGGTAAAATAGCTATTTTATTGCGCCTGTCTGCATCATTTGAAATAGCGCTGCCCGGCTTTGGTTTGTCTTCTTTTGCTTCGGAAGGAAGGGACGGTTTATTGAAGAATTCAATCCTGCCGCTGGCATAGGTGATCTTGATAATATCAGATTTTTTTATAGCATAGACCAATGTTTCACCTTTGTAGACGAATTTTATTTCACTGTCACCAATCTCAGTTACTTTACCGGTTAGTTCATCTCCATTAACTTTTAAAACAACGTCATTTTTTTCCTGGGCAATTACATGTAATGTAAACAGGAAGGGCAGTACGAGTGCAACAAGGTGTTTCATATTTATAAATTTTGTATCAGCAGTTGAAGAGGTGTTTTGGCTATAATTCAAATATAAAAGATTTATGTTTTAAAAGCTAACCGTGCATACAGGTGCTGCACAAAAAGTCTTAAAAAAACCGGCAGGTATATAAGATTTTATTTATACACGAAGACCGCACCGGGGTTGCCGCCATAGAATGCTATAGTACAAGTGTGCGACGCAAGGGACGATGCCATGGTAAACAGGTGCCGGGCTCCACATACATCAGAACCTGAACCATGCATAGGGTTCGTTCATATAATTGAGTAAGCGGGGCAACCCATCTCCGGGTATTTCCTTCATTACCGGCGCAACAGATGGATTAGCAGGGTAACTTTTTCCATTGAACTTTATGAGGTGGTATTTGCCATTGCTTTCGAGTATAAGATCCTGCCAGCCATTGGTAGCGGTGCCTGCCACAATAACGGGGTAATCTGTAACGGTGAAACTGTTGATGACGGTGCCATCTGCATTCAGCAATTCGATGCTGCACCCGCCTGAACCGCAGAAATAAGGGCCGGTCAGCCCCACAAAAATTTCTTTTTTGTTGTCGTTGTTTAAATCGTATTGAAAGAAAATAAAGCGCCTGCTGAAAGAATCTACGAGGTCTTTGGCCAGGTCGTCTTTAAACTTTTCCAGGAGTCTTGCACGCACCAGTTGCTCGGTTGCTTTTCCATATGTATTGATGCCATAGGCTGTTGCGGCAATAGAATCTGAAGGGTCAGGATCTTCTGCCTGTGTAGCGGGAGAAGCGGTATCAACAGGTGCGGTGGTTGCGGCAGAATCGCCGGTATTGTCTTTGGCAGTGTTGCCGGAGCAACCGGCAAATAAGCTTGCTGCTACCAATAATGTAAGTAAAGGTTTGTACATAACGGTGTTTTTATGAAGGTGTATTTTGATCTGTATGTTCATTTTCGGCATTGTCGTCTTTCCTGATATAAATTTCCTGTTTGTTGTAGGGTATTTCTATGCCATTTTCAGCAAAGGCCGCGGTAACAGCTTCTATAACCTTGCTTTTGATGGCAACCCATTCTGCCAGGTGCTGCACCCAGAACGATAACTGCAGATCAATGGAACTGCTGTTGAAATCTTTTACATGCACCGAAGGCGGTGGGTAATGCATGATTCTTTCTTCATTTTGGAGAATGTCTTTTAGCAGCGACATTGCTTTTTCAAGATTTGTGTGGTACGCTACGCCCACAGTAATATCAACCCGTTTCCTGCCGCCGCTGATCGTCCAGTTTACAAGGTGTGCATTCAGCAGATCGCCATTGGGAATGATCACATCCGCACCTTCGCTTCTTGATATTACACTGCTCCTGAAGCCCATCGATTTCATAACACCCATCTGGCCGCTTATTTCTACCAGGTCTCCTACATTTACAGGTTTTTCAAACGCCAGTATAAGCCCGCTTACCAGGTTGTTTACAATGGTCTGCAGGCCAAAACCCACACCTACGCCAAGTGCACCCACAATAATGGCCAGCTTGTCCATGGGTATGCCCGCTGCTGCAAAAGCAATATACACGCCCATGCTAACAATGGTAATGCGTATGAGCAACAACCAACTGCCCAGCCCTACTTTCTTTTTACCGGTGCTGCTTACAGAAGGTTCATGACTATCTGATGCAAAGAACGAAACCACCCTCGATACAAATGCCGAAAAAACCAGTACACTTATAAAGATCAGCAGGCTTTTGAGCGAGAAGGTATATTCGCCAATCGTACGTTCTGCCAGCAGGAAATTGCCAAGTGGTTCGCTTAATTTCCTGAATGAATAGAAGCTTCTGCCAAACAAAATAATCCAGCCAATAACAAGCAATACGTAAAACAGCGGCGGTATTCTGCCGCCTACTTTCTCAAAGTTTATGTAAAAAAGTTTCTTATCTGGTTTTTTATAAACACCGGAGGCTACTGCCAGGACTTCATTGAGCAGCCTCACGGTCCACAGGAAAAGTATACCGATAATGACATTGAGGTAGCCACTGGTGAGCAGCGTTTTAGAAAAGTTGTAGCGGCCCGAGAAATTCATCATCAGCGATGCAAACTCAAGCAGTACAACACACGCAATAAAATACAATATCCATTTTTCCCTTAATTCATTGCGGTGGCCACGTATTAGCACTACCAGTCCAAAGATTACACCGCTCAAAGACAGGCCAAACATTATCCAACGCTCGGTTCTCGATGCCTGCAATACCAGGTTATCTAAACATGCCAGGAAGAAGAGTACCAGGAAGGTGAGCCAGATATTCATCCAGTACTTTGTAATAAAACCACGGAATATAATGGTAAGGCAAACCGAAGACGTTATCCAGAAAATTGCGTTGAATATAAACGGCGGATCAGGAAAAATAAACTGGAAAATATTCAGCACCAGCATAATGGCCGATAAAGCAGGATATTTTAAAACAAGGTGCCCCGCAAAATCCGGTTTTAGCGAGCCCTGTAGCTGAAGCTGGTTGCGCAGGTTTTTGTAAAAGAATGTTGCGGCAATGATCAGCAGCACCACGAGTATCAGTTTGCCAATGTTGTTGCGTATATAAAAAAATAATGCAAGCGAACCTTTTGTTTCAGAAAAATGCAGGATCTCTCCAAAAGGCCTTGAAAATGCAATCGGGCCGTTAAGATCCGCAAACTCGCGGCCAAAAATTTCGTCAGAGATCTTCCTGCTATAGCCTTCGAGCAGCTCTATATCTGCATTCAGTTTGTTTACAAGCGTATTTACATGTGTTTGCAGCACCCCAACATTTTCAAGTGCTTTATTAAAGGCACTGTCTGCCGGTTGAAGCGCCTTGGCTATTGGTAGAAATTTTTTCAGGTATTTTACCAGCTCTGCAGAGTCAGAAGGGAAAATATACAACAGGCTGTCGCTGTTTAGCGAGTCTATTGTGTACTTGTACTTAAACAATGTTTTGGCGTAAAGATCAAGGGCATTTTTCTTTGTTGTTGTCCTGTTTAGCAGTTCACGCAGTATCTTACCCGAGGTTTCCAGGTTGCGGTATGTTTGTATCGTGCCTTTGTTTACAAAAATACCGTCGCCCACTACGCTGTGCCATTTTTCAATGGCTTTCATCTGTTCTTCCAGGCCTGCTGTATCAAGACCGGTTTTTAAATATTCTTTCGCAGCATGCGTGGTATGTATAATGCCATCAAGCAGTTCCTGTTGCCTGGCCGTAATTTTATCTTCATCAAACTTCGCTGCACTTTTTATCGCTTCATCCCTGCTCATGCTTGTTACGAGGTCCACAAAACTTTGGTGCGCAGTATCTTTTTTTACCGCAGTTGAATCGCTGCTCTGGGCATACACAGCAGTGGTAAAAAACAGGGTAAACAACAACACACTGCATAATGCAATAGTGCTTTTAATAACGCTGAAGCGGAGCATGCCTGGTGCAGCCATAGATAACATTGTGTACGTAAGATAAAAATTATATTAATACGCCACATATCTAATGCGCTCGTTAGTAATGCTATGCAGTTTTATAGGTAACGGGCATTTGTACAGGTGGCATCGCCTGTTGTGTCACTCACTTGTACGGTATATCTTTATGGAGCTTGCCGTTCTGTTTTACCTAAATGCAAAATACTTTGAAAGAGCACACCAATTTATTTACGGGCAATATACCGTTCAACTATGATGCGCTGCTGGGCCCATTTTTGTTTGCACCACATGCTGCAGCACTCGTCAATAAATTGCCGTTAAACGCTGTAAGTTCAATACTCGAGCTTGCCTGCGGCACCGGTATACTTACCACGCGGTTATCAAACCATTTTGCAAACAGCGCCGGTATTGTTGCAACTGATTACAGCGACAGCATGCTGCAACAGGCAAAACTAAAACTCCTCAACAGCAGAAATGTACGTTTGCAAACCGCAGATGCACACCAGCTTCCATTTGCTGATAACAGCTTTGAGCTGGTCGTATGCCAGTTTGGTATTATGTTCTTTGCAGATCAGCCTGCTGCATGCAGGGAAATTTATCGTGTACTCTCACCCGATGGCAGTTTTATTTTTAATACCTGGAATAGTATGGCAGACAATCCTGCCACAAAGCTGGTGAACGATGCAATAACCGGTTACTTCGGTGCTGATGCGCCACATTTTTTTGAAACCCCTCACGGCATGAACAATGCGGCTTCAATCATCAGGCTATTGTCGGGTGCAGGTTTTGCAAACATTACCCATGAAGTGGTGGAGATCACGGTTGAAAACGTAGCGGCTTCAACAATCGCCAGAGGTTTTGTAACAGGAACACCTATGTTTGGAGAGCTTGTAAGGCTCGATCCGTCATCACCGGAAAAGATCATTGCAATAGCTGAAGAAAAACTTGCTGTTGCATATGGCGGCAGCCACGTACCGGTAACAACCAGTGCATTATTTTTTAGCGCCCATAAAAATATAATCGGACAATGACAACAAAAACAGAATACCAGAAGATGCTGGCAGGCGATTTATACGATGCCGCTGATGAAGTACTTATGAACCTGCGTATAAAAGCACGTGAATGGATGCAGTTGTACAACGCTACAGGTTATAACCGTGAAGAACGCACACCGCTTGTACAGGCACTGTTTGGCAAAACAGGTAATAATATAGACATACAAACACCTGTTTTTGTAGATTATGGTTGCCATATAGAGATAGGCGAAAACTTTTTTGCAAACTTCAATTGTGTGTTTCTTGATTGCAATACCATAAAGATTGGCAACAATGTGTTCCTTGGGCCGAATGTGCAGTTGTATGCCGCCACACACCCGGTATTGGCAGCAGAAAGAATCAAAGGCCCGGAGTACGCTTTCCCCATAACCATCGGCGATAATGTGTGGATTGGTGGTGGCTCTATTGTTTGCCCCGGCGTATCAATTGGTGCCAATACAACAATAGGAGCGGGTAGTGTGGTAGTAAAGGATGTTCCCGCAAATGTGGTGGCCGCAGGCAACCCCTGCCGTGTAATAAGGCATTTATAGAATGAAAGGCGGGGCGAAGATTTTACATTTATATTTATACAATGAAGTATATAACACTACTTTTTATAATGGTGCCCTGCATGGCGATGGCACAAATAAAACAGGCCATACCTGCGGAGCGTATAAATGCAGTAATGCCAAAAGTAATAGAATGGCGCAGAAATTTTCACCGGCAACCCGAGCTGTCTAACCGCGAATTTAAAACTGCTGCTATTATCGTTCAATACCTGCAATCATTGGGGCTTGAAGTAAAGTACCCGGTTGCAAAAACCGGTGTTGTTGGCATTTTAAAGGGTGGCAAACCAGGCCCGGTTATCGCACTTCGTGCAGATATGGACGGGCTGCCGGTTACAGAAAGAAATGACCTGCCGTTTAAGTCTGTGGTGAAAGATACATTCAGTAGTCAAACCGTTGGCGTTATGCATGCCTGCGGTCACGATGCCCACATGGCTATGTTGCTTGGTGCGGCCACCGTGCTGAGCAACATGAAAAAAGATATTGCGGGTACGGTTGTATTTCTTTTTCAGCCCGCAGAAGAAGGCGCCCCGCAGGGCGAAGAAGCCGGTGCGCCATTCATGGTAAAAGAAGGCGCCATGGACAACCCTAAGGTAGAAGCTGTATTTGGGTTACATATTATGACTTTTCTCGAAGCCGGCACCATCGGTTACAAACCCGGGGCATTAATGGCATCATCAGACTGGTTTACGGTAAAAGTGAAAGGCAAGGGCAGCCATGGTTCGCAGCCCTGGCTGGGCGTAGACCCGATTGTTGCCTCAACACAGATTATACAGGGTTTACAAACCATTGTGAGCAGGCAGGAGAACATTGCCAAAGCGCCGGTAGTTATTTCAGTTGGTAGTATCAACAGTGGTAACAGGCCCAATATTATTCCTGAAGATGCGATGTTTAATGGTACCATACGCACACTGGATGCAGCTACGCGTAAGGATGTACAAAAAAGGATAAAGCAAACAGCGGAAGCTATTGCTTCATCATCCGGCGCAACAGCCACGGTAACTTTTGATGAGAAGACGCTGGTAACTTTTAACGACTCTGCGCTTACAGAGCGCACGGTACCTGCATTACAGGCAGCAGCAGGCAAAGACAATGTAAAAGTGATCAACTGGATAACAGGCTCTGAAGACTTTTCTTATTTTGGTGAGAAAGCCCCGGCATTTTTCTTCTTCATAGGCGGTTCACCCAAAGGAAGCGATCTTACAAAAGTGCCAGCACACCACACAGCGGATTTCTTTATTGATGAAGCAGGTTTGGAAACAGGTGTCAAAGCTTTTGTTGAAATTGTTTTGCATTACAAAGCAAAGTAAGTGGCAGTAGTTGTGCAATAAGGTTGCTGATGGAAGATATTATATACACGATGTTACGTAGTATGTACGATAAAAATGCCCCGGCTTTTATTTCCTTTTCGTATGCCGCCAGCAACCGCACCACTTTAAGCCTTACACCCTAAGCCTTACACCTTAACCCTTACACCTTCATCCCTGCTTCACTCTCACATACTTCTCAATATTGATACGATCAATGCCCAGGCTGTCAATTTTCTCAATGCCTTGTTGTACCAACGTATCGTTGTGTATGGTAATGGTAAAATGAAAGTCGTTGCCTTCCCAGCCCCTGTCGTTACAAAACTCAAGGTGTTCTGTATAATTACTGTCCTGCAGATTGTAGGTTCCTGCACCGGATGTATAAAATGCCGTGCTGTCTTTGCCTCTGCCAAGATCGTGGCCAACAAATGCAAAGTGTGATTGGTTGAGTACTTTAATAAAGGATTTACCGGTTGTATAGTCTGTAACGGCGGAGTCTCCCTTTTCTATGAGTATGCCGGTTACAAGTTTCCATGTACCCTGCAGTGGTAAAGTTGTTGCGGCCGTTTCTTTTACAGGCTGTTGACAGGCAATGAATGCAGTAATAAACACAAAGAGACAGATAGCTGGTTTCATAAATGATGGGTAATGTGGGCAACAAGATAATGAATAAACCTGTTGAAGGATGCAGAACAAGACCGGGCCAGATGCTGCATAGCGATATACAGTACAAGAGTGCGACGCAACAGTTGCCCGATGCATGTACTGTAGCCTGGTACCAAATAAAAAAACCACTTGTTTTACGAAGTGGTTTTTATGTTGCAGGCGAAAGTGCCTTATTGCATTTCCAGTATTTCTTCTGTTACGCGCCAGCCGGTAGAGCCCATGTACCCGTAGCGTACATAAAATGTTTTGGCAGCCGGATCGTAGGTGTTGTTGCATTGTGCAGAGCCGCTCCATTGTGGTGTATAACCGGGATTGGAAGATGGTAAGCCTGCATCGAATTGCGTGTAAGGCGCGCCTGCTGCACCGGGTGCTGCGGTAATGGTAAGCTTGTATGTAACGGGATCAACATAGACCCATGCCTGGTAGCCGGAGCCGCCAAGATCTCCAAGATCAACGGCAACAGTATTGGCGTCAACAGTAGAAATATATTTATTGTCTGCAATGCCTCTTGGTGAGCTTGGGTGGTACAGAAATCCTGTGGTGGTATAGTTTCCTTCGTATGCATTTTTAATAACGATAGCCACTATGCCGGTGCTAAGATTTCCGCTTACATCAAAACCGCTCTCCTGTATGCCGGTAATCCTGAAACCCGCAGCCCACGTGGTTCCCAGGAAGGCAGACGGTTTGAATTTTACTTTTACAAAAGCAGTATTGGAACCTTTTGGAATGGTAACAACGCCACCATCTTCAATTGTAATAAATGCAGAGGGGTCTGCATACCCGGTGCCATTGGCATCGTTGTAGGCATCAACCAGGCTTTGGTCTGCAACAACTGTTACATGCAGGTCCTGCGGTGCAGGATCTTTTGTGGCCAGGTTAACCGGTACCAGCGAAACAACAGTATCATTATCTGAGTTGTCAAACGAAGCAATCAGGAAGTTGCTCACATCGCCTGCCGTTAGTTTTATTTCAACTATGGAAGGTGTATTGTCGCCAGGCGTTACTGATTGTATAATGCCGTCTTCATAATCTTTATCTTTCAGGCAACTTGTAAAGCCTATTACAATTGTTGCAAGCGCCAGTGCTGCAGATTTTATTTTAAATAGTTTCATATTCGTTTGCTTTTAGCATAAATATTATGGTTGCCAGAAAATTTTGGTCGTGAATTGGTCTATATCACCCACTGCAGAAACATTCTCGTTGTTTGTGGTATACTCGCTTTGCGGGTAGAGCAAACGCAACGGCAGGCTGTTGCCGATTCTGCCGGGGTTATTGGAGATAAAGCCATCGGGCAAAAAGTGCAGTCTTCTTTCGTCGGCCCACGCTTCCCGCGGGTCAATGGTGGTAAGTGCAATGTATTTCTGCAAGGCAATAAAATCTGCCTGTTCTGCAACAGTAGCGCCGGCATTGTCCCAGGTTGCAATTTCATTGTCCGTCATGTACAAGGCGGCCTCATTGGCTGCATCTTCTACACCCAGCCATACAAATGATTCTGTAACGGCTGCTTCGTAAGCAGCTCTTGCATCACCGGCCATCCAGCCCCTGGCAATTGCTTCCGCTTCAAAGAACATCCCTTCAAAAGATGGTATCAGCCATTGGTCCTGGTCTGCACTGCGCGCAACACCCGGCCCGAAATACGATGCCTGCGACTGGGTGGGGTTACCGGTTACCAGTCCATAATCGCTGCCTACAAAGAAACCACCTGCTGTAGTAAAGAACCTGTCTGTACGCGGGTCGTTATAATTCAGCAGCAGGCTTAGTATATAGTTATTTGGAGCATAGCCACCTGCAGCTTTGTTACCGGTTGGTGTAAAGCCATAGTTGCCATAGAACGGAGATTGCTTTGCCTGTGCATTGTTAAAACCCGGGTTTACAGATATACTTTCACCGGCACCTATAACGCCGCCATTCGCTTCTATTTTAGCAATCTCTGCGGTTGGTGTAAAACCCGGCACTTCAGATTGCCTTATCAGCATACGCAGCTTCAGCGTATTGGCAAATTTAATCCACATATCCTGGTCGCCATGGTTAACCACATCAACTGTTGCAAAAGAAGCAGGCGCAGTTTCCTGCATGTAACTGATGGCAGAATCAAGACTTGCCTGTAACGATACGTAGATGTCCTCTGCTTTATCGTATGCCGGCCTTTTGTATGTTTCTGTCTGGAACGCCTGCGAGTATGGTATATCACCATAAGTGTCTGCCAGTTCCTGGAACATTTTTGCAGAGATGATCATGGCGGCACCTGCCAGTACTTTGTTATCGTTGGCCAGTGCTTTTGTTTTGGTCAGGTAGAGGTCAAACAGCACACCATAATCGCGCTGCCATGGCACATCACCAAAAGCAAAATCTATGTTGTAGGTGGTTTCAATTTGCTCTACGGCAAAATCTCCGGTGCCGCCCATGTAGCCAACCCAGTTTTGTGCAAACTGTAAGTCTGTCTTTGCACCTTCGCCGCCCACAACAGTACCTATTGTTCTGAAACCCGCAGCAGTAGCGGCCTGCGTAAACAACAGTTCAGGCGTTATGTTTTCGTCTGTGGGCCTGTTGGGATCTTTGTTTACATCCAGGTAGTCTTTGTTGCACGCAGCAAACATGGCACTAAAGACAAGCGCGGTAAACAAGAATCTTATTTGTATTTTTTTCATCGCTAAATTTTTTGCGTTTATACCGGTTGTTATACCGTGTTAAATCATATTGTCGTGTTATCTTTTTGTACTAAGCAGTATTGCTGCTATTGAGCTTTTGTTGTGTCACTCACTTGTACGTTCTGTTCATTATGCAGCACTAATCACAGTCAGTGTTTCAGTCGTGTGCTTCACCTTAGACCTTTCACCCTCCACTTTACACCCTTCTTAGAACTGCACCAGTACCGAACCGCCAAACAATCTTGAAGCAGGCGACTGGAATGAACTTGCAAGCCCAAACGTATTGCCAAGTGTAGAGTAGTTAAACTCAGGATCGCCCCATTGGTTAGACTTTGGTACAAAGAGGAACAAATTCTTGCCTACAGCAGCCACCGTTGCTTTCTTAATGAACTTTGTACCACCCAGCCATTTTGCCGGTAATGTATAAGAGATATTCACCTCACGTAAGCGTATGCTTGCCGCACTTGCAAAGTAGTTGGTTGCAATAGCTGTGTTGGCATTGCCGGATGACCAGAAACCATAGTTGCCATCCTGCACCTGTATGGTTTTATTGTCTACGTATTTGCTGCCATCCCAGTATACAGAGTTGGGAAATACAAAACGTTCGCGGCCATATGCAGCACTTCTTGCAGAAATGCCTGCAAAATCCATATCGGTACCCAGACCTGAATAGAAATTATGACCGCCTTTATAATCCCATGTCATGCTGAATGAAAAATTACCTACGGAGTAAGAAGGTGTGGCACCTATCACCCATAAAGGAATAGATCTGCCTTTTATCACCTGCGAACCCGCCTGCGATGGTAAACCTGTTACGGGGTCAACAATCACTTTACCTGTTGCAGGGTCTCTTGCATAGTCTGTAAGCTGGAAGGCAAATGCAGGCATACCAACTACTGCAATGTTATTGGCGGTAGGCGAGCTGGTAGAATTCTGTATAAAGTTGCTCGAGCCGCCAACAATAACATTGGTATTGCCAAGGGTTCTGGTTACCTTATTGTCGTTATACGTTGCATTGATCTTAAAGTCTATACGGCCTTTGCCTACGTTGATCAAAGGGCTTAGACCGAGGTCCATTTCAACACCGTAATTTTTAAAGTCTGCGGCATTGGCTAAACCAAATGCGTAACCGGTAGTGCTGGACTGTGATACAAAAAGTATCTGGTTGGTGTTATTCTGGTTAAAGTATGTTGCTTCAATGTTGATCCTGTTTTTCATGAAGCCCACTTCTATACCTACTTCTTTTGTATTTACAAATTCGGGTTTTATACTTTGGTCAGGGTAGGTGCCATCTGCGCTAAAACCTGCCGTACCGCCATAAGGGAAGTTGATCGGCTGTGAATAGGTGCCGGCCAGCGCATACGGGTTCAGGTTTACATTTCCTGATTTGGAAATGGCACCTCTTAATTTCAGGTAAGAAATAACATTGCTGTTCTTAATAGCCGGTATGGCATCCGACAATACCAACGAGGCATTGGCAGCGGGGTAGAAGAACGACCTGTTGGCTTTGCTCAGCCTGCTGTCCCAGTCATTTCTGCCGGTGAACTCTACGTTTGCCCAGCCTTTGAAGCTAAAGCCTACGCTTGCATACGCAGATATCAGCCTGGAAAGGATATCATAATTAAAGCTGCCCAGTGTAGAGCCCAGTGCAGTATTGCCATAAATCGGCAGGTTGGCTGTGTTGCCGCCAAATGTTGGAATAAAAGCATCGCCACTGCGCACGGCCACGTTGTACAATGCCGGTACCACAAGATTGTTACCACCAATGGCCACATCTTTTGAGCGGTTCTGCCTTAGCATACCACCTGCGATGTACTTTACACTAAAATCTTTTGCTATATCACGCTCACCACTCAGGAAGTAATCAAGGTTAATCCTGGAGGTGTAGCTTTCATCTTCAAACACTGCACCCGGCTGGTTAGAGAAGTTTGTGGGGCTTCTTGTAGCATGCGCAAATTCTGATACGACGATCGGCGCATTCGTGTTCTTAAAGTTGGCAAAAGAAAGATTGGTGCTCAACCTGCCTGTTGCTCTCAGCCATGGGAATAGCTGGTAGTTTACATCTAAATTACCGATCAGGTTATCACTGCGGCCCTTAGTTCTGATGTTGCCTACAAACCAGTAAGGACTAACCGCAAAATCGTTGTAGTAATTGGAATAGGTCGAATATTTTCCATTCTGCCAGTCTTTGTAGTCAAGCAGTGGTACGTTGCTGGCTACCTGCATTACCAGGAAGAAGAGGCCACCATTGTAAGCTGTTGGTATCGATGTTTGCAAACCGGCTTCATTTACCACATCGTAATTCTGCAAAATGTAATTTATGCCATAGTTTACTGAGAACTTACCATATTTTTTGCCGCCATTGAAACGGAAACTGGTACGCCTGTTTCTGTCATCAGGTATCAAACCTTTAATCTTGGCATCTTCCAGGCTTACATAAAAATCTTCCCCTGCTATCGTTGCAGAATTCTGCCAGGTAAGACCAGAGTTCCAGAATTTTATTTTGTCTTTATAACGCTCATTGGTGTAAGGCAACATTTGTACAGAACCATCTTCCAGCGGTCTGCCTACAGGCTGCATGCTGCCATCGAAACGTGGGCCGTATTGCTGGTTTTCATATGGTACATAACCATAGTTGCCATAAGGGTCCAGTACTTCACCTGCACCTGCGCCAAACTCTTTCTGTATTTTGGGAAAGAAAGAAACTTTGGTGGCCTGTAAAGTAGATGTGAGTGTAACGGTTGGCACTTTACCGCCTTTCTTTGTTGTAATGACAATAACCCCGTTTACTGCGTCGGGGCCATAGATGGCAGCAGATGCAGCACTTTTAAGTACAGTCAGGCTTTGTACATCATCCGGCGGAATAGAAGATAAATAGCCAAGTGGTGTTGGCGCTCCGTCTACTACCAGCATTGGCTGGTTATTACCGGTTAATGATCGTATACCACGAATATTGATCTTCGCATTTTCAAATACGCCACTGTTTACCGTTGATATATTTAAACCAGATACTTTACCATTCAGTGCCTGTTCAATATTTACAGACTTACCCTGTGTAAGGGTTTTATTGGTAATGGTGGTAGAAGAATAACCCAGGTCTTTTGCCTGCCGCTGAATACCCAATGCAGTGGTTACAACCACATTGGTCAGTTCATTAGCAACCCTGTTTAGTACAACGTTTACCGGTGCCTGTTCTGTAACGTTTACTTCTGCCGGTTCAAAGTTTACAGCCGTTATTACCAGTACATCGCCTGTTTTAGCGCGTATGCTGAAAGTGCCGTCAGCATTGGCTGCCGTAGCAGTTTGGGTGCCTTTTACAGTAATGGTTGCACCCGCAACAGGACTGTTAGACTGGTCTGTAATTTTTCCGGTTACATTACGAACCTGCGACCTTGCCATCACCGTGGTTAGCATGGCAATCAAAAAGAGCAAGACAAATTTTTTCATAAAGATTAATGTTTGGTTGTACTGTTATTAATTGGTATAGCTGTTTGTTTTTTTCTGAAGCAGTGGTATAGCATGTTTAATAACCGTACCTGAAATGGGTGTTGACTGTTTATGCCTTTGTTCAAAGGCGCATGAACAAGTTCATGACACGCTAAATTGAAAGTTTGCTGTTCATTAACAGGTTGTAAATTCCCGAAGCATGATTAATGATTACCGGAACATGAAATGCTGCAAATGAAGAATCGCTGTCTTTTTATGATACAGATAGCAGATTTTCTAATAACTATAACAGCAGTTAATGGTACTAGCGTTGGTGCTTATCTCAAACACACTACGTATGGGTGATGTACATTTTTTATGATGGTACCGGCAGTTGGTTCTTTGGGCATCGCCTGTTGTGTCACTCACTTCAGCGTTCCGTTTGCATGGCAGCAGCAGCGATCTGTTTCATGCTACCCGCCGCGGGTTATATGCAGGTAATGGGAGCGGCGTTGCTTCGTTTTTTGGTTGCCAACTGGTAGATACGTTTCACAGCCAGGGTGAGCAGTTTGTGTTTTACCTGCTTTTGCCAAACATTGTTTACAGGCAGTACTGTTGCCAATGTACCAATAGCTCTTTTTTAAATACGATTTTTACGGGATATTGAAACGGCTAATGCCGGTCATAAACATACAACCGTTACAATGCCACAGTGCCTCTAACGCTTAAGGTATCGCGCCGGTCTTCGCGTTGATCAGCACTGTTCCTGCAGTAGAAGTGAGTGACACAACAGGTGTTGAGCAATGTACTGCAGCCTGCTCCCAAAAAAAATAGTTAGAAAAACCAACGGCCAGCTATTAATTTTGGTGCACGATCAAAAACACCGGTCATGAAACGAAGAAACTTTCTTCGTCATGGTTCCCTTTTAGGTTTAACGGTTGCAGCTTTACCTGTTCCTTCTATTTCGGCAAGTAAAAAAGCCGGCGCCGCTGTAACTGGCATAACAGACGATTTTGTATTAAACGAGATAACCATTGACGAAATACAGGAACAAATGCAGCGCGGTAAACTTTCTGCCGTGGCTATTACACAGCTTTACCTGCAACGCATTGAGGCCATTGACAGAAAAGGGCCGGCGATCAATGCCATTATTGAAGTGAACCCCGATGCTCTTGCCATTGCCGCGGCTATGGATGCAGAACGTAAAGCCGGTAAGGTTAGAGGTCCTTTGCATGGCATTCCTGTTTTAATCAAAGACAATATTGATACCGCAGATAAAATGATGACCACTGCCGGTGCTTTGGTCATGGAAGGGAATATTGCAAAGCAAGATGCATTTATCGTAAAGCGGTTGCGCGATGCAGGCGCCGTGATACTGGGAAAGACAAACCTGAGCGAGTGGGCCAATTTCAGGTCTACCATGTCGGTAAGCGGGTGGAGCAGCAGGGGCGGGCAAACAAAAAACCCGTATATACTCGACAGGAATCCGTCCGGCTCCAGTTCGGGGGCAGGTGCGGCGGTAGCTGCCAACCTGTGTGTTTTTGCTATTGGTACAGAAACAAATGGCTCTATTGTAAGCCCGGCTTCAGCAAGCGGTATTGTTGGTATAAAACCCACCGTGGGCCTGTGCAGCAGGAGTGGCATTATACCCATATCGCACACGCAGGATACAGCCGGCCCTATGTGCCGCACGGTAAGAGATGCCGCAATTGTATTGGGTGTGCTGGCAGGGCAGGATGCCGGTGATAGTGCCACGCTCAACGATGCTGCGAAAACGGTTACCGATTATACCCAGTTTTTAGATGGGCAAAGACTTGATGGTGTAAAAATAGGTGTAGAGAAAGCACACTACGAGGGCAATGTGTACGTGGTGAATGTGTTCAGGCAGTCTGTTGACATACTCAAAAGCCTGGGTGCAGAAATTGTGGAACTGGATGTTTTAAAGACCATAGCTGAAGCCAGTAATGCAGAGCTTGATGTGTTGCTGTATGAGTTTAAACATGGTGTAAACAACTACCTGCAACAGTCAGCGGCAAGGGTAAGATCATTAAAGGAAGTAATCGAATATAACCGCGAACATGAACACCTGGCCATGCCGTTCTTTCGACAGGAGCTGTTGCGTAAAGCCGACGAAAAAGAAGATCTTGAAAGCAGCGGTTACAAAAAGGCACTCGCTAAAACGTTATCGTCCAGGAAAATCATTAATGAACTGATGCGTGAACAAAAGCTGGATGTATTTTGCGGTGTAACCAGTGGTCCGCCATGCATGATAGATCTTGTAAACGGAGACTATGATACGGGCTTTTTCTTTTCCACACCTGCCGCTATTGCAGGCTTTCCACACATTACGGTACCGATGGGCTTTATACATGGTTTACCGGTGGGTATTTCTTTTTTCAGCGGTGCATTTAAAGAAGGGCAGGTGCTTACAACGGCTTATGTGTATGAGCAGGCCACTAAATTGCGCAGGCCGCCCATGTTTAAAGAGCGCCTTTGACCAGCAGTTGTTACAAAACTATTCAAGTATAAGAATAAGCCCCCACATGATCAGTGAAAGGGCAACAGATGTAAGGCCGTAAAGTATCCAGTTATAAAGATCGGGTATAGGGTTGGTGAGTGTTAGCACACAGCTTATAAACCCGAGAAAAGCACCGGTTCCTAAAATAATAAAACCCCTGGATTGTTTCTTTTCATATACTGCTTTCCTGAAAAGCCTGATGTGTGATACAATGTCTTCTTCGCTAAAGCCCTGCACAGTCAGTTTTTGTTTGATCGCTTCTGCATCAAGCTTTTCAGCAATCCATTGCTGAATGAATTCATTGCTTTCATTAGAAGATGTGTAGTTCATATACAATCGTTTTGGCTAATGAAAGTTAAGGAAAATATACACCTGTGCCAGGCCTGTTATACAGTATTGCCGGCAGCGGGCGGTGTTGCCTGCGTGGTTGTATTGTTGACCGGTATGTGTGCCTCAATCATTTTTACAACGCTGTCTAACGTGGTGGCATAATTGGGATCTGTGGCGTAACCGGCTTTTGCAATGGCATTAATAAAAGCGACAGGGTCTTGCTTTACGGCCAGTGCCCCGGCATACCGCGAGTTATTTAGAAAGAAAGATGCGTGGTCTGTAAAGCTTTCTTCAGGCGTTGCATATTTTCTGAAATAATCTTTCACTTTGTATTTAAACATCTTCACGCCGTTCATTACAACAGGCGTTACACTCAATACCACGGGAAATTTGAGGTCTGCCCTCCGGCTGTATTCGGTGGTAGTTAGCAGTTGCTCATTGGCAGGTGTTGCACCCGGCGCCACTTTTACCCCAAAGAACATATTGCCCGGTGCTGCAGTGCCCCAGCCGCTTTCAACGGCAGCTTGCGCCAGTATAGCAATGGCTGAAATGCCGGTTTTTTGTTCCGTTTCTTTAGCATATGGCAGGTAGGTTGTTACAAAATCTTTTGGGTCCATAGTAGTATCTGGCTTTGTACAAAGCTATCTTCGCTGCCAGTGATTGGCAATGGCGTAAACAGGCTATTTTCAGCTTGCTTTTCAGCAACTGTATAATGGCTGTAAATGAAAGAATGATGATGACAAATGTTTATAAACAGAGAATTTTTATGAGCCCATCATTTGTAATATATGGCGTCGCCTGTTGCGTCGCACTCTTGTACTTTTGGTTCAATATGCAGCAATGCGTTTATTGTCTGCTTATGTGTATACAAACAAATACTGCATCAGTCTTCGCGTTTGTTCAATTAATTTCCTTCACTTGAAGTGAGTGACACAACAGGCGATGCCATGAAATACCACAGTTGATACAATAATCAAACTCAGCTTTTACGCCGGTAAATGCTGCCGCTAAAACTATTTAGGCGGCATGATAGCAAGTTCTAACGAACAACCAGCATAAACTGCGTTGCAAGCAATCTGGCTTACAATAGTCACCGCTTTTACAGTAGGTGAGCCAAAAGCAGCAAAAAATGTAATGGCGCCTCCAAAGTTAAACATTGTGTTTCCGACTAACGTTACAACGTTATTTGCTTTCTGATTCCTTGTATCCGTAGTAGCACCTGCATAAGAATAATATACCGGTACTTCCCAAACTGCGTTTAAAACAGATTCTATAAGCGGAGAAGCGTCTTCCCATGTAACTCCATTTTCAAATGGTGTCTTCCAGCCAGCTTCTTTTGGCGGAGGAGGAGCCTCTGGCTCTACAGCCGGATCAGTATCAGGAATATCGGTAGGAATTGGATTGCCACCACCAACTGTGTTATCCATTCCCAGTGCTACTATTTTCGGAGTTGTTGAAGTAGTGGTAATTCTTGGTACAGCAGTGGCTTTTACGGCAGTAAGAGCGGCTGGTGTAGAAGATTGTACGATTTTAATATCGACAAAGTTTTTTACAACCATTACAGCAGCTATAGCAAAGTTCATAATGTTGTACCAGTTTGCCTGCGGATCGTAAAAATTTTGTATTACCCCTACAATATCAGGCGCTACGTATGGTATATAGCATATTGCATAAACCACTGCTACAAGTTGCCCGGCAAAGCCTTCTGTAAAGACCAGTTTCAATGCTCCAAAGATGGTAACGAGTACGGAACCGGCAAATGCCAGAATATTGGCGATTTTCATCGCAAAATTGTTCGTATCATCACTCCAAACCGGGGTAGCGCCTAATGCTGTGGGTGATGGAGTCATTGCAATCATTGCATCTCCAAAAGCTTTAAGGCTTGTTGCATTGATTAACGCATCTGTTTGAGGATTATCCGGGAATGGTATGGAACCAAAGGCAGTTTCGTAAATGATGTTAAGCGGGATAGCTACTACCAGGCAAACAAGATCCAGGATACTCAGTTCTTCATCTGCAAACAATTTGTATAGTGGAGATATTACCGGAATATTCAGTGGCGCAAGTAATATTTCATTTACAATATCTCCGATTAGTTGTGCAGCGACTTCCAGCAAAGTATCTGCAACATTGGTTGCAGAAGCTATGACCACATCAGCTATGATGGCAATGATTTTTTTTACAAGATCTCCTGCAGATAATGTGGTGCCCTGATTAATAATATCCTGTATCTGTAAAATTGCTCCGCTGATTATGTTTGCCTCCGTACTAATCATGTTGAAAAAATCTGTGAGCAAATCACCAATTACAGACACAGGCCCGTTCCAGTTTGCATTTGGTGCATTATTTTTAGATTGCTGATGTCCCCAGTTTGATTGCGGGGTGTTTTGTCCGGCATCGGTAGTATTGGAAGCAGAAGTGCTTGTTCCGCTATCGGTAGGAAATGTATATCCATCAATTATGCCAGCCCATTGATCAATTTCAGCCATCAGTTCATTAGCGGCCTGGTTAAGCGAATTTTTGGTGTTAAGTATATTGGCGATGGTGTTATTAGAATAATTAATAAACATCGACCGAATTACTTTATGTGTTCTTACATAATTGTTCCAATTAAAGATCATGCCCAGCCATTTCACCAGGTCATCAAAGAATACTTTGATTTTACCGATTACAAATTTTACACCTTCCACAATATCATTGATCAGCCTGATGGCAAAGTGATAGATCTCGTTACCGAGTGTAACGAAGAAGTGCGTTATCTCATCAAAGATCTGCAGTTCCATGGTTACCACCTGGTCAACGAGGTTTTTCAGCCAGTTCCATGCATCGGCGGCCCATAGTTCAATAGGGTCATTTGCAGCTACTGCACCAAGTGCTGTGGCGCCTGCACCGGTTGCTGCAGGCTTATGAAGCAGCACTCCCAATTGCTGGGCGTGTGCAATGTTATCATAATATACCAGTTTGCCTTTTACTGTATGCAGGCCTACTATTTTTTTAGGTGTTCTTTTGGTAATGGGTACAGCAGCAGCGGCCGTGGCACTTGTAGCAGCAGTGGGTTTAAGCGTGCCATCTGCAGGCAGGCTGGATTGCTGTGCCACAAATTGCGAGATGTATTGTGCTATTGCATCCTGCTGGTCTGCATAGGTAGTGCTCACCAAAGGTGTACTGTTGCCTTTTTCATCCTGTACATTAACATTGAGGTCAGTTCCCGTTTTTACAGGTGTCAGTTTGGCCAGCACGTTGGTCATGGGGTTTATAACCGCTGTTGTGGTACCATCTGTTACTTTAAAAAATATCCCGCTGAGGCTATCTGTTCTCTGCTGAACATTTATGGTACCTGTTTCATCGCAACTGATCTGTAAAGGTGTATTGGGGTACAGCACATGATATGCATTGTTTATATACACGCTGCATCCTGCTGTTGAAGAGATAGTAACAGGCTCATTGTATAATGGTATGTTGTTATCGTCAGTTAAACGGATGTGCGTTGTAAATGTATAGTTCTCTACATAATCATTAACATCGGCAGAAGGCAGCAGGATGTTACGTGTTGTCCATTGCTTTGTATGGGCATCCTGTGTAAGCTGTATAAGTGTATCATCCTGCATATGAGCAAAGACGATCACGCTGTTTTGTACCCCGTTTATGTAAGTAGCAATGCCTTCCACACCTGTAAGAATGGCAACAGGGTAACTCCATGCTGTGGTTGTAGCTTCAGAACCCGGTGTACAGGAAAGATAAAATATCTGGCCCTGTTCGTTTAGGCCCCATACGAGTGTTTGGGTGGCGGAATTATTTACATGCAGTTTTTGAACGCCCTGCAATATGGCATTGGAATAGATGAGTGTAGGTGTAGGTGTCGCACCGGTTGTACCTGTTTGTTGATCGTAAGAGAGATAGTACAAAGCTCCGCCTGCTGCTACAAAGAGATCTGTATAGGGCGATTGTCTTACAGAGACAGCCATTGCGGTAGTGGTAGCCGGAATAGTAAAGTTGGTGGTAGGTGCTGCTGTTCTGGGTGAGTAGGCATTGAATACGGGTGTATAGATCAGTTGTGGCAGGTTAAGTATGGTGCCTAGTGTGTAGACACCATCAACGCCCTGGCCCGATTTACGACCCACACAACTGGTAATGGTACCGGCTTCAAAATCTGCGGCAACATCATGCTCGTTCCAGAAATGTCCGGTATTTTTTTTAGAAGGGTCAATGTAGTAACGATAAATACTTTTGATAGGGCTCGATGGGTCTTCAAGAATATCTGCAATAATGTATTCACCGGCACCTGCTTCTGCAAGAAAGACATCGGCAATAGCCAAAGTTTTATAGGTTCTGGCAGTATCATCAAAAGGCATGGCAGTCCATTTAATGGTATCTGCAGCCCATGCGGCATCCGTATTGGTATTGCCAAGGGAAACAAAGAGGCTATCATTACCATTAACGGTTACCACAAGAGCAATATCAATAAGCCCTGTAGCAACATTTTGAGCAACATCGAAAGTTTTGGCAACGATGGTGGCATTACTGAAGTTAGCAGAGAGCGCAGAGCTGAAATCGAATCTAGACCAGCCATGTGTATCAGCAGGTATTTCTCTGGTGCAATAGAATATGTTGTCGGTACCAATAGAGAAGAAAAGCGAATTACCTTGTTGTGTTTGCAGTACCTCAAACTGCTTATCAGGAGCCATGATTACAGCATGCTTCTGATTCTTCATTAATTCTGTGGAGTTTACAATTTTCATAACTAATAGTTGTAACGTTATCACCTTTATGAAATGTTATTCAAAACGGTGATAACGTAAAATGATATAATGGTATTAATGATAAGGATTCCAGGAAACTGATCGCCGGAGAAGCCATAAAAGAGGAACCGTGAACCGAGCGTGGCAACAGGCGATGCCATGAAAAACTACATTTGGTGCAATAATTAAATTCAGTTTTCACGCCAGTTAATGCTGCCGCTGAAACAATAACAGATTAAGCATTCAGTGCAACTAAAGACAATGCCTGCGATCAAATAATTCTTATTTGATTATCAGGTTAGTTCGAGATATGTAATGCGGGAAATCAGATCCTGGTTGTCTGAAAACGTTACATCTTTAAAGGAGAAACTATTACCTCCCGGGAAAACATATGTTTGCAGATTTGTAATGGAGATATCTGTTAAACTTGTTGATACCATTTGGCTTACGCCGTTTTGAATCTGATTAAGAATTGAAGCTGCAACATTCAGATTTTCCCATCCCGGGTCTGAAGGCCCTTTTGATGCATCTGTTGTATTGCTGGATAATGTCATTAGCATTTTGCCATGGTCATCTACTGTAAGTGTGTAGGTGTCTGTAATTGTTTTGTCAATGATATTTCCGGATGCAGGGTTACTACCCATATAACTGATGCTTACATAAATTATCAGGTGTTGGGTTATGATAATCTGATTATTAGAAAATTCGACCGTAGCATTCATACTTGCATTTTGTGCCATTTGTGCGATATCTCCATTCGCGCCGGCAGAATCTGCAGCGGACGAATTATAACTAAATGTAAGAACGGTACTTCCTGTATCATTCAGGGTGACTGTTGGAGCCTGGTTACCTGCTAATCCGGAAGAATATAAAGAGCCGGTTAAACTGCATGTAACACTTGATGAGTAACAATTTTTTGAAATAAGCGGTGTTAATATGTCTTTGTAATAATTAACCAGCAGAGACTTGTTCACTGCTACAACACCATGGTAGTTGCTTAATTGTGTATAATCATCAAACCAGTTCCAGTTAAACTGGTTACCAATAATGGAAGCTGATGCATTGGTGCTGCACAAATAATTTAGTGTGCATAAGCTTTGCTGGTCTGTGGTAGGGTTTGGAATAAGTGTACCAGTACTATCAACCGCGCCATCAGCATACATGTCAAGCTTTTTAATATTGAAAGTAGAAGGAGCCAGGTCGGGTACGGTAACGGCATAGTTTAATACCGGTTGTTGATATGCTTTTAAACTGGCGAGATATAAACCAATAAATTCGGTTTGTAATGCGATGTATACAGGGTCTGTGGGTTCAATACCGGATATGGTTGGTATTGTAAGAGGAACTGCGTTATCAAGATCCAGCAATAACTGTTGCACACTAAAAGCACCATTTAGTGTTTTCGTGTATGCCATCACAGACGGCGGCAAGTTTGTTTCATCTGTAATTGTCTTTAGCGGAATAGAAGAAGTAAACATCCATGGGTCAGAAGCTGGCTGAGACTCATTAGTAATGCCTAAATAGTTGCCGAGTCTGCCAAAATTAGTTTGCACAACCTGGAATGTAGCGCAATAAATATTATAAGTCACAGATTGAAGACCTGGGTTTAATGTTACAATATCCGGTGCAGGTAATAAACCTGCCGGTATACCGATTTGTGCTTTGAAACCATAGGCAAAAGGAGATTTTGCGAAATTGTTTACATCTGTTGGCACAGAGCCTGTGCCTGAGATATTATAGGTTGCTACTGAAAAAGGATCTGTTCCGGACGAAGACGCCAACACCTCAGCTTCTGTCATTTCGTAAAAAGCGTTGGAAGCGTTTATGCCATAATATTTTGTAATAACAGGTAACGGGTGTGTAGATTTAGAACCATTAATATCACTATAATATTGCTTCATTGTAGCATTTATAGAATCCTGCGTTGTTGCTACAACGATATCGTAACCATATTTTGATGATGAAAGATTTGATTGATTGATACTCATGATTTTTAGTTTTGAAGTTTGTTTAATTGAAGCAACAGTGTATTAAAGTTTTTTAGTAAATACATTGCCGCGTTATAAAATTGAATGTGAAATAACGCTTACGTATTGCTATTTCGATACTGATTGACTGTTATTTTCAACAGTCTTCTGCTGTTGGGAGAAATGATCCTGCAACAGCATGGTATTAACTGTTGCGGAGGATACCCATTTGGCAATACTGCCCGCCAGTGACCTGTTGATGCTGAAGAAACTTCGTATGGTTTCTTTTACGTTGGTTGCAGAGGAAGTGATGTAGTTCATTGTTTTGGTTTTTTTGTGAAAAAAATTTGTCAATAAAAATTATCGTCCATTGGTATGTGGCAATACATCATTACTACCACTGCATTAATGCCAAAGCGTTGTGGTATACGGTCAACGATACGATTTGTATGGTGTGGTTACACACAATACAAAGCCGCTGGCCGCAGTATCATTAAAAGGGTAGTGTCTCTGTTCCGCAGATGTTTTAACTTACTGGATTGGTATCTCTGCTTCAAAAATGTTGCTTGCTTACTTCTATATCTGCGAGGTATGATATTTTATTACTGAAACCGTACACAGCATCACTGCATACCCGGGTATGTGTTTACGCTGTTCATTGCATTGCAGCAAATGTTCATGTAATCGTCCACTTGTTTAAAGCCGCGAAATTCTGTTTATCAATTATAGTTGGTTTATATGCCGGTAATCTTTTGCTGATCCGTATTACAATTCTTTCAAGGCTTGTAAAATGGTACACCGCAAAGCCTTGCAGCCCGTTTCGGTTAGCGGTCAAGATTTCTATGCAATTGCAAATCTAATTATGCACAATAGTTTGCACAATGGCCATTTCAGGCCATTTTTAGCTGGCATTAAAACTTAGCACGACTGCTGTTCCTTTACCTGTTTGCGTATTAATGGAGAGTTTGCCTTTGAGCATTGCTGCGCGGTTTTGCATATTTGTAAGGCCGTTGCCGGTGCCCGGGGCTTTCGTTATATCAAAACCTTTTCCGTCATCTTTAATTGTAAGCTGAATAAAATTATTTACGATGTTGAGGCTGATCCAAACATGCCGGCCATCTGCATATTTGGCTATGTTGTTTAGTACTTCTTTATAGATGAGGTAGAACTCACGTCTTTTTTCCATGCCAATTTTAATGCGGTTGAGCGCCTCGCTAAATTCAAAATGTAGCGTATAACCTTTTGGTTCCAGCAATTGAGAGGCATGTATGCGTATGCGGCTTCCAATTCTTTCAAATGCGTCATTTTTGGTATTGATGCTCCAGACGATATCGTTCATAGATTCCATGATCTCTTCTGCAAAATCTTTGATCTTATTAACCAGTGGTTCATTATCGAAATCAACGCTTCTAATCTGGTCCTGCATGATTTTGGAGTATATAGCAATCGTACTGATAGATGAACCCACTTCATCGTGCAAATCCATGGCAATACGGTTTCTTAATTTTTCAAGCATTGCAAACTGGGCCAGTCTAAATCGATATAAACCATATAAAATGCAGGCTATTGCTATAATGGTAAGCAGGTAAAACCACCAGGTATGGTACCATGGCTCCAGGACAATTACAGCAATTGATGTTTGCCTGTTGCCCCAGTTGTCACTTTCATAACTTGCCTGTACAATAAACCTGTATTCGCCGGGGTCCAGGTTTGTGTAAGTGGCTTCATGTGCAGTACCTGAAAAGATCCAGTCTTCGTCAAAACCCTCCATTTTGTAGCGGTACAGGATATTTCCCTGCCTGCGGTAATCTACGGCTGCAAACTGAATGGCCACAACATTCTGTTTGTATTTGAGCCTTATTTCGTCAGCATAATTAATGCTTTTATTAATAGGGCAGTCTTCGTCTGTTAGTTTAACTGATTTATTGAACAAACGCAGATCGGTAAAAACAACTTCTGCCGAATTCAATGTATTTATCTGTTTTGGATCGAAATAATTTATACCATTCATGCCACCAAAAACAAGCAAACCCGCAGACGTTTTACAAAAAGCATAGCGGTTGAATTCATTACTTTGTAATCCATCATTTACATCATAATTTCTAAAAACCTTTGTACGTGGATTAAATGCAGAAAGCCCCTGGTTTGTACTTAGCCAGACATTTCCATCGTCTCCGGGCAGTATGCCATAAATAACATTATCGGCAAGCCCATCCTTCCTGGAATAACGCACAAATTTGCCGGTGTATTTGTCTAGCCTGTTAAGGCCGCCACCTTTGGTGCCAACCCACAGGTATCGTTTAGGTTGCTTAATATCATTGCATAAGCTGTAAATAAAATTACTGCTTAAAGAAGCAGAATCTCCCGGCCGGGCGTAATAAGCGTCTTTCATTTTTTGTGTAAGCAGATCAAAGCTAAACAAGCCATGTATTGAGCCCAGCCACAATGTATTTCCGTCTTCATAAATCGTCTGTAAAAAATCCGTTTCAAAATCCGGCGCTTTAAACGGGTAGTTGAATTTTGTGAAGGTGTTTAAAGAAGGGTCAAAACGAACGAAGTACTTTTTATAACCCATCCATAAAGTATTCCTTTTGTCTGCGTATATGGTATAAATGTCACTGGGTGCCTCATCAAACAGCAGCTCGTGTGTCTGTTGTTTATTGGTGGCCAGGTTATAGTAGTAAAGCTTATGATGTTCGGGTATCCATAAATTACCACTTGTATCTACAGCATATTGAACAATGAAACTGTTTGCGAATTTTTCTTTTAAAGCCTGCATTACCGGGTCTTTCTTCTGGCGAAATTCATTGTTGGCCAGCGTGATCTTATCAAAATTCCTGGTTATCAGTTCTCCATTTTTCGTTTCGAGTATATGGTAATGTATCGTGTTAGCTAAAACATGGTGAAAGCGTTCTGTTTCAGGATCGTATTTAAAAATACCGTGGCCGGCTGTTCCTATCCACAAAATATTTTGCCTGTCTGAGTAAATCGTTAACGGGGCCTTAAGTGCAAAATTTTGTGCAGAGTCGGCAGGTATATTGAGAGATATTTCATTGGTAGGTATGTGTATTCTGTATAATGAACCGCTGTCTGTAGACCATATCATCTGGTTGTTGCCAATAACCCATGCATGCCGTGCCACCTGGTCTTTATTAGAAAACATTTTATGCGGCAGGTTAAAATCGTAACCAGGAAACCTGGTAATGTCTGCACCATTAATAAAAAGACTGTAGCTCGATGTATCTTCCGCTATACCCGGAACGTAATTTTTATCTTTAAGCTGGTACGAATATTTTTTGTGCAGCGTGTATGTGTTGTCTGGCTGAAAAACCAATTCATAAAGAGTAGAAGTATCTGCAACATAAGTATGTCCCCTGCTATCGGTAAACACATTACCGAGTACCGCTTTGCCTGTAAGCCCGGCATTATTGTTTCCATATTTCAGGTGCGTAAATCTCAATTCATAGTTTTCAAAAAAATTAGTTGTTTTCTTTTTATTGCGGTTTTTGGGTATTATCTGCATGCGGTCTATTCCCCTGTCCGTATTTATCAGGAGGGCTCCGCTTTTATCACTGCATACCGATAATATCTTGTCCGATATCAACCCTTTTGAATTCCTGTGCACAATGTGATAGAATTTATTGTATTCCCGGTCAAAAAAGTCTAAGCCATTATTGCGCGATCCTATCCAAAGTCTTCTTTGCCCATCTTCGTAAACGAAAGTAAGATCATCACTGCCTATTGATGTCGAATCATAAATGTCATGGTGATAAACATAAAAATTATAGCCATCATATTTATTCAAACCATCAGCCGTGGTAAACCACATAATACCCGATGCATCCTGTGTAATGGAATTAACAAAACCCTGCGAAAGCCCGTCGTTTATGGTAAGCGATTTAAACCTGAGTAAATTGCTGTTTTGTGCAAACACGCCTGTTTGCATAAGCATAAAAAATAATGAGAGGTAGCGAAGGGGCCAGATCATTTGTGGTGTATACAACCACGAATAAAATGACTTCAGCGCCAACAGCCTAATTAAATTATAAAGGCATGTGGATAAGATGAATAAAAAAAATAAAGTGTTACATGCTGATTATTAAATAGTCTATACAATGGCTTTTGTTTAATACGAAAATATCTAATTGTCTGTTTTACAGATGGTTGTGTTCTTCCGGTATAAACAAACGATAATGCAGCAATAAAGAGATACTGAGATATCTTATACAAATAAAACTTACAGGTGTGCTTGCATCGGGATAATAATGCACCCGCTGTTGTGTAGAGCAGCCTTCACTTTTAAGAAAAGATGTTATATTTTTTCTGTAACCAGCTTAGCATTTTCATGGCATCGCCTGTTGTGTCACTCACTTGTGCGTCCCGTTTTTATGGCAACTGCAGCGATCTGTTTAAGCTGTAGGCTGTGTTGAATTTGGTGTTATTTTGTTGTTTTCTTTTCTGCCATCATGAGGCCGTAGTAGTTGGTATAGTGCTTTGAGCAACATTTGAAATACCACTTTGCAGCGGCTCAGCAGCAGATGTAGTTGCGTCTGGGGCAGGTGGCTGGTTTTCCTGTGTTTTCATTACCAGGTAAGTAGCACTGCTTATACCTGTTAAAGCCAGCAAAGTATCACTTAGTTCAGGCAGATCGCAACCAGATTTAATCAGTGTTACTTTGTACAGGTAAACTATTACTGCAATAATCGTCCATGTAAAATTCTGAAACCGGTGCAGGCTGATGCCGTTGGCATCAGAAAGTATGTCTATAAAAAAACCTTGTGAAGGTCGGTTCTGGTGCCGCGGCCTGTTATCGCTGATGTCCTTTTTATCTATCAGTGTACCCGCAACTGCTGTACCGGCAAAAATGCCCATTAGCACAAGTGCTGTTTTGTTTATATCTGTGTCTGCACAGTCTCCTTTAAACAATGAAAGATAAATGTATACAGAAGAGATGATCACCGTCCATATACCAAATTGTACTTTGGTAAGGTTAAATGGTGCATTGGAATTGGTCAATTTCCATTTGCTTTTCTTTTGTAACATTTTGGCATTTGCCTGGAACTCGTCCTGGTTGGTGATCTCATCGCGCAGTATGTTGCTATAAGCTGCGAGTACAAAAAAAAGTATGGTAATAACTGATATGGTTATTGATGCAATGACAGATTTTACATCATAATCTGTTTGAGTATTGCAGCCAGCCAGTATAAAACACAGAAAAAAGGGCGATAAACAGAGAATGCGTTTCATTGTATAATTTTTAGTGGTGCATGATTGATAATATTAAGCCTGTAATGATGATGCAGGAGAGTGTATAAAACAAGTATTTCTTTGCGTGGCAGCACGCGTTGCTGTGTAACAATAATTTCTACGCTTCAATCTTCGCATTTGCTTCATAGTATTGCTGCAGTTGAAGAGTGCGACGCAAGGAACGGTGAGCTATGTTACAACAGCCGGGCTCCAAATCTTCTTTCTTATCAATACATAGCATACTGCTATTCTATGTACCCGTTGTCTTTTAACTGGTTTTGTACATCTTTATAGAGATCGTTTGTGATGCCTTGTTTATAGCTGAACGGATGATCTAAAGTGTATACAAGGAACATGCACATGGCAATAAAGCTTACCAGGAAAGACAGGTATATTCTCTTCATTTTCGGGGATGGTACATTAAAGAAAAAGAAGAAAATAACCATCATTGCGGAACCTGCATTTAAGATAAACCATACCATATCCGGCACTTCTGAGTGGCTGTGGTAAAGGCGGTTGCGGCGAAGATCGTCCAATGCATCAAGCTCGTTATCGATAACGTTGAGTATGTTGCTTTCAGATCTGTCATGCGCATCGATGGTGAGCAGCTGGCTTCGCAGCACCCGCAGGGTGTTTGGCTGTTCTATTGCAGTATTGTCTGTACTTGTTTCCCATTCGTTGTTGATTACTTCGCTGCAATAACCGTAAACATTTTCCTGTACACTTATTTTTATACTGTCTGACAGAACTTCTGTATGCTGGAGAATACCGGTTAGTTTATCTGTTTCGCCTTCTATTGTTTTTTCAAGCTCCCGGTAATCGTCCCATACTGCTACAATTACGAAAGCCAATACCAGCGAGTAGATTAGGCTTATACCACCGAAAACAATTCCTGCTGCTTCGTTATTTAGCCCGGCATTGTTGCTGGTAAAAACTTTCTGGAACAACGATAATGCCGCCTGGGATAGTAATACGCAGGCAATGATAAACAGTACACACAGCACAGGCATGGGAACTGTAGAGGCAATGGTAGACAGTAGGGCCGGCATGATGCACCATGTTTGATTGAGTTGTATTACACTTTAATGAAACTAAAGATGGTGTTGGTGATCATGGTAATCAGGTTGGTTTTAAACTGATCGATCCTGATTTCTGCAAGACCGGCCTGCTTTAGTGCAGTCATCTCATCTAATGCGGCTTCTTCTTTTAAAAGGAATGCTATATCATCAGCTTTTAAAGCCCCGCTTTCGAGTTCCAGAGTCCATTGCTGGAGATTAGATTTTAAACTGCCGATGGCATTTTCTCCATCAGCTTTTGCCTGTGATACATAATCCTGCAGGGTTGTTTTAGCCAGTGTGTCAACACCGCTTTCCAGGGCCTGGATCAACTGATCTATATTGATTACACTCATGTTATACTATTTACAAAGTGAAAAATGTGTGGTAAAAATTAGTTCGCGCCTTTTATTTTCCCGCTTTCCAGGGCAGATATCTGATCGAAGGATTCGCCTATGAGAATCTTAGACTGGTTAATGAAAGCAGTATCCAGTGTATTTTTTTTCTGCCATCTTGTAAGAAAACCGCCAAGGGAGCCGCCGGTGGAGTCTATCAATACGCTCCACATTTTTGTGGTAACGATATTTTTTGGTTTGTTTTTTTCATACTCATAAATCTTACTAAGATTGGTTCGGAGCTGGGTTACTTCTGTTGTATGAAGTTTAAAGCTGTCTGTGGCACTGCTCATTACATTCATAGCATCTACTTTTAGCGATGTGGCCTGTGCATACGAGTATTGATCAAACTTTGCAATGGTTGAGCACGATGCTGCCATTAGCAGCAGGCAGGCAAGAAGAAAAGCCGGGGTTTTCTTTAAATAAAGTCTAGTCATGTTTTTATTTTTTTTGTAATACTCAATAAACAGCCACACCACTTTTATGCAGTGCAGGAAACGATTTATTTTTTGTAGTTAAAGGGGCGTATACCAGTTATGTATTGCTACAATGGCTGAAGCGCGTTATAATGAATGAAGTATGTTTAGTTTTAAATATCCCCTCTTAAACCCGGCCGGTAAATTATTTAAGAAGAGTTTCGAACCAGCAAATGGTGCCACAGGTTAGCTACCTGTTTTATTAATCTCGCTGCAAATTTCCCTATCAGTAATGCTTTGTACAATAGCTAATTATGGCTATTTTTTTAAACGATATTTTTTTGAATGGCGGTTGCCACAGCTTCCGAAACACTGTGTACATGTAGCTTTTGATAGATGTTCTTTATATGGTTATTTACCGTATTTACTGCAATAAAGAGTTCTGCTGCAATCATTTTATGGCTGTAACCTTTTACCAGCAAATTCAGTATATCCATTTCGCGATTGGAAAGATTGAAGAGTTCTTTATTGGCTTTGTCAGATTTTTTATTGAAATGCCCAAGCACACGGCGTGCAATAGATGGTGTCATGGGTGCACCACCATTCACTACTTCAAGAATACCTTCAATCATTTTATCGTTGGGTGCATTTTTTAAAATATAGCCATGAGCACCAGCGAGCAACGCATTAAAAATTTTATCATCTTCCTCAAACACTGTTTGCATAATGATGAAAGTGTCCGGGAAATATTTAGACAGCAGTTTTACACCTTCAATGCCATCGATACCGGGCATATTAATATCCATAAGTACCACATCCGGAATATTGCCGCGCAGGTCGTATACGAGATTGTTACAGTTCTCGTAGTCGCCTACACATTGCATATCCTTTCTCAGACTGATCATCAGCTTTAGAGCATCCCGGCGATGTTTATGATCATCAAAAATGGCTATCTTAATTGGCTTATCCATTGCAATACGAAAGGTATGCATTCTGATTAAATGCCTGATCCTGTCTGAGTATAAAATTAGGCTTGTAATGCACGGTTTTCAATAGCTATATCAGGCTATTTTGAATTGTTGATTTACACAGTGGGAAGTGCTATCATGGAGAAGTTGGTTTACAAGGGCAAAAAGCCAGATGAAATAACAATAGACAGATATTAATAGAAAGAGAGGAGTGGAGAATACCGGATTCGAACCGGTGGCCTCTTGCATGCCATGCAAGCGCTCTAGCCAACTGAGCTAATTCCCCAATGGGCAGCAAAAATAGTGTTCCTGTTTAAACAAGCAAAAAAGAATAATGATCTTTGGTAATTTAATGGATGTAAGGCATAAAAAGGAGTGGGGCGGCACTTGCTGAAATGCAGGATGAAGTACAAGAGTGCGACGCAACCACAGCCAAATAGTAGCAATACAGCCGGGCACAGCATAAAAAAAGCCCGCCATGTAGCGGGCCTGCAATATTTTACTGTACGTGATTATGATATTTTTTCTACCTGTATGTAGTTTAGTTCAACCGGGGTAGAACGGCCAAATATTTTTACCGTTACCTTCAGTTTTTTCTTTTCATCATTCACTTCTTCGATAACACCGTTGAAATCGTTGAATGGTCCTTCAATAATTTTAATGGTTTCACCTACTATAAATGGTTCACTGAGTGTTACACCCTGGTCATTCATCTCATCAACCTTACCAAGCATCTTATTTACTTCAGACTTGCGGAGCGATATAATATTTCCTTTTGAGCCTTTCCCGTCTGTAAGAAAGTGCATAATGTTGGAAATATTACTGATGTGGTGAATAATGTCATCTGTAAGTTTTCCATCTGCCACTTCGAGCATTACGTAACCCGGGAAATAGTTTTTTTCGCGCATCACTTTTTTTCCGTTCTGCACTTTGTAAACTTTTTCCATTGGAAGAAATACCTGTTTGATGATTTCTGTCCAGCCACTGCGGGCTATGTCTTTATCAAGATATTCTTTTACTTTCCTTTCTTTACCGCTTACCACACGCAACACATACCATTTGGTTTCCGCCTGCTGCACATCCTGCTGTACGTCCTGTGTATCTGTCATGGTTGCTTACTTAAAAAGTGAATAGATCAGTTTCAGTACTTCGCTGCTTGCAAAGTCCATTAAAGATACCATAAGCATGATTAATATGGTGGCAACGAGTACAATTGCAGTGGATTGCTGCAATTGAGTGGCTGTAGGCCAGGTCACCTTATCCATTAATTCATGGTAACTTTCTTTGATGTAGTTCGATACTTTGTTCATCCAAACGATTTGAGAATTTGAGAATTTGATTGTTTGAAAATGAAAATTTTAAAAGCGGGTAAAACCGTTCTATGTACTACATTTTCAAATTTCTCAGCACGGGCACTAGGATTCGAACCCAGATCAACGGTTTTGGAGACCGCTATTCTACCATTGAACTATGCCCGTAGAAAGCTAAAAGCTATTCCGGTAGTCCGAAACAGCTTTTAGAGTATGTTTTGCAAAGATAAAATCATTTGCTAAAAGCTAAAAGCCGAAGCTTAAGCTTATTTGATTATTTCAGTAACCTGGCCTGCACCTACTGTTCTACCACCCTCACGGATAGCAAATTTCAGACCTTTATCCATCGCAATTGGCTGGATAAGTTTTACAGTAAGGCTGATGTTATCACCTGGCATTACCATTTCAGTTCCTTCAGGTAATACAACTTCACCAGTTACATCCGTTGTACGGAAATAGAACTGAGGACGATATTTGTTGAAGAATGGTGTATGACGTCCGCCTTCTTCTTTGCTCAGTACGTATACTTCGCATTTGAATTCAGTGTGCGGAGTAATAGATTTAGGCTTACAGATAACCATACCACGACGGATATCTTTTTTCTCAATACCGCGAAGCAATAAACCTGCGTTATCACCTGCCTGGCCTTCATCCAATAATTTTTTGAACATTTCAACACCTGTTACGGTAGAAGTAAGTGGCGCATCCATCAAACCAACGATTTCTACAGACTCACCAACTTTTACAATACCACGCTCAATACGACCGGTAGCAACAGTACCACGACCAGTAATAGAGAATACGTCTTCAACAGACATCAGGAATGGTAAATCAACCGGGCGCGGAGGCAACGGAATATAGCTGTCAACAGCATCCATCAGTTCTTCAACTTTAGCAACCCATTTTGGATCACCAGCCAAAGCACCTGTAGCAGAACCCTGTATAATTGGCGTATTGTCACCGTCGAAACCTTTTTCAGTCAACAGTTCACGAATTTCCATTTCAACCAGGTCCAACAATTCAGGATCGTCAACCAGGTCAACTTTATTCATAAATACTACCAGGCGAGGTACACCTACCTGGCGTGCAAGCAGGATGTGCTCACGTGTTTGAGGCATAGGACCATCTGTAGCAGCAACTACAAGAATAGCACCATCCATCTGGGCAGCACCTGTAATCATGTTTTTAACGTAGTCAGCGTGACCCGGACAGTCAACGTGTGCATAGTGACGGCTGGCAGTCTGGTACTCAACGTGCGCTGTATTAATTGTGATACCACGCTCTTTTTCCTCAGGAGCACCGTCAATCTCATCATATTTTTTAGCCTGAGCCAAACCTTTCTTGGAAAGAATATCGGTTATAGCTGCGGTCAAAGTTGTTTTACCATGGTCAACGTGGCCAATGGTACCAACGTTTACGTGGGGTTTCTCCCTTTTAAAGGTCTCTTTAGACATCTTTATCGTTTTTAATTGTGTGTTTATAATTCCATGTCAACAGACCTTGTCCATTGACCATAGTTTCTTTTTATTATCCCGGCAGCAGCACTTCGTGGCATCGCCTGTTGTGTCACTCACTTGTACGTTCCCTTTTTATGGCGTCTGCAGCGTTCCGTTTTACCGGCTTTCTGCAATACACACGAAACGTTTTCCAGGTAAGGTGGTCAGAAGAGCCGTTGATGAGAATTGAACTCACGACCTCTTCCTTACCAAGGAAGTGCTCTACCACTGAGCTACAACGGCATTCTCAGTTTCGAGATGTTAGTTTGCAGATTTCAGTTTCAGCAACCAAAACAGTAACAACTAAACCCCAAACTAAAAAGAGCGGGAGACGAGGCTCGAACTCGCCACCTATAGCTTGGAAGGCTATCGCTCTACCAAATGAGCTACTCCCGCTAATAATTTGACGATTTGAGCTTGCACCGGTGTGTAGCCGGTAGCAGTGCAAATCTCCATCAAAGAGCAAAGGTGCAA
The DNA here is from genome assembly GCF_015831355.1 of Panacibacter microcysteis. NCBI lineage: Bacteria > Pseudomonadati > Bacteroidota > Chitinophagia > Chitinophagales > Chitinophagaceae > Panacibacter > Panacibacter microcysteis. Next base: position 2,897,558 of record NZ_JADWYR010000001.1, read on the forward strand.
TTTTATATTCCCGGCGGGAGTTGTAAAATTGTATGGTGGGCAGGAGTGGATTCGAACCACTGAAGTCGAAAGACAGCGGATTTACAGTCCGCCCCATTTGGCCGCTCTGGAACCTGCCCGTTAAGATAAAAGTGGAAAGTAAAACTATAAACTGAAAACAATGATTTTCTGTTCTTTTACTTTTTTCTTTTCTCTTGTCAAGAGCCACTTGTCGGAATCGAACCAACGACCTACTGATTACAAATCAGTTGCTCTACCAGCTGAGCTAAAGTGGCAAGTTGTAGAAAATTGCATGTTATAAAGCATTCTGATTTTGAATGGTTTATCATGCATCAAAGAACTGCCCCGTTTTTCGGGATGGCAAAGGTAAGTGAAAACTTTATACTGCAAAATTTTGAAAAGAAAATTTTCAGCTTCTTTTCAACACTTGTTGGCAATTTGATTTTTTAGAAAAAAAACTCCGTCACTGAAGTTTGTGCGCCTGTTTCATAAACATAAAAACATCACCAGTGTTATAACTGCTGAAATACTTATTTCACAGGCATTTGAATAATTTAACAACCGCATCAGCAATGTTTTGCGGCTTTAGTAAATCACCTTTTTCTTTTTTTAAGTAGTTTACATGTATGTTAGGACACCGCTTTATAAAATTTGATCCCAATGCAAACGGTAAAACAAAATTTGAGCAAATGCTTGATTTGTTTATGCAACTTCTTACTTATGCAAATGGAGATGTTAGCGAAGCTTTGCAATGGATGAATGAACTGGATAAAAAATACCAGCTTACAGATGATGAATATGGTATGGGCGACTTTATCGACGACCTTAAAAAAGAAGGATATATAAAAGATGATAATGAAAAAGGCCAGATTGTTATAACCGGCAAAAGTGAACAGAGCATACGCAAACGCAGCCTGGAAGAAATCTTTGGCAAACTTAAAAAAAGCAGGCAGGGAGACCATTCTACAAAAAAGCCGGGTCTTGGAGACGAGATAAGTCCTGATCACAGGCCATTCCAGTTTGGCGATATGCTTGAGCAGATTAATTTTACAGAAAGTATTCGCAATGCGCAGATCAATCATGGCGTGGAAAATTTCAATATGCAGGAAGATGACCTGCAGATACGGGAAACAGATTTCAAAGCGCAGACCTCAACTGTTTTAATGATTGACATATCTCACTCCATGATTTTATATGGAGAAGACAGGATTACCCCGGCCAAAAAAGTAGCGATGGCACTAAGTGAACTGATCACAACAAAATATCCGAAAGACACTTTGGACATCGTTGTTTTTGGTAATGACGCATGGCCGGTGGAAATAAAAGATCTTCCTTATTTACAGGTAGGGCCGTACCATACGAATACAGTGGCCGGGCTCGAGCTGGCAATGGATATACTGCGTAAACGAAGAAATCCCAATAAGCAGATATTTATGATTACCGATGGTAAACCTACCTGCTTAAAAATCGGAGGCCGGTATTACAAAAACAGTTTCGGCCTTGATAGAAAAATAACGAACCGTTGTTTAAATCTTGCCGCACAGTGCAAAAAGCTAAAGATTCCCATTACTACATTCATGATAGCCAGTGACCCTTACCTGCAGCGTTTTGTAAATGAATTCACAGAAACGAACAATGGTAAGGCTTTCTTTGCAAGCCTCGACAGGCTGGGTGCATTTATCTTCAAAGATTTTGAGAGCGGAAAAAGAAAAACCGTGTTTTAAGCAACCATCATTGCTTAGTAATTTTATAACACTCTTTATCAGGTATATTAAGTGCCTGACCGTATCTTCGCCACCCTTCTTAAATGGTTAAGGATTTTAAAAATATGGCCACAGCAAGGTCTATTTGAACAGCATCTTCCGGATGTGTAAAACATTAGTATGTATTTTATTATTGCGTTTTTCATTTTACATTGGTATTTGTCATTATTTTCCCAAACGTTTTTTCTACACAGGTATGCGGCACACAAAGCTTTTACCATGAGTAAAACATGGGAACGTGTATTTTTCCTTGTTACTTACGTTACGCAGGGTTCCTCTTATTTAAGCCCGAAAGTGTACGGGATCATGCACAGGATACATCATGCTTATACAGATACCGAACTTGACCCACATTCACCCGCATATGACAGTAACTTTTTTACCATGATGTGGCGAACAAAAAAGGTATACACATCGATCATGGATGGTACTTACCCTATGGAAGAAAAATTTACTAAGAATGTACCTTCCTGGAACTGGTTTGATAAATGGGCCAACAGTTCCTTGTCACGATTGCTCTGGATTGGCATATACGTTTGCATTTACATAGCATTTGCTCCGTCTTACTGGTGGTTTTTACTTATTCCTGTGCATGCAGTAATGGGGCCGTTACATGGGGTAATCATCAACTGGTTTGCTCACAAATACGGCCATGTTAATTTTGAAACAGACAATACTTCCAAAAACCTCTTCAAACTCGATGTACTTATGATGGGTGAAGGTTACCACAATAATCACCATAAATTTCCTTCGCGAATAAATTTTGCAGCCGGAAAAGGGGAGTTTGACCTTTGTTACCCGATTATCCTGCTGCTGATGAAACTCAAGGTTGTTAAGCCGTTAAACGCTGAAGTTCAATAGTTGTTCCAACAGTACAAGAGTGCGACGCAACAGGCGATGCCATCACTGCTACAGCCGGGTTCAAAAAAATAATATAGTCTGTACGGCAATAAAATTTGGTATTTTAGCGATACATCTTATTTTCGCAGTCCTGAATATTTATTCAGGGCGTTAACCTAATTATTTAAGCCTGTAAATTTCTATTTAAAATGGCAGTTAAAATCAGACTTCAGAGACACGGAAGTAAAAAGAGGCCTTTCTATTTTATTGTAGTAGCCGATGCCCGTGCACCCCGTGATGGAAAATTTATCCAGAAAATCGGAACTTACAACCCACTTACAGTACCAGCAACAATTCAGCTCGACAGGCAGAAAGCCCTTGAGTGGCTGCACAAAGGTGCACAGCCAACTGATACCGTAAGACGCATTCTTTCGTTTAAAGGCGTATTGTACCTTAAACACCTGCTGCGTGGCGTAAAGCTTGGTTTGTTTGATGAAGCTACCGCAATGGTTAAGTTTCAAAAGTGGCACGAAGAGCATGAAGCAAGCGTAAAACGTCGTACAGAAGAGCACAGAAAGGCACAACGTGCCAGACGTCCTTATGGCGGCGGGGCATCAGGTGGCAGAAGGTATGAGCAGAGAAACGAAAGTTCTGCTCAATAATCCAAGGCAACTGAAAATCTCTTTTATAAATCCCGTTCATTTTTTGAACGGGATTTTTTTGTGTACCCGGCAGCGGTATTTTATGGCATCGCCTGTTGCGTCGCACTCCTGTACTGCACTGCAGGAAGCAACAGCGCCGGGCCGGCCAGCAAAATAGAAGATCTGGAAGCCTGCTTTTGTAAAAAATTACTGCCACTATGTGCGAAATAAAACATCTACCCGCCCGCAGTATTATTTGAAGCAATGCCTACTTTTAATACTCTGTAAAACGTTAGCCGATGAAAGTATTAAAGAGCCTTTATGCACAGGTAATTATAGCAATATTCATTGGTATATTATTAGGTGTATGGGTGCCGGAATTTGCCGTTGCTTTAAAACCCCTCAGCGATATTTTTATCAGGCTTATCAAAATGATGATCGTACCCATCATTTTCTGTACGATTGTAACAGGTATTGCCGGAATGGAAGATATGAACACTGCCGGCAGGATTGGTGTACGGGCGCTTATATATTTTGAAATTCTTACTACCATAGCACTTATACTGGGGCTGGTAATTGTAAACCTGGTAAACCCGGGAGATGGTATGGCTGTAGACCCCGCCAGCTTAGATGCCAGCGGCGTACAGGGTTATGTGAAGGAGGGCGAAGCGTCTGGTGGTTTTATGAGCTTTATATTGCACATCATTCCCGAAAATATCCTCGGTGCATTTGCCGAAGGCAATATTTTACAGGTTTTATTTTTCGCAGTGCTGTTTGGAACAGGATTGGCGAAGATTGGTGGAAAAGCTGCGCCGCTGCTGCGTGGCATACATAGTTTAACAGAAGGATTGTTTGCTGTTATGCGTATCATTATGAAGCTTGCGCCTGTTGGCGCACTGGGCGCTATGGCATTTACAATAGGCAAATTTGGGTGGGATTCACTGCTATCTCTCGGTAAACTGATGGCGTGCTTTTACGCTACCTGTATTATCTTCATTTTTCTGGTACTCGGCGGCATATTAAAATTTTATGGTTTCAGCATTGTACGGCTGATCAGGTTTATAGGAGAGGAGTTGTGGATTGTACTGGGAACGTCGTCTTCTGAAAGTGGATTACCGGGCTTAATTCAAAAATTAAAAAAGCTTGGTTGCAAAGAATCTGTTGTTGGTTTGGTTGTGCCTACAGGTTATTCTTTTAACCTGGACGGTACATGTATCTATCTTACAATGGCAGCCATTTTTATAACCCAGGCTGTAGATATGCCATTAAACTTTGGCCAGCAGGTCTATTTATTGCTCGTGCTGCTGCTTACATCAAAAGGTGCTGCAGGTGTAACCGGTGCTGGTTTTATTACCCTTGCAGCAACGCTGCCAATAGTAGAACATATTCCTGCTGCCTCTGTAGCCATTATATTCGGGATAGACCGCTTTATGAGCGAAGCAAGAGCCATTACCAACTTTATTGGCAATGCAGTAGCCACTATTGTGGTAGCAAAATGGGATAAGAAAATAGATATGGAAACCGCGAAAAAATTTATCGGCTGATTATTTTTTTTCCAGAACAAACTTCAGTTTGCCAAGGCTCTGCTCCATTACCGGCCCCAGGATCTTATCATTGGCCATAGAACCGAACCGCTCCCACGGATACCAGTTTAACTGTTGCTCAAAAGACCATTGTACGGTGGTAATGCTGTTGGCTGTATCTTTTAGTAATGTGAAAATACTTTTTTGAATATTTCCACCGCCACTTTTCCATTCTGTGTAAATACTGTTTGCGGTACTTCGCGTAAAACTTACTTCGCCACCGCTGCCGATTTTTATAGCAGTACCGGGCCCTGCTGTTTTTGCAGAAAGAAACGCAATGCTTGCTGTATCTGCGCCGTCCATCCAAAGTTTCCAGTATTTGGCATCGTCCAGGTATTTGTAAGCAGTATCGTAATTAGTGCTGATGTTGATAGCCCGTGATACAACAACTTTGGAAGGAAATAATAACCCGATTGCGGTAACAATAGCAAAAAGAATAAAGAAGCTTGCCAATACTAGTTTTAAAATGCGCATATTGTTTGTAAACTTTTGTCTGTCTTTTAAAATATAGGTTAATTACAAGACTGATGCTTTCATCTTCGCGTTTGCTGAATAACGCTGCAATAGTACAAGAGTGCGACGCAACGAAGCATCATGCATGTGCTGCAGCCTGGCCCAACATTATTCCCACTTAAATACTTTTATGGCGATGGCGTAGAGGATAACGCCCCAAATTAATAATATACCTACATCCTGCCACACATCTAATATGCCGGCGCCTTCGAAAGAAATTTCGCGCATGGCATTATTAAAATGTGTTAAGGGTAAAAGGTTGCAGAAAAACTGTAACCATTTTGGAAAAACTTCTATCGGGAAAAATGTGCCTGATAATAGAAATTGCGGAAAGGTAAAAAGGTTGGCAAATGGCGGTATGGTGCTTTCATTTTTTGCCACGTTGCTTACAATAAATCCATAACCCATGAAAACGATAAGGCCCAGTAAAGAAAGCAGCATCAATTGTAAAAATGTAATAACGCCATGCACGAGTGTAAAATCAAACGCCAGTACGCCAATACTTACAATAACAACTGATGCAATCATCTGGAAAAGTACGCGGCTGATGGCCTCACCCAGGACGATATAAGTCCTGGTGATGGGAGTTGCAAAAAAGCGTTTAAGCACCAGTTGCTGGCGAAGATTGAAGAATAAAAAGGCAACTCCAAACACACCTGCACTCAGTAAAGAAAAGCCAAGCTGGCCGGGTAGTATAAAATCGATTTGCCGGTATACCCTGCCGGGTATTTTCTGAACATCTTTCTCAACTTTTGCAATGCTTGCTGCATTTGGATAAACCTGCTCATTTATGTTACCGATAACGGCATTGAGTATAGACTGGAGTATATTAAGATCCTGCGTTTTTACGGCTTCGGAAGTCGTTAGCTTTACGAGGTATGCGGGATTGCCATTGTTTTTCTCGATCTTTATAAGCGCGGTAAGATTGCCTTTTTCCAGGTCTTCTTTTATCAGGCTATCTGGTTTGTCTTTGAAGTTGATGGCTTGGATATTGCTGATAGCGTGGTACACCGGGTTAGAAGTATCGCTGGTTTTATCGAGTGCAACATTCACAGAAAAACCTCCGCCCTCGCCAATAAAACCAAAAACCAGTATGAAGATAAGCGGAAAACCTACGCTAAAGATAACTGAAGAAGGACTGCGAAAAGTGGCTCTGAGACTGGCTTTAGTAATTGAAAGCATTGCTTTTACCTGGCTGTACTTACCCTCCATATATTGCGCTGTTGTGGCGCAAAGCTATTTTATAATGTATTAGGGTTCAAAAAAATAACTATAAGCATTCGGGATATATAGACAAATGACGTATATTTGTACGACAAATGACGGATATGGCAAAACAAAAAAAATATGCAGACCAGCAGGTACCACACTCAGGTGCAGGGGATGGTGCCCTGCATTACAGAACTGTGAAGAGATTGCCGGAAGTAGCCGATTTTCCCTATCGTAAATTTGAAAAAATTGCGGCACTTGTGCCTTTTACGCAAAAGGATTGGGCCGGTATTTTGCATCTTTCAGAAAGAACATTACAACGCTATGCTAAAGACAACAGCAGTTTTGAAGGAATTTATGTGGACCGCATTCTGCAGATGGAGCAACTGATAGAACTGGGTTTGGAAACCTTTACCGATGCTACAGCTTTGTATAGCTGGTTGCGTAAAGAGAAAAAAGTGCTTGGCCATACATTGACTTTCGAATCTTTGTATTCAGCACAGGGCATACAGGATTTAATCGATCAGCTAAGAAGAATTCAATACGGTGTTTATTCATGATAGTTTACAGGTTCTCACATCCTAAATATGCAGATGATATTTCAGGCACGGGTGCAAAACTTGTTGGTGGAAGATGGAACCTGCCAGGTACTGCACTTGTATATACCAGTGCAAGCATTTCACTTGCGCTGCTCGAGGTATTGGTAAACGCCAGCACATTGGAGCAACTGCAGGTAATACAATTAATGGAGATTGAACTGCCTGAAACAGGTTTTCACGAAGTGAATAAAGCAAGGCTTAAGAAAAACTGGTGGAATGATTTTGAATACACTCAATGGATGGGGTCTGAAATTATACGGTCAAATGCACCGCTTGTTATTCAATGCCCTTCTGCAGTGGTAGATAAGGAACATAACTACTTACTGAACCCTGCCCACGCACAATACTACATGGTAAAAATAAAAGCCAGCAACAGCTTTCGCTTCGATGAACGTTTATTTAAGGTTTAATAAATGTTCATATCAAAAGGTAATCTTGCCTGCGGTGCCTGCATTAGTTCTTTCACATTTTTTACCCGTTGCAGCATCTGGTATTGCTCTGCGCCTATTTTTTTTACAATGGCTTTTTCAGAATTGCTTTCTACAAAGTTGTCGGCATTTGTTATCTCCTGCCAGAATGTTTTCTTTTCCGGGTATTCTTTCAACCAATAATTTTTTGTACCCGCCATTCTTGCTGCGCATTCAACTGCATCCTGCAGCGTGCCCGTTCTGTCAACAAGCTTAAGCATAATGGCTCGTTCGCCGGTGTAAACGTGCCCTTGTGCAATACTATCTACATAGTCAATATTTGTCTTTCTGCCTTCAGCCACACGGGATTTGAAGGTGTAATAAATAGAGTCAACAGAGGCCTGCAGGAACCTTTTTTCTGTTTCAGTCAGCGGCCGGTTTACACTACCCATATCTGCATAAGGCCCTGTTTTAACGCCATCGAAAGTAAGCCCCAGTTTTTCATTGAAAAGCTTTTGCATATTAGGCAGCAGGCTAAATACACCGATTGAACCGGTAATGGTACCGGCATTTGCAAAAACAGAGTCTGCGTTACAACTAATATAATAGCCGCCGGATGCTGCGTAATCACCCATACTTACCACTACCGGTTTTGCTTTTTTAGCCAGCGTTATTTCACGCCAGATGGCATCACTTGCCAGGGAACTGCCGCCGGGAGAATTTACACGAAAAACGATTGCCTGCACATCATTATCTAACCGGGCTTTCCTGATCAATTCAACAAATTTGTCGCTGCCAATCTGCTCATCATCACCCTTGCCACCCACGATATCCCCGTTGGCATAGATGAGCGCAATTTTATCGCCATTACCCGATTTTTTATAAGGCACGGCTGCACCATATTCATTCAGTTCAGTAAAATTGATTTTATCTGTATTTTTCAGTTTTAACAGGTTGATGATCTCATCTTTTACTTCGTCGTCATATTTAAGTCCATCCACAAGTTTATTATTCAAAGCATCGTTTGCACTGCGGATAACACCGTTTACAGACAGTGAATGCAGTGTTGCCGTATCGATGTTCCTGGCTGCTGCCGTAGTTTTAAGCAATATGCTGTAGAGATCATTCAGCATATCTGTAGTTTGTAAACGGCTGGGCTCAGACATTTTGGTAAACCTGAAAGGCTCTGTGGCACTTTTGTATTTTCCTGCATAGAATACCTGCGGCTCTATCCCTAGTTTGTCAAGCAGGCCTTTCATAAAAAGATATGTAACGGAAAAACCGTCCCAGTCAATACCACCCTGTGGGTGACAATAGATCTTGTTGGCCGCCGTTGAAACGTAATATGATTTCTGATCTATCGTTTCGCCGTATGCAATCACAAACTTCCTGCTTTGTTTAAAATCAAGAACAGCATTGCGTAATTCCTCGCTGGCGCCGAAGCCATTCATGTTGCTGCCCGCTTTTATATACAGGCCTTTCACTGTGCTGTCTTGTTTTGCATAATGCAGAAGACGCACCACATCATACAAACCGGGACTGTTTCCAGATTCATCGCCGGTGATAGATGCTATGGGATTTTCTTTCTCCTGTTCATTGTAAATTTTATTCAGGTCCAGAACCAGTACGGCTTTCTGGCCAATTGCGGGTTTATCGGGTTGTACAACCGCACTTAATATCCATATGCCAATAACCAATGCAAGAACACTGAAAATAATAAGGGCAAGGAATGAAGCAAAGAATGTTTTGAGGAAACTCTTCATAGTTCTCTTTTGTGCATGTCAAAATTAAAGATATTTGAACCCTACTAAGGATTTGAATATATGAATAAAGCATACCTGCTGACAGGCGGCAATTTAGGCGACCGTGCCGGAAACCTTGCAATGGCCAGTGCGTACATTCAACAATATTGCGGTACAATAGTTCAAAAATCGTGCTTGTACGAAACGGCAGCATGGGGCTTGCAGGATCAGCCGGATTTCTACAACCAGGCTATACTGCTTGAAACGGACCTAACCGCACCAAATTTAATGGAAATTCTATTGCGTATAGAATACAAAATGGGCAGAACCAGAACAGTGAAGATGGGGCCACGCATCATTGATATTGACATGCTTTTCTACAATACTGCCATAATGGAAACCGCAACGCTCATTATTCCACACCCACGCATGCAGGAAAGACGTTTTGTTTTAATGCCCCTTGCAGAGATCGCACCACAATATGTGCACCCGGTTTTCCATAAAACAATTGTGCAGTTACTGGAAGCATGTAAGGATGAATTGAATGTGTATAAAATTGAACAATAGCATTCATTTAGCCACTTAATTTTGAAGGCTGTCAGTACAAGTAGCGCATGATGGAACAGTGCTGAATAGAGGAACAACAGTACAAGAGTGCGACGCAACAGAAGCCGGATAGTAGTAATGCAGCCGGGTACAAAATACATCTCCTAAATGAAATATCACTTCATAACAATAGAAGGCAACATTGGCGCGGGTAAAACCACGCTTGCACACCTGTTGTCAAAAAAACTAAATGCACGGCTGGTGCTTGAAGAGTTTGATGACAATCCTTTTCTGCCGAAATTTTATGAAAACCCGCAACAGTACGCGTTTCCGCTGGAATTGTTTTTTATGGCCGAACGTTTTAAGCAGTTGAAAGACATGCTGCGTACAAAAGATATGTTCCAGTCTGTAACGGTATCGGATTACCTGTTTACAAAGTGCCTGCTTTTTGCAAAAGTAAATTTGCCCGAAGAAGAATTTCGCCTGTACCAGAAGTTGTTTGAGATTATGCACCAGCAGATCGTATTTCCCGATGTGGTAATTTACCTGCATGCGCCGGTGCAAAAGCTGCAAAAAAACATCAGGAAACGCAACCGTGTGTATGAACAAAATATTCCCGATGAATACCTTTTCAGCATACAGGAAACGTACACCAGCTATATAAAACAACATAATATTACAACGATTTTTATTGATGCTTCCAATGCCGATTTTCTCGATAATGAGAAACACCTGCAGGTGGTTTTAGACGCGCTTGAAACTGACCTGGAAGGTGGCCAGCATTACTTTACATTGCCGTAATATTTTTGTATTTATTACAGTGATGGATACCGGCATCAGCAAATTATGGCATCGTCCCTTGCGTCGCAATCCTTTCACCTGTATAGCTTATGGCAGCTTCAGCCTGCGGGTACATTCCCCACAATTATTTTCAACATGCATCCTGTGCTACCGGTCAATGCACATACATATTACTTCGATAATCACTTCAGAAATATGATTGCATATTAATTACTGCATTGCATCTTTGCAAAATAAGGACAAACCTCTTCCTTATTTTTATTCATGGCAAATCGGCAACAGCAAAATTCACCACTTGCAGCAGTAAGAATACCAGAATACAGGAGCCTTATGATTGGCCGCATGGTATTTATAATGGGTTTACGAATGATGGGTACACTTGTGGGCTGGTGGATTTACAATCTTACCAACGATCCGCTGGCAATAGGTCTTGTTGGCTTATCCGAGGTTATCCCGGCTGTATCACTTGCATTGTATGCCGGGCATGTAATTGATAAAAACGAAAAGCGGTTTATGATTTTGCGGGGCGTGCTGCTGTATGCATTATGTGCAGGCGTTTTGCTGCTTTTATCAACCAGCTTTGCAGCAGAACGATTGAGTAATCATTGGATTGCAATTGGCGTTTACACGGTAATTTTTTTTACAGGTGTTACAAGAGCTTTCACCGGGCCGGTATTTAATGTACTGGTAGCGCATATTGTACCAAAAGAAATTTTGCAGAATGCCATAACATGGAACCAGGGTGTGTGGCTTACCGCGTCGGTTGTTGGCCATGCAATGGGTGGGTTATTAATTGCCCACATTGGCATTACAGGTACATTAAGTGTAATATGTGTGCTTATTCTCATTGCTTTTTTTGTAATGCTGCAGCTAAAACCCAAACCGCCACTCCACGAGCAAGGTGAGAAACGTACATGGGAGAGTGTAAAGGAAGGACTGAGATTTGTTTTTAAAACAAAGGAACTGCTTGGTGCCATCTCGCTGGATCTTTTTGCGGTATTGTTTGGCGGTGCCGTAGCCATGGTGCCTGTGTTTGCAAGAGATATACTGCATGTAGATGCAATAGGTTTTGGCTGGTTAAATGCAGCCAGCGATATTGGCTCTATTTGTATTGTGATCATTCTTACTATTTCACCCATAGCAAAACAACATGGTAAAAAGTTGTTGTTTGCCGTAGCCGGTTTTGGCACTTGTATCATCATTTTCGGGTTGTCTGAATTTTTCTGGTTGTCGTTTTTTGTGCTTATGGTAAGTGGTATGCTGGATGGTGTAAGTGTGGTAATACGTGGTACCATAATGCAGTTGAAAACACCCGACCATATGCGGGGCCGTGTAATGAGTGTAAACAGCATGTTTATTAATTCGAGTAACGAGCTGGGCCAGTTCGAAAGCGGTGTAATGGCCCGTTTGCTTGGCAACGTGCCTTCGGTGGTTTTTGGTGGGTGTATGACCTTGCTGGTAGTTATCATTACCTGGGTAAAAGCGCCAAGTCTTCGAAAAATGGAATATTGATCACGCCTGTCAGGAGCTTAATTTTTCAAGCACATAATACACAATAGGGCAGAAAGTAGCATTTTTGAGGGTAAGCTGTTGTCTTTTAAGAATAACATCCTCATCAGTGTACGGAAAGCGCTCACAATCTGATGGCCGTACTTCATAAATGCTGCAAAGATTACCGGCACCCAAAAAGGGGCATGGCTTTACCTGCAGCACATAATCACCATCTTCGTCAATACGCAAATACGTTTCTATAAATTCGCTTTCCCGCATTTTCAGGTGTTTACTGATGCGCTTGATATCCGGTGTTTTAAAACGTGGTGAGTAATTTTTGCAGCAGGCAGCACAATCCAGGCAATTGATTTTTTCAAATGCGGCTTCATGAAGGGCCGGCAGTTGTTTAAGCACTTTGTTTTTGTCTGCCCGGTTTAAGAATTGTTTGTACTGTTTCTGGTGTTCGGTGGATTTTTTTTGCCAGTTATGTAAAATGTCGTCCTTCATACTTTCAGCAAGTTTTAAATTTACCTCTTCAGGATTTATATTTCCTTTGTATCAACAAAAATGAGACATTCCGGTTAAACCACGCCGTATGTTTTATCCTTCAACAGCATGGAAAGTATAAGAGAGCAATGGCTGATTCTTATTTCTACCCCCTTATATCTTTTTATTATAGGGCTTGAAATTCTGTTAACCCACCTGCAGCATAAAAAGGCTTACACAATCAGGGATACGTTTACCAATATTTACCTCATGTTGCTCAACGGTGGTATAGACCTGCTTTTCCGGGTGGTTACCATGGCGGTTTGGGTATGGTTTTATCATTATTCCAATGTTGCATGGCATGCGCCGGTTGCTTATTGGGTATGGCTGGTTATTGCAGAAGATTTTATTTATTACTGGCTGCACCGGTTCGATCATGAAGTGCGCTTTTTTTGGGCTACGCATGTTACACACCATAGTTCTCAAAAAATAAACTTTACAGTTGGTTTTCGTTCTTCCGTTTTTCAGCCTTTGTACCGGTTTATTTATTTTATACCACTGGCCTTGTGTGGGTTTAAACCCTTGGACATTGCTTTTGTGTATTCTGCAACACAGATATGGGGCATATTTGTACATACCGAACTCATTAAAAAAATGGGCTGGCTGGAGTATATTTTTGTAACACCTTCTCATCACAGGGTACATCACGCATCCAATCCCAAATACCTCGATAAAAACATGGGTATGTTTCTTATTATCTGGGACAAAATGTTTGGCACCTTCCAGGCTGAACTACCCGACAATGAATACCAGCCCATAAAGTACGGGTTAACCAAAAACCTGGAAAACCCCAATGCTGTAACCATTGTGTTTCATGAGTGGCAGCAACTGTGGAAAGATATCAGGCGTAAAGACATCAGTTTTAGAGATAAATGGAATTATGTTTTTGGTCCGCCGGGCTGGAGCCACGATGGCAGCAGGCAAACAAGCGAGCAGATGCGCAACCTGGAAAATACAGCAGGCTGGAACTATGACAAAGCAGATACAAAAGAAGACCTGCAGGTGGCAATAGCTTATGCTGCGAACAATACGGAAGAAAAAAATTAACAGCGTGTTGTACCTGCCGCAAGCCGATTAAAACAACGCTGATGAGCGCGGAACTGTTGCATACAGTTATACCGTACAAGAGTGCGACGCAACAGGCGATGCTATGAAATACTGCTGATGGGTACAAAAAAATTATAACGGTCAACTCTCCTTATCTTCGGTTCAACTAAACTTACTTTTCTGAAAAGGTTGTTTCAATACGTTTACTGCGTTTACGCATTGCTGTGGTTTGTTATCATTATGTTTTTGGTATTGCCATTTGTGCTCATTGCTTCTTTTTTTGGCGTAGCAGGTGGCAACTTTGTCTATCGCCTGTGCAATCTTTGGGCAAGGCTTTGGTACGGGCTGATTTTTATACGGCATAAAGAAACGTACGAGGTGCCGCACGACAGAAAAAAGCAATACATATTTGTGGCCAACCATTGCTCGTATATGGATATTCCTGCACTCGTACGCAGTCTGCACCAGCCCATAAGGGTACTTGGAAAATATGAAATGGTCAACTATCCTGTATTCGGCTGGATATACCGGGCCGCAGCTATTGTGGTAGACAGAAGCAGCCCTGAGAAGCGCGCCAAAAGTGTAAGGGCGCTCAAAGCAGCCCTGAAGCACGGCATATCGATTTTTATCTTCCCGGAAGGCACATTTAATGAGACCAGTGCACCGCTGAAAGACTTTTACGATGGTGCTTTTCGCATAGCCATCGAAACACAAACACCCATCAAACCTGTACTTTTTATTGATACCTTAGACCGTATGCACTGGCGTGGTTTTTTTGAGTTAACGCCCGGCAGGTGTGCAGCGGTGTACATGGATGAAATACCGGTACAGGGTTATACCATCAAAGAAATGCCTGCATTAAAACAACTCGTTCACCAAAAAATGGAAGCAGGGCTCAGGCGCTACAGGAATTATAATGTTCCCACATTGCAAAAGGCTGTTGATTAAATACAGGTTATGAGCCGGGCTTTTGTATTTCATGGCATCGCCTGTTGCGTCGCACGCTTCAGGGGTTCCGCTCTTTGTGCACCAATGGCACGCTGAATATCACCACCACGTTTGGTATATTCGCGCTACAACATGCAGTCATCTCAATCAAATACATCATTGTTTTCAGATGCGGACAACACTGCTGCACTCTTTGCTGAAGTAATTATACCGCTGGCATTGCCGCAGAACTATACATGGCGTATTCCTGCACATTTTCAACAATCGGTACAGGAAGGATCAAGGGTAGAAGTGCAACTGAAGAATAAGAAATATGCAGGTATTATCAAAACCCTGCACACCAATAAGCCTGCGGCCTTTGAGCCCAGGGAAATTATGAATGTGCTGGATGCAGATCCTGTTGTGTATGGCGGGCAACTGGCATTATGGCAATGGATAGCCGGTTATTATATGTGCAGCGAAGGCGAAGTAATGAATGCTGCTGTGCCTGCAAACCTTAAACTTTCGAGCGAAAGCATACTTATATGGAATGAAGAATATGGACTTGATTTCAGCAACTTGAATGATGAGGAATACCTTGTAGCAGAAGCATTGGAACTGAAAAAAGAACTGCGGCTGAGCGAGGTGCAGCAAATACTGGATGTAACGCATGTTTATCCTGTAATTAAGAAACTGATTGAAAAGCGTGTTTGCTATGTATGGGAAGAGCTGAAAGAAAAATACAAACCCAAAACAGAAACCTATATAGTACTCAATCCTGTTTACCACAACGAGGATTTACTGGCCCGGCTGCTCAACGAATGGACCAAAGCCCCAAAGCAGCTTGAACTGATGCTTGCCTACCTGCACATTATAAAAGCAGAAGGAGAAGTTACACAACCTGCGTTGCTCAAAAAAGCCAATGCCAGTACAGCACAGCTCAAAGGACTGATAGACAAAAAAATACTGGTTGCAGAAAAGAGAGATACCAGCCGCCTGCCGGTATTGCCAAAAAATATGTCGCTTGATTTTACTTTATCTGCCGCACAGGAAGCGGCGCTTGAAAAAGTACAACAATCATTTGCAGAAAAGCAGGTTTGCCTGCTGCATGGTGTAACTGCAAGTGGCAAAACGCAGCTTTACATCAAGCTGATTGCAGAAACGATTGCACGTGGCCGCCAGGCTTTGTATATGCTGCCGGAGATAGCACTTACAGCACAAATCATCCGGCGATTGCAAAAGCACTTTGGTGGCAATATTGCAATCTACCATTCCAAGTTTAATCCAAATGAGCGTGTTGAAATATGGAACAAGATAAAAAGCGGTGAGATAAAAGCGGTGCTTGGCGCCAGGTCTGCCCTGCTGTTGCCTTTTAAAGAACTGGGCCTTATAATTGTGGACGAAGAGCATGACAGCTCTTACAAACAACATGACCCTGCGCCACGCTACCATGCAAGAGATACGGCCATTTATTATGCCTCGCTTCATCAAGCCAGGGTTTTACTGGGCAGCGCAACGCCTGCTATAGAAACATACCACAATGCGCTTGCAGGCAAGTATAGTTTGGTTGAACTCAATGAAAGATTTGGTGAAGGAAAGATGCCCGGTATTGAAGTGGTAGATTTAAAGCAGGTACCTGCAAAAGACAAACAGAAGCAAATGTTTTCCCCACAAATGAAAACAGCCATCGAGGCTTCTTTACAGCAAAAAAAGCAGGTGATTATTTTTCAAAACCGCCGCGGTTACACGCCTTATATGATCTGCAGTGTGTGCGGCTGGATACCTCAATGTCAACATTGCGATGTTACGCTCACCTACCACAAAGCAAAGAATAAACTAGCCTGTCACTATTGTGGTACCGTGTACCCGGTAATAAACACCTGTGCTGCTTGCGGTAGCCATAGTTTTATGCAAAAAAACTTCGGCACAGAAAAAGTAGAAGAGGTAATAATGGAAGATTTCCCCGGTGCAAGGGTAGCCCGGATGGATTATGACAGCGTAAAAGGAAAGCATGATCACGACAGCCTGATAAAACTTTTTGAACAACAGCGCGTAGACATACTTGTGGGTACACAAATGGTGGTAAAAGGATTAGATTTTGAGCATGTAAACCTGGTAGGTATTCTCGATGCAGATGCATTGCTCAACTTTACCGATTTCAGGGTAAATGAGCGTGCTTTCCAGTTGATGGAGCAGGTAAGCGGCCGCGCCGGCAGAAAAGACGACAAAGGCAAAGTGCTTATACAGGTCACCAATGTGCTTCATCCCGTATTGCAGTTTGTACAACAGCACAATTACCGGTTGTTGTACGAGTATGAAATTACCAACCGCAGGCATTTTTTCTATCCGCCGTTTTCAAGGTTGATACACATTACTTTCAGGCATAAAGAAAAGCATATAGCCGAAGAAGCAGCCAATCTTATGGTGCAGGGGCTGCAGGCATTCAAAAGCAATATATCAGGCCCGGCAGAGCCCGTTGTAAACCGGGTGAGGAACCAGTACCTGCAGGATATATTACTCAAATTACCGAAAGATGCCGCCACGATCAGCAATTGTAAAATGCAGTTGCACCAACAGGTGATCATTATACATACGAATAAACGTTACAGGAGCGTAGACATTATTATTGATGTGGACCCCGCCTGATTTTCTGCATTCTTTCAAGGATATTTTATCATTTCTGCAGAAATAAGTGTATAAATGTCTTTTATTTTTAAAATCAATCTTTAAGCTAACAGTAGTTTGTAAAAGTTGTCATAATACTACTACATACACAGTAATTCATTCATTACATAAGAAACGACATGCTACTATTTCAGGGGGCTGATTTGCGTAGTTACTTTGCACCTGTAGACTTGATCATGGGCAATGATCCGGTATTTACAAGTTTTCAAGAATTGGTTAAGACCCGTCTATTCCTGGATGGGTCTATTTTTTTGCTAATCTCCCGTGCCTGAACGCCTGCATGGTATGCAATAATTTTTCCTTATTTGTTTTTCATATTCCTATACTTTTGCGCGTTCAATTCAAATTATGAAACAACTATTTCTTGCTTTTCTTGCGTTAGCGATCATCGGTTTGTCCTGTAAAAAAGAAACGCAGGATTGTGGTACCGTAAACACCACAGCACCTGCATCAGAAGTAGAAGCTTTGCGCCAATACCTCGACACGAATAATATTACTGCTACAGAAGACCCAAGGGGTTTTTTCTACGTTATTCAAAATGCCGGCTCGGGTAATAAGCCTACCATCTGCAATGCTGTGCAGGTTGGCTATACAGGTAAGCTTACAAACGGAACGGTGTTCGACAGCAGCACCAGTGCAGGGTTCTACCTTTCCGGTTTAATTCCCGGCTGGCAGGAAGGTATACCGCTGATAGCCGCCGGCGGCTCCATTACGCTTTACATACCACCATCGCTCGGGTATGGCGGCAGCGCTGTAGGAAGTATACCTGCCAACTCCATACTTATCTTCGATATTAACCTGCAGGCTGTGTATTAGCAGTTGCAGTAAATATTATAACAGCGGCTTTTATAAGCCGCTTTTTTGTTTGTATGAGCCGGGCTTTTATACTTCAATGTAGCATGGTTGCGTCGCACTCTTGTACGCCTGTTTATATGGCAACAACGAAACTGCATAACCTCCGCCTGCTAACAGCACAAGGCAAAATGCTTTGTTTAAGGGCGCCAAATAAAAAAGTCGCCACGGGCAAACGTGACGACTTTTCTATCTGCAACAACAGGAATTATTGTCCCCTGCTGTAAGAATTATTTTCCTCATCCTCTTCGCCAATCTCTTCATCTTCATCATCCAGTTCTGCACCGGGCACATCAAGATCGCTGCCTGAAACATCCACTTCTTCATTCAGTTTTTCGCCGTCATCATCAGTATCATCTACCATTGCATTTCTTACTGCCTCATCTTCTTCGCCTGCCATGCTTTCGTTGCTTCTCGTTAACAGATCTTTTTCTTCATCAGTTACATCTGCATCTTCATCAAAATCTTCATCTGTTTCTTCATCAAGGTCTCCATCTTCCAAATCTTCCTCATCATCCAAAATGCCTTCGCCCTCTTCATCTGCTGATGATGCGGTAGTATCCATCATTTCACGCATTTTGGGCACTTTAATATTTTCCTGGCCCGGTATATCTTTTACTTCCGGAAGATCCATGGTTGTTTCTTCAGGTTGAAGTAATTCCTGGTCTCTTTCGCTGTCTTGCAGGTCAGCCGTGTTGTTGCTGTTATTTGTGTTTGCCATAAGTTGTTATTTACATTATGGTTTCCAAAATAGTGCCACACCATGGCTGCACAATTGTTACGGCGTTACACCCGGAACAGTTGCATAATGGTTTGCAGTACAAGAGTGCGACGCAACGATGCTTAATAGCATTACTGACGCCTGGTACCAACAATTATTTCTTCCTGAAAAATATTCTTACAGGCACGCCGCTAAGCTTAAAGTTTTGGCGTAACTGGTTTTCGAGATAATTTTTGTAAGGCATTTTTATATCATCGGGGAAGTTGGCAAAGAATGCGAAAGAGGGAACTACGGTGGGTAGTTGTGTTACAAATTTAATTTTTACGGCATGTCCGCGTACAACAGGCGCGTGGTATGCTTCTATTGCTTTCAGCATAACATCGTTCAGTTTGCTGGTAGGTATTTTGCGGGTTTTGTTTTCAAATACTTCCAGTGCAACCTCTATTACTTTGAAAATGCGGGTCTTTTCTTTTGCAGAAATAAATATTACCGGTACATCAGTAAACGGTGCAATTTTTTCTTTGAGTTGTTTCTCATAATCCCTGGCGGTATTGGTAGATTTTTCCAGGAGGTCCCACTTGTTTACCAGCACAACAAGGCCTTTGCCTTTTCTTGCTGCAAGAGAGAAAATATTAACGTCCTGCGCAGTTATTCCTTTTGCTGCGTCCAGCATCAGCAGGCAAATGTCTGCTTCGTCCATGGCACGTATAGCGCGTATTACAGAATAGAACTCGAGGTCATCTTTCTCTTTGTTTTTTTTGCGTATGCCTGCCGTGTCAATTAAAATAAATTCTTTATTAAAGAGATTGTAGTGGGTGTGAATGGTATCTCTTGTGGTACCTGCAATATCGCTTACAATGGTACGTTCCTGGCCTATCAATGCGTTGAGCAGGGAAGATTTACCAACATTTGGCTGTCCTATGATGGCAATTTTTGGCAGCTCGCCCTGGCGCTCGGTTTCTTCAGATTCATCTGTTGTAATAAGTGCAGTAACAGCATCGAGCAGTTCGCCCGTTCCGCTGCCACTCATACTGCTTACGAAAAATACATGTTCAAACCCAAGGCTGTAAAATTCAGAGCCTGAAAGCAGGCGTTCATTATTATCTACTTTGTTTACGGTAAGGAGTACGGGTTTGGAAGAGCGGCGTAAAACATCTGCCATACTATCGTCAAGGTCTGTAATGCCAATGGCCGCATCTGTCATGAATATAAGGCAATCGGCTTCATCAATAGCTATGCGTACCTGTTTGCGGATTTCTGTTTCAAATATGTCTTCACTCTGTGGTACAAAACCACCGGTATCTATAACATTGAAAGTTTTACCGTTCCACTCGGCAACACCATACTGGCGATCGCGGGTTACGCCACTGATATCATCAACAATGGCCTTGCGTTGTTCCAGTAAACGGTTGAACAATGTGCTCTTGCCAACATTTGGTCTGCCTACTATTGCTACTGTAAAACTCATAATGTAATGCTTTAATGCCACCGCTGTATGATTGATGCGGGATGTGTGCAGCATACCGTCATCTTTCACCAACAGGTGTACATGTTAATAACCATATTCTTTCAAATGCAGCTCATTGTCTCTCCACTTGGGCCTTACTTTAATAAAGAGCTGCAAAAATACTTTCTGTTGCAGGAACTTTTCTATGTCCTGCCGGGCAAGTGTTCCCAGTTGTTTGATCATTTTTCCACCTTCGCCAAGCAGAATGCCCTTTTGGCTTTCCCGTTGTACAATTATATCTGCCTGTATTTTTACCAGTGTATCTTTTTCTTTGAACTCATTTACCATTACCGCCGTATGGTAGGGGATCTCATCACCAAACAATTCAAAAATTTTTTCCCTGACCATTTCACCCACAAAAAATTTAGTGGGCAGGTCTGTCATATCATCTTCCGGGTAAAAAGGTTCCCCTTCCGGCAAATATTCCAGTATGGCATTGATCAGTTCATCGATATGGGCTTTCTGCAGCGCAGATATTTGCACCAGTTTTTTGCAATAAGGCTGGCTTTTGTAAAAGATTGCTGCATCGTTGATGCGCTTATCGCCCAGTTTATCAATTTTATTCAGTACAACAATGCACGGCACTTTGAGGTTTAAGGAGGCAAACAGGTTATTGTTCTCTTCCCTGTTATCGGCCACATCCGCCATAAGCAATGCCACATCAGCATCTTCCAATGCGCTTTTTACAGATTGCATCATTCTTTCCTGCAGCTTATATTTTGGTTGTATGATGCCGGGTGTATCAGAAAATATCAGCTGGTATTTGCCAGGTTCTGTAAGAAAGCCTTTGATACGGTGCCTTGTTGTTTGTACTTTGGGTGAGATGATAGCCAGCTTTTCGCCCAACAGCGCATTGAGCAAGGTGCTCTTGCCTGCGTTTGGTTTGCCGAATATGTTTACAAATCCTGCTTTCAATTTTTTGTGTACTAATGCGGTTGTATAAGATGTGTTTTGCTGCCTTTTCAAAGATTCATTGAGCGCCTGATATTGCCTGCCTGCCGAGCTGAGCCGGTATAACCGGAAGTGCTTCATAATGTGATGCGGTACAAGAGTGCGACGCAACGGAAGCTCAATCTCTGCCATGCAGCCTGGCTCAAAATTATTAAAAAGAAAAAAGCCTCATCAGAGGCTTTTAAGTTGCGAGGGAAGGGAACCCACCCCATGTTATCAATAATTCTAATTGATTGATTTACAACATAATTTTTAAGCCTCTATCTGCAATTTTCGTTCTCGCAACACAGCTTGTTAACCTGTTTTGTTAACCCGAAGTTCCGTTGCGATATCATAAGTTCAAAGACCCTGAGCGGCCGCAAAGGAAACTAAAAAAAAATTAATGGCTCGAAATGTTTTGAATCATTCGGTTGGTACGCCTAGAAATTCACACAATCGTATTCGAAAGTCTTGATCCCTAAAACCAGTTACTCTAATCGTATCATCTGACTTTATGACAACAGCACCATCACGATATCTCAAGATTTCACTCGCCAACGGAGATAATTTTTTTGCCATAGTAGTAATCTTATTCATTGCCACTTCATCACTGAGACTGAAATAAGTCACGCCCTCATATAGTATATAATCGTAGATAGATATCATAAGAAGTTTTTAGCTTTCAATAATTGTCATTACGTCCTGAATCCAAGCGCTTTTTTTTGCACTCATTTCCTTACTTGTTTTTATATCCTGATTGATTTCCACCCACAATTGATAACCATCATCAGAAAGTGCATAGTCGATACGCTCTATCCTCTTTAACAAGCCAATAGTGATTAAGTTTTCTATAAATGACTCCCCTAATCCAGCTTCAGGGTTTTGCAAATTTGCTAATGCTTCCAACATTTCTACCTTTCGAAAAGTAGTCTTCGGACTTAATAGTAAATACGTGAAAAACTTAAAAAGCGTCTCTACGTTTTTAGCTTTTTCCATTATCCTTTCCCAGTTTTTTAAGCAATTAATGTGGCACCAAGTGTTAGACACTTATCTTATCAGTACGGACAATTACACGAACATGTATCTCATTCTCAGGCCACTCGCCATTTCGGTTTGGGAGCAGATAAAATTTTAAATCACTTTCCGGATCATTAAAATCAATTTTTTCACCGTTGATGTGAACGTTGCGAAGTTTGATAGGCAAAATTTTTACCGTCTCCAGAACAGGGTCAGTCCAATTGGGAGGGAAGTCTGAATGCGGAATCACAATTTCAAATTTTGAATGCGCGGACTTCATAGCAGAGTTTAGTTTAGTAAAAAGACAAAGATTTATTAAGGAATTTTTATATAACTCCTTCGATAACAGTTGATAATGGGAGATCAATAGTAGGAAATTTTATAATAAACCGCGCTGTGATTTTTCACGGGGGCGAGTGTGATTTTTCACATTTTTTATATTGAATCAGTCTTTTACATTTCGACCATTCACTAAAACCACAAAACCATACCCGGATGACCAAAAAACGTAGAGCAAAGAAAAAAAAATCTACTGCAGTTCTCTCAATGCTTCCCTCATTTTTACCTCTTCTGCCTCTACCGCCTTTAAAAGCTCCGATTGCGTCGCAGTGACTGAAGCTCCAGTCTTCTCCGCTAATAGTTCCGCTAAAACCGATAAACCTACTTGTTGCAATGCGTAAGTCCTTAAAATGACAGAAGATATTTTATCTAATGTGATTGGAGGGGCCGTTCTATAATTTGTTACGGAAGTATCTACTATTGCTACTTTTTTCAACTCTTCGTCAAACTGTTCATAAAACTTTTGAATAAAATTTGCTCTTGGTTCCTTCTTTCGATTTATGTATTGGATGACAGTTGATTTACCTATACCAAAGTTATGTTTCACCACATTTTTCGAGACCTATACAGGAAGCAATAAGCAAACTGTTTGGCAAAGAATATAATCTTTGATTGCGCAAACACATTTCAATTGGATTTGATCAATAATCTTTTGCTATGTCGCGGCTTGCATCACACAGAGATAAACTTATACGGGGCGAAAGATTTTTTGGACGATCCGAAGGACACTCTAAGATGTACGAGCTGCTGGAAGAAATGCCGGGCTTATTTTTCATGACAGCTGATGGAGTGCGGATACTGCAATGTTACATTCTTCTAACGGTTGAGCATATGCTACGGGTGTATATTGGCAGCGGAATTGCGATCACACAGGAAGTTTCATTCAGGGAAACTCAATTCATTCATTAAATCATTACAGTATGTTAGACGCAGCTGTTAATGCTAAATAAGTATGGCTGCAGCGGCCTTTTCGCCGGAGGAAATTATTTTGAGAATTGAAAAAGGTATCGCCTTGTACAGGTCTTCAAATAACCCTTCCAAACTGCTCGCAGCGTCATTGATATGGCACGTTTAAAATGGGCTCAAGATTGAAACATGAGAAAGATGATTTCGATACCATGTTTGCAGAGTTCGAACGCGTGATCAGGTACATGAATATGTTTGCTCCTAATAACTCATGAGATGAATAGACTTGTTGTATTAAAATATGAGTGGCTTACTTGTTACTGCAGGTATGAGCTATGCAGGCTGTTATAGTCACTTGGTGACTTCAACATCTATCTCAATTAACTAAACTACTTTATATGCTTAGAAGACTTTTTGCGGTTGCACTGATGGTGTTTGCAGCCTCACTCTTTGTCATGACTTTAGTGGCATAGGTACTGATATGGTTCATCACCGGAAGGGATTACATCATCTCATATGTCAGCCATTGCCTGGACATTTTTGAATACATGATTAAATCGTAACGCATGAAGATCCTGAAAGCTTTTCTGCGTACATTCATGGCCCTGCTGATATTCAGTATTGTAATAGCCAACCTGTTTTTTAACAGCTATTATTTTGGCACCGGTGCATACATCGTGGCAATCTGCATCGTCATCCTGATCATGCTTACGGTGGTGTTTAATAAAAAATAAATGGAAGCGCACTGCGCTGTTCTATACAACTAAAAACACATTGTTTGTCCGAAACAAATTTATTAGAAACAGAGAACAGGTAACAGACATATTGAACCAGGGGGCAACTATATCAGATAGTGGCATGTTGGAAATTAAAATGTTCCGACAGCGCTGATCCTTTATGCCGTACAGCTAGAAAGCAAGAGCCTCATTTCGTTTTATATGCGGGTGATAGAAGGAGAGAAGCGGGCATACAAGGATGACAACATCTTTCATACGCGGCGGCTTAAACAGCAAAAACATACCGTCTAGTTTATGTGCGACCGCATCGACATACTGGCCGAAAAATTTTTAAAAACAAAGGCAGCATGAGTTGAAAAAGCCCTCTTTGAAAAAAATGTTATATACTGTAACCGGTTAATCTCTTACCAGAGCTTGTACACCCTGTATAACACTGTACTCCCTGTACAAGCCTGTACAAAGTGTACAAACCTGTACAAGTCCAGGCAGCAAAAAAATCGTTTTTTTCACATGTGCATAAGGCGCATGCAGGAATCAAAATGTGCATAAGATGAAAGAAAGAAACATGCCCGGCCAACAGCGGCTGCATCAAATAAAGCCAGTGGCATAGGCCAGGTATTGAGCGCTATGTATACAACGATGCAAAACACACCGGTGCAGGAAGAGAAGGAGCGATGCCGGTTTGATATTTTCGTCCGGTGGAGTTCAAAGGTCAGGCGGGAGAAACACACGTTTACGTACCGTGGTGATCAGTTGGGATATACCGACGCAGGAAAGATGTTGTGGTCTCTACTGCGGTTCTTTATCAATAAGCACGGGCTTTGGTTCTATGTTGAGTTTGTATGACAATACCAAGCCAAAGAACGATCCTGATCGGTACCTGGTGAAATACAGTGCCGGCGTCATACTGGAGAACCGGTTATCTCAGTTACAGCCTTTGCTCGAAGATTACCCGGTACCTGATTGGTTAAAAGTCTGAGCATGAAACTTCATCAACACCTGTAGCATATGATGAAACTAAAACTATCCAGGGATGAAGCCCGCCTCGCCGATGAAAAGTTTTTCGGGCCCATACTCATGATCTATAAAATGAAGGTGAGGGATGCACCCACATGGTCGGCTGAATGGTGCAATCAAAAAGTGTTGTTGTCACTTATTATCGATGTGAGGGTCGCTTTTAAAAAGAAACTGCTATCTTCTTCCAATACTTTTATTTTTAATTTCAGCGACGGACATGGTATAGCGTTATACCATTTGCTCATGCAGTATCCTGTCGATACATACAGCGTCTATAATGTTTTAACACGGCAAAAAATTTGTAATACATTGCATGCGCAAATAATTTCGCCTTTACTGGAGTAAGAAGATTAATTAAAATTTTATATGTTGAACATAAGTTTTGAAATCCCGGATAATCTTGATCTGGCGAAATTGAATGAACAGGCACAGGAGTTGAATGTTACACTTGAAGAAGTCCCTGGCACCTATCCGCGTTTACTAACGGCTACGGCACTGTATGCCGAGGCATTTTACCGGCTTGGTGGTATTGTTGCACTTGAAATCCTCGTTCAACAGAATATTTAATTGTTTCAGCGGCCAAAAGACATAGGTATGGTTTTTTTGGCTGATATTACGCCCATAAACTATTCATTTACAAACTTATCCAAAATGAAACGACTCGCTATCCTACCGATTTGCATGGCCATGCTCATGCTTGCACCGTCCTGTACCAAATCTGATTCAGTTGCTCCTCCTCAAAGTGTTAGTGCATCATCTGATGACGATGCCGCTTTAGCATTGACGCAGCCGGCTCCTGGTAATTATTCTGTGACAAAATTCGTTGACGACGGCGTCAGGAAAACAAACACACTTTCAGCATATGTTTTCATCTTCGAAAGCAATGGGACATTAACAGCCAGGCAGGGAACACAAAATTATGTTGGTACCTGGGAAATTGAAAGTGACGGAGAAATGGAAATAGATTTTGATTCCAGTGCTCCGAATGCTGTAAGAGAAATCAGGGGCGGCTGGGACGTAGACCGCATCACGCAAAGGAAAATTGTGCTGACTGACATCGAAAATGATGGGACAGGAAGTGATTTTCTTACATTCACAAGGATTCAGTAAAACTCTGCAAAAAAGATTTAGCCCCGCAATAGCGGGGCTTTTTTATTTATTCCTTTTTAAGGTGTAAAATGAAAATCGCTTTAAAGATTTAAGACATGTTATTTTAAATAAGCCCTGCCTCTATATTTGTTCAAATCTCCATCCTTTGAAAAGTCACTTCGGCATTACTATCCCGACCAAACCCTATTTGTCAAAATATTTGCAATCCCTGTATGGAAGTCCCATTGTCTTTTCTACAAAAAATTACTTTGGTACTTCCCTGCTCGGTTATTCCACCACCCGCATGTACTTCCAGGCAGAGACCATGACCCATCAGAAGTTTGACAGCTTCAACACTTTCATGTCCGTTCAATTGCCACGGCACTGGCTGTATCAATACAAGTTTAAAACGCAGATTCCCAAATGCAATATCATTTACCTGAATAAACATTTTGAAGAAAGGTTTGAAGAAGACCTAACGCGTTTTTGTATGCTACATATGCAGCAGGGTGGGCAGATTAAAGATGCGCTTGAAATATTTTGCAACATGCATTCGATAGAGATAGAGGAGGACATTACTTATGATGCCCTTAAGCAGAAGGAATATCGAAAAAGAAAAGAGATCATACAAAAGTTACAACCCAAATGTTCCATAAACAAAGTAGTCTGCAAAGCGTAATAACAAAAGAATGCCTGCTATTGCAAGTGCAACCACAATACACAATTTAATGGCCAGTAGCGACCATTCTTTTTTAAAACAAACTTTCATGGCTGATTGTTTCGGGGGTTAAATAATCGGCGATCTGGTTATGTATCAATATAATAAAAATTCAGATATTTTAAAAACGCTGGTTAATATTTTAAGTCGTTTTTTCAGAAACCGATATAATCTTTACCATAAACTGTACAAACCTGTCCTTTACATTTAATTAGACTTTTTCAACGAACTCAACTGTCCTTTCTCCCCTTGTTTGTGTCACTCACTTTTGCATCATGCAGCAAACAGGTTACCGGGGCATTTTCAATCTCAGCGCATCCAAACATTTCTATCCAGGCTTTTGCAGGCTGTGGTTTACCGCAATAGAAAATGTGGATGTGTGGCCGGAGGTGGATCCGCAATCGCAGTTCCTGTTTACCGAGCCAACGCTGAAGCCAAACACCAGCTGGTACGGGCCGGTCAATCTCCCGGATAAACAACTCGGGTTAGGAGAGAAGCTGCAGCAGACAGCAGCAGGGCCAACAGCGCGTCTGGACTGTCTTTGCAGACGACATCTATGATGAAAGCCCCGATGATGCAAACAATGTCTTTGAAACAAAGGTCACGACATTGCCTTATTACCGCACACAATACAGCACTGCATCCGGTACAGATTACTTTGGTTTCTTTCCTTACTGTGAGCAAAGTAAGTATGAGAAGTTCGGCATCCGCACACTGCTGTACCATGGACTTGTTGATGAGATCAAAGCAGACTATACCGCAGGCCCTAAGCAATATCCGCTGGCCAGCTCGTCAGCCATACCACCGGCCACCGGCGCTGCAGCACTTGCCTGGAGCAATGTCCTGCACCATGAATACAATGGAACCGACAAGGGTATCATACCTTACTGGTGGCAGAGATGGTGCGACCTCATCAGCGGGAATGAGAATGCAGTGGAGCAGATCTTTTACCTGCCGCTAAAAGAATACCTCGAATACAAATGGGATGATATCATCACAGTAAACAGTGTGCCGTACATCTTCGTGAGCATCATTGAAAAGCCCGTGCAAGATGATGTCGTCATGATCCAAGCGGTCATGCAGCGGTTAAACTTTACCTCACTGCAGCGGCCATCAATCAGCGTATATTTAAAGCTGGGAATGGTAACAATTGCTGTCGATCAGGAGCTAACCTACGAGTGGGAGGAAAACACCAACACCTACAGCAATGCCACCACCGCTTACGCTTATGTGCAGGCCTTTGCGGATCCTGCAGGAGTGATTCCGGTAACACTTAAGAATTTCGCTTTCCGCTGCAAACAGACCGTTAACAAAGATGGCTCACTGTACTCGGAGCATGTCTTCGAAACATTTAAACTAACCGGCCAGCAGATGAATATTAACCTCTTTATTTATCACCTGGTGGAGTATGATTTTACAAGCACCGGTGGATATGCATAACCGGCAGGGCATTATGTAAGTGCATTTGAATTACTGTCTGGTGAAGGGCATGGAGTAATATAATTTTGGTAGCAGGCTTTTGTATTTCAATGAAGCTGCTGTTGCGTCGCACTCTTGTACTTTCTGATTGCGTGGCATCTGCTATATTTGCAGTGCCTACTTATCATTAGAGTTCTACAATGCTTAACCTTGTCTGGTCATGACCGGATGGGGTTGAGGTAATTCCGGCTCTTTGGGGTTCGGGGTTCAACGCAAAAAACGTTGTAGGCGCCTCAACCTCTTTTTTATGTGGCAGCCTGCACTTGGAAATTTCCTTTCTAAATACACTCCCGTTAAGACAATCGCTGAGAGCGACGATCAGTTTACTACCCGCGAAATCAAACGTTTACTGGAAGTTCACACTGGCGCTGACGTTGACCTGAATGAATTATATATGGCATTGCTGAATGCGGGGTTTGAGTATGTTTCGCAGGGGCATGAAATGCTGTGATTATTCAGGAAGCTTTAGTTTGTTTTGAATAAGCATTAATCGAATCTCGCAGTTGGTTGTAGCTTACCCATTTTCTGTTTACATACCAACCAAACGTCGAACCCTTCACTTTCTTGGGTATGGGAAGTAAATGTTTTTCAGAAAATAATTCCATTGGTATAAATTCACAGCAAATTCCGTAAATTTCGATGCAGAATATAGGTTTCTTATAATCAATTACTTTTATCATCTAATTTCATAAATATACGAGTTGGCCGCCATTTTAATAGACACCCTACACCATTCAAACAACAAGAATAGTATGAATGATTTTGTAACTAAGTTCAAAGTACAAATAGACAGCTTTTGGGATGTTGACGAAGACGAAAAAAAGAAAGTCTTAATTGATATATTAAAATACGCAAATTCAAATCAACAGAAATTTAAAAGCGAAATCAATCAAGTCAAATTTGACAACCAGTTAACTCCGTTGCCTATTGTTTCAGAAGCTCTTTCTATGGATACAGAAAATTGGGGGCAGTTTTACGTTGAATTATTAGACGACATATTGGAAACAGCAAAACAATCATATAAGCCCAATGACATTCTAAATTATTTACAAGAATTTGCTTACATAGAAAATGACTGTAGACCATTTGTACAAAAAATTGTTGACAGGCTTTACAAAGAACTTGACTCCGAAAATTTAGATGTTAAACTTGCTTCAATTTGGACACTTCCTAATTATTTAGACAATAATTCAATAAGAAATAAAAGTTCAATAATTGACAAATTGCGACAACAACTTTATGACAAAAATTGGAAAGTTAGAGTTGTAACATTTAAGTCATTAGGCTTTGAAAACTTATTGCCAGATGGATACAAACTTTCATTAAAAGACAAGTTGACAAAATTAATTTTTGGTGAACCAACAATAATTTGACGAAAAAACGGCAGCCAACATTGGCATTACCAAAAGTTTGGCGGACGGAATAGCAATGAGCAGTTGTGCGCTATTCATCTTCAGTTCGGGCAGACACAGCAACAATCGGCAGCAGTTGTTATCTTCAACAAAATATTTTCAATCGGCTTTTGTTCCGGGGCTGACGGAATCCTAATTCCAAACCTTCGGTAATGCCTGGCCGTTGTATGCCATACGGGTGGACACAAAATTCATTCTCAAAAACTAACAAGTTGCGGCAAGACAAAAATTATTATTTAAAGACTTTTATTGCTGTTGGACTTTGTTTAGTATCAGGTTTTGCTTCGACATATTTACTTTACCTTTTCCAAAACAAAGGAGGCTTCTTTTTCCCTGGCTTATTATTTACCAGTTCAACTGTCTTTATGTTTGTGTTAGCCAGTAAAACTTTTAGGTTTGACAGATTAATAAGTTATTACCTACTAATGAACTTGACCTGTTTGACATTATGGTTTCTGACTTTGATATGTTCTTATTTAGGATTATTAGTAGGTATTATATCTGGTGGTGCTGGTGCTATAATAACCTTCTACTTGACAAACAAATTTGTTACCCCAATAGACTACAAAAAATCAACACTTTTTATTCTTGGAGGACTTTCATTTTTCGTAGCTGAAATTTTGCAAATCTTCTTCGCATCCACAGTCGAAAAGCCGCCATTTGAATATTTTTTTAAAATTGAAAGTTCTGTTATAACAATGTTTGGAGAAGTATTTATCTTTTGGCAAACAATAATTGGAACCAAATTATTTCTGGCATTACAAAAGAGGTAGACGAAAGTACGGCATACAACATCAGGTTTTGTGCAATTGGGGCTTGACGTTGCAGCAATCATCGGCAGTGCATATCCCAGCTTTATATTCGGCGGACGGAATTCTGTTGGGCAGTAGTTCTAAACTTCGGCTTTTAGTTATAAATTTAGCTTCAGTTCCGGGCCGACAGTTGGTTAATTCCCCAACTGCACAAAGCCTCGAACGTTGGCTGCTATACATTTGGACACTTCAAGATTTCGGCACAATCAAGAAATAAATCAATGACATTAAAAAAAATAACTCTTCTAATTTTTGCAATTTCTGTTTCATTTTTCTTGCAGGCACAACAACTATTGGGAAAAGACCAGCGGCAAGTGCAAGAAGCAGTTGTAAAAATGTTTGAAGCTTTATCAAATCGAGATTCGGTAATCTTAAAAGCTCATTGCACTGCCGACATTACTTTATACGAATATGGTCAGGTTTGGAATATAGACACATTGATAAATAAAGCAATTACCATGAATACGGCAACTGATTTTAAACGCAGTAATACTTTCGATTTCATCAGTACCGAAACAAATAAAAATACCGCATGGGTAACATACAGACTAAATTCATCGATTACCAAAGACGGCAAACAAACAACGGTATTATGGCTGGAAACAGTAGTTTTAGCGAAACAAAATAAACATTGGAAGGTAAAACACCTTCATTCAACACTAATCAAAAGAAGTTAGACATTGGGAATTTAATCAAGGAGGAATTTGTTTGTACAGCAGCCAACATGGGGTTTGCCGCAAGTGTGGCTGGACGCAAGTTCAATCGGCAGTTTTGCAAAGCCCAACTTCAGTCCGGGCAGGACAAGCTACTTTGAACTTCAATTCTTAACTTCAACAAAACAACTTAATCAGCAGCGGTTGTCGGCGGACGGAATACTAATCCCACACCTGACGGCAAGCCCTGATCGTTGGCGGTAATTTTATGAAGACCCTACTAACCATCATAATTCATTTTTTATCTGTAGCTGTATTTGGACAGACTAAGACGCTTTACAATGTGATAAACCCAAACGGGGACACTTCGTTTTG